>CAWHBQ010000001.1:0-327500 GCA_963827665.1 uncultured Oscillospiraceae bacterium
TTGTCCTATTTGCACCCATTTCGTGAAAAAATGCACACAGCAAGGGCGGCTGTGAACCCCGATGGACGGACATTTATGGCTTATTCCCAATACTCAGGATAAGCCTGGTAGAGGATTTGATAACGTCGAGTATGTACTCAAGCCTGATGAACAAATCAATAGCAATGAATTTCCAACACTTGCTCTCGCCGAAACGGTTTACATTCATCAAGACTTTGATGACAAGAAGAAGTATTGGGCTCATTTCCATAATTTTGATTCAGGATTCGATTGCAACCTTGACTTGACCAAAGATGACGTTGAGAGATTAGAGTTCATAATTATCGAGACAGGGAAGTTCGAGATTGAGGCTATGGTTCAATTTAATCCATTTATTCGCGAGATCGAAATGGTGGATGAGTAATATGACAAAAGCAAGTTGTACTGAGATAAGAATCTTGATGTAGGTATTCTCATTATGGAAACAAAAAACATTGAAAAAATGCCCTCTCATAATGGATTGTTCAGCTGGTTCACAAGTAAAAAAATTGAAGATACCCAATGGACGAAATTTCATAACAGCGTTGGCGGTCATGGCTTTCCGTCTTACCATTTTTAAATATATATGATCACCGGAAAGCTAACATTCTGGATGGTATACCCATTGGGGTCAGGTCAGACAAACGGAAGCGAATATTTGATAAAATGGATGTCGATTATTCTCGCAAACCTTCTATGAGGCGAACAATTGCCTGAAGGGCCTGTTCTTCGTCTTCTCCCTCACACTTGATTGTGATCTTTGAACCTTTTCCAAATCCAGCAGCCATAATGTTTAGGATGCTTTTTGCGTCAATTATCTTATCATTTGATTCAAAATGAATCTTGCTTTTGAATTTCAAAGTTTGTGAACAGACCATTTGCGCTGGTCGTGCGTGTAGACCAGTTGAATTCATTAATACAATATCTTGTTTGACCATGACGTTTTATGTTCCTTTCTATTTCTGTGTGATTCTTAAATCACATACATCGGTCTTGTAGTGTTTCTCAGCAATAGACATCTTGTGGGTTAGTTTTGGATTTTAGGTCTGAATTATATTAGCCCTATCAAATAGATCACAAACGGAACAGTCACGATTGATAGCAATGTACTCATGCAGATTCCCTTGGTAACCAATTCAACATTTCCACCATATTTGATGCTTAACATCGATACATTACCAGCGATTGGCAGAGCACACAAAATCGCAGCAATGGTGATCAGTTTGACATCTGAAACGAATAGACGGTAGATCAGAAAAAGCACCATTGGATAGATAATTAATTTCAAGAATGAAAAGACATAAAGCTTTTTGTCCGTGAACACAGATAACAAATTGATTTCTGCCAATGTTGAACCGATGACGATCATGGCTAGCGGTGTAGATGTTCCGCCAAGAACAGATAATATATCAGAAATCATGCTCGGAAGAGGTATTTGAAACAGGAAAATAACCAGTGCAATCAGGGCTGAAACAGTTCCTGCGTTCAATAGCTTTTTAATGCTGAAATCCGATTTATTGTTAGCACCATTCAGAATCATGACACCATGCGAGAAGATACTCAAGTTGAAAATCATGAGAAACAGCGAAGCGTAAAACACAGCGTCCTTCCCGTAGATCGTTAACATGATCGGGAATCCCATGAAGCCAAGATTACTGTAATTGAGCATCAGTTCAAAGGTGCGTTCCCATTTGAAAAATCGAACAGCCAGTGCGCTGATAATTGGGATAATAATAAACATACCAATTGCAAGTGCAAGGATAATGAAAACATTTCTTTTATCACTGATTGGCTGCCCAATAGCCGACGAAATGATCAACGATGGAAGTGAAATTTGAAGAATAAAGCTCGAGAATTTTGCATTACTGATTTTGTCTAAAACTTTGCTTTTATTACCGGCAAAGCCGACCGCCATAAGCGCAAACATTTTTACTAACTGAATAAAAATGATTGACATGTTATTTCTCTTTTCCTTAGAACTTGATACGCATGAACTTACGCTTATATAGCCCAAAGTATTAGATATTAGGAGTAATGATGGATTGAGGATCAAGTATGACCCTCAATCCATCATCCTCGATGTTCCTGAAAGGACGTCAATCCATATCTTTTCCATTGCTTTCAATGACTTTTTTGTACCAGTAGAATGATTTTTTCTTTTTGCGCTCATATGAGCCATTACCGAAATCGTCAACATCAACGTAGATGAAGCCGTATCTTTTGCTCATCTGGCAAGTGGACATACTAACCATGTCAATGCATCCCCAGGGCGTATATCCCATGACATCAACACCGTCTTCAATTGCCGCAGCGATGGCTGAAATATGGTCTCTGAAAAACCCAATTCGGTAATCATCAATGATACTTCCATCATCTTCAATCGTATCTTTGTACCCCAGCCCGTTTTCCACAATAAACAGAGGTTTGCGATATCTGTCATACAAATCAATCAAAGAGATATGAAGGCCGGTCGGATCAATCTGCCAGTTCCATTCGGTAACACCCAGAAATGGGTTTTTTACACCGGTGATCAGGTTGCCGTTGACTTTTTCTCGCGAATCAGCATCCTTACTTGAAACAATTGTCATGTAATAGCTGAATGCAACAAAATCCGCCGGATAACATTTGAGTACTTCTTCTTCGTCCTGAGAAATGTCAACTTTAATATTATTTCGTGTCCAGTAATTTTTCACATGCTGCGGATATTCGCCAAACATCTGAACATCTGAGTAGAAATAATTTTCTCTGTTGTCTCTTAAAGCAAGAAGTACATTATCCGGATGACAATTTTCCGGATAGGTCAAGGTTCTGGTCAACATGCAGCCCATTTGAGCCCCAGGAATCATTTCACGCAGATACTTTGTAGCCAATGCACCTGCAACAAATTGATTATGAACGGCCTGGTAGATAATCTCTTCAAGCTTCTCTTGTGGATAACGATCTGTTACAATTCCAGCTGTTGTAAACGGGTGTCTAAATATGCTGTCGATTTCATTGAACGTCAACCAATATTTGACCAAACCTTTGTATCTGGCATAAACCGTTTTACAGAATCGGACAAATAAATCGATAACTTCTTTCTTGTACCATCCATCAAAATGGTTGCTCAAATAGATTGGCATCTCATAGTGATGAAGTGTTACGAGCGGTTCGATCCCTCTCTTTTTCATTTCGGTAAAGAGATCTTCGTAGAATTTCAGACCTTTTTCGTTTGGCTCTGTTTCAATACCGTTTGGAAAGATTCTAGTCCATTGAATTGATACACGAAGAACTTTAAAACCCATTTCTTGAAACAGATCCAGGTCTCCTATGTAGCGATGATAGAAATCTATACCATGCCGTTTGCCATATACCGAAACATCTTTACTTTGCATTGCAGCTTCAATATCAGCGCTTGTAATGCCATGTTGTGCGATGTAGTCACCTGGTTTGATATTGGGTCTGAAGGAAGTACAGTCCGCTACCGACATCCCTTTCCCATCAACATCCCACGCACCTTCGCACTGATTCGCAGCAGTGGCTCCACCCCATAAAAAACCTTCTGGAAAACTCAATTTGCTCATACTCATTTCCTTACGACCGAAAGAAGGACATCTTCTTTATCGACTTGATTTTTGGTTGTCTTCTCAATTGTATCTACCGCATCCATATTGGTGATGACCATAATTGTCGTTAAATCATAGCCAGCTTCCTTGATTTTCTTCATATCGAATCGTACAAGCGGTTGATGTTTTTCAACACTCTGGTCTTTTGTTACTAGTAATTCGAAGTATTTGCCTTGTAACTCGACCGTATTGATACCGACATGCATTAATACTTCAACCCCATTTTTTGTCATAAGTCCAATCGCATGCCCAGTCGGAAAAGCGACAACAACTTTGCCTTTGGCTGGTGAATACAAGATTCCTTCTTGAGGATCAATTGCAATCCCATCACCCATTGATTTGGAAGCGAAAACTTCATCTTTCACCTTCTCCAGTTGGACAACTTGACCTTTGACGCAAGCATCAAGATCAACCACCTTTTCGAATGTTTCAACTTTTTCAATTTCTTCAGTCGAGTCCGAATCTTCCTTGAAGCCCAACACATACGTAAGGATCGCCGTGCTGACAAAAGCAACTGTGATACCGATAAGATAATAAATCAAAGTTGGGCCAACAAAGGCAGGGATTGTTGTCAATGCAGGGAATACATAGACAATCGCTTTTGTATGCATCATACCCATGAAAGCGCCAGCGATACCACCGCCAATGATTTGAGCGATCAATGGCCTTCTGTATTTGACGCCAATACCATAAACAATTGGTTCAGTGATACCACCAAGTAGAGCAGGAATAGAAGCAGTCAATGCAAAAGCTTTAGTTTCTTTCTTCTTACTTTTCAAAAATACACCAAACGCAGCACCGGCACTTGCGAATGTGGCAGCAGCTATCATTGGACGAATAATGTCATAGCCGTATGTTGCAAGATTATTGATCATGATCGGAACAACGCCCCAATGGATACCAAGAATGACCAAGGGAGTCCAACCAGCACCAATAATCAAGCCGGACAGCAATCCACTTTTTTCAGCCATCAGATTCATCAGATTACCTATGGCATTTGCCAAAGTTACTCCGATAGGACCCAATACCATAATCGTCAACGGAACCATGACAAGGAGAGCGATCATGGACTGAGCAAAGAGTTCAATGCTTTTGGGAATGAATTTTTTAAGTAGTTTTTCGAGTTTTGAATAGATATAGACTGAGAGGATAGCGGGGACAAATGTGCCTGCATATTTCATTAGGACGACGGGCATGCCGAGGAAACTTGTCATATCACCTGAATTTTTGATGAGTCCGGTGAAATTTGGTTCAAGCAAGGCCGCGACAATCGCTAATGAAATGTACTGGTTGCATTTGAAAGCTTTGGCTGATGAAAGAGCCAGGAAGAGCGGCAAGAAGTAGAACACGCTGTTGCCAGCAGCCGCCAAAATCAGGTAGGTGCTATCCGTGTTTTTCAATACGTGCAGAGAAGTTGTCAAAACGACAAGAAGCGCCTTGATCATGCCCGCCCCAGCAAGTGCAATGATAATCGGGCTGGCAATCACATTAATGGTATTAAACAGTCTTGTGATCAGATTTCCTTTGACTTTGTTTTCAGTTTGGACAACTTTATCGCTTGATATCGAAGGATAGAGCTTCATAATTACATCAAACATGGACTCTACTTCTGTACCATAGACAACCTGAAACTGATCCTTGTTATCGACTACAGACAGAACGCTGTTGATTTTACTGACCCGGTTTTTGTCTGCTTTCGATTGATCTTTCAATTTGAATCTCAGTCGTGTCACACAGTGTGTAAGACTGACAATATTTTCTGGGCCGCCAACTTCTTTGATTATTTGTCTTGCAATGTCATCAAGATTTTTCTTTGCCACAAAAAGCTCCTCCATAATTAATAAAATCTTAAATTGCGCTTTGTTCACCTTGGCCAAAGGTTGACATCAATGGGAAATTCCCCTGTGCAATTTGATCATAGCACGTCAATTTTTTGGTATTGAAAAGTTTTCAAAATGGAAACAAATAGCAAATGGGGCAATTTACATGCTCCATTTACAACCTCATGAATCTAATAAGTCTCTGATTTATGTTGAATTTATTTTGCTGACAATTCTCGATATTTCATTGTTATATAATCATTGATCAGTGGATATATAAAAGAATGGGTTTGGACTTTGGACAAATGATTAAAGGTTAAGCAAAGATCAATTCTTGGATCTGACTCCATTGCTTTATTTGAAGTAATTAAAACGATTTTAGCTTTTGACTTAAAAATATTCTTAGAATCCTGAAATTCCGACAACTGATACTGTTTCATATAGTTACCCGAGTTCGAAAAAATAATGATCAGCAGATCGTCATGAGCATTATTGATGAGTTCATCTTGTTTGACATCACTCATGTTTGTGATGATGAATTTGCCACTATAGGCCAATTTGGTTTGAAGATCGACTGCTGCTAGCTCGGAGAACAATAGTCCGAAAGCTGCTGCTTTTTTATACTGAATCAAATATTCAGCCAATTTCTCAATTTTCTTCATGTCTAGTGATAGTCTGCAATCTTCAATGTCATGATGTATATTTTGTATATAAGCATCCATGCCTCGGTCTTCGATATATTTAACGATGTTTTGATTGTAATTCAAATTAAACACATATTTGTTATTATGCACTTGGGCAGCAGCTCTAAAATCCGCATAGTCCTCAAAATGCATATCCCGAATAAACTTAGATATTTTAGATTTTGAAACACTACAAAGATCCGCAACTTGTTGAATCGACAGTTGATATATTGAATGAAAATTCATCAGAAGCGTATATGCAATATGGTATTCAATTGAATCCAGATCGCTGTCATTGAGCATAATAAGTAAACGATTAAGAAGAATGCCCATCTATTCCCCTCACTGAATATCATGAAATGAAAGTGAATAACTAAATTTCGTTTGATATATTATACTCTCTGATAACTTTGCTGTGTACTGTCTGAAAATATGGGCCTTGAAAATAAGGGTTTGGGTTTATGAAAAAGCACAGCACGTTAGTGACAAGCAATATTCAATTCTCTGACTGGGGCAAGGCCGACCTATTATCGGCGCAAGCGAGAGGCGATCGACTTGCTGGGTATTATACTCTGGGGCTATATCCTACCTGAAATGAAGTCAGCGATTGATGAAATCACAATTGAACTTAACAACATACAATTCGACTTCAAGAACCTTGAAATGCCTCTTTGATATTACATTGAGACTTCTTTGAGACCTGATTGATACCTATTTTGGACTGTATTGATACTTCATATCGGCTAGACTTATCTATGCTGCAATCATGTTGTTTGAGGCAGCTATTATTAGCAGTCTGCATCTTTTGTTTACCTTATATGCTAGGCGTCACCAGCTAATAATCGTCGGAGGGACAATGGAATAAAGCACGATGTAAATCGTGCAAAGATGCACACACCTTTCCCAAATCGTGAAATTGTATCCACCGTGGCGTGCAGATACAGAATGAAAGAAGCTCCCCAATTTGGGGAGCTTCTTTCATTCTGGCACTCGTTGGTCAGGATCGAGCCGGTGAACTTCATCAAGCATGATGGCGGATGAGCGGGCGCAGCACCGAGCATGGCCAGAAGCGGGACGGTCGAGGCGCGCAGCGTGCGTTGCACGCGAGCACCGCAGAGCCGGACCAGCGACGCAGCCAGGCGAAGGTGATCCGGCTGCGAATCGCATCCATGGTCAGGATGAGGTTCCGGTTCGATTCCGATTAAAGGCTCGAAAAAGGGGCTGTTTTTGTTCAGTTCCTCTTCAATGCAATCCTATGCGAAAGTGTGCGGGCCGGTAATTAGGGCTTAACAACCTCATAGGCAACAGATTCATAAGGCCGCAAGGCGATTCGCCTCAAGTCCAATGAACTATCCGGATAATTGGCGATGATGATTGACTTGGCTTTCATATCGAGGCAGCGAGTGACAACCTGATCCGTGAAATTTGAAATCACCAGGACAGTCTTTTCAGCGTTAAATCGTAGGAAAGCGTAGATTGCCTCATCGTCTGGCCATAGAAGTTCATGTAATCCATATATGATAACGTCAGTATATTCGCTGTCGCGTCTTAGAGCGATCAGCTTCTTGTAATGGTAAAAGACTGAATTGGGGTCTGACAGAGCTTGCATAGCATTGATTTCTGTAAAATTTGCATTCATTTTCAGCCAGGGCTTCCCCGTTGTAAAACCGCCATTTGCTGCAGCAGACCAACTGATCGGGACGCGGGCATTGTCGCGCGAGAAGGAACGAATGGCCACCATGGCGTCTTCAGCGCTCAGTCCCAGATCCTTCGTTAGAATATCAAATCTATGATGATCGAACAGATCATCATACTCCTGGATCATCATACGCGGGGTATTCGTCATGCCAAGTTCCTCACCCTGATAGACGTAGGGGGTACCATCCATGAAATGCAGAGTAGTGCCCAGCATCTTGGCGCTCTCAACGCGATAAGCCCCATCATTGCCAAAACGGGACACGGAGCGGGCCTGGTCATGGTTGGACCAGTAGTTGCTGTTCCAGCCATTGTCATGCAATTCTTCTTGCCAGCGGCTCATGATTCGCTTCAATTCAGGCAGGTCGAGCGCTTTCTTGCCGCCCGTCCGGACATCCTTGTCGAATTCCATATGTTCGAATTGAAAAATCATGCCAAGTTCGTGGCGATCGGGATGCGAATAGAGTTTGCCTTCAAAAGGCTTGACAAGCGGGGTTTCACCGACTGTCAGAATGTCATAGTGTGACAAAACTTTCTGATTCATTTCACGCAGGTACTGATGCGTGACTGAGTTGTTGATCCAGTGCTCATAGCCTATGACGTTGCCATTTTTTATGGCAGCGTCCGGGAAGTCGGCCGGCTTACCGATCATATTGATGACGTCCATCCGAAAACCGCCGATTCCTTTTTTCAGCCAGAAATGCATCATTTCATAAACAGCCTCACGAACTTCAGGATTCGCCCAATTCAGATCTGGCTGCTTTTTGCTGAACAGATGCAGATAATATTGGTTGGTCAGATCATCTTTTTCCCAGGCGGAACGGGTAAAGTGCGAAGCCCAATTATTCGGTGCGCTGCCATCAGCCTGGGGGTCTTTCCAGATATACCAGTCGCGTTTTGGATTGTCGAGTGAGCTGCGGGATTCTAAGAACCAGGGATGCTCATCACTGGTATGGTTGACAACCAGATCCATGACAATTTTAATACCTAGAGCATTCGCTTTTTCAACCAGCTTATCAAAATCGGCCATAGTGCCATATTCCGGCGCTACAGCATAATAGTCGGAAATGTCATAACCGTTATCAACGTTTGGCGATTGATAGATCGGGCTTAGCCAGATCACATTGATCCCCAGATTGGCCAAGTAATCGAGTTTCGCAATGATGCCCGGTAAATCGCCGATGCCATCACCGTTGGAATCATTAAAACTGCGTGGATAGATTTGATATACGACAGCGCTATGCCACCATTTGTTCTCCATTTTCACACTCCTAAATTCTTTTAACTGAATCACGAATGACAATGCTTGCAGGCAAGCGTATTTCCTTGATCTGCGAAGATCCCGTTTCAATTATTGACTTCAATAATTCAATGGCTTGAATGCCTTTCCAGGTAACATCCTGATGAATTGTGGTTAATCTTGGCCGAACCATTGAAGAATACAAAATATCGTCAAAGCCTACTATTGAAACATCTCTGGGAATTTCTACTCCCCGATCCTGAAAGTAGTTCATACATTCAATAGCAATGCGATCAGACGTAAAAACAAGCCCTGTGTAGTCTTTTCTTTTGTCAAATAATTGCTGCCAATCGTGCATATTACTTTCGAAATTCGTTCTCAATTTATAGTAATTGTCTTCACCGACCAATATTCCGGCAGACTCCAAAGTTTGGCGGAAGCCTTGAGATCTTGGAGCATAGACACCATCCAGAAGTGGACCATCATAGACGAAAACTATTTTCTTGTGTCCCATATTCAACATGTACTGAGTCGCTAAGACGCCACCCTGAAAATCATCAATTCCGACATTGTAGAGGTTCTCAGCACTTGAATCGAAGTAACAATCGATAAAGACAATCGCCTTTTGAATTGTTTCAACTAGTTGCTTGTTTTGTACTGAATCGGTAAAAAGAATGACTAGACCTTCTACATTCCACGTTTGGGCCAATGTTACAATTTCCTGGATATTGGGTGCCAGATGAACGAGCATGAAAAACTCGTATTGATGTATTTTACTTTCCAGTGCACCAATTAATTCGCTGATGAATGGATCCTGTAAATAATTGCGAGTTTCCATGTCAGGAACAAGAAAAACAACGCCGATCAACCGAGAACGCTGGTGAGCGAGATTTCGAGCTCCCATATTAGGTACATAATTCATTTCTCGGATAATATTCTGTATTCTGGCAACTGTTTCTACAGATACTCGTTTCGTCTTACCATGGATGACATTTGAAACTGTCATCAAACTTACACCAGCTTTGTCTGCAACATCCTTCATAGTTACCATAAATACTCACAAGCCCTCTTGTTCTATAGGATGGTACTATTTTACTTGATTGAACCCAACATGACTCCGGGAAAATAAGATGAACGCCACATTAAATGTGTAAAGGGATGGACAAGCATGACTGCTCGTCCATCCCCCCACGTTGTTGTGAAAGTAGATTTAGCCGAGGGAAGAGTAGTAGTCAGTGAAAGTCTTGGCGAGTTGTTCGCGGGTTTCCTTACCATCGATGTATTTCTGGACGTCTGGAGCGAGGATATCGCCGTAGTCGCCAGGATTGACATAGTTGGTGCTGAAGTCAAGGGTCATGCCTTTGCCGATCGCGTCAGCAAGAGCTGCGCCGAGCGGGTTGGTGACTTTGTTCGAGTTGTTCTTGAAGGCGGAGATGCACTGGGACTGGTTGACAACGAAGTCCTGGCCTTTGGCATCGTAGACCATCCATTCGAGGAACTTCTCGGCAGCGGCCTGTTCCGCAGGGGTTGCGGACTTGTCGATGATGAAGACCTGGGTCGGTCCAGCGGTGATCTTGCCAGCGTTCGGATCTTTTTCGTCATTGGTGAAAGGAACACCGATGAAGCCGAATTCAGAACCGGCAACAGCTTTCAGTGAATCGAATGCCCAGTTGCCATTGAAGAGGAAAGCAGCTTCGCCGCTACCAACTTTGACATGAGCTTCGTCATAGTATTTGCCGAGCGGGCGTTCGCCATACACGTTGTACTTCTTGGAAGCCAGGACGTCCATGGTGTCATAATAGCCATTCCATACGGCGTTCTTGGCAAAGTCGACTTTGCCAGCTTTCATGTCAGCGACGAAGGCGAGTTTATCAGTCGCCTGGTTGATGAACTGGGAGCTGTAGTGGTTGGAAACTGACCAGGATTCAGTCTGGTAGGCGATCGGCTTTGCGATACCAGAAGCAACAACTTTGTCGAGCAGGGCGATAAACTGGTCGCGGGTCTTGATCGAGTAAGGATCAAAGGTGCCACCAATAGCTTTTTCAACAATGGTCTTGTTGTAGACGATACCAAAACCTTCGATGACGAACGGGAAGCCAACGACGTTGCCAGCAGCATTCTTGATGGCAGAATCGGTGTCGGCGATCCACTTTGCGCCGTCCAGGTTTGTGACGATGTCTTTGTATTTGTCATTGACCGAATACGGATCAACCATCGGCATAACGACTTTTTTGCCAGCAGCGATCAGCTTGTCATAAATGTTGACAGTGTCGCCGACGGTGACGCTCTGAGCGTCGACAGTGATACCAGGATTGGCAGCCATGAAATCTGCGGCGGCTTGTGTGAACTGGGCAGCGATTTCACCTTTACCATTCGTCACGATAATGGTGACTGGTTCTTGGGTGGCAGCAGTGGTTGCAGCAGCAGTGGTCTCGGCGGAGGCGGCTGTGGTAGCTGCGGACATTGCGGTTGAAGCGCAAGCCGTAATTGACATAACAAGAGCTAATAGCAGAATGAGTGAAAGGACTTTTTTCATATTGTTTTCCTCCATGATTTACCTTGATACAGATTAGAAATGTGATTTCAGTTGTTTGTTGTGCACTAAAACAACTTGAAATACCATTTAATTTGAAGAGGTATAGCGCTATATCATCATGGAGCCATGTTAACAGCTGCGAAAATAAAATACAACGGCTTTTCAAATCTTCGGAAGCCTGCATAAGTTTATACGCTAAACCTTGGAGGTTTAGTCTGATTTAGTATTGGGATACTGCATATCGATCATTCATAGCACCCCCAACGAACCATCCATGCGAGAAGTTTACGGAATAAGGAAATGTGGATGAGTTCAAGTGACTATGCGGAGTAAATTGTCCGTCTCCCTTTTACTGTTTTGTGGCAGTTCATAAGCAACTTGAACATATAGGGTTTCATGGGGATTTCGGCAGATAAAATCAATTTCCTTGTCATCAAGCTTACCTACAGACACTTCGAAGCCTCTTCTGATCAGCTCCAGGAAGACGATATTTTCAAGCTGCGCCCCGAAATTTCCGCGATTTCTTCCCAAAACAACATTCCGTAATCCGAGGTCAACTACATAATAATTACTTATTTAACTCCTATTAAACTATAAATCAATTTCTACGTTTTCAACCGTATAATATTCCTTTTTACTTATTTTTACGGATTCATATTTATTAGTTACAGAAATGCAATCGTACAAAGATGCACACGCCTTCCCCAAACCTTTCAGAATGTCCTTGACAAGGGGAACTCATTAAAGGACTACCGCAAGGGAGTCCTTTGCTATTGGCACTGTACTCTGGGATAGAGAAGGTGACCTCATCGAGCAGGACGGCGGATGAGCGGGCGCAGCACCGAGCATGGCCAGGAGCGGGACGGTCGAGGCGCGCAACGGTCTTGGCACTCGTTGACCAGAAACGCATAACTGCTCTTAACAGTTAGCTAACAGCAGAAATCATTCATTTATCGTAACGGTTGAATTGATCTTTTTGCTTATATCCGGACTGAGGCGCAGTTATAATAGAATAACCAATGCCCGCATTTTTAAGGCAGCTGCAATTTATGCCAACTTGGTGAGTGAGGTTTTTTTATGATGACGATGAAACAGAAAATCGGCATGGATTTCGGGGATATCAATCCCGGAACGACACGCGAAGACCGGATCAATTACATCAATTTCAAACTGGCTGCGATGGGCCTGCCGATCTACCGAGCCAAGGACAAAGACGAGGCGGATTCCACCCATTATATCGACCTGTTTGAGGATATCATCAAGGACTATAAAGAGAAGACTCGCAAGGTTGACCTGGGGGCATCCGGGATCTATCGCCGGATCAATGTGTTCTTCAGTGCTTATTTCCGCGATCATGAAATGGTGCCGCGCGTCATCGAGGATGCGTTAACACTTGACCATTATGGCCTGGCCCGTGAAATGTCGCTGCCAGCTGACGGTAAAACGTTTAGCAACGGCTATGTCAACAGCTATCGAATCAAACAGGGAATCCTCAACAACCCGAAAAGCGACCGCCGCACAACGGCTGGCTCGTTCCATGTTGTGGAGGGGCCGCTGGCGATTCCATCTGACAAGAAAGCCGTGCCGAAAGAAGCTTTTGTCCGTCTGTACAAAGCTGCGGTCAAGCCACCGGAGGACCTGATGGTCCTGCCGTTTACAGCTAACCAGTCGCAGAAGGCCAAGACATTTGTTTCGCTGCTGACCAAGCCCATTGTCTCGCCGAAAGTGCCGGGCGTTCAAGCTGAACGAAATATGGAAGTCTTGTTCGTCGCACCTGGCAGTTTCGTCTCCAATCTCGATTTCATCGAGTCGATCTTCGGCAATTTCGGTGCTCCGGGCAATCATCGCAATGACTCGGGTCTCGATGTCGACTGCTGGTCTGGTCATACCGGCTTTATCCTGCTCGCACCGCACCTGACCAAGCTGCGCAAGGCTGATCTTGGCCTGCCGCACTTCGACCAGGCGACCGAGCGCCAGCGTCGCGACGGCATGTGCTATCATGATGAAAGCGAACTTTACAACGACGGCCAGCCTTTTAAGCTGACCTGCCGTGACAGCAGCGGTGTGGCTGTGACCCTGATTGCAGACAATTACTACGGCTATTCGAAAAAGGAAGTCAAGACGCAGATCAGCTTTGCCGCCAACCTGTACGGCAATGTCGAAGAAGAGCATGCCGGTGGCACAATTGCCTATCAGCGCAAAAACCTCGGCTTCAACTACAATGCCGAGGAAGATGGATCGGTCAAAGGCTATTTCTTTGACGATGTCATCGATCAGTATGGCGCCCTGATGAACCTGCAAGAGAACCATTACGGCATCGACAAGATCGACAAGCGGATCATCTACCTGCCGGAAAATGTCAAAATTGACCTCTACAAGACTGAAATCAATTGGCAGTACAATGGTGCGACCTGCTCGCTCAAGCTGCTACCTGACCATTTCTATATCCTTCCCAACGGGGACAGAATCCATATTGAGCGTCATCCAGAGGCTCCGATCTGGAAGCTGGTCGGCACTGAAGCTGAAGGCACATTCTGCCACAAACCTTGCACGGTCTCCGGCGGCGGCAAGTCCGAGATCTCCAAGTCGATCAACAACTCGATCATTTATGGATCCTACTACGTCGATGACTTGAGCAAAGCGCTCGACCAGGTCGAAGCCATCCTCAGCTATGACTATAGCCATCGCTGGAAAGAAAACTCAAACCGTGACAAACCGTCGCGAACGATCCTGTCGCTGAACCGAACGCTCGGCTCGGTGATCAAGCTGCTGACGCCGTCGGTGTCATACACTGATGAATTCAACGATTTCCTAAAGGCTATCCCCAATGACGTCAAGTCCCTGGTTTTCATGGTCAAGCGCTTTTACCAGAAGTCCTGGGGCAGCGACTGGCGTAAGCATTTTACCGTTGACTATATCGACGGCAAGCCTGGCCACGAGCTGAAATTCGATAACCGCAACATCCGTTCAGGCTACCTGCGCGTCGGATTCAGTCCGGACGAAGCCTGGCGGATCTTCAGGTTGCGCGTCGATTTCCTGCCCTGTGAAAAGATCCACATGGAGGATGACATCACGGCATCGGTCCTCGTGCCGAGCCGCCAGCTCAAAAATCTCAATCCGAATTACAGCAACGCCAGCGTGAAGTTCACGGCAAACTGTGAATATCGTTTCTTCCAGCGGCCGGACGACGCCGTCATTAAAGGTTATGACAAGCAGGCCGAGGAAGACCTGTCCTCCGATAACCTGTTTGCGACCAATTACCAGCCGCTCACCAAGGCCGATGTCGAAGCGATCAAGGAAGATTCGATGGGCTTCGTGGCCTACACCGACCCAGTCAAAGACCATATCGAGGCCTTCCTCAAGAGCGAAGACGAGTACTGCGTCGTCTCGTCAGAGCCGCGACTTGTCGATGGCAAACCCAGCAAGAATCCCCGCTATCTCGAGCGCCGCTCCGACTTTGCTGAGCCGATCACGATGTATCTGGCCGATATCGGTGAGCGCTTCAACCGGCGCATTCCGATTGACCAGCCCGTTTACCATCCAGTCAACGCCGTGCTTCCCGGTCGCCGCAACAACCCGCCTGGCTTGGAAAAAGGCAAGAAGATCCTGCCCCTCGCCGTCTACAATCCAATCCATTACCAGGAACTGCCCGAGCTATTCATGGACTATATCAGCAGCCTGACCGGTAAGTCGCCTTCGACGACCGGCGCCGGTTCTGAAGGGGCCTTGACCAAGGGTCCGTTCAATATGCTCCTGCCAGTCTATGACCTGAACAGCGCGCTGCTTTCCTATATCCTCGGTGGATACAATGCCTTTTCGACGCCGGCAGGTCACATTGGCGCCGACCTGCGGGTCGACCACGATATCTCGATCATGGTGCCTGAAATCTGGTCCCGCCTCAAGGAATCCGAGCGCAATCCGACTCAGCTGATTGAAGAAGGCTCGCTCGAAAAGATCGAAGACTTCGAGCATGAGGGCGTTCTCGTCCCGGCCAGCCGACTCGGTTATCGCATGACCGATATCTTCTGCTACAAGTATTTTGGCAAGCTGTTCGACGAACCACAGGCCATTTTCAGTGAAGAAATCCTCAAGCCTGAACTGCAGGGCCTGCAGGACTTTGTCGATGGGGTGCTGAATATCGCCAACGGCCACAAAAAGGCTGCCCTCGATTATTTCGAGGATGGTAGTATCAACGATGCGATCCCACCCATTCGAGCGCTGCTCAACATCATGGCTTATGGCAGCTTTGAAGGTCACTCCCTGCATGATGCCGCGATCCGTGACCTGTTCACGAGGGAATCCGTGCTGGCCAGCGACTGGTATGCCCAGCGTCTGCTCAACAAGCAGCAGATTGAGATCAACTTGATGGCGAAGAAGATTGCCAATCTCGAAGCGTTCATCGCCAATCCTGTCAATGCCTCAGTCATCAGCGAATTCCATTACGACTCGCGCCTGCGCAAGGCTCGGGAAGCCTTGGTCTATCTCAAGTCGACCGAATATCTGGACAGCCTGCAGGGCACCCTCGGCGCCGAGAAGATCGCCCTCGGTTAAGCAGACAGCCCGGCTAATCCTGAATTCAAGCCTGATCCAAGCGCGAACGAGACATGTTCAAGCTTGAGATCAGGCTTTTTTTATTAAAGCCCCATTGCAGCTGGGCTGCAGGATTTCGCCAGAGTCATTATCGTGGCATGGCATTAGTCCTTTAAACAGGTGATCGGTACCACAAGCACGCCATTTTCGAGCTTCAGGGCATACCCGTTTCCAGTCAGAACCATCAAAAACGCGGGCGGATGCATCACTTCGGTATCGACTTTCTTCTTGAGTTTCAATAGGTTGTTGGCGGCTTCTTCGACTTGACGTTGCCCCATTTTTATTTCAACAGCGCCCCATCGTCCGTCGGGTAAGGTAACGATCGCATCTGCTTCCAGACCGGTTTCATCACAATAATGGCAAACTTCTCCGCCAAGCTTTTGAGCGTAGATACGCAGATCCCTTATACACATGGATTCAAACAAGTAGCCAAAGGTGTTGAAGTCGCGTAACAAGCCGTCGGGGTTGGTCTGCAGAGCTGCCACGGCGATTGACGGATCGGTAAAGTGTCGTTTGGGGGATTTTCGCAAATAGGCTTTTGACCGCAGCCGAGTGCTCCAGGCTGGCTGGTTTTCAATAACGTAGAGTCTTTCCAGGATATCCAGGTAGGCATTGACAGTGCTGACAGCTAATTCGCTTTCTGAACCAGACATGTCCTTCCGAAGTGTTTCTACTGATGCCATTGTGGCAATGTTTCTGGCCAGCGAACGCATAAGCAGCATAATTCTTCGAGGATTTCTCTGAACATCACTCAGTTCGAAAACATCGTTTTCAACGATTGCTGTCAGGTATTTTCCGGCTTGAGCCAAGGCCGCTTTTTCTGATAGTCCGATGCTGGCTGGCCAACCGCCTCGTGCAATGACAAATGCCAGGCCTTCGATGGATAACTGAGCAGTCCCTTCTGGCTCATCTTGATTGAAAAGTCTTTCAAGCGATACTTGCCCTGTTGATTCATTTGACTCAAACAGGCTCATCGTGCGCATTTTCAATCTGGAAATTCGGCCGGTACCACTGTGCATGATTTCATTGCGCAAGGGCATTGTTGATCCCGTCAGAATGAATTGTCCCATTTCACCCCTTTGGTCCACGGCAAATCGAACCGCATCCCAAAGCATAGGCGCCACTTGCCACTCATCAATTAACCTGGGTGTATCACCTTTGAGGAGTAGTGAAGGTTTGATGAAGGCCTGTTGAAGATAATTGGCCGATTCATCAGGATCCTGCATCATCAAGAAACTTCGTGCCGCTTGGCGTGCTGTCCATGTTTTACCGCACCACTTAGGACCTTGTATCCAGACTGCTCCACTTGCTTCCAAAGCTTCACTGAGCATTGTATCGATAACACGCGGACGATAGCTTATTTTCGTCACTGGACTCACCTCTCACTTGACTGGATGCTAGCCTGAAGGTTGATAAGGAAATCATAAATCTTATTCATAAGAAATTCCAGATTTTATTCATAAGAAATTCCGAATTATATTAATCAGTAATTCCGCTTCTTGCTAATATTATATTCCGAAATCATGACAGATCTCCATAATTTCGACACATCACCTGCTTATAATGCGGTTAGATAGGGAGGTGATCAAATGACAGGTTTAGGTTTAGCTTTGGCACATTGTATTCATGAATGCGGTGAACGCGGACAGGCGCTCGCAGCTTGCATCCAGATGATGCTGGGATAAAAGATCCAGCGACTGATGATCATGACACAACGTTTGAACAGCCGCTCTGACGATCCTGTCGGGGCGGCTATTTGTCAGCTGTGATAGATATTGAAATTGATGTAATCTGGAAGTGGTGGTGATCAAGATGATGCGTTCAAGAAAAGTCATGATCGGGTTGATTCTCACAGGGGTTCTGCTTGTCTTTGCAATCGGGGCAGGCATTTTCATCGGCTTGGACAAGTTGCCGGCACTGCTTGATCATCAGCAGAGCGCAGACGACAATGCGCTGAAACTGCCGCCGCTTCTACAGGATGAGGATCCCGATCCAGGTTCAGCTTCATTTACGTTGAATGCCCAAACAGGAACGACCAATTTCCTGGGAGACAAAATAACTGCGACCATGGGTTACAATGGCGCCTTTTTGGGTCCTGTCCTGCGAATGAAGCAGGGTGAACGTGTTTCCATCAGAGTGAACAACAACCTCGATTCAGCGACGACGGTCCATTGGCATGGTCTGGTTGTGTCAGGCGAACAAGATGGCGGTCCGCATCAGGTGATCCAGCCAGGTCAAAGCTGGAATCCTACCTTTACCGTTGACCAGCCTGCCGCAACGCTCTGGTACCACCCGCATGCAATGGACACGACAGCGACTCAGGTTTATGCCGGTTTGGCGGGACTGATCTATATCGACGACGCAAATTCAACGAACCTCAACATACCAAAGGATTACGGGGTCAATGATTTCCCACTGATCGTCCAGGACCGGAATTTCAATTCGGACGGCAGCTTTAGCCACCAGACCAGCATGATGGGTGTCGTGCCCGGCAACACTATCCTCGTGAATGGATCCATCCATCCCTATCTGAATGTCGGTAAGGTCAAGGTCCGATTTCGTCTGTTGAACGCATCCAATTCCGAAAATTATCTAGTTCAAATTGAGCGATGGCAGCGATTTCCTGCAGATTGCCTCAGATGGTGGTTTCCTGGCATCACCTTTGGCTCGGCAATCGATTGCGTTGTCCCCCGGCGAACGGGCTGAAGTCATTATCGATTTCACCAGGATTCGTCGCAAATCGGTCGAACTGTTACTTGGCAATCAATCTATCCTGGATTTTCGGCTTGGCAGCGATAACGCCGGCAATGCTATTAAGGACCAGACTGTCCTACCATCTGTATTGGCGACAATCCCAGTCATCCCGATGGATGAAAATCCAGTGATCCGGGTTTTCGAGCTCCAGTCGATGGGCATCAGCGGCACAATCAATGGCAAGGCGTTCGACATGAATCGTATCGATGAAGAAGTCCGGCAGAATGAAGCAGAAGTTTGGGTGATTCGCAACCGCGGCGGTATGATGATGCAATCCGGCGGACACCCGTTCCATGTCCATGGTACCCAGTTTCAAGTCATCTCCAGAAATGGACAGGCACCACCGCCAGAAGAACAAGGTTTCAAAGACACCATTTTTGTCGCTGTAGGCGAAGAAGTCCAGATCCGGATCCGGTTTAGCCTGCCCGGCGTTTACATGTACCATTGCCATATCCTCGAACACGAGGAAAACGGCATGATGGGACAGATTCTGGTAACGCCTTAATCAGTATCGCCTTAATCGGTAACTCCTCAATCGGTGCCTGACACCGATTGAGGAAATCAGGCGCCGATTGAGGAAATTATAATCAGCCCGAAGAAGGCGACGGCTGTCAGTACGATGTGAATCGAAATTGTGTTCAGCACAAATTGCCTATATTCCGGTTTCTTCTCGCGCATGATGATCGGGATGACGAAGGGTGGCGGGAGGATGAACATGGTATAAAGGGCAATTTCGAAAACGCGGTCGAGCCTTAAGAGGCCGACGATCAGGACTTTATCGATCACAAAGGCTATGCCCAGCAGGATCAGCATCCGTGTGGCTGCGACGAGCAGAGGGCCGCGAAAGATATCCTTTTTCAGCCGGAGTTCGTAGCCGATGGCGAGCGTGATCAGCGGAACGGTCAGGTTGGACAACAGGCTCAACAGATCAAACAGGAATCCCATATTCTGGTTCGCATGCAGAACGGGGGTCAGGCCGGTCAGGCTGAAGGTGATGCCGATCAGAATTGCCAGAATGACGGGGGATTTGAAGAAGGATCCGACCAGTTCGCGGTTGTTGGTGGTGAAGCCGTTACGGCGGTTGACGGAAGGGATCAGGACGAGGAAGACAAATAAGACTTGGCCGAGATCAATGATGGCGAGTTTGTACATTTCCTGTTGACCGAAGGTGGCAACGAACAGGGAGTAACCGATCATCCCGGTTTCAAAGCCGACAAACAAGGCCGGCATGAAGGGATTTTCAACGCCGAGGCGGCGCAATACCGGGGCAGCCAGCAGAAGCAGCAGGAGGCAGGACAGGAAGACGGCCGCTATGATGCCGAGGTACTGGCTGCTGAAACGGGTGTCAGCAAACGCGGTGAACAGCATCGCAGGCAGGCTGATATTGAGAACCATCTTTTTCAGGTCCTCGATCGTCTGCGGACGGACAAAATCGATCTTGCGCAGGGTCATTCCCAGCAAGATCATCAGGATGATCGGGACGATTTTCAGTAACATGGCTGGTGTTTCAATCATATGCTTTCTCCTGTCGAACCTTAACCACTATAACAAAAAAGGGTTGCCCCGGTCATCAGGGAAATCGGGAAATCGGGAAATCGGGAAATCGGGAAATCGGTGCCTGACACCGATTGAGGAACTTGCACAAAAAAGGCACCATCCGCGGATCTTCCGCGGATGGTGCCTGACACCTTTTCGGTGCTCAAATCTCGATGATTTTGACTTCGGCGAAGTTGACGCTGCCGGTCAGGCGGACGGTGTTCTCTGCTGTTGTTGTCCGGGAAGTCATGTCGGTGATAGCCCCGGCGAAGATTGAGGCCTGGCTTGAGATGCGCCAGGTTTTCGGGATCATCAGTCTGACGCCGGAGAAACTGACATTCAGGTTGATTTCCAGGCCTTCCGGGCTGATCTGACAGGGATCGAAATAGATCTTGGTGTCGGAGAAGCTGCTGCTGATGCGGACTTTTTTCAGATTGTCGGCGTGAATATATTTGGTGTATTCGCCTAAGTTGGATTCGATATTGACGTACTCGTTCTCATTGAGGATTTCCTCTGATTTGGCCCAATCACCACTGCTATGTTGCTTCCACTGGGCATCGTTTTTCCGGCGGAAAACCAGCGAGAGGCCAATGCTGATCAGCACCGTCGCGGCGAGGAGGAATTTCATGTTCAGGTCGGCGATCCCGAGCTGTGCCCGCCAGAGGTAGACAATCAGAGCCATGGGGACCAGGAACATGAAGAATCGGAAGCGTGCCAGGCTGGCGACCGCAACGCCCAACAACAGGATGCTGCCGAGGATGCGGTAGACGTCAAATTCTTCGCCGATGCCAAAGGCTTTGAGCAGCAGCATCACGCCGCCGCCGATAATCAGGGTGGGCCAGAACCAGTTCCGGCCCTTGCTTGTAGTTTGCAGGCCATCATTTTGGGTGTCAGTCATTTTCATAAATATCCCTCTCTTCCATCTTGCGGGTCAGGATCGGAAAATATAGCCTCGATCCATAAACTTCTTTGTGAGACTTGCGAAATGCGATCTTGCTGACGCCAGTCAGTCCTTTCTGGATCGAACGCACAGCAAGGGTATTGACGATCGTTGAACGGGAGACACGGGCGTAGTAGCCGGGCAGGTTGGCCTCGACCTCATAAAGGCGCGCCTTGACTTCAAACGAATCTTCCGCAGTATGCGCGAATAAGCGTTCGTTATCAGTTTCGAAAAACAGGATTTCCCGCATGCTGATGAAATACTGTTCATCCCCTTTGAAGAAGGATATGACCGGTCTGCCTTTGATCCTGGCCTGTAGTTGCCTGGCCAGCAGCTCAATTTCCGGGGTGACCACCTTGCAGCGGATGACCACTTCCTCCGGCTCGCCCTCTTCATTGGTCTCGATTCTCACATTCATTGTCGAACCTCACATGTCCATTGTATGACTCTTTTTGCTGAAAAAAAGGGGAATCCGGCGACTGGTCGGCTTTTGGCGGCAAGTGGTCGATCAGCAGATGTCAAAGCCGGGCAGAAATCAAAGAGCACCCTTGCGGGTGCTCTCTGGAAATCGATATAACACTGGAAATTGAAATGATTATTTGTTGTGGTTTTAAGTCATTGGTCGTTGAATGGAGTCGTTTTCAGTCGTTGTACATTGATCGATTGGACTGGATTCAACTGGATTCTGTTTATCCGGCTTCAGATCTCATCATGGTATTCGAATGAGATATCATGCCGTTTGCAGTAATCGCGGAGTTTTCGTGTCACTGCATTGCCGCTGAATAATTTCTGCATCAAAGATAGAAGATCTTCGTCAGAAAGGCAATCGGACTTCAGGCAATTGTACAGGTATTTGGTACGGTCAGGCGAAAATTTGTAATAGTACTCGTGCTCAGGTTCCCCGTACAGGTTCTCGACGACGGGACCTTTGTCGTGGCCGATGATTTTCAATGATCCATTTTCAATCAGGGCATCGACGTGGAAGGAATTTAACATCGCTGACTCGTCCATGAGAGTTACAACGATCAGGACCACCTCACTTCCTCACGTATTACTATTATTATACACCTGACAACATTTTTACAAATAGTTATTTTTGTCATTTCATTTTGTACTAAAATATGGGTTCACAAATTTGCCATTCTTCGTACATGATTTCGTCATATTCAGGGCTTCAAATCGCCTCAATCGTCATGCTGCAGTGAAACGTATTTCCAGGGGTCAGCTGGACAACGGCCTGACGATCCTTGAACTCACCCGTGTATCCGTCGACATCGGCCAAGCCATGCCAGGGTTCAATGCAGACAAACGGCGCATCTTTCGCTTGCCAGATGCCCAATTGATGCATATTTTCAAATGAAACGGCCACTGCACGTGGTGAAAGATCACTTTTCAACAGAATGCGGCTGGATTTGATTTCCGGGAACACCAGGGCTCCATCGGCAAAAAGACTGCGTGTCAGCGGCAATTTCCGGATGGCTTCGCCGATCAAGTTCGTCCGGTCTGGAATCAGGCAGTTGGCAGCATTCATATAATGCCGCTCGAGATTTTCCGGTTGATCGAATTCCAGGTAATAGTCCTCAAAGGCCGGGCCATTTTCCAATGGGCAATTGAAACCGGGGTGGGTGCCAATCTGGAAATAGATATCCTGATCATCTTTGTTTTTCACCTGATATTCGACGACCAGGCGGTTGTCGACCAGTGAATATTGAATCATCAGATTGAACTTGAAGGGGTACATCACCAATGATTTTTCATTGGACTGCAAGCGATAAAGGGCAGTTGTTTCCGTGAGCTCGACAAGCTCAAATTCAGTCTTGCGGGCATAGCCATGGTTGATCATGGCGTATTTCTCGTTTCCGACTTTGATTTCGCCATTCATCGCGGCGCAAACCATTGGGAACAAGACCGGCGAATGACTGCCCCAGAATTTCGCATCACCCTGCCACAGGTAGGAACAGTCGAGATCCAGGCGTTCGATTTCGACCGCTTCTGCCCCGGTTGAGCTGATTTTGACCGACATCATCTGGTTTTTGATTATGGACTCCATAAATTGCCTCCTGTAGATTGAATTGCCAACTGGATCAATTTTAATTGATTTCACGAAGGCCTGGTCCTTGCTTCATTCGATCCGAACCATATTTTCATAATCGACCGTGAAATATTCACCTGGCCGCAAGGCAAAATGGCCGGATTCATAAGGTTGGCCATCGAGGGTGATCATGACTTTCTGTGCATCATAGGCATGGCCGACGGCATTGACGATACTGTGGAGGATGGCGCCTTCATAGCCGGAACCGGCGTTCATCTCAGTGACGAAATTTTTCGTCAGGTCAAGGGTGACTAGACCTGAATCCGGCTGGATATGGACTGAATTGATTTCGGTGTTCTGGCTAAGCAGCGCGGGGAGGTCGATTGCGGTTGCCAGGGCCAGGACATCGCCGGGATGGACGGTATAGGGGGCCGCAATGGCGTTCAAATCCGCCAGTAGCCGGTATTTCTGGCCGTCACCCAGCTGGTTCAGGGCGATCGACCAGAGTGTATCGCCGGGCAGGACCGTGTAGCTTCTGGTCGCAAAGACCTTGGCGGGAGCGCGCAAATATCGCGTCAGGAGTTCACGAAGGCCTGTATTGGTCTTGTAATTGACCGTGATTTCCTTGTAGAGGATTTCGATATCCGTCTGGGTCATCCGCGGGAAATAGAAGGTCATCGTCTGGCTTTTGACGGCATTGAATTTCTGTTCGTCCAGTTCCTGGGTGATGTCGTAGCCATTATGGGCGGTCATTTTGACCAGGCCGACTCCCGGGGCATAATATTGCCTGGTCGTGGCATCCGGTCCGGCCGTGGTCACCTCGATCGCTTTGAACGAGCCGGCCTTGGTTGTGATCGGGACATTCAGCGCGGTGATGGTGCGTGGTTGGCCGTTGGCCTGCCAGGTTGTCCCGATCACCAGCGGTTCCTGGAGCAGGATTTCGCCACCCGTCAGAGGCTTTAGCTGCGACAGGTCCTCCCGCACATAGAGCTCCGGCAACTTCTGGATCACCTGGACCTTGCCGTTCCCGACCGTATACAAGGTATGAACCTCGGTGCCACCATTGTCATAAGCCAGCTGGATCATACCGGGCCAGACATAGTCGACGTACACCGTCATGGGGACGTATTCATTGCCGGTGCCACTGTAGCGGCTGAAAACATTTGCTGCCAGCGGGAAGTAGTCCTCGACCTTGGCCGGGGCCGTGGTCGGAACAGTGGTTGACGCGGTGGTCGGCGCAGTAGTCGGCGCTACGGTTGGGGCTGACGTCGGTGTAGACGTTGTGCCGGTTGTACTGGTCGCCGTCGTTCCGGTCGTGTTTTCCGTTGAAGTCGCAGTCGATTGAGTGGATTGAGTCGCCTGGGTCGTGGTCACCAGCGGTTGACACCCGGATGTGGCCAGCAGGCTTATGACACTGAGCAACATCAAAACATGTTTAATCGCCAGATAGGGTTTCATATCCAACACCACCTTCGCAGTTTATAGCAAAGCAGCGGAAATGGAACTTTATGCAAAAGCGTTTATTCGATTCCTTGTATTATTATAACGCTTCTGGTCAATTGATGCTGGATATGCTGCTCATGACGGTCATGCCTGAACAGCGCCTCCGCCTCAGCTGTCGAGGAACTGGCGGATCCGCTCCTGGTTGGCCGCGAAATCGACCGCAATGACGCTGGCGCCGCTCTTGGTCGCATACTCCCAGGTGCCATCGAACGGCACACGAGCTTCGCGGAAGGCAATATCGCCTTTTCCCAGGATGTCAGTCGCTAATTCGAGTAACTGGTCGCGGGAGACATTGGTTTTGACGTTGCCAACTGCAAAGCTGACCAGGTTGGCTAACGTCACAGCGTCATGCTGCTGCTTGATCTTGGTGAAGATGGCCTGGATGGCCGCGCGCTGGCGGGCGGTCCGGGTGAAGTCGCCGTTGCCGACACGGCGGTTGCGGCAATGGGACAGCGTCTGGGCACCGGTGAGCTGTTTGACACCTTCGCCGTCCGGCACGCCGCCGATTTCAGCATTGATATAATCAATTTCCTTCTGGGTCAGGTTCAATGAAATGCCACCAATCTGGTCGATCACGGCGATAAAGGATTCAAAGCGGATCGTGATGTAATTATCCAGATCAATGGCGAAATTGTTCTTGATCGTCTTGATCAGAAGCGATTCACCGCCGTAATTGAAGGCGGCATTGAGCTTGGTCGAGCCATGGCCGGGGATCGCCACATACATGTCGCGCATGAACGAAGTCAGCTTGATTTCGTTGCTGTCACGGTCTAGCGTCATCAGGATCATCGAATCCGACCGCTGGCCATCGAGCCCGGCCCGTGCGTCTGAACCGACCAGCAGGATGTTGATCTTGCCGGTCCCGGCCAAAGCGACCGGGGCGACCGGTTCGGTCGGTGCCGCAGTTGTGGCTGCGGTTGGGGCAGCCGTTTCTTTGGGCGCTGTCGTAGCTGCCGGTTTGGCAGTCGTCGGCTTGGTCGCGGCTGTTGTCGTCGGCTGCGCGGTTGTTTCGGTCGATGACGCAGCAGTTGTCGCCTCTGACGTGGTTTCGGCAGAGGTTTCGCCTGCTGTTTGCGTTGTCACCTCGATCGTTTGCGTATCGCCGGCATCAGGTCCTCCCTGGTTTGCATTGCCGTTGATCTGAGTCTGACTGGTCAGAAGTGGCGAAATGGTTTCACTGACTGCCTTGGCACCGCCGAGGCCAACGAAGACGAAAGTCCCGGACGTCAGAATCACCAGCAGTACGGTCAGGCTCACCAGGAGGCGATGGCTTAAGCCGAACAGGCCTGGCTTAGCTTTGGGATCGGGTAATTTCGGATTCTTCATCAGCACTGATCCTCCATCGATGGTATTAACCTATTTTGAAAAAATGGGGTGTGTCGCCCGAAAATGACCGCTTTGAAATCGAACGACGGTTGATCGGCGAATCTTACCGGGGCCGGTATTTGCTGTTGTAGCCGGGATTGTCCTCCGGCCGCATCGCATTCGGGAAGTTGATGTCGGTCTTGATATCCAGAGCCATCTGCTTCAGCATTTTAAAGACATCATAGGGTTCAGTGATATGCGCCAGGACAGCTCGAAAAGCCGTTCTCCGGCCACCGTCGTTATCGGCTGTGACATAGGGATTCAGGCGGACACTGCCACAGCCTCTCAGTTTCTCGATCACACCGACATTGACCTCCGGCTGATGGATGTCCGAAAATTCAATGACCTTCACATCCCGGCCGATAATTCCGGACTCGATATAGACGCGTTTTTCCGTGATGGCGAAATTGATGTAGTTCCAGTTGATGGTCCTGTAGATCGGACCGCCGATGGCAATCCAGACAGGCATCAGGTGCAAAAGGAAGAACGGGATGATGAAAAACCCCATCATGCCCAGGCCGGGTGTATTGCCAAATCCTGCGCTGTTGCCGAGGGCGAAACCACGAAGGAAAAGCCCAATAAACCCGAAATCGAATGCACCCCAGATCAGGGCGAAGATGTAGAGAAAAGGGGAGCCGATCACATAGGTGACCTTATCCGGTTTGCCTTCCCAGAGAATTTTCTCGTTCGTATCCAGGAGATCCTTGATCATGGTCACCTCGTTCTGACATTGATGCAACATCGAGTCGCTCAATTGGATTCGACTTGAGACCTGGCTATTTGAGCATAACACCGTGGGATCATTCACACCATTAAATTTCAATGACCCTGTAACAAAAAAAGCTCCCCGGATCGGGAAGCTTTTTTGCACTAGCCTTGTCGGTCAGAACTGTATTCTTAACGCATCGTTTCTGCTAAAGTCATGACAATTGTCAATTTTTCTTCGATATCGTCAGCATAAGTACCGATTACAAGGTCCTTCGGAGAGGGTTTACCATCAATAAATGTAATCGCTGCACTCAAATTATTGATGAAGGGTTCAATTTCACCTGTATCAATTTTCTTTTGGAGTCCAACCAGTTTATTTCGAAAGGCGCTAATCTTATTCGAGCTGTTTTTTGCACTCTTATTATCATCAAAATTGCCTATTAATTTCCCGCCACCAATATTTTGATCGAAATTGCTCAGGATAGGATCAAGTAAAGCATGAAGTGCGTTTTTTTCAGCAGTTGTCAATTGATCAGATGCCGGCATCTCAGCGCCTTCCACCTCGACTTCTGCGCTATTGGGTGGAATGCTGCCATCAGCAGCAGTTACAGTGACCTTGGCTACTCTGGAAGCTCGTGTCGATGAGACCCCGACGATCTTGACAATACAATAGTAGTAGGAAGTACCCGCCAGAATCGTCGGTGCGTTAAATTCGTTCCTGGTTTCACCAGTCATGACTGTGCCGCCAATATTGCTGCCAGTCGGACTTGAATACCATTGATACTCAAACGCAAGGTCGCCGGGGGCTTTTACTTCAACCCTGAGGGTTGCGATTTGACCTATCGCAACTGCGATATCGTCCGGTTGGGTAAGTTTGATTGAAGGAGCCCAGGCACTTTGGTAATTGAAATCACGGACAGGGCGTGCATAGGATACTCCGGGCAGGAAAGCAATGATCAGCAACAAAATCAATACAAATGCGGTGGTTTTTCGACTTTCGAACGCAGGTTCAGATCTACTATTTAATCGCTTCATACTAACACCTCCTTAGAGGATATTGAAGGATTGAAGACCACAACCTGATTTCCTTCTGGTATGCCTGGTCAAATACTTGCTGACTCATCACCCCCCTATAAATAAAAAAAGCCGGCCTCAAGGCCGGTTACGCTATTAGCTCCCGTCTGACAAAGCGTCCAAATACTGTCAGGCATTCATCGTTTCCCAAATCATATATAGAGTGTTTTACCTGCCATCTATTGTATGTTTATTGATATCTTTATAAATATTATGCTCTTTTTTATGGGAAAAGTCAATGTTTTTCAATGACGAAGCTAAAACAATCAGCACCGGCGCTATTGACGCCGATGCTGATCCATCAGGAGCAAAATCCGGAAAGGATAAAGTTAATGTCAGCTATGCCGGTAGACTTCCCAGCCGAGGTAATTGCCGAGTGCTTCTTCCAGTACAGCTGCGACGTTGGAGCGGTTCATGGCCACATGGTGCTCAAAGCCGTTCTTGCACATATAGCCGAGGAGGCCTTGCAGGTCGCGGACGGAGCAGACGGCGACGCCGCCTTCCGTGTCCATGCGGTCTTTGAGGAATTCGCCTTCGCCGACATAGAGTTTCATCTTGCCATTCTTGTCATCGGTGGTGATCTTGGCGTAGGTCATCGGACCTTCTTTGATCTGGGCCTTGCAGGCGCCAAAGCAATGGTCTGCACCGAGCGTGGTACCCAGAACACCGAGGTTGCCGATTTCAAAGTCGCTGTGGCCGAAGAAAGAGGCCGGGAAATTCGAGCAATGGAGGTTGACGCATTTGTTGCGGTCATCGGCGAAATTGTTGTTCCAGTCGAAATAGGCTGACGGATTGCCGGAAGCCAGGAACAGGGCATACATCGTCAGGGCACCGGTGACATCCATTTCGCAGGCGCTCGGCAGGCCCTTCTCGCCCATCATGCTCATCGACAGGCAGGTTGCGACACCGTAATTGTTCTGGATCGAATCCCAGCACTGGATGGCACTGGCATCACAGTCGTGATCGGCAATCCAGTTTTCAATCGTCAGGGTCAGTTTCGCCTGGAGGACAATCTTGCTTTCTTCGATATAGGCCGGGATTTTGCCGTAGGCCTTGATCTCGGCGATCTTGGCTTCGACCTCGGGTGTCATCTGCATCGCCTGGGCGGCAAAGATGATTTCCGACATGTCGACCACCGCGGTGGTGATGCCATATTTCTGGAGCAGCTTTTCCGAGAAACGCACGGTGTGGAAGGCGTCCGGACGGGTGCCGATCGCAGCGATGCGGGCTGAACGGACACCGCGGACGACACGGCAGACTGCCGCGAAGTGGTCCAGTTCGGCGTCAAACTCGGTGCTGTTGATGTCGCAGGTGTGCTGTTTGGTCACACTGTACTTGATGTCGCGCTGGTAGAGGTTGTTGCACAGGGAGAGCTTGCCGCAGAAAGCATCGCGGCGGTTCTCGAGTTCCATCTTGTCCAGCGAATCATCGCAGGCCTGGACGAGGATCGGCACATTCAGTTTCGCGTTGTCAATCGCGGTGGCGACACCGACTTCGTCGCCGAAGTTCGGCAGGATGACAAGGATACCATCGATGATGTCGCGGTTGGCGTTGAACAGCTTGGCACAGGCCTGGGCGTCATTATAGGTCATGACCGCACCGAGGGGTGTGTCAGTTCGCTGAGGATGACGACGTCGATGCCTTTGCTCGCTAAGTTTGGCCAGGATCTTGGCGCGTTCGACGGTCACGAGATGGGCCGGAAAGAAGCTGCGGTTAGTGATGATTACACCGAATGTTGTCTTTTTCATAAGGGTTTCCTCCTGGAATTTGGTTGGTCAGACGGCGAATGAGACGCCGGCTTGCAGAATGATATTGGCATAGGGCGTCGATTCCCCGGTACGGATCGCGAACTTGCAGTTACGGGTCGCGAGCTTGAGGTCTGTGTGCGGAATAGCCTGGATCGGAGCCTGGATAAGTTGATGGATCAAGGCCAGCACGGCGGGATTTTTGACGGCTGCTTCATTCGCAACCAGGGCGGCTTCGACGACGGTTTCTGCACAAACGGCGCGCAGGACCTGTTCAAAAGTCGGGACCCCCAGTGTCAGGACCAGATCGATGATCGGGACACCCGCTGGTACAGGCATGCCGGCATCGCCGATCAGGAAAGTGTCTGTGTGGCCGAGATTGGCGATTTGCTGGATCAATTGGCCATTAAGAATACCGGTTCGTTTCATAATCTTAACCTCTTACTTGCTGCTGTTGCGCTGTTGCAGGGCCATTTTTTCCTGCATGCTGCGCTGGAACTGGTCGATGACGACGGCGAAGACGATGACGACACCTTTGATGACCATTTGCCAGAATTCGGAAACGCCGACCATGATCATCCCGTCATTCAGGACACCAATGACGAAGGCGCCGACGATCGTGCCGCCAATGTTGCCGACACCACCGGCCATCGACGTGCCACCGAGTACGGCCGCAGCGATCGCGTTCATTTCCCATGATTCACCGGATGCCGGATGGGCGGCGAGCAGTTGTGAGGCTGTGATCAGACCGACAATCGCCGCACAGGCGCCAGAGACTGAGTAGACAAGCCATTTGATCCTGTTGACTTTGACGCCGGACAGGCGGGCTGCTTTTTCATTGCCGCCGATCGAAAGGATATGCCAGCCAGTCGGCGTCTTTTTGAGGACAATCGCCGTGATGATTGCGATGACCAGGAGAATCAGGGCGGCAACCGGGATCCCGAAAACCTTGCCGCCACCGAGGAACCCAAAGCCCTGGTTGTGCAGTTCCGGTTTGCCGATCAGGTTGGGGAAGGTCATGCCATTGGAGCGCAGCATCGCCATTCCGCGGGCGACATACATCATACCGAGCGTTGCGATGAAAGGGGCAACTTTGAACCGGGTGATGATCCAGCCATTAATCAGGCCGATCAGGGCGCCGAAGATTATGACGATGAAAACGATGGCCGGGATATTGAAGAATAGTTTGACGCCAAACATCGGCAAAACCAAACCTTCGTTGATCAAACCACCGGCAAGCATGCCGGACAATCCGACAATGGAGCCGACAGACAGGTCGATACCGCCCGTGATGATGACGTAGGTCATGCCGATTGCCAGGATGCCATAGAGAGCGACGTGTTTGGCGACGAGCAGCAGGCTACCGGCTGACAGGAAATTGTCGGAGGCGAATGAGAAAAAGACAGTGAGGACGATGAGTGCGATAAAGGTTCTGCCCTTGAGCAGGAGCATCCCGATCGATTGACGGGGGGCTTTGGTTTTCTGGCCCGCATCTGGTTTGGTCATTTTGCTGTTCCCTCCAACTTATTCAGCTCGGATGTGGCCTTTATAGGAGGCCGTCACAAGCGCTTCTTCATTAATATCTGCACCGACAAATTCGCCGGTCATCAAACCGTTCGACAGGACGAGGATCCGGTCAGCGATCGCGATGATCTCTTTGAGTTCCGACGAAATCACGATGATCGACAAGCCTTTTTCGGCATACTCATTGATGATGTCAAAAACTTCTGCTTTGGCGCCAACGTCGATGCCGCGGCTCGGTTCATCCAGGAGCAGAATGTGGGGATTGGTCAGGATGCCTTTGCCAATAACGACTTTCTGCTGGTTGCCACCGGACAAGGAGAGGATCGGCAGGTTGGGATCCGCAACTTTGATGTGGATTTCCCTGACGGTGTTGTGAATCGCCTCATTCTCCTTGATTCGGTTAATCAGGCCGGATTTGACATATTTGAGCATGCTCGACAAAGAAATGTTCTTGCCGATATTCAGGGTCTGAATCAGCCCTTCCCGCTGGCGGTCTTCCGGTACGAGGGCGAAGCCCTTGTCAATTTGTTCAGAGATGCTGCCGATCACCATTTTTTCGGCATGAAGGGAAAATTCTCCGGTGTGCTCAGGGCGCAGGCCCATAATGCATTCGAATATTTCGGTCCGGCCGGAGCCCAGCAATCCATAGATCCCGAGGATTTCCCCGCGATGCAGGTTGAAATTGACGTTATTAAGCAGCCAACCACCGCCCCGTTTGGGCAGGAACAGATCCTTGGCCTGGAACACGACATTCTGGTCCGAGAAATCAACGGTGCGGGTCTTCTTTTTGTAGGACTTCTCACTGCCGACCATGTTTTGGACGATCCAACCGACGGAAATATCTTTCACTTCAGCTTCGGCGACTTTGCGGCCGTCACGCAGTACAGTGACATAATCGCCGATGCGCATGATTTCTTCGAGACGGTGTGAGATGTAGACGATCGAGATCCCGGCGGCGGTCAGATCGTTCATGATTTTGAACAGGGATTCGACTTCCGAGGCACTCAACGAGGAAGTCGGTTCATCCATAATCAGGATGCGCAGACCTTCCTGGACAAGATTACGGGCAATTTCAACCATCTGTTGCTGGCCAACCCGAAGGTCACCGATCAGGGTTTCTGGTTCGATCGGGTATTTCAGGCGGTCGAGGACTTCGTTGGCCAGGCGGATATGGGTTTTATTGTCGAGGGCGACTTTAGCGGTCGTACGCTCGTTGGCCATGAAGATATTCTGGTAGACATTGAGATTCGGAAAGAGACTCAGTTCCTGATGGATGATGCCAATCCCTTTGGCGCGGGCTTCGGTCGTATCCTTGAAGCTGACTTCCTCTCCGTCAAGGTACATTTTACCGGATGACGGGGTTTCGATCCCGGCGACCACTTTCATCAAGGTCGATTTTCCGGCTCCGTTTTCACCGATCAGGACGTTGACTTTGCCGGTTTTGACCGTGAAAGACACGTCATCGAGGGCTTTGGTGCCTGGATAGATTTTGCTGATATTTTCACAAACCAGGACGATGTCCGGGCTGTTGGTTTCCTTGGAATTTTGCTCCATGATGCTGCCTCCTCCTTAATTGACTTCGAGGGCGAAAGGCGTGATCAAGAGTACTGAATTGCCATTGTCCGTAAATGCACCATAGAATTCGATCTTTTTGCCGGTCAGGGTGCTGGCATCAATGGTCTTGAAAAGATTCGCGCTGATATTAGCGTGAACGGCGGTCGATAGATTGGCGTAAACGACCTGGTTTTTGAATTCATCGAACTTGATCATCGGCATGACGTCGCGAACGGCGGTGCCTTTGAAAACCGGTCCGACTTGCATCTTGAATGTTTCAGGTCCGGTGTATCCGTCGAGGGTCAGCATGGCATACCCAGCGCGCAGGGAGGTGTTCACTTCCTTGACCGTCGCAGTACCTTTGACGAGGAAATTGTAAGCATTGCCGGAGTCAGCGCGGACGCCATACTTGTCGCCAACTGATTTGACATCACCTTTGGCCGCAGTTAAAACCTCAACCAGGTCAACAGCCTTTTCTTTGAGGACAGGGATGGCTTCAGTCTGGAACATGCTGTCGATGTAGGCTTGTGGGTCAAAATTATCGCTGTTGACATCCACATTACCTTCAGTTGAAGTCGAATTGATCGGGACAACTGTGACGGATGTCGCCAGCGCAACAATGGCCAGAGCGACCACGATAAGTGCGACCACGATGCGTTTCGTCATTGTGCTTACCTTCTTTTCTTAGCATTCGCAATTCGAGGGAATTGAGTACTTTTAGAGGAGGGGCAGGGATGCACCACCACGTGCATCCCTGCCGGAAGAAAAAGATGGCGATTTAGGAGAGTTTAAAGTTGTCAAGCTTGGCGGCGTTTTCCTTGGTGATCAGGACGCAATCCATGAGCTGCTTTTCTTCTTTGCCGGTGCTGCCGGTCTTGATGTACTGGTCAGCCTGGGCAACAGCTTCCTGGGCAATTGTGAAACAGGGCTGCAGGGAGGTAGCGACAATTTTGCCAGCGATGATTGCATCACGGACGTCGTTGGAACCGTCGAGACCGACGATGACGACATCTTTGAGGCCAGCGGCTGCACAGGCAGCCTGGGCGCCCATGGCCATGGTGTCGTTGCCGCAGATGACGCCTTTGATGTCTTTGTTAGCCTGGATGATGGATTCCATTTTGGAGTAAGCTTCGGTCTGGCTCCAGTTAGCGGACTGCTTGGCAACCAGCTTCATGTCCGGGTACTGGCTGATCACGGCGTTGTAGCCTTCAGAACGGACACCGGCATTGGTGTCGGATTCTTTGCCGACGAGCTCGACATAGTTGCCTTTTTCGCCCATGGCTTCGACAAATTTCTCAGCGCCGATGGTTGCGCCCTGGGAGTTATTGGCGACAATCTGGGAGATCGCAACGCCGGTGACGTTAATTTCACGGTCGATCAGGAAGGTCGGGATGCCAGCATCGCGGGCTTTCTGGACGGCAGTGACGGTCGCATCAGCGCCGGCATTGTCACAGATGATCGCTGCGGCTTTTTTGGAAATCGCGGTGTCAAACAACTCAGCCTGCTTGGTCGCATCGTCGTCATGGACGAGGACGAGGGTTTCATAACCCAGTTCTTTGGCTTTGGCTTCAGCAGCAACTGCTTCGGTTTTGAAGAAGGGATTGTCATGCGAAGGGGTGATGATGACGATCAGGTTGGCGGCATCAGCAGCTTTGACTTGGCTGGCAGCCGGTGCGGCGGTGGTTGTTTCTGCGGCAGCGGCAGTTGTGGCAGCTGTCGTGGTGGTCGCACTGGCGCAACCGCCGAGCAGGGCCAGGGCCATGACCATGACCAGAGCGAGGGAGAGAAATTTCTTCATGTAGAGATCCTCCTTTTATTTTACATCTGCAGGTGGTGCAGAATGTTTCAGGATTGGGCGCGGTTCAAGACCATGTCGACTGATTTTTTCCAGCCGGATCGGCACTTGGCGCGGCGTTCGGGACTCATCATGGGGTTATAAGCCTGGCGGCTGACCTGGGCGAAGACAGCAGTATCAAATATCCCCGCAGCGATGCCAGCGGCATACGCTGCACCGACGCCTGACAACTCTTCGGTGTCAGGCACCTGGACGGTCATATCGAGGATATCACTCTGGAATTGCATCAGGTACGGATCGCGGGTCGGCCCGCCATCGACGCGCAGTTCTTTGAGGGCGATACCTGATTCGCTGCTCATCAGGTTGATGATGTCCGCGATCTGGTAGGCAATGCATTCCTCAGCGGCACGGACGATCTCCGCTTTACCGGTATGGCGGCTCATGTTGCAGATCACGGCCTTGGCTTTACTCTCCCAATACGGTGCGCCGAGACCGGAAAAGGCCGGTACGAGGTAGGTTTCATCGTTCGGGTTGGCACTGGCCGCAACGCTTGCTGCATCCTTGGCTGAGCTTAAAAGGCCGAGATCATCGACGATCCATTTCATCACGGCGCCGGTGTAATTGATGTTTCCTTCGAGGACATAGTTGACGACGCCATCCATGCCCCATGCGATCGAGGTCACGATACCGGATCGGGTGAAAATCGGTTTACTGCCGATGTTCATCATCACGGATGAACCGGTGCCGTAGGTTGATTTGATCATTCCGGTTTCCAGGCAGCCCTGGCCAAACAGCGCACCATGAGAATCGCCCATCACGCCATGGATCGGAATCGGCCTTGGGAGCAAGCCACCGAGATCTGTTTCACCGAACAAGCTGTTCGAATCGTAGACCTCAGGCAGCATGGCAGGTTTCAAGCCAAAGAGTGAGCAGATGGTTTCGTCCCACCGGAGTTCCCTTATGTTGAACAGCTGAGTCCGGGAAGCGTTGGAGTAGTCTGTTTTGAAAGCCTGGCCTTTGGTCAGGTTGTAGATCAGCCAGCTGTCGATATTGCCGCAGCGTAGATTACCCTGGCTTGCCGAAGATTGGGCGGCTGGGATATTATCGAGGATCCAGGCCAGCTTGGCGGCTGAAAAATATGGTGACATGTGCAGTCCGGTAGTTGTGCGAACAAGGTCGCTATGACCCGCTTCGTCGATCCGGTTGCAGATTGCTTCGCCGCGTGCGCATTGCCAGACAATGGCGTTGTACACGGGCTTGCCGGTCGCTGCGTCCCAGGCGACTGCGGTTTCACGCTGGTTGCTGATGCCGAGGACTGCAATGTCAGCTTTGTCGATCCCGGTTTTTTCGACGACAGCTGCTGCGACAGCCAGGGTGTTCTGCAGGATTTCTTCCGGGTCGTGTTCGACCCAGCCTTGCTCGTTGACGATCTGGCGATGGGGCAGGTCAGCGCGACCGATCAGTTTGCCGCTGTCGGCAAAAATCAGTGCCTTGGTTCCGGCTGTGCTCTGGTCGATGGCCAGGACATATCGTTGACTCATAGGAAATAATGTTCTCCTGTCGTGTGATTAGCCGAGCAGTTCCTTCGCTACTTTGACGAGGTTTTCGGTGTTGAGTCTGTAGTAGTTGAAGACTTCGTTCGATTTGCCGGCGATTGCAGGCTCATCCGGCAGGCACAGGCTGACCACCCGGGTCGGCTGTTTGCTGCTGAGCAGCTGGCTGACCATCGAGCCGATGCCGCCGATCGCGACATGTTCTTCGATGACGATGATCGCTTTGGTTTCCTGGGCTGCTTTGAGGACGGCTTCGGTGTCGAGCGGTTTGACACAGTACATGTCGAGCACGCGACAGCCGATCCCCTGGGCTTCGAGGGCAATCGCGGCCTGCTGAGCCGGATAGACCATTTCACCGGCGGCGATGATCGTGATGTCGTTGCCGTCGTGGGCGAGGGTGGCCTTGTCCATTTCAAACGGGGTATTGTCCGCGCTATAGACGTCCTCGACCGGGTTGCGGCCGACACGGATGTAGGCCGGTTTGGTATCTTGCAGCAGGGCTTCCATCAGGCACTTGGTCTGGTGGCGGTCGCTCGGGAAATAGACGCGCATGTTCGGGACCGAGCCCAGGGTCGCGATGTCGTTGGTCGAGTGATGGGTCATGCCGAGCGCGCCATAGCTGACACCGCCGGAGATCCCGATCAGTTTGACATTGGTGTTGGAGTAGGCGACATCGACCTTGGCCTGTTCCATGGAACGGGTCGACAGGAAGCAGGCTGGCGAAGCGACGAAGGCTTTCTTGCCGCAGGCGGCCAGACCGGCTGCGATCGAGACGATGTTCTGTTCAGCGATGCCGGTTTCGACGAACTGCTTCGGATGGACTTTGGCGTATTCGCTGAGGGAGGCTGAACCGCGCGAGTCGCTGCAGAGGACGATGATGTCTTTGTCGGTCTTGGCTTTTTCAACTAAAACGTCATTGATGACTTGACGATTGTGAATTGTATTCATAACGCAGCACTCCTTTTGGCGGCAAGCTCTTCGGTTGCCTGTCTGGTATTCGTCGGCGGATGGGACTTTGTGGTGCCAGGGCGCCGAATTCTGCATGAAGGAGACGCCAAAGCCCTTGATCGTGTCAGCGATGATCACCGTCGGCTGACCTTTGACGGTCTTGGCAATTTCAAAGGCTTCGTCCAGCGAATCCGTGTCGTTGCCGACCGCGTGGATGACATTCCAGCCGAATGAGGACCAGCGGTCGTCGAGGTTCTCATGACCCATGACCTCTTCGGTCGTGCCGGAGATCTGCAGTTTGTTGCGGTCGACGACGGCACAGAGGTTGTCGAGCTTGTAGTGGGAGGCTGACCATCACGCCTTCCCAGACCGATCCTTCAGCCAGTTCACCATCGCCCATGACGACATAGACCCGGTAGGAAGCATTGTCCATTTTGCCAGCCAAGGCCATGCCAACCGAGACCGACAAGACCATGGCCGAGTGAGCCGGAGTTCATTTCGATCCCGGCGACTTTGTTGGTCGGATGGCCGATGTATTTGGATCCATAAGCAGAAACGGTCTTGAGGTCTTCTCTCGGGAAAAATCCACGATTGGCCAGGACGGCGTAGAGTGCTTCAACGCTGTGCCCTTTCGAGAGGATCAGGCGATCGCGGCTGGGATCCTTCGGGTTCTGCGGATCGATGTTCATCTGCTTGAAATAGAGCGTGGTCAGGATGTCGGTGACGCTGAAATCCCCGCCAATATGGCCCGCTTTGCAGTTGACGATCGTGTCGAGGATGTCCTGTCGGATCTCGAATGTCCTGGCTTTCAGATTTTCCATTGTTTGTCTCCCCACTTGTATTAGATCTCAGTTGTTCGATGACTGACGCTTTCGCGTATGATGAATTCGGTGCTGATCTGGGTCTTGATCTTGATTTTGTTGCCTGACCGGATGACTTGGACGAGACGTCTGACGGCTTCGGCGCCCATCTCCTGTTTGAAAACGCGGACAGTGGTCAAGGGTGGCGAAGCAATTTCACAGAATGGCATGTCGTCAAAGCCAATGACCGAGATATCTTCTGGAATCCGGTAGCCATTTTCCTGGAGGGCTTTACAGGCGCCGAGGGCGATGTTGTCATTGTCGGCGAGGAAGGCTGTCGGCAACTCCGGTTTGCTGGAGAGGTATTCTTTCATGTCTTTGTAGGATCCGTCCATGCTCGGTGTCAGCAAGATTGTCAGTTGAGGATTTAGCTTTAGCCCCTGGACATTCATCGCGCGCCGATAACCATATTCACGGTAGACAAAATTCTTGATTACGATGTTGCTCTTGAGGTAACCGATTCGCGTGTGGCCGCTCTTGATCAAGTATTCGGTAGCATTGAAGCTGGAGTCGGTATTGTCGATGCTCACCATGTCGAAATTCATGTCTTCAAACAGGCTGTCGACGAGGACAATCGGACTGATGGCCTGGAGGAACGGCTGTGCGTCTACTTCGCTGAATTCGGTTGCCAGGACCAGGTTGGCGGTTGCGCCATCGTTGAGGATCTGCTGGAGCAGCTGGTCAAAGTTCGGATCGGACCGGTCGAGATGGCTGATGATTGTGGCAAAACCGAGGGCGCGGCATTCATTTTCGACACCAGAGATCAGAGATGAAAAAAATGGTGAGTCATTGACGATCTGGCCATGCTTGCGGCAGACGAGCAGGCGGATATTCTTGATGCGAGTATCACTGAGGTAGCCAATTTCCCGTGCTGCCTGCCAGATCTTGCCGGCAGTTTCTTCGTTCACTGTCTTTTTCTTGTTCAAAGCATTGGATACTGTCGCTGGTGAGAAGCCGGTCAATTCGCTGAGTTGTTTGATACTTGGTTTCATCTTGCCCTCACCTTTCAAATTGAGTTTAAAACATTTAATATAAAAATTCAATATATTTAAATGAAATATTTAAATCAAAAATGACATTTCGTTACATGTAAGCCGATAACGTCGGTTGTTATTCAGGCATTATCGCCAGATTGAGGCTAAAAACCGCCTTGCAATCTAAGGTTTAGACCGTCAACAGACCACACCAGACCCATCTGTTTGGTGAATTGTATTTAAATGTTTTAAATAAATAGTGAAAATAAAGAACCATCCCGGTTGTCAAACCGGGATGGTTCTTTCGTATGCCATCTTGTTGGCAAGTGCGTCAATTTGATTGAGATGGCCTCAATCTGAATGCAGGATTGAGGAGAATTTTATTCGCTGATCGTTTTCACGCTCTTGCGGGTAACCAGTTCGGTCGCGACTTCGATGCGCACAACTTCACTCACTTGATCCTCCATCCGGGCCAGTAGCCGATCCACGGCCAGCTTGCCGAGGCTATGCTTAAAGACCTTGATGGTTGTCAGCGGCGGATCGATGATTTCGCAATAGGGTAGATCATCAAAACCGATGATCGAGATGTCCTCCGGGATTTTTAGATCGTGTTCCTTGATCGCCTTCATCGCCCCGAAGGCAATGATATCGTTGTCGGCAAAAAAGGCGGTCGGCAAGTCAGGCTTGGCATCGAGCCAGGTCGAGACACCCTGGTAGGCACCGTCGATTGAGGGTTCGACTTCACAGATGTACGCCGGCGGCAAGCTCAATTGCGCATCGGACAGCGCCCTGAGCACACCGCTGTGGCGCTGGCCGAAATTGTAGATCGGAAACTGACTGTGCAGGTAACCAATCTTGCGATGACCGCTGTGGATCAATGCACTGACTGCATCGTAAGCGCCTTGAAAATTGTTGATCAGCACGGTGTCACATTGACCATCGGCCAGACTGCCATCGAGGACAACCAGAGGATGGCCGGATTTGAAGAAAGGGATGAAATCAGAAAGTGACAACTCAGTCGCCAGCAGGATGATCCCATCCTCAGGATTATCGTGGACTAGTTTCATGATCTGATCAAGGCTGGCATAGTCGCTGATATGGGAAATCAGGAGCTGGTAACCATTGCGACGGGTCTCCGCTTCGATCCCCTCGGTCAACGACAGGAAAAATGGTGTGTCAGCGACAACTCGGCCGATTTTTTTATAGACAACCAGACGGATATTGCCGCTGCCTTTGGGCAACCGGCGCACAGTGGCGCTGATTTGCTCATAGCCGAGCTTGTTCGCCAGCTCAAGCACCAGGGCACGCGTCTTGGGATTGACCCCCGGGCGATTATTCAGGGCCAGGGATATGGTCGCGGGGGAAAGATTCAATTGTTCAGCCAAGTCTTTAATCGTCACACCCATAGCACTACCGTCTGCCCGGCCAGCCGACCGGGGCTATCAAGATAAGTTAATAGTATCAAAAACCTGGCCAAATAGCAGTCGAAAAAAAATCGAAGCCCGGGCGATCATCACGCTCAGGCTTCGATTCAAACTGCAATTAGATCTTTTAACTGGGATGGCCAATCAATGAATTGGCCGAAGGGCCAATTAAGCTTTGGTGGTAGCTGCAGTTGTGGTTTCAGATGCTGCGGTTGTGGCTTCAGCAACTGTGGTTTCAGAAGCGGCAGCTGTGGTTTCACCAGCAACTGTGGTTTCAGAAGCGGCAACGGTGGTCTCACCAGCAACGGTGGTCTCGGCAGCGGCAACGGTGGTTTCAGAAGCAACGGTGGTGACTTCGGTCGCTGCGGCGGATTCCTTTGTCGGGGTGCAGCCAGCCATTGCCATAACCAGGACAACCAGGGCCATCAGGATTGCAAAATTACGTTTCATGTTTTTTACCTCTTTCATTTGTTTGTTTATTCATCTGTTTGTATATTCAACTCATCATTCGGATCGTCTGCAAGATGCAGCCTGTTATCCGGCGCAAGTTCGCGTCTCGATGAGCTCACAATCTGGATTTTATGCTTATTCCACAATAAATCAATGCTTGACTTGTGCTGTGTGCATCACTCCAAAACTGTTTTTGCCCGTAGTCCCCTGACTTTATTCATGTCTATCGATCAATTTCGGTTGCTGCTTTTGTTCAATTTATCGAGTCATTTCGACGAACACCTCCATTTTCTGAACAGGTTGGCTTTGAATATTATCCAATTTCACAGTTTTGAATTTCTCTGATTTATTTCGGGAATTTAACCTGTTTATTGTCTCTGTTTGCTGTTTGTTGATATTTTTCGTCAAAAAAAGAGAACCCCGGAGTAGACCCAAGGTTCTCTTTTGACATTAAATCAACGCGAATCTTTCAACTGTTGTCAATTATGAAGCGATTTTGCTTGTGGCAAGTGTGCTACCGATGGCCAAAACCTCGTTTTTTCGAAACCGGTCGGCCCAATACTTCTGAGAGCACAATGCCTTCGACCAGACGGTCAGGGGTTAGATTCAGTTTCAACGGATTTTGTCTGCCCTCCGGGATCAGCTTTGCCTTTTGGCCTATTTCAGTCCCCAACGATTCTTGCAGCACAGTCGGCCGCACCTGCACTACCGGTTGAACAACGCTCGGCTGAATGGTGTTCAGTTGGGCACTGGCCATTTGGACAGGTCCGGGTTGAACGGGGCTGACCGAAACCGACGGTGATCGATCTCTGAAAGCCCTTGCAGCTGCGGGATTGACGACCTCAAGGATATCGATCATTTCATTGATCTGGTCGACTAGATTTGCCATGATTGATCACCAACTTCACACGGATTCAGTTGCAGAGTCATTTCTGTTCGCTGATTGAACTTTCCGGTTTACCGGCCGTGGCAATCGAGCCTCTCATCTGGGTGTCGGAGATGACATTCTGCATATTGTAGTAATCCATCACGCCCAGCTTGCCTTCACGCAGAGCCTGGGCCATCGCCCTGGGCACTTCGGCTTCGGCTTCGACAACCTTGGCCCGCATCTCGACAACGGCCGCCTTCATTTCCTGCTCACGGGCAACAGCCATCGCGCGGCGTTCTTCAGCTTTGGCCTGGGCGATCCGCTTGTCCGCTTCAGCCTGGTCGGTCTGCAGCTGGGCGCCAATGTTGCGGCCGACATCGACATCGGCGATATCGATCGAGAGGATTTCGAATGCGGTGCCGGCATCAAGGCCTTTGCTCAAGACGGTCTTGGAAATGCGGTCCGGATTCTCCAGAACATCCTTATGCGTCATCGCTGAACCGATCGTGGTGACAATGCCTTCGCCGACACGGGCGATGATGGTCTGTTCGCCGGCACCGCCGACGAGGCGTTCGATGTTGGCGCGGACCGTGACCCGGGCTTTGGCTTTCAGCTCGATGCCATCCTTGGCGATCGCAGCGACCAGCGGCGTTTCGATGACTTTGGGATTGACGCTCATCTGGACGGCTTCCAGCACGTCGCGGCCGGCCAGGTCGATGGCGGCAGCCCGTTCGAACACCAGCGGGATTTCGGCGCGCTGGGCGGCGATCAGGGCGTTGACGACCTTGTCGACATTGCCGCCGGCCAGGAAGTGCGCTTCCAGCTGATTGATGTTGACATCCAGGCCGGCCTTGATCGCTTTGATCAGCGGATTGACCACCCGGGTCGGGACAACCCGGCGCAAGCGCATGCCGATCAGGTTGAAAATGCCAACTTTGACGCCGGCTGCCGAAGCCGAAATCCATAGGCCGACCGGGACAAAGCTGAAAAACAGGGACAGGAACAGCAGGATGGCGGCAATAATGATACCATAAAGAATCAGATCGATACCCATAATGAATCTCCTTATGTCTCTTTTCTATTGAGTCTACTTGGTTAGTCTATGGCCTTGACCACAATGCGGCGTCCTTCGGTCCGGACGATTCTGATTCTGGTCCCGCTTTCAATAAAGGTGCCATCGGTCACAACATCCAGGCGCTGGCCTGAAAAATCACCTGAGCCGGCCGGCCTGAGCACGGTCAGTGCAACGCCTTCCAGGCCGACAAGTGTACTGGTATCAGCCGAAGTCCGGAAACCATCCTCGTGTTTGGCAGCAGACCAGAGGATCAGTTTTTTCGCCAGTTTCCCCTTTTTGGCCGAACGCAGGATGATCCAGATCCCCAGAGCTACGATCAGCAGCAGGATGATCACCATGACAACAGCTTCGAAAGCGGTTCGCGCCGTCATGATGATGCCGATGACCATTAACACAACCCCGCTGATGCCTGCCACACCAAAGCCTGGGATGAACGCTTCAGCGAGCAGCAAAAGCAGGCCCAAACCAAACAGGACCCCCTGTATCGTGTCAATGCCTTCAACAAAACTGAAAATGTTCAAGGCTAAATTCCAGATTGCCAATTGATATTCCCCCTCGTCTTGATTCCTTGTGGACATTGATTTGTCGGTTTGATTTTCTTGATGCGTGGTCCATTTCAATTATAGCTGTTTAATCCTGCACAAAACGGAATAAACAGCCCCGTTGGGCGGGATTTTTCAGATCTTTGTAACCTGGGCGATACCGCAACCTCGGTTCTGGCGCTATGATAAGGCTATGAGAAGTTCAATTGCCAACATCCACTATTTAAACCTCGCAACCCCGGACCAGCAGTTCGTTCACGGTTGCAACCAGGACTGGTACCAGGATTCCTGGCAGCGCCGAGCTGGCTGTGGCCCGACGACAGCAACCAATCTTTTGATTTACCACCAGCGGGCAGGGCGTCTCGGCCTCAAAGACGAAATCCGGACAACAGCCGATGGCCTGGCCTTGATGGAACAGGTCTGGCATCATGTGAAACCGACAGCAATGGGTGTCCATACGCCGGGTATTTTCCGGACCGGGCTGAAGACATTTTTCAAAACCCGCAACGTTTCTCTCCAGCCACAGGCCTTGCTGATCCCGCGGCGGAAAAACCTGCGGCCAAAACTCTTTGAAGTCGTCAACTTTATCCGGGCTGGACTCGAAAAAGACAGTCCGGTGGCTTTCCTCAACTTGTCGAACGGCACTGTGCGCCAGCTGGACAACTGGCATTGGGTCACGGTCACCGCGATCGATGACAGCCAGTCACCGCGTATTGACCTGGAGATTTGTGACAACCTCAACCGGTTCTCGATCGATCTCAAGGAGTGGTATGACACGACCCACCTCGGCGGTGGATTTGTCTACCTGGCCTGACAACACTTGATCCGTTGCTGGCTGGCGGTTTTTTAATTTTGTTTTAATCCATGAATAAAGTCCAAATCCTTTAAAAGTCCTCCGGGTCGATTTTCGTTGTGTCGAAATTTCCGCCGACAACTTTATAGAGGGTCACGGAAAAACCGTGGATCGTTGTGCTGCTCTGGTAAAATCTCAAATCATCGCCGCCCTCATAATATTCAGTATCGGGGCCGAAAAGATGTTCGGTCCCATACCAGATCTCACCGGATGCATATTTCAGCGTATAGGTGCCCAAGGCGACTTCGACCGACAGCGTCTCGCCCTCATGAATGTAATATTCATAATCAACATCGCCGGTTTCCTGATTAACCAGCTTGACGAAATAATCCACACCGTCATCCGATGTCTTGACCGTAAACGGGGCAACCCGCGATTTCTTGGAGTACCGGTTGACCAGTCCTGTATCCGGTTTGGCCTCGGTTTCATAGGGAATGGTTGTTTCTGTCACGACTGTGGTGGTTTCCGTCGTTGTCTCCTCAGTTGTCGGTTCTTCTGTCGCGAAAGTCGTCGGCTCGGATTCAGCGGCCGTGCTCGTCGATATTGGCGCCCTGCCACTGCCATTATCCGGATTTTTTGCCTGGTTTTTGAGCGACGTCCCGGTGATCAGGCAGAAAATCACGGAAAAGATAATCGCCCGGGTCATATACAGATTGAAACGGTCGCCGAGGACAAATCTGCGGATCTCATCCTCGCCGGTTAGATGTTTCTCAACGACTGCTCCCGGGTTAAAGCCGAGGAACATGCTGCCGTAATTCGCATTGAAAAATGTGAACCGGCTGAACTGACCTTTCCCTTTCAGATTCATGAAGAGGCGGATCGGATAATCATGGGTTGGATGAACGTCGCCCTGGATTGGCGGCTTCTGGACAAAAATGAAATAGACTGGCAGTAAGACCAGCACGATCGCAGGCAGTGCGGCGAGGTATGGATTCATGCCGGTCAAATTGTAAAGGGTTGACTGGAAGCTCGATGCCACGAAGGCAGCAGCCAGGGTGACGACTGTTGCAATCCGACGATGTTTACGGACATGTTTGAGACAGGCGCGGCACAGGGGAACCTTGATCTTGCTGATGACATAAGTGTCTTTTTTCGTTTTGGCATCGATCGGAAATGAGACAGCTTTGTCATAAGGCTGCAGACAGCAAGCACAAATCAGCGGCATTGAAGCTGATCCGAACGGTGTCGTGACCTTCAGGATGCCTGCAGCATATTTTCCTCGGAAATCGGTTGGCTGGCTGCCAGATGAACTGGTTTGGGCATAGGGTGTACCCGTTGGACTGGCCTGTGCAGCAGGGTCGGTGCCGCCTTGACCTCGCTTCAGCCAGCGGTCGTATTCGCCCCGTTTTGCCGGGTCGCCCAGGACATCATATGCCTCATTGAGCATTTGCATGATCAGGTTAGAACCGCCCTGGTCTGGATGGTTTTTCTTCGACAGGCGGATGAAGCTGTCCCGGATTTCGTTATCTGTCACGTCAGGCGAAACACCGAGAATTTCATAGAAATTGTCTTTGAAATTGCTCATGCCATCATCTCCTTTGCGAGTGGCCTGACATCCTTATTCAATTATAAACCCTAATCCGGGTGATTATACATGGGGTCAAGCCGGTATCAGGCGTATGTGGCTGCAGCACGCCTAAGCAAGGACACTAGATCCGGTCGAATTCGAAATCAACGGTAGCCCGGGCTTCACGTACCTTGGCGCAAAAAGCGGAAACCGCCTTATGGGCCGGATGGTGCTGGTAGCGTTCGAGCGCTTCGGCATCCGCGAACGTTGTGATCAGGACCATGTCGAAAGGCTCGCGTCCGATGCCCAGGTCCTGGCCGATTTCCATGCTCTCCAGTTCAGGGATGATTGAGCGCAAGGCCAGCAGGGATTCGGCCACCTGTTCCATATTCTGCACCTTGGTCTGTCCTTCTGCTTCTGCTTTGAATTTCCACATCACGATATGCTTGATCATCTTGAAACCTCCAGTTTATTTGTTGATTGTTTTGCACTCAGGATCAATGGCACGTTCGACCGGGGTCTATTCCGAGGTGTGACGCGGTTTAAGCCAGCGGATGATGGTTTCGAACATCTGACGGACGTCGATCGGCTTGCTGATATAGTCATTCATGCCGGCTTGTTCACAGATCTCGCGGTCACCCTCAAGTGCATTGGCTGTCAAGGCGATGATCGGCAAGGTGCTGAATCGGCCGTCCTTGCGAATGGCCATTGTTGCTTCAATGCCGCCCATGACGGGCATGTGCATATCCATCAGGACCAGGTCGATCTCATCTCTAGCGGCTGCAATCTTATCATAGGCTTCCTGACCATTGTCCGCCAGGACTACGTGCATGCCCGCTCCTTCAAGGATATCCCGGGCAATTTCCTGATTGATCTCGTTGTCCTCAGCAACGAGGACACAGCGCCCTTGAATTGCGGCCACAAATTCCGGATCATCGAGGCGGACCGGCCGTTTCCGGACTTGAATCCGGTTCGCTTTGCCATGGTACAGCAGCCCGACAATCGTGTCATACAGGAGTGACCCTTGAACCGGTTTGACAATCACGGTGCTGATGCCCGCTTTTTGAGTCTGAGCATAGACCTCTTCGCGGCCATAGGCGGTAACCAGCACAATCTGTGGTTTGCGAACGGCAAAAGACAGGATCTCCTGGCTGGCTTCGATCCCATCCTGGCCGGGCATCAACCAGTCCATGAAGATGATGTCGAATGGCTCATCGTGCGCGATGGCCGTTTTGACTGCCTGGATCGCCTTTTCAGCAGAATCGGCAGTTTCGACCTGGAAACCCATGACCTTGAGGTAATGCTCGAGGACCAGGCAAGCGCTTTCGTTGTCATCGACCACAAGGATCCGCTTGTCGCGGAAATTGGTCTGGAAATCAGCCGTCGGCTGGGTTTGTGAACCACGGCCGACGCGAATCGTAAACCAGAAGGTTGACCCCTGGCCAGGAACGCTGTCGACGCCGATATCACCGCCCATCAAAGTGGACAGGCGTTTGGAAATTGCCAGTCCGAGTCCGGTACCGCCATATTTCCGCGTGGTCGACGTGTCTGCCTGTGAAAAACTCTCAAACAAATTCGCTCGCTGCTGTTCTGACATGCCGATCCCGGTGTCGCTGACTGCACAGCGGAGGATCACTTCCTTGCCAAGATCCTCTTCGAGCCGGACACTGACTTTGATTTCGCCCTTATCGGTGAATTTGACCGCATTGTTCATCAGATTGATCAGGATCTGGCCCACTCGCAGGGGATCACCGACCAGGCTGTCCGGTACGTCATGGGCGACGTCGAGAATCAGCTCGATGCCCTTCTGGGTTGCTTTCTCGACGACCAGGCTGGCCGCAGTGCCCAGCACTTGCTCCAACTTGAAATCGACCTTCTCGAGAACAACCTTGCCGGCTTCAACCTTGGAAAAGTCGAGAATGTCATTGATCAGGCTGAGCAGATGCTGGCTCGAGTCCTGCAGCTTGGTCATGTAATCGAACTGGCGCGGATTCAATTCTGTCTGCAGAACGAGGTGGGACATGCCCATGATCGCATTGAGCGGGGTGCGGATCTCGTGGCTCATATTGGCAAGAAATTCAGCTTTTGCCCTGGAAGCTTTTTCAGCGATATCGCGAGCCTCGACCAGGTCTTCTTCCATTTTCTTTCTTTCAGTGATCTCGGTCGATACACTGCACAGGCCGATCGTTTCATCATTGACTTTCATCGGCACTTTTGTCGTCTGGTAAACCCGCCGTTCGCCTTGACCGGTGATGATCACTTCTTCGAAGGACCGGATTTCGCCGACTGAAAGGAAGTCGAGATCATTGTAGTGGGGTAATGCAGACCGGACATTTGGCAGGTCGACCTGAATCCTGGCCAAGGCAGCCTGACGGGAAACGCCGGCAAGGTCGGCCCATGCTGAATTGACGAACGTGTAACGGCCTTCCAGGTCTCTGGCATACACGACCGATTGTGTATGGTTCAGCACCGCTTCGATCAGCCGCTGGTTGTTGCGCAGTTCGACTTCAGCGCGTTCTTTCTTTTCGTTTTCCTGTGCCAGCCGGATGGATATCGCGAGTGTGCCGTTTGCCTTGGCCAGCCATTCCAGGCGATCGGCAGGAAGCCGCTGCAGAAAGGAGATTTCGATTACGCCAAGGTTCAGGTCCAGGTGCTTGATCGGCAGGTCGACAATCTGGGCTGGATGCAGCCTTTGTGATCCAAAACGGATGGCAGGAATGTTTTCCTGGTCCTCTGAAAGGATCGCCTTGCCGGACTGGATCACTTCACCGACCACGCCTTCGCCAATTGCAAAGCTGTCTTTGGAATCTGTATCATCGCGCAGCGCATAGCTGGCTTGACGGTGAAGGCGGCCTGTGTCGTCCAGGATATAGATCGATGCATTGTATCCATGCAGGAATTCAGCAATAAAGCGGATGGAGGGATAGATAAGTTCGGCAATGGTCCGGCCGCCGCGCAGCAGGGAATTTAGTTGCGACTGTGCAGTTTCCAGGACAATCGCCTCTTCGGCTTTGATTCGCTGCTGGTTTGCCATCTCTTCCAGGCGTTTTCGCTGGTCGACTTCCTGCTGCATTTGCAAGACGGCCTTTTCCAACTCGCCTTTGGCCAGGATCAGGCTGGCTTCGGTGTGCCGGCGCGTCGTCAGTTCCTGGCGCAGGGTCTGGGCCATCCGGTTGAACGAACCAACCAGGGCTACAACTTCAGTCGAGCCTTTCAATTCGATCGGGGACTCATCCTGCTCCAGGTTGAGGTCCTTGATGAGCTTGCCAAAGCGCTCGATCGGCTGGATATAATGGCGGACAAAGAAAAAAACCAGGCTGATGACCGCGAGGACAATCAGCACCGCCATCGCAATCTGCACACCAGTCAGGAGCCGGATCGAACTGTTGATCGACAGTATTTCCGCCTGCAACTGGTCTTTCATGTCGCGCTGGAACTCCTGGATCGGCAGGATGATCGAGTCCTTCGCGTTCATGTAATTTTCGTCGTAGAGCATTTGCCGGGCTTTGTCGATTTTCCCTGCATCATCGAGCCAGGTGTCGGCTGGAAGGATATTGACGGCGGCGACTTCGGCCGGCATGCTTGTTTCCGGGATATAGTTGGCTTCGAAAACCAGGCGCATCGAATAGACTTCAGTTGCAACCAAGTGATCCGAATTGGCTTTGGCCAGTTTGAGCAGGGACATTTCCTGCTCCGATACCCCGAGCGCTTCAACTCGCTTCAAGGCGTTGTCCCGAGTGCGGGTCACATCGACTTCTGTCCAGTAATCGTTGACACTCTGACCGTCGAATGTGACCGAAAACCGGCGCGCCGCAACCGTCAGGTAATCTGACGCATTGTGCAGGTCGTCGCCGATTGTGACGAGCTCCAGCAGGCGTTGTTCTTTAGCAGCCGATGTATCGAACAGGGAATTGATCATCACCGTACTAAGCGACATGATGACCAGGATGAAGATGATCGTGCCGATCGCCAGGTTGCGTAGGGTCGCCTTGTTGATCTTCATTTCATGTATCATGCGCACCCCGTCTGTTGATGATTTGAGCGGTTTGTTTTCTGCTGTTGTGGCGAATATAATCAAAAGTGAATATTTTCGTACAGGACAAAGGACTTGTCATTCTGGTATAGTATTTCGGTAACATTTGGACATCCAATAAACATCCAGATAATAGCCTGTTTTCAAGCCTGTCATCCAAGTAATTTCATTATAGCAAAATTCCTGCTGATGGTTCATTTTATCCTAGTGGAGTGATCTATGAAGAGTGATCTGGCTACAGAAAATCGCCACCGGCTGTCCCCGCGACCGTCCAAGGCGACCGGCACGCCGATCATCCCGCTGCGCAAGTGGGTCCGGCGATCCTTTTTAAGCGTTTCCTTACTGCCGTCGATCGTGCTGATTCTGGTCTTTGTCACAGTGTATGTCGTTGCCAACACCTGGTCACGCCAGGAATCTGTCCGGTTCATCAGTGACAACGCCAATGGCAGCCTCAGTGAAATGGCCCGGCTGGAAGCAAACAGCATCGAGCAGGAACTTCTTTCAGTCAGCCATACGACAGATCTTTTTCGCCGGCAAGCCGAAACGGCCTTGAAAACAGACCGGGCCATGGCAGCTGAGGACATGGCCCGCCTGAACTTGTCAAACGATGGCGTATTCTATACTTTTGCGGACAAACCATCCGGCGGGGCCGCTGTCTTCTACAGCGGCTACGTTGCGGTCGGTGAGGCCGAGCGGGCCAAGGTCGCCAGGGCACTTGCGCTTGAACCTCTGTTGAAAGACATCATCCATGTGGAGCCCCTTTCCGCTTCGGTTTACCTGAACACCCATGATTCACTGAATATCATCTACCCCTATTTTGATGTCATTGCCCAGTATGCGCCAAAGATGAATATTCCGACCTACAACTTCTACTATGAGGCGGATGCCGCTCACAACCCAGAGCGCATCGTCCGCTGGACGGATGTCTACCTCGACCCGGCCGGCCACGGCTGGATGACTTCGGCGATCGCCCCCGTCTATAACATTGATTTCCTCGAAGGTGTAGTCGGCATCGATGTCACCGTCGAAACGATCACCAGTAAAATCCTCAAACTAGATTTCCCCTGGAATGGCTACGGTGTGCTGATTGGCAAGGATGGGACAATCCTGGCATTGCCACCGGATGGAGAAGCAGACTGGGGACTCGACGAGATCACCACGCACAATTATGCTGAAGCAATCCTAAAAGACACCTTCAAGCCGGCCGATTTCAACCTGTATAACCGCAAAGACCTGGATAGCTTTGCCCAGAAGGTCGAGGCTTCCAGTGACGGCTATTCGACGGCAAACCTTAACGGGCAACTCCGTGTCGTGGCTTGGTCGACGATCGAATTGACCGGCTGGAAACTCCTGGTCGTTGTCCCCGAGGGCAACATCTTTGCAAGCATTGATAAAATGCAGGATCGGTTGCGCAATATCGGTCTGTTCACGTTGATCATCCTGGTCGCGTTCAATTTCGTCTTGTTACTGGTCCTTACGCGCTTTGCCTATGCCAAGAGCCAGAGAATCGAACAACCGCTGCAGGCGATCAACAAAATTGTCAAGAAGATCGGGGATGGCCTCTATGATCAGTCTATTCCGGAGATCAGTGTTTCCGAACTGCGTGATACTGCAGAGCATATCGTCAACATGGGGCATCAGTTGAGCGAGGCCAACAACAACAACGTCATCCTCAAAAGCGCGAACAAACTGAAAAGCGAATTCATCGCCAATATGTCTCATGAAATCCGGACACCCGTCAATGCGATACTTGGCTATTCATCGATGCTTCTTAATTCGACCCGCGATCCACAGCAACAGAGGTATGTCGAGACGATCCAGAAAGCCGGCAATAACCTGCTCAACATGATCAACGACATTCTCGACTTATCAAAAGTCGAAGCTGGCATGATCGATCTGCAGGTCGAAACCTTCGACCTGCGCAAAACCATGAAAGATGTGGCTGACATTTTCAGTTACGATGTAGAGCGCAAAAGCCTTGATCTGCGGACACATATCGATCCCGCTTTACCGCCGGCCATCCAGCTCGATGAGCTGCGGTTGCGCCAAGTTCTGATCAACCTCGTCGGCAACGCGATCAAATTCACTGAAACTGGCGGCATTGATATTTTTGTCGATGTATCACCAGCGAGGTGTCACACAGAAAGCCCGCCACAGATCCGGCCAGATGGTCGCCCGGCGATCAACCTGACGTTCAGGGTCAGTGATTCCGGGATTGGCATTCCAGAAGCACAGCAGACAAAGATTTTCGAACCCTTCCGGCAAAAAGATGGCCAAAGCACCCGCAGATATGGTGGCACCGGACTCGGTTTGTCGATCGTCAAACGATATGTCGAATTAATGGGTGGTGAAATCGCACTGCATAGTATCGAAGGACAAGGTTCCACCTTCAGCTTCACAATTCCGGATGTCCCGGCAGCAGCTACACCCTCGCCAGTCCGCGAACGCTTCCTGAAGGGTATGAACGACATGAAACCATCAGATGACAGTCATCCCGTTCAGCCGGCTGATCAAACGACAGTTGATCGCAGCCTTTTGCCTGGATTGCAGAAAATCGAGGCATCGCTCTGGGTTGAATGCCGCCAGAGTGCTCGAATCCACGATTTCCAGACTTTGGTTGCAGCATTGCAGGAACTTGGCAGCCAGACCAGCGACACCTTCTACCTGGCCTATATCCAGGCCTTGCGTAGCGCAATCGATTCCTACAATATCCGCCAGATTATTAAAATGGTCGACCAGTTCCCTGAAATCGTCAACCGCTATCGACAGTCCGATACTGCCGCCCAGAACCTGGAGTGAGCAAGATGCAAGAATTTGACAACACCCAAGTCAAGATCCTGATCGTCGATGATATTGCTGAAAATCTCGAAATTGCCGGCAAAATCCTGGCTCGTGATCATTATGACATCTATATCGCGGACAGTGGCGCCATGGCAATCGAACTGGCTGCCAGCCATGTTTTTGATCTGATCCTGCTTGATATCATGATGCCTGGGATCGATGGTTTTGAAACGTGCAGACATTTGAAACAGTTGCCGAGACTGCGCGAAGTGCCGGTTATTTTCTTGTCGGCCAGGGCTGAAATCGACAGTGTCGTCCGGGGATTTGAAATTGGCGGGGTCGATTATGTCCGCAAACCTTTCAATCCGGTCGAACTGCTAGCCCGTGTCCGAACGCATGTCGAACTGCGAAAATTCCGCGAGGTTCTGGAAGCCCAGAAGCTCGACCTGGAAAAGGCACTGGCCTATTCGCGTTCCCTGGCGAGAACCGATGAACTGACCGGTTTATTGAACCGACGCGAGATCAATAACCTGATCGGTTATGAGATGATCCGGGCCGAACGCAATAAGCGCGAGTTTTCAATCGTGTTTGCCGACGTCGATTTTTTCAAAGTGGTCAACGATGTCCACGGCCATGTTGTTGGTGATCAGGTCCTCAAGGAACTGGCCCAACTGCTGAGCCTGAATGTCCGTGCCGAGGATTTTGTGGCGCGCTGGGGCGGCGAAGAAATCATCATCCTGCTGCCGGAAACATCGCCTGAGGAGGCCGCCGAACTGGCCAACCGTCTGCGCCTGACCATCGCATCCTATCCATTCAGCAGCGGTGACAAGATCCTTTATGTCACAATGAGTTTTGGCATCTGCGGACATGGCCCTGGTATGGCCCTCAATTCGCTCATCGATCAAGCAGACAAAGCGCTCTATGAAAGCAAGCGCAAAGGGCGTAACCAAGTCGTCATCTACTCAGAGGTCAATCCGGATGCTCATGTTAATCCGGATGCTCAAAGAGGTTAAGCCTGACGTTTTGAGGTTGAATCAGCCGAGTCGACTGCCTTTAGCAAGGGTTTCTGGATCCTGGCGACGATAGCGGCCAGCCAATGCCCCGGCAAACATTTTGACAGGACAATCACCATCTGGTTTCCAAGGCCGGGAATAATCAGACGCCGGTTCGCTTTCAATCCACGATAGGCCGCTTGGGCAACGGTTTCTGCAGACATAGCCCCGCCGACATCAGCCTTGCCGGCCCTCCGGGAAAATTCGGTAGCCGTCGCCCCAGGGCAGAGGATAGAAACCGAGACGCCAGTTCCGTCAAGTTCGTTGGCCAAAGCCAGTGAAAAAGAGCGGACATAGGCTTTGGCAGCATAATAGACTGCGGTATAGGGTCCGGGCTGGTAAGCGCCAGTTGAAGCGACATTGAGAATCTGGCCATCGCCGCGCTTGACCATGGCCGAAGCATAGATTCTTGATAGTTCAGTCAACGCTGTGATATTCAGTTCAACCATTGTAGCGTTGTCGGCTGGATCGGCATCGATCACGCGTCCGCTCCGGCCAGCGCCAGCATTGTTGACCAGGATATCGACATCCAGCCGCCGGTTGGCAATCGACGCATATACAGCCTGAGCACCACCTGGCTGGGCCAAATCTTGCCCGATAACTGTGACCTGGCAGTTGTAACGGTTATTCAGATCCGCTGCAAGCTGGTTCAATTTCTCCAGGTCACGGGCGACCAGGATCAGGCTGTGGTGATCAGCAGCAAACAAGCGTGCCAAGGCCAGGCCGATACCGGACGAGGCTCCGGTGATCAGGACGGTCTTTTGCTGCAAACTTGAGTTTTTTTTCTTTTGCCGGGCTGACATGGCTGGTCCTGTCATTTAACCGGACCTGTCATTTGATGAGTGAAAAGGCAATGAAAAGCGAAGCAGACAGCGACGACACCAGCGAGACAACGGTGATCTGGGTATTGATCGACGGGCCTGCAGTGTCTTTGAAGGGGTCGCCGACAGTATCACCGATCACGGCCGCTTTGTGGGCATCCGAACCCTTGCCGCCAAAGTTGCCGGATTCGATGAATTTCTTGGCGTTGTCCCACAGGCCGCCGGCATTGGACATCAACAAGGCCAGCAGCAGACCGGCGGTGATGTTGCCGGTGAGGAAGCCGCCGATCGCAGACACACCGCCGATAAAACCGACGACCAGCGTTACAATGATGGCCATCAGGCCAGCCGGGATCAGTTCCTTGATCGCACCGACGGTGGCAATATCGATGCAGTGGTTGTAATCCGGAACGACGCCATTCTGTCCTTCGCGAAGGCCCGGTATTTCGTTGAACTGGCGGTGGATTTCGGCGACCATGCGTTCGGCGTTGCGGCTGACACCCATCATCAGCATCGCCGAGAAGACGGCCGGAACAGCGATGCCGGTCAGCAGGCCAAAGAAGACCAAAGGATCGAGGATCGAGAAGCTGAGGATTTCGCCGGTCTTGCTGCGGACAATTTCCTGGTAGGCAGCAAGCAGGGCGATGACCGTCAGTCCGGCTGCGCCGATGGCGAAGCCCTTGGTGATCGCTTTCGCCGTATTGCCGGCGGCGTCAAGCTGGTCGGTGATCTCAAGGACCTCGTCGCCAAGCCCGCCCATTTCAGCCAGGCCGCGCGCATTGTCGACGATCGGTCCATAAGCGTCGTTGGAGATGATCATGCCGACAACTGACAGCATGCCAATAGCTGCCATCGCGATCCCGAGCAACGGATAACCTGCACCGAGCGGTTCGCAGATTTTATAGGCCGCAAGGGAAGCAGCGGCGATTCCAAGGATGGCAGGGAACGAGCTCAAAAGGCCATATGAAAAGCCGGTGATGATTGTGAAAGCCGGCCCGCTCTTGGAAGCTTCGGCGACGCGGGCGACCGGCTTGCCGCTGTCCGAGGTGAACAGTTCCGAAGTAAACCCAATGACCGCACCGGCAACCAGACCGACAAAAGTCGCCAGCCAGAGCCGGAATTCAAATTTGAAAACCATGGTCGCGGCAAAGGTCAGCAGGGCAAAGATGATCGTTGTGATGTAGGTGCCGTTGTTCAGGGCTCTGCCCGGATTGCCATGGCTGCCGACCCGGGCGACCAGTACACCGATGATCGAAGCCAGCAGGCCAAGGCCACCAAAAGCAGAAAATCAGGTCCACTTGGCCCAGAGGTGCTGCAAGGATCATCGCCGCTGCAATCGAAGCGACGTTGGAGTCGAAAAGATCAGCACCCATGCCGGCGACATCGCCGACATTGTCACCGACATTATCGGCGATGACCGCCGGATTGCGGGGATCGTCCTCCGGGATGCCGAGTTCGACTTTACCGGTCAGGTCTGCGGAAATATCGGCTGTCTTGGTGAAAATGCCGCCACCAGCCTTGGCAAACAAGGCAAGTGAACTGGCGCCAAAGCTGAACGCGAGAACAATCTCGGTATTCTGGGTCAGCAGATAGAGCAGGCTGGCACCCGACAGGCTCGTACCGACGACAGCCATGCCCATGACAGCGCCACCGCGGAAACCGGCCATGAACGAAGTCTGAAGACCATGCCGGGCGGCGGTCGCCGATTTGACATTGGCTATCGTTGCGATGCTGATGCCGATCCAGCCGGCGATGGCCGAAAGGACAGATCCGCTGACATAAGCCAGCCCCATGATGATGTTGTCCAGTACATGGCCGGTCCAGACTGGACTGGGGAAGAACATCAGGATCAGGACGAAAACAACCCCGACAAAACGAAGCAGAACACTGTATTCGGTTTTCAGAAAGGTGTAGGCGCCAGCCCGGATCAATTCGCCGATCGAGCCAAGATTGCCATCAGCGGTCGGCAGGGCTTTGACCCAGCGGTAAAAATAGCCAGCGACGAGGAAGGAGAGCATTGAAATTGCGATAGCGAAGATCGGCCAGTTCATAAGGTTTTCCTTCTTTCTGAAACTTCTTTGCGGACAAGACAAAGGTCAATTTGACAGTCAGAAATTAAAACGGCAATCGACAGGCAAAACAATAAACAGGCTGGTTAAGTGACGCAAATTGGCCAATTTGGGTACATATTATCACATTTGCCCGAATGTTTACAGAATTTCAACAAATATTTCGGCAATTTGTCAGACTGTGGTCATTTGCATAGCCAGTCTGTTGCGGCTTCGCGGTCGTCAAAAATCCGAAAGCTCTGACCGCGGTTTGTTTCGAGAAGAAAGTCGTAAAACTTGCCCTTGATTTTTTGTTCTTCGCTGCGGATCAGCGCAGCGCGTACATGGTAGTTCGCCAGTTTCTGCAAGATCATCCCCGCCAATCCGGTTTTCAGTCGGAAAAAGTCATCAGCGAAGACGTTAGATGCAATCAGAAGGCGCCGCGTCTCATGCTGACTGCAGAAAGCCAGTAAATCAACGACATCCGATTCCATCGTAACCGCAGGCGATGTGGCGCTAATTTCAATATAGCGGTTGCCGTTCCTGGTCATGGCCACACCGGTCAGAACGGACTGGTCGGCAGCAGGGATGACCGTCGGCCTGGATGCTACCGATTCAGGCTGCTGGACTGCCAGCTCTTCAGGCGACTGGTTTTCGGGCTTGATTACAATTGACTGTGCTTTAACTATTTTCAGCAAGTGGTCGACCAGGCTGAGCTCTGATGAAACCTGGTCAGACAAGTATTTGCTTATCATACGCTGGATCTTGTCTGACAGATCTGGTTCAATACACCCTGATGATACCTGTTGCGGACGCCCAAGTTCTGAAAGCGTGTTTTTGGCGAGTCGAGCCGACTGGGCCTTCTGCCGTCCCTGCAATTCCAGTCGATAAGCGTCGAGCATGGCGGCCAGTTCAGCTGGCAGCAGTACACCGGCAAAAAGCAACTTGGCCAGCAAAGGATGGTCTATTTCCGGCAGCTTGGTCTCGTCCAGCAGCCAGGTCCGCAATTCGTCGCGTCCGGATACACTGAGTGAATAAACTTTCTTGTTTGGTGCAGTATCCTGGAGGATCGATTCACTGGTCACAAAGCCATCGTCTTTCAATTCGAGCAGGGCTTTATAGATCTGGTTATTGTTACCAGACCAGGGCAGGATATCATTGTCGGCAATAATCTTTTTCAGATCGTAGCCTGTGTAACTGCCGAAGCTCAGCACGCCGAGGATCACTTGATTGATGGTCATATCGGACACGTTCCTTTCCAGGCACAGGGCGGGCCTATGCAACTCTTTGCTATTTCCATTATAATCTTTTTATCATATGTTACAAGTATCATATGATAAATTATTTGATTTTTTGTTGGCGCGAGCTGATTGATGATCTGATACAATAGTGTTGTAGCCTATATCGGATTGATATGATGCCGGAATTTCCCCCTGTGGTGCAGGCAGACTGCGCTACAGCCAGATTCCAAGTAGCGCTTTGCATAGAATTATCCTTTCGGAGGAACAAATGACCAGATTGATCAGTTGGAATGTCAATGGCCTGCGTGCGGTCGAGAAAAAGGGCTTTCTGGATTTTATGGTCCGGGAACAGGCGGATATCTACTGCCTGCAGGAAGTGAAGGCGATCGAAGGCCAATTGCCGCCGACGCTGCGTGAAATTCCCGGCTACCACTTCTTCATCAATTCGGCTTTGCGCAAAGGATACAGCGGCACAGCCGTCTATACACGCCTGGAACCAATTCGTGTCGATTACGGCCTCGGCATCCCCGAGTTTGACACTGAAGGGCGCACCCTGATCCTCGAATTCGAGCATTTCGTGCTGTACAACATCTATTACCCGAATGGCACAGCCAACGCCGACCGCCTGAAGTACAAGCTCGATTTCTATGAAGCTTTCCACAGGCATGCCCTGGAGCAGATAGCGGTCAATAAGGGCGTCATCGTCTGCGGCGATTTTAATACGGCCCATCGGGAGATTGATCTGGCCAGACCAAAAGAAAACGCGACGGTCTCCGGCTTTTTGCCCGAAGAGCGCGCGTTCCTCGATCGACTCGTCGAAAGTGGTTTTGTCGATACATTCCGCCAGTTCGAGTCCGGTGGCGGTTACTATAGCTGGTGGGATATGAAAAGCAGGGCTCGCGACCGCAATGTCGGCTGGCGTCTTGATTATTTCTTCGTCAGCCGCGACCTTGTTCAGCATGTGAACAGTGCCAGCCTGATGATGGAACAGCCAGGTTCAGACCATTGCCCCGTCGTCCTGGATATTACAATTTAGAGATTTCAAAGACCTTCAGCTTAGTTGAATTCAAAGACCTTCGGCCTTGATGGTCGCCAGGACTTCATCACCATGGCCAGCCGCAGTGACTTTTTCGAAGACCCTGACAATTATCCCCTTTTCGTTGACGAGGAAGGTGCTGCGGATGATCCCCATGTAGACTTTGCCGTAGTTCTTTTTTTCGCCATAGGCGCCGAAGGTCTGGATCAGGGCTTTATCGGGATCCGAAAGCAAGGTGAAGCCCAGGTCATACTTGAGCTTGAAGCCGACATGACTACTGCAGCTATCCCCGGAAATGCCGATGATCTTCCAGCCGGCTGCGGTCAGTTCGCGGCGGGCACTCTCGAAATTGATTGCCTCGTTGGTGCAACCGGGCGTATTGTCCTTCGGGTAAAAATAGACGACCAACTTCTGGCCGGCATAGTCGGTCAGGCGGACGGTCTGACCGTCTTCATCGAGTACGGGCAGATTTGGAATGGAATCACCGATCTTAAGCATATGAGAAACCTCCTGCTGCTTGCTTGACTTACTTCGTTGATTGCTGATACTCGTATGAAGCGTTGACGAAGCCAGCGAAGAGCGGATGGGGGCGGTTCGGCCGCGACTTGAACTCGGGATGGAACTGGCAAGCGACAAACCACGGGTGGTCGGGCAGTTCGATCATTTCAACGATACGGTTGTCCGGCGAGGTGCCGCTGATCAGGACACCGGACGTGGCCAATTCATCACGGTAGACATTATTGACTTCATAGCGATGGCGGTGGCGCTCATGGATCAGGTTTTCATGATAGACACTGTAGGCGCGAGATTTTTCATTGAGGACACAGGGGTACTGGCCGAGGCGCATCGTACCGCCGAGCTGGTCGACGTCTTTCTGTTCCGGCATCAGGTCGATCACGGCATGTTTCGTGTTCGGGTCAAATTCGGCGCTGTGGGCATCGGGGTAGCCGAGGACATTGCGAGCATATTCGATGATCGCAATCTGCATGCCAAGGCAAATCCCGAAATAGGGGATTTTATGCTCACGAGCGTAGTGGGCAGCGGCAATTTTACCTTCGATCCCACGGCTGCCGAAACCACCGGGGACGAGGATGCCATCAGTACCGGACAGCATTTCTGCGGCGGTCTCATCAGTCATTTCGTCGGAGTCGATCCATTTGATTTTGACATCGGCGCCAATCGGTGCGCCGCCGTGTGTCAAAGCTTCAACAACACTCAAGTAGGCGTCACGCAAGGCCGCGTATTTGCCGACCAGGGCGATCGTCACAGTTGATGTCGGATGTTCAAGCGCATCGACGACTTCGAGCCAGTGGGTGAGATCCGGTTCGTTGTTCGGCAGGCCAAAGCGGCGCAGAACAATCGCCGGCAGGCCTTCTTTTTCAAGCGCCATCGGCACAGCATACAGGGTCGGCAGGTCGAGGTTCTCGATGACACAGTCCTGAGGCACATTGCAGAACAGGGCAATTTTGTCTTTGAGTTCACGGCTGATCGGAATTTCCGAACGGCAGACAATAATATCCGGCTGGATTCCGTAGCTGAGCAGTTCTTTGACACTATGCTGGGTCGGCTTCGTCTTCTGTTCACGAGAAGCGGCAATATAGGGAACGAGGGTGACATGGATGAACAGGCAATTGTCACGGCCGACATCGACGGTGAACTGGCGGATCGCTTCGATAAACGGCAGGCTTTCAATATCGCCGATTGTGCCCCCGATTTCGATGATCGCGACATCATAGCCGGTCTTGCCGCGGCGGATGCGGTCTTTGATTTCGTTGGTGATATGCGGGATAACCTGGACTGTACCACCCTGGTAATCGCCCTTGCGTTCTTTCTGGATGACCGACCAATAGATCTTGCCCGAGGTGATGCTGGAGTTCTGGGACAGGTTTTCATCGATGAAACGTTCGTAATGGCCCAAGTCGAGATCGGTCTCAGCACCATCATCGGTGACAAAGACTTCACCGTGCTGGAACGGATTCATCGTTCCCGGATCGACATTGAGGTAAGGGTCGAATTTCTGCATGGTGACTTTGATGCCGCGGGCCTTGAGCAAGCGGCCCAGTGAAGCGGCCGTGATCCCTTTGCCTAATCCGGAGACAACACCGCCCGTAACAAAAATGTATTTCATCGTTTTCCTCCCGAAAATCTGTATCAATCAGTCAATTTAGATGTTCTGTTTCTTGTTCTGGCGTTCGGCTGCCATGCCGGTGATGACCGAGTAGACGGCAGGCAGGACCGAAATCACAATGATGCCGAGGACGACCATGGAGAAGTTTTCCTTTACGAACGGCAGATTCCCGAAGAAATAGCCGATGGATAAAAACAAAGTCACCCAAGTGATGCCGCCGATGACATTGTAGGACAGGAATTTCTTGTAGGACATCGATCCGACACCGGCCACAAAAGGTGCGAACGTGCGGATGATCGGGATAAACCGGGCAATGACGATGGTCATCGGGCCGTATTTTTCAAAAAATTTGTGTGTCTTCTCGATGTGCTCCATTTTGATCAGGGGGATCCGCTGTTTCTTTTCCACCCGGTCATGGAGCAATTTCCCAATCTCGTAATTGACCGTGTCGCCCAGGATTGCAGCCACACACAGGATCAGGAGGGTCAGCGGAAAGCCGAGCAAACCGGCCGAGGCGACCAGGGCGCCCAAAGCGAAGATCAGAGAATCGCCAGGCAGGAACGGTGTAACCACCAAACCAGTCTCCGCGAAAATAATCAAAAAGAGGAGGCCATAGGTCAAGGCAACATTCTGGTTGACCAAGGCGCCCAGGTATTTGTCCAAATGCAAAAATATATCGATGAAGGTCTGCAAGTTCATTGACACCACCTGAAAAAATTTGTCGGCCATTTCATCGTTGGCAATGAAACGGCCGATCCGGGCCATCTTTGTTCAGAACGTTTATTCCCACTCGATTGTGGCCGGCGGTTTGCTGGTCATATCATAGACAATGCGGTTGACGTGGCGGACTTCGTTGACGATCCGGCTGGAAATGAGATCGAGCACATCATACGGGATGCGGCCCAGTCGGCGGTCATGAAGTCGGTCGTTGTCACACCACGCAGGGCAAGTGTGTAGTCGTAGGTGCGTTCGTCGCCCATGACACCAACCGAACGGATATCCGTCAGGACAGCAAAATACTGGTGTATGTCGCGGTCGAGACCTGCCTTGGCAATTTCTTCGCGGAAAATGGCGTCAGCGTCGCGCAGGACTTCGAGTTTGTCTTCGGTGACCTCACCCATGATCCGAATGGCCAGGCCTGGGCCGGGGAAAGGCTGGCGCCAGACGAGATCGCCCGGAATGCCCAGCTCAAGGCCGGCCTTGCGGACCTCATCCTTGAACAGGTTGCGCAGCGGTTCGATAATCGCTTCAAAGGAAATGTCATCCGGCAGGCCGCCGACATTGTGGTGGCTCTTGATCACAGCCGCGTCGCCGAGCGCCGCTTTCGATGACGTCCGGATAGATCGTGCCCTGGACCAGAAAATCAACTTTGCCGATTTTCAGTGCTTCTTCTTCAAAAACGCGGATGAATTCTTCGCCGATGATCTTGCGCTTGCGTTCCGGATCGGAAACGCCAGCCAGCTTGGTCAGGAAGCGCTCCTGGGCATTGACCCGGATCAGGTTCATCTCGAACTGCTGCTTGAAGATGCGTTCGACCGAGTCGCCCTCATCTTTGCGAAGCAGGCCGTGGTCGACAAAAATGCAGGTCAAGTTGCTTGCCGACAGCCTTGTGGATCATGACCGCGGCAACCGAAGAGTCAACACCGCCGGACAAGGCACAGAGGACCTTGCGGTCACCGATGCGGGTCTTGCAGGGCTGCGATGGAGTCGTTGACAAAAGTCGACATCTGCCAGTCACCCTTGCAGTTGCAGACTTCATAGAGGAAATTGTGCAGCATCGGCCGCCCTCCGGCGTATGCAGGACCTCCGGGTGGAACTGGACGGCATAGAATTCGCGCGCGATGTCTTCCATGGCCGCTACCGGGCAGGTTTCCGTTTCTGCCGTAGCGCGTAAAGCCTTGTGGCATCGTTTCGATATGGTCGGTATGGCTCATCCAGCAGGACGGTTTCCGATGGTACATCTTTGAAAAGCGGACTGGCGGCATGGGTCAGCACGAGGTCGCGCTTGCCATATTCGCGCTTGTTCGGTGTCGCGACGACGACCGCCGAGCATCGTGGCCATCAGCTGGGCGCCGTAGCAGATGCCGAGCACCGGAACGCCAAGGCTCGAAAACTTCCGGATCGCAGCGCGGGGCATTGTCGGCGTTGACACTGCTCGGTCCGCCGGTAAAGATAATGCCCCGGTAGTTGCCGGCCCGGATCCGGTCCATCGAAACGCTATAGGGCAGCACTTCGCAGAAGACATTGTTTTCGCGGACGCGGCGGGCGATCAGCTGGTTGTACTGGCCGCCGAAGTCGAGTACCAGGATGGCTTCATGCTGCAAAGGTTAAACCTCCTGGAGTTTGAACATTGAGTTATCTGTCAATGCTGGGGGAATCGAATTAGCGGTAGATGATTTCTTCGCGGCGCGGGCCGTTCGAAACGAGCTTGATCGGGACGCCGATTTCTTTTTCGACGAACAGCACATAGTCCTGGGCGGCCTGGGGCAGCTTGTCAAATTCAGTGATGCCGCGGATGTTGGACTTTCCAGCCCGGCAGCGTCATCAGGACCGGCTTGGCCTTGTTCAGGGTCGTCGTGGCCGGGAAGCTCGCGAGCGATTTTGCCATCGACTTCGTAGCCGATGCAGACCGGGATTTCGTCGAGGTAGGACAGGACAGTCGATCGCAGTCAGGGCGACGGAGGTCGCGCCCTGGACCTGGCAGCCATAACGGGTGGCGACCACATCAAACCAGCCCATGCGGCGCGGGCGGCCGGTCGTCGCGCCGTATTCGCCGGCATCGCCGCCGCGCTGGCGCATGTGTCATGAGCTGCTTCGCCGAAAATTTCGCTGACAAATGCACCGGCACCGACAGCGCTGGAATAGGCCTTGGTGACGACGACAATTTCATCGATGAGCGTAAGGCGGAATGCCGGCGCCGACGGCACCGTAACCGGCCAGCGTCGACGAGGAAGTCGTGAACGGATAGATGCCGAAATCCGGATCCTTCAAGGCGCCCAGCTGGCCTTCGAGCAGGATTTTCTTGCCATCGGCAATCGCCTGGTGCAGGTAGCCGACCGTGTCGCCGACATAGGTCGGATCGCCTCGCGCCAGCTGACGAGCTGGTCGAACAATTCTCCAGCATCGAGTTCCGGTTTTTTGTACAAATGGCGGAGCAACAGGTTTTTTACGGAAAGAACTTGCTCGATCTTGTCGCGCAGGTATTCCTCGTCAAAAAGCTCGCTGACCTGGAAGCCGATCTTGGCGTATTTGTCTGAGTAGAAAGGTGCGATGCCGGATTTGGTCGAGCCGAATTGACGGTCGCTGAGACGTTCTTCTTCATATTGGTCGAACAGGATATGGTAGGGCATGACGATCTGGCTCCGGTCGGAGATCATCAGGTTTGGCTCTGGTACGCCGCCTGCTGTGACATGTTCAATTTCCTTGAGCAGTTCCGGAATGTTGAGCGCAACGCCATTGGCGATGATGTTGACGATGTGGCTGTAGAAAACGCCCGACGGCAGCTGATGCAAGGCAAACTTGCCGTAGTGGTTGATGATGGTGTGTCCGGCATTGGCGCCGCCCTGATAGCGGATGACAACATCCGATTCAGCTGCGAACATATCGGTGATCTTGCCTTTGCCTTCGTCGCCCCAGTTTGCGCCCACAATCGCTTTGACCATGAAATATTCCTCCTCAGGTAAATCCATAAAGACTTCTGGAAAAATGCAAAAGACGTCCCGAATGCTACTAAGGGACGTCTTGCCCCGCCTATTATATAACGGGGTGCCGAGCAGTGTCAAACGCGCAAAATGTCGAAATAGACCAGCCAAGTGACCGATTTTTCCAGGAATATTTCGCCAGCCAGTTTGCCGGGGTTAGGGATTAATGGTGGCAAACCTCGATCAGTAGTTCCCTGTGCCGGCCAGGCCTTTGGCGATGGCAACCCCGGCGCTAGTTCCAAGCCGGGTTGCGCCAGCTGCCACCATGGCTTCGGCTGTAGCCAGGTCTCGGATGCCGCCAGAAGCTTTGAGGCCCATTTCAGGTCCGATCGTCCGGCGCATCAGGGCAACATCTTCCAGTGTTGCACCGCCAGTCGAAAAACCGGTCGAGGTTTTGACAAAATCTGCGCCGAGTTCTTTGCAGATCAGGCAGGCTCTGACTTTTTCGTCATTGGTCAGGAGGCAGGTCTCGAGAATCACCTTGGTTGTGGCCTGACCTTTGGCGGCACCGACAACCGCTTCGACGTCCGCGTGGACCAGTGCCCAGTCGCCACTCTTGATCGCGCCGACATTGATCACCATGTCCACCTCGTCGGCGCCATTGACGATCGCGTCGCGAGCTTCAAAAGCCTTGCTGGCACTGGTCGTCGCCCCGAGCGGGAAGCCGATCACGGTGCAGACTTTGACCGGGCAGCCGTGCAGCTCGCGCGTCGCGAGGGCGACATAACCGGGGTTGATGCAGACTGAAGCAAAATTGTATTCCCGGGCTTCCGCACAGAGCTTGATGACCTGTTCCGCGGTTGCATCGGCTTTCAGCAGGGTGTGGTCGATCATGCTGGTGATGTTCATCTGATACCTCCGCCAATTGAAAATGACTGTCTGCTCAGAACAAGCTGCGGATCCTTTCGATGGCGGCGACGGTATTCTCAGCGGAACCGAAGGCCGTCAGGCGGAAATAGCCTTCGCCAGCCGGGCCGAAACCGCTGCCAGGGGTGCCCACGACACCGGCTTTATTGAGCAGGAGGTCGAAGAAATCCCAGGAACTCAAGTTCTGCGGTGTCTTGAGCCAGATATACGGGGCATTTTTGCCGCCGAAAACCGACCAGCCGAGGGAGAGCAGTCCTTCGCGGATCACGCGGGCATTTTCCTGGTAATAGGCGATTGTTTCACGGACTTCACGCTGGCCTTGTTCGCTGTAAACCGCTTCGCCCGCACGCTGAGTCAGGTAGCTGGCCCCGTTGAACTTGGTCGATTGGCGACGGTTCCACAGACTGTTGAGCGCGACGCCGTTGATTTTCAGTTCTTTCGGCACAACCGCGTAAGCGAGGCGGATACCGGTGAAGCCGGCGGTTTTTGAAAAGCTGCAGAATTCGATCGCGCATTCGCGGGCGCCATCGATCTCGAAAATGCTGTGCGGCAGGTCTTCAGTGATAAAGGCCTCGTAAGCAGCATCATAGAAAATGACACTGCCGTTGCGGCGGGCGTAGTCGACCCATTCCTTGAGGTCGATCGCTGAAATCGTCGCGCCGGTCGGGTTATTCGGGAAGCAGAGGTATATCAGCTCCGGCACCGGGTCGTTCGGACCCGGAATCTCCGGGATGAAGCCAGTCTCCTGCGTGCAATTCAAGTAGATGATCCGGTCCCAGTGGCCGCTGGCCTGGTAATTCCCGGCCCGGCCGCCCATCGCATTGGTATCGACATAGACCGGGTAGACCGGGTCACATACCGCGACGACACTGTCAGCAGCAAAGATGTCGCCGATATTGCCGGTGTCGCTCTTGGCTCCGTCAGAAACGAAAATTTCGTCAGCAGCGACCTTGACGCCAAGTCGGCCATAGTGGACATCGACGATCTTCTGGCGCAGGAAATCATAGCCAAGCTCCGGGCCGTAACCGCGGAAAGTCGCAGCAACTGCCTGTTCATCAACTGCTTTGTGCAGGGCGTCGATGACACTTGGGGCGAGCGGACGGGTGACATCGCCGATGCCGAGGCGGATGATCGAACGGTCAGGATTTGCCGCGGAGAAAGCGGCGACGCGCTTGGCAATGTCAGAGAACAAATAGCTCCCGGGCAGTCTGGTGTAGTTTTCATTGATTCTGGCCATGCTTTACCTCTTATTAGTTCTATTTGAATATTCGTCTTGTGAATGCTAGTGATCAGCGCGCAAAACAATTGGCTTGAAGCGTCTGGATCAGATCCTGACTGTACCATCGAAGACAAAGGTTGCCGGCCCGGTCATGAAGATATCGCCCGAAGCTTCATCCCATTCGATCAGCAGGTCGCCGCCGGTCAGCTGCAGGGTTGCCTTGCGGTCCGCTTTGCCGGTCACAACCGCGGCCGCCAGGGTCGCGCAGGCACCGGTGCCGCAAGCCAGAGTTTCCCCTGAGCCACGTTCCCAGACCCGCATTTTCAGCGTCTGGCGGTCGATGACTTCGCAGAATTCAGTGTTGACGCGATCGGGGAATATCGCGAGATGCTCAAAGCCGGGGCCTATTTTTGCGAGATCCAGATCTTTGATTCCAGTCGTGAAAATGACAGTGTGCGGATTGCCCATGGAAACCGAGGTCAGCAGGTATTGTTGGCCATCGACTTCGACCGGTGCTTCGATCATTTTTTCACCGGCGAAACGGACCGGGATTTTCTCCGGTTCGAAGATCGGCGGTCCCATATTGACGGTGACCGATTCGACCTTGCGCGCATCATCAAGCTGAAGTTTGAGGGTTTTGATCCCACTGAGGGTCTCGATCTTGAGTTCGACTTTATCCGTCAGTCGCCGGTCGTGGACGTATTTGGCGACGCATCGGATCGCATTGCCGCACATTTTACCGCGTGAACCATCGGCATTGTACATGTCCATGAAGAAATCGGCTACCCGCGAAGGCTTGATCAGGACTATGCCATCGCCGCCGATGCCGAAATGGCGGTCCGACAGGCGAATCGCGACTTCTTCCGGATTGCTGACCGGCTGGGCGATCGCATTGATGTAGATGTAGTCATTGCCGGCACCGTGCATTTTGGTGAAGACCAGAGTATTATTGCCATTCATAATCAGGAACTGCCTCCTTGCAGTGCAATTGATCTTATATTGCATGGTCATTGTAACAGGCGTTTTGCCAGTTCGACAATCCGAATCCCGGATTCCATGCTGCGTTTCTGCAGAAAACGATGGGCTTCCGGTTCGGACATGTGCTTGCGGTTCATCAGGAGTTCTTTAGCGCTGGCGATGATCCGCTGTTCGTCCCCCGAGCGGCCATGAGCCGGTTTCTCGGCGGAAAGATCAGCGAGTCGATTCTTATGGTAACTGACGTTCTCGGTCGCCCTGGCCAGACCAGAAGACACACGCTTCTCGAGCAAGCCTGCCGTCGCCTCGATAATATCCATGCCAGTGAATGGCTGGACTAAAGTATAGATGCCGGAGCCATAGACGGAGCCCTGCTGCTGGGAAGTGACGAGGACCAGCATGTCGAAACTATCCGGCAGCAGGCTCATCAGCTCGTTCGCACTCATATCGGTGAAACGGAAAGGGCAGACGATAACCCCGCCGTCTTCGCAGAGACTGGCCTGCTGGAGCACCTGGGAACCTGACAGTGCAACGCTGTGAACCTGCAGACCGCGGCTTTGCAGGACAAGGCGGAGCTTGTGCGCCATGTCGTGGTCTGGATTGGCAATGATCAGACTGCGCACAAAGATCCTCCTTTCAAGCACTCGGCTGGATTATCCCACTTTATTGGATCGTTCCTGTGGACTTGATCAGGATCAATCCGAAATTTGGCGTGTTTTGGCTTGTTTTCGGCGTGTTTCGGCGTGTTTCGGCGTGTTGTTGAAATCAATACAAGCGCAGGTAACGCTCGATTTCCCAGGGGGTGACAACTTTGCGGTAGTCGTCCCACTCCTTGCGTTTGGCGGCAACGTAGATTTCCATGACATGTTCGCCCAGCACCTGGTGGAGCAGCTGGTCCTTTTCCATCTCATCGAGTGCAGCGGCCAGATTGGCCGGCAATTCGTCCACACCCAAGTCGGCGCGAGCTTCGGCTGTCAGGGCGTAAAAGTTCGTATTCACGGACGGCCCCGGGTCAAGCTGGCGGCGGATACCGTCAAGACCGGCAGCGAGGCAAACGGCCATCAGCAGGTATGGATTGCTCGCAGGATCAGGGCTACGCAGCTCGATGCGTGTATTTTCACCACGGCTGGCCGGGATACGGATCAGCGGACTGCGGTTGTGAAGTGACCACGAAATGTTGCACGGCGCCTCGAAACCAGGGATCAGACGTTTGTATGAATTGACCAGGGGGTTGGCGATCGCGCTGATGCCGCGGATATGGGCCAGCAGTCCGGCGATGAACTGGCGGGCGACAAGGGAGAGACCCTCGGGATCTTCCGGATCGTTGAAGACGTTGACCCCGTTGCGGAACAGGGACATATTGGCGTGCAAGCCCGAGCCACTGACGCCTTCGATCGGTTTAGGCATGAAGGTGGCATGCATGCCATAGCGGCGGGCGATGGTCTTGACTGCCAGCTTGAATGTCATCAGGCGGTCAGCGGCTGCGATCGCTTCATCAAAGCGGAAGTCGATTTCATGCTGGCCGGGAGCAACTTCATGGTGCGAAGCCTCAACTTCAAAACCCATGTCCTCAAGGGCCAGGACGATTTCACGGCGAACGTCTTCGCCCTGGCCAAGCGGCTCAAGGTCAAAATAGCTGCCGGTGTCGAACGAGACCGTGGTCGGATTGCCCTGATCGTCCTGGTTGAACAGGAAGAACTCGCATTCCGGCCCGACATTGAAAGTATAGCCCATGGCTTCGGCTTCTTTGACGACATCGCGCAGGATCTGGCGCGGGTCTCCGGAGAAACTGTTGCCATCCAGGGTCATGACATCACAAATCAGGCGCGCCACTTTTCCCTGTTGCGGCCGCCAGGGGAAGATCAGGAAGGAGTCGAGATCAGGCTTGAGATACATGTCTGATTCTTCGACACGGGTGAAACCCTCAATCGCTGAACCATCGAACATGCATTCGCCGTCCAGTGCTTTTTCCAGCTGGCTGGCGCTGATCGCGACATTTTTCATGATGCCGAAAATGTCGGTGAATTGCAGACGGATAAATCGGACATCCTGTTCCTCAACTAGTCGGATGATGTCTTTTCGAGTGTAAAGGCTCATCGTGAAAAACCTCCTTTGGTTCAGCTCGATTGTCCAATCGAGATCGGTTCGAATCGGGGAAAAAATAAAAGACGACCCCCGCAAGCGTTCTTGCCGGGGAGCACCTTTGCTCACGTAATCGTTAACATTTTACACTGACAGGAAAACCCCTGTCAACAATGGTGAAATCAGGCATTGCAATTTAAAAGGTAATTTCTTGCATTTTCAGCCAACCGGTCATCCAGCGGCTCCAGCTTTTCAAATGCCGGATATCGTCTTTTCAAGGCTATTTCGATGAGATGGTCGGCCATTGCCGGGTTTTTTGGCAAAAAAGATCCGTGCGAATAGGTGCAATATACATTTTTATAAATTGCACCTTCGGTCTGATCATCACCATTATTCCCGCCGCCTTTCCTGACCCGCGCCAGGGGCTGGACACCGGTACCGAGAAAAGTCCGGCCGGAATGGTTCTCAAACCCGACCAGCACGGGATCTGATCCTCGCTCGGCGAGGATCGGCGCTTCGTGGATGGTGTTGCCGATCAGGCGGTCGGGGCGGCCGACTGTCCAGAGGTTGAGCGCGCCAAGGCCATCGATCTTATGGCCGTCCTGCTCTTCATAAAACAGACCCATCAACTGAAAGCCGCCGCAGATGCACAGGAATACCAGGCCTTGTTCGACCGCGGTCCGGATGGCCGCGCCCTTTTGTTCCAGCAGGTCTTCATATAAGAGGTTTTGTTCATAATCCTGACCGCCACCCATAAAGACCAGATCAAAGCTGTCTGGATCAAAGGTGTCGCCAAGACTGACGGGTGTGATCGTGCAATCGATCCCGCGCCAGGCGCAGCGCTGTTTTAAAGTCAGCAAATTGCCGCGGTCACCATAGAGATTCAGCAGGTCCGGGTAAAGATGGCAGATCTGCAGCGCCAAACCATGCCCTGCTGGTTCTCCGGTGGACTTATCGGCTTGTTTTTCCATCAGGTCAGCCTCCTTTTCGCCAGAATTCGCGCAGGTTGTAGCGTTTGGTGAGGTGGGCGCGCAAATCGAGCATCGCCGTGTAGTTGGGCAGGATATAAAGACAGTGGTTGGCTGGGCAAAGTGCCAGCTGGCGGTCAAAGAGGGCCATCATGTCTTCATCGACAATAAGTTCGGCCGCCGGTTTGCCAGCGTAGTTCAAACGCAATGCGAGGTCGTGGCAACGCACACCACTGATACCAAGTTCACCGGGGGGTAATGCATGCTCGAAATCGACGTCCCAGATCCAGGAAACGTCCCGGCCATCCGGGTCATTGGCATTGAGCAAGAGCATTGCTGCGCCGAAGTCGGCTGCATGACTGACAAAATCAAGCGCACGGTCCATCCCGACCGGATTTTTGACCAGGATCAGGCAGACTTCCCGCGTTCCGACTTTAAAGCGTTCCATCCGGCCGAAAGCAGCGCGAGCCTTCTCCAGCACAGCCACGGCCGATTCAAAATCCACCCCGCCTGTCAAGGCAGCAAGTAAAGCGGCCGAGGCATTATAACCGTTGTGCAAGCCGGGGATGGCCAGTTCCGCCTGTTTTGCCCGGCCTTCATAAGTGAACTGCAAGCGCTGGGTTTCGGCTGATGCCTGGGAATTGCCGGCAATCTGGGTCTGGCTATTGGGGGCCTGCACCTGGCCTGCTGAGGTCTTCGACCCGGCAGCCGATGTTTTCAAATCCGGAGCCGGTGCAAACGACAGGGTCAGGTCAGGTCTTTGAAAACCGCAGCCCGGGCAGCTGAACAAGCCTAAATGGCCATAGGCGTGGGCCCTGTACTGATAACGGGTGCCACAAAAAGTGCAGAAGGCCGACTCGGTGACAGCACCTGAAGGTCCGGCTTGCATCGCCAGTTCATCCAGACCGAAAAATGAGCAGCGATCTTCCCGGTCGCGGGCCAGGGAAGCGCAAAGCGAGTCATCTGCACAGAGGATGATTCTAGCGTCAGTTTCACTGAGGCCCTTGGCGATCAGATCGCGGGTGTGGGCGAGTTCGCCATACCGGTCAAGCTGGTCGCGGAAGAAATTGGTTACGACACAGATCGTCGGTTGAATGGAGGCCGCGAACTTGGCAAAAAAAGCTTCATCGATTTCGAAGACGATCGCCAGGTCCTCCTCGCCGACTGTTTTCTGACGCAGCAGCGCGAGGTGGTCCAACAATGTCGTCGTCAGTCCGGAATCGAGGTTGGCACCCGATGGATTGGTGATGACTGGCGTTCCCAGCGCTTCAAGCAGCGAACAAAGGATCCGGACCGTCGTTGTCTTGCCGTTTGTCCCGGTGACCAGATAGACCGTACGCCCGGCAGTCAAGTGCCGGAGCAATTGCGGATCGATAGTGAGGGCGGCTTTGCCCGGCAAAGCTGTCGCACCTCGGCCGAGCCGGCGCAGGATAAAAGTCAGCGCGCGGCCGGTCTGGATCGCCAGAGTAGCTCGCGCGCGCTGAATCAAGGTTAATTTGGAGCGGAACAAGCCGGCCATATCCCGGTGTCCCGTCAGTTGCGGACGTTGCCGCGGATTTTGTCGATCAAGGCCAGGAATTCATCGAACAGGTATTCGGAATCCTGTGGGCCAGGCGCCCCTTCCGGGTGGTACTGCACGGTGAAAACCGGGTATTTGCTGTAGCGCAGGCCTTCGCACGAACCATCATTGACATGGACATGGCTGACCGTGGCAATCTCCGGATTGACTGTCTCATCAATAACAACGTAGCCATGGTTCTGGGAGGTGATGTAAACCCGGTCGGCGGCCAGGTCCTTTACGGGGTGATTGATCCCACGGTGACCATATTTGAGCTTGCGGGTGCTTGCGCCAGTCGCCAGGGCGACCAGCTGGTGGCCCAGGCAGATCCCGAACACAACCGTACCGGATTCATACAGTGCTTTGATATTGTGCAGGATCGGTCCGCAGTCAACCGGATCGCCAGGTCCATTGGACAGCATGACACCGTCTGGTTTGGCAGCAAGTATGGTATCAGCCGGTGTATTCCATGGATAGACCGTGACTTCACAGCCGCGTCGGGTCAAATTCCAGACAATGTTCTGTTTGAGTCCGAAATCGAGCATCGCCAGGTGATAACGGCGGGTGACGGTCGGATCCACTTCGTAAGGGATTTCACCGAGAATATCCAGCGGACGGGCCTGGCCAGGTTCGCGGTTGACGCGGCCGAAGGCACCGGCGGGATACGTCTTGGCGATGCGACGGCTGACCCTGGCGACCGGATTGGGATTGGTATGGGCATGGATCCGCTTGAGGCAATCCGCCAGGTCATAATGTTCACCGGCAGTGATCATCCCGTTCATCGTGCCCTTTTCACGCAGCGTCAGCGTCAACGTACGTGTGTCGATGCCACTGATCGCCGGGATATCGTGGCGAACCAGATATTCGTCAAGATCCTCCGCGTCGCGGGCGTCGTTGATGATGTTGGTCAGGTCGCGCACGATCAGGGCGTCGGCCCAGGGGCGGTCAGACTCGCTCTGCTCCGTAAACACGCCATAATTGCCGATAATCGGCGATGACATGACAATCCCCTGCCCCGCATATGATGCGTCGGTCAGCAGTTCAAGATATCCTGTCAGGCCAGTATTGAAAACCATTTCGCAGATAACTTCGCGAGGTGAGCCGAACCGCTCACCTGGAAAAACGCTGCCATCTTCGAGAATGATAAATGCTTTCATAAAAACCTCCCGGTTCATAAAAAAAGACGACTTCGCCCAAATCGAGCAAAATCATCCTATGCGTTCAGGCGCCTTATTGTAGCATGAGGGCTGACGGTTTCGCAATAAGCGCCTGGGCAAAAGGTGCGGACGCGGTTTCTGTCTGTCTAGACAGCGTTAGCGGGCAGGCAAAATCAACAACTCCCCTTCTTTGTCGCCCAAGCAGCGTTAGTGGGTCAGGCTAAATTGAAAACACCCTTCAAGACGCTCAAACAGGTCCTCGCCGGTCAAGACCGGCTGCGGAACTCGCTTAAATTGAAGGGTGTTTTCAATTTAGCCCGGCGGTAACGGCTTGGGCGGACAAGTGGCGGTCGCGGGTATTGCCCGGCGATAGCGAGTCAGACGGACGGAAGGGCATTAGCAGGATCTTGCCCGGCGCTTGCTGGTTGCTCAATGTCTAGGGTCGTTCATGGTTATGCGTATTGATATTGTTGCTGTCTGTTTGACTTGATAGCAGTTGGTTCATCATTTTTAAGATCGATTGATGTTGGCTGAAATGACAGTTAACGACTCGGTACACTGCAACATCGGATTGCCATGACTGAAACATCGAAGTCCGAATGGCAGAACAACCCGCTAACGTACGGCAAAAGCCACGACCCTTCTGTTCGCCCAAGCCGTTAACGATGGGTAAAATCAAGGACACCTATTTAACCGAGCTGGTTCCGCAGGCACCTTAGTGCCGAGGACCTGTTCGAGCGAATTAAATAGGTGTCCTTGATTTTACCTGACCAACTAACGTTTCTTGGCGACTCGAAGGGGAGTTGTGGATTTTGCCAGACCCGCTAACGTTGTTCTGCCATTCGGCCTTCGATGTTTTCAGTAATCAATGCCCTCGCGGGCCAGTATCCCCCGGGTATAGGGGTGGGCCAGGCACTGGATGTTGGAGATGTAGTCGGCCAGGTTGAGAAATCTCGGTTCAGGGTCACGGCCGGTCAGGACAACTTCGAGGGTGGCTGGTTTAGTGCGCAGGAAATCATATACTTCGTCCGAATCAAGCAGGCCTGTGCTGATCGCACCGAAAGCTTCGTCCAGGACCAGCAAATCGAGTTCATGGTTGCGGGCTGCTGTAACGGCAACTTCAAAAAAGTGCTGGTGCATGGCGAGGGCCCTGGCTTTGTCGTCGTCAGCCATCTGGTTGGTGAATTTCATGTCGGCCTGGCCAGAGTAGACACGGATATTGGGCAACTGGCGGAGGATGCCGATTTCGCCGGACAAGCCATTTTTAAGGAATTGGACGAACATGATCCGCAAGCCATGGGCATGGGCTCGGATGGTCAAGCCAACAGAGGCGGTCGTTTTGCCTTTGCCATCCCCGGTGTAGATATGGATCAGGCCGGTCTGCAAGGTCTCGGCTGGCTTAGCCATCTGTCTGGCGAGTGCAGTCGCGTTGGGCACGGTTTCGAGCACTTCCGGGGTTGGGTAAATGGGCTCTCGTTCTGTTGTCATTGCTGTGCCTCTCACGTCTGTCTCAAGTAGCCTGATGAAAGAAGTCCGGGCTGTTGTGCTTAATAGTTATCAGGAGCAGCCAGTCGTCGTGCCGCAATCGAGGCAGACTTTGCAGGTGCCGTTGCGAACCATGCGGGTGCTCGAACAGGTCGGGCAGGTGGATCCGTCATAGAGTTTTTCACCGTTTTTGGCAGCGTCACGGGCACTTTCGTGAATGAAGCCTTCGGCGGGTGTCTGGAGCAGACCATCGACGGACGGTTCTGCCTGGATACCGGTCGAGTATTCAGGTTCACGCAAGTTCGGGAATAACGGATTTACATCGCCGTCATCGTCGTCATCATCCAGGCTGGCAGGGTTGCTGCCGATATCTGCGCCACCGGCAATGCCAATGGCGGCGCCATCGGCGATGCCAATGGCGGTGCTGATCGCTGCACTGACATTTTGGATGGGCGCCAGCGCAGGGGTTGGCGCGACGGTTGTGTGGGCTGCGAGACTGCTGTCAGGTTTGACCTGGCAACGAGAGTAGTCGCCGATTTCAATGTCGATGATTTTGCTGATCAGGTCAGAAACGGATGTGCAGTATTTGATGTAGGGATGGCGGGTGACGAAGCCATACGGTTCGTACTTCTGGCCGCGCAGCATCTTGGAGATGTTCTGCGGCGGAATCTGGTACTGCAGCATGACCGAAATTGTCTTCGACAAAGAATTCAGGAGGCCCATGATCAGGGTGCCCTCTCGATCTGTCGTGATGTAGATTTCGGAAATCTCACCGTGGCTGTTGCGGTTGACAGTTGTGTAGATTTTGACGTCTTCCACCTGGGCCGGATGCGTGTGGCCGGCGCGAATGCCAATCGGCTTGTCACGGCGCGAGGCATGCGGATTGGCCACCTGTTGCTCAAGATGGCGGTTGCGTTCGCGGGTCTTTTCGGCATATTCAAGCAGCTGGGCATATTTAAGGTCTTTAAGGGCAACATCCTGGTTGACTGCTTCGAGGCGGATATTGAGCGGCTGGGCAATCTTCGATCCGTCGCGGTAGAGCGTGATCCCTTTGACCCCGAGGCGCCAGGATGTCAGCACGACATCCTTGAAGTCTTCGACAGTGGCTTCTTTCGGCAGGTTGACCGTCTTGGATATTGCACCGGACAGAAGGGGTGTCAGGGCCGCGACCATCAGGACATGGCCCATGTAGTGGATGTAACGCTCACCGCTGCCACATTGGTTGGCTGTATCGAAAACAGCGAGGTGTTCGTCTTTGAGGTGGGGTGCGCCTTCGATCTTGCCGTCAACGATCATGCCGTCTTCTTCACGCATGATGTAGTCGATAATCTCGGTAACCTGATCCGGTGTATAGCCTAACTTCTTGAGTCCGGCACCGATTCCCGGATTGGCCAGCTTCATGAAGCCGCCGCCGGAAAGTTTCTTGTATGATACATGTGAAAAATAAGGTTCGATACTGGTCGCAGCGCAGTCCATGGCGAATGAGATTGTGCCGGTCGGAGCCATGACGGAAACCTGGGCATTGCGATAACCAAACTTCTCACCAAAGCTTTCGGCATTTTTCCAGGAATCCTTGAGCGACTTGCTGATCTGGGTAAATCCGATCTTCTCGAGCAGTTCATGGTCGACAACAACCGGCGAATAACCCAAGTCTTCAAACTCGTCGGCGCGGGCGCCGGCGACACGGGCATGGTTGCGGATGACACGCAGCATCGGGTCACGGTTGAGGGCGTACTTGCCGAACGGGCCGACCGCTTCAGCCATCAAGGCCGAAACGAAATAACTGCGGCCGGTCAGGATGCCGACCAGGGCAGCGGCAAGGGCGCGGGCTTCGTTCGAGTCATAGGGCAGGCCAAGCACCATCAGCAGGGAAGCCAGGTTGGCCATGCCAAGCCCGGTGCTGCGGAAAAGCCATGTCTTGCGGGCGATGTCGGCAGTCGGGAAATGACCCCAATGGATCGAAGCCTCGAGGATCAGCTGGACCAGCGCGATAAGGTGCTCGTAGCCTGTCAGGTCGAATTGTTCAGTCTCGGTGTTGTAGAAACGAAGGACATTGATCGAGGCCAGGTTGCAGCTGGTATCGTCGAGGAAAGCATATTCGCCGCAGGGATTGGTCGAATTGAGGCGGTTATGGCTTGGCGCCGAACTGGCCGTCTTCACCGTTCGGGCAGGTGTGCCAGTCGTTGAAGGTGTCATCGAATTGTGGGGCCGGATCGGCACAGTTCCAGGCAGCCTCGTTGAATTTCTGCCAGATGTCGGCGACTTTGACGTTCTTGTTGACCCGTTCGTCGATACGGCCGCGCAGGGTCAGTTCGGCATCCGGATCCTGGCCAAGATTGGCAACTTTGTTCATGAAATCGTCCGACAGGCGGATGGAATTGTTGCTGTTCTGGCCGGAAACGGTCTGGTAGGCTTCACCGTCCATGTCTGCATCGTAGCCCATTTTGGCCAACGCGAGGACCTTGTCTTCTTCACGCGCTTTCCAGAGGATGAAGTTTTCGATTTCGGGGTGATCGATATCGAGGCAGACCATTTTGGCTGCACGGCGGGTCGTGCCGCCGGATTTGATCGCACCGGCATTGCGGTCGAGGCCTTTGAGGAAGCTCATCAGACCGGATGAAGCACCGCCTCCGGAGAGGCGTTCGCCCTCGGCACGGATCGCAGAGAAATTGGTGCCGGTGCCGGATCCGCCACTGAACAGGCGGGTTTCCGTGACGTACTCTTCGGATATCGAGTGCGGCCCGAGCAGTTTGTCTTCAATCGACAGGATGAAGCAGGCTGAAGCCTGGGTGCGGGTGTAGTCGTCGACTGATTCGGCAACTTCGCCTTTGGCCTCATCATAATAGAACAAGCCGCTTTTGCCGCCATTGATCCCGTAGCTGAGCTTCAGGCCGGTGTTGAACCACTGTGGGGAATTCGGAGCATACATCTGGTTGAGGAAGGCATAGACGAGTTCGTCGTAGACGATTTTCACCTGATCGTCGGTCGTGAGAATGCCTTCTTCACGCAGGGCACTGACCCAGAAATTGACCATGCGATGGGCAACCTGGCGCATGCTGGTCTCGCCGCCGGTTGCGGAATCCTTGACACCGGCTTTGCGGAAATACTTGGAGGCGATGATATCGCAGGCATTCTGGGAATAGAGGACCGGGAACTCGAGGTCCTTCATGTCAGTCAGGATTCGTCCGCTCTTGTGGTCTTTGATCAGGACATCACTGCGATCCCAGGCAAAGAGGTCGAAGACTGTCTTTTCAGTGTTCTGTTCGAGCTCACGTGTGAAATAACGGGTCAGCAGGGATGGTAAGGTTGTCATGGTTGCGAACCTCCTGATCAAATTCAAATGTCACAGCATTTTGTGTCCAACAGCATTGAGCATACTATATCTTGTGGAGCGATTCAATAACTCGGAGGGACAATATAGCGTTATTTTTGACTGGTTGTCAAGGTTGTTTTTGGTCACACCGTTGTTGCGTGAGGGACTTTTGCCAATCGCCCACGATGAATGGATCTGCACATTTTTCCATGGATGGAACAAGTGCTTGAAAGTGCCCGGGCTCGCCCTTGCGGTTGACACGCTTGGATGCACGATGTAAATTGATAATCATTCTTGCAGACAATCCGCACGTGGGTTCAGACTTGCTGTCGAACACCGTCGGGCTGGATTTTTCCGTCAACTTCCAGGACTCTTTCCGGGAGCTTTGCGGTCTGGCAATTTCCTTGATGACCCGATTTGGCTGATGACCTGGTCCGTTCTTTTACGGAATCCATCGCCACTGCTGCAACAAGAACCTGCTGCGTCGATTCAGCAAGCACTGCAGATCGGTAAATTCAAAGGCTTGGTAGAGATTGTGGAGTTGATGTATTGATGCAACGCTATTTGTTTGGCGCCTCACTGTCCGATCTGCCCCGTTATGACTGTGATGTCCTGATTGTCGGTGCCGGCCTGGCCGGCCTTTATACGGCGCTTCAGCTTGATCCTTCCCTGAATGTGGTTGTGCTCAACAAGCTCGGCCTCGACGAAAGCAATTCAATGTATGCCCAGGGTGGCATCGCAGCGGCTGTCGCTGAAGACGATTCCCCTGACCTGCATTTTGATGATTCAATGGCGGCAGGTTCAAACCTCTGCAACACCGATACGCTTCGCGTTCTCGTCGATGAAGCATCGGAAAACATCCGCATTCTCCAGGAATGGGGCGTACCTTTCGACCTCGATGAACAAGGACAGCTTGCTGTCGGCCAGGAAGGCGCGCATTCCCGGAAGCGGATCATCCATTGCCATGGCGATGCAACCGGTTTTCATATGACCAGCCGGATTGTCGAACTGGTCAAAGACAGGGCCAATGTCCGAGTCGATAACAACTGGGCCCTCGTTGACCTGGTCACAGACCAGAACGATGCCGTCGCCGGGGTCATCGCCCTCAATTCCAAGGCCACCGACGACTTCCGTTTCTATCGTGCCCGCTTTGTCGTACTTGCCTCCGGTGGTATCGGCCAGCTGTTCCTGCATTCGACCAATGCCCGCCCCGCAACCGGCGATGCCCTGGCCGCAGCTTTGCGGGCAGGCGCCAAGACCGGCGACCTTGAATTCATCCAGTTCCACCCGACAGCCTTGCCGGAACCGGATGAAAACGGCCGCTGTTTCCTGATTTCCGAAGCGGTACGCGGCGAAGGCGCGATCCTGCGCTCGCTCAGTGGCGAACCGTTCATGGAAAAAGCCCATCCGCTCGGCAATCTGGCATCGCGCGACGTTGTTTCCCAGGCCATTTTCCGCCAGATGCTGGCCGATGATTCAGACTATGTCTATCTGGACATCACTCACCTGCCGGCCGAATTTCTGCAGAGCCGGTTCCCGATGATCTACGAAACATGCCTGCAGCGCGGTCTCGACATGGCCAAGGACTACCTGCCAGTCGCACCGGTCCAGCATTATTTCATGGGCGGAGTGGATACGGACTTGATGGCCAGGACTTCCCTGAAGAACTTGCTGGCTTGCGGCGAAGTCGCCCACACCGGCATCTATGGCGCCAATCGCCTGGCGAGCAACTCCCTGCTCGAATGTCTGGTGTATGGACGCCGGGCTGCCCGGTTCATCAACCAGGCGCCGCGGACTGAACTGGCCGATCCCGATGCCCTGGCCGCCGCCTTCGCCCGCGCCAGTGCGGCCGATTCGGCTGCACGTGCTGCTGCGCTCGCAGATAACCTGAGGATTCCTGCGGCTGACACAACAGCGGCTCAGGACCGCCAGCAGATCCGTCATTTGATGACGCGCTACTGTGGGATTTTACGGGACAAAGAAGGCTTGCTCAAAGCCCAGCACGGACTTGAAGCAATCTATGAGCGCCGCGAGCACCAACCGGTCCACGACCTGATCGACCTTGAAACAGCACAAATGTCCGTCGCTGCCCGGGCGATCGTCCATGCTGCGATCCATCGGCGCCATAGTGTCGGAGCACATTTCCGGACCGATGACGAAACCTGAGGACACAGTATCGGTACATCAAGCCGCAGATTCCGACCCGGGGGCATCGCAACCCTGTTCTGCTGTATAATGATCCGCTGTGTACCTGATCCGTTGTATAATTGATATTGATGTGGAGGTACTGAAAATATGCTGACACCTTTCCTGATGGATGACATCATCCGCCGCGCCTTGTCTGAAGATATCGGCACCGGCGACATCACCACCTTATCGACGATCCCGGCTGAAAAAATGACTGCTGCTGTCCTGATTGCCAAGGAGGATGGCGTCATCTGCGGATTACCCGTTTTTTCCAGGGTCTATGAATTGCTTGATCCCGCTGTCCTTGTCAAATTCGAAATCAACGAAGGCCAGAAAGTCAGCAAAGGCGACCGCCTGGCTCGGATCGAAGGACCTGCCCGCAGTATCCTGACCGGAGAACGGGTTGCACTGAATTTCCTGCAGCGCCTTTCGGCCATTGCGACCAAGACAGCCTGGGCTGTCGGCCAGATCCAGGGGACAAAAGCCTCGATCGCCGACACACGCAAGACAACCCCCGGCCTGCGTATTTTTGAAAAGTATGCCGTCCGTATCGGTGGCGGCTCCAACCATCGCTTCAACCTGGCTGATGGTATCCTGATCAAAGACAACCATATCCAGGCGGCCGGCGGCATCACGGCCGCGGTCACCCAGGCCCGCCGCCTGGCACCCCATACGCTGAAAATCGAAGTTGAAGTCGAAACAATGGCCCAGATCGACGAAGCCCTGGCCTGCCGGGCAGATATCATCATGCTCGACAATATGGACCAGGCCGGGATTGAAGCGGCAGTTGCCCGCATTGCCGGACGTGCGATCATCGAAATCTCGGGGAACATGGGTGAGAAGGATCTGGCCGCCCTTGCAGCCACGGGCATCGACCTGATTTCGATCGGTGCGCTGACCCACACCGTCAAGGCACTCGACATCAGCCTGCGCTTCGATTTAGCCTGATTCAACACCCGCCTGGCCTTAAATCCCATGCATCCTCACCCCTGTCATGCGACAGATTTGACAAATCATCGAGATTTTGCAGGAACACACTCCAGCACTTGCAAAATATAGTGTAAATATGTTGATAGCATCTAATAATGGTGATATAATCCAAACCGTCCAGCCCTTTTTTTGAAAGTGTCTGGGCGGTTTGTTGCAAGAAAAGCAAAAACCATTTTCGTTTTAACCTGATTTGGATCTGGGCAAGGGCGCTCCGGTCAACGATATCGCTTCAGGTCACACAGGAGGTAACACGATGCAACATCAAAGTCCGGGATTACCCCGGCGACAAGGACTCTACGATCCGCAATTCGAACATGACGCCTGTGGCATCGGCTTCGTTGTCAACATCAAAGGACAGAAGTCCCACGCCATCGTCCGCCAGGCCTTGACCGTCCTGGCCAATCTCGCCCACCGCGGCGGCGCCGGCAGTGAAGACAACACAGGGGATGGCGCTGGCATCCTGCTTCAGATCCCGGACAAGTTTTTCCGCGAAACCTGCCCGCGCGTCGGCATTGAACTGCCGAAAGCTGGCGAATACGGCGTCGGTATGACCTTCCTGCCGCTTGAAAAGAACTCGCGCAAGTCGATCCTGAACAAAATCGAAGCGATTGTCCGTGAGGAAGGCCAGACCGTACTCGGCTGGCGCTATCTGCCGGTCAACGAATCATCCCTCGGCTATACAGCCCGGATCAACCGCCCGCACATCAGCCAGCTGTTTATCGGCGCCGCTGCAGGGCTTTCCAATATTGAATTCGAACGCGCGCTCTACGTCATCCGCAAGCGCTGCGAGAAAATTGTCGTCGGCAAAAGCGAAGCCGATCCGGATTATTTCTATTTTGCCAGCTTGTCGAGCCGGACGATCGTGTACAAGGGCATGTTGACAGCAGAGCAAGTCGACGCCTTTTATCTCGACCTGGCCAGCCTGAACTTCGAATCCGCGATCGCACTCGTCCATTCCCGATACAGCACCAACACGTTCCCAAGCTGGGAACGTGCCCATCCCTACCGTTATCTGATCCACAACGGCGAAATCAACACCCTGCGCGGTAACGTCAATCGCATGAACGCCCGCGAGCCGGGTCTTTCCAGCGATCTTTACAGCGACGACATCAAGAAGATCTTCCCGATCATCAACAACAACGGCTCAGACTCGGCGATGTTCGACAATACGCTGGAATTCCTGGTCCTGTCCGGCCGCTCGATTGCCCACGCCGGAATGATGATGGTCCCTGAACCGTGGCAAAACCACGAATCGATGAGCGACAGCAAAAAGGCTTTCTACGAATTTCATTCGATGATGATGGAACCTTGGGACGGTCCGGCCGCCATGGCATTCACTGATGGCACTCGCGTCGCGGCGATTCTCGACCGCAACGGCCTGCGCCCATCCCGCTATTATGTCACCAAGGACGACATGGTCATCCTCGCTTCCGAAGCTGGGGTCCTCGATATTCCGGCTGAAAACATCGCCCGCAAGGAACGCCTGCGTCCCGGCCGCCTGCTGCTGATCGACACTGAAGAAGGACGGATCATCTCGGATGACGAAGTCAAAGAGAAGATCGCGACCGAACACCCGTACCGCAGCTGGCTCCAGGAGCATATGATCACGCTCAGCGATCTGCCGGTCGCCCCGGAAGCGCCGCTGCCGCCGCAGGAAGAACTTGAGAAACTCGAAAAGGTCTTTGGCTACACCTACGAAGATCTCAAGACGATCGTCCTGCCGATGGCTCGCGACGGCATCGAACCGCTCGGTGCGATGGGTATCGACACCCCGCTCGCGGTCCTTTCGGAAAAGAACCAGATTCTCTACAACTACTTCAAGCAGCTCTTTGCCCAGGTCACCAACCCGCCGATCGATGCCCTGCGCGAAGAAATCATCACCGCAACGGAAACCTTCCTTGGGGCAGTCGGCAACATCATCGACCCCAGGCCGGGCGATGCGATGCGCCTCAAACTGAAATACCCGGTCCTGTCCAACCAGGATCTCGAACGGATCCGCCAGCTTGACCGGCCCGGCTTCAAATCGGCGACTTTGCCGATGTTCTTTGCCGCCGGCGGCGATGGACGGTCTTTGGAAAGTGCAATCGAAGCCCTGTTTTCCGCAGCTGATCAGGCAATCGCCAATGGCGCCAATATCATCATCCTGTCCGATCGCGATGTCAGCCCGGCTTTGACACCCATTCCGGCCCTCCTTGCGACCTCGGCCCTGCATCACCACCTCAATCGCCTGGGCACGCGGCCGAAAATCAGCCTGATCGTCGAATCCGGCGAACCGCGTGAAGTCCACCACTTCGCCCTGCTGCTCGGATATGGGGCATCAGCGGTCAATCCATTCCTTGCTTTCGAAGCTGTCGACGGCTTGATCCGCGATGGTTTCCTGACCGGTGTTTCCCGTGAGGATGCGATCGCCCACTACATCAAGGCTGCGATCAAAGGGATTGTCAAAGTCTTGTCCAAAATGGGGATCTCGACCATCCAGAGTTACCAAGGCTCACAGATTTTCGAAGCACTCGGGATCAACCAGGAAGTTATCGACCGCTATTTCACGGCAACACCCAGCCGAGTCGGCGGTATCGGCCTCAATGAAATCGCCCGTGAAGCCAACGATCGCCACAAGTCAGCTTACGATCCAAATGTCGTCGACGCAGGTCTTGAACCGGGCGGCCAGTATCATTGGCGCAGCAATGGTGAGTACCATTTGTTCAACCCGATGACAATCCACCTGCTTCAACAGGCTGTCCGCAACGGCGACTACGCTACTTTCAAGGAATATTCGCGTTTGCTCAACCTGGAGACCCAGAAGCGCAGCACATTGCGCGGCTTGCTCGAACTGCTGCCGGCACGCCATCCGGTCCCGATTGAAGAAGTCGAGTCGGTTGACATGATTGTCCGCCGTTTCAAAACTGGCGCCATGTCCTATGGTTCGATCAGCCAGGAAGCACACGAAGCCATGGCTATTGCGATGAACCGCCTCGGCGGCCGCAGCAATACCGGTGAAGGCGGCGAAGACCCTGCCCGGTTCAAAACGCTGCCAACCGGCGACTCCAAGAATTCGGCGATCAAGCAGGTCGCATCCGGTCGCTTCGGTGTTACCAGCGAATACCTCGTCAATGCCCGTGAGCTGCAGATCAAAATGGCTCAAGGCGCAAAGCCGGGCGAAGGCGGCCAGCTGCCAGGCAAAAAGGTCTACCCCTGGGTCGCGGCGACTCGCCACACCACACCTGGTGTCGGCCTGATTTCTCCGCCGCCACACCATGATATCTATTCGATCGAAGATCTCGCCGAATTGATCCACGACCTCAAGAATGCCAACAAGTACGCCCGGATCAACGTCAAACTCGTCTCCGAAGTCGGTGTCGGCACGATTGCTGCCGGTGTTGCCAAAGGCCGTGCCGATGTCGTCCTGATCAGTGGCTATGACGGTGGTACCGGCGCCTCGCCGATCACCAGCATCCGCCATGCCGGCCTGCCCTGGGAACTCGGCCTGGCCGAAGCCCACCAGACGCTGGTCCTGAACGACCTGAGAAGCCGTATCGTCGTTGAAACTGACGGCAAACTGCTGACCGGCCGCGATGTTGTTGTCGCCGCCCTGCTCGGCGCTGAAGAATTCGGCTTTGCCACCGGTCCGCTGGTCGCCCTCGGCTGTGTGATGATGCGCGTCTGCAATCTCGATACCTGTCCGGTTGGCGTCGCAACCCAGAATCCGGAGCTGCGCAAGAAATTCACCGGCAAGCCGGATTATGTCGTCAACTTCATGCGTTTCATAGCCCAGGAAATGCGTGAAATCATGGCCGAACTCGGTTTCCGCACGATTCCGGAAATGGTCGGACGCACCGACAAGCTGGCGCCGAAAAAAGCGATCAGCCACTGGAAACACGCCGGTCTCGATCTCTCCTGCCTGCTCTGGCAGCCACAGGTCAGCGAATCCGTCGGCCGCTACTGCACCATGCAGCAGGATCACGGTCTGGAGAAAACCCTCGACCAGCAGATCCTGATTCCTTTCTGCCGCGCATCGATCGAACGCGGCTCACCGATCACGGCTTCTTTCCCGATCCGCAACGTCAACCGCGTTGTCGGCACCCAGCTCGGATCCGAAGTCACCCGCCGCCACGGCGCTGCCGGACTGCCGGAAGATACAATCAGCCTCCATTTCCGCGGTTCAGCCGGCCAGAGCTTCGGTGCATTTGTCCCGAAGGGTGTCACACTGCGCCTCGAAGGCGATGCCAATGACTATGTCGGCAAAGGCCTCTCGGGCGGCAAGATTGTCGTCTACCCGGACGCCCAGTCCACACTAGTGCCGGAGGAAAACATCATCATCGGCAACGTCGCTTTCTTTGGCGCCACCAGTGGCGATGCTTACATCCGTGGTGTCGCCGGTGAACGTTTCTGTGTCCGCAACAGCGGTGTCAATGCAGTTGTCGAAGGTGTCGGCGACCATGGCTGCGAATACATGACCGGCGGTCGTGTCGTTGTCCTGGGAACCACCGGACGCAATTTCGCAGCTGGCATGTCGGGCGGTGTCGCCTATGTGCTCGACCGGGCCGGTGACTTCGCCAGCCGCTGCAACAAAGAAATGGTCACATTGCAGAAGCTGACCGATGAAAAGGAAGCTGCCGAAGTTCGCGCGATGATCGAACGTCATTTCGAAGCCACCGGCAGTGAACAAGCCAGGCATATTCTTGAAGACTGGACCTATCTGCAGGTCGCTTTTGTCAAAGTCATGCCGAAGGACTACGAACGCATGCTCAATGCAATCAAAACCGTCGAAGCCAGCGGCCTTTCCGGCGAAGAAGCCCTGATGGCAGCATTTGAAGCAAATAACCGAGACCTTTCACGGGTCAGTGGCAATTGACGAAGCGGAGGAACACAAAAGATGGGTAAGCCAACTGGTTTTATCGAATATAAGCGCGAATTGCCGCCTGATCGTCAGCCGCTTGAGCGCATCAAAGACTGGAATGAATTCCACGAACATTTTTCGGATGAACAGCAGCGCATCCAGGGCGCTCGCTGCATGGACTGCGGAATTCCCTTCTGCCATACCGGGCTTTTGATCAAGGGGGCAGCTTCCGGTTGCCCGATCAACAACCTGATTCCGGAATGGAACGACCTGATCTACCGCAGCAGCTGGAAAGAAGCCTGGGAACGCCTGCGTAAAACGAACAATTTCCCGGAATTCACCGGCCGCGTCTGTCCTGCCCCCTGTGAAGGTGCCTGCACCGTCGGGATCAGCGAGCCGCAGGTCACGATCAAGAACAACGAAGTCTATATCATCGACAAAGCCTGGGCGGAAGGCTGGGTCGTCCCCCAACCACCTAAAGTCCGCACCGGCAAGAAAATCGCTGTCATCGGCTCCGGTCCATCAGGCCTGGCCTGCGCGGACCAGCTGAACAAGGCGGGCCACACTGTCACAGTCTATGAACGGGCTGATCGTGTCGGCGGACTGCTGATGTACGGTATCCCGAACATGAAACTCGACAAATCAGTCGTCCAGCGCCGCGTTGACCTGATGGCCGCCGAAGGTGTGACCTTTGTCACTTCGACCGAAGTCGGCAAGGATATCTCCGCCGCAATCGTCCGAGCCGAGAATGATGCAATTGTCCTCTGCGGCGGCGCGACCAAACCGCGCGATCTGCCGATCGAAGGCCGCCAGCTCCAGGGCGTCCATTTCGCGATGGAATTCCTCAAGGCGAACACGAAGAGCCTGCTTGACTCACAGCTGACCGATGGCAATGAAATCTCGGCCAAAGGCAAAGATGTCCTGGTCATCGGCGGTGGCGACACCGGCACTGACTGCGTCGGCACCAGCATCCGCCATGGCTGCAAGTCAGTCAACCAGATCGAGATCATGCCGCGGCCGGTTGATACCCGCGCCGCGACCAATCCGTGGCCGGAGTGGCCTTTCGTGCTCAAAACCGATTATGGCCAGGAAGAAGCCATCGCCCTGACGGGCAAGGACCCGCGCACCTATCTCACCACCGCCAAAAAATTTGTCGGCGATAAGAAGGGCCAGCTCAAGGAAGTCCACACGGTCGAAGTCCGCTGGGATAAAAATGCCCAAGGCCAAATGTTCCCGGTCGAAGTCCCTGGTACCGATAAAGTCTGGCCGGCCCAACTGGTGCTTCTGGCGATGGGCTTCCTCGGCCCTGAAGACGCAGTGCTCAGCGAACTCGGCGTGACCCGCGACCCGCGCTCAAACGCGAAAGCTGACCATGGCAAGTTCACCACCAATGTCCAGGGCGTCTTTGCCGCAGGTGATATGCGCCGCGGCCAGAGCCTGGTTGTCTGGGCCATCAATGAAGGACGCGCTGCCGCCCGCGAATGCGACCGCTTCCTGATGGGCGACACGCTCCTGCCGTAAGCTACCTTGATCCGTGCTTGATGTTTGGCCAACACCCGCAATCCGCGATCATATCTCGCACATAAAAGGGGACAGTTCAAATCGAAAGTTTGATCTGTCCCCTTTACTTTGTCCTGAAAAACAAAAAGCAGGCTCCAAAGAACCTGCCTGATGCTGATATTCGAATGTTTTAATTCTTCACGTATTTGGCTTGGAATTGTTCATCCGTGGATGTCAAATAGAGAATCCCTTCGATCAAACCAATGATGGAAGGAATGGAAGTCCAGCAAAAAAGAATGTAAATGATGCCCATGCCGATTTGTCCTAAATAGAACTTATGGACGCCGAGTCCACCCAGCAGGATGGCCAGGACCCCAGCAGCAACTTTGTTCTTGTCTGAATAGGCAGTAGAGTTTTGAGTCGGAGTGTATTGGGGCTGGGGTTGTGAGGAACTGCTGATTTTGGCGCCGCAAGCTTGACAGAATACGGCATTGGGATCGATCTTTGCACCGCACTGGATGCAGAATTTGGGCGCTTCATTTGACATAATATCACTCCTTCTGAATGCATTGATCTTAATCAAAGATTCGCTTCTGGTCAATAAAAAAGCGAAGGCTGGGAACCTTCGCTTCGGAATGATCAGGTTTTTGGATTTACTTCGTTGCCTTCGGTGCTTTGGGAGCCTTGGGAGCCTTGGGAGCTTTTTCAGCAGGTGCTGCTTTCGGAGCAACCTTTTCTGCTTTCGGAGCCTTGGGCGCTTTTGCAGCCGGTGCCGCTTTAGGAGCGACCTTTTCTGCTTTCGGAGCTTTGGGCGCTTTTACTGCCGGTGCTGCTTTTTCAACAGGGGCTTCCTTGGCAGCTTCTTTCACGGCAGCAGTTTTCTTCGGGGCAGCTTTCTTGGCCGCAGCTTTGACCGGTTCGCCTTCAACAGCACCAAATTCTTTTTTTGCTGCTTCTTCACCGGAGATACGGGTCAGCCAGGCGCGTGCGTCTTCGATCGAAAGGACAAAAATCCCGGGTTGTGGATAAGGGGATTCGGAACCGCCATGACCATACAGGAAGTAGTCGCCAGGGCCTCTCTTGTAAAGAACTTCTGCAAATCCCTTGCTATCGCCATAGGCGCCCTGCGCAGTATTCGCAACCAGATCAGCCGTTTCTGTGTTATAAATCTTGCGGTCAATTTTAATATTCATTGTTGAGCCTCCATGGTTTGTTGCATCTAGTATGGTTTGTTGCATCTAGTGCGGAAAAATTAACAGACTGTTAACAATTCCAATTTGGCCTTATTTTAACCAAGTTTTGCGAACCCTGCAACACTATAATTGTTAAATAGATTTTTAAGCCAATTTTAGTTCGATTTTACATCACTTTTTGTCATAATCAACGGAACAAGCATCTCTTCTGCACACAATCCAGCGTGGTGGCCATGGAAAACATTATGCGGGCGATCAAACCGTCCGTGGTAGCGGATGATCGCATCTCCGGTCGCGCAGGCCAGGAAATCGCCGAGGAAATCATCGATTTTATGGTGTGCCTGGCCGGGTCCGAACAATCCAAGGCTGAGGACCTCTTCACGGGGGAGCAGCAGGTAACAGTCGCCGAAAGTTGCCGTGAAGCGCTGTTCGAATTCTGCCCGGCGATGGTTTTTGACAAAAAACGAAACCGCACGGGTTTCGAGGCTGGGCGGCAGAACCAGGCAGTCAAGTATCTCAGGGTAATCATCGAGATAGATTTCGCGGTTGATCGTCACTTGGCCGTGGTCAGCGCAAATGACCAGCAGGGTGTCGTCAAGCTCAGCCATCAGTCCGGTCAGTTTTTCCTCATAATCCTGAACCTCACTGCGCACACCTTCGCTGTAAGGACCTTCGATATGCATCCGCGAATCTGGCTGATACCAGTATGCGAGGATCAGTTGTGGGCCTGGCAGGCTTGTGTATTCCCGCATCCTGGCGATAACCTCATCAAAAGTGTTGACGCCGTCTACCGCGTAATTGGGCTGAATCCGGTGCAGCCCGACCGAGCCACTTGTGGCTGCGTAAATTTTGTGCCCCATGTCCTCATAAGGCAGCAGCTCGCCCGCAGATGGCTTGATTTCCATCCCGGAAAGGCTGTCGCGATCGAGATAAACGTCGATAATCCGACCGTATTCGCGAAACCAGGGACTCCAGCCGAGCCAGCCATGTTCAAGCGGAGAGAGGCCAGTCAGCATCGTCGTCGTCGCTGCGGTCGTCGTGCAGGGATAGACAGAGGTAATCTCATCGATCTGACAGCGGCGGAACAGGCCTTCCGGCTGCAACTGGCGGCGGATAAACTCGCTGCCCATACCATCAAGGATCAGGAAAATCCGGTTTTTATGCGATTCGGCCAGTGCTGTGTCTAGCGACGGCAGGGTCGGATGGCCGCAGGTTGCGCCGTAAGCCTGGAGGATCGATGAAGCCAGATTCAGGATGCTTTTTTTATAGTCCGGATAAACAATGCTCATTGCCGAATCCTCCAAAATTGGATAGTCTTATTATATCGAAATGAACGGATGGATAGTAGCTCAAGCAGCGCCTGATTGTTCGGTCATACGTTTGACATATGGGAGGCCCGCCGCTACACTAAAAGACAGAAGACTGCCTTTTAACAGCAGTTGTCACAAAGTTTCACCAGCAACTTAAATCGGGAATCAGGAAGGTCGAGGTAGGACAATGTTTTCGACACATTTTTCTCAAATGGCCAGCAAGCAGGAACAGCTCAAGAATCTGTACTTTAGCCTCTACCCGCATGATGAACGTGACAGTTTCGCCCGCCTGGTCAAGGTGATGGAAGATGCCGCTGCAGCGAGACCTGACGCCTTGAAAGCGCTCGACCAGGGCGATACAGGCTGGTACATGTCAAACAAACTGATCGGCATGATGCTCTACACGGATTTGTTTGCCGGTGACCTCGAGCATGTCGCCACCAAAATTCCCTATTTCAAAGAACTCGGTATCACCTTGATCCATTTCATGCCACTGCTCCAGGCTCGTGAGGGCGAGAACGATGGCGGATATGCCGTTGCCGATTACCGGCAGATCGATCCTCGCTTCGGCACTATGGACCAGTTTCGCAGTCTTGTCGCCCAACTGAACGCCGAGGGCATCCGAGTCTGTCTCGATTATGTTGTCAACCACACCGCAAAGGACCATGAATGGGCCCGGCGGGCGCTGGCTGGCGAGAAGGAATTCCAGGATCTGTACTTCATGTATGATACAGATGATATTCCGCGCCGCTTTGAAGCGACCGTGCCCGAAGTTTTCCCCAAAGTTGCACCGGGGAATTTCACCTACTACGATCAGATCCAGAAATGGGTCTTCACTTCCTTCTACGAATTCCAGTGGGACCTCAATTACCACAATCCAGCCGTCTTCGAATACATGACCGATATCCTGCTCTTCCTGGCCAACACTGGCGTGCAGGTCATCCGCCTCGACGCGATCCCCTTCATGTGGAAAGACCTGGGCACAAACTGCCGCAACCTGCCACCGGTCCACACCCTCGTCAAGATGTTCCACCTGATCGTCGAAATGGTCTGCCCGAGTGTCATCATCCTGGGTGAAGCGATTGTCGAGCCCTTCCAGATCGTCAAGTATTTCGGAATCGACGAAGCTCAGGAATGCCAGGTGCTTTATAACGCCGCCCACATGGTCAATATCTGGAACACCTTCGCAACCCGCGACACCCGCCTGATGGCCAAGAGCGTCAAGTACGGCTTCAAAGTCCCGCACAGCGCGTGTTGGATCACCTACGCCCGCTGCCATGACGACATTGGCTGGGGCCTCAATGACAACATCCTCAAATCACTCGGTTTCAATCCAGAGGCACACAAACAATACCTGATCAACTTCTATAAAGGCGACCATACCCTCAGCCACTCCCGCGGTGAGCTGTATGAGTTCAATCCGGAAACACTGGATGCGCGCAACAGCGGCTCGCTGGCCAGCCTGGCCGGCCTGGAGGTCGCACTCGAAAACCGTGACCTATACCAGCGGGAACTGGCGATCAAACGCATCCTGCTGATCCAAGCCCAGCTCCTGGCGGAGTCCGGCATCCCGCTGATCTATAGTGGCGACGAAATTGCGACGCTCAATGATTACTCGTACAAGAATGATCCGAAAAAGGCCCACGACAGCCGCTGGCTGCACCGTCCGTTCTTTGACTGGCAGCGGGCCGAGAATCGCCATGTCCTCGGCACCAGCGAGGGCCAGGTCTTCCAGACCCTGCAGCAGCTGATCCAGGTCCGCGTCAACAATGAGATTTTCCGCTCGGACATCCCCAGCAAAATCATCGAATGTTACGAGTTCCCGGTCTATTGTTTCGTCAAATACCATTACGACCAGATTCTGATCTTCATTGCCAATTACAGCGAAGACCGCCAGTTCGTCAACACCGACCCCTTCCATGGTGCCGGTATCTTCGGTCAGAAAACCGACTTGATCAGCGGCAAGATCGTTGATCTGAACCACGACCGCGTCCTGCTTGGGCCATTTGAATACCTGTGGCTTACTGGACCCGCCTGATCCTAAACCTACTTGACCGAGGTCAGCACCCACTTCAAATCCTGATGCCCGATATAAAATGACAAAAGAACCGCTGGCACCGAAGTCAGTGGTTCTTTTTCATTTGTCAGTTCATTCAATTTGGGACCAGTTTCAGTCCAGGAGAATGGTATGAATTAGGCCTGGCGAATGGTGTGAAACAGTGGGGTCATCCATGGCAGCCGGAGCAGCTGGAGCAACCACCGCCACAAAAATCTTCATCATCAGGATCACCGTACAGGAGGTCCAGCAGGCCATCATCCGGATCGCTGTCACTGTAGTGATGAGCGTGATCGTGCGCATGAGCATGGCCCTGTTCGTCCTCGCCTTCAGATTCGGCGTCATGCTCGTGATCGTGGTCTGTCAGCCGGTTCGGGCGTGAGGCCCAGAAATCAGCCAGCGAATCCGCTTGCTTGACGAGTGTCTTGAGCTGCTGGTCAGGTTCGGCATAGATGATCGGCAGGTCATCTTCGCCAAGTTCAGGGCGTACCGGCCGGACCAGTGCATCCTGGTCGACAAGGGCGAAATCGGCCGGAAGGACAGCCAGCGGCGAATGTTCTGTCGATTCAGGGACGAAGCTCGCATCGAGGCGCAGCCAGCCACCGAGTGATTCGACGTATACGGCGTTCAGGGCCTGGAGGACGAGCGGGCTTTCGGCAGGCTCGCGGCGATACTGGTAGGCAAAACCCGTCGGGATGCCGTTTCGGCGCAGCAGGGCGGCCATCAGGTTGGCCTTGGCATAGCAGGTGCCCTCATGTTCATTCAGCACATCCGAGGCGCGCCAAGTCAATTTTGTGCTGTTTTCCGGCGTCGAGTCAGCAATCTTGTCCCGCACATATTCATAGGTGAGTTTGACCAGTGCAGTCTCCGGATCCAACCAGCTGTCTGCTTCGCTGGACTCCAGCAGGGTCGCCACTCGGCCCATCAGGTGTTCCGCGACAAAGCTCACTCGCGCTTCATCGCGATTGACAGGGGATTTGGCTTGCAGGTAGTCTTCATAAGGTCGATTTTCACGGATCAGTTGCATGTTTGTTTTCTCCTGTTTTACGTTTCAATATCATTCAGATGTCATTAAGCTATTTATAGGTCTAAAACAAGTGTGTTTCAGCTAGTCGATTCCGGCATAATAGTCGAGTTCTTCAACGTCAACATATGTTTTACGAAATGGATCGATATACAGGCTGATCGAGCCTATTCCCGTTTCCTGTTCGGTCTGGAAGACAAAATGAATCATCAGGCGGCCGTCATGGAAACCAATTTTGAACTCCGGTTCGTCGGCATTGATGATTGATGGATTATTTCCGGCCGCATCCAGTGCCATTGCGAGATAGTTGTCTCCATCCAGATAATGGCGGAAAAAATAGCTGTAGCCGGCCATCAGGACGGCCAGCACGATAGTCAAGATGATCAATCTCTTTTGCCATGTTCTGTTCATCTCTCCATTCTATTTTTTCACGCCGGAAATTCAAGTCTCCCGGCAACCAATTCCTCATTTCTGTTGCGTATTCCGGTGATTATGTGACCGAAATCGTCTTTTAGCTTATGCTATAATGCGCTCAGCAGCGAATCTTCCCCATCTGATTAATCAGATGAGATGCCAATCAACAAGAATATTAACCACCCGGATACCCGGTGAAAAGGAAAATGACCATGGCCAAAGATGAACTCGTCCTACTCTACCAGCTCGACCCCTCGACCGAAAAAGGCATGAAAGCGCGCGAAATTCTTTCTCGCCTCAATATCCGGGTAAAGACGGTCAAAACCGAAATGCTCGGCCATACCATCGGCCACCTCGCTGATGGCCGGGCTGATAACAGGGCAGACAGCGACTATGCCGGCGAGCCGGTTCCAGATGAAGTCATGCTGATGAAGAACTTGTCTGACAGCCGGATTGACCGCCTACTCAAGGACTTCCGCACCGCCGGGGTCAGCAAGATCGCCTTGAAGGCAGTCGTCACCCCCCATAACCAGGGCTGGACTTTACTCGAATTGATTTCCGAGCTGCGCAGCGAACATCAGATCATGGAGCGCTACAGCCTGATCAACCAGGCCGTCCAGACGGGTGAACGTTTGCTCTCGCAAACCACTGGAACAGACGCTTCGAGCAGCGACCCGACGGCAGCCAGCCGCAACTTGGCCGAGGCCGTCGCCGCCGGTCGAACGCTCCTCAGAGCCAAAGAAGCTCCCGAATTAGCGGTGATCGAACAGACTTTGACGAATTTGAAGCAGGCAATCGACAGCATCCCGCAAACCGTGATCTAAACCGGTTTCTTAAATGAGGAGGTTGTATGCCGGAAAATAGTCAATCCAATGACACTGTGATCGACCTCAACCAGCCGACTGAACACATCGAAGCTCAGATTGCAGCAGTGCCCAGGCTGATCATCCACTTCAGTTCACCAACTTGTTCGGTCTGTCACGCGGTCTTGCCCAGGATCGAAGCCCTTGCCGCTGAAATGAACTGGCCGGTCGTTGATATCAGCATTGACCGCTTTCTCGAACTTGCTGCTCAACGGCTGGTTTTCACGGTGCCGACTGTCCTCTTGGTCACGGAAGGCAAAGAAATCCTGCGCGAGAGCCGCTTCATCGATTTTGACAAAATCGAAAGAATCCTCGAACTGATGGGTGATGATCACCTGGACGAGGACTTGATTTGACGTCCGAAGCTGAAACAGGTGATCAGGTCCAATCTCACATCCATCCCCTGCTGATCAATCATACACGGCCTCGCTCATAGGGTTTGGGATAGGGAAGATCGGATTTTCTAGTCCGGCCATCCTGGTTGATCACCCAGTAGGGGTTGCGCAGCAATTCCCGCCCGAGTGCGACCAGATCAGACCGTCCGTTGCCCAGAATCTCTTCGACTTGCTCCAGCCTGGTGATCAAGCCGACGGCGATCGTCGGAATCTGGCAGTATTTGCGGATCACATCGGCATAACTCACCTGATAGCCAGGGTATAGTTTGATCGGAGTCTCCAGAAGACCTCCGGTGCTGACATGCAGGAGGTCGACCAAGTCCTTGACCTGGTTGACGATCCGGCACGCTTCATCGAGATTGATGCCGCCCTCGGCATGGTCAGATGCGGAAATCCTAAGCAGAATCGCACGGTCGGCCGGCCAGACTTCCTTGATCGCGGTGAGGACCTCACGCAAAATCCGGGTGCGGTTTTCGAGCGTTCCGCCGTAGGCGTCAGTGCGGTGGTTTGTCAGTGGAGAAAGGAATTCATGGAGTAGATAGCCATGCGCGGCATGAATTTCGACTGCGTCGAAACCTGCCTGCAAAGCACGATCCGCGGCATCCCGGAAGGCCATGACGATGCCCTGGATTTCTTCTATCTGGAGTGCTTTGGGCTGGCGATATTCGGGGGAAAAGGCAATCGCACTCGGGGCGACAATCTCGGGATCCGTCGAGGTGCACTTGCGGCCGGCATGAGCCAGTTGGATGGCCGTCCTGGCGCCATACTGTTTCATCGATCGTACCAGGTCGGCCAATCCTGCGATCTGGTTATCATTCCAGATCCCCAGGTCGCTGCTGGAAATCCGGCCGTTGCTGGCCACTGCAGTGGCTTCGACAATGATCAGCGCAACGCCGCCAAAAGCCCTGGTCGAATAATGCAAGCGATGGAAATCCTGGACGGCTCCACTTTCGTCGCTTGAAAACATGCACATCGGTGGCATGACAATCCGGTTGCGAAGTTCCAGGTTTTTAAGCGTGAATGGCGTGTAGGTCAGCATGATATCGTCCTCCATCAGTCAGATAAATCAATCATAAACCAAAGATCATGAATCTTGCGTGTGCTCATGTTACGCGAGAGATGTGCGGTTTGGCTATGCTATAATGAATTATCGTCATCCAAGGGGGGAATGAGTTTGCCGCTCGTCACTATTTCCCGTCAAATGGGCAGTCTAGGCGATGAAATCGCCCAGGCACTGGCTAAAAAACTGGGCTGGTTCCTGCTTGACCGAAGTCAGCTGATCGACCGCTTCTTTTCAGATCAGACCGATGAACGTGAACGTCGCCTGCTTTCAGAGAGCGCTCGGTTTTTCCTGAATCCTTCGCCGACTGGTGAAACCTATCTTGACCGTCTGGAACGAGGTCTTTTCCAGATGGCCAACGAACAATCCCTGATCCTGCTAGGTTTCGGATCCCAGGTAATCTTTGCGGATCATCCCGGAGCTGTCCATATCCGGATCACTGCCCCCCTCGAAATCCGCCGCAACCGAGTCAGTGCACAATTCCACGTCAGCGATGAGCAGGCGAACCAGATCCTCGAAACCGCCGACCGCCGCCATCGCCGCTTTGTGTCCACCGTTTTCGACGAAGATTGTGCCGATGAAACACTTTACCACTTGATGCTCAATACGGGTTTCCTGTCTGTTGACGAGGCTGTCAGTACGATCCTCGCCTTACTTGAAATTCGCAAGCAATTTGCTGAAACCGGCGGCAAGGCAGCACCAAGGCCAGCATCTGCGTCTGCGGTCAAATTCAAGAATGTGTCCGAAGAGGAATTTGCCCGGATCCTCGATATGCACCAGATCCAATGGAAGTATGAACCGAAGACATTTCCGGTCGAATGGGATGCTGAAGGTAATGTCACCCTTGCATTCAGCCCTGACTTCTACCTGACCCAGTTTGACACCTATATTGAGTTGACCACAATGAACCAGCGCTATGTCACGGAAAAGAACAAGAAGCTTCGCCGTGTGCGTGAACTCTATCCCGGAACCCATATTAAAATCGTCTACAAGAAAGACTTTCACGACCTGGTTGAACGATTCAGTCAGTTCGGCGGCGTGGTTTGATTCGATGATCAGCCAGTGAGGGGAATCGATGAGCAATATTTCTGATTTTTACAAGATCAAGCGGGTCCTGCTCAGCACTGAAACCATCCAGGTGCGGATCGCCGAGCTAGGCCGCCAGATCCAGGAGGATTACGCGGAAAAGGAATTGATCCTGGTCGGCGTACTCAAGGGATCGATTTATTTCATGGCCGACTTGACCCGGGCAATCGACTTGCCGATCAAATTCGATTTCATGACAATCGGCACGATCCCGAACACGACGAACCAGACCGGCATCGTTCGGATAACCAAGGATCTTGACCTTGATGTCACGGGAAAGCATGTCCTGTTGATCGAGGATATCGTCCGGACAGGTCTGACGACTGCGTATCTGGTCCAGAACTTGCTCGCTCGCCAGGCTGCCAGTGTCAAAGTCTGCTCTCTGCTGGTCAACCCGGATCAGCAACTGATCAATGTGCCGATCGCCTATTATGGATTTGAAATCACTCAAGCCTGGCTGATCGGGTATGGGATGGACGCAGCCGAGCGCGGGCGCAATTTGCCTTACATTGCGGAAATCGAAAAGAAATAACAAAAGAGGATTCGTTTTAAGAATCCTCTTCTGATAAATTAACGCTCCAGCGAACCTGTTAGATTTCACATTTCACATCGTGTACTCTTTGTGCGGACATTTTATCGGATCATTGTGTCACGTCGGCGGGATTTTACTGGGAAAGACCAAGGTCTGACTGTTCATTGCTTGCCGGTTCGTAATCATTTGATCTGATCGTAACTTGTAAACATTTTCATGTTCCGTCAATTACTGTTCGCGTTCCTGATCTTTCAATCAGGCAGTACGCCGTGGAGTGGAAGGATTTCTTTGGAATTCCCTGGAGCGTATTTTTATTATACTGCACCCTGCACAATGGTCAAGGGTATTTTCAGGAAATCTATTGTGCAAATCGCATTATTTATAACGGAATCTGCAAACCATTCTCGCGCTAGGATTTGACTTGTTTTCAGACCGGAATTCAGGTCTGATTAGCTGAAAACAAAGTGCCGACAGCCTTCTGGTCCAGGACATGATCAATCGAATGCGCTTTGGAACCATTGGCGATCACCGTATCGATACCTGCCACGGTCGCAATCCGGGCAGCGAGGATTTTGCTGCGCATCCCCCCGGTGCCCCGCTTGGTCCCGGCCCCGCCAGCCAATTGTTCGACATCATCCGTGATCTGGTCAACATGTTCGATCAACGCAGCCTGGACATTGGTGCGTGGATCGCTGTCATAGAGTCCGTCGATATCGGACAGGATGATCAGCAAGTCCGCTCCAGTCAGAACTGCAACCATGGCCGAAAGCATGTCGTTATCGCCAAACGTGCCGTTGTGATAGATTTCGCGTGTTGAAACCGTATCGTTTTCGTTGACGATCGGCAGGATGTGTTTCTCGATCAAGGCTTCAAAGGTATTGCTGACATTCTGCCGCGAGTGGGCTTCGTCAATGTCATCCTTGGTCAGCAAAACCTGGGCGACCACCTGGTTATAATCGTTGAGCAGACGGCTGTACATGGCCATCAGTTCACTTTGGCCAACGGCCGCAACAGCCTGTTTATCGCGGATGGTCTTTGGTTTTTCCGGCAAGCGGAGTTTGCCGACACCGACACCGATTGCCCCGGATGAGACCAGGATGACTTCCTTGCCCTGGTTCATCTGGTTGGCAATGGAACGGCAAAGATATTCCATGTTGGTCAAGTTGAAGCGGCCATTGTCATGGGTAATCGTTGAGGTGCCGACTTTAATGACGATACGTTTGGCGCTGGCGACTTTTTCGCGGCGCGGATCGGTCTTTAGCATGAGTTGTACCTGCTTTCCCAAAAGCGTGGTCTGATGAGTGCGGTGTTTGGCTTTTATTATTTTTCAACAGGAATTCAGCTGATGAGGCCTTCTGTTACGGTAGTCGTCAAGACTTGTGATGCTGGGCACCGGGTGGTGAGGTGACTGGATGGCTGGCGACCAGAGCCCGGTCAAAAACTTCATCCATAGATCGGACAAAAACCAGCTGGACCTTGTCGAGCACCGTAGCTGGAATTTCAGCAGCATCCCGTTGATTTTCCTGCGGCACCAGCACGGTGTCAATCCCGGCCCGGTGTGCGGCAATGACTTTCTCTTTCAGGCCGCCGATCGGCAGGATCCGGCCGCGCAGGGTGATCTCGCCGGTCATGGCGACATTGCGGCGAACCGGACGGCCGCTCAAGGCCGAGGCCAGGGCCGTCGCCAGGGTGATGCCGGCGGATGGGCCATCTTTGGGCGTTGCGCCTTCGGGGACATGGATATGGATGTCACGGCTTGGCGGCGAAATCTGTCTGCGATGCCAAGGCTGGCGGCCTGTGAGCGGATATAGGTGACTGCAGCGCGGGCTGACTCTTTCATCACATCACCCAGCTGGCCGGTCAGTTCCAGCTTGCCGTTGCCGGGCATGACGTTGACTTCGATCATCAGGGTATCGCCGCCGGCATAAGTCCAGGCCAGGCCGGTCGCAACGCCGATCTGGTCACGTTCCTGGAAGCCTTTTCAAAGCGGAATTTGCTTCTTGCCGATCAGATCCTCGAGGTTGTCCGGGTGTCACCTTGACTTTTGCTGCCCTTTTTCGGTGATCAAAATCGCCGCCCGGCGGCAGACATGGGCCAGTTCGCGTTCGAGCTGGCGGACGCCGGCTTCGCGTGTATACCAGCTGATCAGGCCGCGGATGCCTTCGCGGTTGATGGCGAGCTGCGATTTCTTCAGGGCGTTCTGCTTGAGCTGGTTGGGCAGGAGATGGCGGATGGCAATCTCGATTTTCTCCTCTTCGGTGTAGCCGGACAGGTAGACGACTTCCATCCGGTCAAGCAGAGCCTGCGGGATGGTATCTGTCGTATTGGCAGTCGTGATGAACAGGACATGGGACAGGTCATACGGGATTTCCAGATAATGGTCGCGAAAGCTGTTGTTCTGCTCCGGATCGAGTACTTCCAGCAGAGCCGAGGAAGGATCGCCCCGGAAATCATTGCCCAGCTTGTCGATTTCGTCGAGCAGGATCAGCGGATTGTCTCGGCCGACCTGGCGGATGGCGTTGATGATCCGGCCGGGCATGGCGCCGACATAGGTGCGACGATGGCCGCGGATCTCGGCTTCGTCACGGACACCGCCCAGCGACATGCGTACATATTTGCGGCCCAGTGCTTCGGCGACCGACCGGGCGATCGACGTCTTGCCGACGCCAGGCGGGCCGACCAGACAGAGGATCGGGTCCCTTGAAGGATGGTTTCGCCGGCGTCCAGGCGCAGCTTGCGGACTGCCAGGTATTCAAGGATCCGCTCTTTGACCTTCTCCAGGCCGTAATGGTCGCGGTCGAGAATCTTGCGTGCTTCGACGATATTCAGGCGTTCCTGGTCGATCTTGCCCCAGGGCATCTCGAAAAGCAGGTCCAGATAGTTGCGCAGGACCGATCCTTCCGGATAGCCGGCCGGCATGCGGGACAGGCGGCCGATTTCCTTGGCTGATTTTCGATTTGCATTCCGCCGGCATTGGCGTGTGCTTCCAGCAGTTCAAGGTAGCGATCCTGTTCTTCCTGAGAGCCTTCCTGCTCGCCCAGCTCGGTCTGGATCGCTTTGATCTGCTCGCGCAGGTAATATTCTTTCTGGTTTTTTTCGATCGTTGAACGGACTTTTTCGCCGATTTCCTTCTCGAGTTCGGCAATGTACTGTTCTCGGTCGATCAGCAGTCGATCAGCTGTCGGATCCGCTGCGGAACATCGATGACCTCCAGCAGGTGCCTGCTTCTCGGCCAGCTGGATGTTCAGCTGGCCGGCAATGGCATCGTGCCGCGGCAGCGAAGCGTCGGTGATGCTGTTCAGGGCGATCATCGCTTCCGGCGAAACACGCGGCTGCTGCTGGCGGCATATTTCTCGAAATGAGCGCATCAGCTGGCGCCGGTAAGCCTCATGCAGCGCAGCATCCTCCGTCGGAATCAGCGGATGGGAAGTAGCTGATCTCGACCTTGTAATAGGGGTCTTCGCTGATAATTTCGAGACAGGCGGGCGCGGTTGCGGCCCTCAACCAGCAGTTTCATGCGTCTCGTTGCCCGGCAGCTCGAGGACCTGGCGAATCCGGGCAACGCAACCGACTTCGTAGATATCATCCGCAGCCGGCCACTCCTGTGCTCAGCGTCCTTCTGGGCCGTCAGGAAGACCAGCTGGTTGCCGGCCATGGCTGCTTTGACTGCCTCCCGCGATTTGTCGCGGGCGACATCAAAGGTCAGGCTGACAGCCCGGGAAAGACAACCAGGCCGCGCAAAGGGATCATCGGCAGGTCAGGATGATCCTGGTCCGATGTCGACTGGCTCATGCGAAGCCGGCACGGCTCAGCGTTGATGACGCTGTTCTTATCCGATGTTTTGCCGGACCTTGGATTTTGTTTTTCTCGCATATTGCACCTTATGGCTTCCTGATTTGCTCTATTATACCATTGCATAGTAAGTGCAAAAAGTGCGCTGTACGTGCAAAAGGACCCCGGGCGAAATGCTCGAGGCTCCTTTGTCGATTCGGTGGGAATCAGCGCGTACGGTCGGACTTATTCGATGATGGTGGAGATCGTGCCGGAACCGACGGTTTTGCCGCCTTCACGGATAGCGAACTTCAGGCCGAGCTCCATGGCGATCGGGGTGATCAGCTTGACGGTGATCGTGACATGGTCGCCCGGCATGCACATTTCAACGCCAGCCGGCAGTTCGGCAACACCGGTCACGTCGGTGGTGCGGAAGTAGAACTGCGGACGGTAGCCGTTGAAGAACGGCTTGTGACGGCCGCCTTCAGCCTGGGTCAGAACGTAGACCTGGCCGGTGAAGTGGGTGTGCGGCTTGATCGAGCCGGGCTTGGCCAGAACCTGGCCGCGCTCGACTTCCTTGCGCTGGACACCGCGGAGCAGGACAGCCGATGTTGTCGCCGGCCTGGGCCTGGTCCAGCAGTTTGCGGAACATTTCAACGCCGGTGACGACGGTCGGCTTTGGGCTCGTCGGCCAAGACCGACGATTTCGACCGGGTCGCCAACCTTGACGACACCGCGCTCGACACGGCCGGTGGCAACAGTGCCGCGGCCGGTGATCGTGAAGACGTCTTCGACAGGCATGGCGAACGGCAGGTCGATCGGACGGGCAGGTGTCGGGATGAAGGTGTCGACAGCATCCATCAGTTCATGGATGCAGTCGTACTTCGGATCTTTCGGATCGGTGCTGGTGCATTCGAGCACTTCCAGGGCGGAACCCTTGATGACCGGGGTGTTGTCGCCGGCGAATTCGTAGGTGTTCAGCAGTTCGCGGACTTCCATCTCGGTCAGTTCGATCAGTTCCGGGTCAGCCATGTCGCACTTGTTCAGGAAGACGACGATGGAGGGAACGCCGACCTGGCGGGCCAGCAGGATGTGCTCGCGGGTCTGGGGCATCGGGCCGTCAGCGGCCGAAACAACCAGGATCGCGCCGTCCATCTGGGCAGCGCCGGTGATCATGTTCTTGATATAGTCGGCGTGGCCGGGGCAGTCAACGTGCGCATAGTGGCGGGCCTTGGTCTGGTATTCGACGTGCGCGGTGTTGATTGTGATACCGCGGGCTCTTTCTTCCGGAGCCTTGTCAATGTTGTCATAAGACGTATACTGGGCCTGACCCTCCATACGCGAGAACCTTGGTGATGCCTGCGGTCAGCGATGTCTTGCCGTGGTCGACGTGACCGATGGTGCCGATGTTGACATGGGGTTTGTTTCTTTCAAATTTTGCTTTTCCCATTTGAGAGTATCCTCCTTTTTCAGCATCTCCGATGCTGATTTGTTTCATTTTAGCTGGCTTTCAGGCCATTATAGAACATTTTACACTATTTGCCGGATTTGGCAATGCTGACATGCCGGCTGACCGGCTGTTGCCGGCCGGTCATTTTTTCAGGATGCCTTCCATGATGCTCTTCGGCACTTCCTCAAAATGGCTGATCTGCATGACGAAGGTGCCGCGGCCCTGGGTGCGCGAACGCAGGACCGTCGCGTAGCCGAACATCTGGGACAGCGGGACTTTGGCGGTGATCGCCTTGGCGCCGGAACGGTCTTCCATGCCTTCGATGCGGCCGCGCCGGGCGTTGAGGTCGCCCATGACATCGCCCAGGTAGTCTTCCGGCACGATGACATCGACACGCATGATCGGTTCGAGCAGAACCGGATCAGCCTTGCGGCAGCCTTCCTTGAAGCCCATCGAACCGGCGATCTTGAACGCCATTTCCGATGAGTCGACTTCGTGGTAGGAGCCGTCGACAACGGTGACGCGGATGTCAACGACCGGGTATCCGCCCAGGACACCATTGCCCATGGCTTCCTGGATGCCGGCGTCGATCGGGGCGATGTATTCCTTGGGGATCGTGCCGCCGACGATCTTGTTGACAAATTCGTAGCCGGTTCCCGGCTGGCAGCGGTTCGAGTTCGAGGACGCAATGGCCATACTGGCCGCGGCCGCCGGACTGGCGGATAAACTTGCCTTCGGCCTGGACGGCCTTGCGGATCGTTTCCTTGTAGGCGACCTGCGGCGCGCCGACATTGGCTTCGACCTTGAATTCGCGGAACATGCGGTCGACGATGATGTCGAGATGCAGTTCGCCCATGCCGGCGATCAGGGTCTGTCCGGTTTCCTGGTTGGTATAGGTCCGGAAGGTCGGGTCTTCTTCAGCCAGCTTGGCGAGGGCAATCATCATCTTGTCCTGGCTGGCCTTGGATTTCGGCTCGATGGCCACCTGAATGACCGGTTCGGGGAAATCCATGGATTCCAGGATGATCGGGATGATTCTCGATCGCAGAGCGTGTCGCCGGTTGTCGTATCCTTCAGGCCGACAGCCGCAGCGATGTCGCCGGAATAAACCCGGTCGATTTCTTCACGGTGGTTGGCATGCATCTGCAGGATACGGCTGATCCGTTCCCGCTTCTGTTTGACCGGAGTTGAGCGCATAGGAGCCCGATTCGAGTGTGCCGGAGTAGACCCGGAAAAAGCAGAGCTTGCCGACAAAGGGGTCGGCCATGATCTTGAAGGCCAGCGCCGCGAACGGCGCGCTGTCATCGGACGGGCGGGCTTCCTCTTCCTCGGTGTTCGGGTTGATGCCGCTGATCGGCGGGACGTCCAGCGGTGAAGGCATGTAGTCGACGACCGCATCCAGCATCATCTGGACACCCTTGTTCTTGTAGGATGATCCACAGCAGACCGGGGTGATCTTGCAGGCGATGGTCGCCCGGCGCAGCGCAGCCATGAGTTCCTCGACGGTGATTTCTTCACCTTCAAGGAACTTCATGGTCAGCTCTTCGTCGGTTTCGGCGATCGCCTCGACCATGCGGTCGCGCCATGTCTTTGGCAGATCCAGCATGTCAGCCGGAATATCGGTTTCCTCGATGTCCTTGCCCATGTCGTCGCCGTAGACTTCCGCTTTCATGTTCATCAGGTCGATGATCCCGGTGAAGGTTTCTTCCTTGCCGATCGGCAGCTGAATCGGGACCGCATTGGTCCTGAGGCGGTCCTTCATCATGTCGACGGCAGCGGAAGAAATCGGCGCCGAGGATGTCCATCTTGTTGACATAAGCCAGGCGCGGAACATGATAGTGGTCGGCCTGGCGCCAGACGGTTTCCGTCTGGGGCTCGACGCCGCCCTTGGCGCAGAACAGCGTGACAGCGCCATCCAGCACGCGCAGGGAACGTTCGACTTCAACGGTGAAGTCGACATGGCCCGGCGTGTCGATGATGTTGATGCGCTTGCCTTTCCACTGGGCGGTTGTCGCAGCGGAGGTGATCGTGATGCCACGCTCCTGCTCCTGCTCCATCCAGTCCATGGTGGCAGCGCCTTCATGGACTTCGCCGACTTTGTGGATCTTGCCCGTATAGAACAGGATCCGCTCGGTCGTCGTGGTCTTGCCGGCGTCGATATGGGCCATGATGCCGATATTCCTCGTATTTTCCAGCGAGAATTCTCTGGGCATCGTGTTAAGCTCCTTTCCCGGATCCGGTTACCATCTGTAATGGGCGAACGCGCGGTTGGCGTCGGCCATCCGGTGCATGTCTTCTTTTTTCTTGAAGGCGCCGCCGGCGTTGTTGAATGCATCGATAGATTTCGTTGGCGAGACGTTCGCGCATGGTGCGTTCACTGCGCTTTCTTGCGTTCTCGACCAGCCAGCGGAGACCCAGGGTCTGTCGTGCGTTCCGGACGGACTTCGATCGGGACCTGGTAGTTGGCACCGCCGACGCGCCGGGCTTTGACTTCCAGCATCGGCATGACGTTCTCCAGGGCCTTGTTGAAGACTTCCAGAGGATCCTGGCCGGTGCGCTCTTTGACAATGTCAAAGGCGCCGTAACAAATTTTCTGTGCTACACCCTTTTTGCCGTCCAGCATGATGTTGTTGACCAGCTTGGTCACCCGAACATCATGGTAGATCGGATCAGGAAGCACTTCTCTTGTCGGGACATGGCCTTTTCTTGGCACTTGTCTTCCCTCCTCTCATGATCATGCGGGCCTCTGGGACCCGATACCACAGGTACTCACGTTTTGGACCGTGTTCAGTGCAGCTCATGCCATATCCGCTCAGCAGAGCAATCTATGACAGTGTACTGATCACGCTAATAGTCCAACCTGGCAGCTCTTATTTCTTGACCTTGGCCGCCTTGGGTCTCTTGGCACCATACTTGGAGCGTCCCTGCAGACGGTTGGCAACGCCGGCCGTATCCAGAGTGCCGCGGATGATATGGTAACGTACGCCAGGCAGATCCTTGACACGGCCGCCCCTGATCAGGACAACCGAGTGCTCCTGCAGGTTGTGTCCGATTCCCGGAATGTAGGCCGTAACTTCGATCTGGTTGGTCAGGCGAACCCTGGCGACTTTCCGCAGAGCAGAATTCGGCTTCTTCGGCGTCGTGGTCTTGACCACGGTGCAGACACCGCGCTTCTGCGGTGCCGACAGATCGGTCGCACGCTTTTTCAGCGTGTTCATGGCCGTCTGCAGAGCCGGCGAAGAAGACTTGTAGCTCTTGGAAGTTCTTCCTGCTTTAACCAATTGGTTGAACGTAGGCATCAATACACCTCCTTCTTAAATTATTACCCTTTCGCAGTGTCCCTGGCGGCCTGTGCAATCGCGCAAGCGCGGGCAGGCTGCCAAACACACATAAAAAGCCCCTTTTTGGGGTTACGGCAACTCATTGTATCACCGTATTTCGATCTTGTAAACAAAATGTGTTAAGATGGAATCGATTTGAAAGTCAGTGTCGGTGCGGTATCGAGATGCACCGGCGAGGAGGGTTCACTGTGGGTAAAGTGGTTATTGAAGTCTGTGCCGGTACGCATTGTTCAATGATGGGTTCGATGGACATTGTCACAGCTATTGAAAGCCTGGTTGAATTGAAGGAAACCGGTATCCAGTGTGATATCGATATCCAGATGACACCTTGCATGGGCGTCTGTGAACGCGGTGCATTTTCTCCTGTTGTGCGTATCGACGGTGAAGTCATCATGAGGGCGGAAGCCGAAACCATCATGTCACGGCTGCTGGACAAATCCAGAAACTGCAGCGAACAAGGCAATCCGGCTGACTCTGCCGGTCCTAAGGGCAATTGACCATGCGCGGGCTGTTTACACCGATCACCAAGGTCCGCCGCCAGGTTTTCACCGAAATCGCCCGCCACGCTTATGAACGCGACCTCGTCAACACGGACTACAGCTATTTTTACGAGTCATCCTACCGGATCATTCCCGGTGAAGTCGCACAGTACAGAGACAGTGTTTTCAAAGAGCGGGCCATTATCCGTGAGCGTATCCGGCTCGCAATGGGCCTGCCTCTCCGACCGGTTGACACACACCAGAGTTTCACCGACGGCATGGCGGATGTCGCTGTTGCCGAGAAACGACTCGCCACACCCCTGGTCAATGTCATACCGTTCGCCTGCGAGGCCTGCCCGACAGACCATTTCAAAGTGACTGACAATTGCCGCAAGTGCCTGGCCCATCCTTGCACATCGGTCTGTCCGGTCAAAGCTGTCTCCATCGGCAAAACCCGGGCAATCATCGACAACGAGAAATGCATCAGATGCGGACGATGCCAGACCGCATGCCCTTATCATGCGATCGTCCGCACCGGACGACCTTGCGCCGAATCCTGCGGGGCCAGTGCAATTGACAGCGATGAGCTTGGCCGGGCTAAAATCAACCAGGACAAATGCGTCGCTTGTGGTATGTGCATCGTGAGTTGCCCTTTCGCAGCGATCACTGACAAATCGGAAATCTATCAGGTCGTCACAGCAATCCGCCTCGGCTATAATATCCACGCTGCGATCGCGCCAGCCTTTGTTGGCCAGTTCGGGCCACTCGCGACGCCGGGCAAAGTTGTTGCCGGCCTGAAAGCACTCGGTTTTGCTGATGTAATCGAGGTCGGCGTCGGCGCTGACATCGGCACTGTCATGGAGGCAGAAGAGTTCCTGGAAAAGGTGCCGGGCGAACATGATTTCCTCGGCACCAGCTGTTGCCCGGCCTGGGAAAGCTTCGCCCGCAAAACCCAACCTGAACTTTCTGCCTGCATTTCCAGTTCCTCAACCCCGATGGTTGCCACAGCCCACTCCATCAAGGGTACCGAACCTGGCAGCCTGGTCGTTTTCATCGGACCCTGCATCGCTAAAAAGCTCGAAGCACTTGAGCCGGAAGTCCGTCCCTTTGTCGACTTTGTCCTGACATTCGAAGAGCTGATGGGCATGTTCAGCGCCCGTTCCATTGAGTTTGACAAGCTCGCGGAAGAACCGTTCAAAGCGACGGCCTCGCGCGACGGTCGCGGCTATGCTGTGTCCGGCGGTGTTGCCGCAGCGATCAAGAATTGCATTGCCGAGTTGGACCCGGCACGTGAAGTGCCGATGTTGAAAGCTGACAGCCTCACGGATTGCAAGAAAATGCTGATCCTGGCGAAAGCCGGCAAAACCCCCGGTCACCTGCTTGAAGGCATGGCTTGCCCGGGTGGCTGCGTCGGCGGGCCTGGCACACTCATGCCAATTCCACGGGCTGGCCAGGCCGTCACCCAATTTGCCAAGGAGTCACCCTTTGCGACTTCTCTGGCCAACGAAGCCGTTCTGCCTGAACAGTGATACTGTCGGGTGCAAAGCAACGTTCGATCTTCACGATCGACCCGCTGATGCCCGGCATCGGCGAGACAGGAGATAAACGGATGCCAAAGGGGACTTCAATCTGGATGATCGGCGGCGGTACCTGTTCTGCAGTGCCGCCTGAAGAATTGGTTAATATACCACGGGTTGACAATCAGTTTCTCTGGCTTGATATTGGCGAGTCGCCAGATCAGGAATTTCTCAACCAGATTGAAAAACACCTCGGCTTGCATGAAATTGCGCTCGACAACTTGTTTGACAACCTCAGGAATCCTCGCCTGCTGGAATTTGAAGATCACCTGCTGCTGGGATCGCGCGTCCTTCTGACGGTTGACGGCGAACTTGAAATCACCAACCTGGGCATTGTCCTCGGCCAGGGGTTTATCCTGACCGCCCATGAACAGCCATTGCCCATCATCGACCGCACCCTCGAGCGGGCCAGATCCAACAGCAACCAGGTCCTCAGCAGCGGACCGGACCGTTTTCTCTATTTGCTGCTTGACACACTGGTTGATGATTACTACGAAACCCTGGATGTCTTGAGTGAAAGCATCGATTCCATCGACGACCGCGCAACCGAGCTCGGACATAAACAGGACCTCCAGCTGCAGCGCGACATCCTCCACACCAAACGCCAGCTCCTGGCCATCCACCGGGCGGTCACACCGCTGCGCGATGCCCTGCTGAACCTGCGCCGCTCCAACCGTGTGCTGATAACCGAATCGGCAGAGCTTTACTTGCGCGATGTCTTTGAGCATATCCTTCAGTTGCTTGATACAGTTGAGACCTACCGTGAAATCTTGTCCAGCACCACTGAACTGATCATGTCGGCTGCCAGCAACCGGATGAACGAGATCATGACATTCCTGACGGTTTTTTCAACCTTCTTTTTCCCGATTAATTTCATCACCAGTTATTACGGGATGAACCTGATCATGCCGGAAGCCAGGAATCCTGTGACTTACCCTGTCCTGATCGGCCTGATGTGTATCATGCTGGCATTCATGTTTGTCTGGTTCAAACGCAAAAAATGGCTTTAATACAGTTTTAACATGTGATACTTAACTGATTCCCCCGTTACAGCGGGGGGATCTTTTTGCTTCTATACTCGGACTTAGATAACCTTGCGTTGCGTCATGCTCGTTGTGCAGAACGAACTAGTCTGCCGCATATTCGCAGCGACTGAAGGAGGTAGATAAGTCCTATGCTACAAGAAAATTTAATCGTCGGGGTCCAAGCCCGTGAAATTCTCGATTCCCGCGGCAATCCAACCGTCGAAGCAGAGGTCTGGACAGAAGATGGCGCATTTGGCCGTGCAGCGGTTCCGTCCGGAGCCTCAACTGGCGCCTTCGAAGCTGTTGAACTGCGCGACAAAGATCCGGGCCGCTATCTCGGCCAGGGGGTCCGCAAGGCAGTCGCCAACATCAACGAGCGGTTGGCCGATGAACTGGTCGGATTCAATGTCTTTGATCAAGCCGGTCTCGACCAGCTGATGATTGAGCTGGACGGCACACCGAACAAAGCCAATCTCGGTGCCAATGCTATTCTTGCTGTTTCACTCGCCACAGCCCAAGCTGCAGCAAACTCCCTCGGATTGTCACTGTTCCAGTATCTGGGCGGACTCGGCGCTCATCGGCTGCCCGTACCGATGATGAACATCATCAACGGTGGCAAACACGCCGATAACAGCATCAATCTGCAGGAATTCATGATCATGCCGGTCGGCGCAGAGACTTTCCGTCAAGCATTGCAGTGGAGTGTTGAAGTTTTCCACACCTTGAAGAAACTGTTGCGCGCAGATGGTTTTGCAACCGCGGTCGGCGACGAGGGTGGCTTTGCACCCAATTTCACCAGCGATGAGCAGGGCCTCGAATACATCGTCCGGGCAATCAGCAGCGCCGGTTTCCGGCCTGGCCAGGATTTCGCAATCGCCATCGATGCTGCAGCAACTGAGCTTTATGAAGCTGCCAAAGAGAAGGGCCGCGCTGGGGAGTACCTGTTCTGGAAATCAGGCGTCTACAAAACCCGTGACGAAATGGTCGATTTCTGGGCTGACTGGGCAGCCCGATATCCGATTATCTCACTGGAAGACGGTTTGGCGGAAGACGACTGGCAGGGCTGGAAAATTCTCACCGACCGTCTGGGTTCCAAACTGCAACTGGTCGGCGATGACTTGTTTGTCACGAACACCGAACGTATCGAGCGTGGCATAACCCAGGGGGTTTCCAATGCCGTGCTGATCAAGCTTAACCAGATTGGCACCTTGACCGAAACGCTGCAGGCGATCGAGATGGCCGCCGGAAACGGCTGGACCGCCATCGTTTCCCACCGTTCAGGCGAGACCGAAGATGTCTCCATCGCAGACATCGTTGTCGCAACCAATGCCGGACAGATCAAAACTGGTGCGCCCTCACGCACAGATCGAGTTGCCAAATACAACCAGCTGCTGCGCATCGAAGAAGAACTTGGTGACGCGGCCGTTTACGCAGGCCGCAAGGCATTCAAAGTCACGCCAGACTGGGCTTAGTCAGCAAAGCTGCGCTTAGTCATCGAAGCACAGCTTCGATGACATCGGGCAAAGCTGCGCTTTGCCGAAAATATCAAAGCATCCCTCCAGAGTATTAAAAAAGGACGGGCTGTATCAATGTGAATTGAGACAGCTCGTCTCTGTTTTATTGAATGGTATCAGGTTATTTGAGCGGGTTGCTTTACCGACCCAAGCCGGCAGACAAATTGGTCAGAGTAAACGCATTGCTTGTTCGACTATCCAGACAGCGGCAGCCGCACCCAGGGCGACAGACAGCAATGAACGGCCGCGCAAACCAAGCAAGATTGCGACAGCGAGGCCGACGGCTGCAGAGATCGGTGAATCAGTCGCCTGGAAAATCGCCGGGACAGTCATGCTGGCCAGGACTGCGTAGGGTACATAGTAGAGGAACGAGCGCAGAAAATGGTTTTCGATCCGGCCGCGGACGAGGACCAGCGGCAGCATGCGGGGGAAATAGGTCACAGCGGCCATTGTCGCAATTGCAGACAGCAGATATCCGTCATTCATGGGCTTCGCCTTCCTGATCCGGGGTCTGGACCGGCGCCAGCAAGGCACCAATTGCAGCGGCGATCACGGTGGTCAGGATAATCTGCCAGCCACCGTGCAGGAAAGCAAGGGCCGGTGTCCAGGCAATCAGGGTGCTCAAGACTACTGCAATCGTCACGACCAGCGCCACAGGACGCGAATGGCGCAGTGTCGGCATGATGATTGCTACAAACATCGCATAGAGGGCAATGCCCAGTGCACTCCTCAGGCTGATGGGCAGGACAGCACCCGCAAGGCCTCCGGCCAGTGTCCCGCCGGTCCAGGCGACGATTGGCAGGGCTTGCAGGCCAAGCATGTAAGGTGTGCCAAGGAGACCTTGCCGACTAATCGCTACGGCATAGATTTCATCGGTGACACCAAAGCTGATCGCCAGGCGCTGGAGCAAACCGAGACCTGGCTGTAGTTTCTGTGACAGGGATAACGACATCAGCATATAGCGCAAGTTGATCAGCAAGGTCGTCAACGCTATTTCAAACAGCGGCCGATGGGCAAAGATCAACTGGACGCCTGCGAACTGGCCCGCGGAAGTCACATTCGTCAAAGAAATCAAGCCGGCAGTCCAGGCCGTCAAACCACCTTCAACGGCGACAAGGCCAAAGGCGAACGAGACCGCAAAATAGCCCAGGGCGATTGGAATGCCATCAGCCAGACCGAGCTGCTGTTGACTCTTCGGTATTGAGTTTTTCTGGCTTTCAGATGCCAAAGTCAAATCCTCGTGGCAGCGTCCTTGCTGCAAAGTTGTATTATAGTCGTCATCGATGCGATCGACAAGCAATTCAGATTGAAGTGTTCTCCGGATAATTTTTGGGAAGAACGGCGAAACCACACTTCCAGACCTAAAGCCGGCCTTGGTCTCTCTGCATTGCGGCTGCGCCTGGATTTGCGGTATCATGACAACAGTAATGACCTGAGGAGAGAGACATGCTGACACTCTATTTTGCCCGTCATGGCGAAACAATCTGGAACACCCAGAGCCGCATGCAAGGTCGCCTGGACACAGAACTGACTGAAAAAGGGCTCGAGCAAGCTGTCGCGCTCGGTGATCAGTTGCGGGGTATTCCACTTGATCAGGTTTATGTCAGTCCAGCACCGCGAGCTCTGCGGACAGCTGAACTTGCGCTCAATGCCGGGCATTTTATGCTCGGGCAAAATGCCCGGGATTTACCACTTAGGGTCGACAGCCGGGTCCACGAAATGGATCTTGGCAACTGGGAAGGGCTGTCGGTCGACGAGGTCAAGGCTATTGCCGGTGACAATCTCCAGGCTTTCTTCTTTTCACCGCAGGACTATCTGCCGACGGGCAGCGGCGAAACTTACGCTGAAGTCAGCGCCCGGATGGCTGATTTTCTCAGCGAAATCGAAGCGATGGGCGAAGGTGCACTAAAAGACAATCAAGAACGCCACATTTTATTGATCAGCCATAATATCACCCTCAAGGCGTTGTTGGCCCTGATGCGCCGCCGCCCGCTCGCCATGCTGCGTGACGGACCGCCTTTGCGTCAGGCAGCCCTCTACCGCGCCAGCTATACGAGCGACAGCCAGTGGCAGATTATCGAACCGGAAATGGATAACGTCCAAGGCCACCAGGAAGCCCATGGACAACCCGGCCTTGGACATCCAACACTGTCCGGGACAGGCGAGAAAGGGAATACCCCATGATCGACGGTTATATTCGAGTCGCTGCTGCGACTCCTGAGATCCGAGTCGCCGACTGTGCACACAATGCTGCCCAGATCTGTGAATTGATGCTGGATGCCGAACGCCAGAAAGTCGCCATGCTCGTTTTGCCAGAGCTATCCCTGACCGGCTACACCTGTTCCGATCTGTTCCTGAGCCAGCCTTTGCAGCAAGGTGCTCGCCAAGCCCTGCAGGATGTGATCAGATTCAGCAGTCAATTGAGCGTCCTGACGATCGTCGGTTTGCCACTGGCCGTCGGAGCGTCCCTTTTCAATGTCGCAGCGGTAGTCCAGGGCGGCCGTCTGCTAGGCCTGGTCCCCAAGATGAACATCCCGAACTATGCCGAGTTCTATGAAGCACGTCATTTCTCTCCCGGCCCCTTGAATTCTAAAGTCCGCCTGTTTGACGAAGACATCCCTTTCGGCAGCGCCCTGCTTTTTGCCTGCCAGGATATTCCCGACTTCGTCATCGGGATCGAAATCTGCGAAGACTTGTGGGTGATGGCGTCGCCGTCGATTGCCCACGCCCGCGCCGGTGCAACAGTGATCGCCAATCTGTCGGCCAGTGACGAGCTGATCGGCAAAGCCGACTACCGCCGCCTCTTGGTCCAAAGCCATTCCGGCCGCCTGGTCAGCGCCTATGTCTATGCCGATGCCGGTGAAGGGGAGTCGACAACCGATCTGGTTTTCTCCGGCCATAACCTGATCTTTGAAAATGGCCACCGACTGGCCGAATCCAAGGTTTTCTCGCTTGGTCTGACCACCGCGGATGTCGATGTCCAGGCCCTCAATGCCGAGCGCCGCCGCCAGACGACTTTCATCGGGAAAAATGGCCAAGACGCCTGCTGTTGCGCCGATCCGAACTATCAGACCATCCCCTTCAGCTTCCAGCCACAGCCGCTTGAATTGCGGCGCCCCCTGTCCGCACACCCGTTTGTACCCTCCAGCCAGACCGACCTGGCTGAGCGCTGCGAAGAGATCCTCACCTTGCAGGTTCAAGGCTTGAAAAAGCGCCTGGCTCATACTAAAGCACAGTCAGCTGTCATTGGCTTGTCCGGCGGCCTGGATTCGACCCTGGCCCTCCTGGTCATAGCCCGCGCCTTTGATGCACTGGAATTGCCAAGATCCGGCATCCAGGCCATTACCATGCCTGGATTTGGCACGACGGACCGCACCTATGGCAATGCCCTGCAATTGGCAGCCAGTTTGGCGACAACCCTGCGCGAAATTCCGATCCGTGCCGCAGTGACCCAGCATTTCGAAGATATCGGCCATCCGGCTGACCTCCACGACGTCACATATGAAAACGCCCAAGCCCGCGAACGGACCCAGATCCTGATGGATATCGCCAACCAGACCGGCGGCCTGGTCATCGGCACCGGCGATCTCTCGGAACTTGCCCTTGGTTGGGCGACTTACAACGGCGACCATATGTCGATGTACGCGGTCAACTGCTCGGTCCCCAAGACGCTGGTCCGCCACCTGGTCCGCCACGCGGCCGGGCAGTCCGAACCAGAACTTGCGCATGTCCTGCTGGATATCCTCGATACGCCCGTCAGCCCCGAATTGCTGCCGCCCAAGGATGGCAAGATCGCCCAGCAGACTGAACATATTGTCGGACCATACGAATTGCACGACTTCTTTCTCTATTACCTGGTCCGCTTCGGTTTCGCCCCCAAAAAAATCCTGCGCCTGGCAGTCCTGGCTTTTACCGGGGTCTATGACGAAGCAACGATCAAACGCTGGCTGACCATCTTCATCCGGCGGTTCTTCAGCCAGCAGTTCAAGCGTTCCTGTCTGCCGGACGGCCCTAAGGTCGGCAGTGTCACACTTTCACCACGCGGCGACTGGCGCATGCCCAGCGACGCACAAGCCGCACTCTGGCTGAAAGACCTCGAGTCATAAGGGGAAGATCATGCCTGAGCTACCCGAAGTCGAAACCGTTCGTCTCAGTCTCGAACCGCTGGTTCTCGGCGCCACAATCGAGTCGATCACCGAAATCACCCCGGGTGTCCTGATCAACCTTGCCGGTGTTGATGTGAAAAATGCCGGTTGGAAGATCACTGCACTAAACCGCCGCGGCAAATACCTGATCATCAAGCTGAACCAGGACCTGCTCCTGATCGCCCACTTGCGTATGACCGGCCAGTTCAATTACCAGGATCCGCCGCAGGCGTTCCAGAAACACGACCATGTCGCCATGACGATGTGGTTTGATACCGAATCGCCGGCTGCTGCTTTCCAGCTGATTTTCCACGACACGCGCCGCTTTGGCCGGATCTGGCTGCTCCATACTGCACAACTGCCCCAGATCGGCGGGCTGGAAAGCCTCGGGCCCGAACCGCTTAGTCCTGACCTGACTGCCAGGCAATTGCACAGCCGGTTACAGCGCCGGGCGAAAACCAGCCTCAAGGCCGCACTGCTTGACCAGACGGTCGTAGCCGGACTTGGCAATATCTATGTTGATGAATCCCTGTATCTCGCTGGTCTCAGCCCCTGCCTCGCTGCCGGCTCGGTCAGTGAAGAAGACGTTGGACACTTGCTCGATTGTATTCGCGAAGTTCTGACGCGGGCGGTCCATGCTCGTGGAACGTCAGTCAAAGACTATGTCGATGCACTGAATGTTCGCGGCTCATTCCAGTATCAGCTGCAAGTCTATGGCCGTGGCGGCCAGCCGTGCAACAAATGCGGCGGGAAGCTCAGCAAGATCGTGCTCGCTGGAAGGACCACGGTGTACTGCCCTGATTGCCAGCCTGACCACCCGGCAGGCAGATCACTCAACAGCGGTGGCAGACCCCTCTAGAGGCTGATCGCACTGACAGGGCAATAGTCAACTGCCGCTTCGAGTCTGGCCACTTCGTCTTCGGTAGTACCTTCCCCGATCACCCGGGCGATCATCATTGAATCGATGATGAAAATCGCCGGGCACATCCGTTCACACAAGCCGCAGCCAATACATTTATTTTCATCGACAGTCGGAATCATCGCAAAGCCCTCTTTAATGGCCACAGGCCTGATGCCTGCTCGCCTGCCTATTTTCGATTGTAGCAGACACACCGGGTTGGGAACAGGCGATTAATCTGGTATATTGAACGCGTGACTAACTCAAAGGAGTACAGAAGCGTCTGATGAAACCACAAAAATCACTCGTGTTTTTCGATATAGATGGCACCTTGCTTGACCAGGATCATCAGGCACCCGCATCAGCTGTCGCGGCGATCGCCAAACTGCGGGCCAACGGCCATCTCGCCTTCATCAACACTGGCCGCTGCATGGCGATGGTCAACCAGGAGATCCTGGACATCGGCTTCGATGGCGTTGTGGCTGCCTGTGGCACGCATATCATATTGGGCGGAAAGACGCTGCAAAATGTGATCCTGCCCCAGGATCAACTGATGGCGGCATTGAATCTGATGCTTGATTACCATATCGATTTCTGGCTGGAAGGTCCCGAAAAAGTCTTCATCGAGTCGTTTAAACCAAGCGAATTCATGCAGAAATTTATCGATGTCTTCAGTAATTGGCCCCACATCTTCAGTGATATCAGCCAGGGCGAACTCATTGCCAACAAGTTCAGCTACCAGTTGAATGAACAGAGCCGCTTTGACCTGGTCGAGCCATTTTTCCGGGATAATTTCGAATTGATCAAGCACCATGAAGACCACGGCGAAGTCATCCCGCGCGGGTACTCCAAAGCAACTGGCATGGATTTCATCAAGCACTACCTGGACTGCCCGGACGCGCCCACCCTGGCTTTCGGTGACAGCCTCAATGACCTCGATATGCTGAAAGCAGCCGACATCGGTATCGCCATGGGCGGCAGCCGTCGTCACTTGATTGCCCATTCTAATCACCTGACCGACTCTCCAGCCGAAGACGGCATCGCCAACGCCTTGCGACATTATCAATTAATCGACTGATCATCCGCCTTAGTTCGGTCATTCTGTAGAAATTGTGCGTCATGTGTGGATAGGTTACACAATCGGTCTTGACAAATTCTGTGTAAGATAACAAGATGAACATAAAGATACTCTAGTTATAGATCGACATAATATTATAGAAAGCAGGTTATTTTCATGAAAGTATTCAATGTTGACGTTGATTCATTCTCCAAATTGATCCAGTCCTGCAAAGGCAACGTGACGATTGTCACAGAAGACGGCGACCGCATTGTCACCAACAGCATGCTCTCCGCTCTGATCGGTTTTGCCAAAGTCCTCGAAGTCGCCTCCCTCAAAGAGATCGAATTCGAATGTGATGACCCGGAAGACCGCGTCCGTGTGCTCAACTTCATGATGAAGTATCGCGCGGCTGACAACAACTAAGACTGATTTAGCACATACTGCAGACAATTGAAGAACGACACAGCAGGAAGCTGTCCCGCGGCCATGCCGGGGGACAGCTTTTTTATTTATTGCTGCTCGAATCGGGTGATTCTCGATCCGGGTGATTCTCGATACAGTGGCTGTTTCGCGATTTGTTACTCATGGAACGACCCTGGGCGATGATCAGGTATAATCTATGAATATGAATATCCAGAATCGCCAGGATTATTTTGAGTCTGTCTACCGCGAGACGTTCAAGCGTTTGAGCCAATACGTCTTTTTCAAGGTCGCCAGCATCAGCGAAGCCGAAGACATTGTCGCAGCTGTGTATACCGATTATTACCGGTTTGTCGTCCTGCGTGACAAACGCCCGGACAATCCCCTGGCCTATCTGACCAAAATGGCCAATCATGAATTGAGCCGCCATTACAGCTCCCGACAGCCTCAGGTTTCCCTCGATGATGAACAACTTGGCCTGTCTGAAGTGATCACCGATGACCGTGTCGTTGGCCAGGAAATATTCGACCACCTCACTGCAGACGAATTGTGGCAGGCTGTCCGGAATTTGTCCCTGGCGGAACAGCAGGTGATCATCGCCAAATTCCGCTTTGACCTGACATTTATTGAAATCGCGCGATCGCTGGGCCAACCTGAGAGCACAGTCAAGCTACGCTACTACCGGGCTTTGAAGAAATTGAAAAAGAATCTGATCTGATGTAACTTTTGCAGGCCTATTCTACTCTTATTGTGTAGAAGCCATTTCATGACAGGAGGCGAGGATCATGAGCCAGTTGAAAAACAGCATCGAGAAACATGCACTGAACGAGACTGATATGCTCGCTCGCATCCGTCTGGATACGCAAATGGATACACAAAAGAAAGCGAGAAATTCATCCATGCAGAAAAGAGTATGGCTGTCGGCCGGTGTCGCAGCTGCTATGTTTATTGCGGTAATAGCCAATTGGGGAGCCTTGGAACCTGTATTGACCGGTACCCCGCTTGAACCGACTCAGACCCAGACCCTGGTTGCCGCCGCCCAACCGGCGATCCAGAACCTGGCTTATGCGATGGTCAGCATCGACATCAACCCCAGTCTGGAGTTGTACACCAATATATCTGGCGACGTCATCGAGATCAAGGCCAAAAATAATGATGCCAAATCATTGAACCTGAAGGATTTGGTCGGTCAGCCAGCTGAGGCTGCTGTCATTACGATCATCCAGCGCGTTACTCAGGCAGGTTTCATCAAGCCGGAAGACACGACAGATGACTATGTTGTCATATCTGAAGTCATCCTGGATGAAAATGACGCCGATGCCGGGAAAAACCTGGAATCACTTGGCAACAAAATCCAGCAAGCTGTTGCGAAGGCTGACATGAGTTCGACAACTAAAGTCGCAGTCATCAAAGCAACTTTGCGAGAGAAGTTCGAGGCTGAAAATAAGAATGTGCCACTTGGCTTGTATATCATCAATGGAATGATCGATGAAGATCATAATTTCGCGACAGAAGATACGATCAAAGTATCCGAATTCGTCAAAGAGAAGAAGAATGTCGACCAATTGGCCAAACGTGCCGCCATCATTTCCACTAAAGAAGCCCGCAAAGATGCCAAAGCCAATGACAATGGCAAGAAGGGCGACACAGCACCTACAACCACTGCAGCGACAACAAACTGACCGGGTCCATCAAATTGCAGACTGACAAAGAGGCAGCCAGATTGCTCGGGCTGCCTCTTTTTTAATTGAGTTCAATGTATCCATCATTCCCGAATCAACCCAGTTTGTTAACTTCCTCCCGGGCAATCTGAGTCCAGCGGACCACGTTATTCGGGTTCTTGCCCAGGGTATGGTTGTCCTTCATGATGATTTCAACGTTGTTATTGCGCGTCAGGCTCAAACCCTCCTTCAACTCCTGGCGGACGAGGTCTTCATCGAGCACGGCCAGGGCTAGTGGGGAAGGGCTGGGTTTCATCGAATAGACATAGTCGGCTCCGAGATGCTCGGCAATCTTGGCCTTGTTGGCCCACGGTGAAACCGAAACTCGGCGGAGGTTTTTTGCTTGCTTGACGATTTCGATCCGTTCATCCATCGGTTCGCAGCAGCCATAGCACAACAGTCCATAGCGGTCGGCGATCCGTTTCTGGTAGGGCCAGATGAATTCGGCGAACATGTCAGGGGAGACACCGGTCGTGATCTGGCTTTCCAATAGCAGCCACATGTCTTTGGTTCGCGTATAGCCTTTGAATCCTTCGGACGGGAGCTGACTTGTCCAGCCAATGCCGCCCGACCCGACATAGGTCGAATCATTATTGAGATGGAAAAGGCCCTCGCTCTCGAGGTAGTCGACCTTGGCCAGCATGCCCTCGGTCAGGATATTCATGACTTTGTGGACATTGTCAGGCTCGTCGTAGAAATCATAGAGCATTTTTTCCATGCCGCGCAGGAAAGCGTACTCATCGGTCAAGCCAAGCGACCAGTACCAGACGGTATGCTGGCGGACCTTGAGCACACCGTCAAATATTTCGCGCGCGACCCCATACAGGTATTTGCTCTTGTCGAAATCAATCGTCAATTCAGGCCGGGTAATCCGGTCAATCTGGGCGTAGTCCTCCAGCACCGACTCGATGTGGTATGCCCCGCCATTTTCGACAATGGCCTTGTCGGTCGCATGGCGCGAACTGCCGGCGACGCCCCATGGGGTTTCACTGTAAACATGCGGCAAGTCGAAAATCGCTTCGACAATAAAATCATCATGGAGATGGTCGCCCCAGAAAATCAGTTTGCGCAGATAGAATTCCCAGTACTGGGCGATGTTGTTGCTGCAGCGGATCTGGTCGCCCGTGATGATTTCATTCCAGCCGTTCTCAGGGTCGGCCAGAATCAGCGGCCTGGTTTTCTGCAGGTCATTGTGCATCGTCCAGAGCTTGCGTCGTTCGTCCATGATCGGCCGGACTGCGATTTCTGCAACTTTTTCGGCTAGTTCGCGCAGGATTTGCCGGTCAGCTACCGAAAAATTCAGGTCGTCGTAGCGAGCTTTGTTGTAATCGACACGAAAATTGGATTGAGCAAACATGTCAGATGACCTCTGGTAGAGTCGAGCCGCCGTAAGGCATCACGATGACAGAGGCATCCGGGCCGAGCAGGGACAGTGCCGTGTCGAGAGCCTGCTGCGCGTTGCCATAGGGTTCGAGATTGACCGAACTGACAAAATCAGCCTCGAGGTCGCTGACGAGGAAGATCCGCGCCACCTTGAGGACCATGGCGATTGCAGCGGCTTTGTGGCCGCCCAGTTCAAAATTGCGGGCAATTTCTTCGACCATGAAATCAGGCTTGTATTCCGTCATCCAGCGTTCGAAACATGGCTCGCCCAGACCTTCCTTTGCAGAAGCAACCCACAGGATAATGCCGCCTTCGCGCACTGCATGGCGAGCGTTGTCGAGGGCTTTTTGCGCCTGGTACATGTTGATGTCTTTCGGGTAACCCCCCGGTGAGACAACGACCAGGTCAGCCCGCTTGTCGATTTTGCACTTGTATAGTGTGTCTAGAAAGGCGCAACCAGCGCGATGGGCGGTGATCGGATGGCCAGCCACTGCGTTGACAATCTGCTTTTTCTCGTCGAGGACTACATTCAGGATGAAATCGATTGACAGCAGGTTCAGGACATCGTCGATATCCTGGCGGACCGGATTGTCATCGATCGCTCCGGCTCTGGCTGCAGGCTCGACCATCCGACTGTGGTTCTGCTGGATGGCATCATGGGTGCAGACACCTGGCATGATCGCCTTGGCGCCACCGCTGTAGCCTGCGAAATAGTGGAATTCGATATTGCCAAGGCAAATCCGGCGGTCAGCTTCGACAACTGGCCGGAAGACATCGACACGGGTCTGGAACTTGGTGTAACCGACCGGTACGCAATCCCGCGTGTCAAGGTCGATACAGCTCACCGTATCATAGACTGCATCACCAACCAGGTAGCGCATTTCAGCTTCTGTATGGTTGCGGTGGCTGCCCAGGCCAAAGACAATGACGATGTCTTCACGCCGGATACCTGCTGCATAGAGTTCTTCGAGAAGCGGCGGCAACACGACCTTGCTCGGCAAAGGACGGGTAATATCGCTGGTGATGATCGCGATTTTTTCACCAGGTTTGACGATTTCACCGACTCGAGGCGAATCGATTGGTGAAGCCAGGGCTCGTTTAACCTCCTCTGCACCAGTCAACCCCAGTTTGACCTCATTGGGTTTTAGGACAAGCGTAGGATTGTTCTGTGGAATATTCAGGGTGACGGTGGATTTGCCGAAACCTACATCAACTTGCATCGTGATCGCTCCTTTTTAACCATACTTAACCATAATATACCAACAATTTACTCATCTCGCAACATAATTTATTGCACCCATGATATAGCCACAATATTTACGACATGGCTCGCCTTATGTAACTTTTGACAGTCATAATGAAATTGATTTGCGTAAAATGTCACTATATAACTGGGTGTCTTTGTGGTATATTTGACCATAGATAGTTATTTCAACATTGGTCAACTTGGACTTTTTATTTTGAATCGCTGATTAGAGATGACCAGAGGAGCCAGATATGCGCACAGATCGATTACGTGAACTCGAAGAGTATATGCAGCAGAAACGTTCCGCGACAATTCCCGAATTATGTGAGCACTTCAATGTGTCGCTGAATACAATCCGTCGCGACATCAAGGAATTGGTCAAGAATGGTTCCGTTTCCAAGGTCTATGGCGGAATCCTCTGGAACCAGGAAGAAAATATTGTCCCGTTTACTGCGCGCAGTACAGTGGCGATCGATGAAAAGCGCCATATTGGCAGCCTGGCCGCTTCCCTGGTTGAAGATGGTGAAACCATTTACATCGATTCCGGGACAACGGCTGTCCATCTGTTACAGTTCATCGCCCTCAGGAAAAATGTCACGGTCGTCAGCAATAGCCTGATTGTGTTCAACGAAATCCAGAAATATCCGGAGCTCAACCTGCTGGCTGCCGGGGGGATTTTCAACCAGAAAACCAAATCTTTTGTCGGTCTGACCGCTGTCACTGGCCTCAATGATATCCGGATCCGCAAAGCTTTCATGAGTGCTTCCGGATTCAGTATCGAAGCTGGCGCGACCAACAACTCCCTGCACGAGGCTGAAATCAAACGAGCCGTGATCAACCGGGCGCAGAAAGTTGTCCTGATGGTCGACCATACCAAACTGGACCGGGCTGCGGCAATCTGCTTCTGCGATCTTGACCAGCTCGCCTGCTTCATCACCGACCGTCGTCCGCCGGACAAATACATGAAGTTCTTCGAACAGAATCACGTGCTGGTCAAATTCTGATTCCTGATCCTGTCCTGGTCCTGTTTTAATTTCCGATCTCTAGAATATTAAAAAAATGTGCCGCAGTCATGACGAGCTGCGGCACATTTTTCTTTGTTGCTGTGTTCTGCCAGCTGAAGTCGCCGGCAGACTTGAATTTGATGGCTTAGTAAGCCCAGTCCTTGGATTTGTCGGGAGTTGCCTTGAGCTGGTCGAGCTCCTTGCGGGCGACGACAGCTTTGACTTTTTCGACGATGACGTCGGCAGTCAGGCCATAGAATTTCTGCAGGAAGTCCTGCGGGCCGACCTGGCCGAATTCGTCCTGGACACCGACCATTTCCATCGGGATCGGGCAATGCTTGACCAGCACGTCGGCGACGGCGCTGCCGAGGCCACCGATGACATTGTGGTTCTCCGCGGTGACAATCGCGCCGGTCTTCTGGGCGGCAGCGATCACGGCTTCCGCGTCGATCGGCTTGACGGTGAACATGTCGATGACGGCGGCTTTGATGCCTTCTGCTTCGAGGGTGGCGGCAGCCTTGAGGGCTTCAGCGACCATGATCCCGCAGGCGATGATCGTGACGTCGCCGCCATCTTTCAGCAGGGCTGCCTTGCCGACTTCGAATTCGGAACCGGCGGCATAGACACCGATGACTTCTTTGCGGCCGAGGCGGATGTACTTCAGGCCCTTCATGTTGAGGAGCTGGGGCAGCACATTCTCGAGCATCGCCGAGTCGGTGACATCGACCACTGTGGCATGCGGGATCGCACGGTACAGGGCCATGTCTTCGAACGGCATATGGGTGCCGCCGTTGAAGGCTGCCGTGACGCCGGCGTCGGAACCGACCATGACCACGTCAGCTTTGTTGTAGCCGATCGAGAGGAAGACCTGGTCGTAGCAGCGGCGGGACGCGAAGGGGCCGAAGGTGTGGGCGAGCGGCTTGAGGCCGACCGCAGACAGACCGGCAGCCATGCCGGCGAGGTTCGCTTCGGAAACACCGACATTGTAGGCCTGGGTCGGATGGGCATCGGCCCATTTCTTGGTCCCGATCGAGCTCATCAGGTCAGCATCGAGATAGACAAATTTCGGATCTTCGCCAAGTTTGGCGACCACGCCGCCGAAGACATCCTTCATCGCGCGTTTTTCTTTGGTGTTGGTATATTCTACTTTAAAATTCATGCTCATCACCTCAACCTTTCTGCTCAGCCAGCAGCTTTTCGAGATCGGCTATCGCCTGATCGGCCAGTTCCGCTGAAACCACGATGTGGTGGTTGGATGACATCTCTTCGACGGCTTTGACACCGGCGCCTTTGATGGTATCGAGGACGATCATGTGCGGTTTGCCAGGCGTTGCTTTGGCTTTCATGATGGCTTCATAGACAGCTTCGGCATCCTGGCCGTTGACCTGCTGGGCATCCCATCCGAAAGAGGCGAATTTGGCGCCAATGTCCTTCTGGTCGAGGATGTCGGCGGTGTAGCCGTCGAGCTGTTTCTTGTTGTAGTCGCAGAAAGCGATCAGGTGGTCCATCTTGTGGTGGCCGGCGAATTGCGCGCCTTCCCAGATCTGGCCTTCGTTGAGTTCGCCGTCGCCGACGATCAGGAAGGTGTAGCTGTCACGGCCCTGGATCTTGTCGCCGAGGCACATGCCGATCGCGGTCGACATCCCCTGGCCGAGTGAACCGGTGGTCATGTCGATACCCGGGGTCTGGTTGCGGTCGCAATGGCTGGGCAGGCGGGTGCCCGGGATGTTCAGCGTGCTGAGCCAGTCCAGCGGGAAAAAGCCCTTGAGTGCCAGAATCGAGTAGAGGGTCGGGCCGGCATGACCTTTGGAGCAGACCAGCTTGTCGCGGTCTTCCCAGGTCGGGTTCTTCGGGTCATACTTCATGACGCTCTCATAGAGGACAGCCAGGGTATCGGCGATCGACATCGCGCCACCGACATGGCCAAATGTGCGCGTCTTGAATTCCTTCATGGTTTCGATGCGGGCTGTTGTGGCGAAGACTTTGATTTGTTGTAAAAGTTTCGGATCCATTAGCATCTCCTTTCAGGATTGAAAATGATTGCAGGCATGTCATTCAATTCCTACCTGCAATCATTATACTCAGTGTGGGTTTTCAGATACATGCAAATTTTGCTTTCAGGCCAGTTAAAAGTTGCTATTTTCCGTCGCGTTCGTAGGCGGCTTCCATGGCTTCGATCAGGGGCAGTTTTTTGCCGGAAAGGAAGCGGACCATTGCGCCGCCAGCGGTGCAGACGTAATTGATTTTGGCCAGGTCGATGAACAGGCTGGCCGCACTGACGGTATCCCCGCCACCGATGACCGAGTATCCCGGTGCGTCGGCTATCGATTGCCAGAGCGCTTTCGTGCCGGCTTCGAACAATGGGTTTTCATAGACGCCAGCCGGGCCATTGACGAAAATCGTGCCGGCTGTCTTGATGATCGCATCGAAACGGGCCATGGTTTCTGAACCGATGTCGAGGAACATCTTGTCATCCATCGGCAGCGCCTGGAGGCCGGTATTGATCCGCTGGCCATCGACTTCATAAGCCAGGTCGGACGGCACTTCGATGCGGCCGGGGAAGTCGCGCAGCATTTCACGGGCCGGTTCGACAAAGACGATCAGGTCCTTGTCCTTGAGGAACTGCTCGTACTTGGTGCCGACTTTGATCCCCTGAGCCAGCAGCATAACCACCCCGGTCACGCCACAAGCCAGGATTTTGTCTGCTGTGCCATTCTCGAGCACGGTTTTCATCATCCCGAAAGCATCGGAAATCTTGGCTCCACCGAGCACGAAGACGGCCGGTTTGGCCGCGCCGTTCAGTACTTTGTACAACGCTTCGTATTCGTCGTAGAGCAGGCGTCCGCCGGCGGTCGGCAGCAATTCCTGGAAGGCGACCATGCTCGGGCAGCTGCGGTGGGCCGCAGCAAATGCGTCGTTGACATAGTAGTCGAAGAGCGGCGCCAGTGTGCGTACCAGCCAGGTATCGAGCATTTCCTTGGCCGTCAGCTTGACTTCCTTCTCAAAACCCGAGACCTCTTCGGTCAGGTAGCGCAGGTTGCCTAAAAAGACAGCTTCACCGGATTTCAGGGCTTTGACGGTTGCGACGGCAGTCGGGCCACAGACGTCTTCGACGTAGGTGATCGGACGGCCGAGATGGAAGGCCAGCTTTTCAGCGTGCTCCTGCATCGACATCAGGTTCTGGTAGTCGAGCGTGTCGCCCTGGTGGGCGATGATCGCCAGCTTCGCGCCGTTGTCGAGCAGGTATTTGATCGTCGGGATGCTTTTCTTGATCCGGTTCTCGTTGACGATCCGGCGGGACTGCGGGTCGATCGGCGAATTGACGTCGACCCGCAGCAGCACCGCTTTGTCCTGGTAAGTGAACCGCTCAAGCGGATTCATTCTTACTTCCATTTGCCTAACCCCAAGTATTTGTTGGTGGCAGCTGTGCCGCTTTCACGGTCAGCCTGCATGCCGCAAGCAGCACGGATGGCGTCCATGGTTTCCGGGATGGTCACGGATTCCTGCGGGATGTTGATCGCGTACATGATGTTGTCGCCGCTCTCAACAATGCTGTCTTCCCAGAGGCCGATCTCGTACATGTCGCCGCGCGGGTTGCCGAGGTCACGGGCATAGCGGAAGAAGGAGGCGTTGCCCTGGAAGCCGTCGTCGATCTTGACCACACGGATGCGGTTGTGTTCTTTGAAGGCTTCGAGTGCCATTTCCTTGGTGATTTTCTGTTTGCCATGGGCGACCACGGTGATGATGTGGCCATGGGTCACCGGGGTGTGGACCAGGATGCCGGTCGCTTCGATGTGCGGCATGATCGTCATCAGGTCGAGGGCCTGGTGGCTCGGGGCCTTGTCCATCTGCAGCGCATTGGTCAGGCCGCGATGGTAGTCGCCCGGGTCAGCCACGCGGCGGATGATCGTGATCGCGACGCGGTCGATGCCGTACTTGCGGTCGAGGCAGTCGACGCTGCGGATCAGGCCGGTGGTGTTGCAGGAGGTCAGTTTCAGGTAGTCGGCGCCGATGCCTTTTTCGAAATTGGCATAGCCATGGAAGAACACGTCAGCGACATTGTTCTTTTCGCCGCCCTGGAACACGGCTTTTTTGCCGTATTTGGCGTAAATTTCCTTGTTCTTGGCACCGACGCCGCCCGGGGAGGAATCGAGCATGATATCAACCTTTTTCACCAGGTCTTCAAAAGAACCGGCAACAGGGATGTTGAGCGCATCGAATTTGGACTTGTCTGCACCTTCAACGAGGTACAGGTCATAGGGCATGCCCTTTTCCTTGAGCGCACGGATAGACAGTGTGGGGGCCAGGTCGGCTACACCGACCAGCTCCATGTCACCTTGCAATGCGACACCGTCAGCCAGACGCTGACCGATGACACCATAACCTGCAACACCAACTTTGATCATTTTCGAGTTCCTCCTCTTATTTGGCCCCTGAAACAGAACACCGCCTCAGTCGGGCTAGTCTTAAATTCTGGCGACGCCTGTCTTGCGGGCGGCTTCAGCAACAGCTGCGGCGACGACCGGTCCGACACGTTTGTCGAAAGCTTTAGGAATGATGTAATCAGCGGTCAGCTCGTCATCACTGACGAGGCTGGCGATCGCCTGGGCGGCTGCGATTTTCATTTCTTCGTTGATGTCGGAAGCGCGGACGTCGAGTGTACCACGGAAGAGGCCCGGGAAAGCCAGGACGTTGTTGATCTGGTTCGGGAAGTCCGAACGGCCGGTGCCGATAACGGCTGCGCCAGCTTTTTTAGCCAGTTCCGGCATGATTTCCGGGGTCGGGTTGCTCATCGCGAAGATCATCGGGTTCGGAGCCATGGATTTGACCATTTCTTCGGTGACCAGGTTCGGGCCGGAAACGCCGATGAAGACGTCAGCACCCTTCATGATTTCGGCGAGGGAGCCCTTCTTCATGAGGCGGTTGGAGATTTTGGCCATTTCAGCCTTTTCGGTATTCAAGCCATCGCGGCCTTCGTAGATCGCGCCCTGGCGGTCGGCGAGGATGACATTCTTCAGACCCATCGACATCAGCAGCTTGGTGATGGCGATACCGGCAGCGCCGGCGCCACAGGTGATGACTTCGAGATCGCTGAGGGAACGGCCGGTCAGCTTGCAGGCATTGATCATGGCTGCGAGGCAGACAATTGCGGTACCGTGCTGGTCATCGTGGAAAATCGGGATATCGCAGGATGCTTTCAGGCGACGTTCGATTTCAAAGCAACGCGGGGCGGAGATATCTTCGAGGTTGACGCCGCCAAAGCTGCCGGCGAGGAGTTCAACTGTCTTGACGATATCGTCGACATTTTTCGAACGGATGCAGAGCGGGAAGGCGTCAACGCCGCCGAAGGTCTTGAACAGGACGCACTTGCCTTCCATAACCGGCATGCCAGCTTCCGGACCGATATCGCCGAGACCGAGGACAGCGGTGCCGTCGGTGACGACCGCGACGAGATTCCAGCGGCGGGTCAGCGAATAGGAAAGGTTGACGTCTTTTTCGATCGCAAGACAGGGTTCTGCGACACCAGGGGTGTAGGCAAGCGAAAGATCGTCGACTGTTTCGACGGGGCAGGTTGCGATCACTTCGATTTTACCTTTAAGGTCGGCGTGAAGCTTCATCGCTCTTTCTTTGATGTCCATGGTTTGTTCCTCCTTATTTGTGGCCGCAATCGTTTACAGCCCATCCTTCTTAATATCTTACAAACCCGTCACTTCTGCAATATATTTGCGAGCTTTTTGTGCATATTCGAAAGGATTTGCCTTGGCCGGATCTTGTTCGGCTTCGACGACAACCCAGCCTTCATAGCCGGATTCTTCGAGGACTTTGACCAGTGGCTTGAAGTCGACATCGCCATCGCCAGGGACAGTGAACACGCCGGCGCGGACGGCATCGAGGAAACACATGTCATTAGCCTTGACTTCGGCGTGGACACTGAGGCGCATGTCTTTGAGGTGGACGTGCTTGATGCGGTTGATATGTTTCTTGAGGACTGGCAGGTATTCGATGCCGGCAAAGGTCAGGTGGCCGGTATCGAACAGCAGGAAGACCAAGTTCGGATCGGTGTTGTCCATCAGGTAGTCGATTTCTTCGACAGTCTGGACGCCGGTGCCCATGTGGTGGTGGCAGGTAAAGGCCATGCCCATGTCTTTAGCGATCTGGCCCATTTCATTGAAGCCCTTGATCACGGTTTTCCACTGGTCAGCACTGTAAACCGGTTTGTTCTTCAGGATCGGCAGGTCGAGACGGCCCTGGATCGAATTGCCCTGTTCAGAGACACCGATGACGCGGGCGCCGAGGAAGAAGAGTTTCTCTGCATGTTCGCGGAATGCCTGGATGGTTTCTTCATAGGGGCGGTCGGAGGTCAGCATGGAGGAGAACCAGGCGTTGCAGATGGTCAGGCCGCGCAAATCGAGCGCATGCTTGAGTTCATTCTTGTCCTGGGGGTACTTGCTGCCGATTTCACAGCCCGTGAATCCAGCCAGAGCCATTTCACTGATGGTCTGCTGAAAAGTGTTCTCTTTGCCAAGCTCGGGCATGTCATCATTGGTCCAGCCGATTGGTGCAATTCCGAGTCTGACCTTTTTTGAATCTAACATGGTTTATACCTTCCTTTTTGAATCTTGGTGGCGATTCTGTTGGTGGCAATTCAGGATCTGGATCCTGGTCTGGATTGGCTTAATACTGACGGACTTTTTTCATTTCTTCGACATGTTCTGTGTAGCACTTCTGGACAGACTCGCGAGTGGAAACCTCAGCGATACCCACACGCCACCAGCCGCCGTAGCCACCGGTCATCGTGCCGGGAGCGACTTTGACGTCAAAGACACAGACTTTCGACTGGGTCTTGGCATCGGCCAGGGCAGCGAGCAATTCAGCTTCCGTCGAGATGTTGTACCCTTTGGCGCCGTAGCTTTCACCATTCTTGGCAAAGTCGACGACGACGTTCGGGCCGTCCAGCTGGTTGGTCTCAGGATTGCGGGCTTTGAAAACGGTACCGAAGGTCGGCGTGCCGTTGTTGTTCTGCAGGTTTTCGATGCAGCCCCAGCCGCTGTTGTCGATAACCAGGATGTTGAGCTTCAGGCCTTCCTGGACGGCTGTGTAAATTTCGGAGTGCATCAGGACATAGCTGCCATCACCGACGACAACATAGATCTCGCGGTCAGGTCCGACTGCCATTTTGGCGCCGACAGCACCGCAGACTTCATAGCCCATACAGGAGAAACCATATTCGACATGGTAGGTGCCCGGGTTGCCGGAGCGCCAGACGCGCTGGAGGTCGGACGGCAACGAACCGCCGGCGGTGAGGATGACGTCCTGTGGACGGAGATGCTTGTTGAGGATACCGAGTACGTGGGATGTCGCCAGGCGGCCGTCTTCACGGGTTATGCTGAACAGGCGGTCACATTCGGCGGTCCATTCGGCGGCTGTTTCGGCCAGTTCGGTCGCACCATAGGCGGACTTGTAACCGGCTGTCTTCAGTTCAGCCCCGATCGCCTCAATCGCGACTTTGGCGTCAGCGATCACCGGAATGGCATCCATCTTGTACGCGTCCATCGAACCAACGTTGATGCTGATGTATTTGACGTCAGGATCCTGGAACAGCCATTTGGAACAGGTTGTGAAGTCCATGAATTTAGTGCCGACGCCGATGATCAGGTCAGCCTCCTTGGCCAGCTTGTTGGCAGCCGAGGTGCCAGTCAAGCCGAGACCGCCCATGTTGCAGGGATGGTTCCAGGCGACAATGCCCTTGCCCGACTGAGTTTCGCCGATCGGCAGGTTGAATTCGGCCGCAAAGGCTTCAAGCTCTTTCCAGGCTTCGGAATATTTGACGCCGCCGCCGCAGATGATCAGTGGACGTTTGGCATTCTTGATCGCGGAGACCGCACGGTCGAGCGCTGTTTTGGTGATCGGGCGGCGGTCCATGTACCAGACGCGTTTCTGGAAGAAGTATTCCGGATAATCGTAAGCTTCGCCTTCGACGTCCTGCGGCATCGCGATGCAGACTGCGCCGGTGTCCGCCCAGTCGGTCAAAACACGGAAGGCGTTGATGCAGGCGGTCATCAGCTGTTCAGGGCGCTGAATGCGGTCCCAGTATTTACAGACAGCTTTGAAGGCGTCATTGGCTGTGATGGCCATGGAATTCGGGAATTCGAGCTGCTGCAGGACCGGATCCGGCTGGCGGGTGGCAAACGTGTCACCAGGCAGGAGGAGCAGCGGGATGCGGTTGGCTGTTGCAGTACCTGCAGCCGGGACGAGGTTCAATGCACCTGGGCCAACTGATGTTGTGACAGGAATGATTTTGCGGCGGTTGTGCTCCTTGGCGAAACCGATCGCCGAGTGCGCCATGCCCTGTTCGTTCTTGCCCTGGTAGAATGTCAGGCCGTGTCCGCCTTGTTCCAGAGCCTGGCCGATGCCGACGACGCAGCCATGGCCAAAGATGCCGAAAATGCCTTCGACAAATTTTTCTTCCTGGCCGTCGAAGCTGACGTACTGGTTGTCCATGAACTTGAGCAGCGCCTGTGTCATTGTTAAACGAATTGTACCCATGGTTTACCTCCGATGTACTTGAGTCATCTGTGCTTGAGTCATCTGTACCTGTGACATCTGTATTTGAGACATTCTCGAGTGGGCAGGGGGAAGTGCGGACATCTTTAAGTCGGGACGGATCTGATATGCGTGGGAGGATCCTCCCGATGAGCACTTGTTGGTTATATCTTGGGCAGTTGTGTGGCTCAATCATATCACCACTGAGTAGGTATGGCAAGCAGTAAAATGCTGAATCGTCAAAAAGAGTGCCCGAGCTCTCATCTAGAGCTCGGGCACTGAATAACCAGTCGGGACCGGACATCAATATTGGTTCATTTTAGCAGGATTGTGGGTGGTTGATGGTCAATTGACCAGGTCGCTGCAGGCTTCCAGAGCCTCGGGCAATTCGGCGACAAAGTATTGTTCACCAAGTTCTTCCATATAGCCGGCCTGGCGCAGGACTTCAGCCGGCTGGGGCTGGAGGTGGACAAAAAAGAGCCGCGTGTTATGTTCATGGCATTTTTTGGCCAGCTTCTCGAGGACATTGACCGCAGTCGCATCGATTGCAGGTACTCGCTGCATTTCGAGGATGATTGCTTCTTTTTCAACAATTTCGTGGTCGATACTCTGGATGAGGCTTTCGGCGGCAGCGAAAAAGAATGGTCCGTTCAGGCGATAGACGGCGACGCTGTCAATCGCTGTCTTGTCGGTTATCGAATGTTCTTTGATCATTGCAGCATCGGCCATCTGCTTCATGAAGAAAATTGCAGCCATGACAATGCCGACTTCGATCGCGACGACCAGGTCGAAAATGACCGTCAGCAGGAAAGTTGAAACCAAAAGCAGTCGGTCAGTATTGGGCGCCTTGAGCAGTTTCTTGATTTCGTTGACTTCGACCATGTTCCGGCTGACGGTAATCAGGATCGCAGCCAGTGCTGCCATCGGGATGAGTTTGGCGTATGGCAGGAAAAGCACCGTGATCAGCAGCACAGTGACCGAGTGCACAACCGCGGCGACCGGACTGATCGCGCCATTGCGGATATTGGCAGCTGTCCGGGCGATCGCACCGGTCGCCGGCAAACCGCCAAACAGGGAAGAGACAATGTTGGCTGCGCCTTGACCGATCAGTTCCTGGCTGGAATCATGTCGAGTATTGGCCATCCCATCCCCGACAACAGCGGACAGCAGCGATTCGATCCCGCCGAGGATGGCAATCGTGATCGCCGGCTGGATCAGCTGTCGCAAGGTTTCAAGATTGATGTGGGGAATCCGCAGCGGCGGAAAGCCGCCGGACAAATTGGCAAAACGGCTGCCGATCGTCGCGACCGGCCAGCCGATCAGTTGTACGAAGACTGTGGTGGCGATGATTGCAACCAGGGATCCAGGGATCTGACGGTTGATTTTGGGCCAGATGATGATGATCAGCAGGGCTGCCATCCCGATCGCAAAATTCTGCCAGCTGAATTTGTTGACATTTTCAAAGTAGACTATCATTTTTTCAACAAATTCGGCTGGCATCTTGGCGATGCCAAATCCAAAGAAATCATTGAGTTGGCCGGTGAAGATCGTCACGGCGATACCGGCCGTGAAACCGACAGTGATCGGGAAGGGGACATATCGGATGACACTGCCGAGTTTGAGCAAGCCCATGATCAGCAGGATGATGCCCGCCAGCAGGGTCGCAGTGATCAGGCCATCCAGCCCATGCTTGGCGATAATGCCATAGACAATGACCACAAACGCACCGGTCGGCCCGGTCACCTGGGTGGCGCTGCCACCGAGCAAGGCGGCTGTGAAGCCGGCCAGGATTGCCGTGTACAAACCGGCTTCAGGAGAAGCGCCCGAGGCAATCGCCAGGGCCACCGACAACGGGATGGCGATAATGCCCACGATGATTCCGGCAATCACGTCTTTGGTGAGCGCCCGCTTTGTATATCCGTTCAAGTAGTAGAGAATTTCAGGTTTCATCTTTCAGCCTCCGAATCAATTTTAGTCCAACGATCGCGATTTGATCTCACGGGCCGTTGAAATAGCCGATCCAGTCGCCATAACCTTCTCGTTCAAGATCGGCCAGCGGGATGAAGCGAAGCGAAGCGCTGTTGATGCAGTAGCGTAAACCGCCGCGGCTGGCCGGTCCATCCGTGAAAACATGGCCGAGGTGGGCGTCTCCGGCGCGGCTGCGGATTTCAACCCGTTCCATGCCATGGCTTTTATCGCGCAGTTCACGGACGACAGAAGGATCGATCGGACGGGTGAAACTCGGCCAGCCACAACCGGCGTCGAACTTGTCCTTGGAACTGAACAGCGGTTCACCCGTTACAACATCAACATAGAGACCGGTCCGTTCTTCGCGCCAGTATGCGCCGCTGAACGGGTGCTCGGTTGCACTCTCGCAGGCGACAGCATATTGCAAGGGTGTCAGCCGCTTTTTGAGATCCGAAAGTTCAGGGCGCGGAAAACGGGCTTGATCGATGACCGGCATTATCGATACCATCGGCATCATCGGCTTCACAGGAATAACAGGCAACGTCTTGAAACTGACATGGCAATAGCCGCCCGGATTTTTCTCCAGGTAGTTCTGGTGATAGTCTTCGGCCAGATCGTAGCGGACGAGGGGCAGGACTTCTGTGACAATCGGCAGTTTATAATGCTTTTGTTGCTCGCGAATGACGCCTTCGATCACCGGCAGATCGGCATCATTTGTGTAATAGATGCCGGTCCGGTATTGCTTTCCCTTGTCCGCGCCCTGGCGGTTGAGCATCGTGGGGTCGATAATCTGGAAAAACTGGTTCAGCAAATCATAAAGGCTCAGGCGAGTGGGGTCATAAGAGACCTCGACCGTTTCTGCATGGCCGGTATTGTTGTAGCACACTTCCTGGTAGGATGGTCTGATCGTCCGGCCGTTGGCATAGCCGACCGTTGTCGCAGCTACCCCGGGGACTCGGGCCAGATAAGCCTCTGTACCCCAGAAGCAGCCGCCCGCCAAGTATATTTTGTGTAGCTCGCGGGCACTGTAATCGATTTGCCGGTTGGGGTTGTCCGGCAGCTGGTTATGTTGCATCCTGATTCCTCTTTCAAATTGAAAAAGCTGCCAATGGCGCAGAGCCATTGGTTCACTGAGCCTATTCTAGTCCTTTTATGGTAAAATATTAAGTGTAAACATGGTTGTTACCTGACCTTTTTACGGTCATTATGCAATTTGCTTTTTTCGCTTCACGAGTGGGGGCGGTCTTTTTGATCTTGATCACCGGTGCCACCGGACATATCGGCAATGTCCTGGTCCATGCTCTTTATCAGCATTTTCCGGGTGAAACCCTGCGCATCATGGTTCAGCCGCATGAGCGTCTCGACATGTTCGACCGCCTGGCCCTGGAGCTCTTCTACGGTGATGTCCGCGACGCTGAAGCGGTGCGTGAAGCAGTCCGCGGTGTTCGTTTGGTCTTCCATCTGGCCGGGATGATCGACACCTCCATGCATCCTGGGCCGAAACTCCAGGAAATCAATGTCGGCGGCACGCGCAACGTGGTCGCGGCTTGTGAAGCCGAAAGGGTTGGGCGGCTGGTGTATGTCAGCTCAGTCCATGCGCTGCCGGACCTGCCGGACTCCGAAGTCATCACGGAAATCGACAAATTCCCCGTTCCAGGCTTGCTGGGAGGTTACGCACAGACAAAAACCGATGCGACCGCCCTGGTCTACGCAGCCATCCGGCGCGGTCTTGATGCCGTGATAGCCTTTCCGAGCGGTGTCATCGGGCCGGAAGACTATCGTCAGTCTGAGATGGGCCGGGTATTCAAGTATTTCAGTTCCCTCGGTTCGCTCCGCCTCATCCTATCCTTCAATGGAGCTTATAATTTTGTCGATGTCCGCGATGTTGTCGACGGCTTGATCGCCATCGCTGAAAAGGGTCGCAGCGGCGAGGGGTATATTCTTTCCGGGCACCGGATCTCACTTTCAGATATCATCCGCCTCGAACGCGATTGCCTGGGTCAGTGTCAGCCGCGCATCGTATCGATTCCGAACAAACTGGTGATGAGCGGTGCTTATTTTGTCGCCTGGTTTGCACACCTTTTCCATGTCCGTTCTCTGGTCACGCCATACAGCATTGCCGTCCTCCAGTCAAACAGCTGGATCAGCCACGAAAAAGCAAGCCGCGAACTGGGTTACAGTCCGCGGCCAATCGATGAATCCTTTCGAGACAATATCGCCTGGATGGTCAAGACCGGCATGATCCGGATCAAAAAGGCCATTCACCGCAAGTGATCAAGACTTACCTGTTGGCCAACAGGTGATCGGGCTCACAGATGATCTGAATCACCTGTGAGCCCGATCAAAAGTAAGCCAGATCACTTGAAATAGTTCATCATCATCGCCAGCTCAAAGTCGGCAACAGGAAGGCTGGCTTTTTTGTTGTTCAACGCGGACTGGTAGATTGCCAGCACCAGTTCCAGGGCATCGCGCCCGGACCGGCCGCTCGCCAAAGGTTCGCGGTCTTGCTGGACTGCCTCAATCAAATCACCGAGCAAGCCACTATGCGGATTCTTGAGCTGCACAAAAGCCTTGATGCCACCGCTCTTCAAGGTGGACCAGAAGAGCTGGCTGGTATAGCGGCCGGCAACATTGCGACCGGTTTTGTCATAAACCTGGATCCCTGGCTTGCCGGCGAGAATTCCGCCGCGAACTTCACCTTCGGTCAGACGGACAAAGAACGAAGCTTCCGGCCGCCGCGGGTCAGTCGTTGTCGTACCCTCGACCAGGCACTGGACATTCTTGTCAAGTTCAAGGATCGCAAAGCCGAGATCTTCTGCCTCCATCTGATGCGTCTGCTGGAAAATCTGCCCCGTCGCGGCAAGAACCGGCTGGCCGAGCAACCAGGTCATCAAGTCGAGCGCATGTACACTCTGGTTCATCAGCGCACCGCCGTCCTGGCTCCAAGTCCCGCGCCAGGCAGCCTGATCATAGTAGGCCTGGTCATGACCCCAGCGCACTTTGACATCACCGTAGAGCACGCGACCGAATTTTCCCGCTGCAATGTCGGCTTGCACAGCCTGGACTAATGGAAAAAAGCGATAGATGTGGCCGACCGCGACACGGCGGTTTTTCAGGCGGGCGCGCTCAAGAATCTCATCCGCCTCACGAAGCGAGAGGGTCAGTGGCTTTTCGATCAGCACATGGGCCCCTGCTTCAATCGCTGCCAGACCGATCGCAGCATGCGATCCACTTGGCGTCGTAATCGCCACCAGATCAGGGTGTACAGCTGCAAGCATTTCGCGGTAGTCGCTGAAAATCCTGATCTTGCTTATTTCCTGTTCGTTAAAACCCGCTGATTGCAGCATTTTTTCGGCCGCACCCGGACGGGTGTCGACTGCAGCAACGACCTCGATCGTCTGATGGCTATTCTGATGGTAGCGGGCTCCCTTGAGATGCTTGCGAGCAACGATTCCGCAACCAATGATGGCATATTTAAGTCTTTCCATGTCTTTAAAAGACTCCTCCGAAAACCTATATTTATAGTAAAAACTTCAATTCACGTAATTGGCGGATAAGTTGAGCTCCACCCCAGGATAAATGGGCATTAATTCCGAATTTCAAGGCGGTTTTAATGTTTTCAGGACGATCATCGAAATAATATATGGTTTCCGGTTCTTGGTCAGTTTCCTGAAGTGCGAGCTGGAAGATGAGTGGGTCCGGCTTCATCACCCCGAGTTCGTACGAGACAAAAACGCGGTCGAAAAATGGTCCGAGTCCAAGGGTTTCCCGGCAGTGCCGCCAGTGTATGCCACTGGTATTGGACAGCAGTTGAAGACTGAAGTGACCGGATAAAGCCTGCAGAACCGGGATTGTCTCGGCAAAAGGTTCACCGATGATATCCAGATAGCCCTGGCGAAATTCTTCAATTCCGATGGGAAATCCCATTTCCTGTTTTGCCTGGCGGTAAAAATCACCAAAGTCATCGAGCCGGCCTGTTTCCAAAGCCTGCATCGCCGCGCTGTTTTTCCAGCGTTCGGCAAAGGGCAGTGTCCCGGGTTCCGGTTTCAATCCTGGCCAGAACTGGTCAACATTACGCAAATGTACCAGGATATTGCCAAGGTCGAACAGGACAATCGGTTGATTGACAGCCGGCCCTGGGCCTGGTTTAAACGTAAGCGTCGTACTCATTTTTCTGTCCCTGCACTTTGACGCAAGGCTAGTACCAGGGAAATGACCAGGACGGCGATGGGCAGGATATTGCCAATATAGTAAAACGTCAGGTTTCGGGATAAGTAAAGCGAATCAAGCGAGTAGTAAAAGACGACAACAGCAAAAGAAGCAAGATAATGCCAGAGCCGATAGGGTGTCCTGCCTGCCAGCAGGAAGCGGCCGACCAGCAGCAGGACGGAGAAACCCGCTGCCAAAGCATTGATGGCAAAAAAGATATAATCCATGTGGGTTTAGCCCCCTTTTTTCCAGTATAGCATACGGACTGAACCTAATTGCGCTGACCATACTCAGCATTTCAACACCCCTCGATATGTGCTAAAATGTGAATACTTTTCGCTCAATTCAGCGTAGCTAAATTCAGAAACGGACGGTATTTGATTCATGAAACACCCCAATGTCCACCAACTGTGGGACAGGGCAGTCGCGCTTCTCGATGGTGAAGTATCCGAAATCAGCTTGAATACGTGGATCAAGCCGTTGGAACCGCTTTCCGCCGAACAGGGTGTTTTCCTGTTGTCTGTGCCAAATGATTTTCACAAGACTTTCGTTGAACAGTACGCCAGTCTGATTCGCAACGCCCTCAAGATCGCCGGTTCTTTCGATTACGAAGTGCGTTTCCAGATCGGTTCGGGCGACTCACTGACTCATGCCATCCGACCGGAAAAGAAGCAGACCTCCAATTCCTCCGGTTCTGATTCTTTCGGCCAGAACTCGCTGAGCCGCCTCAATCCGCAATACACCTTCGAAACCTTTGTCGTCGGCAGCGGCAACCGCTTCGCCCATGCCGCCTGTGTTGCCGTCGCCGAAAAGCAGGGCGGCCGCAACTTCAATCCGCTGTTTCTCTACGGCGGATCCGGTCTGGGCAAAACGCACCTGATGCATGCGATCGGCAATTACATGTACCAGAACCACCCGACCAAGAACATCCTGTACGTCCAGTGCGAGCAATTCGTCAACGAATTCATCTACACCATCAAGGAAAACAAATACGACGACTTCCGCAGCAAGTACCGGAACACCGACATGCTGCTGATCGACGACATCCAGTTCATTGAAGGCAAGGAACAGATGCAGATCGAGTTCTTCCACACGTTCAATACCTTGTACGAATCCGGCAAGCAATATCGTCATGACCTGCGACAAGCCGCCGCAAAGCCTGGCTTCACTCGAAGAACGCCTGCGCACCCGTTTCTCCTGCGGATTGACCGTCGATATCCAGCCGCCGGACTATGAAACCGGCGTCGCCATCCTGCAAGCGCCGCGCCCAGCATCAACCATGCCTCCGTCCCGGACGATGTTTTCGAATACATCGCCACCAACGTCGCCTCCAATATCCGCGAACTCGAAGGCGCTTTCAACACCGTTCTCTGCTATTCGCTGCTGGCCGGCTCGATCACCAGGAAGTTGCCCGCGAAGCCCTGAAGGACATCATCCAGCCGATCGGCCGGCAAGAAAGTCAGCGCAACCGTGATCATGGATGTCGTTGCGCGCTATTATCATGTCACGGTCGATGATCTGAAATCCAACCGCCGCAGCAAAGAAGTCGACCAATCCCCGCCAGGTTGCCATGTACCTCTGCCGCAACCTTCTGAATATGACGCTGCCGCAGATCGGCCTCGAATTTGGCAACCGCGACCACACGACCGTCATGCATTCCTGCAGCAAAGTCAGTGAAGAATCTAGCGATCAAGGCAGATCTGGTCCAAGGATATCGATGAAATTAAAAAGAGAATCACCAGTTAAGACTTGATTCCCAGACTGTCGGAACAATGGTTTGAACAGTTTTCCACAGCCGTTTTTGTGGAACTAAGTGGATAACACACTGAAATGTGGATAACTTTGTGGAGAACAATCTGTGGACAAAGTTTTCCTCGTTTTCTATCCACACAGACCGCACGTTTAAAGCCAAGCGTTGTCCACAGGGTTATCAACAGAGCAAATCTGACAGCCTGAGCGTTCAAGGAGTTTTCAACAAGATTACACACCACATAAGAAGAAAAGTGATAAAATATATATCATTAGAGTTCAACAGGCCGATTACGCCAAGGAGGAACCCAGCATGAAACTCATCTGCTCCCGTGACCGTCTGATGGAAGCAATCAGTATCGTCCAGAAATCTGTCGCTACCCGTTCAACGTTGCCGATTCTCGACGGCATCCTGGTCGAAGCCGACAATGGCGTCAAATTAACTGGCTATGATCTGGAAACCGGCATCGAATGCCAGATCGAAGCCGATGTTCCGGAACAACGGCAGCATTGTCATCAATTCACGCATGTTCGGTGACATTATCCGCAAACTTGCCGGATGATATTGTCTCCATCGAGACCAACGACCAATCTTTCGGTTCAGATCGAATGTGGCAGCACCCATTTTTCGATCAAAGGCATTCGTGCCGATGATTATCCCGAAAATCCCGGTTGTTGATGACGCGCAGCAACTGCATATCAAGCAGAACGTGCTCAAGGACATGATCCGCCAGACCCTTTTTGCGGTCAGCACCGATGAAAGCCGGCCGATCCTCAATGGCTGCTATTTCAATCTGCGATGGCCAGAATCTGGAAATGGTTGCGATCGACGGATTCCGACTGGCTCTGCGCCGCAAGGAAATCGGCGAGAACTTGCCGGTCATGAAATTCATCATTCCCGGCAAAGCACTCAGCGAAGTCGGCCGCATTCTCAGCGCATCCGGCGACAGCCTGGTCGACATCTATCCGTCACAGAACCATATCCTGTTTGATATCGGCAAGGTCAAGCTGGTCTCCCGCCTGATCCAGGGCGAATACATGAATTACAGGGGCATCATCCCGCAGACAGCGGAGACGACCATGACCATCGCGCCGACAGCCATGCTGTCGGCGATTGAACGCGCGTCGCTGGTGATCACGACGCGAGGAACGCCGCTATCCGGTCCGCCTGACCATGACGGATGATGAAACCCTGGTCGTCAGCGCCAATACGGAAATCGGCACATTGCGTGAAGAAATAACCGTCGCCATGACCGGCAACCGGATCGACATCGATTTCAATCCGCGATATTTCCTGGATGCCCTGAAAGCAATCGATGAAGACGAAATCATCAGTTATTTTCAACGGCAGCATGGGACCTTGTGTCCTGCAAGCCCTCTGGAAAGCCAGGAATTTGCCTATCTGGTCCTGCCGTTGCGCCGTTAAAGAAGCCATTTAAATGCAAGTTCGGCAGATTGAACTGACTCAGTTTCGAAACTACGAGCGAGCAGAACGATAACCGTCGAACCAGGCATCAATGTCTTTTTTGGCGACTAATGCCCAGGGAAAAACCAATATTCTGGAGGCGGTTTATCTTTGCGCCTGCGCACGCTCGCACCGGACCAGCCGTGACAGTGATCTGATCCATCAAGGACAGGATATTTACCGTGTCAAATTGAGCTATGCATTGCAAAGCGGCCAGGAAGAAGAGATCGAAATTGACTATCTGGACGTTGTCACTCAAGATCCGCAAAGAACAAAGGCTATTCGCCAAATCTACCAGAACGGCGTACGACTTGAAAAAGTAGGCGACTTGATGGGTTTATTTCACGCAGTCATTTTCGCGCCTGAAGATTTGATGCTGATCAAAGAAGGACCAGCCACAAGACGCCGCTTTCTCGACTTGCTGATTTCACAAGTGCGGCCGACTTATTTTCAAGATCTCCAGCGCTATAGCCGTCTGTTGCAACAGCGCAATAAAATGCTCAAGGACCTGCGTGATCTGAAGGTTGAATCAGCCCAGGAACAGTTGGAAGTCTGGGATTTGTCGCTGGCACAATGTGCGGCCAGGATCATTGCCCAACGCATCAGTTACACACAGCGCATCACAAAATTGGCAGAAAATAGCCATTCAACCATATCATCCGGAAAAGAAAAGTTAAACGTAAGATATAAAACAATCAGCGGAATATCCAATAAAGATGGCGTTCCAGAGATAGCAGAAAAAATATATAGAAAATATAAAACTAATGTTTACGAAGATATTCAAAAAGGATTGACGAGTGTAGGACCGCACCGTGATGACCTTGAACTGGTGTTAAATGAAGAGCCGATGAAACCCTTTGCTTCCCAAGGTCAGCAGCGCTCAGCCGTCTTGTCTCTGAAACTGGCAGAACTGGAGATCATCACTGAAGATATTGGTGAACGACCGGTCCTCCTGCTCGATGATGTCATGTCAGAACTGGATGCAGATCGACGTCGTTGCTTGCTCGAAAGCATCGACCAAGCACAGGTTTTTGTGACGTGTACTGACGCTAATCATGTGGTTTCAGACATCCGCGAAGCTGAATCTTATATCCAGGACAGCGCCGGAGACAATATCCAGGATAAATCTGCAACACCAAACCCTGATGAACAAAGAAAAAGTCGTCAGTTTTCTTTCTTTGCAGTTCAAAATGGGCACGTCACGCAGGTTGAGAGAGTCTAGTTGTTTTCTGGCAGCTGAGGGTCTTTTCTGCTATAATATCCTTCATGTATATTCATATTGGTGGAGAATATTCTGTCTCAGATCGTCTGATCGTTGGCATCTTTGATTTTGACGAAACGACACAAGAGGGGTCTGAAACGATTCAATTTTTGAAACGTGCCCAGGAGCTCGATCGGATTGAGAACGTCTCATCTGAATTGCCGCGCTCTTTTGTCGTCACACTTGAGCGAGTTTACCTCTCGCCAATATCGCCAGCAACTTTGCGCAGGCGATTGAAATTCAAAATGGATCAGGATGAACAATTCCAATAAAAAGTCATGCTCAATATTAGTGATTTGATCAATAAAGAAAAGTCAGAAAAAAGAAGACCCCACACAGGATGGTGAAAACGTGAGCGAAAAGAACGATAAGCTTGAGAAGAAATCCGGCCCGTTGATGACTGAGGCCGATGACCTTGATGGCGTGATCAATCTCGCTGAGAATCCCCAGGCATTGGTCGATGATGACTATGAAGAGACGGCTTTTGATTTGTCGGAGGGTGATTATGATTCCTTCGATACGACGAATGCTTCGTCCTATAATGAGAGTGATATTCAAGTACTTGAAGGACTTGAAGCCGTCCGCAAACGCCCGGGTATGTATATCGGAGACACAAGTGTCCGAGGTTTACATCATCTTGTCTACGAAATAGTTGCTAACTCAGTTGATGAAGCACTTGCCGGCCGTTGTGACACCATTGATGTCACGATCAATCCAGATGGTTCGGTGACGGTTTGTGATAATGGCAGTGGGATACCAGTCGGTACACACCCCAAAATGGGTATTCCAACTGTCGAGGTCGTGCACACGATTCTTCACGCCGGCGGGAAATTTGGCGGTGGAGCTTACAGTGTATCCGGCGGGCTGCATGGCGTCGGTGCATCAGTCGTCAATGCCCTGGCGGCCTGGATGGAAGTTATCGTCAAACGCGATGGCAAGTTGTATAAAATACGTTTTGAACGAGGGATTACGGTTGGCAATCTCGAAGTTATCGGCGAATCAACTGAAACAGGCACGACAACAACTTTCATGCCGGATCAGCAGATTTTCCCCGATATCCATTTCGATTACCACACCATGCTGACCCGATACCGGGAGATGGCTTTCCTCAACCGCGAAATCACGATCAATCTCAATGATCATCGCGAAACGCCATTTGTTGAAAAGAAGCTTCATTATGACGGCGGTATCATCTCATTTGTCGAATATCTCAACAAAAACCGCGAAGTATTGCATAAGCAGCCAATCTACATCGCAACACGCAGTGGTGATGTTTTTGTTGAAGTTGCCATTCAATACAATGATTCCTATTCGGAAAACGTCTATTCCTATGCCAATAACATTGCGACGATCGAAGGCGGTACACATATGACCGGCTTCAAATCAGCTTTGACGAAAGTCATCAACGATTATTCGCGAAAATATGGCATGATCAAGGCCAATGACAAGAATCTTCAGGGTGAAGATGTCCGAGAAGGCCTAGGTGCAATCATCAGTGTCAAACTGCCTGAACCCCAATTTGAAGGTCAGACAAAATCCAAACTGGGCAACACTGAAATCCGCACTTTGGTCGAAAGCGTCATTAATGATAAGCTTGCGGCTTATCTGGAAGAAAACCCATCCATTGCCCGCATTGTCATCGACAAGTGTCTGTCAGCATCAAGGGCCCGTGATGCTGCGCGCAAAGCTCGTGAATTGACACGCCGCAAGAGTGTTTTTGAATCCAATTCTTTGCCGGGGAAACTTGCTGATTGCCAGGAGAAAGACCCGACCTTCTGCGAACTCTTCATTGTCGAAGGTGACTCGGCAGGCGGATCGGCCAAAAGCGGTCGTGAGCGGAAATACCAGGCGATTTTGCCGCTGTGGGGTAAAATGCTCAATGTTGAGAAAGCCCGCATCGACAAGGTTTATGACAATGAAAAACTCCTGCCGATTGTTTTGGCTCTTGGCGCAGGTATCGGTTCTGATTTTGACGTCACACGCCTGCGTTACCATAAAATCATTCTGATGGCTGACGCCGATGTCGATGGATCTCATATCCGCACCTTGCTGCTGACCTTTATGTACCGCCACATGCGCCCCCTGGTCGAAGCAGGTTATGTCTACATCGCTTGTCCGCCGCTTTTCCGGGTGTATGAAGGCAATTCCGGATTTTATGCATACACCGACAAAGATGTTGAAGAGGTCAAATTGAAAACCGGCTGGAAAGACCCCAAAATTCAGCGATACAAAGGTCTGGGTGAAATGAGTTCGGAGCAGCTTTGGGAAACAACAATGAATCCCGAGATGCGTAAGCTAAAACGCGTGACCGTTGAAGATGCACAGTCAGCCGACGATATCTTCTGCCTCTTGATGGGGGACAAGGTTGAACCTAGAAAAGAATTCATACAGCAGAACGCCAAATATGCTAACGCGGATATTTAATCTTTCAGATTGTAAGGGTAGAAGTATTTAAAAGTGCTAAAACGATGATAATCGACAACTGGTAAGAGAAGAAGACCACGAACAACAAAATAAATTTCTAAAAAATACAGCCGAATGTTTCACGTGAAACATTCGGCTGTTTTAATCTACACATGTCATGGTTACTTTAATATGAGTTGCTTTAGAAAAAATCAATTTTTCATCTTTCATACTGTCGACTTCTGAATCTTGCTCTTATTGACACATCTGATGTTTTATCTGTAATCATGAACAAGCCTGCTGGGCGGAGAATTTCGAATGATCAAACACGGATTCGAGATATTCAAATAATAATCGCGAATAATAATCACGAAAAGATTAATATCATCAGAGAAAATTTCTAATTTCACTAAATGACTTACGTGATTGTCATCAAAGCCCCCTTATTTGCTGTCAGGAGCAGTTGAATTGTGATAAGATACATAACACTGGATCAAGGAGTGTGCATCGATGTCCCAAGTAATTGCAATTGTTAATCAAAAAGGTGGCGTTGGTAAGACGACGACAAGCGTCAATCTTGCAGCATTTTTAGCTAATAAAGGTAAGAATGTACTGCTGATTGATATTGATCCGCAGGGTAATGCGACATCCGGATTCGGAATTGAGAAGAATAAGGTTGAGAAATCGACGTATGATGTTTTAATTAATGACGTACCACTTCATGAAGCTGTTTTACCGTCCGGACGTACGCGACTTTCGATCTGTCCGGCCAACATAGATTTAGCTGGAGCGGAAGTAGAACTGGTCAGCGCTGTTTCACGTGAAACATGTTTGCAGCGTGCGCTGAATGATGTTCGTCATGCATATGATTTTATCCTGATGGACTGCCCACCATCCCTTGGTTTACTGACGATTAATGCATTGACCGCAGCAGATAGTGTTTTAGTGCCCATTCAGGGAGAATATTATGCTCTGGAAGGTTTGACTCAGTTGATGGAGACTGTGACCATTGTCAAGCGAAGCCTGAACAATAAACTTGCGGTTTTTGGTGTTGTGGTCACGATGTTTGACGCCAGGACCCAGTTATCACACCAGGTTGCGGCAGAAGTGCGCAAGTATTTTGGCGACAAGGTCTTCAAAACCATTATTCCGCGAAATGTCCGTTTGAGTGAAGCCCCGAGCTTTGGCAAGTCGATCAACGAATATGACCCTAAATCAAAAGGCGCTGAATGTTATGACGCATTGGCGCGCGAAGTGATAAAACGATCAGGGGGATATAGTGCATGAGTGCAACGATCAATAAGGGACTCGGCAAAGGATTGGGCGCCTTACTAAACACATCTGAATTGATCAATGAAGAAATCAAGGGTTCGATTGTTGAACTGAAAATCAACGACATCGCCCCTAATGCTGATCAACCACGAAAGCAGTTCGACCAGGAAAAACTGCAGGAACTGGCTGCATCGATCCGTGAAAATGGCATCATTCAGCCGATTATCGTCTGCCGGGCCGAAAAGGGTTACAAAATCGTCGCCGGTGAACGGCGTTGGCGTGCGTCTCGCCTCGCCGGACTGACCGTTGTTCCGGCCATTGTCCGCGAGCTGACCAACCTGCAAGTCCTGCAGCATGCGCTGATTGAAAACATCCAGCGCCAGGATCTCAATCCTTTGGAAGAAGCGTTGGCCCTGGAAAAATTGATCTCAGACCATGCGATGACCCAGGAATCGCTGGCAATTGTTGTCGGCCGCAGCCGCCCGGCGATCGCCAATACACTGCGACTCCTGAACCTTCCGGAATCAATCCGTCATCATTTGATGAATGAAGAATTGACCGCCGGTCATGCCCGGGCCTTGCTCGGCCTGCCCAATGAAGAAGCTCAAGTTAAAGCTGCCAATTTGATCATGACCAAGGAATTGAATGTTCGGGAGACGGAAAAACTGGTCAAACGGCTGCAACTGCCGCAAAAAACCCCAAAACCGGTCGATGAAGCTTATAAATTGAGTGTCAAAGAAGTTGAAAGAACACTGGCCAGTGATCTGGGCACCAAAGTCCATTTGAAAGATCGCAATGGCAAAGGCAGTATCATCATCGATTACTATTCAAATGAAGACCTGGAACGCATCCTTTCATTGCTTAAACAATGAAGAGAAGCAGTAGAATTTGACCTTGCACTTATGGCCAAGATGCTAAAAATGGTCATGACGGGTCAAAGTCATTATTGATCTTTGTAAATTGACAGATCAATAGGTATCATGTAAACTGTCTGAGCGATCAGAAATGATCGCACCGATTTACCTGGAGAGATGGTCGAGTTGGTTTAAGGCACCGGTCTTGAAAACCGACGCAGGTGAAAGCCTGCCGTGGGTTCGAATCCCACTCTCTCCGCCAAACAAAGAGCACTCGAAAGAGTGCTCTTTTGTTTGGCGGAGAGAGTGATCACGCCAATCAAACCAAGGAAGTCTTAGGCCAAATTGAAATCAGAATTGATTGACAAAATAAGTCGTTGCCATTAAAATAGTGAAGCGGCTTTGAAAGCTGCTTAACCATATCGATTGATCAGTCTGCTGGACGAGATCGATCGGCCATACGGAGAAGTACCCAAGTAGGCCGAAGGGGGCAGTTTGCTAAACTGTTAGTAGGGGTAACTCTAGCGAGGGTTCGAATCCCTCCTTCTCCGCCAAACGAAAAAGCACTCGAAAGAGTGCTTTTTCGTTTGGCGGAGAAGGTCTTCTCACGCCGGAATTGTTCACCAAGTTAGATTGGCTGGAAATAAAGGCGAATTAATTAAAGAAAACATTTGAGTAAGCTTTTATGGGCTAAAATAATGATCAATAGCAGTTATTGCATGCGGATTGAGAAAAATTCTGATTCGAAGGTTCAAAAGAGGTACTTTCCATGTGGGGCACTGTTTTGCAAAAAATGGAGTTCGGAAAAATATATCCTTTGTTTTATGGCCGGCCGGATGAGCGCAACTATACAAAGGGTATAAAGATTGTCAAAAGGTTGGCCAGTAATGGTTATGTACCGGCCGTCTATCTGCTTGGTTTTGCCTATTTCGACCATCTTGGTGTGCACAGGAACTATATTGAAGCTTTTCGCATGTATTTGGCCGCAGCAAACGAGGATTACCCATCAGCAGAATGTGGTGTCGGGAATTTTTATGCAATGGCTTATCCAAAGCAACAGGCTTGTGAAATTGATCCTGACCAGTCTATGATTTGGTGGTTGAAAGCTTCAAATCATGGAAATTCATCTGCACAATTCAACCTGGCCAACGCTTATTTACTGGGAACCTGCGTAAGAAAAGATCCTGTTGAAGCCTATATTTGGTCGTCCCTCGCGGTGCATTGCTCGACCATCCGGTTTCGGCCGGCGGAGGTGATCAGAGACCAGGCCTCATCCATCATCGATGAAGACATGAGAAAAAAGGCAGACCAGCGTATCCATCTATTTCAAGAACAACTTCCTTTTGCATGGTCAGAACATCTTATTTATTGGCAGCAGCTTAATCGGGATGCAAATAATTTGTAAAAACTGCTGATATTAACTGGTCCGTCTGGCAGATTCTGACCGGCGGAGCGGACCCGATTTGTTTCCGGGGGAATGTGGGCAGCTCAAAATCCGTTCAACTAACCATCAGCACCAGAGTCGAAATGAGCCCGGATGAATTGGAGCAAACGATTGGCATTGCTCTCCAGGAAGTCATCGATCAAAAAATTGTGATCCGTACACTCGAATCAAACAGCTTGAGTCCAGGTCGGCCTAATCCAACTTATCGATTTGACCATGTTGTTTGACATGACTCCAGCGATGTGAGTGGAAATAGTGAAAAAAGCTTGTCAAAAACGGGGTCCAGGATCAAATAGAAAGATCAAAAACGATGAGATCATCATTCTAAGTAAAGCCATTTAATCCTGGACGGGATATAGAATCAGAATTTCAAACCGTTATCATTGAATTGTATTTAGGGTTAAACGATTAATTAAATATAAATGTTCACTCGTCACATTTCTCAAAAATCATCTTACGCCGATCTGTTGGTGCAGGGCAGAAGTGATAGAGACAGAACTAGTCGATCAATCGATTGTAGACATTTGTTGTACACTTTGCAGAAGTAGTTTGAAAAGTGCAAATTTGAAGTTTTCCTTTGAGTGGCTGGTTTCCATTGAAAATTCTAGACTTTAATTATATTTCTGTCAGTTTGCGAAAAGGAGTTTTCGATGGGCTTTTCATTGAAGTTAAAATTCACTGATATTCTTGTCCCCGGGTCTATGCAAAACTATGCTGTCAATTGCAAGCTATCCGGCTATCGGTTCGATGTCCGGTTGCGCTATTATCGCGGCCATTACCTCTCGGACATTGAAAAGCTCAAGATCATTCTCGATAGCCAATCGATTCCGGAAGAAGATATCAACTTCTATTTCCATGGCAAGTTCCATCATATTCTCGAGGATGACACCGAGCGCAGTATCCCCGATGAAAAAATCCTGCCGGTCATTGCTGAAGCAAATTTTGACGGATATATCGTCAGTGAATATGAGAATCATGTCTCGGGTCTGGCTCCGGAAATGGTCAAGAAGCATATCGCGATGGAGCGACGAATTCTCGGACAATAATCGTTTACCTGTCTTGGTTCGTATCTTTTTCCCGTCCTTGATCCTTATCTTTTCACACCCAGGCTCTTTATCATACTTAAGCCCCAGAATCTTAATTTTATTTTATTCAATGAGGTGAACGATGGCAATTAAACGAGCAGTTTCGCTATACAGTCTCCAGGATGAATATTGCCGGGGAAGAATGACACTCAATGACATGTTTGATGAGCTGGAATCACTGGGTGTGGAAGGTGTTGAATTGATCAGCGACCAGATGATCAAGGGCACACCGACCCCCTCAGATGAGGAACTGCAAAAATGGGATGATGTGTTGAACAGTCATTCGATCAAACCAGTCTGCAACTCGATTTTCATCAACACGACCTTGTTCAAGAACCGTGTCTTGACCCTGAAGGAATCCGCTGACCTTTTGATCGCAGAATTGAAGCTGGCCAAGCGGCTGGGCTTTTCCCTGGTCCGGCTGGTCTCGATGACCCCGATCGAGGTCGTCAAACTGGCCCTGCCCATGGCTGAAAAGCTGGGCGTCGTGATGGCGCTGGAGATCCATGCCGCGATGAGCTTTGACGTGCCATCGACCCAGGCGTTTTGTGGCTACATGATGGAAAGTAAACACCCGATGCTGGGTATTGTTGTCGACACAGGCATATTCTGCCGCCGGCATCCCAGGATATCGACTAACTACTTTCTGTCGCTTGGACTCAATCCGGAGGTTGCCAATTACATTGACCTGATTTTTGCTGCAGGTACGGATCCCAAACGCTTTTTTGCCAACGGCATGCCCGAGGATCTCAAATGCCTGTTCAAAGGCGAAGTTGACTTCCTGTATGCACTCTTTTCAGATGGTTATGAAAATTGTGATTTTTCAATTCTGGACCCCTATATACCGTTCATCAAGCACATCCATGGCAAATGCTTCGAGTTTACGGAATCCGGCGAGGAGTACAGTATCGACTTCGCCGGTTTCATCGAATACCTGGCCAGCAAAAACTATGATGGTTATATTGCGACTGAATATGAAGGTAACCGCTTTGTCCTGGTTGGTAATATCGCCGATGGCCTTTCCAATGTCCGGGCTCATCAAGCCCTACTGAAAAGCAGTATTGAAAAATTGGGAGTACAAAGCCATGTTTGATAACTATGTCTGGTTCGATGGAAAAATCGCGAATAACATTGTCGTCAATGGCAAAACAGGTTTTGTCCTGAAAACTTTGATCACTTATTACCGAGGCATCCCACTTTCGATGATTGAAGATTTCCAGGTGATCGTCGATGGCCAGCCGATCGATCGCGATAAAATCCATTTTAGCCCCAATGGAGAGGACTGGTTTACATTGGATGAAATGACGACTGTAGCGACATACAAGTGGGAATATGGTGTCGAAGGCCAGGTCTTCGCAGAATACAAAGGTGGACTACCCTCAGGAATCCATGAGATCACCTTGAAACAGTCAATCAGAACCGCCTATATCCCGGTCCCATTTGGCGGGGAACGAACAGCCAAGGTCAAACTATAGAAATAACTTGACGATGGTTTCCCGGTGTAGCAGGCAATCAAGAGGCACATGGATTCAAGGATTGACAATGCTCAAGGTTCAAATGAATAGGAGCACTTCTCAGGACGTCTTGCGGAGTGCTCCTTTGTTGTTTTGAAATTGTATACCCGGGTATAATGATGGAAATGGATTCTGTTTAATCTGCGAATCGAGGGAGATTATGACCCTGGAAGAAATTCTTGGCAACAGACAGATCTGGTTTGAGCTTGCCTTGGGAAGTCAATCTCATGAACAGTATCATAACGATGTGGAGTTAGTCTATGTCTTTGATGGCAGCCTGGATGTTGCGATCGAAAATGAAAAATATACGCTGCTTCAAGATGATTTCCTGATTATCAACAGGAATGTCCTTCATCAATTCAATGTATCTGAAAATACATTGCTGGGTTGCTTCTATATTTCCTATGATTTCTTGAACAAACTATTGACTCAGTCCAACATGGTCTTCTGGTGCAATACGGTAATCGACAAAAACAGCGCCTATGATGACGTCAGACGGATCTTCAAAGACCTGATCAAGGACTACTTTCAAAACAGCAGCATTGGCAAAATCCACTTGATTTCAAAGTATTTTGAAATCCTCTATCTGGCAACCAGACATTTTCTCGTCTCACAAATCGATACCGGAAATGAATCCGCCAGAAAAAATGAAGACCGCATTCTCATGATCCGGAAATATGTCGAACAAAACTACCAAAGCAAATTGAAACTGGGCGAATTGGCGGAAAATTTGTTTCTTTCCGAAGCCTTTCTTTCAAAATACATTAAGCGCCATTTCGGGATGAATTTCCTTGAATATGCCAACAGTGTCCGGTTGAATCATGCCATGGCTGAATTGCTTTACAAGAAAGATTCAATCACCCGGATTGCGCTGCAAAACGGATTTGCAAATGTTGGCACCTTTAACCGGGTTTTTAAAGAAAAATACGGGTCAACCCCCAAGGCCTTCCGGTACAAGGCGCAAAAGAAGAATGAAGATCAAGAAAAAGGTCTTGAGTTTGAAGCACTGAAGCAGCGTGTGGATGATTACATCCAGTCCAATCCGACAACTCATCTCGTCGATAGCGGACAGCAGGAAAAGCATGACATTGATTGCATGAAGGAAGGCCGAAATTTTGAGAAGGTCTGGGGCCGCATGATCAATGTGGGGACAGCGCCTGACCTGCTCAAGTCAAATATGCAAAACCACATCAAGGAAATCTGCGGACGACTGCGGTTCAAGTATATTCGCATCTGGGATCTCTATGCATCGGAGATGTACATCGACATCCATGCCAAAAATCATGTCTACAATTTTGACAAGTTGGACCGAGTGCTGGATTTTGTTGTCAGTATTGGCGTCTATCCCTATTTGGAGCTGAACATCAAGCCCAAGATCCTCTTACAGAGCGTTAAAAAGACTTTGATTTATGGGGAAAGTGGACTTCGATTTGAAGGACTGGATAATCTTTCACGTTTTATCGAGTCGCTGGTCATGCATTTGATTGATCGCTACAGCATTGACCAGGTCGAAAACTGGTTCTTCGAATTCTGGAAAGCAGAATATGACATTCCAGATGAAGAACATTATGAAACGATCAATGACATTCAGCAGTATGTTCAGCTGTTTGGTGTTGTAGCAGCAGCAATCAAGAGATATCTACCGCGTGCGAAGGTCGGTGGCGGCGGATTGTCGATCCGGTATGGCCGAAAATCGCTGATTGATACGCTGACAAGGTGGAAAACACATCCTGTGCAGCCGGATTTCCTGACATTCTACAGCTACCCTTACGTTGTGGGTGATCAGGATTCCATCAAGGTCAATAAAATTTCGACCGATAAGAATTATCTGAACAACTACATCCTTGCGGCCAAGGAAGTCATGCAGGAAACAGGATATGCCGGATTGCCTATCCATGTGAGTGAGTGGAATTCTACCGTCTCAAACCGGAATCTTCTGAATGACAGTTGCTTCAAAGGCTCCTTCATGATGGATAACCTGATTTCAACATTAGATGAGGTTGAACTGATCGGCTACTGGTTTGCGTCAGATGTTTATGCCGACTATATCGATTCCAATGAGCTGCTGAACGGAAGCAGCGGACTCTTGTCAAAGGACGGCATTTCAAAACCGGCCTTTTATGCCCTGGAATTCATGAATCGGCTTGGGGACAAGGTTCTCGAAAAAGGCGAGCATTATATCGTAACAGACACGGGTTACCGGGAAATTCGAATTGCCTGTCACAATTACAAGTTCTTGAACCACCGGTATTTTACAAAATTTGAAGACGAACTGGATTTGCACAAGCTTGATGATCTTTTCATCGATCTTGACCCCAAAACCCTGGAATTCAACTTGCATCTTGAAAATCCAGGAATCTATGAAATCAAAGTCCATTCAATCAACAAGAATTATGGCAGCCTGCAGGACGAGTGGATCCGCATGGCTTGCCCAAGAAACTTGATACTTGAAGATGTCAACTATCTCAAACGAATCTGTGTACCTCGGATCGCAATCAACACAGTTGAAATCAAGGGTAAGGACTTGAATTTCTCGACGAAATTGGATCCGAATGAAATCCAGTTCATCCAGATACGAAACAAATTCCGATGATATAATTTTCTAAAAACAACTCGCAGGACAAAAACTTATAACAGTTTTTGTCCTGTTTTGTTTTCTGGCGATGCAAATTTTTATACTTCAGCCAATTCCAACAAGATAGTGACCAAAAAGCCTCAAGATCGATTTTCGGATAGGCGTTAGACTGAATACATCAAGTACAACATTTAAATTCAGGAGGTCATTATTGTGGGTAAATTACGTGTAGGAATAATCGGATGTGGTGGAATTGCCAACAACAAACACATGCCAGCTTTGAAAATCTGTGCTGATCAAGTAGAAATGGTCGCCTTTTGCGATGTTATCGAGGCCCGTGCTGAAAAGGCCGCCAAGGAATTCGGCAGTGAAGGCGCAAAAACCTATACTGACTACAAGGAACTGTTGAAAGACGAATCCATTGATCTTGTTCATATATTGACACCCAATGTATCACATGCGCCGATCACCGTGGCTTCATTTGAAGCTGGCAAGCATGTTCTGTGTGAAAAGCCAATGGCTCATACCTCTGCCGACGCGCAGAAGATGATTGATGCCTGGAAAAAATCCGGCAAGAAATTCACTATTGGCTATCAGAACCGCTTCCGGCAGGAAGTTCAGGCTTTGCACCAGTCCTGTGAAAACGGCGAACTGGGTGATATTTACTATGCCAAAGCTCACGCGGTCAGAAGACGTGCAGTGCCGACCTGGGGCGTTTTCCCGGACAAATCCCAGCAGGGCGGCGGTCCTCTGATTGATATTGGCACCCATGCATTGGATATTACACTCTGGATGATGGACAATTACGAACCGGAAAGTGTCACTGGCGTTGTTTATCACAAATTGGGCGGCTTGCAGCAGGCGACCGAAGGCAACATGTTTGGTCCCTGGGATCCGAAGACCTACGAAGTCGAAGATTCTGCCATGGGTTTTATCAAGATGAAAAATGGTGCATCCATTTCATTGGAAGCTTCCTGGGCCCTCAATGTCAGGGATTCAAGGGAAGCAGCGACCACGCTTTGCGGAACAAAAGCCGGAGCTGAAATTCTTTCTGGTATGAGCTATCCCCAGAATGACCTGATTTTCAACCGTGGTAAAAACGGGATGCTGGTGGAGGAGAAAAACTCACCTGGCGGTTCAATCGCTTTCTTTGAAGGACACAATACGTCTGAAGCAGTTGCTGAAGCAACCCAATGGCTGGCTGCGATCATTGAAGACAAAGAACCATTGGTTAAGCCGGAACAGGCCTTCAAAGTGACCCAGATCCTCGAAGCGATTTACAAGTCGGCCGAAACCGGCAAAGAAGTTCGTTTTTAAAGGCTGCAGATATGAAACGAGGAGAACGATTATGAAAACGGTGAATTTCGGCATCATCGGGTTTGGCTTCATGGGCCATGTTCATGAAGAAATGCTGGAAACCAAGATTGAAGGCGCCCACGTTGTTGCAATCTGCGATATTGATGAAAGCAATATGGCCGATGCGATTACGCCGGATGTCTTGAAGTTTACGAAGTACGAAGATCTGCTGGCGGTCAAGGAAATTGACACAGTACTGGTTGTCATACCCAACCATCTGCATAAGGATTGTGTGATCAAGGCCGCTGAAGCCGGAAAGAACATCATTTGTGAAAAGCCGGTGGCGCTGAACAGTGCAGAACTGGATGAAATGATGGCTGCCGTTGAGAAGTACCAGGTGCGGTTCACCGTGCATCAGCAGAGACGGTTTGACAAAGATTTCCGGACCATGAAAGCCGTCTATGACCAGAAAACACTCGGTGATGTTTATACCGTCCAGAGCAAGCTGTTTGGTTTGAATGGCAATATGCATGACTGGCATGTCTTCAACAAATATGGCGGTGGCATGCTGTTTGACTGGGGTGTACATCTTCTGGACCAGCTTCTGTACATGATCGAGGGCAAGCTGAATACCGTTTATGCGGATGTCCGCAATGTCATCAATGGCGAAGTGGACGACTATTTCAAAATCCTCATGAAGTTTGAAAACGGTATTATGGCTGAAATCGAACTGGGAACCTACTTCCTGAAAAATGCCGACCGCTGGTTTGAAAGACACTGGTTCATGGGCGGGGACAAGGGCACAGCCTACGCCGATGGTTTTGATCCGGTCGGCAATATTGCGCGAACCGCTCATCTTCTGAAAAGTGTCGATAAAAAAACAACCATGAGCAAATCAGGACCGACGCGATCGTTCGGTCCGCCACAGCCAGGCGTCCTGATCACCGAAGACCTGCCTTATGTTGAAACCTCCCATCAGCAGTTCTTTGAAGATTATTTGAAAGCACTCGATGAAAACAAACCCTTCCTGGTTAAAGTCGAAGAAGTCAGGCGTGTCCTGAGGCTTATGGAGGTCATCCGTCAATCGGCACAGCAAAACCAGGTCATCACGTTTGAAGCGTAAGCAGACGCTGAATTCCATTCAGTCAATAACAACGGATGTTCAATTTTGATCAAGATCTAAATAATAACTTCAGAAAGACAATATAGGTGTGTTATGAAAATCCTCGGGTTATCCTTTGGCAGAAACATGAAGAATTCGGATCTTTTGGTCAAACATGCTTTGATGGCCGCCCAGGCGAATGGTGCCGAAATCAAATTCATCAATGTCATGAACAAGAAAATCGGCCATTGCACTGGTTGCGGCATTTGCTCGCAAAACCGCGATAAAGGACAACCGATTCGCTGCATCATTAAAGATGATTATCTGGAAGTCGAAAATGAAGTGCTCGAAGCAGATGGCATCATTGTTGCTGCCCCGGTTTATTCAATTGCCCCAACCGGCCAAATGAAGAATTTTATCGATCGCTTCGGTGCAGCCCATGACCGTGCATTCTGTCTGGCAGAACAGAACAAACGCATTCAGCAGGGAAATGTTGAGCTGCTGGACGAGCGCCTGTTCAAGGACCGGTATGTCGCCTACATTTCTGTCGGTGGGGCAGCCACCCAGAACTGGGTCTCACTTGGCCTTCCGATGTTCCATCTTTTTGGGATGTCGATCATGATGAAATCCGTTGGCCAGATCGATGCCTATAATATGGGCCGTTCCGGCAGCCCGCTTCTGGTCCGTGAATTGATGGACAGTGTCGCAAAACTTGGCCAGCATCTGGCTGAATCGATTGGCAAGCCCTATGCCGATGTCAAATGGCTGGGTGATGAAGGCGTTTGCCCCAATTGCCATAACCGCATGATTACGGTACTCAGCAAAGGCACAACAATTGAATGCCCGATTTGCGGTATTGAAGGAAACTTGTCGATCGATCAGGGCGAAATCAAGATCAGTTTTCCGGCAGCTCAGGTCAACCGGGCCAGAGGCACTTTCGCCGGCCTTGAGGAGCATTATCTGGAAATTCGCAGCATGCCTGGACACGCCATCCCCAAGATCCAGGCGAACAAGGAATGGCTTGATGCCGAACTGGTCAAGTACAAAGAACTCAAATCAACGTATTGATAAAAAAAACAGCGAGCGAGGTCTGACAATGTTTCCAAGACAGATGTATAATCCAGACTCATTTGCCAATGTGTCAGAAAATGGCAAAATTGTTGGCTTTTCGTTTGAAATGAAAATGCAGTATTATCGCGGGATCACCCTTTCAATTATCCGAGATATTGCTGTGGAAGTTGATGGACAACTTTTCCCGCGATCCGACATCCGGTTTACAGTCAACCAGGAAACGTTCACATTGGACGAAATGCGTACAGTGATCAGTAACCGTTGGCGATTTGGCAAGTACGCCCAAGTGACTGTGCTGACCGAAGGCGGTCTTTTTGTAGGGAAACATCACATCAAATGCACCCAGACGATCGCACCGTCCTATATGCCTTTTCAACTGGTGCATCCTGGTGAGACCGAATTTTTGATTGAAGGTGAAACCCATGAGCAATAAACCGAAGATCGGCAGAAGTGTTTCCCTCTACAGTTACCAGCAGCCCTATTACGAGGGAAAACTCGATCTCGAGGGCTGCATTCGGGAAGTTGCCAAAACAGGTGCCACTGGTGTTGAATTGCTGGCTGAACAAATGATTGATGACTTTCCGGTCATTACCCAGGCGTTTCAGGACCAGTGGTTTGGCTGGATGGGAAAATACGGCACGGAACCAACTTGCTACGATGCATTTCTGGAAAACCGAATCTATGACAATCGGACCTTGACGCTGCGTGAGCAAATCGAAATGATGGAACGTGACATTCGCATCGCATCGCAGCTGGGCTTCAAAACGCTCCGTACGTTGGTCGCGACCCCCATTGATGTGATTGAAGGCAGCCTGGACTACGCTGCAAAAGAGGATGTCAAAATCTGCCTTGAGGTGCATGCACCCTTTTCATTCAATTCAACCTGGGCTGATGGGTATCTGCGGCTGATCCAGAAGACAGGCACGCACCATTTCGGCTTTATTCCCGATTTCGGCATTTTCTGTCGCGAGATTCCCCAGACCATGAGAGACCAGGCGTTCCGTTTTGGCGCCAGTCAACGCGGCGTTGAACTTGTTGATGAGGCTTTCAAAGAACGAGTCAGCAACGGTTTTGTCAAAATCGAATATGACCTCGATCTCGGCCGTGCTCATCGGGCGTATTTGGAAGCCAATGGGTACGCAAAGCTGATGGAAGCCCTGAAGAAGGCCGGAGCCAATGAGGCAGACTTCAAATATGCCGGCAAGTCGTTCACATTCACCTGGAATGATCCACAGGATCTGGTCGACAATATGCCCTATATTTTCCATACCCATGCCAAGTGCTATGACCTGACACCCGATTATATTGAACCATCCATGCCACTGGATGAAATCGTCGCAGCCTACAAAAAGGGCGGCTATACAGGTTATCTGTCGACTGAGTATGAGGGTCATGGATTTCTCAATGACGCCTTTGACGTTGACAGCATTGAACAGGTCAGGCGCCATCAGGAAGCACTGAAGCGAGCGATTGAAAAATAGTGAGAGACATTTCATAGCAAGCAAAAGTATCGAGTAACCTGCAGGCGGAAATCCGTTCATCATTTTTGGAACAACAACAAGCGAGGGGAGCATGCCTATTATTCAAGCCGGAGACCTGACATCAGGGAACATTCCCCGCAGTATGCTGCGCTTCAGTTTACCGATATTACTGGGTAATCTGATACAGAATGGCTATAGTGTGGTCAACACGATCTGGATTGGTCAACTGGTGGGAGAGAACGGGATCGGGGTAACCGCCGTGGTGAACTCCGTCATCATGCTGCTGATTACGATTGCCGTGGGTATAACAAGTGCGGCAGGATTGATTATCTCCAGATTGACTGGCGCCGGTGACCCGGTTCCGTTAAACAAAAGTGTCCGGCAGACTTTGTCGATCACTTTGCTCGTTGGTCTGTTCCTGACATTTACCAGCATCATTCTGGGTGACTGGTTGTTAAGGGCATTGAAAACACCTGAAGAAATCTTCTCACTTGCCTCAGGATTTTTGAAATTGAGCCTGTCAGGATTCTTCATGCTTTTTCTTTCGGTCATGGTCATGACGATCATGCGTGGCACCGGTGACTCGGTCACACCCATGCTGTTTACACTTTTCGCCGTAATATTAAATGCAATTCTGGATCCCTTGCTGATGATGGGTATATCTGTCTTCCCGGAGCTTGGCTTGATGGGTGCGGCTTGGGCTTCCTTGCTATCTCAAGGCGCCGCCTGCGCGGGGTCTTTGCTGTTTATGCGTAAAAGGCAGCCTGGATTTTGGCCGGGGATTCGCGATTTCTGGCCAGAATCAAAAATGGTTCTGGAATTGTCCAAGGTTGGGATCCCCTTTACACTACAACATGCCATCGTCGCCTTGGGTGGCATGTTCATCACGGCTGATGTCAATCTCTTTGGTGTGCATGCGACCAATGCTTTTGGCGCAACGGGTCGACTTGAGACTCTGATCATCATGCCTGCGCAGTCATTCGGTGTAGCCATTTCAATGATGGTCAGTCAGAATATCGGCGCAAAAACATACCATCGCTTGCGTGCTCTGACGGGTTGGGGCATCTTCTATACTGTTGCGATGACCATCGTTTTATCGCTGATCGCCATCGTCAACGCAGAACCGATTCTCACAGCCTTTGGCTTGCAGCCATTATCAGTTGAAGCGACGATCGCAATCCGGTATATCTGGATCGTCGCGACCTGTTATCCACTTATTGCCTTGTTTTTCGCCTTGAGTGGTACGATCAATGGGACTGGCAATACATTTTATTCGATGCTGATTGCAGCCATTTCCTTGTGGGGCATTCGAATTCCCCTGACCGGTGTGCTGAGCCATTCTTTGAACACCGATGGGATCTGGATTGCGACCAGTATCAGTTTTCTCAGTTCAGCAATTCTCGGTGTTATCTTTTATTGGCTTAAATGTGTCCGGCCCTATAAGAACCTTGCACATCTGCCGACTTTCGATCTTTCACATTGATGAAAAAGGTGCAAAAATTCTTTGACCTGGCAGGCTATTGCATTGCCAGATAAACTGGACAAGTTTGAAAAGTGCAATCCAATAGTTTGTGTAAGGGTAGAGCAAGATTCCTACAGAATTTATGATGAGACTACAGTGATGAAATCATTGAAATTTCTGAGGAGGAGATCCATGAGAAAAAGACTTGCTACCATCGCCCTTCTGCTTGTTTTCGCACTAATGTTCACAGCCTGCCAGGCAGCTCCTGCAAACACGACTGCAGCCAGCGAACCAGCAGCGTCTGAATCTACAACCGCAGCGACCACCGTCGACCAGGGGCCACCAACGGAACTGAACATTCAGTACCTGATCACCGGCAGTGAACCGACTGACTTGGCTTTGGTGGAGGCAGAAATCAACAAAATCCTGACACCAAAGATCAACGTCATTCTCCACCTGATGCCAATCAACTTCGGTGCAGCCATGCAGCAGCAGGGTTTGATGCTGGCCAGCGGTGAAAAGATCGACCTCATGATGACAACTCCCTATTCTTATCAGAGCGTTGCCGCGCAAGGCAAGGTCCAGGACATCACGGATCTGGTCGACCAACATGGTCAGGGGATCAAGGACGTGCTGGGTGATTTCCTCAAGGGCAGCCTCCTCAAAGGTCGTCTCTATGGCGTCACACCCTATTGTGACAAAGCTGGTGGCGGCGGTTATGTCATCCGCAAAGACCTGCTCGATAAATACAGCATCGATCCGACCTCGATCAAATCCCTGGAGGACCTCGGCAAAGCCTTCGCAACCATCAAAGAGAAGGAACCGAAAACCTATATCCTGGGCAACAGCAACCAAGGCAGCGGATTTGGCGAAATGTATTTTTCCACCCGTGTTGACAAATTGAGCGACACTTTTGGTGTTTTGATGAATGCCGGACAGGATCTCACCGTCGTCAATCTGTTTGAAACTCAGGACTACAAAGACTTCGTCTATATGATGCGCGACTGGTACACAAAAGGCTATATCATGAAAGACGTCGCGACCAATAAAGACGATCAGTTCACCAATATGAAGAGCGGCAAGATGAGTGCCTACTTCACACCGACAAAACCGGGTATCGACGTCCAGGAAGCCTCCAAAATCGGCTTTGATATCTATGTACCTGAAGTCTCCAAACAGACCAGCAATACCTCAAACGTCACACTCTTCCAGTGGGTTGTCCCGAACGCCTGTGAAGCGCCCGACAAAGCCGTTCAAGTCCTGAATGAAATGTATACCAATGCCGACCTGGTCAACCTGATGGCCTGGGGTATCGAAGGCAAGCATTATGTCGCAAATGCCGATGGCACCATCGGTTTCCCGGAAGGTGTCAATGATACCAACTCTGGTTACTTCATCAACATGTCCTGGATGTTCGGCAACAGCTTCCTGACCAAGATCTGGACAGGCAATTCACCTGATCTGTACAAGAAAATGGATGAATTCAACAAAACTGCCACTATTTCCAAGGCGATGGGCTTCACCTATGATCCGGAACCGGTCAAGAATGAAGTTGCTGCTGTCACCAATGTCTACCTCCAGTACAAGGTCGGTCTCGAATCAGGTTCAGTTGATCCGGACAAGATCCTGCCTGAGTTCATTGCCAAAATGAAAGAATCTGGTATTGACAAGATCGTAGCCGAAAAACAGAAACAGCTGGATGCCTGGCTCGCCGGCAAATGATCAACCATTCAGTTTCAGTCAAGTTTGAATAACGAATCGGATGGCCCAACCGACCTTCGAGTTGGTTGGGCCATTCCAGCTTAAAAGGGGTTATTTTCATGAATGGGCAATCGATCGGTCTAAGCGAAGTCGCTGGCATGACGACGAAGGTCGGAAATAAATCGAAGCGATTAACCTGGGCAAAATTTCGTCGCTTTCTGCCACTGTATCTCATGACGCTGCCAGGGGTTATCTATTTCTTCATCAATAACTATTTGCCAATGTTTGGCCTGATCATCGCTTTTAAAAACATCAACTACAAAAAAGGTTTTTTTAAAAGTGATTGGGTAGGCTTTGAAAATTTCAAATATCTCTTCGCAACTTCAGATGCTTTCATCATTACGCGCAACACCTTGCTGTACAATATTGCCTTTATTGTGTTGGGCATCATCACTCAGGTCATTTTTGCAATCCTGCTCAATGAGATTCGCAAGAAATTTTTCATGAGAATGTATCAAAGTCTGATTATTCTCCCCGCCCTGATTTCCATGGTTATTGTTGCCTATCTGGCCTATGCATTTTTGAGCGTTGACTCGGGCATGCTCAACAAAACAATTTTGCCTTTGCTCGGTCTTGCGGAAGTCAACTGGTATAGTGAGCCAGGGAGATGGCCGTATATCCTGATCCTGGTCAACATCTGGAAAAATCTTGGCTTCGGAACCATCATTTTCCTTGCTTCAATTGTCGGGATCAGTCCGGAATATTTTGAAGCAGCCCGCCTGGATGGCGCCAACAAGTGGCAGCAGATCAAAACTATCACGCTGCCGATGATCCGGCCGGTCATCATCATGCTGACGATTCTACTGATCGGAAAAATTTTCTATTCGGACTTTGGCCTGTTTTATCAAGTTCCGATGGATTCCGGCCAGCTGTTCAATACGACTAATACCATTGACACCTATGTCTACCGTGCGCTGATGAAAATGGGTGATATTGGTATGTCATCTGCTGCAAACTTCTATCAGTCTCTGGTGGGATTCGTTCTGGTCATGATTTCAAACACAATTGTTCGAAAATTTGAACAGGAAAGTGCCTTGTTCTAATACTGGAGGTTGGATATGAGATTGAAAGAAGATTCCGGCATTCGCCTGCTGGGTCACATCGTTCTGGGTCTGTTTTCACTGTCGTGCATCATTCCATTTGCTCTGTTGATTATTTCATCGTTTTCCGACGAAGCATCGATTTATAAGAATGGCTATTCATTTTTCCCGGATCAATTCAGTTTAAATGCGTACAAGTATCTGGCGCTGAAAATTGATATGATCAGCCATGCCTATCTGATCTCGATATTCATAACCGTTTTTGGGACGGTCTTGTCACTTGTCGTGACTTCGACGATCGGGTATGCATTATCACGATCCGATTTGCCCTTTCGCAACGTGTTGAATTTCTACGTCATATTTACATTGTTGTTCAATGGTGGCATGGTGCCGACCTATATCATCTATACCCAGTACATTGGTATAAAAAATTCAGTTTGGGCGCTGATCATTCCAGGTTTGCTGGCGAATGGATTCACCATCATGCTAATGCGAACCTACTTTTCAACCAATATTCCCCCGGCACTCATCGAATCGGCAAAAATCGATGGCGCTGGTGAATTGCGGACATTTGCCAAGATTGTTTTGCCGATGTCACTGCCGATCATGGCCACGATTGGGCTGCTGGCAGCCTTGGCATACTGGAATGACTGGTTCAATGGTTTGATGTACTTGACGAAGAGCAACCTGTTCAGTCTGCAGAATGTCTTGAACCGCATCATGATCGATGTCCAGTTCCTGAAGACGACCGATACGGGTGCAGTCGGATTGGCTTCGTCAACATTGCCGACTGAAACGGTGCGAATGGCAATGGCCGCTGTGGGCGTCGTGCCGATTCTGGTCGCCTATCCATTCTTCCAGAAATACTTTGTCAAAGGTATTGCCCTGGGTGCAGTTAAAGGCTGAAAAACCCTTGATCGTTTAGACATCATTTTGACATCAGCGGAGTGAAACCATGGATTTACGTTTGAAAGATGTGCTCACAGCGTCAGCCGGGAATTATATCTTGCCTTTTTTCTGGCAACGCGGTGAAGATCATGCTGCGCTGCGGGAAGAAATCCTGAAGATCCATCAAGCCGGAATCGGCGCAGTCTGCATAGAAGCACGTCCACACCCGGATTTTTGCGGCCCGCAATGGTGGCAGGACATGGACATGATCATGGCTGAAGCCAGAGCCCTCAACATGCGCGTCTGGCTGCTGGACGATGCCCATTTTCCAACTGGATTCGCCAATGGGAAAATTCGTGATGATCATCCTGAACTGGGAAAGAAATATTTGATGGTGAAAACCATTGATGTCGATGGGCCGTTGACTCATGGTTCTTTTCGGGTTGGTGATTGGCTGAATCGTTTTGACTGGATGAATCCCCAGGAAAAACTGTTCCAGGATGACGAGCTGTTTGCCGTGGTGGCTTCGCGACGTGATCCCTTTGGCTCTGGTGTTGATGACACCCTGGTCGATTTGACTGACCAAGTTCAAGCTGGCGAGCTCAAGTGGAATTTGCCTGCAGGACCTTGGCGGATTTTCGTCACGATCAAGACGCGAAGTGGGGGCGGCAATCCAGATTACATCAACATCATTGATCGGGATTCAGTCAGAGTCCTGATCGATGCTGTCTACGAGCCGCATTTTGCCAGATACCAGGCGGAATTCGGCCAGACTTTCGCTGGTTTCTTCTCGGATGAACCGGGGTTTGGCAATACAAAAGGATTCAATTTTAACGAGTCAATCGGGCGCAAGCAAATGGTGCTGCCCTGGAGCAATGATGTCCAGATCCTGCTCGAAGCAGAAATCGGTCAGGATTTTCGGCGATACCTGCCCTGCCTGTGGTTTGAAGCTGGATCCAGGACATCGGAAATCCGGTTCAAATACATGGACATTCTGACCCGGCTCTATGCGAAGAATTTTGTTGGTCAAATCGGAGAGTGGTGCCAGGCGCATGGTGTCGAATACATTGGCCACGTGATCGAAGATCAAAATGTCCATGCCAGGCTGGGCTGTGGACCTGGCCATTTTTTTCGGGCGGTTTCAGGCCAGCATATGTCCGGGATTGATATCATCGGCCAGCAAGTCTTGCCGCGATATGAAAGCTTTGCCACGCTGCCGATGGGAGCTGATCCCGACACGGAATTCTTTCATTTTGGCTTGGCGAAAATGGGATCTTCGCTGGGTCATATCGATCCGAAGAAGCAAGGTCGGACGATGTGTGAAATCTTTGGCGCATCAGGCTGGGCATCGGGCCTCAAGTTGAATAAATGGCTGATCGACCATGCACTTGTCCGGGGGGTCAACCATTTTGTGCCCCACGCATTTTCGGCCAAAGATTTCCCTGATCCAGACTGTCCACCTCATTTTTATGCCCGGGGCCGCAATCCCCAATATCGTTATTTCAAACATCTGATGACCTACACAAACAGGCTCTGCCACCTGTTCAATGGTGGTTCCCATATCGCACCAGTCGCTGTGCTCTATCACGGGGAAAGTGAATGGAGCGGTGACTACATGTATTTCCAGAAACCTGCGCATTGGCTTTGCAGGGATCAGATTGACCATGACATTATTCCAAGCGATGTATTCAGCCAGACTGAAGGTTATCATCTTCGTCTCGAAGACAATCAGCTGGTTATCCATGATGAGAAATATCAGGCACTTGTTGTGCCCTTTAGTCAGAAGATTACTGCCGATCTGGCCCGGTTCATCGCAACTGCGTCAAAATCGGGCTTTACAACCCTTTTTGTCGACGACTTGCCTGACGGCATTTGCGGGATCAGCGATCCAGGTGAAATAGCGGCCCTGATATCCGGCATTGAGAATTGCCTGGTGGTCCCCCTGGACCGCTTGAGCGAGAAATTGCGGGCACTGGGACACTTTGATATCGCTTTGACCAGGCCATCGCCCTATCTGCGTTACTATCATTACCGACGTGCCGAAACTGATTTTTATCTGTTCTTCAATGAACATCCTGCAGAGAATCTTGACACATCTGTGCATCTTCATGGCCAGGGGAATCTTTATCGTTATGATGCATTCAACAACACGATTAAAATGCTGCAAAGTCAAACAGGCATAAACGGGATGGATCTTGATTTGCGTTTAGCCTGCTATGAATCCGCACTGTACATCTGTGGTGAAGTAGACACCGATCTGGTGTCGAAAATGCTTTCAACTGATCGAATCGCCGCTGAAAGCAAAGGCGATGAGCAGCTTGAAGTCACCGGCCCCTGGCAATTGTCCCTGGCAACATCCCTGGCTTATCCGGAATTTTCAAAAGTTCCGGATCTGCCAGTTCTGGTTGACCTGGCACACGCGGATCTGTTCCCGGATTTTTCCGGCACATTCCGATACCAGACAGAAATTGAGCTGACTGAATTCCAGCTTGAAAACAGCAGGGAAATTGTCCTTGATCTGGGCCATGTGTATGAGATCGCTGAAGTGGCCGTTAATGGTTATCCCGTTGGCGTCAGGATCTGCCCTCCCTATCAAATGAATATACGCGATGACCTGCGTTTCAGGTTCAAACACTATAGAAATCAATGTCACCAACACGTTGGTTCATGAGATCCATGATCCGATGTCCAGCAGTATGGCCATTGAACCGTCAGGATTGATCGGCCCGGTCAACTTGCTTTTCAAGAAATCTCGATAAAATCAGGGGGCAAAATGATTTGCACAGAACAAACCCGGAAACCAGATCTGGCCATGATTGAACAAAAAATCGATGCGTTGCTGGCTCGGATGACCCTGGCCGAGAAAATCGGTCAATTACAGATCGTCAATCCGTCAATTTTCGGCACATTCGAAGAGACCATTGAAGAATTGATCGAAAAACTGACAGAAGGCAAAATATCCGTCGCTGAATTCCAGACCATGCCCCGAAATTATCATGAACAGGAAATCCGGGACGGCCAGCTAGGCGCGATGGGGGGCGTGACAAGTGCCGATAAGGCTAATGAATTGCAGCGCATCGCCGTCGAAGAATCTCGTCTGGGTATACCGCTTCTGTTTGGGTTTGACGTCATCCATGGATTTCGCACCGGCTTTCCCATCCCGCTGGCCGAGACGTGCAGTTGGGAACCTGAAAAATTGGAATTGTCTGCACAGATTGCGGCACGAGAAGCATCTGCAGCAGGGATCACCTGGACCTATGCGCCGATGGTCGATATCAGCCGGGATCCACGTTGGGGACGTGTGGCCGAAGGTGCTGGCGAAGACACTTATCTTGGCTCTGTTATGGCTGCAGCTCGTGTTCGAGGATTCCAGGGCACTGATCTCAAGGACATGGAGCGGGTCCTGGCCTGCCCGAAACACTTGGCTGCTTATGGTGCAGCTGTCGGTGGCAGAGATTACAATACGGTCAACCTGTCGACGCAATATCTGCATGAATTTTATCTGCCGCCATTTCGAGCCGCTGCTGAGGCTGGTGCGGGAACCTTCATGGCTGCATTCAATGACATCAATGGGATTCCCTGCTCAGCCAGCAGCCAACTGATGGAATCCTTCCTGCGCCAATCCTGTGGCTTTGATGGTTTCATGGTCAGTGACGCCAATGCGGTCGCGGAGTGTGTGACCCACGGTTATGCCCAGGACAAGACGGATGCTTCGGCCAAAACCGTTGTCGCCGGACTGGATATGGACATGAGCGATGGGACCTATTGGAATGCTTTACCCTTGGCTATTGCGGAAGGGCGCTTGCATGAAAGTGACATCGACACAGCTGTACGGCATATTCTGCGGGTCAAATTCAGGATGGGCTTGTTCGATCAGCCCTATCGGACAACGCCTGAACGGGAAGCACAGACGCTGCTGACAGAAGCACATCTGGCTGCTGCACGGGACGTGGCACGTCGTTCAATCGTGTTGCTGAAAAATGAAAACCAGACACTGCCCATCCAGAAGAATCGAGGCCGTCTGGCAGTTGTCGGCCCTTTGGCAGACAATCAGGCGGGCATGCTGGGCTCTTGGGCGATCGGCGCGCGTGAAGATGAAGTCATAACGATTTTGCAGGGCATTCGGGAAGCGGTTGCGGGCCAGAGCGAGATATTGTATGCCCGGGGCTGTGAAATCACGAGTCCAAACAAGGACGGTTTTGCCCAAGCAGTGGCAGTTGCAGAAGCCTCGGACCTCATTATTGCTGTCGTCGGTGAGAGCTCCGATATGAGCGGAGAAGCTGCCAGCCGAATGGACCTGACCCTGCCGGGTGTCCAGGAAGAACTGCTGCAAGCCCTCGCTGCAACAGGCAAACCATTAGTCGTGTTGCTGACCAACGGCCGGCCTCTGGCGTTGCCTTGGGTTGCAGAGCATGCATCGGCCGTGCTTGAGACCTGGCAGCTGGGCACCATGGCCGGCCATGCAGTGGCAGATGTTTTGTTTGGCGACTACAATCCCAGCGGCAAACTGGTCATGACGGTTCCTTATTCGGTCGGCCAGGTTCCTGTTTACTACAATCATCCACAAACCGGCCGCCCTGCAGGTCAAATCAAATTCACATCCAAATACATCGATGGACCCGCTGAACCGCTCTATCCTTTTGGCTTTGGCTTGACCTATACATCGTTTGCGTACAAAGACCTGAAGCTTCCAGAAGGCAATATATCATTTGGCCAGGTGATCAACATCACGGCAACGATCCAAAATACTGGAAAAGTAGCCGGTGAAGAAATTGTCCAGCTTTATGTTGCCGATCCTGTAGCCAGCCGGGTTAGACCCGTCAGGGAACTCAAGGGTTTCTGCAAGGTCATGCTTGAGCCTGGCCAGTCACAGGAAGTCACCTTTCAGCTGGATACGCAAGATCTTGGGTTCTATGATGAACAGCTGCAATACCTGCTCGAACCTGGTATGTTCAAAATCTGGATCAGCCCTAACTCAACAAGCGGCCTGGAAGGCCAAGTCATGATGGTTAACGCCTGATCCATCAAAAATTGATGCCTGGATCATTTCGGATTCTGGTGACGGTATTCCAACGGTGACATGCCGACATACTTGTTAAAGATACGGGAAAAATGCGAGAAATTGCTATAGCCGATCTGGGATGCAATTGTGCTGACCGGCTGAGTTGTTTTTTGCAGCAGGTTTTTAGCCAGGTTTATTTTTTCACGGATCAGATACTCTGAAACTGAAAGTCCGGTTTCACGCTTGAAAATCCGGGTCAGGTAAATCGGGTTCAAGAAGACCTGCCCGGCGATGTCTTCACATGTGACGTTTTTGTCGAGATTTCCAGCCACATAGGCCTTCACCTTCTCAACCACAGTGAGGGACTTATTCAGGTCATTCATGTACTGGTAGTACTTTTTCACGACATACTCAATCCAGTTCAGCATCTGTTCCAGGCTATTGACGGCACGTTCATAGAGCTGAATGGACAGGTCGTCGCCAAAAAGCTGATACGCTTGAATGCCCTTCTGCTTGAGCGAATAATACAGCGTTTGTGAAAAATCCTGCTGGAAATATTGCAAATAGCGGGGGTTCAGTTGCTTTTTCTTTAGCAAGTCGGCGAAAAAAATACGGACATCTTCCAGTAGCGCCTCGCTTGAGTCCTGGTTCAGCATATTCATCCAGACACTGATATCTGGAAATTGAACTGTTTCGCTGGAGAAAAACCGGAAATTGAAGGGGAAGGCTTTATTGGTATACGTTTTATTCGAGAGGTGATTTTGCCTCAGCCGATCGACGACTGACACCAACTCATTGATGTAGCAGAGCTGCCCCAGATAACAGCAAAGGTCGCATTTGATATACTGGCGGCTGAGTTCGATAAACTGGTCACAGTCTTTGATCAGGTCGTCTTCTGCCGGTTCCCGGTCAACATCCAGATAGATCAAAGCCAATTGCGACCCCTGACCAAGATCAAGAACTGTTCCATTGCCTTCTTCCTTGATGATGATTTCTTCAGCAACATTTCGTAACGAAAATTCCATCAATTTTTCGTCGCGAGAGGACATGCTTTCAACCCACGTCTGAATCTGAATCAGAATTGGATAGACGCGCATTTCTTCCAAGCCAGGAAAGCCAATTCTGGTTGCTGCCAGATTGATTTCATCCAAAGTTGATGGAATTTTCTGACTGAGAATATCTTGCCAGAATCGTTCGATCACCACGGCCTGATGTTTGAGCCATAATTTACTCAGTTGATAGTCGGTCTGAGAAACGCCTCGTTCTTTGATTTTTTCGATTGCCTTTTGCAGTACGCGTTCGATCTCTTCGCCACTGGCCGGTTTAAGTAAATAATCAAGGCTGCCCAAGGCAATGGCCTGCTTGGCATAGGAGAAATCTGCGTGACAGGTCAGAAAGATGAATTCAATTTCAGGATGATTGGCTCGAACCCATTCGAGTAGTTCGATCCCTGTGCCCTGCGGCATTTCAATATCGCACAAGATAATGTCAATCGATTTTTGGGTGATCATTTCGCGGGCTATGCGAATGTTCAAGGCTTCATCGATTTGAACAATATCCAGCGCATCGAAATCAACGGTCGCACGGACACTTTCAATTTCCAAAAGTTCATCATCGACGATCAAGAGACAATAAGACACTTTGCTTACCTCGGGTCTTTCGTCACAGGCAGGAAAATCTGAACCTCTGCACCATGCGGAAGAATGTTTTTGAACTCGATATGCGCACGATCGCCATAGAGCAGCTGCATTCGGCGCAAGACATTCTTAATGCCAATTTTACTACGGTTTTCACTGCGGTTTTCACGGCTCAAAGCAGTTTCGAGCTGGAATTCCTCAAGGAGACTCTCGGGAAAACCGGGCCCTGTGTCACGAATATTAATTTTCATGCAGGGAATTTTGTCGCGTTCGACCAATTCAACATGCAAGGTGATTTTAACCGGCTCATCCAGCGAAACTGCATATTTTATTGAATTTTCCACGAAGTTCTGGATAAAAAGAGCGGGAACCGGAATGGAATTCAGGACTTCCGGCACATTGATCTCGTAGATGAATGTATTCGGAGGGAAACGCATCTCGTGAATGCGCAGGAAATTGCTGACATGACTGACTTCGTCTTTTAGCGTTACGTAATTTTCGCTGTTGCGAATACTGAAGCGAAAATAATCAATCAGGCAACGGGACATTTCCTGCACCAGGTCATAGCGCCTGGTCTGGGTCAAACGGTAAATGGTATTCAATGAATTGAGAAAGAAGTGCGGATTGATTTGTAATTTCAGGCGTTCGAGCTCTTCCTTCTGACTAATGATTTTCTCCTCATAAACCTTGATTTTAAGGTCATGAATTTGATCCAGCATGTTGTTGAAGCCGAAGCTGAAGTTCCGGAATTCATCAGCCATGTTCTTTTTCGATTCGATTCTCCGGTCGATATTACCGTCCTGAATTACCTTCATGTCGTGCATGATGCTGTTGAAAGGGCGGATGATCACCCGATTGGTAAAATAGTACATGAACGGAATCAGCAAGATGGAGCTCCAGGCCAGCAGCTGGATGATCCGGCTCAACAGGAAAAAATTGACCAGGACTTCACGCTCCGGGATCAGCGCAACCAGGGAAAAATCACCCTTTGCTGCAGCAGCGCCAACTATCAGCGTCTGTTCACGGCTGCCGCTCAGATAGTATTGATCGAAACTATGGGACAAATCAATCTGGTCATCTGTAATTGGACTGGAACTCGCCAGCGAAATTCCGTGACTGGCGATAACGGCGGTGCCGTTAGGTCCAAGATCGATCGAACCGATCTCTTTTAAGAGGTTTTCCGGATAAATCCAGGCACCGACATAATCCCCATAGACCTTGAACAAGCGCAGGATGTAGGTTTGTCCATTGACGTCGTAATACAGCCACCCTTTGTTTGCAGTGTAGCTGACAGCGGGATCTGTCTTAAGATAATTTTCAAGTGATTGGATGATCACGTCTCGTTTGGATCCATAATAATTGGTATTGTAACCCGTGATGAGGGCGTGATTTTTGGCGCTGTAATAGAAAATGCCATCCAGTGATGAGTGAACGACCAAATCATTTTCGAATTTTTTGGACAGGTTGATTCCTTCCAGAATGAAATGATCAATATCGTAATTATTCATCTTTTCAAAGAAAGTATCCTGAGCGATCAGCTGATAAAAATAATTGTCAGAAGCATTCAGGCTGCGATCGATCTGCTGTGCATAAAGCGTCAGAACATTTTTGTAGCCGCGGAAAACCTGTTCATGGATGACTCGAATAGCATAAAAATTGATGTAGACAACAAACAATATCAGCGGAATCAAAATCGACAAGATTCCGAAAATGATCTTGAACCGTATGGATTTCACTGAGATTTTCTTAAACGGCCAAATCATATTTCACCATGTCTGTTCAGTAATAAACACTTCCGGCTGTACAGGATCTCGCTTTTGCTGTCATGTTAAAATATATCATAATGTTGATCTGCTGTGAGTGCTTCAGGCATATTAACTTTGGACTGCCATCGGGTCAATGATCAATTGAACATTCTATTAAACGGTCTTATAATTAAATTGTAATGATTACAATTTTATAATTCTTTCAAATATTGAGTATGAGCGAAAGTTTAACATGAAGAGAGAAGGCCGGCTATGGAACCAACATTTACCGAGATAGCTGCTGAATTAGCCAGAAGAAACATTCGGTCATCTCACCAACGGATCAAGGTTTGGGAATATTTGATTAATAACCGATGCCATCCGACTGTTGATCAGATCTATAATGCCCTCCACCAGGAGATTCCGACCTTGTCCAAAACAACGATCTACAATACCTTGACCGTTTTTCAGCAAGCTAATCTGGTTCGTGTACTGTCCATCGAGGATAACGAAACACGGTACGACATCGTAATGGAGAATCACGGACACTTTAAGTGCGCGTCTTGTGGAACGATCTATAATTTTAGCGTTGATATGGATTTATTGATTTCGTCAGATCTTGAGAATTTCAAAATTCTCGATAAGAACGTGTATTTCAAAGGTGTCTGTCCAAGATGCCTTTGAAATAACAGAAACGACTGAAAACAATCATTGAGAGGGAGGTTTTTACTGTGGAAGAAATGAAATGCCCGGTTACCGGTCATACCAGAAAAGCCGTTTCAGGTAGTGGAACTTCAAATAAAGATTGGTGGCCGAACCAGCTTAACTTGAAGATTCTTCATCAGAACTCCAATTTAAGCAATCCGATGGATCCAGATTTCAACTACGCTGAAGCATTCAAGAGCCTCGACCTTGAGGCGATTAAAAAAGACCTCTATGCATTGATGACTGACTCTCAGGATTGGTGGCCTGCCGACTACGGCCACTATGGTCCGCTTTTCATCCGTATGGCCTGGCACAGTGCAGGTACGTATCGAATGGGCGACGGCCGCGGCGGGGCATCAGACGGCACGCAGCGCTTTGCGCCGCTCAATAGCTGGCCGGACAACGTGAATCTCGACAAAGCGCGCCGTTTGCTTCTGCCGATCAAGCAGAAATACGGCAAAAAGATATCCTGGGCTGATCTCATGATCCTGGCCGGCAACTGTGCTCTGGAGTCGATGGGCTTCAAGACGTTCGGGTTCGCAGGCGGAAGAGAAGATGTCTGGGAGCCGCAAGAGGACGTCTATTGGGGCAACGAAAGCGAGTGGCTTGGCGACGAGCGATACTCCGGTGACCGGGATCTTGAGAACCCGCTTGCCGCTGTGCAGATGGGCCTGATCTATGTAAATCCACAAGGACCGAACGGCCAGCCGAGTGCAGTTGCTTCTGGAAGCGATGTCCGGGAGACCTTTGCGCGCATGGCCATGAATGATGAAGAGACTGTTGCACTGATTGCCGGTGGGCATACTTTCGGTAAATGCCATGGTGCCGGTCCTGCCTCCTTTGTCGGGCGTGAACCCGAAGGCGCCCCGATCGAAGAACAGGGACTGGGCTGGAAAAGCAGTTACAAGAGCGGCAAAGGTGGCGATACGATCAGCAGCGGGCTCGAGGGTGCCTGGAAGCCAGGACCGACAAAATGGGACATGGGCTATCTCAACACACTATTCAAATACGACTGGGATCTGGTTAAAAGCCCCGCTGGCGCCTATCAATGGATTCCAACAGACCCGGCTGCGGCAGAGACTGTGGAGGATGCCCACGATCCTTCCAGACGGCATGCGCCGATGATGACCACGGCGGACCTCTCACTCAGGATGGATCCGATCTACAACCCGATCGCCAAGCGGTTCCGCGACAATCCTGAGGCGTTCGCAGATGCCTTTGCCCGAGCCTGGTTCAAACTGACACACCGCGATATGGGGCCACGTTCACGCTATCTCGGCCCTGAGGTTCCGGCTGAGGAACTGATCTGGCAAGATCCTGTACCGGCAATCGATTATGACCTGATCGACGATCAGGATGCTGCGAATCTGAAAGGCAAAATACTTGCGTCCGGTTTATCGGTCTCCCAACTGGTTTCCACGGCCTGGGCCTCGGCGTCCACATTCCGAGGATCTGATAAGCGCGGTGGAGCAAATGGTGCACGCATCCGGCTTGCCCCGCAGAAGGAATGGGAAGTCAACCAGCCCATTCAACTGAATGCTGTCCTTCAAGTTCTGGAAAAGATCCAGACCGAATTCAATGGTGCTCAGTCAGGCAAGAAGAGGGTTTCCCTGGCAGATCTGATCGTCCTTGGCGGCTGTGCCGGCATCGAGCAGGCCGCAAAGAATGCGGGCCGCAACCTGGTCGTTCCATTTATTCCCGGACGCACGGATGCATCGCCTGAGCAGACCGACGCAAAATCCTTCTCGGTGCTTGAGCCCAAAGCAGATGGATTCCGTAACTACCTTAAATCCAAATTTTCCGTATCTGCAGAGGAATTGCTGGTTGACCGGGCACAACTTCTGACACTGACTGCCCCTGAAATGACAGTGCTGCTAGGCGGTATGCGCGTTTTGAATGCCAACTTTGGACATGCACAGCACGGCGTTTTCACCAAGCGGCCAGAGACGCTGACCAATGACTTCTTCGTTAATCTGCTCGACATGGGCACAACTTGGAAACCAGCCAATGAAGAAGGAGATGTCTTTGAGGGACGTGACCGCACGACTGGCGAACTCAAGTGGACCGGCACGCGTGTTGATCTCATCTTTGGTTCAAATGCCCAGCTGCGGGCCATTGCAGAGGTCTACGCAAGTGACGATTCCCAGGGAAAATTCGTCCAGGATTTCGTTTCGGCCTGGAACAAGGTGATGAACTTAGATCGTTTCGACCTTGCCAGATAACCTGAATATTGACAGACTTGATGCAGGGGCAGTCGCAATCGAGTTGCCCCTGCATCGATTATTGCAGGAGGACAGTATGTGGAGACAAACCGGTAAACGGAGGTATGTTCATGCTTGATTGGTTGGCAGGTTATTCACCGGTAAGTCAGGCATTGATCGGAACGCTCTTTACTTATGGCGTGACGGCGCTCGGTGCAGGCCTGGTCTTCTTTTTCAAAACTATCAACAAATCCGTATTAAATACCATGCTGGGCTTTGCGGCCGGGGTCATGATTGCAGCCAGTTTCTGGTCTCTCCTGGCGCCTGCCATCGAGATGGCGGAGGGCCAAGGGCAGACCGCCTGGCTGACTGCTGCAGTAGGTTTTCTGGCGGGTGGCCTGTTCCTGTGGCTGATCGACAAACTGCTGCCACATCTGCATATTGGATTAGAACGAAATCAAGCTGAAGGCATCAAGACGAGGTGGCAGCGCAGTATCTTGCTGGTCCTGGCGATCACTTTACATAATATTCCTGAGGGTCTGGCCGTCGGTGTCGCTTTTGGGGCAGTTGCGTCCGGAATCCCATCAGCATCGCTGGCTGGGGCAGTTGCCTTGGCTATCGGCATCGGGCTGCAGAACTTCCCGGAAGGTGCTGCTGTTTCCATTCCTTTGCGGCGCGAAGGCTTCAGTCGAAGGAAAGCGTTTGTGTTCGGCCAGTTTTCCGGTCTGGTCGAACCGATTGCGGGCGTTCTCGGTGCCTATGCGGTTATCTCGATGCGCGCTATTCTGCCTTATGCTCTGGCCTTTGCTGCTGGCGCCATGATCTATGTTGTTGTCGAGGAGTTGATCCCGGAAGCCCAACATAACGAAGGCGGCAGCTCGACTGATCTAGCAACGATCGGCTGCATGATCGGCTTTGCGATCATGATGATCCTGGATGTCGCACTCGGTTGATGCAATGGCTTGTTGAATGACGGATTCAAACAAAGGTTGGTGGCGATAGTGTATCAACTCAAAACCAGGGAAACCGAAAACAGCGTTCTGGAATTCATCGATAAAATTGATCATCCCGGGAAACGGGAGGACGCCCTCCGCTTGCTGGATCTTTTTTCGGAAACAACAAAGCTCCCGGCTAAAATGTGGGGCGAGAGCATGATCGGATTCGGATCGATGCATTATAAATATGCATCAGGCCATGAAGGCAATTCCATGATCGTCGGTTTTTCGCCACGCAAAGCAAAAATCAGTTTGTATTTGGCAGTAGGGTTTCCAGAGCGGGATCGCTTGATGGCGAGACTGGGGAAATATACGACTAGTGTAGCCTGTGTTTATGTCAACAAGCTCGCCGATATTGATCTTGACGTACTTAAAGAGTTAATTGAGCGGTCGTTCGCCTATATGAAGGACTACTATCCTGATCTATGAACGAGGACGTGCTTTGGACGTTTGAAGGATTCGAAATGCAGGATGAATGAGAGACAATTCACTAATTGAATAGATGGCTGCAAAATAAGTAAACTTCAAATTTAACACCGTTGTATTTTCTTTGAGATGAATTCGCTGCATCATGGTATTGAGAGCCCTATTCATCGCGGCTTAAGAAGCCTGGAGCAGCTATGGACAGTTATACCAGATTGAGCCCGGAACAAATTCACAAAATTCTGAAAGTTTTTATGCTGGTCATGCCCTATGCTGCATTGGCTATGCTGATCCTGGTTTTATATCTATGCTGCAATCGTGATATCAGTCGATAAAGGTGGTTCATCAATGGAAAACACGCAAAAAAATATCATCACCGTCCAGGCCGTGGTCAGAAAACCAGTCGATCAAGTCTGGAAAGCCTGGACAGAGCCTGAACAGATCAAGCAATGGAATGCTGCCTCGGAAGACTGGCATACACCATTTGCCCAGAATGATTTGCGAAAAGGCGGCAGCTTCTTATCCCGCATGGAAGCTAAAGACGGCAGTTTTGGATTTGATTTCGGCGGGGTCTATGATGAAGTTGTCATCAATGAACGGATTGAATATACATTGGGCGATGGCAGAAAAGTCAGGATCACCTTTATCGACAATGGGAATGCGACCCAGGTGATCGAAGATTTCGAAGCCGAAAGCGAGAATTCAATCGAGTTGCAGCAGCAAGGCTGGCAATCGATCATGGATAATTTCAAGCGATATGCTGAAAAATGAACCCCTGTCATCGTTTCTCCATCGTTTCTCCACAAAATTTGACTACAATCAGGATCATCAATGTGGTGGCAGGTGAAAGCGATGCAGGGTAAGACGATTCTGGTTGTTGATGATGAGAAGCTGATTGTCGATGTCATCAAAGCCTATCTCGAAAAAGAGCGTTACAACGTGGTTTGTGCTTATAATGGCCGGGATGCTTTGACTGCTTTTGATCTATCTGCTCCGGACTTGGTTGTGCTGGATCTGATGCTGCCGGATATTTCCGGGGAAGAGATCTGCCAGGTTATTCGTAAAAAATCACGTGTACCGGTGATCATGCTGACGGCCAAGGTGGCTGATGAGGACGTGATCAAAGGCTTGAACATCGGTGCAGACGACTATGTGACCAAACCTTTCAGTCCGAAACAACTTCTGGCGCGTGTCCAGGCGGTTTTACGCAGAGTCGGTGAAGAAACCTTCCCCCTGACCAGCCAATTTTCGTTCAACGATGGTGACTTGGTTATCGACAATCTTCGCCATGAAGTCCGGAAATCAGGCGAAGTAGTCTCCTTTACGCCGAATGAATTCAAAATCCTGATGACATTGATCAAGTATCCGACTAAATCGTTCACCCGGGACGAGCTCATTTCGCTGGCCTTGGATGATGATTACCAGGGCAATGACCGGGCAATCGACAGCCATATCAAAAACATCCGGCAGAAAATCGAAAATGATACGCGAAATCCGCACTATATCCTGACCGTGCACGGCATTGGCTACAAGTTTGGCGGTGAGGCCAGATGAAAATCCGCTTGAAAATCAAACTGACGTTGTCATTCCTGCTGGTCACCCTGATCATGGTCTCTTTCGTCAGTGTACTGGCGAACTATTTTCTCGCCGATCAGTTTAAAAATTATGCGATCAACAAACAAAATCAGAAAATCACCAGCATTGTCGACTTGCTTTCCAGCCGATATGTCGACTGGGGTAATCAGTGGGATGCCAGTGGTCTTGAAACCATTGGGGTCAATACTCTGAGTGAGGGGCTGCTGCTCCGCCTCAAAGATCAGGATGGCCAGGTACTCTGGGACGCACAGGTTCACAACAATGGCATGTGCACGATGATCCTGGCCAATGTGGCCCAGACCATGCTTGCGCAAAACAGCAATTTCCAGGGTGGCTATGTAGAGCAGAAGTACCCGATTCTTCAAGGTGGCAAACCAGTCGGCAGTGTCGATATCGGCTATTACGGACCTTACTTTTACACTGAGCTAGATGTCAAATTCCTGAAGACCTTGAATACGCTGCTGTGGTCTGCCGCCTTTGTATCCTTGGTCGTTTCAATTATTCTGGGGGTTATCCTGGCAAGGCAACTGACTCAGCCGATCACGCGGGTCATTGAAACCACTCAGAATATTGCTGGCGGTAATTATTCTGACCGGATTGGCGAAAACTCGAATACCCGGGAGATTTCCGAATTGCAGACTTCGATCAATAGTCTGGCTGAAACGCTAGGCAAACAGGAGAATTTACGCAAACAGCTGACTTCCGATGTCGCTCATGAATTACGGACCCCGATTACCATTTTGCAGAGCCACTTGGAGGCGATCCTCGATGGCACTTGGACAGCAGATCAAGAACGACTTGAAAACTGCCATGGCGAGGTCGTACGGATTTCCAAACTGGTTAGCGATCTGGAGCGGCTGACAGATCTTGAACAGAAGAATCTCGTCTTGAATAAAAGACAATTTGACATTGCGACGCTGCTGCAGCGGATCGCAGGAAATTTCACAAAAGACTTCCAGAACAGACAAGTTGAATTAACTCTGGATGCCAGTCCGGCGACCATTCTGGCCGATGATGACAAGCTGAGCCAGGTCTTCATCAACTTGATTGCCAACGCGCTCAAATATACCCCTGCAGGAGGCCGGGTCAATGTCAAAACAGAAGTTACTGACCAGACGATCGATGTCATTGTCAGTGACACCGGAATCGGTATTTCCGAAACGGACCTGCCCAACATTTTTGAACGATTCTATCGCGCCGATCAATCGCGGAACCGCGATACAGGTGGCTCTGGAATTGGCCTGACGATCGTCAAGTCGATTGTCGAAGCCCACAGTGGGAAAATCACTGTGCAGAGTGAATTGGGCAAGGGCAGCCAGTTTCGCGTGGCTTTACCGCGGAAATAGTGAAGTCGTACCGACTATCCGTCGATACTTATTACTGCCGATTATCCCATGTGACTGCTTCTCCATAATATCTCCACAAAAGCACTGTAAACTCCGGGGTAACATTAAAAAGTATCATTCTGGAGGATACGGGATATGAAAAAATTTCTGACAGTCGGCGCCATCGCCGTGACCGCGCTAATCACCCTGACTTCATGCGCTCAAACTGATGTTATCGGCAAAGTGTCGGTCACATCTTTTGACAAGGTTCTGAAGATCGCCGATGTTGTGAAAGATGATATGTATGGTGGCTGGTCATTGAATGCCCCGGACAAGACAGCGCGATTTATTTTCAGCAGTGATTTCAAAACCTCCGCCCCGCACGATGTGATGATCGAAGTGGCTGCCCAGCCCTTTATCGACGCTGGACTCGATCCGGCCAAGTTACCGGGCGGCGTGTATGCAGATGGCCAGTTGATGGTCGGGCAGGACTTGGGCGGCGAAACTTTTCCCGACAGCGCGAAGGCAGCACCACTGGCGTCCTACCAGGAAATTGTCAAACTCAAACGGGAAGCGATTGGCTATCATGCCGCACTCGACCACTATGGCGTCGATCTCGGGAATGGTAATAAGTTTGAATGGGCCAAGGATATGGCGAAGAATGACAAGGATATCGTTTTTGTCCTCGATCCTAAAATCTTGATTGAAGCTGGTGTCGATCCAGAAAAAGTGACGGGTTGGGCTTTTGCCAAAGTGGAGATGAAGGACACTTCCGGGAAAATGGTTTCTGAAGACAAGTTCCTGAAACCCTTCAATCTCCAGTAAATGACGTTCAACGAGCGGAAAGAAGAGCTTATGGCACAAAAACTCGCAAACATAATGATTCCGATCGATGGAATGACCTGCATCAACTGTGAGAACAGGATTGAAAATGTCCTCCGTAAAACTGAAGGTATAAAATCAGTTGATGTCAGTTATACCAAAGGCCGTGCGATGGTCACTTTCGATGCCAACCTGACTGACCAGAGGCAAATTGAACGACTGATTGAGTCGCTCGATTACCGGATCAGACGGACTTTGCCAACATCCAGACCGATGGGCAAAAAAGCAGGACAGGACGTTGTAAAATATTCGATGCAAAAGTCCAATATCAATCAGATCATTGGAGTCGGTATTGTCCTGGCTGTCCTGCTGTTGGTGATCAATCAATTCGGTGGATTCAAGTTCTTCAATGAGTTTCCGGTTGCGCAAACAGGGATGGGGTTCGGACTGCTCTTTGTGATTGGTCTTTTGACTTCGGTCCACTGTGTGGCAATGTGTGGCGGGATCAATCTTTCCCAGTGCGTCCGGGTTACAGAAGCCACGTCCTCAGGAGGCAGCAGGTTTGAAAACATCAAACCCAGTCTGCTTTACAATACCGGCCGGGTCATCTCGTACACCTTGATCGGCGGGGTGGTCGGTGCACTTGGATCTGTGGTCAGTTTTTCCGGCAAGGCCAAGGGTTTTGTGGCGATAACAGCCGGTGTTTTCATGGTGGTCATGGGGCTGAATATGTTGAATGTTTTTCCTGGACTACGCAAATTGAATCCAAGAATGCCGAAAATATTTGCCCGCAAGATCAATGAAAAAAAGGCGGCCGGCAGCAATAGTCCCTTCTATATTGGCTTGCTGAATGGCCTGATGCCTTGTGGTCCCCTGCAGGCCATGCAGCTATATGCACTTTCAACGGGCAGTCCTGTCAAAGGTGCTCTTTCGATGCTCTTTTTCAGTCTTGGCACCGTACCGCTGATGTTTGGACTCGGGGCTTTAAGTGCTCTGCTCAGCAGGAAGTTTACGCAACGGATGGTCCAGGTCAGCGCATTGCTGGTTGTCATCCTCGGTGTGGTGATGTTCCAGAACGGCCTTGGTGTCTCAGGTATCGCACTGCCTACCTTGTCAATGAACCTGAATGACGCCAATACAGCGAATGCCGCCAATACTACCGATGCCGCCAATACAGCAATTGCCAGCAAAGCCAGGTCGTTGGCCGCGCCGGTGGTCGAGAATGGTGTACAGCTCATCACGACCCAGTTGAGAGTCGATCGCTATGAACCCATTACAGTCCAAGCGGGCGTACCGGTCAAATGGACGATCCAGGCAACTGAAGAGAACATCACCGGCTGCAACAACCGTCTGCTGATCCCTGAATACAAGGTTGAGAAGCAACTTGTACCGGGCGACAATGTGATTGAATTCATCCCGGCCAAAACGGGCACCATTCCATACAGCTGCTGGATGGGAATGATCCGGAGTAAAATAACCGTGGTGGAATGAAGCATCATCAGTTCGCCCTGTTCAATCGCCGGGCGTTTTCCTGTTTGCTTCATCGAGCCAGCGTTTCTGCATTTTATTCTGATACATTTTGTCGTCAGCTTGATCAAGTAACTTGTCGATTTCGACCGGACCTTGCCCATCGTATTCCGAAAAGCCATAGCTGAAATCGACAGGATAGGGACTAAGGCCATTCAAGTTGTATTGATCCAGAGCTGCCGTGATCCGTTTGATCAAGATCTCGGACTCCGCGATGGGGGTGTTTGGCAGGATCAGGAGGAATTCGTCGCCGCCAATCCGGCACGTGTAGTCAGACTCCCGCGCCTGGGAGACCATATGCCTGGCAACAGTTTTCAAGAGGTTATCGCCTTCGTCATGTCCGTAGGTGTCGTTTGTCTTTTTCAAGTTGTCGACGTCGATAAAACAGACTGAGACTTTTTCATGGGCCCGGGCAGCGTTTTTGAGTACTTTACCCATCAACTCAATCGCTGCGCGCCGGTTGTAGAGTCCGGTCAATTCGTCAGTCATTGCCGTTTTATACAGGGCAGCTTCTTTATCTTTCAGTTCTTTAAATATCGTTTTATAGGGTTCATTGATACAGGTGATGATGATCGCCTTATAAACCAGGTAAAAAGAGATGATTTTGAACACGTGCCCGAACAGGTTGGAAACATCGTAATTATCGGTATAAGCAGTAAATCCAAGCTCGGAAAAGATCGTGAAAATTGTCGATGCGAACAGGTATTGATAGACCGTGATATTGAAAACCTTTTTGTTCTTGAGCAGCAGGAGCAGATCGACGAACAAGATCAGGATAATGATATATTCACTGAAAATTTTGAAAGGCGTTTGCCCATAACCTTCGATGAAGCAAATCGGGAATATCTTGAATACGAAAATCGAGGCAACAATTCCGGAAAAGATGAAGGTGTAGATGGCGAACGTCAAATGAGGATGGATATAGCGCCTTCTGAACCGCAGTAACACAAAGGGCACGAGCAGGGAGAGGCTCTCGAGGTAGCGGGCGCCGATCCATAGTTGATTCGCATAATAGTCATAGTCTTCGAAAATCGGCATGCCTTTGAAGGCCAGGAGATGCAGAAAGTCCAGGCCAGCGACGAACAAATAGGCTATCCCGATAAACTCGAGATAATTGAACTTTTGCTTCGCGTAATCTCGGGCATTCCAGACAATGACAAAGAACGTGGCGGCGATGACCACGCTGAAGAGCTCGGCCAGACTATGGAACAGCAGATAGTTGTATTGCGAGGACCAGTAAAGGCCTCCGGTGATCAAGAGGACGGCAAGAACTCTTAAACCGTTTACAAGGTTTTTATTCATTGCGGCTACCCCAAGTCAAAGCACAAATAACGGAATCTATGTAACGCTTGAATAATATTATCATAGCAAAATTCCTGAATGTTTTCCGCAAAATGTAATAAAGCACTTAACAGCTTGGTTGATTGAGCCAAGATTCACCTTGTCATTGGATGTAAAATTAAATCAGGTGAAAGGAAAAGGAGAGGCAATATGGATGAGTACCTGATCAAGAACACGACAAAGGAACAGCGGGAGAAAATCATCAGGGATTCACTGGGGTGTGGTAGTGGCGGCTGCGAAAATTGTTCGGCCTGTGGGGCCTATGGCGCGATCAATCCCTATGACATGTACCAGCCCTACATCGATGGCGAAAAAGAGCTTGCCGAGATCAATGCTGAATTCAGATCTTCCTTTTTAGTCAAGTAAAGGCGGCGCAGCATGGAACTGGATATCATTGCTTCGATCCGCAAGGAACTGAAACAACAGGCTGATGATCACACCATCGGTGTTTCCCAGTCCTTTTTCAAAGAGCGCGTGACCTTCTATGGCGTCAGGACAGCAATCGTCAACCAGCTGGCCAGGCAATCCTTTGCGACGATCAAGCATCTTGGCAAGGAAGAAATCTTTTCGCTTGCTGAGGAATTACTCAGATCGGATTATAACGAAGAATCGTTTATCGCTTTTGAATGGGCTTACCGATTGCGTGACCAATACCAGCCGGCTGATTTCACACGTTTCGAAAATTGGATCGCTGATTACGTGAACAACTGGGCAAAGTGCGACACTTTCTGCAATCACACCCTTGGCGCTTTCATTGAACTTTATCCTGAATACCTGGCCAACCTGAAACAGTGGGCCAAGTCCGAAAACCGGTGGTTCAGGCGTGCAGCGGCAGTATCATTGATTATCCCCGCCCGGAAAGGCAAATTATTTGGCGATATCATTGAGTTATCGGATATCTTGCTCGTCGACAAAGACGACCTGGTCCAGAAAGGATATGGTTGGCTGCTCAAGGAGGCGAGCAAAGTCCACCAGCAGGAAATTTTTGAATATGTTATTCAAAACCGTGAAACCATGCCGAGGACAGCCCTCCGCTATGCGATCGAAAAGATGCCCGAAGCCATGCGGCGCGAGGCGATGGCCAAGCCTGACCGTCATTAAAGTGCCAATCCTGCATGAACATCATTAAGGACATATGCTTAAATATTTTACAATTAAAATTTTAACAGGGTTGTAAAGTGTTATAATATAAGTAAACTCCCGTGAATATGAACGAGATCCTCTCACCAACGGAGTTCGACAGATCGAAAGATCAGGTACCGCGCACCTTGATTAATGGAAATAAATTCGATCCATGTTCCGGAGTTTCCGGCATTTGGGCTTATTTAAACCCCACGGACCAGGGCTTGCGGTGGGGAGGTTTATAGATGAACAGAATTGAAGGCTTTATTGACCATTTTGAAGAACAGGAGGCTGTGATCTCCACGTCTGATCGCTCTTCCACCCGTGTTTCCCGCGAAGATCTGCCCTTGAATGCCCACATCGGCGACTTCATCATTGAGATCAATCACCATAAGCATTTCATCATCGATCGGAAAATTACTGCCTTGCGGCTCCGGGACATCCGCCGGATGTGTGATTATTGTTTATGATACCATCGATTATTTCGGGATTATTGATGAGGCAAGAAGGCGGAAGTTGATTCCGCCTTCTTTTTTACTTGACGCCTGGTTGTTAACCCAGGTGGTTCAAGGCAACAACTGCACTTCAATATGGTGCAGCTGGCCATCGTCAATGAGTGGTATATATGGCCCAGGACAGGTTTGTCCATCCAGCGAGCAAATGAAGCGTGGCTGACGATAGCTTGAAGCACTGCTGACTTGGATCTGGTAACGAGAATTGCCAAATTGGTAATCCACGGAATAATTACTGAACACCATGGGCAGGGCTGGCTCGATGAATATCTTGTCCTGCTCGCGCCGGATACCCAGCAAGGTGTGCAGGATCGACTGGTACAACCAGCCGGCTGAACCGGTGTACCAGCTCCAGCCGCCCTTGCCCATCATTGGTTCACAGGCCAGGATATCCGCTGCCACGACATAGGGTTCCTTTTCGTATTTCAAAACATCCTTGAGTGTAGCCGTCGAATTCACGGGATTGATCATCGTGAGCTGGCGATAGGCTTCTGCGCTGTTATGCAATTTGGCATTGGCCATGGCCAACCAGACTGCTGCATGGGTATATTGTCCGCCATTTTCACGGACACCAGGATAATAACCCTTGATATAGCCTGGATCATGTGGGGACATGTTAAAGGGCGGTGTCAGCAGCTGGATGACATTGCTTTCCGGATGCACCAGGTAACGGTTGGCCGAATCAACGGCGAGGATTGCCCGGCTCAGTTCAGCCCCGCCCGACAGGACAGCCCAGGATTGACTGATCGAATCGATCTGGCACTCTGAGCTGCTGCTTGAACCCAGCGGTGTACCATCATCATAGAAAGCCCGCATATACCAGCGGCCATCCCAAGCCGACAGCTCGATTTGTCCACGCAGTGTTTCTGCTTGCTGCAGGTACTTGTGTGATATCTCTTCGTCCGCCATCTTTTCACAAACCGGTGCGAAATCACGCAAGACAGCGATGATGAACCAGGCCAGCCAGACACTTTCGCCCTGGCCGCCACTCCCGACCTGGTTCATGCCATCGTTCCAGTCACCACTGCCCATCAGAGGCAGGTTGTGGATGCCCGTCTGACTCGACCTGGCAATCGTTCGCAGGCAATGCTCATAAACACTGCCGGATTCGCTGGAAATACCAGGCACAGACATCGATTCATTCTGGGTCGGAGCCAGCAGGTCACCTTGCAGATAATTAACAGTTTCATTCAGCAGAGCCAGATCGCCTGTCTGGCGCACATAGGCGGCTGTAACGAAGGGCAGCCACAACAGATCATCGGATATCCGGCTGCGGATACCGACCCCGGAGGGTTCGTGCCACCAGTGCTGGACATCACCTTCGACAAACTGATGGGCACATGCCCGGAGAATCTGCCGGCGAACGAGCTTTGGATCGGCATCCAGGCAGGCGAGGACGTCCTGTAGCTGATCGCGGAAACCAAAAGCACCACCGCACTGGTAGAAGGCAGCCCTCGCTTTGATCCGGCAGGACATCACCTGATACAGCAGCCAGCCGTTGGCCATCAAGTCGAGTGCTCGGTCAGGTGTATGGACCTGAACCTGCCCGAGTTTGCTTTGCCAGAAATCCTGGACATCCGATAGAGCCTGGTTTGCAATTCGAGGATGACGATACCGCGAAGCCAGGTCGGCTGACTGTGTGAGGCCGGGCGCCTGGCATAATCCGAAGATCAGCTCCTGCTTGCCATGTGCAGCCAGATCGACCATGACCTGGATTGCCCCACAGGGATCCAGGCCGCCACCGACTGCGTTGTCCAGTCGGTTCGCGGTCAAGGCCTGCGGATTGCGGATATGGCCGCCGATGCCGAGAAAGGACTGGCGGTCGCCGCTGAATGAAGAAATAGGCTCGCTGGCGAACAGGCAGGCAGTCTGGTCACGGAACTCGTCATTGTAAAGGTTTCGAGCCCACAGCAAGTCCTGCTCTGGTTCATATCCAGTCAGGATATAGGGTGCACCCTGTTCTCGCAGCACACCTAGCACCCATTCGACAAACAAGGTCACGGACAGCTGACGCGACTGGCCGGACAGTTCTTCGATTTCCAACCGCCACAATTTGACAGGATCTTGTGCAGTGACCAGGACGGTCAAGTTCAAACTGAGTCCCAGTTGCTGATGGCTGAAGACCGAATAGCCGAATCCGTGGCGTACGGTGTATTGGCCGGTTCGGGCGACGGTCAGGGCTGTCGGGGAAGTCAGTTCACCAGACAGCAAATCTTTGATCAACAGGGCTTCGCCGGGCGGATCTTGCACTGGATCGTTGGACCAGGTGGTCAGTTTATTTTCCCGACTGTTGCCGGCCCATGTATAGCCGGCGCCTGTCTCTGAAACAAGACAACCAAAGGTGTCGTTGGCCATGACGTTAATCCATGGCACAGGAGGATAAGTATCGCGGCTCAGGCCCATCATGTATTCCCGGCCATCTGGCGAGAAACCACCGATTCCGTTGAAGAAGTGCAGGTTTTGATCAGCAATCACAGGCTGCTGAGGGCTTAGTTTTGCGATCATCTGATCTGAGCCAGATGGTGCAAAACTGGCTGGGCCATAGACTGAAGGTGTACCTGTCGATGCAGGTGCAGCCAACCGGCTGGCCTTGTTCGGACGCGGCATTTGGAAATACAACCCGACGTCCGGTTTGAAGACAATCCTGGCCACCGTTGAGATCAGAATGATTTCAGCTTCGCTGAGAATGAAGGCTGGCAGGATAAACAAGCTGGCCTGGCTATTCGGCGGCTCATGAATTTTCAGATTAGCCGTCAATTCCATGATCTGATGGTGCAGTGGGCGATCATAACCGGCAGGCTCTTCATTGATGATCACCAGGTCGACTTTGACACACTGAGCACGCAGGAACTCATAAGTCAGAAGTACATCTTTGACAACCGGCAGTTCCTTGGCTTCACGGATTTTCAACAGCAGAATCGGGTAGTCACCAGAAATGCCGAAGCGCCATAATCCTTTCTGTCCCAATGAGTTCTGGCTCAGGACAGCTGGCGAGCTTCGCATCGCCAACGTCGGGTAATAGATCGCGCTGATCAGGTTCTGGATGGCATTATGCTGCCTTGAGCTGATATTGAGGAATTTCATTTCAAGGCGGCTGCTTGTGTGGGCAAAGGAGAAGATGTGTTCATCGCTGTACGTTTTGCCGAGCAATCGGCCAAGGTAAAGCGCTTCTTCCCGTGACCGGCCATAGGCAGTTACATAGCAGATGGTCACTGAATGGCCAGCCGGGACCTCGACGATCGCACGCAGGCTGAGGATCGGTTCGGTTGAAAAACCTGCTCGCCCGGACATCGGAAATCGGGTTTCGAGTGCCTCTGGCTGACTCAAAGTTCGCCCTCGACCGATGAAAACCCGGCGATCGGTCTCGAACTCGACTGGCCGTGCCATGGGTGTATCGGCATAAACCTGATGGACGACATAATGTGTCGGGTCATCTGCTGCTCGCTGCCGGCGCCAGGCCAACAGCTCGTTATCTTCGCGGATAAATTCAGTTTCGATGAATAGCTTGTTGAAAGCCGGATGGGCAGCCTCGGCCAGATACTGGTCGGCGACAATCTCAAGGTAACTGGTCGTTTCCAGGGTGACTGGTCGTTCGCCCCGGTTGGCAAGCGTCACACGCCGGATCTCCAGGTTGTTGGTTGGTGATACCGTGACGTCCATTCGAGTAGCTATAGTGCCATCCTGCCGGCGGTATTCAATTTTGTCATGGGCAAAATCAACTTGATACTTATCGGGTTTTTGCCGTGTGGGATGGAAAGTCGAACTCCAAGTCAGACCCGAATCAAGGTTTCGCACATAGATGAAGCTGCCGTAACCACTGCCAGTCAAGTCAGGCCGCCAGCGGTTGATCTGGATCTGGTCGCAGGCGCTGAAACCATCGCCGCTGGCTGTCATCATTAATGTGTAGTGGCCATTGCTGAGCACATGAGCCGGCGGATTAGCCTGCTCGGTCTGCAGGTAGACCCGCGGTTCGAATGCCTCCTCGTCTATTTCTTCACGATCAGCATGGATCGTATAGCCTTTGCGCGCCAGTGAAACCAGGCAGGCTGCCTGGCTTTCTTCGAGCAGGACCTCTGTGGCCCTGATCATCGGTTCCAGGTGGAAAAGGTTTGGCAGAGCATTATCAAGCAGCAAGTTGGTAATTGCTGCTAACGTCATACCCTGATGGTGGGTCATGAAACTCTGTACCACAGAAAAAGGTTCGAGCAAAGTTGCGTCAGGACGGCCGAAGTCCAGTGCTTCAAACAGTCCGTATTCACCGCCTGCCCCAATGTTCAGCAGCGTTGTCAAATTGGCCATTGCCTTGTGGGGCAGTATGTCCAGGGCCAGCGCGGTTGCATATGGCGCTACCACAGAGGACGGTTTGAGACTTGACTGCAGGCGCAGACGCTGAATGCCGAACGGACCATATTGATAGTTGCCAGTCTGGTCAAACAGGAAATGCTGCGATTCGGAAATGCCCCAAGGTATTTTGAGCCTTTTACCGTGGGCCACTTGGCTGATGACTGCAGCCATGCAGCTATAATGCAGAATACTGCCAGGGACGACTTTGAGCACCAGATTTGGCATCAGGTATTCGAACATCGTACCGCTCCATGAGACCAGGGTCGGGATGCCACGGACCATCGTCAATGGCCGCCCAAGCGCGAACCAGTGTTTTTGCGGCACATCGCCTTTGGCAACAGCCAACAGGCTGGTCAGGCGGGATTCTGACGCGAGCAAGTCATAATATCCACTGTCCATATGCTCAGCGGAGACATTGTATCCGATATGGAATAGGCGATGATTATGATCATACAGTTTGCTGAAATCAGTTTCATGAACCAATTGGTCAATCTGATTGACCAGTGCGGTGATTTGCCCGGTTAACTGATCCTCAAGGTCGAGCTGTTTTTTAGCAAGCAGCAGCGCGTGTTTGAGGACCAGGATATGTCCGGCGAAATTGCCGCTGTCAACGGTTGAAACATATCGGGGCTCAAGCAATTGCAGGGTCCGCACATTGTACCAATTGTAGAGATGACCATGCCACTTGGGCAACTGATCCACAGTGGCCAAGGTTCTTTCAGCCCAATTGACTAAACCTGGAATATCAAGGAAGTCCATTTTCCAGGCTGAGACAGCTGCCAGCAGCTGCAAGCCAATGTTGGTCGGGGAGGTTTTGTCGGAAAGGCGGGGGCCGGGAAAAGCCTGGTAATTATCGGGGCAAAGCCAGTGGCTGTCTGCTGTGGCGACTGCTTCAAAATACGACCATGTCTGCCGGGCCAACTGTTTCAGCTGCTCGCGCTGTCCATCATCCAGTCCGCCAGCTGGTTTTTTCGGGACTGGCGTACTGATCCGCCAGGCCAGCCAAGGGGATATCATCCAGGATAAACCGAGCAGCCCGGCGGCTGCCAGGACCAGCGTCATGCTGCCAGTCAGCCAGATGACTCGTCCGACTGCAGCCAAAGTAACCAGGCCGATGATCATTGGCTGCCACATGCGCCGGAAATAGCCTGATAAGGCGTTGGTCTGGTTTCTTTCGACCGATTCAGACGTTTGCCATTCCAGCAATTTGCTGTGGCTGACCATCAGCCGGAACAATGTACGTACAATTGCATCCAGGGCAACAGTGGCCCGGAAAGGCAACAACGTCAAGCTCAGTGCAATTTGGGCCAGCAGACTGCCGATGCAGCGAACCAGATTGGTATAAGCGACCCTGATCGCCTGATTGCGCAATTTCTGGATGATAATGCCAAGGAGCAGGCTCACGAATCGCCAGGCGGATTCGAAAAGGACAAAGGGCAGCCAAAGCCATGGCAGGGATGGGACGAGCAGGAGATTGACCAGGACAAGAACCACAGATGCGACTGCGGTCAAGCTGCGCCGCAGGTTATCGAACATTTTCCAGCGGGAAAGCCAATTGAGCCTGGCCCCCAGGACCAGCCAGGGCAATAGCTGCCAGTCGCCACGGATCCAGCGATGTTCACGCTTGAAATAGGCCGCAACGCCGGGCGGCGAAGTGTCCATCAGGATCACACCTCCGGCAAAAGCACAGCGCGTCAGGCTGCTCTCCAGCAAGTCGTGGCTGAGCACCGTGTTTTCCGGTATGGTTCCATGCAGCATCCGGTGCATGATGCGATGGTCATAGATCCCTTTGCCATAGAAACTGCCCTCGCTGAAGGCGTCCTGGTATAAGTCAGCCGATACACTTGCATAGGGGTCGACCCCGACCTGACCATCGAGGAACCGTGCGAAAAGGCTGGAGCCAGAGCCACTTTTGCGGTTGCGGATTTCAGGCTGGATAATGACATAGCCTTCGAGGATATGCTTGGTGCGAGGATCGATCACTGGATAATTGAGTGGATGGGCCAGGATGCCAGCCAACTTGGTGGCACTCAAATTGACCATTTCGGTATCGGCATCGATCGTGATGACATACCGGACGGTGGGAAAAAATTCTTTCTTTGCGATCAGGATATCGAATTCCGATGCTTCACTGCCGCCATCGCCAGCCAGAAGCGCATTGAATTCCTCGAGCTTGCCACGTTTGCGCTCCCAGGCCATCCAGCACTGCTGGGCAGGATTCCATTTTCGAGACCGCCAGAGCAGCCAGAAACGCGGTTCACCGGCGGCATACTTGTCATTGAGGCGCTGCAAAGCTGCCTTGGCAGCTTCCTGAATCGCTGTATCATTCGGCATGGTTTCGCTTGGTGCATCACTGAAATCAGCCAGCATGGCAAAAAACAAGTTTTCCTGACGGTTGGACAGGAAATTGCGTTCCAGACGCTCGGCAAAAGTCCGGGCTTGATCTGCACTGTCGACGATCACCGGCATCACGGCGACTGTACGGTAATCTTCCGGTATACCCTCTGAAAAATCGAGCGCCAGCTGTGGCCGGGGCCGGATCATCTTGACGAAGAAATTCTGAACGAGAAAAACAGCAATGGACAAGGATGGGATGAACAGGCAAAAAAGGACAAGTCCAATCATCCATGCTGACAGGCCCTGTGTCTTCGCAAGAATCCGGCCGGTGCCCATCATGAGGGACAATGTAATGAACACAATCCCAGCTGCATAAAGCGTGCTGCGGATCTGACGTTTCAGGGGGCTGATTTTCACTGCAAAAGAACTTCGGTCTTGCTTCAAATGGTTCAGGCCATGGCATAGCCAAGGACGTCCCCGGCCGAGCAGGTAGGTGCCGACATGGTCGGGTACGGCGAAAAACCGACCCTCCGGCGGATGGAGCGCCAGGTGGCAAGATTTTTGCGCGACATCAATTTCTGTCTTGTGGTAACGGCGGGCGATTTTTGCTACCTCTTCCTGATAGCGCTGCCGGGTGGATAAATCCATCTGGGCATAGAATCCGGAGGGGTCGGCCGCTAATTCCTTTTCGAGTACGCAAACTTGGCTAAAGCAGATTTCCCAGTTCATTTCCCCGACTTCCTTGAGGCTGAGGATCATCGAACTGATTAAAGCTTCGGCATTGGCTTCCCGCTGTCTTTCCTTGACCGAGATTTCTTCGATCTGCCAGCGAGCGTCGGTCTCTTTCACAGCTAACTCGTTCAGAAGCCAGCCGGCTACGACGGTTTCATCAATCGGCTGAGTCCGAAGCCTGGCGTAAAGATGGCTGGCGTAGGCTATATCAATATGTCGCTGCTTCCGGGTTTCATTGGCCAGTAAAGCCAGGATGCCCGTTTCATTTGCTTCGATGCGGCTGATAATCCGGTCGGCTGCCTGGTCCGCTGCAGCCTTTGCCTGGATTGTTTTCAGGACAAAACGGGCTTCTTCTATAATCCGCTCCAGCAGCGCCAGGCTCAACATGCCGGGAAGTGCCCATAACTCACGAGCTTCGAGAACCTGAACCTCCTGGAAGTCATTCAGCAAATTAATGATATTATCCGGGCGGAGACGATGATTGACACAGGCGATCAGGGAATGGGCAACGGCAAAAATGCGTGGGAATCCCCGATAGTAGCTTTTGATCTGATTCGGCAACTGGTGCATGCTGCTCAGGATGCCGGAAGACTGGAACTTCTTGAGTTCCCGATACAAAAGGTTGTAATTGTCAAACAGCCATAATGACGCTGGAATAATCGCGATCGTACGGGCGGATGTGTGATTCAAGCGGAGCCGCAGCAGTTGGAGGTCATAATAGACCCGCCAGTGCAGGGCGGTCAGACGGTTGCGCCAGGGTTGACGCTTGACCGACATATTGCTGGCCAGCGCCATCATGTGAGATCGTGTATCGATGACGGATTCAGAGACCACGGGCTGGACCGGCCGCCCGGTTGTCGTCCAGTTGCCATGAAATAGCCAGCGGACAAGGTAGATGAGTCTCGACAATGGCGGGATCAAGATTAAAAGCGAAATTGCAAGCGCTGCAGCGAGGATTAGCCAATAGGCTAAAAGGGCTTTATAAAGCTCAAACATGTCGTGGTCTCCATTCATCCGTTGAAAAAGAAGCCGATTGATTTCAGCTTCAAGACAAAAAGAGAATTCACTTTTTGCCGCCCTGTTACAAATCAGGAAACGATCCCGGATCTGGCGGAAATATTTGCTCCAAGCTGATGGGTGACGAGAATCCTGTTGAAGCAACGTTGCGCGAAAATTGTCTGCGAATCGAAGACGAGCAGACTCGGCGATGCAGTTATATGTTTAATTATACCATAAAATAATTCATAAATTGCATTTGGCAGCACCAGAAGAAAGAAGTTGCCTTTGGTGTTGCATGATCTCCATTTCAATTCTTCGAATAACCGGGATTGAATTTTGCGGTTGAGATTGAAATTTTGCGCTTGCTGATCAATAATTTTCTAAGCGAAGAAAGGATACAGCAGGATGCCGATAACAGATTTTCTTGAAAAAAATGCCAAACTATATCCCTCTGAGGTCAGCCTGGTTGAAATCAACCCGGCCAATCAACCGGACCACATGGTCACCTGGCGCGAATACAATCTGATCGAAACCAGTACGACCGAAAAGTACCGGCGCGAGATGACGTGGAAGGAATTTGACATCAAGGCGAACCGCTTTGCCAATCTCCTGCTGACCCGAGGTATCCAGAAAGGCGATAAAGTCGCCATTCTGCTGATGAATTGCCTCGAATGGCTACCGGTCTATTTCGGCATTCTGAAAACAGGTGCACTCGCGGTGCCGATGAATTTCCGTTATACAGCGGACGAAATCAAATATTGCCTTGAGCTGGCGGAAGTGAAGACCCTGGTCTTCGGGCCTGAATTCATCGGGCGTGTCGAGCAGATTTTCGATCACCTCCACGGGCTCAAGTCCACCTTCTTTGTTGGCGAGAATGAGCTGACTTTTGCCGACAGCTATGACCGGCTTGTCACCTATTGTTCATCAACCGCACCAGCGGTTGAATTACTGGATGAGGATGATGGTGCGATCTATTTCTCCTCCGGTACGACCGGCTTTCCCAAGGCGATCCTGCATTCACATGGCGCACTGGTATCGGCCTGCCTGACCGAGCAAAACCACCATGCCCAGACGCATAAAGATGTATTTTTATGCATTCCGCCGCTGTATCACACCGGCGCGAAAATGCACTGGTTTGGCAGCCTTTTGACTGGCGGTCGGGCGGTGATTCTCCGCGGGGTCAAACCAGAGTGGATCCTGCAGGCGGTTTCGGAGGAAAAGGCGACGATTGTCTGGCTGCTCGTCCCATGGGCCCAGGATATCCTCGATGCCATCGAGCGTGAGGAGATCCAGCTCGACCGATATCGCCTCGATCAATGGCGTTTGATGCACATCGGTGCCCAGCCGGTGCCGCCGAGTCTGATCCGTCGCTGGAAACAGGTGTTCCCGAACCATCAGTACGATACCAACTATGGCTTGAGCGAATCGATCGGCCCCGGTTGTGTCCATCTCGGTGTCGAAAATATCCACAAGGTCGGCGCCATCGGTAAAGCGGGATACCTCTGGGAGACTGCAATTGTCAATGAAAAGGGCGAACCCGTCGCGCCGGGTGAGGTCGGCGAATTGATCGTCAAGGGTCCCGGCGTGATGAAGTGCTATTACAACAATCCCAAAGCGACCGCTGAAATCCTCAAAGACGGCTGGCTCTACACCGGAGACGTGGCCCATATGGATGAAGATGGCTTCATCTACCTGGTTGACCGCAAGAAAGATGTGATCATCACAGGCGGCGAGAACTTGTACCCCGTGCAGATCGAAGATTTCCTCAGGAGCCATCCCGCGATCAAAGATGTCGCCGTGATTGGCCTGGCTGACGAACGGCTCGGTGAAATCGCTGCGGCGATTATCGAGTTTAAGGAAGGAGCCACCTGCAGCGAAGCCGAGATCAACGAATTCTGCATGGACTTGCCTCGCTACAAGCGGCCGCATAAAATCATTTTTGCCAAGGTACCGCGAAATCCGACCGGGAAGATCGAGAAACCCCGGCTGCGGGAAATCTATGGCAGCAAGAACCTGGTCGAAGCCCAGACAACGAAATAAAGCGAGGCCTCTCATGCATCAAAACATGCGAGGCCTTTTTCATGAGCTGCGCGTCCATAAAACTGGACCGGACCGCACTCTGGAAGGCTGGATGGATGGGAAATCAGGCAGCTTTACTATTTGACGGCAGATGCGCCACGTTCACCGGTCCGGATGCGAACGGCATCCCGGATATCCGAGATGAAAATCTTACCGTCACCAACCTCGCCAGTCCGGGCGGCACTGATGATTTTGTCTATGACTGCTTCGACCTGGAAGTCGACGACAACGAGTTCAATCTTGATTTTGGGCAGGAAATTGTAGTCAACTTCCGAGCCGCGGACGAATTCAGTCCAACCCATTTGAATGCCACAGCCCATGATCTGGCTGATACTGATACCGTTGAGATCGATTTCTTTGAGCGCTTCCTTGACATCGTCCAGTTTATCCGGCCGGATATAGGCTTCTACTTTTTTCATCGGAATGATCCTCTCTTGCTACTTTGTAAACATGCATTGATTTTTCAAAAAATGTCTTGCTCCGATCAATCCATGCCATTGAAGGATGGATAGGCGGACTCATCGTGTTCGACGAGGTCCAGGCCGCGGTCTTCTTCACGAGCTGATACACGTAGCGAACCGGTCACGAGTTTTGCTACAGCGAGAGCAATCAGGGTGCCAACAATCGCGATGGCGATCGTGATCACGATGGAAACAGCCTGTTTGCCAAGTAATGTGGCATCACCGGTGATCAAACCATTCCAGCGGACGGCATCCAATTCCGGAACCGGATTGAAACCCTTGAGGGCAAAGATACCTGTAGCCAGGGCGCCCCAGACACCACCGACACCGTGGCACCCAAAAGCATCCAGCGAGTCATCATAACCGAATTTGTTCTTGATCACGGCAATGAAGTAGTAGCTGAGCGGGCTGGCCAGCATGCCAATCACCAGTGCTGCCCAGATCGGGACGAAACCTGCGCCAGGGGTGATCGCAACGAGCCCGACGACCAGACCGGTCGAAGCGCCGACGAGCGTCGGTTTGCGGACGGTCAGTTTTTCGACCAGGAGCCAGGAGAGAAGGGCTGCAGAAGCAGAAACAGTTGTAGTCATGAAAGCGTGGACAGCCAGTTCGTTTGCTGCACCGGCGCTGCCGGCATTAAAGCCGAACCAGCCGAACCAGAGCAGGCCGGCACCCAGGAAAATGGTCGGGACATTGTGCGGATGATATTTGGCCTTGCCGAAATTTTTTCGCTTGCCGATCACCAGAGCCGCAACAAGAGCACTGATACCGGAACTGATGTGGACGACATTGCCGCCAGCGAAATCAATCGCGCCAAGCTGGAATAAATATCCGCCACCCCAGACCATGTGCGCTAGTGGATAGTAGACGAGTATCGACCAGACGATGACAAAGACCATCAAGGCCGAGAAGCGAACCCGTTCGACGATTGAACCCGTGATCAACGCAGGGGTGATGATGGCAAACATCATCTGGAAAATCGCAAAGGTCAGAGTCGTGGGTGCGTACTTGAAAGCGTCGGTCGTCTCGACCAGATTCATCCCGGCCCAGTTCAGGTTGCCAATCAGCGAACCTGATCCGGAAAATGACAGTGAAAATCCGAAAAGAACCCACATGACTGTTGTGACACCCATGATCATCGCCGAAGACATGATCGTATTGATCATATTCTTGCGCTTGACCATACCGCCGTAGAAAAATGCCAGACCTGGTGTCATGAGCAACACCAATGCGGATGACGTCAGCATCCAGGAAATATCCCCTGAGTTGATTGTGGCCATACTGTTCCTCCATCAGTTTTGAAACAAAAAAAGAGGCCGTTCGCACATGGCATTGCCATCTGCTTGCGACCTCTTTGTCGTTTCCTGTTATGAGTGGGATTTTACCACCGATTCGCCGCCTGTCAAGCTGTTAAAAGACAATTTTGATATTGATAGTCAAAATCAATATGAAATTCATGTTTTGAAATATTGCATAACTTAAAGTTGCATCTGATTAGGCATAAAATCAAAAATGGAAAATTTCGGTCAACAAGCTGCAGAATATACGAAAAGGCTGTTTAATGTACCGGAAAGTTCGGTAGCCGATGATGGCCAAGTTGATAAACGAAAGGCAAAAATGCAGGAATATTTGCTTGTTCTTGCAGCTATCTTGACGACAAAACGGGCTGCCCCTATACTTGAACTATCAGTGGGCAAAGGCGTTCCAATTCTATTTGGGCCGCCTTTTTTCTCCAGACAGTTAAAATCGATAGCTGAAACAGTTAGCCAGAATTGATAGCTGAAACAGGGTTGGGTGAGCATGGAAATTTAAGCTGGCTATGACCATGGCAGGTGGTGGAACATATGGCAGAAAAAACTAATCAGCGGATCGTGAGCACTGGGCTTGCCAGTGTCGACCAGATCCTGACCAGTTTGAGACTCGGGGACAATGTTGTCTGGCAGATTGACCAGATCGCTGAATACCAGATGTGCGTAGCAGCTTATGTCCGGCAAGCGCAAGCCGATCAGCGCAAACTGATCTATTTCCGGTTTGGCCAGCATGATGATTTACTTGAGCAGTTTCTGCCAGTAGATACTGTGCCAGATGATCTGCCGGTTCATGCTGACTTCGAACGTTGTGTGCTGGATCCCAATGCCGGTTTTGAGCATTTCACCAGCCAGATTTATCAGAAAATCACAGAAGCCGGACTGGAAGCCTTCTATGTGTTTGACTGTCTGTCCGACCTGCTGGAAGTCTGGGCTTCTGACTTGATGATCGGCAATTTCTTCCGGATCGTCTGCCCTTATCTATTTGAACTGGATACCATCGCCTATTTCGCCTTGCGCCGCGGCCAGCACGCTTATGAAGCGATCGCCCGGATTCGTGAAACCACGCAGATCCTGCTTGATCTTTATGCGATCGATGGCCAGTACTACCTGCATCCGCTCAAGGTCTGGCAGCGATACAGCCCGACGATGTTCCTGCTGCATCATATCGATGAATACCAGGGCCAGCCGATCACCAACAGTGCAGAAGCGACCGAGTTGTTCAACCAGGTCAGGAAAATTGCCAGCACGGGTTCACTTGCTGCCCAGACTGGCCGTCAGATTGACTATTGGGATCGTCTGTTCCAGCACGCTGAAGCAAGTTTTTCCGCCAATGTGCAAGTGCCGGCGATCTCCGACCGGTTGTGCCACCTGCTTTTTGGCGCCGAGGGTCAAATCAGCCGACTGACAAAGCAATATTTCACCCTCGAGGATCTGTTCGAGATCAAACATCGCCAGATCGGCACCGGGAAAATCGGCGGCAAGGCAGTCGGGATGCTGCTGGCCCGGAAAATCATCAAGACAGCGTCCGAAGCTGGAGACCTGAAATGGACGGAGCTGCTCGAAGACCATGACTCGTTCTACCTCGGTTCCGATCTATACTATACATATATCGTCCAGAATGGCTGGTGGAAAATCCGTGTCGAGCAGAAGACTGAACAAGGCTATTTCGCCAAAGCAGATGAACTGAAACAGCTCTTGCTGACCGGCCAGTTCCCGCCCTCGGTCAAGGAACAATTCCAGCAGATGCTTGAATATTACGGCCAGTCTCCGATCATTGTGCGCTCGAGCAGCCTGCTTGAAGATGGCTTTGGCAATGCATTCGCCGGCAAATACGAGAGTATCTTCTGTGCCAACCAGGGGAGTCCCGAAGAGCGCTATGAAGCGTTTGAACAGGCTGTCCGGATCGTCTATGCGAGTACAATGAATGAGCAGGCTTTGAACTATCGCCTGAAAAAAGGACTGGCTCAGCAGGATGAACAGATGGCGCTGCTCGTCCAGCGTGTGTCCGGCGCCTATCATCAGCGTTACTATTACCCATTGATGGCCGGTGTCGGTTTCTCCAACAATCTGTATGTCTGGGACCAGAGCATGGATCCCGATGCCGGCATGCTGCGCCTGGTCTATGGCCTGGGAACACGCGCGGTCGACCGTGTGGAAGGAGACTATCCACGCCTGGTCGCCCTCGACCACCCGATGCTGACAACCCATGGCAACCGCCAGGATGAAAAGACTTACTCGCAGCATTATGTCGACTTGATCGACCTCGCCGAAAATAAATTGTCGACAGTGCCCTTGCGGACCCTCCTGCAGGAAATGCCAGAGACGGACATGAGCCTGGTCGCTGATATAGACTGGGAGGATAATCCAAACCAGCGGGACCGCAGAAGCTATCAGCCCAGGAAAACCTGGGTCTTGAGTTTCCGCAAATTCCTTAAAGAGATGGGTCTGGTCAAGACCCTGCGGCAAATGCTCGATGCCCTGGAAAAAGTCTATGCTTACCCGGTCGATGTTGAATTTACCATCAACGAGACCAGTGATCACCAGTTGAAACTCAATCTGCTGCAGTGCCGGCCATTACAGACGAAAGGCCTCGGTCAGAAAATCATCTTTCCGGATATCAATGATTATCGGAATGTCCTGCTCCAGTCTAACGGCAATTTTATGGGCGGAAATGTGATGCTTAGCATCAAACATATCATTTACGTTCGTCCGGAATTATACACGCAACTCAACCACCAGGATCGCTATGAAATCGCCCGTGTGATCGGCCAGTTGAATCGCGCGCTGGGTGATGAAGCCCAGCATGGCATTGCCTTGCTCGGACCCGGGCGCTGGGGAACGACAACGCCATCGCTCGGCGTCCCTGTCCATTTTTCAGAAATCAGCAACGTGAATATCCTGGCCGAGGTCGCCTTTGAAACCGCTGGCATGATCCCCGAAATCTCTTATGGCAGCCACTTTTTCCAGGATCTGGTCGAAGCCAATGTCTTTTATGTGGCGATCCTGCCACACAACCAGGTGACGACCTATCAGCCGGAATTCATCGACCGGCATGAAAACCGCCTGGCCGAAATCCTGCCGGACCAGTCTCGATGGGCGTCCATTATCCACGTCGTCAACCTGGAAACCGATCGGTTGATGCTCTATTCAGATGTCGTCAGCCAGGACATCCTGATGGCCCAGCTAAGCTGATTTCCTGATCCGGTTGATGTTGAGGTAGAGCACCGCGGCCAGGACGATGACTGCACCAGCGATCGCCGGCAGTCCGGGAATTTCGTGAACAACGAGAAAGACCCAGACAGGATTGGCGATCGGCTCGACCATCGCCAGCAGATTGGCTGACAAAGGCCTGGTCGACTGGATGCCGACACTGAAGCACAAGTAGGCCAGCCCCAGCTGGAAGAAACCCAGGACACAGAGGGCCAGGATCGGTTTCGGCTGCCAGTCCTGAACGCTGAGCAGGAATGGCAATCCGGTCAGGAACGTGCCAACTTGGCCAATGAACAAGGCCACCGGGGTGTCACATTCCGGCCGGTTATTGAGCAGGAAGACCACAGCAAATGTCAGGCCGGTCAAAAGCGACAGGATATTGCCGGTCAGATTGCCCGGTGAAAGATCGTCGAGGAAAAAAAGGACAATGCCGGCGGATGCGATCAGGAGTGCAGTCACTTCGCGGCGCGTCGGCCGGTAGTGGTAGATCAGGGCTCCGAGCAGGACAATGAAAAATGGCGATGCATATTGCAGCATGATTGCGTTGGCGGCTGTGGTCAGTTTGTTGGCGATGATGAAACCGGTTTGGGTCAGCATGAGGGCGATGCCTGAAAACCAGGTTGTCCTGTTTGCCTGACCAAAGATGCGCCAATTCCAGAGTCGTTTTCGGTAGGCGAGCAGGAAGACAAAAGCAGCCAGCAAGCTGCGGCCTGAAGCGATCGCCATCGGATGCCAGGGAATATATTTGATGAAAAGTCCGGCGAGGCTCCAGAGTAATGCAGCCGACAAGATGAACAATGGGCCAAGCCGTGGCGAACTCAGGCGATTCAAAGTTGATTGAGTTGGATTTGACTGATTCTGCATGACGGTTACAACCTTTGCGAAATATTGCTTGATGATCCGAAAAGCTACTTGTTGACGAAGGCAACGCTGTTATTAAACCATAATCTGAAAGAAAAGGGCCAGGTGACTGGATTATCACCTGGCCCTTGATTGATTAAAAAGTCCGTTCAGATATCAGTCTCTGTCGTCGCGATCCTGGGTGGTTCTGGTCTTCCTGCTGGTCGTACTGTTACCACTTGCAGCGATAGTGGCTGCAGGGTCAATAACTGTCACTTTGGCGATAGCGGATTTGATGGAGACTTTCTGTTTGCCGGGGACTGTCGTGTCGGTATTGGTCACGACACAATAATAGTAGGTGATGCCAGCGGTTGCAGTGGGAACTGTGAAGGTTGCAGCGGTGCCTGCAGGCGCGGCGATTGCCGTGCCCCGGTACTTGCCATTCTTGGATTCGCCGCGATTATTTTCGGGAACATAGCTATACCATTGATAGGAAAGCGTTCCCGGAGGGCTGACCGGCGCAGCCGCTACCGTGAGACTGGCCACGGCGCCCAGATTAACCTTGAGGCTGGTCGGCTGTTTCGTGATCTTCGGGGTCTCTGCGTTCATCTGGGTGAAGACGATGACTTTGGCTGCATGAGAACGGGTCGTGGTTGTTTTTTCGCCGGGCGCATTGGGGTCATTATGGGAAACCATGCAATAGTAGTAGGTCTTGCCCGCGGTTGCTGTCGGTGGGACATAGGTCGCAGCGGTTGCACCGGGGATCAAGGTACCCACCCGTGTGAAGACTTTAAGGCCATCTTTATTACTGAGAGATGGATAACTATACCACTGGTAGGCGATCGTTTCCGGAGCGGTGACCGGGGCGACGACAATGGAAAGGCTTGCCGCTTGACCGACCTTGACTTTGATATTTTTCGGTTGCGTTGTGATTCTCGGTGCTGAAGCGGCGCGAGAGTAAGGTACGGCTAGCTTGAATGACCGCAAACGGGACCCGTCAGTCGCCCGGATCCCGCCATCGTCGGCATCATAGCGGATGGTGATGTTGCTGTCGCCGGTAAAAGCTATAACCGTAGTGACAACAATGACTTTGGCTGATGCACCAAGAGCACAACCAGCAATGCCTAAGCTGACATCGCCCTGTTTGACTTTGAAAGCATCGCCCAAATCAGCAGCCAGGGGCAAGGTCGCTGCATTAATGTCTTTGTCGACGGTGATCGCAAGTGTCTTGTCTCCAGTTTTCAGGATGGTCTGGATGATCGGAGCTGGTAATGCAGGTCCGTCGGCCAGAACAGTCATTGGCAAGAAGCTGATGATCAAGGCCAAGGTTAACAGCAAAGCGGTGATTTTGAGTTGGCTGGCAAGCTTTCTTGAACGGAAAAGTGTGAATTCGGTGTTCAATGTGATCGCCTCCTCACAAAGGCATGCAATGAAAAACAATCAGTGTCTACAATTCACAACTTGATTTTGGCCATGTATACAATTCAATTATGTACTTAACAGATATTGGTGTCAACAAACAGCAAGCGATACGATCTTTCCGGATTCTTTGGGCAGAGTTGTCTGAAAAATCAGGATGCGTGAAAGAAAATAATAACGTCAACGTTTACAGCTGCTTTTAATCGGGCTGTTTTCATTGCGATAGGCTTTCGATCGGTCTATAATTTTATTTTGGTATATATTTTCAAATGACTGGAGATGTTTATGGAGAACATACTCTTCCTGATGGTCACGCCACTGATCTTCGCCGTCCTGGTGCTGATCGTGCGCCACCCTGTCTGGCAGCAGATCCTGACTGGCGCCGCGTCATTGCTCCTCATCGGGTGCACGGTACTGACTGTCGCTCAATTCTACAATTACCCGAATGTGTTCTATCTGGTCGAATCGGAACTGATCAATCTCGTGATGATCTCGATCGAGGTGATTTTGTCCGGCTACCTGATTTACCTCGGCTACAAGAAGAAGCGGCTCATGGTTTCATTTTTCTCGTTCATCCAGATTGCTGCCATGCTCTGGTTTGAATTCGCGGGATCACACAACAGCGAATCCATGTCACATCACCTGTTCATTGACAAGCTCAACCTGATGATGATCGCCATTATCGCGATCGTCGGCAGCCTGATCATTGTCTACACGGTGCCGTACATGCGCAAGCACCACCACCACCACCCTGAGCAGCCGGACCGGACCCGGCAATTCCTGGCCTTGCTGTTTGTCTTCCTGACGGCCATGTTTGGCATCGTGGTCAGCAACGACTTGATCTGGATTTTCTTCTTCTGGGAACTGACCACGTTGATCTCCTATCTGCTGATCCGCTATCCGGACAGCGCTGAAGCCCAAACGAATGCCCTGCGCGCCCTGGTGCTCAATCTGCTGGGTGGCGTTTGCTTTGTCGGGGCGATCGTTTACCTCGGTGTCCGCTTCGGGGTGACCGAATTGAGTACGGTCCTGAACCTGGTCGGCTCGGCTGACCTGATCATCCCGGCGACTCTACTGGCGATCGCCGGCTTGACCAAATCGGCCCAGATGCCGTTCTCGCGCTGGCTGCTCGGGGCAATGGTCGCTCCAACTCCCTCATCCGCCCTGCTCCATTCCTCAACGATGGTCAAGGCAGGTGTCTACTTGCTGATCCGGATCAGCCCGATGCTAGTTGGCAACAATGCCGGGCTGATGGTCATCATTGTCGGGGGGGTGACCTTCCTGATCACCTCGCTGTTAGCTATCTCGCAATCGGATGCCAAGAAAGTGCTGGCTTATTCGACCATCGCCAATCTTGGCCTGATCGTGATCTGCGCCGGTATCGGCACTTTCGAGTCGCTGTGGGCTGCGGTAATGCTGATCCTCTTCCATGCAGTTTCGAAATCCCTGCTGTTCCTGTCTGTCGGGACAACCGAACAGGCGCTGGGCAGCCGCGACATCGAAGACATGCATGGTTTGATCGTCAAGGAACCCAGCCTCGGCCTGGTCATGGTCATCGGCATCGCGGGGATGTTCCTGGCGCCGTTCGGCATGTTGATCGCCAAATGGGCCGCCTTGCGGGCCTTCATCGATTCCGGCCACCTGTTCGTAGTCATGCTGCTGGTCTACGGCAGCGCAGCGACGCTGATGTACTGGACGAAATGGCTCAGCCGCCTGGTTGCTGTCCTGCATCACGAGTCAACCCTGAAAAATCCAATCGCTCCCCTGGAATGGGTGCCGCTCTATGTCCTCAGCTTTCTTGTCCTGGTTCTCTGCGTCGCATTCCCGCAGGTCTCAGCCTTAATTGTCATTCCGTTCCTCGCTGACATGTTCAAAGTGCCACCGGTCGATATCATCAGCGGCGGCAACCAGATCATCATGCTGATGATGCTGGGCATGATTGCCATCCTGCCGTTCGGTCTTGCGCTTCTTTTCGAAGATGGATGACAAAATCACCTCGGTCTACATGTCGGGCATCAACCGCGGCGACAACCGCAACTACACAAACTCCATGGGCGGCGAATCCAAAGTGTTCCTCTCCAACTGGTACCTCAGCCGCTTCTTTGGTGAAAAGGTGCTGCTGATGAACACGGTGCACCTGATGGCCGCTTTCACGCTGATCATGTCAATCTACTTAATCGGAGGTGGCTTATGGAACTGACAGCCCTGGAGATCAAAATCGGTTCCCTGCTGCTCTACCTGATCCTCGGTCCTTTCATCGCCGGCTTCCTGAATGGTGTCGACCGCCGGATATCAGCCCGGATGCAAGGCCGTGTCGGGCCGCCGCTGCTGCAGCCTTTCTATGACGTCGGCAAGCTCTGGAAAAAGGAAACGGCGGTCATCAACCGCTCGCAGACCTTCTTTGTCATGATCTACCTGATTTTCTCGATTTTCACTGGCGCCATATTTTTTATCGGCAGCGACCTGCTGCTGGTCATTTTCGCCCTGACACTGGCCGGGATCTTCCTGGTCCTGGCGGCCAACGTCGTCAACTCGCCTTACAGCATTATCGGGGCAGACCGCGAACTCCTGATGATGTTCGCCGATGAACCGGCCATACTTCTGACGGCCGTGGGTTTCTATCTGGCAACAGGATCTTTCTCGGTCAGCGACATCATCCTGCAGGCCAATCCGGCGATCATCATGACCCCCGGCGTTTTCATCGCTTTCGTTTACATCCTGACGATCAAATTCCGCAAGTCACCGTTTGACCTCAGCACGTCCCATCACGGCCATCAGGAAATCGTCAAAGGCATCACAACCGAATTTGCCGGCCGCAACCTGGCCCTGGTCGAGATTGCCCACTGGTACGAAACGATCCTCCTGCTCGGGATGATTTTCCTTTTCTTTGCCAGCACATCCCTGACCTGGATCCTGATCGGCCTTGGTGCCACACTGCTCATCTATTTTATTGAAATTGTCATCGACAACACATTCGCCCGCGTCAAGTGGCCGGTCGTTGTGATCGGCTCCTGGCTGGTAGCTGCTTTCGCTGCCATGTTGAACCTGCTGATTCTGTCGAATCAACGCTAAGAGGTGGCTTAAATGAAAGTCTCAAGATCCCCCTGGATCCTCCATTATGACGCTTCCAGCTGCAATGGCTGTGATATCGAAGTGCTGGCCTGCCTGACCCCGCTTTATGATGTCGAACGGTTTGGTGTGATCAACACGGGTAACCCCAAGCACGCCGATATCCTGCTGGTGACGGGCTCCGTCAACGAGCAGAACAAGCCGGTGCTCCTGCAGCTCTATGAACAGATGCCCAATCCGAAAGTTGTCGTTGCCGTCGGCATCTGCGCAACATCCGGCGGCATTTTCGCTGAATGCTACAACATCATAGGCGGTATCGATAAAGTCCTGCCAGTCGACCTCTATGTGCCAGGCTGTGCAGCGCGCCCTGAATCGATCATCGACGGTGTCGTCAAGGCTGTAGCCCTGCTCGACCAGAAGTCGGCCCTACTGAAGAAGAACCGTAAGGAGGTCCGTAAACGCCATGAATGATCAACGCATAATCCCACTGGAAGAAGCTGAACTGTTACCGCTGATCCAGCAGTGCCGCGGCCAGAATTACCGCCTGGTCCAGATGCACGCGACGACCCTCGCCGATGGCCGGATTGAAATCAACTATTCACTGGTCCTGGGCGGCAATCTCGATACGCTGCGGCTGGTCGTTCCTGCCGTCTCGATGCTGCCGAGCCTCAGCACCTATTACCCGGCTGCCGCCTTTTATGAAAACGAAATCCACGATTTGTTCGGCATTGATTTCTCGGCAATGAGCATCGACTACGAGGGCAATTTCTACCGGATGGCTGAAAAGAAACCCTTTGCGCCGAAACCGGCCAAGGAGGAGTGACCCATGGGTAATCGCACAATTGTCCCCTTTGGCCCCCAGCATCCAGTCCTGCCGGAACCGATCCACCTCGATCTCGTCCTCGAGGACGAACGGGTTATTGAAGCGATCCCGTCGATCGGCTTCATCCACCGCGGTCTTGAAAAACTCGTCGAAAAGAAAGATTTCCAGGAATATGTCTATGTGGCCGAGCGGATCTGCGGCATATGCTCCTTCATCCATGGCATGGGCTACTGCCAGTCGGTCGAAGGCATCATGAAGCTGGAAATCCCCGACCGCACCAAATTCCTGCGCACGATCTGGTCTGAACTGTCACGTATGCACAGTCATCTGATGTGGATGGGACTGCTTGCCGACGCCTTCGGTTTCGAAAGCCTGTTCATGCAGTGCTGGCGTCAACGCGAGCTGATCCTCGATCTGTTCGACATGACCACTGGTGGCCGGGTTATTTTCTCGGTCTGCAAGATCGGCGGCGTCCGCCGTGACATCAATGGCATCCAGCAACTCCATTTCCTCGAGATCCTGGACCAGATCGAAAGTGAAGTCAAATCGATCAACAATGTGTTTTTCAATGACGCTTCAGTCAAGCACCGTCTGGTCGGTGTCGGCCTGTTGTCCAAGGAAGATGCCCACATCCTGGGTGCCTGTGGTCCGATGATGCGGGCCAGCGGCATCGAATACGACACCCGCCTGCTCGGTTACGCCGCTTACGGCCAGCTCGACTTCAAACCGATCACCCGGACAGAGGGCGATGGCTTTGCCCGCTGTGCGGTGCGCGCCGAGGAGATCCTCCAGTCGATCGACCTGATCCGCCAGTGCTTCGAACGCATGCCGACTGGCCCGATTGACATGAAAGTCACTGGAAATCCCAACGGTGAATACTTCAGCCGACTCGAACAACCACGCGGCGAGGTCATCTACTATACCCGCGGTAACGGCACCAAGTTCCTCGAACGGATGCGTGTCCGCACACCAACCTTCGCCAATCTCGCACCCTTGCTGAAAATTCTGCCGGGATCCGAACTGGCTGATGTCCCGCTCCAGATCCTGACGATCGATCCTTGCATCAGCTGCACAGAGAGGTAAAGGCCATGGCGATTACCCCGTTTGCCAAAACCATTTTCAAGAACCTGTTTTCCAAACCTGCGACTCGGCTTTATCCGATCACCGTCCGGCCGCCTTTTGCCAAGACCCGCGGCCATATCGAAATCGATGGTCCGCAGTGCATTTTCTGCGGGATGTGCGACCGGAAATGCCCGACCCATGCGATCAAGGTCGTCAAGAATGACAAAAGCTGGTCGATCAACCGCCTGATGTGCATCCAGTGCAACAGTTGCGTCGAAGTCTGTCCAAAGAAATGCCTGACGATGGATTCCCAGTATTCGGCACCCTCGGCTGGCCCGTCGATCGACTCTTTCCATGCATGAATACCCGATCACGGAGCGGATCGTCGCGGTCGCCTGTGAGCAGGCCAAGGACAATGGGCAACGGCCGGTCCGTTCCATCGATCTCGTCGTTGGCGAAGACGCCGGTTATGTCGGTGACACGATCCAGCTCTATTTCGACCTGATTGCGGCGGGCACCCTGTGTGATGGTGCGACACTCAATATCCGACATGTAAGGCCTCAGCTGGAATGCCCGTCCTGCCATTTGTATTTTGAACGTAAACCCTTTTCCTTTGCCTGCCCTGAATGTGGCACCCTGAGCCACCCGACGTCGATCGGCAAGGAATTCTTTATCGAATCGATCGAATTCGCCACTGCCTGAGTGCCTCGAAGCGATCATGAATATTGTCGGCTGTTATTTGACGAACGTTGAATGTCCGCTGGCATACCACCGGCTATTGTCCTGCCAAATCCTGGAGGCACACCTGATGCAAAATTCCCGCCTGAAAAAAGAACTTTGCCCTTTTCCGGTCCGCCGTCACCGCGGCCACGGACTGGATCATCTCCACGACCATCATCACGATCTTGCCAATGTTTCGGACCATTCCCATGATCCGATCGATCACGCCGCTCCTGGTCCGGTCACTGGCAAATCACTGTCGTCATCATCGCCTGCACCCGATAAAGTCCGGGTCATGGCGGCAATCTACGACGACAATGACCGGCTGGCAGCCGCGACCAGTGCCCGGCTCAAGCAGGCCGGCATCCTCAGCCTCAATGTCATGGGCGCTCCTGGCGTCGGTAAAACATCGTCGATCATTGCCCTGACCCGCGAGCTCAGTGACTGGAACCATTACGTTGTCGAAGGTGACATCGAATCCGACATCGACACCCAGACCTTGCGCAACCTCGGGGTGAAAACCCTGCAGATCAACACCCACGGCGCCTGCCATCTCGATTCGCATCAGATTGCCAGGGCGCTGGCTGACTTCGAATTCCAGGGCCCGGGTCTCCTGCTGATCGAAAATATCGGCAACCTGGTCTGCCCGGCGGAAATGGTCATCGGCGAACACTGCAAAATCCTGATCGTGACGGCGACCGATGGCAGTGACAAACCCTATAAATACCCGCTGGCCTTTGAAAAGGCGGATCTGATCTTGCTCAACAAAGCAGATCTGCTGCCTTATGTCGATTTCAACCATGATTTCTTCATGGCCGGTGTCCGGGCCCTCAATCCGGTCGTCGAAGTCCTGCCCGTCAACGCCCGCCAAGGCGAAGGATTTGCCGCGGTCGCAAGCTGGATGCGAAAGCGTGCAGCCCAGGTGCTGGCTGAGGTTTGAGGACCATGCCTCAAGGTTATGAAATCCGCCGGATCCGCCTGTGGGGCATTGTCCAGGGGGTCGGCATGCGGCCGCTTGCGGCCCGTCTGGCACGCGACCTGGCGCTGGGCGGCCATGTGTCGAATGCGGGCGGGATGCTCGACATCATCATCGCCGGTCCAGCCCTGCAACTTGATCTATACTGGATGCGGCTGCAGGCTGAAAAACCAGAACCAGCTGTCTATATCCGCCATCATGTTGAAACGCTTGATCCTGGAGCGTTGCCGGCTGTACCGGAAACCTTTGTGATCGGCCAGAGCAGGGAAGACGAGGGCCTGGCTTTCCCAGCCCCGGACCTGGCGATCTGTGCCCATTGTGATGCTGAGATGGCCGATCCGGCAGACCGCCGATATCATCATCCTTTCATCAGCTGCATGCATTGCGGCCCTCGTTACAGTATTCTTGAACGCTTGCCTTATGACCGCGAAACGACAACGATGGCCCATTTTCCGCTTTGCCCGGCTTGTGAAGGCGAATACCGTTCGGCCGATGACCGCCGTTTCCATGCCCAGACGATCGCCTGCCCGGACTGTGGTCCGATGCTCCACTGGCTGGAGCGTGCTGGCAGTCAGGACCTCGTCGAAACACCTCTTGCTGGAGAATCTGCCGCACTTGAGCGGGCAATCTCCTGCATCCAGGCAGGAGGGGTCATCGCTGTCAAGGCAACCGGCGGCTTCCACCTGGTCTGTGATGCAAAAAACCAGGCTGCAGTGCAGAACTGCCGGGCGATCAAACGACGGGAGCAGAAACCGTTCGCGGTTTTGTTTGCGAATCCCGAGCAGATCTTGGCCTATGCCGAAGTGAGTCCTTCAGAAGCTGACCTGCTTTGCTCCCAAGCCAGGCCGGTCGTCCTGCTGCGCCAACACGGTCAACAACTTGACCGCGGTCAGCTGGCTGACCCCGGTCAGCCAACTTTACTCGTTCAGCTGGCTGCGGCGGTTTCGCTGCAAAGTCCCTGGTTGGGCGCGATGTTGCCATCGACCCCGATCCAGAAGCTGATCGCCGAAGCTTGCGGACCGCTCGTGATGACTTCTGCCAATCGCTCGGATGACCAGCTGATTTTCCGCGATCAGGACATGCTCGGCTTTGGCCGGGAGCAACCACAACTGGCGGGCATCCTGACCCACGACCGGGCCATTCTGACCGGTCTGGACGACTCGGTTGTCCGCTGGATTTCAGGTCGGATGCAGCTGATCCGGCGCGCTCGCGGCTACGTGCCCCTGGCTATCAATCTCGGCCGTGGTGGGGAAAAATCGCCTGCCATCCTGGCTATGGGCGCTGACATGAAATCGACCTCGGCCGTGGTGACGGCTGGTTTTGCCTGGCCGACCCAGCCTGCTGGCGATCTGGTCCGCCTGGATGTCCAGGAAGCCTGGCAATGCCAGCAAGATCACTTGCAGAAGTTGCTGCGAATCGTTCCGGAACTGGTTTGCCATGATCTGCACCCTGCCTATTTCAGTTCAGAATTTGCCCAGGGACTGGCAGCCCGGAACCCCAGAACCGGGCTGCTTTCGGTCCAGCACCACCACGCCCATATCGCTTCAGTGATCGCCGAACACCAGCTGGTGCAGCCGGTGATAGGGGTCGCCATGGATGGTACCGGGTTCGGCACGGATCAGACGATCTGGGGCGGGGAATTCCTGCTTTGCTATGGAAAGACATTTGACCGGATGGCCCATTTCAAACCCGTACTGCTGCCGGGTGGCGATACCGGGATGCGCGATGCCTGGCGCAGCCTGGCCGGCTACCTTGAAGCTGCCGGATTGCAAAACCCTCACTGGCTGGGTCTTGACCTTGTCCCGGGGCAGCAGCAATCGTCCTCCGACAAGTACACCCTGGTTCGAACTGCCTTGCGCGCCGGGATCAACTGTGTACCGAACAGCAGCGTCGGCCGCCTGTTTGACGCGGTCTGTGCGTTGCTCGATCTCAGTGCGGTCAATCACTTTGAAGGCGAATGCGGCAGCCTGCTGGAATACCAGGCGATCAGCGCCAGTGAACGCGGTCTGGCACCGTGGCCGCTCAAGTTCGCCATAGATAAATCTTCAACGGACAACAGCCTGATCATTGATCCGGCGCCGGTGGTCAGTGCAATTTTTGCCACAATGGCCGCGCACAGCTCCGGCCAGAATCCGGAACATACGCTTGACCTGGTGTCACGCCTGGCACTCGGCTTTCATCATGCACTTAGCGAGGTAGCGCTCGAGATTTGCCTGCGCCTGGCCAAAAAAACAGGCATATCGACAATTGCACTGAGTGGCGGCGTATTCCAGAATTCAGTTCTGACAAATCAGCTGGATGTCGCTTTAAAGCAAGCCGGTTTCCGCGTATACTGGAATGAAAAAGTTCCGCCCCATGACGGCGGTATCTGTCTCGGCCAAGCCTGGCTTGGCCAACTCGAAAGGAATTAATCCCATGTGTCTTGCGATTCCCGCCCGGATCAGCCAACTGCTCGACAACCATCTCGCCACGGCCGAATACAAAGGCAATGGCATGACGGTTGAAATGGGCCTGGTCGAAGCCGAGGTCGGCGATTATGTGCTGATTCATGCCGGATGCGCCATTGAACGGATTGACCCCGCAATGGCCGCCGACATTTTTGAACTCCTGGCAGAACTCGGCGAATGACAAAGTCCAATTCGCCTGTGTTGCCGATCCATCGGACGATCGATGAAGCCAAAGCCATCCTTGCGGGGGACTCCGGCACACGGCTGACTTTGATGGAAGTCTGCGGCACGCATACGTCCGCCATCGCCGCGAGCGGCATGCGTTCCTTGCTGCCGGACTCGGTCCGGCTGGTTTCCGGACCTGGCTGCCCGGTCTGTGTGACCCCCTCCTCCTACATTGACCGTCTTTGCGAGCTCGCCCTGCAGCCGGACCACCTCGTGATCTGCTTCGGTGACTTGATCCGGGTTCCCGGCCACTCCAGCAGCCTCAGCCAGGCGATGGCCGGTGGCGGCCGGGTGCGGATGATCTATTCGCCGCTCGAAGCCCTCACGCTATGCCGGGAAAATCCCGGGCTTACCATCGTGATGGCCGCAGTCGGTTTTGAGACGACTGCTCCCTCGTATGCCTTGCTGGTGAAAAGGGCGAGGGAAGAAGGCATTCAAAACCTGCGCTTGCTCACGGCCTTGCGCCGCATGCCGCCAGCTCTGGAGATGCTGTGCGCAGCCGAGAATGCAATCGATGGATTCCTGGCCCCTGGCCATGTCAGTGCCATCCTCGGCAGCCAAGCTTATGAGCCGCTGGCAGCACAATACCACAAGCCTTTCGTGATTGCCGGATTCCAGCCAGCGGAGGTCCTGGTCGGCATCGCCCGCCTGGTCCAGCTCTGCCGTCAGGCTAAGAGCAAGCTCTGCCGCCAGGCTAAGAGCAAGCTCTGCCGCCAGGCCAAGAGCAAGCTCTGCCGTCAGGCTCAGAGCCCGTCCGCAGCGGGTTTTTTGGCCCCGGATTCCGGCCTCGTCGAGAATCTCTATCCAGCGATCGTCCGGCCGGAGGGTAATCTACGCGCCCAGCAAGTGCTCGCCGAAGTCTTCTGCTATGAACCAGCCGTCTGGCGCGGACTGGGTGTGATCGATGAGTCCGGGTACCGACTGACTGGCGAATTTGCAGCCTTTGACGCTGGCCCACTGGATATCAAAGCCGAACAGGAACCGCCTGGCTGTCGCTGTGGGGCGATGATGCTGGGCCAGCTCGAACCGCGTGACTGCCCGCTGTTTGGCCGCACGTGCCGGCCCGATCATCCGGTCGGTCCGTGCATGGTTTCGAGCGAAGGTGTCTGCGGCATCCATTATCGCTATTCAGAACAGGGGAATTAAAACCATGTTGATACAACTCAGCCACGGTGGTGGCGGTGGCGCGACAGCCCAATTGATCCAGTCGGTTTTTGCCGGCCGTTTCAACAATCCCTACCTGCAGCGGCTGGAAGACGCCGCTGTGATTGAGGCTTCCGGGCCGATGGCCTACACGACCGACTCTTTCGTCATCACGCCGCTGTTCTTCCCGGGCGGTGATATCGGCCGCCTGGCTATTGCCGGGACAGTGAACGATCTGCTGATGATGGGGGCGCGGCCGCGCTTCCTGACTGCCGGATTCATTCTCGAAGAAGGCCTGCCCATCGCTGACCTCGAACGGATTGCCGAAAGTATGGCCCAGGCTGCCGCCGAAGCCGGCGTACAGCTGGTCGCCGCCGATACCAAGGTCGTAGAAGGGAAGGGCGGACTCTACATCAACACCTCGGGACTCGGCCCGATCGACAGCAAATACCCGGTGCGCGCTGACCTGGCGCAGCCCGGTGATGCAATCATCGTTTCGGGGCCGCTCGGTGACCACCAGGCCTGCATCATGAGCCAGCGCATGGGCATCCAGAACAGCATCCAGAGTGATGTTGCACCGCTGAACCTCCCGATCCGCACCCTGCTCGACAACGGCCTCGCCGTCCATTGCCTGCGCGACGCCACGCGCGGCGGTTTGACGACCGTGCTCAATGAGCTGGCAAATACGTCCGGTTGTGCGGCTGAACTGGAGGAACAAGCGATTCCTGTCCGGCCTGAAACCCGCGCACTCTGTGAAGTGCTCGGCCTCGATCCGCTGACCATGGCCAACGAAGGTAAATTTATTGCGATCGTCGGTGCCGAAGACGCAGACAGGGCTTTGGACTTGCTTCGAGCTGTGCCGCAGTCGGCTGGCGCCTGCCGGATCGGGACGATGGCCACAGGCAGCGGTGTTGTCCTCAACACCAGGATCGGCGGCCGCCGTCGCTTGAACATCCCGTGGTATGAAGGGCTGCCCCGCATCTGCTAAAAAATGACGGGCAGGTCATCAAACAGACACCCGAAAAGTCATCATCAAGACCGAATTTAGTCATAATAGACTAAAAATGCAATATTCAGATATGCAATACGGCAAATCGTATCGGTTTCTTGTTTGGACGCTTGACAGCGTGCATCCGGCTGGATAGAATCAAGACAATTCAATAAGATCTGGATTGTTACTGGTGATGCAGGCAAAACCAAGAGCCCACGTGCTTTAAGGTTTTGTCTTTTTTGTTTTTATCGGGGAATTGAGCACCACTAAAAACCAGGAACGATGGATCGAGGTAAACACATTGCTGATTGACAAAATTTACAACAACAATGTGGTGCAGTCGAAAGACGAGCAGGGCCACGAAATCGTCGTGATGGGAAGAGGGATCGCCTTTGGCCGCAAGCCGGGGGACAAGGTCGAAGCCGATAAGGTCGAAAAGACGTTTACCCAGATCGACAGGCAAATGACCAGCAAACTGGTCAGCCTGCTGACCGAAATTCCGATCGACTACTTCCAGCTTGTTGAACAGATCATCAAGGACGCCAAGATCCGCCTGGGCAAGAAACTCAACGACAACCTGATCATCACCCTGACAGATCATATCTTTTTCGCAACAAAGCGGATCCGCGAAGGCATCATCGTCCGGAACGGACTGCTCTGGGAAACCAAACGAATCTATCCCGAAGAGTTTGCCATCGGCAAACAAGCCCTACAACAGGTCGAAGCCCGCTACCAGGTCAGCTTGCCCGAAGACGAAGCCGCTTTCATCGCCTTGCACCTGATCAATGCCCAACTCGGTGAAGAACTCCCGACCGTCGTCGAAATGACGAAGATCATGAAGAACATCCTCGAAATTGTCCGGATGCATTTTATGATCAGCCTGGATGAAGATTCACTCAATTACTACCGTTTCATCACCCACCTGAAATTCTTCACCCAACGCCTGGTCACTGAAAAACTATACAGCGACGATCAGGACGACGAACTCTTCCTGTTGGTTAAGAAAAAGTACCCGGAGACCTACCGCTGCACCGAGAAGATTCGCCGCTACATCCAGACCGAATACAACTACAACCTGACCAACGAAGAATTGCTCTACTTCACTGTCCACCTCGAACGCCTGATCCACAACAGCAAAGACTAAACGTCCGTCGACAACTGCATATTATCTCAAGCGGGATTGTTACTGCCACACGGCAGGCGAAACCTGAAGGGAACCGGATCGATCCACCAAACAAAATGGGATCATCTGATTTACTTCAGGTTTTTTTATTTCCCAAATCCCATCACTCCGGTCTTGACCCGATGCTGATTTCGCGAGTTGGCACTCAGGTTGAACATACAGAAAAGCCTATAGTGAGAACTGAAGACTCATTGACAGAAGCATCGCAAATTGAAGAACAAGAAAAAAGAAAGCATATTTAGAGGAGGAACACCCAATGTCCAAGTATGAAAAACTGGCCTCGGACATCCTGCGCCTGGTTGGCGGGGAAAGCAACGTCAACAGCGTCGTGTACTGCGCGACCCGCCTGCGCTTCAAACTCAAGGATGAAGCCAAAGCTGACCAGAAAGCCATCGAGCAGACCCATGGCGTCCTGAGTGTCATCAAGAGCGGCGGCCAATTCCAGATCGTCATCGGCACCCATGTACCGGAAGTCCACAAGGAACTCTCGAAAATCGCCCATTTTGCTGAAAGCACTGAAGCGGTTAAAGAATCGCTGGTCAACAGGATCTTCGACGTCGTTTCCCGCAGCTTCCATCCGCTGCTCGGCATCCTCGCCGGTGCCGGCATGCTCAAAGCGATCCTCGCCCTTCTGACCATGACCCATCTGATGGCTGCCGACAGTTCCACCTATGCGGTCCTCGCCGGTGCGGCCAACTCCGTTTTCTTCTTCCTGCCAGTTTTCCTGGGCTACACAGTTGCCAATAAACTGGGCGCCAGCCCCTTCGTCGGTGCTGCGATCGGCGCCGCTCTCCTCGAACCAAACATCCGCGGCCTGATCGGTGCTGAAACTGCACCGAACTTCTTCGGTCTGCCGCTCCTGGTTGTCGACTATTCTTCGACCGTATTTCCAATTTTCATCACGATCCTACTCTTTGCCTGGACTGAAAAACAATTGAAAAAATGGATCCACAAAGACCTGCAGATGTTCCTGGTCCCGATGATTTCCCTGGCTGTCTTTGTCCCGCTGGCCCTTTTAGTCTTTGGTCCTTTCGGCACCTACGTCGGCAATGGTATCGGCGCTGGCATTGGCTTCCTGAGCAGTAAAAGTGGTCTTCTGATGGGCGCGGTCATGGGTGCTGGCTGGACCTTCCTGACGACACTCGGCCTCCACTGGGGCCTGGTCCCGATTATCATCAACGGCTTGTCCAACGGTGGCGACCCGCTGATCGGCGCCGCAGCTTGTGCCGTATTTGCCCAGCTCGGTGTCGCCCTGGCCGTCTTCATCAAGTCCCGCGACGCCAAACTCAAAGCCTTGGCTGGCTCGACCTTCCTGACCGGTACAGTTTCCGGTGTCACCGAACCGATCATCTATGGTATCTTGACCCGCTACAAAAAGACCCTTGTCATCGTCCCGGCTGCTGGCGCCATCGGTGGCGCTATCAACGGTGCTCTCGGTGCCAAAGGCATGGTCTTCGCATTCCCCAGCTTCCTGAGCATCCCGGCTTTCGGACCACTGCCCCAGTACCTGATCGGCACACTGGCCGCTTTCGGTCTGGCTATCGCTGCAATCATGGTCCTCGGCTATGAAGATAAAAAAGTCGCCCTGGCCAACGAAACTGCTGCTGCCGCCAATGCTGCCGACTCCATCAAGAAAGAACAGGTCGCCAGCCCACTGACCGGCGCAGTCGTCGCCCTCAAAGACGTTGATGACGAAGTCTTCTCCTCCGGTGCCATGGGCAAAGGCCTGGCAATCGCCCCTTCAATCGGCAAAGTCTATGCACCTTTCAATGGTACGGTTTCGGTCCTGTTCCCGACTGGCCACGCGGTCGGCCTGAAGTCTGAAAATGGCGCTGAAGTGCTGATCCATATCGGTATGGACACCGTCAAGCTGAACGGCCAGTTTTTCAAAGCCAATGTCAAACAGGGTAATGTCGTCAAAGCCGGTGACCTGCTCGTCGAATTCGACATCGATCAGATCAAAGCGGCCGGCTACTCACTGACCACCCCGATCATCGTCACCAACACCGACATCTATGCAGACATCATCGAGACTGATGTCAAAACCATCAAAGCCACCGAAAACCTGCTGACCCTGATCGCCTGAGCGGAGGTTTGACATGAAAGAATATTTGAAATTTCCCGAAGGCTTTCTCTGGGGCGGCGCAGCTGCCGCCAACCAGTTTGAAGGTGCCTACAATGCGGATGGCAAAGGCCTGTCGATCCAGGACATCATGCCCCGAGGTGTGGTCGGTGCTCCGACAGCAGAACCGACACCGGACAACCTCAAACTTGTCGGTATCGACTTCTACAACCGTTACAAAGAGGACATCGCCTTGTTCGCGGAAATGGGCTTCAAGATCTTCCGGACTTCAATCGCCTGGTCCCGCATCTACCCCAACGGCGATGATGCAGAGCCGAATGAAGCTGGACTCCAGTTCTATGACGACATGATCGATGAACTGGCCCGGCACGGCATCCAGGTGATGCTAACCCTCTCCCATTATGAAACCCCGCTGGCCCTGGCGAAAAAGTATGACGGCTGGACGGACCGACGGATGATCGCGCTGTTTGAGCGTTATGTCCGCACTGTTTTCAACCGCTACAAAGGCAAGGTCCAATATTACCTGACCTTCAATGAAATCAACTCGATTTTCCACTTCCCGCTGATGAGCGCCGGCATCATGACGCCGCTTGATGAGCTCAGCAAACAGCAGCTTTACCAGGCGATCCATCATGAACTGGTGGCCAGTGCCCTGGCGGTCAAGCTTTGCCACGAAATTGATCCGAATGCCAAGATCGGCAACATGATCCTGGGGCTGCCGTCCTACCCGCTGACCTGCAATCCGGACGATGTCATCGCCGCGATGATGAAGGACCGCGAGTCCCTGCTCTTTGCCGACGTGCAAGTCCGTGGCCATTACCCGGCCTATGCAGCCCGCTTTCTCGTCGAGGAAAATGTCCAGCTGGCAATCGCCCCGGAGGATGAAGCCATCCTCAAGAATACAGTCGATTTCGTATCCTTCAGCTACTACATGAGTGCCTGTGAATCAGCCAGTGGTGGAGAAGCAGCGGCAGGCAATCTGCTGCTGGGCAAAAAGAACCCCTTCCTCAAGGCATCGGAATGGGGCTGGCAGATTGATCCCCAAGGCTTGCGCTACATCCTGAACTATTTTTATGACCGATACCAGAAGCCACTGTTCATCGTCGAGAATGGCCTTGGTGCAATCGACCAGCTCGTCGACGACGGGCAGGGCGGCCAGACGGTCCAGGATGACTACCGGATCGACTACATGAACGACCACCTGGTCCAGGTTGCCGAAGCGATCGCCGATGGCGTCGAACTCTGGGGCTACACCAGCTGGGGCTGTATCGATATGGTCAGTGCCTCGACCGCTGAGATGAAAAAACGCTATGGTTTCATCTACGTCGACCGCAACAATGACGGCACCGGTTCGCTCGCTCGCTTCAAGAAGAAGAGCTTCAACTGGTACAAGGAAATCATCGCCAGCAATGGCCAGTCGCTCAAGGATTAAGAATCAGAACTCAAAAACGGAGAAGTATTTATGAAAGCAGGTAGTCCCTAATGATCGAAAGAAGCGTGACTGTCACCAATCCGACTGGTTTGCATGCCAGACCGGCTAAGCTCATCTGCAGCCAGGCTCAGAAATTCAAGAGCAAGATCGAATTCGTCCTTGCTGACAAAGTGATCGACGCGAAAAGCATTCTCAATATCATGGCCAGTGCCATCGGCCCAGGATCTCTGCTGACCATTCGCTGCCATGGCGTGGATGAAGACTTCGCCCTGGATGCCATGACCGCTACGATCACTGACCTTCGTGACTAATGTGACGAGAAGAATGTTCTTAGTTTAAAAAACGGAAAAGTTCATAAAAGATTCGGTCCGCATACTTGCGGGTCATCAAGTCAAAACGCTTGAGGTACAAGGCAACCTCAAGCGTTTTTTCTTTTAACAAAACCATCAGTTTGTGCACCTGCCTCAATTTGTCAAGATGCTTGCCGATATTGCTGTATAAAATGCGATGTTGCTCCGATCTGGCTTTAGCAATATCTGCAAGTCCATGAGCAAGATTAACATTTGTTGCCGTTAACTTTGAACTTATAATCAAAACATACGAAGCAAACAAATGTTGATGGGAAAATCAAAGGAGCATGACATGGTTGATCTGAAAGCCAAACCGTTTTATCTGAATGACGAAGACATTGCCTGGGTCGAAAAAACGATTGCCAGCATGACTGTGGAAGAAAAGATCGGTCAATTGTTCATCAGCCACAATCATGCACTAGACGCCGAAGCAGGCAGAGAAACCATCCGCAAATACCACATCGGCGGCCAGCGCTACAAGGATTCGGGGACCACGGCCAAAGAAGTCTACGAGTTCCTCAAGGCTGTCCAGGCAGAGTCCAAAGTGCCGCTTCTGGTCGCTGCCAACTGCGACAACGGTGGTGACGGTTGCTGCGCGGACGGCACATACATTGCGACCGGTGCTGCAGTTGAGGCATCCGGCAGTGAGGAAGTTGCCTACAATGCGGGCTTCGTGTCCGGTCGGGAAGAGCAGGCGATCGGTGTCAACTGGAACTTCGACCCGTGCGCCGACATCCTGATGAACTGGCGCAACACCATCGTCAACACCCGCTGCTACGGCACCGACGCCGACACGGTCATCAAATACACAACCCAATACATCAAGGGCCTCCGCCAGAGCAATGTCGCCTCCTGTGTGAAACATTTCCCCGGCGACGGCACTGAAGAACGTGACCAGCACATCGTGCTGGGCGTCAATGAACTGACTGTCGAAGAATGGGATGCCAGCTTCGGCAAAGTCTACAAGAAACTGATCGATGATGGCCTGATGTCGATCATGGCCGGCCACATCGCGCTGCCTGCCTATCAGCACAAGCTCAACCCCAACCTGAAATATGAAGACATCCTGCCGGCCACCCTGGCCCCTGAACTGATCACTGGCCTGCTGCGCGAGCAACTGGGTTTCAACGGCCTTGTTGTCACGGACGCCTCACACATGATCGGCCTGGCAGCCGCCATGAAACGGAAAGATGCCGTACCGGCCGCGATTGCCGCCGGCTGCGACATGTTCCTGTTCTTCCGCGATGAAGAAGAGGATTTCGGCTATATGCTGGATGGCTACCGCAACGGCGTCATCAGTGAAGAACGCCTGAACGACTCACTTCAGCGCATCCTCGGCCTCAAGGCAGCCGTCAACCTCCATCGCCTCCAGCAGGAAGGCAAGCTGACACCGCCTGAATCGGATCTGGCGATCGTTGGCTGCGCAGAACATCTAGCCATGGCCGAAGCCGCTGCCGACAAGTGCATCTCGCTGGTCAAGAACACCCGGAACGAACTGCCGATCCGTCCGGAGACCCACAAGCGCATCGAACTCCATGTGCTGAAGCTTGAAGAACCCAACGCCATCTACAAAGCCAAGGCCGGTATCGAAGAAGTCATCAAAGAAGAATTGGAGCGAGTTGGCTTCGAGGTCACTCTCGCCAATGGCGCCCAGCGCATCGGTGGCAAGGTCGCTGATTTCAACGCCAACTGCGATGCCGTCCTGGAATTCTCCGATATCCGTGGCTATGCTGCGGAAAACAATTACCGGATCCGCTGGGCAGCACCGATGGGTGCCGATATCCCGTGGTTTGTCTACGAAAAGCCGACTGTTTTCGTGTCACTCAATTTCACAACCCATCTGACCGATGTCCCGATGGTCAAGACCTATATCAATGCTTACAGGAACACCCGGACCGTGATCCGCGAGACGATCCAGAAGATCATGGGTGATTCCGAATTCAAAGGCCAGCATTTCAATGAACATGTCTGGTGCGAAAAATGGGAAACCCGCCGCTGATCCTGCCGCTGTTCATGCAGTCGCCAGAGAAACCCCGGTCAGGAGCTTTTCATTCCTTTCACCAACATCCGCACCTGCTATGAAAATGTGAGGTACAACATGGCAAAACCACGCAACGTCATCATCTCCCAGTCTGGCGGACCGACCCCGGTCATCAACAACTCCCTGCGCGGGATCATCGAAACCTGCATGAAGCACCCGGATATTTTCGGCAAAGTCTATGCCGGCTATCACGGTGTCGAAGGCATCCTGAAAGAAGAACTCCTCGACCTCAGCGCCCAGGACCGCGACGAGATTGCCCTCCTGCGCACAACACCCACCGCCGGTGCGATCGGCACCTGCCGTTACAAGCTCAAATCCAGCAAACCGCAGGATTTTGACCGCGTCATCGATGTCCTCAAAGCCCACGACATTGGCTATCTCTTCTACATCGGTGGCAACGACTCGATGGATACTGCCCACAAGATCAGCCAGCTCGCAGCCAAGAGCGGTTACGAACTGATCGCAACCGGTGTGCCGAAGACCATCGACAATGATGTCGGCGATACCGAATTCAAGATCATTGACCATACCCCGGGTTACGGCAGTATTTCCCGCTACTGGGCAACTGCTGTCCAGAACGCCAACGAAGAGAACAATGGTTCTTCGACAGCCGACCCGATCCTGGTCATGCAGGCGATGGGCCGGAAAATCGGCTACATCCCCGCAGCAGCTCGTCTCGCTGATCCGGACCGCGAAATGCCGCTGCTGATCTACATGGCGGAATCCGGTTTGTCCCTGGCGGAAATTGCCGACCAGGTTGACCGTCAGGTCCAGAAAAGCGGCCGCGCGATGCTCGTCGTCAGCGAAGGCCTCGACGTCGGCGATCTCGGCGAAACCAAGGATTCCTTCGGCCACACCCAATTCAGCGGCAGCCGGACGACCGTCTGCCAGACAGTCGTCAACTACCTCAATGATCACAAGCTCAAAGCCCGCGGCCAGGTGCCCGGCATCGACCAGCGCGCCCAGATCAACCTGGCTTCGCCAGTCGATCTCGACGAAGCATATCGCCTCGGCCAGCAGGCTGTCCTGATCGCAATCACGGAAGGCAACGGTTATATGTCGACCCTGACCCGTTCCGCCGGTGAACTTTACAACGTGACCTATGGCCATGTCGACCTGGCCCTCGTCGCCAACTCCGAACGGACTTTCCCGACAGCCTGGCTGAACGCTGACCGCAACGACGTCACGGATGACTTCCTGCAGTATGCCAAGCCGCTGATCGGCCAGGATTTCATCAGTGTACCGATGGTCAATGGGCTCATGCGGTTCACCCGCTTCAAACCATTGTTCGCCCCCAAGCTGCTGCCCCCGTACCAGTTCTGATCAACCCCCGCTGTATCCAATCCGAAAACCTTATGCACCCTGACCAAACACGATTCGCTAACAGAAACAAAAACGAATTCAACATTTACAGGAGGAATTTTTAATGAGTAACCCAGCCCAGCCCCTGATTGACATGGTTAAGAAACACGACTACATGATCTGCGTCGATTCCGACGGTTGCGCCTTTGACGCCATGGAAATCAAGCAGAAAGAATGCTTCGCCCCCAATTTCATCAACGCCTACAATCTCCAGCCGGTTTCCAAATATGCCCGTGAATGCTGGGAATTCGTCAACCTTTACTCAGTCGACCGCGGCTGCAACCGCTTCATCGCGATCATCAAAGCCCTCGACCTGCTGGCCAAACGCCCGGAAGTCATCGCCCGCGGTTTTAAAGTCCCGGATACCACCGGCCTTAAGGAATGGGTCAAAGTCGAAACCAAACTCGGCAACCCGGCCCTGATCGAAGCCGTCGAAAGAACCCAGGACCCGGCCCTGAAGCAGGCTCTGGAATATTCGATCCCGGCCAATGTCAGCGTCGAACAGATCGTCCGCGGTGTGCCGCCGTTCCCGCTCGTCCGCGAATCCCTCACCAAAGGCGCTGAAAAGGCGGAAATGGTTGTCGTCTCTGCGACACCGGCCGAAGCTCTCTACCGCGAATGGACCGAACATGGCCTGATCCAGTACATGACAGTTGTCGCTGGCCAGGAAGTCGGCACCAAGAAAGAGCAGATCAAAGTTGCCATGTCCGGCCGTTACGACCCGAACAAAGTCATCATGGTTGGCGACGCAATGGGCGACCTCGAAGCAGCAAAAGCCAATGGTGTCCTGTACTACCCGATCAATCCGGGTCAGGAAGACAAGTCCTGGAAGCGTTTCTACGACGAAGCTTTTGACAAATTCATCGATGGCACTTTCGCCGGCGAATACCAGGAAGCCCTGATCGCCGAATTCAAGACCTTCCTGCCTGTTACCCCGCCGTGGGAAGCCTGATTTCGAATCCCACTTTCAAAACCCCACGCAAAACAAAAGTGGCGGCGTTATAATTGAATTGCACGCCGACGGACTTATAGCCGCATAAGGAGAAAAATATAAAATGAGCAAACAGAATATTGGCATGATTGGCCTGGGCGTCATGGGCAAGAATCTCGCCCTCAACATCGAAAGCAGAGGCTTCACTGTCACAGTCTATGATCCGTGGACGGATCGTGTCGACGAATTTGTCAACAGCCTGTCCGGTGAAAAAATCATCGGCGCCAAGTCGATCCAGGAATTTGTCGAATCCCTCGAAGTCCCGCGCCGGATCATGATGATGATCAAGGACGGCAAGCCGGTCGACGATATGATCGCCAACCTCATGCCTTTCCTGGCTAAAGGTGACATCCTGATCGAAGGCGGCAACTCCTTCTTCCAGGACACCATCCGCCGTAACCGCGAACTCGAAGCCGAAGGCTTCCGCTTCATCGGCTCCGGTGTTTCCGGTGGTGAAGAAGGCGCCCGCAATGGCCCGGCCCTGATGCCCGGCGGCCAGCCCGACGCTTACGAACTGATTGCCCCGATCTTCAATGCGATCGCGGCCAAGGTTGAGGGCGAACCCTGCAGCACCTACATCGGTGCCAATGGTGCCGGCCACTACGTCAAAATGGTCCACAATGGCATCGAGTACGGCGATATGCAGCTGATTTCGGAAGCCTACTTCCTCTTGAAGGAAATCCTCGGCCTTTCCGCCCAGGAAATGCACGATGTCTTTGCTGAATGGAACAAAGGCGAACTCGACAGCTACCTGATCGAAATCACCGCCGATATCTTCACCAAGAATGATCCGGAAACCGGCAAACCTGTCGTCGACATCATCAAAGATGCTGCCGGCCAGAAGGGTACCGGCAAATGGACCAGCCAGAACGCCCTCGACCTCGGTGTCGCCGCCCCGACCGTTGCCGAAGCCGTTTTCGCCCGCTGCATGTCCGCGCTCAAGTCAGAACGTGTCGCCGCCAGCACCCAGATCCAGGGCCCGGCCGTGACCTTCAAAGGCGATCGTGCCGCATTCATCGAATCCGTCCGCAAGGCTCTCTATGCCAGCAAGATCTGCTCCTATGCCCAAGGTTTCGCCCTGATGAAGGCTGCTTCCGAGGAATATGGCTGGGATCTTTCCTACGGCAATATCGCGATGATCTTCCGTGGTGGCTGCATCATCCGTGCCCAGTTCCTGCACCAGATCAAGGATGCTTTCGAAGCCACCCCGGATCTGAAGAACCTGATGCTCGCACCGTACTTCAAGAACACCCTCGAACAGTACCAGGGTGCCTGGCGTGATGTCATCGCCACAGCGGTGATGAACGGCGTTGCCGTGCCAGCTTTCTCCAGTGCGCTGTCCTACTTTGACAGCTACCGCACAGCCACCTTGCCGGCCAACCTGCTGCAGGCCCAGCGCGACTACTTCGGCGCCCACACCTACCAGCGTGTTGACCGCGAAGGCACATTCCACTACAAGTGGTTTTAATCCTGAAAGGGTTCTGATCCCGGCTTGAAGCAATCAGACACATGAAGTCATTTCTGATTCATGATTAGAAAGAGAAGGTGACCGAGATGGTCAATATTTCCATCCGAGCAACCGAAAAACGCATTCCTGACGAACAGCTCCTCGAAGCCCTGGTCAAATCGATCGAAGGCCTGAACATCAAGAAAATCCTGCTTTTGCCACCGGATATGACCCGCCTGCATTCCTATGCCGGACGGATCACGGCCATGTACTATAACCTGCTCAAAGACAAATGCCAGGTCGACATCATGCCCGCCCTCGGAACCCATGATGCAATGACGCCTGAGGAATGCGTCGAGTTCTTTGGCCCGGAAATTCCTTATCATGTGTTCTTCCCGCATCGCTGGCGCACGGACATCGTCAAGATCGGCACCGTGCCGGCTGAGCTGGTCCGTGAATGGAGCGATGGCCTGATTGATTTCCCGATTGATGTCGAAGTCAATGAACGCCTGCTCGACCCGACCTATGACCTGATCATTTCGATCGGCCAGGTTGTGCCGCACGAAGTCATCGGCATGGCCAACTACAATAAGAACATCTTCGTTGGCTGCGGCGGCAAGACTATCATCAACCGCTCGCATTTCCTCGGTGCTGTCTACGGCATGGAAAAACTGATGGGCAAGGATTTTTCGCCGGTGCGCAAGGTCTTTGACTACGCCGAGGCAAATTTCTGCAAGAAACTGCCCCTGATGTATGTCCTGACGGTCACGACCGTCGAAGAAGGTCAAGTCAATCTTGAAGGCCTCTACATCGGCCGGGAACGCAAACTGTTTGAAAACGCAGTTGAACAGAGCCAGCAGCGCAACCTGATCTTCCTCGACCGGGCTCCGAAAAAAGTTGTCGTCTACCTCGACGAACGCGAATTCAAGAGCACCTGGCTCGGCAACAAAGCCGTCTACCGGACCCGCATGGCGATTGCTGACGATGGTGAACTGATTATCCTGGCGCCAGGTGTCAGGAAATTTGGCGAAGATCCGGCAATCGACCTGCTGCTGCGCAAGTACGGCTATGCCGGACGGTTGAATGTTCTCGAAGCCTACAAAAACAATGAAGACCTCAAGGAGAACATGTCCGCAGCCGCGCACATGATCCATGGGTCTTCGGATGGCCGCTTCTCCATCACCTATGCGGTCGAACACCTGACCCGCGAGGAAGTTGAAGGCGTGCACTTCAACTACATGAAGCTCGAGGACGCCCTCAAGCTGTATGATCCGGCCAAGCTCAAAGAAGGCTGGAACATCCTCCCCAGCGGCGAAGAAATCTTCTACATCAGCAATCCAGCCATCGGCCTTTGGGCTGACCGCAAGAAATTCGACGCCTGAGCTGATAATAGCCTAAGCTGCAATTAACCAGAAAGACACTGCTTGCATCGTTTCAGATGAAAAAACCCGGTTGCCCAAATGAACTTCCGTTCATCCAGCAGCCGGGTATTTTTTCCCTTTTGGCGATGATTTTTGTTTTATTAACAAAAACAGCACGAAATCATTTGTCTTCGACTGAATCTCCTCGAAGTTGAAACAATATCTTTAAACGTCACCAGTTGCCTGCTCGCCTTTGACCACAAAGTCGTAGTATTGCTTCGGCGTCATGTTGTATTCATTGCGGAAGGCCCGGAAGAAGTTGGAGTAGTCACCAAATCCGGACTGCTGGTAGACCTCCGTGATGGGCAGGTGTTCGAGGATCAGTTCTTTGGCATGGATCAGCTTTTTCTGGACAATGAAGCGATGCAGGGTTGTGCCGGTGTTGTTCTTGAATTCCCGGCACAGGTGGAATTTGCTGAGGAAGAAAAGTTCAGCCAGGTCATCGATTTTGATTTCTTCCTCAAGGTGATTGGAAATATACTCGATAATGCCGTCGATCAGGCGGTTTTTGCGGACTTCAACCCGCTGGCGCTGGTTGATCAACGCCATTTCTTCATTGCTATAGAGCAGCAGTTCCGTGATCAAAGTCCGGGGATACAAGTCCTGGCCATAACCCTTGTAATCCTTCAGGGTAATCAGGCGGTTGAGCAGGCTGCGGAAGACCTGCTGGCGCTCGACGTCAGCCCGGATGACATTCTTATGGTCGGGCCCTTCAAAGCATAAAGCGAGGTCGGTCAATTCGGTCGACAGATCCCGGATATAATTGCGATTCAGCCACAGGACGATCCGCTCATAGGGTTTGCTCAAATCATGGATGACAGCCTGATGGAGTTCACTCGAGTTGATCAGTACGATGTCACCAGGTTTCAATTCATAATTCCGGCCCTCAATCTGGTAGGATACTGAGCCATCGAGGAAAAGGTAAATCTCACAAAAGTCATGGTGGTGCAGATTGACGCTCGTCATACCACGGTCGAAGTAATGGTAGACCTCATAATCGCTGGTCATCATTTGCTGATGTGTCTGAAAGCGCTGGCGGCCGGTTTTCATACCTGATACCTCATCTCACTTCAAAAGACTGATGCAGAGCACATGATTGCTGTTAAAAATGATCAGATTTAATTTAAAGTTTAAGTGTATAAAGCAAGATTTGCAAGGGATCAAGCAAGAATCGGATTAGCCCGCGGCCGGGCTAGCGAGGATAATAATAGGTATAAAGCACAAAGGCAAAATATTATCAAAAAAATTATGGAGGCCCCTATGTTGTCGCCGGAATTGATCATGACCAGCCCTTCAGCGCAGAGATTGTATCACCGTTATGCGGAAAACGCGCCAATTTTCGATTATCACTGCCACCTGTCGGCGCAGGAAATCCTTGATGACGCCGTGTTCACGGACATCAGCGCCATGTGGCTGAAGCATGACCATTATAAATGGCGTGCAATGCGCATTGCCGGTGTCGCTGAAGAATACATCACCGGAAGCGCTTCCCCGGCTGACAAGTTCCGTGCCTTTGCCAGGACAGTCGCCCGCCTGGTTGGCAGCCCGCTGTACCACTGGGTTTACCTCGAACTCAAGACCTACTTCGGGATCACCGAACAGCTGAGCGAAGACAGCGCCGACCGGATTTACGAAGCCTGCAACCAGCTGCTCCGTGACCGCCAGCTGCGCCCCTCTGACCTGATCCGCCAGTCCAAGGTCAAGCTGATCGGCACAACCGACGATCCGACAGACACCCTCGAAGCGCATATCAAGCTCGCGCGGCGCGTTAATCCTGAGTTCATCGTCGCCCCGACTTTCCGCCCAGACCGGGTCATGAACATCCATGTTGCCGACTACAGCCAGTACATCGCCCTGCTCGCTGATCGTGCCGGACTGCCGGCGATTGCCGATTATGAGACCCTGGTGGAAGCCCTGAAGCTCAGGGTCGAATTCTTTGTCCAGGCTGGCTGCCTGATGTCCGACCATTCCCTCGAAAAGGTCGATTTGCCGGCTTCCAGCCGTGAACAGGCCGATGAGGTTTTCAAAGCCCGTTTGCGCGGTGAAACCCTGTCTGCTGCCCAGATCGCCCTGTTCCGCAGCCAGACTTTGACGGAAGTTGCCACCCTGTATCACCAGAACAAGCTGGTCATGCAGCTGCATATCGGCGCCTTGCGCAACAACAATCCGGCCATGTTTACCAGACTCGGACCGGATGCCGGATTCGACATCATGAACGATTTCCCGATCGCTGAACCGCTGGCCGCCTTCATGGCCCGTCAGGAAAGCCTGTCCGCGATGCCGGCGACGATCCTCTATTCGCTGAATAGCAAGGACAACCTCGTCCTGTCGACCTTGCCTCATTGCTTTGCCGACGGCTCCATGCCCGGCAAAGTCCAGTTTGGTTCGGCCTGGTGGTTCAATGACACCAAGGAAGGCATGTTTGAACACCTCAAGTCCATTGCCGTGCAGAGCATGCTGCCCGTCTTCGTCGGGATGCTGACCGATTCGCGCAGCTTCCTGTCCTATACCCGCCATGACTACTTCCGCCGTGTCCTTTGCCAGTTTGTCGGCGAGCTGATCGACAATGGTGAATTCACCGCCAGTGAAGCCATCGAACAGGAAATCATCGAAGGCATCTGCTTTGGCAATATCAGCCGCTATCTGAGACTGGACAAATAATTTCGCCACTGGAGGCCGTTATGAGCAAAATCCGTCTTTCCGCTTTCGCCGATGAAGCCGCCCAGGACCTGGCCGGCCAGGTTGCTGCCCTGCAAGCCAACAAAATCACAGGCATTGAACTGCGCGCTGTCGATACCATCAATATCGCTGATTTTAACCATGAGATGATCAACAGGGTCCGTTCCGCCCTGATATTGGGCGGCATCACCGTCACTTGCCTGGCCACGCCTCTCGGCAAGAAAGAAATTGTCGATCCCCTCGCCCCGGAAATCGAACGCCTCAAGCGGCTTTGCGACACCGCCCGCGCATTTGACTGCAGCAAGCTGCGAATTTTCAGTTTCTATGTCCCCGCTGGCCAGGGCGCAACCTATCGCGACGAAGTGATGCTGCGCCTTGACCGGATGATCGAAGCTGCCGATGACGAAGGTATCCGTCTCTTCCATGAAAATGAAAAAGATATTTACGGTGATGTGCTCGAACGTTGCGTCGATATCCACCAGACCTTTGGCAAGAAACTCGGTGCGATCCTTGATCCTGCCAACTACATCCAGGTCGGCAGCGATCCGCTGGCCGCCTTCCAGCAACTTGACCAGTGGATCGAATACCTGCATATCAAAGACTGCCGCCGCAGCGATGGCCACATCGTCAAGGCAGGCAGTGGTGATGGCCAGATTGCGAAAATCCTCGAACTTTACCTTGGCAATCCTGATCGCCATGCCGTTGCCATGGAACCCCACCTGTATGAATTCGCCAGCCTCAAACAGCTGGAAAAACACATGTCCGGAAATCCGGGCAGTGGCAAGGATGTCGGAGTCGGCGGCGATTATCCGGACGCCCTGACAGCCTTTGCAACCGGTGTCGGCGCATTCCGTCTAATTGCAGCCGAGCAGGGTGTATCTGTCTGAACCGCGCCCAAAAGCAGGCGAGATCAAACCTGCCAAACGAGATGATTTCATGTGAAGGAACAACAAGCGATGAAATTAGGTGCCCAGCTTTATACAGTCCGTGAACTCTGCCAGAACGAAAATGATCTGGCCAGCACGCTTGCAACGGTCGCCGAAATCGGCTACCACACCGTCCAGATTTCTGGTGTGAACGCCGAAATCCCGGCTGAGACGGTCCGTCGCCTGTGCGATGACAATGGCTTGGAGATTGTCGTCACCCACACCGCTCCGAACAAGATCCTGGAAGCAGTCGACCAGGTCATCGCAGATCATAAGATCCTGGGCGCAAGCTATGTCGGGCTTGGCATGATGCCAAAGAGCTACCTTGGTTTCGATATGGCAACCGGGTCGACGGACCCGGTCCGGGTGCCCACTCAGGAAGACACCCGACGCTTCATTGCCGACTTTACTCCGTCGATCGAAAAAATCGCGGCAGCCGGTCTCAAATTCGTCTATCACAACCATCATTTCGAATTCGCCCGTCAGAACGGCAAGTCGATTTTCGACCAGCTGATCGAAGGACTTAATCCTCAACAAGTCGATTTCCTGCTCGACACCTTCTGGATCCAGTTTGGTGGCGCGGATGTCCTGGCCTGGATCAACCGCCTGAGCGGGCGCCTGCCGGTTGTCCATTTCAAGGATCTGGCGATCTACAGTAATCTCGAACTGGCCACACCATCTGGTGGTGGCTTGAGCTTTTCGTCACCGATCGGCAGCATGCAGATGATGGCTCCGATTGGCAGTGGCAACATGAATTTCCCGGGAATCATCGAAACCTGCAAAGCTGCCGGCACACAGCATGTGATGGTCGAGCAGGACATCTGCCAGGGATCCCCTCTGGAAGCTTTGCGCTCCAGCTACAACTACCTCAAATCCATCGGTCTTTCATAAAAGATCAACCGGATCACAGATAAACAAACAGATCAACAGATCAAAAAAAAGACCAACTGGATATCAACGAATAAAATCGAATACATTTACAAGTGGAGGTCACTATGCAAGCACCTGTACGTCTTGGCATTATCGGAATCGGCAACATGGGCGCATCCCATGCCGGCCAGGTTGTCCGCGGCCTTGTGCCGAACATGGTCCTCGCCGCTGTCGCGGATCAGTCGCAGGCACGACGCGACTGGGCCAGGAACAACCTGCCGGATACTGTTGAAATTTTCAGCGAAGGCTGCGAACTGATCGACAGCGGCAAAGTCGATGCGGTCATCGTGGCCATTCCCCATTACGACCACCCGGCGATGAGCATCGCGGCGATGAAAAAGGGAATACACACCCTGTGCGAAAAGCCGGCCGGCGTGTACACCCGCCAGGTCCGTGAAATGAATGAAGTGGCCAAGACCAGCCCGGTCATTTTCGGCATGATGTTCAACCAGCGGACCAATCCGCTGTACCGCGCGATGAAGGACCTGATCAGCTCCGGTGAACTTGGCGCGATCAAGCGGGTCAGCTGGATCGTCACCGACTGGTACCGCTCGCAAAGCTACTATGACAGCGGCTCGTGGCGTGCAACCTGGGCTGGTGAAGGTGGCGGTGTCCTGATGAACCAGGCTCCGCACAACATCGACCTGCTGCAGTGGATCTGTGGCTTGCCAGTCAAAGTTTCAGCTTTCTGCCACACAGGCAAATGGCATACCATCGAAGTCGAAGACGACGTGACCGCTTATTTTGAATTTGAAAATGGCGCGACTGGTACTTTCGTGACCGCAACGGCTGATGCCCCCGGGACGAACCGCTTCGAAATCACCTGCGATGGTGGTAAACTCGTCTGTGAAGACAACGTTCTGACCCTCTGGCGCCTGAAAACGGGTGAACGCGAATTCAACGCGACCTATCAGGGCGGTTTTGGCGCACCGGAATTCAGCAAAGAGATTATCCCTGTGACCGGCGAAAACCTCCAGCATGTCGGCGTGATGAGAGCCTTTGCCGATGCAATTCTCGAGAATGATGAAACCCGTCTGGTCGCCATCGGTGAAGAAGGTATCCGCGGCCTGATGCTGGCCAATTCCATGCTGCTCTCAAGCTGGCTCGGCCATCCGGTCGAACTGCCGATCGACGAAGACTTGTATTTCGAACGCTTGCAGGAACGTGTCGCCAATTCAAAGGTCAAACCAGCCACCGAAGCCAAGACATTCAACCTCGACAAGAGCTTCCAGGCTGTCTGATTTCCCGATTGTCCCGGTTCCAGGCTGGGATGTCCGGTCGAATGACATGAAGATAAAGGAGTAGACTATGAAAAATCTTGACGGCCAGTATTCCGAATCCGGGAATCAAGCGACTGGAAATCGATTTCTTCGCACCGCACTTGTCGGCTGCGGCGCGATTTCACCGTTGCACCTGGTCGGCGTTTCAGCCCTCGACAATGTCCAGCTGGTCGCCCTGGCCGACCCTGACCAGCAGGCGGCTGAGGCACTGGCAAAGGAAGCTGTGAAGCTTTCGGGCCAGCAGGCGCCTGCGATCTATCCCTCGCTGACCGCCTTGCTGAAAGACCAGGCCGTCGACGTAGTCCATGTCCTGACACCTCATTTCACCCATGTCGATCTGGCCATTGAGGCCCTGGAAGCTGGTTGCCACGTCCTGATGGAGAAACCGCCGGCGATCAACCTGCCCAGCCTGGAGAAATTACAGCGGGCTGCCGAGCTTGCGCCGGGCCTTTTGGGCCTGAATCTCCAGAACCGTTACAATTTCGCTGCTCAGCAAGCCAGGAAACTGCTTGACGCCGGCACTTTCGGCCGGGTCATTGCATCGCGGGCCTTTGTCACCTGGTGGCGGGAACCCGAATACTATTCGCAGAGTCCCTGGCGTGGCCGCTGGGCGACCGAGGGCGGTTGCCTGATGATCAACCAGGCGATCCATACCCTCGACCTGATGCTGTGGCTTGTCGGCGATCCCGCCAGTATATCCGGCAAAATCACGAATGAACACCTCGCCGGTGTCATCGAAATCGAAGATACCGCAATGGCCCATATCAAATTCAAAAATGGCGCAACTGGTGTGTTCTTTGCAACCACAGCTTATCCCGTCAGTTCTGAACCACTCCTGGAGATCGCCTGTGAAAAAGCGATTCTCCGTCTCGAAGGCTGTGATCGTTTGACGGTGCTCGACAACGCCGGCTATCCCCTCGAAGGATTCACCCAGATCGTCAAGACGGAAGAAGATCCCGCTGCAAAAGCCGCGGCAGCCTTTGTCCCGGCTGGCAAATCCTATTGGGGCCTTTCGCATGCGATCCTGATCGCTGATTTCTACCGCCATATTCGGCAGCAGCGCCGCTTTGCCATCGATGCCCATGAAGGCAGCCGCGCCCTGGTCACTTTGCTCAAGTTGTACCAGTCCAGCCAGACCGGCGAGCGGCAGACTTTCTGATTCCTGCAGGAACTTGATTTTCCGGTTTAGGCATCGCCCGCTTCGCTGATATGTTAAAATTGTCCTACCTGATGTCAGTCAGAAGGCTTGGTGCCAGCAGGACAGGAGCGAAGCAACAATGCTTGAACGAACCCGCCCCCTGAACAACCAACCGGCCCGTCCCGGGCCGGTCATCTATTGGATGAACCGTGATCAACGCGCCGCCGACAATTGGGCGCTGCTTTACGCGCAGTCTGAAGCTCTGCGCCTCGGCCAGCCTTTGCTGGTCGTTTTTTGCCTGCAACAGCAATTCCTCGGCGCCCAGCCCCGGCATTTTGCCTGGATGCTGGCTGGCCTGTCAGAAACCGCTCAGGATTTGACGAACCTGGGTATCCCGTTTGTTATCGCAGCAGGTGATCCGGTGGAAAGGGTGCCCGCCCTGGCCGTCCAGCTCAAAGCCGGCCTGATCGTCAATGATTTCTCGCCGCTCCGAGTGCCGCGAGCCTGGCGTGCAGGGATTGCGGCCCAGGCAGCAGCGGCCGGGATCGCATCTGTTGAAGTCGATGCCCACAACATCATCCCTTGCTGGCAGGCTTCGGACAAACTGGAATATGCCGCCCGGACGATCCGGCCGAAAATCCATCGCCAACTATCAGCGTATCTTACGGAAATGCCGGAATTAAGCGTTCATCCCTTCGCTTTGGATGAGGAGCGACTGGCCGTCCTTGGTACTTTTGGCCCGGTTGGCCTGGCAGCCCGGGATTTTGCCCTGGAAAAGTCCGCTGAAACAGACGCCGGTCTGCCGCCAGCCGGACCGACTGCCGCCCGGCAGCGACTGGCTGGATTTATCCTGGAAGGTTTGCCCTCATACGGCGATCGCAATGATCCCAATCGCCCCGTGACATCAAGGCTTTCGCCATATCTGCATTTCGGGCAGATATCGGCGCAAAGGGTAGCCTTGGCCGTAAAAGCCGCCGTTCTGCCCCAACAGCATGAAGTCGCGGCGGCAGAATTTCTCGAGGAATTGATTGTCCGTCGCGAACTGGCGGACAATTTCTGCTTTTACAACCCGCAATATGATACGATCGAAGGCTTCCCGGCCTGGGCTCGGCAGACGCTCGACCGCCACCGTGCTGACCCTCGGGCTTACCGCTACAGCAGTGATCTGCTCGAAGCCGGGCAAACCGCGGACATCCTGTGGAATGCAGCTCAGCAGGAACTGGTCCGCCAGGGCACGATGCCCGGCTATCTGCGCATGTACTGGGCCAAGAAATTGCTGGAATGGTGCGCGAGCCCCGAACTGGCGATGCAGATCGCGATCAGCTTCAATGACCGGTACGCTCTCGATGGCCGGGATCCCAATGGCTACACGGGGATTGCCTGGTCGATCGGTGGCGTCCATGACCGGCCCTGGGGGGAACGCCCGGTTTTTGGCGCGATCCGGTTCATGTCCTACGATGGCTGCAAACGCAAATTCTCCATCGAAGACTATGTCCACAAAAATCAACTGAGTTTTGATATTTCCCAGCCGAACCTGCCAAGCGGAACACGATAACCAAACGAGGGGGAGAAGATGGACAAGGGACCGATCATCCTCACTGAAAAACCAATCATCGGCATCAGCGGCTGCTGCTTTGGCTGCGCTGTCCGCTACAACGGCCGCAGCATGGATATGCTCAAGCATATCGGCCGTGAAAAAGGCGACTTCCGCTGGTGTCCCGTCTGTCCGGAGGCAGCTGCCGGACTGGGCGTACCGCGGGATCCGATCCACCTGGTCGGTGAAAACGGCCATGCCGTCTGGGACATGGGCGGCAAGGTTGTCAGCCGCAACGGCCATGATGTCACCGAAGACATGAAAGCAGGCGCCCTGGAGAGCCTGGCGACACTTGAGCGGGCTGGCGTACGCGTTTTTATTTATATGGATGGCAGCCCTTCCTGCGGTGTCTATCGCACGACCTTGCGCAAGCAGAGCCGGGGCAAACCACCGGGTCTCTTCGGTGCATTGCTCGACAAGGCGGGCTATTTCCTGATTCCGGCGCTCGACCTGCAAAGTCCGATCAAATGGTGGGACTGGCGGCGGCGGATGCTGGCCTATCTCTGGATCAGCGAAACACCGCTGACGACCAGCGCCGAGCTTTATGATGCCTGGTATCGGCTCAAGTTCATCTGCCAGGAGCTCGACGACCCGTGGGCCCGTGAGCAGGGCCGCTTCCTGGCCAGTCTCAAGGGGCCGCTCGACCTTGCTGTCGCAGAGACTTTCCGCCGCGAGGTCAGCGATGTCCTGCGCCGCCCTTCGACGATCAAACGGATCACCGGCAGCCTGTGGAAAAACTACTGCCACCATCGCAAAGTCACCGGTCGGCCAGTCCTGGAAATCCAGGAGCCGACCGCCCTGCGCAATGTCACCTCGATCGCCAGGGAACTGATCCTGATGGAACGTGAGGCCGCCCGGGAAGGGATCATGTTTGGCACATCGCCGGTGCTCTATTCAGGGCGGCCTGGCACGACAAAAAACAAGATTAAGCGATAAGATAAAATCAAGATAAACGATATGGAGACAGCAAGCATGAGTCAGAAAAAAGTCATTGTCGTTGGCGCAGGGGTCAGTGGCCTGGCCAGCGCCATCCGGTTGCAGCATCTAGGGTATGATGTCGAAATCTATGAGAAAAATTCAATCGCTGGCGGCCGGATGGGCCTGGTCATGTTTGATGGCTTCCAGTTTGACCTGGGGCCGACGATCCTGATGATGCCGCAGATGTTCAAGGAAGTTTTCGAGTTCTGCGGCCGCAATCCCGACGATTACCTCCAGATGCAGCGGCTGGACCCGATTTACAAAGTCTATTTCAGTGATGGTACGACACATGCAGCTTCGTCTGAGCTGAGCAAGCTGGTCGCAGAACTCGAAGCCGTCAGTGAAAGTGATGCGCAGGGATTCCTCAAATATCTGGGTGACATCTATGAACGCTACCTGATCGCCAAGGACAAATTCATCGGCCGCGGCTTCCGCAAAAAGACCGATATGCTAAGCCCGGAGATGCTGGCAGCCGGACTCAAGCTGAAGACATTCAATGACGCCTATTCTGAAATTTCCAAATACGTGAAGGATGAAAAGCTGCGTGAGCTGTTAAGCTTCCAGACCTTGTACATCGGCATTTCGCCGTACAGTGCCCCGTCCCTTTACACGATCATTCCGATGATCGAACTCGTTTACGGGGTGTGGTTCCTCAAAGGTGGCATGCGCAGCATGGTCTCATCCATGGACCGTCTGTTCGGTGAGCTGGGCGGCAGGATCCACCTCAATTCACCAGTCGAGAGCATCAAGCTCGAAGGCCGCAAAGCCACGGGTGTTGTCGTCGGCGGCCAGTTCAAAGCCGCTGATTTCGTGATCAGCACGGCTGATTTCCCATACGCGATGAAGCATCTGCTGCCCGCCGGCTTCCGCCAGGGCCGGCATCATGCGGCCAAGGTCGAACAGTACGACTATGCCTGCTCCTGCTTCATGCAGTACATCGCTCTCGACACACGAAATTTCCCGGGCCTTGATCTGCACAACCTGGTTTTCGCGAAAGATTTCTCTGGCAATATCGCTGACATCTTCGCCGGCAAATTTCCGGCTGATCCGTCGATCTATGTCTATGCGCCGGCGCTGTATGATGAACGGCTCGCCCCCAAAGGCCAGCTCGGCCTCTATGTGCTGACACCGGTGCCCAATCTCAAGGATGGCGCTGCGATCGACTGGACCAGTGAAGCTGCGATCGCCGAGTACCGTGCCAAGGCCTATGAAAAAATGCGCCGGATCACACCTCTTGCTGATTTCGAACGCCACATCATCAAAGAAAAAATCTATACACCCCTGGACTACCAGGCTGACTTCAATGCGGTTTTCGGTGCGACCTTCGGCCTGCGGCCGACCCTGATGCAAAGCAACAGCTTCCGACCCCAGCCGAAAGCGACCCGCTATGACAACCTCTATTTTGCCGGCAGCAGCAGCCATCCCGGTGCCGGCGTGCCGATCGTCCTGATGTCAGCTCAGATTGCCGTCAATGAACTGCTGCAAGACGACCGGGCATGATCAAAGGAGCCCTGCATGAAACGGCGTGTTGAACCAGTCGTTCCGAATGAGCTGAAAGCTGACATGGCCTGGTGTGAAGCGATCATCCGTGAGCACTCCGGCAGCTTTTTCCGCGCTTTCAGCCAGCTGCCGCCAGCTCGTGCGCAAGCAGTTTTTGCTATTTACGCCTTCTGCCGCCTGGTTGACGACAGCATCGACGTTGCACATGATGTAGCCGCCCTCGACCACATCGCTGGCCAGCTGCAGGATTTTGAAGCTGGCCAGACACCGGACGAACCGCTCTGGCGCGTCCTGCGCTGGGCATTCTCGACATTCCCGCTGGAATTTGGGCCATTTTGGGAAATGATTGAAGGCCAACGCTTGGATATAGAATTCCACCAGCCCCAGACGAAAGAGGAGCTGCTCCGGTATTGTTATCTAGTTGCTGGAACAGTCGGTTTGATGATTTTGCCCCTGCTGGCGGAAAACCTGACCCCCAAGGTGCGTGAAACGGCGATCGACTTGGGCCTGGCGATGCAGCTGACCAATATCCTGCGCGATATCGGCGCTGATTATCGGCTTGGCCGCATCTACCTGCCGGCCGATGAACTGGCCCGGCGTGGGATCAACACGGAAGACCTAGGCCAGTCCCGGCCGACAGCAGCACTTCGCCAGCTTTGGCTGGATCTGGCTGACGAAACCCTTGGACGTTACCAGGCGATCCTTCGGAATATTGTCTTATTCGATCCACAAGCCCGATTGCCGGTTATCCTGGCTATATTGTACTATCGTCACATCACTTTGCTCGGAATTAAGCAGCCAGACAAAGTCCTGGTCCGGCGGTTTATTGTGCCGGACGCGGTCAAGCTGCTCCTCTTTGGACAGGCTCATTTTATTGTTTGGCATATTCGAAACCGGAAAGAGGTCTGATTTGAATAATTACATCGGTATCGCCGTCTCTTTCGCGTTTGTCTTTGGGGTTATTTTCCTTGCTAAATTTATGGAGCGTTTCGGAAAAGAAGCCAGCCGCAAGACAGTCCACATCCTTGTCAGCAACTGGTGGTTGCTGGCCATGTATTTTTTCGATCAACCGCTGTGGGCGGCGATCGTTCCGGCCTGTTTTGTAGTCATGAATTACTTGTCTTACCGGTACAAGATTTTCGATGTGATGGAACGGTCGGAAGGCAAGGGTGACCTCGGCACTGTCTATTACGCCGTATCGCTTCTGATCCTGTCGTTGCTGACTTTCGGGAACAATCGCAATCCTGTTGTCGGAGCAGCCGGCATCCTGATCATGGGCTTTGGGGATGGCTTGGCTGCCCTGGTCGGCAAGCGTTTCCCGTTTGGCAGTTACAAGATCTTTGGTTCGACAAAAAGCATGGCAGGCAATCTGACCATGCTGGGCGTTTCCTTTGCCGTGCTGACGGTGCTGCTGATTGCAGGCGGGTATGGCGCCAGCTTCTGGCTGCCGGCTTTCGCCATTGCCCTGGTTGCGACCTTGGTTGAAGCTGCCACGCCACTCGGTTTGGACAACCTGACTGTACCTTTGCTGACTGCCTTAAGCTTCGGACTGGTCTTCGGCTAATGGTAGAAATCATGATCGATATTTTGAAAGCGATAGATTTAACTGGCCCACTCATAGCTGCGGCGGTCCTTTTGACGAGCATTGTCGTCGCTTTCCTCGCGTATCGCCGCGGCTCGCTGACCGGGCCAGCCTCGTTGACCGCCAGTCTATTGTCCCTCGCTCTCTACTTGAGCGGCGGTTTACGGATGGTCTTCCTGTTGTTGACCTTTTTCCTGAGTTCGACCCTCCTGACACATTACCGCAAACGCGAGAAAAACAAGATCGAAGAAGCCCTTCACGAAAAGAAAGGCCCTCGCGACACTTTCCAGGTCATCGCCAACGGCGGCGCTGCGTTAGCGATGAGCCTCTTGTATGCGGTCTTTCATCGGGAAGCATTCCTCCTGGCCAGCGTTGCTGCCCTGGCCGCCAGCAATGCTGACACTTGGGCCTCGGAACTGGGTGTCCTCAGCCGTCAACAACCCGTTTATATTCTCTCCAGGCACCCCGTGCTGGCTGGTTTGTCTGGCGGTGTGACCCGGCTTGGGACAACGGTAGCCCTGGCCGGCGGATTTTTGATCAGCATCGTCTTCGGCCTGCTGCGGCTTTTCGACCAGTTGCCCTTTCCGACTTTACTGTTTCAGGTCGCTTCGATCGGCCTGGCTGGTTTCCTGGGATCATTGATCGACAGCGTCCTGGGCGAAACTTTGCAAGCGTTGTACACCAGTCAGGGCGATGCCCGGCTGACCGAGCGCCGATCTGAGTCTGGTGTCGCCAACAATCTCCGGCATGGCTGGCGCTGGATGACCAATGACTGGGTCAACCTGATCAGTTCGGCAAGCGCTTCAACCCTGCTGCTGGCCGTGTTACTCCTGCTTAAGATTGAATAACTTCAATTTAATCTGGCCAGGCTCGCGCTAAAGGATATCGACCGGCGACGCGTTTTATTGTACATAGGTTACCGACCAGTGACGCGTTTTTTTGTACAGTTAAAAAATATATCAGACTGATTGATCAGGGAGAATGAATATGGCGAGTTCTTCGGATTTTCCACTCTACGACAAGTATGCCAAAGCGCTGCAAAACCTGGACAAGCCTGCTTGCGTCGCTTTGGCCCTCGGGGCTTTGGAAAACGGCACAGTCAGTATTGTCGACTTGTATCAGAACGTTCTATCACCGGCGCTCAACACGATTGTCACAGCCGAACTCAATACTGAAGATGCGATCTGGAAGGAACATGTACGCAGTGAAATCACTCGCACGGTGATCGAATGCTGCTACCCGCATGTCTTGAAAGCCGCCCAGGCCCATGAAGCGCAAGTTGCGGGAAAATCCGGCAAGACGAGCCAGGCCGGCAAGGTCATGATTGTTTTGCCGGCAGAGGAATACCACGAACTAGGTGCCAGGATGGGCGCTGATTTTTTCCTGATCAACGGTTTCGAAGCCCTGTTTGTCGGCAGCAATACACCGCGCGAAGCCATCCTCAGCGGCATCAACCATTTCAGACCGGATTATATCGACATCCATGTTGTCAATTATTACAACCTCTTCAAGGCAAAAGAGCTGATTCGCCTGATCCGGGAAGCAGATCCGGGGATCCGGATCCTGGCTAGCGGCTACGCTTTCTGCCAGGACCCCGGCCAGTCGGCTAAAATCGGCCAGGTCTGCCTGATCCAGTCGTTTGCCGATATCGAAACATTGCGGGAGGCCCGGCCATGAGGGTTGCACTGAAAATCGCCACGCGCTTCCTGACCTCCAATAAAGGCCAGACGATCTTGATTGCCTTTGGCATAGCGATCGGGATCTCGGTCCAGATTTTCATTGGCTCATTGATTACGGGTCTGCAGAAGAGCCTGGTCGAAACGACGATCGGCAACGCTGCGCAGGTGTCCATCGTCTCGAATGCCGATGATCGCCTGATCGACCAGTATGAGTCGCTGGCTGCGGCAGCTGCACGCCAGGACAAACGTTTAACGGCCGTTTCTCCGGTGCTAGACCAGCCCGGTTTAGTGATCAAGGATAAACGCTCGAATTCAATCTTGATCCGCGGTCTTGATTTTGATCGCGCCGAATCGATCTATGAGTTTTCCCAGCGCCTGACCGCAGGCTTTTTGCCCAAACGCGACAACCAGGCAGCGATCGGCACGGACCTCGCCGAAGAGCTCGGGCTGCAGATTGGCGATTCGCTTGAAATCACGGTCCTCAATGGTTTAAAAAAATCATATACGATCACGGGCGTTTTTGACCTGAAAGTGCAGACCGTCAACAAGACCTGGTTTCTGACCACTTTGTCATCGGTCCAGGATTTGTTCAACAAAGACGGCCAGGTGACATCCATCGAAATGCAGGTCCAGCCCGACCTGGTGTTCTCAGCTGACGAAATCGCAACCAGTCTTAAACCGATTCTCACCAATCCGGAACTGGAAATCACAAACTGGAAAGTCCAGAATGAATCCTTGCTTTCCGGCCTCAATGGCCAGAGCGTCTCGAGTTACATGATCCAGTTCTTTGTTGTTGTCTCAGTCGTCCTGGGTATCGCCAGTGTCCTGGCGATCACGGTGCTGCAGAAGTCGAAGCAGATCGGTATTCTCAAGGCGATGGGTATCCGCAGCCGCCAGTCGAGTCTGATCTTTCTTTTCCAGGGGTTGATCCTCGGCCTGATCGGCGGTCTGCTCGGGGTCGCGCTCGGTCTCGGCCTGGCCTACAGTTTTACACTCTTCGCCGTCAAGCCGGACGGCTCGCCGGTCGTCGCACTGTATATCGACAACAACTTCCTGATTCTGTCCTTTTTCCTGGCAGTCGTTTCATCGACCCTGGCCGCACTGGTTCCGGCCCGCAAGTCGGCCAAACTTGATCCAATCGAGGTCATCCGCAATGGTTAATCAAACTGAAAAGACCATCCAACCTGAAACAGCCAATCAAAATGACCGGGTCATTGTCCTGGAAAAGATCAACAAGATCTACGGTGGCACCGTACCGACGCAGGTTCTCCATGATATCAATCTCGACTTTGCACCGTCGACGTTCAATGGGATCATCGGACAGTCGGGCAGCGGCAAATCGACCTTGATGAATATCATCGGCACACTTGACCGGCCGACTTCCGGGACGATCCAGATCAATGGCCGGCGAACCGACAATATGACCGCCAACCAATTGGCCGACCTGCGCAACGAGACGATCGGCTTTATCTTCCAGTTCCACTACTTGCTGCCCGAGTTCACAGCGCTGGAAAATGTGCTGATGCCCCATCTAATTAAATACGGGTCAGCCAACAAGGAAGTTCGCGCCCGTGCCAACGAGCTGATGGAACTTGTCGGTCTCGAAAAAGTCAAAAACAACCTGGCGACCAGAATGTCGGGCGGCCAGCAGCAGCGGACCGCGATTGCCCGCGCGCTGATCATGAATCCGAAAATCATCCTTGCCGATGAACCGACAGGCAACCTCGACTCGGATACGACAGAAACAATTTACAAGATCATGCGAGAAGTCAACGAGCGCTACCGCACGACTTTCGTCATCATTACCCACGACCGCCATATCGCCGAGAAAACCGACCGGATCATCGAGATCAAGGACGGCCGGATCAGCCTTGACCTGGCCCGCCGCTGAAATTAATTCGGCGCTCTGCTTTCAGCGCGTTGATCTTCATCAAGCGGGGCCGGTTGTATCGCTGGGCGATGATGCAGGGCGCGTTGATGGCCAGGGCAAAAACGATGATGATCCAGCCGGCAAGAGGCGGATTCCACAGGAAAAACAAAATGGCCGGGGCGGCTGCGAGGACATGTGTCAGTTCGGCTCGCCGTGACTCGCGGATGAATTTCTCGAGCACCTGCACCTTGGTCGAGCGAAGCCGCTTTTTGGCATACCCGCGGCCAATCAGTTCGCTGCCATCGGGCAGCCGCTCTTTCCAGCTTCTGACTCGGAAGATCGACTGCCAGATCTGGCCGCCGTTCTCCCATTTTCTCGTCCGGTAGAGCCAGCTGTCCCGGTCAAACCAGTGGTCGGGCATTTTCAGCGTCATGGCAGAGACCGTCAGGTTGATCGCCAGCCAGGCTGCGAAGTCAACTGCCAAAGTCCAGATCCCGGATAAGTGAATCACTTGCATCAGCGGTTACACCTTGATTTTCCGGCCGCGCCAGCGGACAGAGTGCAACACCTTGCAGCGGAAGAGCGACCAGGCGAACAGGATCAGGAAAAAGTAGAACTGCACGGGATAGAGCACCAGGAGCAGTGGATGAAAATTGCCGAATTGCCTGGCTAACCAGAACATTTCCAGCATGAATGCAAGACAGGCCAGCGCATACAGAATAATCCGCAGTGGTTCGCCAGAAACAATCGCCTGCAGGAAATCGAGCGGGGTCGATAAACCAGCACCAATCCAGAATATCAGCATCACGATAATCAGCGGGTGTGTCACGGTGGCGGCTGAACCGAAATTCTTAGTCCAGCCTTCAACAAGCTGGCCGAAATTTTCTGCATACATCCGGAAGGAAATCACGCCCCGCCCGGCAAAGCAATTGACCGGCAGGCTCTGGTTCTGGAAAAGCTGGCCAATGGCCAGGTCATCGAGGACTGCTCCACGCACAGCTTCATGGCCGCCGGTCGAAAAATAATCAGCACGCCGGCAGATGATGCAGGGACCGAAGGCCCCGGCTCCTTTCAGGCGTTTGCCGAAGATGGTGAAGCGATTCATCCCGGCCATAAGGATGATATTGAAAATAGCGGAAAAACTCTCATATAACCGTTTGACCGTATGATACGGCTGCACTGAGAGCATGCCGTTCGCTCCGGTCTGGTTGTAGGCATTCAACAGCCGGCAGAAGCTATCCGGATGATCAAGGCGGGTATCGGCATCGAGGAAGACCAGGATGTCCCCGGACGCTGCCTGGGCACCGGACCAGCAGGCCCGCGTCTTGCCGATCCAGCCCTCACTGATTTCTGCTGCAGCAACGACTGTCGCCCCACCTTGCCTTGCCACCCTGGCTGTGCCATCAGATGAATGGTCGTCGACAACCAGGATCTCGAGCGGCCGATAGTCTTGTCCGGCCAGCGACTTCAAGAGAGGCGACAAGCGATGTTCTTCATTTCGGGCGGGGATAATGACCGAAACCGTCATGGGCGTCGCTTGAGGATCTGACACCTTAGATCGACCGATCAGCGGCACCTTCCATAGCATCGCAAGGCCGCTGATCAAGGCTATGGTCCACATCATCAGACTGAAAAGCGACATAGGCCACCTCGTCATCGGGCTTGTTACGAAAGTCACAACACAAAGACTCAACTTGTCAATCTCAGACTACCGATCCCAGCGGGTAAATACAACTGGTCTCAGCGGGTAAATACAACGGGAAAATTCAATTGGATATAGCCGGCGAGAAGACATAAAATATAGATAGTTTTTGACATTGATCATCAGACCGCCGGCTTTCCACAAGGGAGAAACCGGCAAGCCGTAGCGACTTTTGCGCAGGCATTCCCACGGAGAGGTCATCTGATGAAAAAACTTCTGGCTTTGATCCTCGTGTTCAGTCTGGTCTCTATTTTAATAGCGCCTGTCAACGCTGCGGTCGTTCCAGTCCAACCGAATTCTAATATCAAGGAATTCAACATCAATCAATTCCAGTCGAGCACCGGTTTTGACTATTTGTTCCAGCCGGCGACCGACATCTGGAAGAAGATTGCCGGCAATATCGTCCCGGCCACTTTCAGCAAAGTCCACTATCAGCTCAAACAGAGCGCGGACATTATCAAGATAGGACCTCAGCTGACCAGCAAGGTCCTATCGCCTGGGATGGTCCTCAATGGCGCAGCCACTTCGACACGGTCAGTCAAACAGATTATCGCCAATGGAGGGCTGATCCAGCGCAGTGTGCTTGAATCAGCCGCCAAGACCACAGAAGTCAAGCCAGGAACTATTTTTGTCGATGAGACCAACGGCACAGCTTTCAAAGTTGTTACCGGGCTCAGTGAATGTGAGTCGTCAGGCGTTTTCGCCAATCACTATGCGGTTGTCCAACCCCAAGTCAATGAAATCGTCGATTCGTTCGAGATCGAAGATGAACATATCAATCTGAATCGGGCAAATATCGATAGTTTTGCCTCCCCGGCTGTCGAAAACGCCATTCAAACGCCAATGCAGGACGAACAGGCAGAAAACGAGGCCAAGGAAGATTTCTTTGGCTTCAAGCACCTGGATGATCCGCTGGTCCAGATGCTTTTCCCGGTCGGCACATCTCTGACGGGTTATCTTGGCAATGGCCAGAGCGTGACAGTATCGATCAGCGGCGGCCTTGGCCTGGGTGACCTTGGCCTGACCGGCAAGTACTCTGCCAATGGCGGCTACAAACTCGAATTGACAGCGACACAGGAAGCGTTCCTGCAAGTTGAGGTCGGGGCTGATGTCAATCAGGAAGTCCGGATTCCGATCCTCGGCATTGACGTCCCATTCGGTGTCGGTCGGGTCACTGGCGGTCTCTTCGTGATTGTCCAGATCGATGGCTCATTTACAATCGAACTGCAAGCCCGTGAATGGACGACTGCAGTCAGCGGGGTGAGAGGCAGTACATTCTTTTACGTGCCGACGAGTGTCCGCCCCTATGCCGGATTGCCGGACGCCGGAACAACCGGGGATGTCGATATCAATGGCAATGTCCAAGGCGTGATCAAAGCCGGGGCAATGCTTTCCCTCGAACTATTCGGGCTCGACATGGTCGGGGCCGGTGTCTTTATCGGCACTGGACTCAAGGTCACCGGAACGACGACAATGCTCGACATCCAACTCTATGGATTACTACAGATCTACTTGTCATTCATCGGGAAAACGTACAATCTACTGTACCTGACACCGACAATATTGAATCGCCAGCAGGCCAACACCTATGGCTACAAGGTCAAGATCGGTGTTGCCGATGCCTACCAGGATGAGGTCGGGGGCGTCATGATGTTCGACCATGGCGGGGATATCGGATACAAGCTCGCACCCGGTGTGGAATACCGCATCGAGGTAACCCCGAAGGGATCCAGCAATTCGACGATTTACCCTGCTGACGGAACCTACTGGACGACCGATGCCAACGGGGAATTCCGTGCCCCCTTTACAGACTCGGATCCCGGGATTCCCCTGGTCAAAGACGACAAGATTCGCATCCGGATCAAGAACAGCCCGGCCGAGGATATCCGGACCGAGCCGGTGTCTGCCACATTCCCGTTCCGGGACATCACGGTGACGGAAGCAGACTACTTCAATGATTACATCGTCGGCCAGGTTTCACCGGCTATAGTTCCGGTTTTTGCTGCCGGGCCGGGCGAGGCCAAAACCAGGGAAATCCGCTATGAAGGCCCTGTGACGATCGGCCTGACAGGCTCGAAATACCAGATGACCAAGGCAGTGACAAATAAATACGGGCTGTTTTCGACTGCTATGACCCCGGAGGGTCAGCCGATCGACCCCGGACCGCTGGATGTCCGGCCGGAGAGCAAGTTTGACTTGTATCTCAGTTATGACAATTTTTCCGTCTCCGATTTTTCATTCACAACGCCAAGTGTCGCTTTTGAGGCCAAGCGAGTCTTCGTACCTGTGACGGGTTCGTACAAGCGTATCAATGAGGGTGAGAAGGTAATCGACCAAATGGCCTATATGGAGCGCATCACGCTGATCAACCTGCGTGGCGAACGGCAGCTGACCAGCAACCAGGTCCAGTACACAGTTGCCGGACTTTCAACACAGGACGCTTTAACCAAAGGGAGTTTCTTCTATGGTAATGACCTTTCAAATACAGCTTACTTGTACTATAAGCCAGCCACATCCGGACCCAGCGGACTGAAAGACCAGAACCTGAAAGTCACTGTCATACCGGTTATTGATGAAACCAGCAGTGAAAGCGGTGCAGTTTATTTCAACACCCGGGTGACGACAGAATGGGTCTGGCAGCCACATCCTCTACCGACAACAATCACCAGTGATGACCATCATGAATTGACGACGACCGGTGGCACCTTCCAAGTGACCGCGACCGGTGTCGATCCGCTCGGCTTTGTGATCAGTTCAGCGCCGGCTGGCGTCACCATCAACCAGAAGACGGGGGCAATGACAGTCGCCAACACGATCAAGGCTGGCAAGTACACCTTTGAAATCAGGGCCGATCGATTGAAAAATATCACCAACCCGATCACACCCGTCCTGTATCAGACTTTTGACCAGGACGGACTCGATGATGACTCGCCACCGGCTATTCAGGACTTCACCCTGACTGTCACACAAGACTCCGATCAAACGACAACCACCACGAGTCCGACCACACAAGCTACCACGAGTCCGACGACATCTTCGACGACTGAGCCGACGACTGCACCAACCACTGAACCGACAACAGGACCGACGATTGGGCCGACGGTCGGGCCACTGCCGACTATCGTTCTTGCACCTCAGATTACCAGTGCTGATCATTTTGAGTGTACAAACCGCTCGGCAAACACTTTCCAGGTGACAGCAACCGGGAGAGCCAGCATCAGCTATGCCCTGGAAGCGACGCTTCGCGGACAGAGTATCCCGCGAGGTGTCAGCATCGACAGCGCTAGTGGCTTGATCAGTATCCCAACTGGTACGCTCACCGGCTCGTATGCTTTCACGATCGTCGCCAGTAACGGTTTTGGCAGTGACCGCCAGACGTTCACACTCACAATCAATCCGGTGGTTGTCGCCCAAGCTTTCCTGCCATCACAGGCCAAGCCGCTGGCAAGCATCATCCAGCCGAACAGTAATATCCTTGAAAACAATGCCAGTCAGTTTCTTGGCCCGGTTGCCCAAGTCACCATCCGCAATGACCATGTGATCGATCCCTATTCACGCCTCCAGGCGACAGTGAATGGTGCTGAGTATGTTCAATGGGAAGGCCTGGTCACCCTGCAAATCGAAGGAAAACGCTCACAATTCCTGATCCGGTCTGAAAGCGTGCTCAACGACCATCACAAAACGATCCTGAGTCCAGAGCAGAAGGCAGGGATTAAAAACTGGCAGAGCCAGTTGCTCACGGAAGCGGTGAATCCGGCATTGGCGTTCAACGCGGACAGTGCTTTCCTGAATCCTGACCTGGCGCATCTCAGTGACGCCAAAGTCCTGGACTACGGCATTGCACTTGATCAATTCGATAGCCAGGACACCAATGATGTCGAGCTCGAGCTCGATGACAGCACCGGTGCAGCCTTGCCTGGCAAAGTGTTCGTCATTCTCAAGGATCGGCCGAAAAAGAGCCTGACGTTGAAGCAACCCGGAGCAATCATCAGTTTTGCCAGCCAGGATATCGGAGAAGTCGGCGAGGAAGACTGGTTCAATTTCACCTTTTCAGCGGGGGCTCCCGATGCCGAGATGATGACTCAGGCAGCAGGCGGTGCAGCGGCCTTTACCTACGCGATCGGCCACAATCTGTCATTTCCCGGGGTGGCTGACTTTGCAATCGAAACCAATTTCGAGGCGGGCCAGAATGTCCAGGTCTACCGGTTCGATGAACAAGCCGGGACCTTCAGCCTGATTGCTGAAAATGTACCGGTCGAAGCCGGCGGTGTTGTCAGCTATAAGAACAATATGACATCAGAGTACCTGATCACCCCTGCCAAGCTCGCTGGAGCTGAGCGAAGTGAAGCTCTCCGCCTGCAAATGGGGTCGAATGGTTCAAACCGTGTGAATGAAGACGGCACAGGCCGTCCAGGTTGGCTGATTCCGCTGATCATCGGTCTGGTTATACTGCTGGCTGGCGGTGCAGGTTTCTGGTTCTGGCGCAAGAAACGCCAATAGAATCCCAAGGTCAGTCGTGAATCTTGATCACTTTTTCAATGAAAACCTGGACCAGGCGTTGATCGAACTGCGTGCCTGCGCCCTTTTCCAGTGCTGCAACAGCATCAGCTTCGCTCAGGGCTTTCTTGTAGCTGCGCCCGCTGGTCATCGCTTCATAGGCTTCACTGATCGCCAGCATCCTGGCTTCTTCACCGATGTAGGGCTCAGTCAGCTTTCGTGGATAGCCTTTGCCATCGATCCGCTCATGATGGGTCAGGACGATCTCGGCGATATCCGCAAAGGAGGTCGTGCTTGACAGGATCCTGAAGCCGATCTCCGGGTGGCGCTCAATTTCCTGACGTTCAGCCTTGTTAAGCCCTGATGATTTGACAATGACTGCCTGGTCGAGGGCTATCTTGCCGATATCATGCATCAGGCCTGCCGTTTTCAGCTTCAGGCATTTGGGATTGTCATAATCCAGCGCATGGCCGAATGCCTGCATCAGCTGGCCGACTCGCTCGGAGTGCCGGGCTTCGCCGGGAAACTTCTGGTGCAAAGTCGTCAGGAAACTGGCGATCATGATATGGCGCTGGCTGACTGACGTCGTGAGCTTGTTCCTGAACATCCGAGTCTCAGCTTCAGTGATTGCTTCCAGACTCTTATGATCCCGGTCGACGATCTGCGAATAGCCAAATGAAACCGAAACACTCATGAAACCGACGGTCAGGGATCGTGTGACATTTTCCAGACGCACCAGCAGCCGTTTCAGGGTCGCGATATCCGCGCCAGGGGCGAGGATCCCGAATTCATCGCCGCCAAAACGGACGAGGGTGTAGTTTTTATTGAGTACCGAACTGATGGCTTTCGCAGACTGCTTGATCATCTGGTCACCCATCGCGTGGCCAAATGCATCATTGACGAGTTTCAAGCCGTTCAAGTCCGCCATGATGAAGCCGATCGGATAGCGGCCTTCCTCACGCAAATTGGCGAGTTGCTGGGTAAAGAACCGTCGATTGTAAAGCCCGGTCAGTTGGTCGCGATTGCTTAGCTCCTCGATTTCCTTGCGATACAAGACCTCGCTGGTTTCATCGATGATCGCACAGCAAACAATATTTTTCGAACCTTCAATGATCAGCTCGCTGAATACTCTGAAATGCTTTTGACTGCCGTTGATGAGAAAATCAAGCGTGCAGACCGTCAAATACTTGCGTTGCAGCAGTTCCTGGATATGGCAGATCAGATTGTCGCGGTCTTCACGACTGACAAATTGGGTCAGCAGCTTTTTAAGCAGGTTTTCGGTTTCGAATAATTCGACAGCCTTGTTGTTAAACCTGGTGATTTTCAATGTATCGTCGACCAGCACGTAGGCGACCGGCGCTTCCTGGAAGAGTCTTTCATAGTTCCTGAGTGATTGAGTCAGTTCTTGATTCAGTCGTTTCAATTTCTTGTTCTGGAGCTGCAAATCTGTCTGCACTGTAGATCCCCCATTTCCATCGTTTGACGAAATCCAGCACGGTTTAGACTGCCGGCTTCGCATATGGGTGTTTCTTTCAACAGGTGTTGCTGCAACTCAGGTTGCTACTTCAATTGTAGCGCAAACTCAGGTTTTCCGTCTGGAAACTAATATAACATTTCAAAGATCGTTCGTTTTTTCCGGGTTATCCGGGCAGAGACTTTCAGCCAGGGCAGCTTCGATAGTCGGGAATAAATAGGTAAACCCATGGGCTGCCAGCTTTTCAGCCGATACCTGCTGACCGGCCAGGAGAACTTGGGCTTGTTCACCGAAAAGCAGGCGGAGTGCGATTGCAGGAACCGGCAGCCAGGACGGACGGCGGAGAACGCGGCCGATTGCTTTGCTGACCTCAAACTGGCGAACGAGTTGGGGTGCGACGGCATTGACAGGGCCGTGCAACGTATCATCCTCAAGGGCGAGCACGAACAGGCGGGCCAGATCTTCGCGGTGGATCCAGGGGAACCATTGCCTGCCATTGCCGAGCGGACCACCGACAAAAAACCGGAAAGGCAGGGCCATCATGCGCAGGGCCTGAGCGCCATGGCCGAGGACCAGGCCGATGCGTATCCTGACGGTGCGGACCCCGCATTGTTCCGCCCGCATTGCTGCTGCTTCCCAGGCGATACAGACTCGGGCCAGGAAATCGTCGCCTGGCGGGCTTGACTCGGTCATCTTTGCGGTCTCGCTTGTTCCGTAATAGCCGACTGCCGAAGCATTGACCAGGACCCGTGGAAAAGTGCCTGCACAGGAGGGAATGGATTGGTTTTCAAATTGTGCCAGGTGAGCATTTTCGATCGCGTCGACAAGCTGGCGGGTCAGATTGACCCGGCTATCCAGGATGCGATGTTTTCTTGTGGCGGACCAGCGGCCGGAGGCAATAGGTTCGCCCGCCAGGTTGACAATCCCCTCGATCCCTTCGAGCAGCCCAAGAGGCAATCGTCCATCAGCGGTCATTTTACAGATCTCGAGGCTCTGGCCGTCCGCCAGCGGATCGAAAGGTGCGATCGGTGTCTGGCCGCGGGTCAGCAGGATCAGGGAATGCCCCTTGGCCAGCAGCAGTTCACAGACACGGCGACCGACAAAACCGCTGCCGCCGGTTATGAGAATCTTCATTGTTGATCCTCCTTTGTTTCACTATTCGAATCCAGGCTGGTCAATACAAAACGACAATAATCATAGCTTGGATATGCATAATTAACACAGTGTCGATTAGCATTTTCAAGCTTGATCCATTATACTTGGCGGTGGTAAAAAAATGAATTCGGAAGGGGACCGTGTGATGATTCTCAACCAATGGTATGCCATTTTGCCTTCAAAAGCTGTACCGAAGAAGAAAATCCTGACCGTTAAACGTCTGAACCTCGAACTCGCCCTGTTTCGCGATGACAGCGGAAAACTAGGCTGTGTCGTCGACCAGTGCACACACAGGGGTGCGTCTTTCAAGGTTGGTCAAATCGTCGGTTCATGCATCCAATGCCCTTTCCATGGCCTCGAATTTGACCCGAACGGCCGCTGCAACTTGGTTCCGTGCGATCGGCAAGGCTTCGACCGGCGATATCAGCCGTTACAATGTCAAAGCCTATCTCGTCCGCGAAGCCTACGGAATCATTTTCCTCTGGCATGGCGACCCGGCCCTGGCGACACCAGACCTGCCGTTTTTCCATGACCAGCTATCGGAAAATGATGTGTACAGTGAGTTCCCTGATCCCTGGAGCTCACATTATTCACGCAGTATCGAAAACCAGCTCGATGTGGTCCATCTTGCCTTCGTCCACCGCACGACGATCGGCCGTGGCAACAAAACCCTGGTCAACGGGCCGAAAGTCATTGTGGAACAGCGCGACGGCACCAACAGTATCGTCACGAGTGCCAACAACGACGTCGATATCGGCCAACTCCCGAAAAAAGCCGATGAATGTGAAATCAAGGAAACCTACCTGAAGTTTTTGTTTCCCAATGTCTGGATGAACCACATCTCTGACCAGATCCGCGTCGTCATCTATTTCGCGCCGGTCGATGACGAAAATACGATTCTTTATATCCGTTTCTACAGCCGCGTCTCGAAACTCAGGATCATCAACCAGTTGATGGCCTGGACCGGCAAACCGGCAAATAAACTCATCGAGCGCCAGGACCGGCGCGTCGTCATCGACCAGAAACCCAAAGCGTCATCCTATCGCTCACATGAAAAACTGGTCCCCGGCGACAGCCCGGTCATCGCCTATCGCCGCATCCGCCAGGAACTGATCGACCGCGCCAACCGGGTGAATCAGGACAATCCGTTCGAAAAAACGGATGAGCCAGCCCATGAATGAGCCAATCCATTAAATAGGTCAGACATTTAATAAATTCCAAAAAATATCCAATAATGAAATTCGATGATGTAACTGGAGAAATGTACTATGGCTGGAAACCGACTGATCTGTACCACAAACAACGTTGAATATCTTGATATCCGCCGGGCGATGGTTGCCGGAGCCCGGAGCCTGGAAGAAATACAGGCGAAGACGAATGCCTGCGGTGTCTGCGACAGCTGCCGTGATGAAATCCCTGGCATACTCGCCTCGGTCTGTGGCTGCAAGCAGGTATCCTTGCAAGCAGTTATCGATGCGGTCAAAAACGGTGCAAGCACAGTCGAAAAAGTCGGTGAAATCACCGGAGCCGGAACTGACTGCGGCCGCTGCCGTGGCCTGGTTGCCAATATCATCGAACTCGGCCGCTGACGCTGGCACATGTCGGCATCAACAGATGCAAGTAGACAGCATTTTCATGCACTTTGCCATTTGTCATATGACCGATTTTCCGCTACAATTCTAATGTTCCCGGCCTGTCGTGGACACAGCTGCAGGCCACCGGCTGATCTGGTGAGGTAGACCCCATGCAATTACTCAAAAACCGCATCCTCAAGGATGGCCAAGTCCTCGCGGGCAACATCCTGAAGGTCGACAGCTTTCTCAACCACCAGATGGATCCGATGCTGATGGCCGCGATTGGTGAGGAGTTTGCCCGCCGTTTTGCCGGTGAACCGATCACCCGGATTCTGACCATTGAAGCTTCCGGTATCGCACCGGCTCTTTTCGCCGGCTACTATTTGAAAGTCCCTGTCGTATTTGCCAAAAAAACCGAATCCGCCAATCAGGATCCGAACACCTATATGGCGCCGGTCCATTCCTACACTCGCGGCCGCGACAATACCATCCGTGTGGCGAGCCGCTATTTATCCAAGTCTGACCACATCCTGCTGATCGATGACTTCCTCGCCCACGGCGAAGCCCTCCTGGGGCTCGCAGACATTGTCAGCCAGGCCGGTGCGACCTTGGCCGGCGCCGGTATCGTCATTGAAAAAGGCTTCCAGCAGGGTGGCCAGCGCGTCCGGTCCATGGGCATCCGGGTTGAATCCCTGGCCATAATCCGCAGCATGGCCGACGGTCATGTCGAATTCGCGGAAGATCCTGAAGTCATCCCTGAACAATAAACCCCGATCCACAGACCCTGAACAGAAACAGAAGAAGATTCATGAAAGAAGAGGAGATTACCTGATGAGACTTCGCAAAGTTCTGACCCTCGTGCTCGCCATGATCCTGGTCCTCGGCGTTGTAGCCGGCTGTGCCCAGAGCAGCAGCACCACCACTGCTGCTGCCGGTGAAACCACCACCGCTGCTGCCGCCACCACCACCACTGCCGCTGCTCCTGCCGAAAAAGTGAAAGTCGGCGTCATCTACATCAGCCCCAAGAATGACGGTGGCTGGTCCCAGGCTCACGCCAACGGCTTCGCTGAAGCTGTCGCCGCTGTCGGTGCCGACAAGATCGACCTCAAGGAAATTGAAACTGTCAACGATACTGACGCCCAGCAGACTGAAACAGCAATCAAGCAACTGATCGCTGACGGCTGCCAGATCATCTTCGCCACCAGCTACGGCTACATGGAATCCACTGCCAAACTGGCTGCGGAATATCCGAATGTCAAGTTCGAACATTGCTCGGGCTACAAGAGTGCCGACAATTTCGCCAACTACTTCGGCCAGATCGAACAACCCCGTTTTCTCTCTGGCGTCGTGGCCGGCCGCATGACCAAGTCGAACACGATCGGCTATGTCGCAGCCATGCAGATCCCGGAAGTTTACCGTGGTATCAATGCCTTCACCCTCGGTGTCCGTTCAGTCAATCCGAAAGCTGTCGTCAAGGTCACCTGGACCAACACCTGGTATGATCCGCAGAAAGAAAAAGAAGCTGCGATCTCCCTGATCGATGGCGGCGCTGACGTCATTGCCCAGCACCAGGACTCCCCTGCTGCCCAGGAAGCTGCCCAGGAAAAGAAAGTCTTTGGCATCGGCTATGACAATCCGATGTACAGCGAAGCGATCAAGGATGCTTACCTGACCGCACCGATCTGGAAATGGGGCGCTTACTACAAGACCCGCATGCAGGCCATGGTCGACGGCACCTGGGCCACTGGCGACTACTGGGGCGGCATGAAGGACGGCGTGGTCGCCCTCGACACGATGACCGCCCTCGTCCCGGCTGAAGTCCAGACCGAAGTCAACGGCCTCGTCGACACCATGAAAAAGATCAAAGACAACGACTTCATTTTCAAAGGCCCGATCAAGGACAACACCGGTAAAGAACGCGTTGCCGCTGGTTCATCCTTGCCGGTCGCTGACCAGATGGCTATGGACTGGTTTGTCGAAGGCGTCGTCGCTGAATAATCGCGACACCTGACAGATCCGCATATTCTTCAAACCGCGCTACTGATGATGTCCTGGCATACCCTCGAAAAAGGGTGTGCCAGGCATCTCACGTTGAGGAGCAACTATGACGAAGCAGCATCAACATCCGCCCGCGATTGCCATGTATGGCATTTCCAAGTCTTTTGGCACCGTCAAGGCCAATGATGAGATCAGTTTTTCTGTCAAAGCTGGCGAGATCCATGCACTGCTCGGCGAAAATGGTTCCGGCAAATCGACCTTGATGAATATCCTCTCCGGGATCTACCTGCCGGATGCTGGCGAAATCGACATCCATGGCAACCGTGTCGTTTTCCGTTCGCCGCGCGATTCGATGGCCCAGGGGATCGGCATGATCCATCAGCATTTCAAACTGGTCGAAAATCTGTCGGCCCTCGACAATATCCTCGCCGGCACCGGCCGCGGCCTCTTTTTCTGACCGCGCTGCAGCCCGGACTAAGGTCATGGCGCTCTCCGAACAGTTTGAAATGGGTGTGGATCCGGACCGCCAGGTTTCGACGATGTCTGTCAGTGAAAAGCAGACCGTCGAAATCCTCAAGGTTCTCTATCGCGGCTCGCGAATCCTGATCCTCGATGAGCCGACTGCTGTCCTGACACCGCAGGAGATCGGCGAGCTGTTCATGATCCTGCGCCGCATGCGCGAAAAGGGCCAGGCTGTCGTTTTCATCAGCCACAAGCTCAATGAAGTCATGTCCCTCTGCGACCGGGTCACTGTCCTGCGCCAGGGCCGCACGATCGGAACGGTCAGCACCAGCGAGACCAGCACCACCGAGCTGGTCGAGATGATGGTCGGCCGCACGTCGATCTGTCGATCGATCGGCCGCAGGTCAAAAGCTCAGGGGTCTGCCTGAGTGTCAGTGACCTGTCCGGTCAAAGACCGGGACGGCGTAGCCCGCCTCAACCAGGTCAGCTTCTCCCTCAACCACGGTGAAATCCTCGGCGTCGCCGGTCTGGCTGGCAGCGGCCAGAAGGAACTCTGCGAAACGATTGCCGGGCTCTGCGCGCCGCATTCCGGCAGCATCCGCTTCAACAACAGTGAGATCATCGGCAAGTCGCCGCGCGAGATCATCCGGATGGGCATCAGCATGAGTTTCATCCCGGAAGACCGCCTGGGCATGGGCCTTGTCGCCTCGATGGATATCGCCGACAACATCATGCTCAAGGATTATGCTTTCCACAAAGGATTTTTCCTTGACCGCAAGCAGGCGCGCGACAAGGCCCGCCAGATTGTCAAACAACTGGAAATCAACACCCCCGGTATTTTCCACACCGTCCGCAAACTGTCCGGCGGCAATATCCAGAAGGTCATCCTCGGCCGTGAGATCAACCTCAGCCCGCGCCTGCTGATCACCGCGTACGCCGTCCGCGGACTCGACATCCATTCGTCCTACACCATTTATCAGCTGATCAATGAGCAGAAGCAAAAGGATGTCGCTGTGCTCTACATCGGCGAAGACCTCGATGTCCTGCTCGAACTCTGCGACCGCATCATGGTCCTCTGCAAGGCAAGGTCACAGGCATCGTCAATGCTAAGCCGGTGACCAAGGAACAGATCGGCTTGATGATGGCCGGAGAACAGCTTGATGAAAGTGAGGAGGCCTGATGCGTTTGCGAATTGCCAAAAAAGAGACTGCCGGCGGCGCTTACGCGCCGTTGTCATCCGTGTCCTGTCCGTGGTTGCCGCCCTTGTCCTGTCGGGACTGATCATGGCCACCATGGGCTATAACCCGATCGCCGCCTTTGCAGCGATCGCCAAGGGTTCGTTCGGTTCGAAACACGGTATTCTGAATACGATCACGGTCGCCATTCCGCTTTTGATCGTCGCTCTCGGCCTATCCGTCAGCTTCTCGATGCGTTTCTGGAATATCGGCGGCGAAGGCCAGCTGATCGTCGGCGCAATTTTTGCCACCTATGTCGCCCACCATTTGCCAGCGACGACTTCGCGACCTGTTTATATCATCACGATGATGCTGGCCGCGATGGCCGGCGGTGCATTCTATGCCTTGATCCCTGGCTTGTTCCGGGCCTATTCCGGCACAAACGAGACCTTGTTCACGCTGATGCTCAACTATGTGGCGATCAAGATTGCTGTTTTCCTGCGCCTGGAGCTCTGGAAGAACCCCGAGGCCAAAGGCTTCCCGCAAATCAAAGCGATTCCGGACGCTGCACACCTGCCCAAAGTCTTCGGCATGCACATCGGCTGGATCATTGCCCTGGCTGTGACCGCGTTCGTCTACATTTTCCTGAAGTACACCAAGCGTGGCTATGAGACTCGCGTGGTCGGCGAAAGCGAGCCGACTGCCCATTACGCTGGCATCAATGTCCGCAAGGTCCTGATCTACGGTGTCCTGATGTCGGGCGCCGTTGTTGGTCTGGCTGGATTCGTCAAACTCAGCGGCGCTTCCTACACACTCTCGGAAAGCATTGGCGGCGGCACCGGTTTCTCGGCTGTCATCGTCGCCTGGCTCGCCCAGCTCAACGCCCCGGTGATGGTTCTGGTCGCCCTGCTGTTCGCTGCGATGGAACAAGGCGCGATGGGAATGGAACTGGCCCTGAAGATTCCGGTTTCGGTTTCCGAAATGATCAAGGGTCTGATCCTGTTTACCGCACTTGCTTCCGAATTTTTCATCTCCTACCGCATTGTGTTTGAAGCTGGCCCGGGCGCTTTGCTGCGCCGTCCCCGTGTCCCTGCCGCGGTCGCGGACGCCCTGCCGACCGATGACTCAGAAGAGGAGGGTGAATCCTGATGGAAATTTCAATGCTGGTCGCCCTTTTCATTGCTTCGGCGGTACGCATGGCGGTGCCCCTGCTGCTCGGTACCCTCGGTGAATCCCTGACCGAGCGCGCCGGCAACCTGAACCTCGGTGTCGAAGGTTTGATGATGATGGGTGCGGCGACGGGCTTTATCGCAGCCCATAATACGGACAATATCCTGATCGCCGTCCTGGCTGGCATGCTGGGCTCCGGTTTCGGCGCACTGCTCTATGCGATCCTGACAATCACCTTCCGCACCAAACAGGACGTCACCGGGCTGGCCCTGACGATTTTCGGCAGCGGTTTTGCCAACACCCTTGGCAAGGCTTTGGCCAATACCAGAACACCAGCGGGTATCCGTGAATTCGCCCAGGGTACGCCGCTCCACCTGCCCCTGGAGACTGTCGGGCAATGGCCGGTGATCGGCCCTGTGCTGACTTTTATCGACACGGCGTTGCTGCAGCACAACTGGTTTGTCTACCTGACCTTCCTTGCTGGCAGTCGGCGGCTGGATCTACCTGTTCCACACCCGCAATGGCCTGCACATCCGGATGATCGGCGAGAATCCGGCAGCAGCCGATGCCTCCGGTATCCGCGTCATCGCCAGCAAGTATGCCCATGTCATTGTCGGCGGTATGCTCTGCGGCCTTGGCGGCGTCTACATTTCAGTGATCAATGTCGGCACTTACCTCGAGAACATCGTCGCCGGCCGCGGCTGGATCGTCGTCGCACTGGTCATTTTCATCCGCTGGGATCCGCTCAAGGCCATCGCCGGCTCCTTGTTGTTCGGCGCACTTGAGATCATCGGCTTTCGCATCCAGCACATCGAATCGCTGTCCAAATGGCCGATCTTCTCCCAGTATGCGATTGACATGTACCCCTACCTGATGACGATCATCGTCCTCGTCCTGACCTATGCCCGCAAAAAAGCCTATCTCGGTCCGGCCTCGCTCGGCGTGCCGTATTTCCGCGAGGATCGGTAAACCGTTAAAGCTGCAAGTCAACGAAAAAACATCCTGCTGGCGAAGTTTGCCGGCAGGATGTTTTTTTCGTTGACTTGGGGAAAGGAATCAGCAGTTTTCGTTGTCCACCGGGATGCTCGGAATCTGGATGTCGATTTCGACATCCTCTGCATAGTCGATGCCGGGCATGCGGAAGCCGAACATCTGGTAGAAGTCTTCCCAGTAACCATCTATGTCGCAGCAGTCGGCTACATTTCCGGTATTGATGGTCGGCCAGATCTGGTCGATCTCCTGCTGGATGTCAGGCTGCATTTCCCAGTCGTCGACCCTCAGGCGGCCGGCTTCGTCAAGAACCGGTTCAGCGACAAAGAGCTTGTCTTTGTACATGCGGTAGATCTGCTCGATGCAGCCCTCATGATTGCCGCGTGCTTTCATCACTTTATAGAGGATGGTGATGTACAGTGGCACAACCGGGATCGCGGCGCTGGCCTGGGTGACGAGCGCCTTGTTGACGGAGATATAGGCTTTGACATTCGGCATTTCGCGGGTCATCGCCTGGGCTGTGTCGTAGAGGTGCTGTTTGGCCCGGCCGATAGATCCATTGAGATAGACCGCGTGCGTCAGTTCAGGACCGATATAGGAATAGGCGACCGTGACTGTGTCCGGAGCCAGCACACCGGCCTTGTCGAGGGCGCGGATCCAATCCTGCCAGTCCTCGCCACCCATGACCTTGACCGTCGCTTCAATCTCTTCCGGGGTTGCCGCTGGAATCGCGACCTGGGAGATGGAATTGTCCTTGAGGTCGATCGTGTTGTTGCGATACTCGCCGCTGGTTGTTTTGAGCACTGAATTATAGACCGAGCCATCAGCCATGGTCCGGCGAGGGGAGGCCAGGCTGTAAATGACCAGATCGACCTGGCCGAGATCCTTTTTGATCAGGTCGATGGTCTGGGCTTTGATCTCGGCGGAGAATGCATCGCCATTGATGGTTCTGGCATACAGGCCTTCGGCGATTGCGCGCTGTTCAAACGCGGCGGTGTTGTACCAGCCAGCGGATGCCGTGCGATTGCCGGATGCCGGCTTGTCAAAAATGACGCCGATCGTTGCAGCGTCGCTGGCGAAAGCTGAGCTGATCCGCGAAGCCAGGCCATAGCCGGTCGAGGCGCCAAGGACGAGGACCTTCCGGGGTCCGTCAATTTTCGGCAGTGACTTGATATAGTCAATCTGGCGATTGACATTGGCCGCACAGCCGGTCGGGTGTGCGGTGGTGCAGATAAATCCGCGGGTTTTTGGTTCGACGATCATAAGAAAAGCCCCCGTAAAAGCATATGTTTTGAAGATCAAATTAATCCATTCTCTATTCTGAATGAAAAGGCTTGGTTTGACAAGTTCAGGGCCCGGTTGTGTTAAAATTAATAGCAAAGCGGGAACTTTTTGCCCCCGATTGACGTCAATAGTGTTAGATCGACCGAAATCCAGATCGGAGCAACAAGACATCGATGAAGCTGCTGCACAAATTGCGTCGGGAATGGCCTGCGGCCTTGTTTTTGACCCCCAGTCTGCTCGGGACCGGACTTTTCTTTTTTGTACCCTTTTTGCTCGTCATCTGGTACTCGCTCGTCGATAATCCGGTCATTATGCGGTTTGTCCTGTTCAATAACTACATTGACCTTTTCGACAACCAGGCTTACCTGCAGGCGGCCGGAAACACCCTCATTTTCTCCCTGATCAGTCTGCCGCTGGTTGTCGGCCTGTCGCTCGGCCTCGCCTTGCTTTTGAACAGCAGGCTCAAAGCCAGAAGCCAGCTGCGCTCGCTGTTCCTGTCGCCGCTGCTCGTTCCTGTCGCGTCCGTCGTGCTGGTCTGGCAGGTGCTGTTCAGCTTCAATGGTGTGCTGAACACGGCATTGGCGAGCATCGACCGCCTGCCGGTCGACTGGCTGAAAAGCGACTATGCCCGCTATGTCATCATCGGCCTCTATTTGTGGAAGAACCTGGGTTATAACATGGTCCTGTTCCTGGCAGCCCTGAACAATGTCCCGGCCCAGCTGCTCGATTCGGCCCGTGTCGATGGTGCCAATGGCTGGTATCGTTTCCGGTTCATCACATTCAAGTACATCACCCCGACCCTGCTGTTCACAACGATCATCTCCTTCATCAACTCTTTCAAAGTCTTCCGCGAGACTTATCTGCTGGCTGGCGACTATCCGTATGAGGTGCTGTACATGCTCCAGCATTTCATGAACAACATGTTCAGGTCGCTCGACTACCAGAAGCTGTCCGCGGCTGCGATCATCATGGCGCTGGTCATGATGGCGATCATCGGCGTGCTGTTCCTCGTCGAGAGTCGTTCCGGCAAAGACCTGGAGGACTCCTGATGGCTGGCAAATCATTCTGGCAGCGATATTTCACCGGCCTGGACCGCCGGAAACGGGTGTGGCTCCGCAAGGAGGCTTTGCTCTATATCAAGAGCGGCCTGATCATGGCCCTGGCCCTGGTCTTTGTCTTCCCGATCGTGATGACGATCCTGAATTCATTCATGTCCTCGGACGAAATCACAGCCAATTACGGCATGCTCTTCAAGAAAGTGCTGAACCCCTGGGAAATGCCGACCGGGCCTGAACTGCCCTGGATTTCGCCATCTGCCCATTTCAAGCTGATCCCGGACCTTGTTTCGGCCCAGCAGTATATCGAGATTCTGTTCAAGAGCACGGACTACCTGCTCAAATTCTGGAATTCGGTTTTCCTGGTCCTGCCGATCGTCATCGGCCAGATCTTCTTCGGCGCCCTGGCCGCCTATGCCTTTACCCGCTTTCGCGGCCGGATTGCCCAGATGGTCTTTTTTGCCTACATCATCCTGATGCTGATGCCCTTCCAGGTCACCCTGGTGCCCAACTACCTCGTCGCGGAATGGTTTGGCCTGATCGACAATCCGCTGTCGATCATCCTGCCCGGTGTCTTTTCAACGTTCAGTGTCTTCCTGCTGACGAAGTATATGCGCCGCATCCCGCGCGATTACCTGGAGGTCGCCCAGCTCGATGGCGCTGGACACTTGGCAATTTTCACCTGGATCATGCTGCCGATGTGCAAGACTGCGCTGTATTCCCTGGCCGTACTGGTCTTCATCGATTTCTGGAACATGGTCGAGCAGCCGATCATCTTCCTCTCCGATCCCCTGACTCATCCACTTTCCGTTTTCCTGGTCAAAGTCAATGAAGGCGACATCGGCCTGGCATTTGCCGCTTCGACCATTTACATGATCCCCGCATTGCTGATGTTCTTCCATGGTGAACAATACCTGGTCGAAGGCATCACCCACTCCGGCCTGAAAGGATGACAACATGGAACAAAACGAATCAATGACCAAAAAACGCCTCATCCGCCGTGCGACCATCATCTTTGTGGCCGGCATGGCTGGCCTGACGCTGTTTTCCAATACAATCGTCAACTATTCGCTGCCCCGGGTCCAGGTCAAGAACTTCGAATCCGGGATCATTTACCGCCAGATCCAGGCCGATGGCACCATCGCAGCCCAGCTCCAGCACACGGTCAATTTTGCGGCAGCCCGAACGGTCGACCAGGTCAAGGTCGAAGTAGGGTCCCAAGTCCTGGTCGGCGATGTCCTGGCAACATTGAAACCAGCCGATGGACTTGATATCCTCGAGCTGGAAAAAGCGCTTGAAAACGCGGAGCTCGCGCTTGACCGGATGAAAGAAACCCCGGCAGCCCTCACAGTCCCCGACAGGAAAAAGGCGGTTGCCGCTGCACAAAAAGCCGTCAGTCAGAGACAGAAGGCGATTGATGAAGCCCGGAAAGCTCTGGATAAAGCCAAAGCGGACCAGATCACGGCCTATGCGGCTCTGATCGATGTCGAAAGAGCAGCCGAAGTTGTGCTTCGGGACATGGAGACGATCCTCGCGGCCAAGCAGGCCGCCCTCGGTGCACTGGAAGCGGATCCCGCCGCATTGGCCAGTGATATCCTTGCCGCCCAGGCAGCGGTCACCGATGCCCAGAACGCGGTGAATGCCGCCGGGACTGCTCTCGGCGCGGCTCAAACGGCATCGAACAAGGGCGTATCGAGCGATGCAGCCGATGCAGCTGCCGAAGCCCTTGTTGCTGCCAAAGATGCTTATACCGATGCAGTCACGGCCCTCAGCGATGCCCGGAAGGAACTGACCGCCGCATCGGCCAGTGATGTACTGACTGTGAAAAACCGCACCCGCGACATCACCAAAGCTGAAAACGACCTGCTGATCCAGAAAAAGAAGTTCGAACAGATCAAAGCGACCCAGGGTGTGAACGTGATCAAGGCCGATTATGCCGGCCGTATTTCCAAGCTATCGCTTGCACCGGGCGGAACGATCAATCCGGGCGAAGCCGTGGCGGTGATCGATGCCGCTGATGCGAAATACGAACTGCGCGCGTCGCTGCCGGTCGAACAGGCCAAGGTCCTTGTCGTTGGCGACCGCGCTGACGTGATGATGGGCAACATGGGCTGGGCTCAGGCCATCTTGCGCGAAATGCGCGATGACAAGGACCAGCCCGGTGTGGTCAAACAACTCGTCTTCGATGTCCAGGGCGAAGTCACCCTGGGCCAGCAGGTCAGCCTGTCCATCTACAAACAGAGCCGCAACTATGAAATGATTGTGCCCAACGCGGCCGTCCGCCAGGACGCCAATGGCAGCTTCATCCTGGCGATGCGCCAGAAAAACGGACCGCTGGGCAGCCGCTACACGTTGGATCGGATCACCGTGTCGGTCCTCGAAACCGACAGCACCCGCTCAGCCGTCAGCGCAACCCTGGAATTCGGCGTACCGATTGTCACTGCCGCGAACAAGCCGGTCGAGGCCGGCAGCCGCGTCCTGCCAACTAAATGAAAACGCATATTCGCACGCCCCGCATCGTCGCGGTCATCGGGCTGGTTGTTTTCGCGGTGAGTTTCCTGTTTCTGCAGGCTCTCCTGTTCACAGCGCGAGGATTCCTGCCGGAGGTGAGCAAGGACAACACCGTTCGGACATTTGCCGCCTATCTGCCGCGCCCGGCTGGCGACAATGATCCCGGACTTTCGCCCCGCAGCGTCGACACGATCCGTGCATCGATGGAAAAAGCGATCGCTGAACAGCAAGTACATATCGTCGATGGCTATGCCGGCTTTTCGGAACAGACTTTGACTCGCGACCTGAACGTCGTGACCGCGCAGCTGACCGGCGTGGCAGGAAACTTTGCCGCTTTCCGGCAGATGGAACTCCTCAGCGGGGCGTTCCTGGTCGAAGGCGACTGGAACCGACAGACCATAGTCCTCGACGATATTATGGCCTGGCAGCTTTTCGGCGCGATCGATATTGCCGGAATGAACCTGAAAATCCAGGACCGCCTTTTTACAGTCATCGGTGTCGTCCGGCTACCGTCCAGCTGGCAGGACCAGGTCAGCCGCCAGGACAAGCCCCAGGCATTTGTCCGGTTCGACACCCTCTTGAGCCTCGACCCGAAGGCCAGTGTCACCGCCTATGAAGTCCGCCTGCCGGAACCGGTCAGTGGCATGGGCTTGTCCTATTTCCGTGACGCCCTGGCGGCTGGCGGCCTCAATCCGGCCAGCCTGGTGCTGGTCGACCATGACAGCCGGCTTTCCTGGCCTGCGATGTTTGCAGCCTGGACCAAAGTTGGCGGCCGGTCGATGCTTGGATCGACGGTCGTCCTGCCCTGGTGGGAAAATGCCAGCCGCGCAGCAGCTGATCTCGGCAGTGTCCTGGCAGCGCTGGCGAGCCTGGGATTCTGCCTGCTGGCGGGTGGCCTTTACAGCCTTTGCACCCATGCACCCGATGAACGCAAACGTTCCGGCATCCTTTTGCTGCTGGCCTCACTCGTTGGCATCGGCCTTGCATTGATCCTGGTCAAGATCCACGGCCAGCTTGAACCAGCCGGGTTGCCCTGGCTGATCCAGCTGCTATCTGTCCTGATCCTGCCCCAGGCCCTGATGCTAATAATCCTGCTGGCCAGGGCGATCCACGCCTTCGCCCCGACCTGGTCCAGCCTGGGTCATCACATTCTCAATGGCCTTAACACCTTGAAACCGTTCATCATGCGGCTGCACAAACGCCTGACCGCCAAAAAGGAGACTTCCCTATGAAAACGAAACCTGCCGTCCTGCGCCGAATTGCCAGTTTACTGGTCATTGTCCTGTTGTTGACGCCGCTGGCTGCCTGCAGCAAAAAACCGGCTCTCGATCTCGGCCTCGATGACCTTGCGGTCTACGATGTAGCCGAGTACACCGTCGGCGACCAGTTCAGCTATATCCAATCGATGATCTGGGCCAATGGCGAGATCGTCGCCCTGGCTTCCGACATGAACGGTCTGACGTCCCTGCAGCGGATCAGCACCACCGGCCAGATCATCGGATCAATTGCCCTCGACCAGATCCCGGGGTGGTCGGCGCAGCCGGGAAGTGTCAGCCTGGATGGCCTGTACAACGGCCCTGCCGGCAATATCTTTGTCACCGCGACGAACTATTCCGATGCAAAGGAATCGGTCCGCACCCTTTACCAGCTCGATCCGACCGGCAAACTCATCAGCAGCCTGCCCGTTTTTGTCGCCAAGAATGACGGCAGTACCACGGATTACCTGCAGAACATCCAAGTCACACCGGATGGCAATCTGCTGCTGATTTTCGGCACCGGTTTGCAGCTGCTCGACACCCAGGGGAAAAAGATCAGTGAATACAAGCTGGACGGCAAGTACATTTCGCTGACCCTGTTCATGGCCAATGGCCATGTGAGCATCAGTTACTATGAGCAGACTGGCGGGATCAAGTCTGAAGAAATCGATCTCAAGACAGGCACCAAGGTCCAGGACCTGACACTGCCGCCACAGCTGTTCAACGCCGCACCGATGCTCGGCAGCGATGGCAAATACTACCTCAATGGCAGCCAGTACCTCTCGCGCTATGACGAGGCGAGCGGAAAAATCGTCAAGCTCCTGAGCTGGCTCGATCTCGATGTCAACCGCAACAATATGGCCTATATGTGGATTGTCGCCCCGGATGGCACCTTCTATTTTGGCGAATACATTTATCCGGAAAACAATGGCGGAGTCGTCTATGCGAGTCCGGCTGTCGCTGAAACTGCTGCTGTGGAAACGGCCGCTGAAACTTCGGCTGAAATCGATGCAACCTCGGCAAACGATGTGACAACAACCGAGACGAGCGAGCCGGCCGCAACTGAGCCGGCTGTGACCGAGCCAGCTATCACCGAACCCATGCCTCCGGACTATGTGCCACCGGCCAATCCGGTTTTCAAACTGCTCAAACTGTCCAAATCGGCTGACCAGTCTGCAATCAAGAAAACCAACATCACGATCGGCGCTTTCTGGCTCAATGAAAGCCTGCGAAAATCGATCATCGATTTCAAGAAAATCCATCCTGAAGTGCGCTTTACCGTGCTCGACTATTCGGAAAACATCGATTACAGCAAACAAAATGCCTACGAAGATTCGATTGCCCGGATCAATGCCGACATTATCGCCGGCAAGATGCCTGACCTGATGCTGGTCAGCCAACTGCCCTGGCGCCAATATGCGAACAAAGGATTGCTCGAGGATCTCGGCAGTCTGATGGACAAGGATAAGACCTTCAACAAGGACCTTTACCTGACCAATTTCCTCGATGCTTCGCGCCTCAACGGCAAACTGTACACCCTCTCGACGTCCGTGGTGCTGACCGGGATCATGACCTCCAAGGACCTGGTCGGTGAACGAACCGGCTGGACTGTGCAAGAGTTCCAGCAATTTGTCGAACAGCAGCCCAACCCCAAAAACCTGTTTTACCAGATGCCCGGTGAATCGCTCCTCAACATGCTGTTGATGGGCAACCTCAATGCTTACATCGATACGGAAAAAGGCACCGCCAGTTTCGATACACCAGACTTCATCCAATTGCTGGAGTTCTCGAAAAAATATGGTGTCAGCCAAGGTGAGATGGAAGGCCGCGAGGGCATGGACGCGGGCATCGGCAGCGAATCCCAGTTCCCGGCCTTGCAGATGGCGTACTTGAGCCGGTTTGAAGACTACAGCATGTACAATGCCAACTACAACAACCGGGCCGTCCTGCTCGGCTTGCCTTCAGCGCAGAAAACCGGCCCGATGATGCAGGGCGGGTCAGCCCTGGCTCTTGCCGCGAACAGCCGCAACAAAGACCTGATCTGGGAATTCTTCAAATTCATGCTCAGCGAAGAACAGCAGGATCTGATGATCAAGTCTTACGAGGGCTTCCCCCTGATGCGCTCGAGTCTGCAAAAAGCAGGCCAGAAAGCGATTGAAGACACCAAGACGCTCGATCCAGACCGCAATCCGAATGGCGCAGCTTCTTCCAAAGCTGATTCGGCTTACTGGTATGGCGCCCGGGTGACCGAGACGGATGTGGCAGCCTTGATCAGACTGTTGTCGAGTGCCAACTCGTTGCTCAGCTATGATGAAAAGGCCAATCAGCTGATCTATGAAGAGACCCAGAATTTTTTCAACGGCAACAAGACCGCCGCTGAAACTGCAGCGTCGATCCAGAGCCGCCTCAAGGCCTATGTCGGTGAGCAATGAGCAAGTCGCCAGCCAAACCGCCAGCCGCAGCCGGCAAAATAGTGGTAAAATCAACTGGAAGATAAAAAACGTCCAGGAGATCATCTCATGAAAAACAATCTAGTCCAGACATCTGAACTGATCGCCCCCGTCCAGCAAATCCTGCGCGATGCCGGGCAAATGATGAGCGATGTTGAACACAGCGAAATCCAGATCGAACGAAAGAGTGCTGCGAACTATGTGACTGAGATCGATATAGCTGTCCAGCATTTTGTGATCGAACGTTTGCAGCAGCTCAATCCTGATATCGGCATCATGGCTGAAGAGGCCGGCCGGAACACGGCAATCACGGACCGCCCCGTCTGGATTCTCGATCCCATCGATGGCACGACCAACTTCATGCATCAGTGCCAGCATTCCTCGATCTCCCTGGCTCTCGCCGAGGGTGACCAGTTGTTGCTCGGATTTGTCTATAATCCAACGCTGAATGAAATGTACATCGCTGAACTTGGCCATGGTGCAAAGCTAAATGGCCACAAAATCCAGGTCAGCACGGTCGACCAGCTCAGTGAAGGCCTGATCGCTTTCGGCACCAATCCTTACGCCCGCGATCAAGCGCATGAAACCTTTTCACGAGCCGAAAGAGTTTTCCTGAATTCCCTCGAGGTCCGTCGCTTTGGCACGGCATCCCTTGATCTGGCTTATGTCGCCTGTGGTCGCTTCGATGGTTACTTCGAAATGATCAACCATCCCTGGGATTGCGCGGCCGGTCTGCTGCTTGTCCAGGAAGCCGGAGGCCGTACAACCAACTGGTATGGACAGAAGAATAACATCCACAGCGCTGACAGCATGCTGGCCACCAATGGTCTGATCCATGGTGCCCTGTATGAGCTGGTCAAATATTAATCATTGAATAGACCGAACCCAAACAATTGGCGATCAGCAAAAACTGGCACGTTTGATGACCAATCAAGCAACAATTGCCAGTTTTTGCTGTTTTTCTGCGCTCGGTTCGCGAAAGGTCATTTGCTAGAATAGAATCAAATGATCCTAGAGGAGAACGTCGCGATGAATGTACTGGTCCTTGAAGCTAGCACAACCTCGGCCAAAGCCATGGTCTATTCCTCGGACGGTGAAATCCTCCGTCTCGTCGTTGCCCCATTCACGGAAAAAATCAGCGAGGTGACACAGCAGGACACCATGGGTGTCTACCGTGAGCTGATCAAGGTCGGCCGCAAAGCCAGTAAAGGCTTCGATATTGCCGCGATCGGCCTGGTCGGCATCTGGCACAGCCTGCTGATGACCAGAAATAAGCGACCGCTGATCAAAGCGCTGACGTGGGCCAATACCAATGTCCCGGTGACCGCATCCGAATACCGGAACAACCCGGAGCTGGCTGAGATCCACTACCGACGCTCCGGCTGCATTCCGCACGCCTCCTACCCGCTGTACAAGCTGATTTCGATCAACAAACAACGCCATTTGCCTGAAACTTTCCATAACAAGGTCCTGCTTTCACTTTACGATCCCCATGTCGAAATCTTCGGCATCGGTGACTATATCCTTTATCAGTTAACCGGAATTTTCGGCACTTCTGTCAACATGGCTTCAGGCACCAGCCTCCTGAACGTCCAATCCCGCGACTGGGATTCTGTCCTGCTCAGCCGCACCGGCTATCGCGTTGATCAACTGCCGAAACTGTACCACCATTCGCAGAGCTTTCCGCTGACCGAAGCTGCCGCTGCCAAGCTGGGACTTGCCGCAGGCATCCCGGTTACCTTGCCTTTTGCCGATGGCTGCATGAATCAGCTGGGTGCCAATGCTTTCGTGCCGGGGATCATGACGATGTCGGTCGGCACAAGCTGCGCAATCCGCCAGATTGCCGAGCGTCTGCCCCACTTTCCGGTCGAGGCGGGTCTCTGGTGCTACCAGGGTCTCGACAACTACCTGGTCGGAGCCGCGACATCCGGAGGAACCAATTGTGTCGAATGGTTCCGCAGCCTGTTCGCACCCGAGCAATCCCTCAAGGCACTTGATGCCGCAGTCGATACCGACCTGCCCATGCCAGCTTTCCTGCCGTTTATCTTCGGTGAGCGAGCGCCAGGCTGGCAAGCCTATCGTCGCGGCGGGTTCTACGCCGATGGTCAATTCCATGACAGCGACAGCCTGAAAGACGACGAAACACGCCTGGGACTGATTGCCCGGTATGGCATCCCGGCCCTCTACAGCAGCTTGCTCATGGGCATCCTTTTTTCCGTCTTGCAGTGCTTTGAACAATTGACTGCCGTGGTTTACACCCATACGATCAACCTGTCCGGCGGCATACTGTACTCGCCGGTCTGGCGGCAGATGGCAGCCGATATCCTGCAACGCCAGCTGGCCATGCCTTCCAGCGAACAGGCTTCGACGCTCGGCGGCGCCCGCATGGCCCTGCAGGCGATCGACCCGGTCCTTTACCCGATCAAGCCGGTTGTCAAAGCGGCTGGTGTCACCGGGGCACCGACGCTGGTGAAAATCAGCGAGCCGGACAAAGTCATCGAACCGAACCCAGACCGCCGTGATGAATACCAGCGCCATTACCAGCAGTACCTGGCCGCTTATCAAGCGACCAGACCAGCATAACGGTTTTCATTTATTCCCCCAAGATTGTCATTTTTACGTATATAATAGGGATGAAAGCATTCAACTTTGTAAAAATGGCCGTGTTTTTGGAGGGACATCCATGAATATTGGGATCATCGTCTATTCCTTTACAGGCAACACATTATCGGTTGCCGAAAGAATCCAGTCCGCACTGCAGCAGAAAGGTCACACTGCGACGCTCAGCCAGGTCACGGCTGTCGACCAGAAACCGGGCAATCGTGCGCCGGTCACCCTGGTCCAGGCCCCTGACCCATCTCCCTATGACGAGCTGATCATTGCCGCTCCGGTGAATGGTTTTCAACTCGCGCTGGTCATGCAGACCTATCTCAAGTCGCAGCCCCGACTCGCAGGGAAGCCGGTCAATTTGTTCGTGACCCATTATTTCCCGAAGGCCTGGCTCGGCGGCAACCAGACACTCGGCCAGTTCAAAGCGGCGGTTGAAGCGAACGGCGCGACTGTCCGCCAGACCGGTGTGATCAACTGGTCGAGCCGGAAACGTGAAACCGACATCAACAGCCTTATCGAGCGTTTTAGCCAGATCTGATTACCCCATCACCAACAGTAATCACGGCATATTATTGTCTGCCACAAGGTCTCAAGTGGGATGGAGGCTGCCGATGACTGACTTATTCCAGGTTTCCGAAGATACACGAGTTGAATATGGCCCGGATCCGATTGACCCGTATCCGAACAAGAACATGCGACGGGTTTGTTTTATCAAGAATGTGATCACGCGGCCGAATATCGTCGTTGGAGATTATACTTATTATGATGACCCCAATGGCGCTGAAAACTTCGAACAGCATGTCACCCATCACTATGATTTCTATGGCGACCGCCTGGTGATCGGCAAGTTCTGCGCCATTGCCACGGGCGTCCAATTCATCATGAATGGCGCCAACCACCGGATGAATGCCGTCACAACCTACCCATTCAGCATACTCGGCCACGGCTGGGAGAAATCAACCCCGGCGCTGTCGGATCTTCCATTCAAAGGCGACACCGTAGTCGGCAATGATGTCTGGATCGGCCAGAACGTGACAGTCATGCCCGGGATCCAAATCGGCGACGGTGCGATCATCGCGGCCAACAGCACCGTGACCCGGGATGTCCCGGCCTACCACATCGCGGGCGGCAATCCTTGCCGGATCATCCGCCCGCGATTCGATGCCAAACTGATCGATTTTCTGCTTGAACTTAAATGGTGGGACTGGCCGGCCGAAAAAATCTTTGCCAATCTAGAAATCCTTTGCAGCGGCGATCTGACACGGATCAGAAGCATCGAACCGGCCGATACCGACCTGACCAGCGAAGAAGAGGCGCGGGCGGCCGAAATGACCGAGCGGTTTGAGAGCGAAACCAAAGTCTGGCGGAATGAAGAAGAGTTTTTTGCCGGGATACCTGATTTCAAATCAAAATTCGGCGATTAAATCAATATAGCTCGACATTAGCCTGTCAATGAGCGACCTGCTTAGCCCAACCTGGGCTCTGACAGGTCGTTTTCACGTCACCAACCTCCGAAATTCGGAGAAAACACAACGAAAATAAAAATATAGAAAAATATCACATGCGTTTTGAGCTTTTTGCACAAGGAGCTCTGTAAAACTCTGTTCATGGGCTAATCAGAATCACTGTCAAATGCTATTGACCCCATATACGACCCATGATATGATCATGCCATAGAAATAATTTACGCAAATTTACTTCGATGACAACAATCAAACCTCCGCCTGAAAAGAAATGGCACTTGTCCTGACAATCGGCACGCTGAAAAGCAAATACAGAAAAATAAAGAAAAATATACCAGATATCAGGAGGACAACACAATGAACATTGGCTACATGACCAACGCGTTTGGTCTGCTCGTCGGAGCCGGTGGCGGTGTCACCGACATGAAGAGCATTCAGTATGTAACGCTCGTCGACGATGAGGTTGCGGTCGAAAAAATCGCATCCTGCGGTTTCAAGCAAATCGAAATCTTTGACGGAAACCTGATGCGTTACAAAAACAGTACGGACCAGTTCAAAGCGATGCTGGACAAACATCAGGTCAGTCTGCTCGGCGTATACGTCGGTGGCCAGTTCATCTACCAGGATGCTTTACCGGACGAACTTTATCGCATCGAACAAGTCGCCATCCTGGCAGCAAAGCTCGGCGCCAGGCACCTGGTCGTCGGCGGTGGTTCAATCAGCGCCAGCGGCATCCGTGAACCCCATTACCAGTTCCTGGCCAACGCCCTGAACCAAGTCCAGTCCATCGCCAATCGCCACGGGCTGATCGCGAGCTACCATCCGCATCTGGGTTCACTGGTCCAGCATCCGGACGAGATCGACAAAATCTTCGCACTGACCCCGATCAACTTCTGTCCGGACATTGCCCATCTGGTCGCTGGAGGTGGAAACGCCTTGGAGATCGTCAAGAAATATCACTCGCGTATCAAATACGTCCATCTCAAAGATCTCAATGAACAAGGCTTTGTACCACTTGGCAAGGGCACTATCGATCTCGCGGCAATCATTTCCTTCCTGCAGAGCCAGAACTACAATGGCGACTATCTGGTCGAAATAGATGGTTATGCCGGAGATCCGACCGAAGCCTGCCAGACATCCTTTGATTACCTCAAGGGCAAAATCATCTGATTAACCGCGGGATTACCGCTGTTATAATATTGAGGAGGAGAGAAATTATGAAAAAGACATTAGCCATTATACTGGCACTAGCCATGGTCTTCGCCTTGGCTGCATGTGGTTCGACCAGCACTACTGCTGCGACAACAGCTGCGGCTCAGGAAACGACTGCAGTTGCATCCGCTGCTCCTGCTGCAACCACTGCGGCGGCTAACAGTGCTGCCCCAGTCATCCTGTCCAAAGGCCCGAATGGTGAAGATGCGGTTTCTGCGACTACGCTCGGCTTGACCGATGAAGAAATGGCCAAAGTCAAGGCTGGCAATTTTACCGCAGCAATCGTCTTCCATTACGGCGGCAATGACTGGTCTACTTCCCAGCTTAAGGGATTGACAGACAGCTTCACGAAAATGGGCATCAAGGTCATCGCGACTACAGACGCCAACTTTTCAGCCGAACAACAAGTTTCTGACATCGAAACTGTCATGGCTCTCAAGCCGAATATCATTGTCAGTATCCCGACAGACCCGGTCGCAACAGCCGATGCTTATCAGCGGGCAGCTGACGCTGGTATCAAACTGGTCTTTATGGACAATGTGCCGAAAGGTTTCACCGCAGGCAAGAACTATGTATCCTGCGTTTCAGCTGACAACTATGGCAACGGCGTAGTTGCTGCAGATTTGATCGGTGAATCACTCGGTGGCAAAGGTAAGATAGGTGTTGTCCATTTCGATGTCGATTTCTTCGTCACTAACCAGCGCCTCGAAGCATTTGAAAAGACGATGAAAGAAAAATATCCTGGTATTGAAGTTGTATCCAAACTCGGATTCAAAGACCCGAATGCCACCAGTGAAGTAGCTGACGCGATGCTGACTCAGAATCCTGATATCCAGGCGATCTTCGCCCATTGGGACGTCCCTGCTGAAGGTGTCCTCTCCTCGCTGCGTGCTGCTGGCCGTGAAGATGTAAAAATCAGCACGATTGACCTCGGTAACAATGTCGCCAAAGAAATCGCCGAAGGCAATATCCTCGGACTCGGCGCCCAGCTGCCTTACGACCAGGGCGTTGCTGAAGCAACTCTTGGCGCCTATGCACTCATTGGCAAAGAAGCCCCGGCTTATGTCGCAGTCCCGGCTCTCCGTGTCGACAAATCCAACATCCTCGAAGCTTACAAACAGGTCTACCATGTTGATGCGCCCGACTGGCTGGTCGCTGCTGCCAAATAATTGACCTTTTGTTCGAAACATCCAGCTTGCTGGTGCCTGGTTCAAGCGTTGTGCTGACCGGCACCAGCAGGCAAAACTAAAAAAGAAACGAGTGGTGGCCATGGAACAATATGTATTGGAAATGAAAGGGATCAATAAAACTTTCGGTTCCGTACCTGTTCTCAAAAATGTAAATTTCCAGTTGAAGCGGGGCGAAGTCCATGCACTGGTCGGTGGAAACGGTGCTGGCAAATCGACTTTAATGAAAATCATGACAGGCGTTTATACGCTGGATTCCGGCGAAGTCTACGTCAACAACCAACTCGTCCGCATCCATGACACTCGGGATGCCAAATCCAAAGGTATTGCCATGATTTTCCAGGAACTTTCTCTGGTTCAAACCATGACTGTTGCCGAGAATATATTTCTGGGTGAAGAAATTGCCCGTCAAGGATTCAGAGACACGAAAACAATGAATGAGAAAGCCAGAAAAATCCTGGCTGAGCTCGAATTGGATATTGATCCAGCAACTCCGGTTAGCAAACTGAGCGTCGGTCTCAGCCAGATGGTCGAGATCGCCAAAGCACTATCAAAAGACGCGAAGATACTTGTTTTTGACGAACCTACAGCATCGTTGTCCGATGCAGAAACGTCAAGACTTTTCGAAATCATGGCAGCCCTCAAAGCTAAGGGTGTTTCCATGGTTTATATCTCCCACCGCATGAAAGAAATCATGATGGTCGCGGATTCGATCACCATCCTGCGTGACGGCAGTTTTGTCATGAGTGACAAGATCGCTAACATGACTATGGAGAAGATCATTTCAAACCTGGTCGGTGGTGAATCATCCAAACACAAATTCGATTGGGTCGAACGACATTTCGATACAAATGCACCTGATCTTCTGCGCCTGGAAAAAGTTAAAGTATCCGACAAAATCAACAATATTTCCTTTGGCATCAAACCTGGTGAAATTCTCGGATTAGCTGGTCTGATGGGCAGTGGCCGGACAGAAATCCTTGAGACGTTGTTTGGCCTGCGCAAGAAACTGGACGGCAAGGTCATTCTCGATGGCAAGGAACTGAATTACAGCCAGGCCACAGAGGCGATCAAAGCAGGGTTTGCCCTCGTGCCGGAAGATCGCCGCAAACTTGGTCTCGTTCTCGGCCACTCCGTAAGGGAAAACCTGATCCTGCCAATCCTTCCGACTTTAAAGGGCAAGGCTCGCATGCTGATCAGAGAGAAAAAGGCTGATGAGGTCACCGAACAAAGCGTCCGCCAATTTAATGTCATAACAAGCAGTATCAATAAAACGATCCGACTGCTGTCAGGTGGCAACCAGCAGAAAATTGTCATTGCCAAGTGGCTGAATACTGGCCCCCGGATCCTGATGCTTGATGAGCCGACTGCCGGTGTCGATATCGGTGCCAAATCGGAAATCATCCAGATCATTCGTGATTTCGCCGACAAGGGCAACGCCGTCCTGTTTGTTTCGTCAGAATTAGCGGAGATGCTTGCGGTCTGTGACCGGATCATCACGATATTTGATGGCAAGATTACCGGCGAGCTATCCAGAAAAGATATAGGGGAAGAGGAGGAGCTGCAAAATGCCATCCAAAGAAGCTGAAAAAGGTCTGTCCCTGGGTTCGATCCAGTGGAATAAATACATGGTCTACATTGTCTTTGTCATTGTTTTCGCCTTGTTCTCGGCCTTGCTCGGTGGCAAGGGCTTCCTGAATCCGAACAACTTGGTCAATATCCTGCGCCAGACCTCAATGATTTCGATCATGGCGGTCGCAGGTACTTTCGTCATCGCAGCCGGCCAGATCGATTTGACCATCGGCGCCGTCGCTGCAATGTCCGCGATGATAGCATCCCTCATCCTGCGCGATCTGAATTCGATCCCCCTGGCCGTCGCTGCCGGCGTTGGCTTCGGTATCTTGTCAGGTGCATTCAATGGTTTCCTGGTCACCAAACTCAAACTGCCAGCCTTCCTGGCAACAATGGGTATGATGTCCGTCATCCGTGGCGCCGCAATGTGGGTGACACAGACAGCCGCAGTACCGATCAAGAACACAACATTCAACAAGATCTTCGGTATTGGCAACCTCGGAGGCATTTCCGTCCTGATCTTCTGGACCATCGCTTTCTATATCGCTGGCTACTTCCTGTTCAACAAAAGCGTCTTTGGTCGTCACACCCTGGCAACAGGCGGGAACGAAATGTCAGCCATTTACTCCGGTATCAAGACCAACCGGGTCAAAGTCATCATTTTCATTCTGTCCGGCGCTTTTGCCGGGTTCTCCGGTATCCTCTATGCTGGTCGGATGCAGGCTGGGCGATTCTCCTTCGGCGATGGCGACGAGCTCTCCGTCATTGCGGCCGTCGTTCTCGGTGGGACCTCGATGAGTGGTGGTGCTGGTTCGGTCATTGGTTCCCTCTTCGGTTCAATCCTGATGGGTGTAATCAATAACGCGCTGATTCTGGCCGGTCTGACAATCTCCCAACAGACAATCGTCAAAGGTGCGATCATCGTCCTGGCTGTTGCCCTCAGCAACCTGACCCAAGGTAAACAGAAACAATAATCCGATAATACCAGTCAATAAGCTCTTGAACGGATTAAGCTGAATATTCTGAAGCAAGTCAATCCGTAAACACTATTGAGACGAATATGACAATCGAAAGTATTGCTCATCGGCAAGGCTTATATAAGTGCATCAAAAAGAGGAGAATTTAATATGAAAAAGTTGAAAGTTGGACTGATCGGCGCAGGATTCATGGGCAAGGCTCATGTCATCGGATACTCGAATATGCCCAAGTTTTTCTGGCCGGCTCCTGCCGTTCCGGTTCTCGACACTGTCTGTGACATCAACTCGGACATCGCTGCTGATGCCAAAGATCGTTTCGGTTTTGAAAAATATTGCACCGATTGGCGCGAAGTCGTCGATGACCCGACTATCGATATTGTCAGTGTCTGTACCCCAAATGACAGCCATGCGGAAATTGCCATCGCCGCTCTGCGGGCGGGCAAGCATGTCATCTGCGAAAAGCCGATCGCCAATACGCTCGAAAATGCCAAGGCGATGGCCGAAGCTGCCACCAGTGCCCAGCAAGGCAGGGTCCTGATCAATATGTGTGCATACCAGTATCGCCGCGTTCCGGCTCTGGTCATGGCCAAGAAGTTGATCGACGAGGGCTCCATCGGCAAGATCTTGAATATACGTGCAACCTACCTGCAGAGCTGGTCCGCCGATCCATCGTCCCCCCTCTCCTGGCGCTTCCAGAAGAAGGTCGCCGGAGCCGGTACCCTCGGCGACATCGCAACCCATGTCATCGACATCACCCAGTACCTCGCCGGTGACATCAGCCAGGTCGTCTCTTTCCTCGAAACCTACATTAAAGAACGCCCGGTCCAGGAAGGTGGCGTCGACCTGCTTGGCACCGTCAAACTGGATGAAAATGCAAGAAAAGAGGCTGTTGATGTCGATGACGAAGCTTCCTTTCTGCTCCGCACCGCCAATGGTGCTGTCGGTAGCATCGAAGCCACCCGTAATGCCTGGGGCCGTAATAATTTCATCACGGTCGAACTGCATGGCACGGAAGGATCCATCCTGTTCAATTATGAGCGCCTGAACGAACTGCAAGTCTGCTTTGCCAAGGATCCGGACGACCGCCGTGGTTTCAAGACGATCTACACTGGCCCGGCGCATTTCTACGGCGAAGTAACCTGGAACATCCCTGGCATGAATATCGGTTACGGTGAACTGAAGTCCATCGAAACCTATGAGTTCATCAAGGCGGTAGCCACTGGGATTCAGCCATCAACAACATTTGAGGAAGGTTACAAAGTTGCCAGAGTCTGCGATGCAGTTGCCAAGTCGGCAATCAGCGGTAAATGGGAAAAGGTCTGATTCTACCAGGTTGATGCGTATCCACAACCAGCCGGTTTAACCGACTGCGATAACTTGATAGTTTAAAAAGACTCGGTTTGAACAAAGGCCGCCTGACAGTTCAAAACTGTCGAGGTGGCCTTTGTGTGTTTAGAGTGTCAGGAAGGCTAATTGATTTACACAGAGGTAGATTGCGGATTATCGCTAATCGCCTCAGTTAATTGAGCTGGTGTGCGTTCGTGGAAGACTTTCTGCCAGGACTTAAGCAGGTTTTCCGGAGTGATGACAATCGGCTCGACACCGATGAAGGACGGCACGGGTTTGTTGATCAGGGCGTTGGCCGCGGCAAGCGCCATGGCCTGGCCCTGTTCGTAAGGTGTTTGGGCACTGAGGACTTTGATCATGCCGCCCTTGGCCATATTCAAGGCCACCGGGTACTCCAGGTCGGCAGTCGCCAGTGCGATATCACTACGGCCCATTTCGTTCAGCGCGGACATGGCCATCATTGCAGGGCCTTCCCAGGAGACATAAAGCCCTTCGATTTCAGGATGTTTGGCTAGCATCTCATGGGTGCGGTCGTAGGCATTCTCCTCGTTGGAGAAAAGGTATGAGGTCACGATCTGGAGATCCGGATATTCCTCGAGCAGGATCTGTTCAGCGGCTTTGTCGCGTTGGTTGGTCGCATAAAAGTCGGCCCCATGTTTCAAAAAGCCGATCTTGCGTTTGCCATGGCGGCGCATGTAGTCACCCAGGCCCATGCCGATGCTGCGGCCGTATGAACGTTCGTTGACCGAGACGCATGTCACATAGTCGTCAGGGGACAGGCCGCTCGGGACATTCGTGATCAGGACCAGTTTAGTCCGGCTATTGGCGATTTTCTTGAATACCGGTGCAGTCTTGATGTTGTCCGTCGGCAGTGTGATGATCACGTCGGGATCGAATGACAGCAGGCTTTCCAACTGCTTGTTCTGCATTTCAGGGTCGAAATGGGCATCGGTCACGGCAAGGATCGAAATACCCAGTGAGCTGAAGATGTCTTTGATCCCTTGCTCGTGCAGCTGCATCCATGCCTTGCCGGTGTAGTGAAAAGCTATCGCAGCTTTGAAATGGCCGGCCTGTATCAGTTTCTTATCAGCATCTGACAGCAGCAGGATATCCGGTGATGAAGCTTTCTCGCCAAATGGTCCGCGGCCGATCCCATAAGTTGAGTTGCGAACACGGAGCTCGGTGGGTACGACCTGGGTGCGCCGGGAGATTTTTTTTCGCAAAGGCGAAGCCTCGATAGTATCTTCGGCTTCGATCCTCTCAACCAGATTTTTGACAGCAAGTTCGCTGAGTTTGGCGATATCCTGGGCGACGGTCGTGATCGGTGGGTTCAGTAAAGGCGCCCAGTCAAAATCATTGAAGCCAACGATAGACAATTCCTGAGGGCAGTTGATGTTGTTCGCGCTCAAATATTTGACAACTGACAGGATCGTCAGGTAATTGGCGGCAAAAACGGCGGTCGGGGGTGTAGGGCTGGCTAACAACAGCTTCATCGCCAGGAAAACCTGTTCCTCAGAAACTAGATCGGTCACAATGTAGTCTGGATTGAAAGCAATATCGTTGTCCTGCAAGGCCTTGCGATAACCGGCAATACGATCGAGATTCGATTCCGACATCTTGTTGCCGCAGACCATTGCAATTTTTTCGTGGCCACTGCGGATCAAGTGCGTCGTTGCCTTGTAGGCACCGCCCTTGTTGTCCGAAAGAATGGAATCGGCTTCGACACCTTCTAGTTGATTCCCAATGCAGACGACTGGTAATTTGAGTGATTTGAGAACCCTGGAGACCGAGCTATCTATCTGCACCGGGCCGGGCAGGAATATGACGCCCGCGGCATTGCCGCCGGAGAACAACAACTGGGTTACCAGATCAAAATGCTGCTCGTTATCCTGATAGTCAGCTGAGACAAAAACAAAACCAGCTGCTTCGACAAGCGTTTCACAGTAGCGGATAATCTGGCGCTGGAAGGGATTCTGGATATCGGAAGACAGCATCACGACATAGCGCAATTCAGAAGGAAGGTTCAGAGTTTTGGATTTCTTGACTACGAAATTCGGCGGATATTCCAGCGAATTAATTGCATCTTCAACGCGTTTGACTAACTCAGGACTGACATACCGGGTTTTATTAACCACATGCGACACGGTTGCGACAGAAACACCTGCAATCCGGGCAACATCACTGATGGTTGACATGAATGCACCTCGATCCAGAAAAATTTTACTGATTATGACCAGTCTAATTCCTTGACAATTGTCTGTCAACAAAATCATAAAAATATATAAAAATAACCCGCAGGTTTTCCGGGCGAATCGAAATAATGGCTGATATGACTGTGTTTCAGAGTTAGAAGCGTCTGCATGGAGTACACATTGCCCGCTTGGATTTAACCAGACAGACATTCTGTGCTGGCGTATATTTTTCCATATTTTACCAATAACAAAATTTCAACATTTTGTGATAAACATATTGACGAAATGTTGAGCCCGTTATATGATGAAGGTAGTATATTACGTAAATTTAATTAAAGACAAAAGGTTTAATGGAGGTCTTTATGAAAAAGCTGAACGTTGGTATTATCGGCGCAGGTTTCATGACAAAAGCACACTCGCTGGCTTATGCCACGATGCCAATGTTTTTCTGGCCGGCTCCGGCTATCCCGGTACGAGCTGTGCTGGCCGATGTAAGCGAACAAACCGCGGCAGCCGCGGCAGCCCGCTTTGGCTATGAACGGTCGACCGGCGACTGGCGGACTGTCGTCAATGATCCGACGATTGATATCATCGATATCGCAACACCCAATGACAGCCACGCTGAGATCGCGATCGCTGCCGCCAAAGCCGGCAAACATATCCTATGTGAGAAGCCGATCGCCCGGACAACCGAAGAAGCCCGCCAAATGCTGGAAGCTGTTCGCGCAGCCGGCGTCACCAATATGCTGGCTTTCAATTACCGCAAAACTCCAGCCATCGCCTATGCCAAGAAACTGATCGCAAACGGTGAAATTGGCGCTGTCCGCAACTTCCGTGCCACCTACCTCCAGGATTGGTCCGCTGACCCCAATTCGCCCTTGTCCTGGCGTTTCCAGAAAAACATCGCTGGGAGTGGTGCACTTGGTGACATAGGTACCCATGTGATTGATATTGCACGTTATCTGGTTTCGGATATCGCCGAGGTCTCTGCCCTGGTCAAAACCTATATCTGCGAACGTCCAACCCAAAGCGGTGGCCTGGACGCCCTCGGTACTGTCAAACTCGAGGGGCAGGCTACAAAAGGTCAGGTTGATGTTGATGACGAGATGACCACGCTGGTGAAGTTTGACAACGGTGCGATCGGATCACTGGAAGCGACCCGCAACGCCTGGGGCCGCAACAATTTCATCACAGTCGAAATCCACGGTGAACTCGGTTCGATCTACTTCAACTATGAACGTCGCGATGAACTTCAGGTCTGTTTCTCGAACGACCCGGCTGACCGCAAGGGATTTCGGACGATCTACACAGGCCCGGCCCATCCGAACGGTGCAGCCCTCTGGCCAATCCCGGCCCTGGGCATAGGTTATAGCGAAACTAAAATCATCGAATGTTATGACTTCTTCGATGCAGTGGTCAACAAAAAACGCTGCGAACCCGATTTCGAAGATGGCTACCGGATTTCGCAGATCTGTGACGCAATCCTCGAGTCAGCTGAAAAGAGTATCTGGGTCAAAACGCGCGAATCATAAGCGAAAAAATCCAGAAAGATAGAGAATCCCCATCGTCACAAAAAGGTTAGTAAAGATAGGAGCCTCCTATGCAATTTGGTTTTGTCAGTGCCATTCTGGCCGATAAAAAGTATGAAGAAGTGATCGACTTCGCTGCTGCTAACGGTTTCCAGTGTGTCGAGATGATGTGCTGGCCAGTCGGCAAAGCCGAACGTCGCTATGCCGGTGTCACTCATATTGATGTCGACAATTTGGATGATGCGACAATCATTGCCATTCAAAAGTATGCCCAAGATAAGCGTGTCATGATCTCGGCCTTAGGTTACTACCCAAATCCCCTCGATGCCGACCTCGACAAACGCCAAATCTATATCCAGCACATCGCCAAGATGATCAAAGCTGCCGCAGCACTTGGGATCAACCGGATCACCACTTTCATCGGCAAGGATCCGGCGAAAACTCTGGAAGAGAACTTTGATCTCTTTGTTGAAATCTGGACGCCCTTGATCAAACTGGCAGAAGAGCAGAAGGTCTATGTGGCGATCGAGAACTGCCCGATGTATTTCACGATGGATCAGTGGCCTGGCGGGCTGAACCTCGCGACGACCCCGTCAATGTGGCGCAGAATGTTCGCCGCTATCCCAAGTCCCTACCTCGGATTGAACTATGACCCATCCCACCTGGTCTGGCAACAGATGGATTACATCAAGCCGATCTATGAATTCAAAGACCGACTGTTCCATGTCCACTTCAAGGACATCAAAATCTATCGCGATAAGCTGAATGATGTCGGCATCCTGGCGACCCCGCTCGAATACATGTCGCCCAAGCTGCCCGGCCAGGGCGATGTCCACTGGGGCAAATACGTGTCCGCGTTGAATGACATTCGCTACAACGGACCAGCCTGCATTGAAGTTGAAGACAAAGCCTATGAAGCGACGGATGCCGACTGTGAACGTGCGTTACTGACATCCCGGAATTATCTGAACCAATTCATATACTGATCAAGAGGTCGATCGATGAATAAAAACATACAACTATTTGGTGGTGGATTTCACCATATCGCATTAGGTGTCAGTGATTTTGAGCGCAGTTTAAAGTTCTACACCGAAATCATGGGCTTCAAAGTCAGCGCAGAATTCCCGCACCCTAAGGATCCGTCGATCAAAAAAATCGCAATGCTGGACACCGGAGATGGTAATCATCTCGAGATTATTGCCAGCCCAGTGGAAAAACCGGCGCGAAGTGATTTGTTCATCCATGTCGCTTTCAGATCTGAAAATATCGATGCTGTCATCGCCAAGGTTCGCCTGGCGGGCGTTGAAATTGTTTCAGAACCTCAAGATATTGAACTCGCAACAAATCCGCCTTCGATTATACGTAATGCCAACATCAAAGGGCCAGATGGCGAAGTCCTTGAGCTCTTCCAGAGCAAGTCCGGTATCATGCTCTAAAAATCTGCACCCTCGCTGAACTGGATCTCGATGTCAGCATTCGAGGTCGTGGCCGTCAGAGTATTCGGGCCTGAGCCACCCAGGTTGGCGAGTGAATCGTCCCCATTGGATGTGTCGCTTTCGATCCGGTAGTCTTTGCTGCTGCCGTCAATTGTGCCGCGGATTTTTCCATTGCTGGTTTTGAAGCTGATTTGTTCTGCTTTGAGGGCCGTGACTTCGATCGCGCTATTGCTGGTCTTGGCAGTCACAGTGGCTGCTTTAATCTCGGCCAACATGATTTTTGCATTGCTGGTTTCAGCGCGAATTGAACTGGCGATGGCATTTTCGAGTACGATCTGACTATTTGAGGTTTTGGCATCGATTTCGCCAGTTGTACTGACGTTGCGGACACTGATTTTCTGATTAGATGTCTGAGCCCGGATGGGTGCTTTCAAGTTCAAATCCGTCAAGCTGATTTCGGTGTTCGACGTTTTGACGTCAAGGCTGCCCGTATAGGCCGCCGGCAGCTCAACCACGACCGCATTTTCATTGAATTGCATGAAATCGCCGAACCAGAAAAATCTCCGGTCTTCGAAAAACGCCATGGTGAGTTTGCCACCGGCATTGGAAATCGTGTAGTGATAACGATCAGTCTCAGTATAGGTGATCCGGATCTGGCTGTCGGTCGTGGGAATGACTGAGATGCCATGGTTGGAACTAGTCACCTGGAGCTCCACTAAGTCGCCGACCGCAGTTGTGTAGACTTTCTGCTCCTGCTGGCCGCGGATTGCTTCCAGTTTAGCCGGGTTGAAAGCGATAAAGGCCAGACCGATGATGCTGATCATGATCCCGGCGATCAGCAGTGAACCAGCGACGGCAAGGGTGATGATTGTACGTTTTTTCATTCAGGCCACCTCTTTCCTTAAAAACAGGGAACGGATTTTGCGTGCGATGTATGCAGTCAGGCGAATCAGGCCTTTGCTGGCCAGCAAGGCCGGGTAGAAGGAGAAGATTGAAAGTCCGGCACAGGCGAGGCCACCACCGATCATCAGGATGCCGACAACCGGATGGCTGAAGAATCCGACAATGCTGCCGAAAATCAGTGCCAGCGCCGAAACAGCCAAGGCCAGGACAATTGAAAAGACGACGAAGATCAAAGACCAGATCACAAGATAAACTGACAGCAATACTGCAAAAAATGCCATCAGCAGGGGAAACCACAGGGGGAAACCGAGAATCAGCAGCACAATGTTCAAGGCTTTGCTGCCCGAACGCATCGAACGGGCTTTGTGCTTGATCAGCGTCTGGATGGGCGTCTCATCAATGATCCGCCGGGCAATCGTGTCGACCGGTTCGAGGCTTTCGACCACTTCGCCTTCGCTCATGCCATCTTCCAAGTGATCATCGAAAATTTCGTTGTAATAATTGACCGCCTTTTCAGCCTCAGCCGGGGGCAAGACCGACAGGGCCTTGTTCAAGGCCGCGAAAAACTCACTTCTGTTCATCGTTCATTCCTCCCCGGATGAAATCATAAGCTTTGATGATACTTTGCCATTCGCTTAAGAATTCTGCGATCCGTGCCTGACCTTTCTCCGTAATCTTATAGTACTTCCGTAGCCGGCTGTTGTGTTCAACCGAATAGACGGTCAGGCACTCAACTTGCTCCAGTCGTTTCAGGATCGGGTAAAGTGTCGATTCGGATATCTCGATATAGGGTGAAATGTCGCGGATGATTTTATAACCATAAGAATCCTCCGAGCGCAGGGCGGCCAACACGCAAGTCTCGAGAAAGCCACGCTTCATTTGTGCGTCCATCTCAACACCTCCTTCTGCCTTATATTATGCAATGCATAGTATAAGCCGTCAAGGGGTATTATAAATGTCACAAACCCCAATGATTCGCGAATTATCCGCTCTGGAGGAGCTCATCTTGTGCTTCATCCCCCTGAGGACATAAAAGAACCCCTCGCATAATTTCGCTGGGGTTTTTTACAGGTCGGGCTCTATATGAAAGTGAGAAGGGTTTCGAGCAGTACTCGCTGCTCACAACTACAATTTACACCGCAAATGTTATGGCATTCTGAGCTTGATGTGAAATCCAAGTGAAATGTCATTTTAAGTACTGGTCCAGGAATTTGAAGATCTGCTTCCAGATCCTGACTGGGCAAGAAAAATCCTAAGCTCCAGGCCAATTTCACAACTCGATGTAGTAAAGCTGTATCGTTTCATATGTGCCATCGCCAAGGCGGAAACCGCCGGGGATCTGTCCCAGCCGATGGAAGCCGAGTTTGTCGTAGAGATGGATCGCCGCGGTATTGGTGGCGACGACGGCATTGAATTGCAGGATGGTAAAGCCGAGATTGCGCGCCTGATCCAGGCTGTCCCGGACCAGCAGTTCACCGATCCGCTGGCCGCGCAGACCAGATTTGACCGCATAGGATGAATTGGCGATATGGCCACAGCGGCCAATATTGTTGGGGTGGAGAATATACAGCCCAAGTACGGCATCACGGCCCTCGTCATCCGGACCGACCGCGACCGCAGTCAACGATTGGCCGGCAAAAAAAGCCGCCGCCTCTTTTGGTTTCAACGGCTCAGACTGCGGGAAGGCATTGGCTTCGGCGACGATGGCATTCCAGATTTCAATCATCGCGGGGAGGTCGGAAGAACGGTATGTGCGGACAGTGATGGCCATCGGTGTGCTCCTTTAAGGGTGATCAACCAGGGAATAGACCAGTCGGGCAGCTGATCAGGCGGGCATAAGAATGACGATCAATTTCATAACTATGGCATAAGCATAGCATACTCGGCTGGGCGGATCACCACACTGTTCCCACTGGTTACAGCCGGTGGCAATTCTCCCGGCGACAATTCAGCCGTTCAGCCAAATTACTTCTTTTTTCCACTTCTGGTTCTGGTAAAATGGATTTTAACTTTATCGCCTGAACCCCGACAAAAGTATAACGTCTGAAACCTGCCTGAACGAGCCTGCAAAAAGAATAGATGATGGAGACGAAACCTATGAAGATCGCTTTTTCCACCATTGGCTGCCCGGAAATGTCCTGGGTCGAACTCTCGGCCATGGCCAAAGACTTGAATTATGACGGCATCGAAATCCGTGGCCTCGGCCAGGAGATCCGCGCTGCCCGTGCCAAACCATTCACCGCGGAAGAACTGCCCAATACGCTCGAACGCCTGAAAACACTGGGCCTTGAGCTGACCTGCTTTTCTTCCGGCTGCTGTCTCAAGGATGCCAGCCGGCGCCAGGAAATTCTCGACGAGGGTTTTGAATATATCAATCTCGCGGCCAGCGCCGGCGTCCCGTTCGTCCGAATCCTCGGTGATATTGCACCAGAAGTCCAGGGCCCGGTCGACGACGCCGTCGTCGCCCGGACGTTGACCTCACTGGCCGACTACGCCGCTTTCCGCCAGGTGACGCTCCTGATCGAAACCAACGGCGTCTACGCCCAGACCAGCCGCCTGCGCACCCTGCTCGAAACCGTCAATCATCCTGCCGTTGGGGCTCTCTGGGACATCCACCATCCTTTCCGTTTCTTTGGCGAAAGCCCACTGAAAACCTGGACCCAGATCGGTCGTTACGTCCGCTATGTCCATGTCAAAGACTCAGTCATGGTCGATGGCAAACTCCGCTACCGGATGCTGGGCCACGGCGATCTGCCTGTTTTCGAAGCCCTTGACCTGCTCGATGAAAACGGCTACGACGGCTTTGTCTCCCTCGAATGGGTCAAACGCTGGAGCCGCGATCTGGAAGATGCCGCGATCGTCTTCCCGGCCTTCGCCAATTCGATGCACGAGCACATGCGCGTCAAGCAGACCGCATGCGAACGGTTGAGCCTGCTGACGACCGAACCGATCATGGGCGGCGCGGAGACAGGGGCAGGGGTAAAGCCAGCCGGTCAGACCCTGTTTGCCAAGGACGCGATGGTCGACCTGACGCTCGGGGAACTCATCGAATACGTCGCCTGCAAATTTCCAAACCAGTATGCGCTGAAATACACGACACTCAACTATACCCGCACGTACAGCGAATTTCTTGACGATGTCGATCAGGCCGCCCGCGGCTTGCTGGCGATCGGCGTTCGCAAAGGCGACCATGTCGCGATCTGGGCGACAAACCATCCGCAGTGGTTGCTGACCTTTTTTGCCTGTGCCCGCATCGGTGCCGTACTGGTCACGGTCAACACCTCGTACAAGATCCACGAAGCTGAATATCTGCTGCGCCAGTCCGACACCCAGATCCTGGTCATGATGGATAGCTTCAAGGACGCCGATTATGTGGCGATCATGAACGAAGTCTGCCCTGAGCTGGCCGAATCCGAGTTCCAGCCCGGCAACTTGAACAGCCGCCGCCTGCCGATGCTGCGCAACGTGATCAATTTCACCAGTAACCAGCATGGTTGCCTCACCTGGGAGCAGCTGATCGAAATGGGCCAGGCGATCCCTGCCGAGCGGATCGCCGAAATCGGCAGAACCCTCAGCAAAGATGAAGTCATCAACATGCAGTACACTTCGGGCACGACCGGTTTCCCCAAAGGCGTCATGCTGACCCACTACAATATCGTCAACAACGGCAAGTGCATCGGCGACTGCATGAACTTCTCGACCGCCGACCGCCTGGTTCATCCCGGTGCCGTTTTTCCATTGCTTCGGCATGGTTCTGGCCATCCTGGCCGCAGTCACCCATGGCACGACCATGGTGCCGCTGGAGTACTTCCAGCCAGGCAAGGTGCTGAATGCCATCAATCTGGAAAAGGCGACCGCCATGCATGGTGTCCCGACAATGTTCATCGCCGTGCTGGAACACCCGGACTTCGACAAGACCGACTTCTCACATCTGCGCACTGGCATCATGGCTGGCTCGCCCTGCCCGATCAAGGTCATGCAGGAAGTCGTCGATCGAATGAACATGAACGAGATCACCATCGTCTTCGGCCAGACGGAAAGTTCACCGGGCTGCACCCAGAGCCGTGCCGACGATCCGATCGAAGTCAAGGTCGGAACGGTCGGCCGCGAACTGCCTGGCGTCGAATGCCGGATCGTCGATCCGGCAACCAACCAGGAAGTGCCGAACGGTGTCGCCGGTGAATTTGTCGCCCGCGGTTACAACATCATGAAAGGCTATTACAAGATGCCGGAGGCGACAGCCGCGGCGATCGACAGCGATGGCTGGCTGCATACCGGCGACCTGGCCATCCGCGACGACCAGGGCAATTACAGGATCACCGGCCGGATCAAGGACATGATCATCCGCGGCGGCGAAAACATCTATCCGAAAGAAATCGAAGACTTCCTCTACACTCACCCGGAGGTCAAGGATGTCCAGGTTGTCGGTGTGCCGGATGTCTCCTACGGCGAAGAAGTCCTGGCCGTCATCATCCGCAAAGATGGCAGTTCGGTTACCGAGGATGACATCAAGACCTTTGTCCGCGGTCACATGGCCAAGAACAAGACCCCTCGCTATATGCTCTTCGTCGACAGCTTCCCGATGACCGGCAGCGGCAAGATCCAGAAATTCAAAATCCGGGAATGGGCAATCGATGCCCTCAACCTCAAGGAAGCAGCCGCCATCGAAACCGCCTGATCCGAATCCTTCCGATTCGAATCCGACCGCTCATCATCACATCCCGAATCAATATGAAATTGAATAGATATCGTCCAGCAAAAAAGCGCTATATGCGCTTTTTTGTTCGTTGCAAACTACTTTGTTGACAAGAATGTGACCAGTTTCGATCACTTCACAACCGTAAATCCCTGCGATTCAAGTTTGCGCACGAGTTCTTCGAGTTCGATACCTTTCATTTTTGCTCCTTTAGGCAATGTCATAAACCGGCCTGCAGTTTCGAGCATACCGGGCCTGACAATGTCGACAAAACCGAGATCTTTCATTAAGACAATCAATTCCGGATATTTTGTGCATATCTCATAGACAGAGCTGTGCAGGTTGATCACATTTTCATTGACCATTGGACTTCACCTCACTGACCATATGATCTCAGATCAGACAAGGGAAGTCGGTAACGCACTCTACGGAGATATCAGTACCCAATTCATGAGTGACCGCGATAAAATAGTATAAGGCAATCAGAAGACCAAACGGAGGCGTGGTTATGAGCGAAATCAATCATGAGAAATTGATCGGTGCGATACTTGGCCTTGCCGTTGGCGATGCGCTGGGTGTGCCAGTTGAATTCATATCTCGCCGAAAGCTTGCCGGCGACCCTGTCACAGGTATGCTCGCCTATGGCACGCACCATCAGCCGGCCGGGACCTGGTCGGATGACACCAGTATGGTGTTGGCGACACTGGAAAGCCTGGCAATCGATCTGGAAGCCAGGCAACCGCTCGAGCACCAGGACTACCGTGGATTGATGGTGCGGTTTGCTTCCTGGCTTAACCACGCGGCATTTACCCCCTATGGCCAGACCTTTGACGTCGGCGGAACGACTGCACGAGCGATCGGACATTTCAATCAGGGTGTCCAGCCCCTGGAGTGTGGTTGCACCGGTGATCTGGACAATGGCAATGGGTCGCTGATGCGCATTTTGCCTGTCGTTTTCTATCTGCATGCAATCTTTGGCCCTGATTTTGAAAAAACAGCGGACCACCTGGCCAACCGCAACGCCTTCACGGTCATCCACAACCTCTCAAGCCTGACCCATGCACACCCGCGCAGTCAGCTGGCCTGTGGCATCTACTGCTGCATTGCTGCCCGCTTGCTCGGCGAACCGGCCTTGCCGCTGTCGATCGCGATCAATATCGGTCTGATCAACGCGCTGGATTATTATGGCAGCCGCAAGTTGTTCGCTGCCGAAATGAGCCATTTTCACCGCTTGTTCAGCCACGGTTTTCCAAATTTGCCGGAGCAATCGATCAAGAGCAGCGGTTATGTCGTTGACACGCTCGAAGCGGCTATCTGGTGCCTCTACAATACCGACAACTATCGTGACTGTGTCCTTAAAGCTGTCAACCTCGGCGAGGACACCGACACCATTGCTGCAGTCGCCGGCGGCCTGGCCGGTTTACATTATGGGGTGGCGGCGATTCCTGATGAATGGCTTGAATTGCTGGCCAAAAAATCATTCATCCTGGAGCTCTGTGATCGATTCAATCGCGCCATGGCTGGCCCGCGAATACAGGCGTAGCCGCCCCTTTTTGCCGCAAATAGTGATCAATTGGAGGGCGATGAGGACATTGAGGGCTTTTTGTGCGAGGCCTCGGCTAATCATGGCGGCCTTGGCCAGATCGGCGCTGGTGAATACTGATGGCAGATTGTCCGGCAGCAACAAGCCATAATCTGCTGGTCCGCTGACTAAGCGTTCATATTCGAGGCTTAGCGGCAGGCGGTCATTCCGCCAGGACCCCTTTTTCCGATCCTTGCTCCAGCCATTCAAGAGCCTGTATTCTTCGAGGTCGATCTGCAGGATCAGCACCGAGAGGTTGGGATCGGACAGGAATGGCTTGATGCGAATCAATTCGGTAAAAACATCACAGAGATTGCCTCGCCGGGGCGACAAGCGGGGTTTGGAGACTTCACCGCTGTCGGGATCAATCCACAACAGCCATTTCCTGGCAGGTATCGGATAGACGATCGTCAACGGATAATCTGGCAGGAAGGCGGTCAGCTTGGCTTTGAGTTTACTGAACTGCTTGGTCTGGATCTCCCAGATGCGGCCGTCAGCAAAAATATCGACGACAAAACAGCCCAGCTTTTGTTCGTGCCTGGCTGGATCTGCTTCGAGGTAATGCTTGACGATCGCATGCAGGGCTTTTTCACCGAGCGTGCCAATACCACCGATGCGAGCTTCCTGGTTGAGGACCGTCGAACGGGCTGATTCAAACTTAACATTGTCCATATTGGGATTATATTACAGGATACTGACTTCTGAATGCCACGAAGTTGAACTTTTTCATCTGATCAGGAAATGAACTTTTGCGCCGATTGTTCTGTATAATTTAATTGTTGAGAACAAAATCTGCGGCCTGTTCGAGGGTTTATATGAACCTGTTTTCCGAAAGCGAGTCGATCAAGGAAATTAACCGGACTTTGGTCCGGGAATTCAGCAAGCCTGGCGTCCGCATTTTCGGGGACGTCCTGCTCAGTGCAGAAGATTTTGAATGGCTGAAAGTGCGCCTGCGCCAGGAACTGAAAGCGGATTTCAGGGAGCACGCAAGCAAATACAGCGAGAGCTTGTGCATGTTCCTGGTCTATTGTGCCCAGCACTTCCGTGACGATAAGGGCTTTTGGGCACAAGTCGGCAAGCATTTGATACCGATGTCATCGGAGCGTCAGCGACAAATCCATCGCCAGTTTGTGACGACCTGCCACTTCTATGGCTTCCATGATTTCGAGGATGAAAGCATCCCAAGCCAGGCCATCATTGCCCCGATCATCTGCCATGCCGGTATTTCGGCGATGGATCAGGAGGCCTTTTTCCAGGTCCTGGTCGAAGCGGTTGAGGATGTTCGTTCGTCGGCCGAAATGGATGTCGCTGCAGCGATGTTCGACTATATCATGGTTCACCCTGCCCCGCTTTTTGTCAGGTCCTTTATTAAGGCTCTCGATGACGACCGCTGTAATTACCTGCTGCAATGGTATGATGTGGTCCGCCATGACGACAGGAGCGGTATCACAGGCCAATCCCTGCGCGAGGAACTCGATCAGGACTACGGCATTGAGCAGATCTACCGGGTGACCGAGCGCCATTTGGCCGATTTCTGGGCCTGGAAACATCGGCCGGAGGTCAGGTTCTTTCCCAGGCAGGCGCCAAGACTTTCAACTCGAGCCCCGCAAATTGTCCATGATTTCGACGGCCTGGGTATCTGGGTCCGTTTACCACAGCAGCGAACCGCTTCAACCAGTCCGATCCGGCAGGCGTGCTGGATGATCCGGACTGATGATCTCGTATCAGCAGTCGACTGTGATGTCTACGTCGATGGCCCCGATAAAATGTATGCGACCACAGAAACCGTAGTCTTCCTCAAACAGGCTGCAGGTTACCGGTTTGAATTATATTTCGAGTCCGCACAGGGCGTTCCGGCTGCCGCCTGGGAACTTGATTTCAAGGAACCGAAAGCTCGCAGCCAGTCAAGCCTGCACCAGGATTATTTCATTCGCAACGAATCCGGCGCGACTGAAGGACCGGAACTGGCCGGGGGAGAGCGGCTCTTCAATAACGCTGGCATTTACACTCGCTTGCCGAAAGTCCGTGTTCCATTGCTTCTCGATCCGAACTGGCATGTCATCCGTTTGGGGCCATCCGGCCGCATCGAACTCGATTTTGATGCATCTGACCAGCAGGAATTGCCACTTAAACAGCTTATTGACCCGGGTGCTTTCGGCATGTACGAGCTTCGCCTGCGCAATCAGGCCAACAACAGGTACCATGTCCGCTTCCACTACCTCCCGGAAATCAGGATCGTGGCCGATACCGGCCATTGGCCCCAGCCAGAAGCAGGTTACCAGACGGACCATTTCAAATGCCTGCTGCCCGTCAGCGTCAATCTGGAGATCAATCAGGTGACGCGTGAATTTGAAACCACTCATGGTATGCAGCGGACGCTGGTTTTTACTAATATCAAGCACTACAGCCGGATCAGCGGCTGGGTCAGCATGATTCAGCAAAGCCGGGAAATCAGAATCCCGGTCACCATCTCGCCACGCCCAATTCTCTGGACGATCATCAACAATGAACGCTATGGCCCCGTGATCATGACTGACCAATCGATCCACCAGTCCTACAGCACGCTGGCTCTGCAGATGGAACAGGACCTCCTGTTTACCTTGGGCGATCTCGGTGCTGAAATTTTCCTGGGACGGATCATCATTCGCAGATCCGACGGCACTTTGATCGAGCAGCGTGAATATATTTTCAAATCCTGGGACACTATCCGGATGAATCTGTCCGATCTTTTGCAGATCCCGGATATCAAGTCGAACAAGAAATTCAGTCTTTGGCTGGAGCTCGAGGCGCCCGGCCAGGGTGTGATCCAGATCTGGCCGATCTTGACCGTCAGTCATGGCCTCAAGGTCGAAAATCTCCGCTGTGACCTTTCTGACGAAGCCCTGGTTTTGCAATGGAAGGAAACGGATGACCAAGAGGACAGGGTCGTTCTGCTTTATAACATGCTCGAACCGTGGGCAGACCCGGTCATCTGGCCCGTGATGGATGGCCGCGAAGATGTCCTGATCCGGTCTTCCGATATCACCAAGGGCTTGTATATTTACGATATCCAGCCGATGCCGGAGCTGCCGCTTTTCGGCCGGCAAAACTACAAACCACCCCGCTTCCGCAGTGACCGGCTGGTCAAACTGGGCCTTCGTGAATACAACCGGTCAACGATGCGGACCTTCAACGCGAAAGCGATCTTTTTCCTGACCAATGAAGCCAGTGCAAATCTTGACCTGCCGGCGATCCAGCTCTCGAACGAAACTGAGATCATCCAGCTGGTCAAAGACATTCTCTTTTTCATCGCCAACAAGGCTGCCTTCAACCAACCGGCGAAAGTTGACCAGGTCCTGAATAAACTGGCGGCCATCTGTCAGCAGACAACCTATTCGGCCGGATCGCTCCTGCACCTGCTGCTTCAGCTGCCCCTGTCACCAGCCCAGTTTAAAACCTTACAACGCTATTTTGGCGCTTTTATCATCCCAGCCAATGATTTCCCGACGGACTGGCGTGCCAGTGACAGCAGCAAACTGACCAGCCTGAACGACTGTACCGCTTTCCAGACTGGACTATCCCGCAGTGAAAACCTGCAATGGATGGTCCGCTGGATTGGTGAAGGCGAACTACGCCAACTCCTGAACCAGACAGCAGACGTCAATCTGATCGATTTGATCGCGGTCAAATTGACCGAGGCCAGATTATCAGCGGTCAAGTTGGCCGTGGCCAATCAGGCCAGCACAACCCAGTCAGCTGGATTTACTGCCAGCCAGCCAGCAGGCCAGACAACCCGTTGGGCCAGGCATGATGCGGATTGGGGAATTGGCACGAACAATGGGCAAAGCTTCGTTGAAGCCTTGAAATCCCTCGAAAGGAATCTCGCCGAAAACCCTGGCCCAGCCAAGTTATTCAACGATAGTTTTGTCAAAAGTACGCTGCCTCGTCTGTCAATCCTTCAAAAGCAGTACCCCTTGCTGTTTACAAAACTTTCACGGAGAAATGAGACCATTGGCGACCCGCTGGTGGCGTTGACTGCCCAGAGAATTGGCCTGACAGCATTGGCCGCTGCGCTATATCGCCGCGGCCTGTGGCCGACTTCTGATCAGATCCTGATCCGCCAGATTGCCCGACTGCAAAACCTCTGTCCGGCAATTTACCGCCATGACCTGGTTTTGATCGAATTTTATCTGCTCGGTGGCGGGCAGTGAATGATGCCCTCCGGCATATCACTCAAATGCCGGGTTCGAGCCCGACTTTCTGTCAGATATCACAGAACAACAAAAAGCCTCGGACCACCACACCCGAGGCTTTTTGAATGAAGGAGGAGTATGAAAGAAGGAGGAAGCACGAAGGAGGAGGAAGCACAAAGGAGGAGGAAATATGAAAAGGAGGAAAATCTATCGGGTAGAAGCTTTAGCCGCAGGCCTTGCTTCTATGACTTAAGAATATCGCTCAGATGTGAACAAAAAATGCATTTTATGTGATCAAATGAGGAAGTTTATGCGAATGAATATATTTATATGAAAAACGCCGGGCTGAGAAATCTGTTCAGCCATCAGCTTGACGACAAAGAAGCCCTGGACCGTCACTGCAGAGGCTTTTTATTTGAAGAATTCTGAAGCCTGAAGATTTTAATAACGCGACGGGATCTTAAGTGATCTCGCCAATTTTCAGATGTGCTATACTGAACCAACACTTTTCCGGCTTGATATCCGTAGTTTATGATCTTCGAAATATTTATATAGAACGACAGACAGTGAGGATCTGCAGATCAAACCCAAAGCACATCATTTGATTCCCATGATCGACAAAATTGGCTATGGAGCCGGCAATCTCGGTGTCGGAGTTGCGATGCAAGTCATCGGCTCCTACCTGGTTTTCTTCGCGACCGCCATTCTTGGTATTCCTGGCAGCCTGGCCGGTCTGGCCGTCGGGATTAGCATTTTCTGGGACGCCGTCACCGACCCGGTGATGGGCTACATCTCGGATGTCACACACTCCCGAAGATTTGGCCGCCGGCACCTCTACCTGATCATCGGTTCGCTCGGCATTGCAGCGACAGTTTACCTGATCTGGAACATCGACGCTCACTTGAGTTCGAACATGAAGTTTTTCCTGATTTTCATCTATATCATCCTGTTCAAAACCGCAATGACGATCTATACAACGCCCTACACTGCACTGGGTTCCGAACTTTCACCCGACTACAACGAACGGACGAAGATCCAGAGCGTCAAAACGATATTTTTCCTCGTCGGCTTGGCCCTGGTCACGGTTGCCGGCATGTATTTCTTCTTCCAGCCCACACCTGAATTCCCCCGGGGACAGTTGAACCCCCATTCTTACCGGAATGTCGGGCTTGCAGCTGCGATCGCCGTCCTGCTGTCAGCCGCTGTTGGCTATTTCTCAACAACAAAATACATACCCAAACTGAATGCCAAGCAGATCCCCATCGCCAAGGGCGATCAGATCGGTTTTCTTTTCAAGTCCTTGAAAGACGCATTGGCCAACAGGGCTTTCCAGGCGGCTGCATTCTGCTATCTATTCAACAACACGGCCTCCGCGCTGATCAGCAGCATCGGCCTGCACGTCTTTACCTATACCTTCCACTTGACCAGCCAGCATATCGCCTTGATCTTCGGGATCCAATTCCTGGTCAGCATCTTGTCGCAACCCTTTTGGGCGATGATCTCCAGGAAGATCGATAAAAAGCCGGCGATGAACCTCGGTTTACTGCTCTGCGGCACCGGGAGCCTGTTCTTTGCCTTCCTGGTACTGATCAAAGGTTTCGTCCCGGGAAATCCTTATGTCTTTATCCCCTATGCGATATTCGCAGGTTTCGGGACCGGGGCCCTGTTCACCTTGCCGCTTTCGATGGTTGCAGACACCATCGACCTCGACGAGCTTCAATCCGGCAAACGCTCGGAAGGCGTCTATTTTGGCAGCCTGACCCTCTTTTACAAAACATCACAAGCCATTACTGTCCCCCTCATCGGCATCATGCTCGACCTGATCCGCTTTGACGCCAACGCGCCATCACAAACCCATTTCACGACCATCAGCCTGGGACTCCTTTTGTCCCTCGGTTCTCTCTTCAGTTTTTTCCTGGCTTGGCTCAGCCTCAAGCCCTATCACTTGACGGAAGCCGAAGTGAACCGGATCCAGACCGAGATCCAGGCGAGGGAAGAAGCGGCGCATAATCTATAAAAAAGACGGCTGGATTATGCTAAAATCGATCTATAAAATTTCCAATACTTGAGCATTTCTGGATTTTCGCTACAATCCGTGTGAACGACACGAATCGGAGGGGGTTCATTTTATGAATCAGAAAAAAAGCCAGAGCCAGTCTGTTGCCCGTTCTTTGCGTGTCTTGATCACAGCAGTTGTCTTCATCTTTTCGCTGAGCTTTATTGGCATCACACCCGTCCTGGCCGAGCCAAGTGATGTCGCCCTGTCTGTAGCCCCGATCAATCCTGGATTCCTTGTTGCGCTGCAGGCAGGACAGGGCGGACAACCGCAAATCGCAGACAATGGCCATGTCCTGGGCTACAAACCATCACCCTGGCAGCGGCCGGACAGAAATAAAACCACGACCACTACGACTACGATGGATGGGGCACAACTTGATTCAATCATGACTGCATCAAGTACGGATCCCACATTTGATTTGCGACCGACTGGAGTAACCGCGGTCAGAAACCAGGGTTCAAGTGGCAGCTGCTGGAGCTTTGCAACCTATGCTTCACTCGAATCCTTCCTGATTTTCAAGAATGGAGAAACTACTGATTTTTCGGAAAACAACCTCAAGAATACCCACGGCTTTGACTGGGGTCCGAACAGTGGTGGCAATGCCGATATTTCGACAGCTTATCTCGCGCGGTGGAACGGCCCGGTGCTCGAGACAACCGACCCATATTCGGATACTTCCATATCTTCAGCGGTTTATCCTCCGGTCAAGCATGTCCAGGAGGTCACTTATCTACCAAATGATATCGAACAGATCCAGCAGGCTGTTATCGACGGTGGGGCAACCTACACCGCTTTCTACTACAGTTCAACCTATTACAACGCTTCCAAATACGCATATTATTGCCGAACTGCGAAGAGTGCCAATCATGCCGTTGCGATTGTCGGCTGGGATGATAACTATCCAAAGTCCAATTTCAATTCCACACCACCAGCCAATGGGGCATTCATCATCAAGAACAGTTGGGGGACAAGCTGGGGTCAATCAGGATATTTCTACCTGTCGTATTACGATGCCAGCATGACTGAAAATGTGGCTTTCCACAGCGCCGAAACGACTGGCAACTACGACAATAACTACGATTATGACCCGTTAGGGGCCACCACCTATTTCGGATATGGAACCAGTACAGCCTGGGGCGCCAATATCTTCACCGCAGAAGGCGATGAAACACTTGAGGCGGTGTCGTTCTACACCCCGATTCAGAGTAGCAGCTATACAATCAAGATTTACACAGGTCCTGAGATCACTAACCCAGTATCGGGATCATTAAAAATAACTCAATCCGATTCGATGAGAGATGCTGGTTATCACACCGTTGACCTGACTTCGCCAGTTGCACTGACTGCTGGTCAGCGGTACTCAATCGTCCTGGGACTGACGACACCGGGTTATACCTATCCGATGGCCATGGAATACCCGATCGCAGGATACAGCAGTGCAGCGACAGCCAGTGCCGGGCAAAGCTTCATCAGCAGCAACGGAATAGCCTGGACGGATATGGTCAATTCATATAGCAATACTAACGTCTGCCTGAAAGCATTCACGAGTGACACGGTGACTGCAAGCAAACCCGACCTGGTTATGACCTCGGTCAGTGTTCCCGCAACTGCGAATATTGGCCAGGAAATCACGATAAGCGATACGGTGCAAAACATTGGTAGTGCCACAGGAACGGCGTTTTTCATCAATTATTACTTGTCTACTGATGCCACCGACACGACGGGAGATACCTTGATTGGTTCAAGAGAAGTCCCTAGCCTGGGCGCTGGAAGCAACAACTCGGCCAGTTCCCGGATAACCATTCCTGCAGGAACAACACCGGCGAATTATTACGTGATCGCAGTGGCCGATGCAACTGACGTTATAGAAGAGACCAGTGAGGTGAACAACAATCTGGCGAGTAACTTGATCAATGTCTTGCCAGCTGATGCTAAGCCGGATCTCTCAATCACCGAAATAGTCGCACCTCTAAAGGGCTTGCTTGGCAAGACAATCTCGATCAGCAGAAATCGTCAATAACGGTGGCAATGCACCAGCTCCGGCCTGCACGATCCAGTATTATCTGTCAATTGACGACAAGATCGAAACAGGAGACGTGGTGCTTGGCACCAAAACCGTCAGTAGTCTGGATATCGGAACTTACCAATTGTCAGACGATAGTGTGACCATCCCAAGAACAACCCCAATTGGCTATTATTACATCATCGGACGAATCGACTCGGGCAGTGTTGTCAATGAAAGTAATGAAGGAAACAACGTAAAACATACTGACCAAAATTAAATTAGCAAGAAATAGATTAAACTACTGTGTTACTGAAGAATCCGGTTAACTAAGGCAGCGCAACTTTTCAGTCTGTGCTGCCTTTTGTTGGAGCGGATGCTTTTATATCAGGATTTTTACTTACGTCCAGACCAGTTGCCAAGCCACTGCGAAGCGGTCGGTGACTCAGGTGACTTTGCATTGCTCCATGAACATGATCAGTACCTTTGCAGTCAGTCTGATTTGATGATGGTGAATGTCAGGTTATGGTTTGCCTCACAGGCTTCGGATAGAACCTGAATCAGCTTGTTGCCGTAAGGTCCGAGGCTTTGCCTGAGCTCTTCAAGATGAACAAGGTTGATCTGCATTGGTTGGCTGATGACGCCAAGGACATCCCAAAGCGCATCCAGGTTTCGCGCCGTAATAATCCGGCAATGATAGTTCTTGTTTCAAGTGTTGGTGTGCCGCAGGAATTGTCCGCATTTTTCGACCGTTGAGCCAAACAATTATCATGGGAGATCCTTTCATTTGAACAATTGACAGTCAGTTCGAGCGTTATCCGCCCTGGTCCGATCGATGGCTTGCATTCAATACAATTTTTCAAAGGTCTGATAATGGTCACCTGTGTAGTGGACCAGCAATGGCCAGGATTGCTGCCAGTACGACCCGGCGAGCCCCGCAAAGACGATCAAAAGCATTCATGCAACACTTCATGGCTGTAACTCCTGCCTTGGAATCTCTTTAGATCTTAGTCCAGTCGGTAGTTGTGTTCAACGTCATGTGTCAAAGCCATGTCAAATTGTCGCTTTTATTTAATATTCATGAAAATTAATACTGCTAGAATTTAACTAGTTAGTGAGGTGTTGTGCATGATCAAAGTCAAACCAAATATGACAGGGTTATCTGGCATCCTGACCTATCTCGCTGCCAGGCTGAGGAATCACAAAACAAGTGATTTCGTAGGCCGCGGCCCCAGGATGCTGTAATTTCAAATGACTGATCCAGACGAGCCACTTAAGCAAACACCAGGTCCGGATCAGGATGAGCAGCCGGTCCGCAGCGACAGGTGGCGTAAACTGTTGATCCGCAGCGTGGCGCTGGTTCTTTTGCTCGCATTCATCCCTTTTATCTTCAGTGGGTTCCTGCATCTATTCGGGTTGCCCTCTTTCGGGCTTCTGGTCGAATCGATCGGGCGATCGCGCGACCCGCGTTATGCGCGATTATGCCAGGCTGTCGTCGCTGTTCAAGCAGAGAACCGCCAGGGGACCGGATTCATCATTGAACCACAAGGCTTGATCGTCACCAATGCGCATGTGGTCCAGGGCGCAGGTCAAGTGCTAGTCGGTTTCGAAACAAAAACCTTGTTCCCGGCGAAAACCTGGCAGCAATGGCCAGCGGCTGATGTGGCGCTCATCCAGGCTGATTTGTCTGCTAAACCATTTTCGTCCAGCCGATCCAGTCGACCCGATAATACGCAACCCAACGAGCTTGCAATTGGGCTCGAACTGGAATCGACCGGCAAGCTGCCGGAGGTCGGCGAGCAAGTGACGGTGATCGGCAATCCCCTGGGGTTGTTCCAGATCGTCAGCCAAGCCGAATTTGTCGGCCAGACTTTCCTTTCCAATCATGAAGGTGCTGTCCTGGTGATCAGTGGGCCAATATTCCGCGGCAACAGTGGCAGCCCGGTGATCAATGCCGAGGGTAAAGTCATTGGCGTTCTGTTTGCCACTGCATCGGGGAATGCGTCCAACGCCAAGAACAGCACGGCCTATGTGATAACGGCTGCTGAGATTCTGGCAAAACTGGACCTTTTTCAACCTTGAAATTCATGTCAGATGGTAATATTTGTCAATTCCGCCATAACCCAGCATTTTATTCTCATGGCATTTCCTGATGAAACTGGACAGGCGCCGGTTAAATTCTTCAGGGCGTTTCCTGGCGCCATCAATGTAAGCAATCCTGATCCGCTGATAAGCTGGCGGGAACTGGCAAAAATTCGCCCAAGCTGTTGGATTTTCCTGGAGGTGTTTCAGGATTTCAGCCGGAAAAACATAAGGTTCATGGATGATAGACTGAACCGCCGCCTGCACTTCGGGAGTGAGTAAACCTTGGCTTTCAAGCCAGATCAGCCTTTCGATGTTGGCCCTTGAATAGTTGCTCCCCTTCTTCCGGGGGGAGAACCGCTGGATCCGATGCCCCTCGTCCAGCGTCTTGACGGTGCTGTCGATCCAGCCATAGCATAGTGCTTCTTCAACGACGTCGTTATAAGCAACACCTTTTTCGCCCGATCCTTGTTTGGGAAAGACGAACCAGACTACTTTTGCGACATGGGCGTTTTCAGCAAGCCATTGCCGCCATTCCTGCCGGGTAGCGGGATAAAATATATTCAGCGCCATTGATGCGCACGAATGAACGTCTTATCGCCCATGGCTACAGTTGGGTGACCAGATAAAGCCCACTGGCCGAATTTTCGTCATACTGGTAAATCACGTACATGCAGCAGCGAGTGGGGGACATCCTGATCCGCTCGCTTTCTTCACTCGAAAGTTCAATCGTCTGGGGATGTTCCGCTTTCGTGACTTTCACCAGGACATATTTCTCCTGCCCTTGCGAGTCATAACTCAAGATATCAAAGCCATGTTCCGGGCCATGGAAGATCGAGTAGGGCGCGGCCACTTTGCCAAGCCTCTGCCGGTCAAGTGTGTTTTGTTCGATGTTGCAGACAAGTTTGACCGGAACATTGTGGGCCGGGTCATAGCGGGACAAATGACCGGACGGCAGCAATGAAAATGATGGCAGCTCTCCGGTTGCCTGCTGCAGATGATTCGGCAGAACGGTGAGGATCTCCTGATGGAGCAGCCGATCCTTGATCTCATTGGCGACTGCCGGATAATTCAGGGAATGGAGGATTTCCTGCGCCAGCATTGTGAAACTGGGGTCGGCGTATTCCTCCTCATTGACCAGTGTTTGCGCCATCGCCTCCAACTCAGGATCCCGGTCGATTTCATAGCGGATACAATGCCAGAGAATCAGGTACATGCAAAGCTTATCGAATTTGGAACTGTTTGCGGTCAGGAAATTCAAACCTGCCAGTGCGTAGGCTTTTTCAAAATCGGCAGGCTTGTAAAAGCAGAACCGGTCCGGGTACTTGCAGGTCAGGAAGAACAGGGCGGCCTGGTCATCGACATGGGAACTGGTGCCCGGCAGGTGGAGTTCACGATAAAGTTCGCTTGCACCAGATTCGAACTCGGCCAATTTGGCGCGAAAACGGCTGCGATCCGTATCGAAATCATAATCATCGGTGAGCAAGTTCTGAAATAACGCCTGGACCCGGGCGGGTTCAAGCTGGGCCATTTTCCTGATGTTCGTGAGTGGAGCGTAGAAGGCGCCGCTGTCAAGCAGGTTGCGGATTTTGCCGCCTGGCAGAGCACGGCCCATCATACCGGCAAAATCTGCATCCTCGATGTCCCAATTTTCCTGGAAAATCCGGATATTCTGCCACTTGAAACGTTCGAGCGGCGCGATTTCAGCGAAATGCTGCTTGTAGACGCTGAGGATGAACTTGATATTGCCTGTATACATCGTCGCTACCTCTCTAGACTAACACTTGGTGCTAAATGTAAGGAATAGCAAGAAAATTTGTAATACAGTATGATTATAGCCGATTATTGACGCGTCCGTAATGGCATCGGGAAAATATTGCACCATTAAAGTTCGAATGATAATTCCGGCGTCCCGAAATATTCGCGCTGGTAATTGAGCAGCGATATCATGATTTCGGCATGGTGTCCGTCATTGGCCAGTTCGAACGCTGTGCGGATATCCTCAATGGTCAAAAGATGGTATGAAAGCAGCAGAAGGAGGCCTTCCAGCTCATTGCGCCTGATGCATAAGCGCATTACAGGTTCGATCTGCTGACTAAGAAAGGCGAGGTAGTGGGCCAAGCGGTCGGGTGTCATTCGATCCGGATTGCGGAACTGGACGACTGCCATCTGAAAGCGTTCCTCAATCGACAGGACCTGGTTGAACAGCTGATCATAGCGTGCATAATCGATCCGTGTCCGCTCGCCGTCGGTTGTCAGGCATTGGCTGAATTCGCTCGACTGTTCCCACGTCAGGCGTGTCCAGTCGGGGAACAACAGGGCTTCCGGATTTCCAGCGGTACTTTTTCCGACCTCGCCTTTGTCCTCGACTTGCTGCTTTAGCTCGACCAGTTGAAGGTCGACAAAGGCTCTTTCGCTGATCCTGGACAGCCTGGCCGGAATAACGAGGCGGCGCAGACTGCGGCATTCGGAGAACGACTTTTCACTGATTTCGCTGACCTGGTCAGGAATCAGAAGGCTCACAAGATGGATACAGCCTGCAAAAGTGCCCATCGCGATGGTTGTGACGGATGCTGGCAATGCCATGTGCCTTAATTGACTGCAGCCGGCAAATGCCCAGGTTCCGATCCGCCTGACCGTGTTTGGAAAACGGATTTCCTGCAGGTGTTCACAATTTTTGAACGCACTGCCGGCAATCTCTTCGATCCTTGCCGGCACCTGGTATTCGGAGCCTGGTTTCCCCTCGGGATAGCAGATAAGGATCGTTTGCCTGTCATTCATCAACACCCCGTCAACTGCAGCGAAGAATCGGTTGGCCGGATCAACGTCAATTGCAGCCAGACTTGTGCAGCGCAAAAAAGCGCCGTCGCCCAACTTCCTGAGATTTGCCGGCAGCGTGATCGATGCCAGCTCGACACAGCCGTCAAAGGCCCAACTGCCAATGTTCAAAAGATCATGAGGCAACTTGATTGAGGCCAGCGCGTCGCAGCTTTTGAAGACCATATCGCTGATGGTCTCGACTGTATCCGGAATTTTGATTTCCCGCAGTTTAATGCAGCCGAGGAATGTCCGCTCTTCGATTCGCTCCAGTCCGTCCGGCAGGTTGACCTGCTGCAGACTGTAGCACTTGGTAAAGGCTGCGAGGCCGATCTGACGCACGGCTGGCGGCAGACTGATACTGACCAGGCTGAGGCATTTCGCAAAAGCAGTCATGCCGATGTGGCGGATGGTGTCCGGCAACTGAACCGATTTGAGCTGGCTGCAGCCTTCGAACAGATTGTCACTGACCTGGTTCAGGCTGGCGGGGAGGGTGGCTGCGGCCAGGCTTTCACAATTCACAAAAGCACTTTCGCCCAGGCTGGTCAGTCCGGCTGGCAATTCGACCGATAAGAGGCTGTGGCAGTTGGCAAAAGCAGCATCGCCGATGCTGGTGACACTCGGCGGGATCACCACTTGCTGAAGGCTCTGGCAGCCGGCGAATGCTTTGCTGCTGATCGTCTTGACGCCCATCGGGATAACGACTTGTTTCAGGGCCAGGCATAATTGAAAAGTTTCGGCTTCGATTTTGGTCAGACCGGCTGGCAGGTCGACCGATTCCAGGTTTTCACAGCGATAAAACGCCCTGGCTGCGATAGTCTGGACACTTGCGGGAATGGTGATGGTCCGGAATCGAGGGATATCCGGCTTTGTTTCCTCGCGCAGCTTGAAAAAGGCCATCGAACCGATTTCGGTTGTGCCCTCCGGGATTTCCACATGGGTATCCGGGATCTGCCAGCCGCTATAACTGACAGCCCGGCCATTTTCCATTCGTAATACCATCGCCAGCTTGTCTCCCGTCTTTTTAGAATGCCTGGCCGGGATTCTCCTGGCCGGGATTCTCCTGACCGCGTTCCTGGCCTGTTGCCGGGTTGGCCTGGCTGTTGCTGATCGCATCCAGTTCAGCAATGATTGCCTGCTGACGGCCATAGAACTTCAGTTCCTGGTTATGGACGAAATAGTCGTCACAACCATACTGGCTGATGAATCTTGCGCCGTAGTAATTGATCGTCAGCTCGGTCACCAGGATCAGCATTTCATGACCTTCGCCAAAGACATTTTCGACAAAGGCAAACAGGTGGTGGAGTTTGTCCTTGGTCTCCGAGACCTGCTGTTTTAGCCGTTCGACACTTCTATCAAAGCTGGCCTTGATCACCCGGAACTGGCTATCCACGGCTGCCCCTGAACAGCTGCCCTGTCAAAGGCAGACCTGTCAAGGCCAGTTCGTTTTTGTAAATTTCAAGGGTTTTAACGAGCTGCTGCCAGATTTGCTTCTGTTCATCCGACAATGTTCCGGCTCGCTCACCGACCTCGATCGCCCGCTGACGCTGGTGGATTTCACGCTCAAGGATCTCAGTCCCCACAGCTGTGACGGCCTGGAATTCACTCTTGATCGCTTTCAGGGACGAGAAGAGCAGGTCGATCAAGCTGCCTGATTCAAGACAGGACCGCATGTCGAGGTTGACGGCGTCCAGGAGCAGGCCAAGCAGGGAAAGGCGTTCGTCAAATTTGGCAGCTGCGGCCCGTCTGGCCAGATCGTCTCCGGTTTCACCGGCCAGGATCCGGTCAATCTGGTAATCCGTCTTGTATTTGTTGTACAAGTCATAATAAATCGCGAATTCGTGGGCGATCCGCCGGTTCTGCAGGTATTGCCCAACGAGTTTCTGATCGGTCGGAAGGGCCAGCTCTTCGTAAAGAAAGATCATTTTCGAGAGATCTTCCCAACCGCGGGCGGTCACAAAACTTTTCCCTTCGACTGTCGATTCGACAGTGTAAAAATCTGCTTTGCGAATCTCAAGGTAGGTCAGGATGGCGCTGTGGACACCATGGCGGTAGGCATATTCTTTCCAGGCCGGGTAATCCGGTTCGACATCGATGCGCTTGAGACGGTCCATCGTGACGATGTCAAACTCGCGGACCGATCTGTTGTACTCCGGTGGATTGCCGGCGGTGACCACAATCCAGCCTCGCGGCAGGCGGTGCCGGCCGAATATCTTGAACTGGAGGAACTGCAGCATCACCGGGGCCAGGGTTTCCGAGACACAGTTGATTTCATCGAGGAACAGGATGCCCTCCTGGATGCCAGTTTCCTCGATGGTGTTGAAGACGGAGGCGATGATTTCGCTCATTGTATATTCGGAGACATCATATTCGCGGTCGCCATAGGTCTTCCGGACGATGAAAGGCAGGCCGAGCGCGCTCTGGCGGGTATGGTGGGTCATCGAATAGGAGACCAGGCTGATACCCACCTCCTGGGCGATCTGTTCCATGATCGCTGTTTTGCCTATACCCGGAGCTCCCAGCAGGAAAACCGGCCGCTGCTTTTCGAGGGGAATCCGGTATTCCCCGAATTCATTCTTTTTCAGGTAGGCGTTGATTGCATTCTTGATCTGTTCCTTGGCACTTTTGATATCCATGGGTGACCTCCGTGATTCACAGGGCTATAAGATCGTCTTCGGACATGACCAGCTTGATCGCCCACGGCGGGACGGTCAGGCTGCGCCCTTCGTCGCTGAGGAAGACAAAGGCTGCCTCATAGGCTGGTTTATGGACGGGGAAGATCCCTAAACCGTCCGTGAAATAAATCAGACCCTTGAGATTAGTGAATTCCTTGTTTGCGACCATCTCGTCCACATACCGGAAGACCGGCCTGAAATCGGTCCCGCCAAACCCTTGCAGCCTGGTTGTCTTCAGATAGTCGGCCATATCCTCGATACGGGTCAGCTTGATGGCCGAGCGGATTTCACTATCGCACTGGATGAGGTGGATATTGAACGACTGGAAAAAATTCTCGCCCTGCTGGAAAATCGCCCAGGTCTTGCTGATGAAAGCTTGGACCAGATCACCGGAGCAGGAACCGGAGGTATCGATTGCGATCACAAAATCACGCATTTTCCGGACTTCCTTGTATTCCAGCGGCTCGATCAAAGGCATATTTTTGTAAAGATTCAGGCCATGCATATAAAACACATAGTCGAATTCCTCATCATTGACCTGCACGGATTCGCCAAGCACCATGAATCGGCTGAGGAAATCGCGGTAGTCGATCCGTTCCCGGCGGACCTCGTTGATATTCCGGGTCAAGCTGGCGGATCGAGCAGACCACTGCTGTGATATCGTGTCAAGATCAACTTCGATTCGCTCACTGATGGCCTGCCACTGTTCCCGGGCATCTTCAGGTTCAGTCAGGTCCGGTTCTATCGACCACCCGTCATGGTCATCCTGGTAAAAAAGCTTGCGCAGCTCGGCAATTCTGTCTTCGTCCACGCCTTGATCCAGATAATGGCGGTAAATGCGGTCAGCTGTCAGGGCTTTGATCGTTTTTCTCAGATGGCTGATCACCGGTTTCTGCTCGATATCGCAGGAACATGTTGTCAGATGCAGGCCCATCTCAGTCATGATGTTCTCGACCGCAATATCACAGGCCAAGTCCCAGCAGTCCGGCCGGATCGCAGTGTTCGCGAATGGGTGGTGGAAAATGCAATGCAGGACGACATGCAGGTAAGCACGGCTGACTTTTTCGCGGCTGGCTTTGTAAACTGCCAGGATCTTGCCGGTATCATAAAAGAGGTTCTGGCCGTCGGTCGCAAGCAGCGCACCACTCGCCGGGACAAACGCAAGCTGGCAGAGCGCGACATCCAGGAACCGCAAAGCCACAAGCAGACTATCCCGGGTCAGTTCCAGGACTTCCCGCGCCAGTTTGTCGCTCGCCGCGTTTTCGTTCGCTTTAGGGACGGGTCTTGAATCACCCATTTGAACTGTAAAACTGCAGGCCGTTCTTGCCGCTGCGTTTGACTCGATAGAGCGCTTCGTCTGCCTTGCGCAGCAAGTCAGTTTCATTGTCTGCATCATCCGGATACAGTGCCGCCCCGATGCTGATATTGGCTTTGAGGGAATACTGCTTGATATCGAAAGGCTGCCGGTAAATCTCAAGGATCCGGGTGAGTGTTTCTTCAGCTGAAGCCTGACTTTGGATATTGTTGAGGAGAATCATGAATTCATCACCACCGAAGCGGGCGACAGTGTCGGAAAGACGGATGAAATGACTGACCCGTTCGGCCACGGCGCTCAAAAGCAGATCGCCGAAAGGGTGGCCAAGCTCATCATTGACCTTCTTGAAATCGTCCAGATCGAAAATCGCTACTGCGAATTTGGTCCTGGTGCGCGCAGACTGGGCGCTGGCGATGGCAAACCGGTCGGTAAACAGCACGCGGTTGGGTAGACCCGTGAGCTCGTCGTGTGTCGCCATCAGTTCCAGCTTGCCACGCAGGTCAACGATATCGGAAATATTCTTCAAGCTCGACAGCATATAGTCATCGTTGGCGATTTTGACGATCGATGCCGAGTACAGGACAGGCACTAGTTCACCATTTTTTCGGCGAAACATCAGTTCGAGACTGTTGACGCTTTGGCCCTTTTCCAGAATATCCTGCATCTGGTCGCGGATTTTGGGATCGGCCCACAATCCAAGTTCCTGTGCCCTGCTGCCGATGACCTCGTTCAGACGGTAGCCACTCAACGCCTCAAAGTTGGTGTTCACGTCAGTGATCACGGCATCTGACATGCGGGTCAAGGCCATCGAGTAGGGGGCGTGTTCAAAGATGGTATTGAATTTCGACTCCTCGGCCACAACTTCCGAAAGCAGCCGTTGAGAGACCATCATCAGCAGGCTGAACGTGAAAAAAGCCCATTGGACAAGCGCGAAAACCAGGAAAATGGTTTCGTGGAAGCTGTTATTGAAATAATCTTGTGTCAAGGCTGGAAACAGCTGGACGGCAATTACCCGGTAGAGGTTTGCGGTGATCAGCAGGATAAAAATCAACTGCAGAGTCAGCGTGATCCGCCGCATTTCCAAAGTCAGGCGCCTATGGAGGAGCCAAATGACCTGCGCATAAATGACGAGGCTGAAAACCGTGAAGATCATCTCTCGAGTATGCAGGTCCGGCTTGATATAGGTGAAGATCATATAAAACAAGGTCACTACGGCAATAAACAACGCATTTCGTTTTCTGGTCGAAGTCAGGCTGAAAAAACGTTCGAAGCCGACCAGAATCAAAGACAGACCGATGAAGATCAAGGCATTGCCAAGAATGATGGATATGAAATCCGGGATTGATCCTCGTAAACCGATCAGAATGGAGCCGATGCCAGAAAAAAGGAACATCAAGGACCAGTCAAGAAGCCCATGGTAACGGCCGCGATGCTGTTTCCAGAGCAAAACCATCGCGAAAGCCGCGATGAATAACAAGATCAGATTAATGGAAAAAACAGATTTCAGATCCATTGATCATTATTCCTTGCGTTCGATGATGTTAAAAAGTAATACGACTATCATATCACGACAAATCGGAGCATGGCAGATCGAAGCACTGCCAGATCTGGTTTTGAAAATGCCGTGCGCCTGAATAACCAGGTGCCTGCAGCATTCGAAAACCCGGAGGAGTCTGGTATGATGATCAAAATGAAACATAATGAACGACTTGGAAATGGAGCCGCCATGACTGAACAGACCTCCGTCCGCTTTAAAGAAGACCGGATCATCGAACCCTTGTGGGGGAAAGACTTCATTTCCCTGGTCTTGTCAAACCTGATGGCTGCGATCGCCCTCAACTTTGTCACGACGACGCTGCCCGAGCACGTGATCCGTATGGGTGGTTCGATTGCCGACACAGGTATCCTGGCCGGGGCGTTCATGTTTTCATCGCTCTTGTTCCGGCCGCTCACCGGCAGTTCCCTGATCGGCCATAAACGGCGGACAATCCTCACGCTGGGTGCCTTGATCACGGCAGTCGCATCGCTGATCTACCCCTTTGTGACGATGTTCCCACTGATGATCCTGGTCAGGATGATGCAGGGCAGCGGATCGAGCTATTATGGCACGGCCAACTCGACCATGATCGCGGAAATTGCACCGAAATCACGTTTGACTGAAGCGATCGGCTATGCCGGTATCATGAACACCGTGGCCTCGTCATTCGCTCCGGCCCTGATCCTGTACCTGGTCAAAATCGACGAGCGTTTCCTGATCGGTGGACTGATCGTCACACTTTTATCGTGTATTGTGTTCAGTTATGGCGTCAATTATGAAAAATCCTCCGGCGGTCCTGAACACCTCAGAGAAATAGGCAAACAAGGCAACACAGGCGTAAAAACCGGCAAGTTCGATGCCTTTTACGAAGTATCAGCCTTGCGTTCAGGCGTTGTGCTGATATTTTCCATTGTCCCGATTGTCTCGATCAGCACGTTCCTTCCGCTCTACGGGATTGAAAGGAACATGGACCAGATCGGCCTTTTTTATACGGTCCTCTCGATTGCCACGATCATCACCCGACTGACAACAGGAAAACTGGCAGACCGTCTTGGCACGGCCCGCTTATTCATCCCGAGCCTGGCAATTTCCGCAGTGGCCAGCCTGATGCTGGCGCTTGCCCAGGATAAATGGATGATCCTGGCTGCAGCAGCGGTGCTTGGTGTTGGGACTTGTTCAATCTTCCCGGTGCTCAGCGCAGCGATGATTCGCGTGACCCAGCCGCACCGGCTCGGGGCAGCGTATGCGACGTTTTTCGCGACCAGTGACGCTGGCCTGGCGCTCGGCAATATCGTCCTTGGTTTTATTTCCGATTTTACAGGCTTTATCGGTTATTTTATCTCGTCATTTGTCTGCTATGTGGTTGCGGGAGTCTTGTATTACTTGCTCATGCACAAAAAACTGAAAGCACTTGAGGGGCTGTAAATTATTGCTTGAACACGCCTGATTAATCGACAGACCATTCAGCAGACCATTCAACAGGCTATTCAACTGGCGCTGGCGCATAACCCTCGCGAATCAAAATCCGGTTGCGGTTGAGGGCGATCGCCTGGAAAACGAGCAGGGCGCCGGTGACAATCAGTTGCCACTCGATCGAGATATGGTCGGCCAGCGGGCCGAAGACAAGAATCCCGAGGGGCATGAAGCCACTGGAAATCATCGACAACACACCAAAAACGCGACCCAGGTATTCGTTCTCAACTTTTTCCTGCAGAAGTGTCATCGCGGGTGTATTGAAGAGCGGCAATGTGACACCGACTACTGCCATCACGAACAGATAAACCCAGAAATTGGATACGGTGCCAAGCAGAATCTGGTTGATGCCGATCAGATACGCAGACAAGATCATGGTGTGGACTCGGTTCTTGAAGCCGCCCCAGGCCGTCATTAATATTCCGCCTACCAGCATTCCGCCTGAAAAAGCCACTTCGATTGCAGTCAATCGCCAGACGTCTTCGCCGAAGGTTCGCGCGACCTGAAGAGGCGTGAGAAATGCGGCCGGCGAGACCAGGACAAAGAAGAGCGCAAAAAACATGAACATGCTGCGGATATATCTGTGGTTGCGGATATAACTGAAACCAAGGCGCATGTCGTGCCAGTAGCTGACCGTCTGCCGCTCCCGTGCCTTATCATGTGGAGCGACCTTCAGCGTCAGGAAAATCAGTACGGCAAGGATGCAGGTCAGGACATCGATCATGAAGACGTTTTCAATCGGGGCAATCGACATCAAAGCCCCGCTGATCATCGGCGAAACCAGCATCAGCGCGGACTGAACACTGGACACCATTCCGTTGGCCCGCATCAGATGGTCTTCCGGAACAATCTGGGGCAGAAAGGCGCTGACCGCTGGTGACTGGACAGCCGTGCCGAGGGAACGGACGGCCGAGACGACAAACAGCATCCAGATTGCTTTGTAGCCAAGCATGAACAGGATGATCAGGACTACAGTCGAAGCTGCTATCGAAAGGTCAGCCAGGATAATCAACCATTTCCGGTTGTAGCGGTCGGCCCAGACACCTGCAAAAGGCGAGAGGAAGAAGGTTGGAACAAAGCCGAAAACGATCGACAAGGCCATCATCAGCCCGGAATCGGTTTCGAGCGTGATGTACCAGATGATCGCAAACTGGACGAGAGAAGAGCCAAGCAGTGAGACCGTCTGGCTCGACAGGAAGAGGGCGAAGTCTCGCTTCCAGTGTGGTTTTATAGCGTCAGTGCGCGGTGCAGTTGTTTTCGATTCAGTCATCTGCCTCAAGCCTTTCGACCAGGTCATCCGGCCAGCGTTGGTCACCGGCTTTCAGACTGGCATACAATTGCTCGGCATTTCGCGGCCCGATCACGGCATATGTCGGGACAGGCTGGGCTAGCAGATAACCGAGGACGACTTCGTTCAGGGGTAAACGTAGTTCGCCGGCTATTTTGCGCAGCCGTTCATAACGCCGGTCATTTTTTGGACTGTCATACAGTTTGCGCAAATCGGGGCTGATTTTGTCTTTGCCCAGCGTTGCCAATTTGTCGAAGTAACCATTGGCTTGGGAAGAATAGGCGACGGCTGCCAATCCGGATTCGCGGTGCAGCCCAAGACATGCTGTATCCATCGCGACCATGGTCGGATCGGCAAATCCCGCCGGTGAGGCCTCCGCCAGGCTCCACATCAGTTGATTGGCGGCAAAGCCCTGCCAGCCATGGGCTTTTGCGACCGCATTGGCTTCGCGGATCCGGTCCGGTTTCCAGTTGGAGCAACCGAAATATCGAATCTTGCCTGCTTTGACAAAGTCATTCAGGTAAGACAGGATTTCTTCCACACTGACTCTTTCGTCATCACGATGCAGATAATACAGATCGATATAATCTGTCTGCAGGGCAGACAAACTCTGGTGCAGATCGACCGCGACATCGTCGCGGCGAAGCCTGGGCACTGTCATGTCCTCCCACGCCGGGTGCGCTCCCTTGGTCGCCAGGACCAGCTGATGGCGGTTACGGCGTGCTGTCATCCAGTTGCCGATGTAAATTTCACTATGGTTTAGACCAGGATCGAGCCAGCGACCATAGATGTTGGCAGTATCGACAAAATTGCCACCCATCTCGGTGTAGATATCCAGCTGGCTATAGGCGAATGAGTGGGCATTGACCTCACTCAGCGAATTGCCGCCAAAGCTGATCACTGAAGCATTGAGATCCGTGCCGGGTATTATCCGATAATGCATATTCGACCTCCAGGAATCGCGGAAAGTGTTCCCTTGGGGATGTCCCCTGGGGAGGTGACCCCCCGGGGGGTGTCAGACACCTTTTTCGGAAGTTTGTTATCTTCATTATACCGTGCTTGCGACCCGGCACGTTAAGCACATTAGGTACACTTTCAGCACCCCTGCGATCATGCTATGATGAAAATGATCCTTGACTGGGATCCGGGAGGCCGTCTGATGAACAATGTCCTGCTCGCCTTCAGCCTGACTCTCCTGGCGGGACTTAGCACCGGTATCGGCAGTGCCTTGGCATTTTTTGCCAAAAAGACCAATACAACTTTCCTGGCGATCAGCCTGGGCTTTTCGGCCGGGGTGATGATTTACGTTTCGTTTGTTGATCTCTTTGCAACCGCCAAGGTCCAGCTGGTGCAGAGCCTTGGCATCCTGGCTGGCAACTGGGCTACCGTAGGGGCGTTTTTCGGTGGCATTCTCCTGATTGCAGTTGTTGACCGAATAATACCAAGCATCGAAAATCCGCATGAAATGCGCAAAGTTGAAGAAATCAACAACCCCGACAATGTGGCGAAAAACAAACTTTTACGTATGGGCTTGTTCACCGCGTTGGCGATCGGCATCCACAATTTTCCCGAAGGCATGGCGACGTTTATTTCGTCGCTCCATTCGCCCCGGATTGCCATCCCGATCGCGGTTGCCATCGCGATCCACAATATTCCAGAGGGCATAGCGGTATCCGTGCCTGTCTTCTATGCGACCGGCAGCCGCCGCAAAGCCTTTGGCTATTCTTTTCTGTCCGGCATTTCCGAACCGGTTGGCGCATTGATCGGCTATCTGATCCTGATGCCGTTCATCAATGACGTGATTTTCGGCGTCATGTTTGCCGGGATCGCTGGCATCATGGTTTTCATCTCGGTCGATGAGTTGCTGCCGTCAGCCCGTGAATATGGCAAAGGCCACCTGTCGATCTATGGCATGGTCGCCGGTATGCTTATCATGGCGATCAGCCTGCTGCTGTTCATATAAGCTGCAAGGCAGCGTGATCAGCTAAATCAGAACAGTCCGGAAATCTGCAGGTTCTCGTCGATGTCGATAATCTCGGCGGCCGGCTTTTTCGGCAAGCCAGGCATCGTCATGATGTCGCCAGTCAGGGCAACGATGAAGCCCGCTCCGGCGGAGAGGCGAAGCTCGCGGACGTTGATGGTGAATCCGGTCGGCCGGCCGAGCAATGCTGGATTGTCTGACAGTGAATACTGCGTTTTAGCCATGCAGATCGGCAATCCATCCAATCCCTGGGCTTCGATCGCTTCAAGGTCTTTTCGGGCTTGAGCGGACAGGGAGATGTCCTCGGCCCCATAAATGTCCTGGGCAATGGTGCGGATTTTTTCGACCAATGGCAATTCGTCTTCATAGAGCAGATGGAAGTTCGGTTTGTCGTTGGCCAGACTGTCGAGGACTGCATAAGCCAGTTCTTCCCCGCCTGCGCCGCCAAGGGCAAAGACTCTGGAAACCGCCATCCGGACCTGGCGGTTATTGCAGGCCTGACGGATCAAGTCGATTTCCGCTTCGGTATCAGTTGGGAAGTGATTGAGCGCAACCACACAAGGCAGCCCGAACGACTGGATGTTTTCGAGATGTTTCTCGAGGTTGGCCAAGCCCTTCTGCAGCGCATTCAGGTTTTCTGCCGCGAGTTCCGCTTTCGGCACCCCGCCGTTGTATTTCAGGGCCCGGACAGTTGCAACGATGACGACCGCGTCCGGTGAAAGGCCGCCGACGCGGCACTTGATATCGAAGAACTTCTCGGCGCCAAGATCAGCGCCAAACCCTGCTTCTGTGACCAGGATTTCACTCAGTTTCAAGCCCAGCTTTGTCGCCCGCAAGCTGTTGCAGCCATGGGCGATATTGGCGAAAGGCCCGCCGTGCATCAGCGCCGGGGTGCCTTCAAGCGTCTGGATCAGGTTTGGTTTGATGGCATCTTTGAGCAAGGCCGCCAGAGAACCGGTCGCTTTGAGATCGGCAGCAGTTACCGGCTTGTTGGCATGGGTGTAGGCGACAACCATCCGGCTCAGTCGTTCTTTGAGGTCGTTCATGTCGCTGGCCAGGCAGAGCAAGGCCATGATTTCCGACGCAACCGTGATATTGAAGCCATCTTCGCGAGGGACGCCATCAGCCTTGCCGCCGAGTCCGATGACGATTTTCCGGAGGGCCCGGTCATTCATGTCGAGACAGCGTTTCCAGACAATCCGCCGCTGGTCGATGTCTAGAGGGTTGCCCTGATGGATATGGTTGTCGATCAAGGCAGCCAGCAGGTTGTTTGCCGCCGTAATCGCATGCATATCCCCTGTAAAATGCAGGTTGATGTCTTCCATCGGCACGACCTGGGCGTAACCGCCTCCTGCCGCGCCGCCCTTGACACCGAAAACCGGACCAAGTGAGGGTTCGCGAAGGGCAATTATCGCGGGGTGGCCGAGCCGGTTCAGCGCCTGGCCAAGTCCGACAGTTGTCGTTGTCTTGCCTTCGCCTGCTGGTGTGGGATTAATCGCTGTGACCAGGACCAGGCGGCCATCCGGCCGGTCTGCTGTCCGCTTGATCAGTTCATCAGTCAGCTTTGCCTTGTAACGGCCATAAAGCTCGAGTTCGTCAAACTGAATGCCAAGATCGGCAGCGACGTCGCTGATCGGCCGCATTTGGGCAAGGCTGGCAATTTCGATGTCGGTTAACATAATGAATCCTCCGGAAGAAATCAATATTTTGACATTATAGGCACAATATTTTGGGTTAAAAATATACCTGAACCACAATAGATTGTGTATGAAGTTTGACTTTAGTTTGTAAAAGTGATAAAATCTTGCCCATGGGGCTTAACACCCCGCTTCGTGGTATTACTGAACTGGAGGTTGGCACATGATCATCAAGACAGATCTCGATTCCTGCAGGAAAGACATGCAAGCTTACATTGGCAAGCGGGTCACACTCAAGTCGAGTGGCGGCCGTAAACGTCTGATCGTACAGGAAGGCATCCTGGAGAGTTGTTATCCTAATGTTTTCACCGTCCGTTGCTCTAAATCCAATGTTTATTCGGAAATGATCTCCTACAGCTACGTCGATATCCTGACCCGCGCTGTTGAGATCGATGTCGATAATGGCACCCAATTTGTCGTCGCCCAATAACATCCTGATCAAATGGTATTTTTTCATCTAACCCAAAGCCCGCGCATCTGTGCGGGCTTTTTTACACCCGGAGGACAGTTATGCAAGCTTTGACAGTAGAAGCTGCTGCCAAAATCAACCTTTCACTCGATGTCGTCGGCAAACGACCGGACGGCTACCATCTGCTCTCAACCATCATGCAGTCGATTACGCTATCGGATCGAGTATACATTGAACTCGACAAGCAGGGCAATGGCCTGATTGTGCTTTCCGACCGCCCTGATATTCCAACCGACGAACGCAATACAGCCTATAAGGCGGCCCGCCGGTTCCTTGACGCAACAGGACTTACTGCCGGAGTCCGGATATTTATCGAAAAGAAAATCCCAGAGGCGGCAGGCCTGGCTGGTGGCAGCAGTGATGCCGCCGCTGTTCTGCATGGCCTGTCGGCACTTTGCGGGCATCCGCTTGATCAGTCGCATCTCCTGCAGATCGCGACTTCAGTTGGCGCCGATGTGCCCTTCTGCCTGCACGGCGGCACTGTTCTTTGCGAGGGAATCGGCGAAATCATGACCCCGCTCGCCACTTTGGACCAGGTGCCCCTGATTCTGGTCAAACCCGATTTCGGGATTGCCACGCCATGGGCTTTCAGCCAGCTCGACTTGGCTGAACTTGGGCCGCGGCCGGATCATGCCCGGCTGATTTCCGCCATGCAGAACAAAGACCTGACAGCGATGCGGGAGGCGACTGCCAATGTCCTGGAAACCGTATCGATAAAGGCTCACCCGGTCCTCGATTCGCTTAAACTCCAGTTGCGGGAACTCGGTGCTGGCCTGGCGATGATGAGCGGCAGCGGCCCGACGGTTTTCGGCCTGTTCGACACGGCTGCCCTGCGCGATCAGGCATTTATCGCCATCAAAAGCCAGCTTCCGGTAAGCTACCAATGTTTTGCCGCGAACACCCAGGCTTTTGGCCAGCACATCGTTTAAGCAATTTTCATGACATCTCCAATATCTCAAACGCCTTTCACCACGCTGGAATAAGAAATGATTGACAAAATCGGCAGGTCGCGATTATAATCGTGAAGCATTGCACAAAATCCGACTTGGAGGTGAAGATAGATGAAGATGACTTTCCAGCCGAAAAAACGGCACCGCGCTAAGGAACATGGCTTCCGCAAACGCATGCAGACGGCATCCGGCCGTGATGTCCTCAAACGCCGCAGACTTAAGGGAAGAAAACAGCTCAGCGCTTGAAGACCGCAAACCTTTGTGGTCTTTCTTCTTTTTATTTCTAAGCTGCAAGACCGAACCTGAAGGATCTAATTGATGCTGCGAACAGAAACACTGCGGAAGAATTATGAATTTGGCCGCGTGTACCAGCGGGGTCAGCATGTCGCCGGCAGAACGCTGGTGATCCATTATTACCCGCGCAAGCAGAAACGACTTCGGCTTGGCGTCACTGCCAGCCGGCAAGTCAAGGGCAGCGTGGCAAGAAACCGCATCAAGCGACTCTTGCGCGAAGCCTATCGGCTCAATGAAGACAAGCTTCGTCCAGGGTTTGATTTGATTCTGGTCGGTCGCGCTGTCGAAGGTCCTCTCGGCCTGCGCGCTGTCGAAGCCGATTTCCTCAAGCTCTGCCGCAGGGCTGGCTTGATCCGGCAGGAACAATCCACATGATCAAACGCACCTTGATTGCCATGATTCGGTATTACCAGCGGACGATCTCCCCCAACACGGGTGCTTCGTGCCGCTATTTGCCCACTTGCTCGCAATATGCGGTCGAAGCGATCGAAACGCATGGCGCATTCAAGGGTATTCTGCTGGCGGCCTGGCGCATCCTGCGCTGCAATCCGTTCAGCAAAGGTGGTTATGACCCGGTGCCTTTGCACCGTCACAAGGAGAATTGAACGCGATGGAACTGGCAATTGTAAGCATGGGACTTTTCGATCCGCTTTACATCGCCTTTGGCTGGGTGATGCGTGTCCTGTACAGCGTCCTGGACAATTATGGTCTCGTGATCATCGTCTTTACCATCCTCCTGCGCGGCCTGATGATCCCGTTGGGCATCAACCAGCAGAAATCGATGATCAAACAGCAGGCCCTGCAAGGCGAAATCGCCGACATCCAGCGCATGCATCCCGAAGACAAGGCCAAGCAAAGTGAATTGCAGATGGCCCTCTACAAGAAGCATGGCGCATCACCACTGTCTGGCTGTCTGCCGGCGATCCTGCAGCTGATAATCATCTGGCCGATTTTCCGGATTATCCGCGCCCCCCTGCACTACATCATGAATGTCACAACCGACAAACTCAACGGGATCGGCGAGTTGCTCAAGGCAGCAAACCTGATCACTGAAACAGATGCGAAGAATGCGGTTGCCAACAATATCCCGCTGCTCAACGCCCTTAATGCGAACGCATCGGCTCTCGGCCAAGTGGTCAAGGGCGGCCTGCTCGAAATGAACCAGATGATCAATGTCGAGTTTTTCGGTATGAACCTGGGCCTGACTCCGAGCTGGAAACCTGCAGACCTTTTCGGCGCTGGCATGAGCCAGTACCTGCCGCTGCTTGTTTTCCCGGCGATCGTCCTGATCACAACCATGATCCAGATGAAGGTCACGACGCTGACCATGCCCAATCGCAAGAAGAAGGCTGAAGACAAAGAGCGCGAACAAAAGAACCCGGCCCGTACCGGCCAGACCCCGGAAGACAAATCTGAATCGATGATGAAGTCGATGAATATCATGATGCCGATCTTCATGCTCTGGACGACTTTCACGATGCCAGCTGCACTGGGCCTCTACTGGATCATCGGCAACATCATGATGATTCTGCAATCGATCCTGATCTATTTCCTTTACACCCGCAAATTGGAGGCGAAACGTCATGGCATTGATGACTGAAAAGACTGGCAAAACCGTTGAGGATGCCATCAATGAAGCGCTCGAAGAATTAGGTTTGACATCTGAAGAAGTAATCATCGAAGTTATCGATGAGGGCTCCGCAGGCGGTGTCCTCGGCATCGGCCGTCGTCCGGCTCGTGTCCGGGTCAGTGTTGACGAAGAGGCCATCCACCCGGATCTGGGCACTTCCGAAGAAGCACCTGTTTACTACGGCGATGACGAAGACTCAGGTGAGCCTGAGACAGCCGAAGAAGCCGAGACCACGGCTTATGTTGCCGCCATCCTGTCCGGGATCGGCATTCATGGCAAGATCAGCTCCTACCGCGAAGATGACACCTTGCATATCGAAATCAGCGGCCATGATGTCGGCGCCGCGATCGGCCATCACGGCGAAACCCTTGATGCGATCCAATACCTGGCAACGCTTGTGGCCAACAAACATGTCGAAAACCGGCTGCGCGTCTCTGTTGACATCGGAGGCTATCGTCGCCGCCGTGAAAGCACGCTGATCAGCATGGCTGAACGCGCCGCTGAAAAGGTCGTCCGCTCTGGCCGCAGTTTCCGGATGGAACCGATGAATCCGGCTGAACGTCGCATTGTCCATTCATCTCTGCAGAATTTCCCGGGCGTTTCAACACATAGCGAAGGTGATGAACCTGAGCGCTGCGTGGTTATTACCCCGGATGCACAATAACAGCAACTGCTTTGACGACTGCACCAAGTTGAATAATCAATCACTTCTGCAAGATACGATTGCTGCCAGTGCCACTCCGCCGGGAACCAGCGGGGTGGCACTGATTCGCTTGTCAGGCCCCGCAAGTTCTGCCATAGCCGCGGCAATTTTCCGGCCGGCAAGCAAGCGTTTCCCGCTGGCTGACCAGATGGCCGGCTACACCTGTGCCCTCGGCCTGATTGTCGATCCTGGCTCGACGCCGGAAACAGCGCTTGACCAGGTCGTCCTGACCCGGTTTGCTGCCCCGCATTCCTTCACGGGCGAAGAGGTTTACGAGATCACCTGCCACGGAGGCCAGGCTGTCCGCCAGGCCATCCTCGACCTGCTTTTCAGGCTGGGTGTCCAGCCAGCAGGACCAGGCGAATTCACCCGCCGCGCTTTCCTCAACGGCAAGCTCGACTTGGCCCAGGCTGAAGCTGTCATGGACTTGATCGCCGCCAACGCGAGCAAACGCGCGCAGGTCGCGATGCGCCAGCTGCAGGGCCAGCTTTCGACCCGGCTGCGGACGATCCGCCAGGATCTCTATGATGTCCTGGCTCAGCTGGAGCTTGTGCTGGAATACCCCGAGCATGAGGAGAGCGAAACGGCTCGCGCCAGTCTTCTCGGCAAACTGATGCCCCAGCTCAGTCAAGTCAACGCACTAGCAGCAAGTTTTCGCCAGGGTCGCTTGCTGTCCGAAGGTTTTACGGTCGTTATCGCCGGCCGTCCGAATGCCGGCAAATCCTCACTCCTCAACGCGCTGGCCGGATATGACCGGGCGATCGTCACCCCTGTGGCCGGGACGACCCGCGATACCGTTGAAGAACTCGTCGATATCGGTGGCGTCCCCGTCCGCCTGATCGACACAGCCGGGCTTCGGGAGACCACCGATCTTGTTGAGCGAATCGGGGTCGACCGCGCAAGAACGGCGATTCTTGAAGCTGACCTGGTTCTCTGGCTGGTTTCACCGCCTGAACACTGGGCCGGTTCAGCCGCCCGGGATTTCAGCGAGCTCGAGCAGGAACTGGATGAAATACGCGACCTGGCTGAGCAGTCCGACGCCATGCTGCTGGTCGCCGGCAAGGAAGATCTTGCCGAAAGCTTTGAGCTGCGGTCCTGGCTGGCCGAAGAAATGCCGGACCTGCCACTTGTTTCATTTTCAGCCCAGACGTTGGAAGGTATAGACCAGATGCGCCAGGCGATTATCGATCGCTATAATCAGACGGGCAGCGGCCAGGCGGATGAAGTGCTGGTCACCTCGAGCCGCCACAAAGCCTGTCTCGACCGGACGCTGGCCCGCCTCGAAGCAGCAGCCGCCGAACTCGAACGTGGCGAAATGCTTGACCTGGCGGCCGCCTTGTTACGTGACGCGATGGAGAATCTTGCTGAAATCACCGGCGATCTGGTGACTGACACGATCATCGAGACCATTTTCAGCCGTTTTTGTGTCGGCAAATAAACTTGAGTCATAACAACTGGAAGCACCTGCGGGATTGCTGAGGTAGAAAGAACCATGATGACAATCGAACAAGCCTTGATGCGCCCCGGCGCTTACCTGGCTGATGACTATGAAATCGCGGTAATCGGCGCCGGCCATGCAGGCTGCGAAGCCGCCCTGGCTGCAGCCCGTCTCGGCTGCAAGACGATTCTTTTTGCGATGAATCTCGATGCGGTCGCCAATATGCCCTGCAATCCCAATATCGGCGGCACGGCCAAAGGCCAGCTGGTGCGTGAAATCGACGCCCTGGGCGGTGAAATGGGCCGGGCAGCAGACCGAAGCATGATCCAGTTCCGGATGCTGAACAGCTCGAACGGACCGGCCGTGCTGTCGCCCCGGGCCCAGATCGACCGCCGCGCCTACCAGCAAGTGATGAAGATGACCCTGGAACAGGAAAGCAGTCTCGACCTGCGCCAGGGCGAAGTCGTCGCAGTCCTTGTTGATCAAGTCCATCATGATGAACCAGCCTGCCAAGACAGAGAAAACCCAATCAAAGAGCCCGGTTCGCCCCGCGTTTCCGGGGTGCTGACCCGGACTGGCGCAATCTATCGTTGCCATGCAGTCGTTTTGACAACAGGGACTTATCTCGAGGGCCGGATCATCATCGGCGACTGCCAGTACAGCGGCGGCCCGGACGGACTTTTCCCTGCCATCGGTCTGTCCGAATCGCTGCGTAGCCTCGGCTTGCCGCTGCAGCGTTCAAGACCGGAACACCCGTCCGGCGTCAATTTCCGGACGGTCGATTTTTCCTGCACTGGAACGCCAGGACGGCGATGCCCGGGTCGTGCCTTTTTCGTTTGAAAATGAAAATGATCCATCTTTCGACGAAATGGAACAGATGCCCTGCTGGCTGACCTGGACGACGCCAGAGACCCAACAGGCAGTCGAGGAAAATCTGCACCGCTCACCGCTGTTCAGCGGCGCGATCGAAGGAGTCGGACCGCGCTATTGCCCTTCAATCGAAGACAAGTTTGTCAAATTCCCCGACAAGGAACGGCATCAGGTATTTATCGAGCCGATGGGCCGCGATACCTGAGGAAATGTATCTGCAGGGCATGTCGAGCAGCATGCCGGAGGATGTCCAGGTGCGGATGGTCCGTTCGCTGCCTGGTCTACAGAACGCCAAAATCCAGCGCAGCGCCTACGCGATCGAATATGACTGCCTGGATCCGACTTGCCTGAAACTGACTCTGGAAAGCAAAGGCTGTCCGCGGACTGTATAGTGCCGGGCAGATCAATGGCTCCTCCGGCTATGAAGAAGCTGCCGCCCAGGGCCTGATCGCCGGCATCAACGCGGCTCGCCGTCAACACGGCCATGAGCCGGTTGTGGTCGATCGCTCCCAGGCCTATATTGGTGTCCTGATCGATGACCTGGTCACCAAAGGCACAACAGAACCTTACCGGATGATGACCGCGCGTGCCGAGTACCGGCTGCTGCTGCGCCAGGATAACGCCGACGCCCGTCTGACCCCGCTCGGCCATGAAATCGGCTTGATCAGCGACCGGCGCTGGCAGTATCTCGCCAAACAGCAGCGGATCAGCGCTGAAATCGATCGTTGCCGGACAACACGCGTCTCGCCTGGCGATGAGGTCAACAACGTGCTCACCCAGTTGGCCAGCACGCCGCTCAAACCCGGTGCCGGGACAAGCCTGGCCGAGCTGCTGCATCGTCCCGAGATCCATTACGGCGATCTCGCCCCGATCGATCCTGGCCGGCCACAACTCGGCTGGGCAGAACAGTTTGCTGTCGAGGTCGATCTCAAGTACGAAGGTTACATCCGACTTGAACAGGATCGCATCGAGCATTTCCTGCAACCTCGAACACAAACAGCTGCCGCGAGACAATCGACTACACAGTCGATCACGGTTTGCGTCTGGAAGCGCGGCAGAAACTGACCGCACTGCGGCCAGCTTCGCTCGGCCAGGCCAGCCGGATCTCCGGTGTTTCACCGGCCGATATTGCGGTCCTGCTCGTCTATCTCGATTCGCGAGGTGTGAGAAATGCCTGATTTGACTGAAGCATCAACCCCCGATCTCGGTGGCTGGCTCAGCCGGATCGCTGACAGCCTTCCGGAGCCGCTCAATGATGAGCAGCGGGAACAATTGCTGCACTATGCCAGACTCCTGCGTGAATGGAATGAGAAGATCAATCTGACAGCCATCCTGGACGATGAGGGCATTGCTGTCCGCCATTTCCTGGACTCCCTGACAATTTTGCCTGAGCTGCGCGACCAGCAGGCAAAAACCGGTAAAGCACTGCGCCTGGTCGATGTCGGCACCGGCGCCGGATTCCCCGGTCTGGCTGATCAAGATCGCCTGCCCGGAGATCGAGGTCGTGCTGCTCGACGCCTTGGCCAAACGGCTACGCTTTCTGGAGACGGTGATCGAAACGCTGCGGTCTCCAGGGGGTCAGCACCGTTCATGCACGTGCTGAAGATGCCGGCCAGAAGCCAGTATTGCGCGAGCACTTCGATGTCGCTACTGCCCGCGCTGTGGCCGCACTGCCGGTCCTTGCCGAGTATTGCCTGCCGTTTGTCCGCACAGGCGGTGTTTTCCTGGCGATGAAAGCCCAGGCTGACGAGGAGCTCAGCGCATCCCGCAAGGCGATCGCGACCCTCGGCGGCGACCCGCCACAGGTCCGCTCGTTCCTGCTGAGCGGCACCGACATGAACCGGGCGATTGTGACGATCCGCAAGCGGCGGCCGACACCACCGGCCTATCCGCGCAAAGCCGGTAAAGTGGAACAAAATCCTCTCAAATGATATAATAGTTCAGTTAGAATATTCGCCCGCGACAGGAGGCAGACAAACGCATGGCTGACGAGCTGGATCGCGCTCTGAGCACCACATCCCTCGAAAAAAGAGATCTGCAGAAACAAAAGGAAGCCGCGGTGGACGCCGCGTTCAGGAACCCGTACAACACGATTATCCCGATCGACCTCGAAGATGAAATGAAAAAATCATTCATCGATTATGCGATGAGTGTTATTACCGACCGTGCATTGCCGGATGTGCGCGACGGTCTCAAACCGGTCCACCGCCGCATTCTGTATTCGATGTTCACCCAGGGCTTCACGCCGGACAAATCCTACCGCAAATGCGCCACGACCGTCGGCGATGTGCTCGGCCGTTTCCACCCGCACGGCGACGCAGCCGTTTACGATTCGTTGGTCCGCATGGCCCAGGATTTTTCGATGCGCCACATGCTGGTCGACGGTCATGGCAATTTCGGTTCACGCGACGGCGATCCGCCGGCTGCCTACCGTTACACCGAAGCCCGTCTCTCCAAGATCTCGCATGGAGATGATGAGCGACATCAACAAGAACACGGTCGATTTCAAACCGAATTTTGACGAGCACGAAATGGAACCGATCGTCCTGCCGGCCCGTTTCCCCAGCCTGCTGGTCAACGGTTCGAGTCGGCATCGCCGTCGGCATGGCCACCAGTATTCCGCCGCACAACCTGGCGGAAGTCATCGATGGCGTCATCATGCTGATGGACAACCCGGATGTAACCGTCGATGAACTGATGACTGTCATCAAAGGACCGGACTTTCCGACCGGCGGCGACGATCATCGGCCTGTCCGGTGTCCGTGAGGCCTACCGGACAGGCCGCGGCCGGATCGTCGTCCGTGCCCACACCGATATCGAGCCGATGAAGAACAACCGGCAGCGGATCATCGTCCACGACCTGCCCTACATGGTCAACAAAGCACGTCTGATCGAACGCATCGCCGAATTGGTCAAGGACAAGAAGATCGACGGCATTTCCGACATCCGCGACGAGTCTGACCGCAGCGACGCCGTCCGTATCGTCATCGAACTGAAAAAAGACGCCAATGCCAGTGTCGTCCTCAACCAGCTGTACAAAAACACCCAGCTGCAGGATTCTTTCAACGCCAACATGCTGGCGCTTGTCCCTGACGAGCTCGGCCGCTTTGAACCCAAGGTCGTCAACCTCACAGAGAGCCTGCAGTACTACCTCGAACACCAGAAAGACGTCATCCGCCGCCGGATCCGTTTTGACCTGGAGAAGGCCGAAGCCCGCCGCCATATTGTCGAGGGCCTGCGTATTGCCATTGACCACATCGACGAGGTCATCGCGATCATCCGCAGTTCGCACAACGAAGACCAGGCCAAAGAACGCCTGATCGAACGCTTTGGCTTTTCAGGACCGGCAGGCTCAGCATATCGTCGATATGCGCCTCGGCCGCCTGACTGGCCTCGAACGTGAAAAACTCGAAAACGAATATCGCGATTTGTGCGACAAAATCGAATATCTACAACCGGCTGCTGGTCGAAGAGCCGCTGCTGCTCGGCGATGATCAAGGAAGATCTCGGCGAGGTGGTCGCAGCCGCTTTGGCGACGACCGCCGCACCGCGATCGAAAGTGCTGAGCGATGATGAAATCGACGACGAGTCTCTGATCCAGGAAGCTTCGATTGTCGTCACCCTGACCCATTTCGGCTATGTCAAGCGCATGCCGGTCGACACGCTACAACATCCAGCACCGCGGGGGCCGCGGCGTCACTGGCATGGCAGACCCGTGAAGAAGACTTTGTCGAGACCTTGCTGACCACCTCGACACACGCCATGCTGCTGTTCTTCACCAACCGCGGCAAAGTCTATCGTCTCAAGGGCTACCAGATCCCGGATGCCAGCCGCCAGGCCAAGGGCATGGCGATCGTCAACCTGCTCGCAGCTCGACGGCGATGAGAAGATCCGCACGGTGATTCCGATCCAGAGCTTTGACCAGGGCGGCTGCCTGATGATGGCCACCAAGTCCGGTGTCGTCAAGAAAACAGACCTGTCCGACTATTCCAATATCAACAGGAATGGCCTGATTGCGATCAATTTGCGCGATGAGGATGAACTGATCGGCGTCCAGCTGACGGAAAGCCATGACGATCATCGTCCTGGTGACCCACGATGGCATGTCCATCCGTTTTGCCGATGATGATGTCCGTTCCACCGGACGGAACACACAGGGCGTCCGCGGAATCTCGCTCGACGATGACGACTATGTGGTCGGCATGGCGCCGACGGTACCAGGCAAGACGATTGCTGGTGGTCTCGGAAAAGGGCTTCGGCAAGCGCACAGAGCTTGATGAATACCGGATCCAGAGCCGTGGCGGCAAAGGGCTGATCACGTACAAGCCTTCGGAAAAAACAGGCAGCCTGGTCAGCATTGCCCTCGTCGATGACAGCAATGACATCATCATGATCAGCGACAACGGCATCATCATCCGCATGTCGGCCGCCGAGATTCCGATCCTGTCACGCAATCACCCAGGGCGTGCGCATGATGCGCACCGGCGAAGGCAAAGTCGTCGACCTTGCGATCGTCGAGCACGAGGAAATAGAAGCTGGAGATATCACACCAGCTGCGGCTGGAATCGATGAGATCAATGAGTCTGGCGATGATGCTACTGACACCGCTGGGGCTGCGGTACCAGCTGAGACGGTTGATCCCGCTGAGTCTGTTCAAACAAACGAGCAGTAGCAACCACCTGGCATCAAGCCAGCCAAAACACCCGAAAGCCTGATCCTGGTATTTATTAAAAAAATGACCGGCTTCCCTGCAGAAGGGAAGCCGGTCATTTTGGTTCATAACCTGATTATTGATCTGACAACAGTCGTTTACAGGTCTTTGACTTCGTTGATGATCGCGCGGACCGCATTGGCTGAGGCTTTCATCTTTTCTTTTTCTTCATCAGACAGATCGATTTCGAGAACGCGCTCGACACCCGACTTGGAGATGACTGACGGGACATTGACGACGACATCGGTTTCGCCGTACTCGCCATTCATGACGGTTCCGACGGTTCTGACGGTGCTGGCGCCCTTGAGAATCGATTCGCAGATCGTATTGACGGCAATCGCTACACCATAGAAGGTTGCACCTTTGCGCTTGATGATTTCCGCACCAGCTGTCTTTGTGCTCTCGATGATCGCAGTTTTTTCTTCTTCAGTGAAGATGATGCCAGCGGTCTTGCAATACTCGTCAATTTCCAGACCGGCGATATTGGTTGCGCTCCAGGCTGCGAACTGCGAATCACCATGCTCGCCGATCATATAGCCATGGACATTGCGGACGTCAACTTGCAGCTTTTCGCTGAGCAGGTAACGGAAACGGGCACTGTCAAGCACCGTGCCGGAACCAATGACACGGCCCTTCGGCAGTCCGGTCCATTTGGAAATCATGTAGGTCATCACGTCAACTGGATTGGAAACGACGAGGATAACACCACCGTTGTAATATTTCATGATGCTTTCGGTGATGATCTTGCCCAGTGCGACATTCTTCTTGGCCAAGTCGAGACGAGTTTCGCCTGGTTTGCGCGGAATGCCAGCCGTGATGACAATGACATCACAATCGACGACATCGCTGTAATCGCCAGCTTTGATTTCCATCTGACCGAGGAAAGGCAGGCCGTGGTTGATATCCATCGCTTCGCCGATTGCTTTTTCGTTGTTGACATCGATGATCACGAGTTCGCTCGCCAGCTGCTTGATCGAAGCGGCATAGGCTATGGATGCGCCAACTGAACCTGCGCCAATAATCGCGATTTTACTTCCGGATTTCTTTTTCAAATTAGTCATCTGTGTTCCCCCCAAATATAGTAAGCCAAAAATTGGTCTATTTTATTTTAGTCGCGTTTATTTTGGAATACAAGCGTTTACGACGGATGATTTTTGATTTATCACGTAATTGGAACGGTGTCATACGAAACTTGTTGCCCCGGAACCGAAGTGCTAATCTTGAAATTGCCACGAACATCAAAACTCGCCGGTTGGTCTTGTGTTCAGCTGAAGGCACGCCATCTCCGAAGGCATCTCATCAGCTAAAAGTAAACCATCATCCAGACCGGCAATTCATCAGGAGAAATTCCATGAACAATTTTGTTTTTTGCAGCCCGACGACTTTTGTATTTGGCCGCGATGCGGAACACAAGACCGGCGATTATGCCCGTCAATTTGGTCTGAAAAAGGCTATGATCCATTACGGTGGTGGCTCTGTCGTCCGCAGCGGCCTGCTCGACCGTGTCAAAGCCTCACTCGACCAGGCCGGTGTCGCCTGGATCGAACTCGGCGGTGTCCAGCCTAATCCTCGGGACAGCCTCGTCTATACAGGGATCGAACTTGGCCGCAAAGAAAACGTAGACCTGATCCTGGCCGTTGGTGGCGGCAGTGCCATCGACTCTGCCAAGGCGATTGCCGCCGGCATTCCCTATGCCGGTGATTTCTGGGATTTTTATGTCGGCAAAGCCCAAGTCGCCAGTTCAGTTCCAGTCGCAACAGTACTGACCATCCCGGCTGCGGGCAGCGAAGGTTCCCCCAGTTCCGTCATCACCCGCGAAAATGGCCTCCTCAAGCGCGGTCTCACCGCACAGAGCCTGCGCCCGCTGTTTTCGATCCTGAATCCGGAATTGACCTTCACCCTGCCGCCCTACCAGACCGCCTGCGGCAGCGCAGATATCATGTCCCACGTTTTCGAGCGTTACCTGACCAACACGAAGGACGTCGAATTTTCCGACCGCCTCTGCGAATCCGTTCTCCAGACCATGATCCAGGATGTGCCGCGTGTCCTGGCCAAACCGGATGATTATGGGGCACGTTCCAATATCATGTGGGCCGGCATGATCGCCCATA
>CAWHBQ010000001.1:330000-333476 GCA_963827665.1 uncultured Oscillospiraceae bacterium
CGCTGCACCTTGACAACTGCATAAGGAAAAAAGACTGAAGATAAAAGACAAAGAGAAGTAAAATATCTCGAAAGCCTATGGGTTTAGAGATGACAAAAAGTCTTGCAATCTGGTACACAAAAACTGGTACAAAAAGACGCAAGTCTTGAGGTTGAAACTTCATCTAAGTGTCAGGATATCGACGAAAGAAGAGAACCATAACGAGAACCATAAGTGCAGGTCAAGTTACTAAGAGCGCAGGGTGAATGCCTTGGCACCGATAGCCGACGAAGGACGCGACAAGCTGCGAAAAGCTGCGGGGAGGAGCAAATATCCATCGATCCGCAGATGTCCGAATGGGGAAACCCAATCAGGGTAAATGCCTGATTGACCTGCACATGAATACATAGTGTACGGGCGGGAGACGGGGCGAACTGAAACATCTCAGTAGCCCCAGGAAGAGAAATCAAACGAGATTCCGCAAGTAGTGGCGAGCGAACGCGGAAGAGGCCAAACCGGGTTACTTCGGTAATCCGGGGTTGCGGACTGTCATAATCGACTCTAGAGGCTAGCAGAATGAACGGATGGAAAGCCGGGACCACAGAGCGTAACAGTCGCGTATGCGAAAGCCGAAAGAGCGAGACAGTATCCAGAGTACCACGAGACACGAGAAACCTTGTGGGAAGCCGGGGGGACCACCCTCCAAGCCTAAATACTCATCGGTGACCGATAGTGAAGCAGTACTGTGAAGGAAAGGTGAAAAGAACCCCGGGAGGGGAGTGAAAGAGAACCTGAAACCCTGTGTTTACAAGCAGTCGAAGAGCGTTCATGCTCGACGGCGTACTTTTTGTAGAACGGTCCGACGAGTTATGGCAACTGGCAAGGTTAAGTACTGAAGGTACGGAGCCGAAGGGAAACCGAGTCTGAATAGGGCGTCAAGTCAGTTGTTATAGACCCGAAACCGGGTGACCTATCCATGAGCAGGTTGAAGTGGCGGTAAAACGCCATGGAGGACCGAACCGGTGATTGTTGAAAAAATCTCGGATGACTTGTGGATAGGGGAGAAATTCCAATCGAACCCGGAGATAGCTGGTTCTCCCCGAAATAGCTTTAGGGCTAGCCTCGTATTAGTTTGTCGGAGGTAGAGCACTGAATGGGCTAGGGGCCTTACCCAGGTTACCGAACCTTATCAAACTCCGAATGCCGGCAAATGATGTGCGGGAGTCAGACAGTGACAGATAAGTGCCATTGTCGAAAGGGAAACAGCCCAGACCGTCAGCTAAGGTCCCGAAATCATGGTTAAGTGGAAAAGGATGTGGATTTGCTAAGACAGCTAGGATGTTGGCTTAGAAGCAGCCACTCATTTAAAGAGTGCGTAATAGCTCACTAGTCGAGTGAGTCTGCGCCGAAGATTACCGGGGCTAAACCATGTACCGAAGCTGCGGAACTCAATAATTGGGTTGGTAGGGGAGCTTACTGTAAGCGAGGTGAAGCACGATCGTAAGGACGTGCGGATCGATCAGTAGTGAGAATGTCGGAATAAGTAACGAGAGCGAAGTGAGAATCTTTGCCGTCGAAAATCCAAGGTTTCCTGGGGAAGGGTCGTCCTCCCAGGGTCAGTCGGGACCTAAGGCGAGGCCGAAAGGCGTAGTCGATGGACAACAGGTTGATATTCCTGTACTACCAATCATCGTTTGAGAGAAGCAGGGACACAGGAGGATAGTCTGAGCGTGCTGCAGGAAATGCACGTCCAAGCGGAGTAGATAGCTGCGTAGTCAAGTACGCGCGGCGTTTCAAAACCGTGATGGGGAGGGAAAACAAGTACCGAAGCAGATGATTCCACACTGGCGAGAAAAGCTGCTATCGAGATGGAAGGGTACCCGTACCGCAAACCGACACAGGTGGATGAGGAGAGAATCCTAAGACGAGCGGGAGAAGCGTTGTTAAGGAACTCGGCAAATTAACCCCGTAAGTTCGCAAGAAGGGGTGCCTCGCGAGAGGCCGCAGAGAATTGGCCCAAGCAACTGTTTAACAAAAACACAGGTCTCCGCTAAATCGAAAGATGAAGTATGGGGGCTGACGCCTGCCCGGTGCTGGAAGGTCACGGGGATCTGTTAGCGCAAGCGAAGCAGTGAACTTAAGCCCCAGTAAACGGCGGCCGTAACTATAACGGTCCTAAGGTAGCGAAATTCCTTGTCAGGTAAGTTCTGACCCGCACGAATGGCGTAATGACTTGGGCACTGTCTCAACAACGTACCCGGTGAAATTGTAGTACTTGTGAAGATGCAAGTTACCCGCGACTAGACGGAAAGACCCCATGGAGCTTCACTGTAGATTGCTACTGGGATTCGATATTGTCTGTACAGGATAGGTGGGAGGCGCTGAACGCATGGCGTCAGTTGTGCGGGAGCCAACGTTGGGATACCACTCTGACAGTATTGGGTCTCTAACTGGTGGCCGTAATCCGGCCACAGGACAATGGCAGTCGGGCAGTTTGACTGGGGCGGTCGCCTCCAAAAAAGTAACGGAGGCGTCCAAAGGTTACCTCAGTACGGTTGGAAATCGTGCAGCGAGTGCAAAGGCATAAGGTAGCCTGACTGCGAGACAAACACGTCGAGCAGGGACGAAAGTCGGGCTTAGTGATCCGGCGGTAGAAAGTGGAATTGCCGTCGCTCAACGGATAAAAGTTACCCTGGGGATAACAGGCTGATCTCCCCCAAGAGTTCACATCGACGGGGAGGTTTGGCACCTCGATGTCGGCTCATCACATCCTGGGGCTGTAGCAGGTCCCAAGGGTTCGGCTGTTCGCCGATTAAAGTGGTACGCGAGCTGGGTTCAGAACGTCGTGAGACAGTTCGGTCCCTATCTATCGTGGGCGCAGGAAATTTGCGAGGCTCTGTCCCTAGTACGAGAGGACCGGGATGGACAAACCTATGGTGCACCAGTTGTCACGCCAGTGGCATGGCTGGGTAGCTAAGTTTGGATGGGATAAACGCTGAAAGCATCTAAGTGTGAAACCCACCTCAAGATGAGATTTCCCACAGCAATGGTAAGACCCCAAGAAGACTACTTGGTTGATAGGCCGGGTGTGTAAGCACAGCAATGTGTTCAGCTGACCGGTACTAATAGGTCGAGGACTTGACCACAAGTTATCAGGTTCGGCTTTTCGTCGATTCCCTGATACCCTTTGAAGTTCAATACCCTCATCTCTAACTTCGCTCCCCTGCCGTCTCCTGTCCTCCTCAGATCCCTTTCTTCCCCCTTGTGCAGTCCTGAGGGCGCATCCGCTCCCCTCAACCCTTCCGGTGGATATGACAGAGAGGCCACACCTGTTCCCATCCCGAACACAGCAGTTAAGCTCTCTGGTGCCGACGATACTTGGCTGGTAACGGCCCGGGAAAATAGGTCTCCGCCGGATTTATATTCCTCAATAGCTCAGTTGGTAGAGCATGCGGCTGTTAACCGCAGGGTCGTAGGTTCGAGTCCTACTTGAGGAG
>CAWHBQ010000002.1:0-913563 GCA_963827665.1 uncultured Oscillospiraceae bacterium
ACTGCGTTTTGCGAATCAGAAGTCAAGGTGCCTCTCCTTGAAATATATTTTCGGCCGGCTATGTGGGAAATAAAGTTCAGTCCATTCGTCAATAACTTATGAAAATCAAAAAACTGCATCGTCCGTGCATGATACACATTCGATACAGTTCTTGATGGTGCGGGAAACAGGACTTGAACCTGCATGACCTTGCGATCACTAGTACCTGAAACTAGCGCGTCTGCCAATTCCGCCATTCCCGCAGGACGTTGATTCATCTTACAATACTGTTGGAAAAAATGCAAGTCATAATTTATAATTTGTTAGGCAACGTGCTTTTCGGAGGACAAATTGATGAATCAGAAACTGAGTCAGTTTAAGAATCTGCTCAAGGTAAAAAGGTCGCCGTCCTGGGCGTTGGCATCAGCAACCGGCCGCTTATCCGTTATATCGCCGGCTCGGCGCCTCGATCACCGCGTTCGACAAGCTGGCGGCAGATGATCCGGTACTCAGCCAGACCCGCGAAGAATTCTCCAGGGAGGGGATTGTGCTGGACTGGGCTGTCGGCCCGGATTATCTGAACCAGCTGCAGGGCTTCGACCTGATCTTCCGCACCCCCAAGATGCGCTGGGATTTGCCGGAACTGCGCGCTGAACGCGAACGTGGCGCGATCATCACCTCCGAGATGGAAGTCTTCATGGAGCTCTGTCCGGCGACAATGTTCGGCATCACCGGCAGCGATGGCAAGACCACGACGACGACCCTGATCAGCCTGATCCTGCAGCAGGCCGGCTACACTGTCCATCTGGGCGGCAATATCGGCACACCGCTGCTAGATCGGATCGATACGATCCAGCCGGATGACATGGTGGTCCTCGAACTGTCCAGCTTCCAGCTGATGAGCATGCGCAACAGCCCGGATGTTGCTGTGATCACCAATATCACGCCCAACCATCTCGATGTCCACAAGGATTACCAGGAATACATCGACGCCAAACGGAATATATATCTTTACCAGCCGTTCATGGGCCGCCTGGTCCTCAATGCCGGCAATTACGAGACCCGCTCGCTGAGTTCCGAAGCCCGCGGCGAGGTCGTGCTTTTCGCCCGCAAAGAAGCCCATTTGCCGAAGGGTGCAGTTGTTGCCGACGGCTGGATCTGCTATCGCGCAACAGTGTCGACATCCCGATTGTCGACACGTCGAACATCATCATCCCGGGACAGCACAATATCGAAAATTACCTGGCGGCAACGGCAGCGACCTGGCCCTATGTCCAGGCGGCAGATATCGCGGCAGTCGCCACCTCGTTTGGTGGTGTCGAGCATCGGCTGGAACTGGTCCGTGAACTGGATGGCGTCCGCTACTACAACAGCTCGATCGATACCAGCCCGACCCGAACCAAGGCTGCCCTGCGCGCGCTGGCCGAACGCCATGAAAAAGTGGTCCTGATCACCGGCGGCCAGGACAAGAAGTGCGATTACACCGGTTTGGGCGAAGCAATCGTCGCGGTATCCCGCAAGATCATCCTCTGCGGAGACAATTCTCAGCTGATCTACGACAACTTGATGCAGGAAGCCCCCTATCGGAATGTCGATCCCGGCCATCTCAAAATTGAATGGTGCGACAGCTATGAAGCGGCTGTTGAATGCGCCCGGTCGATCGCCGAACCTGGAGAAATCGTCGTCTTATCGCCAGCTGGCACAAGTTTTGACAAATTCCGTCACTTTGAAGAACGCGGCAATTTGTTCAAGGCGCTCGTCAACGGACTGCAATAAAGCATAAAAGAGACCAGAAAAATGACAACAAAAAAGCGCACCAGCGATGGTGCGCTTTTTTCTGGTGGGAGGAGGTGGATTCGAACCACCGAAGTCGGAGACAACAGATTTACAGTCTGCCCCCTTTGGCCACTCGGGAATCCTCCCATGTGATATGTTGGACTGAAGTGGTGGGCCTTCAGGGACTTGAACCCCGGACCGACCGGTTATGAGCCGGTTGCTCTAACCAACTGAGCTAAAGGCCCATGCGCTTCACGAAGTTGTTTCGCTCGAGCAACAAGGGCAATTATAGATAATGAATTGCTGGTTTGTCAAGCGCTATTTTCTCACCGGTCATGCAGAAAATCCTGATATTCATCATCTAATGAGATTATATCATTTCTAATCAGGTTAGTGTGTTCTGGATCCAATACACCAGAAAACGAACCCGCAGAGTCAGGGAAGAATTGCTGATCCAGCGTACGGAACCTCCCGGCGATAGAAAAATGCCGGTTGTCAATCAAAACGACAACCGGCATTCACTTGGCTGGTGGGGATGAAGGGAATCGAACCCTTACGACCTCTCGATCGACAGATTTTGAGTCTGTTGCGTCTGCCAGTTCCGCCACATCCCCGTACACTGGCTAAGCTTTCTGGACAATATTAGCAATGATTCTTGCATTCTGTCAATTCTAATAGCCTTGCTTTTCTGTGGTATTTCAGTTATTCTAATTTAGAAAAAACAACCTTTAATGTAGTCCTGTGAGGCTAGGAAGGGTCACAAACTTGTCATCTCTGCTTGGTTTTTAACCAAGACCCGAGTCGAGATCAGCTTGTTTGCAGCCATCTGCCATTAGGACAGACGGCTTTTTTATTGCTGTCAAGCTGCGACAGAAAGCAGAAGGAGATGAACCATGGCTTTCAAGGCAACGCTGATGGACAGCGCCGCAGATGGATCGGGCTCTGTCCCGGATCGCCCATGAGATTCTCGAGCGCAACAAAGGGATGGAAGACCTTTACCTGATCGGCATCCAGCGCCGCGGCGTGCCGCTGGCCCGCCGGATCGCCGCCAAGATCGAAGCCATCGAAGGGCAGCGAGTGCCGAAGTCGGCATCCTGGACATCACATTTTATCGCGATGACCTGAGCATGCTGTCTGAGCATCCGGTGATCAACGGCACTTCGCTGCCGTTCGCCATCCATGACAAGAAGCTGGTCCTGGTCGACGACGTGCTCTACACCGGCCGGACCGTGCCGGGCGGCGATCGAGGCGCTGTTCGACCTCGGCCGGCCCCAGCAGATCCAGCTGGCGATCCTGATCGACCGCGGCCATCGCGAACTGCCGATCCGGGCCGATTATACCGGCAAGAATGTGCCGACCGCCCGCAATGAAGTTGTCCATGTCCAGATCAGCGAAATCGACGGGGAAGACAGTGTCGTGCTCTGCGAAGATCGTGAACAGAAGGAGGCTGAGCGCATGCAGCTGCATCAGAAAGATCTGCTGGGCATCCAGGAGCTGAGCGCTGCCGAGATCCAGCTGATCCTGGATACGGCCGAAACCATGAAACATGGTGCTGACAGCCAGCAGCAAGAAAACGGCCCATCTGCAGGGCAAATCGGTCGATCACGCTTTTTTATGAAAACAGCACGCGGACCCGGCTGTCCTTTGAGATGGCCGCCAAATTCATGGGCGCCTCGTCGGCCAATATCTCCGCCTCCGGCAGCAGCATCAACAAAGGCGAGTCGCTGATCGACACGGCCCGGACCATCGACGACATGGCGACGGATATCCTGATCATGCGGCACAGCCAGTCCGGCGCGCCGCACCTGATCGCCCCGCTGGTCAAGGCTTCGGTGGTCAATGCCGGCGACGGCATGAACGAGCATCCGACCCAGGCGTTGCTGGACCTGTTTACGATGCGCCAGCAAAAGGGCAGCCTGAATGGCCTGAAAGTGGCCATCGCCGGCGATGTGCTGCACAGCCGGGTCGCCCGCAGCAACATCTGGGCCCTGAGCAAAATGGGCGCCGAAGTCCGGCTGGCCGCGCCGCCGACACTGATGCCGCGCGGGCCTGGAACAGACCGGCGCGATCGTCTGCCCGACGGTCCAGGACGCTGTTCGCGGCGCTGATGTGGTCATGGGTCTGCGGATCCAGCTGGAACGCATGCAGAAAGCCCTTTTCCCGTCGATCAGCGAATATGCCCGCTTTTTCGCCCTGGATCAGCAGACGCTCGCACTGGCCAAGCCGGATGCGATCATCATGCATCCGGGTCCCTGCAACCATGGCGTGGAAATGCCGACCCTGGTCTATGACAGCCCGCAGTCGGTGATCAATGAACAAGTGACCAACGGCGTGGCCGTGCGGATGGCCATCCTGTACCTGCTTGGCTTCAAGGAGGAATGTCTGATGAGAATCCTGATTACGAAGGCGGCTGGTTGTCGATCCGTCGCCCGGACCGACAGCAGTCCGCGACCTGCTGATCGAAGACGGCCGCATTGTCGAAGCCTTGGCGGCCCGCCGGACCGGGTGATCGACGCTTCCGGTCTGGCCGTTTTGCCGGGCCTGATCGACGCCCACTGCCATCTGCGCGACCCAGGCTTCGAATACCGCGAAGACATTGTCAGCGGTACCCAGGCAGCGCCGCCCGCGGCGGTTTCACGACCGTCGCCTGCATGCCGAACACCCGGCCGGTCTGCGACAATGCCGGCCCTGGTCCGCTACATCACGGACAAAGCCGGCAGGCGAAGGATCCGCCCGGGTTCTGCCGATCGGCGCTGTCAGCAAGGGGCAGGAGGGCAAGGAACTGGCCGAGATCGGCCTGATGGCGACGAGGGCATCGTCGCCATTTCCGATGACGGCAAACCAGTCGAAAGCGCCGACCTGATGCGCAAAGCCATGCAGTATGCCAGCCATTTCGGCCTGACGGTCATCTCCCACTGCGAGGATCTGACCCTGGCCGACGGCGGCCACATGAACGAAGGTACTGGTCGACCGGTGCTCGGCTTGCGCGGTATCCCCGCGATGTCCGAAGTCGATCATGGTCGCCCGGGAGATGCCTGCTGGCCGAATATCTCAACCTGCCGGTCCATCATCGCCCATGTCAGCACGCCGGCAGCTCGATCGACCTGATCCGCCAGGCCAAAGCGCGCGGCGTCCAGGTGACCTGCGAGACCTGCCCGCATTATTTCACACTGACTGAGGAAGCCTGCCGCGGCTTCAACACCCAGGCCAAGATGAATCCGCCGCTGCGGACCCAAGACGGATGTTGCGGCCGTCATCGCTGGCTGCAGGACGGCACGATCGACCTGATCGCGCACCGATCATGCACCGCATCATGCCGATGAAGAAAGATCTGGAGTTCGGCCTGGCCAACAACGGCATTGTCGGTTTTGAAACTGCATTGGCCCTGGGTTATCACCTACCTGGTCCGACCGGCCATCTGACCTTGCCGGAATTGGCTGGCAAACCATGACAGTCAATCCGGCCCGCCTGCTCGCACCGGAACTGGGCACGCCTTGCAGATCCGGCTGTCCGGCCGACGTGGCCTTGTCGACCTGGAAAAACCATTTTCCTTTGACAAAAACGCCATGCTGTCCAAAGCCCGCAATACGCCATTCCACGGCTGGGAGCTCTATGGCCAGGTCCGGCTGACCTTCTGTGATGGGAAGGTTGTGTACGAATGCTGAATTTTGCCGACCGCCTGACGCAAAGATCCGGGAAACCGGCAATCCGACCGTCATGGGACTGGATCCGATGCTCGACTATATACCGGACAGCATCCGCAGGATTATTTCCGGAGCCAATGCGATGATCCGGCCCATGGCCTCCGGCCTGGCGCTCTATGAATTCAACCAGCGCCTGATCGACAGCGTCGCAGACCTGATGCCGGCGGTCAAACCGCAGTTGGCCTATTATGAACAATATGGCGAGTCACGGCTACCAGCGCTGCGCCAGACCATCCAGTATGCCCAGGCCAAAGCGGCATGCTGGTCATCGCCGACGCCAAGCGCAATGATATCGGCAGTACCGCAGAAGCCTATGCCCGCGCCTTCTCGGCATTCGGAACTCGGCCAGGATACAGCCGGGCAAGCGATCAGCCGCCATGTTCGGCGCGGACGCGCTGACGGTCAACGGCTATCTCGGCATCGATGGCATCCAGCCCTTCCTCGAGCAATGCCAGGTCAATGGCCAGGGCATCTTCATCCTGGTGCGGACTTCCAATCCATCGGCCGGCGATCTGCAGGACCTGGTCCTTCGGACGGCCGTCCGGTCTATGAGGCGATGGCCGACAAAGTTGCCGATTGGGGCAGCTTCACTGATCGGCACCTGCGGTTATTCCTCGGTCGGCGCTGTCGTTGGCGCGACCTGGCCGCTGCAGGCCGCAAGACTGCGCCAGACTGATGCCGCACAGCCTGATTCTGGTTCCCGGATACGGCGCCCAGGGCGCGACAGCCGACGATGCAGTCGCCAGCTTCGGTCCGGATGGCGGCGGTGCGATCGTCAATGCATCCCGCAGCCTGATGCTGGCCTGGAAGAAACAGCAGACTGGATCATGAACGTTCGACCGAAGCAGCCCGGCTGAAGCCCTGCCATGCGCAAGCGACTTGCAGGACGCTCTGGCGAGAACCGGAAGACCAATTGCATAAATATAGCTCCGAATGTATAATTATTCAAAACTTCCCGCTCTGAAAGGAGTGCGCCATGCCAAAACGAACGGATATCCGCAAAATCATGGTGATCGGCTCTGGGCCGATCATCATCGGCCAGGCTGCCGAATTCGACTATGCCGGTACCCAGGCCTGCCGGGCCCTGAAAGCCGAAGGCTACGAAGTCGTCCTGATCAACAGCAATCCGGCTACAATCATGACCGACAGCGAAGATGGCCGACAAAGTCTATCTCGAACCGCTGCAGATCGATGTCATCCAGCGGCTGCTGCTGGATGAAAAGATTGACGGCCTGCTGGCGACGCTGGGCGGCCAGACCGGTCTCAATTTCGCCATGGAACTGTCCGAAAGCGGTTTTCTGGACGAGCACGGCATCCAGCTGCTGGGAACGCCGGCCTCCGGCATCAGGATGGGGGAGGACCGCGAGGAATTCCGCGCCGCCATGCTGCGGATCAATGAACCCTGCATCCCATCCGGAACAGCCGAGACAATCTGACGGAATGCCTGCGACTGGCCGAACAGATCGGCTATCCGGTCATCGTCCGGCCGGCTTTCACGCTGGGCGGCACCGGCGGCGGCATCGCCGCCGACGAAGCAAGCCTTGCGCGAAATCGCCGCCACCGGCCTGGCAGCCAGCCGTGTGCATCAGGTTCTGATCGAACGCAGCATCGCCGGCTGGAAAGAAATCGAATTTGAAGCCGTCCGCGATGCCAAAGGCAATGCGATCACCATCTGCAGCATGGAAAACCTCGATCCCGGTCGGCGTCCATACCGGCGATTCGATCGTCGTCGCGCCGGCCCAGACCCTGACCGACCTGGAATACCAGAAACTGCGCTACCGCGGCCCTGAAGATCGTCACCGAACTGGGCATCGTCGGCGGCTGCAACGTCCAGTTCGCCCAGCATCCGACCAGCGACGAATATGCGGTCATCGAAGTCAATCCGCGCCTGTCGCGCTCTTCAGCCCTGGCCTCCAAGGCAACCGGCTACCCGATCGCCAAGGTCGCGACCCGGATCGCCGTCGGCTACAGCCTGGACGAAATCCCCAACGAAGTCACCGGCACGACCTTTGCCTGCTTCGAACCGGCTGTCGACTACATCGTCACCAAGATTCCGAAATGGCCTTTCGACAAATTCGTCAACGCCCGCCGCACGCTGGGTACCCAGATGAAGGCGACCGGCGAGGTCATGGCGATTGCCGACACCTTCGAAGCGTCGCTGATGAAGGCGGTCCGTTCGCTGGAAATCGGCCTGCTGGGCCTGAAGGTGCCGCTGATGACGGCAGCTGACCGACGAACGAGCTCTGGCCGCGCATCTGCCAGGCCGACGATATGCGCCTGTTTGCGCTGGCCGAAGGTCTGCGCCGCGGTTTCCCGATCGAGGAGATCTACCGAGAGACCCTGATCGACAAGTTTTTCCTGTACAAAATCTGGCAACCTGGTCGAAACTGAAGAGCGGTCTGGCCAAATGCAGGACAATCGATGACCGAGCTGCTGACCGAGGCGGTCCGCATGGGCTTTCACCGACACCTGGATCAGCCGGCTGAGCGGCCTTGCAGCGGCGAAGATCCGTCTGCGCCGCAAAGCACTGGGCCTGGTCCATACCTACAAAATGGTCGACACCTGCGCCGGCGAATACGACGCGGTCACACCGTATTTTTACTCGACTTTTGATACGAAGAACGAAGCCAGTGCCGTACTGACCGCAAGAAAGTCCTGGTGCTCGGTTCCGGTCCGATCCGGATCGGCCAGGGCATCGAATTCGACTACTGTTCGGTCCATTCGGTCTGGGCTCTGCGCGAACTGGGCTACGAAGCGATCATCGCCAACAACAATCCGGAAACGGTTTCGACTGATTTTGACACGTCGGACCGCCTCTACTTTGAACCGCTGACTGCCGATGATGTCCGGGCGATCATCGAAAATGAAAAGCCGGACGGCGCGATCTGCCAGTTCGGCGGCCAGACGGCGATCAAGCTGATCAAGGCGGTTTCGGACATGGGACTGCCGATCTTCGGCACCTCGGCCGATGGTGGTCGACGCGGCCGAAGACCGCCAGCGTTTCGATGCAATTCTTGAAGAATGCGAGATCAAGCGTCCGCGCGGCACGACTGTCATGACCACCGAGGAAGCCCTGCAGGCCGCAGCCGAACTGGGTTATCCGGTGCTGGTCCGACCGTCCTACGTCCTGGGCGGGCAGGGCATGGCCATCGTCTACAGCGACGACGAAATGGTCGAATACATGCGGATCATCAACCTGGTCGAACAGGAGCATCCGATCCTGGTCGACAAATACCTGATGGGCGTCGAACTCGAGGTCGATGCGGTATCGGACGGCGAAGACATCCTGATCCCGGGCATCATGGAGCATCTTGAGCGGGCCGGCGTCCATTCGGGCGACTCGATCTCGATTTTCCCGGCCTACATCTCGGAACGGATCCGCGAAATCATCATCGACCACACGCGACAAACTGGCCCGGGCCTTGAAGGTCATCGGCTTGATCAACATCCAGTTCATCCTGTACAACGACGAAATCTATGTCATCGAGGTCAACCCGCGTTCGTCGCGCACCGTGCCGTATATCAGCAAGGTGACCGGCATTCCGATCGTCAACCTGGCCACCCGGGTCATGATGGGTGCCAAGCTGACGGATTTCGCATACGGTACCGGGCTTGTACGCCCGTTATCCGGCTGTCTATGCGATCAAGGCGCCGGTCTTTTCCTTCGAAAAACTGCACGACGTCGATACCAGCCTCGGCCCGGAGATGAAGAGCACCGGTGAAGTGCTCGGCCTGTCGACGAAATACAGCGAGGCCATGTACAAGGCTATCCTGGCTTCCAACTTCAAGTTCCCGCCGAAAGGCGCGGCATCCTGATGACGGTTCGCGACAGCGACAAACCAGACCTGGTGCCGCTGGCCAACCGTCTGTTCAACCTGGGCTACGAACTTTTCGGCACCGGCGGTACGGCCAATTACCTGATCAAGTACGGCATCCCCTGCAGCATCGCAAGGCGTGTCGAAGAAGGCCACCCCTCGACGATCGACATGCTCGACAATGGCACGGTCAAGTTACTGATCAACACGGAGAATTCAAACTCCAATGACGACCGCGAAGGCTTCAAACTGCGTCGCCACGCGATCGAGCACGGCATTGCCACCATCACGTCGCTCGATACACTGCTGGCTGTCGTCGAATGTCTGGAGCAGGATCTCCATCCGTCAGACCTCAAACCCTATGAGATCCGGGTTTTTGCGGATATTGTCGCCAAGACGCGACATAATTGCCTGCCGCTGAACGAAATGCCGTCACAGAATGATATGCTGAAGAAGTAAATTCAAAATCAGCCTTCGAGATTGAGCGGAGAGGGTGAGCTTGCATGCAAAAGCTTGAATGGGACTGCACTGTCCTCGCAAACCAGAAACTGACTGAAACTTTTTTGATTCTGACTTTGCAGGGTGAGACCATCAGCGCCACTGCAACGCCCGGTCAATTTGTCAATGTGTCGTGCCGGGAGTTCCTGCGCAGACCCTTTGGCATCATGACGGTTGATCCAGCGGCTGGTACCTTTAAAATCGGCATCCAGGTCAAGGGCAAAGGCACAAAACAACTGGCCCAATTGCGGGAAGGAGACATCGTCTCGGTGCTCGGCCCGCTTGGCCATGGTTTCGACCTTGGCGATTATCAGCGTGTGATCACCGTCGGCGGTGGAACAGGTGTTTTCCCACTCTACTTTGTCCAGGAACAATGTCGCGCCCTGGGCCTGGAAAGCATTGCGGTCTGCGGATATCGCTCAGCCCAGGATAGCATCCTGGTCGATGAGTTCCGCGCCGTAGCCACAAGCAGTGTCATGGCATCCGATTCCGGTGGCCTCGATATCCACGGCCATGCGGGGCAGGCTCTGGACAGTGTCCTGGACAGACTGCCACAAGATGGCAAGACTCTGATTCTGACCTGTGGCCCCAAAATCATGATGCAGACTGTCGCCAACCGCGCCCTGGCGTTGCAGATCCCCTGCCAGGTTTCCCTTGAGGAACGGATGGGCTGCGGGATGGGCATCTGTCTTGTCTGTGTCTGCAAAATCAAAGCCAGGGAAAGCGGTGCGATCAGCCACCAGCGCTGCTGTGTCGAAGGTCCTGTCTTTGCAGCGGAGGCTGTCGTATGGTGAATACAGCTGTACAAGTAGGGGCTTTGACCTTGAAAAATCCGGTCATCGCCGCATCCGGAACTTTTGGCTTCGGCCGCGAGATGCAGCAATGGATTGATCTGGCAAATTTGGGCGCGATCAGTTCCAAAGGATTGACCTTGAATCCGCGGCTTGGCAATGATACCCCTCGGGTGGCCGAGACCGGTAGTGGTTTGCTCAACAGCGTCGGTCTGCAAAATCCCGGCCTGGACGCTTTTATCGAAAATGAACTCCCGTTCATGCTCGGACTCGGCACCACGATCATCGCCAATATTGCCGGCCATTCGCTCGAAGAGAATGTTGCCATGGCAGAGCAGCTCGAACACACGGCTGTCGATGGCATCGAACTGAACCTGTCCTGCCCAAATGTCAATAAAGGCTGCATGGCCTTTGGCAGTTCGGCACCCTTGATTGAAGAAGTCGTCAGGGCCGTCCGTTCTGTCACCAGAAAACCGCTTTGGGTCAAACTGACGCCCAATGTCACCAGCATCGCTGAGATGGCGATGGCCGCCGAAGCGGCCGGTGCCGATGCTGTCAGCCTGATCAACACCTTGCTCGGCCTGGCGGTCGATCGCAAGACCAGACGGCCGCTTTTGCGCAACAATACCGGTGGCCTGTCTGGACCGGCAGTCAAACCTGTCGCCCTGCGGATGGTTTGGGACGTCTACCGGGCAGTCCATATTCCGATTGTAGGCATGGGTGGTATCATGAATGGGGAAGATGCCCTTGAATTCATGATTGCCGGAGCAACTGCCATTCAAGTTGGCACTGCCAATCTGATCAAGCCGACCGCATGTCAGGACATCATTAACGAAATGGTTACACTTGCAGAATTTGAACAAGCTCAAACATTGCGCGAATATACTGGTCTTTTACAGCCCTGGTGATCAGTTGAAAGACTGGTCGTGCAAAAATATCGAGGAGATCGCCCATGGAAGCTAACCAAACGATTGTCAAAGCCCTGTTTGATACCCAGGCCATTAAAGTCAGCCCGGCTGACCAGCCATTCTGGTACACCTCTGGCACCTTGGGCCCTTACTATATCAATACGCACTTCCTTTATGGCAGCGAAAGTGAAGCGAACCAGTTGCTGAGTCTGATTGAGTCGACAACCGCCAATCCGCTGGAGCTCCCGCAGACGCTTTCGACAGCGATCATGGAACATTACCAGCAACAGCCTGTTTTCAAGACCGTAATCGATTCCCTCATCGAAGCCCTGCAAAATGTTGATTTTGATGTAGTATCCGGCGGTGAACGCCGTGACTATTTCTTTTCCATACCAGTCGCCGCCCGGCTGGGCAAACCGCATGTCGCCATTTTGAAAGATGGCCAGACTTTCTACAGTGATGAAAATTTCGAAAACACCCGTGCGCTGCAACCCGGAGAGATGAAAGGCCAGCGGTTTGTCCATGTCGCCGACCTGGTGACTGAAGCATCCAGTTATACCCGAACCTGGCTGCCGACTATCCACCGCCTGGGAGGCCATATCCAGGAGACAGCAGTCGTGGTTGACCGTAACCAGGGCGGCCGTGAGGTCCTTGCCGCTGAAGGTGTTGAATTGATCGCCTTGACCAGGATCGATGCCGATCTGTTTGCATCGGCCTCTAGTGCTCAACTGGTCAATGATGCCCAAGTATCCCAGATCTTGCTGTTCATGCAGGATCCTCACCGCTATATGACAGAATTTTTCGAAAGCCATCCGGATTTTCTTGCCGGTCAGCTCGCATTAGGCGGCAAGGCGGCTGAACGCGCCCGCCGCTGTCTTGACCAGGGCTACGGCCACGCCTGAAGATGACCGAACCTGACAGCCTTGGCCTTGGCCTGGATTTGACCTTTACGGTCGTGCGCAGCCGCCGTCGGACGATCGCCCTGATTGTCCATCCGGACAACCGGTTGGAAGTCCGGTGTGGACCGCGGACGCCACTGAAAGTGATCGAGCGGTTTGTCCAGGAAAAACAGGCCTGGATCCGACGTAAATGCTATGAAAACCAGGCCTTGATACCAGTTCATCCAGGATCTGGCGCTGAATTGGCAGCGTTGCGTCGCAAGACACGCCAGGCGGTCGAATGGATCGTCGGCCTGCATCCAGACTTGGTGCCACAGCAGATTTCTATCCGTCGCCAGAAAAGTCGCTGGGGCAGTTGCAGCAGGCGCGGAACCATTTCGATCAATGTCTGTGCCGGATTATTGCCGCCCAGGCTGCTTGAATATATCGTTGTCCATGAACTGTGCCATCTGGTGCAGTTCAATCACAGTGACTTGTTTTATCAGCAGGTCATTTCAAGACTGCCGGATGCGCGTGACCGGCAGCGCCAGTTAAAACAATATCTCCTGGTGTGAACGGGAGCATAGGACGATGAAACTCTCATTTGACAGTCAGAACTGGACCAGGGCACAACCTTCTCAAACCAGCGAACAACCGGTGGCCGTCGGTTCCGTTGAACCACGCGTTGTCTTTGAAGATGATTGGATGCTCGTTGTCGAGAAACCAGCCGGATTGCCGGTGCAGCCAGACCGGGCCGGTTCGGCCAATTTGCTTGAAGTGCTCCGTCAAGACCGGAATAGTGGTGATTTATTCCTGGTACATCGTCTGGACCGCCCAGTATTCGGCCTTGTTGTCCTGGCAAAATCTGCCAAAGTCCAGACCGCACTCACTCGGCAGATGGCCAGCAGAGAATTCCGGAAAACCTATCGCTGTGTAGTCGAAAAGGGTCCGGAAGCTGATTATGGGGTGTTGACTGACCTGCTGATCAAACAGGGAAACCAGAATGTCAGCCATGTGGTCGACCGGCAGACTGCCGGCAGCCAGGCCCGCGAAGCGAGGCTGAGCTTCCAGGTGCTCGAGCGCACGCAGACAGCCGGGCAAATGCTTTGCCTGCTGCAAATCGAACTGGACACCGGACGCCACCATCAGATCCGGGTCCAGTTGTCCCATGCTGGCTGGCCGATTGTCGGTGACCAGAAGTACAATTCCGGTACTGGCCCTGACAAGCAACCGATTGCCCTTCAAGCCTGGACAATCACCCTGACACATCCGGTAAATGGGCAAATTCTCGAATTTCAGGCTTCAACCCCAACGCTTTGGCCATGGAACCTGTTTGATTTGTCACATAGGATCTGTGCCCGGTCAGACAAGTTATGATACAATCTTTTCACCCAACCAGTGAGGGGGGGACATGTTAAGTTGACGTGTTTGTTTTTGATCTTGATTATCGGCAGTCTGCTTCTGTCGTTGACGGGTTCACTGACACCGGCCGGATCAGCCATCCTGGTCATCGGTGGTGGAATTGCCTTGTTCGTGATCAATTTCCGTCGCCATAAAGCCAAGCATCAACTATTGTTCCGCAGTCACGAACTTGGTGCGACCAGTGCAATCAATGCCCGTCATCTCGGTGGTCTGCCATTTCCGATTCCAACCCCGGTCAGCCTGTTTTTTACAGCTGATACGATCCGAGTGGAAACCGAACACGATATCTGGCAAGTCGCCAGGCGGCAATTGAAATACTTGGTGATCATGTCGGCCGAGCAGATTCACAAATTGCCGGACAGCGAAATCATCCAGGCGCTATCCGGTGGCAATTCGAGGTTGCTATCACTAATCCGTGAAAAGATCCGCCGCGGTGATTCGCTGATCCGTCATTCCAAATTGCTGTTTCTGACGTTCCAGGATGATTCCGGCGATGAAGCAGGGACTGACATTGTGATCCTGTCCTTTGCTGACCGTAAAAGAATGAAAAAAGTGCTGATCCGCGAGGGTCTGACCGGTGAATTGACCGATTTTCAGCCCGAAACAGGAGTGTGAAATAAATGGGTTTTGAATACATGATTCGTATTCCCAGTTCCGAAGAGATTATCCGCGCTTTTCCAGCTACGGAGAAGGTCAAGGCTCGCAAAGCGGCCAGAGATCTTGCCATCCAGGATGTGCTGACGGGCAAGTCCGACAAATTCCTCCTGATCATTGGCCCGTGTTCGGCCGATTCGGAAGAACCGGTACTTGAGTATTGCCACCGCCTGGCCATGATCCAGGAAGAAGTCGCAGACCGCCTGGTCCTGGTGCCCAGGATTTACACTAACAAACCGAGGACGACCGGTGAAGGGTACAAGGGGATATCCCATCAGCCAGACCCTGAAAGGGCGCCGGACATGGTGAAAGGCCTGATCGCCTTGCGTACCTTGCATCTCCATGCGATCGAACAGTTTGGCCTGTCCGCTGCTGACGAAATGCTCTATCCGGAAAACCACACGTATCTGGAAGATCTCCTCAGCTATGTCGCCGTCGGGGCTCGCTCAGTCGAAAACCAGCAGCACCGGCTGACCGCCAGCGGCATCGATATGCCGGCGGGGATGAAAAATCCGACCAGCGGCGATCTTTCGGTGATGATCAATGGCATCTATGCTGCCCAGCATGGTCATATTTTCGCTTATCAGGGATATCAGGTCAGGACGACAGGCAATCCGCTGGCCCACGCCATCCTGCGTGGCGCAGTCGATCATGCCGGCCATTCGACACCCAATTACCACTATGAAGACCTGCAGGAATTGTATTCACTCTACGCTCAGCGCGAGCTGGTGAACCCGGCCTGTATTGTTGATACAAACCATTCCAACTCCAACAAACGCTACAAGGAACAACCGCGCATAGCCAAAGAAGTCCTGCATAGCCGCAAGCTCTCACCAGATATCCGGTCCATGGTCAAGGGCTTCATGATTGAAAGCTATCTGGAAGAAGGCAATCAGCCGATCGGCGGCGGTGTTTTCGGCAAATCGATCACCGATGCCTGCATAGGCTGGCCGGACACGCGCGATCTGATCCTTTCGATTGCGGATCTTGTATAAGGGGTATTGAAAATTGTCAATTCGAGTCATCAGCCCCGCTGAAATCAGCCAGCAGGACCAGTTCAGCAACCGCGTCCGTGAAACCGTGCTGGCCCGCACCGAAGCGACTGGCAAAGCCCCCCTGTACCATATCATGACCTTCGGTTGCCAGCAAAATGAAAACGACAGTGAACGCATGGCTGGTCTGCTGGATCAAATGGGTTATCAGCCAGCCGCAACAGCCAAGGCAGCTGACCTGATCCTGCTCAACACCTGCAGTGTCCGGGAAAATGCCGATGATCGCTTTTTCGGCCATCTCGGTCTGGTCAAGAATATCCGCCGTGACAAACCAGGGCTACTGGTTGGCCTGGCTGGCTGCATGATGACGCAGGAAGACCATGTCGCCAAAATCCGCCGAAGCTATCCTTTTGTCGACCTCGTCTTCGGGCCGCAGGATATCTACCGCCTGCCCGAATTGCTGTATCACCGCCTGACCGACACCCGCCGAGTCTATGATGTTGGTGATGATGACACCCTGGCCGAGGGCCAGCCGATCCATCGCGGCCGGAAACATCGCGCGCTGGTTTCGATCATGTTTGGCTGCAACAATTTCTGCACCTACTGCATTGTGCCCTATACCCGCGGCCGGGAACGCAGCCGCTCCGCTCAGGATATCCTTGGCGAAATCCGACAGCTCGTGCAAAGTGGCTACAAGGAAATCATGCTGCTCGGCCAGAATGTCAATTCCTATGGCCTTGACCTGCGTCGTAGCGACCTGGGTCAATGACCTGGGTCAAAATGACCCCGGTCAAAATTCCCCAAGTCAACAGGCAACAGATTGCCTGGACTTTGCCGACCTCCTCGCCAGGATCGCCGAAATCCCGGATTTATACCGGATTCGCTTCATGACGTCGCATCCCAAAGACATATCGGACAAGCTTCTCGAAACGATCAGTCGCTACCCGAATATCGAACCGCATCTCCATTTGCCGCTCCAGTCCGGCAGCGACCGGATTCTCAAAGCGATGAACCGCCATTACACCCAGGATGAATTTGTGGAAATTGCCCGTAAAGCCCGCCAGCTTCGTCCCGGCCTGACGATTTCGACTGACCTGATCGTCGGTTTTCCCGGCGAAACAGAGGCCGATTTTGCCGAAACCCTGCAAACCATGGAGGCCATCAAATTTGATGCCGCCTTTACGTTCCAGTACAGCCGGCGGACCGGAACACCAGCCGCCGACTATCCTGACCAAGTCGATGACCAGACAGTCAAGGAACGGTTTGGCCGCTTGATGGATCTGCAGAACACCCATAGCCTTGCCTCGAACCAGTCCGTTGAAAATACGATGCAGGAGATCCTGATCGAAGGCCGCAGTGAAAATGATCCGCAAGTGATCAGCGGCCGGACTGCGCACAATCGGCTGGTCAATGTCAGGATTCCGACCGATATCCAGTTTGCCCCGGAATTCTGTGAACCAGACGGTTCGCTGAATGCAGCAAGGCTGGAAGGACAGATCGCCAGGGTCTGGATCACCCGGGCCAAGACATTTTCCCTCGAAGGCCGCTGGGAGTCGCTTTTGCCATGGGCCTGACGTTCGCTGATATTGATTTGGCGCGCATCACGCCGATGATGCAGCAGTACCTGGATCAGAAGAAACTCTGGCCGGACTGCCTGCTGTTTTTCCGGCTGGGCGATTTCTATGAAATGTTCTTCGATGACGCGGTGACGGCGGCCCGGGAACTCGAGCTGACCCTGACCGGGCGCGATTGCGGACAGACTGAACGCGCACCGATGTGCGGCGTCCCGTACCATGCGGTCGAGACCTATATCAACCGCCTGGTCAGCCGCGGCTACAAGGTCGCGGTCTGCGAACAGGTCGAAGATCCGGCCCTGGCCAAAGGCATTGTCAGGCGGGAAGTGATCCGGGTGATCACACCCGGAACGGTCCTTGAACCATCCGCGCTTGATGAGAAGCGAAACAATTACATCGTCGCTGTTTATCAGCTCAATGGCTATTACGGGCTGGCCGCCTGTGACTTGACGACGGGCTCCTTTGAGACAACGCATTTGTCGTCGGCCAGACCCGGGCCAAACTGCCGATGAACTGGCCCGCTATAGCCCTGCGGAAATCGTCCATAACACGGTATTTGCTGAACAGATCTCTGAATTTCAATCGATAATTAGAGCTAATGTCACGTTGTCCTTACGTCCTGATGATGATTTTTCGGCTGATTTCATGCACAAATTCCTGCCCCAGGCTGATGACCATGCTTTGTGGGCGAGAGCTGCAGCCGCTTTAGTCATTTATCTGAAGGAAACCCAACATCAGTCGCCGCAGCACATCGCGACAATCAAACCATACCAGGTCAATGACTACATGACCCTGGATCTGAACGCCCGCCGCAATCTGGAAATGACTGAAACCATCCGGGACAAGCAGCGCAAGGGCAGTCTGTTCTGGGCGATTGACCGCACGGTGACCAGCATGGGTTCGCGTATGCTTCGGCGCTGGCTTGAACAGCCGTTGCTGAACGTGCATGACATCCTCCAACGGCAGCAGGCTGTCGCCGATTTCAAGGAGGCATACCTGATTCGTCAGGAAGTGCGCGAACGACTGCACGGACTGCATGATCTGGAGCGTTTGTGCGGCAAATTGGCCCTCAAGACAGCCAATGCCCGCGATCTGGTCGCTTTGCGGCGTTCTCTGGCCAAGTTGCCGGCCTGCTGGACAGTTTGAATACAATCGATCGCGCGACCTTGAATGCCTGGATTGCCGACCTCGATCCGCTGCCTGATTTGTCCGACTTGCTCTTCAAAGCCATTGAAGATGAACCGCCAGTCAGCCTGCGCGAAGGCCAATTGATCAAGCCTGGTTTTGATAGCCAAGTTGACCAGCTGCGTTCGGCTGCCCAGGACGGCAAGCAATGGATAATCGATCTCGAAAGTCGAGAGCGGGAAAGAACCGGGATCCGCAGCCTTAAAGTCGGCTACAACCGGGTCTTTGGTTTCTACCTGGAGGTCACCCGTTCCAACTTGGCCCAGGTCCCGGAAGACTATCTGCGCAAACAGACCCTGGCGAATGGCGAGCGTTATGTCACCCCGGAACTCAAGGAGATGGAAGACACGATCCTTGGCGCTGAACAGAAAGCGATCGCCCTGGAATATGATCTGTTCTGCAGCATCCGGGAGCAGGTCAATGCTGATCTGGGAGAATCCAGCAAACAGCCCGCGCCCTTGCTGGTATCGACTGCCTGGCCGGCCTGGCCGAACTGGCCGACCGCGAGCAGTATTGCCGGCCGCAGATCGACCTCAGCGAATCCCTCGAGATCCATCAGGGCCGGCATCCGGTTGTTGAAAAAATGCTCGACAGCGGACAGTTTGTCCCCAATGATACACTGCTCAATTTATCGGACAAGCGATTGATGATTCTGACCGGTCCGAACATGGCCGGCAAATCGACCTATATGCGCCAGGTCGCCCAGATCGTCCTGCTGGCCCAGATTGGCAGTTTTGTTCCGGCCTTGTCGGCTCACATTGGCCTGGTCGACCGGATTTTCACCCGTGTCGGCGCATCAGATGATCTAGGCGGCGGCCAGTCGACGTTCATGGTCGAAATGAGTGAAGTTGCCCCGATTCTCCAGCATGCAACGCCGCGCAGTCTGCTGATCCTTGATGAAATCGGCCGCGGCACCAGCACCTACGATGGTTTGTCCATCGCCTGGTCGGTGATAGAATATGTCGCTGATCCCAATATACTCGGTTGCCGGACTTTGTTTGCGACCCATTATCATGAACTGACTGATCTCGCCGAAGCGATGCCGGGTGTTTTCAACTGCCATGTCGCGGTTGATGAGGTGAATGGGGAAGTGGTGTTCCTGCACCAGATCCGTGATGGTGGCTCGGACGACAGTTATGGTATCGAAGTAGCCAGAATGGCCGGCGTTCCGGATTCAGTTGTCCGTCGCGCCCACGAATTACTGATCCAGCTCGAATCGGAAAATGATGTCCGTAACAAAAGTAAAGTCCGCAAACTATCACGGCCGATGGAAGGGCAGATCGATCTGTTTGCATCAGCCATGGCCGGACGTGGAGCCGATGATTTGCTGGCTTCAATCCGCAAGCTGGAGATTTCACAGCTGACACCGCTCGATGCCCTTAATATTCTCTATGACTTGCAGCAGAAGGCCAAGAACGGGAAGGACAGCAACCGTGAGTAACATCCAGATTCTCGATACCCAGACTGCCAACAGCATCGCTGCCGGTGAAGTTGTCGAACGCCCGGCTTCCGTCGTCAAAGAACTAGTTGAAAATGCGCTGGATGCAGGGGCTTCGGTCATCCATGCCGAGATCCGCCAGGGTGGTGTCAGCCTGATCCGGGTGACCGACAATGGCTGTGGAATGGATGAAACAGATGCCCAGCTTTCTTTTGCCCGTCATGCCACGAGCAAAATCCGCACCATCGAAGATCTTGATCAGATCCGGACCATGGGCTTTCGCGGTGAAGCACTGGCCAGCATCGCCGCAGTTGCCAAAGTCCGACTGGAAACTCGCCGTCTTGGTTCTGATAACGGCACACTCGTGGAAATTGCCGCCGGAGACCTTTTGACCTGCCGTCCAGCGGGTTGCCCGGAAGGCACAACGATCACCATCGAAAACCTGTTTTTCAACACACCGGCCCGTTTTAAATTCCTGAAAAAAGACAGCTCGGAAGCTGCTGCTGTTGCGGATACCCTGGAACGCATTGCCCTGGCCCGTCCAGATGTCTCGTTCCGGTTGGTCAGCCAGGGAACTGAATTGCTCCATACGCCAGGCAATAACGACCTTAAGAGTGCGATATTTGCGGTTTTTGGCCGCGAAGCTGCAGCGACCAGCCTGCCTGTAGATCATCAGCAAAGTCCGGTCATAGTCCGTGGTTTTATCGGCACACCCGAGGCCGCTCGCAACAGCCGGACGCAGCAGTGCTTCTATGTCAATGGCCGCCTCGTCCGTTCCAGGGCGGTCAGTGCAGCGATCGACGAGGCCTACGCAACCCACTTGATGAAACGAAAGCACCCCCTTGCGATTCTGATGGTTGATGTCCCGACGCCGCTGGTCGATGTCAATGTCCATCCGCAAAAAATGGAGGTGCGATTCTGGGATGAACAGTCCGTTTTCCGGGCAGTCTTCCATGCGATTCAAAACACCCTGCAGGCGAATGGCTCGATTGTCGATGGCGCCAAACCTGACACCGCGATCCAGCCGGAACAGGCCAGTTTGACCAAGGTCAGCTATCAACAACCGGAATTGGCGCTCGAAACAAGCGGATTAGCCATCGTTGCTGAACCGCGTTCAGTTTCCGAGTCGGGATCAGTTCCTGCTTCTGGAACAGCCCCTGGATCTGCACCTGTTTCGGCATCTGGCCATGGCTCAATCCTTGTTGATCACGCAAATATTGACCTTCGCAACAACGTCGTGATGTCAAAACCTGCAGATGAAATGACGGCTCCGCCAGCGCAAACACTGCCCGATAAAAAGTCAATCAACAGCCTTCGTTCAGCTCGCCTGATCGGCCAGCTTTTTCAAACCTATCTGCTGCTCGAACATGGCGAAGATCTGCTGCTGGTCGATCAGCATGCAGCCCACGAACGAATACTGTTTGAACAACTCGTCGCCCGCCACAGAGCTCGCGGTCCGGCAGCCGTCCAGCCATTGCTCATCCCCCAGACGATGAATGTCAGTGCTCGAGAACTGGCCGTGCTGATGGCCGAACAGGAGACGCTATTACAGCTGGGATTCGAATATGAATCCTTTGGTTCACAATCGATCCTGATACGCAGCCTGCCTGACAGCGGACGCAGTGACCTGCAGCCACAGGCCGCCATCCGAGTCGCACTCGACGCATTGCTGGCCGATCAATTGCATTCGGAAGAGCAGGTCAATACTCTGTTTTACAGCATGGCCTGTAAAGCTGCGATCAAAGCGCATGACTTGCTTCATCATGATGAAATGAATCGGCTGTTGCTCGATCTGCAAGACCTTGATGATCCATACCATTGCCCGCATGGCCGGCCGATTGTCATCCGGATGACCCGTTATGAACTGGAAAAACAGTTCAAACGGATCGTCTGAGAGGATAGCCGGATGAAGTTGCCTGTCATTGTGATCTGTGGCCCGACTGCTTCAGGAAAATCGGCGACTGCGATCCTTGTCGCGCAAGCTATCGGTGGCGAGATTGTATCTGCAGACTCGATGCAGATCTATCGCGGCCTGGATATCGGCACAGCCAAAGTAACCCCGGAAGAACAGCGGATTGTTCCACACCACTTGATTGATTGCTGCGACCCAGGCGATTATTTCAGTGTCGCCACTTTCAAGACACTGGCAACTCAAGCGATCCAGGATATCCATGCCCGAGGTCATGTGCCGATCATCTGCGGCGGCACCGGCCAATATATTAGTTCACTTGTCTCGGGTATCGACTTTGTCGAAATTGAAACAGATCCGCAATTGCGGGAAACCCTGAACAAGCGGGCTGAAACAGAAGGACTAGGCCAATTGTACGCTGAACTCCAGCAGATCGACCCAGTCGCCGCCGCGGCCATCAAGCCGCGTGACCAGAAGCGGATAATCCGGGCGCTGGAGGTCTATCGGCAGACAGGTAAAATTCAGTCCGCCCACCAGGCCGAATCCCGTTTGAATGGCCCACAGTTCGACTTTCTGATTTTTTGCCTGACCCATGACCGGACAGTCTTGTACGACCGGATCAACCATCGCGTCACAGCCATGTTTGCTGCCGGTCTTGTCGACGAAGTCCAAAACCTGCTGGCTAAAAATCCCAGGCTGGCATCAACAGCCTGGCAAGCCATTGGCTACAAAGAGATTCTGGCCTATTTGCATGGCGAGCAATCGCTTCAAGCTGCTGCCGACCAGATAGCGCAGTCCTCCCGTCGATATGCGAAGCGTCAGCTGACCTGGTTTCGCCGTTTTGACGACGCCCATTGGCTGGAAAATCTCTCACCACAGCAAGCCGCCGAAGAAATTGTCACACTGTGGAACAAAACAGTGCAACCGCCTAAAAGAAAGCATTAATATTTGTACAAATCAATATTCAATTGTTAATTCTCATATCTATTGAAGTAGTGTATCCTTTTTATATCACTCGAAAGGAGGTGCACTATGCATCAAAATCAATCCTCAAATACAAAAACCAATAGCGAACGGAACTCTCATGATCTCAAACTTCAAGATGTTTTCCTCAATTATTGTCGTCGCGAAAAGGTCCAGGTTGCCTTGCATTTTCTGGACCAGAGTGTCAGGCATGGACAGATCATCGGGTTTGACAGCCAGACGATCATTCTTGACACCAATGGCCGGCAGAGACTGATCTATAAATCAGCAATCAGCTCGATCGATCCGCAAGACCAGTTCGATTATATCTTCAATGAAGCCAACCGTCCTGAAGACAATCGTCCTCCAGTCGCCCAGTTGCCCGTCCGTTATAACTGACAACCATCAGAAGAAGATGCATCCTGATCGCTGAAGCTAAGTTCAGTTCATTCAGTTGATATAAACTAAAAAGGCTCGCTTGATTATTCAAGCGGGCCTTTTTTATAAGGACATCGTGAAACTGACTCAGTTTGTCCGGAACAAGCCGCAGACTTTACCGAGGATCTGGCAGTCTGGCTGGTCAAAAGGAATCAGGGGATAGGCTGGATTTTGTGGTTGCAAAACAATCTGGCCGTCAATATTGGCCAGTTTCTTGACAGTAGCTTCGTCACCAACCAGTGCAACGACAATGTCACCGGTACGCGCATTACTCTGCTTGCGGACGATCACAAAATCGCCATCGAGAATCGCTGCGCCGATCATGCTGTCGCCTTTGACCTTGAGGACAAAGGTATCGCTGTCATTCGGCAGCAAATCAGCAGGGAAAGGGAAGAAGCGTTCAATGTTCTCATGGGCGAAAATAGGCATGCCGGCCGTAACCTCGCCGACCAGAGGCAGGTTGATGACCCGCTCGGATTCCAGCTCCGGGATCGTGATGGCACGACGCTTGCCGGCCGAGTAGACAATCTTGCCTTGCTGTTGAAGCCGTTGCAAATGGCTGTGAATCGTTGAGGTCGAACGGATCCCGATGCCCGCGCAAATGTCACGGACAGCTGGAGGATATCCATTATCACGGATATAGTCGACAACAAACTCGTAAATACGGTTAACAGTATCATCGACATTGGACCGGGTAAACGGATACGTGGTCATAGTAGCCTCCCGAAAACAAACACATGTTCATCATCATGTTAACAAAGGCGGACTGCCTTGTCAAACTTATGTTCGTTTTATTTCAATCACCCGAATCATGTACCAAATATTTAATCGTATTGACCAACTTGATATTCAACTCGATATTCAAGCCGATGTTCAGCTTGAAAGGTATCAGGTTTTGGATGCATTTCCTGCCATGTTCCGTTATAATGGCAGTGTCATTTCTGACGCGAAGGAAGGGCTTTTGTGAAAAGTCAGCATACAGAACCCGATCAGCCAGTGCGAGAAACCGGTGTCTCGGTCGGACAGAAGATCCAGGCCCGGCTCCAGCCGCTGCGCGAACAATTTGACATATTGAAAGCCTATTTAAAAAAACATGCGCCGTTCTGGCTGCGCCAGTTCCAGCAAGACGTCAAACGGGACAGCCGCCAATATGTGCGGGCGATCAAACGCGTCGGCAAAGAACGCGTTTACCGTCTCAAAGGCTACACAACTGTCGCAAAAATCAACCGCAAACGCCAGTCCGAACGCCAGCAGCGTTTCCTGCGGAGAATCCTGTTAATTCTGTTTGCATTTCTGCTGGTCATCCTGCTGGCCAATGTCTATAATCCGATCAGGGATTTCACTGAATGGTACAGGATCATCGGCATCAAACATCTTGGCGATACCATCACCGCTGTCACGACGACAGCTTGACCGGGAAAATCTTGGCGGCGGATCGGAGAGTAGACCCTCCGGTCCGCTTGTTTTTTTGATCTTCAATTAGACAAAATAATAGTTTTGTCTAATAAAGAGGGGGTACAGGCGCAAAAAAAGAGGCTGTCCGGGGATTTTCCCGAAAACAGCCTCTCTCCAGGTCATGATTCGATGATGGGTTCAATCTGTTGACGTTATTCTCAAGTCCGGCCGTTTAGCTGTCATTGCCATCAGCAGTAAAAAATTGGCGGCGGCTCAGCTTTCTGCTGTTTGTACTGATCGAGGTCGAGTTCCATCAGCACCAGGCTCAGCCACTGGTTGTTTTTAAAACCGATGTCTGTCAGCTTTCCACAGATCGAAAATCCGAACCGGGCATGAAATCTGATACTGGATTCGTTGTCACCATCGATCGCTGCAATGATTTTTTTCAGCCGTGTCTTACTGGCGGCTTCCAGCAGCGCGTCCATCAATTTTGAGCCAACCTGCTGGTTCATATATTCCGGCATGACATACACACTGTTTTCAGCACATGGCCAATAACCTTCGTAACTGCGAAAATCGGACAAACTGCTGTAGCCGATGATCAATCCGGAAAGTTCTGCGACAAAAACCGGCCGTTCCGGGGTTTGATGCGACTTTTCGAACTGCAATAGCCAAGTCGGGCCGGGCGTTTCATAGCGCCAGCTGGCATTGCTGTTTTTGATATAGTAGCCCAGGATACGAAGTATTGCTGGGTAATCAGCAGTGGTAGCCGGACGTACGTTGATCCGATCCATCAGCCGACGATACCCGGGATCTGGTTGACCGCCGACAGGATCGCACGTAGCGACGATTTACTGACACTGCTGCTGATACCGGCACCGATATAGTTCTTGTTGCCGCCGTTCTGAATATTGACATACGTGATCGCCTGAGAGGTTGTGCCGCGTTCGAGGGCGTGTTCGTGGTAAGCTGTGATTTCGAATTTCCCCTTGAGATGGGCCTGCAGCGCCTGGCAGAAAGCATCGAGCAAACCGTTGCCGGAGCCGCTGATGCTGGCCTCGATGCCATTTATTGTGATCTGGGCGCTCATCTGGACCGTCTTGTCATCAAGCATTTCTTCGCGATAGCTGATCAGATCAATCGGCGATTTGCGGTTGACGTAGGTCTCGAGGAACAGGTTGTGGAGGTCATCCGGCGTCAAGTCCGAATTGCGCTGGTCAGAAACCTTGGTCACGATGACCGAGAAAGCCTGCTGGATGGCTTTCGGCAGCTGGTAGCCAAAGTGCTGCTCGAGGATATAGGCGACACCGCCCTTGCCGGACTGGCTGTTGATGCGGATGATCGGGTCGTAGGAGCGGCCGACGTCCATCGGGTCGATCGGCAGATAGGGGACTTCCCACAAAGCCCTTCCCTGTTTCATCCGGGCCATGCCCTTGTTGATCGCATCCTGATGCGAGCCGGAGAACGCGGTATAGACCAGCTTGCCAGCATAAGGGTGTCGTTGCGGCACAACCATGCGCGTGCTTTCTTCATAGATGTCGATGATCTCGTTGATATGGGAAAAGTCGAGTTCCGGATCGATGCCCTGTGAGAAAAGGTTCATGCCCAGAGTCAGGATGTCGCAATTGCCGGTCCGTTCGCCATTGCCGAACAAGGTGCCTTCGACACGGTCGGCACCGGCCATCAGACCCAGTTCGGTAGCTGCGACAGCCGTGCCGCGGTCATTGTGGGCATGCAGGCTGATCCAGATCGAATCCCGATAGCGCGTGTGTCGGCTGAAATATTCGACCTGGTCGGCATAGATATTCGGGGTGGACATTTCGACTGTCGCCGGCAGATTGATGATCACGCGATGGCCAGGGGTCGGCTGCCAGATATCACAGACTGCATCGCAGATTTCGACTGCGAAGTCCATCTCGGTGCCGGTAAAGCTTTCCGGTGAATACTGGAAGGTAAAATCACTACCGAATGTATCTTGATCAGCAATTTCCTTAACCAGTCTGGCACCAAAAACAGCCAATTCCTTGCACTGCTGCTGATCCATCCGGAAGACAACATCACGCTGCAGCGTCGACGTTGAATTGTACAAGTGAACAACCGCCTTGTTGACGCCACGCAGCGCTTCAAACGTCTTTTCGATGATATGCTGGCGGGACTGGGTCAGGACTTGGATCGTGACATCGTCAGGAATCAGCTTGTTGTCTATCAAGTGACGCGCAAACTCGTATTCGGTGTCCGACGCAGCCGGAAAACCGATTTCGATCGTCTTGAAGCCAAGATCGACCAGATACTGGAAAAACTTCAGTTTCTGGTCCAGATTCATCGGGATTTCAAGCGCCTGGTTGCCATCGCGCAGATCGACACTGCACCAGAACGGGGCCTTGGTGATTTTAGCGTTCGGCCACTGGCGGTCCGGCAGGTTGAGCGGCGGGAATGCCTGGTATTTGTTTGCGTTTTTCATGGGTAGATCTCCTTTCAGGGGTGAAAAATAAAAAAAGCCTTCCGTCTCATTGCGAGACGAAAGACTGTTATGACTTTCGCGGTACCACTGCGCTTCACCGGCCTGAAAAGGCCGGTGCACTCTACGAATACGGGCCACATGGCCGATATCCTGTCTCGATAACGGGAGAATCCGACGCGATCCTACTGCCTGTCAAGGGTTCAGCGCGTACACTCGGAGGTGAGTTCAGCCTTGTCCGGACACTGCCTCGCACCAGAACGGCAGCTCTCTGGAATCCTTCGAAGACTTACTGGTCCTCTTCTACGTGTGTTCAATCAAATTGTCGAGGTTCGTGTTGATAATCTAGCACAGTTGTTCGGGTTAAGTCAAGTTGTCGATCGCACCTTCAATTCGGGTTCGATCAGGATCCGCTGCCGATTGCGTTCCGGGAACGACTCGATTTCGCGGATCAGGGCCTGCAGGGCTTGTTCACCGAGCTTGTCACGCGGCTGGGAAACCGAGCTGAGGTTGATCTGCGGCAGCGAGGCATAATTGATGTCATCGAAGCCGATGATCCCGAAGTCTTTCGGGACTTGGATATTGTTGTCGCGTGCATACTGCAGGACGCCCAGGGCGATGATGTCATTGCTGCAGAAGACGGCATCCGGCGGATTGGCCAGCTGCATCATTTTCCCGATCCGCTCATAGCCGCTTTCCAGGTTGAAGCCACCGAAGCTGATCAGCTTCGGATCGGCGACCAGGCCATTCAGCTGCAGGGTCTGCTGGTAAGCCAGCAGGCGGATCTGGTTCGATGGCGACGTTTCCTGGCCACCGATATAGGCGATCCGGCGGTAGCCGCGATCAACCAGATGCTTGACCGCCAACCGGCTGCCGGCCTCGTGGTCAACTTCAACGTAAGACAGGTCATCATCGCCAGCGTGCCAGAAAACAACGATCGGCACGTTGTAGGCTTCCAGGGTTTCCGGTTTGAAAAATCCGATCGGCTTGAGGATGATCCCATCGACCCGCTGCTCGACCATGATCCGCAGTTTTTCCTGTTCTTTTTGCGGATCCCAGCCGGAATTGCAGACCATGGTCGTGTAGCCAGCTTTTTCAGCTGCCGAGTTGACTGCCATGGTAATATCCGCAAAGAACGGATTGGACACATCAGGTACGATCAGGGCGATATTCATCGACTTGCGTTTGACCAGGCTGCGGGCAATTGCGTTCGGCTGGTAGCCCATTTCGGCTGCCAGATCCAGAATCAGTTTTCGGGTTTCACCGCTGACATCCGAGCGGTTGTTCAAGGCCCTTGAAACAGTCGCATAGGATACGCCTGCTTTTTCCGCAATGTCTTTAATCGTGATCATGGAATCCTCCAGGACATGTCAATTAGATTATTTTATCACAGTCTCGGATATCCACGCATCAAGATCAGCATAAACAGCCAGTCTGTTCGTTTCATTGAGAATTTCATGGCGAGCTTCTGGGTAAATCATTGTCTTAACGCGGCAACCGGCTGCGGCCAGCCACTTGTCGACCAGACGGACGCCGCGGCCAAACTGACCGACCGGATCATGTTCCCCGGAAATAAGAAACAAGGGCATTTCCTTTGACACTTGGCCCGCCCACTCTGGCTGGCTGATTCTTTCAGTCCAGGCGATGATGTCGAGTATGCCTGAAACTGTGAAAATATAACCACAAGCCGGCGACGGTGTTCGGCCATTCCATGGACGACCAGCAGGCCGAATCGGGTTTCGCTTACCGGTATGAAGAAGTCGGCGTGAAGAAACCCCTGGCCGGTTGCCGAAGCAACAGCCAAGGGTTCTTCTGTGACTGCAATGGATTCTGTAACCTTTTGTTCGTCGTCCATGAATTACTTGTGTGTCAGGTAACCCAGATGGGTCAGCAGTTCTGCAGTCAGCACCGCCCCGCCGGCTGCGCCGCGGATGGTGTTGTGGGACAGGCAGGCAAATTTGTAATCGAAAATCGGATCTTCGCGCAGCCGGCCGACTGCGATGCCCATGCCATTGCCGATATTCCGGTCAAGGACCGGCTGGGGGCGGTTGTCTTCGGCAAAATAGGTCAGGAACGGCATCGGAGCAGTCGGGAATTGCTTCTGCTGCGGTAAGCCTTCAAAGCTCGCCCAGCGCTGCAGGATTTCCTCCTGGCTAGGCTTGTGCTTGAATTTGACCGAAACGGAAGCGGTATGGCCTTCCTGGACAGCAACGCGATAGCACTGGGCCGAAATGACTGGGCTGGTCGCTTTGACGATCTGCCCTCCCTGTTGGGTGCCCCAGATTTTCAGCGGTTCCTGCTCACTCTTCTCTTCTTCGCCACCAATGAACGGAATCAGGTTGTTGACCATTTCCGGCCAGTCCTGGAACGTCTTGCCGGCGCCTGAAATCGCCTGGTAGGTGCTGACCATCACTTGCTCCAGGCCGAATTCGCGCAGGGCGTTCAAGGCCGGGACGTAGCTCTGGATCGAGCAGTTTGGCTTGGCCGTGATGAAGCCGCGGCTGGTGCCGAGTCTGTTCCGCTGGATTTCGATCAGCTGGGCATGCTCCGGATTGATTTCCGGGATGATCACCGGAACGTCCGGTGTCCAGCGATGCGCAGAATTGTTGGAAACGACTGGTGTTTCGAATCTGGCGATCTGTTCTTCAAGCGCCTTGATATCTTCTTTTTTCATATCGACAGCACAGAACACAAAATCGACTTGTTCACAGAACTTGGCCATTTCGTCCGTGCTCTGGACGGTCATATCGGCGACACTGGCCGGGAGCTGCAATTCGATCTTCCAGCGTCCTGCGACGGCTTCCTGGAAGGATTTTCCGGCCGAACGCGGCGAAGCCGCAATCGCAACTGTTTCAAACCAAGGGTGCTGATCGAGCAAAGTCAAAAAGCGCTGACCGACATAGCCGGTCCCGCCGATTACACCGACTTTTAACTTCTTGTTCATGTTGATTCTCCTCACTTCTGTCTGTCCTTGTATTGTGGACATTTGTCTTTTCGCAGAATTCTACCACAGCTGTATGACTTTGACAAGCGACTGGATAATAGGTCAAAATGGAAAAGACAGAATACTAGAAAGGCTCAAGGTAGTCATGGCAGATCACGGCGATAGTTTCATCTGGCTCGACCAGTTTTTCGGTTATTTCCAGGCCATCAAGGAACGCTCCAGTTTGACGATCAAAGAATACCGCTACGACTTGGTCCTCTTCTTCCGGTTCATGGTCAGACGTCGCGGTCTGGCTGCCAAGGAAACGCCCCTGGACGAGGTCCCGATCGCTGCTGTCGATGAACAGTTCATCCGCCAGATCAGCTTGGCCGACCTGTACGCTTTTGTAACCTGGATGTCGGTTGAACGACACAATGGCCCGGCGATCAGGGCTCGGCGGATCGCCGCGATCAAAGCTTTTTTTGGCTATTTGAAAAACAAGGCTCGCGTGCTGGACCAGAATGTCGCACTCGAGCTGGAAACGCCGCGATTGCTGCGCCGCCTGCCGCGGTACCTTTCCCTGGAGGAAAGCCAGCAGCTCCTGGAAACTGCGGCAGAATCAGCCAGCGAGTGGTCAGCCCGCGATTACTGCATCCTGACCTTGTTTCTGAATTGTGGGATGCGTTTGTCGGAACTATGCAATATCAACCTCTCGAACATTCGTGAAGATACTCTGGTGATCCTCGGCAAGGGCGGCAAAGAACGGACCATTTACCTCAATGCCGCCTGTCTGGATGCCTTGGCGGAATATCGTGCGGTTCGGCCGAACAGCCACCAGCACGATCCGGATGCCCTGTTTGTCAGCCGTTTAGGGCGAAGGATCAGCACCAAAATGGTCCAAGTCCTGATCAAGAAATATATCCTCGCTTCAGGGCTTGATCCGAAGCGCTATTCGACGCATAAATTGCGCCATACGGCAGCGACTTTAATGTACAAATATGGCAAGGTCGATATTCGAGCCTTGCAGGCGATCCTGGGCCATACCAGCATCGCAACGACTGAAATCTACACGCATACCGATGCTGAAAGCCTGCATCAGGCCGTTGAAAGCAACCCTTTAAACCAGACAAGACGTAAAAAGCAAAATTAAAATTCGGGTGTGAAAGCTGAAGTAGCTGATTCACGGTGTTGGCCGAGCAGACGGCTGAGGCCCCTCTTTTCAGCGTGCTCGATCACTTTGTTGTATTCATAGGTTGTCACACGCCGCAGCAGCTCGGGATATTCGGCCAATTGCGGGCGCAGTGCGGAAACTGGCGTATATTGGCTCATCAAAGCCACGGGGATGTCGTCAGGCAAATTTGCTGCAATCCAGTTGATGATCTTAAGGGAATCGCGGAAGTGCCCTGGCAGCACCAAATGGCGAATGGCTACCCCCTGCTGAAGCAAACCTTCACGGTCAAAGACCAGTTGCGGCTGTTGACGATGCATTTCCAGGATCGCAGCGGCGGCGACTGCAGCATAATCACTGGCCCTTGCCAGGTTTTGACTCAATGCGCTGTCCCAGAACTTGAAATCCGGTAAATAGACCTGAATGCTGTCGGCCAGGGTCTGCAAAGTTTCAACCTTGTCATAGGCCCCCGTATTCCAGACGATGGGCAGAAAGATCCCGCGGTCACGCAGGCCTGCGATCAAAGCTGGAATATCTGCTGCGTAGTGACTGGCGGTCACCAGGTTGAGATTGTGAACGCCTGCCTTTGTCAGGTCTTCCATTCGCGCCAGCAGTTCACTCGTCGTCTGATCAGCTCCGGACAATTGTGATGATCCATCTGAGGCGCGACTGATCAGATGGTTTTGACAGAACACGCAACCCAGGGCACAGCCACTGAAGAAAATGGTTCCAGAACCGTGTCTGCCGCTGATGTAAGGCTCTTCCCAATGATGGACCATGGTTCTGGCGACGCGAAAAGAACCGGGACCGGTGCGTACGCCGCACAGTCCCGGTTCTGAAGCTGAACGTTCAGCCATGCAATGACGGGGGCAAAGTTGACAATCCATCAATTGTGACGTCCTGTCGTCTGGTCAGGATTTCATCTTCTGGAAAAATGTCTTGTAGGCCAGGAAGGTGTGGTACAAGTCGATTTTACTGATGATTTCAAACGGTGAATGCATGGAAAGCACCGGAACACCACAGTCGATGACTTCAATGCCGAGATTGGCCATGTAGCTGGCGATGGTTCCGCCGCCACCAGCATCGACCTTGCCCAACTCTCCGGTCTGCCAGGCGATGTGGTGTTCATCCATCAACCTTGTCACTGCGGAATAGAATTCCGAACTCGCATCGGAAGAACCTGATTTGCCGCGCGAGCCACCGAACTTCATGAAATTGATGCCTTTGCCCAGATAGCTGTTGTTACGTGGATCGGAAACCGAGGCATAGGTCGGATCAAACGCGTTGGTGACATCGCCGGACAGCATGTGGCTGTTCTCTAGGACCTGGTAAAATTCGAGCTGATTTGGGTTTTCCGTCTGCTTGGCGTAGAGCTCGTAGATGAAGTGCTCATAAGTACGTGATTTGGCGCCGGTATTCCCTTCGCTGCCGATTTCTTCCTTGTCAAAAAGGAAAGTCACACCGGTGCGGTCGAGACGGTCGACACTGGTCAACGCAACGAGAGCCGGGAATGAACAGGAGCGGTCATCGTGTGCGTAGGCGCCGATCATGCTGCGATCGAGGCCAACCTCGCGTGACGGCAAGGCCGGGACGATTTCGAGCTCAGCCGTGACCAGATCAGCCTCACTCAAGTTGTATTTTTCTTTCAGCATCTGGAGTAAGCCGAGTTTGAAACGGCCGCTTGCATCCGGATCATGGAACGGGATGCTGCCGATCAGGACATTGAGGTCCTCGCCACGGATGACTTCGGTTGCTTTGCGGCCCATTTGCTCGGTGCCCAGATGGGGCAGCAGGTCAGTGATCGTCAAGACCGGATCTTCGGCCTTGTCGCCGATGCTGATGGTCAGAAGTGATCCATCGGCCCGATGGATCACCCCGTGCAGGGACAACGGGATCGCGGCCCACTGGTATTTCTTGATACCGCCGTAATAGTGGGTTTTGAAGTAGACCATGTCGCCATCTTCGTAGATCGGATTGGCTTTCAAGTCGATTCTTGGCGCGTCAATGTGGGCGCCGATGAGGCTGAAGCCGTCGACCGCAGGCTGGCGGCCGATGACCGCGATGGCCAAGCCTTTGCCGCGGATGTTCTTATAGACTTTGTCGCCAGGAAGCAGTTTTTCCTTGCTCTGGAGCGGGACAAAGCCCATGTTTTCCAAGGTTTCGACCGAAAGGGTGACAAATTCGCGTTCAGTCCTGGCCTGGTCGAGAAAAGCCATGTATTCTTCAGCAAAAGCAAAGGCAAAATCGTGCTCGTCTTCCGGCTGGAGATCCCAGGCGTTTTTATATTCTTTCAACAGTTGCTTTTTGAGTTCTTTGGCCGATGGTCCCTTGGCATGGGATGTTTTTTTTGATTTCAGCTCATGGCTGGTCTCTTTGTCTTTTTTTGGTTTGGTTGCCATTTTATCCTCCAAATAAGGTTGAATTCCTAGGTGGTTCCGGTTTGCCTCGATAGATCCGGAAAACGGATCAGATCTGGACTACTGATCAGACTCGTCAGGCAAGCCATTTCATATTATAATCGATCTGCTTTGAATTATCATAGAAGCTTAAGTTACAGAGGTAATTGTGATGAAATTTGTCGACTGTCATGCTCATTCGGCCCAGTATTCAAATGATGCGCTACAGACCATCGCCGAGTTGATTGCTGATGCCCGGAAAAACAACCTGGCCGGTGTTTGCCTGACCGACCATTATGACAAAGATGTCGGCTATCAATCCGGTGTCGAAGAAATTTTCCAGATTCAGGCTTATTTTGACCAGCTTCGGCAAATCCAGAACCAGCTTCAGCCAACCGATCCGGCCCTTTATATTGGCATCGAACTCGGCTGGATGCCCTATCTGACCCCCTTGCTGAACCAGGTCATAGCTCAGTGGCCCTTTGATAGTGTAATCCTTTCACTCCACAATATGGATGATAAAAAGGATATTTTCATCGATGCTTCGATATTTGACCAGGGTATTGTCGATGCCTATTCGCGAGCTTTGACGCAGATGGTTGAAATGATGTCCAGCTGTCCGGATTTTACAATTCTCGGCCACTTCGACTACATCAGCCGCTACGTACCCGGCAAGCCGAGGCGTATGGAATATCATCTCCTGGAAAGCGAGTTCGATGCGGTCTTCAATTACTTGATCAGCCATCAGAAGTCGCTTGAGCTCAACACCAGGACGGCGCTTAAACTTCGGCAGAACGGATTGTCTGGCGATGCCATCTGGCCGGATCCGCAAATCTTCAAGCGCTACCTGGAAATGGGCGGCAAGTATATCAGCCTCAGTTCAGATGCGCACCAGAACGGCCAGGCCGCGACATTTTTTACTGAAGCTGTTGATTACCTGAAAAAAGTGGGCGTCCGCGAAGTGACCCATTTCGTCAATCGCCAACCGGTGCTCACCTCGATCGTCGACTGAAAAACGAATATATTGATCCTGCATCAATCATTCATCAATCATTCATTGCTGATAAAAAGAGGCTGCAATCGCTCTTGGATTGCAGCCTCTTTTGACTGGATTGTCAACTGGATTATCAGTTCGATCGGTCAAAATCGAGTGCCAGACATCGGGATCATCCGATCATGTTGATCAGTGCTGGTCATCCTCATGGCCGTGCTCATGTTCATGCTCGAATTCATCGAGCATATCGAACAGCTTGCGATGTTCTTCAGTCATTTGGCCGGTTTTTTCATAATACTGTTTGATTGCTGCTTTTACAGCCTGTTCAGCGAGCAGTGAACAATGCATTTTGACCGGCGGCAGTCCATCGAGGGCTTCCGCAACGGCTTTGTTGGTCAACGTTAAAGCCTCTTCAACTGTCTTGCCCTTGATCATTTCAGTTGCCATGCTCGAAGTCGCGATGGCTGAACCGCAGCCAAAGGTCTTGAATTTGGCATCAACGATGATATCGTTCTCAATCTTCAGATCTACTTTCATGATGTCGCCGCATTTCGCATTACCGACCATGCCGGTCGCCGATGCGTCAGGAATTTCGCCGACATTGCGGGGGTTCATGAAATGGTCCATGACTTTATCACTATATTCCATGTTCGAGTTGCCTCACTTTCATTGTTTCAATTAATTTTCTGTTCTTTGAGAAATGCTTCGTAGAGCGGTGAAATGTCACGCAACCTGGCGACAATTTTGACCAGGGTATCAACCAGGCGGTCGATATCCTCTGCTTCACTGCTCTTGCCGAAGGTGACGCGCAGCGAGCCATGGGCTTTTTCATGGGGCAAACCGATTGCCAGCAGGACATGAGACGGATCGAGCGATCCGGATGTACAGGCTGAACCGGAAGAGCATTCAAAACCGTTGTAGTCGAGTAAGATCAGGATTGATTCGCCTTCGATAAATTCAAAGGAGAAGTTGGCATTGTTCGGCAAACGTTTGGTGCGATGACCATTGAGGCGTGTATAGGGAACCGCCTTGAGGACTTTTTCGATCAGGTCATCTCGCAGGGACGACAAACGCTTGTCATTGGCTTCAAGTTCTGCCATCGCCAGTTCAAAGGCTTTGGCGAATCCGACAATATAGGGTACGTTCTCGGTACCTGCCCGGCGATTGCGTTCCTGCGCACCGCCATCCATGAAGGTTGCGATACGGACACCCTTGCGGATGTAGAGGGCGCCGACGCCCTTGGGTGCATACAGTTTGTGGCCAGAGATAGACAGCAAGTCAACGGGCAATGTGGAAAGGTCGATTTTGACGGCTCCTGCAGCCTGGACGGCATCAGTGTGGAACAGCACTTTGTGCTCGCGGCAGATCGCGCCGATTTCGGCAATCGGTTGCAGCGTGCCGATTTCATTGTTGGCCATCATGATTGTCACGAGGATCGTATCGGGGCGGATGGCTGCCCGGACAGCTTCAGGATCGACCAGGCCATCGGCATCGACGTCGAGGTAGGTGATATCATATCCCTGGTGAGCCAGTGACTCGCAGGTATGCAGAACAGCATGGTGTTCAATCTTGCAGGTGATGATGTGCTTGCCCTTGTTTGCCAGCGCGCGGGCGACGCCTTTGATCGCCCAGTTGTCTGATTCGGTCCCGCAGGACGTGAAATAGATTTCATGAGCCTGGGCATTGAGGCAATTGGCAACCCGCTGGCGAGCATCTTCGAGCAGTCGCTTCGCTTCCTGGCCGCGGTGGTAAAAGGAAGATGGATTGCCGAAATGATCCTGGAAAATCGGCAACATGGCTTCCAAGACTTCAGGCCGCACCGGTGTGGTGGCAGCATGGTCAAGATAGACTCGTTTGGTTTCACTCATAGCGGGACTCCCCTTTTTTCTGGTACGTATACACTTTAGGCTATCTGTCCCCCGCTTGTTGTAACTCATGTTACTGGTCCGGGTTATATCCTATCAAATTACTTGGATTAGACTTGCCCTTTCGCGATTTTCTGGCCAAACTGTCAACTTTGACAGTTGAAGTTGTTTTTTTAGTTCTATTGGCGCCGTTGTCGTCTTTTTTCCAGCCAGTCAGCTATTTTGGCTTCATAACCGTTTGCTGTCGGTTCGTAATAGACCGTGCCCCGGATTTCTTCCGGCAGGTATTCCTGGTCGACGATATTGCCGGGATAATCATGGGCATACTTATAGCCCTGGCCATAACCCAGTTCCGCCATGCCGCTTGACCGGTGCATTGCGCAGATGCATGCGGGACTTCGCCGGTCCGCCGGTTGGCGACATCGTCCAGCGCACGGTCGATCGCCTTGATGGCGGAATTGGATTTCGGGCTGGTGGCGACCGCCAGGGCGGCTTCGGAAAGGATGATCCGGGCTTCCGGCATGCCGACCGCCATGATGCCCTGATAGGCCGCCATGGCCACCTGGAGCATCTGCGGGTTGGCCAGGCCGACATCTTCGGCGGCGCAGATCAGGATGCGGCGGGCCAGAAACTCGATATCCTCCCCGCCGTGCAGGGCGCGGGCCAGATAGAAGACGGCTGCGTCCGGATCGCTGCCGCGCATGGATTTGATGAAGGCGCTGATGTTGTCGTAATGGCTTTCACCATCGGCATCAAAGGCGATGCTGCGCTTCTGCATGCAGTCTTCAAGGACTGCCTGCTCGATGGTGATCAGGCCGTCGGCATCAGGCGGTGTCGTCACGGCGGCCAGTTCCAGGGCGTTCAGGGCGATCCGGGCATCGCCGTTGGAGAGGTTGCAGATCAGGTCGAGCGCCTGTTCCGTCCAATGCGATCGGATAACTGGCCCAGGCCGCGCTCCGGATCAGCCAGAGCCATGTTCGAGGATGCGGCGGATCTGGCTGTTCGGTCAAGCGGCTGAAGCTGAGAATACGGTCGAACGGGAGATCAGGGCCTTGTTGACTTCGAAAAAGGGATTTTCCGTCGTCGCGCCGATCAGGATCAGGGTGCCGTCTTCAACCTGCGGCAGCAAGGCATCCTGCTGGGCTTTGTTGAAACGGTGGATTTCGTCGACGAACAAGCAGTGTGCGGCCCGGATGGATTCAGCAACGGATTCTGGCGTGTCGGCGATGATCCGCTTGATATCCGCCACACCGGCCGTGACGGCATTCAGCTTCTGGTAAAGCCGACCTGGGTGGTGGCGGCGATGACCCGGGCCAGCGATGTTTTGCCGGTGCCGGGCGGCCCAAAAAGGATGATCGAACTGAGTCGGTCGGCCTCGATCATCCGGCGCAGCATTTTGCCTGGGCCGAGGATATGCTCCTGGCCGACAAATTCTCCAGGGTCCGCGGCGCCATGCGATAAGCCAGCGGTTCGGTTTGCCGGAATCTGGGATTCAAGTGCAGATGCCTCCTGGCTATCAGAGCGTCGGATACAGCGGATATTGGCCGCAGATGGCGCCACCCGATCGCGGATTCAGCTGTGCCTGATGCTTCAAAATCGTCAGGGCCAGCGCGATCAGGTCGGCGATCTCGTCCATGTCGGCGGTGGTCATGCCGCGGGTCGTGACGGCCGGTGTGCCCAGGCGGATGCCGCTGGTGACGAAAGGTTTCTCCGGATCATAGGGAATGCCGTTCTTGTTGCAGGTGATATTGACTTCGTCCAGCCGCAGTTGCATCTCTTTGCCGGTGACGCCGGTGCCGCGCAGGTCAACCAGCATCAGATGGTTGTCGGTGCCGCCGGATACCAGGTTCAAGCCGCGTTTCATCAGGCCGTTGGCCAGCGCCTGGGCATTGTCGAGGATGCCGCTGCTGATAAGTCTTGAAATCTGGCTGCAGCGCCTCCTTGAAGGCAACGGCCTTGGCGGCGATGACATGCATCAGCGGGCCGCCCTGCTGGCCGGGGAAGACAGCCGAATCGATCGCCTTGGCATATTCGTCCTTGCAGAGGATCATGCCGCCGCGCGGGCCGCGCAGCGTCTTGTGGGTGGTCGTCGTGACGAAATCGGCATACGGGACCGGGCTGGGATGCAGTCCGGCGGCGACCAGGCCGGCGATATGGGCCATGTCGACAAACAGCAAGGCGCCGACTTCATCGGCGATTGCGCGGAAACGGGCAAAATCGAGCGTACGCGGATAGGCGCTGGCGCCGGCGACGATCATTTTCGGTTTGGTACTGGCGGGCAATCTCCAGCGACCTGGTCATAATCCAGGACACGGGTCTCCGGTTCAACCTGGTAGGCTTCGGCATGATAGGTCTTGCCGGAGACGTTCTTGACCATGCCATGGGTCAGATGGCCGCCGTGGGCCAGATCCAGGCCGAGGATGGTGTCGCCAGGCTCAAGCATGGCAAAATAGACGGCCGTGTTGGCCTGGGCGCCGGAATGAGGCTGGACATTGACATGATCAGCGCCAAACAGCTTTTTGGCCCGTTCGATGGCCAGGTTCTCGGCGATATCGACATACTCGCAGCCGCCATAATAGCGTTTGCCCGGATATCCTTCGGCATATTTGTTGGTCAGCGGTGTACCGACGGCTTCCAGAACGGCTTCGCTGACAAAATTTTCCGAGGCGATCAGTTCGATTTTGCTGCGCTGGCGGTTGATCTCCAGCTGAACGGCTCGAGTAGATTTCCGGATCGGTCTTGGCCAAGGTTGGGATAAGTTCATGAACGGTGTTCCTCCCTGCAGGAGCAGGCCTGCTCAGATGATCTGCATCCTCTATTTTAACGAATCAGGTGATTTTGTAAAGTTCATCCGGTCCTGGCGGCGCCAATTCCGATCTCTGGCCTGCTTCTAGCAGGACGAGCTCGGGTTCGCCGTCAGACGGCCGATCCGGGCGCAGGGGATGCCCTTGCGCGGCCAGTTCGGCCAGCAGCTCTTCCGGCTGGTCCGGCGTGGCCAGGATCAGGCTGCCGCTGGCGATCAGGCGCAGCGGATCGAGGCCGAGTTCGGCTGCAGATTTTCCGGTCAGCGGATGCAGCGGAATGCAGGCCGAGGTCGATGATCCAGCCCAGGTCGCTGGCTTCGGCCAGTTCCCAGCACGCACCCAGGATGCCGCCTTCGGTTGCGTCATGCATGGCATGGACATCCAGCTGGCCGCCGCAGCTGCCTTCCTCGACGACACTGATCTGCTGGATCAGATTCCGGGCGGCTTCGGCAGTTCAGCATCCGACAGGCAGCCGACTGCAGCCGTGACGCTGGTCAGCAGCCAGGATGGCCGTGCCTTCCAGACCGGCGGTCTTGGTCATCACCAGCGTGTCGCCGCCTGGCCGCCGCTGGCCTGGATGATCTTGCCGCCATCGGTAAACCCCAGGGCGGTCGTTGTCACGACAAAGCGGGTGACGGCATCGCTGATTTCGGTATGTCCGCCGATAATGCTGATGCCGAGCGGTTCTGCGGTGCAGCTGGCCTGGTCGATCACCAGCGGCGACTTCCTCGGCAGTCGCTGACGGCGGGGCAATGAGCACCAGCAGCAAGCCGCTTGGCGGATGCCGCAGGCGGCGATGTCATTGCAGGAGACATGGACCGCCAGGCGGCCGATGTCCGCCGCTGCCCCGGTGATCGGATCGGTCGACAGGATCGACCTGGCCGTCGCCGAAACGGATCGCTGCACAGTCCAGACCAGTCGCCGGTCCGCTGACAATATCGTCCGACAGCACCGGCAGCCGGTCCAAGACGCAGTTTTTCCAGATTGACAGGATCTAATTTGCCGATTTTCATGATTATCCCCTATGAATTTGACTTTCAAAGACCGGGCCGACTGAATCCGTTCGATCGCATGCAGCCCTTGTTCCACTAAGCTTCAATTTCCAGTTCACGTTCAGCTTCGACAGCATCGGCCAGGGATGGGTGGGTTTTCGGATGCTTGGCGACAAACACGGTACAGCAGTCTTCGTAGGGCAGGATCGACGTTTCGAATGTGCCGATCCGGCGGGCGATCTGGATGGTATCATCCTTGTCCAGGCCGATCAACGGCCGGAAGACCGGCACGGGCGACTGATCAGTCGGTGGTGACCAGAGCGCTTCGAGCGTCTGGCTGGCCACCTGGCCGAGGCTTTCGCCGGTGATCAGGGCCTTGCAGCCGCGCTTGCCGGCCAGTCGGTCGGCGATCCGCATCATCATCCGCCGCATGACGATCGTCATCATGTCGGCCGGGCAATGGTCGCGCAGGGTCAGCTGGATTTCGGTGAAATCGACGATGTGCAGCCGGATGCGGCCCGCAATAGCGGGCCAGGATGCCGGCCAGCTCGATGACTTTTTCCTTGGCCTGGTCACTGGTGAACGGAAAGGCATGAAAATAGATGGCTTGCAGCTCCATGCCGCGCGAAGCCATCATATAACCGGCGACCGGGCTGTCGATGCCGCCGGAAAGCAGCAGCAGGCCACTGCCGCCGGTACCGACCGGCAAACCACGATGGGCTTTGACGATCGAACTGTAAAGGTAAACCTGGTCGCGGACTTCAATATAAAGGACAAAGTCGGGGTTTTTGACCTGGACAGTCAGTTGATCGCCAAAGGTATCGAGCAGTTTGCCGCCGATTCGTTCGCTGATCTGCGGCGAGTCCAACGGGAATGATTTGTCGCCGCGCCGGGTTTCAACCTTGAATGTCCGGGCGTTGCCATCAACTAGCAATTCACGGACAAAGTCAACAGCCTGGCGTTCGATTTCTTCGATGCCACCCGGGAAACGGCGGACCGGACTGACTGAGACGATCCCGAAAATGTCCTTGACCCGTTCGAGGGCGATGCTGAGCCTGTCAACAGGGTCGCTTTCGCTTCGAGTCTCGCCTTTGGCCTCATTCCATTCAATCCAGATCCGCGAGTGGCTCGGGGTAATCGTAAAAGAGCCAATTTCCTTGAGCCGATGCCGCATGTTGCGGATCACCTGTTCTTCGAACTTATGCCGGTTCATGCCCTTCAGGGTGATTTCACCGATCCGGGCCAGGAGTATCCGATCGAATTTCAAGGATTGTTCGACCGGGTGATTCAAATCAGACATCATTTCCTCTTTGGCAGCGTTGGTCAACGCCGGTATTTTTTGCAGGCCTCAGCAATGGCCTGCACAGTTTGCGTGATTTCTGTCGGATGATTGGTGGCCGACAAACTGATCCGGACCGAACATTCAGCGATTGCTTTCGGATAACCCATCGCCAGCAGGACTTCAGATGGGCCTTTTCGATGTGAGGAACAGGCAGAACCTGTCGAAACGAAAATGTCGGACATCTCCAATGCATGTTGCAAGGTTTCGCCGCGCAGGCCGGGAAAAGACAGATTCAGGATTTGGGGCGCGCCGTCCGCCGGTGAAAGCATAACATGGGGAATTCCATTCTGGTCTAGTTCATCCAAAAGCTGCTGGCGCAATTGCTGACAATACATGGCCCGGCCCGAAAGATCTTCGGTGGCCATAGTACTGCACCTGGCCAGCGTGGCGGTCAAGGGCGCATTTTCAGTGCCCGAACGTAGACCTTTTTGCTGACCACCCCCGTGAATCAGCGGCGAGACCAGGACGCCCTGGCGAATCAGCAGGAAGCCGATTCCTTTCGGCGATCCGAATTTATGGCCGCTGGCGGATAAGAGGTCAACGCCTAGCCGGTTGAAATGGACCGCAATTTTCCCGCAAGCCTGGACACTGTCGAGATGGATGGCTGCCAAAGGCCGCTTCTTATTGCGCAGCCGCACGATCTCTTCAATCGGCTGGACCGCACCTGTTTCATTGTTGACCTGGAGGCAGGTGATCAGGATCGTGTCGTTGTCGATCGCTTGTTCCAGGTCAGCCAGGTCAATCTGGCCATCCGGCCGGATTGGCACCTTGCGAATCCGATAGCCGCGGCCTGCGAGGTATTTCAAGGTTTCCTGAGTCGCCTGGTGTTCACCGGCTGCAGCCACAATCGTTGATCCACGTTTGGGATTGGCTTCGACATAACCTTTGAGGGCCATGTTGATCGATTCAGTGCCACCGGATGTCAAGACAATTTCACCTGGCCTGCAGCCAAATGTTGCGGCGATGATTCTGCGGCTTTCCTGAATCGAGTGGGCAGCAGAATGGCCTAATCGATGCAGTGAAGCTGGATTGGCTGAGTAAAGCTGCAGCTGTTCATTGAAAAATTCGAGGACCGCTGAATCGGGCAAGGTGGTCGCGCTGTGGTCGAGGTAGATCTGAGCCAACTCAGGCCCTCCCGGCTTCAAGCGTGACAGCAACGCGATCAGGACGCCAGATCACCCGGTCAATTTCGCAGATGTGTTCACTGCGGGAAACCAGGCGGCTGGTTGCGGTCAAGATTGGCGAACGTCGGGTGACGTCGAGCTGGAGCGCTTCTTCATTGCTGGCCGGACGCACCGCCAGTTGGCACTGGCCCTTGCTCGGCAGATAGGCATATTTGTTGGCCAGGATGTCCAGCATCGTTTTCCCGGCCTTGACCTGATCGCCAAAATCGGCAAACAGGCTGATCGGGATCAGCGACTGGCATAGTCCGATTTCCAGGCCGCGCGACTTGATGGTCCAGGTAAAAGACCAGTAGCCGGGATTGCCGGCTGCCGAGGCGCCGTCAAAAAGCCGCAGGATTTCATCCGAGGCGGGTTGCCGTTCAATCGAGACAAATTCAAAGTCAGCCAGCGAACGGGCTGCCAGCAGTGAATAGGTAAAAGGTGTGAAGCTGCGGATCTCGAGCCGCTCCGGATCTGCTGCGACAAAAGTACCCTTGCCTTTCAAAATGACCAGAACGCCTTCGGAAACAAGCTCGGCAATCGCCTGGCGGACTGTTGGCCGGCTTAATGTCAGTTCTTCGCACAGTGACAATTCAGAGGGTATCTGTTGACCGGCCGGGTATTGATCCTGGGCGATCCGTTCGAGGATCAGCTCTTTAAGTTGCGCATATAAGGGGACGTTGCTGCGTTTGTCGAGTTTCATATCGGGTGTCCTCCAAAAAGTAAGACAGGCAATCTCGTCGTTTGCCTGTCTTTACATCTTAGCATGATGAAGTTCCAGGATTCAACAATCCGGCTGGATCATTTGAATCAGACTTTCAGGTCAGCCGAAACCGGTTCCTCACTGGCTGGGCGGCTGGCCAGGACCGGGACAACCCAGTCACGGATAAACTCCGTAACTTGTTCAGGGCTGCGGCCGATATACAAGTTGGCATCGAGCAGCGCGTCAAGGTCGTTCTTGGCCAGACCGAAAGCCGGGTCAGCAGCGATCCGGTCGAGCAGATCATTGGCCTCGCCGTCAACTTTGACCCGCGCGCCGGCCGCCATGCTGTGCTGGCGGATTTTCTCGTGCAGATCCTGTCGGTCGCCGCCGCGCTTGACGGCTTCCATCAGGATGTTCTCAGTCGCCATGAACGGCAGTTCGTCACGCAGGTGGCGGGAGATGACTGCCGGATAGACAACCAGGCCGTTGCTGACATTGAGGAACAGCATCAGGATGGCGTCGGTCGCCAGGAAGGCTTCAGGAATGGCAATCCGCTTGTTGGCCGAGTCGTCGAGCGTGCGCTCGAACCATTGGTCTGCTGCAGTCAAGGCCGGATTGCCGGCGTTGACAATGACATAACGGGCCAGGGCAGCCATGCGCTCACTGCGCATCGGATTGCGCTTGTAAGCCATGGCCGAAGAACCGATCTGGCTTTTTTCGAAAGGTTCTTCGATCTCCTTGAGGTGCTGGAGCAGCCGGATGTCGTTGCTGAATTTGTGGGCAGTCTGGGCGATCCCGGAGAGGACATTGACCACCCGGGCATCGATTTTGCGCGAATAGGTCTGGCCGCTGACCGGATAGACACCGGAGAAACCCATCTTGGCGGCAATCAGTTCGTCAACTTGCTTGACCTTTTCCTGGTCGTCGTCGAAAAGGCTCATGAAACTGGCCTGGGTGCCGGTTGTGCCTTTGCTGCCCAAAAGACGCAGGGAACCGGCGACATAATCAAGGTCTTCGAGGTCAGACAGCAGATCGGCCAGCCACAGTGTCGCCCGCTTGCCGACCGTGACTAGCTGGGCCGGCTGAAAATGGGTAAAACCCAGCGTCGGCAACGATTTGTACTGGTCGGCAAATTCGGCCAGACGGTCGATGACCGCGACCAGCTTGGCCCGGATGAGTCTCAGAGCTTCGGCCATGATGATCAGGTCGGTGTTGTCACCGACATAGCAGGAGGTTGCGCCGAGATGGATGATTCCTTTGGCCAGCGGGCACTGTTCGCCATAAGCATGGACATGGGCCATGACGTCATGGCGGACGAGGGCTTCTTCGCGGGCCGCAACATCATAGTTGATATCATCCTGATGGGCCTTCAGCTCAGCGATCTGCTCATTTGTGATCGGCAAGCCCAGTGATTGTTCGGCCTCAGCCAGGGCGATCCACAATTGGCGCCAGGTTCTGAATTTCATGTCAGGCGAGAAAATAGCCTGCATCTGATCACTGGCATAGCGCGAATTGAAAGGACTTTCGTAGGTGTTTTTCATCGGGATGATCTCCTTGATTGTGGTCCAGCCTCGATTCAGTTGCCGAGCAGCTGGCGAATGGCTGCCAATTTAACACAGGTGCAGAAAATTTCCATGGCCGGACGCAGTTCGGACATAGGCGGGAATGACGGTGCCAGGCGGATATTGCTGTCATTCGGATCTTTGCCATAGGGGTAAGTCGCTCCGGCCGGGGTCAACTCGACCCCGCAGGCCTTGGACAGACGGACGACTTCACTGGCTGTACCTTTGGGCACATTGATGCTGACAAAATAACCGCCCTTCGGCTTCTGCCAGGTGCAGAGGCCGGTCGATCCGAGTTCGAGATCGAGGCGTTCCAGCACCAGTTCGAATTTCGGCCGCAGGATATCAGCATGGCGCTTCATGATGGCTTCAACGCCGCCAGCTTTCTCGATGAATTTGACATGGCGCAGCTGGTTCATCTTGTCCGGACCGATCGTCTGGATGGTCAGCTGTTTCTTGAACCAGGCCAGGTTGGCCGGGCTGGTCGCCAGGCAGGCCAGGCCAGCGCCCGCATAAGTAATCTTGGAAGTTGAAGAAAATTCGAAGACACGGTCCGGATTTCCGGCTGATTCACAGAGTTCGAGGATTTCCGGAACACTGTCACGATCATTGTCCAATTGATGATGGACACCATAGGCATTGTCCCACCAGATGCGGAAGTCTGGTGCGGCGGTTTTCATCGCGGCCAGGCGGCGACACGTTTCATCGGCATAGGTGAAGCCGTCCGGATTGCTGTAAACCGGGACAGCCCACATGCCCTTGATCGAGGAATCCGCAGCGACCAGGGATTCAACAATATCCATATCCGGACCCTGTTCATCCATCGGGACAGGAATCATCTCGAAGCCGAAAGACTCAGTCACGGCAAAGTGGCGGTCATAGCCTGGGACCGGGCAAAGGAACTTGAGCTTCTCTTCCCTGGCCCAAGGCTTGGCAGCACCAGGGACAGCAAAAAGCATCGCCCGGGCCATCGTGTCATACATCAGGTTCAGGCTGGAATTGCCGAGGACAAGAATCTGGGAAGCAGGGACATTCAGAATCCCGGAAAACAGCTTGCGTGCTTCCGGCAAGCCTTCCAGTCCGCCGTAATTGCGGCAGTCGGTGCCGTCGGCTGCTTTATAGTCCAGGTCACCCAGTGTAGTCTGCAAGCCATTGGAGATGTCCAGCTGGTCAGCACAAGGTTTGCCACGTGTCATGTTGAGCGACAATTTCAAGTCAGCGAAAGCCTGGTAACGATGCTCCTGGGTTTTGAGCTCTTCTTGAAGTTGTTCACGAGTCATAGCGGAAAATGAAAGCATATTGTATCCTCCTTGCACAATAGGCACAGTAACGCAACTAGTATATCTGATCATCCAAAGACCGGCAAGTCGGTTAATTCACCTAAAATGCAGCGAAAAACGTCCTATTCGATTGGCACAACATGGATTGACCCCTGCGGTTGACCTTTGATCAACTCAACTTCTGCTGCAAGAAATCTCATTTCCAAATTCATCAATCCAGACTTTTGACAAAAATGGAGCGCTGTTTTCCTCAACTTCCTGACCTTGGCGGGCGTGATGGCCGCCAGGCCGCCGCCGAAACGTTCAAGATCTGAGCGCGCCTTGACTTCAATTATATACAAGCAATCCCCTCGGCGCATCACTAAATCGAGTTCGCCGAGCCGCGGTACATTGTATTGATGTTCAAGCAAGGTCAAGCCGCGAGCTTCCAGCCGACGGGCAACGGCCAGTTCTGCCGCATCCCCGCTGGCTTTTGCATAAGGCGTTTTAGCAGGTGTCTGAGAAGTCGTCTTAGCGGTGTTTTTCATCAAAATTTTTCAGGAAACTCAAGCGATGGATCGGTGTCGGGCCGAAACTGCGAATTGCAGCGTAATGCAGGGCTGTGCCATAGCCCTTGTGCTGGGCAAAACCATAAGCAGGATAAAGCTGGTCGAAATCATTCATCAGACGGTCCCGAGTCACCTTGGCCAGGATCGAAGCCGCGGCGATCGAATTGGACATCGCATCACCGTGGATGATCGGCCAGACCGGGCAATCGACCTGGTCGAGCTTGACGGCATCAACCAGTAAAAGGTCCGGTTGGACGGACAGGTTGCTGACGGACGAGCGCATCGCTTGCTTGGTTGCCTGCAGGATGTTGATTTCGTCAATTGTTGCTGCGTCGATCAGAATGACCGAATAGGCGATCGCGTCCCGCTTAATGATATCAGACAGCTGTTCCCGCTTTTTTTCGCTCAATTTCTTGGAGTCGTTGAGCCCCATGATTGGCTTTTTCGGATCGAGAATGACGGCGGCAGCAGCGACCGGTCCGGCGAGCGGTCCCCTCCCCGCCTCATCGATGCCGGCGATCCGGAAAAAGCCTTTCTTGATTGCCTCTGACTCATATCGGTTTAATAGCTCATAACGGTCTACATCGCTGATACGCATTGAATCACACCCTTAGTGCTTAATCATCTTATTATCTCGATTCAGCTGCCAGGTTTTTCAAGTGTAATCCGGCCAATCCGGCCGCCACGCAGTTCATCCAGGAAAAGTGTCGCAAACCGTGTATAGTCCGGGCGGTTTCCGGGCAGCAGGCAGCCACGGTTGCGGCTGGCTGTCTCCATCAGCTGGAGTGGCTCACCGGCCAGGTTTTCCATTTTAAACCGCAACTTGATCAATTCCGGATAATCCTGGCACAGATCATGGAAAACTTCCAAAGCGATTTCTTCAATCGGCAGGATATCGTCCTTGATCGCACCACTGGCAGCCAGACGACGCTGGCTTGAAGGACTGCCGAGTTTTGGCCAGAGAACGCCAGGCGTATCGAGCAATTCCAGCTCTGTCCCGGCCTTGGCCCAATTTGCGCGGCGGGTGACACCAGGCCGGTCAGCCGTGATCGCCGCTTTGCGGCCGCTCAGGGCATTGATGATCGTCGACTTGCCGGTGTTGGGTATGCCGACAACCATGACCCGGATCGGCCGGATCAGACGGCCTTTGGCCTTCGCGTTGTCGATCTTGTGCTGGTTCATGGCGATAATCAATTTGCGCAGAGGATCAAGTGATGCGCGGCGATTGCCTTCGCAGGCCAGGACTGGAATGGATTTGGTCCGATAGTAGTCCAGCCAGCGTGCAGTCTGTTGCGGATCGGCCAGATCTGCCTTGTTCAGGACCAGAATGCGCGGTTTCTGGCCCAGGATCCGATCCAGTTCAGGATTGCGGCTGCTCTCAGGGATCCGGGCATCACAGGTTTCGATGACCAGGTCGACCTGTTTGACATGGTCCTTCAGTTCGCGCAGCGTTTTGGCCATATGGCCGGGAAACCAGTTGACATCCATCGAAAATCCTCCCGTGTGCAAGATTCAAAAGAAAATAAAAGGGACCCTGGATAAGGCCTCCTTTCGGATCAAACAAAACTAGATTACTTTTTGACGTTGACCAGTTTCTCTTTGATTTTGGCCGATTTACCGACACGATCACGCAGATAGTAGAGTTTGGCTCGTCGAACTTCACCTTTTCTGAACCATCTCGATCTTGTCGATTTTCGGTGAATGGACTGGCAGAATGCGCTCGACGCCGACACCATACGACAGGCGACGGACAGTGATCGTTTCCGACAGACCGCCGCCTTTGCGGGCGATGACGGTTCCTTCGAAAACCTGGATGCGTTCGCGGTTGCCTTCTTTGATTTTCAGGTGAACCTTGACGAAATCGCCAATTTCACCTTCGGGATAAGCATTTCTCAGCTGTTCGTTTCTCAATCACTTTAACTAAGTCCATATTGCGTTCCTCCTTTCCTTTCAAGGATGTTCATGCACGCAATTGGCAGCGGACCATCCGTAATAACCGTGTGAATTATATCAGAGCTTTTCGATTTTGACAATAGAAATCAATCAGCTCGCGATAATCTTCAGCAGACAATTGAATTTGATTGAATAAATCCGGCCGTTTTCGCATGGTTTCCACCAGGCTGGCCAAGTATTGATACCGGTCAATCTTAGCCTGATGACCTGATGTCAGAACATCGGGCACAGTGAGACCCTGCCAATTTGCCGGACGTGTGTATTGTGGTTGTTCAAGCCGGCCAAGACTGTGGGTTTCCTGTTCGTGGGCCGCACTGGTCGGCAGGACACCAGGAATCAAACGCGCAACAGCATCGATCAGGACATTGGCTGCAATTTCGCCGCCAGTCAGGACATAATCACCGATTGACAGTTCCTCATCGACGATTTCGTCAATGACACGCTGATCGATTCCCTCATAGTGACCGCAAAGCAAGACGAGTTGCTCATAGCCGGCAAGTTCCTCGACAATTTTCTGGTTCAGGACCCGGCCTTTGGGCGACAGATGGATGGTGTGTACCCGCGGATTCTTTCGAATCCCGCCAACAGGTTCCATGGTCCCAGCCGTTTCCGTGTCCGCAACAGGATTCAGACAGGCCATCACTGATTTCCAGGCGTTGAAAACCGGTTCAGGGCGGATCAGCATACCAATGCCGCCCCCATACAAGGTATCATCGACTTGGCCATAAGCGTTGACCGCGAAATCACGAATCTGCACGGTTTCGACCTGGATCAGGCCGTTCTTGATTGCCCGTCCTGTGATACTGGTCTGGGCGACCGCGGCAATCAACTCAGGAAAAAGGGTCAGGACTGTCATCTTCATTGGCTGTTTCCGCTCATGTTTCAATGGTCACGGTAGATCTCGTATAAACCATTCGGCAGATGTACGTCGATCCGGCGTTTTTCAAGATCTACAGTACGCATAATTGACTTCAGGGCTGGAAACAGCAAGTCTTTGGCACCCGGCATATGAATGACATAGACGTCCTGGGCTGCATTGGGCTGGATATCAGTCAAGTGGCCCAGGTGGCCATGGACATCGTCATATACATCACAGCCGAGCAAGTCGCAGATGAACCAGGTGTCTGGCGGCAGCGCGACTGCATGGTCTCGAGTGACACTGATCAACCGGCCTTTCAAGGCCTCTGCCTGGGTCCGGTCCGTGACACCCTGGAGGCGCAGGATGACCAGGTCATTGAAAAACCGGGCACCTGCCGCTTGGGCGGGCACCCGATCTTTTTCATCTGATGTGATGATCAGGCATTCATCAAGATCCAGGAATCGTTTCGCATCGTCTGTCAGCGGCAGGATTTTCAACTCGCCCTGCAGGCCGTGCGCACCGATGATCCGGCCGATATGCAGAATATCCCGTTTCTGGTAATGATCTGCCACGTTCAAACAATGTCAACGATCACACGCTTGCCCAGACGGGCGGCGCGTGCTTTGACGATCGCGCGGATCGCCTGGGCCCGGCGGCCCTGTTTGCCAATGATCTTGCCCATGTCTGTGGGCGCGACATGCAATTCGAGCACAACCGTATGGCCGTGGTCGACCTGCTTGATAATGACGGCATCCGGATCACTCACGAGTGGCCGGACAATCGTGCTCAGCAGTTCTTTCATAGCCTATCCTCCCGGCTCATTAGCCGATGATGCCGTTTTTCTTGAGCAGTGAACGGACGGTGTCTGTTGGTTGGGCGCCATTGGCGATCCATTTTTTTGCCGCGTCAGCATCGATTTTGACTTCGGCCGGATCGGTCAGCGGATTATAGGTGCCAATCTCTTCGATGAAGCGGCCATCACGCGGATAACGCGAGTCAGCGACGACGACACGATAGAAAGGAGCCTTTTTTGCGCCGATACGTTTGAGTCTGATTTTTACTGCCATGATTTTGTTCCTCCAAAATAATTTTGACTTCCATTTAAGGATTTATTGCTTGAACGACTGGTCGAACTGATTGTTGATGCTCTAAAGGTCAAACCATCTGCGGCAGTCCTTATAAAGCAGACCCACGGGTCTGATCAGAACGGGAAGCCGCGTTTGCCGAGACCGAAATTGGGCATTTTACCTTTGCCCTTGGACATACCGGTGAATTGTTTCATCATTTTCTGGGTTTCTTCGAATTGCTTGATCAGGCGGTTGACGTCCTGGACTGTTGTGCCGGAACCCGCCGCGATCCGTTTACGGCGGCTGGCGTTGAGGATTGACGGATTGATCCGCTCTTTTCGTGTCATCGAACGGATGATCGCCTGGCTGCGGTCGATTGCCTTCTCATCGATCTGCTCATCCGGGATTGCCTTGTTGCCCATGCCGGGCAGCATGGACATCACATCCTTGATCGAGCCCATCTTCTTGACTTCATCAAACTGGGAAAGCATGTCTTCCAGCGTGAACTGGTTCTTCTTGAGGCGATCGAACGCTTCGATTGCCTTCTTTTCGTCGAAATTGGCAGAAGCTTTTTCGATCAGGGACAGCACATCGCCCATGCCGAGGATTCGGGAAGCCAGGCGGTCGGGATAGTACTCTTCAATCTCATCGACTTTTTCACCGACGCAGATCAGTTTGATCGGTTTGCCGGTCATTCGTCGGATCGACAGCGCAGCACCGCCGCGGGCGTCGCCGTCGAGCTTGGTCATGATGAAACCGTCAAGTCCGATTTGCTGGTCGAAGCTCAAGTGCGACATTGACAGCTTCCTGGCCGATCATCGCATCGACAATCAGGAGTTTCTCGGTCGGCTTGACGGCTTTGCCAATGGCCTTAAGCTCAGCCATCATTGATTCATCGATCGTCATCCGGCCGGCGGTATCGACAATCAGGGTGTCGCACAGCAGGTAGCGCGCACGTTCGACCGCTCGTTCGGCGATCGCGACTGCATCAGGTTCTTCAGGCTGGATGAAGCATGGCACGTCGACTTGTTTGGCCAGAATGTCCAGCTGTCTGGCAGCGGCCGGGCGATGGACGTCAACTGATGTCACCATCGGCTTCTTGCCGCTTTTTCTTGAGCATCAGAGCCAACTTGGCCGCAGTGGTTGTCTTGCCAGCGCCTTGCAGGCCGTAGAGCATGATCACAGTGAAACCGGAAGGCGAAACCAGCAGCTTGCTGTTGGTCTGGCCGAGAATATCGACCAGTGACTCATGGACGATCTTGACAATCTGCTGGCCCGGGGTCAGGCTTTCCATGACATCAGCACCGTTGCTTTTTTCGGAAATCTCGGCGACCAGGTCCTTGACAACTGTAAAATTGACGTCGGCTTCCAGCAGCGCCAGGCGGATCTCCCGCATCATGTCCTTGATGTCCTGCTCGGTGACACGGGATTTACCCCGCATTTTTGCGGTGATATCTGCCAGTTTTGCGGAAAGACCTTCAAAAAGAGCCATTCAAGCCTCCAAAGTGATTATAGAAGTTCATGGAGCCGGACCAGTGTGGCCCTTGCTTCGGCGACCTGCCCTTGGTCAAGGGCTGCGATCGCCTGGGCGACCTGGCACTTCTGGTCGCGGAAGCGCTTCACGAGACCGAGGTTGGACTCATAATCGGACAAATGGTTCAAGCCTTGGCGGATTTTGTCATGCACCGCTTGGCGTGTGATCCCGAGATGTTCGGCAATCTCCGACAAAGTCATATCCTCGTTGTAATGCAATTCAAGGACTTCTCGAGTCCGCGGCGTCAGCAGCTGACTGTAAAAATCAAGCCACAAGACGACATCGCCATATTCCGGGTCTTCTCCACTCGCACGTTGCATCTAGGACATCATAAAGGATCCGTGGCGGCCTGTCAAGTAAATATACTTTACAGGTTCGGCTAATATACTAGGTTCGGCCAGGTTCAGTCAGATTCAGTTTGCCGGCAATAAGGATTCGACAAATGCATCCGGATCGAAATCGATCAAGTCGTCAAGTTTCTCACCAAGTCCAGCCAATGCGATTGGGGTGTGTGTTTCATAGGCGACAGCCACCGCGACCCCACCCTTGGCGTTGCCGTCCAGCTTGGTGATCACCAGGCCGGTCACTTCGGCAACCTCCGTGAACACCTTGGCTTGCGTGACGGCATTTTGACCCGTTGTCGCATCGATGACCAGCAAGGTTTCGACAATTGCTTCCGGGGCCTCGCGCTGGATGATCCGCCGGATTTTGCCGAGTTCATCCATCAGGTTTGCTTGTTATGCAGCCGTCCAGCTGTATCAAGGATCAGGAGATCCGTTTTGCGAGCCTTGGCTGCGTGCATCGCATCAAAGACAACTGCCGCGGGATCGGAACCCTCTTGATGGGCGATGACCGGGGTATCTGTTCGCTCTCCCCAAAGCGTCAGTTGTTCAATGGCCGCAGCACGGAAAGTGTCAGCAGCACCAAGCAGGATTTTATACCCATCTTGTTTGAAGCGGGCGCAGATTTTACCGGCCGTTGTCGTTTTGCCCGTGCCGTTGACGCCGACCATCAGCAGAATGTTCAGTTGTCCGCGTTTGAATTGCAGCGGTTTGGCTTCACCGAGCACGACCTTCATTTCCTTGTGCAACGTAGAAATGACCGCTTTTCGTGAGGCGTCACCTGTCGATTTGATCTGCTGGCGAACACAGGTCATCAAGTGAACGGCACAGGCCGCCCCGACATCAGCCTGGACGAGCAGCATTTCCAGCTCATCGAGCATATCGTCATCGAAGAAACCCATATTCGCCGCGATCTTGTTGATCCCATCAGCGACAAAATCACGTGTTTTCTGCAAGCCCTTGCGGAAAGTATCCAGTAAACCCATATTTAAACCTCATATCAATCTGTTTTTACCTGTTTGCCTGTGAGTCCATCTTTGAATTGCCTGTGAGTTCGTCCATAAATTGCCTGTTGAGTCGGACTGATTGCCCAGCCAGTTTTCTGCTGCTTTATTCGCCCAGCTGCATGGAAAGGACTCTTGAAATGCCACGCTCCTGCATGGTCACCCCGTAAAGGCGATCGGCTGATTCCATAGTGCCTTTGCGGTGCGTCACCAGGATGAATTGCGACTCTACAGCATAGCGACGGATGTATTCGGAAAAGCGGATGACATTGGCATCATCCAGGGCGGCTTCGACTTCGTCGAGAACACAGAATGGCGTCGGCCGCAGCTTCAGGATCGCAAACAGCAAAGCAATGGCCGTCAGGCAACGTTCGCCACCGGACAGCAGCAACAAGTTCTGCAATTTCTTGCCGGGCGGCTGCGCCTTGATCTCAATCCCACACCCAAGGACATCATCCGGGTTTTCAAGTTGTACCTCAGCCATGCCACCGCCAAACAACTCGGCAAACACAATCTTGAAATTATCGTTGATCAGCCGGAAATGGTCGACAAACTGATGGCGCATCGCTTCGGTCAGTTCGCTGATCACCGACTGGAGTTTGTGGCGGGACGCCTCAATGTCGTCTCGCTGTTTAGCCATGAATTCGTACCGTTCATGGACGGACTGATACTCATCGATTGCAGCCAGGTTGATCGGCCCCAGCGCTTTGATGCTGTTGCGCAAGGTGCTGACTCGGCGTACGGCATCAGCACGGTTTTCAACCGGCTGGCGCCAGGCACCAGCAGTCTGGGCTGTCAGTTCATAAGTTTCCCAGAGCCGGTTTTTTGCTTCGTCTCCAGCCAGTTCGAACCGTTCCAAACGACCTTGGATGCGGCCGATTTCGGCCTGCAAGGTGCTGATTCTTGCTGACTGATTCTCCAGGGTGTCGAAAAAGCGCGCTTGCTGCGTCTCCAGTGACTCCCGTTTTTCATTGAGCTTGCGCACTTGTTCGGCCATTGCGCCACTTTGTTGATGTGCATCATGAATCTTGGCTTCAAGTTCTTCAATCTCCGCTGCCAGCCGGATGATTTCAGCTTCGAATTCGACAGTTTCTGCCTGGCCTTGGGTTTGGCGGGTTTCTATGGCTTGCCGCTCCTGCTTAATCCTGCCGAGAATCTCTTCAGATGCTTGCAGGGATTCATTGATTGAATGCATTGAGACTCGAAGGTCGGAAATTTCTTCGCGCAAATCGTCACGCCGACGTTGTTCAGCCTTGTTGGCTCCCTCCTGCTGGCTGATTTGCTGGCGCAAATCAGCTAACTGGTTTTCTTCGACAATGATTCTCTGTTCCAGCTCATTCATCTGCAATTTAAGGCCGCTGCCTTGGGTCATCAAAGCATTGTTTTCAGCTTCCAGGCGTTGCCGGGTGTTGATAGACTGTTGTCTTTGCTCATCAAAGGATTTGAGCTGAGCTTCATCGCGAATTCGCTGGTGTGAAAGCTGCAGTAGCTGATGTTCGTTTGCCGCCAAGCGGCGGGCAAAATCCTGGAGGGCAATTTCATGCTCATGTTGACGCTTTGAAGCTTGACTTGCCTGTTGTTCTTGTTCAGTCAAGCGGATGCGAACTGATTCAATCTCGCGCGAACGGCCGAGGACGCCGCTGGATCCCTTGCGATTGTATCCGCCGGTCAGTGATCCGCCGGGATTGACAACATCGCCTTCGAGGGTCACGATCCGGCAGCTGTACTGGATTTTGCGGGCCATCGCGGTCGCCTGGTCTAATTGGCTGGCGATGACGATCCGGCCCAGCAGGGAGTCAAGGATCGGCCGCAGCGAAGCATCGGCTGCAACCAGGTCGCTCGCGATACCCAGATAACCTGGCATTTGTTTCAACTGATTGACTGTAGACTGGTCAAGTTTTCGACCCTGGATGGTCGCGATCGGCAGGAAGGTTGCCCGTCCGGCCCTGTTTTCCTTCAGGAAGGCAATCAGCCGGCCGGCAGTTGCTTCATCAACTGTGACGATATTGGATAGCGCAGGTCCGAGTGCGATTTCGATGGCCAGCTCATACTTGGGATCGACATCAATCAATTCACCGAGTGTGCCGACGATTCCGCGGCCAAACCCGGCGTCCTGGCCAGCCTGCTGCATCAAGCGTTTGACCGTGTCCGTGTAGCCTTCGTGGTTTTTTTCCAGATCTGTCAATGTCTGCAGTCGATACTGGTCATTTCGGATTTTCTGGCGCAGTCCTTCTGCTTCATCCTTGGCGGTCTGCATTGCCTGCCTGGTCTGTTCGATTTCCGCCTGCAGACTTGTTTTGTCCAGTTCTTGCTGCTGCTGGGCAGTTTTGACTCTGGCCAGGTTTTCAGTGATCTCTTCGCGCTGCAGATTCAGGCGGTCGAGTTCGCTGATTTGCGCCTGGATTTCCTGAGTCAGGGTTTTGCGCCGGTTGTCAATCATCGGAATCTGGCTGCGCAACTGGCCGATCTGGTTGCGCTGCTCGTAAATCGCTTCGGTCTTCTCTTCCAACTGGCCTTTGAGAACTTCGACCTGTTGCTCAGAGGCCGAAAGCTCTGCCAGGATTGCCTGCATACTGCTTTCAGCTTCAGCCAGCTGTGTTTCGAAATGAATTTGCTGGCGCCGCAAGGTTTCGGCTTTTTTTGTTCGAGCCGTCAAATCCTGGTCAAGATTGGAAATCTGCTGTTGCAAGTCCTGCTGCAGCGATCCTGATTGAGCAATGCGCCGGTTAAGCTGGTCTGACCGCTCCGTATTGGCAGCCTTCTGACTGGTCAGCACACCCATCAGACTGTTGAGCTGGTTGAATGTCGATCGATGGTTTTCAATCTGCTGCTCGATAGTGCGGATCGATTCGGTCGCAGCTCGATGGTCGTCGCGCAAGACGGCCAGGCGATCCTGTTCAGCCATCAGGTCGTTTTCAACCAACTGCTTTTCCTGCTCAGTCTGGCTGATATTGGCTTCGTTTTGATCGATCGTATCAAGCATCAAAGCGATATCCAGTGATTTTAATGAATCCTGAAGCTGCAGGAATTGCCTGGCGGTTTCAGCCTGCTGGCCCAATGGGGCAATCCGTTCAGACAACTCCTGAATGATGTCATTGATCCGAACCAGGTTTTGTTCGGTCTGCAACAATTTGCGCTCAGACTCGTCTTTACGCATCTTGAACTTGACAATGCCAGATGCTTCTTCGAAAATCCGCCGGCGATCCTCGGATCGATGGCTGAGAATATCATCAACCCGGCCCTGGCCGACAATGGAATAACCATCACGGCCAAGCCCGGTGTCCATGAAAAGCGTCAAGATGTCTTTGAGTCGGCAAGCTGTCTTGTTGAGGAAATATTCACTGTCACCCGAACGGTATAGCCGCCGGGTCACTTGCAGTTCAGTGTATTCAACCGGTAATCCGCGGTCAGTGTTGTCGAAAGTAATCGATACCTCGGCATAGCTCATGGCCCGGCGAGATTGGGTGCCGGTAAAAATCACATCTTCCATGCGCGCGCCACGCAAGGTCTTGACACTTTGTTCGCCAAGAACCCAGCGGATCGCGTCAGTCACGTTTGATTTGCCACTGCCATTCGGGCCGATAATTGCCGTTACGCCAGGATGGAAATCTATTGTTGTCCGTTCAGGAAAAGATTTGAAACCCTGGATTTCCAGTGTTTTCAGATGCATGCCAGCCCTCGCCTCTTATCCCTTGTCAGGTCGATGACAGATCGACGATCTGACAGCCTTGACGGCTGCAAGACAGGACACCCAAAGCCTCACGGGCTGCTTTCTGTTCGGCATCTTTCTTGCTGCTGCCGCTGCCAACCGCGATCTGGTTGTCATCGACGATCACAGCAGCGGTGAAAATGCGTTCATGGACTGGGCCTTCTTCGTTGATGATCGCGAAGCGCAGCGTACTGTTGCCTCGAGTGCCCTGGACCATTTCCAGCAGCCTGCTCTTGTAGTCATAGACCATTTCACCGGTCAAAGCCTGCTGGACGAATTCATCAAGCAGACGCAGGATGATCAAACGTGCCTTATTATAACCGGCATCGAGATACACGGCTCCAAAAATCGCTTCCATCGCGTTAGCCAAATTTGACGATTTATCGCCACCGCCAGTAGTCAGTTCACCCTTGCCCAGCAAGAGCAGCTGACCGATTCCCAGTCTGCGCGCAACTAAGGCGAGCGTATTTTCGCAGACAATCAAAGCCCGCGTTTTAGTCATCACGCCTTCGGAAAATATTGCCCCTTCACGGAAGAGAAAATCGCTGACGACGAGGTCGAGCACGGCATCACCGAGAAACTCGAGCCGCTCGTTATCAACGATTTTTTCTGCGCGGTGTTCATATGCGTAAGTTGAATGGGTGATTGCCTGCACAAGCAGATCTTGCTGACGAAAGTCGTGGCCGATCGCTTGGCATAGGCGTTGACACCCGGCCTGAAGCTGTTCTTGCATGGTGTCCCTCTGTTTCGAAAAAAAAGCCCCGAATCGGGGCTTTTCGAAGTCTGATCAGGTGTTAGCTTTGATGTATTCGACTGCGTCACCGACTGATTTGATTCGTTCTGCTTCTTCATCAGGAATCGAGATGTTGAATTCCTGCTCCATGGCCATAACCAGTTCGACGATATCCAGTGAATCTGCATTCAAATCATCGATGAAATTCGACTGCATTGTGACGCTATCAGCGTCAACACCGAGCTGGTCAACCAGGATATTCTGAACACTGGTGAAAATGCTATCTGTAGACATGAAATATACCTCCTAAGTGGGCTTGCTGCTTTTTTGAATTGGCTTTGTTTCTAAAACCTATCCTATTTTTATTTGATCATCAATGAATTGTCAAGCTGAACTTGAAAATATCTCAACCGTGCAGGAATTTGTAATTCTTCTTAATGTATTCATAACCAGACACAATGGTCATCACGACTGCAATAAACATGGCGATATCGCCAATCCAGTGGATATTGGCAGCGATCGTCGGATAGGACGGCTGGAGCAATGCGATCAGCAGGCGTTCAAGCATCATGATCGATATCGCGATGATCTGTGTCACGGTCTTGGCTTTGCCGAGCTTGTTGGCTGCAATCACGACACCGTGGTCCGAAGCCAGAAGCCGGATACCGGTCACCATGAACTCGCGAATGATGATGATGATCGCCACCACGGCATGGATTCTGCTGAGCTGGACCAGCGCGATCAAAACGGAAATGACCAGCATTTTGTCGGCGATCGGATCGAGGAATTTGCCTAGATTGGTCACCAGGTTCTGGCTGCGGGCAATGGCTCCATCGAGCATGTCTGTCAGGGAGGCGGCAACGAAAACGATGATCGCCAAAATCTGGCCGTAGCCTGAAATGAAGGCATTCCAGCTGGCAAAGGCAGGTGCGGAACTTGGAATCGGCAACATGAATATCAATACAAACGGCACCAGGATGATTCTGAGCATGGTCAATTTGTTGGGTAAATTCATTAGATTGTTACTCCAGTTAATTCGTATTCGCTGGCCTCGACGATCCGGACTTGAACGGTCTGGCCAATTTGAAGATCAGCCTGGCTTGCTGCAACCCAGATGACCGGGTCGACGTCAGGGGCCTCAGCATAACTGCGACCTTTGTAGAATACACCATCGTCAGCGATGCTTTCAAGCGTCACGGAATAAACCTGTCCGACCCGTTTGAGATTCGATTCAAGCGATATCTGCTGCTGCATTCGCATGATTTCGTCCATTCTGGCTTTGGCTACTGATTTTTTGATTTTCGGTTTCATCTTTGCAGCTGCAGTTCCTTCTTCGGCAGAGAAAACAAAACAGCCCAGACGGTCGAAACGGATTTCACTTAAGAAACCAATCAATTCCTGGAAATCCTCGTCGGTTTCGCCAGGAAACCCAACCAGTACGGTGCTGCGCAGGATAATATCCGGCATCGTCTGTCGCAACCGGGCAATGGTCTGGCGGATGTTGGCCTGGCTATCCCGGCGATTCATCGCCTTGAGGATCGAGTCTGATGCATGCTGGATCGGAAAATCAATGTAGTGGGCTACTTTGGGCTCGGTTGCCATCACCTGGATCAATTCCTCGCTCAAGCCATCATTATAGACATAGAGGATGCGGATCAGGCGAACATCAGGCAGACTGCAGATCGCCTGGACCAGTTCAGTCAAACGACGCCGGCCGTATAGGTCAAGGCCATACCGTGTTGTATCCTGGGCAATCAGGATCAATTCGGAATAGCCGGCCCTGCTCAGCCGATCGGCCTCGGCGACGATTTCCTCGAACGGACGCGAGATAAATGGCCCGCGAATGCCGGGAATCGCACAATAGGCGCAACGATTGGAGCAGCCTTCCGCAACCTTGATATATGCGTAGGAATTCGGCGTCGAAGGTGTGCGCTCGATTTTGAGATGCTCAAGGCTTCCACCGGGCCCGGGCAGATCCGGCAGATGGCAGTCGATGCTATCTTCAGACTGCGCGAGCCGGGCTATCACCTCATTGATTTTACCGTAGTCTGCCGTGCCGATCACCGCATTGACCTCAGGCAGCGACTCGAGAATATCCCCGGCGTAGCGTTGAGGCAGGCAGCCAGCGACGATCAGGTATCGGGCGATCCCTTGCGGCTGCTTATAATCGGCCAGTTGCAGGATACTGTCGACTGCTTCTTTCTTGGCCGATTCGATAAATCCGCAGGTGTTGACCAGCAGGATATCTGCATGCTCCGGTGCATCGACCAGCTCGTAGCCATCATTGCGGAGAATCTGGCTCATGCTTTCGGAGTCAACCAAGTTCTTGGCACATCCCAGCGAAAGAAGGTAGACCTTGCGAGGCGTGGCTAAGAACGGGGCAGAATCAATTGTCTTCGTCATTATCCGTGTACCCTTTCCAGAACTCCCGAATGGCTTCGCGAGTGATCTCAGCAGAAAACCCACGGCTAGCGAGGAATCGCTGCATTTTCAAACGAATTTTACGCTGGGCCAATTGCTGTTCCAGTCCTTGCCGGGAGGAGCTGCTGCTATAATCCGCAACTGCGGTTTCGTATTGGTCATGTTTGTCTTCGTCTGTGATTTGAATCGGCCTGCCAAAACGCCCGGCCAGTGCTTCACGGGCCAAGGTGCGGTCATCTGGCAATTCATCCAGAGCCGAATGGACAGCCTGCTCGTCAAGCCCGCTCTGGCTCATGCGCTGGGCCAGTCTCGAACTTGACTCCGCCTTTGCCCCGGAACGACCGCGCACTTGGCGGCGGGCGAGCCGTTCATCATCGATATAGTGGTCAACTTGCAGATCAACCAGGACCTGTTGAATGACTTCCGGTTCGAAGCCCTCGCGGCGTAAATGATCTTCAACGCGGCCGGACGCTTTGCGGCCCAAGCCGATAAACCGGATAGCTGAAGAGCGGGCTTGTTGCACGATCCGTTCAACTTCCCGCTCCTGGTCAGACTTTGGCTGGATATGGAATTCCCCGGCGTTGATCAAGGCAGCACCTGCTTTAATCAGAGATCAAGTCCGAGGATGTCTTCCTCGCGATCTTCATCTGCAGCAGCTGTGACTTCACCTTCAACGACACCGCTGCTGGTGATCAACGTGCGGATTTTGGCATCGATCTCGTCGCGGATGGGCGGATTGGCCTTCAGGAACACACGCGCATTGTCACGGCCCTGGCCGATGCGCTGACCTTTATACGCGAACCAGGCGCCGCTCTTCTCGATGACATCCATATTGACAGCCATATCCAGGATGCAGCCTTCCTTGGATATGCCTTCACCATAGATGATATCGAATTCAGCTTCCTTGAATGGCGGTGCGACTTTGTTCTTGACAACCTTGACCCGTGTCTGGTACCGACAATATCGGTGCCGTTGCGCAGGGTTTCAATCTTGCGGACATCGAGCCGGACTGAAGCATAGAATTTCAGCGCCCGGCCGCCTGGCGTCGTTTCCGGATTGCCGAACATGATGCCGACTTTTTCACGCAGCTGGTTGATGAAAATGCAGACCGTGCTGGATTTGCTGATGACGCCGGCCAGCTTGCGCAAAGCCTGGGACATCAGCCGGGCCTGCAGGCCGACATGGGAGTCGCCCATTTCGCCGTCGATTTCGGCCTTGGGGACCAGCGCGGCAACCGAGTCGATGACGATGACATCGATCGCGCCGCTGCGCACCAGAGCTTCGGTGATTTCCAGTGCCTGTTCGCCGGTATCCGGCTGGGACACAATCAGGTTGTCAATATCTACACCGAGTTTGGCTGCGTAATTCGGATCCAGTGCATGCTCGGCATCGATAAAGGCTGCCGTGCCGCCGTTGCGCTGGGCTTCTGCAATGATGTGCAGGGCGACTGTTGTCTTGCCGGATGATTCCGGTCCGAAGATTTCAACGACGCGGCCGCGCGGTACACCGCCGATTCCCAGCGCAATATCCAGGGACAGCGCACCGGTCGGAATAGATTCGACCTGCATCGCCGTACGTTCGCCGAGCTTCATGACGGCACCTTTGCCAAATTGCTTTTCGATCTGACCCAAGGCAGCATCAAGCGCCCTGTTGCGTTCGGAATTCTGTTTCTGTTTGATTTCCTGTGTCGATTTTCCGGGACCTTTATCTGCTCTTGCCATATCTACCTCCATAATAGAACAATCGTTCTGTTCCAATAAATTTATTATAGGGAAAGCGGTTCGGAGCGTCAACGTATCCTGGCGCGATTACGGCAATTTTCTTTCGACGTTAATCGTCAGAATGCGACAAACGAGCGAGTTTCAAGACTTTGCTGCGGATCGCCGAGATCATCGCAACAGCCTCGGGCAAGTGCAGCAACGCCGCAACGCCAAGGAAAACGACCAGACCGAGCAGACTGCGCGAGCCCAGCCAGGCCAGTTGTCCCACCTTTGTCGCAGGCGACAAAGGTGTCTGGTTGATGAAAAGGATGATCAACATCATGGCACTGGCTGCGGCCATCAGGCGCATCAGATAAGGCCAAAGCAGACGTGGTTTAGCCTGAGGCTGCAGATACCCATAGAGTTGGTACAGGAAAATTGCACTGACCACACTGGTCAAGGTGTAGGCCAGGGAAAGGCCGCTGATATCGAGATGGAATCCGCGGAGCAGGACCAGGCAAAGCAAGGGGTTGAGCGCCAGCGTGACCAGACCGTTGAGCAGGGTGATGCGGGTCATTTTCCGGGCATAAAAGGCCTGGTTGGTGAGAAAGACAAAAGTCTGGGCAATCATGGCCAGGGCGTACCAGCGCAAAACGCTGGCTGCCGTCGTCACCTGGGTTGCGGTATAGCTTTTGCTCCACTGGAATATGGCCTGGATGACATCCTCCTGCATAGCCAGCATCAGGGCAGACGCCGGCACAATCAGGAACAAGGCCCGCCTCAAGCTTTGGCTGAAAAGCTGGCTGCTGCCGTTGTAATCTTTCGCGGCCTGCAAGCGGGCCAGCGATGGCAGCATGACATTGCCGATAGCGACGACAAAAATCCCATAAGGTAGTTGCCAAGTCGTTGCCGCATTGCGCAATGATGTGGCTGCGCCAGGAAACTGATCTGCAAATCCGGTCAGGATGATCGTGTTGATCTGGACAATCGAACCAGAAAACAAGGTCGGCACTGCGAGCCGGACCATCTGGCGAAAGCCTGCGTCGTGATGGTCAAGTGACCAGACATAATGATTCAGGAGCGGTTTGATCATGATCAGCTGAAAGATGAAATAGATTCCCGCAGCACCCATGACGCCAGCTGCGACCCTGATTGCGCCGTTGTCGCTCTTGCTGCCCAGGAAGACCATGGCCAGCACGACACAAATGTTGTAAATCGTCGGTCCGAATGATGTCTTGCCGAATTGGCGATAGGCATTGAGAATCCCGATGCTGAGGGCGGCCAGCATCATGAAGAAGACTTGCGGGAAAAGTGCTCTTGAGACGCGCACGGCCAGTGCTTCAATTTCCGGCGCTTTTCTATTGTTGTAGAGTGCAATCAGTTGGGGCGACAAAAGTTCGCCAATCAGAACAGCCACCAGCATCGCCAACGCGGTGTAATTGATCAGGATACTCAGGCTGCGCCATCCCCTGCTCTCTTCATTCTTTTCCAGGGCATGGGAAAGACTGGGTGTGACTGCAGCAGCGATAGCACCGCCAACCAGAAGCTGGTAAAAAAGATCCGGGATCTGGAATCCAATGATGAACGAGTCGGAAACGACACCATAACCAAGAATCGGTACGATCAGGATTTCCCGCAGATGGCCGCTGACTTTACTCAGCAGTAATCCGAACATCATGATCACAGTCGCCAAGTTCAGGTTATGATGTGCTTTAGTGGTGTTTTCACTGGTATTCATTTAAGCAATGTTCTCCGTGCCAGGTCGAAGGCATTCAAAGTCGAAACTTTTCGAACCCTGGCCCGGTTTCCCGGGATCTGCATGCGGCGGATCTCGACGCCTTCAGCAGATGCGACCGCCAGATAGACCAGTCCGACCGGTTTATCCAGAGTTCCACCATCCGGACCAGCAATCCCGGTAATCGCAACAGCCAAATCTGTTTTCATGACATCACGACATCCGGACGCCATGGCAGATGCGACTTCTGCACTGACTGCGCCATACTGATTCAACAACTCAGGATCAACCTTGAGCTGGTCGATTTTAACCTGGTTGTCATAGGCAACGATGGCGCCATGGAAGACCTTGGAGACACCAGGGATCTCAGCGAAAGTCGCAGCAACCAGGCCTGCCGTGCAGGACTCGGCAAAACTGATGGTCCAGTTCTTTTCCGACAGCAGGTCTTTCACGACGACTGGCATTGTCCGGGGACCGATTTCATAAATGTACTCGCCGACTCGCTTCTGGATCTCTGCGAGCAATTCGGTCGTGTTGTCCGGTTCGCTGTCGCTGTGGGTCAACTGGGTGACGCGGAACATCACTTCGCCCTCAGATGCATACGGTGCAAGGGTCGGGTTTTGCTGGCGGTCGATCAGATCTTTGAGTTTAGTCTCCGCACCGGATTCACCAATCCCGATCATGCGCACGAAATGGTGCCGGAAACGTGTCGAAGTGCGTTGTTCAAGGTAGGGCGCTGCAGATTCCGAGAACATGAGGGTCATCTCCGAAGGTGGTCCAGGCAGCAGGATCATGACTTTCGGCTGATGGTTCCGGGTGAACTCAAGGATCGCCCCGGGAGCTGTGCCATTATTATTGGCCATGACAATGGCATCCCGTGGCATCAAGGCCTGCTTCCAGTTGTTTTCGGTGATGCTGGTCCGGCCGAGGCGCTGGAAATAGTCGGCGATAGCAGCCCGGCTGGGTGCATGTTCAACCAGAGGCTGGCCGGCGACTTCAGCAGCGATCGACATCGTCAAGTCGTCTGCTGTCGGACCAAGGCCACCGGTGATGACGATCAAGTCAGACCGGTCTGCTGCTGCTTCCATGGTCTTGCGCATCCGCTCCGGATTGTCGCCAACCACAGTCTGGTAATAGGAAGAAATTCCCAGCAATGTCAGCTGGCGAGCCAGCCAGGCGGCGTTTGTATTGACGATCTGGCCGAGTAGCAATTCTGTCCCGACACAGAGGATCTCACCTATTTTGATTGATTGATCAGCTGATTCGGCCAAGCCGGCTTCAACCCGGACCTGGTCAGGCACAGCGGATTCACCGTTCATCGCTCAATCCCTTCAAGACGCATGAAGGCTGTCATCGTGTTCTCCAGCAACATTGCAATGGTCATCGGACCGACACCACCTGGCACGGGCGAGATGGCCTGTGCAATCGGCGATACGCTGGCAAAATCAACATCGCCAACAACTTTGCCTTCGGGTGTGCGGTTGATCCCTACGTCGATGACAACAGCCCCCGGCTTGACATAGTCGGCTGTGATCATTTCAGCTTTGCCGATGGCTGCAATCAGGATATCCGCCTGCCTGCAGACTGCTGGCAAGTCGCGGGTTCTTGAATGGGTGATGGTCACAGTCGCGTGTTCCTTGAGCATCAGCTGGGCGACCGGTTTACCGACGATATTGCTGCGGCCGACAATGACACAATGGGCGCCGACCAGCGGGATGTTATAGGCTTTGAGCATCTCAACCACTCCGGCTGGGGTGCAGGAAACAAGTCCATCGCGGCCAAGGGCCAGCAGACCGACATTGACTGGATGAAAACCATCAACATCTTTTTCCGGACTGATCGCATTGATCACCTTGAACTCGTTGATATGTCGCGGCAATGGAAGCTGACAGAGAATGCCGTGGACCGAAGGGTCGTTGTTCAGCTGGTCGATCAGTTCAAGCAACTCATGCTCGTCGATTTCTGCCGGCAGATGGTAGCCATAGGACATCAAGCCCGTCTCTTCGCAGGCTTTTTTCTTGTTGTTGACGTAAATTGATGACGCAGGGTCTTCACCGACCTGGACGACGGCCAGGCCCGGTCTTTTCCCTGTTTTTTCGTAAATCTGGCTGACTGTCACGGCCAGTCGGCTGCGCATCTGCGCGGCGAGTTCTTTGCCTCGGATCATGGTTGTCATGGTTGGGTGCCTCCCTAAATGGTTTATCTTGTTGTGTTGTCGTCTGTCGTTTGCGTGGCGGGACCAGGCAGTCCGGACCGTAGCCAATCAGGTCTGTGCGTCCAGCGATTCGAAGAGCTTCGCGTACGAGGTCATGATTCTGCGGTTTTGCAAATTGCAGCAAGGCTCGCTGCAGCCGTTTCTCAGCTGTGTCCGGGACATGGATCGAATCTAAGGTCAGCGGATTCAGGCCAGTGTGGTACATGGTTGTCGAAACCGTCCCTGGAGTCGGATAGAAATCCTGGACTTGTTCCGGCATGACGCGGTTAGCCTTGATGTAACAGGCCAGTTCAATGGCATCTTCCAGAGTTGTCCCAGGATGGCCTGAAATCAGGTAGGGTACAAGGTACTGTTTCTTCTCAAGCCGATGGTTGATCAGCTCATAATTATGTTTGAATTGCTGGTAAACCTCTGGACCCGGTTTACCCATCGCGGCCAGGGTGGTCCGGCTGATATGTTCAGGTGCAACTTTCAACTGACCACTGATGTGATGCTCGCAGACTTCTTCCAGAAATCCGGATTTATCGTCCATCAGGACGGTGTCGAAACGGATACCGGAACGGATAAACACTTTCTTGACACCATCGAGCTGGCGAACCTGGCGCAATATCCTGAGGTAGGAACTGTGGTCGGTACGCAAGGCTGGACAAGGTTTTGGTGACAGACACTGCCGGTCCTTGCAGACACGGCCTTTATCCTGTTTGGCACAGCCTGGTTCGAAGAAATTGGCGGTCGGGCCGCCAAGATCGTGGATATAACCCTTGAATTCAGGGTCATGGATCAATTGGCGAGCTTCCTGGAGAATTGAAGCATCACTTCTTCTGCTCACGATCCGGCCATGGTGAAACGTAATTGCACAAAAATGGCAGCCGCCAAAACAACCGCGATGGCTGTTGATCGAAAAGCGGACTTCATCGATGGCCGGCACACCACCCTGGCTTTGGTAAACCGGATGTGGCAGACGTTCATATGGCAAGGCATAAACCCGATCGAGTTCGCGGGTCGACAAGGGCCGCTGAGGTGGATTCTGGACCAGATAGCGGTCACTGTGACGCTGGATCAGGGTCTTCCCTTCTCCGGGATCCTGTTCCTGGTATTGCAGGCGGAAAGCCGCAGCGTAGGCCAGCGGATCTTTGGCGACCTCTGAATACCCCGGCAACAGGATATAATGATCATTTTCCGGGAATGGATGGTCGAGCAAGTCTTTTCGGGTGCGCCTGCCGGCATCCAGGACGAAATCACCATGCAGGCTGATCCATTCCGCCAGATCTTTCGGCAGACGGTCCGGCCTGGCCAGCAGGCAAGTGCCGCGGATCTTGTTGATTTTGCGGATCGGGACACCTTTGGCCAGCAAGTCGGCAATCTGGATGAGCGTGCGCTCACCCATGCCATAAGCGAGCAGATCAGCCTGGGTATCCTGCAGGATCGACCGCCGGACCTGATGTGCTCCAGTAGTCATAATGGGCAAATCGGCGCAGGCTGGCTTCAACGCCGCCGATGATCAGGGGAATCTCGCCCATCTGGTCGCGGACCATATTGCAATAGCGGATCAGCGCGCGGTCCGGGCGATACCCGCCGCGTCCGCCCGGTGAATAGCGGTCATCGGAGCGCGGTTTACGAGCGGCGGTATAGTTGTCGACCATCGAATCGACAACCCCGGACGAAACGAGGACGCCGAGCCGCGGCCGACCCATCGCCAGCAAGGATTTCGGGTCAGTCAAGGAGGGCTGGGCGATGATACCGACCCGGTAGCCTTCGCTTTCGAGCAGACGGCAGAGCAGGGCTGCGCCAAAACTGGGGTGGTCGACATAGGCATCGCCTGAAATGAAAAGGAAATCCAGTTCATCCCAGCCGCGGGCTTGCATCTCGGTCGGGTTGATCGGAATAAAGGTCATGAAGGATCCTCATTTGCATCGTTTGGCTTTTCATCTGCATTTCCAGCAACTGGTTCAGGGAGATCAGGACTTTGCGCGGCTTGCTGCCTTCGAATCGGCCGACATAACCCATTTCCTGCATCCGGTCGATCAGGCGGGCGGCCCGGGGATAGCCGACCTTCATCCGCCGCTGCAGCAGGGATACCGACGCATAGCCGGCTTCGACGACAAATCTGCAGAGCCTGCGGCAGCAGTTCGTCCTATCGCCATTATCGTCTTTGTCTTTTTTGCCACTGACCACTGCGGTCGCCTGGATCGCGTCGGCAACTTTCTGGTCATAACTTGATGTGTGCAGGCTCTTGACATGGGCGAGGATCCGTTCGACTTCGGAATCGGTGACGAATGCGCCCTGGCCGCGGATCGGTTTGGCTGCGCTTTGCGGATAATATAGCATATCGCCCTTGCCCAGCAGCTTTTCGGCGCCGGCCATGTCCAGGATTGTCCGCGAGTCAATCTGGGAGGCTACAGCAAAGGCTATTCGTGAAGGGATATTGGCTTTGATGACACCGGTGATGACATCGACAGAAGGCCGCTGGGTTGCGATGATCAGATGGATGCCGGCCGCACGTGCCATGGCAGTCAGCCGTGCGATCGCATCTTCGACCTCGGTCGGTGTGGTCGCCATCAGGTCAGACAGTTCGTCAATCACCAGAAGAATCAATGGCAGTTTTTCTTCATCTTCATCCGGATCCAGGCCAAGGCCAATTGATGCATTGTACGAAGCAATATCGCGGACTGATTTTTCGGCAAACAGGCCGTAACGGCGAACCATCTCATTGACAGCCCATAGCAGAGTATTGGCCGCTTTTTTCGGATCGGTGACAACGGGGTGGATCAGATGCGGAATGCCGTTGTAGACGTTGAGTTCGACGACCTTCGGGTCGATCATCAGCATTTTGACCTCATCCGGATCGGATTTGAATAAAATGCTCATCAGGATGGAATTGATGCAGACCGATTTACCTGAGCCGGTGGCACCGGCAATAAGCAGGTGCGGCATTTTGGCGATGTCGCATAGCATCGGATTGCCCTGGATATCGCGGCCGATCGCTGCGGTCAGCGGGGATGGTGAATGCTTGAATTCAGGCGATTCCAGCAGGCTGCGCAAAAGGACCGGCATGGTTTCTTTATTCGGAATTTCGATGCCGATCGCTGCTTTGCCCGGGATCGGCGCTTCAATACGCACGCCCATTGCTGCCAGGTTCAGGGCGATATCATCAGCCAGGCTGACGATTCGGCTGACTTTAACGCCGGGTCCGGGAGACAGTTCAAAACGCGTGATCGTCGGGCCGGTTGTGTAATTGACAACCTTGGCTTCAACACCAAAGCTTTTCAGTGTATCTTCAAGTTTGCGGCCGAGAGCCTGGATCGAGCTCTGGCTATTTTTGACACTCTGTTGCAGATGATCTTCCTTGAGCAGGTGTAAAGGCGGCGGCGAGTACGGCAGGTCGATACTCAGCTGGCCGCCGGGGGCAACTTTGCGATTGACGGAAGGCGTTCCAAAACCGATTTTCGGCTGATCCAGTTCGGACCGGTCAGACCAGGCGGCGCGGCCAGAATGTTCGTGATCGCTTTCTTCCCCACCGGATTCGGCTTCAGATATTTTGATCGGAGATGGGGCGCTGCCGACTTTCGCAACAGGTTCAACGGGTGATGGTTGCTGTGCGGGCACAACCGGTGCAGACGATGCTGTCGATGGAAAAGCTGTAACTGAGCTCTGCGGCGCTGCATCAACCGGGGCAATGGTCAGGAAGCCATTTTTATCTTTGGACAACGTGTAGGGCAAATTCGCCGAACTGATAAAATCAGCAACTTTTGCCTCGTGTTCGTTCAAATGCAAATGGTTTTCGGAATTTTCAGGCTTGGTACCGCCAATAGTCGCGAAACCACCCGATTCTGCTGTTTCGGACGGGTCAAGACCTGACTTCCGGCCAGCTGTCCTTTTTTGCCAGAAATCCTGCCATCCTTGCAGCAGCGAATGTCGGGTTTCTTCTGACGTGGTCGTTGGTAATTCGATATCGAAGGACCGGTCGGGCTGATGCTGGCTGCTATCTGCATGATAGGCGTCAATTCGCTGTGCAGCTGCACGAGCATCAGCAGTCAGTGTTGTATACATCTCTTTCGTTGTTTCATTGTTCCTGGCATTGGCAATCCCTGAACGCACAGCCGAATCAACCTGTGACTTGGTCTCATGGATCACATGTGCGGTGTTCTGGATCGTCCGGGTATAGGAAATATTGAAGATCAGCACAACAAAAGCCAGGACGATGGCGATCGTCAAGATCATCGATCCGGCAGGACCAGCCAGGGCCAGCATCGCTTGGGCGACCAGACCAGGGATCAAACCGCCGGTCCAGGCAAACTGGTCATCCAGCAGTGACGGATCGATGCCGGTCCGCCAAAGTTCGCTGATCGCTTTGAAAGCGGTCATTTCCCCATTGCCATTCAGGAACCTGGTTTGTAAAGCGATCTGGTCGACAGTCGCCAGATGGATCACCGATGTGACTGAAATCAGCAGGATGGCAACAAATGTCGCCCGCAAGTTGGCTTTGTGGACATTCTTGCCGAGCAGGAACTCAAAAGCGATAAATAGCAGCAGACCAGGGATTGCATAGGCACCGACACCCAGGAAGCCTTTGCCGATGTTCAGCAGAAGTTCGCCGAGCCAGCCGGTTTTCACAGCCGGCCAGTAATAAGCCGCGCCAAAAAGAATAGCGATTGCGAAAAAGACAATCGAACCGATTTCCTGGCGATGATTGACCGATTGACGATTACTCAAACCTTCATTGCTCCTTTCGCGTCGCCAGAACCCGGGCTGCACGCAGCAAGCCGATCTGGGTCTTGGCATCACGAATCTCGCCGCGGTCGATCATGTCCAGCACCTCAGCCATCGGGAATGGATGAACACTTAAGAATTCACCATCGTCGAGGTTGTTCTGACCATAGGTCAGCCCTGTTGCCAGATAGATCCACAGTATTTCACTCAAGTAACCGGGCGAGGGATATACAGTCGCCAGCCATTCGATCGAACTGGCAGCCAGTCCTGTTTCCTCCATCAGCTCGCGAGTCGCACAGACCAGCGGGTCTTCGCCAGGTTCGAGCTTGCCGGCCGGGACCTCGAGCAATTCTTCATCAAACGGCTTGCGGAACTGACGAACCAGGTAGACGTTCTCATTTTCATCGACTGCGACGACACAGGCACCGCCATTGTGCCGGACGATCTCTCGTTTAGCCATGCGGCCATCGGGCAGGCGGACATCATGGACCTCAACCTGGAACACCCGGCCGGCAAATCGCTGATCGAGTGCTGTTGTCTCTTCCTGGAAATTATTCTGGTCATCCTTCATGGTTCTAGCCTCATTTTTTTGATCTCTGAAACAGCAAGTTTGTCGCAGCGGTTATTGTATTCATTGTCCGTATGGCCCTTGACTTTGATCCATTCAATCGTGTGGGGCGCGCTGGCCTGCAGCAGGGCTTGCCAGAGGTCAGGGTTGCTGACCGGGTCATTTGCGGCATTGCGCCAGCCATTGCGTTGCCAGTTGCGCAACCAGCCCAAGTTGAAAGCTGAAACAAGGTAGGCACTGTCACTGAACAAACGGACGCGGCAGGGCTTTTTCAGGGCTTTCAAAGCTTCGATGGCCGCCGTCAACTCCATGCGGTTGTTCGTTGTTGCCGTCTCTGCACCCGAAACGACTTTTTCCGATCCACCGGCGATCAGGATACCAGCCCAACCACCGGGACCAGGGTTTCCTGAGCAAGCTCCATCCGTGTAGATGTCGACACTTGGCATTTGTTTTGCGGCCCCGATAATGGTCTCAGCTGTATTTTGTTTCGGCACATCATTTGAAGATTCGGAGGCATTTATCGACATCAGTTTTTCGGACCTCTGCCTAATTCGCGTGAACGTTCAGCAGCTGCCGAAACCGCTTCGATCAAGGCCGAACGCAGACCCGCCTTCTCGAGCTGGGCAATGCCCTCGATGGTGGTTCCGCCTGGCGAGCAAACCTGGTCTTTGAGTACACCAGGGTGTTTGCCAGAGGCGAGCACCAGCCGGGCTGAACCATAAACGGTTTGAGCAGCCATCTGCAGCGCCATGTCACGCGGCAAGCCCATGCGGACCCCCCCATCGGCCATTGCCTCGATCATCAGCATCACATAGGCCGGACCGCTGCCGGAAAGCCCTGTCACCGCATCCATCGCCGGTTCACTGACATGGAAAGCCAGACCGCTGGCCTCGAGCAGGCTCATGGTCCAGGCTTGAAGGTCTTCACTGGCCTGGTCAAAGCAGACGGCGCTGACACCACAGCCAACCATGGCAGGTGTATTGGGCATCACGCGTGCGATCGCGACTGTCGGTCCTGCCCAGCTGCGCAGCTGGGCGATCGTCACACCAGCCGCAATCGAAATGATCAAGGCATCGGACCGAATATCTTCAGCCAGGCCTTCAAGGACTGATTTCATCACTTGAGGTTTAACGGCCATTAAAACAGCATCGGCGCCATTGACCGCTTCACGGCCGTTCCCGGCGACCAGGCAGCCAAAATCAGCTGCCAAGGCCTCGGCTTTTTCGACAGCCGGATCATAAAGAGTAATATTTTGTGCGATAACGACTGATTGATTGATCAAAGCGTGCACCAGCGCCTGACCCATCTGGCCGGTGCCTATGACTGCCAATTTCATCGCGATCCCTCCCGCTTTTTGAAACATTTAAAACCACTCTTGAGGAGTGTTTAATCATCCAAATCATACCATTGATTATCAGACCATGGCAAACAAAAGACTGCAGATCCAGCATTGACATCAATGCAGCTCAATGCTATGATGATTTTCGCGACTTAGGGGAGTGGCTCAATGGTAGAGCAGCGGTCTCCAAAACCGCTGGTTGCGTGTTCGAATCGCGTCTCCCCTGCCAAGTGAAAGCCCTGAGACTGTAAGGTCTCGGGGCTTTTCTTTCTATGCAGCGACATCAGAATCTGTGTATAATTTCAATAGACAATCTCTCGTTTTCGTTTGTAAAAATGGTCTTTCGCAGAATTAAATGATTCCGATTGAACTGATGAGGTATTCCATGACCATGGAAGAAAAACTCATTGCGCCCTGTGGGATGAACTGTGCGATTTGTGTCAGTTACCTGGCGATGAAAAACGATTTGAAACAGCAGGGATTTCATAAATCATACTGCGAAGGCTGCCGCCCGCGCGGAAAAAACTGTGCTTTCCTGAAAAAAAGGTGCGAATTGCTGGGCCAAGGCCTTGTCCAGTTTTGCTATGCGTGTGATAAATTCCCATGCGACCGATTGAAAGACCTCGATCTGCGCTACCGCACCAGATACCATATGAGCATGATTGACAATCTCAATTCTATAAAATCGCACGGCATCGAGAGCTTCCTGAAAAATGAAACAACAAAATGGCAATGCCCGACGTGTGGTGGGATGATCTGCTGTCATAATGGGTTGTGCTTGAAATGTGATCTCGAAAAACTTCGCCAGAATCAGAAATATCGCTGGGGTGAGTAGTCGGCATTGCAAATTCCTGAGGAATCGGTTTTTTATGCTTTTCGTTTTAATTTGACCAGCCAAGGCATGAAACGGTTAATGACCTCAATTATTGCGACTTCAAAAAGCATGATCAGAACCAGAGTCAGCAGGCTATCGAAGACATAACCGATGGAAACGCGAGTGATTGAGACGATCTTCTCGGCGATAAAGATGACTGGCAAAGTGAAATGGGTAGCCATTATGACCAGGGAATTCTTGCCGAAATATTCAAAAACAGAGTTGTGAACCAGAAAATATTTCAAAATGAGAATGAGCGACAGAGAACCGCTCAGCGCACAGATATAATAAAGCAAAGGGTTGTTGACGACTGAATAATGCAAATCAACCAGGCGATTGATTTGACTGACTGCAATATTGGCGGTAAAGACCAGGACACCGGCCAGGGCAAGCAGGTTGTTTTTGAAATTGCCAGGTTTTCTTTCCAGAATCGGGAAAATGATATAGCCCAGCCAGATGAACAAAGTACCGATCAGCGCGCGGTTGATGATATTGACGGTCTTGAAGGCGACATTATCGAGAAGGGTTTCGCTAATTGGCAGTTCAACACGAAAAAAGTAGCCGCTGAGCATGCAATAGAGAACCAGCAAGGTAAGAAAAAAATATCTGGTTTTAAGGCGGGACAAGCCGATAAACAAGAGTTCAGCGAAAAATATGGCCGGTAGGAACCATAAAGTGCGATACCCATCCAGAAATAACGTATCCAGGACAATCCTGGTGATGTTACTGACACTGCCGGTATGAAAGACGACTTGGTACACGATGACCCATAAAATGGCCAGGATACTGAATGTCAGATAGGGGTACAGCAATTGGCCTGCTTTTGCCGTGAAGTTATCAAACAGACGCTTGCCGGCCCATTTCTGCCTGTAGGCCATCAGCATGCCGGTCACCAGGAAAAAAAGCGGCAGATGGAAAGAATAGATCCAGATTTTGATCGGACTATTGTCAGCGAGAACATGGCCCCAAACCACCAGGACAATGGATATGCCTTTTGCATAGTCGAGATAGGTTAAGCGATCTGTTGATGTCATGCCACGTCCCCTTCTGTTTCGTCTTAAACACAAGATTATTTTTCAAGTTCCCGCTGGATTGCTTCGGCAATCTTTTTCGCCCCGGCTTCATTCGGATGCAAGTAGTCTGTTGTATAAATGGACAGGTTATCTTCGGTGATGCCACTCACATGATACAGGTCGATCACCCGGATCGAATTCCTGCTGCAGACTTCCTTGATCGCCTGAACATACTGTTCCAGATAGACACCGATATCATTCGGGACGGGATAAAACGGTAAATCTTCTTTGTTGCCACGTTTGATCGGGGTCATGAAGATGATTTCGACATCAGGATTGGCATTGCGGATCCTGTTGATCACATATTGCAGGTTGCCATAAAAAGTGTATTTTTCCGAGCTGTCACCGAGTTGGCCCAGGGGGATATTGTAACCGTAATCATTGGTGCCACCAAACACAGTGACCAGGTCAATATTGGCCAGGTTTTCCTCAGTCACCCTATCGGCCATCGTTGCCATTTGCTGGCCATTCCTGCCATCGTTGACATACGAAGCAAATTGCATCAGCTGGCTTAAATAAGCTGGATATAAATCCTGGGCAGTAATGCTATCACCGATCGCGTACCAGGTCTTCCCCCGATAGTCTGGCTTGGGGATCGTTGTGGTCGGGGCAATCGTTGTTGCTCTTGTTGTTGATTTGGTTGTTGATTTGGTTGTTGTGACGGTTGTCACTTTAGTTGTGGCCTTTGTTGTTGATTTGGTTGTAGCCTTCGTTGTAGCTTTCGTCGTTGCATTCGCCGTTGTGGCGGTTGTCGCCTGGCTTGTTGCTTCAAGGGTTGATTGAGTTGCCTTCTTTGTCGTGCTTTCAGTTGTTTCAATACGGTCTGATTGCAGGCTTGAGATCTGGCCAGTGGCCTGGGATTGTGAAGGCTCTGGTTTTCCGAACCATGAATCTGCCTGCAGGATGCCAAGCGTGACCAGCGAAACGACCGCAATCGTGATTAAACTCGTCACTAATAATTTTTTATCATTGAAAGTCATCGAGTCACGCTCCGAAAAATTGATTTTGGGGTTAGTGGAATCCAGTCATGGGTGTGAATGTCAATTGTTTACAGATTCGTGTGGTTGAATCCCGGTTCGCGTTATTTGATTCAGAAATTCCGCCGACCGGTTTGAAATGGAAATCGATATTAAATTCAACCAGATTCTGGCGGATCAGCTTTTGGTCTGCAGGATTTTCGAGCAGATCTTCAAGCAGATAATCACGGGCATGAAAAACATAATGGTCTTCGCTTTCACAAAGCAGGCCGATTCCTTTGGCGTCAACTAAAGCAGCCCATCGTGTACCCGCATGGGGTGCCCATTCCTGCCCAGGATGGCTGGATACTGGAGTCAGTTCTTCCAGTTTCTGGCTGAATTGGCCGGTGTAAGCCATGGCTTGACTGCAAGGCCAGGTCGGATCAGGCCCTTGGCCAGACCAGATGATGCGATCAAACTGGCGCCGCAAGTGCAAGCGAAACCCGATGCGAGGCAGGTCTAACGGCGAACAAAGTCCTTCCGTTGCAACTTGAATGGCAACCATGACTTGACCATCTCCCATGATGGTGTAATGAGTCTTAACCAGGATCAATGGCTTCTCGCCTGCCGGTCCATAACGGCTGGAAACGGTGATCTGTGCCTGCTGGCCGTCACATTCAAAATGAACTGCATCAACGGTTTGCATCAAGCGATCCAATCCAGCTTTTTGCCAGACCTCCTGCCAAGGTTGGTCCTGGCTCTGGAAGGGGCGCCAGAAAACGATCGGCGAACCAAAACTGCCACGATGGGCTGCGTGTGTTGCGGGTGCAAAAGAAAGCAATTCATGGTCGCCGCAGCGCCAGCTTTCGATCATCGCCGTGATCCGGTTGAAGACGAGCCAGAATCGATGGCCAGAGATGACCAGGAGATGGCGGTCCTGTTCCAGACGCAGTTTGTGTTTGCTGGATGAAATGACCGGCTGCAATGCACCCAGATAGGGATCGCGAACGGAATTGGAAACACAGATCTGGAAATTTTCAATCTGGACCACGGTATCAGCTGCCATCCATAAATTGGCCTGGATCAGGTGCAGGGTCAAATGAAGCGTGTAATCAAACGCCGGGCTAAAATCAATCGGCCCATAGTCAATGGTCAATGTATTCGATTCACCAGCTGCAATATCCGGGCAATCAAATTCGCCAGCGACGACCATCAAGCCGTTGCATTTGATCTGCCAGTGCATCCGGTACTGATCCAATGACAAATATCGGTTCAGGTTCCGGACCTGGAGTTGACCTGCCAGCAAATCCAGTGGTTTGATGGCCATTGGCCGGGTTGAACGTCGGATCGCCGCCAAGGCAGCAGCAAATCGCTTGTCATGCCGGGAATGGGCGAGTGACCGGACGTCATCCCAGTGGCCGCAAATCAAACCAGAATATTGCGAATACGCATTGAGAAGGTCGATCGAATCTGTCAAGCTGGCAGATCCACCACCAGCCAGGCTGAGCAGAGGATTCAGGATCTCAATGACCGGAAGTCGATCTGTCGAGCCAGTTTTGAGCAGATATTCATCCGTGGCTGCGTAAGAGGCGGCTGATTGGCCACTGTCCTGTCGCTCGATGATCAGGTGGACCAGAGGCCGACTGTCATCTTGCGACAGAATGATTGCGTTGAATGGATCGACTGCAGAATCAAAGACGTCCGTTTTTCGCGGGTTCGCGACGATTGACGGCCAGGCTAGCAGACTGGTCTGGTTGCGATCGCGGACAACTAGATTGTGGATGCGATCCTCCAGTGTCAACTGCCATTGTCCATCTTCCCAAAGTTCCTTTAGACATGAACGCTCATCACGGCTGCATGCCTGCCAATCCGGAAGGGGCTGTATGGCCTGATCTGGCAGGACATAAATGCCTAAGCTGGTGCAAAGCTCATAAATCAAGGGATCGACGGGGCCATGGGCCAGCCTGATGGCATTGAAATGCTGTTGTTTGATCAGTCTCAAGTCACGGACCAGACTCGGCAAAGTCCAGACTGATCCGTGAATTTCATCATGGATCCGGAAATTGACTGCAATGAGTTGAAGGGGTTTGTGATTGAGCTGCAGCCTGCCGTCCTGCCAGCCCAGCTCACGAAAACCAAAAGCCTGGTGAACGCAGCTGATTTCGCGGCCGGCGGAGTCCAGACAGGTTAAAAACAAATCGTAAATTTCCGGCGTTTCATCAGACCAGGGGGTGATATCTGGATCATCAAATGAAAACTTGACCTGTCCCACGCGCTGGACCGCTTTATCAAATTTAATGGCCGGCGAAGGTATTGGTTCGACCATCGCTTCTGCTTCATGAAGCGTCTGTCCATCCTTTTTCAGGCAAGCCCACACGCGGTGTTTTTCCAATGATACCTTATAGGATATGGCAGTTGCCGAAATCTCGAGTCGCCAGTTTCCAGTCAAGGCCGGATCAGGTTGAAACGTCTTCAGATTTAAATCGAAAATCGAAACCGGTGCGACGGCTTCGAAATACACATCGCCAAGGATACCCGGTTTTTGAAAATTAGCCTGGCCATTGAGATAACTGCCTGAAGAAAATGCATAGACCAGGACAAAGATTTCGTTGGTCCCGTTATGGATCAGCGGAGTGACATCAAATTCATTCGTGATCCGGCCATTCTGGGCATAACCTGCGATCCGGCCATTGATGACCAGATGGAAGGAGGATTGCACGGCATGGAAGACAATCCTCTTGCGGACATTGCCCCACTCGGTTGGCAATTGAACACTGCGGTGATAAACCCCGACCGGAATATCCTCAGGCACCAGGGGTGGATTCAGTGGAAATGGCCAATCCGAACGTTCACCAGCATCGGGTGAAACCGAAATGATCTGGTCCCGGTTCGGATCCCGGGATGGGTCCCTGCTGCGCAGCCCTCTGCGCCGAATCAGCTTGGAAATGTCCCAGGATGAGGGTACTTCGATGGTATCGAATCCACTGCGGTAAGCAAAAATATTGTCCGGCATTTGCTGGATTGCATCAAACAACTTGAAATCCCATCGGCCGTTGAGCATATGGATGGATGGTGACAAATACCGCCGATTGTTTTCGATGGCTTCTTCACAGGTCTGCTGATCCGGGAATTGAACAAGATAAGCATGGCGAGGAAACCTGTTACGTTCAACACACTGGGGATTATTCCAATCCGGCCGTTCAGTACGGCCGGGAAAAATTCTAGAAGGCATATTGACTCCATAAAGTTCGTATGTTCATGGATCTATTGTAACTTTATATCGCTTTGATGATAAAACATTTTCGATATAATTTTCTAGCTGTTGAGGATCAACCATCTGATCATTGCAACTTTCAACGAATCATTAACAACCAGGCAAGCAAACATCGCATACCCGAAAATCATCAGGATCTGGTTCCATTGCAAGGGCAGCAGACCGCCAACAATGACAAAGAGCCACCGGACTACTTTGGCAACCACCGCTTCAATATGGAGTTTTGGCTTAGCCTGCTGCACAAGTTCAGTTGTCCGGCCAAAAAAGGTCTGGGCTCCCGTCAACATAACTACGCCATTACCTTCACCACGTCGGACAACTGATCCGGATGAAAGTATGTCGCCAGAAATTTTTTCAATATCCTTTGACTCACCGGTCAAGGCCGATTGATCGACACTCAATTGGCCATCTAAAAGCTTGATATCAGCCGGGATAATGTCTCCAGGACGAACCCGGACGATGTCGCCAGGTACCAGTTCTCGAGCGGGTATAACCTGCCATTTTGATTCACGCAGGGCGCGTGCATCAACCTTCAGTTTTTTCCGCAGCGTCTCAATAACACCACCAGCTCGTTGTTCCTGTAGGAAACCAAGCACGGCATTGACAACAAGTAGTATGCCAACTACGACCAGGTCAGCATACTTGCCGAGAACTGCTGACAGAATCATAATCAGTTCGAGCATCCAGGCGGATAGTCCCCAGAATTTTTTGATAAAGGCCAGAACTGGATGTTCTTTTTTTTCTTGAACTTCGTTGAATCCATGCGCTTGCCGACGCAAATCAATTTCAGCAAGGGCAAGACCTGTTTCGGGGTTCACGCGAAGAAATGACAAGACTTGCGTGATCGTAGCAGTTGCGAAATCAGGCGCTTTTTGTGTCGCCTCCAGGGATTCTGTGTTCGTGTTTTTGTTTTTGTTTTTGTTTTTATTTGTTGAATTCAACATACAGATATCCCCATACGTTGCTCTTAGACTGGTAGGATTATGATTATTGTATCACCAATCGGTATATGATTCGCTCTTAATGAAGGCGCTCGATTCGGGGCGGCCAAAATAAAGAAAACCGCTGAGGCTCGAAAAGCCTCAACGGTTAATCGTGGTCGGAGTGACATGACTTGAACATGCGACCTCTTGCACCCCAAGCAAGCACTCTAGCCAAACTGAGCTACACCCCGACGACTCACTGATTTTACCTGTGATCATCGATGATGTCAAGATCAAACCATAGCCAGAATAACGTTGATCATTGTTGAATATCGTTTGGAAGATCAGTGTTTACCGCCAATAAAAAACCTGTATCCACCCTGGTTGTTTTGCTCGAAAACATCCAGTCGGGATACAGGTTTCTCTTTTTGAATCAGTTGTGACCTGGTCGCTTAGAATTCGATTTCGCGGCGGCCTTCTGGTTTGTTCGGGGTTTCCTGGCGTTCCTGGAAACGATGCGGGCGCTCGGTTGTGCTGTGGTCATGGCGCGGGCCACGATCACCGCCGGGGCGAGGTCCACGATCACCGCCGCCTCGCGGGCCGCGGTCGCCACCGGGACGAGGTCCACGGTCGCCATGGTCACGCGAACCAGGTCCGCGATCACCACGGTCGCGCATCGGGCCACGCGGGCCACGATCGCCACCATCTGACTCAACAAAGTCAGCAGGCTTTTCGGTGCAGTCGCGCATCGACAGATTGATCCGGCCCTGGCCGTCGACTTCAAGCACTTTGACGGTGACGAGATCGCCTTCCTTGACGACATCTTCGACTTTCTCGACACGTTTCCAGGCCATCTTGGAAATATGGACCAGGCCTTCTTTGCCCGGCAGGAATTCGACAAAGGCGCCAAAATTCATCAGGCGGGTGACTTTGCCGTTCAAAGACCTGGCCCGGCTTCCGGATCGTTGGCAATGCCCTCGATGATCGCCATAGCCCTGCTGGCGGCAGCGCTGTTCGGCGAAGCGACAAAGACACGGCCGTCGTCTTCGATGTCGATTTCGACACCGGTTTCTTCGATGATCCGGTTGATGACTTTGCCGCCGGAGCCGATGACTTCACGGATCTTGTCGACCGGGATCATGATCTGGATGATCTTCGGCGCATAAGGTGAGAGATCAGCGCGCGGTGCGGCGATGCAGGGCAGGATGACATCGTTGATGATCTGCAGGCGGCCTTTGCGGGTCATTTCAAATGCGTCGCGGATGATGTCGTAGGACAGGCCGTCGACTTTGATGTCAACCTGGATCGAGGTGATGCCGTCAACTGTGCCGGCAACCTTGAAGTCCATGTCGCCGAAGAAATCTTCGATGCCCTGGATGTCCATGAACACCAGGTAATCCTTGTCATTTTCTTCGTTGACGATCAGGCCGGACGAAATGCCGGCGACCGGCTTCTTGATCGGCACACCGGCGTCCATCAGGGCCAGGGTGCTGGCGCAGACAGAACCTTGGGAGGTCGAGCCGTTGGACATCAGGATTTCGGAGACGCAGCGGATCGCATAGGGGAATTCGTCTTCGCTGGGCAGGACCGGCAACGAGTGAACGTTCGGCCAGTGCGCCGTGGCCGATTTCGCGGCGGCCGGGTGAACGGGCGAATTTGGCTTCGCCGATGCTGTAGCCGGGCATATTGTAATGGTGCATGTAGCGCTTCTCTTCTTCATTGTCGAGACCATCGAGCATCTGGACCTTGGACAGCGGCGCCAGGGTGCAGGTCGTCAGGACCTGGGTCTGGCCGCGCTGGAACAGGCCGGTGCCATGGACGCGCGGCAGCATGCCGACCTCGGCGGACAGCGGGCGGATCTCGTCGAGGCCGCGGCCGTCGACACGGCGGTGCTCCTTGAACAGGTATTCGCGGACAACTTTCTTTTCGAGCTTGTACATCGCATCGCCGACAAAGGCAGCCCATTCGGGGTTGATTGCGGTGATATGTTCGAGCGTCTGCGGCTTTCAGGATGCGCGACCTTGCGCGTCGCGGACACTCTTGTCATCGGACAGGACGGCCTTGCGCATGCCGTCATAGGCGAATTCCTTGACTGCAGCAAACACGTCTTCCGGCAGCTCCGATGAAATATAGGCGAATTTTGGCTTGCCGATTTCAGCGACGATGCCTTTGATGAAGCGCGCAGATTTCCTGGATGACCTTGTGGCCTTCGATGATGGCCTCCAGCATCACATCATCCGGCACTTCATTGGCGCCGGCTTCGATCATGCAGACCTTCTCTGCCGTACCGGCCAGGGTGACCTGCATCTGGCTGACTCGCGCGCTGCTTTTCATTGGGGTTGATGACGACCTGGCCGTCGACCAGACCGATCTGGACACCGGCGATCGGACCGTTCCAGGGAATGTCGGAAATGGCGATCGCGATCGATGTGCCGATCATGGCGGCGATTTCCGGCGAACAGTCCTGGTCGACGGACAGGACCAGGTTGTTGACCGCGACAGTCATTGCGCAGGTCTTTCGGGAACAGCGGGCGAATCGGGCGGTCGATGACACGGGAGGTCAGGATCGCCTTTTCAGTCGGACGGCCTTCGCGCTTGATGAAACCGCCGGGGATTTTGCCGACACTGTACATTTTCTCTTCGTAATCGACGCTCAGCGGGAAATAGTCGATGCCCGGGCGCGGTGTAGCTGACGCGGTCACGGTGGACAGGATGACGGTGTCGCCGTAGCGGACCAGGCAGGATCCGCTGGCAAACTGGGCCAGGTGGCCGGTTTCGATGACCAGCGGCCTGCCGGCCAAAGTCATTTGAAATTTTTTAGCACTCATGGAGTAACCTCCATACAGGTGAATTTTCTGTCTCATGCGACGGCGGTAGCCTGTAGGGTCCGGTGCTGACGTCATCCTCGGACGTCAGGGCGCAACCTACCTTCTACAGCGGCGCATAAGCTCTGGGGACTATTGGTTTGAAAAGGTACCGGGGATGTCTGTGAGAAAAATTGGCGGGCGGCTGACCGTCCGCCAATTTTCACTCGTGACATGACAGTCTTACTTTCTGATGTTCAGCTTGCTGATGATCGTACGGTAACGTTCAATATCAAGGCTGGTCAGATAATCGAGAATGCCACGGCGCTGACCAACCATCATCAGCAGGCCACGCCGGGAATGATGGTCATTCTTGTGTTCCTTGAGATGTTCGGTCAGGTGGTTGATCCGTTCGGTCAGGATGGCGATCTGGACTTCCGGTGAACCGGTGTCGCCTTCCTGCAGGCCATACGTTGTGATGAGTTCGGCTTTGCGTGCTTTGTCCATGTTGTTCCTCCTTCTTAATACGCCTATGGCAACGTACGTGGTTGGACGATTCCACGAACCTTGACCATGGCAGACTATCAAAGCATGTTAGCATTTTGTATCTGAAGCTGTGTAAAGGTATTACGCAGCGTGAATGTCTGGCCGCTGATAGTCCAGGATCGATGCCCTGGTTGCTGACGCGACTTCATTGCTGGTCGGCAGCAGCTTCTGTGTGGCCGATGATGCTGGGCGGCCAAGTTCGTATCGTCCGCAAATCTCGATGATGCGCGGCGGCTGCTGACTCGTCGCAGTAGATTTCGAGGCGATGGCCCATGTTGAAGATCTGGTACATTTCGGCGGCGCCGACTTCACCGGACTCGCTGATCGCCTGGAAAATGGGCGGCGTCGGCAAACAGGTTGTCCTTGACATAGCGGATGCCGCTGGCCGAAATCCCGGCATTTGACCTGTCCGCCGCCGGTGCAGTGGATGATGCCGGAGATCGACGGCCGGCGACTGCCGGCAAGATGTCGCGGATCACCGGCAGATAGGTGCGGGTCGGCGACAGGATCGCTTCACCGACGGTCAAGGTCGATCCTGGCAGCGGTCCGGCAGGTGCCACGCGCCGCAATAGGCCTTGTCTGCCGGCAGCGTATCGGAACAGGATTCCGGGTATCGGGCCAGATAGTCTTGGTGCAGCAGCAGATGGCGGGCAGCCGTCAGACCGTTGGAGCCGATGCCGGAGTTTTCGCGGTTTTCGTAAGTCGTCTGGCCAAATGACGCCAGCCCGACAATCACCTGTCCCGGGCGGATATTGGCGGCATGGATGACCTGGCGCGGGGCAGCCGGACGACGACGGTTGAATCACAGATCACCGTGCGGACCAGGTCGCCGACATCGGCCGTTTCCCCGCCGGTCATTTCAAGGTCGATGCCCAAGCTGCGCAGTTGCTCGATGATCCGGTCATAGCCGCCAATGATCGCCGCCAGGCAGGCCGCATCGACACGGTGGGCATTGCGGCCGATCGTGTTGGACAGTTTGAAATTGATCGACCGCGCCGATGCAAAGCAGGTCATCTGTGTTCATGACCAGCGAGTCCTGGGCGATGCCGCGCGAACCAGGCCGGATCGCCGGTTTCCCGGTACATCAGGTAGGCAGCGGACGACTTCGTTCCGGCCCCGTCGGCATGGACGGCCGAGCACCAGTGCCGGATCGCCCGCCAGATCAGGGATGATCTTGCAGAATGATCCGGGGAAAATGCCCTTTCGACTGACTGGCGACCGCTTTCTTCACATCATCTTTGGTTGGCGATACGCCGCGGGACAGATAGGATTCTGCTTTCATGACTAGCCTCCGCTCAATACGGAACATCGCACGGCTGCATATCATTCGAATAATAGGTGCTTTCTGAGCAAGCCTGTAAGCCGGGTTCTGTCGTGGACAACCATCTGTCTAGGCCGGCTGTTGCCAGATCGGCTCCAGCCACCTCCCCGGGACTTGCGGGCCACAATAATGTCCCTCCGCGGTGTTGCTCCAGGCGGGGTTTACAGAGCCGGCCTGTCGCCAGGCCGCTGGTGAGCTCTTACCTCACCTTTCCATCCTTACCGGCGCCGCGAGGCCGCCGGCGGTCTATTTCTGTTGCACTATCCTTGAAGTCGCCTTCACCGGGAATTACCCGGCGCCTTGCCCTGTGGAGCCCGGACTTTCCTCACGCGCGGCCTTTCGGCCTGCGCCCGCGGTTGTCTGGCTTGCTCAGAAAGCCATTTTATTATAATCGAAGCCATAGTCTACGGCAAAGGTCAAATCGGGTTCAATCAAAGCCAAACGGTGGGCCAGCCGTGGCAAAACGACACGTTCGCTGACATCATGGCCTGTATCGAGGGCAAAAATGCTGCGCATGGCCAGTTTTAAACCGACATGGTGCTTGATTTCGCCGGTAATAATTGCCTCAACCTCTAACTCAGCCAGCCGGTCGACCCAGGACTCGTCAAATGATCCGGGGAAAACGGCCAGGCGGCTGATTTCAGCAATCCGGTCGCAGTTCAGCCGGACGCCGCTGCTGCCAAGGCGACTGGCGACAATTTTGCGCAGATTGCGGATGTCGATCGGCGAGTCAAGCTCGATGATCCGTCCATGCCCGGGTCCTGCTGCAAAATCGTCATCATTAGGTTGTGCGGAATCAGCCGCAGCCATTGAGGAATCGGTTACAGATGCTTGAGCGATGGGCAGGAAGACACTGCGTGATTTTTCAACAAGCTCGAGCGTGTCAGCCAGGCTATCTGCAGTGCCACCGACGGCGGCATCGAGATTTGTGTGCAGAGCTAGCACGGCGATGTCTTTCTGGATCAGCATCCGAATCAGCGACTGTTCGACAATATCTTCGCGCAACGTATTGAGCGGTGAAAAGATCAGTGGGTGATGGGCGATGATCAAATTCGCGTCATTGGATTCAGCGAGACGGACTGTCTGTTCCGTGATATCGAGCGTCAAGACGACACCCGTCAGCAGGGCATCCGGATCACCGATCAAAAGCCCAACCTTGTCCCAGGATTCGGCCAGTGAAAACGGGATGTCCATATCAACTTTCGCCACAAAATCGCCGAGCCGGATATCCAGGCCAGGTCGACCGGATTTGGTTAGCGGCTGCAAGGCCCCCTGATCGCTAGATTTGTCAGCTTCACTCAACATCATCTGTCCCCCATGAATATTCGCAAGTCACTTTTTCCTGAGTTCTTCCACCGTGGCCAAAACAGGCAACAGCGCTTGATTGCTGCGCACTGCTTTCCGCAAATGACTGGCCAGGCGGTCCAGATGTTCAGAAAACAGTTCTGGCCGCTGCCTGAGCAGGACGGGTCCGATGACCGCTTCAGTCAGGCTCAAAACGACCGGTTGAGTCAGGTCAGTTTCATAATGGACACTGATGATCGTATACAGGCGGCTACGGTCAAGGACCAGCAGTTCGTCGTCGATCTGGTAATGATGGTCGGCCAGCCAGCGCCGAAGTTCCGGAGCTGATTTCTGGGGCTGGAGAAGGATCTGCTGGCAGATCCGCGGTTCCCGGCCGAGAATATCGATCATCTCGAGGCCGCCAAGCCCTGCCATCACGATCGCATCGTCAGGCTGGATCAGATGGCCATCGAGTCCGAAAGTGACAGCTGTATCGATTGCTTCCTGCAAGCCGGCATGTTTGATATTGCGCATGGCCACCGCGACCGGGCCAGGCCCGATATCGGATGCTGTCGCCAATTTGCATATACCCCGGCGGACCAGATGTATCGGCAGCCAGGCGTGGTCTGAGCCGATGTCATACAGTCGATTGCAGGGGTGGACCAGATCAGCCACGGCGAGGAGGCGCAGGCTGAGTTCTGGCTGACGCGATTTCCGGTTTGTCGACGGATCACTCATGACCTGAGGTGACAAGGCCATCTTTAGTCAAGATAATCCTTCAGTTTTTTGCTGCGGCTCGGATGGCGCATTTTGCGCAGCGCCTTGGCTTCAATCTGGCGGATGCGTTCACGGGTGACGTTGAATTCCTTGCCGACTTCTTCCAGGGTGCGGGTCCGTGCCGTCATCGAGGCCGAAACGCAGGCGCAGCACTTTCTCTTCGCGCGGGGTCAGTCCTTTGAGCACTTCGAGCAGCTGCTCCTTCAGGAGTGTGAACGCAGCCTGGTCAGCCGGTGACGGTGCGTCGTCATCCGGGATGAAATCGCCCAGATGGCTGTCTTCTTCTTCACCGATCGGTTTTTCCAGGGAGACCGGTTCCTGGGAGATTTTCATGATTTCCCGGACCTTTTCGACCGTCATGCCCATTTCCTGGGCCAGTTCTTCGGCTTCCGGCTCACGGCCAAGTTCCTGGATCAACTGGCGCTGGATGCGGATCAGCTTGTTGATGGTCTCGACCATGTGGACCGGGATGCGGATGGTGCGGGCCTGGTCGGCAATCGCCCGGGTGATGGCCTGGCGGATCCACCAGGTCGCATAGGTGCTGAATTTGTAGCCTTTGGTATAGTCGAACTTGTCGACAGCCTTGATCAGGCCCAGGTTGCCTTCCTGGATCAGGTCGAGGAACTGCATGCCGCGGCCGACATAACGTTTGGCAATGCTGACCACCAGGCGCAGGTTGGCTTCGCAAAGGCGGTGCTTTGGCGTCCTCGTCGCCTTCGAGCATCGTCTGGGCCAGTTCTTTTTCCTCATCGGCGGTCAGCAGCGGCACTTTGCCGATTTCCTTCAGGTACATGCGGACCGGATCATCGACACCGACACCTTCAACATTGCTGATATCGAGGTCATTCTCCTGAGCCGCGTCTTCCTCGGCAGTTATCCGGAATAACTTCGATACCCATTGCCTCAAGGCGATCGAGCACTTTCTCCGCCTGTTCGAGATCGATATCTGACGATTCGATCGCACTCATGACATCCTTGTAGGAAATCTGATTATTGGACGCCTGCGCTTTGTTGACCAGTTCACTCAGCAATCCTTGTTTTTTTTCGAGCCATTCTTTGTATCCTCCACGATTTAATCTCAATTTTATAAGTTATTGATTCACTTGGGTAGTCTATCGGGACCGGAGCTGGCGGATTTTCCGGTTTATTTCAAGTAGCCTTTGCTTGGCCTCCTGAGCCTTAGCCGGCCGTTCCTGGTCTTCGGCCTGAGCTGCAGTCTCCCGCAATTCCTGCCGCAGCCGTTCAAGCCGCATCGTCCGAGCAGTTCGGTTGCAGTCCACTGCGGATCCTGGCCTCCAAAAGTTTCATCCAGTTTCATGCTGGCTTTGGCAATCAAGTCACTGAGCATCCGGCCATGAACCACAAATGATTCGGCAAAGACCATCAGATTTGAACAGTCGAGTGGCTTTTCCGACTTCAAAGCATCCAGGGTCCGTTCAGCAACGATCTGCATCGCACCATTGGAAAAATCCTCGGGGGTCTGCGGATCTGTCAGCTGGGCAAAGAGTTTCGGGTGCTCGGCCAACAGGCAGAGCAGGTAGATTTCTTCTCGTGTTGCCGCGTCAGTCGTGGCCGGTGCAGTTTCGCGGGCAGCTGGTGTTGTCTGCCGCGAAGATAGTTGCTGGTGCAATTGGTCCGCTGATTTTTCCGGACTGGTCGTCTGGCGGCGGCGTTCGATCTCCCGCACGACACTTTCTGGTGATGCATGAAGCAGCTCACTGACTTTGCCTGCGTAAAGTTCACGCACGATGGCATTTTCTTCCCTGGCCAGGATGGTGCAGGCCTGGTCTTGAAAAGCCAGGACATCCAGGCTGCCGTTGACCAGATTGGAGCGGCGGGCGACTTCGAGTTTGAAATCGAGCAGCGGCAAGGCCTTGTCGATCAGGGCTCTGAAACGTTCCGAACCATGTTTGCGGATAAACTCATCAGGATCCTTGCCATCAGGGACCTGCAGCACTGACACTTTAAGACCTCGTGCCGTCAGGATGTCCAGGCTTCGAAGTGCTGCGGTCTGGCCGGCTGCATCGGCATCAAAGCCGACGATGACTTGCTCGGTGTATTTGCGGATCAGGTTGGCCTGGGCTTCAGTCATCGCAGTGCCCAGGGCAGCTACCGCGTAATCGACACCCGCCTGGTGCATGGCGATCGTATCCATATACCCTTCAACCAGGATCAGTCGGCGTTCGCTACTCGATTTGGCGATGTTCAGGCCATAAAGATGCCGGCCTTTGGTATAGACCGGGGTTTCCGGTGAATTGATGTATTTAGGCACTGAGTCGTCGAGAACCCGGCCGCCAAAAGCAACTATTTTGCCCATGGCGTCGAAGATCGGAAACATCAGGCGGTTACGGAACAGGTCATATAAACCGCCCTGTTTGCCCCGCCTGAAAAGTCCGGATTTTTCCAGCAACTGGGGATCGGTAATTTTCAGCCCGGCCAGGTGGCGGACGAGGCCATCCCAGTCATCAACCGCAAATCCCAGCCCGAACTTTTTGATCGTGTTGTCGGTGATCGAACGGTTTTTCAAATACTGGCGAGCCATCTGTCCTTGCGGTCCGATCAGGTTGCGGTAAAAATACCGGGCGGCTTCGAGATAAAGGTTTGCCAACTGGGCACCCAATTCAGCCCGTTCCCGATAGGCCTCATCGTCTGGTTCGGGGAGTTTGATGCTGACCCGGTCGGCCAGGATTTTCACGGCCTGCGGCCAGGTGCATTTTTCGATTTCACGGATGAAATTGATGACATTTCCACCTTTGTGGCAGCCAAAACAATAATAGATCTGCTTGTTCGGCGCCACGCTGAAAGAAGGCGTGTCTTCGTGATGAAACGGACACAAGCCGAAATAATTCGAACCACTGCGTTTGTCAAGACGGACATATTGTTCGACAACTGAGACGATGTCGTTGCGCGCCTTGACTTCTTCTACAAGTTCATCTGGAATTGGACGGTTACTGCCAGAAATGCTCACAAGTTATTATTCGATAAATACAATTGTCATACCTGCTTATCGTCTGGCGTTGGCCAGTATTTGGCTAAATGCTGCAAATAGTGTTCGACACCCGAAAGGTTCTGTTTGATCCGTTCATCGGACAAATGTTTTTTGTAGACGGCCGGATTGCCGGCATAGAGGGTTCCCGGTTCGACGATTGTATTGCCAAGTACCAGGGATCCGGCCGCGATAAGGCTTCCTTTGCCAATCACAGCGCCATCGAGGATAATCGCACCCATGCCGATCAGGCAATCGTCTTCAAGTGTACAACCATGGAGAATGGCCCTGTGGCCGACTGAAACCCGGTCACCTACGGTCACCCGATCATGCAGCATCGCCAGGTCCTGGATATTGGACTGGGCGCCGACAATGATCGGCTGATCATCACCGCGCAGAACCGCCCCATACCAGATCGAGCTCTCCGGCCCGATGGTCACATCTCCGATCAGGACCGCGGTTTCGGCAATCCATGCACGGGGGTCAACGACTGGAACATGGCCATCATAGTCACGTATCACGGTTTTACTCCTCAGGTTTTCAGCCAAAGCGCACATTCCAGACGTTTTTTCTGCAGTCTGCAGCTGACTGGATCAATCCCGTTGACGCGGCCGTTGACATGCAGGCTATTGGCAGCACAACCGCCGCTGCAGAAATATTTCGCCCAGCAGGACTGGCATTCGGCTTTGTCAGGGACCAGCAGCGAAAAGAACGGCATCTGAACCGCAGCGTCCAGTATAACCGGCTCGTCATGGACATTGCCCATCTTGAACTGTTCTTCACCAACGAACTGATGGCAGGGATAAATGTCACCATCCGGGGTGACTGCACAGTACTCGATGCCGACCCCGCATCCCTTGATCCGCTTGTAAGCGCAAGGACCTCCGGTCAAATCGAGCATGAAGTGGAAGAAATTGAAGCCTTCGCCGCGTGCTTTGGCTGAACGGATGGTCTCGGCCAAATGTTCATATTCAGCTTCGATGGTCGGCAGGTCTTCCGGGCGGATCTCATAACCGCTGCCGGGTGGCGCGACAACCGGCTCCATCGACAATTGCCTGCCAATCGTGGCCAGGTGCAGGATATCCTGGGTGAAGTCCAGATTATGGCCAGTAAAGGTGCCACGCAGGTAATATTCCTTATTGCCGCGCAGTTCGATGAATTTCCTGAAATGCTCGGCGATGCGGGTGTAAGAGCCTTTGCCACCGGCGTCCGGGCGCATCCGGTCATGGACTTCCGGGCGGCCATCCAGGCTGAGGACGACATTCTTGAAATGCTGGTTGATGTATTCTGATTTTGCATCGTCCAGCAGAACCCCGTTTGTTGTCATGGTCAGGCGAAGGATCTTGCCGGATTCCCGGCCACGCTGTTCACAGTAGTCAACCAGGGCGACGACGACTGGCCAGTTGAGCAGGGGCTCACCACCAAAAAAGTCGATGTCCAGGTTTTTACGCGGTCCGGAAGCCTCGATCAGGAAATCGATCGCCTTTCGGCCGGTTTCGACGTCCAGCATCGTCCGCTTGCCAGTGCCGAAATCGCCAGTCCCGGCGAAGCAGTAGGCACAGCGCAGATTGCAGTCATGGCAGATATGCAGGCACATCGATTTGATTCGTGGCTGGTCTGGATACAACTGTTCAGGTGTGATCTGCTGTGGCTTGGCAAAGAGTTCGCCGCGTTCGATCAGTTGATCGATATCATCGCAGCATTCAGCGACTTCATCACCATATTGTGATACCAGTTCGGCCAGCTGGCTCAGATCCGGCCTTTGACCGTTGGCATCGATATAGGCTTTTATGACTGCGGAAGAAAGCGAATCAACCGTGTGCAGGGCACCGCTCTCCGAGTCAAATGCGAGTTGGTCTTCATGGAAAGAAAATAGATGAACCAAAATGTTCTCCTTATAATGGACCGAAAAGTCGGTTGTGGTCATGTTTGATGTCCGAACAAATTTATTGCTGAGACGAAAATAGTGAAAAGCCGTTAGGCTTTCCACTATCTGCGATGAATAATCAGTTGGCTGAGGATCCGCCGACAGCGGAACAAAGACATCAGCGCTCGACGGATTCGCAGGCCTGGTTCGCGACCGTGCAGCTGGTCTTGCAGGCAGACTGGCAGGATGTCTGGCATTCGCCGCAGGCACTCTGTCCGGCTGTGCTCTTGATGCAGGCTCCGCTGATGGTTTTGATGTGTTTCATGATAAAATCCTCCGCCTTCATGGCAATTATTTCAGATTGGCTTGATATTCGATGATAAGACCAATTACTCGCTGACTGGTTTGCTGACCGTGCTGATCGAAGCCTTTTTGAAGGTGATCAGTGTATTGGCGACGCTTGTGGAGATCGTGACCTCATCGTCTTTGATGTTGACAACCTTACCGACAACACCACCGATTGTGATGACTTTGTCACCGACTACCATGGCGTTGACCAGCTCGCGAAGTTTCTTCTCCTTGGTGCGCTGGGGACGGATCAGCAACAGGTACATCAAGCCGAACATCAGAGCCAGCGGCAGCAGTGTGCCAAGCATGCTCTGCCAGCTGGTTGTGGAAGCGGTCATTGAGACAGCAAAAGAATTCATTTTAGTTCCTCCTGATTTATATCCAGCCGCAACTTGAAAAAGTTGGCAGCTGATGAGCTATGTCAGTTTAGCATGAGAGCTTAAAGCAGTGCAAGAACCGGTTTTCCACGGGGCTGATACGAAGTTGCCGGAAAATCGCGAAGTTCACAGGAATTGATCCCATGTTATTTGGCTTTGTAACCATAACTGGCAAAAAATTCATCGCGGAAATCGAGCAGCCGGTCTTCTGCAATCGCCTGGCGAACATCAGCCATCATTTGCAGCAGGAAGTGAAGGTTATGCCAGGAAGCCAGCCGCAAACCAAACATTTCACCAGCTTTGATCAGATGGCGGATATAAGCACGCGAATAGTTCTGGCAGACATAACAGGAGCAGCCCGGATCGATCGGGCCATAATCGCGGGCGTAGTTGGCATCCCGGACGATAATCCGCCCCTGGCGAGTCAGCACGGTCCCATTGCGGCCGATCCGGGTCGGCAGCACACAATCGAACATGTCGATACCGCGGATGGAGCCTTCGATCAGGTAGTCCGGCGTACCGACGCCCATCAGGTAGCGTGGTTTATCGGCAGGCATCAACGGGACGGTCGCTTCCAGCATTTCATAGAGCAAATGAGCCGGTTCACCGACTGACAGGCCGCCCAGAGCATAACCGGGCAGGTCGTAACTGGTGATTTCGCGTGCACTCTGCTGGCGAAGTTCTGTATACGTGCCGCCTTGGATAATGCCGAACAAAGCCTGGTTTTGCGGATTCTGATGTGACTTGATGCAGCGTTCCAGCCAGCGGGTCGTCCGCTCCAGTGATTTTTTGACGTAGGATTCTTCGGCAGGCCAGGGGGTGCATTCATCAAAAGCCATGATGATGTCCGAACCGAGGTCATTCTGGACTTCCATCGACTTTTCCGGGGTCAGGATGTGGCGCGATCCGTCGATATGTGATTTGAAGCCGACCCCTTCTTCGGTGATGTGCCGCAGGTCACTGAGGCTGAAAATACCTGGAAGCCGCCGCTGTCCGTCAGGATCGGCCGGTCCCAGTTCATGAACCGGTGCAGGCCGCCGGCATCGCGGACGATATCACTGCCCGGACGCATCCACAAATGATAGGTGTTGGACAGGATGATCCCGGCGCCCATCTGCTTGAGTTCGTCTGGCGACATGCCCTTGACAGTGGCTTGTGTTCCAACCGGCATGAACGCTGGCGTTTCGAATGAGCCGTGCGGGGTGTGGACAACACCCAGTCGCGCACCCGATTGTTTGCAGATGTGCTTCAATTCATAATTAACCGGGTAGTTATTCTGGGTAGTTGACGGGTTGTCTGATCTGTCACTTGACATGGTCAGCACTGGTCCTTTCTCTTAGTGATGAACATCGCATCGCCGAAGCTGAAGAACCGGTATTCTTCGCGGATTGCGATCTCATATGCATTTAATATATGTTCTCGACCGGCCATTGCCGATACAAGCATCAGCAAAGTCGATTCTGGCAAGTGAAAATTCGTGATCAGTCCGTCGACGATCTTGAATGTGTAACCTGGATAGATAAAGATATCCGTCCAGCCGGAGCCGGCGACCAGCTTCCCGTCATGCGCAGACGCAACTGCTTCAAGCACACGGCAGCTCGTCGTACCGACGGCGATGACCCGGCCGCCTGGCTGCCTTTGCCCGATTGACAGATTCGACCGTGGTTGCCGGCAATTCGTAATACTCGGCATGCATCAGGTGATCGAGGATGTTGTCAGCCTTGACTGGCCGGAATGTGCCGAGGCCGACATGCAGGGTCACTTCGGCAATATCGACACCTTTTTGCTGCAGTTTTTTCAGCAGATCCGGCGTAAAATGCAAGCCGGCCGTCGGCGCAGCAGCCGAACCATCAAACTTGGCATAGACCGTCTGATAGCGTTCCTTGTCCTTGAGTTTTTCATGAATATAAGGCGGCAAGGGCATTGAGCCAGCCTGGTCAAGCACCGTTTCCCAGATTCCGGTAAATTCGAACCGGACGATCCGGTTGCCGTCATCCTGGACCGACAGCACTTCGGCTTCAAGTACCCCGGGGATAAATGTCGATCCGATGGCCTGGACGGACTCGACGGCCCGGGCGGACGATCACTTCCCAGTCTGTTTCGTTCAGACGCTTGAGCAGCAGGAATTCGACCGGTGTCGCCGAGTCGCTGCGCTGGCCGAGCAGGCGCGCCGGAATCACGCGGGTGTTGTTGAGGACCAGGCAGTCACCGGGATTCAGGAATTCCGGCAAATCGGAAAACACCTGGTGCGTTGTCTGTCCGGTGCAGCCATCGAGCAACAGCAGACGCGACTGGTCGCGTTGTTCGAGGGGGTGCTGTGCAATCAGTTTTTCCGGCAGGAAATAGTTAAAATCGCTTGTTTAATCATGGTTGAGTATTATATCGAGAATTGACGTTAAAGTACAGCGGATGGTATCATGGCTCTATTCATGCGAACAATTTAAAGCGTTCAGCCGGGAGGGCAATCCGCAATGAAAAAGCCGATTTTCACAGGTTCCGGGGTGGCAATCGTCACACCTTTCACTGATACTGGCGTCAATTTTGAAGTTCTGGCCAAATTATGTGAATTCCATATCCAAAACGGACTGATGCGATCGTTGTCGCCGGCACAACCGGAGAAGCATCGACGATGCCGGATGATGAGCATCTCGCTACAATCGCCTGTGTCGTCGAAGCTGTCAAAGGCCGGATACCGGTCATCGCCGGCACCGGCAGCAATGATACCCGCCACGCGGTCGAACTCAGCAAGAAAGCCGAGGCCCTGGGTGTCGACGGCCTGCTTTGCGTCACACCCTACTACAACAAGACATCCCAGGAAGGTCTGTACCTTCACTTCAAGGCGGTGGCCGAGGCTGTTGTCCTGCCGATCATTCTGTACAATGTGCCTTCCCGCACAGGGATGAATATCAATCCGGAAACAATCGCCCGACTCGCCGAACTGCCGAACATCAACGGCATCAAAGAGTGTAAAACCGAACAGGTTCCGGATGTCGCCTACTTGTGTGGTGACAAAATCAACCTGTACACGGGCGAGGATGGCTTTGTCCTGCCGATGTTGTCTTTCGGTGGTTTGGGTGTGATCTCGGTAGTGGCTAATGTTGTTCCCCGGCTGACCCATGATATGGTTGCAGCATACCTGTCTGGAAACGTCACTGAAGCGACCCGGATCCAGATCAGCCTGACCCCGATGATCAAGGCGATGTTCTGCGAAGTCAACCCGATTCCGGTCAAATATGCCGTTTCGCAGATGGGTTTCGATGTCGGCGAGTGTCGGATGCCGCTCTGCGAACCCAGTGAAGCGAGTGCCGCATTGATTCGCCGGACTTTAGCCGATTTCAAACTGATCTGATTGATTGATTGATTGATCGATTGATTGCCTGTCTGTTTGATTGATTTATTCACGCTGTTGAATTTACAGCCAAGGAGCACCTTATGCCGACAAACGTCTTTTTGAGCGGTTGCAATGGCCGGATGGGTCAGGTCATCGCTGGTCTTGCCAGTGAAAGCCAGGACCTGGCCATCGTTGCCGGTTACGACCAGAACCAGACCATCCAGCACTCCTTCCCTGTTTTTGCCCATGCAGCTGACTGCACGGTCGACTTTGATGTCATCATCGATTTTTCCAATCCTGGCGCCTTGCCCGGACTTTTCGAACTGATCCGCCGGACAAAAAAACCGGCTGTGATCTGTACAACCGGACTCGACGAGGCCCTGAAAGCGGAATTGACATCGCTGTCGGCCGAGAGCGCCATTTTTGTTTCAGCCAACATGTCGCTTGGCGTCAACGTCCTGATCAGCCTGGCTCAAAAAGCGGCCGCCATCCTCTACCCCGAATTCGATATTGAAATTATTGAAGCTCACCACCGGCAAAAGGTTGATGCCCCTTCGGGTACTGCTCTGATGATTGCTGATGCAATCAACGATACACTCGACCACCAGCTTGAATACACATATGATCGCTCCCAGGTCCGCCAGAAACGCGGCAATCGTGAACTCGGCCTGCACGCCATCCGTGGCGGGACAATTGTCGGTGAACACACGGTCCTCTTCGCAGGCGGCGAAGAGACAATCAGCATCCATCACAGTGCCCAGTCCCGTCAGGTATTCGCCCGCGGTGCCCTGGCCGCCGCCAGATTCGTCGCCGGCAAACCCGCTGGCCAGTACGAGATGAAGGACTTGATCGGTTAAAATCGGTAAAAAAAGATCTGATCGGCTATCGATCAGATCTTTTTTTATCCTCATTTTTCATCCACATTTTCGAAAACCATCGTGAATCGGGCAATGATCACTCTTGTGCCTGGGCCTGGGTGTTGATCAAGTATTTGTTGAAGCCCCGCCAGACAATTGCCATCGACAAGAACTGGAAAATTGAAAAAGCGAAAACCAGATACCAGGCGAGTGCAATCAAGACGGCCCAGTTGGAGCCAAAATAAAGCAGGGCAAAAGGGATAACCAAAAACATCACGGTTGCCAGCAACAGAAGCAGCAGATTATAAGGCAGGCGCAGGATCACGAACAGGATGCTGTTGCGATAGATCTGCGGCAAAGTCATTTTGAAGGTCACCGTCATGGGATAAATATACTGCTGCATCAGGATCCAGATTAGAGCGAGCATCAGGATCAGCATCCGGATGGCCATGCGGGCCAGCGGTGGCAGGAAATCCAGCTGGGAATTGTTGTAAAAGGCGTAATTCATGGTCAGGACCACGGCCACAACCGCTCCGATCACACCGGCTAAAGCTGACTGGCGAAGATTGGCCTTTGCGTGTTCCATGAAGTCTGACCAGACGAAAACATGTTCATCACGGACATAGTTGCGCAGGACATAGGCGAAACCAGCCTGGAATGGTCCGATGACAAACAATGATGTGCCGACCAGTGCCGCTGCAATCGTGACATAAAGCAGCGTCAATTGAAAGACCGCCATGGATTCAATCTGTTGGCTGTCTGCGGTCGTGACCCCAAGACTGGTTAAAGTCGCGGCAAATGATTCGATCGATAATTCCGGAAAAATCGCAGAAACCAGGTAGACCGCGACCAACCCGGCAATCACCAGCGCCGGAATGCTGAAAATGATCATCATCATGTTCAGTTTCATCAGATCCCACAGCCTGCGGGAAAGTATTGTCAATGTCCCGAGGATTGGCCCTTTGTCCGGTTCATCCTTCTGGACTCCTGGACCTTCTTTGTTATAGTCGAAAAGCCCGAAAATTCCTGCCATAATCTGCAATCCTTCCGCTGTTCATGTTCTTTGATGCGATTTAATCTTAGCCTTGAAACCCGTTCTGATGCAATAGATTATTCGTTATGGATCGGCGTCTACAATGATTTTCATGGCAATCTGGTCGATTTCAGCCAAGGCGCGCGTGATGACAGCCTGCTGGCGATCCTGTTTGCTCCGGAATTTGCCTGTTAGTGGGGCGACCAGGCCAAAGTTGGCATTCATGGGTTGGAAATGACGTGTTTCAGCCGCAGCGATATAATGGGCCAGGGAACCAATCACCGTGTCGCGTGACGGCAAATTCGACTGGCGAACCTGTTCGTCTGCGGCCTCGAATTCCAGCGCGGCCTGAATCCCGGCAATCAAGCCGGACGAAGCTGATTCGACATAACCTTCGACGCCGGTCATCTGGCCGGCAAAATAGAGGGGACTTGGCCTGCGGACACGGAAAGTCGGTTCAAGAACTTCCGGTGACGGTAAATAGGTGTTGCGATGCATCACCCCGAAACGGACAAACTCTGCTGAACCAAGTCCCGGGATCAGGCTGAACACGCGTTTCTGCTCGCCTTGGCGGAGCCTGGTCTGGAAGCCAACTATGTTATATAAGCTGGCAGCCTGGTTGTCCTGGCGCAACTGAACACAAGCGTAAGGTTCACGGCCAGTGCGTGGGTCGACCAGTCCGACCGGCTTGAGCGGGCCGAAACGGATCGTATCCACACCGCGCTTGGCCATCGTTTCAATCGGCATGCAGCCTTCAAAGACGATTTCCTTGTCGAAGTCCTTGACGGCTGCCAGTTCAGCAGCAATCAGCTCGGCATGGAAATGTTCATATTCTTCACGATTGAAGGGACAGTTAATGTAATCGTCGCCGCCTCGGCCGTACCGGGACTGGCGGAACGCGATGGACATATCGATAGAGTCTGCCGAGACGATCGGAGCAGCTGCGTCGAAAAAATGCAATGTCGACAGGTTCAGCTTGGAGCGGATATCGTCAAACAATGTGCCATCGGTCAGTGGACCAGTGGCCACAATGACCGGTGCATCGGAAACCTCGGGTATCGTATCAATCCGTTCGGAGCGGAATTCGATCAGCGGATGATTCTTGATCTTTTCGGTGACCAGGGCCGCAAAATCATCACGGTCAACAGCGAGGGCTCCGCCAGCGGGAATTGCCGTCGCATCAGCGCAGGCCAGGATCAGGGAGCCAAGCCGGCGCATTTCTTCCTTGAGCAAACCCACGGCGTTTTCCAGACGGTTGGCGCGCAATGAATTGCTGCAGACCAGCTCGGCAAATTGCGGCAGATGATGTGCCGGGGTCATCTGCTGCGGTTTCATGTCAATCAGCAAGACAGGGATTCCCCGCCGGGCAATTTGCCAGGCAGCTTCGCAGCCGGCCAGCCCTGCGCCGATAACTGTGATCTTACGTGTCATGCTGTTCTGCTGCCGTATCCTGCTGTTCTGCTGCACTTTCAGCCTGAGGCTTTTCCTTTTTCTGGTTGGTCGGGCAGTCGCGGTTGCCACATTTTGGATAGGTGCGGCCCTTGAATCGTTTTAAAACCATGTAACTGTTGCAGGTTGGGCAGAATTTGTCATCGATCGGCAAGTCCCACGAGATAAAATCGCAATTCGGATCGCTGCCCTTTTTGTCGCAGGTATAGAACCGGCTGCCTTTGAATTTCTTGGAAACTCGCTGGACCAGGCCAGAGTGGCATTTGGGGCAATGGGCTTTGATGTCTTGCTCGATATTTTTAGTATGTTTGCAGGTCGGGTAATTTGAACAAGCGATGAACTTGCCATACCGGCCTTCCTTGATGACCAGGTCGCCTTCAAGGCAGTCCGGGCATTTCTCGCCGGTCGGTACATCGGCAATCTTGACCCGTTCCACGCCATCAGTCGCCTTGACGATTTTTTCATGAAAAGGCGGATAGAACTGGTTGAGAATCTCAACCCAGTTATTTTCGCCGGATTCGACGGTGTCGAGGTCTTTCTCCATATCCGCAGTAAACGTCACATCGACAATCGACTCGAAGTTCTTTTCGAGAAGCTCCGTGACAACCTTGCCAAGTTCTGTCGGCAGCAGGTATTTCTTGTCCTTCTCGACATATTTGCGGTCAAGAATGGTCGAAATGGTCGGGGCGTATGTCGACGGGCGGCCGATCCCCTTCTCTTCCATTGCCTTGATCAGACTGGCTTCTGTGTAACGGGCTGGCGGTTGGGTAAACTTCTGCTCTGGTGTTATTTTGTCCAGCAGCAGGGTTTCGCCTTCGTTGAGTTCTGGCAATTTTTCTTTTGTATCTTCGTCGGCTTCTTTTTCTGGTTCGCTGTCAACCAGGGCAACACCATATTGGGCCAGAAAACCAGGAAAGCGGATCGTCTCGCCACTGACTCGGAAAAGATGGCTGTTGCTGGTCAGGTCGGCGACAACTGTGTCAACTTGCGCTGCGGCCATCTGGGAAGCCATGAATTTATCCCAGATCAGCTGGTATAGCCGGAACTGGTCGGCCGAGATCTGGGCTTTGATGCTCTGCGGTGCCAGGTCAAAATGAGCCGGACGGATCGCTTCGTGGGCGTCCTGGGCTTTATTGCGATTCTGGAATTTACGGGGTGACTTCGGCAAGTACTCGGCGCCAAATCGTTCCTGGATGTATTTGCGTGCTTCCTGTTCCGCCTCATCCGAGACACGGACGGAGTCGGTACGGATATAGGTCACAAGGGCCATCGCGCCAACGCCAGCCAATTCAACGCCTTCATAGAGTTGCTGGGCAACGCTCATCGTCTTTTTCGCCGTGAAGCCAAGATAGCGCGACGCTTCCTGCTGCAGTGTACTGGTTGTAAACGGCGCATAGGGCTGTTTAAGCTTGCTGCCCTTCTTGACTTTAGCTACGTTGAAAGGCTTGCCATCGACTGCCTGAAGAATGGCCTCAGTCTGTTCCTGGTTGGTGAGACGGACTTTTTCGACCTTGCCATTGTTCAGCTCCCCGTGATAGCGGGCACGGAAAGTCGGGTCCTTCGCTTTCTTATGCAGGAAAGCCGTCAACAGCCAGTATTCTTCGGGTTTGAACTTGGCGATTTCCTTTTCGCGGTCGACAATCAGCCGGGTGGCCACAGATTGGACTCGACCGGCCGAAAGCCCTTTGCGTACTTTTTTCCAGAGGAGCGGGCTCAGTTCATAGCCGACCAGTCGGTCGAGAATCCGGCGGGCTTGCTGCGAATTGACCAGGTTCATGTCAATGGCCCGGGGGTGCTGGACCGCCTGCTGGACCGCAGATTCCGTGATCTCATTGAAAGTGATCCGGCAAGGGCTCATTTCGTCGATTTTGAGGACCTGCGCGATGTGCCAGGCTATGGCTTCGCCTTCGCGGTCAGGGTCGGTTGCGATCAGAATGTTATCTGCCGATTGGGCCATGTCCTTCAATTCAGCGATGACTTTTTCTTTGCCCTTCATCGTGCTGTACTGCGGTTTGAAAGCGTGTTCGACATCGACACCCAGTTTGGACGCCGGCAAATCGCGGATATGGCCGACGGATGCGGTGATCCGGTAGTTTTGACCCAAATATCGGCCGATGGTCTTGGCCTTGGCCGGTGATTCGACAATGACAAGATTCTTGCCCATTCAATACTTCCCTTTAAGCGATTTTGTGCCTCGAAAAAGGCTAATCGATGTTTTGATACATTATATACTGCATTGTCCGGACGCTGTCAAAGCATATCGTCCGCGCTGGCAGACGATCTGGCCGCCCAATTCCAGGAAAGATATTGCGGTGATGACATACCGGACCGGTTGGCCAGACAGCTCCGCCAGCTGGTCAAGTGTCAAGTTCTGGCCGCGTAAAATCTGCAGAATGCTGTTCGCCAGCAATCCATTCTGCTCGAGTTCCTTGCTCATGGCAGCTTGAGAATTACCCGGTTCGGTCGAAGTTGCATGAACGGGCCGGCCAGATAGCTGGCCTGCTGGATTGTCTGCAATTCTTGGCTGACAGTAAAGCGGCACAAGTAGTTCCTGGACAAATCGCACGGGATGCTCCCTGAAAATATCGGATGCCTGTTCAAGCAGTTTTGCGCCGTCACGGATCAGCTGATGACAGCCGCTGCTTGCCTGATCGAGAATATTGCCAGGCACTGCGAAAACATCGCGGCCCTGGTCGCCGGCAAAACCAGCCGTTATCAGGGTGCCGCTTTTTTGCGCAGCTTCCATGACGGCGACAACATCCGACAACCCACTGAGGATCCTGTTGCGAGCTGGAAAATGCTGTCGTCGGGGTTCTATTCCTGGCGGATGTTCGGATATCAGGACACCACATTCGGCAATCTTTTCCATCAGGCGTCCATTCTCCGGTGGATAGACCCGATCAAGCCCACAACCCGTGACTGCAACGGTCAGACCATTCTGTTCGATTGCGGTCTCATGGGCCAGTGTATCGATTCCCCTGGCTAACCCACTGACAATGACAGTCCCGCGAGCGGCCAGATCCCTGGTGATCACTTGTGTCACGCGCTGGCCATATATCGTTGGTGTCCGGGTGCCAATGACCGTGGCCCAGAGGGGTCGATCCAACGCAGTTTCCAGCGCAGTGCCTCGAACATACAAAACCGCCGGACTCGAATCAACCGACTTCAGGCGATCGGGATATCGAGGGTCGCCGGAAGCCAATGGATAGATTTGCAGCGGTTCAGACGACCGGGCTGTTATCAATGCTTTTTCCAAGCCTGATCGATCGAGAAGCGACCGGATGAATTCACCGACTGGCGGAAGGTTGATCGGACGATGGTTTTTGCGGCTATTTGATTTTGTCTGACAGGGTACAAGATCAATTTCAGCGACTGATAAATACTGTTCGAGCATCTCAGCCAACTGGTTTGCTGTCCGATCAAAGAGTTGACTGAAATTCCAGACGCTGTCCAGCAACACCCGTAAATCACGGTTTCGAATGCCACACGCGCGTTGGCAGTTGGTCACATGAATGGCATATGCCAGGTCTTGGATCGCCATCGTATCCAGTTTCATACCAGATGTTCCACCGGCAGCCGCAGCCGATACTGGAGTGCTTCTGCAAAGTGCTCTGCTGCTACAGTTTCAGACTGTTCAAGATCGGCAACCGTACGCGCTACCCGCAGCAATTTCTGGTAGCTGCGGACACTGAGCTGGAATTGACTGGCAGCTTGGCCCGCCAAATGCAGCACATGGTCAGGAATCTGGAAAATCCTGGCAAGATCTGGTTCGTGCATGCGGCCATTCAGAATTGGCTCGAGGCCAAGCAGCTTACAGCGTTCATATTGAACCTGCCAGCATGTTTCAATCTGTTGGCGAATGTTAGCCGAAGTCACCGAAATCATATCGTCTGGTGTCGATCTCACGGTCAGGATCAGGTCATCGGTGTTCGGCCGAATGACTTCAACCGTCAGGTCAAGACGGTCAAGGAGCGGCCCACTGATTTTGCCCAGATGGCGGCTGACAGACTCATTCGAGCAACGACAACGTTGGCCAGGTTCAAAGTATTCGCCGCACCGGCACGGATTTGCGGCTGCGACGAGCAGAAAATCTGCCGGGAACGTCAGATTATGGCGCAGCCTTGACAGTTGGACATAGTGTTCTTCCAAAGGCTGCCTCAAGACATCGACGATCGCAGCGTCCATTTGCGTCAACTCGTCAAGGAAAAGCACACCCAGATGAGATTGACTGCAAAGGCCGGGCACCGGAGGATTACCGCCACCGATCAGGGCAGCCCGGGTCACAGAGAAATGCGGGGCGCAAAATGGCCGGACTTGAACCAGGCCTGTTCGACCGGTCAAGCGGTTGGCAGCACTGTAAATCCGGGTCACCATCCGCGATTCTTCTTGCCGCAATGATGGCAGGATTCCCGGAATTGTCGAGGCTAATGAGGTCTTGCCACTGCCAGGCGAACCCAGGAGCAGCAAATGATGCCAGCCAGCTGCAGCGATCGTCAATGCCCTGATCGCTTTGGACTGGCCACGAATCGATGAGATGTCTGGAGCAGGCGTTGTTTGTGGATTGATTGATGAGGATTGCCGATTGACAGGCTGTGAAATCTGCTGGTCAATGCCCATGCGTAAAATTTCCACACACTTTTTCAGGGAATCGACACCAGCGACATGAAGGCCTTCAGATGCAAACGGGTCTGTTTCACCGATGTTGTCAGACGGAACGATCAGCTGCCTGATCCTGGCATCATGGCAGGCGGCAGTACGGTTGAAAACACCTGGGATGGGCCTGACCTGACCGTCCAGGCCAAGTTCGCCGAATGCACAAGGTATTGCTTGTGCAAATTGTTTGTGGAGACGAATCTGGCCGGAGGCGATCAGGACAGCTACAGCCAATGGTAAGTCAAAGGCACTTCCCTCCTTGCGCAACCAGGCCGGTGCAAGACTGGCTGTCACGCGACTGACCGGGAACTCAAATCCGCTGCTACGGATCGCAGCGTGGATCCGGTTGCGCGATTCACGAATGGCCGAATCACCAAGTCCGACAATGTCAAACGACGGCAAACCAGGCAGCAAGGCGACTTCGATCTCTACAAGTACGCCATCGATACCAAAAACTGCGGCAGACTTGGTTTTTCCATATCTCAGACTGCTCATATCAACCACCCCCTTGATGATGGCATTAGATTATCAGAGCGATAAACAGGATTGTGGACAGTCTGGATGACAAAACCAGTCAATTCTCGACAAAAGGCAAAACTTGATCGGTTGTACGATTGGCCATAATCTGCCATAATACCTCTGTTAAAAACAGGAGGACTTCTATGCGTCTGGGTATTGTCGGTCTGCCGAATGTCGGCAAAAGCACGCTTTTCAATGCTATTACGAAAGCCGGGGCCGCGGTGGCCAATTATGCATTCTGCACCATCGATCCGAACATCGGCGTTGTCGCCGTACCGGATAAACGTCTCGACAAACTTGCCGAGATGTACAGCCCCAAAAAGTACACACCCGCGACGATCGAATTCGTCGATATCGCCGGACTAGTCCGCGGTGCGAGTAAAGGTGAAGGCCTTGGCAACAAATTCCTCGCCAACATCCGCGAAGTTGACGCCATTGTTCATGTCGTGCGCTGTTTTGAAGATCCGAATGTCATCCATGTCGATGGCCAGACCAATCCGTCCCGCGACATCGAAACCATCAATCTCGAACTTATCCTCAGCGACATGGAATACATGGAGCGCCGGATCGACAAAACGCAGAAAATGCTCAAAGGTGGCGACAAAAAATTCCAGGCAGAACTTGAAGTCCAGGAAAAAATCCTGGCTTGCCTGGAGTCCGGTCAATGCGCACGCACGCTGAGCTTCGATGAAGATGAACTGCCCTACTTGCGTGACCTTTTCCTGCTCACAATCAAACCGGTCCTTTATGTCGCCAATATTTCCGAAGATGCCCTGACCGGCCCTGAACCAGCTGTTGTGGCTGAAGTCCGGAAAATTGCCGAAGGTGAAAATGCTGAAGTCGTCACGATCAGTGCCAAGATCGAAGAAGAAATCTCAGTGCTCGACGATGAAGAGCGCGTACTGTTCCTTGCAGATCTGGGTCTCGAAGAATCCGGCCTGGATAAAATCATCAAAGCCGGATACCATTTGCTGGGTTTGATGTCCTTCCTGACTGCCGGCCACGACGAAGTCCGGGCCTGGACAATCAAACGCGGGACAAAGGCGCCCCAAGCTGCCGGCAAGATCCATTCCGACTTTGAACGCGGCTTCATTCGCGCCGAAGTCGTCAATTTCCACGACTTGATGGCTTGTGGAACCTATGCTGTAGCCCGGGAGAAAGGGCTGGTCAGATCAGAAGGCAAAGAGTATGTCATGCAGGATGGAGACATCGTGCTCTTCCGCTTCAACGTCTGATCAAACGTCTTTCATACCCTCTGCTATGAACTGAATCAAGTTCCAACTTATAAAAATCCGCGAGCAGGCATTGACCTGCACGCGGATTTTCTGTTCATGTCTAGAGGCATCATCCTAGGATGAGAATTTGCGAGTCAAGTACAAGTCGAGCCAGGCCATCGAAATGACCGGAATCAAACCCATGATCAACAGAGCTGTCAGGATCAGCGGATAGGATTTGACACCTGTTTTTTCCGCCCGGTCGGCAAGCAAAATAAACGGGATTAATGCAGTATGGCAGATCAGCCAGGCGATGATGGCGTGCATTCGAGCAAGCGTCTTCGGCAGCGTATCCCGGAAGTCGAAAGTCCGGCGGGCTGGGAAGTTGTCCTGGCGTGATGTCAAGCTGTCCTGCTGTGAAACAGTCGATGACAAAGGCGTTTGGCTCTGCAGTTTGAAGCTTCTACGCCAATAAAAGGCCAGCCAGGCCAGATCAATCACGGACAGGGCGACGGCAAAGCCAAGACTGAACCCGTCATACCCGTGGCCGGACACAAGCGGTCCAGGCACTTGATTGATGACGCTGAACACTCGGATCACAAGCGTGGCTGCGGCCAGGATGAGTTGTAGACCAAGCAGGATCGCACCGATCCGCCAGGTGCTTGTCTGCTTGCGGTCAAGCTCAAGACCTTTTCGATTCGTTTCCGGATCGACTTGCGGTTGAGGTTCGGCTCCACTCATAACGGCAAACTTTCTTCATCCAGCAAATCGCTGATTTCATTTGATTCATCGGAACTCTCCTGCACGTCGCCGTGACGGGCCAGCGACTGGAAACGGATACCTCGGTTGCCGAGTTCCTGCTTGAGCAGCGCCTCAACTTGTTCAATCAAGGCCGGATAGTCTTTGTTATTGTCAATCAGATGATCGGCGATTGCCTCGTATTCTTCACGGGTCATCTGCATTGCCATCCGCCGGCGAACATCCTCTTCTGCCAGGCCACGGCCTCGCAGACGTTCGATCCTGATTTTTTCGTCCGACCAGACCACCCAGACTTGATCTACCGTATCCAGGAAGCCCTGGCGAACCGGAATCGGTACATCAAGTATGATGGCCTTGGCCTTTTTAGCCCGCAACAACTCGACCTGCCGCTTCATTTCGGCGATGACTTCGCTGTGGACAATCTGACTCAACTGGTCAAGTGACCGGCGATCGGCGAAAACCTGCCTGGCCATTTTTGCCCGGTCAAGACCGCCCTCCTCGTTGATGACGGATTTCCCAAACCTGGCAATGATCGGTTCGATCGCTGATCCTGCCGGAGCCGTGACCTGCCGGGAAATTTCGTCGGCGTCAATGACAGTCAGGCCAGCATCGCGGCAGAGTTGGGCGACTGTCGATTTGCCACAGCCAATTCCACCGGTAATTCCTATGATAAACATGAAGAGATCCTCGATTTCATAACATAATGATGTCAGGTCATCAGTCTGTATTTAGTTAGTGTCAATTCTTGCAGTCGCTCCAGCGATGGCCGCGGTGGACTTCGGCGATCAGCGGCACACTCAGGCTCAAGGCTTCTTCCATGGCGATTTTGAGCAATGCCGCTGCCCTGTCAGCCTCAGCCAGGGGAGCTTCGACGATCAGTTCATCGTGAACTTGCAGGACAAGTCTCGCCTCTAGTTTTTCCCTGGCAAAAAGGGTGCGCACGCGAACCATGGCCATCTTGATCAAATCAGCCGCTGTCCCCTGGATCGGGGTGTTCATAGCTGCCCGTTCACCAAACTGGCGCAGGTTCCGGTTAGCCGACTGCAGTTCAGGCAAGTAACGGCGGCGGCCGAACAAGGTCTCGACATAACCGGTTTCATAGGCGTTGCGAATTAGCTGGTCGAGGTAACTGCGGACGTGGGGGTACTCATTGTTATAGCCTTCAATGTACTGGTGAGCCTGCTTGACCGTCACACCAAGGTCCCGGGCCAAGCCAAAGTCGCTGATCCCGTAGACAATGCTGAAATTGACTGTTTTGGCAATCGAACGCTGTTTGGACGTAATGCTTTCCGGAGGCAAATCGAAAATATGGCAGGCTGTGTTGAGATGGATGTCTTCGTGCTGGTTAAAGGCAGACAACATGGCCGGATCCTGTGCCAAATGGGCCAACAGGCGCAACTCAATCTGTGAATAGTCCGCATCGAGCAGAATATACCCAGGTGCTGCGATAAAGGCTGAGCGGATCCGATTGCCCTGCTCCGCGCGAATCGGGATATTCTGCAAGTTGGGTTCGGTGCTGCTCAATCGTCCTGTCGTCGTCAACACCTGGTTGAACGTCGTGTGGACGCGCCCGTCACGGCTGTCAATTGCTTTGCGCAAGCCTTCGACAAAGGTCGAACGCAATTTGGCAATCAGGCGATGTTCGATAATCGGCGCGATCACTGGATGCTGGTCAACCAGTCTCTCGAGTTCCTCCGAGTCAGTCGAAAAATTGCCACCTGTCCGTTTCTTGCCGGTTGAAAGGCCCAAGTGTTCAAACAAGACAGTGCCTAGTTGTTTAGGGGACTGCAGGTTGAATTGTCTGCCACTCAGTTCATAAATCTGGGTTTGAAGTTCATCGATCCGGGTCTGCATCGAAAGCGCCAAGTCCTCGAGCACGGCCTGATCGATAGCAAAACCAGCCTGTTCCATCTCGGCCAGCAGTCCGGCCAGTGGCATTTCGACATCGTAGGCCAAATGTTCGATTTTCCGTTCAGCAATCGATACAGCCTGGGCTTTTTGCATCGCAGCCAGCGCTAAGACGGCCACGGGTGTTTCTTCCGGCTGCGGCAGCTGTTCAGGCTGGGACAGGCTCACCTCAGCCAGGGAAAAGAGATCCTGCTGCTGTGGCGCAGCTTTCTTGCCGGATTGTTCCTGCACCTGGAAAGCCGGCCATGGCCAAGGCTGGTTGAGAGCCCGGCTGTACAGGCGCTCCAGGTCGGGCTTGCCTTCCAGCTGGTTCAGGAGATAAGCCGCAACCAGGACGTCATGGACTGGCCCTTGCAGGACAGGTAATTGGCGGTTTCTCAGGTTTTTCTTATAGTCATTGCAGGTTGTCGCAATTTTCGCCTGGCTGAGCATTTCCCAGGCTTTGGCAAAGTCGGCTGCCGGCAACTCATAAACAACAGATGTAGTCTGATGCGTGTTTTGCCAGTAGAGCTGTCCACTATGGCCGATCACCCAAGTCAGGCGTGCATCTGCCTGCCCCGACACAGCATGGATGGCTTTTGTGAAATCATCAAGCTGGCATTGGGCTACCGACAGCGTTTCAACCGACTTCTGATCAACGTCCGCAGGATCCTCGTTCACACCTAAACGGTTGATCAGGCTTCGGAAGTCAAGCTTGATCAAGGCTTTGCGCAAGGCAGCACGGTCAATTGGTTTTCCTGCCAATTCCGGCAGTGAATTGGGCAGTGGCACATCACAGGCAATCCGTGACAACCGCTGCGACAAAAAGGCCATATCCCTGTTTTCGCGGAGCTTGCTGGCGAGTGTCGGCTTGATCTCGTCAAGATGGTCATAGATGGCTTCGAGACTGCCATATCGGGCAACGAGTTCCATTGCCCCCTTCTCACCTATACCGCGAACACCGGGGATATTGTCGGATGGATCACCCATCAGGGCTTTCAGGTCGACAAACTGGTCCGGCCGGATCGCATAGCGCGCAATGACTGTCGCAGGATCATACTTCTGAACTTCAGTTTTACCAGCAGAGGTGACCGGCTGCCAGATTGAAATCCGCTCATCGACCAGTTGGAAACTGTCTTTGTCACCGGTCAGGATGACCACGTCCCAGCCTTCGGCTTCAGCCGTCCTGGCCAGTGTTCCCAGCAAGTCATCCGCCTCGAATCCTGGCATTTCGATCTGCCCGATTCCCAGCAAGTCGACCAGCTGTTTCAAAATCGGCATCTGGACAGCCAGATCGTCTGGCATCCCTTTGCGGGTTGCCTTGTAGCCATCGAACATTTCATGGCGGAACGTCGGCTCCTTGCGGTCAAAAGCTGCAATCACCTCGTCTGGACCGAATTCTTCACGGAAACGCAAATACATATTGATAAAAGCATACAAGGCGCCGGTGGGTGTGCCATCCGGTGCAGTCAGCCGGTTGCGTCCGGCTAACCCGAAAAACGCCCGGTTGATCAGGCTATTGCCGTCGATGAGCATCAGTTTTGGACTCAAGTCAATTACCTCCGATAGTCAAGATCAAATAGCGGCAATCTTGAATGATGATTATTCCGGATATTTCAGCTGCAATTTCAGATCCGAATTTAGCTGCCAGAAATTCCTGTATTGATTCTTCCGAGCGCAATTCAGTTGTCCAGGACGGGTCGTACCCCTGACTCAACTGGGCTACGTCTTCAAGCTGGGAATCGATCTGGTCTTGATCAAACGCAACTATCAACACATCAGGTAAAATCCAGATCACCGCTTTGGCACCGGCAAGGAGTTCACGGGTCAGGACCGGTTGATCCGGAACCTTTTTGTTATGCAACGGCAAGACCATGTTCTCAGCCCAGGCATCCCGCCAGAGACTTTCCGGCGCTGCCTTGCTGAACAGGCGAGCACCTGCAGTCGTTTCTTCTGATGGATTCCCGAAGCCATTTGCACTGTCAAGGGCAATCTGGTTTCCGGTTGCCATTTCCTGAGCATTTCCACCAGTGGGTTCCGCAGCAGGCGATACAGCTTGTTCTGCCATCATGGCAGCCGGCAGAGTTGTTGTAGCAGTGGCCGGCTGATCAAACAGGTTGTTCTGCTGTTGAAGACGGTAGGTCAACAGGCCACCGGCGCTGATCAGGACAACCAGGACAGCTGCTGCTGTCATCCGGCTAAAATTTCGATAACCGGTTAACCATCTTGAACGGATGATACGCTTCTGGGTATTTGGCATGCTGGCTTCGTTCTGAATCTGCATTTTCAGACGGGCTGCAAAAACAGTCGAGGGTTCAGCCGACTGGTTGGGGACAATCAGCTTTTCATGTAATCCGGCAAACGCCTGGTTTTCCTCGATCCTGGTCCGGCATTCCGGACAGGTTGCCAAATGCTGCTGCAACCGAACCCTTGTTTCAGGATCTAAACGCGCATCCAGATAGTCCAGCAGGAGCTGGTCAAGTTTTTCTTCCAGACGATCATGAGGCCATTGATTCATATTGACGACCTCCTTTGTTCTATAGGACGATCATCTGGTGGATTTTGTTCCCGATTTAGCCTGGGCAAAGTGGAAAAACCTGATCCGGCTGCCGAATCAGACAAATGTCCCGAACGCATGCCCTTCACAACCTGGCTGCGAGCACGGAACAATCGCGACTTGACTGTGCCTTCGGATATCTTGAGCAGTCGGGCGATCTCATCATAGGAGAGGCCCTCGATGTCACGCAAGATCAGCACATCCCGCATGGGTTCGTTCAGTTGACTGATCTGCTGCAGTAAAGCGGTGCCGAGTTCGTGATTGATAGCCTGTTCATCGGGAAGTGGCGAGTTGTCCCTGACCTGCAAGGTCTGCTCGTCGTCCCCGAAAGTCTGGTCGATAGAAAAGGCGGGTTTATGCGCCTGGGCGCGTTGGAAATCAAGGCAGACATTGACTGCGATCCGATATATCCAAGTATAAAAAGAAGATTTTGAATGGTATGATGGCAACGCTCGATAAGCCTTCAAGAATGTATCCTGGACACAGTCTTCGGCATCCTGCTGATTGCCGGTCAATCCGCAGCAGAGACGGAAAATTCGCTGCATGTAGGCGTCCATCAATTCGCCAAAGGCATCTCCATCCCCGGTTCTGGCGCGATCAATCAATTGCCGCTCATTGGTTAACACCATGTTTGATGACCGCACTCCTCTTTTAGAATATACCGGTCTGTTCCGAGTTTGTTCAAGACCACTGGCACCAGGTTATTATATCACAGGACCATCCTGCGTCCGGCTTTACCGGTGGTATCCGGTGGTATAATAAATTGATTGAAATCACCGGAGGATCTCATTGATGTCTCAACGCCTATATGGGGATTCAGCCCAAGATCGACCCGCTTTTGGCATGATGCTGGACCGACCGACTCGCCGTGATCTTAATGCCGTGATTGTGTCGATCGCTTTCGGCATGGCTTTCAACGTGATAACAGGTTTTCCGGGTTCATCTCCGCTTTTTACCGCTTACCTCAAAGATCATCTGGGCCTCAGTGACAGTGCCTATGGCCTGATCCTGACGCTGCCATTTATCACCGTACTGATCCAGATTCCGTATACCGCGTTCGTTGCCCGTTTCGGTCAACTCAAGCCGGCTTTCCTGATCACTGCTGCCCTGGCCAAATCGACACTGCTTATTCTGGCTCTGTTGCCTGTCCTGGCTCCCGATATTTCCAGCCAGAACGCCTATTATGTTGTCGTTGCCACAATCATCCTGCTTTCAACGTTCAACTGGATCGCTGATGCCGCACTCAACACCTGGTTTGGTGCCTTGATCCCATCCGAAGTCAAAGGACGGTATTTCAGCACCCGTCAGATGCTGTTTACATTTGCCATGCTGATTTACGCGTTGATCATGTCACAGCTGCTACGAGTCCTATCTGACTGGACCTGGAAGTACACCTTCTTCTTCAGCTTTGCAGTGCTGATGGGACTGATCGATATCTCCTTCTATCTGCGTGTCCGCCCGCCGGAAAAGGCCTATCTGACGTGGTTCCACAACAGCTCGGCGAGCAAATCACAGACATTCTCCTTAAGAGACTTGTTGTCACCAATCCGCGACAATCGTTACCGTGCCTATTTACTGTTTGCGATCAGCTGGAATTTCTCGATTCAGATATCCGGGCCGTACTACAACATCTATATGCTGAAAACACTGAATTTCTCGTTAGGTGACATGACCTTGATGAGCCAGATCATACCGGCTGTTGCGACCATCCTGTTTCTGCGCAAAATCGGCCAGGCCTATGATCGATACGGATTCAGGCCGGTTCTGATCTTGTCCTGTGCAATTTCCGTGATCATTCCGCTGTTCTGGATGTTTGCCACGCCGACATCAAACTGGTTCCTCTATCCAGTCAATGTCTTGTCCGGTATTTTCAATATCGGCATCGATCTGGCGATCATGAGCCTGGCTATTTTCCTGGCTCCTCACGAAGGCCGCAGTGCCTATATCGCAACAAAAAATGTCGCCATGTCTTTGCTCGGATTCGTGCCGGCCATCCTGATCGGCGGCTTCCTTTCCGACCGGCTGCGGTCAATCCTGGAAAAATCACAGCTGCCTTTTTTCCGTGGCCAGGCCTTGAACCCTTTCCATATCTTACTGATCCTGTCTTTCCTGCTGCGCATGCTGACTTTACTTGTTTTCACACGCCGGCTCAGTGAACCGACAGCCCATTCTTTCACTGCTTTTGTCGCCGAGGCCCAGGCAGCCGGTCAGGCTTACTTCAAAGAAAAAAAGCGCCATCTACGACAGCGCATCAGGAAAATAAAATAATCAAGGCATGCTCCTGGTTGATTTCCTGTCTCCGGAAGAGTGCTTTGTACATGTACGATAGGCAGTCCAATTCACTTCAGTTCGAGAACTTGTGAGTAGACCGTGCGAAATGGACAGCACGTGATCACTTCCAGAGCTACAAGCCTGGTATTGATCGGCTGGAAATGTTCAAGCATGACATCATAAGCCCGGGGTAGCTCCAGGGGATCCATCTCAAGAACCAATGTGCAGTGAGGTACCCATTCAGGTTCCTGGTAAAGCGGAGAAAAATCCTGGCATAGAGGTTCGATGGCCTTCTGGACCATGCGGTGCATTGCGAGTAAATTGTCATTGATGGTTGGCACCAGGTAGAAAACACCCTGCGCACCTGGAAACAGGCCAAGGCTTGTCAGACGGATATCGACCGGACATAGTTCAGTAGTCAGCTGGTCGAGACATTCACAGACTTGGGAAAAATTATCCGTTGAAAATTCGGACAAGGTGATGTGCGGCCTGAACCCCAGGCTTTCATATAAATCATTGACCCCATTCTCAGCCAAATGGCGCATCAGACGCCGGACATTCCAATCTCCGGCAGGTTCAAAACAGGCAATCACTGCATAATCCATTGCCTAATCATATCAGAGTTTTATTTATTGTTCATCGCCAGGAAACAGACAAATATATAAAAATATGCCCGGCTGGTTTTTGACCAGCCAGGCAGCTCCTGTTTCATGGCATGAGTGTCGATATGAGATTTTTTAAATTACTCTACAGTGGTTTCGCCAAACAGATTGAGGCGGAACAGATAAGACTCATCTTCAGCATCGTCGCAGTAGATTTTGGCATCAAGTATACGTCCACCTTCGATCAGGTTGATGACACCGGCCAACTGGCTCAATTTGCTCTTGAGATTGAAGCGGTCATTTTCAGCGGTGACGAGCATAACGTCGCCCTTGCAGTTGTCGAGTGCCTGAAGAAATTTTTTCACATCAATGTTGTTCATGCTAAATGCGCGGCCCATTGTGTATCCTCCTTTAAGGATGTTTTCTTTTTCTGGATGAACGATCAAATAACAGGAATTCATGTCATCTTTCGTTCTTATTTTTCATTATACGCAGTTCAATATCAAATTCAATTGACGAATATGTCAAAATTAATAGGGGTTTTACCGACAATTGTAACGTTTTGACAATCAAACTTCCATTTGGCCCAGAAAATCATAGCCGGCTTCTTTGATTGCTTCTGATGCTTCATCAATGTTGAAATAAGCTTCTTCGATTTCCAGGGTTGCCTTGCCGGATGCTAAATCGACCGTGACTCTGGTGACACCGGGAAGGTCCTGAAGTGCCTGTGTGACATGTTGGACGCAGTGCTGGCAGCTCATACCGCCAATTTTCAAATACAAGGGATTCATCATCATGTCTCCTTCTGTCCTCATATTAACATCGAAAATAGGCCTGTCATCAGCATAGCATATCGATGGTAGATAAAAAAAGGACTGCCCGTGAAGGACAGTCCTAAATTTGCTGGAGCCGCTGGTGGGAATCGGACTCACGACCTATTCATTACGAGTGAATTGCTCTACCCCTGAGCCACAGCGGCAAGCGCCTTGTATATTCTAACATGATTCAGTCTTCTGTCAAGCGAACTGCCTTCAGCGAATCGCCGTCAGGATAATCCGTTAAGCCTTGCTGCACTGCGCAGTGCGTCATACTTGGTTTTTTCTTCATCGATGGTCAACAGCTCGCGCTTTTTCATCAACCATCGGCCTGCGACCATCAGCGACTCGACAAAATGACCATCGGCACTGTAAACCAGAGCAGCTGTTGGCTCGCCAAGTGGCCACATCGCCGACTGGTCGGCATCGACAATCTGCAGGTCAGCATCAAAACCAACGGCAATACAGCCGGATTTGGCGAACCCGAGGCCTTGCTGGGCGTCATAGGTCGCCATCTGGATCATTCGGTCAGCAGGTAACAGGGCGGCGTCACCATGGATTCCCTTAGCCAGCAACGATGCCAGGCGCATTTCCTGATAGAGATTCAAATTGTTATTGCTGGCAGCTCCGTCTGTGCCAAGGCCAACCCGGAGGCCTTGACCCAGCATCAGGCTCAAGTCAGCGATCCCACTGCCAAGCTTGAGGTTGCTGGTTGGGTTATGGGCAACGAGAATCCGTTTGTTGCCGAGGATCTGGCGCTCGCCATCATCGAGATGAACACAATGGGCCGCAACTGTTGGCGACTTGAAAAAGCCGAATTCGGCCAGCTGGGCTGCAGGTCGCCGGCCATATTTTGCCAGGCATTCATCAACTTCACGAATGGTTTCCGCGATATGCACCTGGACAAAGCAATCAAGTTCTTCGGCAGCGGATGCAAGTTCCTGGTAAAGATAGGGTTCATACAGGTAGACCGAGTGTACCAGCAACGCAGGCTGGATCAAGCCTTGGCCAGCCTGCCGGCACGTCTGGATAAATTGTTCAAGTTCACGGCGGACCAGATGCGTCTTGCCATCTTCTCCGGTCGTTTTGCTATCACAGCAGACATTGAGCCGCATTCCGGATTCGACTGCGGCCTGGACAACCATTTCGCTATGATAATACATGTCAGCTGCTGTACCCGTGCCACTGCGAATCATTTCGGCCATACCGAGGCGAGTTCCATTGAGCACATGTTCGGGTGTCAAATGTGCTTCCCGCGGGAAAATCATGTCGAAGAGCCACTCATGCAGATTGGCATCATCAGCCTGGTTGCGCATCAGTGTCATCGGGATATGGCCGTGAGCATTTGCCATCGCAGGCCAGAGAATCTTGCGCCGGCCGTCATAAGTTTCGAATTGGTCACCAACCTCGTCCCGCAGAATTTGAACAGCAGCATCCTCAAATTGACCGACATATTGGATCCGGCCATCGGCCACAGCAACAAAGGCGTTGGTCAATGACAATACAGGGCCATTGGGCATCGGTGTTACGACCTGGATTCCGCGGAACAACACGGCAGTTTTCATGACTTATGCTCTCCATCAATTTACCGTTATTCAAGTATTCAAGGCCTTGTCCAGATCAGTTCTCAATCATTTCCAGATCCCAGTTCTTCAGGTAATAATCCTGCTCTGGTGTCAGATGATCAATGTTGCGTTGCTTATGCTCGAGCAGTAAGGATGCAACACGATTGTCGATTTCATCAGGCAAATTGTAAACACCAGGTTTCAGGCCGCGGCCATGCTGGGCTAGATATAGGACAGACAAAGCCTGCAAAGCAAAGCTCATATCCATGATTTCAACAGGATGGCCATCGCCTCCGGCGAGATTGACCAGTCGCCCTTCAGCAAGAACATGCAGGCGCCGGCCATCGGGTTGTTCATAAGCCTGGATGCCTGGTCGGACAACTTGAATTGATTTTGAGCCGCTCGCTAACTGGACAAGGTTGATTTCGACATCAAAATGGCCGGCATTGCACATAATCGCGCCATTTTTCATTTTGGCGAAATGTGATTGCGTGATGACATCACGACATCCGGTCACCGTGCAGAACAGATCGCCTTCAGCGGCAGCCTCGTCCATACTCATGACCTCATACCCTTCCATCAAGGCTTCACAGGCTTTGACCGGATCAATTTCGGTAATGACAACGCGGGCGCCAAGTCCTGCGGCCCGCAAGGCAACACCCTTGCCGCACATGCCGAAACCGTTGATCACGACCGTTTTGCCGGCGACGACTAGATTGGTCAAATTCATGATCGCCGTCCAGACTGATTGTCCTGTCCCATACCGGTTGTCGAATAAATGTTTGCAGCGAGCATCATTGACCGCAATAGCCGGATAAAGCAGTCTGCCTTCATGCTCAAGAATTTTCAGCCGCTTGACGCCGGTCGTGGTTTCTTCACTGCCGCCGATCAGGTCAGTGGTCAGGGGTTTTTCGGTGGTATGCAAGAGTTGGGCAAAATCGCCGCCATCATCGATGATCAGATGCGGCTTGATCGCCAGGGCTTGGCGCAAGTGCTGGACATAGGTCTTAGGATCAGCACCATGAATGCAGTAAACCTGCATGCCTTCGGCTGCCAGCGCAGCTGCAACATCGTCCTGGGTCGAGAGTGGATTGCACCCAGTCAGGCTGACTTCAGCACCGCCTCGGACCAAGGTCTTAGCCAGCCACGCTGTTTTGGCTTCGACATGGACACTGACAGCAATTCGCAAGCCCTTCAGTGGCTGGGTCCGGGCGAACTCCTCGCCGATCTTGGCCAGGACAGGCATATTCGCCGCAGCCCATTCAATTTTCAGTTTGCCAGAAGGGGCAAGTCCCAGGTCTTTCACAGCATATGACATCAAATTTACCTCTATGAATCATAAAATCATCAAAATCAATCTCAAATGTCTGGCAGGGCGGTAGCCAGGGGTCAGAGCCGGTCGAGAATTCCGGTCAGCAGGGCAATCATCTTGCCGCTGGCCTGGGCGCCGACATCAAGGACTTCCTTGTGGCTGAGAGGTTGGCCGGACAAACCGGCCGCCAGGTTGGTGATGCAGGTCAGGCCGAGCACTGACATGCCACCGTGCGTAGCGACGATGGCTTCGGGAACTGTTGACATGCCGGCAGCTGATGCGCCAAGCTGGCGAAGCAGCCTGATCTCTGCAGGTGTTTCAAATTGCGGGCCTTTGCAGAAACAATAGATACCGCGATGCAGCAAGATGTCCTGTTCTATTGCGACAGCGTGAGCCAATTCAGCTAGTTGATGCGAATAAACCTGGGTCTGGTCGATAAAGCGCACGCCATAGTCATCCAGATTGGCCCCACGCAATGGCGATTCCATGAAGAGGCTGATGTGGTCAGTGATCTGCATCAGGTCACCAGGTTTCATACCCTCCCCCATGCCGCCGGCTGCATTGGTCAGGATCAAGGTTTTGACACCCAGTTTCTGCATGACACGGATTGGCAAGGTGATTTCCTGCATGCTGTGGCCTTCATAATAGTGGAATCGACCCTGCATCACAGCGATATTCTTCTTGCCCCATGAGCCTAGGAAAAGCTTGCCGGCATGGCCGGGCACCGTCGCCACAGGGAATCCGGGGATATCCGCATAGTCGAGGATGACAGGGGTTCCGACCTTCTCAGCCAAGTCGCCAAGACCTGATCCAAGAATCAGCAGGACATCAATTGGTTTTGGAAAAGCAGCCAAGATATGCTCAGCTGCTCCCTGGATTCGAGTCTGATATTCCAGAACAAACTTCAGGTCATTTGTCATGGTGATCTATCCTTCATTCTGGCCGTGGCAGTTTTTGTACTTTTTCCCGCTGCCGCAAGGACAAGGATCGTTGCGGCCGACTTTACCGGCATCACGTCGTTGCGGCTGAGCCGGAGCTGATGCTGCCGGCCCCGTGGACGGCCTGGCAGCCGAACTTGCGTGTGCCGATGACCGGCCGGGCAAACCACTCAGCTTTTCCGGGGCCGCTGGTTCGGGCTGATTGCTGTCTTCAGAATAACCACTGCCACCATGGCCTTCGGCGAGGTTTTTCGCGACGGCATGGCGCTGCATGACATTCTCAATATTGAAGCGAGCCCGCATCATCAGCCGGACTGCATCTTCCTGAATCGCCGCGGTCATGGCTTCAAACATGGTGAAGCCTTCCTTGCGGTATTCGATGACCGGATCATGCTGGGCATAGCCGCGCATGCCGATGCTGTCCCGCAGGTCGTCCATCATGTCGATATGGTCCATCCAGTTGCTGTCAACCGTTCGCAGCAAGATAACCCGTTCAGCTTCACGCATCAGTTCGGCGAACCGATATCATCGACACGGGCTCGAATCTGGCCAGGGCATTGTTGACCAGTTCCTCGGTGTAATCTTCTGCGTCCAGGCTATGCTGGGCTTTTGTCAGTTTGTGCCAGTGCCGGCAGATCACCGAACACATCGAGGATCTTTGCCTGGATCGCTGCGATATCCCAGTCAGCCGAATTCGGCAGGTCTGCACAGAAATCGAGCATGGTTTCGCGCATGACCTGGCTGATCATTTTCTGGTAATAGCCGTGCAGATCCTGGCCTTCGAGAACCTGGCGACGCTGGCCGTAGATGATTTCACGCTGTTTGTTCATGACATCGTCATATTCGAGAACATGTTTGCGGATGCTGAAGTTTCGGCCTTCGACCCGTCTTCTGGGCGGATTCGATCGCATTGGACAGCATGCCGTGTTCAATTTCCATGTCTTCTTCAACACCCAGCGCAGCGAAGACCGTCGTCATCCGCTCACCGCCGAACAGGCGCATCAGGTCATCTTCCAGCGAAAGGTAGAATTTGCTGCGGCCGGGGTCACCCTGACGGCCGGCAGCGGCCGCGCAGCTGATTGTCGATGCGCCGTGATTCATGACGTTCGGTGCCGAGGATATACAGGCCGCCGGCTGCGACAACCTTTTCGCGTTCCTGCGAAGTCTGGGTTTTGAACTGGCTGTACAGAGCCGTGAAGCGACGGCGCGCATCAAGCACCAGCGGATCCGCTGTTTCGTTCAGGGCTGTCGCGGCTTCGATCAATTCATCATCCATGCCCTGTTTGCGCATTTCCTGTTTGGCCAGGAATTCCGGATTGCCGCCGAGCAGGATATCGGTGCCACGGCCGGCCATGTTGGTCGCGATCGTCACGGCGCCAAACCGGCCGGCCTGTGCGACGATTTCAGCTTCACGTTCATGCTGCTTGGCATTCAGGACATTGTGCGGGATGCCGTTTCGCTTGAACAGACTGGATAAGTATTCCGATTTTTCGACCGATATCGTGCCGATCAGCATCGGCTGGCCGCGTTCATGGGCATCGCAGGACTTCACGCAGCAATGACTTGTATTTGCCATTCTGCGTTTGATAGACGGAATCCGGCAAGATCAATTCGGATCATCGGCATGTTGGTCGGAATGCAGATGACATCCAGGTTGTAGATCGCCCGGAATTCATTTTCTTCAGTCAGGGCCGTACCGGTCATGCCGGACAGTTTCTTGTACATGCGGAAGTAGTTCTGGAACGTGATGGTCGCCAGGGTCTTGTTTTCTTTTTCGACCTTGACTCCTTCCTTGGCTTCAATCGCCTGGTGCAGGCCATTGCTGTAGCGGCGGCCGAACATCAGCCGGCCGGTGAAATCGTCGACAATGATGACTTCGCCGTCCTTGACGACGTATTCCTGGTCGCGGTGCATGGTGCCATGGGCTTTCATCGCATTGTTGATATGATGGTTGATCTGGTAATTCTCCTGGTCGGACAGGTTTTCGATCTGGAAGATACTGTTCAGCCTTGCGGATGCCTCGCGTCGTCAGGACAGCTGCTTTGGCTTTTTCATCGACGATATAGTCGGCATCTTCCTTGATCTGGTCGAAATCCTGCTTGTCATCGGTTTCCTTGACGATACCGCCTTCAGGCGGCGGACAAAGCGGTCGGCTCTTTCATAGAGGTCCGACGATTCGTCGCCCATGCCGGAAATGATCAGCGGGGTCCGGGCTTCATCGATCAGGATGCTGTCCACTTCGTCGACAATGGCGAAATTCAGGTCGCGCTGCACCATCATCTGCCTTGTAGGTCACCATGTTGTCACGCAGATAGTCAAAACCCAGCTCGTTGTTGGTGCCGTAGGTGACATCAGCGGCATACGCTTCGCGGCGTTCGTCATTGTTCATGCCATGGACGATCAGTCCGACCGACAGGCCCAGGTAGCGGTAGATCTTGCCCATCCATTCGCTGTCGCGGGCGGCCAGGTAGTCGTTGACTGTGACCACGTGCACGCCGTTGCCCGGTCAGCGCATTCAGATAAACCGGCAGAGTGGCCACCAGGGTTTTGCCTTCACCGGTTTTCATTTCGGCGATCCGGCCCTGATGCAGGACAATGCCGCCGATCAGCTGGACTTTGAAGTGGGACATCTCCAGGACGCGGCGTGAGGCTTCACGCACTGTGGCAAAAGCTTCCGGCAAAATATCATCGAGGGATTCGCCATCTGCGAGACGAGACTTGAGGCGGGCGGTTTGAGCCTGGAGATCCGTTTCAGACAAGGCCGCCATCTGGTCGGCATATTTTTCGACCGCGGTAATGATTGGCATCATGCGTTTGATTTCGCGGTCTGAATGGGAACCAAAAATGTTGTCGAGAAAACCCATGGACTATTTTCCTTTCGAGTATGCGTCCTGATCGAGTCGATCTAGAACTAGTTTATATCCATCCGCGCCATATTCAAGGGCGCGATTGACCCGGCTGATCGTTGCAGTGCTTACACCGGTTGTGTCACAGATTTCGGTATACGTCTTTTTCTGGCGCAGCATCCTTGCGACATGCAAGCGTTGGGCCAGTGATTTGATTTCAGCGATGGTGCAGATATCCTCAAAGAAATCGTAGCACTCTTGTTCGTCGCGCAGACATAAAATCGCCTTGAATAACAAATCCGTATCCGAATCTTTCAGTTTGCGATTCATCTGATTACCTCTGATGGATCTGGCAGTTTAGCCGGTTAAAGTACGTTCAAATCATACCGCAACCCCTGTGAAGATACAAGGCAACCGACTATCCCTTGAGCCTTCTGATCTGCTAATTCCGGGTGTACCGATGGCTTTCGCCATACGTTTCGATGACCATTTTGATTCCCATTTGCCTGGCTTCATTCTGAAGCACAGTGAGAATCTGCCGGGGAATTGCCGTATAGGCGTTTGCCGGGATGATCAGGATCATCCGGCGCGATTGGATCGCCTCTGCTGTAATGTCGATTTGTTCGCTGGATCGCTGATAATGGCTGCCAGCGAAGGATGAAAGGTCGGAAAGTCGCTTGATCACGGCCGAACGGATTTCAGCGGGACTGCTGTAGGTGGGTGCAGTCAGGTCAATACTGTGGATCAAGGTAGCTTCACCACCAGACCAGCGGGCGATGACAGGAAAGTCGCCAGGCATATTTGCTCCATATTGCTGACGCAATATTTGGCCACGTTCGAAATTTCCAAGCATCCAGACGTCGTCCTTCGAGCGGTCCGGATTTTCAGCAGATTCTTCTGCCAATTTGACAGACCACATCGGGATCGGCGTCTTCAGGACGTTTTGAACGGGCAGCCATAAAATTCGGCTGTTCCACTTACAGATGATCCAGATGACAGGGCTGGATGGATCACGGGACAATTCGATGGCGCGCGGCCGGAACGCTCTCAATTTCTGGTCTGGTGAATTGTCAATCCGATCGAATGCTGAACGTTTAAAAATCGATTGCTCGAGTTTATCGTTGAGGCGATGGTCGATGATGATCTCCCAGGCCGTATCACTGGCCCATTCAACAATGACCTCTCCACTTTGCAACAACCAGGGAGCGAGCTCAAGATCGAGATCCTCGCTAAGTGAATCGCCCCAATTGGATAACGCCGCTGATCCTACCTGGCTCAATGGCAAAACAAGCGATACTTCTGCTGCAGTTTCATCGAGTGCAGCTGCTAAAACCAGCAGCCGGCGCTCATGAATCATTGCGGAGAGGAAAAAGATGATCAGGATCAAAAGCGGCGGCAAAACCAGGGCTGTTTCGAGAGCCACACTGCCGCGTCGCTTGTGTCTCATGCCGCGACTATGAATCATAAGCCATCGCTAAACGGATCGAACGCTGGTTTCCTGTTTGTCCAGCAGAATATGTGTCAGCCATTGTTAATGTTATCTCCACTTCATGTGCGAAGTCCGACGACATCACTTTCCTGATCAATCCACCAATTCTTTCCGCCAGCGTGTCTTGTGGCAATGCTAACAGGAACACGCGCAAATAATCCTGGTATGCAAATTCGACTGAACGCTCCAGCAGACGTTCAGGGATCAAAGCAACTGATTTGCCAGAGGATAAATCAGTATAGTCCTGGTTGCCAAGTTTGATCGCATTACCAACCGCCAAAAAATTGGCCAACAATTCCGGATCGATATTGATCGTTGCCCCGCTGGCCACGCTGATGGCGGCAACTGAAGCGATCGCCTGGGTGCGAAGGCTCGCCATCCGATCCGGGTCAGCCAGGATATCTGCCAGGTTGATCAGACTGCGCACAGCAGTGAGCAGCACTCGCACATGCCTTGTTGCGGCTTCCGGTGTTTTAGCGCCGGTTAGAATCTGTTCTATTTCGGCCGGCCGATTTGTGGCGAGATCAGCCAGACTTTGTCCACTGACATTTTCGATCGGATCTTGATGACCATCCGTAACCCGCTGTGTGACGGTTCTGGTCATGTAGGCCAGACAATACTCCGCCAATAGAGCTTGACGCAAAAGCGGGGATTCTGTACCTGAACTGATTGAATCAAGCGTTTGGCCAATGAGCGAAACATAATTCTCTGGGCTATCCATACCGTTGAGAGATGAACGCAAATCGCCGATTTCATCGATTGACAACATCATTTCGGTCAGATTTTCTTTAATTTCCGGTTCTACGATCTTTTCCAGACCATCAACTAGAACTTCAATCAACTTGTTCTGCAGTAAATCAAGGACAGATTTGAGCGGACCATTGAGCAAATCAGCCGCCTGGCCAAGTGATGGTTCAAGTTCCTGACCTGTTGAAGGTTTTGCCGCCGTGCCAGGAGATATTTCTTGCACCGGGTCGAGTGTTGTCTCTAGCGCTGTTTCAAGCGTCTGGTCGAGCGAAGCCTCTGCAACATTGTTTTCCAGTTTTATTTTGGCAAAACTGTTGAACCACAGCATCGGGAGCCTGAGTTTCATCGTCCGGTCGATCTGCCTTACCAGGGCTTCCTGTTCGAAAATTGATTGTGACAGACTCAGTTGAACGGGCTGCCTGGAGAAACGGCGGGGTGTCAGTTCCTGATAGACCGTTGATTTCAGACGATCGGGGTTGACCCCGAAAAGACCGAACTGACTGAATAATGCCGGATCATAATCGGCCAGACTGACTTGCAACTGGGCTCGCATCGCGCGGACCAGCTTAGCTTCATCGGTTTCGCGGCGAGCGATGGCAAGACTTGTCGTCAAGACAAGAACCAGCGGCAGGGTCACAGCAATGAGAAGCAGGCTGGATGTACCTCTTCGATGATGCCAGACTTGTCGTGAGATGATCCGGCCAGGATTGTCCGCCCTGATCATGGTGTGGTGTCCCCCTTTACAGACAGCAATCGTTTGGCTTCACTGAACAGTTCAATCCATTCGATGACATGCTGCGGGCTGGTCTGCAAAGTCTGGCTGTATTCGCCGTCCTTGTACAAATGTTCCAGCGATAGTTGCTCGATCTGCGACCGGACAGCCAGGCGCGACGCCGAATCGACTTCATTCAGGATCGGCCGAGTTAAACCGGTCAACCCCATCAACAAAGACAAGCTCAAAGGCACGACCAAAGTTGTTTCCAGAGTGAAAGCCATAAAAAACACCCCCTGCAAGTTAGCTTAGCAGGGAGTGTCGTTCGTTTGTTTTGGGGATAGTCGCCATAATGCGACAAAATTCGACAATTATTGCCGAGTGTCCCTTTTTTAATGCGGCAATACTTTGGACAGGAATTCCTTCGTCCGCGGATTCTGCGGGTGATCAAACAATTGCTGTGGTGTTCCCTCTTCAGCAATCCGGCCATCATCCATGAAGAACACGCGGCTGGCGACACGGCGGGCGAAACCCATTTCGTGGGTCACAACCACCATCGTCATGCCTTCTTCTGCCAGTTCCTGCATAACGTCAAGGACTTCCCCGATCATTTCCGGGTCAAGCGCCGAAGTGGGTTCGTCAAACAACATGATTTCCGGATTCATCGCCAGGGCTCGTGCAATCGCAATACGCTGCTTCTGGCCGCCAGACAGTTTGATCGGGTAGACATCTGCTTTGTCACGCAAACCGACGCGGTCGAGCAGGGCATATGCCTTCTCTTTCGCCTGATCCGGTGTCATCAGGCCAAGCGTGGTCGGCGCCAATGTGATGTTTTCCGTCACGGTCAGGTGCGGGAAAAGATTGAAATGCTGGAAAACCATGCCCATCTTGGCCCGGACCTTGTTGATGTCGCAGCCCGGAGCCGTAATTTCCTCACTGTCAACAAAAATGCTGCCTGCAGTAGGCATATCCAGCATGTTCAGGCAGCGCAGGAATGTGCTCTTGCCGGAACCGGACGGTCCGATGACAGCGATTTTCTCGCCGACACCAATGTTGGTGTTGATATCTTTGAGAACTTTGACTTCACCTTTTTCGCCAAAATCCTTGAATAGCCCTTTAACGGTTATCACTGCGACGAAGCCTCCTTTCGAGACGGCCGACCAGATTGGTCAACCCCACGACCATGACCAGGTAGATCGATGCGACTGCGAGCAGTGGCAGGAACGGATCGTATGTTTTGGCCCGGATCATGTCTCCGGAGCGGGTCAAGTCGGCCACCGCAATGAATGCAGCAACTGATGTTTCCTTGAGCAGGGTGATCAATTCATTGAACAAGGCCGGCAAAATGTTCTTGAAGGCTTGGGGCAGGATGATTTTGCGCATCGTCACTGCATAGGGCAGGCCAAGCGAGCGGCCGGCTTCCATCTGCCCGCGGTCGACCGCGAGAATGCCGGCGCGAATGATTTCTGCGACATAAGCACCGCTGTTGATGCTGAAAGCGAGGATGGCGACAAAAACCTTGTCGATATTGACGGATGAAAAAACGCCATAGTAGATGATCATCAGCTGGACAACCGCCGGTGTGCCACGGATGACTGTCAGATAGATATTGGCAAAACGGGTCAGGAAAAAGATGTACCGGCCGTTGCCTTCGAGGACTTTGACCAGCGCCAGGCCAAGGCCGATAAAAGTACCAGCCAAAGTTGAGAAAAGTGTAATCTGCAAGGTGACCAGCAAGCCCTTGAGCAGCAGCTGGTATCGGTCAGCTTTGATAAAATCATTGATGAAATTGGTTCGCAGTGTCGTCAATAGCTCGGACTGGATCCCCATCCGGTTCTGGAATGCGACAACAACAGCGATGGCGGCTATTAACAGGAACGTCAACAGGCTTAAGAGTTTACCGCGCTGTGCGTATTTTGCCTGATCTGATTTCATCATTGGCGATTTCATCGCAAGCCCTCCTGATTAAAAAAGAAGCCGGTCCGGGCTTTGAAAACACCCGGACCGGCTAATGGATTAGAGATTATTGAGCGCGGACAACAACAACCTGGGAGGCATCGAAGTAGGTGCTCGAGAAATCAACGTTGACTTTGCGTTCGTCAGTGACGGTCATGCCAGCAGCGATCGCATCGATCTTGCCACCGTTCAGAGCCGGAATAAGGCCGTCAAAGTCCATGTTTTCAACAACCAGCTCTTTGTCGAGTTTTTTGGCGACAGCAGCCATGATGTCGACGTCGACGCCGATGACTTCGTTCTTGTCATTCAGGTATTCGAACGGCGGGAAACCGGCACTGGTGCCCATGACGATCTTGCCGTTCTTCGCCCCTGCATTGAGGTCGGCCAGAGCGCCGCTTTCATTGGCATGGGAATCGACGATCTTGTTTAATGAGCCATCGGCCTTCAGAGCGGCGAGGACTTCATCAACAGTCGTCTTGAGTTCGGTGTTGCCCTTGTTGACGGCGATCGCATACTGTTCAGCATCAAAGCCGACATCGACGATCGTCAGGTCCGGATTCTGGGCGACGAAGACTTCAGCGGAGAAGCGGTCCATGATGACGGCGTCAACTTTGCTCTGCTTGAGCGAAGTGATGGCATCGACGAAAAGCTTGAAGGCTTCGACAGATTTGGCTTTAACCTGTTCGTTGGCGATGGTGTCGCCAGTGGTGCCAAGCTGGGTGCCAATGACTTTGCCTTCGAGGTCGGCAATCTTCGAGATCCCGCCGGCTGCCGGGGCAGCTGTGGTGGTTTCGGCGGCAGTCGTCTCAGCGGCAGCAGCTGTGGTGGCTGCGGTGGTGGTCGCGGTGGCTGCGCAAGCTGCGCTGGTCAAGACCAGGGCGAACAGGCAGATCAAGGCAAGCATACGTGTGGTTTTCTTCATTGATACTCTCTCCATTCGTTTTGATGTCAGATTTCGTTTGTGTCGAATTTCCCGCAAGGTTGGACAGTCGTCAGCTCCAGCAGGCGTGGCACAAGCACGATTCTTGTTTATACGATATTTTGCATTAATATTCAAGCAAAATCCAGCAAAAACAGCTATAAGCCACGACTTTCACATCAGTTGACAACTGGCTTTGCGGTCTTTGTCTGATTATTCGCGCAGCTGGGCCCCGAACTGTTCACCAAGCTGGCGAAGGATTCTCTTCATCGCCGGTGCGATGTCTTCGTCACTTAGTGTTTTTTCCGGAGAGCGGAACACCAGGCTGAAGGCAATCGATTTTTGGCCGTCCGGAACTTGCCTGCCGCTGTAAACGTCAAACAAATCGGCAGATTCAAGCAATTTGCCAGCGCTGGAAGTGATCGCTGCGGTGAGATCTGCGACCAGGATGTCCTGGCTAACCAGCAAGGCCAAGTCACGTGTGACAGCCGGGAATTTCGGCAACTGCTGATAAATGCGTTTATCGCGGCGGTTGGCCAGGAGCACGGCGACTTCCAAGTCCAGCAGCACAGTGCCGGCCAGGGGCTGCGAAACGCTCTGCGACATCCGGATGGACGACACCGATAAATCCTGCGTTCGCCTCGCCAATGAGAATCTGCGCGCTTTGACCAGGGTGCAGCCAAGGCATCGATTCCGCGCGGACAAAGCGGACTTGATCGATTCCCATATGCAGGAACAGCTCTTCGACAACGCCCTTGAGGGCAAAGAATGACGAGCTGCCCTGGCCAGTGCGGGTTTGATCATAAAGCAAGGCTGCCAAATGCTCGACTTCCAAAGGCAATTCAGTCATCGGCAGCTGTTTGGGCTGGTAGGTATAGGCGAATTCAAACAAACGGGCCTGATCGACGGAGCGGTTGGCGTTGGTCGATGCGATTTCGAGCAGTGTCGGCACCATTGACGTCCGCATCACCGAATAATCTTCGCCGAGCGGATTCATGATTGAAACAGACTTGCGCAATGGGTGGTCTTCGGGCAGCATCATTTTGTCCAGTTCGCGCGGGCTTTCAAACGAATAAGTGCAGGCTTCATAGAACCCCTGGCCAATGAAAAGATCTTTCATTTTTTCGATTGCACGCTGGCTGGCGCTGCGGCCACCAAGGGTCGTCTGCTTACCAGACAGAAGCGTCGGCTGAATGTTGTTGTAGCCATCAATCCGGGCGATCTCTTCGGTCAAGTCGGCCTCACTTTCGAGGTCCGGGCGGAAACTGGGAATCTGGATGCTCAAGTCGCCGGCAACTTCGGTTACCTGGCAGCCGAGCCGGGTCAGGATGTCCGTCATTTTATCAGCCGGAATCGACGTGCCGAGAAAATTGTTGACGACAGCAGGACGACAGAGCAAGGTCACAGCTTCCGGGCTATACGGCCAGACATCGATCTTGCCCTGGCAGATTTCACCGCAAGCGAGTTCTTCGACCAGCTGACAAGCCCGGTCAAGTGCCCGGCCGGCATTATGGACATCGAGTCCTTTTTCAAACCGTGACGAGGCATCTGTCCTGAGGCCGACCATTTTGGCGGCTCGACGAACTGCCTGAGGATTGAAGGTTGCGGATTCGAACAGGATCGTTGTTGTTTCAGACGTTATTTCCGAATTTTCCGCACCCATGACCCCCGCAAGGGCAACAGCACGGTCACGGTCAGCGATGACCAGCATCTGTTCATCGAGTTGGCGATCAACACTGTCCAGGGTCCGGATCACTTCACCCGGTGCGGCGCGTCGGACGACTATCGACTGTCCGGCTACCTGGCTGAGATCAAATGCATGCATCGGCTGGCCGAGTTCAAGCATCACGTAATTGGTGATATCGACAATGTTGTTGATCGGGCGGATTCCGGCGCAGCGCAGGCGGCGGCGCATCCAGTCCGGCGATGGTGCAACTTTGACATTGGCAACCACTCGGGCGGCGTAACGGTAGCACAGGTCAGGGGCTGTGATTTCAACGGTAGCAAGATCCGCTGATTTTTGGCTATTCTTGGCAGCAACGATTGGCGTGACAGTTTGAAAAGGCTGGTTGAACGTCACAGCTGCTTCCCGGCCCAGTCCTTCAACCGAAAAACAATCAACTCGGTTGGATGTTATCTCGAACTCGATGACGGTATCGCGAATTTTCAGCGCGTCACGGATATCGACACCGATTGGCGTGTCTTCCGGCAGAATGAAAATACCGTGGACCGCACCGGCTGGAAAATCGGCTGCGGAAAGACCGAGTTCTTCAATCGAACAGAGCATGCCCTGGGAAAGTTCCCCGCGCAGTTTGCCCGTCTTGATTTTGAGACCTTTGGCCAGCGTCGAACCATCAAGGGCAACCGGAACGATGGCGCCTTCGAAAACATTGGTCGCACCGGTCACGATCTGCAGCTGCTCCGTCCCGGTATCAATCTGGCAGATCTGGAGTTTGTCAGCACCCGGATGGCGATCGAGTTTGAACAGACGGCCAGTGACCACCCGTTCGATTTCTTCAAATAAAACTTCGACACCTTCAACTTTTGAGCCGGACATGGTCAGCTCATCACAAATTGTCTTGACAGGCATCTCCAGTGGAGTGAATTCATTGAGCCATTCAATAGATACTTTCATGATGGGTCCTCCTTACGCGCTTTAGCGAAACTGGCGCAGGAAGCGCAGATCGTTCTCATAGAAATTGCGGATGTCATCAATGCCATAGCGGCCCATAGCTGTCCGTTCGACCCCGATACCAAAAGCAAAACCGCTGTATACTTCAGGGTCGATGCCGCAATTGCGCAGCACGCCCGGATGGACCATGCCGGCACCGAGAACTTCGATCCAGCCCTCACCCTTGCACGTCCGGCAGCCAGTGCCGCCACAGTTCCAGCAGGTGATGTCGACTTCGCAGCTCGGTTCAGTGAACGGAAAATGATGTGGCCGCAAGCGGATCTGCGTTTTTTCGCCAAACAACTGGCGGGCAAAAAGCTGCAGGGATCCGACCAGATCTCCCATTGTCACCCCGCGATCGACGACCAGTCCCTCGATCTGGTGAAAAATCGGTGAATGGGTCGCATCGAGGGCGTCTGAACGGTAGACCTTGCCAGGGCAGACAATCTTGATCGGCGGCTGCTGTTGTTTCATGACTCGGATCTGGACCGGTGAGGTTTGCGTGCGCAGGACGACTTTGTCAGTGATATAAAAAGTGTCCTGGGTGTCGCGTGCCGGATGGCCTTCCGGAATTCGCAGCAATTCAAAGTTATATTCGTCCAGCTCGATTTCCGGGCCTTCGGCAATTGAAAAACCAAGACCAAGAAAGATGCCGCAGATTTCATCGATGACTTTGGTCAGCGGATGGCGTGCGCCCTGGACTTGCCGCTGACCTGGCATCGTCACGTCAATTTTCTCTTGCTTGAGACGCAGTTCTTTTTCTTTTTCCTTGACGTCTGCGAGCACAGATTCGAGCCTGGCTTCAATGTGTTCGCGTACCTGGTTGGCCAGCTGGCCGGCTGCCGGCCGCTCTTCGGCCGATAACGCGCCCATGCCACGCAAAATCGAAGTCATTTCGCCTTTTTTGCCCAGGAATTGAACCCTGAGTTGTTCAACCGCGCCACTCGACATTGCCCCGGTGATCGCTTCGTCAAAGGATGTTTTCAGCCTCGCAAGATCCTGTTTAAGATCAGACATATGTTCCTCCTGTCCGCTTTCAAAATTATTGACACAGGCTAGTTTTTCCGGTTCCGATCAAATAAAAAAAACCGCCCCGAAACGGGACGGAATGATCCGCGGTACCACCCGAATTCCGCAACATTACCCGTCGCGGCACTCTTCAACAGCCGATATCGAGGCCAGCCGGCGACACCTACCGGGCAAGCAGCCTGGCCGCCCACCGTTCAGAATCGCTGCTCCCGAGTGAACTTCAGTCAGTGACGATCCGGGCGAGCTCTCAGCCAGTGGCTCTTCCCTCTCTTGTGATCATCGATCCGCTTACTCTCTCGTTCATTGCATTGAGGTCATCATAACACCAGGCTTAAAAACTGTAAAGCTTAAGCCGGGCACAAAAAGCCACAAAAAGCCATGGATAAAGGCTGTTACAGCTGGTTACGAAGGCTTGAAACGGGTGTGTCCCGCTAACCATGGATTGCTTTCAAGTTCCGCCCGCATCGTCGTTTCGGGGCCGTGTCCAGGTAAGATCATCAGGTCCTGGCCAAATATTTCCGAAGTCCGGACGAGCCTTCCAAGTGATTGCATCAGCTGGTTTTCATTACCGCCAATATCGACCCGCCCGACTGATCCAGCGAACAATGTGTCACCAGTCAACAACGCCTGGGGTTGACCTTTTAAGATGACCAACAGGCAGATTCCGCCAGGTGTATGGCCCGGGGTGTGGATCACTTGAAGTTGAACCTCTGAATCGAGCTGGATCATCTGCTGATCATGCAGCTCGATTTCTGCCGGATAAAATTCCATGCTTTCGCCAATCAATAGAGAACAATTGACTGCCGGGTCGACCAATGCATTTTTCTCCGAGCTGTGCACAGCCAATTTGACCGGGAAACTCGCCCGCCAATCGTCACAACGGGCGATATGGTCAAAATGGCCATGGGTCGCGACAATGAGGCTGAGGCGCGATGCGTCAACCGGGCGATGATCAGGATCAAGAATCGGATCGATCAGGCAAGACACAGTCCCGGTATCAATCCAATAGGAATTTGTCTGGAGAGGTCCATCCGGCAAGCGGTATATTTTCAATTCACCCTGATTGTAAATCATCATTTTGATTATCCCTCCCTGGCTTTTTCCTGATCTTATTTGCTTTTATCTTCACTGTCGATCATGATCGTGACTGGTCCGTCATTGTTCAGGCTGACTTGCATGTCAGCTGCGAATTGTCCGGTTGACACCGGAATTCCCTGGCCGCGCAAAGACGCACAAAATTGCTCATACATCATATTCGCCTGTTCAGGACGCGCAGCCTGATCAAATCCCGGCCGGTTGCCGCGCCTTGTATTGCCATATAAGGTGAATTGGGATACGACAAGAATCGACCCGCCGATATCAACGACGGATCGATTCATTTTGCCTGCTTCATCTGAAAAAATACGCAAACGGGAGATTTTACCGGCCAGGTAGTCGAGGTCAGCCGGGCCATCATCATGTGTAACACCGAGAAAAACCAGCAATCCGGTTTCAATTGCAGCAATCGTCTGCCCATCGACATCAACGGCGGCGTGCCGCACGCGCTGGACCAGGGCACGCATCGGTCAGCGAACCAATTCGCGCCAGTCAAGGTCACCGCGATCGATCGCGAGGACGAGAATTTCAGCCGTTGCAATATTGGTCGCAAATGGGATCGCATGCTTGTCACATTCACGCAGCAGGGCATTGGGTGCATCATAGCTGCTGCGTAATGGATCGCGCAGGTAGATGACTGCGTCGATCTCGTTGTACATGACGCGGCTTGCCAGCTGGTCAAAGCTGCTCGCAATCTCGGTCGAAAGCGCTTCGACTTGCAGGCGTGTCGCATCGCGGATCAATCGCGCTGTATTGAACAGCGAGAACATGTTGTGACGGCCAAGGATCTGACTGTAGGCGATGCAGAAATTGACGAGCAACTCGTTTTTCGGATTATCAGCCAACAGGACAATATTCACGATGATACCCCCGTTTATGACCATTGAGATTGAACAAATCTCAATAAAAATGGACAAATTGTGGTTATATTTTAAACATTATCGACAAGAGTGACAAGGGTATTTTATGAATTAATTGAGAATATTCAACAAAACAATGGCATTCTTGCAATTTCCATGTCGCTGCTGGCCTGCCTTTCCAAAGCTGCCAGCATTGAAATAGATCATGCTCAAGATACCAGTCCTGTCTGGTCGACTGTTGCTGGTGCTATCGGATTCAGTTTGAAATATTCAGTCAAGAGAGCTTTGGCGATCCCGATCGTGTTAGAACCCCAAGCACCTTTTTCAACAACTTGAGCGATTGCAACCTGTGGATTGTCGGCAGGAGCATAACAGATCAGCAGACCGTTCGAGGATGATACATCTTCGAGGCCTGTTTCAGCAGTACCTGTCTTGGCTGCTACTTTGATCGGGAAATCGGCGAAGGCCTTTGTCGCGGTGCCCTCAGGATCTGTTGTCACAGCAACCATCCCTTCGCGAACTGCAGCCAGTGTCGAAGCCTGGACCGGCAGCTTGAACGGAACCAGATCACTGTTGTCTTTGATGATGACCCCTTCCGGTGTAGAAATGGTGTCAATCAAATGAGGGGTGATTTTATTGCCAGTCGCCAGGGCGGCGGCATAAGTCGCAAGCTGGACCACTGTATAGCTGTTGTCAAACTGCCCGATTGCAGTCTGGCAGGTGTCAGCCGGGTACCAGACTTGGTCGGATGGGTTGCTGCGCAATAATTGTTTGGTTTGACGGCTTGAGCGATATCCTTTTGATTCGCCGGGCAGATCGACCCCGGTCAATTCACCCAAGCCAAGAATCCCTGCCCAGTGGTCGATTTCATCGATGCCGGTCATGGCGCCGAGGTGGTAGAAGTACATGTTGCAGGACGTTGCCATGCCACGGGTCAAGGTCAGGTCACCATGGCCAGACCGCGGGAATTCCAGGCAATGCCAAGTCCAGTTGGCAATGGACTGCGTCCCGACGCACCGGATCGTGTTGGACATCAGGGTAATCGCGCCGCTTTCCAGAGCTGCGACCGAAGTCGCCGGTTTGAAAGTTGAACCTGGGGCATATATTTCCTGGATCGCTCGATTGAGCATCGGTTTCTGCTGGTTGTCAGTCAGATAAGTGGAAACGCGCTGGGCTGCTTCTTTGTCGGTCAGCTGGAGGATGAAATCATTTGGATCATAATAAGGGTATGAGGCCATCGCCAGTACTGCACCAGTGCGGACATCGAGCATAACGACAGCTCCCGCATCGGCATCACCGCGGTTTTCAGCTGTCTTGTTGCTGCGAATCTGGGCAATGGTTTCACCCAGTACGGTCTGGGCTACCTTCTGAAGGGAAAGGTCGATCGTCAATCGGACATCGTAACCGGGAACCGGATCCTTGCCGACTTTTTCCGAAAAGAATGTCCCTTCTTCCCCGGCGACCGTCCAGATATTGTAAGGCTTGACCCCGTCCTGGCCAGCCAGGTAACGTTCGGCGACTTGCTCGATACCGGCTTGGCCGACCATGGCGTCCGGAACATAGCCAAGGGGTTTGAGTTCTTCGTATTGGCTTGACGAAATCCGGCCGGTGTATCCGAGCACGTGGCTGGCCAGGCTGGCATCATCGGTATAGACTCGTGTTGAATCCTGACCACTGATGACACCGCGGAAACGATAATTCTGTTCATTGATGTAATTCAGGACTTCGGGATCAACATCACGTGCGATCTCCAAAGGCGTTCCGTTCTTGAACATCCAATTATTGACCAGCAATGTGTAACGCATTTTCATGATCTGAAAAGCCTGGCCGTCCGAATAGCGGCGCGGCTGACTTGGATCTTCGATCTTGAACCGGTTGAACAGCAGGTAGTCAAACAGCGCCCGGGCAGTCGGCTTCGCCAGCTCGTCGGCATAGGTCGTGACCTGACCGGGATCGGCAGTAGTCAGGCCGAGCTGGTATTTATCGGTCTGCCAGTAGTCTGTGGCTTGCGAATCCTTGACAAATGCGGGTTCGCCGCAATCGTAACCAGTGATCGTGGCATCATGGGCACAGTTCGCATGAGACCAGTCAAAATAAGTTGTCAATTTGCTCGTCCACTTTATCTCATGGGCATCCAGCAATTCTGCCAGATCGAGCAGCATCGTATTGAGATCTTCAGTTTCAAGACCTGCGTAAGTCAGATAAAGGACAGAAACTGGCCGTGAATAAGCCAGCGGTATTCCGTTGGCATCGACAATATCCCCGCGCGGCGCATGGATGGTCTGCTGGCGTGATATGCCGCTTGACTCGGCGATGCCGACAGCGCCGGATGCATTGAGCTGCAGGGCTGCAGTGTTGTAGAAAATCATCGATCCGGCAATCAGGAAAACAAGGCCAAGCACGGCATAGCGGCTGGCCGCAACCCGTTTCAGCCTGGCCATCAGGCTAACGTTATTGTCATTTCTGATCTTTTCATTGGATGAAACCTGATCGAATGTAAAATAACTGTCATTTTTCAAATCGTGCGCCATTTTCCCTCCCCTGTCGATCCATCGTCGAGGTCTTCGCGGAGCACGCGCGGGTCATAAGGACCACGATACCGCAGCAGGATCAGGGTCGGCACTGCAGCAACCACATTAAGCAGGCCCTGGACCGGCAGTCGGATGAAAAAATGATTAAACAGTTCGGATAACTGCGGAATCTGGTCTGGAAGCATCGGAAAAAACCAGCTAAGCATAACCAGCGTCACTTCATAGATCACGGTAATAAAAAAGACTTGCAGCAATCCCATCCAGGTCTTGCGGCGAAAGAAATTCCGGAACAGGTACTGGGCAATGATCGCTGCATACATCAGGAGCAGCATGCCAAGACCAAGCACCCGTCCAGCCAGCATATCACGGAGGAAGCCGGCAGCCAGGCCGACAGCCAGGCCATCGCTGATGCCGAACAAGTAGCCGGTCAGAATGGCCAGCACGAGTGTCAAATCCGGCCGTTCCCCCAGGATCTGGACATCGCGCAGAGCGGTAACCTGGATAATCGAAAAGGCGATCACATAAAAGGTGTAAATCAGGATCGGCCGCAATGACGGTTGACGAGAATTCATTTTATTGACCTTCCATGACAAATACAACTGAAAGATTCTGCAGGTCAACAGACGGACGCAGGACGGCCTGCCGTGTCTGGACCGAAGATGAATCACGGATTTCAACAATATTGCCGATCTCGATCCCGGCCGGGAAAAGCCCACCGAGGCCGCTGGTCACAATCGTGTCACCGACATGGAGGCTTGCTGTCATTGGAATCTGGTCAACCATGCAGAGGCCTTCACTTTTCAGGTCATAATCACCACGTACACGCAGCAATGCCCCATTGACCGAATTGATCTTGCCACTGACGGCAAAGCCTTCGTGCAAAACCGGGAGAATTTTCGCCGACGTCAGGTCGGTCGAAAGGACACGGCCAACCAGGCGCGATTGTGCATCAACCACTGCATACGATTGTGTCTCGGTTATGATCAGACCGTCCTGGCTGCCGATATCAATTCTCAAGACATCGAACCAGGAACCAATGTCTCTTGTCATCAGCCGGCCGCCAATAATCTTGTAATGATCATAAGCATCTTTCAGTTGAAGCGCGGATTTGAGTTCTTCATATTGACGGCCAGCTTCTTCAAGCTGGGCAACCTGATTGCGAAGCGTGGCATTTTCCAGCAGCAATGCCTGATTCTCCTTGCGGATCCGAACCCCTTCGAAAATGGATGAAGTGCCGGTCTGGATCCAGTTGACGGCAGACAGGACACCTTTCTGGACCGGTTCGAGAACAACCGAAAATGGGCTGGTCAATTGGTTCAATGGGCTGCCGGGAAATGATGACAGCAAGATCAGCGCAATCAGTCCGATCGTCGTCACGACGATCAGATACAGCTTGCTGCGCTCGTTTTTTTTCACGTCAATCCCTCTCCAAGTTTTCTTTTCTTTATCCGGTTCATGATACAGCAAATCCTGAGGTCAATCAAATCAGGCCAAGCTGGCGCAAACTGACAGATCCAGCCTGGGCGATCACCAGGTGATCGACCACCCTGACACCCATCATTTCACCAATTTCCATGAAGCGTTTCGTTGTTTCAATATCTTCGCGACTTGGCGTACTGTCCCCGCTCGGATGATTGTGGACCAGGATGATTGCAGCGGCGTTTGCTTTGACTGCTTCACGAAACAAGTCGCGGGGATGCACGATCGAGGCATTGAGTGTACCTGCAGAGATCGGCGAAATCCGGATGATTTTATTGCGGATGTCGAGCAGGATCACACGGAATTCTTCGCGGGCCAAGAACCGCATATCACTTTCCAGGAGGCGGATGGCATCATCAGGTGCTTTGATCGTCTTGCGTACGACAGTGGAGCCCTGTGATTGCAGGCGATTGCCAAGCTCCAGAGCAGCTTTGATCTGGGCGGCACGGACTTGGCCGATACCGCTGAAGCTTTGCAATTCTTCGAGACTGAGGTCGATCAGGCGTCTCAAGCCAAACACATCGGAATCTGTCAGCAGTCTTTGGCAAACCGCCAAGGCGGTTTCCCTGGTCGTGCCGCTGCGTATGATGATTGCAAGCAGCTCTGCTTCCGATAAAGCACTGGCACCAAGACGGCTCAGTTTCTCGGTTGGGCGGTCTTCTTGCGGGATGGATTTCATGGTCAGTCGAATGGGTTCAGGCATGGTCGTCTCCTTTCAAACAAGGGACGCCAATCACCAGGGCAATAATTTTAACTGATCATGAACCGAAGGAAAAGCATCCTGAACCTGCTTGAATACCTCAAGCAGGCGATAGATTGGCAATCCCATCACATTGTAATAGCAGCCGTTGATCGATTTGACCAGGGCGCTGCCATAACCCTGGATGCCATAAGCGCCAGCTTTATCGAAGGGTTCACCGGTTGCCACATACCAGTCGATTTTTTCTTCTGTCAGTGCAGCAAAAGATACCGTCGTCATTTCAGCAGCCAGGAATCGTTTGCTCTGTCCATCGAAACAGGCTTCCACGCAAATACCGGTTATAACGGTATGGTCACGCCCGGCCAACTGGACCAGCATCGAGCGAGCGCCTTCCTCCCCGTCAGGTTTGCCCAGGATCTGGTCCCCAAGCACTACAATGGTGTCAGCCGTGACCGCAACGCGTTTATCCAAAATTCCGGGCGAATGATTGTCAAGCGCATCCATTTTGGCTTCTGCCAACTGCTGGGCAATCCTGACCGCCCAGCTTGAACTCAAACCAAAACGAGCGTTGGGTGTTTTGCTGATCAATTCTGCGATCAGGCCGGCTTCGTCCAATTCGACGGTAACAATCCGGATTTTTCCTGGATCAATGAAACGCGAAAGCAATTCACGGCGGCGCGGTGAACCGGAACCCAGGATCAATTCAAACGTTTCTGCAGTTTGCTGATCCATTAAAATTCAGCCGATCCGGTTGTCCGCGGATAGGGAATGACGTCGCGGATATTGGCGACACCGGTCAAATACATGATCAGCCGTTCAAAGCCGAGTCCGAAACCGGCATGCCTGGCTGAACCGAAACGACGCAAGTCGAGATACCATCATAGTCCTCTTCCGGCATCGCCAATTCCTGAAGGCGCCGGCAAAGTTTGTCGTAATTGTCTTCACGCTGGCTGCCGCCGATGATTTCGCCGATGCCGGGGACCAGGCAGTCCATGGCCGCAACCGTCTTGCCGTCGTCATTGAGCTTCATGTAGAAAGCTTTGATTTCTTTCGGGTAGTTGATCACAAAAATCGGCTTTTTGAACACAACCTCAGTCAAGTAGCGCTCATGTTCAGTCTGCAGATCCCAGCCCCAGCAGACCGGGTATTCAAACTTGACCGAGGCCTGTTGCAGCAGATCAATCGCCTCGGTATACGTCACAACACCAAAATCATTGTCGATGACATTGTGCAGGCGGTCGATCAGCCCACGATCGACAAACTCATTGAAAAAGGCCATTTCTTCCGGGCATTCAGCCAGGACCGACCGGATGATGTCCTTGATCAGGGCTTCAGCCAATGCCATATCGTCCTTGAGGTCGGCAAAGGCGATTTCAGGTTCGATCATCCAGAATTCTGCGGCATGTTTGACTGTATTTGATTTTTCAGCGCGGAATGTCGGCCCGAACGTATAAATGTTCTTGAAAGCCATGGCGAACGTCTCGCCAGATAACTGTCCACTGACAGTCAGGCTTGTTTTCTTGCCGAAGAAATCAGCGCCGAAATCGACTTTGCCCGAATCATCGCGCGGCGGCTGGTTGAGATCGAGAGTCGTGACCATGAACATCTGGCCAGCACCTTCGGCATCGCTGCCGGTGATGATCGGTGTGTGGACATAGACAAAATCACGATCATGAAAAAATCGGTGGATCGCAAAAGCAGCAACAGATCGAACCCGGAAAACAGCCGATAGAAGATTGGTCCGTGGCCGCAGATGGGCAATAGTGCGCAGGAATTCCGGCGTATGGCGTTTCGGCTGCAGCGGGTATTCCGGCGGGCAATCGCCCTCCACCAAAATGTCCGAAGCTGCCAGTTCAAAGGGTTGCTTCGCTTGCGGCGTCAACCGCAAAGTGCCCGTGATGACCAGCGCTGCACCATTGCCGGTTCTTGCCACAATATCATAGTTGTCGATTGAATCGCGAGCAAAGACAACCTGCAAGGGCAGGAAAAAGGTGCCATCGTTCAGGCTGATGAAGCCAAACTGCTTTTGGTCGCGGATGGTCCGGACCCAGCCGGACACCGTGATGACCTTTTCAGCATAATCGTCTGTCGACCGGTAAAGCTGGCGGACTGAGACGTTCATTTGTTTTTACCGCAACAGGCTTTGTATTTTTTGCCACTGCCACACGGACAAGGATCATTGCGGCCGATTTTCTCCGTATGGACGATTTTCGACTGACGATATTCTTTGGTCAGCTCACTGCGCCGGTCGCTGCTCAGGACATTGTCCCAGCTATCCAGTGAATAGAGCCAATCGGCCTTGGCCTCATGCATTTTCCAATAGACTTTTTCGAAGTCTATCTTCAGACTGAGCTCCGTCGCATCTTCCACGGTTTCAAGGTCCAATTCATCCTGCAGGCAGGAGTTGATCCCATCCAGAAAGCCGAGAAAAATCACCATATCCTTGCCGAATCCCAGCTTTTTGGCCAGTTTGGCAGCTTCACCACTGACAACAGCCTGACCATCTTGCAGGATCTGGTCATAGGCTTCCTTTTCGAGTGCATAGTAGCGTTCCACAAAAGCCTGGTATTCAGTCGGGTTGGATCCGTCTTCAATCTGGGACAGCCATTTGGCATGATAACTCATTTGCGATTGCTCCTTGGAATAATTTTGATTGGTACGATCGGCTTGAATGCTGACAAGTGATGACACAATTTAAAAGAGCTGACAATATTTGGAAAGATCAGAGGCGGGCAGCGATGGCTTTCAGGAAACCTTCGGTGTCAACGACTTCGACCTTGTCGAGGTTGACCAGGCTTCTGAGGTCACCGGTGACAATGCCTTCTTCGATCAGTTGCAGGGAGATCGCTTCGACATTATCTGCAAAAGCCATCAATTCCGGCAGTTCATCGAGTTCGCCGCGTTTTCTCAGGGCGCCAGTCCAGGCAAACAGGGTCGCCATCGGGTTCGTCGAGGTTTTTTCACCTTTGAGATAGCGGTAATAATGCCGGGTGACGGTGCCGTGGGCTGCTTCATACTCATACTGGCCATTCGGCGAAACAAGCACAGAAGTCATCATGGCCAGGCTGCCACAGGCAGAGGCGATCATATCGGACATGACATCACCGTCATAGTTTTTACAGGCCCAGAGGAAGCCGCCTTCGGAGCGCATCACGCGGGCAACGACATCATCAATCAGGGTGTAAAAATATTCAATACCCTGGGCTTTGAATTTATCGGCATACTCGGCATCGAATATTTCCTGGAAGATATCCTTGAAGCGATGATCATAGATTTTGGAGATCGTGTCTTTGGTTGCAAACCACAGGTCCTGCTTGATATCGAGGGCATAGTTGAAGCAGGAACGGGCAAAGCTGGCGATCGAGTCGTCAAGGTTGTGCATCCCGAGGACGATACCCGGGCCTTTGAAGTCATGGATCAGTTGTTTCCTGGTTGAACCGTCCGGCAGGGTCAGCAGCAGTTCGGCTTTGCAGGCGCCATCGACTTTCATCTCGGAATCACGGTAAACATCACCATAAGCATGACGGGCAATGGTGATCGGTTTGATCCAGCTGGCCACAAAGGGCTTGATGCAGTCGACCAGGATCGGAGCCCGGAAAACAGTGCCGTCGAGAATCGCACGGATTGTCCCATTCGGGCTTTTCCACATCTGCTTGAGCTTGTATTCTTCAACGCGCTGGGCGTTCGGCGTAATTGTCGCACATTTGACTGCAACGCCAAGTTCCTGGGTACGCTTGGCTGAATCGACCGTCACCTGATCGTCGGTCTGGTCACGGTATTCGAGGCCGAGGTCATAATATTCGGTTTTCAAATCAACAAAAGGTTCAAGGACGATTTCTTTGATTTGCTTCCAGATGATCCTGGTCATTTCATCGCCGTCCATCTCGACGAGCGGTGTTTTCATCGCAATCTTGGTCATGGTCTACCTCCACGGTCAGCCTTCCTGGCTTTCAATAACGAGCAATATTATACGGAACGGATCAAAGTCAAGTCAACGCGACAGGTTACGAATCAGGCAATCAATCAGATCAACATGTAAAACTTAAGGTCAGGCTGGATGTGCTGTGCCGGGACGGGCTGCTTCAGCCGCGGAAACCAGCAGGATCTCCAAAGCAATTCGCTCCGGTAACTGTCCGGTTTTGACCGCAAGATCGGTTTCAAAACACAAACTGTAAATCAGCTCCATCTTTTCAACAGGCAATGCTTTGGCTTGCCCAAGCAAGCGATTGGCGACAAATGGCATGACCTTGAGATCACGGATCAGGGCATCGGTACGGCCGAGATCTTTGGCACAGATGAGCTGACGAAAATGACGAGCCAGCATGAAAGCGATCAACTGGGCCGGTTCTTTCTGGCCAAGCAGAAGGTCGAGCAGTTCGAGCGCACGGGCAGTCTGGCCACGGGAGATGGCATCAGTCATGTCGAATATGTTGCCCCGCAGGTCAGGCAGCGAGAGGATTTCGATCTGTTCGTGGTCAATCCTGGTCAGTTTGGCATAAGCCATATAGAGAAAAATCTTGTTCATTTCCTGCCAAAGCACTTGCATGCTGTTGTCACAGCGGTCGACAAGACTCTCCGCAGCCAGCGGCTCGATCGACAGACCACGTTGTCTGCATTCTGCTTCCACCCATTGGCGAAGTAAGGCGGGCTGTTCCTGGCCGATTTCAGCCAGAACGCCCCGGGTTTCAATCAGGTTGACCAGTGATTTTTGCCTTTTATCGACCTTGTCCTCAACGAAAACCAGGCAGGCAGAGTCCGGAAGATCAGAGATCAATTTGATCAGCTCCTGCTGGCGGTTCTTGGATGCTTTGCCATCCGCGATTTCTTCTGTCGCAGAATTGGCGGACTCATCTGGATTAGATTCCTTGACCTCCCCATTGACCATGCTGTTGTTCAAGCCCTCATCCCGGGATGTGATCGGGCTTTGCTCCGCGCGGCTTCCTGTGTTTGAACGCTCAGCCGACGCGAACAAGCCGCTGCCGCGAACGACAACCAGTTTACAGCGTGACATGAACGGGGGTGTCATCACCTCGGCCCGAAGCCGGTCGATCGTAATTTTCCCTGCAGATCCGCCAGACATCGTCACGGAGTCAATGGCGGCAGAACCTGGGGAAATCAGTAATTCCTGCAAGCTGCTGACGAGTTTGTCGATCAGGAAAGTTTCCTCACCATACAAAACGTAGAGACGCCGGTATTCTCCCTTGCGCAATTCTGCTTTGAGCTGTTTATAGCCTGGTTTCTCAGCGTTGACTGATTTAGCCATAACGATCCTTTCGATAGGTTTCTGTGAAGCATTGGCCATTGCGAATCGTTGTCTGGATTGCTCCCTGACGATCGGTCCTGAGCGTCCTGATTGACAGTGATCTTAATCGGTCAAGCAGTTCCGGGGCGGGATGACCATAATTGTTATAGCCGACACTGATAACAGCAAGCTTGGGCTGCACGGTTTTGAGCAAAGTCTGCCGTGTCGTCGCTCGCGAACCATGGTGCGCGACCTTGAGGATTTGCACCGGCCCGGTTAAGGTGTCTGCCAAGAGAGCAGCTTCGATCCCCGGGGTGCAATCTGACATCAGCAAGATTCGCTGGCCTTCGATTTGGAGCAGAAAATGAAGTGCTTGTTCATTTTGATCATCAGGATCGGACACATCATCCTGACTCAACACTTGAAGGTAATCCTGCCCTGAATTCAATCGGATTGTATCATTTTTATGGAGGGCATGCATCTCAACGCCTTCATTTGCCGCAATCTTCACAATTTGGCTTGTCAGGTCGTCACGACTTACAATTGTCCTTTTCTCTTGGAATACAAATTTGGGCCAGTAAAGTCGATCGATTCGGCCGCTTTGCAATAAATCGCTGACGCCGCCCGCATGATCACTATGGCCATGGGTGACAATCAGGAGGTCGATGCGACGCAAGCCGAGCGCATCGAGGGCTGGCAACACGATATTCCAACCGGAATTTGGCGGGCCGCTGTCGATCAGCACAGTCTGTCCGCTGCGGGTCATAATCAGCGTCGCATCCCCTTGGCCCACACTAAGAAACCAGATCTGATCCCGAGGCCAAAGCACAGGAGAGATCTGTGCAAACAGCAAACCGGCCGCAAATCCGATGACGGTCAGTCGATTAACCCAATGGCGAAGCAACCCGCCTCTTGTCCTAAACAATCCGATCGACAGGATCAGGAGACCTGCGATCAGGAACAGATTCAAACGCGATGCCGGCCAGCGGCCATAATCCCAGCGTGAAAAGTATTCGGCCAGTTGTTCAAGTATAGTCAAAGCACCTGCGATGGGCCGACCTGGCAGCAATAGCCAGCCAACCATCAAGGAACCTGGTTTTTCAAGACCAACAGGCGACATAAGGAACATAGTCGAAGTAAAGAACAAGAAAGTTAGCAAACGGATAAAATAATAAAGAATGATGCTGACAAAAGATATGGCAGTCAGCCATTCAACAATCATCACGGCCGGGATATTGGCGATCAAGCCAACGAAAGAAAGCTGATGCGACAAAATCAGGGAAACTGGCAAAACAAGCAGCTGCACACTGAGATTCAGACTGATCAATTCGCTAATTGGCTGCGGTAGATTCGGCCAGCGATGACTGATCCGCTGGATCAGCAGCGGCGAGGCTGATAACAGGCCGACAGTCGCCAACAGGCTGAGCCAGAAGCCGAAACTTAAAATTGCAAAAGGCGCAAAAGCGATAAATATCAGGATGACCCATCCCAATCCATTAAGAGGGTCAGAGCGCCGGTGAGCAAGACGACCGATCAGAAATATCGCTGACATGATGATCGCACGGGTCACGCTGACTTGCCAACCGGTCAAAAAACCAAAAGCAATCAATACAATCAATAATAAGACCTGACGGATTTTTCGGCGAAGGTGAGAACGCCGCAAAATCAATGTCAAGGGGGTCAGCCAGAAGGCAATGTTCGCCCCGGATACTGCAGTTAAATGTGACAAGCCCGCCTGGCGGAAATGGTATTCCTGTTCCTTGTTCAATCCCGAAGCATCCCCGACCATGAGGCCGAAAAGCAATGCAGCCTGTTCTGATCCGACCAGTTGATCGATGAAAGATTGAAGACTCTCGCGGGCGGATTCAGCCGCCACGGCAATTGGATTGGCCAAAGCCGGTTTAACCAGGCTGTATTTTGTTTCATCAGACTGCTCAAGAGACAAAAATATGCCTTGCCGCCAAAGCCAATCCCGTTGGTCAAAGCCGCCGGGATTGACCGCAGGGTCAGGTCGAACTAAATAGCCGGTGAGATTGACCTGGTTGCCAGGTTTAAATATTTCCGGCGTACCGGTTACGGCAATCCGCACGCCGTTTTCGATCCGAATGACAGCATTGACTTTAGCTTTGCCACGAGAAGTCGTGTATTCACTCAAACGTGCAACGACCACGCCTGTACCTGACCACTGATGGTTGGCCTGTTCCCTGTTGAACTTCTCTGCCATCGCGTATGGAACGCCAAGCCGTAATGACCCCAGCAAAAAAAGGCAAAGTGTTGCCAGAGCTATCCTGTCTGGCCGACCGGTTTTCCCATGACAACTGGCTATCCCAGGTTGACGAGGTTGTCTATGACAACGGGGTTGTCTACGACGACTGGCTTTCCTCAGTTGACTGATTTTCCAGAGAAGCAGGGCTGCGATGAACACACAGATGACCCAACGGCCAATCCGAGTCGTCGCCAGGACAGACCCGGTCAAGGCCGGCAGCGCCAGCCATAGCATCGGCCGCTGTTGCAGCAGCAAAGCGACATGAGCCCCCTTGTCGAAAAGGACATAGCTACCAGACAGCCACAATCGTGCCTGTCTGGTCAACCTTTTGAAGGTAGATCCAGAGTCAAAAATATAATCTCGTCTCAACTTGCCACCCTGCCAATAAAAAAAGATCCTGCAGGTACATTCTGCAAGATCCTGTTCCGCCTTTAAATGACCTGGCATTCGGCAAATGACGACAAATCCCGAGCAGATTTGTCGATTTCTCAAGTCGATTTCCCTATTCGACGTCCATCGCGGTCTCCCCCACAACGGAGGCCATCAATGACCTGAGTTCTGCCACACCCATCCGGCTCTGCGATGAAAAAGCGATCAGATTGACATCATCTTCCAGGTCGAGCCAGCGCTCCATCAGCTGGATTTGTTGCGCGAGTTGCAAACGGGAGAATTTATCGCATTTGGTCAAGATCACGCGATAGGGGATCTGGTTGGCCTCCAGCCAGGCCAGCATCTGGACATCCAGCTGCGATGGCTCATGGCGGACATCCAGGAGATGCAGGACGAGCTTGATAGGACGATCACCAGTCAGATAGGTGTCAACCAGCGCTGAAAATGTCGCCTGTTTCTGCTGCGAGACTTTGGTAAAACCATATCCTGGCAGATCGGTCATATACAAACGATCCTCGACATTGAAATAGACAACCAGCCTGGTCTTGCCGGGCGTACTGCTGACCCGCGCCAGCTGGCGCTGCCCGGCAACCGTGTTGATCAATGTCGATTTGCCGACATTGGAACGGCCGGAAAGCACGATCTCCGGCAGTCCGTCCTGCGGACATTGTTTCAGGTCCGCTGCGACCCCACTGAAGCGCGTTTTGCGAAAATTTAAAGCCATGATTGCTCCTGTCAGCAAAATCCCCAAATCATCGGGTGACTTTGTCAAATGAATTTATCGAAAGTGCGCTCGAAGTTTTGTTTCCCAAGCGCGTAAAATCGATTATAATAATCTGGCGTAAATATGTAAACTTTTCGTCTTCTCACCGCATCGTGACTGGTCAACCAGCCTCGATTGAAGACTATAATTTTGGAATCATATTCATTTGGAGGCGCTTGCATGACCGTGCCCAAACCGGCCGATGATCGCAATTACTACATTTACCATCAATACGGGGATAACCCGATGCCTCCGGTGGGCCCAATCGGCCTGATCCTGCACAATGTTGACGCTGAACTATCTGATTCCGTCAACTACTACCTTCGCAACCGGCGGTCGATTTACATTGGCCGGCACCCCGAGCTCGCCTGCAATCCAGGATTCATGCGTTCAGACTACCGAATACCGGTCACGACCCCGCGTTTTACCTCCGGCGAAGGCAAAGCGATACTCACCCAATCCGTGCGCGGCCATGATTTGTTTATCATCAGCGATGTGCTCAATTATTCAGCCACTTACAATCTGCGAAACAAAGTGAATGAAATGACCCCGGATGAACATTTCCAGGATCTCGTCCGGATCATTCTTGCGGCCAGCGGCAAGGCCAGGCGGATCAATGTCATCCTGCCCTACCTGTACGAAGGCCGCCAGGACCACCGCAGCACGCGCGAATCACTCGACTGCGCCCATGTCCTGAAGCATCTCTTTTCATTGGGCATCACCAATCTGGTGACTTTCGAAGCTCATGATAGCCGGGTCGACAATGCCGTTCCCGGTTGCGGCTTTGAAAATCTGTCCACCGCCTACCAGCTGATCGAAGCGATGCTTCACCATGTCCCCGACCTGAAACTCGACGGTGAGAAATTCATGGTCGTTTCCCCGGACGAGAACACGATCAGCCGGTCAATGTACTACGCCTCAATGCTCGAGGTCCCACTGGGCATTTTCTACCGGCAGGTGGACTACACCCAGCCGGCCAGTGGCGGTTACAAGACCACAGGACAGCGTTTCCTCGGCGAAGATGTCGAAGGCCGCGATATCCTGTTGATTGACGACATGATCGTCACCGGCAATTCCATGCTCCGTTGTGCACAAGACCTCAAGGCGCGCGGTGCCAGTCGGATCTTCTGTGCTTCAGCTTTCGCCCAGTTCACCGAAGGAATCGACCACATGAATGCAGCTTATGCGGCTGGCATGATCGACAAGGTTTTTGCAACCAACCTGATCTATCGCAGCGATGAACTGCGGCACGCGCCCTGGTTTGTCGATGTCAGCATTTCGCGCTATATCGCTTTGCTGATCGACGCGATCAACCACGATGCCTCCCTGTCACGACTGATCAGCCCAACCGACAAAATCTCGAAGCTGCTCGAATTCTATAAACGCCGCCAAACCAAAACACCACCAGTCAATAAAACTGATAAAACCGAAAACTGAAACAACCGATCTGAAAGGAGGATCCCTAATGCTGCAAGCCCGCGATATGGACGACCACAACTATCATATCTACAACCAGTACGGCAACAACATAATGGCACCCGTCGGACCGGTTGGTATTATCCCGCTCACTGGCAGTGCTGTCTTCGCTGACAGCGTCAATTACTATCTCTGCCGCCGCCGCACCGAATACCTCGAAATTGTCCCGGATGTCGGCAATATCCACCCAGGTTTCATCCGCCATGACTACCGGATCCAAGTCAATAATTACCGTTTCTCTTCCGGCGAAGGCAAAGCCGTCATCGGCAACACGGTCCGCGGCCATGATGTATTCATTCTCGTCGATGTCCTGAACTTTTCCTGCACCTACAAAATGTAAGGCCTGACCAATCACATGAGCCCTGACGACCATTATCAGGATCTCAAGCGTGTCATTCTGGCGATCAGCGGCAAAGCCAGGCGGATCAATGTCATCATGCCTTTCCTGTACGAGAGTCGCCAGCACAAACGGAACACCCGCGAGTCACTTGACTGTGCCTATATGCTCGAGGAACTCTACGGACTTGGCGTGGAAAACATCATCACCTTTGATGCCCATGACGACCGAGTCTCCAACGCGATCCCGACCAGCGGCTTTGAAAGCATCCCTTCCGCCTACCAGATCATCAAATCCCTGATCAACACGACACCGGACCTGCAGGATCTGCGGCGACACCATGATGATCGTCAGCCCGGATGAAGGCGGCATCTCAAGAGCCATGTACTATGCGTCGATGCTCGGCGTTCCGCTCGGGACTTTCTATAAACGCCGTGACTATACCCAGGTTATCAATGGCCGCAATCCGATCATCGCCCATGAGTTTCTCGGCGAAAGCGTCGAAAACCTGGATATCATTGTCGTCGACGACATGATCTCCTCGGGTGAATCGATCCTGGATATCGCCCGTGAACTCAAAAAGCGCAAGGCCAACCGAATTTTCTGTGCAACCACATTCGGCATTTTCACCGACGGTCTCGAGAATTTCAACCAGGCCTATGAACAAGGCCTGATCACCAAAGTCTTCGGCACCAACCTGATCTACCGCCGTCCGGAACTGCTTGCAGCGCCGTGGTTCCAGGATGTCAACATGGCCAAATTCGTCGCTCTGCTGATCGACGCCATCAACCATGACGCCTCCTTGTCCAAGCTGGTCGATCCAACCGACAAGATCCGCAAACTGCTGGATAACGTCCCCTATTGCGAAATGCCATAAGCGTCCTTTGTTTTGAAAGACCATGCAGCTACCTGCCTGATATGCCGTATTAATGCCGTAAAGATCAAGTGATAAGTGAAAGGATTGTGGATGATCAATAAATTCGTGCACCTCGTCGACAATTACTTTCGCAAGAAAGGGGCCACCTCACCGGTCTACCGAGCCCTGATCCTCGCCAAGCGGTATGTCATGGATTATGAAAAACGCGAACGCCGGATGACTGGCGGCAAATTGAATCCAGACAAAACCTTTTATGTCATCCGCCCGAACAGCAAAGAGGAAGGCTTGCTTTCCCTTTTCAAGTTTGTCATGCGCAATATCGAATACGCAGAACAAAAAGGCTGGATTCCGGTCGTCGACATGCAGAATTACCAGACCCAGTATAATTGTTCTGCTCCGGTCAACAACTCACGCAATGCCTGGGAGTATTTCTTCCTGCAGCCGACAACGACCCCGCTCGAGGAAGTTTACCAGAGCCGGAATGTCATTTTGTCCGGCTGGCGCCCTCAATCCAGACAGGCGTCGATCCAGTCAATTTTCACCTTTGAATATGATGATCAGATCAACCAGGCCCGGATTGATTTCATCCGCAAGCACTCCGGTATCCAGGACAACGTCAAGGACTTTGTCCAGTCGATCAAATCGCATTTATTCAGTGGCAAAGTGCTGGGGGTCTATATTCGCGGCACTGATTATGCTGCCTTCAAGCCAAAAAACCATCCGATCCAGCCGGACATCGAAGACGTCCTGGCAAAGACAGCAGAGTATCTCGACCGGTATCCCATAGCGAAAATCTTCCTGGTCACTGAGGACAGCGCCTATGCGATGCGTTTTGTTGAAAGATTTGGCGACAGGATCTTGACCTACGGCAAGAACAACTTCGATAATTACGATGGCCGCGACTATCTCTCCCATTATCTCGACGGTGAAATGGCCTACCAGAACGGTCTCGAGTACCTGGTCCGGATGTTGCTTCTGGCTGAATGTGATTATCAGATCATGTCTATTACCAATGGCTCCCTCTTCACATTAGCCATCTCGGACCGCCAACCTGAAAATCGTTATCTGTTTAAGCTCGGCAATTATTGATCAACGAGACTTAAGCCAACAATGGAAAGGACAGGAAATCTTTATGCTCGCTTTGCTCCAGGAAATTTTCAGCGGAATCGTCTACTTCGGAACGGTGAATGGCCTGCGCTCCCTGGCGATGTTCGTCATCGCCGGCATCCTGATCTACCTGGCTATCGCCAAGGATTATGAGCCGGCCCTGCTGCTGCCGATCGGCTTCGGCGCAATCCTGGCCAACCTGCCGCCGGTTATCGAAGGGATGTCCGCAGTCATCGGCACATCAGCCGAACCGGGATTTCTGAAAGTCCTGTTTGATGCCGGCATCGCCACCGAACTCTTCCCGATCCTGATCTTCATCGCCATCGGCGCCATGATCGATTTCACGCCGCTGCTGAAAAACCCTTTCATGATCTTCTTCGGCGCTGCCGCCCAGTTCGGCATCTTCGCCACCTTCATCCTCACCCTGCTGCTGCTGCCGTTCTTCGGCATCACCGGCGGAGATGCCATGCGTCTGGCCTCAGCCGTCGGCATCATCGGCGCAGCCGACGGTCCGACGACCCTCTATGTCGCCAACCACTTCAATCTGAGCGAATATATCGGTCCGATTTCGGTCGCCGCCTACTCCTACATGTCCCTGGTCCCGATCATCCAGCCGCCGGTCATCAAGGCCCTGACCACCAGAAATGAACGCCTGATCCGCATGGATTACCATGAAGACAAGGTTTCACCAGCCGTCAAGATCATCTTCCCGATCGCCATCACCATCATCGCCGGCATCATCGTCCCGATGAGCGTCCCGCTGGTCGGTTCCCTGATGTTCGGCAACCTGATCCGCGAGTGCGGCGTGCTCGAGAAGCTCTCCAAAGCCGCCCAGAACGAACTGTCCAACCTGGTCACCATCCTGCTCGGCATGACCATCGGTTCGACCATGGTCGCCGACAAATTCATGCAGTGGAACACCGCTGCCATCATGCTGCTCGGCCTCTTCGCCTTTATCTTCGATACCGCAGGCGGCGTCCTGTTCGCCAAATTCCTCAACCTGTTCCTGAAAAAGAAAGTCAATCCGATGATCGGTGCTGCCGGCATCTCGGCCTTCCCGATGTCAGCCCGCGTCGTCCAGAAAATGGCCAAGGACGAAGATCCGACCAATTTCATCCTGATGCAGGCGATCAGCGCCAACGTCGCCGGTCAGCTCGGCTCGATCGTCGCCGGCGGTCTGGTGATCGCACTAGTGTCGATGCTGGTCGGGCGCGGGGCGTAATAACAGCCGTTAACAGCGACCTTACGCAGTGACTTGTTCCCGGCCTAAATAAAAAAGTCCATAGCAGATGCATTTACTAACAAATGCAAACCAGGACAATCCAGATAACCAATCGGAGGTATACTCATGATCGAACAACTCAAGAACGCTTCGACCATCAACCAGGGTCTCTTTGTCGCCGCCGCCGGTTTGATCGGCGTCTTTATCGTCCTCGTCCTCTTCTTCTTTGCGATCAAGGCGATGCAGGTGTTTGAGAAGAAGTAGTCGCAAATTATCACTTCATCAGTTCAAATAACAGTTTGCATTCTACTTATGAAACAGGTGAAATAAATGCCAGATCAAAAAAAACGAGTTTTGATCACGACATTATTCTTGAATGCATTTTCGGGCTCTGAATTGCATGCTGTTGCCATTGCAAAGTCTTTTATGGAATGTGGCTATGACGTGACCATAGCCACATTCCATTTTTCTTATCCTTTGCTGTTGGAAATTGATCGAAATCAAATTCATGTCATTAATGCTTTTCAAGAAAATTTGCCTTATGATCATTACGATATCTTTTTTGCACAACATTATGTTGTAGCTGAATACGTAGTGGTCAACAATTTTTTTACCTTTGATAATTTATCTGTTTCGGTTCTTGGCCCTTTGGAGCCATTGGAAACACTTCCTTTATTTGCTGAAAGCGAAGCTGATCTGATAACTTTTGTGTCTGAGGAGACCAGAGATATTCATGTCAATATCTCATCAACCAGGGTTCTCGATAAAAGCTTTGTCTTCCATAACTACGCCGAAGATCAATGGTTCAATGCTTATCATGAAAAACGCGATCCGCATTTGCATAAAATTGCCATTGTATCAAGTCACATTCCGCCTGATGAACTGGAATTTATCAAGATTGCAGAATCGCATGGCTTAACCGTCGATTGTTTTGGTTATGGAAATGTTTTTACCGAAATCACGCCGGATCTACTCGATCAATATGATGTGATAGTCTCCATTGGCAGAACCGTCCAGGCATCTTTAGCTCAAGGTATTCCAATCTATTGTTACGACCACTTTGGTGGTCCAGGGTATATCAATTCTTTGAATTTTACACATAACAAATTAAGTAATTTTGCCGGGCGTAAAGCAAACAGGAAAATCTCAGGTTTTGATATCTATCGGGAAATCAGTGATGGCTTCCCTGAAGCGTTTAAAGAAAGGCAATTGCTTCATAATCTGGCGAAAGAAAATTTCCAGTTAAAAATTATTTTTGATTCGTACCTGAGCCGATTAACTGCATTACCAGCCAAGCGGAGATCGCTTCACCAGTTCTTTTCCGAACAGGAAAAAAGGCGATGTATCGTTACGGCTAGGGGGCTGGCACAAAGGGGAAATTATAAGACTGGAATAACACAAATCTTCTTTGACACATCATCTGGCTATAACATATTTGAGTCGCAAACTTATATGGTAATTTTAAATGCAATAATAAAACTTGAAATAGATATCCAAGTACCAACAAAAGAAATTCGCTTTGACCCTGAATTTTCTGCGTGTTCTTGTTATATAAAATCGATAAAGAATGAAAAGGGGGAAAATCTAAAGTACCATACAGCTCAGAGAGTATTACCAATCGACAAGGGGGAAATGTTCATAGATGAAGATCCCAGTATTTCATTGAAATACTGGATTCAAGAAGGATATTTATTGAATATTACATTGGTAAACAAGATGAGCATTTGATAATTGATCAGATATGTAAGCTGGAAAATGAAATTTTCAGTCTTCGAAATATTATCAATAATAAAACCGATGAGATTAATGAACTGAAAGAAAAATACCAGAAAGTCAGTGATGAATTCAAAGATCTTAACAAAACCTATCGTGATTTGTCAAATGAGATATACTCACTTTATTCATCAAAATCATGGAAATTGACTCAGCCTTTACGTACAATCAGGAAGTATTTTAAGTAATTAGCAGAAGGAAACTTAATCATGATCAAAAACAGATTGAAAGCCTTCGTCAAAACGACTTTATTCCTTAATTTATTTATATTTTCTTTTTACTTGCTTGTTGCGATTATTGCCAACTGGTCTTTAATTGTCGGCGAAAACATAATGAAGTGGGACATTATGGATGCTCATTATCCCACAAGTGTTTTTCTAGCTGATTCGCTCCGGAGCGGGATCTTGCCGATTTGGAATCCTGCGATTAATTTTGGCACACCCTATTATTCATTTATTGGAATGCCCGTCTGGTATCCAAGCACAATTATTTTTGCATTCCTTGGCTACCCGACAAGATCAGTTGGTGCTGAATATGTCATCCATATCGCATTTGCGTGCTTTGGCATGTATTTGCTTGCTAAGGACAGTATCACAAGTAAAAAGCAAAGTAATCCAAGTATTAGCTTTGCTGCCGTAGCAGCAGGGTTATTTTATGGTTTTTCAACTGTCTTTCTCTCAAATGCCGAACATATCATGATTGTCATCAGTGCAACCTGGATCCCTTTTGTCCTGCTATTTGCCAGAAAGTATCTTCGGGATTCCAAAATCATTTCACTTTTGATTTCAGGTTGGTTTGCGGGTCTGATTATTCTTGGCGGATATCCAGAACTTTTAGTTGCTTTATTTATTGTCTTGTTCCCCTTTTTCCTCTACTATAACCCGCGAAGAAAATCCATGCTAACCCATATTTTTTCATCAGCCAGCCGGTATATATTGCTTGGCCTTTTTACATTATTCTCAAGCGCCATAACTGTCATCCCATTCATATTCAACATGAAGTATGTAGTGAGAATGAGCCAGGCGGTCGGAACTACCGTTGTACCTTATTCACCTGTCATGCTGATTTCCATGTTCTTGCCGAAAGTTAGTCTATTTACACCAATCAATGATATCAGTATGATTAATTTTTACATGGGATTACTAACCTTTATTTCGATTCCAGCGCTTTGTGCAAACAAAGACAAAAATAAGCTCTTCAACCTGAGCATAGTTGCTTTCTCATTCTTGATGATTTTGGGTCCAACCTCGTTCCTTCATTCCCTGTTTTACAGGTTTTTTCCAATGTTTGATACATTGAGGTTCCCTGGAACCTGGAAGAGTATATTCAGCCTGTTTTTACTTTCAGCATCAGTCAATATTTGGAATGATGTCATGGAAAACAACCACGATAGTTTGATCGATACAATACTCGCTACCTGTAAAAAACTCCTGATTGTATTATTTACTGGGGGATTCGGAATATTTCTTTTTTCAAACTTAACTGAACTAAAAAATTCGATAACGATTTCAGAAAGTTTTGTTCTTTCCGGATTCTTTGTTCTACTCTATTTCATCTATTTCAAAATGTTAAACGACAACCAATTCAAGGGAACGGTGAAATTGATTGCCTTGATTTCAATTGTCCTGATTGAAGTATTAACATTTCAATACTTGGAAGCTCCAATAACAATTACCAAATACTCAGCCACTGCTTATAGCAGCGATTTGAATGCCAGAAATGAGATTTCTCAATTCTTTAGTTCATTTGATAAGCGAAATAAATCGGTCGATTTCGCACAGGCGATTCGAGCCAAAAGCGGACTAAACAGCTCATATATTACAATCAATAAGGTATTGGATGAGGAAGGTTATGCGTCGGTCAAATTTTCTGATATCGAACAATATAAAGGTACGGCAAATCGTCTGATTACATCTGGAAATCCTGTAGCCTATTTGACCGATAATATTGTCACTGAAAATCTCGTTGACTTCGGACTTTGGGCAAATAATATTGCAGTTGAACCAAACCAGATTTTCATAGCTGATCCTGCCACCAAAATCTCCAGGCCGCTCATGGAAAGCATCGGCGATATGGTAATAGAAAAATCTGAAATCATTGATCCCACCCTTCTTGATGGGGTGTATGTGATAAACGGTATTTTTTCTACAACCCAAGATACAACAAAATTCCATAAGCTTTCAGTCTATCTGAATCAAACTGATAAAAAGTCGATTACGTTATCGATAGGCTTTATAAAAGAAGATCATTCAAAAAATCAATTTTCTGCATTGAACTACGTTGTCCATAGTGATAAGAACGGAAATTATTTTGACGTCTATTTCCCGACAAATGAAACTTATACAGGTTTGGAAATCGTCTTCGCAGATAGTTCCAATTTTATCCCTTATACCGAATATATGATTTCGAAACGAATGACCAAGGCTACTGATGTGCAGATCAACTCATTCTTACCCAATAGTATTTATATAAGCACAACGGCTAAAACAGACGGTTATTTGACCATCTTGCAGAGTTTTTTCCCGGGCTGGAAAGCGTATGTTGATGGAAATCCTGTCTCAATTGAAAAAGTGAACAATGCATTCATGGGGGTATTCATTGCTGGCGGTAATCATCAGGTTTCACTTAAATTCAGACCACTCGATTTTTATATAGGAGCGGTTATTTCCTCATTGTATTTTATTTTCCTGCTGATTGGCGTATTTCTCGTATTTATAAAAAAGCAGAAAGAAATCAATAAGTAATGTCTTTCTGCTTTTTTCAATAATACTTTACTCAGATTTGATCAAATCATCTTTGGCAAAATCATCAAAGTCGCGAATATATTCTGATGGATCATATAATTCACTCGCCAGACACAACAATATAGAATCTGAAGAAAAATCATACATATCTTTCCAGACCATTTTGGGCAGATATATCCCAATATGTGGCCTGTCAAGAACAAAAATCTCCTCATGGCCAGACTGATCGATGACCTTGACTTTACTAGTTCCACAGACATTGATTAGGACAAACTCAGTTCTCCTATTAGCATGACGACCACGAATGACCTGTGGATCAGATCCATAAATATAAAAAACACGCTGAATCGAAAAGGGTACATCTTTTAATGATTCAATAACCACAAGGTGACCACGGTCATCACCATTTTGTTTGAATTCGATCAATCGAGCATCTGACATAACTATACTCCCTTTTGCTTGAGGATTAGCTGATACTCATTATCGAGCATGCCATACCAGCACAAATTCCTGAATTGGTTCCGGATAAGAAGATGGTCCCGAAACATCCCCTCATAAACAAAACCGAATTTCTCATAAAACTTTCTTGCCCGGACATTATCTTCATAAACATTCAAATAGACACGGTGCAATCCCAGTGTTTTAAACCCAAATTCGAGAATTTGGTTTGTAGCAATTGCCGCACAACCTGTTCCGTGGCTGTTTTTTCTGAGGCTGATTGCATATTCAGCAGTCAAATTGATTCGGTCTATATTTTTTAAGCTAATGGTGCCAAGATACTCATCATGATCATTGACAACTGCAAAATGAATTTCCGAATTACCAAATGACGATGCAATAAAGTGGCGAACCGTTACTTCAGAAACCGCTTCCGGGTCAAATCTGAAAAACATGTTGACTTCTGGATCTTTCATCCATTCAAGTATATAAGGTATGTCCTTTACTTCAAGTTTTCGAATACTAATCATTTTTACCCCTGAATTGATTGATCGCTTTGATGACATAGTCTTGCTCGCCCTTGAGCATACCGTTGTATAGTGGCAGGGACAAGACATGGTTGGCCAGTTGTTCCGCTATTGGGAAATCTCCGGTTTTATGGCCAAGATAATTGTAAGCCTCAGATAAATGTGGAGGGATTGGATAATGAATGATTGTGCCAATTTCCAATGCATTAAGATATGAAATTAATTCATCCCGATAAGCTGTTTGGATGACAAATTGATGCCAGACTGACTCAGCCTGTGGATGGATCTTAGGTAACTGAAGGTAAGTACTGTTGATTTCATGTAAATAGCGCTCGCAAAGCTCGGTTCTTTCTATGTTGATTTCGGTCAAGTGCTTTAACTTCACTCTCAACAGACCTGCCTGAAGCTCATCCAACCGAGAATTTGTGCCGACAACTTTATTATAGTACCTTTTTTCACTACCATAATTTCGAAAGACCCGTACTTGTTCAGCGAGGTCAGGATCGCTTGTACAAAGAGCGCCGGCATCGCCAAATGCACCCAGATTTTTTGAAGGATAAAACGAAAAGCAGCCAAAGTCTCCAAATGTACCAGTCATTTTGCCATTAAACCTTGCACCATGCGATTGTGCGCAATCTTCAACAACTCGCAAATGGTACTTGTGTGCCAGTTTCATGATCTGATCCATTTGTGCAGGTTGGCCGTATAAGTGGACGACCATAATCGCTTTGGTCCGCTCTGTAATGGCCTGTTCGATCTTGCTGGCATCAATATTGTAAAACTCATCCGGTTCAACAAAGACCGGTGTGGCGCCATTGATTGTAATCCCCATGACGCTAGCAATATAGGTGTTAGCTTGGACAATAACTTCATCGCCAGAGCCAATACCAAGGATTCGTAAAGCGATCCAAAGTGCATCCAGACCTGAGGCTAAGCCGATTGTGTGATCACTTTCGATTTCCTCCGAGAACTCTTTTTCAAATGAAGTCAGTTCTTTTCCGAGAATATACCAACCTGAACGAAGCACCTCGATTGCTTTTGCTTCAAATTCTGCCTGGTATGCATCAAATCCGCGATCCATTCTGTTCGGCATGATTTTCATGATTATATTCTCCTATCTCCAGATCAATCATTAATTTGAGTGGTAGCTACGAGAATAGAAAAGTAAAATAAAGCGAGCTAACCATTTGGGCCACAAGCGGGTCAAAATATCCAGATCCTCATTGTATCGTTTGCCACCTTGGATTCCGGTCGTGGTTTGGGTTCCTTCATGAATGCGATGGTGCAGCAAAGCCTTGCGACAGAAACAAAAAGCGCCATTCAATTGAGCCAATCGCATCCAGGCATCCCAATCAAGTGCGATCGAATAATTGGCATCAAACATTGGATGATCCTTGATGATATTCATATTGAAAGTAATACTTGGCGAACAAATCGGATCGCCAAATCGCAATATCAACTCTTTCATTTGCCGGGATCGATAAACTGGACGGACATAATAGGAAAGCAGCAGGATATGCTTAATAACCATCGTCAAATTGAGTTTTCTAATCTTGCCATTGTGATCCAGTTCTTTGTAATTGGTAAAGCACATGATACAGTCTGGATTATGATTGATCATCTTGATGATTTGTTCGGCATAATCAGGTAGATAGATGTCATCTTGATCTGCCAAGGTTATATAGGGTGTTTTTGCACAAGAAATTGCATATGACCAGTCTTTTGCAATTCCCTTTGGCTCTGGATTAATAAAAACAGGAATTGAATATTGTTGAGCTAACCCCAAAATCCGATCATTAGGCGTTGAAGTTGTTAATATTATTGAACTTTTTACAGATTGGCTGAGAATAGATTGAATAGTCGGTTCAAGATAGGGTGCTGTCTTGTAGGCCATAATGACAAAGGTGTGCAATTGTTTGCTATCCATATTTTCTCCAGTTTTTCTAAAATCTTTAGTTAAGATTTTATAACTAATATCTTTTCATTCGTTTTTGAACCATTAGAAGATTTTAAAAGAATACAGTATCAAATGCAAATTAGCCAAACAAGCTATTGCGTCTTGTTCATTAGGCTTTGGTTAGCACAAAGTAACTACTTGTATAAACATGTTCATTTGGTTTTTTCTGTCGATTGTTCGACAATATATGTCGGTCTTTTACGACTTGAGTCGTAAATTCTCCAGACATATTCACCTAGTAGACCAAGCGTAAACATTAAAATCCCAAATGTCATAAGATTGACGATTATCAGGGTCGTCCAACCACTCACATTGATACCACGATATATTTTCACACCCAGAATATAGAAAATCCATAAAATCGAAAAAATCATGGTTGCTCCGCCAAGCGTTGAAATAATCTGAATCGGCAGGTTGGAAAAACTGAATAGTGAATCTTTGACCAACTTGATTTTTTTCTTGAGTGTCCATCTGCTCTTGCCAATACTTCTCGCTTGTCGAACATAATAAACAATCGATGTCTTAAATCCAGCCCATAAGATTTGACCGGTAATGGCTGAATTTAACTCGTCCATTCTTTCCAGGACTTCAATGACTTTTCGATCTAATAGGAAAATATCAAATCCACCCTTGGGCATTTGTGGCAAGGCAAATTTTCGAACAAGCCAATAATAAAACTGAGAAAACAATTTTTGGTTCAGTGGTTCTTTTCGGTCGCTCCTGACAGCAAGCACAACATTATTGCCTTGTTGCCATTTATCGTACATTTCAAGAATTAATTCGGTTGGTTCCTGCAAGTCTGCAGCTTTTACAACAGCACAATCACCTGAACTATTAATCAATCCGCACAAAATAGCGGCATGTGATCCAAAATTCCTCGATAGCTTGATCACTTTAATATTCGGGTCAATTCTACTCAAGCTCATCAACACTTCGAAACTTTTATCTTCTGAACCATCATCGACAAATACAATTTCATATTCTGTATCGATGACATCGATAATTTTAGCTTTGATATCCTCATATAAGGGTAAAATATTTTCCTGATTATAATAAACTGGAATGACGATCGATAGTTTGTTCATAAATGCTGTTTCCTTCCGATTTCATCATTATTCAACATTTTTCATCATAATTCTATTACAAAATAGCAACGACCCTGTCATCTATTCGCTTTCACCATCCAAATAGTTGTGGCACAACTAAACTACTTGAAGGAAAATCCCCATATGGCCTGGATAATAGCAAGTGAAAACAGAAATATCATTGAGATTCGTAATTTGTTTTTCCAGACAAATTTTAAATATCTTTCGTCAAATGCATATTTGGTACATGTAAAATAGATGAAAAAGTAAAACGGGATGAAAAATCTTAGTTCAACTGCTCCCGGCAATATTGCAATGCAGGGAATAAACACTGCAAGTACAACAAGTATTCTGTTTTCTGAAAATAGATTAGGTGTTGTTTTCTGGAAACATTCGCTTATAATACCTGAAAACGCGATAAAAAGAATTGAATAATTCAAAAAAGAAATCCACAGACTGGGTCTGATTTCTAATAGGTAAACATGTAAATATGATATATTCAAGCCATTGACCAAATGTGAGTCAAAATTCCCAAATAATCAAATGGGTGTTTAAATATTGTCGTAAAAAAACTGAAAACACTTGATTCGGGCGTCAGAGAATACATTTCGATCAGTGTTTTGCCAACCTTGTCATAAAATATAACCCCTGGGCTTGGAAACAGGGCGCTGTTACCGACAAATGTTTCATAACGTTGCATATAAAGCCCTGAATACATTTGAAATCCATTAAGACCTTGAGTCGGTACAAAAGCATTGAAGTTATTATAGTATTTATTATTGATCATCAATTGAGGGATTGCAGAAATCAGAACGCCGCTCAAACTCGAGATGGCAGAAATAAATTTCCAGCTAAATGAACTTTTCGAACGTAAGATTTCTTTAAACCATAAAATCAATAAAATAGGTGCACAGGCAAGATATATTGTTCTGATATTGTAAGCAGCATAAAAACAGATGCCGCTTAACAATGAAAAAAGAATAAAATTTATTAATCGAATGGTTTTTCTAATTTTTGACAGCCAGTAGATTGCAAAAACAAGAAATGAAAATGCGTAAAAGTCGGATAATGGATAATAGATTAAGTCTCTCCAAAAAGTAAAAAATATGAAAAATGGAATAAATGGCCCAGCGGATATCAACGCTTGAAACAGCTCAGCAAAAGCGACAAAGGCAAATGCAACCGTAATGCCTGCACCAATCATCAAAGAAATATTGGGTGAAAAATGAAAGATATTTCCAATATTCACAAAGCAAAAAAGCAGGAAAGGGAAAAAATACCCTCGATAATTCAGAGGATAATTTGTGAAACTAAATCCGTTATTCATAAAACTCTGGCTCAAGTCGTAATAATAACCTGAATCAAAATAAAATGTATGATTTTGATAGCCATTTGCATAACCAAAAAATACGATGAATAATGTGATGAAAGCAAGATAAAAAATTATCCATAAATTTTTAAATGGCATCAAGTTTACTCACTTTGCATTATTTTTCAATATTCTGCTTAAAAGGCTTCGATTTTTCGGTAAATGATCGGATTTAGTTTTTCCATCTTCATTTTTCGAAAACGTTTTGCTAAATCTGAGGATTTCGTCAATACGCTCATCTGAGATCTGGAATGATATGTGTCCCTTGATCGCCAATGTGCTGACATGTTTTCCCGAAATGACTGGAACTTCAATCTGAGGATCAGATTTCAAAAATACCAGGTTGTTTTTGATTAAAATCCCATTCGTATTTGCTTCTTCCAAATTAATCTGTTCAAAATACCCATCACTGTATTTGACAAGAATTTCCAAGTCCTTGATGTCTACCATTCCATTTTCACTTGGATCAAACCTGATATTCTGCAGCTGACCCAGTTCGGACAAATTCGGGAAATCAAATTCAAAATAACAATCTTTGTAGGTCTGCTTGATTGCAGTCTCCTCAGAATACCCGCTACCATAGTTCAAATACACGGTACAATAAGGCTTTACACCAAGAATTGAAGGCGCAAATTCCCGAGTTTCCAATAGTTCAATTATTTGCTGAGCTGTCCCGGACGGGAAAAGAAGCGGCACATTATTCAACTTATTTTGAATTTTCTTATGATTGACTTTCCATTCCACTTGATCATGCAATGTATTTGAATTTTCTGCATTGACCCATTTGCGATAGATTGATGTCACTATTGGAGCATCAACAATTCCGCAAAATTGAGTTGCTCGCAATAAATAATCCCAGTCTTCTGTTGTCGACAGCGTCTCATCAAATTGAATGTTGAATTTTTTATAGAGAAATGATGGAAATGCCAGGCTAAGCAGTGGGCACAGGTTCCGATTAAGCTGTTCGATATGTTTGTAATCCGTGCAATAGACATCACTAGGCGTTCCGGTTGCCCGCAGAAATTGATTGTCATTTTCTGGATTTATAAGTACCCAGTCTTGAAGTGCACAATAGGCATGAAGCACAGCACCAAAATTATCTTTGGCCAAGTCCATGAAGGTCTCAACCCAGTGGTCAAGAACAATATCATCGTCATCGATGATGGATAGATATTCACCTGATGAATGCTCAAAACCAAAATTTAAGGGTGCAGTTCGATTCCCCCAGGTACAGCTGATTTTCTTGATTTTTTCTTTGAACCAGGTAGTGTGTTTCATCAATCAATCCAGTGACAACTGAGTTTTCTGCCTCAGAAGTGTTGTGTAAAACAAGGATGATTTCGAAATCGGTAATAGACTGGGCGGATAGACATAAAAACAGTTCCCTCAAGCCTTCGGTACGCCGGCCTTGAGTTCTGATCACGATTGACAGAAATGGCCTTTTTGTTGCTTGAACAGTTGAATCATTTTGCCCTTGGGAGTGGAACGGGTCTGTCAACCCTGATAAACTGATGGACACAAGCATTCGGATCAAGGATGTTTTTCAGCCAACGAAAATATTGATTGATGAGTGTTCCACTGGCTAATGCGATATTGTCCTTCGGAAAAAACTGATCCGAATATTCAAGCTCAAAATCGCTTTTTTCAGTGAGATCAAATCCACCCAATTGCAAAGCTTCATTGAGGTGCTGTTCAGTCAAATATTTGAGATGTTTTTGATCAAGAAGACCACTTGCCGTGTAATAGAAAGTACCTGTAAATAGCTTGAATGACGCATCCCAATGCGAGATGTTCGGCATATTGACAATCAATGGTGCTTGATATCCAAGTGAGACCTGGTGGGCAAATGAAATGAATTTATTGGTATCAATTAAACAATCAACAACATCAATTGCGGATATGATAGATATTTTTCGGTCACCGATAATAGACCTGATCTGCTGGTATGGATTATCTGAATTTTCAAAATCAAGCTGATAGGCTTCAATCCCATCATTTGTCAGTTGAGCGATTGTCGATGGATCCTTGTCTATGCCGACATAAATCAATCCAATTTCAAATGTTTTAACTGGGTTCGCCGCATAACCACATCCAAGATCCAGATGTATACCGTCCGGCAAATGTAGTGATTTCATAAGGTCAAAGACATTTCGATAGACAGATTGATCCGAGTTGATACCATTATAGTTGCTCATTAAAATGTTACCTCAAAGTACAAATCTGTTGAGATTGTAGTCATATTCATAAAACTGTGGCGATTTTTGATTAACAGCTATTTTTTCAGGTAGAGATCCAGCTTTCTGCCTGCGATAAAATTCTTCAACAGCCTTGACTTGATTTTCATTTTGGCTGGATTCATAGTTGTCAATTAACTTTTTAAGCAGATCGTCATTCGACCATTTATAAGCCATGAGCAATGAAGCTTCAGCTGAATAATAAATTTCGGAAGCGGTTGGTATCCATTGACATTCAGTTGATAACTTTTTTGCATGGAAAAAAACTGCTCGTGGTTGATAAATGATTTTATAACCAGTCATTCTGATTCGCCATGACAAATCAACATCATCACAATACATGTAGAAGGTTTCATGATCTATCCCGTTGACTTGCCTGAATAATGCCAAGGGAATCAATGCGCAGGCCAAAGATCCCAATCGGTTTCACCCGTCTCGACATTGTATTCCTTTGGATGCTCAAGGGGTGTCTGACGACCGACTACCATTCCTACTGCCCCAGGATTTGCATCAAATGGTTTAATTATTTCATCAAAAAAATTCGGTGCCAGAATTGCGTCTGGTTGAAGGATGAGAATATATTCTGTACTGCAGCTTTCTGCTAACAAATTCTGTCCATGCCCATGCCCGGAATTGAAACCAAAATGGATGTAGTTGACAGTCAAGTCATCATGATATTTTTGCCTGAAACCATCAAGAATCTCATCTGTTACAACGGGTTCCGGTGAGGCATCCCCGTAACTTACAATTATTTTCTTGTTGGTTGACAGGCTGTCGTGATGGTTTTTTACAGCATTGAAAATACTTTCAAGTGATCGTTCAATCTCATGGACTGGATTTTTATAAAGAACAGACTGTATTTGCAAAGAAAACATTTTTGATTTTCTCCTCATATGGATATGCCAATAGTTATTTATTTTTCGCAACCTTTAGGATTTGCTTGATTTTGCGCAAGACCTGAGCCTTGATGGAAGCTTCCTTTTGAAGTTTATTGATTTCATCGAAGCACTCGGTCAGGTTATGATTCAAGGTGTCAATTTGTCCATTGGCTTTTTTGATCAATCCATGATTCTCGATAATTTCATTAAATCGTTGAGAGGCAATATCTTGCCAGATTTTAACTTCCTTTTCTTTAAAGAAAATGAAATTACGGAAATTATCAAATGAACCCGTCAAGCCGCTCTTCATAATATTCATGTTAAGTTCTCGCAAGTAATAGCGAAGGTTAATATATTCTAACCCTGCATAATCATCAGACATGGCAACTGATGTATAGTATCCAGCAGCCTGGCAGACAAATGGGTATACCCTTTCGATAGCGTGGGAAATCGTTGCATCAAGGCCAAGGGGTTCTACTGGGAAGTCTTCATAACGCCAATCCTGGTCAAACAGTTTCTCAAGTGCCAGGGTTCTAAACCAGAAATATGACCCAAATGGGGCGATGACCGGTTTGGCAGGGTCTAACTGAACTTGAAGGCCAAGACGATTCAATAGGTTCAGGACATTGTCATAGTTTTTACCCCATTCGTTGCCGATCGTAGAATAAAAGAGTGAATGATTTGGCTCTGGTGGGCATAACAGTCCTAACCTTGGGTTGTCTTCAAAAGTAGCAATCACGTTCTTGACGAAATTGCTATTGTAAAGTGTATTGGACAAGCCTTTGAATGCAAAACTATCACCTGCTGATGGCGGATTCATGTGTGCTGATTTTTTATCATGTACAAAACAAATATAGTCGTAATGCTTGACGATATCCTTCAGGCCAACGAGCAAGGCACTGACATCCCTGCCGCGATTGCCAACCACACGGACTTCGATCTTCCGATTTTCAAATGTTGAAAATAGAGACTCGATTGCATACTTCTTTTGTTCGCTGCTGGTTGTAACAAAGATGTCAGCTTGAGGCGGCATCGATCGGGCATAATCAACGATTTGGTCAGCAAGTTCGACATAATAGATGTGAGCTAAGAGTGCGACCTTGCGATTTTGCAAAATATTGGCCACGAGCTTTTCATTAGAATTCTGCGAATCGAGGATCTTCGCCAATTTCAAATTTTCGGCCAGGTCAGCATGATTGACTGTTCGAAGTAGAAAGTCCCAGATCAGGTTGACATTATAGTTTGTTTCTTTTTCCAGGTAGCGCAACAATTCAGGTGCTGCTTCACCCGCACTGTTTTCCAGGATCTTCAAGTAGTTGGGCTGAGTAAAATTTTTAACTTGAAATACGGGGCACTTTCGCTCCCGGATCAGCCGAACTGGATAAAATAACAAAAGGTTTTCATTCAGATACTTTATATCATCGGTCTGACAATAGACAGACCACTTGAAGCCAGCCTTAGCAAAGGATTGGGTAAAATCTGGCAATGGGTCAATAGTATTATAGATCGTTTTACCTTGGTCATCACATTCATTTGCAATGGAATGCCAGTACGATTTGAATGCCGTTGAACCTGCGATCGATGATTTGAATGCTATAAAATATGGCTGGATAAATTCATTGATATCGGAGCCCTGATCTTTTTGATCTTGTATTCCATCTGAAAGATCATGTTCAACGTCAGGTTTTAAGCTCTTAGTTATACCCCAGAAATCGATATCAGCAGCTGACATTTCTGCGAACATATCTTTAAAAGATCCAACTGGACCAATGATACTGTGGTCAAACAAGATCAATTCCGAGAATTCTGAAATTCTCTCGAAACCAATTGCATTTAAGCCTGCAGCGTAAGCTTGGGCGTTACTGAGCAAAGGAATGTTATGCAGAACTTGATCTGAAAAACGGGAAAATTTTGCTGCTTCATCGACATTATATTGACCATGAAAAACAATCATTAATTGATCGAGGAACGGCCTGAGGTTTTCCAATAGAAACAGGACATATCCATCAACAATGCCCTGTTGATCAGAAAAAGAAAATATACCAAGTCTTTTAGTTGACATTTAACTTTCCTTGAATGTGATTTTCCATAGTATCCAAATTTAAACCTGGATTATCCGATAATTCTTTGAATTTTTGAGGCATTGCCCCACATACCGGGTGAATCATAGGGACGATCTGGAAATGCACCATATTTCAGCTGGATATCCAGTTTATTGTCCGCGATGAATTCTTCAACCTTATCCTTCAGTTTGATTCCAACACCGGAACAACATTCAATGATACCTGTCACTTGCATTTGTTGCACAGTCGCGGCGATTTGCCGGGTCAAGTCTTCGATCGATTGGAAGTCATATTTGTTTTCGCCGCTATTGAAAGGAAATTCCTTTTCGCCGCGGGCAGCTGCTTCAACAATTTTGGTGAATACGGAGTGGTTCTTGATATCATCACCATAGATATAATAGCCACGCAGCCACTGGAAAGTCAGCTTTTTTTCAGCAGCATAAATCGACACGATCTGGCGCAGTGTATTTTTAGCTATGCCATAGTATGACAAGGGATTGCATGGTGTTTTTTCGCTGATTGCGCCTTCATAATAGCCGACTTCATGCATTGAGCCCATTATGGCCAGATGTCTAAGGCCGCCCTGAACCAAGGTCTTGATGAATTTGAAGTGGAGTGGGATCGCCGCGATGTGGTACTCGCTGCGGTGATTGAATCCGTCGCGCCAAGCCAAGTGGATACAGACATCCGGTGACCCGAGACGTGAAAACAGATCCTCTTCCCCACTGAAAATATCAGCTTGGATGAAGCGAGCCCGTGGGTCAATATCCGAATTTGCGATGTCAACAGCTATTACATCGACATTTGGAGACATGAGCAGTTGTGAAACGACATGGCGGCCAATATAGCCATTCGCACCGGTGACTAGAATTTTTTGAATCGCCATTATTTCCTCTCATTGGTTCGAATGCCAGCTGGCCGGATTTCCAATCAAAACCAGTTATTCAGTCTATAAAGTGAAAGATTGAGACTATCAAGTTTGTATTATACCGTTTTTCAACAGATATGCCAAAACAGTACATTTTCATGAGTCTGTGTTGACAATAATTGTGTAAGTGTAGCTAACAGAATTGATGAAATATAATGATCATTTTTTGCTTTATTGTTTTTTGAAAGCCCAAAATTTTACCAAAATAAAATTCAAGGGTACTGTCAGGAAAAGATTAAATATAGGTGCTATTTTGTCAGATATGCCAATATTCTTAACCATAAGATATAAAGTAGCCGAACCGATCAGAAAAGATGCACCGTAAGCAATATAGGTTTTTATTACAGATTTTACAATATTTACAGTTTTATCTTGCTGCTGATGAAAAACGTGTTTGCGGTTTAATATGAAAGAGACATATACAGTAATGATAAATGCAATGCTATTAGCCACCAAAAAATGAACGCCAAGAAAAATAAGTGAATAATAAATTAATAATGAAAGTGCTGTGTTAATTAAACCTACTAGACCAAACTTGAAAAATTGAATAAAAAGTTTAATAATTTTTGTCTGTTTATATTTTTTCATTGATTTGATTTATCTCTACCCTTCACCATATAAACGACCCAGCCGATGGCGAGGGCGAAGAGGATTTCGACACCAACCACGCGGAAAAACAGTTGGGTGTTCGTGGCAAAGACCAGGGCTTCAACGGCGATGACCAGGGCTGAGACCAGGCAGACCAGAAGTACCCGGCCGAAATAGTTTGTGGTCAGGAACAGGAAAAGGCCGGCGATGATCGAGGCCGGAATCGATGTCTGTCTTTTCTGATTGTTCGACCGCGACCGGCTGTTCGAAGACCGGGAATTTGTCCCTGTTGAGCGGGTCCTTTTCGACTGGGTATCTCCGGACTGTGATGAGGATCGTGAAGCCATATATTCCCCTTTGCGTGCCAATACTGACCAGTGTACACTGAACGTGACTAATCGAAAAGAGGACGCTTATGCCCCTGGATGGGATTTCTGCCAAATGTCTGGCCCATGAATTGAATACAACGCTAGTGGATGCGAGGGTCGACCGGATCTATCAGCCGGACCGTTATGACATCCTTTTATTATTGCGCACCGGACGGGAAAATGTCCGTCTGATCCTGTCAGCCAACCCGGCTGCGCCACGATTCCATCTGACAACTGAGGCCCGTGAGAACCCTGCCGAACCGCCAATGTTCTGCATGCTGTTGCGCAAATACCTGCTCGGTGCACGTATTTTGTCGGTCGAGACGCCAGGCTATGAACGCATTTTCATCATCCGTTTCCAGACGACCAATGAGCTCGGGGACACGCTTGAAAAAATGCTGGTCATCGAAGTGATGGGGCGCCACAGCAATATTATCTTCCTCAATCAGGACAACCGGATCCATGATGCGATCCTGCATGTCGACCAGTCCGTCAGCCGATTGCGCGAGATCATGCCGGCGAGAACGTATGTTGAACCACAGAATCAAAGTAAACAATCACCGGAGCTTGTACTCGATCGTTTAAACCGGAACGATTCGCCATTCCTGCCGGATGCTGCCGATCGTCCTCTGGAAAAGGCCATGCTGGAAAGCATCCAGGGCTTCTCTCCTCAACTCTGCCTTGAAGTCGTGGACCAGGCGGGTCTTGAGCCCCGCGCACGTGCATCCCAGCTGACGACAGAACAGCTAGCCAGTCTTCATCGTGCTTTGCATCAACTGTTGACCAGGATTCTATCGGGCGCTTTCCAACCGTCGACCTATTTTATCAACCGTTCCGATAGCATCCCCTTTGATTTTCATGCCCTCCTGCTCTCCAGCCTGGCCAACCCGCGTCCGGAAAAGTCGTTGTCCGCCGCCATGGACCACTTTTATCTCGAACGCAATCGCCAGAACAAAATCAACCAGCAGAAGCAATCGCTGCAGAAACGGGTTGAACAGGAAATCGAAAACGCTGCAAAAAAACTGCAGCTGCATGAAGCTGAACTGCATGAAGGTGAAAAACGCGAGTATTATCGCCAGTGTGGTGAACTGCTCGTGAGCCAGCAACACCTGATCACCGAGGCTACATCATTTGTCGAGCTGCAGAACTATTACGACCCGGAACTGAATCTGGTCCGTGTCGAACTACTGCCTAATCTTAATGCGAATCAGAATGCCCAGCGTTATTTCAAACTGTATCAGAAGGCGCGTGGCAAATTCGAAATGAACACCAGGCTGGTCGGTGAAGACCGACGGGACCTGGATTGGCTGGCCAGTTTGCTGAATGCTGTCCAGAATGTTTCCGATGAACAGGATATCCAGGCGATCCGTGAAGAAATCGCAGCGACCGGTTTGAGCGCCGCTGAGCGCAGGATCAAAGATGCGCGCCTGACTGAAGCTGAAGCTGATGCGGACTGGATGGACAGTGCCCGGAAACCTGCCCCAAAAGGTTCGAATCCGGCCGATCTTGCCCCTGGAAAACCGGGTTCCAGGGCCAAACGCCAGGCCAGGATGAATCAGCAGGCCAGCCAGAAAAGCAAAGCAAAAGCAAAAGCAAAGGCCAGGAACAATCCCCCGCCGCTACCACCGCGTGCCTATATCAGCAGCGATGGATTCCTGATCCAGGCCGGCCGCAACAATCTGCAGAATGACCGCCTGACTCTGCGGACAGCACAAAAGGATGATCTCTGGTTCCATGCGCAGAAAATCCCGGGCACACACGTCATCATCCGCTGCGGCAAGCAATCTGTCCCGGATCGGACGATCGCAGAAGCAGCCGAGGTCGCAGCCTGGTTTTCGCAGGCAGCCGCTGTCCTGCACACCGGTTGCGTTGAACGCGGCCCGGAACGTGACCTGGAACGCAGCCAGGATGCCCACAAGATTGCCGTCGATTACTGTCCAGTCAGCCAAGTCAAAAAAATAGCCGGGGGACGCCCCGGCCTCGTTCAATATGACCATTATCAGACGATCCTGGTGCGGCCCAAGGATCCTAAGGCTTTTCTAACCGAGCCAGATCCAGCAGGATCTTATCCTTCAGATCAGACTGATTGAGTGACGGCAGGCATCCGCAGTATTTCTGGCGATAGAGCCCATCTTCTCGCGCCTGTTTCTGGCCTTCGCGAAATCCCGGCCGGAAATCGCGTGCAAGAAACTCGACGCCATGCAATAAAGCTGCAGCTTCGCCTCGCCGGACCAATTCAGCATGGTCCTGATAAGGACTGACTAAAAGTGTCGTTGTGAATTGGGTAATTCCGAGTTCTTTAGCCATAGCTGCGGTTTTAGACAATCGAGTATGATAACACATCTGGCAGCGGCTGATGCCGCTGTTTTGTGCTGGATCGTAGCTGACCCAGGTCTCTTGTTCAAAATCCGGCTCAACCAGGCAGGATAAACCACGTTTTTCGGCTACCAGGAGCAGATTCTGCATCCGGCGGCGCCATTCGGCACGTGGATGAATATTGGGGTTATAAAAATAAAGCAGCGGTTTTAAACCCTCTTCCCCGATCAGGACATCGAGTGGGTATTCGGCACAGGGTCCGCAGCAGGCATGAAGCAGAATATTCTCGTTCAAGTTTCGATCTCCATCTGTAATTGTTCGCCATCTGAAAATTCAGCCTGGTCTGTTGCACGCAGTGAAGTCCCGAGACCCTTGAGCTTGCGCTCATACTGGGCTGGGCAGGACAGGCCGAGGTGCTCCCAGCCCAGCCGTGTCAACACCCGGCCGCGGGGTGTCTTGGCCCAGAAGCCGATCTGCATCAGGTACGGCTCATAGACATCCTCGATCGTCACCGGGTCTTCCCCGGTCGATGCGGCCAGCGTATCGAGTCCGACCGGTCCGCCACCGAACATGTCGACCATATTGCGCATCAGCCGGCGATCGGTCGCATCGAGACCGCGCGAATCAATGTCGAGGGCTTTCAGACCATATTCGGCGATCTCGGCGTCGATCACGCCGGTGCCGCGGACTTGGGCGAAATCGCGCATCCGTTTCAGCAGCCGGATCGCGATACGCGGGGTGCCGCGCGAACGTCCGGCGATCACATGGCGCCCGGCGGCGTCGATGCCGATTTTGAGTATGCCGGCGTCGCGCTGCAGGATCTGGCTGATCTCATCCGGCGAATAGAGTTCCAGCCGGTTGATCATGCCAAAACGGTCGCGCAGCGGCGCGGTCAGCAGGCCAGCCCGGGTCGTCGCGCCGATCAGGGTAAAATGCGGCAGATCAAGGCGGATTGATCGGGCACTCGGTCCTTTGCCGATCATGATGTCCAGGGCATAGTCTTCCATCGCCGGATAGAGGATTTCTTCGACGCTGCGGTTCAGTCGGTGGATTTCATCGATGAACAAGACATCCCGCTCCGACAGATTGGTCAGGATCGCGGCCAGGTCGCCGGGTTTTTCGATCGCCGGTCCGGTCGTGATCCGCAAGTTGACGCCAAGCTCATTGGCAATGATGCCGGCCAGGGTCGTCTTGCCCAGGCCAGGCGGGCCATAGAGCAGCACATGGTCGAGCGCGTCGCCGCGCTGGCGGGCGGCTTCGATAAAGACCTGCAGGTTCTCCTTGACTTTGGTCTGGCCAAAATACTCAGCCCAGCGGGTCGGGCGCAGCGTGGCTTCATCCTGGTCTTCCACCTTGCGTTCACGGCCAAGCAAACGTTCCGTCTCGGCAAATTCAAAGTTATCGTCTGTCGCGAAGCTGGAATCTGATTCGAACTGATCTGTGGTCTGATTCGAAGCTTGGCTTTGAATCGACTCATCCTCTGTATGGCTTTGATCAATTCGCATGATGCCGCTCCCTTACCGTGCCAGCTGGCGCAAGGCCAAACGGATCAGTTCTTCGACTGATTTTTCCGGCTGGATAAACCGTTTCGATCGCCCGGCTGGCTTCAACGCTGCTGTAGCCGAGGACCAGCAGGGCACTGATCGCCTCATGCTGTGGGCCTTGCAGCTGACGGCTGGCCGAGATCTGATCAGCTGATCCGGCCAAGACCCCATGATCTGTGCCCCATTCGCTGCCTTTCAGCTTGTCTTTCAGTTCAAGGATCATCCGTTCGGCGCCTTTTTTGCCGATGCCACGGACATTGGTCAAAGTTTTTGTGTCACCTGTGATCACGGCCAACGCAAACTGGCTCGGGCTGACTGAGCCAACCACCGTACTGGCGACTTTCGGCCCGATACCGCTGACTGTCAGCAGCAATTCGAACAGACCCACATCTTCCTGGCTGGGAAAACCATACAAAGCAAAGGTGTCTTCCCGAACATATAAATGAGTATAGGCAGTCGTCTCATCTCCGGTTGCGCCGAATCGGTCAAGCAGTGCCGGGGCGGCGAGCATGCGGTATCCGATCCCCTGGTTGTCAATCACGATCGAGTCCATTGATTTCGAAACGATTTTTCCACTGATGTATGCGTACATTATTGATATCCTCCTCGAGCCAGGGCAGTTGTCCGGTTGCCGGAATGGGCGTGGCAGATGGCAACAGCCAGGGCGTCCGCCGCATCATCCGGTCTGCGGAATGTGGTCCAGGGCCAGGAGTATCCGGACCATCTGCTGGACTTGCTGTTTTTCAGCTTTGCCATACCCGGCGACAGCCAGTTTGACCTGCATCGGCGTGTATTCATAGACCGGAAGGCCGGAGCGTGCACCACTTAGAACTGCGACGCCTCGGGCCTGGGCTGTACCGATCGCGGTGGTCGTGTTGCGACTGAAAAAAAGCTCTTCGACCGCCATGGTTTCGGGCTTATGGGTCAGGATCAGCTGGTCGAGCTGCTGGGCAATCTTCAGCAGGCGTTCCGGGAATGGAGAACCGGCACTGGTGGCGATCACCCCGTAATCAATGACCCGCAGGTGATTATTCAAATAGGATACGACACCATAACCGGTGATTGCGTAACCCGGATCGACGCCAAGGATGATCATGCAAGCTCCAATCGTTTTTCCGGCAAAACACCGGAAGATGCAAATAACAAACAATCGTTCTTATCATAACACAAGCGCAAAACCATCAGCAATTGCTTCATGCTTCGACTGCGATAGGCTGCAGGCTGGCTGTAGAATCGATTCTGGGTAACCAGCGTAACGCTTCTGCAGATTAATGCATCAAACAGGTCTTTTACCGTCATTTGCTGGGAGTTTTTTCTGGACAATACCTGTACGATGTCGTAATATGGTCACAGTTTTATGTTTGCTGCGAAATTCCACGTGTGCCACCATGCAAGTTTAATATATTTAAATTGCAAACATACGGTTCAAGGCGGCATAAGCTGATTATCCGAACAGAAAAAAGGAGAGACAGTATGAAGATCAAAAGAATTGTTCTGATGGTATTGATCATGGCCCTGCTCGTCCCAAGTCTGGCTGCCTGTGGCAAGTCCAGCAGCAACACCATCAAAATCGGTGGCCTGGCTCCGCTGACCGGTGATATTGCCGTTTACGGCATCGCCGCCTCCAATGGCGCCAAACTCGCTATCGATGAAATCAACAAAGCCGGCGGCCTGCTCGGCAAGCAGATTGATTTCGTCGTGCTCGATGAAAAAGGCGATGTCAATGAAGCCGTCAATGCTTACAACAAGCTCGTCGACCAGGAAAAGGTCGTCGCCATCCTCGGTGACGTCACCTCCAAGCCGACGATCAGCGTCGCCCAGCTGGCCGCCAAAACCGGTATCCCGGTTGTGACCCCGACCGCAACAGCACTCGACGTCACCAAACAGGGCACCAACGTTTTCCGCGCCTGCTACATCGATCCTTTCCAGGGTGAGATCATGGCTCAGTTCGCCAAGGAAAACCTCAAAGCGACCAAAGTTGCCGTCATCTACAACTCCGGTGATGACTATTCCAGCGGTCTGAAAGCTTCCTTCGAAGCCAAAGCTACCTCACTCGGCCTGACCGTTGTTGCAGCCGAAAGCTACAGCAAAGGCGATACCGACTTCAAAGCCCAGCTGACCAAAATCGCTGCTTCCGGCGCTGAAGCCCTCTTCGTTCCGGATTATTACAACACCGTTGCCCTGATCGCCAACCAGGCCAAAGCGACTGGTCTCGGCATGCCGCTGCTCGGTGTTGATGGCTGGGACGGCGTCCTGACCTCTGCCAAGCCGGAAGATGTCGAAGGTTACTACTTCGCCAACCACTACTCTACCGAAGACACCGATCCCAAGGTCCAGAACTTCCTGAAGAACTACGAAGCAGCCTACAAGGAAACCCCGAACGCGCTCGCCGCACTCGGTTATGACGCTGCCTACATTCTGGCCGAAGCCATCAAAGCTGCCGGCACAACCGACAGCGCCAAAGTTGTCGCAGCGCTTGCTGCAACCAACTACACCGGCGTCACCGGTAATGTCAAGTTTGACGCTGACCGCAACCCGACCAAGAGCGTCACGATCATCCAGATCATCGGCGGTGCTTACAAGTTCGCTGGTAAGGTCAATCCCTAAATTTTAATCGATTCACGTGACGAGGATGGCGCGTTTTTATTAAGACGCGCCATCCTTTAACTGATTTTATCCACCCGATTGATTTTATCCGCAAGGAGTTGTTGGCTGCCATGACATTCCTCACCTATCTACTCAATGGTTTGCAGGCCGGTTCGATCTATGCCCTGATCGCCCTGGGTTACACCATGGTCTATGGGATCGTCAAACTGATTAACTTCGCCCATGGCGACGTGATGATGCTTGGCGCCTATATCGCGCTTTTCTGCCTGACGACTTTCCAATTGCCGCTTTGGGCCACAGTGCTTGTGACCATGCTGGTCACTGCAATCATCGGCGTCATCATCGAACGTTTCGCTTATAAGCCTTTGCGGAAATCGGCACGTATCTCAGCCCTGATTACGGCGATCGGGATCAGCCTGCTCTTGCAGAATATCGTCATGCTGGTCTTCAGCCCCAATCCACTGCCGTTTCCGGACCCGCTGCGCGCTGCCCCGGTCTTCACGATTGGCGGGCTTAAAATCAGCACCCTGACGGTCGGCACAATTATTGCCGCATTTGTCCTGATGGCCATCCTCACCCTCTTTATCACCAAAACCCGCATGGGTAAAGCGATGCGCGCGGTCTCGGAAGACACGGGTGCAGCTGTGCTCATGGGTATCAATGTGAATACGACAATTTCGGTCACCTTTGCCATTGGCTCTGCCCTGGCATCGTTCGCCGCCATTTTATATGTCCTGGCTTATCCCCAGATTCAACCCTACATGGGCTCGATGCCCGGTCTTAAAGCCTTTGTCGCAGCTGTCCTCGGCGGTATCGGGATCATCCCCGGCGCGATGGTCGGCGGCATGGTGCTTGGCATTGCAGAAAGCCTGACACGTGGTTATATCAGTTCCCAGTTCTCCGATGCCGTCGTCTTCGGTATCCTGATTCTCGTCCTCCTGTTCAAGCCGAGCGGACTTTTTGGCCGCAACGTACGTGAGAAAGTCTGAGGAGGCAGCGAGATGAAAAACAACATGAAACGCGCCTACCTGATCAATTTTGCAGCTGCTGCCGGCATTTTCATCGTCCTCTATGTCCTGCAGCTGACCGGTATCATCGGCCGTTACTACCAGAGCATCCTGATGACCCTGCTGATCAACATCGTCCTGACAGTCAGCCTGAACCTCGCAACCGGTTTCCTCGGCCAGCTGACGCTCGGCCATGCCGGTTTTGTCTCAGTCGGCGCCTATACCGCCGCCCTGATTTCGCTGCGCAGCGGCCTGCCGGAAAACGTGGCCTTCCCGATCGCCCTGGTCAGCGGCGGCATTGTCGCGGCCGTCTTCGGTATCATGATCGGCATTCCGGCGTTACGCCTGAAAGGTGACTACCTGGCGATCATCACCCTGGGATTTGGCGAAATCATCCGTGTCTTTATCCTCAATATGAAATTCACCGGCGGAGCCAGCGGTCTGAATGGCATTCCGACCTTGACGAATTTCCCCTATGCCTATTCGATCGCTGTCCTGACCATTACAGTGATGTTCCTGTTGATCCGCTCCCGCCATGGCCGGGCGATCATTTCAATTCGCGAAGATGAAATTGCTGCTGAGTCTTCCGGCATCAACACGACCTACTATAAGCTGCTGGCTTTCACCATCGCGGCATTCTTCGCCGGTGTCGCCGGTGGCCTGCAGGCTCATATGCTGTTTGTCATCGATGCCAACAAATTCGGATTCAACTACTCGGTCGATATCATGGTCATGGTCGTTCTCGGCGGCATGGGCTCGATCACAGGCTCGATCATCGCAGCGACGATCCTTACCATCCTGCCGGAATTGCTCCGCGGGCTGGCCCAGTACCGGATGTTGATCTATGCGATCCTGCTGATCCTCCTGATGCTGTTCAAGCCGTCCGGTTTGCTTGGCCGCCATGAATTGTCCCAGCGTGTACTCGGCCAGTTTGCCTCGCGCCTGCGCGGCAAAAAGCCTGCGCCGCCAGCCACGCCGACCAAAGACGAAACTGCAGCCTGACTGCAGGCACAAAAGGAGTCGCCCCATGGCTTTACTCAAAGTCGACAATCTCGGCATCACCTTTGGCGGTCTACGCGCACTCGACGATGTCAAGATCGAAATACACCCCAATGAAATCATCGGTCTGATCGGCCCGAACGGTGCCGGCAAAACGACTGTCTTCAACCTGCTGACATCCGTCTATGCGCCGACATCCGGTTCGATCGAGCTGGAGGGCGTCAGTATTGTCGGTAAGAAGTCATTCGACATCATCAAGCACGGTATCGCCCGGACATTCCAGAATATCCGGCTTTTCAAGGACATCTCGGTGATCGACAATATCCGGATCGGATATCACAATAACGTCAATTATTCTGTTCTCTCCGGTATTTTCCGGCTTCCTGCCTACTGGCGCGAAGAAAAAAGAATGACAGAGGCAGCAATCGAATTGCTTGGCTTATTCAACATGGAGCATCTGGCGGACAACCGGGCTGGCAGCTTGCCATATGGCCAGCAACGAAAACTGGAAATCTGCCGGGCCCTTGCAACCCAACCGAAGCTGCTGCTCCTGGATGAACCGGCTGCCGGTATGAACCCGACAGAAACCAACGAACTGATGGAAACCATCCGTTTTATCCGCGACCACTTCCAGATCTCGATCCTGCTGATCGAACACGACATGAGCCTGGTCATGGAGCTCTGTGAACGCCTGGTGGTCCTTGATTACGGCGTCATAATCGCCACAGGCACCCCGGAAGAAATCAAAAAGAACCCGAAAGTCATCGGGGCCTACCTCGGAGGCGAATAAGCATGCTGACCGTCAAGAATCTCAATGTTTTTTATGATGCCATCCACGCCATTCATGATGTTTCCTTCCACGTCGACGAAGGCGAAATTGTCACGTTGATCGGCGCGAACGGCGCCGGAAAAACGACGATCATGCAGACCATTTCCGGCCTGCTCAAAGCCAAATCCGGTGAAATCACCTTCTTCGGCCAGGACCTGCGGTCAATCGAGCCCCATCGGATCGTTGAACTGGGTCTTGCCCAGGTACCTGAACGTCGCCGGGTCTTCACCCAGCTCTCCGTCCAGGAAAACCTGGAGATGGGCGCTTTCACCCGCAAGGACAAAGCCAATCTCGCCGCAGACTATGAAGATGTCTTCCGCCGCTTCCCGCGCCTGCTCGAACGCCGCAAACAGCTCGCCGGCACACTGTCCGGCGGCGAACAGCAAATGCTGGCGATTGGCCGCGCGCTGATGTCCAAGCCCAAACTGCTTTTGATGGACGAACCCTCGATGGGCCTCTCCCCGATCCTGGTCCAGGAAATCTTCAATATCATCCGCGATGTCCGCGACACCGGCACCACAGTCCTGCTCGTCGAACAGAACGCCCAGATGGCCCTGCAAATCGCTGACCGTGCCTACGTGCTCGAAACTGGCACCGTGGCAACCCAGGGACTGGCATCTGATCTGTTGGGCAATGATGAAGTTCGCAAGGCTTACCTCGGTATTTGATACCTTAAGGCATTAGCAAATTGTCTTTTGCTTGATTGAACACAACAAAGAAGCGATTCGGCCAGGTCAGGATCCGAGTCGTTTTTTTATTTCGGCTATACTGATGGATAAAATCAGGTGGATATTGGCTGTTCGATTTCAGGCAACAACCTGATCGAATGTGATATCATCTTCTGATAGTGGCCGAGTGTTATCAAAAAGCAAAATAACCAATAATAAGTTAGGACAATTGATCATGGATCGAATCGGGGCAGTCATCGTCACTTTTAATATTGGCGAACAACTCATCCAGACTGTTGAGTCAATTCTCAATCAGGTCGATGAGGTTGTGATCGTCGACAACCATTCCTCAGCCAATACCCAAATGTCCTTAGCCAACTCGAAGCGAATGAAAAGATCAGCGTGATCCGGAATACGGATAACCTGGGAATTGCCCGGGCGCTGAACCAGGGGATCGACCGATTTAAAGTAAAACAATATGACTGGATCCTGACCCTCGACCACGACAGCATGGCCAGTCCGGATATGATTAGCAGACTGCTGGACGTATACCATCAACTGGATGAAAATGACCGGCAAAAAGTAGCAGTCATGGCACCTGAAATCTATGATCAAAATCTTAAGGTCAGAACCAGGACGATCAAATCGGGTGAGTATGCCCGGGTGAATAATATCATTCAGTCAGGGGCTTTATATAGACTGGACAGATTGGTTGAACTGGGCCCCTTTGATGAAAACCTGTTTATCTATTTCGTTGATGATGAGTTCAATAAGCGCGTCAAGCTCAATGGTTTGGCGATTTACATGGTCAAAAAAGCTGTGCTGTTCCATGAGGAAGGAAACAAAAGCAACAAAAAGGTCTTCGGCCGGCATCTGGTCTACGATCGGAACAGTGGCCTGGCCAAGTACTACATCGTCCGGAACTCGATTTATATGCATAAGAAATTTAGAGAAAAACGATATATCGAAAGAATCCTGGTCGAATTGGTCAAAACACTTTTGGTGGAACCGAAAAAACTTAAGTTTATCTTCAAGGGAATCTTTCACGGGCTGACCAATCACTGGGGAATGTTAAGCTGGGACAATTGTCAACCTGTATCCGAACCTGCATGCTATAATAGATGGTCGTATCAGCTAATGATCATGTATCAAAATATTCATTGAAGCAGGAGCCTCTATGTCAATTTATGAAAAACTGCTCACACGCGAAGCTAAGTTGTCTCTGATCGGCCTGGGTTATGTCGGCCTGCCGATCGCGATCGCCTTTGCGAGGAAAGTTGAAGTTATCGGTTTCGATGTCAATTCGGCCAAAATTGCCCTCTATAAACAAGGCATCGATCCGACACGTGAAGTCGGCAATAGTGCCGTCCGGGAAACTTCTGTCGCCTTCACCAGTGATGAAACCAGGCTGAAAGATGCCTTGTTCCACATTGTAGCGGTGCCGACACCGGTCAATGATGACCATTCGCCGGATCTTGGCCCAGTCAAATCTGCCAGCCACTTGCTCGGCCGCAACCTGGTCCGGGGGGCAATTGTCGTCTATGAATCGACCGTCTATCCAGGCGTGACAGAAGACATCTGTGTGCCGATCCTGGAAGCCGAATCCGGCCTGACCTGCGGCGTCGACTTCAAAGTCGGCTACTCTCCCGAACGAATCAATCCGGGCGATCACGTGCATCGCCTGGAGAATATCATCAAGGTTGTCTCTGGCATGGATGCCGATTCGCTGGAGACAATTGCCAGGACATATGAACTGGTGGTCGAGGCCGGCGTGCATCGTGCCGAAACGATCAAAGTTGCCGAAGCAGCCAAAGTCATCGAAAATGCCCAGCGCGATATCAATATTGCCTTCATGAACGAGCTGGCGATTATTTTCAATAAAATGGGCATCGATACCCAGGCGGTCCTCCGCGCGGCCGGTACGAAATGGAATTTCCTGAAGTTCTTCCCCGGGCTGGTCGGCGGCCATTGCATTGGTGTCGACCCTTATTACCTGACACATAAGGCTGAACAGCTCGGCTACCACAGCCGGATCATCCTCGCCGGCCGCCAGATCAATGATGACATGGGCCAGTACATCGCCACCCAGCTGGTCAAGGCGATCATCCAGGCTGAACTGCCGGTGCACGCGGCCAAAGTGGCGATCCTCGGCTTCACCTTCAAGGAAAACGTCCCGGACACGCGCAATACAAAGGTCATCGATATCATCAATGAACTCAAGACCTACGGGATCAAGCCGTTGGTTGTCGATCCGGTCGCAGACAGCGGTGAAGCCCTGCATGAATATGGCCTGACCCTTGCCCCGCTCGAACAGGTCAAGGACGTCGACGCCCTGGTGATCGCGGTCAGCCACGACAAGTTCCGCGAGCTCACATTGCCGCAAATTGATGCGCTCTATCAAGCAAAACCGGGTGCCCCGAAGATCTTGTTCGACATCAAGGGACTGCTCGACCGCAAAACCGTAGAAGCGGCTGGCTACCGCTATTGGAGGCTGTAATATGGGTTATGGAGAAGTGACGTTTCCCGCTGGCGCGGTCTTCCTGGTCACTGGTGGAGCTGGCTTTATCGGTTCGAACCTCTGTGAGGCGCTGCTGAAACGTGGCCACACAGTCCGTTGCCTGGATGACTTGTCGAATGGCAAACAAGCCAACGTCGACCTCTTCAGGGATGATCCGAATTATACATTCATCCAGGGGGATATCCGAGATGTCGCGACCTGCCATCAGGCTTGCACCAACGTAGACTACGTCCTGCATCAGGCAGCCTGGGGCAGCGTGCCACGCAGCATCGAAATGCCCCTCCTCTACGAAGAAATCAACATCAAGGGCACCCTCAACATGCTCGAAGCAGCACGTCAGGCTGGTGTCAAACGCTTTGTCTATGCTTCCAGCTCATCCGTCTATGGCGATGAACCTAACCTGCCAAAAACTGAAGGCCGCGAAGGCAACCTCCTCTCCCCTTATGCCCTGACCAAGAAAGTCGACGAAGACTATGCCAGGCTCTACTCGCGCCTGTATGGCCTGGAGACAGTCGGACTGCGCTATTTCAATGTCTTTGGCCGGCGTCAGGATCCCAATGGCGCCTATGCAGCCGTGATCCCGAAATTCATCAAGCTGATGCTGAAAGATGAACAGCCGACAATCCACGGTGACGGCCAGCAAAGCCGCGACTTCACCTATATCGAGAATGTCATCGAAGCCAACCTGAAGGCCTGTGTCGCACCGTCCAGCGCCTCTGGCGAAGCCTTCAACGTGGCCTATGGCGGCTGCGAAGTCCTGATCGATATCACCCGCCAGATCGCTGCCGCCCTGGGCAAAGCGATCGAGCCGATCTTCGGACCGGTCCGCGCCGGCGATATCCGGCACAGCCATGCCGATATCAGCAAAGCGAAACGGTTGCTCGGTTACGATCCGGACTGGAGTTTTGAACGCGGCATCATGGCAGCAATTGACTGGTACAAAGTGAATTAAGCGTCCGGACAAGCCGGATCGTCAGCTTTTCCAGTTCCATGATAATAATAAAACGGGGGGCTCGGCTGAACCACCCGTTTTTGATTGCTGTTTCATATGGTTTAAAAAAGTCCTATAAACAAAATGCGATCATAATTTGAACTCATCTTCGATTTCAACCGGGAAATTCAAATATTCTTTTTTCAAGACGTTGTAATATTCGTGGTTGCTGAAATGAATAATCCGTTTGAAATTCTCAGAAAGGACACAACCAGTCTGTGACCATTCATCCGGATGGAGCAGGATCTGGAATTTTTGTTGCGGATAGTCATCCATCGCATAGCCGTATTTCCACTGATGGTTGCTGTCAGCGAAATATTTTATAGTGGCCGGCTGGCAATCGAGGGTGAATTCAAAGAATGACGGTCCATAAGCGTTGATCATGCCGTTCATGAAATCTTCACGCCTGGCCAAAGCCCATTTCGGCGGACGATGGAAACTGAAGCGGTCAATCCGCTGGCCCAGTGAAATGGCCAGGATTTCGGTCTGGAGGTCTAATTCCTGATAGAGTCCCTGCCAATCATCCTTTTCCAGCTGGGTGACGTAGAAATGCAGGCCGACATGGTGGCCGAGCGAACTGATAAAGCGGATCCGCTCCTGGTTCTTGAAGGAAACCAGGTTGTAAGCGCCACTATTGGTCTGGAAGAAAAATGTTGAAGATATACCCATCTCATGGTCGATCTTGGCGATCTCAACCGCATCATGCGGGCTGAATTCGACATCATGGCGAATGATACTGTACGACGGTTTGTTAAAGACTTCCGAGTAATCGCAAATCGTTGGTTTGTATTTGCTGATGATCGTGCGGTATTCATCATAGGAGAATGGTTTATGTTCAATATCTTGCGTCATTGTATCGCTCACTTTCAAAAGATCGGGGTCAGGCGATCGGATTCCCGACTTTTTCCATAATGTAATCCCAGTCGAAACCGTGATTGAAAGCGAAATCAAGCACGGAAAGATTAGGGATGAATTCGTTCCATAACTGATTATATACGAAGGGCGTGTTATTCACATACTTCAGCTCTATATTTCTCGCATTGAAATGTTCTTCAACCTGGTACTTGCGGGCACCGTTACCGGAAATATAGACGTTGGCGCCCAGCTGATTGCAGATGTCCAGGATGCGTTCTTCACTGCGCGTTTCGATTGTCATATCGGAGGCTTTGACAAGACGCGTCTTTAGTCCGAACGCCCCGACGATCCAGGAGTTGACCGCGATATTCAGGTCGGCCAGACTGTCATACTGCTGCATCAGAATTTCCCGGAAGGGTTCATACACCTGGTCAAAGTGAGGCGCCCGGACATAATTCAGATGCAAAGTCTTCAGATGATTATCCTTCCAATTCAATTCATCGCGGGTCCTGACCTGGTTGATCGAACAACCGAAGGCCTTCTCCACAGGAATCTTAAGGCGGCACTCCCCTTGTGGCGTTTTGATGCGATTCCACTGATGCATTTTGGAGTTTGAATACTGGGCATCATCCAGGAATACAAAGACATCGGACAAGGCGATTTTGATGAAATAAGGGATGTACGGAATATAGTCCGGCTGATGTATGGATGCAATCATGGGCTCTCCTTTACACTTCTGATTTTGTGCCGCTTTGCATTTGCTGACGATAAAGCTTGCGGCCATCAATAACTCCTTTGATAATCGCCTTGAGTTTGCTGATCTTGCCTTGCTCAAAAGCAATGATTTTCCAGACCCGGTCAAATAGTATCTCATACTCATGCCTGGCGACGAGATAATCGCGATGCTTGTTCAGGCAATAGATGATATTCCGTGCGAAGTAATAACTGCGGTTGGCCGAGTGATTGGTCATCATGAATTTCCGGCCGAAGAAACGTACCCATTCGATGGCGCCCAGGCGGTGGAGAATCTGGGTTTCGTTGCAAAGAATGATATTGAATCCAGCTTTGCGGACTCGAATGCAATATTCGAAATCAACATAATCGATGAACATCACTTCATCAAAATAACCCAGCTGTTCACAAACCGGAATGTTCAAGTAGGATCCCGAAGTGATGGCCCGGCGGACAGATTTATATTTCTCACCAACGGTTGATTTCTCTGTCAATTCGTCACTGCGGTCAACTACTTTGGGCGTCAGGATGGCCGCTCGATCTTGGTTGACAGCTTCGCTGTAGACAGCCATGAGATTGTCGGCGATGACCGAATCCTGGTCCATCAGCAAAACCCACTGGCAGCCAGCTGCGCTGAAATGCCTGACGATCTGGTTGAGGGCACAGGCGATGCCCAGATTGCAGTCGTTCTTGATCAGTTCGACCTGCCGGTAACCGTCAAGAAATTGCTCGATCTGGTCGATGTTGTCCGAATGATTGTCAACAATGAGGATCTGCCCGCACTGTCTGGCCAGAGCGGCCAGGTTATCCTCAAGAAGGTCAAAATCCGGATTATACGTAACGATACCCGCTGCGGTCATTTTTCCCACCTTGTCGTCTGAGCTGCAGAAAACTTATTCATCTATTGAATCACCTTATGGTCTGACGGTATAATTTCCGCCCATCCAGGATGCCTTTGCACATAGCTGTTATTTTACTCGATTTATCCTTTTCGAAGAGAACAATTTTCCAAGCCTTCTGCAGAAGTTTTTTGTATTCATTTCTCCGGCTCAGATACCCTTTGTGCTTCAACAAACAATATTCAGCATTGCGGGCGACAAAATAGCAGCGGTTGGCTGAATGATTGGTCACTTCAATCCGGTGGCCGAATAATTTTACCCATTCAATGGCGCCTAACTGATGTAGAAGAATTGTTTCATTACATTGGAGCATGACAAATCCCGCCTGGCGGACACGATAACAATATTCAAAATCGACATAGTCGATAAACATCGCTTCATCAAAACAGCCTAAATGCTCACAGATGGGGATATTGACATAGGAGCCCGAAGTGATGCCCTTGCGGATGATTTCATAGGGTTCACCAGCAGCCTGTTCCGGCATTGTATCCGTGCGGTCAACAATGCGAGGTGTCAGGATTGCGACGCGGTCAAAGTCGATATATCGGTGATAAACGGCAAAAAGATTGTCGCCGATCACTGAATCCTGGTCGAGCAGCAGGACCCATGGGTACCCGGCATTGCCAGCATGCTTGACGATCTGGTTCAGGGCATAGGCGACACCCATGTTATGGTCATTTTTGATCAGCGTTATTTGCGGATAACGCTGGATCACCTGTTCGATCTCCTGGATATTCCCTGACTTGTTGTCCACAATGACAATGTCGTCGCACTGCTTGACCAGGGCTGCCAGGTTTTCCAGAAAGCAATCAAGATCCGGATTGAAGGTGACAATTCCCGCCGCAGTCATTGGGAAATCCTTTCTGACAAATCCGATTCAATTCGCTTCAGCAGTTTCAATGGCGAGTAGTCGCCCTGGTACTGGTAATCAACGTTTACCCGGTCATGAATAAAAGACAAGTCAATATCCTCACTCGAAGTCATGATCTGCATATAGGCCGGATTGAAATACTTGTTGGTGGCAATACTGCGGTTATTTGTCAGCAGTTTTTTATTCAAAGCCAGGGCCTCAAAAAAACGCAAGGTCGCTCCGCGCTGGTCAGGCTGGACTATGTCAAGGATAACATTGGAATGCGTCTGCAGATCAAGTACGGCTTTGTACGGGATAAATTCTGTTGTTGTCTGAAGATCATCCGCAGTCGTTTGCCTGGGCGACTGATCATAAACGTGGAATTTGCTGCTGATTTCGACCTGGTTGAGTTTGTGGTAGATGTCGTTCAGCAATGGATAGCGGTCCTTGCTCTCACCGACAAAGACGAGATCATAAAGCGTTGGCCCGGACTTGATGTCGAGGTTTGAGTAGAGTCCAGCGATCTGGGGGATCTGATATTTTGCAGCATCCCTTTCATCGAATGTGTAAATCAGGTCAAATTCGTTTTCGATTTGCCTATATTTAGCCTCAACGATCACATCGAGATAGATCATGATGGTTCGCACTTTGGAACCAGTCGTTTTGAGCCAGCGTAAAAATGCCCGGTTGTGGGAAAATCGCGTGGTTCTGAAAAAGATGTAAACAACTTCATCGTCCGCGTTCGAGCGCTCAATGACATCCGGAAACCAGAACGGGTTCAATAGACCCGGCGGCGAGTCGTTGAATCGAGCTAATAATGCTTCGATGACTACTCTTTTCAAACGATTGGACTTGGCGAATCGGCCAGGGGTGATCAGCATCACATTCTCCCGGCCCTTCAAATCCTTGAGCATGATGCGGACATAATCCTTATCCGGCATCAGAAATACGTATTGCATATTATTCCTTCTCAAGGGTTATCGAATCAGTTCGTTGATCAGATCAGTGATTTGATAACCCGGTCATATCATCTGGTTATTTGTTGTTGCGCTGCAGGAACTCGATCACCGCACGGCAGAATTCCTCCTCGGGGATTACCTTGCCCTCGATGCGCTGCCACTTCGATCCCACAGGCCGAAAGTGGAATTCAGCCAGGCTCATCGCTTTGAAGCCGAAGGTCACGCACTGGAATTCAAGCAGATGGAAAGTCTGGCCATCAAATCCGATGTCCAGGGAGATATGGGGCGCTTCCAGTTCCTGTTTGCACAACCGGGCAAAATCCAGCACACCATTGAGCTGACCTTCAGGTATCTCGCCAAATTTGCCGCTGCCGCTGGCGCGAAAATCTCCTTCCCGGTTCAATCGGTACAGGACAAAATAGGATTCCCCGAAAACGAGGATTTTAAAATCACCGTTCAGATTGGGAATGAAATTCTGGAGGATGAATTTATTGTTGTTGAAATAGACCGGTGCTTTACGACGGAAAAACTGGACCCTGTTGTAGAACTGGTAATATAAAAAGGGAAAACCTGTCAACAGCCGCGAGGCCCGGTCGACATAGCGTGCAAGCTCTTCTTCATTTCTGGCCAGGAAGACACCATTGCTGCCAGCACCGGCAGCAGCTTTAATCACGAGGGGGAATTCGCGGTGTGTCTTCAAGGCTTTGGGTGATGCATAAAAATCAGAATGGATTGTTTTCAGGCGGTCATCTTTGAAATTGTGCCGGAGCAGCTCCATCATGACCTTGTTATCATGAGCCCGGAAAAATTTGAATGCGGGCAACAGGATGGCTTCGTTCGAGTCAAGCCAGAGCAGGACGTCCTCCATGAAGCTTTTCGAACCACCCATGAAATCTTCCGATGACCCATACAGGACATAGTAGCCGGAATAATTCCGGGAGAAGTCAAAGTCAGAATAGGATGTGATTTCAACGGTGAAGCCCTGGTTGGTGAAAGTGTCGGTGATCAGTGACAAGTCCAGTGGCGCAGCCTGGTTCATGGTCGGATAGGTCCTCCAGAACCATCCTTTCATGTCCTTGATCAGCAAGAGCTTTTTCATCAAAAGGCAACCTCCACTTGTGTTTTGTTGTTAAACATGTCTTGACGACGCGATGTCGTCACACCAATGCCATGGCATTGTTTACTCGGATTCGATGTGGCCCAGCCAGCCTGCCGAGGGAACGAATTGCAGCGAATCTGCACGCCGGATCTGGCTGATGCCATGGGACCAGGCATCGACATTGGACTGGATGATGATATCCGTTGGCTGGCCATCCAGGATCGGGTATTTGCCGATCTTATAGCTGTGGATGATGCTTGGTACTTTCGCATAATCGAAACCCATGATTGCAGCCAGAGCTGTGTCAATGGCCAATGAATTGTAACCCAGCATCAACACGCCACAGCGCTTGCCTGATGGTTTCAGGGGGCCCTCTTTTTCACCGGATACAACCATGTCAAGAATGGAAATGACTTTGCGTTGTACGTTACTATGCATGATACCGGCTGAATCGGCATACAGGAAGATCCGGTTCAGATCGCCTACCGTTCGCCAGATTGTGTCATTGCCCCACCAGCTGCCCTGCTGGTATGGGTCACGGTCGCGGATCAGTTTGCGTTTGAGAAACTTCAGGGCAACCGCAAGAAACTTCAGTATATTGCCCAGGTTTTTCCTGCCATGGATGTCGCATCGGTCGATCTGCTCCTGTACGAATGTCAGCAACCTTTTACTCAAGCTGCTCTGTTTGTACTCATCGCCATGTTCAGCTATCGAGCCATTGCGATGGTGCGGCAGCCAGTCTTTGTTGCCGTTGATGCCAACCAGGTTTTTCATCGCTCCTGTCATCCCGGCCTTGCGGTGGGTTTTCGGTTTCGGCAGGTTGATCACAACATCTGCGGCAAGTACACTTTTGGCAATCAGGTATTCGTGGACATGCTTGTTATGGTGTTGTTTCATCACGTCAGGGTCGTAACTGGTCACCCTGAGCTGCGGAGTTTCCTGATCCAGTTCAGCAAAAAGGCTGTCATCACCAAGATTGATCTGGAGATAACCCGAGGGGTCGCCTGGCAAATTCACCACCTGGACGATTTCACCTTTTGGGTTGACACGGACCCACTCGTTCCTGAGGTCAACAATTTCGAAGCTCAGTCCACGTTGCTGGAAGTGTTCCTGGAGAACAGTCAGTCCGTTGGCCTTGATGACTTGCGAAAAATCGCAGCTTTGGACCGGCGCATCGGCAACAACAACTTTTCCCTGGCCAGCCAAAGCGATGAAGACGTAATCAAGGACGGCACGGAGAATGGATCCATGCGTGATCACACAATCGATTGTGCCTGATTTCAGTTCGTTTTTATGCAGGACCATGTTCGGCTTCAGCAGGACCGTATTGCCTGGCTGGATCAGTTCACCGAAAGGATTCCATTCGGGTGTGTCAAAATGCGCATGATCCAATCCAGCCTGATGCAGGATGTCCCTCAGGTAGCCATAAACGTGGTTGGTCGAGTCTGTTTCAATATCGCATCCCGAGAATTCGGGGTAAACGAAGTCCGGGTGATAGGGTGCCCGGTCCGGGTATGAAATGTCCGGATATCGACTGACAAAGACCGACCGGTCGACTTGACCATCGGACAGGTTGCTGTTACCTGTGTTCATAGCGGTTTTGTGGCCTGCTCCTTGAGAACCAGGTCATTGAACCGGCAATGGCCCCACCACTTGTGTTCCCAGACCTGCAAGTCTTTGTAATCATTGACGACATCAAAGGAGAGGGCCTTGGACACCTGATCCAGCAAAAAGACCTCGCCGGACTCAGATGTGCTGTACATTTCAAGCGCTGCGATGTATCGACCACCGGGAAGATTCTTCAAATCAAACTCAAAATCTGCAGAATATGCAGTTGAAGTATTGACCGAAGTGAAGCTGTCCAGGCAGGCCGATCCGATTGTCGTATCATCGATATATCGGAAAATTGTCCGGATACTGACTCGGTCCAACTTTCGATGGGCTTCAAACGTCAGTCGGAAAACAAGTTTTTCGGAGTTGAAGAAAACACAATTATCCTTACCGAGCAGTTCAATCGACGTCATACGGAAAAATGTGTTCAGGTTTGAACTGCGGCTGATGTCGCTGAGATCGGATTTGACCTCAAACTTGTTGAAATGTTGCATATACATCTGGATCGCCTGTTCAGTATCGCCGCTGTACAGGATCTTGCCATGGTCAAGCAACATGGTCTTGGGGCACAACTGCTGGACGGAGTTCATATTGTGGCTGACAAACAGGACCGTCCGGCCTTCGTCGGACACGACATCCTCCATCTTGGTGATGCATTTTTGCTGGTATTTCATATCGCCAACAGCGAGGACTTCATCCATGATCAGGATTTCCGAATCGAGATGCGCGGCAACGGCAAAAGCCAGTTTGACATACATGCCGCTCGAGTATCGTTTGACCGGTGTATCGATGAATTGCTCCATTTCCGCAAAGGCGACAATCTCGTCAAATTTCCGCGTGACCTCGGCTTTTTTCATGCCTAGAATTGCACCGTTCAAATAGACATTTTCCCGGCCGGTCAGTTCCGGGTGAAATCCGGTGCCGACTTCCAGCATACTCGCAACATTGCCGGTGATCGAGACCGTACCTTCGGTTGGTGTCGTAATCCGTGACAAGATTTTCAGCAAAGTCGATTTGCCGGCGCCATTGTGACCGATGATGCCATAAGCTTCACCCTTTTGAATCTCAAACGACAGGTCGTCGAGCGCTTTGAAACGTTTGCCAATATTGGAATAGTCGAAGCCAATGACCTTGTTCGGGTCTTCTTTGCGCATGATTTTCGCATAAAAGCTCTGCAAGTCCATCGCCAGGGTCTTGCGTCCATACAAGCCGATATAATAGGTTTTGGTCAAATTTTCGGCCTTGATTACTGTATTTCCCATTTGCCCACCATTTCAGATTGTATCGATAAAATTCTTTTGATAATGATTGAACATCGTCACGCCAAAGAAGAACAACACCAAGGTGATCACCCAACTGATTGCCAGGAAGGTTGGGTAGATTTCGCCTGTGCCGAGGAGCGCATACCGGAACGTTGCGATAGCCGGCGCCATGGGGTTCAGCATGAAGACACCCAGCCATTTGGGGCCGATTGTCGAAACCGAATAGGCGATTGGCGAGGCATACATCCACAGCTGGATCCCGAAGTTGATCAGCATCGCCAAGTCACGGTATTTGGTTGTGACCGAGGTGATGATCAGGCCAACGCCGAGACTGAGCAGTGAAACCTGAAGTAGAATCAGCGGGGTGTACAAGATCCACAAATTCGGTGAAACTGCCGATTGAGGCTGGAAAATGTAGAACAGCATCATCAGGATGAAAAAGGCAATCTGAATCCCGAAGGTGATCAGATTGTTGAAGATGACCGATACGGGGATGACCAGCCGGGGAAAATAGACCTTGCCGTACATTCCGGCATTCAGCGCAAAGGTATTGGAAATCAGCGTCAGGCTGCCTGCAAAAAAGCCCCACAGGATATTGCCGCACATGTAGAACAAGAATTGCGGAATGCCGTCTGTGGGCAATTTGGCAATCAAGCCGAACACGATTGTGAACACAGCCGAAGTCATCAGCGGCTGGATGATCGCCCAGGCCGGTCCCAGTATCGTCTGCTTATGCTGGATGACAAAGGTCCTGCGGACAAACAGGAACAACAGGTCATGGTATTCGAAAAATTCGCGGATATTCCAGTCGAACCATTTGCTTTTCGGTTTGATGACTATGGTTTTGGCTGATGGACTTGATGTTGACATAAACTACCTGCTTCAATGCGGGATTTTAATTATCTCTTCTATCATGACAGTTTAAAAACTTGTTAGTGCCCAGGGCAATCAGGGACGTTATTTTTGACGCTTGATGTGCGGATATTGCCTGATCGCCGGATGTGCCCTCATATTATAGCCTAACTGGCCTATCTCCTCAATTGAAACCCCATTTTTCCAGAGGATGAACGGCAGCGAGATCTGGTCGCGGCGCGAATACTTGTTGAATTCCGCCCACCAGTCGCGCATCAGCTTCTGGCAGACTTCGTGGTGAACCGGCCGGATGATCATGCCACCCTCCAGCATGCCATAATGGCGAGGCATATGCTGCGCTTTCAGATAGGCAGCATGGGCAAGCAAATCAGATTTTTTACCTTTTTTGAGCCGGATACATTCCTTGATTTCCTGATAGATGCAATCCCGAACTGGGTGCAGGAACATTTTCAGGCCATACTGGTTCGTGTCCTGGACAAACTCTGTCATATCGGTACGAACCTCGACACTGCCGTCGATATAGACCGAGAAATCATAGTCCGGGAAAATCAGCTCAGGGAACATTTTGACAAAACGATTTTTCATGGTGCTGTCATCGGGTATCTGGTGGGCTGAAAAATCAAAGTCTTTCCTGACCCAGATGCTTGATTCACGGATTGGCTGGTCAGTGAGGATAAAGAAATCACAGTTGTCAGGCGTCGTCAGGGGTTCGTGGACTTCATCGAATGAACCATAGATCGAAGTGTAAACGACAATCCGTTTGGTCGAAAAATAGTCCGGATTTCTGGTCAACTGGGAACGCATCGGCTGATTGATCAGGCGATGGTACAGGATGGCCAGGCGGTTTTGGATGGCCACTTTCAAGTCTGCATTGATGAAGCCCTGGACAAATAATTCCTTGAGTTCGGTCATCAAACGGATATGCCTGGCTTCATTGGTCGGGTCAGTCGGATACATGGCAAACCTCCCGGCTCGAAAAAAAAGATCGTATAGAGGTCAAAAAGAGGAGTATAATCAACCGATTTCAAATCATTATAGCATTCGTTTAAGGTGTGTGGAATTTATGAACAAAAAGACGGCCATCGTCTTGCTTATAACCAACCTCGTATTAACTATTTGCTTTGTCGTCTATATTCGATTGATCCGCCAAGTTGATACCAGTACCGCCCCGATGTATGCCTTCCTGATCTTTTGTTTTTCGAGTCTGGTTCTGGCTAACACAGCTTGTGTGCTGCTATTTGTCAGAAAATTGAAAATCGAATATGTTTTCCTGGTTGTCTGTCTGGCCCTGGGCCTTTTGTCCGGACTGATCAACCCCCCGGGGGAAATATCCGATGAACCTAGCCATGTGAAAAATGTTTACCTGTGGTCAAACCGGATCATGGGCGTCGATGCAACATTAGCCAAAAAACAATACAGCACGGTTTATCAAGTCTATGACTCTTTTGTCAGGGCCGGTGACAGAGACCTGTTTGCCTTGGTCGTGGAGGCAGAGAAATATCCTACCTCCCAGTCTTATGACTATTATTTTGAAGAGATGCAACGTGGGCTGATCGAATCGCCTGCGCATTCAAAACTGGTCGCTTTTCAGCTGCGCGATCACAGCGTTTCTCCGATCAGTTATTTTCCGGCGATTCTCGGCGTGACACTGGCTCGGCTCCTGCATCTCGGCTCTTTGCCGTTGTTGATGATGGCCCGCTATTTCATGCTCCTTTTCTATGCAGGTTGCATGTCCTGGGCCATCCGGAAAATCCCGACCGGTAAAATCGTAGTCTTTCTGGTTGGCCTTCTGCCGATGGCGGTCAATCTGGCCCCGTCTTTTTCGTATGATCCAGTCATCACTGCAGTGGCGATGATGCTGATCGCGCAGATTTTCGCCATGTTTTTAGCGAGTGACCGCGTCATTGAAACCAAGGACATGATCATGACGACGATCCTTGTTTTCGTCCTCTCCCCTTTCAAAATCCTGGTTTATCTGCCAATCATTATCCTGGTCTGGATCATGCCAAAATCATTGTTTCCCAGGCGATTGCCCCGAGGTGCTTTTTTTCTGGTCTTGATGTTGATCGGCCTCGGCAGTGTGGCCATCAGCAATCTATCGACCTTTATGTCGTTTTTCCAGCCAAGTGATAGTGCTGCTTCAGTTCCGGGCAGTTATGTCTCGGAATTCACAGTTGGCTATGTCTTCTCACACCCGCTGCAGATTTTGAAAATGTTTATCAACACGACGATTGGCTCTGGTCCGGATTATTTTTTCAGCATGATCGGTCGCAAACTGACCTCGGACAATGTCCTGATCGAGTATCCCCTGATCATCTGCTCTGCAATTCTTTTGGGGCTGGCAGCGATCCGCGAGAAACAGGACCAAGCCCAATGGAAGATAAAGCCCAGACAAAGGCTCCTGCTCTTATTGCCTGTAGCACTATGCTATCTTTTTTTCCTGGTCGGCATGCTGTTCTGGTGGACCGAGCCCAATGCGATCAAGATCCACGGCGTCCAAGGCCGCTATTTCATTCCCGTCTTGCCCTTGGCTCTGTTTGCGATCTCGCCCAATCGCATCGCCCGTCGCGAAGGCACATGGCGGCTCATTGCCATGGCTGCCGTGATCATCGAGATCATCGTCTTGACAAGCAATTTCGAAAAAATACTTTTGCGGGTCTGAGATGATCAGCGTCGTCTGGTTTATATCTTGAATTTACAGCAAATCTTCTTGGTAAACCTTAGGATTTATCATCATCGCCTGCAGCTGGCGTAGTGAATCCAGCTCATGGTTCAGTTTGAATAGCCTTTTGCGATAAGCAGTCCGGGTCGATGCCAGGGTGGCGCGATCCTCCTTGTGCTGAATCTGCATGATTGGCCAAAATACGATTCGAAGCTTTTCCTGTTGGGCGATATACCAGAGGATCTCTTCTTCGCAATATAAGAAAGTGCCGCTATAAATACCCCTGTACTTTTGAACATAACTTGGCGAAAAAACCAGGCAGCTTCCGTGGGGGACAATGTTAGCAGATGTGGCATCGCTTTTTTCATTTCTTTATGTTGATCTATCTGTTGATCATCGGACTGAATTTCTGGAGCAGGCTTTATCATCCGCTTCAATCGATCCATCATGATCAGGACATTGTATAGACTCGTTCGGGTCAGCCAGATATCCCGCTGGACCCGCCTGATTTTGCTCGCTAAAGTATGGGCATCGTAGCCTGCAGGGCTTTGGGATTCTGGTGCCGGTGGTCCGGTGTGATGATATCGGGACCAAGAATATCAAACGGATCTGTCTGGTACTTGAGGACCATTTGGGTCAGGAAATCCGGTTGTTCGATGATGGTATCGTTATTGATCATCAAGATGAAATCAGCCTGTAGCCTGGTCTTGGCCATCTGGTATCCGGCATTGTTACCCCGGGCGAAGCCGAGATTGGCCGGAAGTGGCAGCAGATGGACGCGCTGTTCCGCTGCGAAGACGTTCTGCAAGAGTTCCAAACTGCCATTGTTGGAAAAATTGTCGACGACGACAATTTCATATTCGCAGGCTGAATCGTCCAGATTGTCGACCAGCGACTCGACACAGGCCAAGGTATCCGCGCCGTCAGGTAATGAAGAACGACGAATACAGCTTTCACAATTTTTGGCCTCGCCGTCGTTTCCTCGCTTGCCATTTCCTCGACAGTCGTTTCCCAGGCGTGTCGAGAATATTTGCGACAAAGCCGAGACGTTCGAGACTGCTGGATCCTTCGTACTTGACGGAACCAGGGTACATGAAAGTCAGATGGCCTTGTTCCTGATAAGTGCTGAGATATCGTTTGTATTCACGGCTTCCGCCCTGGAAACTGCCATTTTCTGCGATCTGCCGATGCCTGGCAAGATCAGAAGCCAGGAATTTGTAATGGAGCAGCGCACTGCCGACAGGCACTTCATGTTTGAACGGGTAGAGATAATGGGCGGACTCAAAGACCATTCCAGGCCGCAGGTAAAACAGCGGAAATTTGATGAGCAAAGGGCTGTCATCGCTTTGTGCCGAAAATACGCGTTTGCGCGGTCCGCCATTGATTCGCGGTCCCCGCTTGGATGTGCTGAGTTCAAATGAATCCGCATCGAAATAGCAATATTGCTCGGCTATCGGCCGTTGATCGTCAGTTGTGCTGTAAAGCTCTTGGTCAGAATACATGTCGAGCATGACGGCCCCGAGGCGGTCGAGGCCGCGGTTGCTGATCGCCTGGGTCAATTGGTCAATTGTTTTTGTTTCATGGCCGGGATAGACCAGGCACTCGTCCGAATCAACATACAAGTACCAGCGGTCAAAACCATACATGGCCAGGAGCCGGTTGATCCAGCCATATTTGCGCAGCGACAGGAAGGGTGCTTTGACGGAATAGACATCGATGTCCGGTTGCTGTTTAAGCCACTCCAGGGTGCCATCATCCGAACCATTGTCGAGAACCGCAAACTGGCGGATGCCCAGTTGGCGATGATGGCTGATCACCATTTCCAGTCGCGCCAGATCGTTCTTGACGACACAGAGGGCCAACGGGATACTGCGGTCATCGGCCGCCCGGCGCCTGGACACAGGCTGGATCTCCGCCGTCATGAAAGACTCGAAGATCAACTGGTTGCGGGGCGCAACCAAGAGGTACGCCTGAAAGGTCTTTTCCCAGGTTTCAAGCGGTTCGATTTCGCGGGCTAACGACCCATGCTGAGCTTGGATCAATTTTTGCTGGCCGCGCAAGGCCTTCATCCGGTCAAGCGGGGCAAACAATGCCCGGAATCTGACCAGCAGCCGAACCAGGCCTGGGGTGCGCTTTTCTAGGAGGAGCAGGAATTGCTTGATCTTCTTCTGCATCAGTTCTGTACCTGCCTCAAAATATGCATAAGGTTTTCGTAATAGCCTTCACGGCCGCAGCCGAGGACAGTCTGGCGGGCCGCTCGACCGATCGCTGATCGCTGGACTGCTGGCAGACTGGCGATCGCTTTGATCTTTTCTGCGATTTGCTGGGGCTCAGCAATTTCGGTGATGAAACCATTCTCGCCGTCACGGATGACGTCTGTAAACGAAGGAATTGCTGAGCCTAACACGATCGATTCACAAGCCATCGCCTCAATGACGCTGTTTGAAAAGCCCTCAAATTTGGACGGCATGAAGGTCAGGTCGCAGCGATTGTAAAGGGATTTGATCTCGTTCGTCTGACCCAGCCATTCAAAGCTGGACTGCAAGCCGTCTTGCCTGATCTGATCCTCCATCACCCGACTGTATTCAGCCTCAGCTTTTCCCGCCAGGATGAACAAAACCGGAACCTGCATTTTCTGCAATAACCCAGCCACCGGGACGAGGATCTGCTGGTTTTTCTGGTCGCAGATCCGCGCTGGCACCAGAATGGTGAATCGGCCCGGTCTGTAGGCAACAAGCTCTTCTTCCCGCTTGAAATACGCAGTGTCAAGTATGTTCAGGAGCAGGAAGACCCGATCTCTGCGATATTTGATGATCGTGCGCAGCTGGCTTAACGCTGGTGTGTTATTTGCAAACAATCCATCCAGGCCATGGTAGAAAATCCGGCAGATCAATTGCCAGATTCGGCTATGGGTGTATCGCAGGACGCTGTTGCGTTCCGAGCCAATATGCAAAGTCTTCTGGTTGCCAATATTGATCAAGTCCGACAAAACCATTGAGGATATTCAGCAGTGTCGTGAAGGATATCAGGTAATCGGGTTGTTCACGCCGGATATGGCGAGCCAGTCGGAAAATGCTGAATATCTTGTCCAGGCTCTCCGGCCATTTAGTCTGATCACGCTTGAGATCGACGACACGAATCTCATTTTCCGGGTGATAGAAAGCCGCTTTCAGGTTATAGCAGTAGAAGACGACGTCGTGGCCTTTTTCGTGCAATAGTTTTGCGCTCTCGACCGCCTGCATTTCGGCACCGCCCTGGACCAGTCCGGCGAAAAACGAGATGCTTGGCAGACTCAACTTGGACTGATTCATTTGGGACTGATTCTTCTTGCTGTCCGTCATAATCTGATTTTCCGGAATTGTTGATAGGTCGGATCGCCATACTGTTCCGACATGAATTTGCGGTGAATCGCTTGGGGTGCGCGATCCTTTGCGTAGCTGACACTTTCGGCCGCGATGGCCTGGTAGGACAGCGCTTTTCTTTGATGGTCGGCGGCTCGGCGAAAAGCAGCCAGTAGTTCAGGCTGGTCGAGCAGAAGCTGGAGTTTTTCCTGGATCTCGCGGACGGAACCTTCATACAGGAAAAGGCCGGATTCGTCGAGTAGATGACAAGTGCTGCCATAATAGCGGAGGATCATCGGCAAGCCCGCAGCCACACTGTCTTCCAGTAAAGTCGTGTGGCGAGTGTTCCAGATGCCGATATCGCTGTGGGCCAGGACTGAAAGGGTGTCCGCTCGATTGAGCCAGCCAAGGCTGATGATTCGCGAATCCTCCCGCATCAGTGTTTCGACCGCAGGATCTTCGATCGAGCCAAAGAGCAGCAGGCGGGCATTTTCGTTGGGCAGGCGCCGGAATGCCTGCAGGATCCGGTCGATCTGTTTATCTGGTGTCATTTTGCCACCGTGGGTGATCAGAATCTGGCCTTCTGACAGGCCATACTTGGCCAGGAATTCGGCCCGGGTCTGGGAAGCCTGGAAACGGCCAGTATCGGCGCCGATGGGCAAAAGCCGGACCTTTTCCGCCGGAATGCCAAGTTCTTCACTGAGGAAAAGGCAGCGGGCCGGTGTGACGCCGAAGAATAAGTCGATCGGACCGCCGATGCGTTTGAGGTAGGATTTCCAGAAGATATTGTAGTACAGCGCAAACAGAAGCTTGTTGTCGATTGAAATGGTCTGGTCGGCATGGTTGTCGACCGCCAGGAATACTTCGGGATGGTCTTTCTTGTAGCGGCAGACTGTACGGATGGACAGGGTCGTTGGCATGTGATGGAAAATATAGTCTGGCTTTTCAGCTTCGATGAATTGTTCAAGATGGCGGAACAGGACAAATTTGTCGCGCAGTTCACCGGCAACGCCGATGCGGACCACGCGAAAGCCTTGCTCAGTCGTTTCGCCGCTGGCAAATTGCCGTTTTGATTTGTTAAAACCATTCGACAGTGTTGATGTCAGCAGGACGACATCATGTCCTTGCAATTGCTGGTAATAAGGCAACAGGTTTTCCTGATAGCCCATGCCGGGATTGAGATATTGTGCGATATGGACTATTTTCATTCAGATCGCCTGTCCTTCTTCAGCATGGACTGGTAGAGGTCAATGTATTCCTGGAATTTGGCACCCCGCTCGTAGAGTGCGACAGCCCGGCTATGGCAAGCATCCGTATAAGAGGACTTGCCCTGCGAGCGGATGATGCGGACCTTCGCGAGCAGGTCATCAAGATCGCCCTGGTCAGCGACCAATCCGGTCGCTTCGTCAATGATTTCGACACTGCCCCCGGTTCGGTATGTGACGACCGGTGTCCCGCAGGCGAGCGATTCGATATTGGTTGTCGGCAAATTGTCATCCAATGTCGGATTGATAAAGACATCGGCAGCAGAATAGAGATCTGCCAGCTCCTGGATATTGTTTGTTTTGGTGATGCCGATAATCGACTTCGGGAGCTTTCTTTTTTGCTGGGGCGTCAAGCCGACCATCATCAGCACTTCGTCCGGCTTCAGCATTTCAGCCAATTGCAGGATCGCCGGATACCCCTTGCGTTCATCCCAGACACTGGCCACCGCCAGAACAATAAACCGGTCCGCCAGGCCATATCGCTCACGCAAGGCCCGGTTTGCTGACGCTTCCCGCGGGGTGAAGACCTCGAGGTTGACGCCATTGTTGATGACCATCGCCGGGTAGGTTTTGAGGAACGACTCAGCCAGCAGATCTTTTAGCCACTGTGAGGGTGAAACCAGGGTCATCTCACTGATCTGGTTGAACAGCCGCTTTTTGTCAGCATAATTCCGGACCGAGTTGTCCAGCAGCAGACTGATCGGGTAGCGATGTTTTTCCGGACAGTGCGAGCAGCCGGTTTTCCATTTGTAGCAGCCGGCATAATCAAAATAGGCGCAATGGCCCGTAAAAGCCCAGCAATCATGCATCGTCCAGACGACTGGTTTGCCAAGCGATTTCAGATAGTCAAACAGCTGTTCGATATTCAAATAATAGCCATGGATCGCATGCAGGTGGATCAGGTCCGGGTTGTAAGCTTCAATCTCACGGATCAGGCGCTTCGTCGCGTGTCTGGACGCAAAAGCGTGGCGGTCGGTGACAAAGGTGTAGGCAACATGATAGAGAAAATTCAGGTTGCCGCCAAATCTGATCGCGTCCGGACAGAACTTGGCTGTTTTGCGGGCATAAGCAATTTGACTCTCGTGTCCCTGTGCGGTCAGCAGGCGTTGAATGTCGAGTGCTATCCGTCCTGTGCTGCCTACACCGCAAGTCGCATTGATCTGAAGTATCCTCACAATAACCCTCTTTCACGCATGAATCCGGATTTTGTCCTTAGCCTTGAATTGTGGTCTTCTGTTCATCCTTGCTTTCGACCTGTTTTTTCAATTCAAAACTTGCTTCTTGAGGATCGAGAGCTCCTGGACCAGTTCGTAATTGCTTTTACGCATCTTGGAGATATTGATGATGATCTGGAAAGTGAAAACGAAACCCATCAGAATGACGGCAAAATAGACAAGGTTCAGGGGGATGCCGATCCCGAGCAACTTGGACAAGGTGGCCAGCAAGCCCGGGAAGATGGCAAAGACCAGCATCAGGAAGCCGGAAACCAGCCACATCAGGGCGTACTGGTATTCAATCAGCTCTTTGCGCAGGATATGGATGATATATAAGTTGAACAGCAGGACGGAAATGATGACAAAAATCTGGGTGACAATATCCATCGTTCAGGGTCCTCTCTTTAAACTCGCTTGATGTTGGTGACAATGATGGCCAGGGTCACCTTGATCAGGTAGTAACCGGAACGAATTGGCCGGATCGAACTTTTGCCAGTTGTTCGATGCCGCATGACGACCGGGATCTCCGCCACGCGGAATTTGCGCCGGACCACCTCGCAGATCGTTTCAGGCTCCGGGTAGTCGTACGGATAATTGCTGGCGAACAAGCGGATGATGTCAGCATTGACCGCGCGCAGGCCGGAGGTTGCGTCGGTGACTGTCTTATGAGTCAGAAGTTTCAGCACGCCATTGAGCCAGACGATGCCAAAGCGCCGCAGGAAAGTCGTCTGGAAGCCCTTTTTTTCAATGAAACGTGATCCCACGACGAAATCAGCCCGGCCTTCGAGGATGGGCTTGATCAGTTCCGGGACACTGGCAGGGTCATGCTGGCCGTCGCCGTCAAGCTGGATGGCGATGTCATATTCATTTTCGCGGGCATATTTGTAGCCCGCCTGGACAGCCCCACCGATGCCCAGGTTGGCAATCAGGTGAATGGCATTGAAACCATTCTCCCGGCAGAGCTTTTCCGTGCCGTCTTTTGAGCCGTCGTTGACAATGACATAGTCAACGCCAGGCAGCTTTTCCTGGATCTCCGCGATCAGGTTTGGTAGAATGCGGGCTTCGTTATAAGCCGGGATAATCAGAATTGATTTCATCTTATTCCTTCCGTTCTTTGCGCAAGTTGATGCGGATGAAAAACGCCAGCAGCAGGGCTAAGCTTAAGCTGACGAAAATCGACAGCAAGATCGGCCCAGTCTGGTTGACTCGCCTGGTGCTGGCGAGGTAGAAATTCATGTCGCCTTCGAAATCATAATCGCTGATGATCAGGTTGCCGCCTCGAAAGACATCGTGTTTTGAGCACCAGACACCAATCGATTCGTTCTGATTTGGCGTGACCCCCGAGATTTCCAGGGCGTAGGTTGTGTTGCCGCCAGGAATGGTTTTCTGCAGCACAAACTCATTATAAGCATTATCAAAGATGCTGGATGCAGGGTAAGCCAGTTCGGAGAAGACCTCACCGGATTCATAATCAAAAACGCGGACATAGACATCCCCGGGGATGGTTTTGCCATAGGTGACCATTTTCACACCCACCTTGTCGACGTCAACCTTTGTCTTGAACGTCTGGGTGAGGATTTCAGACCCCTGGACACCGCCGATCAAAAGTTCGTCGACAGCATTCATCGCCGAAATCCTGGTATCCAGTGGCAGGATTGCCGACAGGTTCATGACGGTATAGACCAGGATAACGGTCATGGTCATGATCAGTATCATGACCACGAACCGAACGGCCGGGATCTTCATGTTGGGAATCCAATTCAGCTTCATCGTGTCCCCCGTCACTCAATAAATCATCTGGATCAGCGTCACCAGTGTATAGACCAGCATCAGGCCGGTGATGCCTGCTGTCCGCTGGCTGAAATAAGGTCCCTTGACGATCTTGAACTGGTTTTTCAAGGCTACGAACGGCAAGATCATGAAAGGGATCAGGTAGCGGCCCTGGACACCGACCATCAGTGGGGCGGCGATCGAATTGTTTTTCGAATCAAAGATATACAAGCCGATGTAGATCGCCGCCAGGCAGCCCGCGAAGGCAGCCCAGACGACGGTTTTCTGGAAAGCATTGAAATTGAGGCGGTCATCCTGGTCGAGAACGCCGACCAGGATGATGAAGGCTGGAACCAGGATGACCAGCGGGCCCAGATTGTAATTGATCCAGCCCAGCATATTCAACCAGGTGATGTTCTGCAGGAAATTGGCATTCAAGGTATGCAGGAAGATCCGGAGGGTCTGCAGGATGTTGTGGGTGACAAAATCCATCTGCGTCTCGTAGGCAGCCTTGCCTTCAGCCAGCATCAGCTTGCCGGAGGCGAAGCCGAAGACGAAGACGAAAAAGGCACCGATGACAGCGATGGCCGCAATGATCCGAAGCACCCGGGTCATCAATTTCGGGTATTTGCTGAACGGGATGATCAGCACCAGAAGCCCCAGCATGATGTAAGCCGGTTTGGCCACATAGCAGATATAGAGCAGTAAGGCGGGTAAAATCAGCTGGGTCAGGCGCACCGGTGTTTTCTGCGCCTGGATGCCCAGGATCAGGGCGATAAAGAGGAATGAAAATCCATTGATCATTGGATCGGCGGACAAAGAGCTGGCCTGGAAGACCGACATGGGCAGCAAGGCGATGACCAGCAGGAGGTTTTTGTATGATGGGATATGCCGGATCGCGTAGTAGCTGACCAGGATATAAAACAGAAGATTGACGATCCGCGCCAGGGCTAGCATGTTCCAGGCGTTGAGGCCGAAGACTCGGCCGAGGTACAGGCCAAAGCCTTGCGGGAAATAGGTGAAAACCGCATAGGCTGATTTGTATTCGTAGTCATGGACTGTGGCCAGATCCGGATTGAAATAGACATTCATCATGGTCCGGCTGCGTGCCAGGCCCTGGTTCAAACCAGGCTGGACTATCGAGTCATCGAACTTGCCAAAGTTATCCGGGAATTGGACGATGCCGTCAAATTTCTGGGATAAATTGCCGTAAGACACATCGAAGGCCCGCAAGATATGGTCCCCGCCATCAGGTTCCTGGCCACTGGGGCTGATGAAGGCGATGGTCAGCCCGCAGACCAGCGCCAAGAGGAAAAACATATCCTCCGGCCTCAGCATGATCTGGTGCGGTAACAGCAGGAATAAAAGCGAGATCACCAGCAGGATGGTGGTCAGGCAAAGAAAACCGAACAGCAGATTGTTGGAATAGTAGGCGGTGAAAATCAGCCGACCAGGGTACTTCTCGCCTTTGACGATCAGGTGTTCCTGGTATTCCCTGGCATTGATGTTGACATTGATTTTCCGGCCTTTATCGAGACTTTCGAGCGTAAAATAATATTCGTTGACGGAAAAGGACTCAGTGTCTGGAAATTCGAAACGAACTTTGGTTGCCAGGTCCGAGAGATCAAAAGTCTTTTCGCAATAGGCAACCTTCTTGTTGGTCGAGGACTGATACAGCGTCATCGCCATCCGGGTCGGACCTTGGATCGTGTCCTGGAGCAGAACCAGTTCAATCGCCCGAATGGGCTCATCAGCTATCAATTGCTGCTGAAACTTATTATCCGTAATCGAATAGCTCTGGACCTCGGTGTCTGCATCGGTATAGACGATCGAGTTGTTGGTCGTGAACACCTTGAAATTGTAGGCTATAAATCCTACTGTGATCACCAGAAGCAGGGCGATCAGCAGGGTGTTCCGGTTGAGTTTCAAACTTGTCTTTGCCATGACTTCACTTCCCGCCTGTCATTTTGTGTTTCAAACGAAGGAAAATCGACCGTGGAAGCAGGGGCTGGATCAATCTGCGCAGCTTGTAGTCGAAGGTGCTCTGGTAAAGGGCCTGAAGGTGCTCGATGTCCGCGGACAGCGTCATGATGTGATCATAACGGTCTGCGGCGATTTTGACCCACTTCGGTGCATCATAGATCCGGCGGTTGACCGTTGCGTTCATCATTGTGAACAGGCCGCGAATCGAGTATTCAAAAGCACTCTTGTTGTAAGAGGACACATAATGCCGCAGATTGGTGTACTCCATCCGGGCCAGCTGGTCCACCATCATGACGCCTGTATAATAGCCGGCATTTTGCGCGACGAACGGGTAAATCCGTTCCAATGCATGTGAAATCGACCCGTCTTCCGGCAGCGGTTCCTCCGGGAAGTCCGTATAATCCAGCCCGGCCTTGAACAGTTGGGCCAATGCGCTGGCGCGAAACCAGAAATAGGACCCCAATGGCGCAAAGACACGTTTCTGGTCTGAAATCGGCACATTAAGACCGAGAAGCTGGGCCAGGATCCGGGTATTGTCATAATTCCAGGACCATTCGTCACCCAGGCTGAAGAAATAATAGGAATGGTTCGGTTCGGGGGGGACAAGCAGGCCGAGCTGGGGATTCTGTTCAAAGGTTTCGAGAATGTTGTTGACATAGTGGCGATTGAACAGGGTGTTGCCCAGACATTTGAACGCAAAGCTCTCGCCGACTGATCCCGGTTTGACCTGGCCGGACTTCTTGTCATGGATATAGCAGATGTATTCATATTGCGGAATGACATCGCGCATCCCGACCAGGAGGCTGCTGACATCGCGGCCCTGGTTGTTGGTGACCCGGACTTCGAGCTTGTGGCATTCCAGGCTGGAAAATTTCGCTTCGATGGTCTGCTTTTTCTCTGCCGTATTGGTCGAAATATAGATATCGGCAGCTTCCGGCATCGATCGGACATAGGCCAGCATATCGTCGATCAAGTCGACGAAAAAAAGATGCATGATCAAAGCTAGCGGCTTTTTCTGCAGGATTCTGGCCACAGCCTGTGGATTGGAACTGTCCGAGGCCAGGATGTAGTCGAGGTGGAGGTTCTTGGCCAGATCCTCGAGGTGGCAGGTCCGCAACAGATTCTCCCAGATCATGCTGCAATCGAAATAGCTCTGCTGGCGCAGGTATTCATAAAGCTCAAATGCCGGCTGGCCGGTCGTGTTGATCAGGATGTCATCGTAATCCTGGAAAAACGAGCGGCGCTTGATGATCGGACATTTGAATAACTGGATCAGGTCACGATGGTAATAGAGGATCGGATTGGCAGAGACCGTCTTGAAGCTGGACGTATCGACATAGGTGTCCCAGGTGAAGCCTTTGTCGCCCATGGCCTTGGTGAACCGGAACTCATGGTTGACGACAGCATCCTTGTAGCCGGTAAGCATCGGCAGTTCATCCCAATAGGCTTGGAAGGCAGGTGACTGGACCAGGTTTTTCCGGAACCCATAAAAATAAGACTGGATATGTTCGGGGATCAGCTGTTTGGAATCAATCCCCAGAAAGTCAGCTTCGAATTCATCATGGCGAGTCATGCCCCAGAAATCGAGATCCCGCTGGTCCATCGCGGCGAACATGTCGCGGAACGGATAGACAGGTCCCATGATCGTATTATTGACGACAATGATTTCGTCAAACTCGGCCAGACGATCCCAACCGAAGAAAGCCAGACCTGTTTTGTATCCCCATATGTCATAACCGATGTTCTCACGGATGATGACTTTCGGCGTAATATCCAGCAATTTCTGTTTTTCGTCAACAGTGATCAAACCATTGACCACGACAATTAAATCTGACAGGTTCTCCTGGAGGTCACGCAAAAAAAAGGTTACATAACGGTCGACAATTCCCTGTGCGTCGTAAAACGAGTAAATACCGAGGCGTTTGGGATTGGCCTGCAATACAGTCATGGAAACTCCTGAAATGATTGATAGGAAATGGACAAGCCTATTTTAGCATATCAACCAGTGCTTCGCAGGCTTTTTCAATGGATGGCAGATTGGCCGCGGCTGAATACTGGCTCTTCGCTGTATCCAGGGCTTGGGCAGTGATCGGAGCCTGCTGGCCGCGGTTCTGGTAGATCGAGCTGATGGCCGGGAACCATTCACCCTGGCGGCAAAGAAAGCCATTTTCGCCGCTCCTGATCGCCTGTCGAAATGCGAAAGTCGGGCTGGCACACGTGATCGTGTCAACCAGGGCTGCTTCAAAAAATTTGAGTTCCGATTTGCTTTCCGTGAAATCATTTGGATAAAGCGGGGCAATGTTGACATCGACTTCGGCGATCAGACGCTGCAGGGTGAGGAAGTCGACAAACTTGTGGAATTTGATCCGTCCCTGGTCGACAAAAGCTTTAAGCCGGGGTGCGAATTCTATGTAGCCGACCACGAGGATATTCAAGTCGGCATAGGTGTCAAGCAGGTCACAGAGTTCGTCGTCGATGCTGTGCAAGTCATAGTAATGCGATGGCGAACCACTGAAGTAGCCGATGGTGAAAGGGCCCTGGTCGCGGGCTGTCATTTTTTCCTGGCGGCACTGCGCGGAGAAATCGAGCTGTTCGTGATTCAGAAAATTGCGGATGATGTGAACAGGCTTTCCGAGGCTGCGGTTCAGGGCCTGGCCGAGATGTTCGTTTGTCGTGATGCACGCATCAGCCATCCGCGCGGTCAAATTCATCCGCGCAACATAAGAGAACCAGTAGTTCATCTCATAATCCGTGCGAAAATCAATATTCTGGACATTGATCAGCGCTGGAACATCTTTGGGATCGAAGACCAGGTCATCACAGTCGAAGGCGACCGGAATCCGGTGCAGACGGACCCTGGTCAGCAAGTTTTCCAACTCGAAGGTCCAGCGGAAACGAACGACAGTCACCAGGCCGCAACGCAGGACCAGGTCACGGATTGCCTCCAGTTCACCGGTGAAAAAATAGGCAGCCCGCCAGGATTCGCTGTTTTCCAGGGCCTGGGCAATATTGTAAACGCGATAGCGGAAGGTCGAAGAGTCCGGCTGTTCATACAGGAGAACCTGGACCTTGAATCCGGCATCCAGATCGGCCTGCAGATTGGCGAGCCGGCGTGAGAGCGGGATCTTCCACGGCTGGGTCGGGAAACGGTTGTGCGATGATAATGATTTCATTGGCCCTTCCCTTCCAGTCTGGCGATCTCATCCTTCGCCTGCCTGATTTTCCGGACAACGGCAGGGGGGATTTCTGATGAATTTTGAGCAAGCTGGATCGTTTGATCCGGCCAGATAAAATCTGCAGCGGCCTGTGTGGCACGATCGGTCTGGGTGAACAAGTAATCCCCCGCGCCGAAATCGATCCGAAAAACACCCTTGGCTCCGGCCTGCTGGTCAATGTGATGGAAGGTGAAATCGACAGCCGCTTCGTCAGCGATAGTCGGTGAAGCCACGGGGCCGTCCACCTGGTCGTCCAACGCCTGACGGGAGCAGGCCTGGATGATTTTCTGGCAGTCCCGGGCGGTCAGCTGAGGATCGAGGGACAAAATGCGCAGCGGCATTGTCAAATCAAGTGCCACGGAGGCGATTGAATGAAGCAGACGTTCAAGTTCCTGAGGCGACTGATGGACAGAAACCAGCAGATTCAGACGAGGTTGACACGTTGTCGCTTTAAAATACCGAAGGCTCGCCAAGGCAGTATCGAATGAGCCTCTGTCCTGAACAGCTTTTCCTGATCGAGTCAAATCAACGGATTTGTTGACTTCCTGGGTTTTTGCGCCGGTGACTGCTTTTTTAACCTTGGTTAAGACTTTGAACGCGGCGCGGATTGGCCAAGCCAGCTTCCAGCTGGTCGACTGGATGATATCGACGTAAAGGTGTTCGAACTGATCCGACTTCGCGCGCAAATCATCGAGCTCGAAAGATTGGCGTTCGATCAGGTCCAGCAGCTCTTCCTGGGTATAGCTTTTCAGCGGATCGTTTCCTGAGGTAGCCATGGATGCCTCGCTCATTCAGGTCTGGGATGAGTCATGTATGCATCCGTCACCGGCTGCATGTCGCCTAACATCTTGATATGGCCTTTTTCCAGCCACATGACATGGCTGCAGAGGCGGCGGATCTGGTCGATCGAGTGAGAAACGATAATAACCGTTGTCCCTCCGCCCATCATTTCGTTAATTCGTTTTTCGCATTTTTCCTGGAACAGGTAATCGCCGACGGCCAGGATTTCATCGACAATCAGGATGTCCGGACTGGTCAGGGTCGCTACGGCAAAGCCGATGCGGGCGATCATGCCTGAGGAATAGTTTTTCATCGGGACATCGATGAATTCCGCCATTTCCGAAAATTCGACAATTTCGTCGAATCGAGACCGGATAAAATCATGGGAAAGGCCGAGCACGGCGCCATTGAGAAAAATATTTTCGCGCGCTGTCAGCTCGAGGTCGAAGCCTGCGCCCAGTTCGATCAAAGGTGCGATTGTGCCTTTGATCTTGACGGTTCCTGTGGTCGGCTTGAGAATGCCGGAAATGATCTTCAGCAAGGTGCTCTTGCCCGAGCCGTTCAAGCCGACAATGCCGAAGACATCGCCTTTCTCGATCGAGAACGTGATGTCATGCAAGGCCTGGAAATCCTCATAGGAGAGCTGCCGCTTCAGGGCCAGCACCACATACTCCTTGAGGTTGACCACCCGGTGCTTGCTCATATTGAAATGCATATTGACATGGTTGACTTCGATGATATTCATGCAAGCCCTCGCTTTAGATAAACAGGATGAAGCGGTCCTGGTTGCGTTTAAACACAATCAGGCCGACGATCAGTGAAAGTGCCGATACCCCGATGCAGATGGCGTTTTCCATTAAATTGGGGACATGGCCATACATCAGGACCTGGCGGAAGTAATCGACATAATGATGCATCGGATTGAACTTCATCAAATCCTGCATCTGTTTGGGCAATGCGTCAACCGGGTAGATAATCGGCGTCAGGTAGACCCAGGCCGTCAGGACGATCCCATAGAGGTGGATGATATCCCGGAAATAGACACTCCAGCAGGACAGGATCAGGCTGATGCCGATGGCAAAGACCAGCAGGTAGATCGCCGGGACAAAGAATAGCAGCGCGGTCCAGTGCAGGGGGGTTCGCAGGATCAGGAACATGAGCAGGACTGCGATCAGCGAGAACAGGAAATTGACAAAGGCGAACAGGGCTTTTTCCAGCGGGAAGATGTACTTGGGGATGTAGACTTTCTTGATCAGGGAACTGGCACCGAGAACTGAAGACATGCCGGACACTGTCGCTTCTGAGAAGAAGTTGAACAGGGTCGAGCCGGTCAGGTAATAGATCGGGAAATTCTCGACCTTGACTTTGAAAATGTTCTGAAAGACCGCTGTGATGACCAACATCATCAGCAGCGGGTTGAGGACGCTCCAGAGGACGCCGAGGATCGACTTGCGGTATTTGATCCGGATATCCTTGAGGATCAGGTCCTGGAGCAGGAACCGGTATTTCATGAATACTTCTACTTGTCCGATCACGTGTTCGACTCCTTCATCATGTTGCCGATTTTCATTCTACTGAGACAGGGCATTCAGATCTGATAGTAGTTTTTATACCATTCGACAAAGGCGTGCAAGCCGTCCTTGATCGAGGTCTGGGGTTTGAAGCCGATGTCCTGCTCGAGATCCGATACATCGGACCAGGTCCGCAGCACGTCGCCAGCCTGCATCGGCAGGTAGTCTTTCCTTGCGGTCTCACCGATGGCCTGTTCGAGAACCTCGATGAAGTAGCCCAGTTTTTCCGGATTGTTGTTGCCGATATTGTAAATTTTGTAGGGTGCAAAGCTGCTGCTCAGATCGCCATCCGCCTCGGTCCAATGCGGATTGACTGCGGGAATATGGGTTGCCAGTTTGGCGATGGCCGCGACAATATCGTCGATATAGGTGAAATCACGTTCCATGTTGCCATTGTTGAAGACTTTGATCGTTTTGCCGGCCAGGATGTCCTTGGTGAACGAAAAATACGCCATGTCCGGGCGTCCCCACGGACCATACACAGTAAAGAATCGCAAGCCGGTGGTCGGAATCTTATAAAGATGGCTATACGTGTGGGCCATCAGTTCATTGGCTTTCTTGGTGGCGGCATAGAGGCTGACGGGATGGTCGACATTGTGCCGGGTTGAAAAAGGGACAGTTGAATTGCCACCATAAACCGAGCTTGACGAGGCATAGACCAGATGTTTGACCGGAAAGTGGCGGCAGGCTTCGAGGATATTCAGAAAGCCGGTCAGGTTTGAGTCGAGATAAGCATAGGGATTGTCAATCGAGTAGCGGACGCCGGCCTGGGCAGCCAGATGGAACACATAATCCGGGCGGACTGCGGCGAAAAGGGCATCAAGGTTGGGTTTGTCCTTGAGGTCGAGCCGTGTGAAATGAAAATTCGGCGACTGGCTCAGGATGGCCAGGCGATCCTGTTTCAGTTTTGGATCATAGTAATCATTGAGATTGTCAAAACCATCGACTTGATAGCCACGGTCGAGCCAGAATTTGCTCAAGTGGAAGCCGATAAATCCGGCTGCACCACTGATCAGGATCCTGGCCTTGATGTCCAGTGTCATAAGCTGCCTCAATCCTTGCCGAACAGGTCGCGGGTGTAGACTTTGGCTTCTACATCGCGAAGTTCGTCAAACAGGCGGTTGGCGACGATCACATCGGAAATTGCCTTGAATTCGTCGAAATCCCGGATCACCCGGGAATGGAAGAATTCGTTGTCCAAGAGGTATGGCTCGTAGATCACAACTTCGATGCCCTTTGCCTTGATCCGTTTCATGACGCCCTGGATTGATGATTGACGGAAATTATCGGAACCAGCTTTCATAGCCAGGCGGTAGATCCCGACAATCTGGGGCTTGCGCTTGAGAATCATGTCGGCGATGTGGTCTTTACGGGTCCGGTTGGCATCGACGATGGCCGTCATGATGTTATTGGGAATATTCGAATAATTAGCCAGCAATTGCTTGGTGTCTTTGGGCAGGCAATAGCCGCCATAACCAAACGACGGGTTGTTGTAGTAATTGCCGATGCGTGGGTCGAGGCAGACTCCCTCAATGATCTGCTTGGAGTTCAGGCCGCGGACTTCAGCATAGGTGTCGAGCTCATTGAAAAAGGCGACGCGAAGGGCCAGATATGTGTTGGCAAACAGCTTGATGGCTTCAGCTTCCGTCGAATCGGTGTAAAGCACCGGAATGTCCTTTTTAATGGCACCTTCGACAAGCAGGCCGGCAAAGACCCTGGCCCGCTCCGAGCGTTCGCCAACCACGATCCGTGATGGATGGAGATTGTCATAAAGGGCACGGCCTTCACGCAGGAATTCCGGGGAGAAAACTATGTTCTGTGTCTTGTATTTTTCACGGGCATTCATGGTATAGCCGACAGGGATGGTGGATTTGATCACCATCAGTGCATCGGAATTATACTTGAGGACATTGCTGATCACAGCTTCGACCGAACTGGTGTCAAAATAATTGATTTCAGAGTCATAGTTCGTCGGGGTGGAGATGATCACGAAATCAGCGCCACGGAAAGCCTCTTCAGGATCGGTCGTAGCCCGTAATTTCAAGGGTTTGTTCTGGAGGTAATCTTCGATTTCTGCATCGAAGATCGGCGATTTCCGATTGTTGACCTGGTCGACTTTGGCCTGGACGACGTCAAGCGCCACAACCTCGTGATGTTGCGCCATCAGGATGGCATTCGACAGGCCGACATAGCCGATTCCGGCGATCGCAATTTTCATAGTGCCCTCTCATTGTCTAATCGATGAACTGATTATTATCGAAAAAACTTATAATACTGGTTGATCCTGATTGAGTCTACCAAATTTCGGGTCATTTTTAAACCGATCTGCGCAGACCGTCGACCCTGATGTTTGCATCTGCCCGGTCCGATTGATAAGATAAGTGATGATCCGTACTTTATACGGTCATTTATTGGAGGTTTCTATGCAACTGTCTTTCAAAACAGCCACATCCTTGCGGAAAATTGTTACAGTCCTGATGATAATCACTTTAATTCTCGTTCCGATGGTCGCCTGCAGTAAAGCAAAAGCCACGACGACACCCGGGGCTACGACATCCACCGCCAAAGGGCAAGTGGCGACAACTGCCGCAACCACAACCATACCGGTCGAAGAAGCTGCCGGCTTCAATCCGATCAACGGCATGGCGGTTGCCGATGCCAAAGGGCTGGATGCCCGACCGGTTGCGATCATGGTCAACAATATCAAAATCGCGACACCTCAAGCCGGCATCAGTTCAGCCGACCTGATTTATGAAATTGAAGTCGAAGGCGACATCACACGCATGATGGCAGTCTTTGCCAATCCAGCCGATGCCCCCGAGATTGGTTCGATTCGCAGCTTGCGGCATGACTTTATTGACCTCGCCGGTGCATTCGACGCAATTGTTGTCCATTATGGCGGTTCCTATGCGGCTTACGATCAGCTGCTTTACCAGAGCACCGAGCACCTTGACAGCACCAACGCTGAAACAGCCTACTGGCGCGACGCCAATTGGCAGGCTTCCCGCGGCCAGGAACATAGCGTCAAAACCGATGGCAAGCATATGGTCAAGGCGATCGACAAGTTGAAACTGCGCGCCAAGAATTCAACGGGCAACAAAGCCTGGTTTGCCTTCCAGCCGGGCAACGAAATTGTGCCAGCTGCAGGCGACAGCGCCGTCAAGGTCACCGCTCCCTTTTCCAACTACGCGGTTTCGACTTTCACCTATGATGAAGCCAGCAAGACCTATGTCAAAGGGCAGTACAATGCCGACCAGATCGATGAGTCGACCGGGCAACCCCTGCGATTCACCAATGTCCTTCTGCTCCAGACTGTTGTCACCCAGTTCAATGGCGATATCCTCAAGGAATATGACCTGACCTCTGGCAAAGGCTTTTATATTTCCGGCGGCAAAGCTGAGCCGATCAACTGGGCCAAGGGCACGACCAAAGATCCCTGGAAACTGACTCGTTCTGACGGATCGCCCCTTGTCCTCAATCGCGGTAAAATCTACATGGGCATTCTAAGGGATTCCAAGAGCATCAATATCCGCTAAAGCCCTGTATCCGGTGCCCCGTGCCTTGTTCCGTTTTTGACTTAAGCCGAAATTTCCCATGACATCAAGACAAATGCCTGACCTGGACAGATCATTGCCAGGTCAGGCATTTTTTCGTGGTCACACCGCGATTGGCCAGTTTTTTCAATTAAGCCTGCAAGAATTGGTTAGGCTTGCCGGGTATAAAAAAACAAGTCCTTGATGACTGACCGACGCAGAATCGCATAACGGGAATAGTCGCCCTGGATAATCTTCGCAAGCACCTGGAACAGGCGGACCAGGAATATCTTGGACAGATTCAACCGCCAATTGACAAAGCTGATTTTGGCTAAGGCGAGCTTGCCACGTTCCGCATAGCCAGCTGATTCGAGCTCAGCTGCAAGGACAGTGAAGCGCCGGACATCGCGAAGCAAGAGGTTTCTGGACTCCGCCTGGCTGGCCTGGTAATGCTTGATCCGGGCGCGCCAGGTCGTCTGGACACCCGTCTGCTGCATGCTATGCTGTCGGTAATCAAAAGTAGGTTCAGGGAGAAGCCGCAGGGCACTGCCTGCAAACCAGCCGAGCCACTCGTCATGGTAGAATTCGCCAACTGGGGCAGGCACGGTCAGGAACCAGGAGCGCCGGATGGCCATTGCTGAACCGGTGACAAACACATGGCGGGTCAGTACTTCTTCCGCCCTGCCCTTCTGGACCAGCAGTTGTTCGCCAGTAGAGAAATAGTGGGAGGCCCAAAGGGTCTGCCCTGTTGGCTGTAAATTTTCATCAACGATCCGGCCGTCAGAAAGGATTGCTACAGCCTCGGGGTATGTTTCAAATGCTGTGGCAAATCGCGCCAGGCGTTCTGGCAGCCAGGAATCGTCCTGGTCCGCAAAAACAATCAGCTCGGATTGGCAAGCCCTGGCGCAGGTAAAAAAATTACCGGCTACACCGAGCCGTTCATGAGCCGGCAGAATCCTCACCGGAACCGGGCTTTGAGCTGCAAACGCCTGGCAGATCACGAGTGTGGCATCACTTGATCCATCATCGCGGATCACGATTTCAGCCGGCTTAAGCGACTGATCGATGATGCTTTTCAATTGGCCACGCAAATACTGCTCGCCCTGATACGTACAAAGTGCCACTGAAAAGCGTGGTTGACTGGCATTGATTTTGCTCATATGAAATGACGGCACCTCGATCTGATTAGTTATAAGTTAAACGGAATCAGGAATAATTTCAGCAAACCATATAGATTGATCAGGACAACAGGCAGGAATGCGATCTGGCTGTAAACTTCAGGACGAATCTCATGTTTGATTTTGCCATTGGAAAAGAGCAGCAAAAATGGAATCGCCAGAGGGAAATAGTACCGAGGCTGCACGCCATCGACACTGTCTTGTCCGACTGGTGTAAAACTGAGGTAGAGTGCGGTCCAGATCAGGACCATGGCAATGAAAATCATCGCGGCGATCGCAAATTTTTCCCCGGCCTTGAGCGGCCTGTGAATTTCAAACACACTACCGTGATCTTTGATCCCTGGGCGATTGAAAATCGCCCAGCGACCTTTGATCTCTTGGCGACTAGAAGTCTTTGGCGACCAAGAATCGCCACCCGATCTGTAACTGCCAGGAAGAATAGCAGCAGTGTTGCGATAAACGAAAGGTTCGAGCTTTCAATCGACCAGGCGTATGAGTAGGAAAGGATGGCTGTGTAGGCCAGAAAATAGTTGCCCATTGTGCTGGTTATGCCGGTCCAGAGCATTGTCAGGAAAGCCAGGGGCTGGTTGTAGATAAAGCTTAATTGGCCGGCAACGCTAGTCCCTTCAACCCGGACATCACCGCTGAGGAGTGAACCATTGAGGGTCGGCAAGATGAAATTCAAGGCCATACCGACAATCAGCAGGCTTACGGCAAATAGATACAGCAGGCGCATTTTCCCGGTTGTGAATTTACTTTCGGGAAGCAGATAGGCCAGGACAACGAGCGGTAAATAGACCGTTTTGAAACTGGTCATCAGGATTGCGGCAACGGCAAAGATCAGGAACCGTCTGAGTGGCAGGACTTTTTCAGATGCTGTCAATTCAGCAATGATCACAGCAAACACCAGGAATGATGCAGCGATCGTCAAGGTGTCATAGGTCAGTCGCGTCGCCTGGAAAAGCAGTGTTGGCATCAAGGCGTAGACAGCCAGTAAATGTTTGCCAAAAGGGATGATCCGGATAGCCAGGGCGGTGACGGCCAGGTACATGGCCAGACCGCCAAGTTTTGCTGCCAGGATCGTCGCTGAAAAAGACAGTCCGAATAGGCGCGCCAGCCAGAAGGCCAGGCTGTAGATCGCATAGGGAGCCTGGCTGAGACGCCAGGGACTTGTAGCAGGCAGTATCTGGGCTTGGTCTTCATGATGCTGGTTGTCGAGCCAGGTACGAATCAATTGTTGTTCATAAAGGCTGTCTGATTGCGGAACTAGCATATTGGCGTATCGATCTGCCGCAGGGGTCAGCCGAACCTCATGGCTGAAAGAATTGAAATAGATATTCCGGAAGTGAATCTGTTCATCCCAGCCAACCGGCTGAGTCGGGCTAAGGCCAATGAGCAACAGTCCAAGCAGCAAACCGATCGATACAAACAGGTATTCAACGTGACCGCTGAAAAGCTGAATGGCCAGCAGCAAGGTCAGGATCAGAGCTGCAGAAATCCAGATGAAGAACAGGCGAGGCCAGTTCAGGGCAAATCGGCTGTCTATCTCAATGCTGTTGATCCTCAGTCCGGCATCTGGAACGATGACCATCAGGTCGCCAGTCAATTGGTCGACCCGGGTAGCCGACTGATGGAGCGAGGCCTGGTAGCGATCATCCAGATTGATATGATTTTCTTCGTCCTGATCGGTTTCAGTCGTGCCCACAGATGCTTCAGCCTGGATCGGATAGACTCGCAGGTAATAATTATCGTCGGTTTCAGCCGAGTAAGTCATGATGACCTGGTGAACATAGCGGTCGATCTGATTGATCCTGACAATCGCCTGGTCCTGGTCAGCGACCAGGCCCCCATCCTGAAGCGAAAAACCTTTGGCTGAGGCGACGAGATCTTCCGGCACGATCTGGATCGTTGCATTTTCTGCTTTCATCGCGTGACGGTTGAAGTAGAATACCTCCAACGCCACAGCCAGCAAGCCAGTGACCAGGATGATCGCTACAATTCTCAGCACGTTTCGCAACATTCAGAACTACCCCCTCATCACCCTCAATCGTCGTGCCGGCCTTTATCTTTGAGGCGGCGGTCGATTTCGCGGCTGGCGTGTTTGCGCGCTTCGTCTTCCCGCTTGTCGTAATTCTTCTTGCCCTTGGCCAGACTGATCTCGACTTTGACACGACCGTGTTTGAAATAAAGTTTCGTCGGGACGAGCGTCAAACCTTCCTGTCTGACTTGGCCAAAAATACGCAGGATTTCACGTTTGTGCATCAGCAGGCGACGCGTACGCATCGGATCCTGGTTGAAGCGGTTGCCCTGTTCATATGGGCTGATATGCATGGCAATCAGCCATAATTCACCATTGACGACGGTCGCATAGCTATCACCAAGGTTGACTCGGCCCTGCCGGAGAGACTTGACTTCTGTTCCAGTCAGTTCGATACCGGCTTCCATTCTTTCGATTATATGATATTCGTGGTAAGCTTTGCGATTCTCCACGATCAGTTTATTGCGCGAATCTCCGTTTGTTTTTTCCATGGATTATTTTTTTCACCTGTATGCTTTCTACCCAATATTCATCAATTTATTCACACTATCCACAGAGTTATCCACATTCCTGAATAGTATTGGCTTTCTGAAACGGCCTTTTTTCAAGCAAAACCGGGCTTTGCTGGCTAGTTTTCCACAATGGCAATAAATCGAAATTCACAATTTCCCAGTCCCGTCTCAAGTCACTTTGCTTATAATGTGTTTGCACCTGACATGCTTTTTTGTGCACATTGTATTAAATAATCAATTATTCAGACAAGTTCGAGCGATGGCGTCGCATTGAGGTTCAAATCGTCATATCGTCCATTGCGCCAGGCATAATAGCCGGCCGATGCGATCATGGCTGCGTTGTCAGTGCAAAACTCGATGGGTGGACAGAGAAACTCGAGTCCAGCTTCGCGCGATTGCCGCGCCAGAGCTTCACGCAAACAACCATTGGCCGAAACACCGCCAGCTACGGCGAGGCGAGTCAGCTTAAGCTGATGGGCCGCAGCAATCGAACGCTGGACGAGTACATCGACAATTGCCTGCTGGTAACTGGCAGCAAAATCCGCCAAAGAAATGATATCCGTCCAGTCTGCGGTCGGCTGATCTGGGTCAGCAAGCTGACCCCGGCCAACAAGTTGGCCCCGGCTGGCTTGTTGGTTTTGTCCAGCCTGTTGACGCAAGCGGTTGAGCTGGTTCAAGGCAGCCGTCTTGAGGCCGCTGAAGGAGAAATCGAGGCTGTCGGTGAAGGTCGTCTGGGGAAAATGGACGGCATAGGGATTACCGCCGCGGGCTGCCTTTTCAAGAAGCGGTCCGCCAGGATAGCCGAGGCCGAGCGCACGGGCGATTTTGTCAAAAGCTTCACCGGCTGCATCATCGCGTGTCCGCGCTATAACACGGAATCGTTCATAATTTTCGACAACGACCAGATGGCTGTGTGCCCCTGAGACTACCAGGCATAGGTAAGGCGGTTCCCATTCAGGATCGGCCAGGTAATTGGCCGCCATATGGCCTGCAATATGATGCACACCGATCAAAGGTTTTTGACTGACTGCGGCCAGGCCTTTGGCTGCCGAAAGGCCGACAAGCAGGGCGCCGACGAGACCCGGGCCGCAGGTCACTGCGATGGCATCCAAGTCAGCCAAACCGATACCGGCCTGATGGAGTGCCTGATCGATCACAGGCAAAATCGCTTCGACATGCATCCGCGAGGCAATTTCAGGCACGACGCCGCCATAGGTCTGGTGAACATCGGCCTGGGAGGCGACGACATTCGACAGGATCTTTCGTCCGTCGGCAACAACCGCTGCAGCGGTCTCATCACAGGAAGATTCGATTCCGAGGATCAGATGCTGGTCTGCCATCAGAACACCAGATGCAGCCAGTTCTGGTCAACCAGAATCAGGGTGCCGAGGCCGATGACATAGGCCGCGCTGATTAAAAAACCTTTATCATCGAGTTTCTTGAGCATGAAACCCATGACCAGGTAACCCGAAACTGCAGCAGCAAGGACACCGAATGCTACGGCCAAAGGACTGATACCGACCAAGGGCGGAACATCGTCGGTGAAAAACTTGACGACATCCAGCAGGAAGCTGCCAAATATAGCCGGCACTGACATCAGGAACGAAAAGCGGATGGCTTTGCGACGATTGACACCGGAGCCGAGCAGGGCGGCCAATGTCGCACCTGAGCGTGAAATTGCCGGAATGATCGCGAAAGCCTGGCCGATGCCGGCATAGAGGGCTTCTTTGTAGCCAACGGGCTTTTCGGTTTCGACTTTTGGCTTGAGCAGGACGGTGAGGAGCAGGATCACACCGGTCACCAGAAACTCGTAGCCTAAGGAATTGCCACTGAACAGACTTTCCAGCCAATCGCCAAACAGGACAGCCGCGACAACAGCCGGTACGGTGGCAATAATCAGGCGGATCGTGCGTTTACCGAACAAATCACGGAAAATGGCCAGCAAATCCTTACGCATCACCAGGACGACTGAGATCAAGGTCCCCATATGCAGCCAAGTCGCAAAGGACAACAGGGCGGCAGGATCGTTATTGAAAATCCGGCCAAATAGAGTCAGGTGGCCGGAACTGCTGACCGGCAGGAATTCGGTGATGCCCTGGATCAATCCAAGCAGAATCGTTTCAAAGATGTTCATGGGTCCTCCTGTTTTTCGATCAATCAATTTTACCACAACTCAATAAGACACGTGCTATAATGTCTGCATGTCTGCAAAAACCAGTGTCAAGTATTATCGACCACCGACCAGGGTTTCCGTCGCAGTGCGCCGAGCTGTCTCGATCGCTGTTATTTTTGCGTTGCTGATTGTATCTGCCGGTATTTTATCTTTCGCCTCGGCCAATAGCCTGATGCGCCGGGAACCGGAGCAGCTGGCCAGTTTTTCAAGCAATGTCATGCCGCCGTTCCAAGTGATCAGTTTTCAGTCCCTCGATGAACAGACGACATTGAGCGGCTGGATGTTTCCTGCCAAGGGCGAACCGGTCAGCACAGTGATCCTGGTCCATGACAGTGATCGTAACCGCCTGCAATTCGGCATCGATATGCCCGCATTATATGAATTCTTTGTCGATGCCCATTACAATGTACTGTCCTTTGACCTGCGTCATGCCGGCAAATCCGAAGGCCAGCTATCGGCTTTTGGATACGCCGAATGGGAGGACGTCATCGCCGCGATCAATTATGCGCGGCAATTCACCACGACGAAGGATGTCCTTCTCTATGGTTTTGGCAGCGGCGTCACCTCTGCCCTGTTTGCCTGGTCGCGTCTGCCCGAACGTACGGCTGACGTGGTGAAGGAAGATGCTCAAGGCACGACTGTCACGATCGATGAGGGATCAGCGGCCGAGCAGGCAATGAATCGACGCATCGCAGCGCTTGGATTTGACCAGTCTTACATCCGTGGTGTTTTGCTCGATACACCTTGTGTTTCTCCAGATAATTACATCCAGGCTGTCTATCGCCATGGCAGTTTACTTGGCCGGATCCTTTTGCAGTATACAGTCCCCTATGCCGTCCGTTTATCAGCCAGCAGCAGCAGCCAGCGCAGCCTGGTCACCATCCTGACCCGCATCCAGCGACCGGTGTTCATCGCCTACAGTGACCAGGACAATTGGGTCGGACGCAAGTCGATCATTCCTCTGGTCAATGAGCGGCTTAGACTCCACCCGGATACGACAGCAGTCTATGTCGACCCGAAACCGGGTTATGTCGACGGCTTGAAAAATGACCAGGGCGCCTATTTCAGCGCCCTGCAGGATTATCTCTCGCGGTATATCGGTTGACAGACTAGAACATTTTCCGGCGGCTGAACCACCAGATCATGAGCGACGTTGCGGCAATGCAAAGCAAGACGCTGAAGGTAAATGGCCAAGGTTGCTGGAGAAAATTTTCATTAAACGGGAAAACGACATTCTGACCGAAAAAGCTGGTGATCACGGTCGGGATTGCCAGGACAATCGTCATTGCTGTCATGAACTTCATGATTTCATTGACATTGTTGGAGATGATTGAGGCATAAGCATCCATCGTCCCGTTGATGATCGACGAATAGATGTTGGCCATTTCAAGCGCCTGGCGATGTTCGATGATGACATCTTCCAGCAAGTCTTCATCCTCTTCATACTTCTTCATCAGTTTGCTGCGCATCAGCCGTTCAAGCACGGCTTCATTCGATTTCAGCGAGGTTGAAAAATAAATCAGCGATTTACCGAGCGTCATCAATTTGAACAGTTCTTTATTGGTGACCGATTTGCTCAGCTGGTGTTCAGCTGCATCGATCGTTTTGTCGATGAAGCGCAGGTACTTGAGGTAATCTTTTGCGCCGGCGAACATGATCTGGAACGTCATGCGGGTGCGGTAACCGGTGATGAAATCGCGCACACGATTATTTCGGAAACTGTCGAGCACACCATTTTCACGCAGCGATACTGTGACAATGCAACGGTGGGCCACAATGACGATACCCAAAGGCATGGTCTCATATTTGGAATTGTTCTCTTCACGGCGGATAAAAGGAAAGTCGGCGATAATCAGGATGTTCTCATCATCGTCGAGGTCGATACGCGGGCGTTCTTCTTCATCCAATGGGTAGCGGAGGAATTCCGGAGGCAAATCGAGCACTTTTTCGACTTTCAGCAATTCAGCTTCAGTCGGTGCATAGAGGTTAACCCAGCAGTCGGTCTCAATCTCATCAATGCGTTTGAGCTCAGACACCATCCGTCCATTGATCTCTTTTGGCTCCGTTTTGAAAATTTCCAGCATTGAAAGCCCCTCCTTCCTGGTTAAAAATAAAAAGCCTGACAGCTTGTTACTGTCAGGCGTCAGGTCAGTTGGCTGAAGGTCCCGGCTGCCCGCAATCCGAGATTGTTGACAGCTGTGACAACCCCTCCTGATCGAGCTTTGGCACTGTGTGACCTAGGTTTACCGCTTTGTGACGGCGTCAACCAGCTGCGTTAGATTAAGCCTTAATCCGGCAAAACCTGTTGACCCATTGGCGTCTCTCGACGTTTCCGGGCAGCAGCATATATTCATACAGAAGCCTCACCTAACAATGGGTGCATGGTCTTATGTGCAAACTGATTCTAGTCCTTGTTTTTCTGCCTGTCAACGACAAGCCTGTAAAATATTTTCTAGCGGGGAATTTCACGGTGGCCAGTCGAACCAAAGCCGCCGCCGCGGTCGATCCCAACGGTTTCCGGCGCTGGATGGTCGGCAAATACTGCCGTCTCATGCCGGGCAATCACGAGCTGGGCAATCCGGTCGCCTTGATGCAGATAGATCGTGCCATATGGATTGTCACGCTCGTCTAGAAAGACAGTCGTAGCAAACAAATCGGCCAGCGCGGGCTCATTCGCCCGTGGGTGGGCCGCCAGAAGGTCGCTCAGGCGAACTGGCCGATGGGTCTTCAGGATCTCGTCCAGGAGTGCTGGCCTGGCTGCAATCTGTGATGGCAGGACGGCCGGATTGAAGGTGTTCTGGAGAATGACCCCGACAGGATTCCGGTAATCGGCATCGATCGTTCCGGGCGAATTGGGTACACGCAGGTCGGTCTTCAATGACAAGCCACTGCGTGGACGGACCTGGGCTTCAGTGCCTTCCGGCAAGGCGATGATAAAATCCAATGGCATGACTATCGTCTCTCCAGGCAGCAGAACCAGGTCTGAGGTGGCAAACAAGTCACAACCGGCAGCATGCTCAGAGGCATATTGGGGCCTTGACCCATTGGCGCTGATTTTTATCGGGACTTCGATCCTGGACATCGGCTTCGTTCCTCCGTTTATTGGACGCCTCGCTGGAAATGGCCTGATGTCAAACGGCAGTCAAGCCGTTTGGCGATCGCTTTCGCTTCGCCAAGCAGGGCTTCTGCTGCTTTGGTTTGGGTTTCAGGTGCAGCGTCCAGCAGGCTGCGGCTGAGTTTGATCAATTGGCGGCGCTCTTCTGGCGTTTCATCACAGAATAAAAGTCGGCTTCGCCAGCCAAAATGGGCAGGCAGTGTCGCGTGAAGCATCTGGTACTCATCCGGAACAGCCAGCAAATCACAGTTCAACAAGTCGGCCTGACAAGTCCGCGGGTGCGGCAGGACCACAAAATTCTGGTTTTTCCGGTCGGTCAGCGGGTAGGTCCGGCTATCATCCGGAGCCGCCGAGCGGACACAGGTCCGACAGCCGGGGACATTCTGGCCGACCGGGCAGTAAGCAGTGCTCATCAGACGCAATCGGCCATAGAGCGGACGCTCAATATACAGCGGCGAATTGACGGTATCATGGGATGCAGCGTTGACCAGATCAGCATCGACCAGCTTTGCATCAGCTGGTCGATGCTCATTGGAGCCGGTTTTCATGATCGCGCCAAACTGTACCAGGACATCGCGCAACTGCTCGCCATTGAGTTCAAGCGACGGGCATACAGTATTGGCACCTGCAAGAAGAGCCGTCACCAGGCTTTCAGTATTGAAAAGATTGGCCGAGGTGTCGGCGATCCTCTGCGGATGCAATACATTCCTGACAGGGGCATTCCCGCTGTCGAGACTTTCAGGCAAGCGATTCCAGTAAGCCGGCCAGGCTGTACAGACCCCATCGATCGGCCAGCTCTGTGCTTGTGCCAGAAGTACAGGCAAAACGGCTGATTTTTTGCCGGTGACTAAAGGCGGCCAATGGATAACGATCCTGGCGTCAGGCTCTGCTGCATTAATCAGACGGGCGATGGTCTCGATGCGGTTTTCGTCCAGTGCAAGGAGCGGCAGTTCATAGAGGTCCGCTCCGCATAGGATGTCAGCTTCCGACTGTGGGAGCTGATGGAAAAAAGCTGCGATTTCAGGTCTCAGCGAAGATTGCTTTGGAAAACGGGTTTCATAGGCTGGTCTGGCGACTGACGGGTTCGGACTGAAAGGATTCTGGCAATGTTCTTGTCCCGGCGAGGCGATCGCTGAGCTGAACCAGTAAATCCCGTCGCAATTGATTGAGCTGGCTGATGGTCAGCATAACCTTGCCAGTTACATTGACAAGATCGACAATATAGGCTGTTCCGCCTGTTTTTCTGAGCTGTTGTACAGCCCGTTCGTCGAGCAACGGGGGAAGATTGGGATCCGGGGTAAAATCAATGCGAGCCTGGTGCCCGGCGAAAAGGCCTGTGCTGACCGTAGCTGTCAAGCTGGATGCATCAAGATCAATGTTGATTATTGTCTTGCGATGATCAGCTCGCAAGACTGAATTTTCAGCGGCAGAATCGGTCATCCGAAAAGCTTCGTCGCCGATCTGGATTTCGCGCAGGACATCCGGATGAAAACCCTTGACCATCAGACCCTGGGAATCAGCTTGACAGGTACCGATCGGTGCGCTGGCAATCGATAAAGCCTGGCCCTTGGTCTTGGTGCGGCGGATTGACAGCACATCGCCGGGATTCAGTGTATGCGACCCTGCGATCCAGAGCATGCCGCGATGGGCGTCCAATCGGGTGACCGGACCGATCCGGATGCCGAAACTACCCGGTATACCGCCAACGATCAAATGACTGAAGGAATCACCCTGCCAATAGGCAGATGTGAATGAACCACCGCGGTTGAAGGCCTGGCGCAGACGCGTAAAGTCTTCCTGGATCAATTCAGGCCAGCTTTGCTCGATTTCCTCAAGAGACTGTCCGGATTCGAACATCTTTTCCAGCATGTCGAGCGCGTGTCGGTATACAGCGACCACTTGTCCGACGTAGGCAGCACTGCGCATACGGCCTTCGATTTTGAGGGAGGTCAAGGGCGTCTGGACAATCGCCGGTAGCTGGGCGAGCAGAGATTGGTCACGCGGGCTATACAGCGCGCCATCCTGGTTGCCAAGCTTGTAATCGAGCCGGCAAGGCTGGGCACATGCACCACGATTGCCGCTGCGGCCACCGATCAGGCTGCTCATCAGGCACTGGCCTGAAAAGCAGATGCAGAGAGCGCCATGAATGAAAGCTTCGGTTTCAACCTGCCTTGCTGCAGCCAATGAAGTCAGGTTCCGTAGTTCCCTGCCACTCAGCTCGCGAGGCAGAACCAGTCGTTTCAAACCCTGTTCGCGGGCAAACTCAAGATCTTGCTCGCTGAACAAAGACATCTGGGTGCTGCCGTGCAGGACAAGATCCGGCATGGTCCGGTGCAACAGGGCGGCAAGTCCGATATCCTGGACAATAATCGCATCGATACCGATGGCATAAGCTGATTTCGCCAGTTCGACTGCAGCAGGCAGTTCGTCATTGCGCATCAACGTATTGAGGGCAAGATAACCCCTGGCTGAGTGTTCATGCAGGAAGCGCATGGCTTCCGGCAATTGTTCAAGGGTCAGATTGCGGGCCTGGCTGCGGGCACTGAATCGATCCAGGCCGAAATAGACTGCATCGGCCCCGTTGCGGACAGCAACCTGCAACGCCTGCAAGTCACCGCCGGGAGCAAGCAATTCAGGGCGATGGAATGTCTTTAGACTGGTCAAAAGTAGTCCTCCAGGCGAGTTTGCTCATAGGATTGCAGGGTAGGCGGAGCAGTGTCCAGGGATTCAAGGTTTTTCCCAAGGTCGACTGCATTCTCTGATCCAACTTCCAGTGGCGTGGCCCCGATCTCTTCACTATCGAGCAGTTCAGCATCAACGACTTCAGTTTCGAAAGCATCATCTTCAAAATCATCATCGGCCATTTCAGGAACAGCAGCAACTGATTTCGGTTTGCCCAGGGTGTCGATTTCCGATTGTTTAAGTTTTTCGAGATGGTGTTCGAATTCGACGAGAAGGTTCTGCATTTTAAGCATATCCTTCTTCATTTCCCAATTCTGTTCGCGCATCCGGCTTAATTCGCTTTTGGTTTCAGCGAGCTGGCGCTCAAGGGAATCACGTTGACGCTGGGCAATTTCGGCCTGGCTATTGATCTGGCTGATTTCGTCCATTGCATTGACCAGGGCCAGGACTGTGGCCATGTTCTGGCTGAGCTGGGGGCTGCTTTGCAGGACGCGCCGGATCATTTCATCGGCTTTGGCCGCCATCTGGCGGATATAAGTCTCATTTTCGTTTGCAGCCAGCTGATATGCGACGTTGGCGATTCGGACATGGACCTTTTTGGTTTCGTCAGCCAAGTTGCCATCCCCCCTGTAATTGATCATGCGGAAAACCTAATCCAGTATAAATCACAAGGCGCATAACGACAACCAAAAAGAACCCGCCCCGGCGCTTGCGTCCGGAGCGGGTGAATCTGTTTGGGCATTGAGCCGGTTCAAAGGCCCGTGGCTATTGAGGTTTGTCGATAGCTCTGCGAGCGAGGATCGTCGATCAGGCCATTTCCTGGAGGCGCTTGTCAAGTGCGTCAAGCTGGTGGACCAGTTCGACCGGCAGTTTGGCACCATAGGATTTGTAGTGTTCGCGGATCGATTCGACTTCGTTCAGCCATTCGTCCTTGCTGACCTTGAGCAGCTCAGCCATGTCGCGTTCGCTGACATCGAGGCCGTTGGTGTCGATCGCATCGATGGTCGGCATGTAACCGATGGCGGTCTTGACTGCATCTGCTTTGCCGGAGACGCGTTCGACAACCCACTTGAGCACGCGGCTGTTTTCGCCGAAGCCCGGCCAGAGCCATTTGCCGTTGTCATCTTTGCGGAACCAGTTGACGTAGAAGATCTTCGGCAGCTTGTCGGCAGTCGATTTGGCGCCGATGTCAAGCCAGTGCTGCAGATAATCGCACGATGTGGTAGCCGCAGAACGGCAGCATGGCGAACGGATCGCGGCGAACCTGGCCGATCTTTGTCGGAGATGGCGGCAGCGGTGATTTCCGAGCCCATGATGGAGCCGAGGAAGACGCCGTGCTTCCAGTCAAAGCTCTCGTGGACCAGCGGGATGGTGCGTCGGGCGGCGTCCGCCGATCAGGATGGCGGAGATCGGCACGCCGCCGGATCTTCCCATTCGGGGCGATGCGGGGCACTGGAAGCCGGCGCGGTGAAACGGGCATTGGGATGGGCGGCGAGCTCTTTCGACTCGGGCGTCCAGTCATTGCCCTTCCAGTCGATCAGGTGATCGGGCGCTTCTGTGCCGATGCCTTCCCACCACACGTCACCGTCGTCGGTCAGGGCGACATTGGTGAAGATGGTGTTCTTGTCGATGCTGCGCATCGCGTTGGGGTTGGACTCGTCCGATGTGCCCGGCGCAACGCCGAAGAAGCCGGCTTCGGGATTGATGGCATAGAGACGGCCGTCCGCGCCGAATTTCATCCAGGCGATATCGTCACCGATGGTTTCGACCTTCCAGCCGGGGATGGTCGGGATCAGCATGGCGAGGTTGGTCTTGCCGCAGGCGCTCGGGAAAGCGCCGGTGATGTAGGTCTTGACATTGCCTTCCGGGTCGGTGAGGCGCAGGATCAGCATGTGCTCGGCCAGCCAGCCTTCGTCACGCGCCTGGACGGACGCGATGCGCAGCGCGAAGCATTTCTTGCCGAGCAGCGCGTTGCCGCCGTAACCGGAGCCGTAGGACCAGATCAGGCGTTCTTCCGGGAAGTGGCTGATGTATTTCTTTTCGATCGGGGCGCAGGGCCAGGCGACATCCTGCTGGCCGTCGTCAAGCGGCGCGCCGACGGAATGCAGGCAGGGAACAAATTCGCCGTTCGCCGAGGGAGTCCAGAACTGCTTGGTGCCCATGCGGGTCATGATGCGCATGTTGACGACAACGTAGGCGCTGTCGGTGATTTCAACGCCGATCTTGGAGATCGGCGAGCCGATCGGGCCCATCGAGAACGGAATGACGTACATGGTGCGGCCTTTCATGCAGCCGTTGTACAGTTCCGTCATCGTGCTTTTCAGTTCGTCCGGATCGACCCAGTTGTTGGTCGGTCCGGCATCTTCCGGATCGACAGAGGCGATATAGGTACGGTTTTCGACGCGGGCGACGTCCGAAGCGATCGCTGCGGAACAGGTAGCAGCCCGGACGTTTTTCCGGATTGAGCGGCGTGGCTGCGCCTGAATCTACCATCATTTTCAGTAGTTTTTCATTTTCTTCAGCGGATCCATCGCACCAGTGGATCGAATCCGGCTGACACATTTTTGCAACTTCATCAACCCAAGCTTGCAATTTTGCGTTTTTGTTCATGTTTGAACTCCTTCCGATATCTAAAAATTCCGCGGCATTACCGAAATCGTTTCCGAAAACTGAAACGCCGCCTATTGCACTGCGTCCCGATGTGTGTTCCCCCCAAGACGCTTCGGAATTAATCGTATCATACGGTACGTTGGATATCAAGAATTGAATGATAGAGATTGGCAAATTGCGTTGGGCTGATCGCTTCTGCGCGCACGGTCCGGCTTAAGCCCAACTTGGCGAGTTCAGATTCGAGCTGAAACCCGCCTTCATTCCTTCCGGTAATCTGACTTGGCAAAACCAGGCTATTGGATAAGGTTTTCCGGCGCTGACGAAAGCAGGACTTCAGGAAAGCAGCAAATCCAGCCAGTTCTTCCGGTTTGACTAATGGCTGGTCAAACGGGATCAGTTGCAGGACGGTGGAATCGACATGCGGCTGCGGGTAAAAGCTGCCACGACCGACTGTGATCGCTCGCTTCATCGTCCCAAGACAACGGGCTATCACCCCGATCGGGCTGTAATCACGAGTGCCGACGTCGGCCATGATCCGTTCAGCGGCTTCTTTCTGCATCATCAGGAACAAGCCGGAAAAGCCGGGAATTTCGAGCATGATTTTGTGCAGCAATTCTGTCGTGACATAATAGGGCAGATTGGCGACGACCTTGACCGGCTGGCCGGGTGTTCCCATGACATCGAGTAAATTGAGCCGCAGGGCGTCGCCATAAATCACGTCAACATGGCTGAAATCGGCCAGGTTTGCCTTGAGAGCAGGCAAGATATGCTGGTCGATTTCGATTGCAACAACACGTCCGGCACGCCGGGCAAGCTCAACGGTCAAATGGCCAAGTCCGGGACCTATTTCCAGGACAAGGTCATTCTTGCCTAGCTCGGCCAGGTCGGCAATACGTGAAACGACCCGTTCATCAACCAGGAAATTCTGGCCGAGCGAGCGGGTCGGGCGGATATCATGGAGGGCCATCAGCGCTTTGGTCTGCGCCAGGTTCATGGCAATTTCACCTTTCGGCGGCCTGCTTGGCCGATCATTAGGGGGGGTAGGGGGTATATTAGGGGGTGTAAAGGATATAAGCCGTGCGATTACCCGTGGAAAGAGCGGCGCCGCTTAGTGTTTCGCCCGGATCATAACAGGCGTCGAGGAGATCGTGATTGCTGTGGACACTGTGAAGATCGGCGACAACACCAAGGCCATAGCCTTCGATGAACACGATCGAGCCCATTGGCAGCGTTGGATAGACTTTGCCGTCGATGCGCTGGCCATAGGTGGCAATCAGACCACGCTGGGCGGGCACCCCGGATGAAGTGTTGTGGTTTTTCGCGGGACTGTGGCAACCTGAGTTGACACAGACTTCGAGGCCATCATAGGCTGTGATCCGGCGTTTGCTGACCGACAAATAGTCGAAGGTTTTGCCATCCACCGTGATAGTCCCGTTGCCGTTGTCCGAGAAAGACAGGTAGTTCATTTTGCCATTTTTGTTGAGCAGCGGCTTGATCTGGTCAAAACTCGACAAGACAGTTGAGCCAACGCGGCGGCGATCAATAGGTTTGATCACCACTTTGGTGCCGCGGCTGACGACTTCCTGTACTGGATCGAGTGTGATTTCTGTGCCGGTCTGGACCCGATTCAGAAACACCCCGTTTTCATAAGTGTCTTCGAAAATCAGGTCCCGGGTTCCTGTTTTTCCAGGCGTGGCAACGGCCGTCTTGCCGATCTCCAGTTCGGGATCGTCGACATAAATGGTGCTGTATTTGATTTTTTCAGTGATCCTGAATTCTTTCTTATCGACCGCGACGTAGGAAAGCGTATCTTCGGCCGGTTGCTCGACACGGCTGCCGTCCGAAAGATCGATATCGTCATAACCGGAACGGGACATCAAGTCGACTGAAGACAACGGTTCACTGACCGCGCTGATCGCCAGACCGCTCCATAAAAGGGTGAATTCGGAACGGCGAGTGATCGAAAGCTGGTAGGTCTGGCCGGGGACAAGCAGCTGATCAGCCGGGAGACTGAGCAAATCGTGGTCGCCGACAGGAATTCCAGCTTCGTCGACCACATCGATGAGATGATCCGAATAGGTGATCAGTTCTTTGGTCCCATCTGGCTGTAAAACCCGGACCAGGGAAGGGATTTTTCCCTGGTCGGTCAGCAGTGATTCCTGGGCTTCAGCCAGGACAGCAGCAGCAGAAATCAATAAAACCAGCGTCGTCAACGTCATCAGACGCCAGACAATTCGGCTGGTTTTCATCCGCAATAAACGGTCCAAAAGGCGCATAATTGGCCGGAAAACTCGGGCCATCACCTGCATTCTTGATGTTTGTCGGCTTTTCATGACTCGTATTATAGTTTGATTCGCTATTTCTTGTCAAATATTGCGGTATTTTGCAGAAATCAAGCGTCGTGACTAACACAAAGAGCCATTGTGAAAAGTCATCGTCGGCATGCTACAATAGTGAACATGAAAAAGAATGATAAGCCGAAATCTCCCGAGAACCTGGGCCAGATCCTGACCCGAAAGACCACCCGGCGAAAGACCATCCACTGGCTTCCCCGCTGGAGTGTGGCCTTGTTGCTGTTGTTGCTGATCGCTGCAACGGCCATTGCCGGCCTGTCCACTTTCCGGCCGCTTTATGTCCCGCTGCCGACAATCGTCTATGATGTCAACCGCACGTCTGCCGTCGATTATCAAGTTGAAACCCGGCAGGCCGATGGTGCGGCAACCAGCATGCTCGGTGAAAACCAGATCTACCTGAGTGAATTGGCGCTGGCTGTCCACCCCCATTTCACCTATAACTGGATGGCAGCAGACAGTTCTGACCTGACATGGACATCGACGGTCAGTGGCACCTTGCGGATGGTCGATACAGAAGATAAAAACCGCATCCTGTTTGAAAAGAAAACAGTTCTTGCACCTGCTGTCCTCGAAACCAGGACTGCAAATGGTTTTATGATTGACCGAGCTGTCGAAGTGGACTTGAAAGACTTCAAAGCCGAGGCTCTGGCATTCGCAATGCAAAGCCGGACCAGCATCCGTACCGAACTGGTGATCAGTCTCGACGTCTTAACCGAGGCCAAGCTGGCGAGCGGCCCTTTGACGCTCCATGACCAGCCATCGCTGATCGTGCCGCTGACGGCTGACACGTTCCGGATCACCGAAGACATGTCATCAGCAGGATCTGAAAAATTCTGGCGCTGGATACCCTTCCAGATCATCATGGCCCCGATCCAGTTCTTCTGGTATCCGATCGTCTTTGTCATTTTATTTGCCTGCCTGATCCTCTGGCTGACCCTGACCAGAACCCGGCGCAAGGACAAGTTCGAAAAGCAGCTTGCCCGCATGCAGCGCATGGCCCATGGTCAACTGATGCTGATTTCCGATAAAGCCTGGGAACCCGAATGGTGTATTACCGCGACGGATTACCGGACCATGGTCAAGACGGCTCGCAAATTGAAACACCCGGTCTTCTGCCATGTCGACCGCACAGGCGAGGTGCCGACTGCCTACTTCTATGTGTACTACGGTGAAAACAATTATTGCCTGACCTTCCGGCCGGACAATGTGGCAGAAACACAGCCTTCTTTTGTGCTGCCGAGCCATGATTTTCCGGCCATGCCGGAGATCGAATCCAGCCATGACTTGAATCCGGACGATTGAACCGCTTATTAGCCAAAATACCCCAACAAAAAGGGCACCCATGCTGGATGCCCTTTTTGTTGGTCCGATTTCGGTCATATTTGCTGAACAAAGGCCAAGAATCACGATTCTGTCCTTTGTTCGCGATGCTGATCGTTAATCGCGGAAATAGGCAACGCCGGCCGCAAAGATCTTCTGGTCTTTTTCACCGGGGATATTGCGGGCGAGCAGTGGGCCTTGGCGTTCGGAGTGGCCCATCTTACCGAGGATCCGGCCATCCGGACTGGTGATCCCTTCAATCGCCGCGACTGAACCATTGGGATTGAAGGCAGTCAAGTCAGACGGACAGCCAGACAGATCGACATATTGGGTTGCAATCTGCCGATTGGCGACGAGTTGCTTCAGAACGTCCGGATTGGCGGCAAATCGACCTTCACCATGGGAAACAGGAACCTGGTGCAAGTCACCTGGCTGGGTGAACATCAGCCAAGGGGATCGGTTATCGGCAATTTTTGTCGTCACATAGGATGAGACATGGCGGCCGATCCGGTTGAAAGTCAATGTCGGACTGTCTGCTGTCAGTTCGACGATATCGCCGTATGGCAAAAGGCCCAGCTTGACCAGAGCCTGGAAGCCGTTGCAGATGCCCAGCATCAGGCCGTCGCGCTGCTGAAGGAGCTGGCGGATCTGTTCGGAAATGGCCGGATTGCGCAGGGCGGCTGCGATGAATTTGCCAGACCCTTCCGGTTCGTCACCGCCGGAAAAACCACCGGGCAGCATGATGATCTGGGATTTGGCGATCGCTTTTTCCATTGCTTTCAGTGTCTGGGCGATATCATCGGGTGTGCGGTTGCGCACAACCAGGATCTCAACTTCAGCACCGGCCGCAGTAAATGCCTTGCTGGAGTCATATTCGCAGTTGGTGCCAGGGAAAACCGGAATGAACACGCGCGGTTTCGGTCGGGCATTATTCCTGCGGATTTGCGACCAGTCGGTCGGCTTGATGAATTGCAGGTCAGGGCAGCGCAAGTCACTTTCGGCATGGGTCGCGAAGACTTTTTCCAGCTTGTTTTCCCAGGCAAAGAGGGCTTTGTCCATCGTCAGTGCTTCGCCACGATAGATATAGGCATCCGTGTGGGTTGTACAACCGACGACAACACCGCCCTGGTCGAGTAATTCCTGCAAAGCTGCGGCACTTGTCGGTGCAACCAGGATGGCGGCCGGCTGCGGTTTGAACAATTCGGTCGCCGGCAAAGTCTGGGCGAAAACAAAGCCAAGCTTTTCCCCGAAGCACATTTTGCAGGCTGCAACCGCAAGACCGCTGCCGTGAACCGTTGTAGCTGCTGCAATCTGGCCTTCCAGATGGAGGCGGCGCACAAGGTCAAGCTGCTTCAGGAAATCGGACGCAATCGGCAATTGCAGCTGATCCACCGGGACTGGCAGCAGGATGACGGTCTGGTCAGCCTTGCGGATGCTGGACGAAAGGACCCGGCTGGCTTTTTCGACGGCCACGGCAAATGAGACGAGCGTCGGCGGTACATGCAGGTCCATGAAACTGCCGGACATGCTGTCTTTGCCGCCGATGGCCGCGACGCCGAAATCCAGCTGGGCTTTGAACGCGCCGAGCAAGGCAGCCAGAGGCTTGCCCCACTTCTCTTCCTTTGTCAAACGCTCAAAGTATTCCTGGAAGGTGAGGTAAGCCTGGCGATGGTCGCCACCTAAGGCAGTAATCTTGGCTAATGAATGGGCAACCGCGAAATAGGCGCCGTGGAAAGGGCTCCAGCTCGACAAGTCGGCATCAAAGCCGTAAGTCATCAGGGTGGCTGCATCGGTTTCGCCGTCAAGAACTGGAATCAAGGCGGCCATGCCTTCTTCCGGAGTCAGCTGGTGCTGGCCGCCGAAGGGCATCAGGACAGTGCCGGCACCGATCGTGCTGTCGAAACGCTCACTCAGGCCTTTGCGTGAGCAGGCATTAAGTGCGGCGAGGCGGGCGGCTAACTGGCCGCGGAAATCGCTTTCCACTGTTTCTTCATCAGTGAAGTTGAGCTGGACCTGGTAGCTGCCAGGCTGCGGCCGGGCGAAATAGGAATGGCTGTCATCGGGCAATTCAACACGCACCGCAGTTGTCTGCGGCGCACCATTGGTATCGATAAAGGCCCGCGCCAGGTCGACAATCGTCTGTCCGCGCCATTGCATGACCATCCGGGGCTCAGCTGTGACTTGCGCGACGATGACGGCTTCGAGATTTTCTGTTGCCGCGGCAGCGATCATTTTGTCGGCATCCTCGGCCGCAACGACGACAGCCATGCGTTCCTGCGATTCGGAGATTGCGAGTTCGGTACCATCGAGGCCTTCGTATTTGCGCGGCACCTGGTCGAGGTCAATTCGCAGACCAGCTGCCAACTCGCCGATCGCTACCGAAACACCGCCAGCGCCGAAATCGTTGCAGCGCTTGATCAGGGTCGATACTTCCGGATTCCGGAACAATCGCTGGATCTTGCGTTCAGTCGGCGGATTGCCTTTCTGGACTTCCGAACCGCACTGGACGATCGATTCTTCCGTATGCGCCTTGGACGAGCCGGTTGCACCGCCACAGCCATCGCGCCCTGTGCGGCCGCCAAGCAGGACGACGACATCGCCAGGTTCTGGGACTTCTCGGCGGACGTTGGCTGCCGGGGCTGCCGCGATGACGGCGCCGATTTCCATGCGTTTGGCGATATAGCCGGGATGGTAGATCTCATCGACCTGGCCAGTTGCCAAGCCGATCTGGTTGCCGTAGGAGCTATAGCCGGCAGCAGCAGTCGTGGTGATCTTGCGCTGGGGCAGTTTGCCCGGCAAGGTCTGCCGGACAGGCACGGTCGGGTCGCCGCTGCCGGTGACGCGCATCGCCTGGTAGACATACGAGCGGCCAGACAGAGGGTCACGGATTGCACCACCGAGACAGGTCGCTGCGCCACCAAAGGGCTCGATCTCCGTTGGGTGGTTGTGCGTCTCGTTCTTGAACATGACCAGGTAGTCCTGGTCCTGGCCATTGACTGGAATGCTTACCCGGATGCTGCAGGCGTTGATTTCTTCGGACTCGTCGAGCTGTTTGAGCCGGCCATCGCGGCGCAGCTGCTTCATGGCCAGAGTCGCCAAGTCCATCAGGCAGACCGGTTTTTCGGCCAGGCAGCCTTGATACAGCTCAGTGCGGCGTGCGAGATAATCGTCATAGACTGCTTTCATCCGTTTGCCGATCGCCAGGTCGGTTGGAATTTCGACGGAGGTGATCTGGGTCAGGAATGTCGTGTGGCGGCAGTGGTCCGACCAGTAGGTGTCGAGCACGCGCAATTCAGTCCAGGTCGGGTCGCGCTTCTCCTTCACGAACCAGCTGCGCGTGAACTGGAGGTCTGCCAGGGACATGGCAAAGCCGCCTTGCTTTAGAAGTGCGGCAAGCTGGCTGTCGTCCATGGTAATGAAACCGGCGACCGGCAGAATATCAGCCGGCGCATCCAGCGCATCGTCGAGGGTGTTGGGCAGAGCCATGTCAGCTTCGCGGCTTTCGACCGGGTTGATCAGCCAGCGTTTGACCGCCTCGACCTCGTCAGCGCTGAGTTGGCCTTGCAGGGCAAAGACGCGGGCGGTCTTGCAGACCGGACGTTCACCGCAGGTCATCAGCTGGATACACTGGGCGGCCGAGTCGGCCCGCTGGTCGTATTGACCCGGCAGGGCTTCGACCGCGAACACGACATCATAAGCTGTGAAATCAGCTGTACCGACGAAAAGATCATCGACCGGCGGTTCTGACAGCACATGGGTCTGGGACAGGACGAACTCGTCGTCGCTCAGGCCCGTTACATCATATCGGTTGAAAATCCGCAGCGTCTTCAGACCGGAGATGCCAAGATTATCCTTCAAGTCATGGGTCAGGCCCGTGGCTTCGATGTCGAAGCCCGGACGTTTGACCACAAAGACGCGACGTACAATTTCATTTTTGCCCATGGTTCCACCATTTCCCCGCAATAAATTTCTCCTGGCAATGGCCAAGCTTACTTGGCTGGGCCAATTTACTTGGCCAAGTCTTGCAGCAGAGCAGCACTCCGTTTGAGGAAAGCGGCTAGCTCGTCAGCTGTCAGTGAACCGTGTCCGAGGCGAGCCAGATCATAGACATGGCGGGCCAGTTCTTCGGCGCGTTCTTTTTGCTGTGGCAGGTCGGCCATCGCTTTGAGGCGGGCGACCAGCGGCTGATCCTGGTTGATGACCAGTGTCTGCTCCATCGGGAACAAGCTGTCAAAGTCCATTTTATCATCGCCGCCGCCCATGCGCTCGAATTGTTTGCGCATTTCCTGCATCCGGCGGGCATCTTCGGACTCGAGAATCATCGCCGGCAGGGCATCAGCACCGAGGGCCAACAGGTTGACATTGAGCTTTTCTTTGCCAGTCGCGCCGCGGAACAATGTTTCGACGGCGTCTTTCTGGCTGTCATCGCCCTTCTCACCGCCGAGGTCGGCATCGACACGTTTGAATTTGACCTTGTTGTTCTTGTATTCCAGGAATGACATGAAGTGGTTGTCGAGTTCGTGGTCCATGACAACGACCGTCAGGCCGCGAGCTTTGGCCCGTTCGATATAAGCCACCTGCCTCTGGGCATCCGGTGTGTAGTGGATTTCATCGCCAAGTTCTTCCTGGATTTTCAGAGCCTTGTCGACCGTCTTGTACAGGGCGATGTCCTTGACCTTGTCGTAGAATTTGTCATCTCGCATCATTCCGTAACGGACAAAAACGCCGATATCCTGCCAGTACTTCTCAAACTGTTCGCGTTCGTTCTTGAACAGTGCGTTCAGCTTGTCGGCAACTTTGCGGATGATGTGGCTGGACAGTTTCGAGACGTATTCATCATTCTGCAGGAAGCTGCGCGAAACATTGAGCGGCAGGTCCGGGCAATCGAGTGTACCTTTGAGCAGGAACAGGAATTCCGGGATGATTTCCTTGATATTGTCGGCGACAAAAACCTGGTTGTAGTAGATCTTGATCCGGCCTTCCAGGCTCTCATAGACATTGTCCGATTTCGGGAAATAGAGGATGCCCTTGAGGTTGAACGGATAGTCGATGTTCAGATGGATCCAGAACAGCGGATCGCGGTAGTCGTGGAAAGTCTTGCGAAAGAAAGACTTGTATTCTTCGTCCGTGCAGTCCTTCGGGTCTTTGAGCCAGAGCGGCATCGTGTCGTTGACCGGCTGCGGCTCGAGGTCTTCTTCAATCGCTTCGCCAGTCGCTTCGTCGGCCGGGGTGATATCCCTGGCCTCGACATGCGCTCCCGCGTGTTGTTCAATCGTCTTGTCTGCTTTCGACTTGGCTTTTTCAGCTTCCGCAACCACGTCGGTCAGGAAAATCGGGTAAGGCATGAAATTGCAATACTTGCCCAGGATTTCTTCGATTTTGCCGGTGGAGAGGAATTTTTTACCCTCCTCGGAAAGGGTCAGGGTAATCCGGGTTCCGCGGGTGGTGCGCTCTGAGGGTCCCATTTCGTAAGCCATGCCATCTTCGCTTTCCCAGCTGGCGGCTTCAAAGCCTGGTTTGTAGGACAGCGTATCAATGCGGACCAGGTCGGCGACCATGAAGGCCGAGTAGAAACCGAGGCCAAAATGTCCGATGATCCCGGTGGTTTCGGCGCCTTTTTCCTTGTATTTTTCGACAAAATCCATGGCACCCGAGAAGGCGATCTGGTTGATGTAGGTGCGGATTTCATCGGCAGTCATGCCGATGCCGTTATCTTCAATCACCAGGGTTCCGGCAGCGCTGTCATACACGACATCAATCCGGTATTTCTCTTCAGCCAGGCCATCGGCTTCGCCCATGGCGACCAGGCGTTTGAGTTTGGCGACGGCGTCCGAAGCATTCGAGACGAGTTCGCGCAGGAAAATATCCTGGTCGGAATACAGCCATTTACGGATGATCGGGAAAATATTTTCCGTGTTGACTGATACTGTGCCTTGTTCTTTGTTCATGTGTTGTGCCTCCTTGAACTTGCTTTTGTATTTTTAATTATTTTGATTGGTGAGTGGATAAATAATCGCGGACAATCTGCTGGTAAGCTTGATTGATCCTGTAAAACAGCTGGTTTTCTGCCGATGGCAGCCGGATCGAATCAATTGCGGCTATGGGCAGCAAGTCAATCGGCGATCCCGACAGGAAGGCTGCATCGATCTGGCCTTCCTCGACGGCGGCATAGGTGACCATTTTTTCAACCAGCTGGCCGCCAGCTGCAGCGATCGCAGCCGTGACATAGTGGCGGGTGATGCCTTTGAGGATCCGGTTGTCTGGTGCGGATAAAACCTGCTGGCCGCGAATGAAAAAAAGATTCGAACGTGAACCTTCGGTCAGTTCACCCTGGCGGTCTGCCAGCAAGAGTTCAAACAGGCTGCCATAAGGGCCGCCCGCTGCAAAGCGTGCTGCGACTGCTGATTTATAGTCGCTGTTGATCTCCTTGACGTTCGGATCAGTGCGCTCCCAGTCCAGTATGCCGGTCGCCACACCCTGACGCATTTGTTCGGTATTTGGATAATAGGAAGGAATCTGGTGAATGACAACATGGTTTGAAGTCAGGACAAGCCTGAGATTGACCTGATCCAGGTTGTTGGCTGCGATCAGGCGCAAACTGTCCTGGTACAAACTCGCAGGGATCGCAAAAATATCCTGAACCGAACGATTCAGGCGAGCCAAGTGGTCTTCCCAGAACAAAGGGATTTTTTCCACAATGCGGATCACTTCATAAAACATCCGCTCATCAGTTGGTTTGAAGCAGAATCGGGCTTCGGTGCTCTGCGGGTCAAGCAATTGTCCATCGAGCATGATCCAGGGGCCGATCAGACCATCAATCATCGGATATGCCAATTGAACAGGCCTCCTTGCTGATAGTTAAAGGATATGGAGCAGGATACAATCCTGGACTGAAAACATCAGCTTCCAGACAGACAGGTATTATAACATAAATCAAATCTGTTCTGGCAAGCCTGACGTCGTTCTGACGTCGTTTAATGGGTCTGTCATTGTGACAGACACGTCTCTCGCAATGACAAAGCAGGCCCGCCGCGCTATAATATCTGCAGCTTGAATGAAAAGAGAGTGCTGCAATGTCGAAAAAAATGTGGGATGGCCGTTTTGCCAAAGCAACCGATACCGCTGTCAATGCCTATAATTCATCAATTTCCTTTGATGCCCGGATGTTCCGCCAGGATATCCGCGGTAGTCAGGCGCATGCGAAAATGCTGGGCAGTATTGGTATCTTGTCTGCAGAGGATGTCGAAGCCATCGTTAATGGTTTGAGCCAGATCGGCCAGGAAATTGAAAGCGGAACCTTGGCGTTTGACCCGCAGGCCGAAGATATCCATATGTTTATCGAAGCCGAGCTGACTTCACGGATCGGCGATGCCGGCAAACGATTGCATACCGGACGCAGCCGCAATGACCAGGTCGCCCTGGACCTGCACCTCTACCTGAAAGACGAATCAGCCGTGATCCGCCACGGCTTTATCGAGCTCTACCAGGCGCTGCTTGACCTTGCTGAAGCCAACACAGAAACCATCATGCCGGGTTATACCCATTTGCAGCGCGCTCAGCCGATCACCCTGGGCCATCACCTGATGGCCTATGTCGAAATGCTCGCCCGCGACATCAGCCGCCTGGACGATTGCGTCCGCCGTATGGATGTCATGCCGCTTGGTTCAGGTGCCCTGGCCGGAACGACATACCCACTCGACCGCGCCATGGTCGCTCGTGAACTCGGATTCGCAGCCGTCACGCTGAACAGCCTCGATGGTGTCTCCGATCGCGATTTTGCGATCGAGCTGGCTGGCGTCCTGGCGATTTTCATGATGCATCTGTCCCGGCTGAGCGAAGAGATCATTCTCTGGTCGAGCCAGGAATTTGCCTTTGTCGAACTTGACGATGCCTTCAGCACCGGTTCATCAATCATGCCGCAGAAAAAGAACCCCGATGTCGCCGAGTTGACCCGCGGCAAGTCCGGCCGGGTTTTCGGATCGCTCCAGACCCTGCTGACCGTGATGAAAGGCTTGCCATTGGCTTACAACAAGGATATGCAGGAAGATAAGGAAGCGATCTTTGATGCGATTGACACTGTCTTACTTTGTTTGCCGGCATTCACGGGAATGATCTCAACGATGACTATCCGCAGCGACCGCATGCGCGCGGCTGCGGCTGGTGGCTTTACGAATGCGACCGATCTGGCTGACTACCTGGTCAAGAAGGGACTCCCCTTCCGCGCTGCCCATGAAGTGTCCGGCAAACTGGTCAAACTCTGCATCAGCCGCCATTGTGCGCTCGAAGACCTGGGCCTTGATGAATTCCGCACTTACTCGGACCTGATCGAACTCGACATTTATGAAGCGATCAGCCTCGAAACCTGTGTCTCCCAGCGCCGGATCACCGGCGCCCCGGCTCCGGATACCGTGCGGGAAGCGATTGCGGTGGCGCGCAGCCGGTACTGAAATCAATCTTCCCCTTCTTCTCCTTCGATCCGGGCCGCCCGGTCCTGCCAGAAGCGGACCTCGTCATCGAGGCCAAGCATGCGGTAAAGCATGATCTTGCCATGGCAGGCGTCGGCATTATCCGGATCGATGTCGAGCGCGAGATCATAGCATTGCAGCGCTTCATCGAATTCGTTCAGCTGGACGAGGGTATTGCCCTTGCCGACCAGGGCACCGACATGGTCCGGCATCAAGCGCAGGGTCTGGTCGAAAACCTGGGAAGCCTGATCGAATTCACTGCGGAAATAGAGAATGACCCCTTTGTTGCAGAGCGCGTCAGCATAATCCGGTGATTCGGCAATCGCCCGGTCGACAAGCTCGATCGCCCGATCTTCATCACCGTCAAGATGGGACAGATAAGATAGTTCATTCAAGGCGAACGGATTGTCCGGTTCCATCGCCACCGCGTGGTTCAACAGGCGGCGGGCTTTGTCGTCATCATTGCGGCGCATGGCAATCATGCCAAGGATGACATAGGCGCTGACATAGCTGCTGTCGAGCTGCAGGCACTGGCGGCAGGCTTTTTCACATTCATCCAGGTAACCCGAGGCAAACAGGACGTCCGCAATCTCATAATAGACATCCGGATCGTCCGGGAAGGCGCGGCGCAAGAGCTGGAAGCTGGCCATGGCTTCATAATCCCGGCCTAGCATCGACAAGCATTTACCCTGGCCACGCATGGCATCATAGCGCTGCGGGTCAAGCTCAAGTGTCTTTTCAAAATCAGCGAGAGCTTTCTCATACTGTCCGATCTGAAGCAGGACAAATGCCCGGGCGAGGTAACTGTTGGGATTGTCAGGATCCATCTGGCAGGCCAGCTGGGCGTCTGCCATGGCCTTGTCATTCTCACCGAGCAGGAAATGGGCGTTCGAGCGCAAGGTATAACCTGAAAAGTCATGCGGGTAATGGGCAATCAAATGCTCGCAGACCACAAGGCTTTCCTGGATCCGGCCGATCCGCTTCAGGATGCGAGCCTGGATGACTAATAGTTCGTACGGATCTTCCTGATTGGGCAGGCTCTCGGCTATCCAGTCGAGGGCTTCGCTAAAACGGTTGTCGTATTCGAGCGCCATGATTGCTTCGAGCTGGTATTCCTGGCCGTTGCCATAGATCGGGTAATCACGGCACAGTTGCTGCCAGTCCCGGGTCGCCAGTAAAACCTGGTCGACCGAACGAAGTTGGCGGGCCAGGGCAAAGCGGACGAGGAAATCGGCGCGCAACAGCGTTTCTTCCTTAACGCCCAAATCACGTGCACTGACGATGTCATGCCGGCATTGCTCGATCTGGTCGGGACTGATATCAGGATGCATGGAAATCAGATAAAGGCGCAGGAGATAAGCCCAACGCCGGCTCAGGCGATCATCGAACTGGACCAGGGCGGAAAAACGGCCGCGTTTTGGCGGCACTGGTATCTCACCGGATTCAAAAAGACTGATAAATTCGTTGATATGGGCAATTGCCTGGTCAAGATCACCAACCTCAGCTTCAAGCCAGGTTGCAACCAGGAACTGGCAATTGAGCGGTGGTTCAATTGGCTGAACCGACATCAATTCAACCTGGGCAGCTTCGAAAAGTCCGTTTTGCAGACAATAGGCGATCTTGAACAGGCTATACAGCCGGTACCAGGGATTCGTCTCTTTGCCGGGGAACGGCGGCAATTCCTGCGCGCCAAACATGACCGATCGCAGATCGATCTCTTCCTCGAAGAAACGCAGGTAGGCGGCAGCGTTCATGATCGGCATATCAGTTGCGCATGCTGTGGATCGGAGCCGGTATACGGCCGCCGCGGGCGATGAAGTCGGCTGACGAAGCGGGATTGACAGCCATGATGGGCGCCGATCCGAGCAGGCCGCCATAATGGACAGTGTCGCCGACTTTCTTGCCAGGCACCGGGATGATGCGGACAGCCGTTGTCTTGTTGTTGAATGTGCCGATCGCCATTTCATCGGCAATGATCGCGGCGATCGTGGAAGCAGGAACATCGCCAGGAACGGCGACCATATCGATGCCAACCGAGCAGACGGCGGTCATCGCTTCAAGTTTTTCCAGACTGAGCGACCCCGCTTCGACGGCAGCGATCATGCCTTCGTCTTCACTGACCGGGATGAATGCCCCGCTCAGGCCGCCGACATAGGATGAGGCCATGGTGCCACCCTTTTTGACAGCATCGTTGAGCATCGCCAACGCAGCAGTCGTTCCCCAGGCGCCGACCGTTTCAAGGCCGAATTCCTCGAGGATCCGGGCGATTGAGTCACCGACTACCGGTGTGGGCGCAAGCGAAAGGTCGATGATTCCGAATGGTACACCAAGGCGGCGTGATGCTTCACGGGCAACCAGCTGACCGACGCGGGTGATTTTGAATGCCGAGCGCTTGATGGTCTCGGCGACATGCTCGAGATCCTGGCCGCGGACGGATTCGAGCGCAGTCTTGACGACGCCCGGGCCGCTGACACCGACATTGATCACGCATTCTGGTTCGCCGGGGCCGGTGAATGCACCGGCCATGAATGGATTGTCTTCTGCCGCGTTGGCAAAGACGACAAGCTTGGCACAGCCGAAAGCATCCTGGTCTTTAGTCCGTTCGGCTGTCTCTTTGATGATCTCACCCATCATGCGGACTGCGTCCATGTTGATCCCGGCCCGTGAGGTCGCGAGATTGACCGACGAACAGACCAGGTTGGTGGTCGACAGGGCTTCCGGAATCGAAGCCAGCAAATGCCGGTCGGCATCGGTGAAACCCTTCTGGACCAGGGCAGAATAACCGCCGATGAAATTGATCCCGATCGCAGCTGCGGCCCGGTCAAGGGCACGTGCATAGATCGTGTAATCGGTCGTATCGCCCGAGGCTGCAACCATGGCAATCGGCGTGACTGAAACACGCTTGTTGATGATCGGGATGCCGAACTCACGGCTGATATCTTCGCCGGTGCGGACAAGATGTTCCGCTTTGCGGCAGATCTTGTCATAAATGCGGCGGCTTGTTTCCTCAGCAGAGCCAGTCGCACAGTCATAGAGCGAGATGCCCATTGTGATCGTGCGCACATCGAGGTGCTGCTCTCGGAACATGCTGAGGGTTTCAAGAATTTCGAAATCGTTAAACATGCTGTTTCCCCAATCGTTGGTGCTTCTATCAGACGCGATGCATGGCTTTGAAAATGCCAGCGTGCTGGACATGGATCGACAGACCCATTTCGTTGCCCAGTGCTTCCATATGGTCGGCCAGTTCCTTGATGTCGAATCTGGTCTGGGGCAGGTCGACCAGCATGATCATCGTGAAGACGTCCTGCAGGATCGTCTGGGAAATATCATTGATATTGACCTGCAGGGCTGCAAGCTCTGTCGCGACACGGGCGATGATACCGACCCTATCCTGGCCGACAACAGTGATGACTGCAGTCTGTTTGTTCGAATCTGTCATGGGAACTACCTCATCCTTCTAATGTTCATTTCATTTTGGATCATTATATTTTAGCCTTCTTCGCGCGCTGTGCAAAGCAGAAATACTTCGGCTGTTTTGACAAATTACGTCGCCGTTTTGTTCAGGATCACATTCAGATCGTATAAGTCACACCGGGTTTGGCCAATTCGGCTGCAGAAAACCAGTTTCGGGCTTCTGCCAGGGATTCTTCAGGATCAAACAGAGGCAGCAGATGGATCAGGAGCAAGCGCTGCACACTGTTTGCCGCCGCGATCTGGCCGCACTCCCCTGCCGTCAGATGGACCATGACCGGTGTGCGCAGACGTTCGAGAGAACCGGCATCCATCAAAGCCAAGTCAGCGACCCGGAGCAATGGCTGCAAATTCGCACAGGCGATCGTGTCGGCCGTAGTCGCCAGGACCCGGCCATCCTTTTCGATCCGCAAGCCGACGGTTTCGAAAGGATGCATGGTCCCGAAGCAGCGGACCAGGGCGCCAAACAACTCGAAGCTTCTATCGTCGGCTATTGTGTGGATCATGAAGTTATCCGGACTTTCCAGCGTCGCGGCCAGAGGTTCTGGTGTCGCCGGCGCATAGATCGGAATCCGGCCAATATCAAGCCCAAACTTCCTGCTGAGGTCCATGGCGTATTTCAGGACCCCGATGTCACTGATATGATCAGCGTGCAAATGGGTCAGGATGATCGCTTCCAGCTGCTCCAGGCGGATATGTTCAAAGAGCTTGCCCAGCACCCCGCTGCCACAGTCGATCAGGACATAGTGGCCATCGATCTCAAGCAGGTAACCGGAAGTCGCGCCGCCAGGACGCGGGAAAGCGCCGGATGCGCCAAGGACGGTCAGTTTCATCATAAGTCACCTCACAGGTTCAAATCCTTCCGGCGAAAGCAGATAGTCGACCGGAATGTCCCAGGTTGCTGCCGGGACGTGCTCAATGATCTGGAATGGATAGGCGACACCGATGCAAACCGGATGCTGTCCCCCAGTCAGGCGGCGCCGTGCCAGGTAATGGTCATAATAGCCTTTGCCCCAACCGAGGCGGTGGCCTGCAGGGTCGAAAGCGAGTCCTGGCAGGATGATGATGTCCGGTTCGCAAGACACCAGTCCCAGACTGGCCGCCGGCTCGCTGACACCAAAACGGCCATGGACGAAAAAGTCCCGGGGGTCAGCCTGGTCCGGAATCGCCAGGAAATCCAGGTCTGGTTGTCCATCCCGGACAGTCATCCGGGGAAAACAGAGCCCATGCCCATTTGCTTGCAGTAGTTTCCAGCCACTGCTCAAATCGACCTCCTGGCGCATGGCGACGAAAAGCCCGATCTTGAACGGATACTGCTGATCGGTACGGTTTTGCAGCAATGGGCTGGACAGCAGGTGCAAGACGATCTGCTGTGACCAACGTTCGGCTTGCTCCGAACTTAAAGCTTCGCGAATATCGTTCATCTGCCGGCGCAAGGCTGCTTTGGCCGCCATTTCATCCGGCATCAGACCGGCTCCAATCTGGAATCATCCATTGTCATGCAGCTCCCTGTCTTCACTTTTGCGGTCCCCTGCCTTCACTTTGTAACCTAAACGCTACCAATCGTGCAAACTTATTACTATCATGTACAAAGAGTCTAAAAATTGAAAGAGGTCAATGTTATGCGAACTACCCATGTCCAGATTGTCATGGTTGCCCACGTCAATGGAGCCCATCGCCTGTTTGGCGGCCAGCTGATGGAATGGATCGACGTCGTTGCTGCGGTCGAGGCCCGCCGCCATGCTTTCAGTGATGTGACAACAGCGGCTGTCGACGCCCTTGAATTCCTGGCGCCGGTCAAATTGAACGATACGCTTGTCCTGCAGGCCGAAGTCACTTGGACGGGCAAAACGTCGATCGAAGTCCGGGTTGAAACCTACCGCGAGAGCCTCGACGGTGAACAGGTCCTGGTCAATCGAGCCTATCTGCTGTTTGTCGCAGTGGATGAAAATGGCAAACCCAGACAAGTCAAAACCTTTGTCCCCCATGGCCCGGTCCAGAAGAAAGAATGGGAAAATGCCATGCTGCGCCGGGAATACCGGCTCAAGCTACGGGAAGAAACCAACCGGCTGTCGCAATTGAAAATCGATGAAATGCACAAGGCTTCACACGCTGAAACAAAGCATGCCGCGACCTCGCACATCTGATGCAAGGTTCACCACGGTTCACCAGCATTGAGCTGTTCGATCATCGGCTGTGAAAGGTTGATCCCGGCAGCTTCAACTGCATCGTTGATCTGGTCATTGCGGTTGAATGCAACGACTGGATAGACCGGCATCGGCTGTTGTGACAACCAGGCCAGGACAAGCTGGCTGATGCTGTATCCAGTATCCTTATGGAGTTTGCGCAAAGCTTCAGCGCGCTTCTTGTTCAAGTCATTTTCATAATAGCGCCGCAGTTTTTCAGTTACTTCACAGGAGTTCTGCAAATACTTGCTGAAATACCCTTTGCCCAGTGATGAATAGGGCATTACTGCCAGGTTTTCCCGTTTCAGAAGTTCCCAGGCTTCCCAATCCATTGCTTCCAGGGTCGGATCGGTAGCGGCGCGGTCATTGTAGCGGACAAGGCTCCAGCGGTTCTGTACCGCGGCAAGTACCTTGTCCGTCTGCTGTTTTTCAAGCTCGATCGCCTCAGCGATCCGCGATGTCGACCAGTTTGACAAACCGAAATACCTGATTTTGCCCTGCTGGCGAAGTTCGCGCAACAGACCGAGCAAGTCGGCGACCGGGATTGAATGATCATCGCGATGCAGGTAATAAAGGTCGATTGTTTCTCGACCCAGAGTCTTCAGGCTCAATTCGAGATCGGCCTTGATGTCGGCCGGCTGAAGCCGGCTGTCCGTCATGGCCTCAAAGGGCGGAAATCCGCCTTTGGTGCTGATCATCATCGAGGAAGCCTGGCTGCTGGATTTGAGCCAGCGGCCGATGATCTGCTCGGAAATATTCGGATCTGAAGTCTTTGTCTTGCCGTAGCTGTTGGCAGTATCCAGAAGGTTGCCGTCTGCTTCCGCGAAATGGTCGATCAGGCGAAGATTTTCCGGCTCTCCAGCCGCGCTGAAATTCCCGGTACCCATCACAATCGATGAGATCCAAAGTTCAGTTCCCGGCATTTTCCACTGACGCATGATCATTACCTCATTTCAAAGTCTCTATCCCCAAAGTATAACTTTAAGCCAGGGATAAAAAAAGGGATCGCCGCAGCGATCCCTTCTCGTTTGCCAGGAATGGCGATGATATAGATCAGGCTTTGCCGTCGCAGCCAAGAACATTCTTGATCTTGTGGGCAACCATCTCCTTGATCGCTGTGCGGGCCGGTGCGAGGTACTGGCGCGGATCGAAGTGGCTCGGATTCTCGGCGAAGTACTTGCGGATCGTGGCGGTCATGGCCAGGCGCAGGTCGGAGTCGATGTTGATCTTGCAGACCGCGCTGCGTGGCGGCCTGACGCAGCATTTCTTCCGGGATGCCGATCGCATCGGGCATCTTGCCGCCGTACTTGTTGATCATCTTCGACAAATTCCGGGATGACCGAGCTGGCGCCGTGCAGGACGATCGGGAAACCCGGCAGGCGCTTTTCGATTTCTTCGAGGATATCGAAGCGCAGCTGCGGCTTCTGTGCCGGGCTTGAACTTGAATGCGCCGTGGCTGGTGCCGATGGCGATGGCCAGCGAGTCACAGCCGGTGCGGGTGACGAAGTCGACAACCTGGTCCGGATTGGTGTAGGAAGCATCTTCGGCCGAGACGTTGACCTCGTCTTCGATGCCGGCCAGACGGCCGAGTTCGCCTTCGACGACGACGCCACGGGCGTGGGCGTATTCGACGACCTTCTTGGTCAGGGCGATGTTTTCTTCATAGCTGTTGTGCGAACCGTCGATCATGACTGAGGTAAAACCGCCGTCGATGCAGCTCTTTGCAGAGTTCGAAGGTATCGCCGTGGTCGAGGTGCAGGGCGATCGGCAGGTCGGTGCTCGATCGAGTGCAGCTTCGACCAGCTTGATCAGGTAGGTGTGGTTGGCATATTTACGGGCGCCGGCAGGAGACCTGCAGGATCAGCGGGGCATTGAGTTCCTTGGCTGCTTCGGTGATGCCCTGGATGATTTCCATGTTGTTGACATTGAAAGCACCGATGGCGTAACCGCCTTCATAGGCTTTCTTGAACATTTCTGTGGTATGTTACTAGTGGCATAGCGTTCTCCTTTACCTGTTTCCATTTTCATGGAGTTCGTTAGTACGTTAATCGGGCGTGGCCATAGAGGTCCAGCATCGATCAGTGTTTTTATTTTAGAGTGTTTACCCCCTCGAGTCAACGATAGATCATCCTTTTGGTCATTCCTCCATCAATTGTGAGGTTTTCACCTGTGATGAATCCGGCGTCGCGGCCCGACAGGAAGAAACAGGCAGCTGCGATATCGGCCGGACGGCCGATGCGGCCTGCCGGGTGCTGTCGGTGCTCTTCCGGCGGCCAGTCAATGGCTGGCGGACAGCCCAGCTGCCATTCAGTCGTGTCGATCCAGCCCGGTGCGACACTATTGACACGGATGCCATATTCACCAAGTGAAACAGCCATCGCATGGGTCAAGGCATTGAGGCCGCCCTTGCTGGCTGCATAGCCCTCGGAATTCGGCTCAGACATGAAAGCCCGGGTAGAGATGATGTTGATCACACAACCATTGACAGCTGCCAACGCGCTCACGAGCAACCGGGTCAGATGGAAGGGTGCCAGGAGATTGACAGCCAGGACCTTGTCGAATGACGCCGGATCATCGCTGAATAGATTGGCGGCATGAGCATTGGCGATTGCTGCGTTGTTGACCAGCACATCGAGACGGCCAGCCGTCTCATCCAGCACACGGCCGACCATTTGTACGCGCTGCCCGCTTTCCGAAACATCACAGGTCAGGAACCTGGCGCTGACACCCTGTTGAGCCAGGATGGCCAGCGTCTCCTCACCGGCAGCCTGGGAAACATCGGCGAAAAAGACCTGCGCGCCTGCCAAAGCATAGCTGAGGACCAGGCAGCGGCCAATCCCGGCAGCTCCGCCGGTGACCAGGACCGTCTTGCCTCTGAAATCCGGCAACTCCGCCGGGGTCATCCATGTGATGTCCATCCTTTCCTGTCCTTCCCTTGCCATGACGGCGTTGCTTCCATGTCTAGCTTACAGGTTTCTCAGCTGCTCGAGACGTTCATTGGCGCTGGCCAGCATCGCCTGGTAACGGGTGATTTTTTCATGTTCAGCGTCAATGACCTTGGCTGGCGCTTTGGCGACAAAATCAGCATTCTCAAGTTTGGCGCTGACGCGGGCAACTTCCTGTTCAAGGTTGGCTTTGTCTTTTTCCAGGCGTTCAATCTCTTTGCCGAGATCGATCAAATCCGTCAAGGGAATGAAAATCTCACCAGCTGTGAAAATCGCTGTGACCGCAGTTGGCGGGATATTGGCTTTGTCCGCCTGGGTCTGGAGCGACTGGACACTGGCCAGACGCTGCAGGAACGGCAGGCTCGACTCGAAGATCGTGCGGATCGCCGCATCCTGGGCCACGACGATGATACCGGCCTTGCGGCTCGGTGGCACGTTCATACTCGTCCGGACGTTGCGAATTTCGCGGATCGCGTCCATCAGCACCGCCATCTGGCGCTCATCGTCCGGGAAGTTGAGCTGCGGGTCGGCTTGAGGCCAGTCGCTGACCATGATCGATTCAGTCGTCTGGATCAGATGGCCGTGGATGGCTTCCGTGACGAACGGCATAAACGGGTGCAGCAGACGCATGGCCTCGACCAGGACCTGGTTGAGGACAGACTGGGCGACCAGGCGGCCGCGCGAGCCCGGTTCATTGAGCCGGGCCTTGGTCATTTCGATGTACCAGTCGCAGAATTCTTCCCAGAGGAAACTGTAGATTTTAGCCAGTGCAACGCCCAGATTCATAATTGTCGAGGTTGCCGGTCACCTCCTGCTTCAAAGTCTGCAGGCGCGAGAGGATCCAGCGGTCCTCGAGCGCATAGATCAGCCCGGGCTGACACTGGCAAAGTCCATCTCGTCATCAAAATTCATCAGCACAAAGCGGAAGGCATTCCAGATCTTGTTGATGAAGTTGCGGCCGGCTTCGATTTTTTCCTTCTGGAAACGCTGGTCATTGCCCGGTGCATTGCCGGTGACCAGCGCATAACGCAAAGCGTCGGCGCCATATTCGTCGATGACTTCGAGCGGATCGATGCCGTTGCCGAGCGACTTGGACATTTTGCGGCCCTCGGCATCGCGGACGATGCCATGGATGAAGACTGTATGGAACGGGGTCTGGCCGGTATGGCTCGATGCCCGGAGAAGATCATCCGGGCGACCCAGAAGAAGATGATGTCATAGGCCGTCACCAGGACGCTGGTCGGATAGAAGTACTTGAAATCTTCGGTCATCCGCGGCCAGCCGAGGGTTGAGAACGGCCAGAGCGCCGACGAGAACCAGGTGTCCAGCGTATCCTCGATCCTGGTGTCAACGTTGCTGCCGCCGCAGCTCGGACATGTTTCCGGCACTGTCGCGGCTGACGACAATGTGTCCACACGAATCGCAGTACCAGGCCGGGATGCGGTGCCCCCACCAGAGCTGGCGGGAAATGCACCAGTCACGGATATTGTCCATCCAGTTGAAATAGATCTTTTCAAAACGCTCCGGCACAAATCGGGTGGTCTTGTCCTGGACTGCCTCGATCGCCGGCTCAGCCAGCGGCTTCATCTTGACAAACCACTGGAAGGAAACACGCGGTTCGACTACCGTCGAGCAGCGGTAGCAGGTGCCGACATTGTGCTTGTGCGGTTCGGTCTTGATCAGCAAATCCGTCGGCTTCAAGATCTTTGACGATCTGTTTGCGGGCTGCCTCACGGGATCAGTCCGGCATATCTGCCACCATTCTCATTGATGTGGGCATCTTCGGTCAGGACATTGATCAGCGGCAGATTGTGGCGCAGGCCAACTTCAAAGTCGTTCGGATCATGGGCCGGCGTGATTTTGACCACGCCGGTGCCGAAGTCCTTTCGACATAGGTGTCGGCGATGATCGGAATGTCCGGCCTGATCAGCGGCAGGACGACTTCTTTGCCGATCAGGTGTCTGTAACGCTCGTCATCGGGATGAACAGCCACAGCGGTATCGCCCAGCAGGGTTTCCGGACGCGTTGTCGCCAGCACCAGGTAACCGCTGCCGTCGGCCAGCGGATAGCGGAGGTGATAGAAATGGCCCTGTCTTTTCTTCGTATTCGACTTCGGCGTCGGAAATCGAGGTCAGGCAATGCGGACACCAGTTGATGATCCGTTCGCCTCGGTAGATCAGGTTTTTCTCGTAAAGGCGGATGAAGACTTCCTGGACAGCCTCGGACAAGCCTTCGTCCAGGGTGAAACGCTCGCGGGTCCAGTCGCAGGATGATCCAAGGCGTTTCAGCTGTTCGATGATCCGGCCGCCATAAAGCTGCTTCCATTCCCAGGCGCGCTCCAGGAACGTTTCGCGGCCGAGGTCCTCCTTGCTCAGCCCTTCCTCGCTCATGGCCTCGACGATTTTCGCTTCGGTGGCGATCGATGCATGGTCGGTGCCTGGCAGCCAGAGTGCAGCATAGCCCTGCATCCGCTTGAATCGGATCAGGATGTCCTGCAGCGTGTTGTCGAGTGCATGGCCCATATGCAGCTGGCCGGTGATATTGGGCGGCGGAATGACAATGGTGTATGGTTTTTTGGCGGGATCAGGCTCGGGTGAAAAATATCCCTGGTCCTGCCAGTTCTTGTAAATCGGCCCCTCCATCTGCTGGGGTTCGAATGCTTTCTGGATCGTGTCAATTCGTGCCATTGGCTGCTCCTTTCAATGCAAAAAACCTTCCATCCAGTCCGAAAATTTCCGCTCCGGAAATCTCCGCCGGGCAACTCCCGGCACAACTGGACGAAAGGCAATCCTTCCGTGGTACCACCAGTTTTTCCATCCTCGCACTGATCGATGCAGTGACAGGATGGACACTTGTCAGCTGCCTTGGTCGTGGCAGCCAGACGTTCTGCTCCGGAGCGACGTTCAGTCATCATCTGTCCGATGGAATCTCACAGCGCAAGGATTCCACTCTCTGGCGGGGTGATAACCTACTCCTCCCGTTCATGGCAGGAAATTGGCTTTATCTTACACAATAAAACATCAAGTTGCAATCATCAGCACGATCACACCAGCAGGATCACACCCGTTTCGGTCAGCTGATCATGATCATGCTAAAGAAGAATTGCCTTGCTACTGGTAGCCAAAATGGACGTTGTCGAGGTAGATCATCCCGCGGCCTGTAAGGTCGGTGATGATCAGCTTGAGCTTGATGATCTGGGACAGGTCAAGTTCCCGGCCCAGTTGCTCGAGATCAAATCCAATCGTCTGCCAGCGCAAGGCTGGTTCGATTTTGTATGCGACAGAGGTGGCCTCCCGAGCTCCGGGTGCGGCGATGGCCATCAAGCTCAGCTGGACTGTCTTCATCTGGCGATCAGGATTGAACAGGTCGATAAACAGACGATTCATGCGGTGCAGGTCGAGCGGCGGGAAAGTCGATGGCTGGTCGATCACCGGGCCCAGCGCGAAGGTCGACTCGGTGCTCGTCTGATAAGTCAATTTCAGCGAAGCCTCGCCCTCGGATTTGTTGGCTTTTTCACGCTGCAGAAGGACTTTGCCGTCGTAAATCTGCCAACCGTCGGTTTCGTCGCAGTGTGGCCATTCCTGAGGAAAACAATAGACGGCTTCTGACTGGTCGGACCGGAAGGGTATCACCGGCAGCTGGTCTTTACTGATCAGGTTGGCCCGCAAGTTGAGGTCATAGAAGCCATAGGTGACACCAATCGGATTCGGGATGTCATCATGCCAGACCATGACCCGGACGCCATACAGGACCTTGGCTGAGGCTTCACGATAGATCCGGTCGGCACCGCAAACCGCGAAACCACGAACCCTTGTGTCTTCTCCGGCCAGACGCAGACCCTCGCCGGCATTGCTGAAAGAAAGGATCATCTTGCCACCGACCAGTTCGATGGATTCGCATTCCGGAGCAGAACGTGGCGCCTTGCGCTGATAAATCAGGCCAAGGCCCACAGTTCGCAAACGTCCGCCCAGGGTCTGCAGGTGATTTGCGGACGTCGTACCGGAAACCGGGATCAGCGCAGTCGGCGATTCCAGATGGTGGGCAGCATAATCCAAAGCTTCGTTGCACAGTGATTGTTGATAGAACGATTTCTGGCCGGCGTAAAAAGTCCTGTACAGCAGCATCAGGAAAGCCGGCGGCTGATTATTGATCGGCCGCAATAGCTTGCGCAGGCTGTCGGCTAATTTCATCAGATCCGTCCGGCAACTGTCCGGGTTGTCCAAGTCACCCGCGCTGCCAGACCAGATGATGCCGCGCAGACTGAAAGCTTCCAGCGGTTGGATCAGGAATTCAAACAGGCCTTTTTTGATCGCAGGATGCCAGTCATGCAGTTTGCGGCCTGGCTGGACGGCCTGGATCAGGCCGATCGGGATTTTGAGTTCAAGGACCAGGTCGCGCCCGAAAGAAAGGCCGAGCGCACTGAACTGGCCGGTCTGCCCAACCTGGTCTGTCGTTGTCCAGCCAGCCTGTAACGGTGGCTGGGACAGGTCACAAAGCCTCAGGAACGGGATTCTGCCATATTCGGCAGCATGGCTGGCCGGCATTGCTTTGGCCGGGACCGAGAGGACATCGTCGCCGAGGATCAGGAAGACATCTCCGACCAGGATATCGCTGAGCCGATGGATTCGGGTGCCATCGGTCAGTTTCAATTCATATGGGTCAAAAGATGCTTTGAAAGGTGGCAGGTCGACAGAAAAGTCGCCCTGGCTGTCACTGACTACGGTTGCAGAAAAGACAGTACCGAAATTCGGGTCGATCGGAGAAATCGCATGATTTTCATATGGTGAGCAGGTCAATTCAAGCGAAATTTCAAGATTGGGCTCGGTTCGGCCTGACAGGCGGATATCCACCTGCTGCTGCAAGATCATGCCGGACGAAAAATGCGTGGGCAAATTGATCCAAGACGACATACAATACACTCCGGAATGTCACAATAAAACCGTCAGCCTCAAGTCATTATATCGGCCTTTGTTAGGCAAAACAAATTTTATTTACTTTTCCTGGCATTTAGCCAATTTTCGATCATTTCACCGCCATTATTCCGGTTTCTTGCAGAAACGGATTTGTCTGATTTTCGCATCAGCCGCGGCGCGGATAATCCCCTCGACGGCCACGGCAGGATTGTCCTTCGAAGCAGGCATGTCAACCGTCAAGAGCTGGCCGCTATGGACAATCTGATGGTAGGGTGCCTCAATCCGGATCCTCTCACCGACCGGCACCGGGAGGCGTGTCGGCAGGCAGAATCCTGGCGAGTAACGTGGCTGGTCCGTCACACCGGCAATCCGGCCAAACCGGGCCCGGTCAGCAGCGATCAGTTCGCGGGCAACCCGGTTGTCTTGTCCGGCCGCAAGCCGGATTTTCAGCCCGTTCTTCTCACTGGCATCATCACAATAATCTCGCATCATGCGAACGATCTCGATCCCCAGTCTGGCTGCTTCTTCGCGCTGACCGTGGTGGCGGCCGACCAATGAGGTCAGGGTTTCAGCCAGGCCGACAAAACTGACCAGCAAGCTGCCATCAGCCAGGATCTCGGCCATCGTTTCATTGGGGGTTAAAGCGGTGGTACCATCTGCTGCAACCTGGCCAATGACGAAGGGGAAATTCCGGCGCCGAATCGACTGCAGAGTCGTCAGGCGCTCTATCAATGACCCGATCGCCATTTCCAGCTGGTTCTCCAGCCGGTGGTAGAAGAGGTTGAGATCGCTGCGGGCAAGGATTGCACAGCGTGTCAAGTTGATGCTGACCGTTGCCAGAGAACGTGCAACAGGATCGGCAAAGGCAAACTGCGGATTGCACCTGACAGCACTGCACTGGCAAGCCATTTGAAACAGGTCGTAATTGACATCATCGGGTGAGAAATTGATCCCGTTGGCGAGCAGGAAAACCTGTTGCGGTTGCAAGGCATCTGCCTGGCCGCCAAGACCCTGGAGTGTCGCCTTCAAAAGCTGCCTGGTCACCAGGCGGGCCGGATCTGAAGTCTCAAGGCCATATTGAATGGACAAACGGGCTTTGCGCGAGGGGGTCCTGAAAATACTGGTATTCCACAGATGGAGCAGCGATTCCATGGCCAGGTAAGTTGCCTGTTCGGTCTCGGCAGCAGTCAGCGCGTCAATCCGGGCAGCGAAATCAGCATCAGCCGGCTGGCCTGTTTCTCTGGGTTGCGACTGGGCGGCCAGTAAATCCGATTGCATGCTGAGGAAAAGTTGGGTGTATTTAGTGGTGATCCGCTGCCGGGTAGCACGGACGCCGTCTGCCATCACCCGGTCAAAATGGACTAATGTCGGTTTGCCGCTGATTTCGGCCTGGGCACTGGCGACTGCAACACCGGCCAGGGCGGCGTAACTGCGGATGTCACCCGGTTCACGGATGATGGCGTCGCCGCTGGCAAAGCCCCCGCTGAACAGCCGTTTCAAATCGATCGGGTAGTCAGCAAATGTCAGGGCGTAGTACTCGAGATCATGGATAAAGATATCGCGGTTCTGGTGGGCCTGGCCGACTTCTGGCCGCAACAGGTAAAGCATATTGTAGGATTGGGCGCCGGTCAGGCCGTACTGCAGAAGGTGCTCACCGGCATTGCGCGGTTCATCCTGATCCAGGTTATCGAGCGTGGCTGCTGTCGGCCTGGCCGCTTCAGCTGCTGCAGCAGCTGTCAGTTCGGCCTGCTGCTGTGCTGCATCCTGCAGCGGATTCATCGCATGGAAGGTCTGCATCAGGTGCGTCTTCATATCTCGAACACGCGTTCGTTCTGCACGATAGATGATATAGCGTTTGGCGGTCTCCGGGTAACCACTCTCCATCAGGACATGTTCGACCATATCCTGGATCTGCTCGATCGTCGGCCGATGCTGGCCAGACTGGTCAAGTCGTTCAGCAACGAGCGCCGACAGATCCATGCTGATCTGGCTGTGTGGTTTGTTCTGATTCCGGGCACTCACTTCTTCCGAAGCATCGAGTGCCTTGTGGATCGCATTGGCGATCTTTTCAATGTTAAAAACTGCTTCCCGTCCATCGCGTTTGATGACTTTGGTGATCATGATGTCACTCCTTCAACCGAAATCAGTTTGAAAGGACAAACCGATCTATTCAAGGGTCTCAAAAGACGAGTTCGATAAAATCAAATGGTTTTGTTCAAATGATTAGACAAGGGGTATGAATTAAATTTATCGATCTTTGAAAAAACCGTCAATCTCTTCTCAGGTCACTTGACGTATCAATTCGAACAATCCGAGCGATGTCATGCCGCCAATGGTGATTCGATGATGGTCGGCGCCCAGGGCGGCCGAAAATTTTTCGACGAGTTCATCACGGGCAGCAGGATCAGAAAGCCGAATGAAATCGACAACCACTAGACCGGAAACATTGCGCAAACGCAGTTGGCGGGCAATTTCAGCTGCAGCAAGCAAATTTGTCTGCAGCCGAAGCTGGGCAGGCGCAGATGCCCTGGCCTGGCCGGAGTTGACATCGATCGCCAGCAAAGCCTCTGTCTGGTCGAGGACAATACTGCCGCCGTTCTTGAGCAGGATGCGGCGTCGGGAAGCCTCGCTGGCCAAGTCAGTCAGCCGGAAGACGGCGGCCAGGTCAAATCCACCTGCGTGGAGGCGCAGTTTTGGGATAAGGGATGGCCAGCGAGCGGCCAGGTACTGGTCTGCCGTGTTGAACAAGTCGATGTCACTGACCTGGATCGAACGCAAGCCGATGCTCGTCCAGTTCTGCAAGGCTTCAGCCACAGTTTCATTGGGCCGCAGCAAAAGGCGCGGCAGACTGCCTTGCGCAGTCGATGCTGCCAGGACTTGTTCATGTTCGTCTTTTAATAAAGTCAATTCCTGCGATGTCAATGTCGCGCGAATGGTTTCATCAAGTGAACGCGCCTTGCTGCGGATGATCTGTCGCTCGCCAGCTGGTTCATAGACAATGAACATGCCAGGGTATTGAAGCCTGGTCGTCAGCAGGTGGCCTTTGTCTGGCGGGGTCGTCAGCCGACGGATCTGGACGATGACCGGCTGGCCGGCCTTGATCCCGGTGGGGGCTTCTTTCAATGGCAACAAGCCGTTTTCCGGCTGGCCGATCGCGACGAAAGCGCAATTCAAAGCTGGTTCAATCGCTTCAACCCGACCCAGGACGATATCCTGGCGGACTGCTGCGCCAGGCCGCAGCGGCCGGATCCATTCGACAGCTTGTCCATCTTCCAGCAGCACGGCCTGGACCAGGGTCGCTGAATCCCGGTAGATCAGGATATCGGAAACCGATGGCTGTTGCTGATTATTTTTATTCATGTACGATTGCCAGGGGTGAAGCGTATCCGCTGGGGTCGCTCGGTGCGTTGATCAACAGGCCAAGCCGGGTGATCGCACAATCGGCTGCAGCCAGGGCGGGCAAATCGCCGTAGACTTCAAGAGCTTTGAGGAAAAGGTCCGGGCGCAGGTTTGCCGAACTGCCGGCCTTGACACGCAGGATGAGCTGATCGGCAGCGACAATTTTGAGGTTGATGATCAGGGGCCGGATATCGACATCGATCGTACGGCCTTTGCTGAATTTCTCGACGATCAGGGGCTGAGTGTTGGCAATCCGGGCAACAGCTTCAGCAAGGCCAGGACTCTCAAGGCGATAGTCAGCAGCCTGAATCAGGCTCATCAGGCTGACGTTCGATTGGGTCACAGGTCCTGCTGCCAGAAGCTCAAGACCCTTTGGCAGGCAGGGATTCAGGCGCGCCATGACGTCAGACGGGGCAAGGTCTTCGACGAGCTGGATATCGAGATAGTCGTCTTCGGTGGCCATGCCGACACCGATCGGCAAGGCAAAGGTCATCTGGGGCCTGGGGTTGAAGCCCTGGGACCAGTTGATCGGCAGATTGGCACGGCGGATCGAGCGTTCAAAGGTCCGCATCATGTCGAGGTGGGCCAGCCAGATCGCCGGCTCGCGGCGGGCAAAGCGCAGGCGGATTTCGAAAAAGTCACTCAAAGCAGACACCTCCGCCAAAGCTCTGGGCACCACAGGCTGAACACTGCTCGCGGCATTCCGGGGTTGTTGATGCTGCAAGGGCCTGCTGATATTCAGCCCAGAGGAATTCCCTGGTCACGCCACAGTCGATATGGCCCCATGGAAACATTTCGCCTTGGTCGCGCTCGCGGCGGGCGTAGAAATTCGGATCAAGTCCGGCTTCACGCAGGCAGTCCAGCCAGAGGTCATAATTGAATTGTTCATCCCAGGCGTCGAAGCGGGCACCGCCGGACCAGGCCGCGAGGATGACCGGTCCGAGGCGGCGGTCACCACGGGCCAGCACGCCTTCGATATAGGAGGTTTTCGGCTCATGCCAATGATATTTTACTGAACGGCAGCTGCGAAGTTTCTCCTTGAGATGAATCTGGTGTTCGCGCATCGTCTCCAGGTCGGCCTGGGCTACCCATTGGAAGGGGGTAAAAGGTTTGGGGATGAACATCGCGGTGCTGACCGACAGTTCCAGTCGGCGCGGCCGTTCAAAGCGCGGCAGTTCGTTGTAGCGGGTTTCGATCGCACGGGCCAGCTGGGCGATACCATCGACATCTTCGATGGTTTCAGTCGGCAAACCGAGCATGAAGTACAGCTTGGCGCCGCTCCAGCCGCCGCGGAAAGCCAGTTCCATCGCCTTGAGCAGATCGTCTTCTGTGATGTTCTTGTTGATGACATCCCGCAGACGCTGGGTTCCGGCTTCCGGCGCGAAGGTCAGGCCGCTTTTGCGGGTGCTCGAGGCTTTCTGCATCAGTTCGAGGGAAAAAGAATCGAGACGCAGTGAAGGCAGCGACAGGCTGGTCTGATGCGGTGTCAGTTCACAGAGCAGTCCGTCGGTCAGTTCGGACAGCGCTGAATAGTCGCTGGTCGATAAGGACAGCAGGCCGACTTCGTCATAGCCGGTCGTTTTTTCAAGCTGGACGGCCTGGTCGATCAGCGTCGCCGGCTTTTTTTCACGGACCGGCCGATAGATCATGCCGGCCTGGCAGAAACGGCAGCCGCGCGGGCAGCCGCGGAAAAGCTCGAGGAAGATCCGGTCATGGACGATTTCGGTATTCGGAACGATGCCTTCCGTCGGAAAATAGGACTGGTCGAGATCGAGGACGATCCGTTTGCGGATCGTCGCCGGTACGCCGGGCCGGTTCGGAGCGATCGCCTGGACGGTGCCATCGCCATTGTATTCGACCGAGTAGAAAGAAGGGACATAGATGCCCTCGATCCGGGCAGCCTGCATCAGGAATTGCTCGCGGGTCCGTCCATCGCCGGAGGCTTTCCAGGCCTGATAGCAGTCGAGCAGTTCCTGAAGCACTTCTTCGCCTTCGCCGATGACGACGAGGTCAAAGACATCCGCCATCGGTTCGATGTTGAAGGCAACGGGGCCACCGGCCATGACCAGCGGATCGGCAATCCCGCGGTCGGCTGAGGAGCGGGACACGGCCGAGGTCCAGCATGTTCAGCACATTGGTGAACGAGAGTTCGTATTGCAGGGTGAAGCCCAGCAAATCGAATTCGTTCAACGGCGTGCGCGACTCGAGTGAAAACAGCGGCACGCCTTCGGCGCGCATCCGCTCATCCATATCGGTCCAGGGGGCGAATACACGCTCGCACCAGGTGTCATGGCGTTCATTGAGCAGGTTGTAGATGATCCGCAGCGCCAGGTTGGACATGCCGATCTCGTAGGTGTCGGGAAAACAGAAGGCATAACGTGAGAAAGGCCGGAGCGCCTGTTCGGCTGCCTCCGGCACTGTCTTGACGATGCTGTTCCATTCGCCGCCGACATATCGCGCCGGTTTGGCAACTGAGGCGAGCAAGTGACGGGGTAAATTGACCGTTGTCATGAAGTGATTGTTATCCTTTCAGGCGAGCTTCCAGTTCCGCTTTGCGCGCTTCATAGCCCGGTTTGCCCAGCAGGGCGAACATGTTTTTCTTGTAGTCTTCGACACCGGGCTGGTCGAACGGATTGACCGCCAGCAGGTAGCCGCTGATCGCGCAGGCTTTTTCGAAGAAATAGACCAGCTGGCCGAGGTTGTAAGCATCCAGCTGTGGCACGACAAGGCGGAAATTGGGCACGCCGCCGTCGACATGGGCCAGGACGGTGCCCTGGGCTGCCTTGCTGTTGACTTCAGCCATATCGAGGCCGGACAGGAAGTTCAAGCCGTCCAGGTTGGCCGGGTCATTCGGGATGACCACCGGCCGGCGGGCCTTCTCGACATCGATCACGGTCTCAAACAGCAGGCGCTGGCCGTCCTGGATGTACTGGCCCATCGAATGCAGGTCGGTCGAGTTGTCGACGCCGGCCGGGAAAATGCCCTTGCCGTCCTTGCCTTCGCTCTCGCCGAAAAGCTGTTTCCACCATTCGGTGAAAAAGTGCAGGCTCGGCTCATAGTTGACCATGATCTCTACATTGTAACCTTTGCGCAGCAGGATATTGCGGCTGCTGCGTATTGATAGCAGGCGTTCTCTTCGAGATTCGGATTCTTGTATTCTTTCATCGCATCCTTGGCGCCCCGCATCAGTTCGCGGATGTCGATGCCGGCTGCGGCGATCGGCAGCAAGCCGACCGCTGTCAGGACCGAGAAACGGCCGCCGACATCGTCAGGGACAACAAAGGTTTCATAGCCTTCATCGTCGGCAAGGCCTTTGAGGGCGCCGCGGGCGCTGTCGGTTGTCGCATAGATGCGGGCGCGGGCGCCCTCTTGGCCGTATTTCTCTTCCATGTAAGCTTTGAAAATACGGAAAGCAATGGCTGGTTCGGTCGTGGTGCCGGATTTGGAAATCACGTTGACGGAAACATCCTTACCCTCGAGCAGGTCGAACAGGTCGGCCAGGTAGGTCGAGCTGATGCTGTTGCCGGCAAAGATGACCTGTGGTCCTTTGCGCTGGCGTTTGGTCAGCAGGTTGTTGAAGGAATGCGTCAGCAGTTCGATGGCGGCGCGGGCGCCGAGGTAGGAACCACCGATGCCGATGACGATCAGAATATCGGAGTCTTTGCGGATTTTGGCCGCAGCTTTGCGAATCCGGGAAAATTCGTCTTTGTCATATTTGGCAGGCAGGTCGACCCAGCCGAGATAATCGCTGCCGGCTCCACTTTTCTGGTGCAGCTGGACATGGGCTGCCGTAACCTGAGGGGTGATAAATTCCAATTCTTCGGTCCGGAAAAAATCAAGGGCGTTATTGTAGTCAAAACGAAGCATGTCTTAACCTCCTTTAAACTAGCCACGAAAGGCAAGATTTTCCGCGGCATGCACAGATTAAAGTATAATCAAAAGACTCCGGACTAGCAACGGATGAATCGATCAATCGTGCCTATCTCGGATTTTTATCTGTTTTTTCGCAATTTTCGCTTGAAAATCAGTCGTTTTTGACCTTTAGCATAAATAACAAGTGAGGCGGCGAACCGGCCAGATCAAAGCCGGCCAGGATATGGCCTGCCGGAAAAATGATCTCTGACTGTTCGAGCTCGATTGATTCGTCCAGGATGAAGTCCTCCAGGCGGAAGCGGCTCTGCTTCGGAAAACCGGCGCGAATCTGTTCACGGCCAAGCTGCTTCAACTGCTGGCGGAACGGATCATCACTGGTTTCGAGTCCGTCGAGAAAGTCCGGCTGGTCTTTTGCGCCCTGCAGCAAGTAATCAAGTTTTAACCGGGCTTGCAACACGGACTGCTCGGAAGGCAAAGCCAATGTGCGGCCGAAATCGAGCAGGAAGGCAGCCCGGGCCTGCTGACTGGCCTGTCGGTCGAACCAGCCGGCTGACCGGCTTGCAGCTGAAAGCTGCCTGAAAAACTCAAATGGCGACGATACCCGGCGAATCAGCCAGGGCAAAGTGACGGTAAAGCGGCCACTGTTGTGGTACCAGTCGAGCACTGTTTCAATATCTTTGAGCAAAGCCAGATCCGCATAGCTCATCCGGTCCGAAGCCAGGATTTCATAGGGTGGTTCTCCGGACCATTGGAAGTTCAATGCCACCGCATGCCTGGCCATTGGACTGCCGGGCAGGACTTTGAGGAAACCAAGCTGGAGCTGGTGTGGCTGGAGCCGGAAAACGTCGTTGAAAGCCTGCGCAAATTGTTCGCGTGATTCACCCGGCAAACCAGCGATGAGGTCCAAATGAAGATGGATTTTGGATCGGGTGCGCAAATCGCGGACATTGGCTTTCAGACGCGTCATATCGCAGGGCCGGCGGATAGCATCGAGCACTTCGGGTGTCGTGGTCTGGACGCCGATTTCAAACTGGATCAGGCCAGGCGGAGCTTGCGCCAACAGGTCGAGGGCCTGATCCGCCAGGCGGTCGGCCATGATTTCAAAATGGAAATTCGTCCGGAACGGAGCCTTACGATAGCGGTCGATCAGATACGCCCAGATGTCAGCGGCCCGAGCCGGCTCGATGTTGAAAGTCCTGTCGACGAGCTTGATCTGGCGGACTTCGGAATTGATCAGTTGCTCGAACGACTGCAGGACGGTGGCCAGTGGCATCAGCCGCACCGTCCGGTCCAGCGAAGACAGGCAATAGGTGCAGCCATACGGGCAGCCGCGTGATGTTTCAAAGTAAAGCAGGCGGTCTTTGAGCGATGAGAGTTCGGCCTCCGTATAAGGGAACTGCCATTGGCCAGGTTTGAGCAAGGGAGCCATTGGATTGACAGTCATCTTGCCGTCTGCGGTTCGGTAAATCAGATTGGGCACGCTGGCCAGATCGACGTGGCCTTGCTGGTATCGCTCGAGGAATTCGATGAAAGCGACTTCGCCCTCCCCTGCGATGATGGCAGCCACGGCTGGCGATTCGGCAAGGATCCGGCTGGCATCCTGGCTAGCTTCAGGGCCGCCCCAGATGATCGTCGCTGCTGGCCTGATCTTGCCCAGCTCCTCGCTCAGGCGACTAACCAGCTTCCGGTTCCAGATGTAGCAGGAGAAGGCATAGATGTCGGCATCAACAGCAAATAACCGCTGCAGAAGCTGCTGCGGCAAATCGTTGATCGTCCATTCACAAAGGATCAGGTTTTCTGCAGGAAACTGATGTTCGACGGCGAAATTCCGCAACAACCGGATAGCCAGGCTGGTATGGGCGAAATGAGCATTCAGCGCAACCAGGGCGACGCGCGGTCTGACCGCCGAATCGGCTATCAGGGATTCAGCTGAATCGGCCAACTGGTGTTCAGCGGGCATTGTCCGGTTCCGCGGGATCTTTTGCCACCACTTCCTTGATCATCGTCCGGGCGACGCCATTGTCGAATGCAGTGATCAGTACAGTGGAACCAACCGCAATCCGCTGGGCGCTCGAGGCATTGAAAACCACCGGCTTGTTGCCTTCTTTACAGACAATCCGGCCGTGGTGCGGCGGACGGATCGCCCGGATCACCCTGGCTTCATGGCCGATCAAATCAAGATCAGTTTGTGTGGCTTTGCGGTGTGCCAACCGGCCGAGCAGCAGGATCAGCAGCCACACGATAAAAAGCAGTGCGGAAAGTAACAGGATGATCAACATCATCCATTTCAGGATCGTGGTCAGTTCAGCAACTGAAAACTCCATTAAGATTTATGGTGTTTTTGGTAAGCGATCACCAATTCGCGCAGGAGTTTGAGGGCGACAGCAGTCGAGGCACCACTCGGGTCATAATGCGGGGCAAGCTCCACGAGATCGGCTCCGACCAGGTTGAGTCCGGCTGCAGCAATGATGAACTGCATGACCGAGATGAAATCACAGCCGCCTGGTTCCGGGGTTCCGGTACCAGGAAAAACAGAAGGATCCAGGACATCGAGGTCGACTGTCAGGAAAACCGGCCGGTCGCCGATCGCTTCACGAACTTCTGCAAAATGATTAACACAGAACGGGAACAGCATCGTATGGCCATCGCGGGCAAAGGCAAATTCCCCGGCCGTACCGGAGCGGATGCCGAGCTGGCAAATCCGTCCGTCACCCAGCAGGTCCCAGATCCGGCGCATGACAGTCGCATGGGATCGTTCGACACCGAGGTAATCTTCACGCAGATCCGTATGGGCATCGAGATGAACGATGCAAAGGTCAGGATATTGAGCAACCATGGCTTCGACAGCCCCCAGCGTGACGAGGTGTTCGCCGCCAAGCATCAGGGGGAATTTGCCATCGCTGGCGATCCTGGCAAACGTCTCGCGAATCATCTGCAGCGCACGGTCTTTGTCACCCATCGGCAGATCGAGGTCGCCGATGTCGCGGATGACCGATGTGTCGATTTCGCGGTCCTGGTAAGGGCTGTAAGCTTCCAGGCCGATTGAGTCCTGGCGCATCGCCTGTGGTCCAAACCGGGATCCCGGGCGAAAAGAGACGGTACCATCAAAAGGCGCGCCAAACAGCACAATTTCTGCGTGTTCATAAGCTGCGGAACAATCCATCAGGCGCAAGCCCAATACTGGGAAATCCGGCATCTGCAGCTCCCCCTATCCCCTGGTTAATTACTCGGCTCACCGAGGACCTGGATCAGATCCGGATCTTCGGCGTTGTTGATGATGTTGCATTTCTGTTCGCGATAGAACTCGTAATGTTCGATGATCCGCTGGGTCAGTTTCTCGCCCGGAATGACAAGCGGGATGCCCGGTGGGTAAATCATCAGCGACTCGGCGCAAATTTCACCTACGGCGTCCTTGATCGGGATAATCCGTTTCGGGCTGTAATATGCGTCACGTGGCGATACGACCGACATCGGCCGTTCATTCATCCACTGACCCTGCTCGATTTTCAAGGGCTGTTTCTGACCCGCAAAGCGGTGCGAAATCGAGCGCAAGCCGGATACAAGCTGGTTGACGGTCTGCTGGTCGTCACCGATACCGACGACAGCCAGGACGACATAGGTTTCAGCCAATTCAAGCTGGATATTGAATTCTTTCTTCAGGATGTCATAGACTTCGAAACCGGTCAAACCGAGGTCATTGACGTGGATGACGATTTTGGTCTCATCGTAATCGTAGATACCAATACCGTTGACATCGTCACTGGTCAGGACCAAAAGGCCCGGCATCGCAGCGATCTCGGCTTTTGCCGCCTCAACGATATTCAGGATGTCTTCGTAAATTTCCTGGCCATGGAGCACCAGGTTGCGGCGGGCGAGATCGAGACTGGCCATCAGCAGGTAGGACGCGCTGGTCGTCTGCATCAGGTTGATTGTCGTGCGGACCTGGCTGTAGGTGATTTCCCGCTCATTGAGCAGCAGGACTGAGCTCTGGGTCAGTGAACCACCCGTCTTGTGGAGACTGACCGTGGCCATGTCGGCATCAAGTGTCGCTGCATTGTCCGGGAAATCGGGGTGGAACGGAAAATGGGCGCCGTGGGCTTCGTCGACCAGGACCATGATCTGATGGCGGTGGCAGAGCTTGATGATCGCCTGCAGGTCGGAAACAACGCCGAAATAAGTCGGGTTGATCATGAGCAGGGCTTTGGCGTCGGGATTATCGATCACTGCTTTTTTGACGTGTTCATAGGAGACACCATTGGCGATGCCATATTCGAAGTTGATTTCCGGATCGATGAAAATCGGGATCGCGCCACTGAGAATGACGCCGTTGACTGCTGATTTGTGGACATTGCGGGGCATGATGATCTTGTCCTTCGGACCGCAGGCCGTCATGATCATGGCCTGGATGCCGAAAGTCGAGCCATTGACCAGCATGAAGGCATAGTCGGCGTCGTACGCGTCGGCCAGTAGTTGCTCAGCTTCGTAGATGATGCCGTCCGGATTGGACAGCATATCGAGTTCACGGGTCGAATTGGCATCGAGACGGATGACTTTCTCACCGAAATATTCACCCAGACCAGCGCGCAGGCGCTTCTTGTGGCCGGGGACATCGAAATGGACGATGTCCTTCTGCGAATATTGTTCCAGTGCTTCATAGAGCGGCGCGCGAGCGTGTCTGCTCTTCATCGTCCCCCGGCGGGCACGAACTTCAGCCATTTAGCATCACTCCTAAATCATTGTCTTGGATTCGTCCTGGTGAATCCATATTCCAACCGCTGGAAACAGCGGCAAAATAGCGAAAAATAACAAACGGATTATAGCATACAATCAATAGCTGCAACTATCAATAATCAGCGGTGGGACAGCTGGCCAGAAGTCCCGAAAAACCAATTACAGCCGGGCTTGATCTGGATTCAGCGGACAGCATTTTTAACGACTGCCGTCATTTGGTAACCTGGGTTTAGCCTTTGAAGCCAAGATGGTCGTATTATATCATAAGTACTTTCCACACCTGTTAAGGAGATCACTATGAATAACACAGCAGCTAAACCACCATTTAATCATCAATTTCTGAACCAGAGGTCGATGTTCAAAATCGCCGCGATCATTCTAGTCATCGCCCTCACCTTCACGATGGCCGCCTGCAGCAGCACATCCCAGACGACTGGAAACGCAAATCCGGGCTCCAATGCCGCCACCACAGGCCAGACCAGCAAAGCTGCCACGGCATCCGTTGTCAAGGTAACGGCCGACGAGGCCCTCAAGATTTTAAAAGACAATAGTGTCGCGGTCCTGCTTGATGTCCGCACCGAAGCTGAGTACGCCGAAGGCCATATCGAAAATAGCCAGTTGCTGCCGGTCGAAGAATTATCCAGCCGCACTGGTGAGTTGCCGCAAGACAAGGCAACGCCAATAATTGTCTATTGCCGCAGCGGTCGACGCAGTGCATTAGCCGCCGCGCAATTGCTTGAACTGGGTTACAGCCAGGTTTTTGATCTGGGCGGCATTCAAAGCTGGCCCTACGACATCGTCAAGTAACAATCCTGGATGGCTTGGGACGGGGCCTCAGAGGGACTGGATCTTGATCGCAGAGGTGGCCGTTCCGGCATCCAGGTTGATTGCCCTGGCCATGTCTTTCATCCGGCTGTGGCTGGTCAGAAGCAGGGCCTGGATGTCTTCAGCTTCAACCTTGGCCTGGAGGAATTTCAAACCGGCAGCGGCTCGCTCATCGTCATACTGGACAAAAATATCATCCAGCAGCAAGGGCAAATGGTCCTCTGATGCCTGGATCAGCTCGCTGATTGCCAGCCGCAGCGCCAGGTAAATCTGGTCAATGGTGCCGCCGCTGAAATAATCCCATTCGTGGAAACTGCCATCTTCAGGGGTCTCGACCCTGACATCGAACGAGCGATCGATCTTGATGTTCTGGTAGCGCGAGCCGGTCAACTGGCGCAACGTTTCTGCCGTTTTTTCATTGAGAACGGGGCCGAAAGTTGCCTGCATTTCATCATAAGCGGCCTGGAACATTTCACGGGCCAAGACAAGGCTGTCGTAATAAGCCTGGGCATCTTGCATCTTTTCACGGACCTGAAGGATCAGGTCTTCATATTCGATGGCCATTAACGGCGTCCTGGCGCTGTGCCGGATCGCCGATTCAATACCAGTAGCCTCCAGCTTCCAGTTGCCTATTTGCTGGTTGATCTGGTCAATGTCTTTGACCGGGTCAATTCTACTTTCCCCTAAGTCGGAAGAATCTGGAGGTCCTGAGAAATCCGGGACATGGCTAATCAGATCGTGTCTGGAATCTAGCCCAGATGAGCCGATTAATGCCATACTGTTGAGTTCAGCTTCGGCTGTGTTGAGATAATAGTCCCAATCCTGGCCTCTAATGGTCTCGTTGAAAGACGCCAATTGGTGCTGTAACTGGCGTTTCTGGCCAGCCATTTCGATCACCTGGCGGGACAATCTATCGATCTTCAGTTCGATCGCCTGGCTATCCTCAACTGGCTTGTTCAGTTCAGGATCGGATTCACCTGTTTCCAAGGTCGTTTCAAGGTCAGACTGAAGTGATCTGGCCAGCTCCTGCCAAATTGACTGTGCCTTGCCGGCCAAGTCTCGTTCGACAGCCTGTTCCTTGCTGAGCAACGCTCTCCGTTTAGCCAGAGATTGCCTTGCATGTTCTGCCTCATTGAGATGGATATGCAGTTCCAGCAGATTCGTGCTACCTGTACTGATCAGGATGTCCTCAAGTCTTGACTTCAGACGGTCTGTTTCGACCTGCAGGTTTTCCAGATCAGATGCTGAAAAGTCGAGGGACAGGGTCTCTGGCGAAACGGTTGAACGAAGCAGGTTGTATTGGCGGGTATCCTGATCCAGGGTCAGCCTGGCTGCCATGGCTTGCTCACGAGCCAGTCCAAGTCTTGTATTCAGGACTTGTATCTCTGCAAGTCTGGCTTCCTCGGCCAATCGAACCGTTGTTTCTTGCCTGGTCCGGTTGCGGACAGCTGTAAACCAGGCCGCTGTCAGCACGATAAGGCCGAGTGCGCTCAGGGCAAAAAAGATCGACCGGACCAGAAGACCTGATACCAGGCCCCCCACAATCAGGATAATGGACAAAATGATCATCAGGCGAAAGACCGCGGCTGATCGGGACGCCTGAACATTACCCAATGTGTTTTCAAACCGGCTGTGCGCCTTGATCTCCTGCTCGATAGCCTTCAGGGCTAGTTCACGCTCGTCCAGGATCAGGCGGGATTGCCGGATACGGGCTGACAAATCACTCAATTGCTGAGCTTGCTTCAGCCGGTCAGACTCGATGCGAATGGCCTCGATCCGGTTGCTGATCTGGTCGAGCATCGGCCGGTCGATTTCCTTTAGTTGATCAAAACCACGGACAGCGGCCTCTTCCCGATTTTGCTCTGCAAGCTGCTCTTTGACGATCCGAATCTGGTTGTCAAGATCGGCCTGTATGGAACGCGCTTCGTTATATCTTGACCTGAATCTTTCGATATCTTCCTGGTCGATGATCCGGCCAGCAAAACGCAGGGGTTTCTGCAGGTTTTGAAAGGTAGTTTCCAGCTGTTCCAGATCCTGGTGACGTTTCCTCAGCCGTTCAAGAAGTTCTGTCTTTTCGTTCAGCCGTATATGGGCCAGCCTGGCTTTGGCGGCCTTGAGCGCGGATTCACCAGCAGCAATCTGATTTTGCAATTCATCCAGCCGGCAGATCCGGTCTTGCTGTTTGGATTCATTGTCGATCGCAGTCTGGCGCAGCTGCTCGTATTGTTCGATCTGGCGCTGCAAGTCGGGAATCAGGCCGCCCGGTCCGCGATCAGCCTTGAGTTTGACTTGGGCTTTCAGCAATTGGTTGTCGAGGGCCTGGTGGGACAGCCCCTCATCGAGGCTGCCGGAAAGGTTGGCCAGTTTGCCCAGGGTGGAATGGTCTGGACTGTCAATCGGACTTTGCAGCTGGCCGATAAAGACTGTGTTTGAAAACTCTTCTGCCGTGACTAAGAACAGTGTCGGCCCAACTTCCTGCTGGCTGGGCAGGTCAATGGACTGCCCGGTGATGTCATTCATCAGGACGCATTTGTCAGCCGCTTTGGTTTTACCAAAAGTGCGTTCCAGGCGATAGCGCGTCCCTGCGTGTTCAAAAACCAGGTTAGCTGCGAGTCTTGACCCATTCCAGGGCTGGTAGCGCAAACGTTCATTGTCACGAACCGACCGGCCACGGCCGGTGAAGCCAAAAAACATCGCTTTCAGGCAGGCGAGCAAGGTGCTCTTCCCCTGTTCATTTTCGCCATAAATGATCGACAAGCCGGGTTCAAAGGAAAACCGTCGGTTTTTGAATTGGCCAAATGCATTGATTTGCAGTTCAATCAGCCGCATAGGTGACATCCTCCCCTTGCATCACCATCAGCCCCAGTTCCAAGGCTTTCTGCGCGTTCGCCAGTGCTGTTTCCTGGTCTTGCCTGCGATCGCGCCCGATGATTTGGGCGTATCCAATGCTTTGGACTTGTTCGATCCGGCTATTGATCTGACGGATGAAAGCGCCGCGCAGCGAATGTTCATGAGCCAGCAAAGACAGGTCCAGCCGTCGTCTGGTCCGGTCGCGCAACTTGAAATAGAACACCTGACCTTCAAGCTGTTGTTGCAGGATGGTGAGCACTGGTACAAAACCTTCTTCCAGCTCGCCAACAAGGACAATTTTGTACAGGTCTTCACGGAAACGCTCACCTTGCACCGTACCCATCGTCAGCAGGATCAAATCGATAATTTCCGCCTGCTCTTTGCAATTGGAGATATCCACCGCAAGTTCGACAAATCGGCGGCTGTCAAGCGGCCGGAAGCTCAAGTCGAATCGGGGGGTAATCGGACGTGGCGGTTGTCCGGGACTTGCGAAAATCCGCCCGGGCTGCAGATGGATGGTTCCGGCAATGACACCCTTGTTGCCCGTCTCATCAAAGCCGCGGCCGAAGGGGCAGCCCGAATAGGCCAGCAATGTTTGTCCGGATTGGATGAAATCGCTGAATTGATGGATATGGCCGAGCCCGACATAGTCGAATCCAAAGCTGGCCAAGTGGGCTAGCGACAAAGCGTTATAGGGCGACAGGCTACTCGTTGCCAAAAGGTCGCCATGGATCAACAGCAAATTGACATAATCGGGATCAAGCTGGATCGATGCATCTGCCAGTAAAGGTCGAGAGGTGACTGTTGCCGTAAATCCGATTCCAAAAATCCGGACCGGCCGTCCGGGCAACTCGAGCGCTTCGAGTTTTTCCCCGAATATGGTGACGGATTCAGGCCAGGTAAACGTGCGATAAGGTGAATCAAGTCCAAATGGGTCGTGATTTCCGGGACTGATCAGGATACGGGTATGTTTGAGGCTGCCGAGCATTTCAATGACCTGGCGGACCAGGAATTTGTCTGGAACAGGCTGGTCAAAGAGGTCGCCAGCAATCAGCAGGACATCCGCCTGTTGTTCCTGGCAAAGCTGGATGATTTTCCAAAAGGTTTCAAGCTGGCATTTCTGCAGTCTTTCGGCCTGATCAGGGGCAAAAGTGAACGGATTGCCCAAGTGAAGGTCTCCCGTCTGGATCAGTCGGATCGTATCCATTTTGTATTTACCTCATGAAGTTGTTGGGGGAGCTTCGGGATTAAGGGTCCGGGTCGCCACAACATCGCTGCCGGTACCGAGCAAATCATGAATGACCACATCGCCAATTTCAACCGGCAGCTGGACCTTCAAGGCGTGAATGGCCTCCAGGCTGTCTCTGATCATGGCCTTGGGAATGGGTTGGCTTGTTTTGACACTTAATGGTGTTTGACAGCCTGGCACCATGACCAGCGTTGTGAGGGTTCTGGTCGGGCTGATCACTTCCGAGCGCGCATAGGCCGCGCCACGGTTGCATTGCTCGCCTGAGACGCTCAACTGATTCTGGTCGTCAAGGGAGACCGTTATCCTGCATCCCATCGGACAACCAATGCAGGTGAGTATCGTTTCCCGGATCAAGTGATCATCCTTTAACTGGTTCATCCATCCACCTTCTCAACATCACCCAGATCAGGCAGACCTGGTTGTCATTGCCTGGAAACCTAATCATTTCATGGAGCTTATGACTCGATTGACAATTCCCAATTCTGGACGTCTGGACCAGGCCAACGCGCCAGGGGCACTTCGAAACGAGCCAGCTCACCCGGGGTTAAAATCAGCTGTTTACGCTTGCCGAGCAACTGGCCGCGGTCATCGCGCAGGCAGATTGTCGCCGACCGATAGATGTCATTTGGACGGAAATGAATCTCGATTTTTCCAGGTTCATTGGCCAGGCTGATCGTCTGTGGCACCAGGCTGCGAATCCCCTTGCCACGGAGGATTGCCATCTGGCGGTCTTCTGACCCTGGTTCTGTTTGAGAACGCTTTTCGGCCTGGTGGATCTCAGCTGCAAGTTGTTCCTGGCCAGCGAAGTGGGCCTGCTGGCCGTGCCTGGCCAGCCAGGCGACAGCCGAACGGGCCGCCAGCTCTGCTTCAAGTGAGACATCATCGACAAGATCATGGACCTGCAGCACATTGCCGCAGGCAAAGACGCCCGGACGTTGGGTCGCCAATGTCTGGTCGACCAGCGGGCCGCGTGTTGCAGGATCGAGTTGGACGCCAGCCGACAGGGATAATTCATTTTCAGGGATCAGACCGACCGACAGTAAAAGCGTATCACAGGCAATCAACTGCTTCTGATCCAGGTCTGGTTCCAGCGTCTTAGGATTGACCGGGGCGATCGTCACAGCCTCCAGCCGTTCGCGGCCATGAATTTCGACGACTGTATGCGACAGCAGCAGCGGAATGTCAAAGTCCTGGAGGCATTGAACAACATTGCGGGCAAGGCCGCTGGAGTAAGGCATCAGCTCGACACAAGCGAGGACGCTGGCGCCTTCCAGGGTCATGCGGCGGGCCATGATCAGTCCGATATCGCCGGATCCGAGGATCACGATCGATCGGCCTGGCCTAAGCCCTTCGAGGTTCATCAGCCGCTGGGCGGTGCCGGTCGTCATGATTCCGGCACAGCGGCTGCCCGGGATGCCCAAGGCGCCACGAGGCCGTTCCCGGCATCCCATCGCGAGGATGACGGCACCAGCTTCGATCTGCTGCAAGCCATGTTCGCTGACCACCGTCAACAACCGCTCAGCAGTGATATCTGTGACCAGGGCACCACATAGGACGGGGATTCCCTGAGCAAGGAAATCTTTGACAAAGCGTGCTGCATATTCCGGCCCGGTCAGTTCTTCTTTGAAATAATGGAGACCGAACCCATTGTGGATGCATTGGTTGAGTATCCCGCCAAGCTGATGGTCACGCTCGATCAGCAGCAAGTCATCGCATCCGGCGCGGCGGGCTGCCAGGGCAGCGGCAAGGCCGGCCGGGCCGCCGCCGATGATCACCAGGTTCACTTTTCGGCGAACATTCATCGTTCCACCCCCAGATGACCGGTCAGGATATTGGACCGGCCACCGAATTTTGTCAATTCAGTTTCGTCGAGGCCCAATTCCTCGGCGAGGATTTCCAGGACGCGCGGTGTGCAGAAGCTGCCCTGGCAACGGCCCATATTAGCCCTTGTGCGCCGCTTGACACCGTCCAGGGTTCTTGCCCCCAGAGGGCGGCGGATTGCTTCGCGAATCTCTGCTTCACTGACCTGCTCGCATCGGCAGACCATCTTCCCGGCCAGCGGGTCACGCGCGATCCGTTCAGCCAGCACTTCCAGATCTTCGCCGTGAAAAACAGGGATTGGCGGCGGGGGCGGATTGAACTGACTGCGCATGTGGGCAGCAAAGTCATCGACAACCATCGCGGCAATGTCCAGGGCGATCGCCGGTGCAGCGGTCAAACCGGGTGATTCGATCCCGGCAGCATTATACAGGCCCGGAACATCCGCCGAGCGGCCGACAATGAAGTCGCCGCGGTCGCTGTGGGCACGAAGGCCGGCAAAAGATGTGATGAACTGATCCCGCGGCAGGTCAGGCCAAGTCCGGGAAGCGACACGGCAAATCTCATTGAGTTTGGCAGCAGTCGTCCGCGTATCGGTCTTGTCCGCGACGACCTCACTCGTCGGGCCGAGAATCAGGGTTTGTTCAACTGTCGGCGTCACCAGGACACCCTTGCCCTGTGCGGTCGGCAACTGGAAGATAGTTGCTGAAAACCCGGCTCCGATGCGTTTATCCAGCATCCAGTATTCGCCGCGTCGAGCAGTGATCGTAAACCGGTCTTCGCTGACCGCGTTATTGATCATATCGGCAAAAACACCGGCAGCATTGACAATGGCCCGGGTCAGGAAGCTGCCGCGCGAGGTCCTGATTTCGAATCCCTCTTCATGCGAAGAGCATCGTCCAAATCTCGCCTTCGCCGGTTTCGCCGAACCAGATCCAGTTGTGCCTGCCGACTTAGAGAAGTGTTCAATTTCCAGCACTTCGCAATCCAGGAAAAATTCGACGCCGTTGACAAAGGCATGTTCAGCCAAAGCGATTGTCAAACCGTAGGGGCTGACGATTCCACCTGTTTCAGCCAGCAAAGCACTGTTGATCTGGGGGTTCAGCAGAGGCTCGCGCTTCAGGACATCTTCACGGGATATAAGCCGGAGATCTTCGACACCGTTCTGGCGGCCGCGTTCAATCAGTTTCTGCAGGCCAGGCTGTTCGGCATGGCTAAAGGCCAGGACGAGTGATGTGTTGTTGCGGTACGGTACACTCAGTTCTTGAGCCCACTTTCGAACCAGCGGATTGCCGCGGACATTGTAGGCAGCTTTCAGGCTGCCCGGTTCAGCATCAAATCCGGCATGGACAATCCCACTGTTGGCCTTGCTGGTTCCTTCACTGACATCGCTAGCCTGGTCGACAACAGCTATGCGCAACGTTGTCCTGGAGAGTTCGCGGGCAATGGCGCAGCCGATAACACCGGCACCAACGATGATGACATCATACATGATCTCGAACGACCTCATCTTTCCCGGCATTGTCTTTGATCAATTTCCGTATGTCTTGGGATAGGCTAATTATATCAAACTTCAAATTGATTCAGTCTGCATGGCTTGGTCATATTCAGCCTTGATCGCGGTGAGGATCGGTGATCCAGTCACTTCTTGAAGCTGGTGATCCCCGATTCGCAGCACACGCTGGACCCCGATCAGGCTATTGGTGACAAAGACCTCATCAGCAGCCGTTAAATCTTCCATTGTAAGATCAGACTCATCGACATCGAAACGCGCAAGGATATGCTGCCTGACAATCCCGGGCAAAATTGAACCATCAGCACGAGGTGTCCGGATCCGGCCATGGTCAATTGTAAAAATATTCGCAGCAGCAGTCTCCAGGATACGACCGCTGGAAGACAAAAGCAGGGCATCGGAAAAACCGGCATGGACAGCCTGTTCGCGGGCGAGCAGGTATCCTAAGTAATTGAGGGTTTTCATTCCCGCCAGTGGCGAAGTCGCCGGATGGCCGTGCGGGCTGACCATCAAGGCCATACCATCCGGCGCAGGAACGGGCAGAGGACGCGTAGACAAAACGAGGTTTTCTGCAGTCACAATGATTTTCAGTGCCTCGTCATGGATATGTTCCCGATCAATCAGTGAATAAATTGCTTGAGCTTCGAGCTGTCGGTTGATGCCCAATTGACCAAGTGTCCGGTTCAGGCGCTCAAGATGATGTTCCAGCCAGACCGGCCGGGCCAAGACCGGCAAGGTCTCGAATGCACCGCGACCGAATGCGAAACCTTCATCGAAGATCAGGCCAGGGTCAAAAGTCTTGCCGTCATCAGATATTTTTGTTGTACCTATGCCGGTAGTCCTATCTTGCCTGACACGCTGCCCATTGATGATCAGCATGAAAAAACACCTCCAATCGCGCTGGCCTTATCCAGTGTTTCCTGATATTCGGCTTGCGGATCGGAATCCCAGGTGATTCCGCCGCCAGCATGATAGCACGTCCTGGCATCACTACTGATAATGGTCCGGATCATGATGTTGAAATCAGCCTGGCCATCGAGCGAAAAATAGCCCAGGCAGCCGGTATAAAGGCCGCGCCGCAGGTTTTCAAACTCACTGATCAGCTGCATGGCGCGGATCTTGGGTGCACCGGTGATCGATCCGCCCGGGAAGCAAGCCTGAAAGCAACTGACCGCGTCATGTCCTTCGGCCAGCTGGCCGAAGACGGTGGCAACCAGGTGGAAGACGGTCGAATAGGTCTCCAACCGGAACAGGCCCTCGACGTTAACCGATGCAGGTTCACAGACCCGGCTCAAGTCATTGCGTTCGAGGTCGACAATCATCAGGAGTTCAGCCTGGTCTTTGCGGCTGTTCAGTAATTCGCTGCGGTTTCGTTCATCTTCTGCCGGGTTAGAGCCTCGCGGCCTTGTCCCCTTGATCGGCCGGGTTGTTACTGTCCGGCCGCGCACCTGCAGGAATTGTTCCATTGAAAAAGACATAATGCAAAGTGAGCCAGTCTCTACATAAGCGGCATATGGCGTTGGGGACACATGGCGCAGCTGGCAATAACTCGCCCAAGGGTCACGCGTTTGCGGCATCAGGAATCGTTGCGTCAGGTTGAGGATATAGACCTCGCCTGCTTTAATGGCCTGTCGAACGTCCTCGACACGCTGGCAAAATGCGTCCCGGCTGAAATTGCTGCGAGCCGCCCAAAACGACTGATCTGGCTGAACTGTTGGCAGTGGAGAATGATCTGCACCCGAAGATCGGCTATCGATTCGCTTGGCTAAAGGCTGGCGAAGATCCTGCTGAAGCTGCTCGATTGCCAATGACGGATCCATGAGTTTGCCCCAGGCCAGCAGACAGAGCCTGGACTTAGTCTGGTCGATGATGACCATCTGGTCGAAAGCAGCCAGCCAGGCTTGCGGACCATCCAGATCTGAAGCTTCTGGCAGTGGGATCTTTCCCTGGCTCATCTGTACGGCCAGATCATAGGCAAAGTACCCGATCAATCCTGCCTTGAACGGAATCTCCGGCGGCAAGACACCAGGTGGTACATCCTCCTGGTAAGTCAATAAAAACTGGCGCACAGCTGTCCAGACATCAACATCAACCGGTTGGCCATCGATCATAGTCTGGCCATCGATCACACGGCAATCATACCAGGGATGACGGCCGACGATGGCATACCGCCCCTCTCTGCCATCATTCGAGCTGCTATCGAGAAAAACGAACGTCCCCCGCTGAACCGGCCGCAGCAGGTCAGCAATGTCAATTGCGTTCAGGCTAGTCTGTTCGCAGACAACCCGGATCATCGGAAATTCCTGGTCTGGTCAACAAAATTCGCCAGCAGGCCCAAGCCATTTTCGGTCAACAAGGCTTCTGGATGAAACTGGACGCTCTCAATCGGCAAAGTCCGGTGGCGAAGGCCCATCACAAGGTTGTCTTCCACGGTCTTCGCGCTGACTAATAGCTCTTGCGGCAGCGAAATTTCATCGACCACAAGTGAATGATAGCGAGTAACGAAGAATCGTCGATTCAGGTTTTTAAACAAACCTTTTCCGTCGTGCTCGATTTCAGACAGGAAGCCGTGCATCGGCCTCGGTGCGGCGGAAACTCGGGCACCAAAAGCCGTGGCGATGATCTGGTGTCCGAGACAAATACCTAGGATTGGCAACAGACCGGCCCAACGTTCCACCAGCTGCAAGGCAAGCGACGCCTGGTCCGGATGTCCGGGTCCCGGTGATATCACCAGGCCAGAATAGTCGTTCGGATCGAGTTCAAATGGCAGAATCAAATCGTGCTGGACGACCCGTGACGGGCAGTCCAGCACGTTGAAATAACGAGCCAGATTATGAGTGAATGAATCATAGTGATCGAGAATCAGCAACATATCCGCATCAAGTTGATATCATCCAATTTGTTATGTGCCAGCGATGACTGGATTGCTTAAGGTGCCGATACCTTCAATCGTGACAGTCACGACATCACCCGGGAGTAACGGTCCAACACCGGCCGGCGTTCCCGTCGTGACTACGTCACCTGGCAGCAATGTCATACCCTGGGTGATGAAAGCCAGCAGGTCACCGATATTCCAGATCATCTGGGCGGTCGATTCCTGCTGCCGGATATGACCATTGACCGTTGTTGTGATTTGTAGTGCAGATGGGTTCACTTCATCGGTGATGACAGGTCCGATCGGTGCGAAGGTGTCGAAGCTTTTAGCACGTGTCCACTGGACATCGAGCTTCTGGATATCGCGTGCAGTGACATCATTGAGGATCGTGTAACCAAGGATGTAGTTCGACACTTGATCGGGCTTGATCTGGAAAGCTCTCTTGCCGATGACCAGGGCAAGCTCACCTTCGAAGTCAACGCGCTGTGCCAGGCTTGGTGCTGGCAAAACAATCGGCCGTTCAGGATCTTGCACGGTTGTGGACGGCTTGATGAACAAGATCGGCCGTTCCGGGATCTGGGCATCAAATTCCTTGATATGGTCATGGTAGTTCTTCCCGACAGCGACAATTTTCGAAGGTTCGCAAGGGGCCAGGATGATTGAGTCGGCAAGCTCAATCTTGCGTCCGATCCAGCTGCCGCCAGCATAAGGGGCTTTGTCCAGGACATGGACTGTTGTGTTGAAGAGTTCACCCCAGTGAGGTTTGCCTTCAAATAAGATACGGACATATTTCATAAAAGTACCTTTCAGCCCCTGGCCGGGCAAGCGGTCTCATGTTCAATCGTCATGCTCATTATTCGATTTATGTACTCTCCATTCGAAATATTTGCTCAGTATTCGATTTTCTGTGATCCAAGGACACAAGCATCGTCTGCAGACTCAGGATCAGCGCCATGCGTCAGGTAGTTGTCGATTGCCGCTGCAGCTGTTTTGCCTGCACCCATCGCCAGAATGACCGTTGCTGCACCGGTGACCGCGTCACCGCCGGCATAGACACCAGTCCGGCTGGTGGCCATCGATTTTTCATCGACGACTATGCCGCCCCATTTCTGGGTTTCCAGGCCAGGTGTGGTCATCTTGATCAGCGGGTTGGGGCTCGTGCCGATCGCCACGACGACGGTATCCATCGGCAGGGTGAATTCCGACCCCTTCTTCTCGATCGGCCGGCGGCGTCCGGACGCATCCGGTTCACCGAGTTCCATTTCAATGCATTTCAAGCCGGTGACCCAGCCTTTATCATCGCCCAGGACTTCGACCGGTGCAGTCAGGAGCTTGAAAATGATGCCTTCTTCCTTGGCATGGTGGACTTCCTCGAGACGGGCCGGCATTTCCTTTTCGGAACGACGGTAGACGATGTAGACTTCTTCAGCGCCGAGACGCTTGGCACTGCGGGCTGCGTCCATCGCCACATTGCCGCCGCCGATGACCGCACAGCGTTTGCCGACATGGATCGGAGTATCGCATTCCGGGAATTTATAAGCTTTCATCAGATTGATCCGGGTCAGGAATTCGTTGGCCGAATAAACGCCATTGTAGTTCTCGCCGGGGATTTTCATGAAGGTCGGCAAGCCGGCGCCGGAACCGATGAAGATCGCTTCAAAACCCTGTTCGTTCAGATCATCAAGGGTCAGGATCCTGCCGATGACCATGTTGGTTTCGATTTTGACGCCCAGCTTTCGGAGGTTGTCGATCTCTTTCTGGACCAGGGTCTTGGGCAGGCGGAATTCCGGGATGCCATACATCAGGACACCGCCCGGAACATGAAAGGCTTCGAAGATCGTCACCTCATAGCCGAGCTTGGCCAGGTCGCTGGCGCAGGACAGGCCGGCCGGACCGGAACCGACGATGGCGACTTTGCGGTTTTTCGGCGGGGCAACTTCAGTTTTTGGCTGGCGATTGGCCATGTACCAGTCCGCGACGAAACGTTCAAGGCGGCCGATGCCGACGGGTTCGCCCTTGATCGCCCGCACACAGAGTTCTTCGCACTGGGTTTCCTGGGGGCAGACACGGCCGCAGACCGCTGGCAGGCATTGGTCGAGGTGATGATGTCGTAGGCGGCTTCGAAATCGCCAGCGGCAACTTTTTCAATGAATTCCGGGATCCGGACATTGACCGGGCAGCCGGCGACACAAGGTTTATGTTTGCATTGCAGGCAGCGGGTGGCTTCTTCCATCGCCATTGCCGGTGTGTAACCAAATGCAACCTCGGCAAAATTCTTGTTGCGGACCTGGGGATCTTGCTCCGGCATCGGAACTTTCTTCAAAGACATGTTAGCCATGGGTCAGGACTCCTTTCCGGTTAAGCGGCAGATGTGCTGGTCCATCGAGATTTTCTCGTCTGACTTGTAAATCTGGCTGCGGCGCATCGCTTCATCAAAGTCGACGAGATGGCCGTCAAAGTCAGGGCCATCGATGCAGGCGAATTTTGTCTCGCCACCAACCGTCAGGCGGCAACCGCCACACATGCCAGTGCCGTCGACCATGATCGAATTCATGCTGACAATCGTTTTAACGCCATACTCCCGGGTCAGGTTGCAGATCATTTTCATCATGATCAGTGGCCCGATCGCAATCACGAGGTCATAACCACGTCCCGCAACGATGTTTTCACGCAGGACATCCGTGACGAACCCTTTGCGGACATTGGATCCGTCATCGGTCGTAATCAACAGATTCGTGCAGGCAGCTTTCATTTCATCTTCCAGGATGACCAGGTCCTTATTGCGGAAACCGGCGATGATATCGACCTCGGCACCAAGCTGGTGCAGGTTCTTGGCCTGGGGATAGGCAATCGCGGTACCGAGCCCGCCGCCGATCACGGCGACCTTCTTGTTCTTGTATTCATCGAGATGGGATGCAGTGCCCAGCGGACCGACGAAGTCAAGGATGCTGTCCCCTTCATTCATTTCCGACAAAGCCTGGGTTGTTTTACCGACCAGCTGGAAGATGATCGAAACCGTACCTAGATCGCGGTCAAAATCAGCGATGGTCAGTGGCACACGTTCGCCCTCTTCATCGATGCGCAGCATGATGAACTGGCCAGGTTTAGCTTTGCGGGCGATCAGTGGGGCTGCGACATCCAGCCGCACAACGGTTGGATTGAGGACTTGCTTGCGGACGATCTGATACATGGGGAAGCCTCCTATGGTCGGGTTTCAGGTACTGATCCATTGTACCAATCCTGCTCTTGAAAAAAAACATATTGCACGACAACCTTTTATCACCATGCTGTTTTTTAATCATTTTGGCCTTCTGCTTAATGCCATTTCGGCCTTCGGCTTCTCAGTCAGATCGATCTGTTTTATAATTATGATTGATCATGAGCCGAAGTGCACATGAAAACGATCAAATCGCCAAGTCAGCTCAATCTGACTTAAGACCGTTTCATCCAAGGAGGATCGACATGAATAATAAATTATCCCTTGCTTTCAGTGCCCAGATTAACAAAGAATATTTCAGCGCCTTTCTCTATCTGGCCATGTCCGACTATTTTGCCAACCATGGTTTGAAAGGTGCAGCGAACTGGACCTACATCCAATATCAGGAAGAACTCGCCCATGCCCAGAACATGGTTCATTATCTGCATGCGCGCAGTGAAGCTGCCACGTTCACAGCGATCGCTGATCCGAGCGGCAAATGGTCAAATGCTCTTGATGTCTTCAAGGCAGTGCTTGATCATGAAAAAATCGTGACGGAATCGATCGGCCAACTGGCGACCTTGGCGATGCAAACTGGTGACCATGCGGCTTACATCTTCCTGCAATGGTATATTTCCGAGCAGGTTGAAGAAGAAGGCAATGTCAACGAAATCATAGACAAACTGACCCTTGCGGATGGCAACCCCAATGCATTGCTGATGATTGACAGTCAGTTGGCAGCTCGCACCTTTGTCGCGCCGGTTGTACCCGGCATCGGAACAACAGCCTGAAGCTGTCGCTCGAACCATACTGGTGTCATCAGATACCAACGCTTCAGAAAAGACTGCAGCAAAGCCTGGCGCTCCTGGTGCCAGGCTTTGTTTATGGCGTCGAGCGATTGATTCTGTAGTTCAGGGTTTTCGGCAGTCAGTGAAGCCAGTTTATTGAAAGCCAGATCATAGTCGTGGATTGTCCCGAGTTGATCCTGAAGTCTTTTGCAAAGGCGGATCAGATTTGAACAGGTTCGAGTCTCCAGCGCCGGCTGGAGAAATTCCAGGACATAGCGAAAATCTTTGACGCCCAGACGGATGGCATGGACCGTAGACTCGGCAACTTCGAGGAAACCGGCGAGCAATTCTGGATCCGCGCTAACTTCAGCCGGCAATTGAGATGGGCTTAATGTCAGATGTTGAAAAACTGAAATTTCAGCGGCTTGTCGGCTTAACAAGGCCAGACGGACATCGCCAAGGCTAAAGATCGTAGAAAATTCCACTCGGTTGTCTGAGTCACGCAGCAGTTCGATCGCAAAATCGACCTGGTTGAGTTGTTCGAGCAACAAAGACAAAGCTTTGCGAAACCGCTTTTCACTCAATTTTCGCAACACCCTCGCCAGTCGTTCATGCCGTTCCTGATTGAGTCTAAGAATAAGGCTCTTGATCGTATCGTCCTGTACTTCCTCTGCCTGCAACCGGGCCAGCAAGACATCGATATCCCGCAGCTCATTGGTAGCCTTGCGAACCGGACGGAGACAGGCATCCAGGTCTTTGGCCCAGCCTTTTGCCAGAAAGGGCTGGCTGAGTTTGGCCAGACTGGTTGCCCGTCGTGCTGCTACCCGCAAATCATGGATGATTTCCGGACTGATCTGTCCATCATCAATCATGACGAATTGCTCATGAATGATTTCCAGCTGATGGAGCCAGAACGACCGGATGCAGTCGACCAGCAGGATATCAGCAGCTGCTTGTCGCTTCGCGGTCTGCTGATTTGCTGCAGATTTGATCGTTTCACCAGGTTTCACAAAAACACCCCCTGATCAGTCACGAACCAGTGCACGGTCGAGTTCGGGCTTGATTTTGCAAGATTCAAGCCCTCTTCCTGCAAGAAGCAGCACATAGGGCAAAGTCGCATTGGATAAGGCTGTGGTTGCCGTTCGCGGCACAGCGCCCGGCATGTTGGCGACGGCGTAGTGGGTGACCCCGTGGATCGTCAAAACCGGATCATCATGGGTCGTGCTGTGTGGAATCGTCTCGACTGATCCGCCCTGGTCGATTGCAATGTCGACAATCACACTGCCTGGTGTCATGCGGCGGACCATGTCTTCAGTCACCAGGTGCGGCGCACGGGCTCCCGGGATCAGGACGGTCGAAATGACTGCGTCTGCGCCGGTGACTGCACTGTCCAGGTTATGGCGGTTTGAAAACAGGGTGCGGATCCGGGATTGGTATAGTTCTTCCAGCCTTGTCAGCTTGCTGATCTGGTTATCCAATACCGTGACATCAGCGCCCATGCCGACAACCGCCTGCAGGGCTGCCCTTCCGGCTGTACCCGCGCCAATGATCGTGAACCGGGCTTTTTCGACGCCTGGGACTCCACCGGCCAGCAAACCGCGGCCGCCCTGTGTCTTTTGCAGATAGAATTCGGCCATCATGGCGCCAAGACGGCCGGCGATTTCAGACATCGGCGCCAGGAGCGGCAGCGAACCGTCGGGCAACTGGACCATCTCATAGGCAAAAGCATGCACCCCACTCAAGCGCAGTTGCTGTGCAAGTTGCTCGTCAGCTGCGAGATGGAGGAAGGTGAACAAGATCATGTCCGGGCGGAAGTAATGGTACTCTGAAGGCTGAGGTTCCTTGACTTTGACGATCAGGGCACAAGCCCAGGCCTCTTCGGCAGTGCCGATCCTGGCCCCCGCGGCCTGGTAATCATCATCAGTGAAACCACTGCCCGATCCGGCACCGGATTCGACAACGACGGCCGATCCCTGGACAACCAGTTCATGGACACAAGCCGGTGTCATGGACACCCGGTTTTCATTGTTCTTGATTTCCCTGGGAATGCCGACATCCATAGGTTGGTCCTCCGTCAGGCAGTTCATCAGCACTAAGGCTCCAGAAGCTTTTTTCTGCGGTTCATATCCATTGAAAATCAATCTATCTTCATCTTAACACAGTGTGATTTATTGCATAATGCCATAGGCCTTGGCAATTTCACGATATGATATTTGGCGATTTTCGAAAATGAAATTTCACTTTTTATGACTTGCATAATTGGCTATCTGTGGTAGACTATTCACATCAAATGAATAGTGACGGCTGCAACTACTGATGTTCACAATCAATTCAGCCAGGGTAAACAAGGGTGTTTATTGATCTCTTACGAGGTTGTTTCACCCTATTTTGTTTTTAAAAACAAAGCAGCCAGCAAGTGATCAGTTATAACCATTTGACCTTGACCGAAAGCCGTTGAATCAATGGAAGGGGATCTCAAAATGACCAACTACACCGAAACCACCGCCAGCAACCTCGCCGAAATTTTCGGCAGCAATGTCTTCAATGACTCGGTCATGCGCCAGAGCTCTGCCCAAAGCAGACCTACAAGTCTCTGCGCAAGACGATCGAAGATGGCATGCCGCTCGATCCGCAGGTCGCCGAAGTTGTCGCCGTCGGCCATGAAAGACTGGGCTATCGCGCAAGGGCGCCACCCATTTCACCCACTGGTTCCAGCCGATGACCGGCATCACGGCCGAAAAGCATGACTCCTTCATCTCGCCGACCCCCGACGGCACGAGTGATCATGGAATTCTCCGGCAAGGAACTGATCAAGGGCGAACCGGATGCCTCTTCCTTCCCGTCCGGCGGTCTGCGCGCCACCTTCGAAGCCCGCGGCTACACCGCCTGGGACTGCACCTCACCGGCTTTCGTCAAGGACGGCAGCCTGTATCATTCCGACCGCCTTCGCCTCCTATACCGGCGAAGCGCTGGACAAGAAAACCCCGCTGCTGCGCTCGATGGACGCCCTGAACCGCCAGGCCCTGCGCGATCCTGCAGCTGCTCGGCAATACAACCACCACGCAAGCGTCACCACCACGGTCGGCCCTGAACAGGAATATTTCCTGATCGACAAAAAACTGTTCGACCAGCGCCAAGACCTGATCCTGACCGGCCGCACCCTGTTCGGCGCCAAACCGCCCAAGGGCCAGGAACTGGAAGACCACTATTTCGGCCAGCTCAAGGACCGGATCGCCGCCTTCATGTCCGACCTGGACATGGAACTCTGGAAACTGGGCATTTCCGCCAAGACCAAGCACAACGAAGTCGCGCCGGCCCAGCATGAACTGGCCCCGATCTTCACCACCACCAATATCGCCACCGACCACAACCAGCTGACCATGGAAACCATGCAGAAAGGTCGCCCTGCGCCACGGCCTGGTCTGCCTGCTGCATGAAAAGCCTTTCGCCGGCGTCAACGGCTCCGGCAAGCACAACAACTGGTCGATGGCCACCAATGACGGCCAGAACCTGCTTGAACCCGGCAAGACCCCGCATGAGAACACCCAGTTCCTGCTCTTCCTGAGCTGCGATCATCAAGGCCGTCGACGAATATGCCGACCTGCTGCGCGTCTCCGCCGCCAGCCCCGGCAATGACCACCGCCTGGGCGCCAACGAAGCACCGCCGGCCATCATCTCGATCTTCCTCGGCGACCAGCTGACCGACATCCTCGAACAGATCGAAGACAGGCGGCGCGACCAAGAGCAAGTCCGGCGGCACTGCTCGAATCTCGGCACCACTTCAGCCTGCCTTCAGCTGCCCAAGGACACCACCGACCGCAACCGCACCTCGCCTTTCGCCTTCACCGGCAACAAGTTCGAGTTCCGCATGGTCGGTTCATCGCAGTCGATCGCCCAGGCCAATTTCACGCTGAATACCATCGTCGCCGAAATCCTCTGCCAGTTCGCCGACCGTCTCGAAAAAGCCAGCAATGTTGACGAACGAAATCAACGCGATCATCCTCGAAGTCATCAAGAAACACAAGCGTGTCATCTTCAACGGCAACAACTATTCCGAGGAATGGGTCGAAGAAGCCGACAAGCGCGGTCTGCCGAACATCCGCAACACCGTCGATGCCATCGCGGCGATCCGCGCCGAGAAAGAACATCGCGCTGATGGAAAAGCACGGCGTGCTCTCCCGCGTCGAAATGGAATCCCGCTGCTGAGATCCAGTACGAAATCTACATCAAGACGATCAATATCGAAGCCCTGACCATGATCGAGATGGCCAAACGCCAGATCCTGCCGGCCGTCATCAGTTACAAGGCCGACCTTGCGTCCTCGATTTCGAGCATCGCAGCCGTCGACGGCGATGTGTCGGTTGAAAAGGAACTCTTCGCCAAAGTCAATACCACGATGAAGTCCTTGAATGCCAATCTCGACAAGCTTGAAGCCGCTACCAGCAAAGCCGCCAACATGCATGGCGACAGCAAGACCCAGGCTGAAACCTACCGCGATCTCGTCTTCACTTTGATGGGTGAACTCCGCGCAGATGCCGACCTGCTTGAAACGCTCGTCGATTCCGATTACTGGCCGCTGCCGTCCTACTCCGACCTGTTGTTCAAAATCTGATATCTATTCTTGGATCAAAAAAGGACCCCGCGAGGGGTCTTTTTTTTGTCCGATTTTTGATGACATTTCTCATTTTCGAACCTTGTTTAAATTCACACCTTGTTTGAATCACTGACACATCGTCAGTCCGAATTCTCCTCGGACTGGGATGGCTTCACCTCATTGAACCTGAAATAGGCTTTGTTCAAACCCTTGATCCACTCAATATCGAGCTCGGAAAGCTGTTCCGCAGAAAGCCGGAACCGCCAGTTGCCTTCACCGGTTCCGGGTGTATTGATCCGCGCCGATTCGTCAAGGGCCAGGAAGTCCTGAATCGGTGCAACCGCCAGGCGGGATGGGGAAATCCATAAGGTCTGCAGGAAGCAGCGGCAGAAATTGAGGTTGTCGGCCTGTTCACCGGCTTGTTCGTCGATCGACTGGTAGCGGACATACCGGTTGACCTGGCGGATCTGAGCGTCATCGGCAGTCTTCCACCAGCCGATTGTTGTGGTATTATCATGCGTCCCGCTGTAGACAACGCTGTTGGGGATGTGCTGGTGGGGCAGGTCTTTGCCATCAAAGTAGCCATCAAATCCGAACTGCATGACTTTCATGCCCGGCAGGCCGGTGGCATCGAGGAAAGCACGGACGTCGTCGTCAATATCACCCAGATCTTCAGCAATAATCGGCGCCCCCGGGAAGGTTGCCAGGACGTGGTCAAACAATTTCATCGCCGGGCCTTTTTCCCAGACACCTTTGCGAGCAGTCGTTTCACCGGCCGGTACAGCCCAGTAGGATTCAAAGCCGCGGAAATGGTCGATCCGCAGGACATCGACAGTCTTCAAGGCAAAGCCGATACGGTCCAGCCACCAGTCGTATCCAGATTCATGCAGCTTGTCCCAACGATAGAGTGGATTGCCCCACAGCTGGCCATCCGCAGAAAAATAATCCGGTGGCACGCCCGCGACCCGCAGCAGATGGCTGTCCTCATCCATTTCAAACAGGTCATTGCGTGCCCAGACGTCGGCGCTGTCCTGGGCGACGTAGATCGGCATGTCCCCGATGATGCCGACGCCAAGGGCATTGACCGATTCCTTAAGGGCGCTCCACTGGCGGTCGAATTCATACTGGACAAAAGTATGGTAACCGACTTCAAATTTATTTGCGGCTGCGAACGCCTCAAGCGCGGATTTTTCATGGCGCCGTAGACCACTATTAGTCCACTCCCACCAGGGGCGGTCGCCATTGGCCTTCTTGATGGCCCTGAACAGGGCATAATCCGGCAGCCAGCTTTTGTTTTTGGCGGCAAACGCTGCGATAGCCCGCTGATGGACGTCATCCAGCCTAGCGAATGCCAGGTGAAGCAATTTTTCACGGGTTTCATAAAGCCAGCCATAGTCGATATGATATTGATCCCAGGGGTAGAGTGCTGAGTTGAGTTCATCACCGGTCAGTAAATGCTGGTCAAAGAGTTGCTGCAGGTCGATCAGGTAAGGGTTGCCTGCATAGGCTGACAATCCCTGGTAGGGGGAGTCGCCGGCACTGGTCGGATTGAGCGGCAGAATCTGCCAGTAGGCAAAGCCCGCCTGGGCAACCTTCGCCGCAAAATCGATGGCATTCCGGTCAAAACAACCGATCCCCCAGGGACTGGGCAAGGAGAAAACAGGCATCAGAATACCACTTGAACGTTTCATCATGGGCATAGTCTCCTGTTCTAAAAATGTGACCTAACATCATGGTAGTGATCACACAGAACAGTGTCAACTGATCCATGTCAAAGGATTGACAGAACCTGTCGCCAGAAGTTGTCTACATTGTCAGAAATCAAACTTTTTACCGGAAATCATTTGGTTTTATTTCAAACCAATTGACGGCCTGGCCAATGGGTGTTAAAGTGAAAAAAACACTGACAGGAAAGGCCGGTATGGAACAACTCACAGATCAGGAACTTAAATTGGTTTTTCAACACATTCCATTTTTCACCCGGGTATTTTTCCAGGACGATTCGACTGTTTTCAAAGATCTCCAGGGGATAAACAAGCCACATATTTACGCGGTCATTTTCCTCAAGATGAATGGGCCGAGTGCCATGTCTAATGTCGCCCGTTTTCTGGGCCTTGAAAAGGGCTCATTCACACCGATCGCCAATCGTCTGCTCGACTGGGGCTTTGTGACCAGGGAGCTCGATCATGACGATCACCGTCGCGTACTCCTCCAGCTTACTGATTCTGGCCGGGAGTTTGCCAACCGGCTTCGGGTTGAACGCAGCGAATATTTTGCCGCCCAGATCGACAAACTCAGCATTACCCAACGCAAGCAATTCTTCAAGGCCCTGGCCCAGATTCAACAGTTGCTGACTAAAATCCATGGTCAGGATGACCGGGGTCAGAATGACCCACGCCACCCTGATCTGGGCCATTGCACATCGGTTCGCAATAACCAGTCAACAAAGGAGTAATACCACGTGATAAAACTCATTCGCTACCTGAAACCCTATTACCTGTCGATTATCCTGATCGCGATTCTTCTGTTCGGACAGGCGATGACAGATCTGTCTTTGCCGGACTACATGTCAAAGGTTGTCAATGTCGGTCTGCAGCAGAGCGGCATTGAACGTGCGATCCCCGACACCCTTCGCATTGAACAACTCGATCATCTTTTGCTGCTGTCAAACCAGGAAGAAGAACTGCTGATCGACAATTCGTACCAGCGAGACACAGAAACCGGATTGGCGACGCTTAAGTCCGACAGTCTGGACAAAGCGCAGACGGACCAGCTGGAGACGGCCTTGACGCCAGTGATCACCATGCTCGCCGCAGTTGATTCGGGCAGGTTTCCGGGTTCAGATAAATTGCCGGCCGGTATGTCGTTATGGGATGTCCTGGCCAAAATGCCAGCGGCGCAACGTACAGCGATGCTGGACCAGGCCAAGTCCCAGATGTCTTCAATCAATCTGACCATGCAGAAACAGGCCGCGACCAGCTGGATCGCCAAAGAATATGAGGCTGCCGGCCTGGATAAAGCCGCCATTCAAAATGACTATATTATCAGGAAAGGCGCTTTGATGCTGCTGATCGCCTTGCTGAGCGTCAGTCTGGCGATCCTGGTCGGTTACCTGTCTTCACGTGTGGCAGCCGGTCTGGCCCATGACTTGCGCAAGCAGATTTTCACGAAGGTCGAAAGTTTCTCGAATGCTGAATTTGATAAATTTTCTACGGCTTCACTGATCACGCGGACGACCAATGACATCCAGCAGATCCAGATGACGCTGGTCATGTTGTTGCGCATCCTCTTCTTCGCCCCGATGATGGCCATTGGCGGCATCCTGAAAATTGTCGGCGGCGACGTTTCGATGATCTGGATCATTGGCTTGGCTGTCGTCTCCTTGTTGACACTGATTGTCTCGATGTTCGTGATTGCCCTGCCGAAATTCAAGATCATCCAGAAGATGATCGATCGCCTCAACCTCGTGACCCGCGAGATGCTGACCGGCCTGATGGTCACCCGTGCTTTCAACACACAGGCGAGGATGCAGCAGAATTTTGAAAAGTCCAACCGGGATTTGACCCGGACCAACCTTTTTGTCAGCCGGGCAATGGTCTTGATGATGCCTTTCATGATGCTGATCATGAACTTCACCACCTTGCTGATTGTCTGGGTCGGTGGCAAACAGATCGATGCCGGTGCGATGCAGATCGGTGACATGATGGCCTTCATGCAATACAGCGTGACCATCATCTTCTCCTTCCTGATGGTTTCGATCGTCTTCATCATGATGCCGCGAGCCAGCGTTGCAGCCCAGCGAGTCATTGAAGTCATCGAAACGGATATCACGATCATGGATCCTCCGCAGCCGGTCACCCTGAAGCAGCCGGTCCGCGGCCGAATCGAATTCAGACAAGTCAGTTTCCGCTATCCTGGCGCCGATGACCCGGTGCTCTCGGATATCAGTTTCATCGCTGAACCGGGACAGACCACAGCCTTTATCGGCAGCACAGGCAGCGGCAAGTCGACTTTGATCAACCTGATCCCACGTTTCTATGACGTCAGTGAAGGGTCAATCCAGATCGATGGTGTCGACATCCGGCAGCTGACACAACACGACCTGCGCCAATCGATCGGGTATGTGCCACAGAAAGGCATGCTCTTCACTGGTGATTTTGCCGGCAATATCCGTTATGGTAGTGAATCAGCCAGCGAAGCCGAGGTCGTTGAAGCGGCCGAGACCGCCCAGGTGCTCGATTTTATCGAAGGCTCCGAGGACAAGTTCGAGACTGTTGTCGCCCAGGGAGGCGCGAATGTTTCTGGTGGCCAAAAACAGCGCCTGTCCATCGCCCGCGCATTGATCAAGAAAGCGCCCGTCATTATTTTTGACGATAGTTTCTCGGCGTTGGACTATAAGACTGATGCAGCGTTGCGCAGGGCGCTGAAAGACAAGACAGCGGCAAGCACCGTCTTGATCGTCGCCCAGCGTATCGGCACGATTCGCAATGCAGACCAGATCATCGTCCTCGATGAGGGCAAAATCGTCGGAATCGGCGTCCATCAGGCTTTGCTGCAAAGCTGCCCGGTCTATGCTGAAATTGCTGCTTCACAATTGTCAGCGGAGGAATTGTCCAAATGAGTGATCGACTGAAACTGATCCGCGAGGATCGCGTCCATAAAGCAACAGCTCCCGAAAATGCAGCAACCCCCAGTCCGCGGCGTGGCGGACCGGGCGGACCCGGTGGCGGACCCGGTGGCGGACATGGCCCTGGCGGCATGATGATGCCCGGTGAAAAGGCCAAGGATTTCAAGGGCACAACCCGTAAATTGCTGGATTACCTGCGGCCTTACTGGGTTGTCCTGATCGTTGTCCTGATTTTTTCGATCGGCAGCACGATCTTTTCGATCGTCGGCCCCAAATTGCTTGGCCAGGCGACGAACAAGCTGGTCGAAGGCATCATTGCCAAAGTCAGCCAGATTGCCGGCGGTGGGATTGATTTCGACTATATCAGCAGGATGATGATCCTGCTGGTCGTCCTGTATGGGATCAGTGCTTTGTTCAATTATATCCAGGGCTTCCTGATGTCCGGCGTCGCGATGAAAATCAGCTACAGCCTGCGTGAACGGATCGCCGCCAAGATTGACCGCCTGCCACTCAAATATTTTGACAAGACGACCCACGGTGAAGTTCTGTCGCGCGTCACCAACGATGTCGACACCGTCAGCAATACACTGAACCAGAGCCTTTCCCAGATCGTTTCGTCCGTCACGATGCTGATCGGGATCATTGTCATGATGCTTTCCATCAGCTGGATCATGACCCTGGCAGCCATCCTGGTTTTACCTGTTTCGATGGTTCTGATCATGGTGATTGTCAAACAGTCGCAGAAGTTTTTCAAAACCCAGCAAACTTACCTCGGCCATATCAATGGCCATGTTGAAGAAATGTACAGCGGCCACCTGGTGATGAAAGCTTTCAACGGCGAAGCCAAATCGGTCGAGATCTTTGAGGAACTGAACAAGGAGCTCTACAAATCGGGCTGGAAATCACAGTTCCTGTCCGGCCTGATGATGCCGCTGATGGGTTTTGTCGGCAATCTGGGCTATGTTGTCGTCTGTATCATCGGTGGCCTGCTGGCCGCGGGTGGCACGGTTAAAATTGGCGATATCCTGGCCTTTATCCAGTATGTCCGGTCATTCAACCAGCCGATCAGCCAAGTCGCCAGCATCGCCAATATCCTGCAGTCGACCATGGCGGCATCCGAACGTGTTTTCGCTTTCCTGGCTGAAGAAGAAGAAAGTACCGAATCCGAAAATGCTGTCTGTCCGGTTAATCTCAAAGGTGCAGTGCGTTTTGAAAACGTCAAGTTCGGCTACCTCGAAGACAAGACCATCATCAATAATTTCTCAGTCAGTATCGAACCAGGCCAGAAGGTGGCGATTGTCGGCCCTACTGGCGCCGGCAAGACAACCCTGGTCAAACTGCTGATGCGCTTTTATGAACTGAATGGTGGTTCGATTGCGATCGACGGCGTTGATATCACTGAAATGACCCGCAATGACCTGCGCAGCCAGTTTGGGATGGTGCTCCAGGAAACCTGGCTGTTCAATGGTACGATCCGCGAAAACATTCGCTTCGGCCGTCTGGAAGCGAGCGACGCCGAAGTCGTCGATGCGGCCAAAGCAGCCTATGCCGACCATTTCATCCATACCTTGCCGCACGGTTATGATATGGAGCTGAACGAAGAGGCAAACAATATTTCCCAGGGCCAGAAACAGTTGTTGACGATCGCCCGGGCCGTCCTGGCCGATCCGACCATCCTGATTCTGGACGAAGCAACCAGCTCGGTCGACACCCGTACCGAAGTGCTGATCCAGAAAGCCATGGCCCGCCTGATGAAAGGCCGCACAAGCTTCATCATCGCCCATCGCTTGTCGACCATCCGCGATGCCGACCTGATCCTGGTCATGCGCGACGGTGATATCGTCGAACATGGCTCTCATGAAAATCTGCTTGCTGCCGGCGGTTTCTATGCCAGCTTGTACAACAGCCAGTTCGAAACGGATCTGTCAGCCTGAACGACTCAATAGACCCAAAAGCAAACCGGCCTCTCTTCGCTTCCAAAGCTTTGAGAGGCCGGTTTTTTTTATATCATAAATCACTAACCAGATATCGTCCCAGGCGGGACTCGGATTAGAGGCTGCGGTTGCCGCGTTCCATGGCGATTGCGCCGGTGCGGACGATTTCGAGGACGCCGAACGAGCGCAGCAGTTCCGTCATTGCCTGGATTTTATCCGGGCTGCCGGTCACGGCGATCGTCATGGATTCTGAAGCGACATCGATAATTTTACCCCGGAAGACATTGACCAGGTTGATCAGGTCTGTTTTCTTTTCATCAGGGGCATCGACCATGATCAAGCACAACTCCATGAGCACTGTCTCAGCATCATTGATTCGCTTGATCTTGACGAGGTTGGTGACTCGGTTCAAGCGGGCGATGACTCTTTCGACAGCGTCATGTTCGCCGGCGACAATGATCGTCATCCGGGCAACTCCGGGTTTTTCAGTTGATCCGACAGCCAGGCTTTCAATATTGCAGTTCTCTTCGCCGAACAGTTCGGTTACATGCCAGAGCACCCCGGGCCGGTCTTCAACCCAAACGGACAGGATTGTCTTTTTGATTTTGCTCATGGTGTTATCCTCCTAAGTCATGCTTTGATCATACTTATTATTTTTCAGGACACTGGTCAACAGGTCGTGGTTTTCAGCCAATCTGGTCGCGAATGGCCAAGGACAATAAAATCGAATAATACTTGGCTTCGCTGCTTTCCGCACGCGAGGTGACAACGATCGGCACCCTCGCGCCGATAATCAGGCCGCAGGAGCGGGCATTGTCGAGAAAAATCAGGGCCTTGACCAGGATATTGCCAGCTTCGATATCCGGCACCAGCAAGATGTCGGCATCGCCGGCCACCTCGCTGACAATACCTTTATGCTGTGCGGCTTCGAGATTGATCGCATTGTCCATCGCCAAAGGCCCATCAACGATGCAACCTTTCAACTGGCCACGCTGGCTCATCATCGTCAGTGCTGCGGCGTCGAGGGTTGGCTGCATGGCCGGGTTGACCGTTTCCACGGCAGCCAAGACAGCGACCTTGGGCTTGGCAATACCGAGCGCTGAGGCAACCAGGACGGCGTTGCGGACGATGTCCATTTTCTGCTTCAGGTCGGGGGTGATGTTGATCCCACCGTCCGTTATGAACAGCAGCTTGTGATAGCCGCGCATTTCGTAAACGCCAAGATGGCTCAGCAGCCGATTGGTGCGCAAGCCTTTGTCCCGTTCAAGCACAGGTTTGAGCAGGTCTGCTGTCTGCATCAGGCCTTTCATCAGGACATCTGCCTCACGGTTGTTGACGAGGTTGACCGCAATCTCGGCAGCCCTGCGGTCATCAAGTTCCTTGATGATCGTCATCGCCGAGACATCAATTTGCTGGCGGTCTGCCAATTCAAATATCTTTTCCTTATCGCCAATCAGGATCGGGGCGGCATAGCCTTTTTTGTATACTTCATAAATTGACTGCAGGACATGGTCGTCATGGGCTGCGGCGACTGCAATCCGGCCGGGTTCCCGTCCGGCTAGCAGCGTTTCGATCTGGTCGAGTCTTTGCATCGGGTCAGCCCTCTCTTTCATAGATTCTGGCTTGCTCCAGGCCTTCGAGAACGCGCCAGGCGCCCTCAGCCATCGCTTGCATTTCATTTTCACCGGGCAAGATGATCAACGGGGCGAGGAATTCTACAGACACCCGGATCGCTTCGGTCAACATCTGACTGTAAGCCAGGCCACCCGTCAGGACAATGGCGTCGATCTGGCCTTTCAGGGATACCGACATCGCGCCGATTGACTTGCTGATCTGGTAGGCCATCGCCTGTAGCACTTCTGCCCATTGAGGATTGGTTGCCGCCTCAGCCTCGACTGCCTGGGCATTCGCCGAACCAGTGTAGGCAAAAAGTCCGCCGCGGCCAACAAGCAACGAGCGAATCTCTGAAGGTGTGTATTTCCCGGATTCGTAGAGGTCGAGTAACTGCTGCGTCGGCAGTGTGCCAGACCGTTCCGGTGAAAATGGACCTTCCTCGATCGCATTATTGACATCAATCACGCGGCCCTGGCGATGCGCAGCGACAGAAATGCCACCACCGAGATGGGCGACGACCAGGTTGAGTGAATCATAGGGCCGGCCGAGCTGTTGAGCAGCCTTTCGAGCCATTGCCTTATGGTTGAGTGCATGGAAAATGCTGCGCCGCTTCATTTGCGGCAGTCCACTGTAACGTGACAAGGGATCCATTTCGTCGACGGTCACCGGATCGACGATAAAAGCGGGCCGATCATGATGCAGAGCGAGTCCCAGGGCGATCGGTGCGCCGAGATTGCTGGCATGGACGCCATAGCGGTTGCTTTCGAGGTCGTCGATCATTGCTGAATTGATTGCGTAAGTGCCGCTTTCAAGCGAATGCAAGATCCCGCCGCGGCCGACAAAAGCGTCGATCGCAGCCGGATCAGGCAGCCCAGCCGATTTGAGGCCATCCCGGATGGACTGCTCAATCGCTGCCAGCCGCATGGGCAGCTGATCAGCCAGATTGGGCAGATGCTGCAATTCAGCAGCATCATGGCGGACAACTGACTCATAACAACAGACACAATCTTTGAATAGGGCGGTTTTGGTCGAGGTTGATCCGGGATTGATCGTGAAGATCCAATACGCCATGTTATCCTCCGCTGTCCATTCAGGATGGCAATAATTCGAGGGAAATGACATTTTTGTCAATCGAAGCCCTGTAGACAATCGAGCGCACCCCTGACTTCTGGCGCAATTGCTGGACCAGGATGTCCTCGATCGTCGATTGTCCTGGCAAATCACTGCCGGAATAAAGCAACTCGAGCAACTCGGCCTCGTTGTCTTCGAGATTGGCCTTCTCGACAAAATCGCCAATCCAGCTTTCAAGTTCATCTCTCGAGGCAGCCACTAAACCTTGCAGGCGATAAAATTGTGCACCATCAACCGAAGCAGCCGGATAATCCTCAACCGTCCAGATGTGGGTCTGCTGCATCATGGCATCCGAGCGCAGGAAGTGGACATGCGTGACCGGATCAGCACTGCCACCGTCTGGAACAGGGTCATCATGGGTCAGATCAACATGGTAGGGCTGACCGTCAAGCCAGACCAGGTTCCAGGCGTGATCGACATTGTCAGCCAGGCCCGAGATCAGCATGACTTTGAAGCCTAAATCCTGGGCAATCAATTGAAAGGATTGTGCGTATCCCTGACAGAGTGTCTTGTGTTCGAGCAGGGCGCTTGCGGCATTGTTGGTATCCTGGTTCAACGTCGTATCATAGACAATATTGCTGATCAGGGTGTCATGGATGAAAAGCAGCTTTTGCCATGGCTCATTGAATTTTTCTGCTTCCTGTGCGATTCGTCCAGCTTCGTTCAGCAAATCTTGCTGGCGGGCTTGCAGCGTCTCGGCAGATGCAGTGGAAAATCCCGAGCCAAAACCCATTTCCAGCGTCATCGCACTGAAAGTCGGTTGATCTGTCTGCAGGATGGAATAGGTGATCCGGGCAGAGCCATCGAGCCAATAGTACTGAGGATTTTCGCGGAAAAACTGTTCGTATAGTTTATAGATGTGGGCAATCAGCTCATCACTTTGGGATTCAGCGAATTCATAACCGGAAAAAGCGCTGTCCAGAACGGCTTGATGACTGTAGTTGTCCAGCGACGCCTGAATCAGACTTGTGACCGAAAGATCAAAGGCTGCGTCGGGGCTGGTTTTTCTGGGCAACCTTGATGTGGTGGTCTGACCGGCCTTGGTTGAATCGGGTGATCCTGATTCGCCAGATGGTGTAGATTGGCCTGAAATACCTGAATTGTCTGAATCTTGTGACGAAGCACTTGAATCATTCTTCACATCAGCGGCAGTTGGAATCAAGCCTGCAAGATCTGCTCTGGCCCGATCGATTGCTGCACAGGATGAAAGGCCGGCCAGCTGCAGGATAAGCAGCAAGACAACCGCAATCAGGCGCAGATTCCAAAAACCTGCTCCAGGCACCGGGACATTCCAGTTTCTGTTTTCCAGCCTGAATGCTTTCATCTTCAGGGTTGGCCGATCAGCGTTTCCGATTGCTTTTCCGGTTGCTTTTCGGGGTGCTTGCCGGGGCGATCGTGCGGATTTCGAACTGGGCTTTGCGTAAATAGATATACTGGATCAGCGTAGCAACAAGGAAAGCCACCAGTGTTAGGCCTGCGTATTCGAGGGAATTGACACTGTTGTTCATGAAAGAAGGCATCAGGATCACCAGAATAACCGCCATGATCGCAATATTGACCGATTTCTTGCTGCGGGCGGTCAATGTGATCGGCTGGCCGCATTTGGCACAGACAAAATTGAAATTGGTCGGAATGTAATTTTTCCAATTTTTGACCGGTTCATGGGCGCATTCCTGATCCGGGATCTGCGGCACTGCACTGGAAACAGCCTGGCTGCCGGCAGCAGCACTTGTGCTGATGGTTTGATTTCCGGCGGTTGTTTCGTTCGGTTCATCCTTGGCATATGACTTGTAGAGAGCCATCAGGTCCAGCTGTTCTTGTGTATAGGCCTGTGTCTTGTCCCCGTTTGCGGTTGCAGTTGGATTGACCGGTTGAGCCGGCGCGGTTGTCTCTGCTGGTGATTCCGGCTTTTCCAGCTCTTCCGGCATGATCTTTTCGGTGAATTTGCCAAACTGGAGCATCAGGAAATAGGCGACAAAATAAATCAGGATGTAGAGCAGCAGGACACCAATATCCATGGCCATCGCCTGGAGTGAGGCGGTCTGGGAACTGCCACGGAAGACTTTGAAGATCATCGCTGCGACAAGGAGTGAGTTGAGAGTCCGGCTGGCCGTGCGTGTCCCGGATGTCATTTCAAGTGGAACACCGCAACGGCGGCAGACATATTCCGGTTTTCTGGCGAACAGGACTTTGAAATTAAAGCGGGGCGTGTGTTTACAGGTCATAAAGGGCAGTTTCTCCTTCGACGTTATTGGTTGTTCAGGATCCTGGCCAGCGGTGAATCTTTGCTGAGAATCAGGGTCTTGTCACCGGTCATGGCTTTGCGTGCGGCATCCAGCTCGCGGACAAACACATAGAAGTCGGCTTTGGCAGGATCGTTGTACAACTCCTTGAGGATGGCCATGTATTCTTCTTCACCTTCGCCAATCAGGCGTTGGGCCGAAGATTTGGCTTCACCGATCAGGATTTCGACTTCCTTATCCGTTTCATTGCGGATCTTGGCCGCTTCGAATTCGCCCTCCGCTTTGAAGGTGGCAGCCATCTGGGAGCGTTCAGAGATCATGCGGTCGTAGACGGCAGCTTCGTTATCGCTTGGCAAATCATAGCGTTTGATTTCAACTGTCTGGATGTGGACACCGTAGCCTTTGAGCTGAGCCGCAACCTGCTCGGTGATCTGCTTGTTCAGCGAGGTCCGGCCGGCTTCTTCGTCCGCGATGACCTTGCTCTGCTCCAGGCTGCCCATCACATTCTTGATGACGCTATAGGTGCTGGCATCGATACGTTTCTGCATTTCCGAAATGTTGCCGACCGTGCGGATAAACGTGGTGACATCTTCGATCGACCAGATTGAATAACTGTCGACAATCATCGCTTTCTTGTCAGCGGTGAGGACTTCAGATGGATTGACGTTGTAGATCATCTGTTTCTTTGTCAGGCGATTGACATCCTGGATGAACGGGACCTTGAACTTCAATCCAGCATTGAGCTCAATTTTCCGGATTGCGCCAAACTGCGTGACATAGACGATTTCGCCTTCATTAACCGTATACAAAGCACTCGACAGCACTGCAAAAAGAACAATGACCAGGATAACCAACAGACCGAGCCAACCAAAAGTCTTGACCGTTTTCATCAGCCCACCTCCGTTCCGGATGTTGCAGCCGATGCGGCAAAAGATTCGAGTGGCAGCAGTTTGGAGGTGCCAGTGCCATCGTCGATATAGACCGTTACGCCTGGCAGGATGTCTTCAATCATTTCCAGATACATCCGCTGGCGGGTAATCGCCGGGAAATTGACATATTCATTGAACATCGCGAGAAATTTGTCCTTTTCACCCGTCGCCAAGTTGATTTTTGCCTGTTTGGCGCCTTCAGCGTCTTTGACAATCTTGTCAGCCTGAGCCTTGGCTGCCGGAATCTTCCCGTTCTTGTACTCAAGCGCCTGGTTGATCGCGGTCGCTTTCTGCTGCTTGGCTGTCTCAACATCGCGGAAAGCCTTTGCGACAGCTTCTGTCGGCGGTTCCGAGTCATTGACTTTGACATCGAGGATCATCAGTCCGATGTCGTTATTCATCAGGTTTTCGGTCAACATTTCCTTGACGTCAGCCTGGATCTGGATTTTCCCGGTGGTCAGGACATCATCGATACTGCGTGTACCGACGACAGCGCGAACAGCACCCTGGATCATGTTTTTGAGAATCAATGTCGGGTTGTCGGTCATAAACAGGTATTTATAAGGATCACTGATTTTCCACTCGACAAAGAAATCTATATTGACGATGTTCATGTCACCGGTGATCATATTGCTCTCATCCGGGACGGAGGAATAGCTGCCATCTGCACTCTGCACGTAGCCGAGTTCGATCTTCTGGGTCAAGTTGACCGGCAGGATTGTCACCGACTGGATCGGCCAGGGCAACTTGACATTGAGGCCGGCGCTGACGGTCCTGGTGTAACGGCCAAAGGTCGTGATCACGGCCTGCTCGCTCTCCGCGACGGTGAAGACAGTTGAACTGCCAAAAACCAGGCTGATCAGGATGACGACCGCGACGGTGGCCAGGATGGCGACTTGTCTTGGCGTAGGTTTCATGTTTACCCCCTGTTTATTGTCAAATACGAACATATCAAACAGCATATCATAAACCCGCCCATGTTATGCAGATTGCATGACATGGGCGGGATTGAAAGTTAACTGCCGAGTTCGATCATCCGGTCGATTGGCCGGCGGGCATCGCGCATAAGTTCCGGTGAGAGGGCGATGGTTTCACCACCGGTTCCGGCGATGGCATGGTAGACATCCATCAGCGATGTGATCTTCATATTCGGGCAGACGAGCTTTTTGGACAACATGAAGAATTGCTTATCGGGAAATTTGTAGGAAAGGTGTTCAGCGATGCTCATCTCGGTTCCGATGATAAAGCTTTGGGCATCGCTGGCTGATGCATAATCCATGATCGCTGCAGTGGAGCCGACAAAGTCAGCCTGGGCGACAACCTCCGGCACACACTCCGGATGGACTAAAAGCAGTGCGTCCGGATGCAGCTTGCGGGCATTGGCGACATCCTTTTCAGTGACAGCGGCATGGACGTGGCAGCCACCCAGCCAGAGGTTGACTTTCTTGTCAGGCAACTGGCGCTGGACATAATCGCCGAGGTTGCAATCCGGAATGAACAATATCTCCTTCTCCGGCATGCGGGAGACAATCTTGACCGCCGTCGACGACGTGACACAAACGTCACAGACAGCTTTCAACTCAGCGGTCGTATTGATGTAGGCGACGACCGGCACATCGGGATGCTCTTGCTTGAATTGGACAACACGGGCCGGTGCAATCTGCTCGGCCATCGGACATCCAGCATCCGGATTTGCCAGGATGACGGTCTTTTCAGGGGAAAGCAGCTTGACGCCTTCAGCCATGAACCGGACGCCAGCCAGCACAATCGTCTTCTCGCTGACTTTCTGAGCTCCAAGGCTGAGCTGGAAAGAGTCACCGGCAATATCTGCGATTTCAAGGATCTCGGAGGCCTGGTAGGTGTGGGCCACCAGGCAAATGCCTTTTTCTTTTTTCAGGGCAACAATCTTATCCTGCAATTCTCGAATCATGGGAGTACCTCCTGGAATTTTCGATTCATTCTATTCAATTCAATGTTGAAAGCGGTTTAGGGGGTGTATGTCGGACCCGTGCGGATCGTTGCGCCGCCGAGCATCTCGTCACCCAGGTAAAAGACAATCAGCTGCCCGGGTGTGATCGCCCGCTGCGGCTGGTCAAAGGTGACCAGGATCGGTCCATCAGCTGTAAATTCGACATGGCACGGCGCAGGTTTGGCTGAATAACGGATTTTGGCCTGGATTGCGGAACCTGAGGCGATCGGAATAACCCAATTTGCCTGGTCAGCGAGCAAATACCGGTTGAACAGGGCTTCATTCGGGCCAACGACTAATTGGTTGGTCGTTGCGTTTTTATCAATGACAAAAGTTGGCTGGCCAAACGCGCCGAGTCCTTTGCGCTGGCCAATCGTGTAATCGATGATACCGGTATGCTGTCCGACGATTTTTCCATCACGGTCAACCATCGGTCCAGGGTTTGCCACTGAGCCGGATGTTTCACGCAGGAATTCCGTATAGCGGCCATCGACAAAGCAGATTTCCTGGCTGTCCGGCTTGTTGTGGACGCGAAGGCCAGCTTCATGGGCGATCCGGCGAACCTCCGGCTTGGTTAGCTCACCAAGCGGGAAAAGAATATGTGAAAGCTGTTCCTGATCAAGCATATAGAGGGCATAACTCTGGTCCTTTTGTTCGTCCAGCCCGCGGTGCAAGTGGTACAGGCCTGTTCCAGGGTCAAAAACGTTGCGCAGGTAATGGCCGGTTGCGATGTAATCGAAGCCATAGGCCTGGGCTTTGTGCAACAACTCATCAAACTTGATGGTCCGGTTGCATTCGACGCAGGGATTGGGCGTCAATCCCTGCTGGTAGGACTCGACAAAAGGTGCAATCACCTTGGCTTCAAATGAACGGATCATGTTGAAGGTATGATGTTCGATCCCCAGTTGATGACAGACACGGCGAGCATCTTCAATGCTTTCCAGTGAGCAGCAGGCACGCGAAACATACTCGTCTTCTGCCGAACGGTCAAACAGCTTCAGGGTCACACCAGTGACGTCGTAACCCTGGCGCTGCAGCAGGACAGCCGCAACGGAAGAGTCAACGCCACCACTCATGGCAACGAGGACGCGCTTGCCGTGGTGCGGGTCGATTGTTGGGACAGGATTCACTGGGGGGATTTGGGTCATGTCATTTTCTCCCTGGATTAATGGACTGATTGTATCAGCGGCATGACCGGGCTGCAAGTTTGCTGGTTACGAAGTGACTGGCGGACGCAATTGGCTCTGCTCGTTGAAGTAGGTCCGATAGCCGAGCTGCAGCATCAGGATGACTGACAAGGATACTGCACCCGTGATCGCCATCATGATCGCAATCTGGTAGGCGACCGCGGTGACCGGCAGTGTGCCGGAGAGAATCTGACCCGTCATCATACCGGGCAAGGACACGATGCCCATGCCCAGCATCGACTGGATGGTCGGCATGATCGCCGATTCAAAAGCTGAATTGACAATGGTGTGGGACGCCCGGCTGGTGGAAGCACCAAGGGACAGGGATTCTTCAATTTGTGCGCGGTCACTGGTCATCCGCTCATGGAGCGTTTTGACCCCCAGCGAGATGCCGGTCATGGAGTTGCCCGTGATCATCCCGGCAATCGGGATGAAATACTGGGGATTGAACCAGGGTGAGGCCTGGATCACAACCAGAATGAAATACAGGACCGTTGTCAAGCTGCCGGACGCCATCGCGATGATGATCACCCGCTTCATTTCCCGGGATAATTTGCCACGGAAGCGGCGAAAAATGGTATTGATCGCAAATCCGATCATCACCAGAAAATAACTGATCGTAATCAGCGGATGCGGGTTTTTGAATATCAGCACCAGCACATAACCGATCAAAATCAGCTGGATCGTCATGCGCAGACTGGCGATCAAAATCTCAGACTCGCGATTGATCCTGCGTTTCCGGACAATCAGCAGCAAGACAAGGACAAACAGGTAGGAGGCCGCGACCTGGTAAAACTGCAGGCTGATCACACCGCTCATTGCTGCACCTCAATCTGATCGTGCGGGATATTTTGATTTCGCAAGATTTCAGCCTCTCGCGCTATTCTTGAATCGCGTGAATCGCGCGAGATCCGGCCAGCTTCAATCGTGATCACGCGGTCGGCATACTTATCGGCCAATTCCGGTGTGTGGGTGATCATGATCAATGTCTGGCGCTGTCTGCGAATGTGATCGGCGAGGAGGGCGATCAGCTGATCCTCTGTCGTTCGGTCAAGTGCCGAGGAAGGTTCATCGAGCAGCCAGACCGGTGGATCCAGTAAAACCAGCCGGCCGATGGCCAGACGCTGTTTTTCGCCACCGGATAGCAATTGAGCGTCCTGGTCCAGCGTGACCTTGAGCTGCAGGTTTTCCAGGACTACCTGCAAACGGGCGTCTTCGACTTCCGGAAGGCCCTGGAATCTAAGCCCGGCCAGCAGGTTATCCCGGACATTGCCGGGAAATACAGCCGGATTCTGCATCAGCATCGAGACTTGTCGCCGGTGGCTGATGCTGTCCTTGGCAGCAAGGTCCTGACCCTCATACCGGACAATGCCTTCAGTCGGTGAACTGAGTTTGTTCAGCAGACGCAGCAGGCTCGATTTGCCGCTGCCGGAAGTGCCGATTATTGCGGTGATTTCACCGCGCATCAGCTTCAAATCCTCAATATTCAAAATATGCAGATAGGTGACATGGTCAAGATGAAAAAGCTCAGCTGCCAAGTTGATCTCCCATTCGAGCAGTATTAATCAAGGTCATAAACCACAAGATGAAACTATTATATCAAACTCAGCTGCCAGTCAGATATTGCCGAGATGGACGTCTGCCAGGTGTTGATGGGCGATTCCAGCCAGTAGTTCCATCCTTTCAATGCTGATCGGTCCAGGCTGGGCCATCCGGTTGGCCGGATGATGGCGGGTCAAATGGAGTGTGGTCAGGCGGTCAAGCGAAGCCACCCAGCGCGCCAAGTCGTCAATTTCCTGTTCATCGTCATTGAGGCCGGGAATCAGCAGCGTGGTGAGTTCGACATGGCAAGCGCCAATACAGATTTCAATAATCTTTTTGACAGCCTCAAGACTGCCGCTGCAAATCTTGCGGTAAAATTCCGGCCGAAAAGCTTTCAGGTCGATATTCATCGCATCGATCAAGGGCAGCAATTCCTGCATGGGCTCGACATTGATCATGCCATTGGTGACCAGAACGGTTTTCAGGCCGGCTGCTTTAGCCAGCCGGCTGCAGTCCATGACATATTCAAAGGTAATCAGAGGCTCATTGTAGGTGAAAGCCAGGCCGATATTGCCATTGATCCGCTCCTGCTTAGCCAGTTCGACCAGTTCTTCAGGTGGATAATATTCCGATGGTGCTTGCCGTTGGGCAATGGTCCAGTTCTGGCAAAAATCACAGCTCAAATTGCAGCCGTACGAGCCGACTGACAGGATGGTGCTGCCGGGATAGAAACGGATCAGTGGCTTCTTCTCGATCGGGTCGAGGGCGATTGAAGTGATCCGGCCATAACTCTCGGCGATGAGGTGTCCGTCCCGATTGACACGGCCCAGGCAAATACCACAGTGGCCCGGGCGAATATGGCATCCATGCGGACATAATCTGCAGATAACCAAACCTTCGGCAGCACTTTCATAATATCGAGCCTCATGAACTTGCAGCGTCATCGTTAACACCTCCAAGGCAGGAAACGGATAAACGGATCGGGTCCTGTGCGCGACCCGGATATGACCAGCAATCAGGTATAGCGAACGACCTGGAATCGTTCGATCGAATAAGGCTGGCTCGGATCGATCCCGGCTTTCCGGCAGGCAATCGCCAGTTGTTCAACAACCGTGTCGACACCCTCGAGATCCGGCAGCAGCAATCCCGTATGGCCCAGGCGGCGCACAATCACCCCATAGGTTTTAGGATCGAGCTGGCTGCGGTCGGAAACAGGTTCGGATTCGCCAAGTATGTCGACGCTGATCGTCAAATGGGGCAGTTCGTAGCGGTTGACAGGATCAAAGCGCGGGTCTTGAGCTGCGGCACTGATTGCGTTCTGGATGATTTCTGCCACCGTACTGGCAGTCGTCGGACCTGTTGTACCGATGCAACCGCGTAGATTGCCATCTTTTTTCAGGGACACGAACACGCCGGCTCGCTGCTGATCGAAGGGAGCCAGGTCCAGATCATCCAGTTCAGCCTGGTCAAGCCGTTTATGGTTGGCCAGATACTTTTCCAGGGTGCGCCACGCGATCTGGACCGGTACAGAGTGCTGGTTGTTGAGATGCTGATCAGTCGTCTGGCCGGATTTTTCAGCCTGCTGGTCCTTCTGCCGAAGCGGCAGGAAACTGGCGACACCATATCCGATCCCATAGGGAGCTTCGTAATGATATACCTTGGTCTGGACATCGACATCACTCAAGGCACCACAAAGGGCAACCAGAGATCGGTAGCCACATTCAGCCGCACGGTCACGCAAGGACTGGTTGATCTCGAGGATCTGCCGGAGGTCGCCGGACTTGATCGCCGCCATGAGCTGGTGATCGAATTCTGCACCCTCAGGGCAACTGCCATAAGGACTTTGCGGATTGGCTTTGTGCGACAGATCACCGCTGGCAACCAGGACAATCCGCCGGTTCAAACGCCGGGCGGCCGTGGTGATCGCCTGGCCGAGTGCAAAAACACGCTCCAGATCGAGACCCGAACTGGATAATGCAACCAGCGGAGTGTCCGGCAGGTGCTCCGTCAGGTAATACAGCGGCACCAGGACGCCATGGTCAAGTGAACCGTCAAGATCATGACGTTTTCGCTCGGCAGCGGACAGATACCCGCCAGCAATATCCAGATGGCCGAGTTCGGCAATGATTGCATCGGCCAGTTCAGCGTCGGCTGGCCATCCTTGCTGGACATCCGGGCGTCCGAAATTGCCAAAATCCCCTGTCAGACGACTGCCGCTGTAAAAATAGACATAGTCACTGAACATCGGGGCATGAGGGGAAATGACAACGATCGCTTCAGGCGCGAGTGCTTGCAAGTCCGTGGCCGCCTGGTGCAAAGCTGCGATTGTCAGATCGGCCTCATGGCTTTTTTTGCCGATTTCGGGAATGATGATCGGCGGGTGCGGGGCCAGGAAGGCCGCCAGAATCGGTGTAAATGCTGTCATGATGTTCACCAGATCTTTCTTTTCAAGTCCAGGTCACAACATCTCAAACAATTTAATTATAGCACGCGCTGGTGGACATGACTTAGATACGGGCGAACTGCACGCCAAGAACGGGCGAACAGACAAGGCGGCATAAGCTTTTTACTTTTCAGTATTAGAGGACAAAATTAGAGGACAAACCGTTCGATGGCCACTGCTGCTCCATCTTCTACATTGGTTGGTGCGATCCAGTCGGCAAATTCCTTGACATGTGCCGGTGCATTACCCATGACAACGCTGATCCCGCCAACCTTCAGCATGCCGATATCGTTCTCACTGTCGCCGATCACCAGAGTTTTGGCGATATCGACACCCAAGTGGTCACACAGCAGCTGGACCGCAAAGCTTTTATCCACAGTTTCAGGAATGATTTCGATGCCCCGCGGCAAAGATTGCAGGCCACGGACCCCCTTGAGTTCGTTAGCATACGCCTTGATCATGCTCAGATGCTCAACATTCTGCGAGGTGATATAGAATTTGTTGATTTCCAGTCCGGTGGATTCGATGTAGGGGATCAAATCCGGCACAACTTTCTGGGTCGTATTGTACATGGCGACATAAGCCGGGCCGACACCGCTCATATGGATCGAGCGCAGCGTTTTCTCAGAGCAAATCGGCTGGTTGTTGCCATAAGCATGGAAAAACACATCACTGTAGGATTCCAGCAATTTGATGATCGTGATCACCTGGTTTCGTTCAAGATGCTGGTGATTGAGTGTCTCATTGCGATGATGGTCAAAAACGAAAGCACCATTCATCGTAATGCTGAAGTGATCGGCACCGATTGCCTCCTGGGCTTCAAGCATCTCGACCATGGTCCTGCCGGTCGCAATAACCGCGGGAATGCCTTTCTGGCGGGCGAGATAAAAAGCTGTCCTGACACGGTCAGGAATCCGGTTTTCTTCGTCCAGGACCGTGCCATCCAGGTCGGTGACAATCAATTGAATTGACATGCAAGAGACTCCTCTAAAATTGATAATTCTATCATACGCCAGGCCGCAATTATCAACAATTCGAGGAGTCACCAAAAAGCAATCTGCGAATAGCCTTTTCTTCGCCAACTTGTCCTATTCGGCCTCTTCCTCTTCATCGGCCGATTCACCGTCGCTTTCACCGTCGCTTTCGCTGCGTTCAAGCGACTCGGAATCGACTTCGAGCACTGCCCCTGTTACTGCATGGATTTCGACTTCATAGACGGCCGATTCAGTGGTCAGGAAGATTTCAAAGACAGGCGGATAATCATTTTCAAATTCATAGCCCCTAAAGGTAGACCCTTTGATTTCAGCCTGGGCTAAGGCAATTGCCTGTTCAAGCGAAATGAGTCCCTCCAGGGATTCCGGACTTGCAGTCCCTGCTGGTATTGCTAATGAAGCTGAAGCGATGGCATCTACGGTCGTAGTAGTGCCCGATCCGGAAGTGCTGGAACCTGTACCACCTGGTGTGGTTGTCGAAAGGACGGAGGCAGAAGCCACGGCATCGACAGCACCGGACGGCGCGCTGTTCAGGACTGACTCGATCCGCTGCGCTGTCGCTGATGCGACTGCATCAACCGGACCTGAGTAGGTTTGGGTTCCAGTCTGTCCGGCAGATGCAGCACCCATTGTGGCTGAAGCTTGGGCATCCAGCTTATTTTCAGTTGCCCCTGTTCCCTCCGTTGCCTCGATCTCCTCCGAATCAATGGTTGTTCCAGCGGTTGATTCGACTGGCACTGTGGATGCTATCCAGTTTGAAAAAACATCCATTAGTCCATCATCTGCTGCAGCCTGGTCAGTTGAGCCCATGATGTTGCGGGCAATCCAGTTCGATGTTCCAGCCGGATTCGACACAACAGCAATTGTGCCGAGTGAAACCAAAGACACTGAACCGGTCAGTAAGCTGATCAGGATTTTATTTTTTAACATCGGTCTTCTCCTTGTATGTAGCTTCCTGGCTGGATGAGTACACCAGTTCAAGTCGCTGTTATGAAAATGCCGGCGAAATTAAAGGCATCAACTAGATTCAATTTATGTTCAGACAAGGGTCTTGCCAAGTTCAAAATCTGCATAACCATATGAAAGATGCAAATATTGAACACATTTCACCAACACGTCCGCAGATTTCAAACACTTGCTGACGTTGTCCAGTAAAATTCAAACATCACGACCGGCGCGACTGTTGACGATATTGCTCGGTCGTCAGCCCTGTCCGCTTCTTGAAAAGTGTATAAAAATAGCGGCTGTCGATGTAACCGACCGCCAGGGCAATTTCCCTGGCTGTCTGATCGGTCAGCTTCAGCAATTCACAAGCGCGCTGGATTCGAACTTCGCTGAGATGATCATTGATGGTTTTCCCCGTCTCTTGTTTGAAAAGCTGGCGCAGGTATCCGGTCGACAAACCGATCATTTCGGCGACCCGGTCTGCGGATAAGTCGGGATTCGCCAGTTGGTCGGAAATGATCGCCATGACTTGGTTGGCAACCGACTGGCTGGTATTCTTGGGCCCACCAGCCGCCAGGCCCATTTCCTGATAGAACTGGATTCGCCAGGCTGATGATGAGTGTTCATCAGAAACCAGCCGGGCCTGGCTGGCAGCAATCAGCGCCTGGCGGTATGTGGTGCGGCAGTCGCCCAGCTGGTCGACCGGTACACCGGCACCGATGACCCAAATCGTTTGATAGTCCTCCGCCAAGGTTTGCAAGATCGGTTCGACCTGTCGGCGTATTTCATCAGGTTCACACCAGACACCCTCTTCCCCACTCAGCAACACGACAAAGCAGTCATCGGTAAAAATGACAGTCGGTGTGCCCAAGTCACGCCGCAATCTGTCATGGATCAGCTGAATCTGCTCTGGCACAATTGCGTGATCCTGGATCGGCATGATCACGAGTCCGACCCAAAGGACAACATTGTCCGCAAACAACTGCCGGGCCGATTCCGTCACAACACCATTGATGAGACTATGTATCGCGCTCTGGTTTTCCCGGCGCTCAAATTCCTGATAGGCAGCGTCGAGAGATGCAAATTCATCCATGAGTTGATCCTCGCCCCGCCGGCCAAGCTGGTTCATGCGTGAGACCAGGCCTTGCAGTGGACGATACAATCTGCGGACGGACCACAAACCGATCCCAAGGCTGATGATCAATGCAGCAGCAAAATAGATGGCAATCAGGTGGTTGAGTGATGTCACTTCACGGTAAACACGATCCATCGGTGTGATATCGAGCAGGAAAAAGCCCATTGTTCCAGCTTTTTGCCAAGTCACCAGGCTCTGGCCGTCAGACGTGGCTGCGATCAGTGACCCGCCAGTCTGGCTTGACTGGACAATATTGTCAAAAGTTGCAGGATGGATCAGCAGGGATGAAATCTGGCTTTCGATCCAGCGCTCTGAGGTGTCGGCAATGATATCGCCACTTGGCGATACCAGGATGATGAAACCATTGTCTGAATGGAGCTTGATCAGGGAGCTAAATTTGTCCCGGTCGAGATTGACCAGCAGGACCTCCCCAAACTGCCCATCAGCCTGTCTCTGAACGAAGAAAAAAGACAGGATATTGTTTGCTTTTACATTGATTAATGATTCGCCATTTTCCGGCGGTGAGGCAGTCATTGGCGCAGATCCTGCCGGGTTTGCGAACATGGCCTTCCGGGCAAAAAATACATCTTTTTGATGCTTTTCGAAATCGCCCGTAATGGCCGCCAGGAATTCTGCTGCACCAAGGTCCGACAGGTCCGTGAGAGTAGATGGCTCGCTACGGCTAGACCAGACCCGGTTATGGCTAAAGCTGATCAAATATATGGAATGGACCAGCTTGGTCTGGTCTGCACTGAAGCGAAGACGTGCTGAAACCAGTGCATCCTGTTCGGTTGTCAGGACGGTAGAATCTCCGGCAGACAGGATCGCTCGAATATCCGGATCCTTGCGCCAAAGCTGGTAATATTCACTGTAAACATCGGTCAAGGTGTAATCGATCGTCGAGTAAGTCTGGCCCAGCAGTTCGCGATTGGCAGCATCGGTCTGGTTGACGAGCTGGCCAGAGACAAGGCGGGAGACAAGCACAAGCAACAGGGCCGTCATCACCAGGCTGGTGAGGAGAAACATCAAGCCCAGCTGGATAAGCCAGCGGCGTCTTGTCAACCACGACCTGAGGCCAAAACGGCCATCCTGTTTGGCGCTGGCCGGCTTCCGGGCATCCATCTGCCGATTCTTCCGCCGGCTGGAAAGACCATCAGTCATAGACAATCTCAAACCCAGCCTCTTTTGGTGTAACAGGAATCGGATACTGGACCAGGCGTTCGATGCGGGAATAATGATTGCCTGCCTGGACACGGGCGATGAATGCCGTCAATTGATCAGGTTGACCCTGGACTTCGATCAGCACGTCGCCATTGTCCAGGTTCTGCACATAACCTGTCACCCCCAAGGCCTGACCTGTCAAAAGGACAAAGTAGCGGAACCCGACACCTTGTACCCTGCCGCTGCAGAGCAGTTTCAATCGCTGCATCGTCATCCCTCCTAATCCTTGTGGTGAGCCGCAATGACCGACTGGCAATGTTTGCAGTACGCTTCAACTGCCGTTTGCGGTGCGACCACACGCGCTTTTTCGCCAAATTGGAACAGCCACCCCCAGAAAGACGGACTGATGACAACTTTCAGGTTGACTGTAAAATGATTTTCGCCATCGGTATGGAAGGCGATGTTTTGGCCGAACCGGTCAACGACGACCTCGATCAGTTCCTGGTGGAAACAGATTTGCAGATCCTGGGTTTCGCCACTGAACATACCGAACGTGCTGCGAACATAGTCACCGAGGTCAAAGGTGTGGTCGAGTCGGAAACGAGGTTGCTGGCTGACCTGAACATCATTCATCCGGTCGATCCTGAACTGGGACAACCGCCCATAGCGCTCATAATAGGCAATCAGATAGTAATGCTCATCATCCCACGTCATCGCAAACGGACTGACGTGATAACGCTCCCCTCCCCGGCGGAACCGGATCTGCTTGTCAATCGTGTATTCCTGGTAGCGGAAGGAAATCTGGCGGTCACGATCGATGGCCTGGTGGACCGTATCGATGGTATAAAGGACAGACTCATTGGCAGCTTTGACTTTACCGGTCCGGATCAGCTGGTGCTGCAAGGACTGTGCCTGATGGCGGCTGGTCAGGCTGGCGAGTTTGTTGATCAACTCGCGGGTTTTCCTGGTGGTGACAAACCGTGAACTTTCAACAGCATCAACCAGCAACTTGAGCTCAGCCAGTTCAAAAAGTCGGCTCAGCAGGCGATAGTTGCTGTCCCGTCCACGCTGACTGGCGATATCCAGACCGAAATCCCGGAGAAGATTGATATCGTTGTAAATCGACTTGCGCTCAGCCTCGATCCCATGGGACAGTAATTCGTTCTGGATGTCCTCAAGTGTGACTGGGTGATCTTCATCAGACTGATCTTGAAGGAAGTTCATGATGTACAGCAATTTCAATTTTTTGGCTGCTGCAGTGGCCATGGTGTTTCCCCTTTCCCCACATCGCGCAAATTTCAAAGCCTGGTTTATGGATCAGATGCAGCTAGTTCTGCTGATATTTGAGGCTTTCGGGCTGCCTGGCTCTCAGCCAGGATGATCGCAGCAAAGACAATTGCCGAACCAATGATCATCCTGACCGTCAGTTTTTCGTGCAGGATCAATGCCGAAAGCAAGGCGCCGAAGACTGATTCAGTCGACAGGATGATAGCGGCGCGAGTCTGGGTCGTCCACTGCTGAGCCACCGTCTGGAGCAGGAAAGCAACGGCCGTCGACAATATGCCAAGGTAGGCAGCTGCCATTAAAGAAGCAGCCATGCCGGTTCCGCCCTTGACTTCGCCCCATCCGAGGACCTGGTCCACACCGGCAACCACAACAGCAAGAACGGCTGCAGTTGAAAGCTGGAGAACGGTCAGTACGATCGCATTCGCACCGCGGCGCAGGAATTCGCCCGTGAAAAAGATGTGGAAGGCGAAACCAACCGCACACAGGATCGTCAGCAAGTCGCCGATATTGACCGAACCATCAAGGTTGAGGCTGATCAAGCCGACTCCGGCTGCGGCCAGGAAAGCGCCGATGACGCCCAGGCGTTCGATTGGCTTTTTGAAGAGCGCCAAGCCGATAAACGGGACAATGATCACATTGATCGAGGTCAAAAAGGCATTTTTGGCAGGTGTCGTATAGACAAGGCCGATTGTCTGGGCCAGAAATGATGTATACAGGAATACGCCGAGGATGATGCCATTGCGCAGGGTCACGGGATCGATCGAGCGCAGCTGGCGGCGGAAAACCAGGCCCATGACACCTGCAGCGATGGCAAAGCGGATGGCCATGAGCTGCGTTGCAGTCAGGGCGCCAAGAGCCAAGTCGCTGGCGACAAAACCGCTGCCCCAGATCAGCGCAACGCAAAGAAGGCCGATTTCTCCCTTATATTTCATTGATCATGCCTCTTGTCGAAGTATCTCATTTTTCAAGTCTCTTTCCGCTCCATCTTTCTGCAGTCATACGCAAGACAGCTGTGATCGCCAGTGGCTTTTCGTCAAAAGTCCAGTTTTCCCGACCGGTGTAATGGCCCATCAACACATTCAGCCCCTGTTGTTGCTCCTGAGGATCTGTCACCAGATCAATCCGGCCGAAAATCATCATCGATTCAAAATTCATCGAATACTGGCAAGCCTTTTCTCCGGAACGCAAGGCATGTCGATGGTCGAGAACGACACAAGTCTTGTTGTTCCGGGACAGGATCTCAAGTTTACGTCCTTCCAGCGCACTGTGAAAATACAGGATCAAGCCATTGTGATCCCAGCGATAGCCAAAATTCATCGGAACGACGTATGGCTGATCGCCATCGGCCAGGCCGACGCTGCAACTCTTGCAGGCATCCAGAATCGCACGCAACTCAGCTTCATCTTTGATTTCCCTTTTGCTTTGCCGCATTTGCATGTGTTGTCCTCCCAGGCTGTCAGGCCAGGCCTGCTGTTTTCAGGTTGGCCAGATGTTCTTCCCACGTGGCTGCGTAATAGTAATTGCCTGCTGCATCGGTGACAAAGTAGAGATAATTGGTCACAGCCGGATTGATTGCAGCTTCGATCGCCAGGCGCCCCGGATTGGTAATCGGCCCGGCCGGTAAAGCAGAGCATTTATAAGTATTGTAGAAACTATTGTAAGCATTGATCACCGAAAGGTCGGACGACTGGATCAAGGGCTTGATATACCATTCAACGTAATTGATCGTTTTGTCGAGTTCAAGCCTTTTGCCGCTGTTCAGGCGATTGTGCAGAACTGAAGAGACATTGGCACGGGTATCTCCGGTGAACGCCTCTTCTTCGATTAAAGAAGCCAGTGTGATAACCTGGTCCATCGTCATCCCAGGATATGACGTATATCCTGACAGGACCGCATTCGAATTGCTCAGGAACTTGGCCCAGATATTGTAAGGTGTTTCACCGACATAAAACCGGTAAGTGTCCGGAAAAAGATAGCCTTCGAGCGCATAGCGGCGGTTGGCCGTCGCACGCGAGGCATCGATGAATCCATAACTCGGATAGTTGCCATTCAAGGCGGCGGAAAACAGATGGTAGAAAGTCTGGACGCCTTTCTTTTCGAGGAGTTTGCAGATGTCGACCAGGGTATATCCCTCGGGGATCGTGACCGTGACCTGGACTCGCGAATTATAGGCAATCTGAGCCGGGGCCGGATCATACCAGAGGATCTGGCCCTGAGCCGTCTGGGTCCAATTAGTGAATGGCAAGGCTGCTCCCGCAGATGATGTCGTTGGAGTTGCCGTCGGTGATGCCGTTGGGGCTGACGTCGTTGTTGTCGCGGGCGTTGCAGTGGATGTTGGGTTTGATGTCACTGCCGAAGTCTGTCCCGAAGCCGGTTTTGTCGTTGTGACCGGTGTATCAGTCGGGGCGGAACTATCGCCGGACGTTGGTGAACCCTGCGGATTTGAGCTGGTTCCAGATGCCGATGTGACTGGCTCATTGGTGCCTGCAGAACCGGATGTCTGCCCGGAGGGCTGGCCACATGCAGCTAATGGCAATATCATCACAACAATCAACAGGAGCATCATCACAGGGTAGAAATACTTTTTTCTGGACATACAACCATGCCTTTCACTGATCTAGAATCAATATTCTAACATGAAGTGCGGGTTTTATCACGACGAGGTCTTGAGAACAGCATGAACTGCAATTGTATACCGGAATAGCATTTTCTTGTCGCAAATTTGTCCTGCATTTTTTATATTTCCAGATTTTCCCAAAATACTTAAGAACTGTGACAAGTAAATGCGGATCGCCCTATGTTAGCCTGTCGTTGGAAGGCCGGTGAAAACTCCCGGCCACAAAACAAGGAGGAAAAGAAAGATGAAACTTGCCAAGAAATCAGTCGCCCTGCTTCTGGTTCTGACGCTGTCAGTCGCCCTGTTCGCCATGGCTGGCTGCGCATCAACTGCAACCACCGCTGCCGCTGGCGCAACCACCGCTGCCGCTGGCGAAACCACTGCCGCGCCGGCCAAGAGTGGACTCGATGTCGGTATCGTTCTCCCGACCAAAGACGAGCCCCGCTGGGTTCAGGATGAAGGCCGCTTCACTGCTGCACTCAAAGAAGCTGGTTTTAGCTCTGAAGTTCTCTTCAGCCAGGGATCCTCTGCAACAGAAAAAGCCAACGTCGAAGCGCTGATCACCAAGGGCATCAAAGTCCTGATCATCTGCCCGCAAGACGGTGACGCTGCTGCTGCCGCCGCTGACGCTGCTGCCGCTGCCGGAGTCAAAGTCATCTCCTACGATCGCCTGATCACCTCCACTGCCAATGTCAATTTCTACGTTACCTTCGACAGCATCGCTGTCGGCGCTGCCCAGGGCCAGTATCTGGTTGACAAAGCTGCCGGTAAAAAAGCTGCCCCGCTTTACCTGTATGCCGGTGCTTCCTCCGACAACAATGCCTTCCTGTTCTTTGAAGGCGCCTGGAGTGTTCTCCAGCCTAAAATCGCTGATGGCACATTCGTGATCAAGAACTCCTCTGAAGCTCTCAAGTTCAAAGACAAAGCGACGCTGACCCGTGACGAAATGTCTGCCATCATTGGCCAGGTCACCACCAACTGGGACTTCAACGAAGCCAAGAACAAAGCTGAAGCTCACCTGACCTCCGCTAAAGCTGCTGACAAAGGCGACGTCTTCATCCTGGCTCCGAACGATGGCACCGCACGTTCCATCGCCGACACCTTCAAATCCGACAAAGACGTCACAAGCTATGTCATCACCGGCCAGGATGCTGAAAAAGCTTCCGTCCAGTACATCATCGATGGCAAACAGAGCATGACCGTCTTCAAAGATGTCCGCAGCCTCGTTAAAGATTCGATCACCATGGCCGTTTCCATCCTGAAGGGTGAAGAACCGAAGACCACTGGTTCTTACAACAACAAGAAGGTTGATGTCAAAGCGCTGCAGACCCAGGTCATCGTCGTTGACCAGGTCAATGTCAAATCCGCTCTGATTGATTCCGGTTACTACGCCGCCGCTGACTTCACAGGCCTCAAATAATCTTCTGACCTAACCCCCATCAGCAATGGATCGTGGCAGCCTACGAGCTGCCACGATCCTGCCCTGTCAGACATAGCACTCCAAACCGGTCTGTTCCGATTGATCGACCAGATCAACGATTTTTGAAGGGAAGTGTTGAAAGAAGTGTCAAATGCAAATGACTACATTCTGGAAATGCGTAATATCACTAAAGAATTCCCCGGCGTCAAAGCCCTGAGCAACGTCAACTTCAGCGTCAAGAGGGGCGAAATCCACTGTCTGGTCGGTGAAAACGGCGCAGGCAAATCAACTTTGATGAAGGTGCTGTCCGGTGTCTATCCGATAGGCGATTACTCTGGCGACATCGTTCTCAATAGTCAAGTCCAGTCCTATCGCGGCATCGCTGATTCGGAAAAAGCCGGTGTGGCGATTATTTACCAGGAACTTGCGCTGGTTCCCGATATGACGGTCTACGAAAATATCTATCTCGGCCATGAGATTATGAAGGGCCGTACAGTCGACTGGAATGAAACCATTGTCCAGGCGACTAAGATGCTTGAAAAAGTCAAACTCAAAGTCAATCCGGAAACCAAAATCAAAGATCTTGGTGTCGGCAAACAGCAGCTGATCGAAATCGCCAAAGCTTTCAGCAAAGAAGTCAAGCTGCTGATCCTTGATGAACCGACGGCTGCTCTCAATGAAGATGATTCGGCCAACTTGCTGATGTTGCTCAAAGAACTACGCAATGAAGGCATCACTTCGATCATGATATCCCATAAGCTAAAAGAAGTTATTGCCATCGCAGACACCGTCACCGTCCTGCGCGACGGCCAGACGATTTGTTCACTCGACGCCACCAAAGGCGAAGTCTCTGAGCCAGCCTTGATCAAGAACATGGTTGGCCGGGCGATTGATGATATCTATCCAAAGCGCCCCAAGAAACCAGCTGGCGAGAAAGTCCTTGAAGTCAAGGATTGGAACGCATTTGATCCTGCGGTGGGTCGGAAAATCCTCAAGGATATCAATTTCAATGTCCGCCGCGGTGAAGTCATCGGTCTTTCCGGCCTGATGGGTGCCGGCCGGACTGAATTGGCACTCTCGATTTTTGGCAATCCACGCGATTACAAAATCAACGGCGAACTGAAAATCAATGGTGAGACCGTTACACTCAGAAATCCCGGCCAGGCAATCAAGCATGGCATCGCCTATGTCACCGAAGACCGCAAAGGCGACGGCCTGATCCTGATCGACAACATCATGAACAATATCACCCTCGCCAATCTCAAGGCTCTGGCCAAGAATGGCGTCATCAACGAAAACGAAGAAATCAAAATTGCCAACTACTATAAGGAGTCACTCACAATCAAGGCACCCAGTATCGAGATGAAAACCGGAAAGCTTTCCGGCGGCAACCAGCAGAAAGTCTCCCTGGGCAAGTGGCTCTTCACCAAGCCGAATATCCTGATTCTCGACGAACCGACCCGAGGCATCGACGTTGGTGCCAAGTTTGAAATCTACACCATCATCAACCAGCTGATCGAACAGGGCATGAGCATCATCATGATCTCATCCGAATTGCCGGAAATCCTCGGTATGAGCGACCGCATCTACGTTGTCGCCGAAGGCCGGGTCACCGGTGAACTGCCGATCGAAGAAGCGACCCAGGACGCCGTCATGGCCCTGGCCACAGTCTGATCAGCCGGTCAACAGGCTGCCAACGAGAACCAAAGGAGGAACTATAATATGGGTTTTGTCACAGAAATCAAAGAATTGCTCAAGAAAAACATCCGCGACTATGGCATGTACATTGCTCTGATCGCCATCATGGCGATATTCGCGATCTTTACCAAAGGGACCTTTATCTCGGCTCGTAATATCAGCAAGCTCATCGACGCAACCGGCTACATTGCTGTCCTTGCAGTCGGCATGACCCTGATTCTGATCATCCGCCACATTGACCTTTCGGTCGGCTATGTCGCAGGCTTCCTTGGCGCAGTGGCCGCCATCCTGCTGACCCAGGCTCATTTGCCGGTCATCGTGACGATTCCGATCATCCTGATCCTCGGTGTCGTGATCGGCATGTTCAACGGCTTCCTCGTTGCGAAACTGAATATGCCGGCTTTCGTCGTCTCCCTGGCCGGCATGTTGATCTTTCGTGGTGCGTTGCTGCAGGCCACCCAGAAATCCGGCACGATCATCATCCCGAATGCTGGTTTCAATGCCCTCGGCAATGGTTTCATCCCCGACATCAAGATTCTCCCCAATCTTCATTTTGTCACCCTGGTGCTCGGTGCCCTGGCTATTGTCGCCCTGATCATCAGCGAAAGCAAAACCCGCCACAATAAGATGAAATACAATTTTGAAGTCGTTTCAACCAAAATCCACATCATGAAACTTGTCTTCATGTCCCTGATCATCGCCTATGTTTCCTACATCTTGTCCCAGTTCAACGGCCTGTCCTGGACCGTCGTCATCGTCATCATCGTCACCGGCATTTTCCACTTCATGACCACGCGCACCGTGCTGGGCCGCCACATCTACGCCGTCGGTGGTAATCCTGAAGCTGCGAAACTCAGTGGTATCAGTGTCAAATACATCACCTTCTTTGTCTTTGGCTCGATGAGCATGCTTGCAGCCCTTTCCGGTATCCTCTATACAGCTCGCTTGCAATCGGCAACAACAACCGCCGGTGTTGCTTTCGAATTGGATGCCATCGCCTCAGCCTACGTCGGTGGTGTTTCCACATCAGGCGGTATCGGCAAAGTCACTGGCTCGATCGTCGGTGCATTCGTCATGGCTTCATTGACCAATGGCATGAACCTGATGGGTGTCGATATTTCCTGGCAGTATATCATCCGTGGTATTGTTCTGATCCTGGCCGTCTTGTTCGATGTCTCGACCCGTAACAAAAAGGGTTGATTGTTCTGCCCATACCGAAAAGTCAGACCGATTCATTTCGACTTTTGTAAGAAACCTGAGGCTTGCCCATCGCTTGCCTCAGGTTTTTCATTTTCTTCAAACAAGGATCGGACAAGCGGCCAGCCCCACGCAAGAACAAATAATTTATATAACTTGACCTGCTCACCAGTGATTGTCAAAAGTAATATTATAGTTATGTTTTTGTTATTATTGTCACTTACAATCATATTCGATCATTTATGCACAAACATCATGACTATCTCCGCATTTTATTTATTAATTACGCCAATTGTCGAATAGCCTCGGAGGACGTACGATGTGATTAGCTCCACACAGCAAAGTTGTGGATCAAATCTTTCAAGGTCAATATTTAATCATTGCCAAACAAAACAGACTCCACCAAACAGGAGGTTTTTATATGAACACAATGAAAACGAATAATACAGTTGATGTCATCCGTGAGATCAAAAATGCCCATAATAAGCTGGTCGCCCATGAACTGCCTTTGCTCGACCAGTTGACACAAAATGCGCTGCGCACAGCTGACCCCGATAATATCGAACTTCGCGAAGTCCGGAAGATTTTCGAAAAACTGCTGTCCCAATTATCCGCTCACCTGAACCGCGAATCCCGCGAGGTCTTCCCGGTCATCCTGCGGCATGAAGTTGACCGCGCCCAACTTAGTGATGCGGTTGTCAGTGTGACCGACATGATCACCGAGCATGATGGTATCGTTGATCTTTTTGCCCAGCTCCGCCAGATCACGAATCAGTACCGGCCGGAATTCGGCATGAGTTTCGAGAGCAATTTGGCCTATGAAAAGCTCGCTGAATTTGAAAAAGCAGCGTTGAACTTGATCCGCTTCGAAACCGACCAAGCCTATGCAGGTTTCGTCGGTTTGACAGCTCCCACCTTTTCACAGCTCGCATAACTTGAGCTTCGCCCGGCTCGCTCTTTAAATTTGTATCTCCAGCTACCTCGTCATTCGTTAATCCTGAGCTATACTGGTACTGAATTCTGCGCGTTGGCGCACGTTCAGCCAGGCAGAAGCACAATTGGAACTGGTATCTTTCAGCCAGCGATCATTTTGAATGCGAGGAATAGCCATGCGGATAGAGCGAGACACTCACGGTGAGGCAACGATCGAGGACCCCATTTATTATGGACTCCAGACGATCCGGGCGTTGGAAAACTTCCCGATTCTACGCCAGCCCATCCACCCTGACCTGGTGTGCGCCCTGGTCCAGATCAAAAAAGCTGCTGTCCTGACCAATATCACACACAAATTTATTGATCCGACGATTGGCCGGGCGATCAACCAGGCTTGCGATGAAGTACTCGCGGGCGCTCTTGCCGACCAGTTCGTCGTCGACGCCCTGCAAGGGGGTGCCGGAACATCAGCCAATATGAACATCAATGAAGTCCTGGCCAACCGGGCCCTGGAAATCCTGGGATTTGCCAAAGGTGAATATACCCTGGTTCATCCGATTGACCATGTCAATCTGTTCCAGTCAACCAATGACGTCTTTCCGACAGCTGTCCGTATTGCAGCAATCAACCGTCTGAAATCAGTCAGTGAAAACTTCGCCCGGCTGCAGACTGCCTTGCAGGCTAAAGAACAGGAATTCTCGACGGTCCTGAAAGTCGGCAGGACTCAATTGCAGGATGCTGTACCCGTTACCCTCGGCCAGGAATTCGGCGCATGGTCGCAGGCCATCGCCCGCGACCGCTGGCGGATCTACAAAGTCGAGGAGCGCCTGCGGCAGGTCAACATCGGCGGCACGGCTGTTGGTACCGGTATCAACGCCCCGCGCAAGTACCTGTTCACGATGATCGACAAGTTGCGCGAGGTGACCGGACTTGGCCTGGCACGCGCCGAATACCTGATGGATGCGACCTCGAACAACGATGTCTTCGTAGAAGTGTCCGGTTTGCTCAAGACCGCCGCTGTCAGCCTGACCAAGATCGCCAACGACTTGAGGCTGTTGGCCTCCGGTCCCCGCGCCGGTTTTGGCGAAATCCGACTGCCGCCGCTGCAATCCGGTTCGTCGATCATGCCGGGCAAGGTCAATCCTGTCCTGCCTGAGGCTGTCAACCAGGTCGCTTACCAGGTTATGGCCAATGACCTCGCCATCACGCTGGCTGCCCAGGGCGGCCAGCTCGAGCTTAATGCGTTCTTGCCGCTGATCGCCCATAATCTGCTGCAGACGCTTGATCTGCTTGACCATGTCATCCCTTTGTTCATTGACAAGTGCATCGTGGGTATCGAAGCCAATGTCGCCCGTTGTCAGGAACTTCTCGATAATAGCACCGCGATCGTCACCGCTCTGACTGGCTACATTGGTTATGACCGGGCTGCGCAAGTTGCCAGCGAATGCCTTTCGACCGGTGAAAGTGTTCGTTCCCTGCTGATCCGGCAAGGTCTTCTGACCAGAGAACAGCTGGAACGAATTCTCCAGCCTGAAACCATGACCAGTCCGGGAATCCCCGGCAGCAAATAGCGGAGGCTTTTCAACATGAACAATACCCCTATGGCCAATCGAGTCGCCATCTCCATTTTCGGCAAGCGGAACGCCGGCAAATCATCACTGATCAACGCCCTGACAGGCCAAAGCATTGCCGTGACGTCTCCTGTTGCCGGAACGACAACCGACCCGGTTTACAAAACGATGGAGCTCCTGCCCATCGGTCCAGTTGTGATCATCGATACCGCAGGCCTCGACGATGTCGGTGAACTCGGTAGCTTGCGCATTGAAAAGACTTATGAAGTGCTGCGCAAAACGCATCTGGCTATCGTTGTCGTCAGCGCTGAAACCGGTGTGACTGATTTCGAGCGTGACTTCCTGGCCGATCTCAAGAAACGACAGACCCCGACGGTTGTCGTGTTCAACAAGACCGACCTCACGCCAATAGCCGATGAAACCTTCAAACAGCAGAAACAATCCCTCGGTTTGCCGGCTATCCGCGTCAGCGCCGCGACAGGTGAGGGTATCGGCGCGCTCAAAGAGCTGATCATCGAGAACGCCCGTTTTGAAGAGGAAGAACTTGGCCTCGTCGGCGATCTGGTCCGCCCCGGCGAAATTGCCGTCCTGGTGACCCCAATCGACAAAGCCGCACCGAAAGGCCGTCTGATCCTGCCCCAGCAGCAAGTCATCCGTGACTTGCTCGAAATCGATGCGATCGCAGTGATTACCAAAGAACACGAGCTTAAACAGACGCTTGAAAGCCTCAAACAAAAACCGGCGATCGTCATAACCGACTCCCAGGCCTTCCTCAAGGTCTCGGCTGATACGCCGAATGACATTCCCATGACCTCCTTCTCGATCCTTTTCGCACGCCAGAAAGGCGACCTCGCCCCCATGATCGAAGGGGTCCGGCGAATCGAAACACTAAAGCCGGAAGACAAAGTCCTGATCGTCGAAGGCTGCACGCATCATCGCCAGTCTGACGACATCGGCACGGTCAAAATTCCGCGCTGGATCAGGCAGATTGTCGGTGGCGATGTCCAGTTCGAATGGGTTTCAGGCGTCCAGTATCCCAAGAATATTGAAGACTACGCGGTCATTGTCCATTGTGGCGGCTGCATGCTGAACCGCAAGGAAATGCAATACCGGATTGCCCTAGCCCGTGAGCATGGCGTGGCGATCACGAATTATGGCATGCTGATCGCATATACCATGGGCATCCTGCCGCGGGCGCTCAAACCCTTCCCTGCAGCGCTGCTCGCACTCGAAGAAGACTAAAAAAAGCTGGTGCGATCTGCCCTCGCAGTCGTCCAGCTTTTTTCATATCCAACGTCCAGCGGCCTATAACCCGAGCGATCTATAAACCGAGCGGCCTATAGCCCGAGCGGCCTATAGCCCGAGCGGCCTATAACCCGAGCGGTCTATAACCCGATTTGTATGACCAGTTCCGATATGACCAGTTCCGAAATGATTGCCGGTTTTGCTCAGGAATCGATTTTCGTGCCAACTTCGAGGCCGTTCTCGCCATCCGCATGTTCAAAAGCATTCTTGATCCTGCAGTATTCGGCAACCGCCGCCACCTCAGCAGCCGCCTTGTCTTTCCGGATCAGGATCATCGCCACAACAGCGGTCAAGGCGATCAAGCCGGCCAGGATGGCCAGGGTTACCGGTAAAGCCAAGCCAAGATCGGCTGAAGCGACCTGGTAAACAGCGATCAAACCAAAGAAGATAAACGCCGCAGCTGAAATCAATTTGATGGTCCGTTCAGGGATTTTCTTGCACAGGACAACACCGACGATAATCCCGATGCCATCGGCGATCAGCATGCCAGTGGTCGTACCGGCCAGGATGGCCAGAGGATGGCCAGGCAGCCGAGCGGCCAGGGCGATCGTGGCCAACTGGGTCTTGTCGCCAAGCTCAGCAATGAAGAACGCAATCGCCACGGTCATGACAGCACCAAACTTGCTTTTTCGCTGGTCTTCGCCCTCGAGTTTGTCGCCACGGATTGTCCAGAGGCCGAAGAAAATGAACGATAGTGCAGCAAGACCCTGGATCCAGACCTGGATGGATGAAAAACGAGTGATCAGGTTGCCGACAGCGACAGCCAGTGCATGGTTCAGCACCGTGGCCAGGAAAACGCCGATCATGACCTTGGAGGCTTTGATCCGGGTCGCAAAAGCCATGGCCAGCAACTGGGTCTTGTCACCCATTTCAGCTAACGTCACCGCGCCAGTTGCCAGCAGGAAAATCCCAATTGTCGAATCCATTCCTATTCCTCCAGTTAAAACACACATGATAAATTACATATAATTGATTGCCTTCTTGGCAGAGCAGATTATAGCAGAATCTGGTGGCAAAACCAATGGCAGTCGGCCTGCAGGAGATCATCAGGCAGGATCTAGGGCAAGATCAATGGCAAGATCCAGGACAGACTTCTCAGGCAAGTCTGGCAAGTCATATCGGGATTATCTCGACAGTATTGAACCGCTATGGTATAATTTGTTGATTTACGCCATTTTGTAATACTTTTCATTTGAAGAAAGCAAGGTAATTTTTTGAAAACACTTTCCTTTAACGAACTCCCCTTGTCCTATGAAGTCCAGCGTGCGGTTGCCGACATGGGCTTTGAAGAAGCGACGCCTATCCAGAGCGAATCCATCCCGCACATCCTGGAAGGCCGCGATATGCTCGGCCAGGCTCAGACAGGCACTGGCAAAACCTGTGCCTTTGGAATCCCGGTGATCGAGCGCGTTGACCGTGACAATAACCATGTGCAATTCATCGTGCTGGCGCCAACGCGTGAGCTGGCGATTCAGATCGCTGATGAAATGCACGCCGTCGCCAAATACAAAGAAGGCATCCGCATCCTCGCCGTATATGGCGGCCAGCCCATCGACCGCCAGATCCTTGCGCTCAAGAAGCGTCCGCAGATCATTGTCGGCACACCCGGCCGTGTCATGGACCATATGCGCCGGAAGACTTTACGCCTTGAAAACATCAGCGGCATCATCCTTGATGAAGCAGATGAAATGCTCAACATGGGCTTCAAGGAAGATATCGACACGATCCTGGTCTCAACCCCTGCCCAGATCCAGAAGGTCTTCTTTTCGGCGACAATGCCGAAAGCCATCCTTGAATTGACCGACAAATACCTGAATGATCCGGTCCATGTCCGGATCGCCCCGAAACAGCTGGCCGTCGAAAACATCAGCCAGTTCTATATCGAAGTCCGTGAGTCCAATAAACTGGAAATTCTCTGCCGCCTGATCGAAGCTGACCGGATCAAACTGGCGCTGATCTTCTGCAACACCAAACGCAAAGTTGACGAGGTCTGTGAAAAGCTGGTCACTCGAGGTTATTCAGCTGAGTCGCTGCACGGTGATATGAAACAGATGATGCGAACTCGCGTCATGAACCGCTTCAAAGCCGGTGAAGTCGACTTGCTGGTCGCGACCGATGTCGCCGCCCGCGGGATCGATGTCGACGACATCGAAGTCGTCATCAATTTCGACCTGCCGCAAGACGAAGAATACTATGTCCACCGGATCGGCCGGACGGGGCGCGCCGGACGCAGCGGCAAAGCATACACCTTTGTCGTCGGCCGCGAAATCATCGAGCTGAAAAACATCCAGCATTATGCCAAAGCCAATATCGTCTGTGCCCAGCCACCGAGTCTTTCCGATGTCACCGAAAGCCGTGTCAATTCAATCCTCGATGAGCTGCGCGACGGACTGGCTGCCGAGGATCTCGCGACTTATGTCGAATCGATCGAACAGTTCACGAACAGTCTCAATGTCGAAAGCCCGGAAGGAACTTACTACACCACCGCCGACATTGCCGCAGCTTTATTGCGGCAGGCCATGGGGACTTCTTTCCACAAGGCTCAGGAAATCGAACCGGTTGTCCCCTATCTCGATCACGTGGCACGCAACAACCGTTATAATTCGAGTTATAATAATTCCAAATCAGGTTTCTTTACAGCCGACGACCAGTCTGACCGGTCAGCCAACAGGGACAAAAAGCCCAGCCGCGGCGGCAAGAAGCTTGAATCCGGCATGTGCCGCTTATTCATCAATGTCGGATCAGATGACAACATCATGCCGCAGCACATTGTGAAGGCAATTTGCTCCCGCTCTTCCCTTTCCGGCCGCCAGATCGGAGCCATCGCGATTTACGGACGCTATACGTTTGCCGATGTCCCTGATGAAGCAGCCGATGAAGTCATCGCCAATCTGACCAACAAGAAAATCGGCGACCGTGTCGTCCGCGTTGAAAAAGGCGGCGAACCGGTCAAAGGACCACAGAAGCAGAAAAGCTTCAAGCGCAAGGATTGAGCACAATTAATCAATCACTCTTGGCGTCTGAGGAGTCGAACATGAGTTTGCCTTGTATCCTGATTCCAGCTTACAAGCCTGACGAAAAACTGGTCACCTTGGTCCACGATCTGCGCAGTTCCGGTTTCGAAAAAATTGTTGTCGTCGACGATGGCGGCAACAATGAATTCGCTTCTTTGTTTGCCCGGATCCGGACCATGAACGTCCCTGTTGTCACCCACACAGTCAATATGGGCAAGGGTCGGGCCCTGAAAACTGGCATCAATTTTATTCTCGAACATCGACTAGGGGACTTCGGTGTGATCACAGCTGATGCAGATGGCCAGCACACGCCGGAGGACATCCGCAGGATCGCCGACGAAATGTCAGCGCAACCCGATACCCTTGTTCTCGGCGTCCGTGAATTCAGCGGCAATATCCCATTGCGCAGCCGGTTTGGCAACCGGTTGACACGCCTGATCTTTGCGGCGATCAACGGCGCAGATATTCGAGATACTCAGACTGGCCTGCGCGGCCTGCCGTTCAAATACCTCAAGCTCTTCCTCACCTTGAACGGCGAGCGGTATGAATATGAAATGAACATGTTGCTGGCGATCCGCCCGAACGAGATCAAAGTCAGCCAAGTGCCGATCGAAACGATTTACATCGAGGACAACAAGTCCTCCCACTTCAACCCGGTCATCGATTCAATCCGCATATATCGGCTGATGTTCAAATTCATCGCATCGTCGTCGATTGCAGCCTTGCTGGATCTCGGGATTTTCTACCTGTTGACCAGGCTGGTCCCGCAATCCCTGCTTGCGGCAGTCATCATTGCCCGCGTGGTCAGTTCGCTGGTCAACTTCTGGATCAATCACAAGATTGTCTTCAAGCGGCGCGGCAGCCACAAGCAAGCCCTCTGGCGATATTACCTGGTCGCCACAATGATCATGTTGATGAGTTATGGCATGATCAAACTGCTGAACGGTGTATTCGGCTTACCTCTTATCATCGCCAAGATTATCGGCGATGGCCTGCTGTATGCCGTCAGCTTTTACGCCCAGCGGGAATTCGTCTACCGCACCAAGTAATTCCTGTATTTTTCTCACGGCTAGCAAAAGGAGTCCTCCCGAATTCAGGGAGAACTCCTTTTTAGCATCTGCTGTTCTTGAAAATTTCACTGGCTTAAATTCAGATTTCAGGTTTCCTTGTTTTCCGTTGTTTCCTGTTTTGGTTCCAGGGTCAAGTGATCCAGCGTAATCAAAGGGGTCTTGGTGAAACGGACAATTTCATCAAGACGGATTTTTTCGAGGAAAGCATAGAAAGTATAGGCGACACCCGGATGATGGGCGCGCCCTGTTCGGCCGATCCTATGCAGGTAATTTTCATTTTCAAAAGGTACGTCATAATTGAAAACGGCATCGACGCCAAAGATATCGATCCCGCGGGCAGCCACATCGGTCGCGACGAGAACCGGCAGATGGCCTTTGCGGAAATCAGCCAGCACCTTTTCACGGGTCGACTGGCGGATGTCGCCATGGATGCAGTCCGCTTTGCAGCCAATCTGGTTCAGGCGTTTGGTCACACCTTGCACCATGTGCTTCGTATTGCAGAAAACCATCGTCTTTTCATAATGGTGATGGGCGACTAGACGCGCGATCACTTCGACTCGGGAATGGCCGCCCAGTTCGATACCATATTGGGTGATCGGCGGCTTGTTTTCCTCATCTTCCATGACCGTCACTTCGATCGGATCACGCTGGTAAATCCAGGAAATATCCATGACAGCTCGCGACATAGTCGCCGAAAACATGGCGATCTGGCCGACTTTTGGCATCTTGTCGAGGATTTTCCGGACATCACGGACAAATCCCATGTCAAGCATCCGGTCGGCTTCGTCGAGCACTGCCGTCTGGACCTGGTCGAGGAAAATGGTCCGGCGTTGCAGATGGTCGATCAAGCGGCCCGGCGTGGCAACGACGACTTGCGGATGTTTGCGCAAATCATCGATCTGTCGATCGATGTTCTGCCCGCCATAGATCGCGACAATCCGGATATGGGGGTTGAATGCAGCCAAGTTTCGCAATTCATCAACGATTTGCACGACCAGTTCACGGGTCGGGGCGAGAATCAGGGCCTGGGGCGACTGGATGGCCAAGTCAAGGTGTTCAATAATCGGTATTCCGAAGGCCAATGTCTTTCCCGTGCCAGTCGGAGCCTTGCCAATGATGTCATACCAGTCGAGCATCGGCAGGATAATCTGGGCCTGGATCGGGGTCGGGGCGATAAAACCGAATTTGTCTACGGCGGCCATGGTCGCTTCGGACAAATTCATGGCGGCGAAAGTTTCTGCAATCTTCATGATTTTCTTTTTTCCTAACTGATAAGGTTTTTAACCTTTAATTCGTCGTGTTGAGACATTCAGTTCATCAAGGAGGGATCAAACCTCACGTTTCATCGAAAAGCGATTCAACTTCCGATGAAATGGCCTGGTATGCACGCACCAGGCGAGATGAAAAACTGATGTCGGATTCATCCTGGATAACCTGGCGGATATCAGAACGATCAGCTGTACATTCGAGACAGGTATCATCATACAAGCAGTCCAGCCGGTCAGCCAAGGCCAGGATTTGCGCTGCGAGCGGGATATTGTCACCGGACAAGCCATCAGGATAGCCACTGCCATCCCATTTTTCATGGTGGCTGCGGGTGATGTCGACCCCCATGTCGAGCAAACGATTGCCGGGAAATCTGATTTGAACATCCATCAAGGTTTGGGCGCCTATCAAGGTATGTTTCATCATCAGTTTTTTATCTTCAGCAGTCAATTTCTCCGGATTAAGGAGAATGTGGTCGGGGATGCTCACTTTACCAATATCATAGAGCGGACTGGTGATAAATATCTGGTCAATGAACTGGTTATCGACCACGTTCCGGCAGGCCGGGTCTTGCTGCAGCTGGATGGCGATCAGCCTGCAGATTTTCTGCACCCGCTCGATATGGCCAGCGCCCCTGTGGTCACGTTGGCTGAATAATTTGGTCAAAGCGTAAATGACCTCCATCCGGGATTCCGACACATCCTGGATTTTCTCTTCGACCAGTGCTTCCAGATGATTGTTGGCCTTGTTCATTTGCCGGTTTAAACGATGAAACTTCAGGTGGATGTCGATCCGGGCCTGGATTTCCCTGAAGTTGAAGGGCTTGGTGATGTAGTCGACACCGCCCAGCTTCAAAGCCTGAAGCTTGCTCTGAATCTCTGCGGCAGCACTGACAAAAATGACCGGAATATCTTTGAGCCGGGCATCTTGTTTCAATACATGACAGACTTCATAACCGTCCATATCGGGCATCATCACATCGAGCAGGATCAAATCAGGAACATATGCAGTCCGCCGGAGCAATGACAGGGCGTCATGTCCGCTCACTGCAGCCCGGCACTTGAAGTGGGGAGAAAGAGCCTGGCAGAGAATATCAATATTTCCGGGAAAATCATCGACGATCAATATTGTCGCTGGATCCATGCTATCATTTTCCATTTGCACATCAGCTGCCGTTCTGTTTTGCTCCATTGATTGATTTTACCATATCTCGAAGCAGCAGTAATGCCCGGTCAAAATCGAATTGGTCTAGCCAATGCTCAAGCTCTGAGATCTGGCTGGTCAAAAACGAGCTAAGCGGGTGTGACTTGATTTTCTCGAGCTCTTCAATTGCCTGTAGATCGCTTTCCCTGAGGCAACCAGCCAAATGTTCAAGTCCCGGCAGTAATTCCAGAAGGTTTACAGATTCTTGAAAAGACAGGATTGGCGCCATGACAACTGGAGGCCGATCGGTTTGCAGCTGGTAAGGTCGTTTGAACGGGATAGTGAATTTGAAGCGACTGCCACGGCCAAGTTCACTTTCAACCCATAAATGGCCATCCATCAGCTGGATCAGTTCTTTGCAGATGGAAAGTCCAAGTCCGGTCCCGCCGAAACGCCGCGTCAGGGTGCTATCGGCCTGGGTAAAGGGGGTGAACAACTTGACGACCGATGCCTGGTCCATGCCAATGCCCGTGTCTTCGACAGTAAAAAACAGGGTATCGGATTGTCCATTGCTTCCTTGCAGCGAAACGGTTGTGTGGATAAATCCTCTTTCCGTGAATTTGACTGCATTGCTGCAGAGGTTGGTCAGGATCTGCTGCAGGCGCAGCGGATCCCCTTCGACGATCTCAGGCACATCCTCACTGAATGTCACGTTGAACTCGACGCCTTTTGCTGCAGCTCGGAAGGCCAGAGGGCTGACAGCTGCTTCAATCGCCGGGCGCAAAGCGAACTGGATATTTTCAAGTTCCAGCTTGCCCGCTTCAATTTTGGACACATCGAGGATGTCATTGATAACAGACAGGAGTATATTGGCAGACTCCATCATTTTACCGATCGTCGCCAGTTGATCGGGTCTGCTTTCATGGATTCTCAACAGTTGCAGATAGCCCATGACACTATTCATGGGGGTCCGGATTTCATGGCTCATATTGGCCAGGAACTGGCTCTTGGCCTGATTGGCAATTTCGGCCTGTTCCTTGGCTCTCTTGAGCTTGAGCTCCTGCTTTTCGCGGTTCCTGATATTGACCAGCATCTCGCAGAACAGGACAAGCAGGGAAATTTCCTTATCCGAATAGACTTTGTGTTTATAAACTGAATCAAAACCGACAAAACCGATGCAGTCGGAACCTGACATCAGGGGCAAGGTCAGAAGGCTCTTGATTTTCTGAGTTTCGAGAATCTGCCGCAGCGGACTGTCGGGTTTGAGATCGCAGACATTTTCGATCGCCATCATCAGTCCCTGCTGGTGAGTTGAAACCCAATCCGGCAAGTCGTCCATCGAAACATTCTGCAGGTTGTCGATTTGCGGTGAAATACCCGGTTGGCACCATTCATAGATATTCGATGTTGTCCGCTGTTCAAAATTGTAGTCAAAGACGTAGACTCGGTCGGCTGAGACAAACTGGCCGATTTCCTTGAGTGAATGGTTGATGGCCGAATCGACATCTTCCAGTGGAAGGTTGATGTACTTGGTCGAAATTTTCATCAACATGTCCTGGAAATTCGCCTGGTAATTGAGGGCTTGTTCATTGAGCCGGTTTCGAGTCTGGTCGATCATGACGGTCAAGGCGAATTGCTGCCCCTGGCTTTCGATGATTTCCCCGGAAAACTGGCCAAGCAGGATCTCACCGTTTTTTTTCCGGACTTTCAGTTCAAACTGGCTCAAATGATCATTCTGGATCAGGATATCGAAAGCCCGGGCATGAGCATCCTGGTCAGGGAACAATTGCAGTTGTGCCGAGGTTCTGCCGAGCACTTCCTGCCTGGAAAAGCCGGTCATTTCCGTAAAAGCGTCGTTCACATCCGTGTAACAGCCATCCGGTATACTGCTGATGGCAATCGGTGTCGGATTGGCCTGGAAGATCTTGTTGAAGCGCTGTAACGATTCCTGTTCTTTGCTTAAATCTTTGCTCATCCCGAACAGGCAATCCTGATTATCCCACTTGCCGAACCAGACCCGGGTTTCCACCGGCATGAGGCCGCCATCCTTGCGGGAAAGTGGCAGTGAGCAACTTTCCTCAATGCCGGCGAACATATCGGCGAAGGTCTTGAGCGCTTGCTGTCGCAAGGGTTCAGGATGCACATCGAGAACATGCATACCCTGCAGTTCATCAAACGAGTATCCAAGTTTACGCGTGACCGCAGGATTGGCGTAGAATATCTCGCCTTGCTGATTGCAGATGAAAATCAAATCATCGATTGTTTCATAAAATGTACGGAAATTGGCTTCACTTGATTTCAGCTTTTCTTCCGAAAAGTATTGGTATGTGATATCGCGGCTGATGCCGAAAACACCGGCAAAACTGCCATCATGGGCTTTCAGGGGTGCCTTGAGCGTATCGACAAAAACGCGTGAGCCATCCGGGTAGATGAGCCATTCTTTATTATGTTTTGATTCGCCGCTTTCCAGCATTTTCCGATCATAGGCAACAAATGCCTGTGCGATATCGGCGGTAAAGCATTCGAAGTCCGTCCGGCCAATGATCTCCGAGGCTGGCTTGCCGACAAACTGCGTGAAGGCTTTATTGCAGCCGAGGTAAACACCCCGGAGGTCTTTGAAGAATATCAGGTCTGGAATCGAATCCATGAGTTGGTTAAGCAAGCCGATCTGCTCGAGCAACTTTGTCATTGACTCCGTTGTTGTCGACTGTGTGATCAATCTGGCCAGTTTATCTTCCATTAAAATACTCCTGAATTGCCTTTAGGAAACTCGAATCACACTTGGGGATACCAAAGACGCCCTTATGGATCGTTTTGCAGTGTTTGGGATCAAGTCTGCCCATATAGTTTTTCCACATCCCGCTCAATCTCGAGAAACGCCTCGACAACCAAAGGATCGAACAATGAACCGCTCCCGGAACGGATCGACTGGATGCAATCGGCATGGGAACTGGCTTTCCGATAGGGACGCCCGCTGCGCATCGCATCAAAAACGTCAGCGACAGCCATAATCCGTGCACTGAGTGGAATCGATTCACCAGCCAAACCATCCGGATAACCACTGCCATCCCACTTTTCATGGTGGAAACGGGCGATTTCAATACCCAGGCGGGTCGTATTGTTATTGGGGAACTTGGCGAGCACCGATTTGAGCGTTTCAGCGCCGATGATCGTATGCGACTTCATGATTTCAAATTCATCCGGTGTCAAAGGGCCTGGTTTAAGATAAATATCATCGGGGATACCCACTTTGCCAATGTCAAACAATGGACTGGCAGTAATCAGGTAATTCAGGAAATCTTCGGTGATGATCGAACGGTATTGGTCAATCAAACTCATCTTGCGAGCTATTTTCTCACAGATCTGTTGTGTTCTTTCCAGATGTCCGCCAATGATTTCGTCCCGCTGATCGGTCAGCCTGACCAGCGCATAGATCGTTGACAGCTGCATGTCCGTAATCTCTTTGGCCTTGGCCTCAACCAGCTCCTCAAGGTAATGATTGTATCGCTCCAGTTTTTTCTGGAGGAAAGCTATCCGCAAGTGGACATCAATCCTGTACCTGGTTTCCTCCAGTTCAAAAGGTTTGGCGATGAAATCGACAGCGCCAAGGTTCAGTCCGTCAATTTTGTCCTGGAAATCTGAACGTCTTGACATGAAAATGACCGGAATATCCCGAAACCTTTCATCGGCTTTCAGCCGGCGGCAGACTTCGTAGCCGTCCATGGCCGGCATCATGATATCCAGCAAAATCAAGTCGGGTTGGCCAGAGGCGACATCCAGGAGATTCAAAGCTTTCTCGCCACTGGTTGCGACCAGTTTTGTATAATGTTTAGGCAAGGACCCTGCCAGGATTTTAATCGCATCCGGATTATCATCGACAATCAGAATTTTACTCTTAAACAGGCTAAAATCATCCATCAGGCACAACCTCGCCTCAGTTATTCGGAATAGGAAAATAATATTTGACTTCCATTATAGCAGAGAGTCGCCGGTGGCTTGCCACCCCCGAACGTAGACCTGTATAATGTCAGCATGATTTCTCGAATGAACCTCATCCTGATCGGAATGCCCGGCAGCGGCAAAAGCACGATCGGCCGCATGCTGGCCCAGAAACTAGCCTGGCCGTTCGTTGACACGGACAATATCATCAAGTCCCAGCAGCAACGAACCCTCCAGGATATCCTCGACAGCGAAGGTGTCGGCTCATTTATCCGCAAGGAAGCCCAAGCTGTCTTGTCCATCGATTTTGATCATACCGTTATCGCAACGGGTGGCAGCGTTGTACTCGATCGCCAGGCGATGCGCCATTTGCAGTCGCTCGGCCGGATCGTCTATCTTGACGTTCCCCTGCCTAAGATAGAACGACGACTCTGGAATATCAAAACTCGCGGGATTGTCATCAAGAAAAACCAGTCGATCCGTGATATCTACCATATCCGCAAACCACTATATGAAAAATACGCTGACCTTTCCCAGCCATCGGCGGGTCGATCAGCGCAACAAATTGTCGAAGATATATATGAATGGTTCACAAGGTTTCTGTGAGGAAATTTCATCAGGCCAGGCTTAAGTGAGCAGTTGAAACAGGTCAGACAGGTCAGATAGGTCAGACAAGTCAGGCAATTTGATCAGGTTTCGGCGTATCGGGCCTGCGCTTTCGCTACTTCGGTGATCAGATCAGCCAGGTGTGCCTGAGCCGTAGCCGCTTGATGGTTGCGGCAGGCAACATCCAAAAGTGAGGCTTGCGAAGACAAGTCCATCAGGCGAAGGTTGCTGCTTGAGCCCTTGAGCGTATGCGCAAGCATGCCAGCCTGAAGCCAGTCCTTCTGGTTCACTGCTGCTGTGATCTGATCCAATTCCATCGGCAACGAGCCGAAAAATTTCACGAAAATCCGTTGAGCGATCGCTTCACTGAGTCCAGTTTCCAAAATAAACGGCTGAATCAGTTCTTTTTGCATAGTCTCTTTCCTTCAAGTCATTTAAGATTATTATAAGGGAATGTAGATTATTGCTCAATTGAATTTGATGTTCAATTGAATTTGAAAGGGGTTCATTATGCCTGACTTTGAAACCGTCTGGATCACAACAGCCACGGCCGGAAAATTGAAAAAGGCGCGACTGGACAAAGGGATGTCGCAGGCCGAACTCGCCAATCTCGTTGAGGCTTCCCAGACTCAGATCGAACATTATGAGCGCGGCGAAGCAGACATGGCGATGGATCGCCTGTTTGATCTCGCACGCATACTCGGATTGTCGCCTGGCGACCTGCTGGAAGATTAATGCGGAGTTAGTTGGGAGAAATTTGCGATGCAAAACTTTGATTTGATTGTCATTGGCAGTGGTGCGGCATTGATCGTCCTTGAAGCGGCCCTCGCCCAAGGGAAAAAATGCGCCTTGGTCGAACGCCATAAAATGGGCGGCACCTGCCTCAACCGGGGATGCATCCCGTCGAAAATCCTGGTCCATCCTGCCGACATGATCCGCGAATCTGAGCGTGGTGAAAAAATCGGCTTGAAGGTCCAGCCGCCAGAAGTTGACTGGGACGTCCTCACTCGCCGCATGTGGACAAAAATCGACGAAAACAAAGCTATCTTGAAAACTTATCTTGAAATACCCGGTTTGACGGTCTTTCAAGGCACTGCCTATTTCACCGAACCCTACGTTCTGAATGTCAGTGCCGGTGAGAACCAGCCCGAGACAACAATTACCGCCAGGCAAATCATCATCGGAGTCGGCGGCCGAGCCCGCAAACCGGACATCCCAGGGCTTGCCGAGGCAGGGTACCTGACCTTTGAAAGCTTTTTCGGGGACAAGTTTCCGTCTTGCCCGTTCAAACGTCTGCTGATTATCGGTGGTGGGATTATCGGCGCTGAGTTCGCCCACATCTTCTCGGCATTTGGTAGTGAAATCACGATCATGGATCATAATCCCCACCTGGTCAAATACGAAGAACCGGAAATCAGCACGATGCTCGAACAGGAATTCAGCCGGGTTGGTATCAGAGTGCGGACAAATGGTGAACCTGTCAAAGTCGAGCACGATCGTGAGGGTAAAAAAGTCACTGTGCGTGATCGTTTGACCGGCCAGGAAGAAATTTACACTTGTGACGAGATTTTTGTTGCGGCAGGATTTGTCAGTAATAGCGATATCCTCCGAGCTGACCGCTGTGGCCTGGCCATGGATGCGAAGGGTTACATCATCACCGACGAATATTTGCGCACGAATGTGCCCGGCATCTATGCAGTCGGCGATATCAACGGCAAATTCCAGTACCGGCACAAAGCAAACTACGAGGCTTATATTGTCGCCAATAATCTCTATGAGCCGGAAAAACCTCAGCGGATTGCCTACTATGACCGCGTTCCCTGGGCTATCTTTACCCATCCCCAGATTGCTCATGTCGGGATGACAGAACGTGAGGCCAGCGCAGCTGGCTATGAACTATTGACCGGGGTAAACTATTACTCCGCTACCGCCAAGGGCTACGCGATGGGTTATCTCCCAGGCGACCAGGACGACGGCTTTGTCAAACTCGTCGTCAGCAAAGATCACACCATCCTTGGTGTCCACATCATCGGCCCACAGGCGGCCATCCTTATCCAGCCGTTCATTTACCTGATGAACAAAGGTCTCAACGCCCAGATCGAAGATATCAATCCCTGTGAGACATCAGTCCTTGCCCACGATCCAGGCCACGAGATGCTTCGGCCGCATGTCTTCATCAAACCGGACTCAACCGCTGCAATCGACCAGGCGATGGTCATCCACCCTGCCCTCAGCGAAGTTGCCGCCTGGGCCACTGGCTACCTGAAACCCGTCCCGCGCGAAACTCTCGCTAACGAATCCTGATCCAAGCCACTGTTTCATCTCAGTCCCGACACGACAAAGGGCCTCCGATCGTTAGATCGGAGGCCCCTCTTGTTCAAATGTTGAAGCGGGATTCGAATGAGTGGATTCGAACTTTAGATCTTCTCGCGGGCGACGTAATGGGTGTGCAGCAGTTCGTGTGCAAGTTCGCCGTAGTGTTCTCCGAGGAACTCTTCATAGAGCTTCTGGACGTCTTTGTTCTCATGCGATTTGCGTTTGGCTTTACCCTGGTCTTCGCGATAGATCGCTTCGGTACGCTTCTTGATGATCGTGTCATCACCATGATGGTAGGGCTGTCCGCCACCACCGACGCAACCGCCGGGGCAGGCCATGATTTCGATCGCATGGTACTTGGATTCACCACGACGGATCGCTTCGAGCAGCTTGCGGGCATTGCCGAGACCATGCGCGACGCCGATTTTGACTTCGGTGCCGGCGATGTCGATCGTCGCTTCGCGGATCCCCTGGATACCGCGGAGTGCATGGAAATCGACATACTCGAGGGTTTCGCCAGTTAGCCATTCATAAGCGGTACGCACAGCAGCTTCGATAACACCACCGGTTGCACCGAAGATGACAGCAGCACCGGTGGACTCACCGAGCGGATGGTCGAAATCTTCGTCCGGCAGGGATGTGAAGTCGATGCCGGTTTCCTTGATCATCATCGCCAGCTCACGAGTCGAGAGAACGTAGTCGACGTTCTTCAGACGGTCGCCGGAAAGTTCCGGACGGGCTGCTTCATTTTTCTTCGAAACGCAAGGCATGATGGAGACGACGACCATCTTGGCCGGGTCGATGTCGAATTTCTTGGCATAATAGGTCTTGGCGATGGCGCCGAACATTTCATGCGGGGATTTGCAGGTCGACGGGATGTCGAGCAGATCCGGGAACTGGTGTTCGAAGAACTTGACCCAAGCCGGGCAGCAGCTGGTCAGGATCGGCAGGGTGCCACCATGCTGCAGACGGTGGATAAATTCAGATGCTTCTTCGATGATCGTCAGGTCAGCTGCGAAGTCGGTGTCGAAAACTTTCGCAAAGCCAAGGTGGCGCAGGGAAGCTGCCATCTTGCCGGTGACGATTGTACCCGGTTCCATGCCGAATTCTTCGCCGAGTGCGACACGGACAGCCGGAGCAGTCTGGACGATGACATATTTGTCCGGGTCATTCAGGGCATTCCAGACATTGCGGATATCGTTCATTTCGGTCAGGGCGCCAGTCGGGCAGACGGCAACGCACTGGCCGCAGAAAGTGCACATGGTGTCGATCATCGGCAGGTTGAAAGCCGGTGCAACAACGGTATCAAAACCTCGGCCGACAGCGGACAGGATGCCGCAGGTCTGGACGGTATTGCACATGGTTTCGCAGCGACGGCAGAGGATGCACTTGTCGAGATCACGATAGATCGCAAAGCTCGAAGCGTCATCCTTATAGGTCGACATGGCACCTTCGTAACGAACTTTGCCGCGGACACCGAGGTCAGAAGCGAGCTTCTGCAGGTCGCAATGCTGGTTCTTTTCGCAGCTCAGGCATTCCTTCGGATGGTCGGACAGGAGCAGTTCAACCATCGTGCGGCGAGCTTTGACGACGCGCGGTGTGGTGGTTTTGACACTCATGCCTTCGGTGCAATAGGTGGCACAAGCCGGAGCCAGGTTGCGGCGTCCATCGACTTCAACCATGCAAACACGGCAGGAGGCAGCCTGATTGACGGCTTTGAGGTCGTGAAGGTTCAGGTGGCAGAGTGTCGGGATTTTGACATTGACCTGTTTAGCCGCTTCGAGAATAGTCATATTATCCGAAACGGTCAGATCAATCCCGTTGATTTTAATATTTACATCACGCATATGCTTAACTTCAGACCTCCTTATTTCTTATCGACAGCGCTGAAGGCGCAGGCCTTCAAGCAAGCACCGCACTTGATGCACTTTTCCTGATTGATGACGTGCGGTTTCTTGACGGAACCCGAGATGCACTTGACCGGGCAAGCACGGGCACACGCTGTACAGCCGATGCACTTGTCTTCGATGATCGTGTAGACCGACAAAGCCTGGCAAACGCCAGCCGGGCAACGTTTTTCAAAGACGTGAGCTTTGTACTCATCCATGAAGTTGTTGATCGTCGACAGGACCGGATTCGGCGAAGTCTGGCCAAGGCCGCAAAGCGCGGTGTCCTTGATGATATTGCCGAGTTCCTTGAGTTCGTCGATGCAATCCGGTGTCGCCTTGCCCTCAGTGATGCGGGTCAGCATTTCAAAGAGACGTTTGTTGCCGACACGGCAGGCTGTGCACTTGCCGCAGGATTCTTCCATCGTGAATTCGAGGTAGAACTTGGCGATGTTGACCATGCAGTCGTCTTCGTCCATGACGATCATGCCGCCGGAGCCCATCATGGAACCGCTGGCGATCAGGTTGTCATAGTCGATCGGTGTGTCGAGCTTGGCAGCCGGGAGACAGCCACCAGAAGGGCCACCGGTCTGGACTGCTTTGAAGGCTTTGCCGTCTTTGATGCCGCCGCCGATGTCAAAGATGATTTCGCGCAGCGTCATGCCCATCGGAACTTCGACGAGGCCGACATTGTTGATCTTGCCAGCGAGGGCAAAGACTTTGGTGCCCTTGCTCTTGGCAGAACCGATCGAAGAGAACCATTCGGCACCCTTGTTGAAGATGACCGGGATATTGGCAAAAGTCTCAACGTTGTTGACGATGGTCGGCTTTTTCCACAGGCCTTTTTCTGCAGGGAACGGCGGTTTATTGGTCGGTTCGCCGCGGTTGCCTTCGATGGACTGGATCAGCGAAGTTTCTTCGCCACAGACGAAAGCGCCGGCGCCGTAACGCAGTTCGATATCGAAATCGAAGCCTGAGCCGAACAGGTCTTTGCCGAGCAGGCCATATTCCCTGGCCTGGCCGATGGCGATCTGAAGACGTTTGACAGCCAGCGGATATTCGGCACGGATGTAGATGTAGCCTTTGGTGGCACCGATTGCGTATCCGGCGATGGCCATGGCTTCGAGCACGCTGTGCGGGTCGCCTTCGAGGATCGAGCGGTCCATGAACGCGCCCGGGTCGCCTTCGTCAGCGTTGCAGATGACGTACTTCTGGTCAGCCGAATAACGGCTGGCGAAGTCCCATTTCATGCCGGTGGGGAATCCACCGCCGCCACGGCCACGGAGACCGCTCTGCTTCATCGTGTCGATGACCTGGGCCGGAGTCATTTCGGCCAGGATATTGCCAATAGCTTGGTAGCCATCAGCTGCAATGTATTCTTCAATATTTTCCGGATCGATCGCACCGCAGTTGCGCAGGGCGATACGGAGCTGTTTTTTGTAGAAGGGCATGTCTTTGTGTTCGCTGATGCGCTGTTCGAATGTAGGTTCGACGTACAGCAGGCGTTCAACTTTACGGCCTTTGATGACATGTTCATTGACAATCTCGGTGACGTCGTCAGGTTTGACTTCGACATAGAGAACGTTGTCCGGATGGACTTTGACGATCGGACCTTTTTCGCAGAAACCGAAACAACCGGTCGTCACGACCTGGACTTCATCGGATAGGTTGGCTGCCTTGATCTGTTTTTTCAGATTCTGGACAATCAACAGGCTATCGGATGAAACACAGCCCGTGCCACCGCAGACCAGCAAATGCATTCTATACTTGCTCATTCGCAATCCTCCCATTTAACCATGGCTGGCAATTTTTTATCAGGCTTTTTCAAATGGCTGGCCGATGATCAGGTTTTCAACGAGCTCGCCATTTTTCAGATGCTTTTCAACAATTTCCTTGCCTTTTTCGGCATCGACATAACCGTAGAGGATTGAAGCCTGACCCGGAACCTGGACTTCAACAGTCGGCTCGGCAAAGCAGGAACCCATACAACCAGCGGTGACAAATTTGACATTCTCGAGACCGAGTTCAGTCGCTTTTTCTGACATTGCGTTGAAGGTCGTCCGTGCACCGGCAGCGATACCGCAGGTGGCCATGCCGATGATGACTTTGGTAACGCCTTCATCTTCATTGCGGACATTCATGTTGCTCTTGAGCTTCTCGCGAATCGCCTTCAGCTCGTCTAAGGATTTCATTTTGGCCATGTTATGATCCCTTCTCCCTTAAGTATCGGGTGATTATGATTCTTCTTTGTCTTTGTAATTTGCGAGGATGTCATCGACCTGCTCTTTTTTGACACGTCCGTAGACCTTGCCATCGACCATGATGATCGGGGCGAGACCGCAGGCGCCAACACAGCGCAGGGCGTCGAGGCTGAATTTGCCATCCGGAGTGGTCTGGCCGGCTTTGATCTTGAGCTTGTCCTGGATTTCTTTGAGCAGTATTTCTGCGCCACGGACGAAGCAGGCTGTGCCCATGCAGACATTGATGACGTGTTCACCGCGGGGAGTTTCGGTGAAGAAAGAGTAGAATGTGACGACGCCGTTGACTTTAGCTGCCGGGATATCGAGCTTGCGCGCGACATGGAGCTGGATTTCTTTCGGCAGATAACCGAAGATCTCCTGGGTTTTGTGCAGGACCGTGATCAACGAGCCTTCTTTTTCTTCGAGTCCGTCGATGAACTTGTCCAATTCGACGAACTTCTCGTGCAGTAATTCATTTGTGCACATGAAATTGCTGACCTCCTCTGTTTTTCCAAGCCAGTTTAACCCGGCTTTTGGTAACCTATGTTCCAATAACTCCAATTTAAACATAATTCCTTGAGTAAGAAAAGACTTTAAGCAGTGTATTTTTGACTATTTACGTGACTATTTTGTGATATTTTGATAATCTCTTCCAATACATGCTCACAATATACCCAATTCGATAGTAAACGTTTACAAAACTACCAAAGGCAGGAGAATGTTTCACAACGTGCCCGGGCACTCACTCTTTTAAAAATAGTCTTTCAGTCAGTATAACTCGGGGCGGCGATGTTGAAGCAGCGGCAGCTCCCGGCGGACTCGATCAACGTTCGAAAAATCAAGCGTCTCAAGGAAATGACCGGGCTGGTCATCGAGCTGGGTGATGATATTACCCCAGGGGCCGGCCAGGATCGAGTGCCCCCAGGACTGATAGGAACTGGCTGGATTACGCGCTGGCGCACAGCCGAGCGTAAATGCCTGGTTGTCGACTGCACGGCTGCGGAACAGCAGTTCCCAGTGGGCTGGCCCGGTTGTCTGGTTGAAGGCACCCGGCACAACAATCAGCTGCGCACCGGCAAGCACCATCTTGCGGGCAAGTTCAGGGAAGCGGAAATCATAACAGATGCACAGTCCGACCCGGCCAAATTCCGTATCAAAAACTGTCGCCTGGTGCCCTGGTGTCAAGGTGTCCGACTCACGAAAATACTGGCCGCCGGTGATATTGATATCGAACAGGTGGGCCTTGCTGTGGCGGGCAGTCATGAGTCCCTGGCGGTTGAAAACAAAAGACGTGTTGAAAATACGGCCTTCGCCATCCGCTTCCGGCATCGAGCCAGCGACCAGCCAGACCTTCAGCCGGGCTGCCAGATCAGACAGGAAGCGAACCGTGGGGCCATCTGCAAGTTCGGCATAGGCTGGGAAAAGATCAGTCTGATAGGGGCAGCAGAACATTTCCGGCAAGACGATCAAATCTGCACCCTGCCGGGCCAGCTGTTCGACAGTTTCGGCGGCAGTGGCCAGGTTTTCCTGCTTGCTTTCATTCACCATCATTTGAACGGCTGCGATCCGCATTTTCACAGGGATTTCATGATCCTTGGCTGGACAAACCATTGAAGCTGGCCTTTGCCTTTCCAGATCGCCAGGCCATTGCCGAGGGGATCCCAACTGGCCGGATCAAATTCGAAACCGGCAGCGGCGCCTTTTTTAAACGGGAGCATTGCTCCGCCCAGACGTTCACTCCACTGCCCCCAGTGCGGCTCATGGCCGACCAGGATCAGGCAGGTCTCATCGTCGAGCTGCCTGGCTTCGCGGATAAAGGTGGCCCAATCGCCGTGTTCAAGTTCCTGGTGCAATTCGGCAGGCGGAGCACCAAGACAATCCGCCAGGATCGCGGCGGTTTGGACAGCTCGGTTCAGCGGGCTGGTCCAGATTTTGACCTTGGTGCTGTCGGCAATCAAAGTCTTCATTCCCGGAAAGGATTTTCGCAGTTTCTTGCTCCCCTGCTCGGTCAGATTACGCGTTGCATCAGCCTTATCCAGGCTGACATCTTCTGCTTCACCATGTCTCAATAAAATCAGCTCCATATATCAATCGTCTTCTTTCTTTGAATCTAGTCTGTTTGTATCCGGATTTTGATTAAAGCTTCGATTAAAGGTTTTCGACAAACTGGATTTTCAAACCGTTCGGATCCTGGATATAGAAAAACTGGATATTCGGATTGGGTTGAAATGGGCCACTATGAACAGGAATTCCCCGTTCACGCAGGAACTCCAGCATCGTGTCTACCGAATCAACTTCAAATCCGAGGGAAATGTCCGATCCGATCGTGACTTCAACTGTAGATTGACGGCAGATCAGTTCTACTTGCGTCTCGCCATTGCCGAGGAACGCGATCTCCAGACCAGGTCCTGCCGGATAACGCCTGACAAGCGGCAAGTCGACGACGTCCTGATAAAAATTGACTGATTCATCCATGTTTTTGACGTTGATGGTGGTCCAGCAATACTTCATGATTCCCTCCCAGGTGATTGAATGATGGGGTTGTTGAGTTGATTTTGCGTATTACATATCATCGATTCGACTTGTCATTGATTCTACTTATTGATTCTACTTATTGATCCGAATCTATCGTGCGCCGAACAATCTGGCCAACGGTTCAATGATCGCGTTCAGGTCGTGAATTGACTGGTTCAATGCTTCGATATCGATGCTTTCGATTTTGCTACTGGCCGCCTGGACACTTTGCTGGCTGCTGTCGACCAGCGTGTTGACATGTTCGATCATGGCAGGTAAATCCGCATCAGCAAGCTGGGCTGATACAATTTCGATATCGCTGATGGTCTTGCTGATCCTGGTGAACATATTACCCAGGAAAACAATCAAGACCACAAAGGCAACCACGAGAATAAGTGAAGTTGCTTGAATCCACAGCAATTGCTTTTTCATGACCTTCAGTTGCTGTTTATTCATATCATAGACATTGGTCAGTATCAGCCTGGCTTCGTCTGATTCAACAGTCTGTTTGTTTTCGACCGATATTTCCATGGGAATATCCTCCTTCATCAGTTTGCAGATAAATTCCAATTCAGAAGTCCTATATTCTAATAAAAGCATATCACTATTTCATTATGCCACCATATCATTGCCACCACTATTAATAGTTCCGAAGAGATGGTAGCGTAATAGGTAAGGACAACATCATCATATTTTCAAGGAGTTTTGCACGATGGACAACACAAAAATTCATTCGCTCAAAGTCCCTGTCGCAGTCACTTTTCTGATGATGCTTGTGGCCAATACTTTATCGGTTGTTCTCCCGATCAACGGGTTGACCCCGGGTGAGGTCTCTGATTCCTACCCCAACCTGTTCGCACCAGCCGGTGTGACTTTTGCCATCTGGGGTTTAATCTACCTCGCCTTGGCTGCTTATACGCTTTACCAGTTCGGTATGTACCGGAAATCCCAGGATTCGGCTAAATCAGCTTTCGCGGCTAAACTTCGAACGTATTTCGCCATCTCTTCCATCGCCAACACAGCCTGGATCTTCGCCTGGCACTACCTAGTGATTCCTGTGTCGATGGCCCTGATCTCGCTGATGCTGATCTGCCTGATCGCGATCAACCACATGACCCATCAAGTACAACTAACCCCAGCCGATAAAATATTCGTCCGCTTCCCGTTCAGCATTTACTTTGGCTGGATCACTGTTGCCACAATCGCCAATGCCACGACTTTGCTGGTCAGCATCGGCTGGGACAGGCTCGGTTTTTCAGAATCCACCTGGACCATTGCCATCTTGGTCATTGGTGCGTTGATCGGATCGATTACAGTGCTTAGGAATAAGGATATTGCCTATGGTCTTGTGCTCGTCTGGGCCTATGCTGGCATTTGGATCAAGCACACTTCTGCTACCGGCTTCAATGGCCAGTACAAGCTTGTTATCGCAACAGTGATGGCCTGCATCGTTCTCTTCCTGATCGCAGCTATTAGTGTTTTATTCAGACACAAGAAGATCCGGGCTCAATAAAATTCGAAAAAATTCGAAATTCAGATCTATGAATCATCTGCAAGTTGGGTGATCAAATCGTGATTTCCTGCAGTTCATCCCACAAGACTGTAATCGGCGGCAGGATGCCCTGATATTTTTTGACATCATGAGGGACGATTTTTCTGAAGCCATGCTCACCGCGGTCTGCAAATGGAATATGGTAGACAATGAGCTTTTCTGGTCTGATCGCCTCGTTGATCACTTTTCGCCCCCCAAAACGATTCACAAACATTGGATTAACCAGGGCGATCTCGATCTCCTCCCCCGCCAGCATTTTTGAAAAATACTCGGCGTCTTCGGCAGCATCTGCGATAATCAGCAGCTTTCGTCCGTCCAGATTCAGCACATAACAGAAATTTTCGACATCCAGGTACTGTTTGCCTGCATGGAACGATCGAAATACAGTCAAGGAAAGATCGGCCCTGAGTCGAATATCCTGCTTCTCCCCTATCGGCAGATCTAAAAGCCAGAGTCGATCAGCCCGATGCTGCGCTATATCCCGCAGCGCTGCATACTGATCGGTCTGTCGGTCCGGCATCAGCAGGCCTTTAACAGGGTGCTGTTTCAGAAACAATTCTGTTAACGGAGCCGAAAAATGATCGTAATGGCAATGCGTGTACAGGATATATTCAATATTCTGAAATAGAGGCTTCTCACCACACATCAAATCATCAAGGACTGATTGGGACAAGCCGCTGAAAACACCTTCGAGATTTTCATGCAGCCCATCGATCAGGAATTTAGTCCCACCAAACTCCAGAATAATTCCTTCATTGGCCAGCAGGGTGATCACGATCGCTCTGTTCGTTTCCAATGCAACATCTCTCCACTTCAATTTTCCTTTAGCTTTGAGGTTACTGGATCCTCATCACCATATTATAGATTTGTCTCGAGGTAAAAATAACCATATCTCCGATCGATTATGCCTTGGTCGTATTTCCATCATACGAATCTTCGGATTGCAACAGACAATGTCATTTATGATTGTTTAATTTATAATAATTATGACACCATGGTTTCATAGCGTGATAAACTATATACATAAACAGATGGAAACGATGACCCCTCGGAAGAATTTGGACGCTTGATATTCCAAGGGCGAGCTAGCAGCGTAACCGGCCAATTAATTTTGGCTGGTTTTTTATTTGTGCGGGCTAGTGTACCGAATCATTAAAGAAATTGAGGTGATTGATAAATAATAGGTCAATGAAATTTTCTATACTTCAAAGACATTTGGTTAAGGATTTTAAAATTATATTCAGGCTAAAATTTTAAAATAATTCGGAGGTGTAAACAATGTACAAGAAATTCATACCCTTTTTGTTGATTGTCACCCTCATCGCAATGATGCCATTTCAGGTATTTGCTGCAAAGCCTGAAAAAGATATGAATTTAAGATACCTGAATCTTGGAGATTCAATAGCCTATGGACTAAGTGCAGTTGATCAAACCCCTCCTGCTCCTGGATATTTTGAATTATATGCTGGATATCTTGGAGGCAACAAATTTGGTCTTGATGAAAATTGGCCTTATCAAACAGCTGGAGGTGCTGTGAACTTGGGAATCCCTGGCATGGACTCCGATGAACTACTTGCAGCACTCAATGGGACAGTCATTATTAATCCCGCAACAAGTCAACCAATACCGTTCGAAAATCTGGTAGCATCATCTGATATCATTACTGTCAGTATCGGGGGAAACAATCTTCTTACACCTGTGATTGAGAATGTGAAAGCTTTATTCGGCATTCAACCGGGAGTTGAAGTTACAGTGCCTCAGTTAGTTGCTATGTTTACAGCAGCATATGGTCAAGCGGGTGGGCCAGAAGCATATGAAGCTATGTTGAATGTTTTCAAAACATCAGCACTGTCCGGCCCACTGGGAGTCGAACTTGTCACTGGTTCTGCACAATTTGTCACTGAATGGCCGATGATTCTTGATCGAATTTATCAATTGAATCCGGATGTAAAAGTTATCGCATTGACTCTTTATAATCCTGTTAATTACTTGGAAGATCAAGATCTATACATGATGTATGAACAACTCATTGCACCAATGAACCAGGCACTTCGCCAGAATCAGAGCAACAGATGTGGACTTGCCAATGTATATGATGTATTTCTTGCAGAGCCAGATGCTGTTCGCTTCAACTTGAGTCCTATTGACTTCTATCCTGACCCCCATCCAACGATTATGGGACATCAAATTATCAGCCAAGCACTTATGGAATCCCGAAATCCAAATTCATTCAAATAAAACTTGTTGAAACAAGAAAAAATATTATTGATTTCAGCCTTCATCAACAACTTGGATGAAGGCTGATTTATTATCCATTCAGTTGATCAATTGATTCGATCTGAAGCCTATTCTTTCCCTTCGACTTTGGCTAGTCTTAAAAACTCCTGCTTCAGCCGTTGATAGGTCTCCGCCTTTTCCTGTTTGAAATGATCATCACTTGCAAAGTAAATGGCCTCTCCAGCCTTGATTATGTTTAGTGTTTCGTCCAGGTGCAGCGGGATGAAAGCCAGATGTTTTCCCGTCTGCCGCCAATAGTATTTCTCGAGGTCGAGGAACCCCTGGTACATTTCCCCCATCACCTTATCTGTTTTGTCGTATTCGATATCCGGCGAAATCAGCAAGTTTTCTCCAGCGATCAAAGCTGTCGCACTTTCCCTAAAGGTGGTCACAATCGCTTTCGACTCCCGATAAACGGGTATTGCGCGCATGGATCGCATCAAGGCAGGGATGAAGAAAGACAATGGGTAGGCGCAGATCGCAGCAAGCACTTTCCACATACCGAATCGTTTGGTGAAGGTATATCCATAATAATGATGAAAACACTTGTCCTGACTGCAAAAGACACTGAGAACCCATGGGCGGATTCGGATCGGCAGCCAGGCCAATGTGATGACCGGACCCTTCATGTTCTGGTGGTGCACCAGATAAACGGCCGGTGTGGCTGCTTCAACAGGCGGATTGTATTCGTGACGAGACGTAACCCAGCGGGCGATTTGACGACAGCAGCGATGCTGGATTCCGGTATAATGCTTTTTCATGACATCTCCATGGTTGAAGGTCTGGACAGGTACAGGTCGGTTGTAAATGTCTGATCATTACAATTTTTACTTGATTCAAAATTGCAATGAACAAATCCAATATCAAAAATTGTCATTAAGATTATATACAAGCGATTTAAAATTGGCGACCCAATCAGTTAAAATTCAATGAGTGATCTTTGACATGATATTGCGAGGTAGCCTATGAAAACAATCCGCTGGGGGATAATTGGTTGTGGTGATGTGACCGAGGTCAAAAGTGGGCCGGGATTCCAGAAAGCCGAACATTCCGAGCTCATAGCTGTGATGCGGCGAAATGGTGACTTGGCCAAAGACTATGCGATCAGGCATCAGGTCCCGAAATGGTACGACCAGGCTGACTTGCTGATCAATGACAGCGAAGTCGATGCCATTTATGTAGCGACGCCACCGTCCTCACACAAAGAGTATGCGCTGCGTTGTGCCCAAGCCGGCAAACCGGTCTATGTCGAAAAACCAATGGCCCTGAATTTCGCCGAATGCCAGGAAATGATTGAAGTGTGTGCATCAGCTCATGTACCACTCTTTGTCGCCTATTACCGGCGGGCCCTGCCGCGATTCATCAAGGTCAGAGAGCTGGTCGAACAAGGCGCCATTGGCGAAGTCCGGCTGGTCACGATGAATTATTATCGGAAGCCACTCCAGCAGGAAATTGAAGGCAATCTCGCCTGGCGAGTGCTGCCCGAGATTGCCGGTGGGGGTAAATTCCTCGATGTCGGCAGCCATACCCTGGATATAATCGATTTCATCCTGGGTCCGATCCGTGAAACCAAAGGTGCAGCCGGCAATCAAGCACATCTCTATCCAGCCGACGATATTGTGACCGGTGCATTTGTCTTTGAATCCGGTGTACAAGGTATTGGCGCATGGAGTTTTGCCGCTTTTGATGACCTTGATCAGAACGAAATTATTGGCAGCAAAGGCAAGCTGACCTTTTCGACTTTTGGTTCGGAGCCGGTCAGATTGACGACCGGGCAAGGTGTTGCGGAATTTCTGTTCGATAACCCCCGACACATCCAGCAACCGCTGATCCAGACGATCGTGAATGAACTCATAGGCGGTGAACAGTCGCCAAGCCATGGCCAGAGCGCCGCCCGAACCAGCCGGGTGATGGACCAGCTGATCGAGGGCTACTACCGGAAACTTCACGCAGAAACCTAAGTGGGCGAAAAAACAGGAAAACCCCGGAAAATCTCAGAGGTCGACGTAGGTAAAAGTGTTTGACATTGTGATTTTACGATGCTATACTTGCAAAGCGCACAACAAGAAAACCTTGCTCGTGTGGCGGAATAGGCAGACGCACCGGACTTAAAATCCGTCGGAGTAACTTCCGTGCCGGTTCGAGTCCGGCCACGAGCACCACCTCTTGGTGCCAGCCAAGAAACCTTTTATCACATACCGCGGAGTGGAGCAGTTGGTAGCTTGTCGGGCTCATAACCCGAAGGTCGCAGGTTCGAATCCTGCCTCCGCAACCACCAAAAACGCCCAGGGCTGCAGAGCTCCGGGCGTTTTGTCTTCAATGGTAAAGGAAGTGAAATCGAGCGTTGGATGTTATTTAATATCTGTTTATAATTAATAATAATTGCATGTATTAACTATAATCGAGAAAACAAAAGCGATCAGAATGAAAATACGCTAACCTGGCAATGGACTCGAGCTAATGGCCAGGCAACCCTATGGAGGATTTATAACATGGCAAAAGTAATTGTGAACAGTTCGGATAATTTTGAGCAGGCCCTGAGCAAATTCAAAAGAGCTGTGGCTAAAGAAGGTATCCTTCGCGATTTTAAAATCAAAGCACATTTTGAGAACAGCCGCGAAAAAGAAATCCGCAGACGTGCCGCCGCCAAGAAACGCGGCTCAAAAAAATCCAGATAATAAACGATATCCGAATTAAAGCTTCAAAAGGGTTTTATTCGCGACAATTTACGATCCGGTTGTCGACTCTGATCACTTAAATAGAGGCATACTCCTCAGTATATTTTAATTAAGTGACCGGATGAATGATCACTGGTTCAAATCAAGATACCACAACAAATGACAAAACCCAGAGCTGAAAGGTTCCGGGCTTTTTGTCGTTATATAAACAGATATTGCACAACAATCGTAGGAAACTGTTTATTCAGCACCCCTCACATACAAGGAGGACAGATGGGAAATATTAAAAACAACGTGATCCTTTTCACAATTTTGACCGGTTCCTCATTGATGATCTATCTTTTTCAATTTGCAATTTTTCATGATCCGGTAAACACAATATTTTATTTATTCCAGGATATGGCATTTGTGCCGATTCAGGCCCTTATCGTAACGCTGCTGGTTAATAAATTTATTAGCATGTCAGAGCTGCAAAGAAAAAAGAAAAAAATCAATGTGGTCATCAGCACATTTTTCGTGGAAACTGGCGTTGAAATTATGACGGCCATGTCTGGTTTTGATCAAAACCATCGCCAAGCCTGTGAAATCTTAAAGGTAAAGGAACTGGTCAGCAACAAAGGAAGCATTGCAAAAAAGGCGGTGGCTGGATTCGAATTCGACTTCTATGCAGATCCTGAGAAACTGGATGACCTGGCTGCGATTATGGATAAAAACAGAAGCTTTCTCCTGAAACTTCTGGAAAACCAGAATTTATTTGAACACGAGACCTTCACCGATATGCTCTGGGCTGTTTTTCATCTCGCAGATGAACTAAAAACCAGGGGGAATTTGAAAGAACTCACAAAAGACGATGTGCAGCATTTGTCTGAGGATATGCTTCGTGCATACAAAGCTATGACCCTCGAATGGATCGGCTATATCAATTATCTAAAAGTCGAGTATCCGTTTTTGTTTACAATTGCCATTCGCAAAAACCCATTTTTCGCTAAAGTATAAGGCATCGGAGAAATGATAGATGAACGACAAACAATCCCGCAAGGAAATGAACGACCAATACAAGCAGCGCCAGGTGATCGGCGGCGTGTTTCTGTTTCGCAACACCAGCAACGGTAAGATCCTCATTGACGCTTCGGTTGATCTCAAAGGCAGTATGAACCGATTTGCCTTTGCCCAAAGTACCGGCTCCTGCATCAACTTCAAATTGCAGAAAGACTGGCTGGCGATGGGGGCCAAGGTCTTCTCTTTCGAGGTTCTCGAAGAACTCGAGAAAGGCGAAGATCAGACTGATCTTGAATTCAAGTCAGACATCAAAACCTTGAAAGAATTGTGGCAGGAAAAACTCAGCCAAGAGTCTTCGTACTAATAGATATTGTAATGAGGCTTGATTGATGAAATCAGTGACAGGAAAAATAGACCCCCGGATTGAATTGATTCAGGTTACAGGAATTGATCAGCTGGATGAGATTCGACGACTCTTTATTGAGTATGCTCAGTCGCTTGATATCGATCTTTGTTTTCAGGATTTTGATCAGGAACTTGAGACCTTGCCGGGAAAATATGCCCCGCCTATGGGGGCCTTGATCTTGGCTATGGTCGATGGCCAGCCAGCCGGTTGCATTGCCCTTCGTCAGTTAACCGATAATATTTGCGAAATGAAAAGACTGTTTGTTCGCCCTGATTTTCGAGGTCTTAAAATCGGCAGCCAATTGATTGCGAAAATCATCAAAGAAGCCAAAGACCGGCAATACAAACATATGAGACTTGATACACTGTCAACGATGAAAAATGCTTTAAAACTATATTCTTCTTTTGGTTTTTATGAGATCGAGCCATACATTTTCAATCCCATTCAAGGCGCAAGATATTTGGAGTTGAAATTGATTTAAGCTACCTATCGAAATATGCCTTTTCTTCGCAAATGACCGCAAGTGCGAATTGATAAAATATACTGGCTTTCAATCCGTGATATAATGTAATTAGCAAATTGAATATTCCTTGGATGCGAAGACTGTCTGACCTGATCTGGACGCTTTGATCAGACAAGAGTAAGCAGCGTAACCGGCCATCAGCCGGTTTTTTATTTCTAATCGACTATCAGACAATATCAGAATTTTCTATTTGAAATTTAGTTCAAGGAGGTTATTTCCAGAGTTCCTTCATATATGCATTCCGAGTGTTGGTTTCATGCATAGGCGGGGAACGATCCTTTTCATCCCGGAGGTGACTCAATGTTCAAGCCAAATCGTAAACTTCGCATCGCTAGCGCGCTGATCCTGACGATCCTTCTCGAATTGGGCATTCCTGCACAAGTCAGTGCCGCGAATGCATCTATCCTGGTCAGCCAAGTCGCAACCCCGACAAAACTGATTGCCCTGACCTTCGATTTTGGCAGTGACGTGGGCAATTTACCGGTGATCCTGCAGATTCTGACGGATCACCAAGTTAAGAGCACCTTTTTCGCAACCGGTGAAGCAGCAAGCCAATACCCTGATGCGATCCGGGCTGTTCTGGCCCAGGGCAGTGAACTGGGCAACCATTCCTGGTCTCACCCCAACTTCACCCTGATTTCAGACGCCCAGATGAACGAGGAAATCACTAAGACACATACGATCATCCGCGAGATCACGAGCCAGTCACCCAAGCCCTATTTCCGGCCACCCTATGGCGCCTTGAATGCGGCTGTCCTGCAGGCAGCCGGCAATGCAGGTTACAGCCAGACCATCACTTGGAGCATTGACACGTTAGACTGGCAGGGCGTATCGGCAACTGCAATCCAGGACAAGGTGATCAGCAAGGCCATTCCGGGCGCCATTGTCCTGATGCATGTCGGCAGCGGCGCGGCGCACACACCGGAAGCCTTACCGGGCCTGATCAAGGGCCTGCGGGAAAAGAACTATGAAATCGTCACAATCACGCAGCTGCTAAGCCAGATGAAATATACCGTCCGACCCGGGGATACCCTTTACCGGATTGCAATCCAATTCAAAGTCACCGTCCAGGGCATTGTCGCTGTTAACAACATCGTGAATCCAAACCTGATCTACCCCGGCCAGGTTCTGTTTATCCCGATCTCAAGCTTGCAGCCATCAACACCTCCGCCACTTGCAAACCCGAACCCAATCCGTTACATCGTGAAACCTGGTGATACACTTTATCGGATCTCCCGAATGTACGGTGTTTCGCTCACGCGTATCATTTCGGCCAACCCTATCGTCAATCCCAACCTGATCTACCCCGGTCAAAGCCTGATCATCCCTAAATAAATCAAGCAATTAAGATAAATTTAAAGACAGGCAGGTGAATCCGATGAAAAAATTCACGGGAATCGTACTATCGCTCTTAATCGTGTGCATGCTTTTTGGCTGCACAAAAACCACTGCGCAGAAACCGAGCGTTCAACTTCCAAACCCTGTCCATGATTCAACCGCCGACAACATTCTTCAAACGCTTGGCATCACTATGAAAATACCCGGTGACGCGCAAAACACCAGCTATTCCATCATCGAAATAACCAATGAAAGTTCGATCGCACAAGCAATATTTACCAGAGGCGACGTGGCGTATACCTATCGAATTCGCCCGGCCAAAGCTTTTGAAGACATTTCCGGGGCCTATTACGATTGGACTTCGGAAAAGAAAATTGAGGTAAGCTACTGCAGCGGTGAAGTGCGCTATATTGAAGGAAAGCAGGGCATCTGCCTCTGGTATGATGTTGTACCCGGCCTTATGTACTGCATCTATGCTGAGACAGGTGCTTCCGAAAAATCACTCCTGGCCCTGGCCAATGAACTCTATGTTCCTGCGAAGGATGCCCCTTAAGGTCAATACCTTCGCAACAACTTATATCAATCATATATCAATTATCAATCATCCGGATTTGCCGGATGATCTACGTTGAAGATTGTGAGGCATCATGAAGGAATTCCCCGAGTACATCGATCTACTGCCCAACCTGTGTGGTCGCGAGCTGGAGATCGAGGATGCGATCAGGAAAGCCAAGTTAGCCGGTCCGGTTTATCCAAAGGGTGCAGCTGAGGATATCAGTCATATTCGTTCAGCTTTTGCCATCGAGTTGCATATGCACCAACCTTTGATTCCAGCCGGTGGTTACGATCTGAAAAGTGCCCAGGTCATCAGTAATCTGCAGTACATGGATGAGAATCCCGGGATTGGTGACAACCACAACGCTCCTGCGTTCCGCTGGTGCTATAAACGGATGGCTGAGTTCGTGCCTGCGCTTCTGCGAGAGGGCAAGCAGCCAAGGGTCATGCTGGAGTTTTCCGGAACGCTTTTCCACGGGCTGCGCGCCATGGGTGCCCACGACGTGATCGAGGCGTTGAAAGAGGCCACCTGTAATTCCGGAAATCAAGGGGCGATCGAGTGGGTTGGCTGCACGTGGGGACACGCGGTGGCGCCCTCGACACCGGTGCAGGACTTCAAACTCCACGTCCGAGCCTGGCAGCATCACTTCGCTGCGATTTTCGGGCTGGAGGCACTTGGGCGGGTACATGGCTTCTTCCCTGCTGAGATGGCGCTGCCCAATCACCCTGATGTGGCGTACGAGTTCGTCAAGAGCCTGGTCGAATGCGGCTACGAGTGGGTTATGGTCCAGGAACATTCCGTTGAATTGCTCACCGGCAGACCACTCGAGCAAAAGCACCTGCCACACAGGCTGGTCTGCAGGAACTCAACCGGCCAGACTGCTGAAATGATCGCGATCATCAAAACCCAGGGCAGTGACAGCAAACTGGTCGCCCAGATGCAGCCCTACTACGAAGCAAAGACACTGTCCCGGATAACTTTAGCAGGTATGGAAATCCCCCAATTGGTCACTCAAGCTGCCGATGGTGAGAACGGCGGGGTGATGATGAATGAATTCCCGCCGAAGTACCACGATGTCGTACGCGAGTGTTCGGGAACTGATGTCGCATTCATGAACGTGACCGAGTATCTGGAACAGATCTTTGCGATGGGTATCCAGCGTTCGGATCTGCCAGTGATCCAGCCTGTCGGCCAGCACCGCATCTGGACCGCTATGCAGCCCGGCCAGAACGGTCGTGAGCAAATCAAAGAAGCCATCGCCTTGATCAAAGCATCAGACGACCGGTTCCATGTCGATGGCGGCAGCTGGACCGACGACATCTCCTGGGTCCGTGGTTATGACAATGTGCTGGTGCCAATGGAACGAGCCAGCGCCAGATTCAGTGAACAGCTACAGATTCCCGGCCTATCCACCAACGACCCCCGGTATCGGGACGCCTTGTTCAAGTTGCTGACAGCCCAAACCAGCTGCTACCGGTATTGGGGCCAGGGCATCTGGACCGACTATGGTGCTGAATTGGCACGCAGAGCTGAGGTAGCCGCCAGTCTTCTTCAGCGATAGATCAGGAAACATTGTGAAAATTTGATAAGAGTGATATTGAGCATCAGCCAATTCGGTCTGATTTTTTAATCCGCAGCAGGTTACTGATATTCCTGTACGTCACACCCAGGGTCTCATGTTGAATCGAAGTCGACTCAAATTTCATTAGCGAAAAGACAATTTGGATACAGAAGCTGATGCCGAAAGCGGCCAGGACTGTACCACTGCCGACCGGTCCACCCAGGGCCCAGCCTGCCAGCACAGCAGAACCTTCGACCAGGCCGCGACTGACGCCGACCGGCAGGTGTGTTTTGCGCCGGATGACCACCATCAGGTAATCTCTGGGACCTGCGCCAAACCCGGCTTTGATATAGAAGTAAGAACCGAAAGAAATGACAAAAAGCCCGGTGATTAAAACAATCAGGCCAGGGAAAAATCCATTTATTTTGGGGATCAGGTTAGCGTTCAGGATCACGTCAATAAAAGTGCCAATCAAGACCATATTGAGGATTGTCCCCAAACCGAGTTTCTCCCCCACAGCGACCACAATGAAGCAGATCAGAATCCCGGTCAGAATCGAAACGATGCCAAATGAAATGCCTGTCAATTCACTGATACCGCTGTGCAGCACGTCCCAGGGCGCATAGCCGATATTCGCCTTCATTGTAATGACAATCCCGACAGCGAACAAAAATAATCCCAGCAGCAGGCTGCACAATCGAACCAGATAGTTTTTCAAAACAGTGATCTCCCTCATGGAAATGCGCTTTTCACGCCAGTGAAACCAGCAGGCCTCAGATCGGAGCTGGCCGGCGCAAACAGTCGCATTCAAGTATACAGCAAAAAGCGCCATTTGCAGAATTCTATTCTTCGTGCCAAGGTTGGGATGATTATCATATAGGGAGAATCAGCTTGAATTTCCCGGTTTTCGGATCGTTGGGGATTTCTTGTACCTGATCGATTTCATATTGGACGGTGTCCGACAATTCGTTTGACTTTAAAATCTGTTCCATCCTTTTTTTGATTCGCTCAATGACCGCCTGGATATTCCCCGAAATGATGACTTTGAGCTGCAACCTGTTACGTTCCGCCTGAATGACTTGGAGTTTCTCCAGACCGGCAACAAACCCTGATTCCCCAGGCCTCACAGTTTTTCCGTCAGAGCCTAGAACTTCGAAAATGTGCCAGTCGTTGAACATGTGAAGGCCATCATGGTTGCCGCATTCCACAGCCATACCAATTGACTCTGTTGCTGCATAGCAATTGAATGGCCGGATCCCAAAAGCTTGATGAATGACTTCTGCCATTTGCTTTGTCAGGGGGTCAGCTGAACAGATGATTTTCTCCGGCTTGATCTGCAGAGTGCCCTTCTGCTGTTCAAGTGCCAGTTGATACACCCCGGAAGAATAGCCGCTGAGCACATCAGGTTGAAAGATGTTCAACTCAGTTGAAATATTGTCAATTGGCCGATTGATATCAATCGGTAAAAATTTGACGATCGATTTCGGAGCCGAACTTGAAATGCTGATTCCAGCATAACGATAAACGCTGTTGAAGTAAAAACTGCGACCTTTGTTTCAACTGCCAAGTCGATATCGCAAAACCATTGAACCTCTGGCCAGTGGCGAAATGAATCGCATCAGGGAGTTTAATCCCAATCTGGGTTCAGGCTGGTCAAAATACCGCCAGCTCGTCAAAAGATGAATGCCGTTGCTCCAACGTTCGAGATCCCGCTCATCTTTCACAGCCCATTTCAATTGTGCTGCAGCTTTCTTCATACTGGATCCGCGCTTATGTAATGCAATCATAAACGGTGATAATGCATCAAAAACAATTTCACAGCCTGGGAAGTGATTCTGCAGCATCAGCATGAGTCGTTTGACGTCATGCTCGGTGAAATAGACCAGAACACCTTCGGCAAGAAAAAGACATTTTTCCCCTGTCTTTATTTTGATCAGATCCAGCCAGAAAGGATCGAATACCGATCCTGAAATCGGCTGACTGCGATCATTTTCGCCGATTAATTTTGTCCGGATCGCCATGACGTCAGGCAGATCCAGATTATACCAATTCGTATTGAACGCTTTGATCCGGCTTTGCCGGTCACTAAGTCCGCAGCCGATTTCGACGACAGTGCCATCAGGATTCGCTGACAGGAATTCTTCTGCCCAACGGTCGACCTGCCGGCAACGCATCATCGAAAAAACACGATCAGCCGAATCATTCTTGAGGTTGGAAAAATCAAAGTCCAGCTGACTGACGATTGCCAGAGCTTGACTGTCATAGACAATCGGATTTTTTTCCTGGGATTCGAGGGCTCGAAAATACAGCGGAATCAGCAAGGTTTCTGACACAAGAGGCAAAGATGAGATCAGTAATCCCGACATAGTCAATTACCCTCTTCCCATATTGATTATACTCCGTCCTATTCGCCGTAGATGCTGCCGCCTGTGAATGCGCACAGGATCGAGTTGATGTTCTGTTTGACTTTACATGTTCTTTGCAAAATAAATAATGGACATTTATTATGGTTAATAACGAATAATCTTTACATCCAAAGGAGGCCATCCAATGGCTGCATCCAAAGTCTATTTCACCGATTTCAAAGCAACTTCGAACTGTAATTTGCTGCAAAAGCTCGAGCGGCTGGTCAAAAAAGCCGGCATTGAGTCGATCGATTTTAAAGAAAAATTTATCGCGATCAAAATGCATTTCGGAGAGCCCGGTAACCTCTCCTATCTACGGCCAAACTATGCCAAGGTCATCGTCGACTTGGTCAAAAGCCTGGGCGGCAATGTCTTCCTGACCGATTGCAACACCCTGTATGTCGGCCAAAGGAAAAATGCGCTGGACCATCTCGAAGCCGCCTACGAAAACGGCTTCAGCCCCTTCTCAACCGGCTGCCATGTGATCATCGCCGATGGCCTGAAGGGCACCGACGAAGTCCTGGTTCCGGTCAATGGCGATTATGTCAGGGAAGCAAAAATCGGCCGTGCGATCATGGACGCCGATATCTTTATCTCCCTGTCACATTTCAAGGGCCACGAAAACACCGGTTTCGGCGGCACCTTGAAAAACATCGGCATGGGCTGTGGCTCGCGCGCCGGCAAAATGGAGATGCACAATGCCGGCAAGCCAACCGTGCACAAAGCCAGCTGCCGGAGCTGCGGCGCCTGTTTCAAAGTCTGCGCCCACGACGCGATCAGTTACGATGACAACCGCAAAGCCGGAATCGATCATCTCAAATGTGTCGGCTGCGGCCGCTGCATCGGCGCCTGCAATTTCGACGCCATCAGCACCAACTATGATGAAACTAACGACATCTTGAATTGCAAGATCGCCGAATATACCTGCGCTGTGCTGAACAACCGCCCCCATTTCCATATCAGCCTGGTCGTCGATGTTTCCCCGTTCTGTGATTGCCACGCCGAAAACGACATCCCGATCGTCCCGAATGTCGGCATGTTCGCCTCGTTCGACCCGGTCGCACTCGACATGGCCTGCGTCGACGCAGTCAACCGCCAGCCTGTGACCCAGGGTAGCCTGCTGGCCAGAAAATCCCAGCATGAACACGACCATTTCACCGACCTGCATCCGACCACCAACTGGAAATCATCGATTGACCATGCCGTCAAAATGGGGTTGGGGCAAAAAGAATATGAGTTGATTACGATGAACTAAATCACAGCATGAGCAAAGAAATATTTCTTGGCTATCTCCGCGGCAACCACATACAGTCCGGTTATTGTCATGATTGAAGCCATGATCCAGAACGGTAGCGGTGTAAAGTCGAGTATATGGCCAAATGGCAAATACGGCACTGCAAGCGTCGCCAGACTGACGACCAGGGTCATGATCCATAATAGCTTCCCCGGCCGGCTGCGGAAAAATGGTTTGCGGGTGCGAACGATCAGTGCAATCACCAGTTCTGTCAGCAGGGACTCAACGAACCAACCTGTCTGGAACTGTTGTTCCGTTGCGTGAAAAACGAGAATAAGCAGTCCGAACGTGGAATAGTCGAACACTGAACTGACTAGGCCAAAAATGATCATGAAATTCCGGATGTAATGGATGTTCCATCGGTGGGGTTGATTGACCATTTCCTCATCGACATTGTCGCCGGGAATCCCCATGGCCGGGAAGTCGGATAAGAAGTTGTTTAGCAGTATCTGTTTGGCTAAAAGCGGCAGGAATGGCAGAAAAAGAGACGCGCCAGCCATGCTGAGCATATTGCCGAAATTAGCACTAGTGGTTGTGAAGATGTACTTGAGCGTATTTGCGAAGGTCTTCCGTCCTTCCTTGATGCCTTCAATCAGTACGCCCAAGTCATGTCGAAGCAACACAAAATCGGCTGCTTCCTTGGCGACGTCAACAGCATGTTCGACTGAAATACCGATATCCGCCGCATGAAGCGCAGGGGCATCGTTGATGCCATCCCCCATGAATCCGACCACATGTCCCATTTTTCGCAAGGCCAGGATAATCCGCTCTTTCTGGTTGGGATCGACTTCGGAAAAAATCGTTGTCCGTTCAGCAAGATGCCAGAGTGCTTCATCATGCATTTCCTTCATTTTGCTGGCCGGAAGGATACTTTCGTCTGGCAGGCCCAGGACATCCGCGACATGCAGAGCGACCAGGTGGTTGTCACCGGTGATGATTTTAACGTGGACCCCCAGTTGCTTGAGATCTTCCAGTGTTTTGCGCGCATCTGATTTTGGCGGATCGAAAAATAACAAGAAACCTGCGAAAACCATATCACTTTCGTCAGCATCCACTGTGTACTCTGTTTTTTGTGGCACATCTCGCACAGCAAGACCGAGCACACGGTATCCTTTCGCACTCCATTCTGCAAAAAGATTGTTTAGTTTCTCTTGATATTCAGAGGTGATCGGAACAACAGCTTGTCCCGTGCGAACAAACTTGCAGATCGAGAGGACATTTTCAAATGCACCTTTTGTAATGAGTTGAGGCTGGCTACCCATCCCGGGAATCGCATCCACAACGACACTCAGGCGTTTTCGGATGAAGTCATAGGGAATCTCCTTAAGCTTGTTCATGCCTGTTGTGTCAGGATGGGGTTGTGCCAGAATAGCTTCATCCAGCGCATTACTCATCCCTGTTTGAAAAGAAGCATTAAGATAAGCCCAGCGCAGCACATCATCTGACGGATTGCCCTGAATATCAAATGCCCCATCCAGATGGACAACACCTTCTGTAATCGTCCCGGTTTTATCCGTGCAGAGGATATCCATGCTGCCCAGGTTTTCAATGGCATCGAGGCGTCGTACGATGACGCCTCGTTTAGCCATGTCCTGTGCACCCTTCGACAAGCTGATGCTGATGATCGCTGGCAACAGCTCGGGTGCGATGCCAACTGCGAGCGCGATGGCAAAGAGGAGCGAATCAATGACGGGCTTATCCAGAATTGTATTGATGACGAAGACTGCCACAACTAGGGCCGTCATAATCTGGGTCAATAGGTAACCGAAATGACGTATGCCTCGCTGAAACTCATTTTCCGGTGGCCGCAAAGTCAGGCGCTGCGCAATCTGGCCAAATTCGGTGCTCATACCAGTCTGTATGACAAGCGCAAATGCTGTCCCACTTCGCACACTAGTTCCCATGAATACCGTGTTGGCTCGCTCGGACATGGCAGCTTCCTTGTTTACTGATCCTGCCTTTTTTTCCACTGGAAAAGTCTCGCCGGTAAGAACTGCCTGGTTGACATAGAAGTCCTTGGCCTTCAGCACGATCCCGTCAGCGGGGACTAAATTACCCGCGGAAAGAAGCACAACATCACCCGGAACAACTTCTTCCGCAGGAATGAGTTGTGGTTTGCCATCCCGCATGACATTGGTTTTAATGGTCACTTGGGCTCGCAACTTTTCAACAGCTTTGCTGGCAGTATATTCCTGCGCAAAGCCGAGAATGGAACTGGCAATAACGATGGCGATGACAATGCCTGTGTCGGTCCACTCGCCAACAATTGCAGACACGATTGAAGCGAAAATCAGGATAAGGACCAAAGGGCTCTTGAATTGGGCGAGAAATGATTTTAGAGCTGTATCACGTTTTTGGGCCTTTAAAACGTTAGGACCAAATTGTTGCAAACGGCCCTTAGCCACAGCTGTGCCAAGGCCTTCGGATGTACTACCGACCTCAGTCATGAGGTCCGAAGCTTGGTAGCTCCAATAAGCTGCAATTGAATGTTCTTGTGTATCAGCTGTCTTTTTCATCATATTGCCCTCAGCAGGCATCAAGTCTGTACACTACTTATTCTAGATCTGAGTTACCTGGCTGTCACGCATTGCGGGTGGAAAGACATCATTTCAGTTTCATCCTCGTTCTTTCAACAATGATTGCATCCAGTTCAAAACGGGAATCAGATTTTCCTCACAGACATAGTCTCCACCATCTTTTAACATAGCCAGTATTTCTAACTCTTCGTCAGATTTATCCACTTTCTTATCCAGGGCAGGACCAGTAAATTTGCTGACTGATTTCATCATGAGCTTGTAGATCCCATGCAGCTGATTAAAATCTAATCCGCCTTGCAGATAAAATGCATGATCTGAACCAATATTGTATTTTCTAGCCAATTCATTAATCTGATTGCCATCTGGTCGACCCATTCCGACTGCACACAATGCGCGGACATTATATTTATTTGCAGCCTTTGAATAACCTGGGATTGAACCAGCACAGATCCAGCCAAAGTAGATGATTTCATCGCCCTTGGCAATGTTCTTGTTTGCATCCTTTAATTCAAAAACTGGCAATCCGGACTTTTGGGAAAACAGTTCAGCATACCGTCTGGCATGTCCGGCATTTGATTGATAAACGATAGCTTTCATGATTTGAAACCTTCTTTTCCGCAGCTGATACTTCTTTCCATTCATTTTGCACCGACAAACCTACGACGCAAAAGTTACTTCGTATCGCTCCATTTCTTACATTTTATCACGCTTGAAGCATTAGCAGGCATGATGGTTCAGAGCAGTTAACCGGCTTTGTGTTATGATTCAAGCATATTCTTTGGGCAGCAGGAAGGACCAGATCATGATCGATTTTCACTTGCATGCGTTCCCGGATCAGCTGGCTGAGCGGGCACTGGGCATTCTATCGAAAAAGAGCGGGGGGCTCGAGCCGGTTTTCGACGGGACCGTTACGGGACTTACGAACATGATGAAAAAAGACGGCATCGATATCGGCGTCGTCCTGATGATCGCCACCAAGCCTTCCCAGGAAGCATCCGTCAACCGGTTTGCGATCGAAAACAACAAGGATAACCTTGTGTTTTTCGGTTCCATTCACCCGAAGTCGAAGCACGTCCGTGACCATCTGAAGCAATTGAAAGCTGCAGGGATCCGCGGAGTCAAACTGCATCCGGAATCCCAGGGATTCTCGATTGATGACCCGGAACTGCTGCCAATTTATGCCATGATCGCAGAAATGGGGCTGATCACTGTTTTTCATACCGGACTGGATATTGGCTATGACTATCCTGGAAATTCACGACCACAGGCACTGGCCAGGGTGCTGCCTGCTTTTCAGGGGGCTCCGGTTGTTGCGGCTCATTTTGGCGGATATATGCTTTGGGACGAGGTCGAACGAGAACTCGTCGGCAAGCCGGTCTATCTGGACACATCCTATTGCCATAGCCGCATTCTTCAGCCTGTAGCCAATCGGTTGATCCAAAATCACGGGGTCGATCGGATCCTTTTCGGCAGCGACGCGCCATGGGGCAATCCACGCCTGGAGATCAGCATGATCAACCATTTTGATTTGACTGAACAGGAAAAGGAAGCGATCTTTGACGGTAACGCCCGCCGTCTGCTCGGCCTCCCGGCCAAGTAGACGGCGCGTTGAGGATCGGGATTGGTCAGGTTAACATTACCATTGCCACAATTGCCGACTCGGGGCCAGGTTACACAATCGGTAATTGTGGCATTCCAGATGCTAATAACCCCTCTGCCAGGTCCAATTCCAGCTTTCGCACCGCCTAATTTCAGCAAAATGTGCCTGCTCCCTCGGTCACAGATGGTCACGGGAGTAAAAGAAAGCCTCAAAACTGTTGTAATCAGCCAGTCTCAAGGCTTTCTAAACCATAATTTAATCTTAGCCATTGTGTTCTTGCACTAAAGGAAAATTACCTAAAGTGCATGGTAATTTTTTAATTATTTATTTTTCTTCAATTCGAAGAAAATCGAACCGATTTCTGCTTCTTCACCAAACCAAATCATTGTAATATCCACTTTGAAAAAGCCTGTGCCAAAGTTCTTGGTACCAAGATTATACTGATATACGGTATCCATCAGTTGGAAATTGAAATCGGACCAGGAGGCTTTAGGAATGATTTCCTGATCGGCCCAATTTGATGTATCAGTCAAATAATCGCCTGTACCTGTATATTTTTGTGCAGCAAGCCTGAACGAAATATTCTCCGGTCCGCCAAGGAACCACCACACACCTTCTCTATAAACACCCAGTTTGATTGGCAGTGTACGACCAGCAGTATATACTTCACCTTGTGTATTGGCCGGTCCCATCATTGCCATAAAGTCTTGGAGGTTTACAGCAAGATACTCCATATTGAAGGATGAGGCGTTTCTGGATTGATCCTCCAAGCTATCAAGTACATACGTATGAATGCCTGTAGGCAATGACGGATTTGTGTTAATTGTGAACGATCTCGGATCACTTAAATCCGGTGCAATAGGCGGTAAGCCCTTATAAACACCTGATTTTTCATCCTGAGCAATATAATTCAGCGTTCTTGAGAAACCTGAAACAAGGACAGCCCATGTATTCACAGTGGCACCATCATTTCGAGTCCAACCAAATATTCCGGTAGGATATTTGATTGTAGGCTTCACATTGTCAATGATTAAACTGTTTGACGTATTTGTATAGGTTGTTCCGAGATATGTACCTAATGCAGGTCCACGTCTAATAGTAACAACTATCGGCCCATCAGAATATGGAGTTGGATCTGGTACTTCATAATCGAAATTCCAAAGTTGATGATTCCCGGTATCATGCATGAGTACAAATTCCTGAATGACAGTTGCTCCTCTCTTCAATTGAATATAGGCATTGTTGATTGGTTCGAAGAGGGGTTCTGCAAAATTAATTCTGACTCTTAATGTGTCGCCATCTTTAATATAGGATAAATTGTAAGCATCGTCAGAGGGGTCGCCAGAGTCTGCAGCATCAATGAGTGGATACTTACGATAATCTATTGGGCCAGCGAAGTTCTTGAAAACACCCCAGCGGACTGTAATATCTGAACTATTGCCGACTTGGTCTGTTACTGTGACAACTTCCGACTTCATACCCACTGAATTAATGTTAAGCGAAGTTGTCCTTGCTTCACTAAGAATCGGTGTTTCGGGGGTTGCATCCGGAATAAGTCCTGACAAGTCATCTTTTGCAGTGAAATTCAGTGTAAAGGGGGTATTGTTTTTCAAGAAATAGCCGGCAAAAAGATCCCCATCAGAAGGATAATCATGGCCGTCAAATTCAATCCATGGATTAGTATAGTCAAATTGATGTTCCAAATTCACTCTAAACCACAGATCTCTACCTGTTTGGTCACTCGGATAGCTATCATTCCAGGTTGTAGTGGTTTCAGCTACATCTGAATAATAATAATGGAAATAATTACCGCCAGCATATGGATTGCCATCATTGAAATTGAAATTTATATTGCCGTCTACTGGGTAAATCCTTAAAAAATATTGGGTGTTCGGAAGTAAAGATGTTGTGCCGGCAAAATTAAATGTTTGCCAACCATCCGGTCCTACAGCCAAAGCAACAGGACCTACCAGTTCAATTTCTGTTCCTCCGTCCATTACTGAATTAATAGAATAATATATTGACGGAGTGCCTGACTGAATTCCAGTAAATATTTCAAAACTCGTCAGTTTCATGTTGTATTCTTGTGACATAAAAGCTGGAGTTGTGAAAGATTGGCCAATGCCAACCGGATAATTTACCATAGGACCAGGTTGAGTAAAATATGAAATTGGATCTGCTGCTTCATTACCGACTACTGGCGCAACAGCACTCACAGGCGCAACAAACACTATACTGACCAACATCGCTAATACGATCAGCCAGCTAAATTTCTTATAGTGTGTAGACATTTTAGATCCCTCCTAAATTATGTTTAAGAGAGCCGGTTACACCGTTGGCTCCGCGCAGTCCAGGTGTCCACATACAGACTGCGTATCTTCGCTTCCCATCTGGTGCGGATTGATTACCGCACAGCTTTAAAAGCTTTTCCGGGGTCGATATTTGCCATTTCGTTCCAGTTCATTTACAGGTTGACAAATCAATGGGTTCAAGCTTTTCTCTTCCCACTTCCCTTCTTTTGGTCATGATTTCGCGGCAAGAAAACGAGTTCGATTCAACTGCGCTTCCAAACAACTACGAATTGCTTCCAAAACAAAAACCGGCCCTGTGGCCGGTTACGCTGCTTGCTCAAAACAATCCAAGCGTCCAAATAAGGATTGTTGTTCATCGCATTCCAATTTGGGGTTATATTATTATTCTTACGATCACGCAGGTAACCATGCTTTTCAAATGAAATGTAAAGTGAAGAACATGATTTCCTTCGGGAATAAATCCTAAAGCAATATATACTAAATCGACTGCCACAATCAACTATAAATCTGTTTACTGCACTTACGACTTAATTATAGCACTATAATTACATGTTAGTAGCTCTATTTTTACATATTCTCAATATTCGTCATAATTAATCCAGTGTAAATTGTATGTACTATACAATAAATGACATTTTCCGAAAACACGTCCGGAAAAGGTGTCAGACACATTTTCCGGAACTTCCGAAATCGTGCCTGACACCTTTTCCAGAACTGTCGCTGTATTCATGCATCCCCGATTCGTATATAATTTCATTGAGCATACATCCCTGAAGATTCCTGTTTTCGGGAAACAAAAGGAGTTGGATTTCATGACTGAGCTTGTTATCAATACCAACAAAACTTTTTTGAAATATCAGCTGATCAAGTCTGAAACCGGCGAAGTGCTCGCCAAGGGGCTCTGTGATCGGATCGGCCTGGGAAAAGGTTTGGTGACACATTATCGCCGCAATGAGGAGCCAGTCACAATCCAGACAAACATGCCCGATATCGCGGCGGCCGTGAATGCTGCCATCAAAGCGCTGACCTCGTCAAAACATGGTGTTATCAAGCACAAAGAAGAAATCGACGCCGTCGGACATCGTATCGTCCATGGCGGCGAGAAATTTTCAGCCTCGGCTATTATCACGCCTGAAATCAAGCGCGCGATCGAGGCTTGCTACCATCTGGCTCCGCTGCACAATCCGCCGAGCATGGCTGGTATCAAAGCCTGCGAGGATGCCTTACCCGGCGTACCCGAGGTTGCCGTCTTCGACACCGCCTTTCATCAGACCATGCCGGACAAAGCCTACATCTACGCGCTCCCCTATGCATTTTACGAGAAGCTCGGTATCCGCAAATATGGCTTCCATGGCACATCACATTACTATGTCAGCAAACGCGCTGCCGAGATGCTCGGCAGGCCGTATGAAACCCTGAAAATCATCACCTGCCACCTCGGTTTTGGTTCCTCCATCGCCGCAGTCAACAATGGTCGCAGTGTCGATACATCCATGGGCCTGACACCGCTGGCCGGTATCAGCATGTGCACGCGCTGTGGCGATATCGATCCGGCGATCGTCACCTTCCTGATGGATAAGGAAAACCTTGATATTGAAGGTATTGATGACCTGATGAATACCCAATCTGGGATTCTAGGTATATCCGGCATCAGTTCTGATGTCCGCGACGTTTATGTTGCTGCCGGTCAAGGTAACAGGCGCGCGGCACTCGCACTTGACATGTTCAAGTACCAGTGCCGCAAGTTGATCGGTGCCTTTACCGCCGCTATGGGCGGTGTCGATGTGGTTGTCTTTACAGCCGGCATCGGCGAGAATGCACCAGACATCCGGAATGGTGCATGCCAGGGCCTCGGCTTCATGGGCATCACGATCGACCCCTATCGGAATGAGGTTGCCAAGGGTAAAGAGGCGATCATTTCGGATGATGACTCACCCGTCAAAGTCCTGGTCATCCCGACGAAAGAAGAACTCGTGATTGCCCAGGAAACTGCCAGAATCTGCGGCTTCAATGTCTGATCCTGCATTGATCACAGGTTCTGTCTCGATCAGCTAATATGCGGAAAATTCTGTTTTCACGACAAAGTGAGTGTATCCAGCCGATCCGGGCGTTGATTGAACAGCAGAAGCACCGGACGCTGGTCGTCTGGGCTTTGGATTGTGCCGTTAACTTGCTTCAACTGTTTGAAGCAAGGTGCCCTCAGGAACAGCGTCCTCGCGAGGTCCTTGAAGCAGCCAGGCTCTGGATGCGCGGGGAAATCAAAATGCCGTTGGCCAAAAAAGCTATCCTTGCTGCCCACAATGCCGCAACACAAGTCGAGTCAGATCCCGTTGCATGCGCAGCAGCCCGGGCAATCGGGCACGCGGCTGCAACAGTCCATGTCGAAACTCATGCATTGGGCGTGGTCTTCTATGGCCTGACCGCATTTGTATATGCTGCCGAAGGTCAGGATATTGATCTGGTTATTGCCCAAAAATGCCAATGGTTCTATGAGCGTCTGTTATACTGGCAAGACCACATTAACCAGCTGGATACAACTTGGGCCGCGTTCCTGCAGAGGGAAAATGTCCCGAATAAAGAACACCTGCTTCACCTGAAAGAGCAGAAGTCAAAGGTCACAGGTCACTGAGAAGTGTTTACACTGAAAGTGAATCTTATTTTGGAGGTGCAACATGGCTATGCATGATGCGTTCAAATCAGATGCCGATCTTCAAATTATCGCCAATGCCAAATTGGCTGAAATAGACTTGAGCCAATATAACCGAGTTGAAACGATGATCGACGATGCTACAAACCACGACAGCCAGAACATTCTGGCTACTCTAAAGAGCGGCGATCGATTGAAAATCATTCAAATTCAAGTTCATTCCCGGCAAAAGATCGAGGTTTTCACCCCGTCCGGCAAACTGATCGGCCATATTCCACACGCACTTGTCGATGAACTCACCTTTAAGAAAGACGTCCAGCCGGACAGCGACATCAATTTTGACCATGAGAAGTATTTCTATTTTCTTTCTGGATTTGCAGTGGTCAAGACAATCACCGGCGGTGGAAAAATCAAGTACAAGTGTGAAATCGACCTGTTTTACATCAAGCACTGACCGATAACACTGACCGGAAAAATGAAAATGATCCGTCCTTTTCAGGGCGGATCAATCAAATCGATGCACCAATTATCAACTACTGTGCCTTGGGGATCTCATAATTGATCATCCACTGGACACCATATTTATCCCGGAAACTGCCATAGTAATCGCCCCAGGGTTGATCGGCCATCGCCATTTCGATGACGCCACTGGTTGATAATCCATTGAAAAGACGGTCAGCTTCTTCCCTGCTGTCTGGATGAACCGAAATATAGACATTGTTGCCTTGATTCAACACTTGGCCGAACGATTCGAGTGTATCGCTAGCCATCAGAACAGCGTCGTCACCGATCGGCAAGCTGATATGCATGATTTTGTCCTGGTCTGCTTCTGGCAGGACAACGCCCTCCATCGGCATGTCTCTAAATCGGATCACGGACGAAAACTTACCGCCGAAAACGCTTTTGTAAAATTCGAAAGCCTCTTCAGAGTTGCCTGCAAAATTGAGATAGGTATTGATCTTTATCATAAATTTGACTCCTAGTCCCTTGATCCTGTTATTGTACAATCACGCCCGGATCCTGAGCTATTCAATGCATATAATCCGGGTTTTTTATTTGAAACAAAAAAAGATAGTTTTGTGTCGCGACCATTAATCATGTAAAATTACATCATGAAACATCATCGAACTTCATATGAATAATTGCACAAATGAACAAAGGAGATTGCATCACATGAGAGCTTTTATCGGGATTGATTTTGGTGATGAAATAAACCAGGAAATCTTTGACGTTCAAAATAAACTCAAAGCCAATTCGGAGTCCGGACGATGGAAACCCATTGATAATTTCCACCTGACACTGAAATTCCTCGGTGAAGTCAGTCCAACGCAGGTCGAGCAGATCAACCAGGCGATGAGCAGCATCTGCAACAGTGAAAAGCCGCTCAATCTTGCCGTTTCAGGATTGTGGACGTTTGATGGTAAAGATTCGATCCGCGTCTTGTGGCTTGGCCTCACGGGTGACCTGGACGCGTTGCGGGACTTGCAGAATAATATTGATGGTGCCCTCCAGCCGTTGGGATTCCAGGCTGAAAAAAGAGGTTTTGCCCCCCATGTCACCATCGGCCAGGATATTGTCTTCAAAACAGATTTTGCGAAGATCCAGGCAGAACTCGGGGATGTCCGGTTGAGCACCATGACCATCAAGAGCCTGCAGCTGTTTGAAAGTGTACTGGACCAGAATAAGCGGATCTACAAGAAAGTCGCCGAATATTCACTGTCTGCAAACTAATATGATGATGAAGGCTGTCAAACCTGCTTTAACTCGTTAATGTTTGCCGAGAACCTGTTTTACAAAATAGCCCTCGAGACTGCAAAAGTCTCGGGGGTTTTATTGTGCAGAAAAATATCCTGAACATGATATTGACATTGGAACACAACATAGATATAGTTTGCGTAGAAACCAATAAGTTCGCATGCAAACTTTTACAGGAGTTGGAATAACATGAACCGCAGTGAAGAAACTTTTGCAACAGCAATGATCATCCGGGAGATCTATTCAAGCTGCATGAACCGGATCAGCAGCAGCATGGCCGACAGTGGTCTTTCGCATCAGCAGATCATGGTTGTCCGTTTGCTTGGCCATCATAAAAGCATTCAAATTACCGATCTTTGCAAGGAAATGGCCTTGACCAAAGGCACAGTATCCGGGATTCTCAGCCGAATGGAATCTACAGGCCTGATCGAGAAGTATAAAAAACAAGGTGACCAGCGCAACACGTATGTCCGGTTTACCGGAAAAGGAAAAGAATTTGCAACCGGGATCAGGGTAAATATTGTCGAAAGTTTCGATCGGGTTTTCGAAAATTTTACAGATGAAGAACTTGTCCAGGCAAAATCAGCCTTAGCCAATGTCCAGCGGAAAATATCCAAAGAGGAGATCACATGGACGGAAGATTAATTGTTGCGATCGTCACGATAACCCTGGCCCTCATCTTTTATTCAATCGGGGTCTGGTCAGAACATCGATCCAGCACACTCAAGAAATGGCATGTCCTGACGTTCTGGCTTGGTCTGGTTTTTGATACAACTGGGACTTTGACCATGACGGCCATTGCCAGGGACGGAGTCCAAGCCATGAATTCTCTGACAGGTGCCATCCACGCAGTGTCCGGTGGTCTGGCGATAGTGCTCATGATCTTTCATGCAATCTGGGCCACCATCGTCATCAATGGCCAGGATCATGGCAGGAAACAAAGCTTCCATCGGTTGAGTCTTGTGGTCTGGTTCATCTGGCTGGTGCCCTACTTCGCAGGCATGTTCATGGGTATGCTCTGAGCAAACTGTTTTGCATAGCACTTTACTTCGATTTTCAGATTCTACAGCTGTGCCTTTTTTCGGTCTTGTGGTATAAATATAAAAACATTTGACCTAAGGGGCAGGCATCATGTTCAACACAAATTTCAAGACAATCAGATATGCTTTCATTCAGTCGATGCCGGTCTTGTTCGGTTTTGTTTTTCTCGGTATCGCGTTTGGCATCCTGTTGCAGCAGGCTGGATACAATTTTGCCTGGGCTTTTTTAATCAGCCTGATCGTCTATGCCGGCAGCCTGCAGTTTGTCCTGGTTCCTTTCCTGATCGCCGGCACCGCGTTGCCTACCGTTTTCCTGATGACACTGTTCATCAACAGCCGCCATCTGTTTTATGGCCTTTCTTTTGTCGAAAAGTTCAAAAACATGGGCAAGCGCTATCCCTACATGGTATTTTCGCTGACGGATGAGACCTATTCGGTGTTTTGTTCTATGCAGGCACCCGAGGGCGTGGACGATGACCATGCAAGATTTTGGATCGCGCTGTTTAACCACAGTTACTGGATTATTGGCTCGGTCACGGGTGCGATGGTCGGTCAACTGATTCCGATCGATTTTACAGGAATCGAGTTCTCGATGACGGCCCTATTTGTCGTAATTTTCCTTGAGCAGTGGAAAACGGCCAAATCACATTTGCCCGCGTTGGTTGGATTGGCCAGTGCGCTTCTGTTTCTGTTCATCCTGGGAGCTGACCGTTTCCTGTTCCCTTCCCTGCTGGTCACAGTCGCAGTCTTGATCGTGAGCAAACCCCTCGTGATCGCAAACCAGGAGATGAAGGAGATGAACCGCTCATGATTTCAACAACGCAGGCCCTCCTGATCGTGGCAACAGCATCGGTCGGAACCTTTATCACCAGGGCTGTTCCCTTTGCCCTGTTTGGCGGCAAGAAAGGCATGCCATCTTCAGTCCGATATCTCGGATATATTTTGCCACCGGCTATCATTGCGATTCTGGTCATTTACTGTATCAAAAATACAATTCCCTTTCATCTCCCGGATGGACTGGCCGAGCTGATTTCCATTGCAGTGGTCGTACTCCTCCATCGCTGGAAAAGCAATGTCCTGCTCAGCATCGCCGGTGGAACTTTTGCCTATATGATGCTGATTCGGTTTGTCTTTTAGCCAGGTCCGGTTCATCTCGATTTCCAGTTTAATCAGGTGTTTTGCGCAGATCGTTCAAAACAGGTCAACCAACTCCCGGATGTCGTCAATCAACAGGTCAGCTGCATCCAGTTCACCAGGTTGGGCAAAACCGTAGCGACAGCCAATCGTGACCAGGCCATTTTCGCGACCCGCCTCGATGTCGATCTGGCGATCGCCGACCATCACTTGACCCTCCGGAAAATGCGGACGGAGCTTACGCAGGATCTCGGTCTTGCTGATATAGTCGAAGGCCTCTGAGCAGGCCAATTCCTCAAAATAGCGGTCCAGGCCAAATAACTGGTTGTGGCTGTCCTGGTAATAGATCCGGCAATTGCTGATAAAGACGAGGTGATAGCCTCTGGTCTTGAGGGTCGCCAGTGTTTCGAGGGCCCCTGGATAAAGTTGCGGTCGCCCGGCGTTGATTTGCTTTTGCATTTCTTCGCCGATGATGTTCATACAGTGCTCGCGAACAGCCAAATCAAGGTCAGGCTGGAAGTGTTCCCACATCTCCTGGCTGTTATATCCGAGCCAGGGTGTGATTTCAAGGTCGGACCACTCGCGCCGGTTTGCCCGGCCAGAATCCACCAGGTATGCGTATGCTTTTCGGAAAGCCGGTGCATAGATCATCAGGCTGTTGTGCAGGCAGCCATCGTAATCGAGGAAGATCGTCCTGATCCGGGACTTATCTAGCGGAAGCATGTATTTAGAACTGCCGCATCAGATTGCTCATTTCGATCGCTGTGACAGCTGCTTCAAAACCTTTGTTCCCGGCTTTTGTACCGGCGCGCTCGATCGCCTGGTCAATGCTTTCAGTGGTCAGGACGCCGAAAATGACGGGCAGGCCGGTCTGCAGCGAAACATGGGCGATACCCTTGGCTGCTTCGCCAGCGACATAGTCGAAATGCGGTGTCGAGCCCCGGATGACCGCACCCAGGCAGATGACGGCGTCATATTTGCCCGACTGGGCCATTTTCTGGGCTGCCAGCGGGATTTCATAAGCGCCGGGCACCCAGGCCAGGTCGATATTTTCCTCGAGTGCGCCGTGGCGCTTCAAGCCATCCAAAGCTCCCTCGACCAGTTTGCTGACGATAAAGTCATTGAAGCGACCGGCGACAATGCCGAATTTTTGACCTTGAACGATCAGATTTCCCTCGATAAGTTTGATAGACATATTGTTCTCCTTTCGATTTGGCAACTTACTAAATCGGTGTCAGGCAACTTCCTAATTCGGTGTCAGGCACCGAGTTGGCAACTTCCGAAAAAGGTGTCTGACACCTCCCTTCACAGGATCAGGTGTCCCATTTTATCTTTCTTGACATGCAGGTAGTTCTCGTTTTGTTTCTGGGGTTCGATTTCTATCGACACGCGTTCAACGACCGTCAGGTCGAAGCCGGTCAAGCCTGTGATTTTCTTCGGGTTGTTCGTCAAAAGCCGGATCTCCCGGATGCCCAGGTCGCTCAGGATCTGGGCGCCGACACCATATTCGCGCTGGTCAGCCTTGAAACCGAGTGACAGGTTGGCCTCGACGGTGTCTTGACCCTGATCCTGAAGGGCATAGGCCCTGATTTTGTTCACCAGACCGATGCCGCGCCCCTCCTGGCGCAGATAAAGGAGCGTGCCACGGCCTTCCCGGGCAATCATTTGTAGCGCTTTGTCGAGCTGTTCACCGCAGTCGCAGCGCAGGGAATGGAAAGCATCACCCGTCAGGCATTCGGAGTGGACACGGACCAGCACCGGGCGTTCAGAAAAATCGCCATGTCCCATGGTCAGTGCGACATGATGTTCGCCAGTCATTGCATTTTCAAATGCATGAATCGTGAACTCGCCGTAGCGCGTGGGCAATTTGGCCGCTGCGGCCAACTGGATCAGTTTCGATGGATCGTTTTGCCGGCGATAATGGATCAGGTCGGCAACCGAGATCATTTTGAGCTCATGTTTTTTGCAGAATTCGATCAGTTGAGGCACACGGGCCATTGTTCCATCGTCATGCAGGATTTCACAGATGACACCAGCTGGATAAAGGCCAGCCAGTCTGGCCAGGTCAACAGCAGTTTCGGTATGGCCGGCACGCTGCAGGACGCCACCGGGGCGGGCGATCAGCGGAAAGATATGCCCTGGCCGGACGAAGTCATCGGGACTGGATTCTTGATCGATCAGCTGGCGGATGGTTTCTGCGCGTTCGAAAGCGGAAATTCCTGTCCGCACTGACTTGGCATCGACCGTGACCGTAAAGGCCGTGCGCATGCTCTCGGTGTTCTCTTCGACCATCAGGGGCAAATTCAATTCCCTGGCCCTGGATTCCGTCATCGGCACGCAGATCATGCCTTTACCGAAACTGGCCATGAAGTTGATCGCCTCCGGGCTCGCTTTTTCTGCAGCCATGAGCAGATCGCCCTCATTTTCACGGTTTTCATCATCGACGACGACGACCATGCGCCCCTGCCGGATATCCTCGATTGCCTCTTCAACTGTATTCAAGATTGTCATTTTGCTTGGCTCCCTTTTCATTTCTGGAAACAGGCATTTTGTTTACTTCAACATATCGCCTGGATGCATTTGATTTGGATTTGATTTTGAACTGGATTTTCAGTGGCTTAGAATCCATTTTCACGCAGGAAAGCCAAATCAATCCTGCTGTGCGCTTTTTGATCCGAGTGATCCTGGCCGGTCGCTGTACTGCCTTTAACTTGGGGGTGACCCTGGAACAGCATTTTTTCAACATACTTGCCAATCACGTCGCACTCGAGGTTGATCAGGTCGCCGTTCTGACATTGTCCGAGTATGGTTTCACCCTCAGTATGAGGGATCAATGAGACTTCAAAGCCAGAATCATCCACGTTGACAACTGTCAGGCTGACGCCATCCAGCGTGATCGAGCCCTTGGTGATGATATAACGCAACAAACTGGCGTCGGCCTTGATCCGTATGAGGATGGCATTGCCTTCACGCCTTTTTCCATCCAGTTGACCGATGCCATCAATATGGCCGCTGACGAGATGTCCGCCCAGTCGGTCACCCAAGCGCAAGGCGCGTTCGAGATTGACCGGGCTATGTGACCGCAACTTGCCAAGATTGGTCCGCCGCAGCGTTTCGGGCATCACATCAGCCGTGAACCAGTCAGCTCCAATCGCGGTCACCGTCAGGCAAATCCCGTTGATAGCGATACTGTCGCCGATCCGGGTCCCTTCCAGGACTTTCCGGGCTTGGATGGCCAGGCGCAGAGACTGACTGCCATGCTGGATACTGAGGATACGGCCAATTTCTTCGACAATGCCAGTGAACATTTCAGACCTCCATTCCATAATCGGGATAACCTTCGATCAGCCAGTCTTCGCCACAGGGCGTCACTGACATGCGATCGATCGAAATGGCCTGGGAAAGGCGCTCGGCCCCCTGGCCTTCAAAAAATGACAACGCTTGTCTGCCACCGATCAGTTTGGGCGCCATGAACAACATCAGCTTGTCAACCAGGCCAGCCTGGAGAAACGCTGCATTCAATGTCCCGCCACCTTCCAGCATCACACTGTCGAGGCCGAGCTGGCCGAGCTCGCGGACGAGCAGCGGTAAATCCACGCGGCCATCCGGACCATCGAGTTTCAGGATCTGGACTCCGAGTGCTTCGAATGACGTTTGCCGTTCCAGGCTGATCCGGGAGGTTGTGGCCAGGACGATGCCCGGGTCTCCGCCGCCGCGCAAAACTCGGGCATCCAGCGGAATCTTCCCTTCACTGTCAACAACAATGCGGACAGGATTCCGGCCAGCTCGATCGGGTAATCTTGTGTCCAGCGAGGGATTATCCTTGAGAATGGTCTGGCTGCCGACCATGATGCTAGCGCAGCGGTCTCGCCACTGGTGGACAACCGATCTGGAATGTTCGCCGGTGATCCATTTGGAGTCGCCGGTCCGTGTTGCTATTTTGCCATCGAAACTCATTGCTGCTTTCAGCAAGATAAATGGCGTCTGATTGGTGATAAATTTGCAAAAAATTTCGTTGAGCTGGCGAGCTTCGGTTTCCAGGACGCCTGTCTTGACCCGGATACCGGCACGCTGCAAGGTTGCCATGCCTCGCCCGGCCACCAGGGGATTGGGATCGGTCATGGCGAGAACGACGTCGCTGATCCCTGCCTCAATGATGGCATCCGTGCAGGGTGGGGTTCGCCCATAGTGGCTGCAGGGCTCGAGGTTCACATAAAGGCAGGCACCGCTCAAGTCGATTCCAAGCTGCTTCGCTTTCTGAATCGCGTCGCGCTCTGCATGCACCTGGCCAAGCGCTGTGTGGCAGCCTTCGGCCAGGAGTTGATTATCACGGACAATCACACAGCCGACCAAAGGATTGGGTCTTGTCTGGCCCCAGCCCTGATAAGCTAGATTCATCGCCTGTTGCATCCAGAAATTGTCTCGTTGCATATCCTGTTTCCTTTGTACTTGGTTAAAATAAAAAAAACCTGAAGACAGTAAAATCTTCAGGGATTGCGCCGGATGCAGAATAACCTCATCGGTCGATCTGTAAAATCGGCTTCTCATTCTTCTTCCATCCAGACTCTACTGTCGGCTCCGGAAATGATCCGGATCTGCCTTTCGGCTCGCGGGCTTGACCGCCGGTAAGGAATTGCACCTCTCCCTGAAGAACACTTATTCAATTGAAAGAAACTATAGCACTATATGTAAAGTTTCGTCAAGGCATGTTGTCAGAAGTAATTCGATAGTAATTCGATCAGTAGTTCAAAACAATAAAGATCACCGCCAGGTTAAATAAGAAGGCGACCGGCAGCAGGATACGGAAGCGGGGTTTCCGCGTTTTATGCCGAAAAAGGATTGATCCGGCCAGACTGCCAAGACCACCCATGGCAAAAGCAGCCGCGAGCAATGTACTTTCCTTGATACGCCAGTGGCCTTTGATGGATTTATATTTGTCGAATCCCATCAGGAGGAAAGTCAATCCATTCCAAACCAGAAGCGGCCAAATCAATTCACGCAAGTTTGTCTCCTTTCAAGCTGTCAGGTGCCATGCATTCTATCAGGTGCCGCAGAAGGTTCGGTAGGGGTGGTTTGAAGGCTCCGGTAGCACGGCGAATTCATCCTGTTCCGGCGTATGGGCAAAGGGATTGGCGAGCGCTGCCAGCAATTTTTTCATTTCGCTGTAATCGTTGTGCTTCACTGCAGCTTCAAGCGCAGCTTCCACCAGGTGGTTGCGCGGGATCAGCGCAGGGTTGCTCTTCTTCATCAATTGATGCGACTCAAAGCTGGATTGCCTCATCCTGTTCCGTCTCGCCTGCCACTTCTCAAGCCAGAGTTTGAAATCAGCGGTGTCAAGCAGAATGCGATCGTCTGATCGAACACTTTCAGCCGTTCGAATACTGTGATCCGCTCGAATGCCAGCCGACGGCTGAACGTCAGCCTCAGGACCGACTTCATCTTCCGCTTGATAGAAAGTCAATGCTCGGAACGTATTGGTAAAGTCTGCCTGATGTGCCTGCATCAGGCTGAGAAGGTCTGCGATCAGGGATTCATCCTCGGGTTCCTGGTCCATAAGGCCCATTTTTGCCCGCATGCCTTTGAGCCATTGTTCGTGATATAAAGCAAAATATGTATCAAGCTCGGCCTGAGCATACGCAATCGCTTGTGCCGGTTCATCATGCAGCAAGGGTAAGAGGGTCTCGGCAAAACGGGCCAGGTTCCACCCGGCAATACTCGGCTGATTGCCATAGGCATACCGGCCTTGTCTGTCAATCGAGCTGAACACCGTCGCCGGATCATAGTGGTCCATAAAGGCACAGGGGCCGTAATCGATGGTTTCGCCGCTGATCGCCATGTTATCAGTATTCATCACACCGTGGATAAAGCCAACCAATTGCCATTGGACAACCAGGCCAGCCTGACGCTTGATCACGGACTGCAACAGCGACAGATACGGGTTCACTGCAGGATCGATTTCCGGAAAATGCCGTTGGATGGTGTAGTCGGCTAAAACTCGAAGCTCCTCAACAGTACCCCAGCGGGCAAGATATTGAAACGTACCGACACGAAGATGGCTGGCCGCCACGCGGGTCAGGATCGCGCCAGGCAGGCTGGTTTCACGAAATACGGGTTCACCCGTTGTCACCACCGCCAGGCTTCGGGTTGTCGGAATCCCCAGCGAATGCATCGCTTCGCTGATGATGTATTCCCGCAGCATCGGGCCAAGTGCCGCCCGGCCATCGCCACCGCGGGAGTAGGGTGTCTGGCCTGAACCTTTGAGCTGGATATCAAACCGTTCACCCCGGGGAGTGATCTGTTCACCAAGCAGCAAAGCCCGTCCGTCGCCAAGCATGGTGAAATGCCCGAATTGATGCCCGGCATAGGCTTGGGCGATCGGAAAAGCGCCCTCAGGGATCAGGTTGCCAGCCAGGATCGACAGCCCTTCCTGGCTTTGCATGGCATCCGCATCCAGGCCAAGATCGTCTGCCAGCGCTTCATTGAAAATCACGAATTTGGGGGAACGGACGGCCACAGGATGCTGGCTGGTCAAAAAAGACGCTGGCAGTCGGGCATAGCTGTTGTCCAGGTTCCAACCCATTCCCGATGCATATGTACCTTGAGACAGATGATTTCTATCAGTCAGTGACATGACTTCTTCCGTCACTTGACAATACTCGCACAGGTTCCTGTTTGCACACAGGAAACCAGATTGATGATGCTGTATTCGACCATGCTTTGGACTGCAGCCTCGGTGTAGAATGCCATGTGGTGCGTCATTGTCACGTTGGGAAACTGCCGGATATAGGCCATTTGCCGGTTGGTGAGGATATCCGAGCGCCGGTCGCGATGGTAGATCCCCTCTTCATTTTCGATGACATCCAGGCCGAGCGCACCAATTTTCTCGGTTTCTATACCCTCGATCATCGCTTCAATATCCATCAGTTCACCTCTGGCACAATTGATCAGGACAACACCATCCTTCATCCTGGCGATTGCAGCCTGGTCAATCATATGGTAGGTTTCCTTCACTAATGCGGTATGTAGCGTGATGATATCGCTCAGGCTGTAAAGTTCGTCCAAGCTGACGAAAGTCACTTTTCCTGCCAGAAGTGGATTCTGATAAGTGTCATAGGCCAGGATTTTGCAGCCAAAGCCCTGCAGATGCTCGATCACCGAACATCCGATCCGGCCACAGCCGACAACTCCCACGGTCAAGTCTTTCATTTCCCGGCCAATCAAGCCAGTCAAAGAGTAATCGTTGACATTGCCGCGGAACATCGACTGTTTATAATGGCGAATCGACATCAACATCAGCATGATGGTAAAATCAGCGACGCCGTCCGGTCCATACTGGACATTGCTGACTTGAATACCGATTTTCGCCGCATGTTCAACATCAATATGGTTATAACCAACCGTCCGGGTTGACAAGTTTCGGATGTTCATCGATTGGAGTTGGTCGATGATTTCCGGTCCAATATCTGAGTGGCCGAGGACCGATACGCCATAACAGCCGGTTGCCAGATTGATTGTCTGTATATCAAGTGATGCATGGGTACAGATGATTTCGACATTCAATCGATCGGCTACAGTATCAAAATATTTCCGTTCATCGTCTCTTGTATCATAAGCTATGAATTTCATTGCACAATCGTTCCTTCAGCAAATATTATTCGATTTAGTCAGTCTTCATTGGTAGACCGTCTTTGATACTATCCTAGTCGAATAAAAGGTAAAAATAAACGGACTGGGTTACAAAGCACCCAATCCGTTCTTGAATTTCACGTTTAAAATAACGATCTATTATTTATCCCATTTGTAGGCCGTCTGAATCGCTGCCTGATGTGCTGAATCCTGGCGATTGGTGACATGGGTCCGGCTGCCATAGAAATGAATATCGAAGTGGCCGTCCATGCTGTTGCCTTTGACAGAATCCCAGTTGATTCCCCGACCATAACCACCGCTGCGGTTACTGACTGTTTCGCGTGCCGGCTGATCATCGCGACCGGCATGAGGTCTGGCTGTCAAAGATGCGGCAATCGTATAACCATCGATTTCCACAATGACCGGGCGCCGGGTCCAGTTCCATTCACCGCCGGCAACCTGCAACAGCAAGTCGGTATTGGCAGAATCAATCGTTTCGCAGTCCGCGTGATTTGTTCCGCCAGTGCGCATGATCTGCATTTTAATGCCGGTTGCCAGGTCCGTCACCGTGGCGACATCACCTCTGACGTAGAGGCTGTCTACATCACTAAACCAGGAAAGACGCTGTATTGCATCGCTGAACGTTGGGCGCTCGTTCGTGGTGTCCGCAGTCGCAACATCACTTGCCCCCGAATCATTAGCTTCAATTTCGCTTGCGGCTTTTTCTTCTGATGTCGTCTCCGTATCGGGTTTCTCATTCGATGACGTTTCGGTCGAAGAGATATCATTGAGAGAGGAGCTGCTACGAGAAATGCCATTGCCAACATCCGATAGGCTGAGATTTTCCGGGGTGGAAAGCATCACGCCGGCGAGGTCTTGCGGAACACCATTGGCAGCAAAAATAACCGTACGGTTTGAGTTTGCGGACAAATCTGCAAGGCTGGAATCACTGGTGAAAACTGTGGAATAGTCACCTGAAGCAGCTGATTCCTGTTGTAGTCTCTGGAGACTTGCACTTGGCAAAGTCTGGTTGATCTTGGCCAAGTCGGAAAATGCGAATGCGGGAAGGATCGTGTAAGTTGCGGTTAATAGAGTTGCCGCTACGGCAGCTAGTGATTTACGGTTCAATAGAGTGGACTCCTTATCGATCATTGACAATGACTGCGACGGATTTAGTCAATGAGGGGCTGATACTGTTATTGGACTTTTGGCAACAAAAAATAAATGATCCCCGTCAATTGGATCAGAAGACAAGCTTCTGTGATAGTTTACCACTATTTTTATATTTGACAAGCTGACAAAGTCAACAAACCAACATTCAATTGATAACAATATGTGAACTATTTGAAAAATCATCGGTAATTAAAGGTATTATCCAAAATGACATCAGACCGCGATCACACGGTTACGGCCTTGCTCCTTCGCCGCATAAAGCGCATTGTCCGTTCGCTTATACCAGCTTTCAAAGTTTTCGCCAGGAATCATTTCCGAGATGCCGAGGCTGACGGTATAGGAACAGACGACCGGATTTTCCAGCATTTCAATTTGGCTGCGTATCCTTTCCGCGAGTTCCTTGGCACCATACAGACCAGTTTCAGGCAAAAGGGTCATGAATTCTTCGCCACCCATGCGTATGGACATATCGATATCACGCGAGCAGGATGTGATGGTCCTGGTGAGTTCGATCAGTACTTTGTCACCCATTGGATGGCCGTACTGGTCATTGATCTTCTTGAAATGATCAATATCCAGCAGGATCATCGACATCTGGCGCTTATAACGAGTATGTCGACCAATTTCATTGGCGATGATTTTTTCCAGGTATCTTCGATTGCGAAAGCCTGTCAATTGGTCGGTGATGGATTGTTGTTCAAATAAATCATTCTGCTGTTTCAGAATGGAGATGACTTTCCGGTTATCGATCAGATTGACTACTGCTGCGTAAACACCGCAGCTCAGCATCATGAAGACAAGCGTCACAGTTGATTCAAAGGCAGTGTCGGTCAGGAAACGTTCCTGCGAACCGTCCACGACGATGAAGATCAGGCGAACCAGAATATAGAGCATATAGCCGATCAGGGCTGCCTGGGTGACGTAGCGATCGCTGCGCTTCATCATTTTCTGAAGTTTTCGCGTCGAAAGGTACATATCGGAAATAACCAGGATGGTTATCACAGAAAATGCAGTGACTCGATAAAGATATGCTGCATGGAATAACACCGCGACAAACTGCGAAACCAGTCCAGCTGCCAGGTAAAACCAGAACCGTTTCGGCCAAGGCGAAAGATTGGCATACGGACGGATTCCGGCAAAGTAGAAGATAAAAAATGAACCCAGGATAAAATTGAACAAAGGACCCGTCCAGGCAAAGCTGGCATTCCCAAAAGGACCAGTCCAGGCAAAACTGGAATTTCCGAAAGCCAGGATGAAAACAAAGCCGATTGCCAGACTGAGGAAAGCACCGCTGATGTAATACAGGGAAGTGAATTTTCGTTGGATGGCTGTGACAAGGAAATTGATCGCAAAGAACAGATTGATCAAAGCATTTGCAATAGCCAATGTCGGATTATCCATTAGAACCTCGACTATTCATTCTGGACATGTATAATTTGGCTTAGCGATCATGAAGCATTTTAATTAATACAAAAATTATAATTGATTTCACTGTTCCAATTCTTAAACAATTGAAATTTGACATATTATTTTCCTGTAAAATATTTTGAAATATGTGAGGCATCGATGGAACAGTTATTTCGCTGGGGCGTTCAGCAAACCACCAGAATCCATAATTTTATTTTGCGGCAGAATGACCATTATGAAATTTATTTCAGTGACAAGGAACTCCATCTTGTTGTCATGGGCGTCATGGGTATGGTTCTCTTCTTCCTGATTTTCGTTCTGTTCAGAATGATCGAAAAGCACTTCGTCCACAGTACAATGATCATCGCCTTCATATTTGCCTTCACGAATCTGGTCGTCATCAGTTTTGCCATTGAAATCGGCCAGCGGATAACCCAGACCGGCGTCATGGAGTTCTTGGACATCATCTACGGATTATGGGGATTTATATTCATGTTCGCCAGCTACCTGTGCATTTTGGCGATCGCATATTTCCTGAAAAAGAGGCTGTAAAATGCTCGTGCCAACCTTGAAAATCAAAAATGAGCTATTTGATGCTGACTTTTAAAACATACATGATTTCGCAGGAATGATCGCCTTCATCCTGTCGAGTCATACTGGAAATCCAATCCCCAGATTCAAAATGAGCTGCAGCCAGGTATCCCTCCAGTTCAATGACATCGTTTTCCCTGACCTTCCTGATAATGTTTGCTATTTTTTCGTTTGCTGGAATGATGTGCACATTGGCTGAGTTTTCCTGAATGTGGGACTTTTCAATAAATGTATCTGAATAATATTCGTACCTATACCAGCGATTGAACTGGCTATAACGGATAAGCCTGTCGATTTCCCTTTTATTCAAGTCATTCCAGGCTAAAACGAGGTCCACTGGCGAGACCTGTGAAACATAGTCTTCCGTGTAGAACTTCTTGCTTTTTACTGCCGCTTCAATTTCGTATTTTGCCAGAAGCTCGATCTCTACTGGACCATTTCGACCTGGATAGTCGATTGTCTCAGTCTGGGTCAAGTTCAGTTGAGTCGGTGCAGGAATCAATTCCGGCCCGGAATAGGGGTGATAGACTATTAAAAACATAATCAAGACAAAGGCCAGAAGGCCCATAATCAGCAGCCATTTTTCTTTTAAAAACTTCAAGATATACATGAATCAATATTAACACCCTGGATACCGATGGACCATTGTTCAATGACATCCTGCTGTTAATTAAAATAATGCTTCGAATTCATATATAATGTGATAAGAGGATCAGTAGTTTCGGAGGACATACCCGATGGCAAAAGATTTTCATCGTAAAAGCCAGAATAACCAAAACGTCAGCAACGATATTCCAGCGAATGATCAAACTGGACCTGTAGCCAGCCAATCTTCTCCTATCTCCGGACAATCAACCCGGCCGGCGGAACAGCCAGGTGGGATCAGAGTCGGATGGCGGACAATCCTGGGCTTGATCCTCTTAGTGCCTGCCATTATTTTTTCCTTCGTCAACCGGCAGGATGTCGAGCTGAATCTGATTTTCAAAACTATTGAAGCACCCCTGATCTTGATCATCCTTTGCTCGATCTTGATCGGTAGTGTCAGTGCACTTTTAGCCAACTATCGCCAGCGGCGGCGCAAGGAGAAAAAGTGAACGGTAAAATTTATTATGAAACCGGCGAACTCAAATACGAAGGTGAAATGAAATCTGGCAGTACCGGATATGCCCCCTTCGGGCGGGGTGTCAGTTTTTATCAGAATGGCCGGAAACAGTACGAGGGTCTTTTTGATGGCTGGAATATCGACGTCGGACTGGAATATTACTCAAATGGGAATTTGAAGTTTGAAGGCAATTTCAACAAACGGCCGCGCGCTTCTTTCGGCCCACGATATTATGCCAGTGGCATCCTATACCGCGAAGATGGTTCGAAATGGTTCATCGGGACCTTCAACATCCTGAAAAGGGGTCCGATCGAGTCACCGATGATCAAATTTCCAGAGTGTTTCTATGACGGCATCGAATACACCGAAAAAGGCGAGTTAGTCTTCCATAACCCTTCAGATTTCCTGAATTATTGTTATTGAGAACTGCAAGAGATTAATGTCTGAGGAATTGGCAAGACAAAGTCATTATTTAAATATTATATCACTATTCTATTATTTCATAGAGATTTGTTTGACGCCGACGATATAATGTGCTACAATATGAATCTACATGTAAAACGCCTTAAGCACTGGGGTTGTGCGGTGTTTAGGGTAGACGACCTGAAAAGGTAGAGAAGGTTGGAGTTGATGCAAAACCCTTTGCACACAGCTCATAACCGGAAGGTCGCAGGACTAAAGCCTGCTTCCATAACCAAGGACCCCTGGAGCATGAGCTTGCAGGGGTTAATTTTTTGGGATGTGAATTTCGGCCGAGTTTGATGGCGATCCTGCATTTGTTTTAAAAGGGGTAACAAATGCCCGTGAGCTATCACCCAACAGTATAAGAAGCATATGGATGCAGAACGAGCCCTGGGGCTGCTGAAATAACAGGTGTTTTCACCATTCATCCCAAAAGAGGTAATAAAACATGTCAGACAAAACACTCAGCTGCAAAGATTGCGGCGCCACCTTCGTTTTCACCGAAAGCGAACAAGCCTTCTACCTGGAAAAGGGTTATCACAACGACCCGACCCGTTGCCCGGATTGCCGCGCTGCTAAAAAGCAGGCTCGTGGTAATGATCGCGGCGGTGATCGCGGCGGATACCAGAGATCCGAACAGCGTGAAATGTACCCGGCCGTCTGTGCGGCTTGTGGCAAAGCTACAACCGTACCTTTCAAGCCGAGCAACGATAAGCCGATCTTTTGCCGGGATTGCTTCCAGCCCCGCAGACGTTGATCAGAGCTTCCTTTAAAAGAGCTTAAGACAAAAACCTCCTGCAGCGGCAAAGGCTTGGGAGGTTTTTATTTTTCAGGAGGTATCGCAGATCATGACCCGAGAAGCCAAGACCGGACTGCTCAGTGAGCTGATTATCAAGGCTCGTGCGGCCGATAATCAGATCGCCTTCCGGGATGTTATTGACGCCATTGAAATATCCGATCTCGACATCGATCAGACTGAAGCGCTTCTCGAGCGGCTTGAAGCCGCCGGAATCGCAGTCCTGCACGACCTCTCTGTAGAAGTTGATTCACCGGTTGCATCCGAAGCAGAAACCGAGAGTGTTGCCGGCCAGCGTGTCGATGATCCCGTCCGGATGTATCTGAAAGAAATCGGCAAAGTCGGCTTACTGTCAGCCGAGGAAGAACGCGAACTGGCCCAGCGGATTGTCGAAGGCGATGAGGAAGCCAAAAACCGGCTTTGCGAAGCCAATCTGCGCCTGGTTGTCAGTATTGCCAAGCGCTATATCGGCCATGGCATCCAGTTGCTGGACCTGATCCAGGAGGGAAACCTCGGCTTGATCAAGGCAGTCGATAAATTCGATTACACCAAGGGTTTCAAGTTCAGCACGTATGCCACCTGGTGGATCCGCCAGGCTATCACCCGTTCAATTGCCGACCAGGGCCGCACGATCCGTATCCCGGTCCATATGGTTGAAACGATCAACAAGTTGATCCGCTCACAGCGAGTATTGGCCCAGGAACTCGGCCGCGACCCTGAAGTTGAAGAACTCGCGCTGGAACTGGGTCTTTCGAACGAAAAAGTGCGGCAGATCATGGAAATTTCCCACGAACCTGTTTCCCTGGAGAAGCCTGTCGGTTATGAGGGAGATAGCCTGCTCGGCGATTTCATCCCTGATGATGAGTCCCCCTCGCCTGTTGAACAGGCTACCTATTCCCTGCTCAAGGAACATCTCCTGGAAGTCCTCAAAAGCCTGACGCCTCGTGAAGACAAAGTTTTGCGACTCCGTTTCGGCCTTGACGATGGCCGGAGCCGAACGCTCGAAGAGGTTGGCAAGGAATTCAAGGTGACACGGGAGCGCATCCGCCAGATCGAAGCCAAAGCCTTGCGCAAAATGCGTCATCCCAGCCGCAGCAAGAAGCTGAAAAACAGCCTGGATTGAGATCAATTAAGTTGATCAACAATTGACATAACTGGCGTTCCGAACGCCCTGGATTTTGAAACGAGCCCGGATGTTGGTGGCAAACCAGCATTCGAGCTTGAGATCAGGAATCCGGGGCGTTTTGTATTTCCTGGTCCAATAGTTCTTCGAACTGTGGAATCGGGACGGGCTCCCGAAAAAAATAGCCTTGCCCCAGATTGCAGCCGATTGTCCGCAGGAAGCTTGCCTGCTCTTCGGTCTCGATACCTTCAGCAACCGTGACGATACCCAAATCCCGAGACAGGTTGACAATGCTTTCAACGATCTTCCGACTGCGGTTGTTGGTGGTGATTGCTTTCAGGAAGCTGCCGTCCAGTTTGATCACGTCGATTTCGATGGCTTGCAGCAAGTTCAAGGACGAATACCCCGTGCCAAAATCATCGATCGAAATTCTGAACCCTTTTTGCCGAAGTGCAGTAGTAACTTGGCTGAGCACCTCGATATCGCTGAAAAAAGCTCGCTCGGTCAGTTCGATTTCGATCCTGTTCGGATTGATTTCGAAAGCTCCGGTTATATCGATCAATGTCTGGACATAACCGGGATTGTGCAGGAGAATTTTCGACTGGTTGATCGAGATGATCGGCAAGTCCTTACCCTGTGTGCGCCAGTCACGCATCGTCCGGCAGACCTCTGCCAGAACAAACTGGTCCATTTCGGCGATCAGCCCGGTTCGTTCCAGGATCGGAATGAACTTGGCTGGCTGAATCGGACCTTTGACCGGGTGGAGCCAGCGGATGAGTGCTTCCGCACCAGTGAGCCCGCCTGTTTTCAGTGTGTATTTGGGCTGCAAGTATACTTCATACTCATTGTTTTTCAGTGCATCACGCAAATCATTTTCGATTTCATTGTCTTCAACCAGTTGGTTTCGAAACGCTTCGTCATAGTATGAATAGCCGTATCGTCTTGCTGATTTGGTCCGGCCAAGAGCCAGTCCGGCGCGATCAAAAGCGGTTTCGATCGTTGTGGCCAAATCATTGATGACATAGATTCCGGCGCAGAAATTCAAATTGAAATGAGAATTGGCAGGGAACTTGAAACTTGCCAGTCGCTCCAGCAAGCCATTCAAACGGTGTTCGAATTCCGAGATGGACCGGCACGACATCAGGAGCCCAAAGCGGTCACCTGAGATGCGGCAACAGGTCTCGTTCGGGGCAAGATGCCTGACCAGCGATTCCGCAACAAAATTGAGCAGCTTGTCACCCTGGCTGTAATCAAAGAGATCGTTGACCAGTTTGAACTTGTCGATATCCAGGATCACCATGGCATAGACAGATTTTCGTTGTTTGAGCAGGTTGCCGGCACTGATCAGGAAACTGTTCTTGTTGGCAATCCCGGTCAGTTCATCGATGTAGGCTAATCGGAAAACCTTCTTCCGATTCCGGTTTTTCTTGATCTCGATGTAAATCACAAAAACCGCGAGGATCAGGGCAACCATCGCGCTCAGTAAAATTGCAATCCAATGCATCGACTGTGATTTCTGGATGAGGATAAAAGATAGGATGAACAACGCAAAGGCCATGACCGTTGAGATCAGGATCCGAAGAAATATGAACGGGTCTTTCGTTGTGATCCGAAGACCTTGAATGTGAATTCTTTTCTTCATTGTGAACCTTTAACCCATTTGTCAGACTTCATAATAACATTTTCGATAAAGATTCCGGCAATATCCGGATCAAACTGGATACCCGCGTTGCGGCGAATTTCCGCGACAGCTTCATCTCGCGACAACTGTTGTTTGTAGGCTGTCTTGCTTGTCATCGTTGTAAAAGCTTCGGCCAGCGCGATGATCCGAGCCGACAGAGGTATTTCTGTCCACTTGGCGCCTTTCGGATAACCGAAGCCATCGACTCGCTCATGATGGGCCAGGATCGCCTGGCTGACATCCAGCATATCCTGGATTGAGCTGACCATCCGGTAGCCAATTTCTGCGTGCTGGCGAACCTGTGCACGCTCCTCTTCGCTTAACAGACCTGGTTTGCCGAGAATGACGGGACTGATGGCGATCTTGCCGATATCATGCAGCAGTCCAGCCAAGGCAATTTTCCTGGACTCGTCCGGTGATAATCCAAGTGCGTTCGCAGTCTCCAGGCACAGGGCGCTGACGAGATTGGCATGTTCCTCTTCGACGGGTTCACGGTTGTACAGAGTTTCGCGGATTGTGTCCAGCAAGTTACCTCTGGTGTACTTCCGTTCGGCTGCTTTTTGAATATACATGGCATCTTCGGCTGACCGGATCGCCTCGCTGATCGAATCATCCGGGGTCCTCCGTGTTCCAATCCCAAAAGAAATGCTGACTGCGATCTCATTGACTGAGGCTTTCGCACAGTGCTCGCGAATCCGTTTGACGACAGTATCTGCATCGATCATTTGTGTCTTTGGCAAACAGATCAGGAATTCGTCGCCACCCCAGCGGGCAATCAGGTCGCCTTCCCGGCATCCACTCACCATGGCATGGGCTGCCTTGCAGATCAACTCGTCGCCCTTGTCGTGTCCAAATGCATCGTTGACCAATTTCAGTTGATTCAGATCGCCCATGATGATCGAGATCGGCAGGTTCCGGGGATTGTTCAACCGTTGAAGCTCCTCTTCCAGGAAGCGACGGTTATATAGACCAGTCAGCGTATCATGGTAACTCAGATACTCGATCTGTTTCTGCTTTTCAAGACTGGCTGTAATATCCCGGGCAACCGAATAAATCCTCTGGCCGTCACTTTTGGCATCCCAGGCCAAAGCATGATAAGTGCCATCGTGATGACGGTATCGATTGACGATATTTATAGTCTGGCTATGCTTTTCGAGATGTTTGGCGATCGTCTTATTGGCAGCATAATCATCCGGATGGATGTATTCACTTGAATAGTGACCGACCATTTCCTGGTTTTTGTAGCCCATCTCTTTCTCCCAGGCAGGATTGACCCGGATATAGCAGCCATCCAAAGTGGATATGCTCATCAGATCCGGTGTGATTTCGAAGAATGCATCCAGATCGGCATATGAACTTAGAGGACCCGTGATATCGAAAAAAAGGACGACAATCGACAGCGGTTGTGGCGAATAGACCGATACTTTAAACCAGTTCCCGGTTGCTTTGATCTGAAGGGTGAAGACTTCCATTTCTCCACCCATTGCAACCTTGCCGATCTTGTCAATGAGATCGCCTATCAGTGTTCTGGCAGTCGGGTAGACACTGTCCAGCGTCTTGCCTATGATATCTTTTTTTTCGCGACCAAGAATCCCGCAAAGGGTGGCATTGGCCTCGGCGAAAACAAAATCGCTCGGCATTCCATCGCGAATTATGATATCCAGGATTGCAAGTCCGACCGGTAATTTTTCGATGAGTGACACATATCGGTTTTCTTCCATAATCACCACATCCTGTACTTGACATCATAATATCCCTGTACAGATTCATTATACGATTATCCAATCGTCAGTTCTATCGCAAAAAAGCACTCGTGATTTTCGGGCATCATTTAGACAACAGAAACTCAGCAATCATTACCTTGATTGTGATAATTTTTACAAGGATTTATTTCAAACCGAAAAGTAAACTATTCATACCAGACAATTCTATCGTTCATATGTTGCGTTATATATGGACAGTCGAAAATTTCAATTTTTGGAGGGAAAACCATGGGAAGATTAGTCGATTTAACTACCAAGCCTTATCATCTTTCTGCCGAACAAATCATTTGGGTCGAAAACACGATCGCCGGCATGACGGACGAAGAAAAGTGCGGCCAGCTGTTCACGAACTTGTTTCATTTCGGCAAAGACACGTTCAGCGGCAACGACTTGACCAGCAAAGAGATCCTGGAAAAATTCCATATCGGCGGTGCTCGCTTCCACGGCGGCCAGTCCGGCAAGGTCCAGGAGCTTCTGAACCAGCTCCAGAAAGAATCGAAGATTCCGCTGCTGGTCGCAGCCAATTGCGATGCGGGTGGCAATGGCGCATGCAGTGACGGCACGTATATCGCCTCCGGGGCGCAATGCGAAGCCTCAGGCGATACCCAAGTCGCTTTCAATGCAGGGCTGGTCTCGGCCCGTGAAGCCAAAGCGCTCGGCGTCAACGTCAATTTCGACCCCTGCGTCGATATCCTGTTCAACTGGCGCAATACAATCGTCAATACCCGTGCATATGGCACAACCGCAGACTCAGTCATCAAATATACCAATGCCTATGTCAAGGGATTGACCGCCGAAGGTGGCATGATCACCTGTATCAAGCATTTCCCGGGCGATGGCACTGAAGAACGAGACCAGCACCTGGTCCTTGGCGTCAATGAATTGTCGCCATCCGAATGGGACGACTCGTTCGGTCGTGTCTACCAGAACCACATCGACAATGGCGTGGAAATGATCATGGCTGGCCATATTGCGCTGCCATATTACCAGAAGAAACTCAACCCGAATCTGCAGGACAAGGACATCCTGCCGGCCACCCTCGCCGAAGAGCTTATCCAGGGTCTGCTGAAAGATCAGCTTGGTTTCAATGGCATGGTCATCACCGATGCCAGCCATATGCTCGGCATGTCTTCGGCGATGCGCCGTGAAGAATATGTCCCTGGCGCAATTGCTGCCGGCTGCGACATGTTCCTTTTCTTCAATGACTTGGAAGAAGATTTCAATTTCATGCTGAAAGGCTACCAGTCCGGCGTGATAAGCGAAACGCGCATGCAAGATGCCCTCCGCCGCATTCTCGGTCTCAAAGCCAAACTGAACTTACACAAGAAGCAGGCTGATGGCAGCATTTTCAAAACGGAAGATGAACTGAAGGTAGTTGGCTGTGCCGAACATCTGGCAATGCGCGCTGACGCGGCCGACAAAGGTATCACCCTGGTCAAGAACACTTTTGACCAGTTGCCGATCCGGCCAGAAACCCACAAACGGATTCGCCTCTATTACCTCCAGGGTGAAGTTGGCGGCATCATGGCTTCCAGCAACAAGGTCCTTGACACGATTGTTGATGAACTGACCAGTCGCGGCTTCGAAGTCACTGTCAATGACGGCAAATCCCGCATCAAGGGCCGCACCCTGGACTATCGCCAGCAAGTCGACGCAGCCCTGGTCTTTGGCGATATTGTCGGTTATGGCGCAGAAAACAACTACCGGATCCGCTGGAGCACTGCGATGAGCAATGAATGCCCGTGGTATGTGCAGGAAGTACCGACCGTGTTCATCTCCCTGAATTTCACAACCCACCTGCACGATGCAACCATGGTCAAAGCTTTCGTCAACGCCTACCACAACAATCCGGAAACCATCAAGCAGGTTGTGGACAAACTGATGGGGCTGTCCACATTCAAGGGAACCCCGAACGACCTGGTCTGGGCCGATAAGTGGCAGGCCAAACTTTAATTAGAAATTGTTCCAGAGCAGGGTAAGGGTCAGGATCTGGAGCGGGGTGACGCCGATGTAAACACTGACAGGGGATAAATATCCGGAAATCACCGAAGGTGCCCAGATCGAAGATGTGTACGCGGCTGCAGTCAGGAAAAAGGGATTGATAATTGCCATCCAGACCGGAAGGCTGGACTTCCCGATCAAGACAAGGATCGAAAAGAGTATTGAACCGAAAAAGTAAGCCGCTAGGATGATGTACCCCATCCCCATGAAGATTTTGCGCTGATCAAAAGAAACGGCGTCCAAAACAAGAGATTCCGGTGAATGGGCAGGTAACTGCTTTTTCAACCCCTGGATAATCCCATTGTTGGCATAGTAGACGTGGGCGCCCGGCGCCATCCCGATAAAATAGACCAGTAATCCTGTTGTGATTGCTGCCATGGCCGGACCAGAGGGTTTCAAGGCATAGTAAGTTGGCACAAAGCCAGCGGCTACAAATGGGATCAGGCAGACACCAAGGGTACTGCCGACATTCAAACGCCAGAATGGAAAACCGACCGTTCTGGACTCGACCGGAAATTGCTTGAAAGATTCCCAGCGGCCAAGAAAAATGGTATCTGCGACAATCATAACCAGCGAAGCAAGGATCCCGATAATGCCGCAGATTCGGATTGTAGTTTCGGACAACATGTCTTGCTCCTCCGTTCTATTTCAATCATACCAAATTTCTCCGGGTGTATAATGAATACAGTAGAGGATCAGCTGGAAAGATCAGGCCAAATTGCCTGTATTGCAGGTAAAGACGATGGATAAAGTTGACTTGTATGCCTATTTTGAACAACTTGACCGGTCCCTGTTTCTTGATGATGAATATAAGGCATTGGCCTCAGTTGATGGCCCCTTGCCGATCGGATACGGGCAGACGATTTCCCAGCCGAGCCTGGTTGTTGAAATGACACGTTTGCTCGCACCTGATAGGCAATGTGCGGTCCTGGAGATTGGCACTGGCTCAGGATATCAGACAGCCTTGCTGGCCAAGTTCTCACAGCAGGTCCATACAGTTGAGCTGATCCCCGCTTTGTCCGAGCAAGCCAAATCGAGGCTCGATCAACTGGGATTTGCCAATATTACATTTCATATTGGCGATGGCAGCCTGGGTTTGCCAGAACATGCCCCATATGATCGCATCATGGTCACTGCTGCGGCCGCCCGGATTCCAGCCGAATTGGTCACTCAGCTCAAACCTGGCGGGCGGATGATCATCCCTGTCGGTCCTCCTGAATGGCAGGAACTCCTGCTCGTCACTAAAGACATGGATGGCATGATCCGGAAGACACCAATAGAAAATGTCCGGTTCGTTGAACTCAAAGGTCGATACGGCTGGGGATATTGAAAACTTTTGACCAGTATCGTGATCATGACCACTTTGATTCTGACACAAGGCGCCAGCACCTGAATTTCCTTCTGTGATAAGACAAATTTCATGGTATAATCCCCTAGGCCATATACTTCAAAATATGGCCAGGTCATATTTTGAAATTCTTACAATGACGAAGGAGATTCTGTCTATGTCATCACAGTATTGGATTTTGTTTGCCATTATACTCTACATGGCCGTCATGATCGCGATCGGGCTTCTCTACACCAGGAAAAGCCACAATTCCGAAGATTTTTTCCTCGGCGGTCGCAGCCTGGGTCCCTGGGTCACGGCGATGAGTGCCGAGGCATCCGATATGAGCAGCTGGCTGCTCATGGGATTGCCGGGTCTAGCTTACCTGACCGGTTTTGGCGAAGCGGCCTGGACTGCAATTGGTCTGGCAATCGGCACCTATTTGAACTGGCTCTTCGTCTCAAAGCGGCTTAGACGTTACAGTGAGATCGCCGGGAATGCCTTCACCCTGCCTGATTTTTTCAGCAACCGTTTCCATGACCAGAAACGCATCCTGATGAGCCTTTCGGCTGTTTTCATTGTCATTTTCTTTACTGTTTATACAGCGTCCGGTTTTGTTTCCTCCGGGCTTCTGTTCAACAGCATCCTGGGTTATGACTATGTGACCATGATGTTGATCAGCGCTGCAGTCATTGTCATCTACACCACCCTGGGTGGTTTCCTGGCCGAAAGCATCACCGACCTGATCCAGGGCATCATGATGTCGATCGCCCTGGTCGTGATCACGGTTGTCGGAATCAAACAGGCCGGTGGATTCGGCAACGTGCTTGACCAGGCGCGCACTCTGCCGGGTTTCCTCGACTGGTTTGCGGTCCATTCGCCAGCTGACAAAACTGCCGTACCGTTTGGCGGCCTGAAAATTGTCTCGACGATGGCCTGGGGTCTCGGCTATTTTGGCATGCCCCATGTCCTGCTCCGTTTCATGGCGATCCGCAAAACCAGCGAGCTGCGTCGCTCACGAATCATCGCCACGGTTTGGGTCGTCATCTCCCTGGGCACGGCCGTCCTGATCGGACTGATCGGTGCAGCCGTCTTCCCGGGCTTGCTGGCAGGCCGCGACAGCGAACGTGTCTTCATCTACATGAGCACCAACTACCTGCCGCCGATTCTGGCTGGCTTCATCCTCTCCGGGATCCTGGCTGCGACAATGAGCACATCGGATTCACAGCTTCTGATCACGTCTTCTTCTGTTTCCCAGAACTTTGTCAAAGGTCTCCTGAAAAAAGATGCCTCCGAAAAGCAGATTATGTGGATCGGTCGAATCACGATCATTGTTGTTGCAGTATTTTCTGCAATCGTCGCCTTCGATCCGCAAAGTTCGATTTTTGAAATTGTCTCCCATGCCTGGGCTGGATTCGGCGCAGCCTTTGGCCCGCTGATGCTCTTCTCGCTGTTCTGGCGCCGGACGACCCTGCGCGGAGCAATCGCCGGCATGGTCGGAGGCGGCGTCAGTTCCATGCTTTGGCCCTCCCTCCTGGCGCCGCTCGGCGGGGTCTTTGCCATTTATGAACTGTTGCCATCATTTATTATCTCCTCGCTGCTGATCATCGTCTTCAGCCTGACCGACAAAAGCCCTGACCAGGCCATTCTCGACGAATTCGACTTGGCCAGGAGCAACCAGAAATTATCAACGGAAATCTGATTCAAGCATCCTGAAGATCATCAAAGTGGCCCCCGGTTGAAGCGCTTTCCAAAGCTGCTCACCCGGGGGCCTTTCATGACATGTCGATGATCTGGTTGATTGTCTGGGTCTGAATACCGGCCGCGATAACGGTCAGGCTTGACTACTTCCGAGCACAACCTTGATTTCAATTTTTTCGGATTGACGAATGACCGTCAGGGTAATCGTTTCGCCTACCGACATTTTATTCTTGATCGCGTTGATGGCTTCACTGGTCAGGGTTTCCTGGCCATTGACCGCTACGATGACATCGCCTTGTTGAAGGCCTGCCTTTTGGGCTGGACTGCCTGCCTGGACCATGGCGACATAGACACCAATCGGAAGATTATATTGCTTGGCAATGTCTTGCGAGATGTCCTGGATGGAGATCCCAATCTGCGGGGCTGTAATTGTTGATCCGGTTTGAATCAGGTTTTCGATGATTGGCTTTGCATGATCGATCGGGATTGCAAATCCCAATCCTTCTATCCCTGTACCGGCATTCTTGGCGGTATTGATCCCGATGACCTCACCAAAGGAGTTGAACAATGCGCCGCCGGAGTTGCCGGCATTGATCGCCGCGTCGGTCTGCAGCAGGTACATGGTTTGGCCGTCGATCGAGATCGAGCGGTCGAGGGCACTGATGATGCCGGCAGTAACCGTGCCGCTGAGTTCACCCAGGGGGTTGCCGATCGCAACAGCCAGCTCACCGACTTCAAGATCGGAAGAACTGCCGAGTGTCACCGTTGGCAGATTCTGGCCATCAATTTTTAGTACAGCCAAGTCATTGATACTGTCAGATCCAACAAGGGTCGCGTCATAGGCTTTGCCATTATCAAGCGTGACCGAGATTTTCCGGGCTCCTGAAATGACGTGATGGTTGGTGACGATGTATCCATCGGCTGAGATAACAAAGCCAGAACCGGCTGCCTGGGCTGTCCCGTTTTCACCAAAAGGACTTGTTACTGAAACTTCTGTGTTGATCGCAACAACAGCCGGTTTTCCCGCGGAAGCGATCTCGCTGATCGACAATGCTGTCTTGCCAGCAACGTTTTTGGCCGCTGCTGATTCGATGCTGAAAAACTTGCTGGTCACCGGGGATTTGGAACTGTTGCTTTCGCTTGGCGCTGTCTGACTGGAATCAGTCGATAAAACTGATTCTTCTGATTGTACGGTCTGATCAGTTTTAAGCCTGTCCAAAACAGTGTTATAGACAAAATATCCGGTCAATGAAGAGAAGCTGATTGCTACCGTTAAAAATGCAGCTGCTAGTCCGATGACTTTCAGTTTTTTGCTTTTCTTTTTCTCTGGTGAGTTGGGGATGTTGTTTGAAACTGGTGTCTCGGGGATTACTGGTTGAACTTGGACAGGGTCATTGTCATTCATAATGGACCTCTCTTGCAAGGGCGTGGTAAAGAGTCGGATGTTTTAGATCTGTCAGTCCGGGATGGATGACAGATCATCTGACTTTATTCTGACCTGACAATGTGATGGAATCGTGATCGACATTTGAATAATTGATGATTTATAAAGCATCTGCTGATGATGACTTCACCACAATCTCTTGGGAAATCGGTGAATTGGGTGAACTTGAAAAAGAGGTCGCCAGAAGTATTGCTGAGCATGAATTGCTCGCCCAGAATTTGAACCAGGAATTTGCAGAAAAATTGACGCTAGGGACCAGGCTCGCTGATCATATTGCAAGCTTTGGTGGCAGCTGGAAATTCATCATCATCTTCTCGAGCGTGATTTTCATCTGGATCGTGATAAATTCGCTTGTCATGCTGATTCGCCCTTTTGATGTCTATCCATTCATTCTCTTGAATCTCTGCCTGTCCTGTCTGGCGGCGATGCAAGCCCCGGTCATCATGATGAGCCAGAACCGGCAGGACGCCAAAGACCGCCTGCGTTCCGAGCATGATTATAAAGTGAACTTGAAAGCAGAGCTCGAGATTCGCCATCTCAATGACAAACTCGACCATCTGATCAACCACCAGCTGATCAGCATCCTGGAAACGCAGGAATCACAAATCGAAATGTTGAACGAACTTATGGGGATGAGTCAAAAAGACAATCCGTAAAACCTGAGGCAGATCTCTGCAATCAGGCGTTCTTCATCAATACGCCTTCGATGATGTTGGCGACGTCCTCACAGGCGTCGAGAACATTTTCCATATCATCGTAAATATCTTTCCACTTGATGATGTCGAGAACCGGTACATCCGTGGTAAAAAGCCGCCTGACGCTTTCACGATAGAGGCGGTCACCTTCTTCTTCGACCGTGTTGACATCCTTGATCAGCTGGATCACGCGCTTTGAACGTTTGTGGCTTTTGAATTCCACCATCAGTTCATGGACGAGCTTCGTGGCCATCTCAAGTTTGGCACCAATCTCGATCGCCTCAGGACGCACGGAACCGATCGCAAACATGTCGAACCGATTGGCGGCATCTTCGATCAAATCGGTGATGTCATCGACAGACTTGATCAGGCCAAACAGATCTTCCCGGTCAATCGGGGTGATAAATGCGGTGTGCAGGGCATCATACATCTTGTGGACTTCACTGTCACCAGCATGCTCAAGATCATGGATCTCACGAGCCTTGCGGGAAACATCGACATAATTGTTCATCAAGTCATTCAACTTGACTGCGGTTTGCAGCGAATAGGATGAAGCCAGGATCAGAACGTCAAAATAGTTCATTTCTTTTTTAAAAGCCATATGATTACTCCTTTTAATCGATCAATCGATGAAATTCATACGATTTGCTGCGGTTGGTCAAAAAATGAGCAGGCAGACTTTGGCCATCAGATAGCTGATCAGTCCGCAACCCGGGAAGGTCAGAACCCAGGCCAGCACCATATCCTTGACGACGCCCCAGTTGACCGAGGATAGCCGCCGGGCACTGCCGACACCCATGATGGCCGTCGTCTTGGTATGGGTGGTGCTGACCGGAATACCGGTCAGCGAGGAAAGCAGCAGGCAGCTCGCCGCAGCCAGGTCGGCTGCAAAGCCCTGGTACTTCTCGAGTTTGACCATATCCATACCGACGGCCTTGATGATGCGGTAGCCGCCGACTGATGTGCCAATGCCCATAATCAGAGAGCAGAGGATAATCAGCCACCACTCAATGCGAAAGGAACCATCCGCGGTTTTAGTTGCGGCGTTGTTCAGGAAAAGTGCCAGCATGAAAACACCCATGAATTTCTGGCCATCCTGGGCGCCATGCATGAAAGCCATGCAGCTGGCCCCAAAGATCTGGCCGCCGGTAAATAATTTGTTGGCTGTAACCCGCTGGACACGTTTGAAAAGGAACTGAATCAAATAGACGAGTGCATAGCCGCTGAAAAATCCGAGAACGGACGAAATGCCCAAGCCATAGAACACCTTTTTCCATTCAGCAAAGTTGATGTTGCTAACCCATTGCCCAGGGCGATTGCGCCGCCAGTGATCCCGGCGATCAACGCATGGCTTTCACTGGTCGGGATGCCGAAATACCAAGCGACCGTCGCCCAAATGACAATTGCCGCTAATGATGCAGCCAGAACAATCAACGGGGCATTTGCAGGCAAGTTCTTAGCTGCATCAAAGCGGACCATCTTGCTGATGGTTTCCGCAACCTTGGAGTTGAAAATCGTCATGACCGCAGCACCTAGTGTATTGAAGACAACGGCGATGATGATTGCAACGCGTGGGCTGAGGCAGCGGGTTGATACAGCGGTGGCGATAGCATTGGGTGCATCTGTCCAGCCATTGACAAAAATGACAGCCAGCACCAGGACCACGCTGATGACCATCGCAACGGAAAGAACCATCCGGAATACCTCTTTCAATTTACATAATCTGAATCTGGATATGATGTTGTTAATTCTATATTCGCAAACGTTTATATTTTATCATCATTTTTGCTTTATTGGACTCAATTATCTGTATTTATGTTAGTTCTATGTAAATTAATCTGGACAAAAAAAGAGTCACCTGTGGCACGATGAAAAGCGGCTCCTGAAAATTGACAGATGACTGTTGAAATCTGCTTTCAGGAGCAACCTTGATGCCGAGGTGACTCTGGATGGTTTGACGACTCTTGGAATACTCAGGTATCGCTTGGATGGTCAGGCCGGATTCAGAAGGATTAATCGGCTTTCGAATTTTTATTTTTCGCGTTACCTGGGTTATTTCGGTCGTTATTGTCGTTTTTATTGTCTTGGGCAAGCTCTATCTTGTTGCCAGACTGGGTTTGGGTGACTGCTGATTCGTTGGCTGACCGGTTCTTGGCAGCTGCTGTTTCAATCGTGACTTGGTTATTGGCAGGTGCGGCTTCGATAATGGCCGGGCCTTGGACGTTGTCGTTGCGATTGTCAGATCCATTGGTCTTTTCCGCACTGGTCGGGGCGTCAGATGGATCAGGCGACGGTTTGGACTCGGCCTGATCGACTGGCAACTCAGTAGACTTGATATCTTTCCCGTTGATTTTCCCTTTGGATTTAACCTGCTCGGCAGCTACGTTGCCAGATTCGAGTGATGCGGCCAAGTCCCCGGAAATTGAGGGTTTGTTTACCGGAACAGGCTGAAGATTGGCGAGTCTGGCCAGATTTTGAGAGGGATCAGCACTGACAACGTTCAGTAAACCATTGTGGTTTTCTTTCAAGACGAGTTTTTCAGCAACGGACTGGTCGGCAAAAAACGATCTGACGCTCAGCCCCTGAACGTCAATCCCAGTATCTTTGCCGATTGCCAGCAACCCGAGCGGGGTATCAGTGTCCAGGGCGGATTGGAGCTCGGAGCTGGTTGCTTCAACCAGGACCAGGTTCACAGCGTGCAAGATCCTGCTGACGCCAGCAGTTCGGTCCATCATGGTTTGGACACAGTCGGCCATCGGCGTTTCTTCGTCAAGGTCGACGGTCGAGACCACCACAAAATCAAGAATCCCATCGGCAGGATTGATGAATCCAGCCGATGTAGCTTGCTTGACAACAGATTCGACTGCCATATCAAGAGATTTGCCGATCAATCGATTCAAGTCAAGTTGGCCGGCATCAGCGTTAAGGGCCTCGATCTTGACGACTTGGCCATCAGCCGTGACGGAGAGTTTGACGCTGGGATTGATATCGATTGTCACGATCGCCGCAACAGGCCTGGTTGGCTGTATATTGACCAGGTTGAGTGAAATTAGAAATCCAAGACAGGTGATCAAGATCAAGCTGGCTGCAATAGTCGCAAATTGACGCATTGTCGACCTGTGTCGCTTTGCCCCTGCCGGTATCTGGATCAGTTGCTGATCCGAGATGCAAAGGTTAAGGCCGACCCTGAAATGAGGGGACATCCTGACTCTGAAGATCTGGTATTCATCGGTCATCACAACAGCAAATTTCTGACTGACACTGATCACAGCACCTTGAATAACCATCAGTTTCCCCCACCAAATGAGCAGTCTTCGACCATATTTCGGCCATTTAAAGATTAATAATATTATTATATTTAGGCCAAATCACAATTGGTAGAGTCTTGTCAATAATGTTCAATTATATGCAATAATTTACATAAGCCGAACCATTCAAACATGATGGATTATCAATATTTATAAATTGACAGCTGATTGCCGGTCTGTGGACATTGTTAATGTGGATAACGTTATTCTTGTTTAATATCGACCAACCGAGCTGAAGATTGTCGCGAACGCAGTTGCCAGAATCGTACTCAGGAGAATTGACAGCGCAAGGCCGATAGCTGCGATAATCAGGAAAGCCCGGGCGTAGTTTTTCTTGTTGGTATTGACGTCGCTGCCGAATGCCCAGACAAACATCAGGATGAGTCCAACCAGCGGAATGCCAGAAAGAAGCATGACACCTACGAACTGGCCGACATTTAAGGGCTGGTCCAGACTTGCGAAGGAATTACCCATAGCATTGCCATAAGTCTGGTTCGGCTGGGTTGGCGTTGTGAATTGTGCGGATGAAGTGGCAGCAGGTATCGCCGCACCACAGTTCGGGCAGTATGAGGCGCCGTTTTCAACCGGTGTACCACATGAGGGGCAAAAGCTAGCTGGCATAATCTGATCCTCCAATTATAATAAGTCGCATAGTATTTGTGCTGATATTTCTGACACGTTAATTTTAATCGTTTTCCAGACAAATGGCGAGGCATAGCGAGCTAAGTCTTCTTGAATCGCAAGCCCGACAGCAAGGCTTGCCAAAGATTGGTATGCGTGTAAAATTTACCTGAGACCGGAGGTTAATTCCATGCACATGGCGGATTACTTGTTATCCCCTGCTGTTGGCGGGATCATGCTTGCAACATCTGCAGGCTTTGCTGCATTTTCTGTCAAGAAATTGCAGGATGATATGAATGAACAGAAAGTGCCTTTGATGGGTGTCATGGGGGCTTTTGTCTTTGTCGCCCAGATGATCAATTTCTCTATTCCCGGTACCGGTTCGAGTGGCCATATTGGAGGTGGGCTGCTGCTTGCGGCCCTGCTCGGGCCTTACGCAGGTTTTCTGGCCATGGCGGCAATCCTGTTGATCCAGGCGCTGTTTTTCGGCGACGGCGGCTTACTGGCCTATGGCGCCAATTTATTCAATCTTGGTTTTTTCACATGCCTTTTGGCCTATCCGTTGATTTTTCGTCCATTGACCCGTCACGGCTTCACCGCCAGGAGAATCTTCGGTGCCTCAGTTCTATCTTCAGTCGTCGGTTTGCAATTGGGGGCCTTCAGTGTTGTCGTCGAGACCCTGTTGTCTGGACGTACTGAATTGCCGCTCGTCACATTTGTCCTGCTGATGCAGCCGATCCATCTGGCGATCGGCCTGATCGAAGGTCTGGTGACCGCAGCAATCATCACCTTCGTCTGGCGGGCCCGGCCTGAAATCCTCAGCAACGGATCTGCCGGTGCATCGATTGAGCGATCCGCGATGCGAAAGTTAGTGATCGGATTTGTCCTCGCAGCCCTGGTCATCGGGGGGATTTTATCTTCATTCGCATCCAGTCGTCCCGATGGACTGGAATGGAGTCTGTTTAAAGTGACGGGGCAAGAAGAGCTCCAGACGGCCGGCCCTGTGTACCCTTTCTTTGCTGCCTTGCAGCAGAAGCTTTCCATTCTGCCAGATTATCAATTCAAAAGCCCGGCTACCGGAACCGATGGCCAGATGACCACAATCACACCGGATGCGGGACAGCCAAAACAGCCCGCAGTTGACGCAGGAACAAGCACCGCTGGCTTGGCCGGCGGTGCTCTGACGCTGTTGGTGATTGTATTGGCGGGTCTTTTGACTTATCGGGTAAAGTCCAGGAAGAAAAAGACACCCGGTCGGATTTAGAATTCGTAACCTGCCAGCCACAAGGTGCGGCAGAGGGAAAGGCAAACATGCTGAAAATAGCCAGTTCCATGCACCATATCAGACTGATGGACGACTTGGCGCGACAGGATACGGCCATCCATCACCTGCATCCGTTGGCCAAGCTGATCACAACCATCGTTTTCCTGGTCATGGTTTTATCTTTCGGACGTCTGGATACGAGTGCGATTCTGCCCTTCTTCTGCTTTCCGGTTTATCTGATGATCTTTGCCGACATCCCCTGGAAAATCCTGGCCGGCCGCTTGCTGGTGATCGAACCGCTGGTCCTCAGTATCGGCCTGGTCAATTCTCTATTTGATGTGCAGCCAATCCAGATCGGTCGCTGGACAATCGCCCGGGGATGGCTGGCGCTGGCCTCCATTCTGATCAAATCAGCGTTGACTATTTCAGTCAGCCTGTTGCTGATCATGACAACCGGGATTGAAAAATTGGCTGTGGCACTTCGCTTGATGCGTGTGCCTCGCCTCTTCATCCTCCAGTTGCTGCTGACCTATCGCTACATCACGGTCCTCGCTGAAGAACTCTCCCGGATGATGCGAGCCTATTTCCTGCGTGCGCCAGGTCAAAAAGGCATCCGTCGCGACATCTGGGGGGTCTTTAGCGGGCAACTGCTGATCCGGACGTTCGACCGGGCCGAGCGGGTTTACCAGGCGATGAAGCTGCGTGGCTACGCAGGCGAATTTCACACCGGAACAATGAAAGATTTTGGCATCCAGGATTTTCTCTATGTCACGGGTTGGATGCTGTTTTTCCTGCTGATGCGAATCGTGGATTTACCGCACTGGCTCGGTTCACTGGTTGTTTAGCTGATCAGTTTTTGCGGTTGTTCAGTAGTTGCGGCAGTGCATTTCGAAATAGGCCTTTGGATGTTTGCAAGCCGGGCACTGTTCCGGAGCAGCCAGGCCTTCCATGATGTAGCCACAGTTGCGACATTTCCAGAAGGTCATTGTCTCCCTTTTGAACACAGTGTCGTTGGCAATGTTTTCAGCAAGTACCAGATAGCGAGCCTCGTGCTCCCGCTCGACTTCGCTTATTTTCCGGAACGTAAAAGCAATATCCTTGAAACCTTCGGACTCGGCCACATCGGCAAAGTTATTGTATAGTTGAGTCCATTCCTCATGTTCACCGGCGGCTGCAGATAGCAGATTCTGGCGCGTGTCGCCAAGCCCTGCCGGATAAGTCGCAACAATGTCAACCGGTACGGCCATCTCAGCATCAAGGCCTGCAACGATATGCTTGTAGAATAACTTGGCATGTTCCTTTTCATTGTCAGCAGTTTCCAGGAAAATGGCCTCAATTTGCTTCAATCCTTCTTTGTTGGCGACTGATGCGAAAAAGGTGTAACGATTCCGGGCCTGTGACTCGCCAGCAAAGGCTTTCATCAAGTTCTGGAGCGTCAGTGTACCTTGCAGTTTTGACATGATCATCATCCTCCTAGGTTTGCAACTTGGGCATCCGTTCATGGTCTACAGGTTCAGCATAATTTTATGCACGAACTTCGTCAAGTCAGGTGCTTTGTATTGAAATCTGCAGTTCATCTTCAAGCATGTAATCTTCATCGTAAACAGTGATCATCTGGGCCGCGCCCTCTGTCAGACTGATCAGGCAGGTGGTGTCGTCAACCTTCACGGAAAAGCGACTGCCCCGATAGGCCATTTGGAATGAATAGCCCTTCCATCCCGCCGGCAACCTGGGTTTCAGGATCAGGGTTTCATCCTCAAGCGATAGTCCGCCACAATCGCCAACAAGTGATAGATACAAGGATTCCTGCTGATGTTCAAAATCGGCTCCCGAACTTTCATCAATGACCTTGCCAGAGGCCAAGCCTTCGGAATCAAGGGGATTCTTGTCAGACATGCCTGTCACCGGGCTTGAAGAATCCAGCGCAAACAACTGTTCGCTATAATCATCTGCTGGCCGTTGACTTAATGGCAGCAGTATCAGATCAACCTCAGCTTGAGTCACACCTGTGCGAGAGGTGATCAATTCACGTTTGCCGGCATTCCCCAACATGAACCAGATTTTACCCGCCCAGCGGAAATTTTCCCGGACTCGTTCGTTGAGCAGATTCATTTCTTTTGGCAGTATGAAAGCATCGGCAGAATGATTTTCATCACTAGTCGAAAGTGTCCCGTCGTCGGCCGGCAGGAATTTGTCCAACTTGAGAATCCCCTGTCCGGTTATTCCAATGCCGAGCCACAAACGTGCGACCTCAAATACAACATCAGCGCCACCCCGGATCATAAAGTCAAAGTCAAGTGTCAGACGAAAGTAATTGATCATCGCGCTGACGATGTCGCCGGTTGCGACGAGCTGCGCCACGACGGATGGTGGCTTGCCAAAGATTTCGGAAGCATATCGAACCGGACTGTGATATAGAACACCTTGGGGAAATCTGTTACCAGCTGCGTTCTGGCGTGCGCCATCCAGCCCGGCTACCCATTCATCCAGCATCGCCCGGGCTGATTTAGGTTGTGTCAGCAGCGTGTGCCATAGCCGGATCAACTGGAGGTTGCCACCACACGGCATGGGCAGAGTATCTGCTGGCAGAATATCTGCTGGCAGATATTCTGCCCGTGGTTCTTTGCCGGATTCGGTTTCGATCGCAAAATATTTGTTTTCTATTTTCAAATTGACCTCCGGCTAGCTCCAGATCTGGATAGCAGAGCCCGCAAAGGGCAGTGGATATTGGCCTGACAGGAATAGATCTCCCGCTGTTAAGGTCAAATTTAGCACTTAAAAATATCATATTCAATTGATTCTGGTTACAAATCGGTCCTCGCATCAAAAGTAATCGGTTGCGACAGGGTGTTGCCGATGTATAATAAAAGTAGATCATGTTGCATTCTTGATATGACAGGAGATGATGTCTATGGTACGTTTTGACCGTGACACGATGCAGCAGCTTTGGGACGATCAGACTTTTCCCTGCGTTTCAATCTATCTACCGATTCTTCGTGAAGGCAACGAAGTTGCCCAGGTGCCAATCCGACTGAACACCTTGGTGAATCAGGCTCAGGACTATCTCCAGGAGCAAGGCCTGCCCTCTCTTCGTATCAAAAAAATCCTTGAACCCGCTGCCGAGCTGCTCGATCAGCCGTTGTTCTGGGCTACAGCCCAGGAAGGACTGGCAATTTTCTGCAGTGACTCGACGGCGGTGACCATTTCACTGGCCCATCCGGTTCAGGAGAGAATGGCGATCACGGATCACTTTGTCACTCGCCCACTGATCGAACAAGACACAGCCGATGCTGAATATCTGCTCCTGGCGATCGGTCGCGGTGCCGTCCGCATTTACCGTGGCAGTCGGGATCGCCTGATCCTGATCCCGGTCAGCGACTTGCCTGAATCACTGGAGAGTGTGGTTCAAACCTATACACTCGAAAAGCAGCGCCAGCATTTTGGTGGCGCTACGGGCGCCGGCAAGGGTTCCTCGGTCGGCACAGTCAGTTACGGGGTTGAGAATCGCAAGGACCGTGATAACATCATGGTTGAAACCTATTGCCGCCAAGTCGACTCAAGGATTCTGGAACACTGGCAGTCCGAGAATCTTCCGCTGGTTGTCGCCAGCGTCGACTATCTGTTCGCCATTTTCCGCAAAGCCAGCAAGAACCCGAACTTGATGCCGGTCAACATCACAGGCTCGCCGGATCATTTTTCCGAGACAGAACTGCGTGAAAAAGCCTGGCGGATCGTTAGTTCCAACCAGCCCGATGAAACCGAGTTTGCCTGGAGCGAAGCACAAAATCATCTTGGCAGCGAAAGAGTCCGTCTCAACATCAGCCAGATCATTGAATCGGCCAACAATGGCCGGGTCGACCAACTATTCATCCCCAAAGGAAAGCAAATGATTGGCCGTTATGATTCGGAAACTCGCAAGGTTGTCTGGCCTGAGATCCATGAAGTCGAGAATCCGTTCGAACACGCCGATTTGCTTGAAACAGCAGCGGTTAATGCGATGCAGAAAGGCGGTAAAGTTCATTTCATTGATGCGGACAAACTCCCCGCCGGTTCGGACGCCCTGGCCCTGATGCGTTATTGAAAAACCACAGTCAGTGGCCGGCAAGTCCATACCTGACTGAATCCTGGCAACATTTGGCATAAACACCGATAGGCCAGAAACCACCGTACAGGTTACAGATCTGTACGGTGGTTTTTACGTTCCGGCCTGCATACAATCTCAGAGCGGCGATAGTTGTTCAACCCGGCCGGTTGTCGGATCCATGATCAGACCATGGACCTGGATATCGTTTGGAATCAATGGGTGCTTGATAATCAGGTCGACCGTTGAACGTACTGATTCGTGTACATCGCTGAAACCATTCAGCCAGTGGTCAAAATCGATCCCGCAGTAACGGAGAAATTCAATTTTTTCTTCAGTGATGCCATGGCGTTTCATCTTGTCGAGAATCAGCTGATTATCGAAGCATTGCATCCCGCAGTCGTGGTGGCCGATGACCAGGATTTCTTCGACTTCCTGGGCATAAATCGCGACGATCAGGCTGCGCATGACACTGCCAAATGGTGACGAGATGATCGCGCCGGCATTTTTGATCATTTTGACATCACCGTTTTTGATACCGAGAGCCGCAGGCAACAGTTCGGTCAGGCGAGTGTCCATGCAAGTCAGGATTGCCAGCTTTTTATTGGGCAATTTTGTCGTCTCATACGGTTCATAACCTCTGTCCTGGACAAATTGTTGATTGTAAGCCAATAATTCTTCGAGCATATCATTCTCCTCGCCAGCATTATGCACTTTTGATCGCGATGGCCAGTCAAATTTGCACCACAAGATCGATTTCATTATAATCGAATCAAATTGACAATGCTTTGACAATTCAAATGCGTAAATGATGTGAGTAAATGTTGAAAGCGAGGCCACATGAAACAATTCTTGCGCAATCGAGTCAGCCGATCGGCCAGCTATTTTGAAATTTTCCTCTCGATCCTGATCCTGCTGGGTGTCCTGCTGGTTTCGGTCGAAGTTATTTTCAGTCTGGTGAATAGTTTTAGAGACCTGTTCCAGGGGTCCTTCACTTTTGATATCAAGCATTTCATGGGATTGATCATTGAGCTGATCATCGCTGTCGAATTTGTCAAAATGATTTCCAAGCATACCCCGGAGAGCACAATCGAAGTGCTGCTTTTTGTCATCGCCAGAAAAATCGTCATCGATGAGCCGGCTTATCAGGAAATTGTGCTCGGCGTCCTGGCTATCGGGGCCTTGTTTGTCATCAAACGTTTTTTCACCCAGAAAACGAATCCCAGTGGCTGTATTCTTGAAGCCGGAACGAGCCTTACAGAGATGAACGCTATCCTCAACGCCCATTTTTCACCGGCAGATGGCGGCGGCAATCTGCGCGACATCCTGATGCATATCGTCGAAGAATCCGGTCGGAAACCTTATGTCGGCCTTGAACTTCCCTACAAGGAATTCCTGTTTAAAATCTATTCCATGAAAAACGAGGCAATCGATGCGGTAGAAGTTGTGCCATTGACGATCAACAGTTTCCTTCAGCGGTTGATACGCAAATTTCGCTGAAGCGGATGGCTTGATCCTGCCGGATTTCAATCCGGTAACCTTCACCGCAAGCTGGCTGCCACGCATAAAAATGCCTTTGGCCGGGAAAAAGATGGTCCATCAGGGTCGCAATGACACCCCCATGGGTGACAACAGCGATTTTTTGCTGATCAGGTGTCTGATTGGACTTGATGTCTGAAAGCAAACAGCTCCAGCCGTCTAAAACGCGGAGCTTGAACTCAACATAGCTCTCACCGTTTGGACACGACTCGGTTTCGATCTGGTCGATCCAGTGCAAATAGACCGGATTATCCTTCAATTCTTCGTAGCTATGCAGCTCAAAATCACCGAAATCAAACTCCCTGAATTGAGCCATTTCGATCATCGGCGTGTCTTGAAAGTAGATCGATGCCGTCTGCTGAGCTCTGCTTAAACCGCTGTGGTAACAACAATCAACGGATGGGCAGATGCCGGTTGCTTTCAATTCATGTAATCGGCAGAGTCCATTGGCGCTCAAGGGCAAATCCGTCCGTCCGCAATAACGGTGTTCCTCGTTTGCGGATGTTTGCCCATGCCGGATCAGACAGACCATCACGGTTTGATGCGGGTGCCAATCCCGCAGAATACCCGGATCACTTCATCGGCCTGAAAAGCCAGCCAGACGCCACAGCGACCGGTAGTCTCACGCCAAAGTCGGGTGGCTGCATCGATCGGCACAACGCCGGATGACAGGTCTTCGCAAATGATCATCAGGTCATTTATTTTTTCCCGGTTCGCTTTCAAGTAGTCGAGGGAATCGATCCTGGCCTGTTGCTGGGCCCAGAACAGGTTCTGGATGTTATTGATGACGGGCTTCGAAAAATCAAGTTCGAGCGTCGACTGGCCACACTCGAAGACGTCTGCCAAATCGACCTGGAATGCCGATAATACAAAATCCAGTTTGCCCTGGTAAGCGCCGCCAATGAACAGTTTCATTTCATCACCCCCTGCAGGATCGCAGCCGTCAAGAGCGCTGAACACTCGCTGACAGTCAGCACAAAACCGCTCAAATCGCCGGATATCCCCTTGAATTCGTGGTAGAGCAGCAACATGGCTATCATGGCGACAGCGATCTGGCAAAGCAATACGACGGCTAAAAAAAGACCGCCCAGCCAGAAGGAAACCATCAGGGTCACCAGCATCACGAGGGCGACGAAAACAGTGTGCGATCGATTCGTCCGTTCGCGGAAGGCGCTGGCGTATCCGTCAGTCAGTACAGCGGGCAGATTCAAGACAAAAAGACCGGTCATGGCACGAGCGATGACCGGAATGAAGGCCAGGACGAGCAAAGTGCTGGAATGGGTCAGCAAAGTATGGATGGATGCGAATTGGATCAGCAGGACGACACCAAAAGTGATGACTGCAAAGGAACCGACATGGGGGTCCTTGAGGATAGCAATTTTCTTTGTCCGCTCAGCGCGTGAAAAAACTGCGTCGGCGGTATCCATCAAACCATCGATATGGATGAAACCAGTCATCAATAATGGCAGCAACAGGATCAGGACAGCCTGGAGCACCGGTGCCAACGGACTGGCAGCGATCAGGCCGGCAAATCCGAAGCTGATGAGCCCCAGGATCAAACCAACCAGCGGAAGTGCCGGAACAACCAGGTTTTTGGCCTGCTCGTCCCAGATTCTCGGCATCGGGATTGACGAGAACATACCAAAAGACATGACCAGACCTTTAATCAATCGCATGATATACCGCAAAGCAGATTCCCCCAGCTATTAAACCCATCAAGGTGCATCCCCTTGTGAGATACTTTCCCTTAACTTGAGATACTCTCCCATAAGATGAGCACCCTTGTGGAAGATCAGTTGACCAAAGCTGACTTCAAGTACTACATCGCACCGGGCTGCCAGGGACTGGTCGATTTGCGCCAGGGAACGGCGAAAATGTTCAGTCAATTCATCGTAATGAAAAGCGTCAGAATAGATATAGTCGCTGACGATGACCAGGTGTTCGATCCGGTCAAGCAGCTGAGCCAGGTCATTGATAATCCTTTGGCCGGCATCCCAGTCGACTTGACCATTCGTTCCGAACATTTCATTGTCGAGCAAGGCGGTGGTGCTGTCGAGCAGGAAAAATCCATCAGGGTCACAGCCAGCTGTCCCGTGATCGATATCGCGTGCAACCTCGATGGTTGTGAATGGAATCCCTTGTCGGCTGAGGCGGTGCTTCTCGATTCGCAACCGGTCTTCTTCATCCTTGGGCAACATAGTGGCCAGGTAATAGAGCGGTCTGGACCGATCGGCCACCCGGCTGATCCAATCTTCCGCCAGCGATGACTTGCCGTTCTTGCAGCCCCCGGAAACCAGGATCCGCATTAAAAATTGACATCCTCTGTATAATCGAGCTCTATTCCTGTGTCGTTCAAAGTCCCCATTTCATGAATGACGCAAGCAGCTGCATCCATCAGGGAAAACAGAAGCGGGCAACCACTGCCCTCCCCCAAGCGCATGTCCAGTTTGAGCGGGGCATCCAGCTTCAATTCCTGGATTGCCAGCACATAACCGCGTTCAAACGATTGATGTGAAGCGAACAGATAGTCGCGGACCAGCGGGTTGAGACGTGTCGCGCAAAGGGCGGCAACAACAGAGATGAAACCATCGATGACAACGGGGAGACGGCAGGCGGCAGCACCGATGTAGACTCCGGTCATGGCTGCAAGGTCAAATCCACCGAGCTTGCTGAGCACATCGATGACATCAGTCGGATCAGGCTGGTTGAATTGGATCGCCTGCCGGATCACTTTGACCTTATGGTGAAAATCTGCATCCGTCAGGCCAGCGCCACGGCCAACTGTCTGCTCAATCTGGCTGTTCTCAAGGGACAGCAGGACTGACAGGACGGCACTGCTAGTCGTCGTATTGCCGATACCCATTTCACCGACGCCGATGCCCTGGTAACCGCTGGCTTTTAGATCATTCGCAATCGCAATCCCTGTTTCTATCGCCTGGATCGCTTCTTCACGAGTCATCGCCGGTTCACGGGCTATATTGCCGGTCGATTTGCGGATTTTACGGTTGATCAACAGGGGGTGTGTCAGATCGGCATTGACCCCGACGTCAACGACTATAACATCTGTTTTAAATTGCCTGGACAGTACCGAAACACCAGCGAGGCCATTTAGAATATTCATCGTCTGTAGGGCGGTGACAACTTGCGGCGCACTTGAAACGCCTTCGGCGACAACGCCATTGTCGGCGGCCAGGACGACAACACAGCGCTTTTCAACCCGGTAAGCAGGCTCGTTGCTGATTGCCGCCAACCGGGCAGCGATCTGTTCCAAGTGGCCAAGGCTGCGCGGTGGCTTGACCAGTGAATCGAGTCGCTGGTTGGCTTTATCCAGAAGTTCTGCATTGGCTTGTCCGATAGACTGCAAAACCTCGTCGATTTTGGAAGATGAATAGACACAGTGTTGAGTATAGGATGTTTCCATTTTGTTTCCTGCCTCGCTGAGTGAAAAGATCCGGAAAAACGGATCCTATAGGCCAGTAGTTGCTATCTGTTGTGAAGTGTATTGAAATTATAGCTTTTTGCCTGTTTCCCCGGCAATCCAATCTGTTGCGACTAATTGTAATCCTTTGTGATGTCCTGATAGCAAGCGGCTATATGCTCAGGATGACGCCGCTGATCAATCCGGCGACAATGATCGTGATGATCGGATTGACTCTGAACCGTAATTCAAGCACTAAAGTCAGCACAAAAATCGCGATGCTCAACGGGCTGAGCCACACGAGTGGATTTTTCCGGAACAAATCGGCGAACGAAACGGGCAGGTTTCGCAGCAATGACATCTTGCCGATATCTACGGCAGCGACTGCGATCAGGCCGATGATGACCGGCCTTAAGCCATAGAAAACCATCTGGTTGAGCGGATGTTTTTGCCAGCGGATCAGGAAGCGCGATACAAGCAGGATCATGGCAAGTGAGGGCAGGATGACACCGAGGGTTGCGATGAAGCTGCCAGACAGGCCGCCGACCGTGTATCCGACATATGTCGCCGCGTTGATGGCGATCGGTCCAGGTGTCATTTGCGAGATTGCAACGATATCGCCAAACTGGGCAGTGGTCATCCACTGATTAGCGAGCATTTCACGCTGGATCAGTGAAATCATGGCATAGCCACCGCCGAAGCTGAACGCACCTAAACGAAAGAACACCCAGAATAGTGTCCAGTAAATCATGAGCCAGTCCCAACCTTACTCTTAGCCCAGGCCGGAAACAGCCAATACAGGACTGAACCGGCCAGACCGCCACCGATCACGGTCAGGATCGGATGCAAGTCGAGGAAAAGGATCAGCACGATGGTGAGCAACATCAGGGTCAGCGAAACCCAGTCGACGAGCGCCTTCTTCCCCATCTTGAGCGCAGCCAGGAAGATCTGGGCGGTGACAGCAGCACGGATGCCCAGAAAAACATGCTGAACCACTGGCAGGTCTTGAAACTGGCTGAAGCCGGCGGCGATGATAGAAATGACCAGGAAAGATGGCAGGACACAGCCCAAGGTGCTGGCGACAGCACCGCGGCGGCCGGCCAGGCGAAACCCGGTGAAAGTCGCGGCATTGACGGCAATCGGCCCGGGAAAAGACTGGGCGACAGCAAAGACATCCATGATATCTTTTTCATGGACCCAATGGTGTTTGGTGACCAGTTCACGTTCCATCAGCGGCAGCATGGCATAGCCGCCGCCAAACGTGAATAGCCCGATCTTGAAAAAAACGGAAAAGAGCGACCGGTAGCGGACTTTTGTTTCACCCTTTGCAGTCATCAGGCGCTGACCTCTTCTTCTAATATTGCTATGTCTGAGCATATCACACTGTTTTTTTGTTTCAACACTTTTAGTACTAACTTACCTAATGAACAGGATCAACCAAGTGATAATTTGATTTCACGAACTGTATCGTTACGCACGGCATTCTATCGTTGCCGGGTTTAAGATAAAGGTATAAGACGATGTTGAAAGCCAATCAGCCAAGGCTAATCCGAGGTATTCATATGAACAAGAAAATCAAGCATAAATACTCCCTGGATCTACAGTGGCCAACCAGCAATCCATTTTTGTTCTGCGCACATCATAAAGATGGTTATCCTCAGGGCAATGGCAGATCAGGTCCTGCAAATGAACTGCTGAAAGGGCGGAATATCGGGAATGATTTTGTCGCCCGAGATGGCTGGCGGATGTACCACGGCGACAGTGTTCCTGGATTTCCAGTTCACCCTCATCGCGGTTTTGAGACAGTGACCGTGGTCCTTGAAGGTTTTATCGATCATTCTGACTCGCATGGTGCAGCTGGAAGATATGGAGCCGGGGACATTCAGTGGATGACAGCGGGACGTGGCCTGCAGCATGCTGAAATGTTTCCCCTGATCCATGATCATCAGCCGAATCCCGCTGAACTGTTCCAGATCTGGCTTAATCTGCCAGCCAGGAACAAGATGGTCGAACCCCACTATAAAATGCTGTGGTCCGAAGATGTGCCGGTGATTGCTGATCGCAATGAACGCGGCGCCTTGAAAGAGGTTCGTCTGATTGCCGGCAGGTATCAAGGCCATATTGCACGGCCACCCTCGCCAGATTCGTGGGCTAGCGATCCGGCCAACAAGGTCAGGATCCTGCTGGTCAAACTCGAACCGGGCCAAAGCCTTGACCTTGAACCAGTCAGTGTGTCTATTTCGCGCAACTTATATTTGTACGTCGGTGACCTGGTTGATATCCGTGACCTTGAGGAATCCGAATCCTTGAGCCTTGAAAACAATCAGGGGGTCAGCCTGGACGGCAATACAGCATTCAAGGTTGCCAATACAGGTTCATCGATCGTCAATCTGCTGCTCCTCGAAGGTGAACCGATCATGGAGCCGATTGCCCAGTACGGTCCTTTTGTCATGAACACTCAGGACGAGATTTCAAAAGCATTTCAGGACTTCAGGCAGACCGGGTTTGGTGGCTGGCCCTGGAATCGCCCGGATCCGGTCCATGGCCAGGAAGCCAGGCGATTTGCCCGCTATGCTGACGGTACAGTTGAAGAACGATGATTCGAATACTCACTTCGAATCCCACCCGGTTGTTATGAGGGATCTGCTTCGAAGACAACTTGTCCTCAAGAGGCAGCAGACTTAATAATTTTCACGGAAGACTTCAAAATAGGCCTGGGGATGCTTGCACCCGGGGCACATTTCAGGTGCTGACAATCCCTCATGGACGTAACCGCACTTGATGCATTTCCAGAGTACTGGTTCATCTTTGCTGAAAACCTGGTTTCGGGTCATATTGGCGGCGAGTTTGCGGAAACGTGTTTCGTGTCTTTTTTCAATTGTGATGATGATCCTGAACATCGCCGCGACGTCAGGAAATCCTTCCAGCTGAGCAGTCGACGCAAAGTCTGCATAGAGGGTTGACCATTCTTCCAGTTCACCTGCGGCGGCTGCCATCAGATTCTGGCTTGTGTCTCCCAAGGCAACGGGATAGGCAGCCGTGAGTTCAACCGGCACTGGCGCAATTGCTTCAAGATGCTTGGCCAGCAAACGGTAAAATTGCTTGGCATGGTCGAGTTCATTATCGGCGGTTTCAAGGAATATGGCTTCGATTTGTTTGTAGCCCTCTTTGCGGGCAATTGCTGCGTAGAAGGTGTAGCGGTTGCGGGCCTGTGATTCCCCGGCAAATGCCTTCATCAGGTTTTCCAGGGTCCTGGTACCAATCAAGCTTGGCATGGATGACCTCCTTCAATTTTGCTGACTTTGTTCATCGATCAGGTCGGGTGAATCGATCAGGTCAATCCTTTTTGAGGATCGACAGGGCAAGATGGCCGGCTTGCTCGTATTCATACTCATTGACCAGACGCTCAAGTTCGTGCGCCCGGTCGCCATAGCAGATGAAGAGCAGTTCGTGGAAGTGGTCAATCAACTCATTTGCCATCGTGTCATAGTCTCCCATCAGGCCAATCAGCTGGCGCAATAAGGTATCTGCTTTCCGGGTGTCTGTGCTGCTGATCGAAGCAGGATTATAGGCAATATCCAATGTTGCGCTGCTGCGGTTGACTTGATGCAAAGTGGCTTTGAGCACGTCGAATTCATCACTGATTTCGGCAATCAGCTGAGGGATCTGTTCAGATGCTTTGTTTTCGCGTGCTAATTGTTCAAGATCTGAACAGCGCAGCTGGATCGTCACTGCGCCGAGGGTACCGGCAGCACCCTTGATGGCATGGGCCAGGTGCTGGAGCCGGTCATAATCCTCGGCTGCAGCCGAATCACCCATTTTCAGGGTATCAGCACGATGGTTGTCAACCAGGCGGTTGAGGAATTTGATATAAAGCCCGACATCACCCTGGAAGGCGTTCAAGCCTCTGGTGATGTCGAGTCCTCTGTTTTTGACCAGCAGTTCCAGCTGATCAGCTTCACGGATACTTTCATTCACAGGGCTTTCAACCGGTTCTTTCTTGTTCGGATCAGCCGTCGGCAACTGGGCCAGATTGGTGATCATCGCCAGTTCGCTGAAAGAAGATGTGTCCGGCTGATTAATTTCGGTGACTGTGCCGGGTTCAGCAGGTAGCCATTTAAGCAATATTTCATACAAGGTCCTGGGCTCGACCGGCTTGGGCATGTGGCCATTCATTCCGGCGTCGAGACAGTTCTTCAAATCCTCTTCAAAGGCATTGGCAGTTAATGCGACGATCGGTAGCTCGGCCATGCTTCGCCCGGGCAATTCGCGAATCTTGCGGGTCGCTGTCAGCCCATCCATCACCGGCATCTGGATATCCATCAAAACGATATCGTAGTCGTTCTGGCTGACCATTTCGAGTGCGATCTGTCCATTGTCGGCGAGACTGGTCTTGAGTCCAACCAGTTCGATCAGGCCGCTGGTGACCTCCTGGTTGATCATATTGTCCTCAACCAGCAGGATGCGGGCTTTCTTGCGTTTGGCAAATTCGACTTCATTGCTATTCTCGGTGATATTGGCCTTGGCGTATGGTGTTTTGTCGAGGCCCTCGACGAGGTCCTCGACGCGCTGGTTGTTTTCCTGGGGAATCTCAAATGGCAGTTCAATCCAGAACGTACTGCCTTTTCCCTGCTGGCTGCTGGCGCCGATTTTCCCGCCCATCAACCGGACCAGCCGTTCACTGATCGTCAGGCCGAGACCGATGCCACCATAAACCCGGGTTGCAGAAAGATCCGCCTGGGAAAAGTCCTGGAACAAACTGTCGATTTTACCTGGATCCATTCCAATGCCTGTATCTGACACTTCAAAACGGATCAGCATGATTTTATCTTCTTTGCTGACTGTTCTGGCCAGGATATGAACCTCGCCTTTGTCCGTGAATTTGACGGCATTGCTGACCAGATTCAACATGATCTGGCCAAAACGATTGCCGTCACCCCGCACAGATAAGGGAATCCGGCTCAAGTCGGATGACAGTTCCAGGTTCTTGACCTTCGCGTCTTCTGAAACGAGGCTGAAGATATAGTCGATTTCGCGTGCAAGTTCGAAATCGAACCTGTCGATGATGATCGTGCTGGATTCGATTCTGGTAAAGTCCAGGACATCATTGATCAGCTGGAGCAAATGCTTGGCCGCGCGGCTGAGCTTGTCAAGCTGGTCAGCCTGCCGCAGGGTCAGAGGGTCGCGCCGGATCAGGTGAGCCAGACCGATAATGGCGTTCATTGGCGTGCGGATTTCATGGCTCATGTTGGACAGGAAGATGCTCTTGGAATGGCTGGCGACCTCAGCCGCCTGTTTGGCCGCTTCTAGCTCGACTGTCCGTTCATGAACCTTCATTTCGAGGTTTTCGTGGTAGGCTGCAAGTGCGATGGAAAGCTCTTTTTCGCAGGAGATGTCAACGATTGATGCGATATTGGCCTTCTGGCCGCCGAACTCCATTCGTGCGGCGGACATCATGATCCAGAAATGATCGCCTTTCAGGTTTTTCATCTCAAATTCCAGATCGTCAAAATGGCCCTGGTTGTGCAGCAGATCGACTACACGCTCGAGATCATTGCTCTGGACAAAGAAATCTGTTGCCAGAGCCGTTGATCCGGATGACTGGTCCAGTCCGAACAGGCGCCGGGCCATGGTATTGGCGTATAGCAGCACCTTGTTGTTGACTGTTGTCACCAGGATGGCAACGGGGGCGCTCTCGATAAGGTTCCGGAAACGATCGTCAGAAGCCATGGACTTGTAATATTCTTGCTTGCTCATGTCAATGCACCATCCTCTGGCTTCGAGTCAGCAAATTGAAGCAGGACAGTTTCAAAGGATGACAACTCCTCTTCGAAGGCATCGACAATGTCCGGCGCAAACTGGGTCCCTCGTTGTTCGCGGATGAATCCGGCTGTCTGGGCAAATGTCCAGGGTGATTTGTAAGGCCGGGCGGAAGTCAGGGCATCGAAGACATCGGCCAGGGCCATCATCTGGGCAGGCAAGGGGATTTCGTCACCCTTGAGGCCATTGGGATATCCCCGGCCATCCCAGCGTTCATGGTGGAAGCGAGCGATAGCCTCAGCAGTTTCCAGGAATTGCAGCGACTTATGCTTCGAACCGTAGAGCTTTTCGACATTGATGTGCAAAGCCCGGTCGATTGCATTATGGATCGCGTCGCCGCCGATATTGCTGTGTGTTTTCATGATTTCATATTCGTCTTCGGTCAAACGGCCTTTTTTAAGCAAAATCGCGTCATTGATCCCGATCTTGCCGATGTCATGGAGTGGGCTGGCTTTGACAATCGTCGTCACGGTATTATCAGGTAACAGGTCGCGGTACTTGACCTTGTGCATCAGGTTGCGTGCCAGCAGTTCGATATACGAACGTGTACGCAAAATATGATGGGCGGTGGCATCGTCGCGTGTTTCGGCAAGCTGGGTGATGATATTGAGGGTGACATCCTGGATCAGCTGGTTCTCCAGCATGCGCCGGTTGAGCTCGGATTCAAGCCATTCATTCTGGTTGGAAAGCCGATCGCGTGCATCTTTCAGTTCAAGGTGCACTTTGACACGCTCCAGGACGATGGCTGGCCGGAATGGCTTGGTGATGTAATCGAGCGCACCCAGTTGGAAACCGCGCTCCTCATCCACCTGGCTGTCGAGTGCTGAAATGTATATCACCGGAATTTCTTTGCAGCGCGAATTGAGACGCAATTGTTCCAGGACCGCATACCCGTCCAGGCCCGGCATCATGATGTCGAGTAGAATCAGGTCGGGGATTGGATCGAGACCGGCGATGCGCAGCGCGGTTTCACCGGATTTGACTGCCAGGACCTGGAAATGAGGATTCAAGACTTTGGACAATACCGCGAGATTGATCGATTCATCATCGACGACGAGAATTCGTTTCATTGTCAGTCTGCACGTCCTTCTTGTGATCTGGGGATGTCATCAAGGCAGTGGCACCATGTCCTGATAATCGACACCGAAATATTCACCCGGACCGAGAGCGATATGGCCCGATTCATACGGATGTTGATCGAGCGTGATCATGACCTTCTCGACACCGTAAGCATGCCCGACCGTGTTGACGATGCTCCGGATGATTGCCGCCTCAAATGATGAGCCGGCGTTCATCTCGGTGACCAGTTCCGGCGAAAAATCGATCGTCACGATCCTGTTTTCCGGATCGAGCTGGACCGAGTTGATGGTCGTCTTCGCACTGATCAGCGGCGGCAGATCCGGATCAATTGGCTGGCGGAAATACCGGGTCAGGACAGCCTTGAGGTCATCATTCGTCCGGAATTCAATGTTGATTTCCCGGTAGAGGATTTCGACATCGAGGTCTGTCAGCCGACCATAATAGAAGGTCATCGGCAGGGTATGGTATTTCGGGGCTTCGCGGCTATGCAATTCCTGAGCGATCTCGATATCGCCCGAGATAGTCATCTTGACCAGGCCGATGCCGGGTGCGTAATACTGTCGGGTCGTGTTCGACTCCCCTTCCGTCGTGACCTCAAGGGTCGAAAACGTACCGGCTGGTGTTGTTACAACCGCATCAACCGCACTGATCGAACGTTTCCGGCCATTGACAGTCCAGTTTGTACCGACTGCGAGCGGTTCCTGGATCAGGATTTCGCCATCAGGATCAGCCGGACGAACGGACAAGTCTTCCCGGACGTAGAGATCTGCGAGACTGGCAACGATCCTGACCTGGCCGCCACCAACCAGGAAAAGCCGATGGATTTCGGTTCCGCCATTGTCATAGGAAATCTGGATCTTGTCATCATGGACAAACTCGACCCTGGCGGTCATCGGCACATATTCATTGCCTGTTCCATCATATTTGAGAAAGACATCCGGCGTCAACGGAAAGTAATCTGTAAGTTTCAGGGCAGATTGTGCAGTTTCCGAGGCGGTCGATTCGGTGCTGGTTGCCAGGGTATCTCGGGAATTTGTGGCCAAAGTTGTTTCAGGCAGCGTTTCCCGCGTGGTATTACCTCGCGTCTGGCCACAGGCAGCAAGTGACAGACAGGCCAGCAGCAATGCTGTACCTGCTAGCAGTTTTCCCAGTCTATTTTCCATTGTAGTTCACTTCCAGTTGAGGTCGTATTTTTCGATCGGCTCAGGGCCGCGAATGATTTTCCGGGCGATCTGGAGGGTGCCTTCCCGGTCGGCGCGAATCCGCCACTCGACAAGCATGATTTTACCCGCATCGATTTCGATCCCGGTGATCCCACGGGAGTGGATGCAGCAACCGGTGTTGAAATAAGGCAGGTCGTCGCTCTTGGGAAATTTCGGCCGGTGCGTATGGCCGCAGATCAGCATTTTGCGGGCATTTCCGATCCATTTATTGTACATTTTTTCGATTTTATGGCGTTTGTGGACGTTCTTAGCCGGACTGGAAGGATTCTGGAAGCCGATAACATGCATCAGGCGCCAGAAATAGCGCATCATCAACATGGAAATGATCCACAGCTGGTCGTTCATCAGGTCACCCTGGTGGCCGTGGACCGTCAGGATTTCCTGCCCGGTTGTCTTATGCTTGAGGACTACAGCTTCAACCGGCTCAAGCCCGAAGAAAAGCTGTTTCTCTTCGTCATTGTATTCGTCGTAATAATAGTGGAGGTTGCGGCGGACATAGTCTTTGTTGCGAAAGGCCATGTTGTGGTTGCCGAAAATCATGATCATGCGCTCTTCATCATGGAAGCGCTGGAGGAAATTGAAAATGTCACTGTGGGCGATCCGGATGTGCTTGAAATGGGAGTATTCCCAAAGCTCATCCCCATCGCCGACCTCGATGTAGGTGTAACCTTCATAATAATAATGCTTGAGCGCATAGAGGAAGATATTCTGATTGCGGGCGAATTCATCAGACAGGCTGTTATCACCGCGATGGCTGTCGCTGAAAAAGATATACCGTGATTTCTCATCGAAGTATTCGATTTGGGCATTCTGGTAGGCTTCTGTCAAACGTTTTTCCGTAAACATGAACATCGCCTCACTCTGAATTTACTTCATTTCAATTATACTCCATTTGATTTTGTCTTGCTTCAGTGTGAGGGCATCTGATCATGCAAGTTGAGCCGGTTATCGAGAGGTCAGGATGCTGTCACGATGGCTGCCACCGGCCTGAGCATAGAGGCGTACGGATCACTGATCCCGATTTTGAGCCGGTTCATATCAGCGGTGATGGATTCGTAATGCTGCAGCAGACCGACAAAAACATCGACGATTTCACTGTCGAACTGTGTCCCTTTGCCTTGGATCAGCTGGTTCCTGGCCCGGTTCAGCTCCATCCGGGTGCGGTATTGGCGGTCAGATGTCATCGCATCGAAGGCGTCGACGACAGTGATGATCCTCGCCAGCAGCGGAATCTGGCTGCCCTTGAGGCCCTGTGGGTAGCCAAGTCCGTCGATCCGTTCATGATGTGACTGGACGATCGGAACGACTTGCTTGAACATATAGACCGCGGAAAGAATCTGGGCACCCTTCAGTGGATGCTTCTTGATTTCTTCGTATTCATCATCATTCAGGCGGTCGGATTTAGCCAGGATGTCATCGCCTGTGCCGATTTTGCCGACATCATGGAAAAAGCCGCTGATCCGGAGCAGTTCGAGTTCTTCAGCTGGCAGGCCGATAGCCTGGCCGATCAGGACCGCATAATACGAAACCCGGTCGGAATGGCCGCGTGTATAGATATCCTTGGCATCAACAGCCAGACGAAGTGCTTCGATCGTATCCATGTAGCCATTGCGCAGCTGGTCATAGGTCCGGTTCAGTTCTTCATTTTTCATGTGGACCATCGAATGCAGGAATGCGTTGCTCAGCGATGAGGCAGCCTGATTGGCGTAGATTTCGAGCAATTTGATCCCCTCGTCGATCTGATGGCTGCCGAAGTCGAGGCTTTCGACATAGATCACGCCGATCGACTGCATGAGCTCATTGTTCAAAGGCAGGATCGCGCCCTCATCCAGCAGGACAGCCTGTTTGTTCATGCGGGCGAATCCGATATGCTCCATCAACTGTGGCTGCAGCATGTCGACAAAGACATCCACATCCTGGTGATACTTGCCGATGCCCTTGAAAATACTTTTATTTTCTGCATCTATCCCGGTCACATCATCAACCAGGATGAATGCGTGTTCGCTGTTGACCAGCGGCAGAAGTTCAGAAAGAATATCTTCCAGAATACTGCCGAGTGGCTGGAGCTGGTAGATTTTAGGCACAGCCTGAAGGATTCTGTTCAAACCCTCCTGGAATTTCTTGATCATCTGCAGCATCGCAATGGACTTGATCCCGGACTCCACGAGCAGGATCAACTGGTCAAACTTGTCGCTTTTCTCGCAATAACCCTGGATATCCAGAGCTTTGATCGTTTCCAGCGGCGGTGCCAGGTCCCGATGGCCTGTCAGCAGGAGAATATAGATTTCTTTGTTGAATTTGCGGATCTGTTCAACGACCTGGTCGCCGTGCAGCGGGAACATCAGGAAGTCAAGAATCAGCAGATCAAAGTGCTCGTTGCGGATCCTTTCGATCGCCCGGAGTGGATCGGTTTCACCGACCGAATCATAACCGGCCCGCTTCAAGACAACCGACAACGAATCGATGATGCCGACTTCATCGTCAACAACGATGACACGATAGTTGGACATTTCATTTTGCTTACGTTTGCGCATAATTGATCACTCCATTTGTAGCCGGATTGACAAGAGCAGGATTCGGATAACTCCTGGCGATCGGCAAAGAAATAAAGAATGTCGTTCCCTGTCCGGTCTCCGATTCAAACCACATGCGGCCGCCAAATTTGCCGCGGATTGTCGCATGTGACATGTAAAGTCCAAGACCTGTGCCCATTTTCCCTTTTGTCGTGACCATCTCCCGGAACAATTTGTCTTTAACTGTCTCGGAAATTCCATCCCCATAGTCACGCAATTCGAATGTGATCTGGTTGTCTTGTTCCTGGATAGTCATGTCTACCTGACCTTGCTGGCCATTGTAAGATTGCAGGGCATTGATGATCAGATTGTCGAAAATCTGGACCAGGCTGTTGATTTCGCCCTTCATCTCGATCAGATTGCTCGTCAGGTAACGGACATTCAGGATACAGTGGTAACGTTTGAGCTCATGCTTCATCAGCAGGTCGACGCGGTGTATCAGTTCATCCAGTGTGAACGCCATCTCATCGGTGGTGTTGAACTGGGCGGCCTGGCCCTTGACGGTCGTGATAATGTCCGACATATAAGCGCAGTGCGGCTTGATCTTGTCGATCCAGACCATCATTTCCCGGGCGATTTCCCGATGGTCCTGTGGTGTCACTGTGCTATCCCCGACCGAATCCCGGTATTCATCGACCAGGTCTTTGATTCCTTCGATACCGCCGGAGATCGACATGATCGGCGTCTTGAGGTTGTGGGCGATCCCGCCGATCAACTGGCCAAGTGAGGCCAGGCGTTCTTTTTCCATCAGGATTTCATGGTTGCGCTGCAGGGATTCAACAGCTTCGCGGATCTGGGTGATATCTTTTAGCAGGACGATGGTGCTCATGAATTGACCCTGGTTGAACAATGGCGTGACTTCGATCGAAAAGTGGCGGGTCTTGCCATCGATGATCAGGCTTTGTTCGATATTGAGCCGTTTATGCTGGCCGATCATTTTCTGGAAGCGGGACAGTAATTTGTACAGCGATTCATTTTTCGCGACGCGCTTTGTCATTTCATCAAGCGACATTTTCCGGCTGATCTCGATCTCACTCGCAAAGGTGTCGACAAAGGGTTTGTTGTAATCGATCAGGAAGTCTTTCTGATCGAAAACCAGAAAACTGTCGGAAATATGGTCGACAACTGTTTGCAAGGCTATGGGCACGATGCTGAGGAAATCGAATTTGAAAATCGCCAGATAGAACAGACTGCAGGACAGCGAAAAGGCGATCACCGTGCCGTGGAAGGCTGCGTCGATCACCTGGAATGTGACCAGAATATTGAAGACAAAGGAAATGACGACACCACTCATGATGAAAATCGACTGTCTTGAGAAGAAACCGGCATTTTTTGCTGAAAAATAAGCCAGGAAAAGCATGCCGGCAAAAATGCAAAGATATGAGTAAGCGGTATGGATCATGAAATACGGCCCGAGTGCGGCAGCTTCGGTCAACTGGTCGTACTGGTAATAGCGATAGAACAGGTGATGCCTGCTATTGGTCAACAGCAGGATCAGCGATAGAGTCGGCACGACCAGGCTCAGCAAGTGGATGGGGCTGAGCTTGAGGGTGGTACGGGCATAGATGATCCCGACATAGAAGATGGCGACCGGGGTTAGAATGAGGCCGATGTAGGCAAGGTCGACGGTCCAGACCTGGATTGGCCGATTCTGCAATGAATCAGCGAGCATGAACAAGGCCCCGACGGCCCAGACCAGAACGGTGAGCATCAGGACAAAGAAAGCCCGGTGGATCAGCTGTTTGTTCCTCATCCGCTGGACAATGGCGGCCAGGAAGGTGATGAAGAATATTGCAGTCAGAACCAGGAGGAATCCGACATTGGTCAGGACATCAAGCATCATTGACCTCCCGATCCTTCACCAGGGCGGTGACAATCAGGCCGGCGAGCAGATCAGCTTGTTTGCTGAGGAAATAATGGCCTGCTCCTGGAATCTCAGCCAGATCGACTGAACGGCTGAATTGGCGCCAGCGACGGTATTTTCGTTTTGCGCCCAGGGTGATGGGGTCTTTCTGGCCGACAATGCAGTGGATCGGACAGCTCAGCTGTCCAGATGCTTCGACTGACAGCGTGTCGTCAAGGCTCCGGCTGAAAAAATCATAAAATTGGCCGGCATCCATGCGGAAGATCTTCAGCATCGCAGGCCAGAGGTTGTCTGTGCCCACAACTGGCCTGGGCAACCCGATCTGGTTCAGGATCTCGAGCACAAGTTTATCCGGAAGATATCGCCAGGGATTGAAGGCCAGCTTTCGCCAGGTACGCATCACGGCATTCATGGGTGTTCTGTTTAATCGAACCGGTGACGAGGTCGTCGGCGTCGGGTTCGGCAAATACGGCAGTGGTGACAGAGACGCTCCGATGATAAACGAAGAGATCTTCCGGCCGCGGCTTTCGATGATCAACGCAGTTTCCATAGCGAGACTGGAGCCTGCACAGTGGCTGTAAAAACAGATTTCCCCTTTCAGGGTCTCTAAGATTTCATCAGCCAGACGGTTGGCCATATCTGGCTGGGACAGACGTTCGTCAGGCAAATTGACCGCAAAGACATCATACTGGTCATTGATCTGTTCAATCTGGTGCACAAGCTCCAGGTATGATGCAGCCGATCCGCCACCAAATGGAAAGACAATCAGGTGATTGGGCAAATTTTTCGCGGTCATGCGCAGCAGATAGCCGATCCGGCAGCCTTCGATGGCTTGCCGTCCCATATGTTCCGCGAGTTCGCTGACCGTGGGGTGTGCATAAAGGTCGGCAAAACTGACCGACTCGCCGAGGCAGGAGACGACCCGCACAGCACTCAGGGAATCGCCGCCGAGATGGAAGAAATGGTCATAAATACCAATTTCCGGCAGTTCAAGAACTTCGGCAAAGATGTCGGCGATCATCTGCTGCAGGTCGTTTTGCGGAGCGACATATTCGACTTGCCGGTTAGCTGGAGCTCCGGGCTCGGGCAGTTTATCCCGGGCGATTTTGCCATTGCTGTTCAAGGGCATTTTTTCAATCGCAACCAGGTAAGGCGGAACCATGTAATCAGGCAGTGATCGTTCGAGCGAGACGCGCAAGTCTTGCAGCTCGAAAGGCTCAGACGGAACAAAATAGGCAATCAGCTGCTTGTTGCCATTCTCCTGGTCGCGTGTCAGAACACGGACTTCACGGATCGGGCCGAAATTCAGGATAGCGGTTTCGATTTCACCGAGTTCGATGCGATGGCCACGGATTTTGACCTGGTGGTCGATTCGGCCAAGGTACTCGATGTCACCTTGGGCAAAGAAGCGCGCCAAATCACCGGAGCGGTAGAGTGTTTCCCCGGGTACGAATGGATTCGGGATGAATCTGGCGGCTGTCAGTTCCGGATTATTGAGATACCCGCGGCCGACACCGGCGCCACTGACACAGATTTCGCCGGGAATGCCGATGGGGACGGGGTTGAGGCGGCTGTCGAGAATGTAGACACGCATCGTCGGTATCGGTCGGCCGACATTCGACAGATTGCTCATCAAGTCGTTATCTTGCAGCTCAAGGTACGTCACATGGACAGTGGTCTCTGTGATACCGTACATGTTGATCAGGCGGGTCTCCGGATAGGCCTGGCGAAAGCGCCGGAGCAAAGCCGGTTTCAGGGCATCCCCGCCAAAAATGACCATCCGGACGACCAAGTCGTGATGGAGCTGACGAGCTTCAGCATCGATCAGGTTGTAGAAAGCGGCCGGCGTCTGGTTGAGTACTGTCACCTTTTTTTCCGCCAGTAAATGGCGGAAGCGTCCGGGGTCGCGAGCTACGGCTTTCGGGACCATGATCAGGCGGCCGCCGTTCAGCAGGGCACCATACATTTCCCAGACTGAAAAATCGAAACAGTAGGAATGAAACATCGTCCAAGTGTCCTGGGGGCCGAAATCAAACAGGTTGCGGTCGTTGAACAGCAGCCGGACGACATTGCGGTGCTCAATCATGGCGCCCTTCGGCCGCCCGGTCGAACCAGAGGTATAGATGACATAGAGCAGGTCTTCCGGCCTGCTGACCTGCGGCTGACGCGGCAATCTGAATCCATTTCTGACAATTTGCAAGGTCTGGTTGACGATTGTCGTCACATCGATGACTTCGCCTGAATAATCGGGCGGGCAGACAGTATTCGCAGCAGCCAGAACGATCGGTGCCGCTGAATCCTGTAACATGTAATTGATCCGATCCTGCGGGTAGTCCGGATCGATCGGCAGATAGGCGCCACCCGCCTTGATCACACCGAGAATGGCTGCAATCATCGTGATGGATGGTGTCACCAGCAGGCCAACGAGTGTTTCCCTCCCTACCCCGCTGAGGCGAAGCCGGCGCGCAACAGATTCGGCCAGCTGGTCGAGCACCTCATAGGTCACAGACGTTGCGCCGGTTTCCAGGGCAATCGCATCCGGGGTGATGTCGACTCGGGCTTCAAACAAGCTGGCGATGGTCGCTTGCTGTGGATAATCCGCGTCATTCTGGTTGAATGTCTCGACAACCTTGCGCGTTTCTTTCTGGGAAAGCATGTGGATCTGGGCGATTTTACGCTGGGGATTATCGAGTGCATGCCACAGCAGCCGGATCAGGTGATCATGGATATAGTCGATTTCACGGGAATAGAACAGGTCTGTCTGGTAGTCATAATTCAACAGGATCTGGCTGTCGCCTTCACGGTCATTGATATGTAAAAACAGCGATTCGGACTGGTATTCGTTGAAATGCCAGCGGACCTCGCGGGTCAGGATTGAATCAGACTTTTCAAGCCGCGCATTCTGGTAGGAAATTGCTATTTCATAAAGCTTGTCGACATCCGGGTGTGAATCACGGACATCGCGGATCAGGCAATGATAAGGATATTTCTGGTGCTTGAGCACGGAAAACCAGGACTGGTCAAGATGATGGGAAAATTCGACAAACGAGAGTTCGCTGTCGATATGGATCCTGAGCGGTACGGTGCTGATAAACATGCCGACAGTTTTTTTCTCGCGTGCATTGGTCCGGTTCAGGACAGGCGTCCCGATCGTGATATCCTCCTGGTCTTTGACCCGGTTGATGTAGATGCTCAGGGCAGCGAAAAACAGGGCAAAGATCGAGGTTCGGTTGGCCTGGCAATATTCACGAATCTGCTGTGTCAGCTTTTCAGGCACCTCAAAGCTTTTGCGTTTGGCGCCCAGGCCGATGCGTTCACTGGTGCGGGTCTTCAAGGATGTCAGCATCGGTGGCTGTTCAAACTGGCTTTGCCAGAAATTCCGGTCGACCTTGTAACGGTCGGAACCGATATATTGCTGTTCACTGGCGATGTAGTCACGATAGGATGGATTGGCGTTCAGGACGATGGGCTTGCCATCGCTCAAGGTCTGGTAATGCGCCATCAGTTCATTGCCGATCTGGACGAATGACCACGCATCCGTGATCATATGGTGGATACGGGCGAAAATCCGCGAGGATTGATCGTCGACCTGGACCAGCGCGAAATAGAACAGGTTCTGGTCAAACGATGAAAATGGGCGCCGTGATTCAACCCGGTCCCAATGGAATAGCTCATCTTCGCCTGATTTCGAAAAATCAAAGTAGTCGATTTCATAATGTTCATAAGGGGCAAAATATTGAACGACACTGCCGTCGGGATTCTCCCGGATCCGGATGCGGAAGCCCTCATTTTCCTGCAGCAAAAGATTGACGGCCTCGCAGGTCAGCTTTCGGTCGAGTATCTGGTCCGCCTTCAGGGTGCAGGCAATATTGCCAATACCACTGAGCGGATTGATTTTTTCCAGATACCAGACTTCACGCTGAGGGTAGGTCAGCGGAAATTCATGATGCTCCAGATTGTTCGACTCAGCGGAATTCATGCTGCTCACCTCAAGTTGTTCACTTACGTCAATCTTCAGATAATGTTGCTACATTAACTATAATAGAGCTGAAACGTTCAGTTTCTGTGACATTTACTATAAGTGTTTGTTACAAACAAAAGGGAGGCACCGAAGTGTCTCCCTTTTCATGCCAATCCTGACTTTAATTTTCTTATATCGGCCTTTCCGGTTGCTCCGGTTTTGCCCCGCCTGGTTAAATCAGGCTGACGCCTGAGGGTCGATCAAATCAGGAAAAATGAAACGACGAGTGTCGCGGCGATACCAGACAGGACAGGGATCAGGTTTTGGCGGGCCAAATCGGCTGCCTTGACATTGCAGATCGCGGCAACAGGTATGACACCCCAGGGGATGATCGTCCCGCCGCCAACCCAGATCGTCACAATCTGGCCAAGTGCGGCCAGAGTTGAGACGTTGGCGCCGGTCGCAACTGAGAAGGTCTGTGCGAGGGAGCCGACTAATGGCAGGCCAGAGAAGCCCGATCCATCGAGGCCGGTGATGATGCCGATCAAGGTCTGGATGATCGCGACAGGAATCTTGGACATCGGGATGATCCCGGCCAGGAACATACCCAAGTCCGTGAGGATATCCGGAGCACCTTCGCCCATGATTTTTGCTGCGAGGCTGCCGCTGCCCAGGAAAAAGAAACCTGCGATGACAATGACCGGGGCGAAGATCTTGATCGCAAAAATAAATCCTTCTTTGAATTTGTCGGTGATTTCATCGAGCGAATCCATCAGGTCGCCCTTGCCAATCAGGATAATGGTCATGATCAGGACTGCAGTGCCACCGACAAGAGCTGTCGCATCACCGCCGACAATTTTGAACAATACCATCAGGACGACATCGATGATGAAAGCCAAAGGTGTGATGACAGCCATGATGTAAGAAAAAGTCGTGATTTTGACTTTCGAGCCGGTCTCATTCGCCACGATGTCTTCGATCACCGTCTGCGGATTGACCTTGAGGTCGCGTCGGAACATGACAAAGGAAACAGCGATTGTCACGATGGACATGACGAGCCACAGCGGGAGACTGGCTTTCATGATATCCACCGTCGTGACGCCAGCAGCTTTGGCGGTAATGGAAGGCGCACCCTGGATGAAAAAGTCGCCAGACAGGCCTAAACCATGGCCAAAAATATTCATCGAAACAGCTGCCCAGATCGCGGGCAAACCGGCTTTGAGGGCAAAAGGCAGCAGCATGGCGCCAACCAGGGCGACAGCCGGGGATGGCCAGATGAACCATGAAGCGACCAGCATCACAGCACCGACAACAAAAAATGCGACCTGGTTTGATTTGATCGCATTTTTCAGCGGCCGGATCATCAATTCGTCTGCACCGATGGTCGCCATGGTCTTGGACATCGACACAACCAGGGCGATGACCACGATGATGCCGAGAAACTCGGAACCTGACACCACAAGGGCATTGTAGAGAACCTGGACAGCTTTGATCGGATTACCGGAAAACAGCAAGCCCATCAGGAAGATGCCAATGACGGAGGGCAGAACGATTTCTTTCTTGAAAAGCAGGGCCGTGATGATCAGCAGGGTCATGGCAAGGTAGACGACATGCAAGGTTCCAATGGCGACCATAAAATCCTCCGGTGTTTTATTGCGCAAAAACGTCGGTCAGGCCAGCCTGTTCGACGCGATGGCGAATTGTGGGAATGTCCGTGGTATAGCGGTTCTGCTCTTTCATGCGGTCGAACAGTACGGAACCTGAGAAGGTGTATTTGAGGCCCAGTCCTTTTTCGGTCTGCATCTGTTCACGGACAAAGGCAATCGCGTCGCCGATGACGAGACTCCGGGGCAATTCGAGTGTTGCCTGGCCTTTGGCCTGACGGGCAGCATTGTAGCCAGCGAGGATGCCGGTGACAATCGCTTCGGTATGGCCGACCAGAAGCCCTGCCTTTTCACCGGCACAATAAAGGTTGGTGACACCGTCGACCGCCAGTTTGTTGTCGCGCGGAGCCATCGCGAAGAAGCGCATGGAATTGCCCAGGCCACCGGAATAGGGGTCCTCGAAGCGCGCCTGTTCCAGGCCGGGAATTTGCTGCAGCCGCGCCAGCTCATAATATGGGGTCATCAGCTTGGCATGGCCGGTGTCGAGCAGGACCAGGTTGTCCCTGAATTCAGCCAAAGCGTACTGCTGGCAGGCCTTGATGTCGAGATGGTCATCCACCAGCTGCCGGGGGACCGGCACAAGTGCGACGCCCTTCTCATTGAGTGTTTCGACCAGCTCACGCGACAGTGATTCCTTATAGAGTTTGCAGGAACCGCTCATGGCCCCGATTTCACCGGACGCTTTGCGTCCGGCCATTTCCCTGACTCCGGTCAGGCCCGTCAGACTCACCCGGCCGCCAAAGCTTGGACAGCGCAGGATACACATCGCACAGCCGTTGCCATATTTGACACAATTGTTCATTGGACCGGCAGTTCCCGTGGTATCAATGAAAACGTCACCTGAAAATTCTTCGCCACGTGTATTGATGATCGACTGGATGGTTTGGCCAGCCATTAAGACGCGATCGATTCGCGACTGGAAGACCAGTTTGATCCCGATCGACTTGAGGTAATTGGTTACAGTTGGCGGAGTCGAAGCAATGTCATAGAGGTTGGCATGCTGATGGCCGGGAAAGTCGACATTGCGATGCCGGGCCGTGGCGTCGACGATCTGGAACAGGTCACCGCCACCGAGGGCGATCGCTTCTTCGGTTGCCGTATACCGGCCATTATTGCGCATAATCCCGCCAACCAGACCGGTTCCCAGCAGAAGGTCTGTCCGCTCGTGCAGCGTCACCGCTACACCCTGTTTGGCCGCGGCGATGGCGGCAGCACAACCGGCCCAGCCACCGCCCACGATATGAATATTCATTCCTGATCGGTCTCCTTTGGTCTTTAAATGATCGTCATAATTTCTTTTTACACGTTAACGGTATTTGAACGTCAAATCAAGCCCGATTTTGAATCAAGGCTCATCAATGATCCCCTTTTGCAGGCGCCACATGTTCGCATACAGCCCGGCCTGGCCAAGCAGCTCATGATGGGTTCCACGTTCCACGATCCGGCCATGGTCAAGAACCAGGATTTCATCGTAGGCCTCCATCCGGACCAGGCGATGCGAGATAGTCAGGATGCCTTGTCGCTGTAAAACAGAAGGCCGGTGAATCGTTTCTGGCAACGAGGTTGTTCCGGTGAGCAGGTTGCTCATCAACTGCTTTTCGGCAATCAGGTCAATGCCGGCTGTCGCTTCGTCCAGGACCAGGAACGGCGAAGGCCGCAGAAGTGCCCGGGCGATAGCCAGACGCTGGCGCTGTCCACCGGACAACCGAGTCTCCCCTTCCCCCACTTCCGTATCAAGTCCCTGGGGCAGATTGTCGATCACTTCAGCCAGGCCGACACAGTCAAGCGCCATCCGGATCATCTGCTCATCAGCATGCAAGTTGCCCATCCGCAAGTTGTTGAGGATCGATGTGTTGAAAAAGTAAACATCCTGGTTGACGACTGAAAACAAGTCATCACGAGCGATTTTGCCAGCAGGATCTTCGATCCTCTCAGGTGTGATTTCGATGGTTCCTGCCGAGGGCTGGAGCCAGCCGAGCAGCAGATAGGTCAAGGTCGTCTTGCCTGATCCGCTCGCCCCCACCACCGCGACGCGTCTGCCGGTGGATAGAACAAGATTGATGTCAGTGATCAAGTCAGAAGACTGCTCAGGATAGCGGACATTCACCTGTTTCAGTTCGATTCGCACCGGATCAGCTGCCAGTCGAGCGGTTGAAGGCTGCGAATCCGGATCTGTTCGTTTCGTTTCGCTGCTTGATTGTTGCCAGGACTCTGTTTCCAGATTGTAGAGCTCATCCGGTCGGAGCGATTCCACGACACGCTTTGCCGCCAGACGGCTGGATTCGATTTTTTGCAGGATGGCTGGAATGGGTTGGGTCGCTTCGAACAAAGCCAGCACCGTAAAAACTTCAACGGGTAGGAGCAGTGGATCCAAAAGGCCCGCGATCACGCGTCCGGATCCTATCCAGACTACCAGCTGGGTAGCGAGCAAGGACAGTTGGCTGATCCAGCCCGTCGCCTGGCTTTTGCTGAGGGCCAGTCGTTTTTCAGTTCGCTCAAGCTGATCCATTCGGTGGTTCAGCTCAGAAGTCCAGCGGACCAATGAACCGGAAACCTTGAGTTCTGCCAGACCGCCGAGCAGTTCTAAAAGGTAACTCCGGGTCTGGTTCGACTGTTCTGCCTGAAGGCGGGACAGCCCCCGGGTGAATTGGAACAGGACCAGAGGCAACACGAAAATGGCCAGGCCATAGATCAGGATGAAAGCCAGGGCCTCGCTGAAACCGGTCCTGGCCAGCAGGACAAAGCCGAGCAAGCCGCTGAAGACTGCCGTGATATAGGGATTGAACGTTCTCAGGTAAAAATCCTGCAAGCGCTCAATATCATCGACAAGACGGTTGAACGCATCAGTGTAATCCAGGCGGAGGATATCCATCATCGGCCGACGCGAGAATGTCCGGTAGAGCAGAATCCGTAAGTCTCCGAGCAGGCGGAATGTCGTTTCATGCGAAATCAGGCGTTCAATATAGCGCAGGATACCGCGCAGCAGGCCAAATGTGCGGACAAAGACGACGGGGACGAGGATATCGGCGATGACTGGTGACATGGCGCAAAAGGCGATCAGCCAGGATGACAGGGACAGCAAGCCGACCGATGACAGAATCACCGCCGTCGAAGTCAGGAGCACAGCAACGGCTCGCCAGGGATGGCGGCGAAACAGCAGGCCGGCCAGAATCCAATTACTGTGGGCCATCGGCTGGTCTTTATTGTTGCGGGTCACCTTGGCGCGGGTCATCGGCCGGCCTCCATGGCAGTGAGCAATCGGCTGTAATGGCCGCCTTCGGCCAGCAATTGGCCATGTGTACCTTGCTCGGCGATCTTGCCGTCGATCAGGTAGATGATCCGGTCGGATTGCTGGATCGTCGTCAGCCGGTGGGCGATTGTCAACACCGTCGTGTGTTGCAGGCGACGGTCCAAGGTTGAATGGATATAGGTTTCGGTTTCAGGATCAAGCGCAGATGTCGGTTCATCCAGGATCAGCAAGGGGGCTTGTTTCAGCAGGGCGCGCGCCAGTCCGATGCGCTGGACTTGCCCACCGCTGAGCGGCTGACCGCCATGTCCCACTTTCGTCTGCAGGCCATCTGGCAACTTCTCAACCAGCGAAGCGAGGCCGAGTTCGCACAGCAGGCTCTGTACATCTTGCTCGTCCGCATCCGGCCGACCGAGGACCAGGTTGTTCCACAGGCTATCCGAAAACAGTCGCGGATACTGAGGCATATAGGCTATCCATTGGCTGAGCTGCTCATCCGGACAACAGGCCAGATCGGTGTCATTGACCAGTACGCGGCCGGTTTGCGGCTTCAGGAATCCTAGCACCAGAGCAGCCAAAGTCGTTTTTCCACCGCCACTTGGTCCCGTCAAGGCTACATGCTGGCCGGCTGGGATTGATAAACTCAGATCTTTCAAGACCAGGTTTTCCTGATGATAGGCAAAATAGACCTGGCGCAATTCCAGTGAGACACCTGCAGAAGTTGACGAAGATGAAGTTGAAAAACCATCGGTCCGCTCAGATTTGGCTGCAGTCGAGGAGCAGGGTTCACTCAGCGGCACTTGGGTCTGATGTTCTGAAGGGGCTTTATCGGCTGGAATCATTAGCCAGCTATCGATGGCATCAGTCGCTGATCTGGCACCGGTCGCAGTATGGAACTTGGCACCCAGCTGGCGCAGAGGCTGGTAGTATTCCGGTGACAACAGCAAAATCAGGAAAGCAGCATGAAAATCAAGTTGGCCATAGAGCAGCCGGACACCAAGCGAGACCGCGATCACGGCTGTACTCAAGGTCGCCGTGAGCTCGAGCGTCAGTGCCGAAAGAAAACTGACCTTGAGTACACCAAGCGTCGTCCGCCGAAAGGAATCTGCAGCCTGGCCGACGACCACCGCCTGGCGCTCGGCGCGCCCGAATAAATGGAGTGTTTTCAAGCCGCGCAGGACATCGAGGAAATGATCATTCAAACGCTTGAGTTCACGCCATTGCCGGGCACTGACCGCAGCCGACAGTTGACCGATCAAGACCATGAAAAGCGGAATCAGCGGGGCGGTCAGGAGCATGATCACACCACTGATCCAGTCGAAATAGAAAACAACTGCCAGGATCATTGGCAATGACAGCGATGTCAAAACCAGCTGCGGGATGAACTCGGCATAATAGGGTTCGACACTGTCGACCCCTTCCTGGAAGATCGTACTCAGGACGGCAATCCGTTCTGATTTCAGGCGAACGGGACCAAGGGCAATGAATTGACCGGCCAGTCGCTCCCGCAGGATTCGTTTGAGTCGAAGGCCGATCTGGCGTGCGAAATGGTCAGACAGGCCAACCGCGACCGATTTTGCACTCAGCCAAAGCAACAGCATGGCCAGCGGGGTGACCTTGGCCAGCGGGGTGACCTTGGCCAGCGGGGTGACCTTGGCCAGCGGGGTGACCTTGGCCAGCTCGCTGGCCAAGGCCGCAGCTTTGCCACTGTTCGCTGCACGAATCGAGCCACGTAAGGCTAAATCGACCAGCGATGCCAGTTGTCCATTGAGAAGCAGGGTAAAAACGACAATGGCAAAGGCTGCCATTGTCGTTTTGAGCCAGTACAGGCGGATGTTTTTCAGTTCGCGGAAAAGCCTTCGGTCAATCAATATTCGAGCTTCTCGCCGGTGACACGTTTGCGGAAAACCCAGTAGGTCCAGGCCTGGTAAGCAAGGATGACCGGCAGGATGGTCAGGGCGACGATCGTCATCACCTTGAGCGTATACGGTGTGGACGACGCATTGGCGACGGTCAGGTTCTTCGCGGTATCAAGGCTGGAGACCATGACATTCGGGTACATGCCGGCAAAGAAAGAGCCGACAGCCGAAACCGTGGCGACAGCATTGGCGATCATAGCCTTGCCGCTCAAGCCTTTGAACTGGAACAGGACGGATCCGGCAAGTGCTGCAGTCGCCAGGACAGCAGCAATGATCATCAGTGGTTTACTCTCGAGAACAAAGTATGAGACTGCCATGACAGCCAGCCAGAGGCCAAGGCTGACAAGACCGAGTTTTTTGGCCAAAGTACTGGCCCGGTTCATCAGGTCGCCGGTTGTTTTCAGCGAAAACAGCACTGCGCCATGGTACAGGAAAAAGGCAACGGCCATCACACCGGTCAGCAAGGCATAAGGGGCCAGGAGATCAAAGAAATTGCCGACATAGTCGAGCGTGGTGACCTCAACGCCATTGACCATCGATTTGACTTCATCGATCGGAACACCGTTGATCAGATCGCCGAACGCGACACCGAACAGCAGGGCCGGCAAGAGACTGCCGATGGAAAGTGCGAGATCCCAGCTGGAACGCCAGGGCTTCGATGCCATTTTGCTGCGGAATTCAAAAGCAACCGAGCGGAAAATCAGGCCGACCAGAATCAGGAACAAGGCCAGGTAGAAACCACTGAACATGGTCGCGTACCAGTTCGGGAAAGCGGCGAAAATTGCGCCGCCGGCAGTCAGAAGCCAGACTTCGTTGCCATCCCAGACCGGTCCGATGACGTTGATCAGAACGCGGCGTTCAGCATCTTTTTTGCCGAGGAATGGCATCAGCATCATCGCCCCGAAATCGAAACCTTCAAGGAAAAAGAAGCCGGCAAAAAGAACGGCAATCAGGATAAACCACAGGGTGTTCAGTTCCATAATGTCTTAACCTCGCTTTCCTGTTCATTTTCGTGGTGGCCGCCGGTCTTGATGTAGCGGACGGCCAGGACAACGGCGGCAACTGCCAGAATGCCATAGATCACGATGAAGCCGGCAATTGTCGTGGCCACACTGGCTGCGCCTACCGCCGATGAAACGCTGTCCTTGACCTGCAGGACCTTGTAGACAATCCAGGGCTGGCGGCCGACTTCGGTCAGGATCCAACCGGCCGAATTCGCGATGTAGGGCAGCGGCAAGGTCCAGAGCAGGATCTTGAGCAACCAGGTCTGCTGGTCAAGTTTCTTCTTGAACATGAAATACAAAGCCAGCATGCCGATGAGCAGCATCAAGCCACCCGAATAGACCATCGCCCGGAAGCTCCAGTAGCTCAAGGCAACCGGCGGAATATAATCGCCTTCACCGAACTCCTTGATGAACTGGGCTTCGACATCTTTGATCCCTTCGACGCGCTGGGTGAAATTGTTGTAGCTCATGAAGCTCAGCGCGCCAGGAACGCCGATGTCGACCGGATTCGAACGGCTGTCCTCGTCAATGACGGCGAACAAGCTGAGCGGAGCACTGTCCTTGGAATCCCAGAGAGCTTCAGCCGCTGCCATTTTCATCGGCTGGCTTTCGACCAGTTCTTTACCTTGGAGGTCACCGATGAAAATGACCAGCACCAGGCTGACCAGGCCAAAAACGACGGCCAGGTTCATGGAACGGGAAAATATCGCCGAATCCTTATTCTTTTTCAGGAGGTTATAGGCGCTGATCGCCATCATGAAGACAGCTGCGGTGCTGAAACCGGACAGGACCGTGTGCGGGAATTGCAGCCAGACATGGGGATTCTTGATCAGGGCGAAGAAGTCAGTCATTTCAGCGCGGCCATTGTTGATCGTATAGCCGACTGGTGACTGCATGAATGAGTTGGCGATGATGATCCAGAGGGCCGAAAGATTGCTCGCGATCGCAACCAGCCAGATCGTCAGCAGGTGGACTTTCTTGGACAGGCGGTCCCAACCGAAAATCCAGAGGCCCAGGAAGGTTGATTCGAGGAAAAAGGCGGCCAGGGCTTCGATCGCCAGCGGGGCGCCGAAGATATCACCGACAAAGCGGGAATAACCTGCCCAGTTCATGCCAAACTGGAACTCCTGGACAATACCGGTGGCGACACCGACGGCGAAATTGATCAGAAAAAGTCCGCCAAAATATTTGGTCAGTTTTTTGTAAGCTTCGTCACCGGACTTGTAGTATTTAGTCTGCAGGATGGCGACCAGGACAGACAGACCCAAGGTCAGCGGCACAAATAGGAAATGGTACACAGTGGTCAGAGCGAATTGCAGTCGGGCGAGGTTGACGATGTTCTCCATCCAGTGAACTCCTTTCAGAATCGAGGCGAGAGTCGGTGGGTTTCGAGTTGATTGCGCTCATTTCGGGGCGGTTAAGGATTGGGATAGTACCGGGGCGGGATATTTCCGGGGCGGGAAAGCTACTGGGTGGTTTTGATGCTCTATTAACCGGCCAGGAAATCCTGGCTGATCAGCAATTCGAGGTCGGCCAGCACTTGCCTGACCGCAGGATCCATCACCAGTCCATCGAGCAACTGGCAGAATTCCGAGTGGAAATTCCGAGCGATTGTGGTCACATCAACTGTGTCAGCCAGGACAATATCCTGGTCTTTGACGTCGTCTCGCAACTGGTAAAGATAGCCGAGCAACAGGCCCAGGCGGCCGATGATTTCGCGTGTCCCCTCATCCGCACCGGCCAGACGGGCGGCCGAACGGCACGCAAGTTCCATCAACCCGGCCGTCTTGCAGCGAATGATCTCGAGATAATCCTGTTCGTCGAGTTTCTGACCTTGCTTTTCACTTTGCAGGACTTCGCCAAAGCACATTTCAGTTGCGGTCCGGGCCATATCGAGAAAATATTCCGGCGCAGGCATTGCGAACGCGATTTCAAAAGCCTGGAGATAAAACACATTGCCGAGCAGGACTGCGGCCCGGTTGCCGGTCAAATGCTGCAAAGCCAACTGGCCACGTCGATCCTGTTCTTCATCTATGACATCGTCATGGATCAAGCTGGCCGAATGCATCAGCTCGAGGATTGCCGCCAGATCGATCAGTTTTTCCGGGGCGTCTGCGTCAGACAACTTATGAAAAGCGCGATAAGTCAATAAGACCAGCAGCGGGCGAAGTCGATGGCCATTTCTGGCAGCAAAGTAGGTCATCCAGCGGCGTGTTGCCGGATCGGAAATAGAAGCCACGACTTGCATAAGTCGGGCTTCAACTTGCTGGAGGGGTATTCTGACTAATGACCGAGCTTGTTCTAAAGCCACAACGATCTCCTTTGAACGGTCAAATCACCCGAGTTTCTTTCATTGCTTTGAAAGTCAGCAGTAGTACTGGTGCCAGTCCAATCAGAAAGTACAGACTGGATTCCAATAGGATGGACAGGATCAAGGCCAGCATCAGGACCAGTTGGCCCATGATCACGCCAAGGTTGGCCAGAGGCAGGTGTTCAGGCTGATCGAAAAATTGACTGGCCTGGCGGATGGCCTTCAGGAACAGCGGCACACTGAGCAATGTCAGCAGACTCCAAACCGGCAGGCTGCCGACCAGGATGTTGACGACGATCAGCGCCAGCAGCAAGACCAGCATGGCCGCCAGCAGGCGTGCACCAGCTTTGCGGCCGATACGCACAACCGTTGTCATTTTACCAACTTGCTTGTCGCTCTTGTAGTCCTGAAATTCGTTGATCAGCAAAATTGCAGCAATCAGAATGCCGACTGGCAGCGAGACAAGCAGGGCATTGAGGGAAAAAGACCCAGTCTGGACATAATAGGCGCCCAATATCGTCAGCACACCAAAATCAAGCCCGATCACGACTTCGCCAAGTTTCATGTTGATCAGGTTGAATTTGGGTGTCGTGTAAACAATAGATGTAATCAGGCCGAAAGATATCAGGGCCCAAACGGCTGGACCGGCAACGAAAGCGAGGTAGACGCCGATCAGGACGCCGATGGCCAAGCAGGCAATCGACACTGCCAGGACTTTCCGGGCCGTGAATGAGCCGTCGACGATGACCCTCGAGCCGCCCGTCACAGTCGGCAGGAATTCTTCATTCTGTAGATCCGCACCCGAACGGAAATCGAAGTAGTCATTGATCAGGTTGGCCCCGGTGTGGACAACGGCAATGCCCAGCAAGGTCAGGAAAAACAAGCCGACTTTGAAAACACCCTCTGCATAAAAAGCATAGACTGCGCCAAAAATTGCCGGCAGAACACTGGCAGTCAGGACACTCAGGCGGATCGCCTGAATCCATTTTTTCATCTTCTTCTCCATTCGATAAATTTTCTCTGTTGTGCCATCAAGAGTGAGTGCTGTTGACCTGGGATCCGCAGCAGTAAGTTCAGCAATCACCATACAGTCTGGCCAGTGAATAATCAGTCACCAGTGTAACGGCGGAACGGTCTGGCAAAAGAAAATTTAAATGCATAACCGGCATAGGAACTGACATTTTTTGCATTGTAATTCTTGATTCCACACATCAGGTAATGGAGCGGGATCCCGATCCGGCCTTGGGTTTTCATGCCGAATGCTTCGCCAATACTGGTTGTGTAAAGTGGTATGACCCAACCAAGGTCGACAGGATTGAATTTCTTCAGGCTCGAGCCTTTGATCGAAGCCACGATATTGATAGCTGCTTGTTTGCCGCCCATCGCCGCAAAATTGACAGCCCGACGCAAATAATCATTTTTTGATTTGACGGCGGCGGCATCGCCGGCGACAAAAACATCAGGATGTTCAGGGATACGCAGGAATTCGTCGACGACAATTCGGCCGTCACGGATCTGCTGCATACTCCCCTGGACAGGGATGGCCAGTTTGACCCCGCTGCACCAGACAAAAAACGCATTGTCGATCATTTCCCCGGACTTCAATGTGACAATCTGGTCCTGGTAGTAGTCGACTTCATTTTCGAGAATGAAATTGAAACCGAGCCGGGCCATCTGGTCCATGACATAACGCGCACGTTTTTCACCCAGGTTGGACAGGACCGTCGAGTTGCGGTCGACCACAAAGATATTGCATTTCCGATCCAGGTAACCGGCGTAGCGATAAAGATTTGATGCGACCTCCAGGCCGGTGAATCCACCGCCAGAGATGACGACATTCAAGTTTTCCGTATTGAACAACGCTTTGGCGAAGCTGTCGCGAATCTTGATTGCATCATCGAGGCAGTCCAGTTTGAGATTTTGAGTAAATTCGCCGGTGTGCTGATAGAAATTGGCTTTCGATCCGGGAGCAAAGACCAGTTTGTCATAAACCAGCTCGGTATCATCCATCTTGATGGTCCGCGTCACAAAATCGACATAGTCAACGTTTTCCCTGATGAAACGGACCCGACCGGAAATCTGGCTGACAATCTGCTCGCAAACGCGTTCAGGTTCAACCCGGCGTCCAGCGACGTCCGGCAGAGAGGTCAGCATCGTCGTGTAGTCGTGGCGGTCAATCAGGATCACCTCATGTGGCGAGTCATTGGGCAGTCGGTGGTCGATCTCACGGGCGGCAGACAAACCGGCGAAACCGCCGCCAATAATAGCAATGATCATGGTAACTCACCTTTCAATTCCAAACATTGACAAGTGCACCAATTCTATCATACAGGCTGGCCTGAAAACACCACATAGGTTACCATGCTATTCGTTTGTCAGACTAATTTGTGATCGTTTTATGACTATCTTTTGGCCATGTTATTGGCCGGTTTATACTGTAGGCTTTGGATTCTGCCTGGAATGGCGAATAGATTTGACAAAGAAGAAAGCAATGATCAGCAGCGTGGTGACCGGCGAGACAAAAGTAGGCACCTCAATCGAAAAGCCCTCGAGGATCATGACAGAACCAAGAACCATGATCGAGTACATTGCGCCGTTCTTAAGATAGAGATATTGTTTGATTTTATCGATATTGCCCAGGGTCAGCTGGCGGACGACCAGCGCACCCAGGCCGTTGCCGGCTATGATCAGCGGCACGGCCATTGTGAAAGCAAAGGCCCCGAGGACACCGTCGATTGAAAAAGTGGTATCGATGATTTCCAGGTAGAGGATTTTGCTCAGGTCAGACATCGCGCTGGCGTTGGCCAGCAACTTGTGTTCGTTCTCTTCTGCATTCTTCTTGAACCCGTCCGTGATAAAAAAGGCCGATGAACCGATGACAGCCGACAGCGCAAGGAGCGGGTTGACTTTGATCGAGATACTGACGATGACGACGATGATCAGTGAAACAAGGGCATAAAACCAGAATCCATGCTTGGCAAAGAAAACTTCACTGGGCAGGCCGATTTCCTTGTCTTCGAGCAACAACCAGTGCAGGAACAGAAACAGCAGGAAAACGCCACCGCCAAGCATCAGGATCGGCGTCGAAGCTTCAATCGCTTCAATCACATGGGGATCATTGGAAAAAGTTGCAGTCAACGAGCCGACAATTCCCAGCGAGGGATTGGCAATGAACACGATCAGCCAGGGCAAGAGGCCACGGACAACGAACACCGCGAACAAGATGCCATAAAAGAGGAACCATTTCCTTGCTTTTTCAGACATCGTGCTGAGGACTTCTGCATTGATGACCGCATTGTCGATACTGGAAACAATCTCGAAGACCGAAAGGCCAATCAGGATCAGGGCCATGTTGAAAATATCCATATCTACACTCCAATTACTTGCTAAATTATTTGCTTATCGATTTTCGTACACCAGTTTCGATACATTGGCGATAACGTCCTGCGGATTGGTCAGGCCGTTGGAAAACACCGTGATAATGTAAGGTGCCTTTTCATCATAAACGATGCCGACATCGTGGTAAGCCGAATTGTAGAAGCCGACTTTGTGGGCGACAATGCCCTGGGGCAGGTCGCGCGGCAGCATATCGTTGAATTTCGTCTGGCGCAGCATGTCCAGCATGTGCTTGAAGTTGGCTGAATCCGAACTGTATAGTTCAGCCATCAACTTGGCACCATCGGCTGCACCCATCGACGTGCTGGTCCGATTGGTCGCATGTCCGATGATTGAATCATAGTAGTCAAAGCAGGCTTCACGGCCGACCGTGCGCCGGATCATATTGAATGCGATGTTGTCGGAGTGGATGATGGCATAGTCAGCCAGTGTGCTGAGTGCATAGGGAACTGTCAGGTCCATGCCCTGCAGGATACCCGTACCGCTTTCAAAGTCAGAGGACTGGTACTTGATTGTCTGGTCAAGTGTGAATCTACCCTGGTCAATCGCGTTATAAAGCGCCATATTGACGAAAAGCTTGGCTGTACTGGCTGAGCGGTACTGATTGTCCGGATTGATCGCAAAGGTGTCGCCGGTCGTCAAATCCTGATAGACAATCCCCATGAAGCGGATATTGTCGCCCAGGTAATTCAGGACAGCATGCAACGGCTTACTGGCTGCGCCTGTCACCGAGATGACATTGGTTGCCCGAAGCTGGCTGAACGGGTCAGAGACAGTGATCGTCCGCAGCTGGCTCGTCTTGTTACCTGACGAGTCACTGACTGCATAGGTCAAGGTATAGTTGCCAATCTTCGTCAAATCGGCCTGACCTTCGACTTGGATGGATTCTGTCAGATCACCATCCACTTCGTCGGTGGCCGTGACGCCGGCCAGCGGATCAAACGACTGGCCGATATCGAGCTGCTGGCTCTCCACACCGCTGAGCAGTGGAGGATTCTTGTCGGCCTCCACGACTTTGATCCGTACCGGCAGGTTCGTTGTGTTGCCTGAGGTATCTTTCAGGTAAAGGATCAAGTCCAGGTTGCCGAGTTCTTTCAGCTGATATTCAGGGACATCCTTTTCAGGATCGAATGATGATTTGACATCAGTCTTGTCCTGCACGTCAGTGACCAGGTCAGCGGCCGTCAGCGTGCGGCCCTGGACAGCGATGACTTCATCGCGGATCAGTGCGGCCGTCGGGGCGACGGTGTCGACGATCTTGAGTTTGACCGTGCGATGTTTCTTCTGGTAATTGAGTACGACTTTGTAACTGCCTGGGATATCGGCTTTGACAGCTGAGGTGTCAACTTCGACCAAAGCCAGTTTGTCGCTGTCGCCCTTGAGGTAATCGGACGCGGCGGTCGGCAAGGTGCTGCCCAATTCCAGGGTGGTTGTCTTGGCGACAACTTTGAAAGGCATGTAGAAGAATTGCAGGTAGGCGAATACGGCCGCGGCCAGGATGAGGATCAAAAGCGGAATCAGGACTGGTTTTTTGCTCCGGCGGCGCCGGCTCTGTTTCATCATTCAGGTAAGCTCCTTGTATATTTAAATAGGTTCAATCTGCTTGTTTAAACAGATCGATTGTTCTGTCATATCGAGCAGTCATTCTGATTAATTGAGTAATCGCTCTAATTAGATGGGGCGATAGTTCGGGGCATATTTTGCGGCGAGGCGGATGGCTTCGATCATGCTGACCGGGCTGGCTATGCCTTTTCCGGCAATATTGAAAGCAGTGCCATGGTCGACAGAGGTGCGCAGGAAAGGCAGACCGGCAGTGATCGCGATAGTCCGCTCGAAATCGAGGGTCTTGGTCGCGATATGGCCCTGGTCATGGTAAAGCGAAAGAACTGCCTGGTAATGGCCTTGCAAGGCAAGGTGGAAGACAGAGTCGGCACCGACTGGTCCGACCACCTTGAGGCCTTCGGCTTGAAGCTTTGCGACAGCTGGATCGACCGCTTTCCCCTCTTCGTCACCAAACAGGCCGTGCTCACCGCTGTGCGGATTCAGGCCGGCGATCGCCAGGGTTCCTTCGCCAAGTCCAAGCTGCTGCATGACTTTCAAGCAACGCCGGGAGGTCGTGACCAGGCGTTCTTCAGTCACCAGATCACAGGCTTGGCGCAGTGAAACATGGCGCGACAGGAAAAAGACACGGAGGTTTCGCACTTCAAACAAAGTCAATGGGTTGTCAGTCCGGGTGAGTTCAGCAAAAATCTCCGTATGGCCGATGAATGGGACTTGGCCGGCCTTGAGCGATTCTTTGTTGATTGGAGTCGTTGCCACTGCATCGACCTCACCAGCCAGGGCCAGTTCTATGCTCCGCTGGATATAGGCAAAAGCCGCTCTCCCGCAATCCCCGTTGATCTGCCCGAGGGTGACGACTCGTGGGTCGGCATTCTTGAGGTCGATCAGGTTGAGTGTGTCCGGATCGTCGATCACATCGGCAGCTTGTGCAATGTTATGGATTTTCAAATCAACTGCACAAACCTGCATGGCTTGTTCCAGCATCCGCCGGTCACCAATGACCAGGCAATTGGCTTCCTGGCGCAATGCCTGGTCTGCCAGGGCGCGGACAACTATTTCAGGGCCTACGCCAGCCGGATCGCCCATGGGTATGGCAATCAGTGGTTTTTTCATCATCTTATTCTCCTTCTTTCATCAATTGATTCATTACAGTCAATTCGTTACAGTCAATCAGTTGCAGTAAAAATGATAGACCGCCTCGGCGATCGATTCAGCCATCACTTGTTGTTGACTGGCATCCTGCAAAATTGCCCGATCTGCGGCATTTGAGATAAATCCAAGTTCGATCAATGCGCTGGTCAAATTCAGTTCACGCAAGACGGCGTAATTCTCCTCAAGCAGATCAGCCTGTCCATTATACTTCAAATCTGGCATCCGGTTAAGGATACCTGACCTGATCAGTCCGGCCAACCGGGCGCGTGATTCGTCGCGATACATCATATAAGCTGGCGGCGAGTCTGCAAGACTCTGTTTGATGCTAAGTTCACGCTCTTTCTGGTATGCCGTTTCCCCGCTCAGGTAGAATACTTGCAGGCCCCTTGCCGATTCGTCGTCCTCAACTGAATTGCAATGGATCGACAGGAAAAGAACTTCCGGATATTGGTGTTCGATATCGAGGAGCAGTTTGAGCTCCGGAATCGCGCCAACGCCATTCATGATCCCGCGACCGCCCGTGCTTTCAAAATCGTTATTTGCAGCCATGATCTGGTCCATCAAAGGACCGAACTGATCGATGGCGTCGCTTGCATAGCCCTTTGTCTGCATTTCAGCGCTGAACTGGTCGACGATGAAACGGCTGACATAGGCGATGCGATAGAAGATGGACTGCCAGACATCATCCTCACGAATCAAGTAGACGGAGGCACCCAGATCCTGCAGCTGGACCTTGATTCGTAAGGCCACTGCCAGGTTGATTTCCGCTTCCGTAATCGCCCGATTCTGTGAATTTGCGATCGAGCGCGGCGGATAAGTCGCCCCACTGTCCGAGCCACCATGTCCTGGGTCAAGAAAGACCGTAATCCCGGCCAGTGGTCGTTCAGCAACGGGGCGATCGACATAGGTTGACAGGTCGGTCTGGTGGATCACCTGGATTGCAGATTCAGCTGGCCAGCGGCGCATCGGGTTGCCGGCTTCAAATGAAGGCTCTGTCAGATTGATCGTCACCTGTTTGAGGTCCGACGTGCCGCGAGGGTCTTTTGCATGAGCAGGCATGCCATTGGATGCTGTGTTTCCAGGCGCGATAGCGAGGTGTTGAGGGGTGGTGTCCTGGCCAAGCCAGCCGAGCGAAGCTGCAACCACGGTGAGCACACCGATGAGCATCAGGATCGAGAGGATCAGCCGTGACTTTTGATCCGACATGTCGCTCCCTCCCCTGCCAATTAATAAAACACGCAACGATTATATACCGTAAACGTTAACAAATGAAAACTTATTTTGAATCATTAAATTTACTATATATAACATCTTGACAGTCAACAATAAAATGACTAGCATAAATCTGTGAAATCATGGTTGGGGTTCTAGATTTTTGATGCCTTTTGATGAAAATAGTTCAAGCTGATCGCTTTTTTCACGAATCATCAAGGCCTGAATCAAAGAAATCATAGGTTATTTAAACGGAAAAATCAAGGAAGGAACAAGAAAACATGGATTCAGCTAAGGATAGTCAATCTGGTCCTTTTTCGCCTGAAGAAAATTTCAAAAAACTGACCCAACTGCACCGTAGCCGTTTGTATCGAGTTGCCATGTCCCGCGGTCTTTATATTGGCCAGCCAGCGCTGTTGCTGACCCTCAAGCAACAGGGTGTCTGTTCGCAGACCGATCTCGCCGAAGCCCTCAATGTCACCACGCCGTCAATTGCCGTTTCCGTCAAACGACTTGAAAAAGGCGGCATGATCACCAAGACGATCAATGAAAAGGATAACCGTTACAATCAGATCGAACTGACTGAAGACGGTCGCAAATCAGCCAAAGTTTGCGAAGATATTTTTGATACGATCAACGACAAAATGTTCACTGACTTCAGCAAAGAAGAATTGCAGCAAGTCAACATATTCTTTGACCGCATGCGCAAAAACCTCGTCAACTATGACCCGGACAAAGAACCGGTCAAACCGACCCGCAAGCGCAAAACCTCAAAAACCGCACTCTGATTTGTAGCCTTCACGACTAAGAGGCCGTCGGACGCCAATACGAACAGCCCGTCTGAATGATCTTTTCATTCAAACGGGCTGTTTTTTTGTTGAGAAAGCTGGCATCGGTAAGTTGGCAATTTGGCTTGTTATTCAACCGTGACACTTTTGGCCAGGTTACGCGGCTTGTCCACGTCGAGGCCCTTGTTGACGGTCATGTAGTAGGCAAACAGCTGGGTAGGTGTGACCGCAATGATCGGTGCCAGCAGCGGATCGATCGAGGGCAGTTCGATGACCTGGTCGCAGACCTCGGCTGCGCGGGCGCATTCCGGGGTGATGATGCCAAGGATGACCGCGCCGCGCGCTTTGACTTCGCGGATATTGCTGATCATCTTGTCGACCAGCTGGGGTTGGGTCATCGGGCAGACCACCAGGGTGCCTTCTTCGATCAGGGCGATCGTACCATGCTTGAGTTCACCGCCGGCGTACGCCTCAGAATGGATATAGGAAATTTCCTTGAGCTTGAGTGAGGCTTCCATCGACAGTGCATAGTCGAGCCCGCGGCCGATGAAGAAAATGCTGTGTGCATTGAAGTGCTCAGCAGCGAAGCGCTGGATGATGTCTTTGTTGGCCAAGGTTTTTTCTAAAAGGGTCGGCAGGTCGGAAAGTTTCTGCAAATAATCAGCCAGCTGCTGGTCATCGATTTTGCCCAGGTTGTAGGCCATCTGGAACGCGAGCAGATAGAGCGCCGCCAGCTGGGTATTGTAAGCTTTGGTCGAGGCAACCGCGATTTCCGGCCCGGCCACGGTGTAGATCACATGGTCCGCTTCACGGGCAATTGAACTGCCGACAACATTGACGATCGCCAGGATCTGCCGAACCGAGGCTTTTGGCCTCGCGCATGGCCGCCAGCGTGTCGAGTGTTTCGCCGGACTGGCTGATGATGATCGTCAGGGTGCGATCGGTGATGATCGGATTGCGGTAACGGAATTCTGATGCGACATCGACTTCGACCGGGATGCGGCAGAGTGATTCGATGACATATTTGCCGACCATGCCGGCATGGGAAGCGGTGCCGCAGGCGACGATGCGGATGCGGTCAAGTGATTCGAGGGCTTTCCGGTCCAGGTTAAGCGACTCGAAACGGATTTTCCCGTCGCGCATGCGAGGCATGATGGTGTCACGAACAGCGCGTGGCTCTTCATGGATCTCTTTCATCATGAAATGTTCATAGCCGCCCTTTTCTGCCGCTTCGCTGTCCCAGGTGACCATCAGCGGTTCACGGACAACCTGTTGGCCCAGAGCATCGAAGAGGATAATACCGTCAGCTTTGAGCGGGCGATTTCGCGGTCTTCCATGATCAGGATCCGGCGGGTGTGGCGAGGATGGCCGGAATGTCCGAGGCAATGTAGTTGCAGCCTTCGCCAAGACCGATGATCAGCGGACTGTCTTTGCGGGCTGCGATGAATTGGTCCGGGTGGTCGGCGCAAAGGACACCCAGCGCATAGGATCCTTCGAGGTCGGCCAGGGTCAGGCGGACCGCCGCCAGGATGTTTCCCTGGCCATTGTGCAGATAATGGTACTCGACGAGATGGGCAACGACTTCGGTGTCCGTTTCGGAAAGGAACGCGTAGCCCTGCTCGTTCAGGAAGTGTTTCAATTCCAGGTAATTTTCAATGATGCCGTTGTGGACGACAGCGATCCGGCCGCTGGCCGACAAGTGCGGATGGGAGTTCTCGTCGCTGGGTGCGCCGTGTGTAGCCCAGCGGGTGTGGCCGATGCCGATGTGGATATCTGACTGTCCAAGCAGGCCGTCGGCTTCGAGTGATTCTTCGAGGATTTTCAGGCGGCCCTTTTTCTTGCTGATCTTGATTTCGCCACCGTCGATATAGGCAACACCAGCGGAATCATAACCACGGTATTCAAGCCGGCTCAGGCCGTCCAGCAGAATGGGCAGGACTGTTCCGAACCGATATATCCAACTATTCCACACATAGGACAGCCTCCTCAGATTCCGTAGCGGCTGACAATCAAGGTTGTCAGCTGGTCCGCCATCCGGGTGATCTCATCGATATCCTCGCCTTCGATCATGACCCGGATGATCGGTTCAGTGCCGGAAGCACGCACCAGGATGCGGCCGCTGCCCGCCAGCTGCGCTTCCATGCGTTCGCAGGCAGCCAGGATATCGGGATCTTCCATCGCCCTTGCTTTCTTTTCATTTGGGACCCTGGCGCTTTTCAGGACCTGCGGCAGGATCTCCATGATCCCGCCGGGCTTCACTCAGACGCTGGCCGCGCTCGGTCAACGCTCGCAGCAGGCGCAGGGCGCTGAGCATGCCGTCGCCGGTGGTCGAATCTTCGAGCAGGATGATATGGCCGGATTGTTCACCACCGAGGGAATAGCCGTTGCGGAGCATTTCCTCCAGGACATAGCGGTCGCCGACTTTGGTCTTGACCAGATTGATGCCCTTCTCGGCGGCCATGATGTCGAGGCCAAGATTGCTCATGACCGTGACGACCAGCGTATCATCGCGCAATTGGTGGTTCATTTTCATATCCAGGGCGATGATGGCCATGATCACATCGCCGTCAACCGGATCGCCGTTCTCATCGACCGCCAGCATCCGGTCGGCATCACCATCAAAAGCGATGCCGATATCGCAGCTTTCGCGGCGGACCAGCTGACGCAGGCGATCCAGATGGGTCGAACCGCAACCGTCATTGATGTTGGTGCCATCCGGTTCGACACCGACCGTGACAACATCAGCTCCTAGATCGCCGAACAGGGCTGGCGCAATATGGGCGCTGGCGCCGTTGGCACAGTCCAGCCCGATTTTCAGGCCGCTGAGGTCGACCGCCATGCGGCGCTTGAGATGTTCTGTATAATCGTGCGACGCATTTTGTTTGATGATCCGGCGGCCAAGCTGGCTGCCAATCGGCCGGTCGTCCGCTTTTTCGTCATAGGCGCGGATCAATTCTTCGATCCTGTCTTCGGTGTCGTCCGGCAGTTTGTAGCCGTTGTTGCTGAAAAACTTGATGCCATTATATTCGTAGGAATTATGCGATGCCGAAATGATGACACCGGCGTCACATTTGTATTTCCGAGTCAGATAGGCTACACCGGGTGTCGGGATGACGCCGCAGATACAGACGTCGGCGCCGGCTGAACAGATGCCGGAAACCAGGGCGGCTTCGAGCATGCCGCAGGATATCCGGGTATCGAGGCCGACCAGGATGATCGGCTTATGCCAGGTTTCTCCGGCCAGGACCTTGGCGCCGGCCCAGCCAAGCTGGAACGCCAGGTCAGGTGTCAGTTCTTTGTTGGCGATGCCGCGCACGCCATCAGTACCAAATAAACGACTCATGACAAGTCTCCTTTGCAGAGGGTAGATTGTCCGTTTTTTTAACGATTAAAGGCAAGGGGTATTCCTAAGCCTGCCCCATTATAGCACAGCCGCTATGTTACAAATATTAGACAAACTCGACAGATCTGTGACGTTTATCTTGCCCGAATATTACAGAATTATTACAATCGTCATTTATAAACGTCTTTTTGACATTTGGGGGGAGTAGCAAGAATGAGCCGCTTTGCTTACTTGACCGACGCTTGACGGATGCTGACGGTAATCGATGAAGGTGAAACCAGTACAGTACGCAGATAACTCAGGCTCGATGTATCGACTTCGACTGGCAATTCCGTCAAACCGGCCTGATCGATATTCGAGAGGTCGAGGTAGGCATTGATATTGACCGAGCTCAAGCTTGCCACAGTCTTGGTTCGTCCCATCAGGCTGATCTGGATCGTTTCAAGCGGCATCTGGACAATGTAGCCATTCGTCCGGGCAATCTCGGCCCCGCGGTAGGTCACCTGGGTTGAAAAGGTTCTGGTAACTACTGGATTGATCGTCACTTGTACATAAAGCCAGATGATGATCGCAACAACCACTGAAGCCAGCATGGTTACCGCACGCTGGCGGCGGGATACCTTGGGGCGGGCTGATGTGTCGCGGTTGCGGCTGAACAAACGTGGCAAGCTCAAGTGGCGATGTGGTTTTGTCTGTTCATTCGGTTGCTGCTGAGCCTTCTGGCGTTTCAGTTCGGCTTCGATCAGGGTCCTCGCAGATTCGGCTGAAGATTTGGCCAGGCGATCTTTGCGAGCGGCCTCAATGGCCTCGGCAGCTTCGCGAGTCGAAGCTGTTTCGTCCATGTCATGTTCATCCCGGCGAGACTTGAAAATCCCCGTCCAAGCGCCACCCGTTTTTGGCTGACCGAGCATCTTGTGCAGCAGTGAACGCAAGGCGTCGGCATTGTCGAGCACAAAAAGCCGGCCTTCAATGGCCAGGCTGATACTGCCGCGCTCTTCGGAAACAACAATGGCCAGTGTATCACCGATCTCACTGGCCCCGATGGCGGCGCGATGGCGGGTACCATAATCTCGGCGCAGATGGTAGTTGTCAGAAAGAGGCACATGGACACGTGCCGCACTGATCCGGTTGCCACGGATGACGACAGCACCGTCATGCAAGGGCGATCCCTTGTAGAAAATCTGCAGCAGCATGGTTGCAGAAACCGCGGCATCAAGCTGGACTACATTTTCCTGCTCGATAAACTCGCCTAATTTGGTCTGGCGCTCGATGATGATCAAGGCACCCGTCCGGGTATCCGCCATCTTCTCGCAAGCCCGGACAATCGATTCGATCATATGGTGGACCGAACGGATCGCCTGCTCGCTATCGTCAGAAACCAGGGCAGATGACAGCATGTTGAAGCTGTTGCGGCCAACCGTTTCCAGGGCGCGGCGCAGTTCTGGCTGGAAGATGACAACGAAGGCGATCGCAAAAACGGAAATCGTATTGTTGAGCAGGAAGCCAACCGTCGTCAACCCGGCCAGGCTGCAGACCAGGGCGAAGCCGATAATCATCGCCAGGCCTTTGAGCAATTGCCAGGCCCGCGTATCGCGGAGTATCTTCAGGACATAATAGACAACCAGTGATGTAGCCAGAATATCGACGATAGCGACGATAACCTCGACCGGGCCGCCAAAAAACAGTAGCCCGCTCGTCAGATCATTGAGCAGGTTACTGATAAATTTGCCAAGGTCTGTCAAGATGTCGCCGCTGTTCAAAACCTACAACCTCCAGGTTTCAGGGACTCTCCCTTCAGGCTTCAGGGATTCTGAAAACCTTCGATGACGCCCTTCTCGAGACCGTCGAGATCGAGCAGCCAGATGACCCTGCCACTGACACGGATCAGGCCGTCACGCTCCATGCTGATCAGTTCGCGCGAAAACGATGGGCGCGGCATGGCCAGCAGACGGGAAACGACCTCTTTGGAAACGGGCAGTTCGACCGCCTGGGTTGAAACTGTCTTGCGGATCGATTTGGGATTCTCCCCTTCTTTTTCAAGCTGGTCGCGCAAAAGTTCGAGCAGATAGTTGGCGATTTTCTGTCTCAGGCTTTTCTGCGACAGCAGCGAAATCCGTCGGTTCTGGGTCTGGATGCGGTCGGAGAGAATCGTCAGGAAATTGTTCATCACGTCAGGGCTTTGCGCAAGAATCGACATCAGCATTTCACGGGTGATGAAAATGATCTTGGAATTGGTGACAGCTTCGATCGTCACAGTGTAATTCTTGCGTGACCCGAATATCATATATTCGCCGAAAATGTCGCCAGGGCCAAGCAATTCAATCGTGGCAAAATCACCGGAGCTGGAATACTTCTGCATCGCCAGCTGGCCTTCGATGATCAGGCCGATCCCGGTACAGGGATCGCCTTCGTTGACCAGCACTTCGCCTTTCCAGACCAGGCGGATCGTTGTCTTACTGCAGTAGTTGTGGAAGAGTTCGTGAGTTAACCCGGTAAATAAAGTGGTATCCGAAAGTGTGTCGCATATTTTTTTCATTTTTACCTCTGGTTGCTGATCTCGACAAGAATCTTCCTGGTCGTTTTAAAAAATTCCCGGCAATGTTCTGATTCAGAGCCGTGAACACTAGTGCGGATGACAGGACGTTGACCCGGTTCAAGTCCTTTTTTTAAAATAATTGGTGCGGATGACAGGACGTTGACCCGGTTCAAGTCCTTTTTTAAAAATAATTGGTGCGGATGACAGGACTTGAACCTGCACGCTTGCGCACCGGAACCTAAATCCGGCGTGTCTGCCAATTCCACCACATCCGCAAATCAAGCTAAACCACTGCGGCCTTGAGTATAAGAAATTTATCGACCGCGTGTCCAGAGAATTATAACATTATAGTCACGCACTCAACAATATTCTTTACTTCGATATAATTCAGATGCAAAAAACTCCTCGATTTGTTCAAGGAGTTTTTCATTGCCTTCACCTATTGAACAGGCGTTAGCGGCCTCATCTCTTCTAGCCTTCTGCAAACAAATGAACAGAACAGTGCGTATCAGGCTATTCCCACCAGGATGTCCTTAAAAGCCAGGCCTTGATGATTGAATGCACTAATATGCTCCCAGGTTTTGCAGGAAATCATTAATTGCTGCTTCATAATCTACCGGATTGTCTTTTGAAATATAGTTCGACCCAACTTTGAAATCAGTGCCTTTGCCATCCGGATTGCCCATGTTTGCGGTGACTTGGGCGATGTAATTACGATATTCTTTTGAGTTTGGTTTCAAAAGGGCGTTATTTTTTCTCAGCAATTTACTGGCAATCGCTGGAGCTGACGGATTGGATGAGTTGACTACGGTGTACTGTTTTTCCACTTCGCTTGGTAAGGTTTCTTCTTCGGAGCTGGGGGGTGGCGGTGGTGTTTCAACGATAACAGGCAAGAAATGTGCAGTTACAATCACATTTTGGGCTGGCATCGTCAAAGTTGTTATCGCAGCATTCGCATCAGCAATCTGCAGGTCAGCAACCGGAGCAGTCCAGTGGCTGAATGTATACCCAACATTGGGAACAGCTTGTAAATTAACAATAGTGCCAGCTATGTAGGGGTTTGTAGCGGTCAGATCAGAGGCGATCCCCCCTTCACCAGAATCCGCAACAAGGGTGAGTGTATATGTCGGAGGCGGAATCACTTTGACAAATAGATTGAGCATGTCGATGTCAAAGTGAAGACCTCTGCCGATCGAGCCCTTCGAAATCAGGAATCCGATTTCATGGTAACCCGGTTCGTTAGTCTTGCCATAAAGCAAAATTTCCTTGCTCCCAAAAGGCGCTGCTGGATCAACATAAACAGTCAAGTTCTGAGTAATCGCCTGTCCATTCGTGCCATCAAACTGATAGGTCACTTGATCGTTACCAAGGGCAGTGATTGAACCATCCGCATCGATATTGTAGGCGGCCGGTAATGTCAGATCACCCGAACTGCTGCCAAGTGCGCCACTGCCCGAGGTCAACGTCAATGAGATGATGCCAGATCCACCTTGCGGAATTGCCACGCCCGGCAAAGAAGCTGCTTCAGAGTCTATGGTCATGTGACTGCTGATAGAAATTGCAGCAAACACAATCGATGACATCATTGACAGCATCATCAAAGCCAGGAAAATTGCTAAAGACCGTTTCCCTGTTTTACTTCGCATTTTAAACCTCCACTCATTCCTTCGGAACACAAAGGTATAACGCACGATATGCATTTTTTTGAAACAGCCTGAATCAAGGCATAAAAAATCAGGCCGGTTACGCTACTGGCTCCCCCTTGGACGAAAGCGTCCAAATAATTCCAAGGGTTCATCGCTTCCTGTTATTAATTTGACTATACCACGATGCGAATCACTATTAAACAACTATTCGCCACTAATTGCATTTATTTTGACTCATTATGACATCACTCTTCTTGATTTAACGCTTGATTTAACATCGGAGCACTGCTCGTGCTCCGACACAAGAATGGGATTGCTATTATTCGTCCAGCTTCAGAACGCTCATGAAGGCTTCCTGCGGCACTTCGACGTTGCCGACCTGGCGCATGCGCTTCTTGCCTTCTTTTTGCTTTTCGAGCAGCTTCTTCTTGCGGGTGATGTCGCCGCCGTAGCACTTGGCCAGGACGTCCTTGCGGAAGGCCTTGACGGTTTCGCGGGCGATGATCTTGCCGCCGATGCAGGCCTGGATCGGGACTTCGAACTGCTGGCGCGGGATGTTGTCCTTGAGTTTTTCGGCCATGCGGCGGGCGCGGGCTGTAGGCTTTTTCGCGATGGACGATGAAGGACAGGGCGTCGACAATTTCGCCGTTGAGCAGGATGTCGAGCTTGACCAGGTCGGACTGGACGTAGTCCTTGAATTCGTAGTCCAGCGAGGCGTAGCCGCGGGTGCGCGATTTCAGGGCGTCGAAGAAGTCGTAGATGATTTCGTTCAGGGGCATGTCGTAATGGAGCATGACGCGGTTGGCGTCGAGGTAGTCCATGTTGTGGTATGTGCCGCGGCGGTCCTGGCAGAGGTCCATGATGTTGCCGACATATTCTTTCGGCGTCATGATCGTGGCCTTGACGATCGGTTCTTCCATGTACTCGATGTCGTTGGGGTCCGGCATGTTGGTCGGGTTGTCGAGCCAGATGCGTATCGGCCGTCGTTGCGTGTTGATCGCGGTAGACGACGGAGGGCGCGGTCGAGATCAGGTCGAGCAGGAATTCGCGTTCGAGGCGTTCCTGGACGATCTCATAGTGCAGCAGGCCGAGGAAGCCGCAGCGGAAGCCAAAGCCCAGGGCGGCCGAGGTTTCCGGCTCGAAGGAGAGGGCGGCGTCGTTGAGCTGGAGCTTTTCCAGGGCGTCGCGCAGATCGGGGTATTTGGCGCCGTCGATCGGATAGAAGCCGCAGTAGACCATCTGGTGGACTTTCTTGTAGCCGGGCAGCGGCTTCGGCGGCGGGTCGGCCGGCCAGGGTGACCGTGTCGCCGACGGCTGTGTCGCGGACGTTCTTGATGCTGGCGACGATGTAGCCGACATCGCCGGCCAGCAGCTTCGCTGCAGGGCAGGAAGTCGCCGGGGCAGGAAATAGCCGAGTTCGGTGACGATGAAATCCTTGCCGGTGTTCATCATCAGGATGCGGTCGCCGATGCGGACCGAGCCTTCCTTGACGTTGACATGGACGATGACGCCCTTGTAGGTGTCATATTTGGAGTCGAAAATCAGGGCGCGCAGCGGCGCATCTTCATCACCCTGCGGGCAGGGCAGGTACTGGATGATTTTCTCCAGGACTTCGTCGATGTTGATGTTGTTCTTGGCCGAGATCAGCGGCGCGTAGCTGGCATCGAGGCCGATGACTTCCTCGATCTCCTGCCGGACAACTTCCGGCTGGGCGGAGGGCAGGTCGATCTTGTTGATGACCGGCAGGACTTCCAGGTTGGCGTCGATCGCCAGGTAGACATTGGCCAGGGTCTGGGCTTCGATGCCCTGGGCGGCGTCGACGACCAGCATGGCGCCGTCGCAGGCGGCCAGGGAGCGCGAGACTTCGTAGTTGAAGTCGACATGGCCGGGGGTGTCGATCAGGTTCAGGGTGTAGATCTGGCCGTCGATCGGCCTTGTAGGCCATGCGCACGGCCTGGGCTTTGATCGTGATGCCGCGCTCGCGTTCGATGTCCATGTTGTCCAGCACCTGGTCCTGCATTTCGCGCGCGGTCAGGAGGCCGGTCCGTTCGATCATCCGGTCGGCCAGCGTCGATTTGCCGTGGTCGATATGGGCGATGATGCAGAAATTGCGGATATGTTTTTGTCTTTCCGAGGGCATGGCAGGATTGGTCCTCCTTCGGGTTTGGGGATGTGGGTTGCAGTCTGGCTGATGAGGGATGTCTGCAAGCCGGTTAGGGATTGCCGAACTTGTCGAAGGGATAGAAGCGGATGCAGCACTTCGCCGATGATATGCGTCCAGCGGGACCGGGCCGAAGCTGCGGCTGTCCAGGCTGACCTCGCGGTTGTCGCCCAGGACATAGTATTCGTCCTCGCCGAGGGTGACCTTGGCAAAGGCCAGGTTGCGGATCCGGTTGCTGTACCATCGACGGCAGGTAAGTCTCGTCCAGCAGGACGCCATTGCGGTAGACGCCGTCTTCGCGGATCTCGATGGTGTCGCCGGGCAGGCCGATGACGCGCTTGATGATGTTGGGCCCGCCTTCGTGCTCCGGCAGGTCGCGGGTGCTGATCGTGATGATGTCGCCGTAGTCGATGCCGTCAAACATGCTTGGTGACTTTCTCGACCAGCAGCTGGTCATCTTCGTGCAGGTCGGGCACCATCGACTGGCCGATCACGGAGTTGCGCTGGATGACGAAAACCACCAGCAGCAGGCCGATCAGGACGGCAATCAGGATGTACTTCAGCCAGTCGAGGAGCTCGAGCAGGAGATCGCTGCGTCCATTTGCCGGCCGTTCCGCCTGGTCATGGCCGGTTACTCTGCATCGGCTGCATTGCTTTCTGACAGCATGGCCATGGTCAGGCTTCCTGGTTGATCTCGCTTTGACAGCAATGGCCAGGCCCAGCTCGTCCAGCTGTTTCTGGTCGACAACGTCCGGGCGCGTTGGTCATCAGGCAGGCTGAGGTCTGGACCTTCGGGAAAGGCGATGACATCGCGGATGCTGTCGCTGCCGGTCAGGAGCATGACCAGGCGGTCGAGGCCGAAGGCCAGGCCGCCGTGCGGCGGCACGCCGAACTGGAAGGCTTCGAGCAGGAAGCCGAAGCGGCTCCAGGCTTGCTCCTCGGCTGAAGCCGAGCAGGCTGAACATCTGCTGCTGCAGCTCCTGGTCGTGGATACGGATGCTGCCGCCGCCCAGCTCGGTGCCGTTCAGCACGATGTCGTAGGCTTTGGCGCGGACTTGCGCCGGGATCGCTGTCGAGCAGCGCGAGATCTTCGTCCATCGGGCTGGTGAACGGGTGGTGCATGGCGACGTAGCGCTTTTCTTCTTCGTCGTATTCGAGCAGCGGGAATTCGGTGACCCAGAGCAGCTTCCAGTCGTCGGGCTGGATCAGGCCGCGGCGGCGGGCGACTTCGCAGCGCAGCTGGCCCAGGGCGTCAAAGACGACCTTGTCGCCGGTCGGCGACGATCAGCAGCAGGTCGCCGGCGGCCGCGCCAGCCCGGTCGATGATCGCCTGGGTCTGTTCCGGCGTCAGGAACTTGAGGATCGAGCCGCGCGGCGTGTCTTCGGCGGTCAGCCAGGCCAGGCCTTTGGCGCGGTAGGTTTTGACATATTCGGCCAGGGAGTCGATTTCCTTGCGGGTCATCGCCGCGCCGCCCGGGACGCAGATCAGCCGGACGCTGCCGCCCTGTGGCGACCGCGTCGCTGAAGACCTTGAACTCGCTGTCGGCGACCAGGTCGGAGATGTCGCTCAGCTCCATGCCGAAGCGCAGGTCCGGCTTGTCCGAACCGAAGCGGCGCATGGCTTCGGCGTAGGTCAGGCGCGGCAGCGGCAGGCTGGATCGTCGACGCCCATGATTTCCTGGAACAGGCGCTGCGAGGAAACCTTCGTTGACGGCGATGACATCCTCGACGTCGACAAAAGCCATCTCCAGGTCGATCTGGGTGAATTCCGGCTGGCGGTCGGCGCGCAGGTCCTCGTCGCGGAAGCAGCGGGCGATCTGCATGTAGCGGTCGAAGCCGGCCAGCATCAGCAGCTGCTTGAACAGCTGCGGCGACTGCGGCAGGGCGAAGAAGCGGCCCGGGATAGACGCGGCTGGGCACCAGGTAGTCGCGGGCGCCTTCCGGTGTGCTCTTGGTCAGGATCGGCGTCTCGATCTCGAGGAAGCCGGCCTGGTCGAAATAGTCGCGGGCGATCTTGGTGATGCGGTGGCGCAGCATCAGCTTGCGCCTGCATGTCGGGGCGGCGCAGGTCGAGATAGCGGTATTTCAGGCGCAGGGACTCGTTGGCGGTGACATTTTCTTCGATATAGAAGGGCGGGGTCTGCGACTTCGCTCAGGATGCGCAGTTCGCTGACCAGCAGTTCGACCTCGCCGGTTTTCATCGCCGGGTTGGCCGCGGAACGCTTCTGCAGGCGTGCCGCGGGCGGCGATGACATATTCGCTGCGGACGCGGGCCGCTTTCTCCCGGACATCCGCCGGGCAGGTGTCGTCGATCAGCAGCTGGATCTCGCCGCTGCGGTCGCGCAGGGTGATGAAGATCAGGCCGCCGAGGTCGCGCTGGCGGTGGCACCAGCCCATCAGGACCAATTCCTGGCCGATGGCATCCAGGTCGTATTTCCGCACAGCGGCTGGTTCGTTTGAGTCCTTGCATGTTTTCTGCCATAGTCTGTCTGTTCCCCTTCCCGATTTCGGATTCATCCGTTGATTCTGGTTTCACATGTCCATGTCGCCTGCAGGTCGGCCAGCAGCCGGCAGGTCATCGCATGGCAATGTCGTCTCGCTGCCATTCTGTCAGGTCGCGCAGCTGGCCGCGGCCGGTCTGCATTTCATCCTCGCCGAGGACCAGGAGATAGCGGGCGCCGCTTTTGCCGGCGTATTTCATCTGGGCTTTCAGGCTGCGGTCCATCAGGTCGGTTTCCGCCCGGATGCCGGCCTGGCGCAGCTGGCAGCAAAGTGAGCTGGCGCGGCTTTGGCCGCAGCAGCATCGCCGAGGCTGGCGATGAAGATCAGTCGGCGACCGGGCTGGCAGCGGTGGCGATGCCCTGGGCTGCCAGTTCCATCAGCAGGCGCTCGACACCCAGGGCGAAGCCGATGCCCGGGGTGGCTGGTCCGCCGATCGATCTCGACCAGGCCGTCATAGCGGCCGCCGCCGCAGATGGTGCCCTGGGTGCCGACGTTTTCGGAGACGAATTCAAACACCGTGCGCGTGTAATAGTCAAGGCCGCGGACGATCCGGCGGTCGATCTGTGTAATGCAGGCCAAGCGTCGTCGAGGCTGGCGGCAGAGGCCGTCGAAATGGGCCTGGCAATCCGGGCAGAGGTGGTCGAGCTGAGCCGGGCGCGTTCTGCGTCACTGGCCTGGCAGCGTTCTTCCTTGCAGTCGATGATGCGCAGGGGATTCTTCTCGAAGCGCTCCTGGCAGTTGGCGCACAGCGTCGGCCAGGTGCGGCCGCAGGTAGTCCTGCAGGATCTCCTGGTAGCTGGCCGCGGCAGACCGGGCAGCCGATGCTGTTGATCCGCAGGCTGGTCTGGCCCAGGCCGAGCGTCTGGAAAAAGAGGTGCAGCAGGCTGATCAGCTCGGCATCGACGGCCGGGCCGGCGGAGCCGAACGCTTCGCAGCCGAACTGGTGGAATTCGCGGTAGCGGCCCTTCTGGACATTTTCGTAGCGGAAAGCCGTGATGTTGTAGAACAGGCGGACCGGCGAGGGCCAGGAAGCCATGCCGTTTTCGAGGTAGCTGCGGACGACGCCGGCGGTGCCTTCGGGACGCAGGGACAGGCTGCGGCCGCCCTTGTCCAGGAAGGTGTACATTTCCTTCTGGACGATGTCGGTGGTGTCGCCGACGCCGCGCTGGAAAAGATCGGTCTGTTCAAAAGTCGGGATGCGGATTTCCTGGTAGCCGTAGCGGCCGCAGATCATCGGCAAAAATCTGTTCGGCATATTGCCAGCCGGCAATTTCGCCCGGCAGGATGTCGCGGGTCCCTTTCGGTGCGCTGATTTTCATCTTGAGTCAGGCCTCCTGGCAGGTCGATTACATTAAGAGTCGCTATATTATACATCAAAAGTCGTCGAACCGGTAGACCAGCATGGCCAGAACAGCAGCTCCGGCGGTTTCGGTGCGCAGGATCCGCCGGCCCAGTGTGACTGGGGTGATACCGGCCTGGAGCGCGGTGTCAATTTCAGGCATCGAAAAGCCGCCCTCAGGTCCAATCAGGATCGCAATAGTGGGTCTTGAGTTCATATCCGCTTGGCGATGAGCCTCGATGATCGCGTTCAGGCGATCCATTTCAGCCTCGAGGACAGTTCGCAAAGATTGATCCCGTTCACTCTCCCAGGGGATGATCGCCAAATCTGCCGCCCGGGCCTCGGCGATGGCAGCCTTGAAGCTCAGTGGTGCAACGACTTCGGGCAACCGGCCGCGGCCGCACTGCTTGGCGGCTTCATGGGCGATCTTGTTCCACCGTTCGACTTTGCGCGGCGCGTCTTTAACATCGACACGTGCAACGGACCGATCGCAAGCGACTGGAATAATCCGTGCGACGCCAAGTTCGACGGACTTCTGGATGATCCCATCGAGTTTGTCCGATTTGGGCAGGCCCTGGAAAAGCCAGATCTCGAGGGGTGACTCCGTCTGGTTCGGCATGCGGCCGGTAATCTGTACGGTCACACGGTTGCTGCCGAGGTCAAGGATTTTTGCCGTGTAATCCGTCCGCCGGCCATCACTTAGCGTCAAATCATCACCGGCAGCCATCCTCAGGACCGATGTGATGTGATGGGCATCAGCACCTTCGATCGACCAGGTCGACTGCCCGGCGGGCAACTCCACTTCAATGAAAAAACGGGGCATGCGGGTCTCTCCTTTATGCTTTGATCTCGACCAGAACGCAGCTTTGCACAGTTTCAAGGTCTAAATCCCTGGTCAGCTGCGTGAAATCTTCGCGCCAGGTGCCGGGTTGGAACCACAACCGAGTCACACCCAGCTCAGCAGCCTCTCGGATGTACTGTTCACCAATCGACGGTGAGACAACAAAATCGATCGCATCGGGCACAAGGGGCAGACTTTTCAGATCTGGATAACAAGGATCGCCAGCGACTATGCTGAATTTGGGGTTGACCGCAAAAACCTGGTAACCGGCTTTTTTCAGATGCCGGTAGATGATCGAACCAAAACGCGCCGGATCATCGGTGGCACCGATGACCGCCCATGTTTCGCTGGCAATAAAGTCTGCTTTACTCATGCACCGACAACCTCCGTCATGGGATTCCAGATACGGAAATATATATTCTCGTCGAGATTTGACTATTCAATCTAGATTTTAACCGATCGCCGACTAAAATGGGGTGTCTTTGCTGCGAAATCATGTCAGTATCCCAATCCTGACCCCAGCTAAATCGACAAGCTCCGAGTTGTGGACTAAAATGAAATCAAATGAAAACCAGATGGTCGTCGAGCCACTCGACGAGCCAGTCGTGAAAGGACGATGACGTATGGCAGCTGAATCAAATATTCCAAACTCAACTGCTCCCGGCAATCAGCAACACAAAGAGCGCACCTCACCAAAATCATTTGCCGAAGCGGACACAAGCACCAAAGTCCTCTGGAAAGATCGCAAGCGAATCCTGGGAATGCCCATCTCGTTCACCCGCTATATTGTCGATGAGGAACGATTGACGCTCAATGTCGGTTTGATCAATACCCGGGTCAATGATGTCCTGCTTTACCGCATCCTGGACATCAAGCTGGCCCAGTCACTCTGGCAGAAGCTTTTTGGCGTCGGCACCATCACACTCTACACAGCTGACAAATCCCAGGATGAAATTGTTATCGTCAATATCAAGCAGCCGGAAAAAGTCCGGCTTTATCTGGCCCAGCTGGTCGAAGAAGAACGTGAAAGCCGCCGCCTGGTCGGCCGCGAACTGTTCGGCGTCGCCGGAGACCAGACCGAAGCTGAAATCACTTTGCATGGCTAGCCTGGGTCAGGAACCTGCGGGGTCAGGTTCCTGACCCAATTTCCCCGGCGCAAATAATGGATGCACGGGACGATACGCAGATTCTGCAAAACCTGGCTGATCAGGAAAAACCAGAGAAAGTGGCTTGCTGCCAGCTCTGGCCAGACCAGTGCGGCCAGGACGGCAAAAGGAATCGGCAGCAGCCACATTTGCGCGGAATCGACCAGGAAGGCTGAGCGCATGTCGCCACCTGCCCGCAGGATGAAGAAAACATTCGCATAAACGATGAAAATGACATAGAAAAGCGACTGGATGATGATCAACCGGGTCGTCAGGTGCTGGATTTCCACCGGAATGTTGAATAGCCTGGGCAAAAACAGCGCTGATGCGATCGATAGGACCATGACGGCAAAAGCGAGTGTGCCTTGAAAAATCAGAAGCAGCCTGGCATTCAGCCGAGCCTGGTCGAATTGGCCAGCGCCAAGCCTTTTACCGACAAGGACCGCGATCGCTGATGTCTGGCCGCCAAACAGGATCAGCGAGATTTGGAGAGCCTGGTCGGAGATGACCAGGGCAGGGATCGCCATTTCATTGACCCGTGAAAACGACCAGAAGATCATGCTGATCCCTAGAGAATACAGGAACTCGTTAGCCGTCAGCGGAATCGACTTGCGTGCAAACATCCGGGCGACCGGGGCGCTAAGCTGGCGGATCCGGTTCAGATTCCAGGAAAAGATCGTCCGGCCGGCACCGATCCAGACCAGGTAGCACGAGGCTTCGAACAGTCGGGCAATGAGCGTCGCAGTCGCAGCACCGCGCGCACCCATCGCTGGAAACCCGAGTTTGCCAAAAATCAGGATCCAGTTGAGGCCGATATTGACCAGAATCGCTGCTACCCCAGTGACCATTGGCATTTTGTTGTAGCCGATCGCTCGCAGGGAAAACAGGCAGACCATCGTCAGCGCCGCGGGTAGATAGCTGAATTTGACGATGCCAAGATAGTCAAGTCCGACTTGCACGGTGATCGGATCCTTGACAAAAACCGATAAAATCTGGCGTGGAAAAAAAGTCAGCAACAGCACAAAAAGGATTCCGACGATCAGGCCAAGGACAATCTGGAGCAGGAACAGGCGTTCGCATTCATCCTTGTCCTCAGCGCCGAAATACTGGGAAATCAGTGTCGCACCTGCACCGGACAGGCCAAAAAAGATGAAGCAGAAGATGAAATAGACCTTGTTGGCGACGGCAACACCAGCCAGAGTCGGCGCATCGACCAGGCCGACCATCAGGTTGTCAACAAAATTGAACAAGGACAAAACCATCTGCTGCAGCATGACGGGCAGCATGATCATGACCGCTTCCTTGTAGAAAGCAGGCGGGCCAATCCATCGATGGCGATCCAGGTTGACTATTCTGCGCATGTTGCTCGCTTTCCTGCCCGGGAGATCTGTCGTTTCTTCGATATTATCCCTTATACTGCAAAAGTAGGCAAATCTGATCCAATCGACTTGGCACCACATTGCAACGGAGTAATTTGAACTTGAAAATGAAATCCATTCAAAATAAACAGGACCAGGATCGGGACCGGGGAATTGACAGGATCAGCCAGGCAAACACCTGGGGATTGGTTCAAGGTACGGTTTTTTCAGGTCTCCTGCTCAAGTGGTTTGATAGCGAAGCTCGCGATCTGCCCTGGCGGCAAGTGCGGGATCCCTACCGGGTCATGCTTTCCGAACTGATGCTCCAGCAGACCCAGGTTGCAACAGTGATTCCCTATTATCAACGCTTCCTCGAGCGCTGGCCGACAATCGATGACTTGGCCAACGCCGATGAGCAGGATGTGCTCAAAGCCTGGGAGGGGCTTGGTTACTATAGCCGGGCCAGGAACCTTCTGGCTGCAGCCAGGCAAATTGTCACCGAATATGCCAGCGTCATTCCCCGCGATGAAAAACAATTGCTGCGACTTAAGGGGATCGGCGAGTATACGGCTGGCGCGATCCGTTCAATCGCGTATGGGCTACCTGCAGCTGCTGTCGATGGCAATGTCGTCCGCGTGACGGCGCGTCTGGCGGCCATCGGCTGGGATCCCGGAGAACTGACCCAGCGGCGCGAAGTGCGGGAATTGATCGAAAAAATCCAGCCCGTCGACCGGCCAGGTGATTTTAATGAGGCCTTGATGGATCTCGGGGCGACGGTATGCCTGCCAAAATCGCCGCATTGCGCGGACTGCCCGGTGCAAAGTGTTTGCGAAGCCTGCAAGTTGGCGGCAACCCAGGATTATCCGCGCAAAAGGGTCCGGCAGGCAAGTCCTGTCGACCATCTGACCTGCCTGGTCTTCCAGAAAGGTCAGCAGATCCATGTCAACCAGCGACCGGAAAAAGGACTTCTAGCCGGCCTTTTCGAGTTTGACTGGGGTGATCCATTGCAATTCGGAATTGAGCTCGAACCAGATATTATTCGGGAATTCCGGGTAGCAGAAACTGCCAATGAACAGTTGATCGTCCATGAGCTTGGCCAGCGACGGCATGTTTTCACCCACCGAATCTGGCAGATGACCGCCCGTCAGATCATCCTGCCATTCGCACATCACACACCCTTGCTTGACAATACCGGCCGCTGGGTCAATGGGCAAGAGCTTAAGGCTCTCCCCTTCCCGACAGCACTGGCACCCTGGCGGGACCAGATAACCAGGAGGATGTTTAAATGGCCGCTACGATGAAAGATGTTGCCCGTTTGGCCCATGTTTCAACATCCACGGTGTCCCGCGTCCTGGCCGGTCATCCCGCGATCAGCCAGGAGACAACCGACCGCGTCCGGCAAGCCATGCAAAAACTGAATTACCAGCCGAACCAGATCGCCCGCAGCCTTTCCAGCAGCGCGACCAGGACCATCGGGCTGTTCATGCCGGATCCCGCCACTTACCCCTTGATGAATCCTTTCTTTGTCAACGCGATCCGCGGCGTGACGGCTTATGCTCGCCTGCATGGTTACTATCTGCTGCTGACCTATCCGGAAAAAAGGGACGAATTCGAGATTATCAAAGACCTGATTGGCAGCCGCCGAGTCGATGGCGTCATCCTGTCTTCCGTCAGCAGGAATGATGAAGTCATGAGCTTTCTCGATGCGATCGGCCATCCCTATGTCGTCATCGGCCATCCCTATGAAGACCAGAAAACGTTTTGGGTCGACAATGACAATTACGCAATCATGTACCAGGTGACCAGCTATCTCATCAAAAAAGGCCACCGCTCGATTGCCTACCTGGGCGGATCGGACGAGTTCCGGGTCACGGCCGACCGCCTGCAAGGCTATCTGGACGCGTTGAAGGACCACAAAATCCGGGTGGATCCCAACCTGATCTATCGCAAATTGTTCACTGAAATCGTTGCGATGGATGTCACCCGCGAACTGCTTTCCTACCGACTGCCTGACGCTGTGATGACGACCGATGATACGCTGGCTTTCGGTGTGCAGCAAATACTCCGTGAAAAAGGCCACTTGCAGGATGTCGCAGTTGTTGGCTTCAACAATACCTCGGTCGCCCAGTACGTCCAACCCTCCCTCTCTTCCGTCGAAATCAACGCCGAACAATTGGGCTACCACGCAGCCAAACTGCTGATCGACCGGCTGGAGGGAGTTTCACAAGACGTCAACCACTACCTGATCGATGCTGAATTCATCGAAAGGGAATCGAGCCGGATTGAGCGGAAGCCGGGCAAGCCTTAAAAGCTACGCAGGTTTAGAATCCTTTACCCCTTCTCCAGCGCCTCTTTCAGCAACTCATTCAGCAGCTGTGGATCGGCCTTGCCTTGCATGGCTTTCATGACCTGGCCGACGAGGAAGCCCATCGCCTTGGCCTTGCCAGCTTTGAAGTCGGTGACCGACTGGGGATTGGCGGCGATAATCTCGGCAATTTTATCTTTCAGGGCGTCCGGGTTGGAAACCATGCGCAAACCGTTCTTCTCGATGTAGTCGTCCGGATCGACTTTATTTTCGAGGATCTGCTCGAAGATCTTTTTCGCGGTATTGCGGTTGACGACACCTTCGGCGACGCGGTTGATCAGGGTCGCCAGGCTTTGCGCCGGCAGATAGAGGTCCTGCGGTTCACATTCGTTGTCTTTCAAGGCCTGCATGAATTCGCCGATCATCCAGCTTGCGGCGTCTTTAGGCTTGCCGGTCAGGATGGTTGTCTCTTCAAGCAGGTTGGCGGTCGCCGGGTTGGTGGTCAGGACTTCGGCTTCGTAGGCTGAAAGCTGCCAGTCGGCGATATAGCGGGCGCGGCGGCTTTCCGGCAGTTCGGGCAGGTTGGCACGGACGCGTTCGATCCATGCCGGTGTCGATGTGGATGGCGACCAGGTCCGGATCCGGGAAGTAGCGGTAATCCTGGGCATCTTCCTTGGAGCGCATCGCGAAGCTGGCGTCTTTGTTTTCGTCCCAGCGGCGGGTTTCCTGGCGAATCGTCTTGCCATCTTCGATCAGCTCGATCTGGCGTTTGGCTTCAGCGACGATGGCCCGGCCGATCGCTTTGAACGAGTTCATGTTTTTCATCTCGGTGCGGGTGCCGAGGACCTGGCTGCCGACCGGGCGGACCGAAACGTTGACATCGGCACGGAGTGAACCCTCCTGCATCCGGCAGTCGGAGACGCCGAGGAACTGCAGGATGCTGCGCAGTTTTTCGATGTAGGCCAGAGCTTCTTCAGCCGAGCGCAGGTCCGGCTCGCTGACGATTTCCAGCAGCGGCACGCCGCAGCGGTTGTAGTCGACCAGCGTGCAGTCTTCCCACGGGTCGTGGATCAGCTTGCCGGCGTCCTCTTCCATGTGGATTTCATGGATGCCGATCCGTTTGCTGCCTTCCGGGGTGGCGATTTCCAGGAAGCCATCGCGGCCGATCGGCTGATGGAGCTGGGAGATCTGGTAGGCTTTCGGCAGGTCGGGATAAAAGTAGTTCTTGCGGTCAAAGCGGGTCAGCGGCGTGATGTCGCAGTGGGTCGCCAGGCAGGTTCGCATCGCATAATCGACGACCTGTTCGGTTGAGGACCGGCAGGGCGCCGGGCAGGCCGGTGCAGACCGGGCAGCAGTGGGTGTTCGGACGCCTGGCCGAAGGTCGTCGGACAGGAGCAGAATATTTTGCTGGCCGTGGACAGTTCGACATGAACTTCCAGGCCGATGACGGTTTCGTATTGCATCAGTTAGCCTCCTTACAGCACAGGGCTCTGGCGATGATAGTCGGTCACCTGCTGGTAGGCGACACCGGTGCGGACCAGGGTCGCCTCGTCAAAGGCGCGCCCGATCAGCTGGCAGCCGATCGGCAAGCCGTTTCCATCCAGGCCGCAGGGGATCGACAGGCCGGCAAGCCGGTCAGGTTGGCCGCGACGGTGTAGATATCGCTCAGGTACCTTGCAGCGGATCGGCCAGTGTCGTGCCGATCTGCGGCGCAGTCGTCGGGGCGACCGGAGCCGAGCAGGATGTCGTAACTGGACAAGTGCTTCGCGGTACCTCTGCTGCAGGAGTTGGCGGACTTTCAGTGCCTTGAGGTAGTAGGCATCGTAATAGCCGGAACTCAGGGCAAAGGTGCCCAGCATGATGCGGCGGCGGACCTCACGGCCGAAACCTTCGGTGCGGGCCTGGGCATAGAAGTCGGTGAGGTCGGTGTATTCTGCTGCCTTCCGGGCGGTAGCCATACTGGATGCCGTCATAGCGGGCCAGGTTGGCACTGGCTTCAGCTGTGGCGATCAGGTAGTAGGTCGGAATGGCTTCGTCGACCAGCGGCAGATGACAAGGTTCGCAAATCGCGCCGAGTTCGCTCAGTTTGGCGGCGACTGCTTCGACCGCAGCACGGACAGCTGGCTGCAGGCCTTCGCCGAAATATTCAACGGGGATGCCAATTTTCAGGCCTTTGAGCGATTGGGCGTCTCCAGATGTTTCGCCGGCTTCGATCGCAGCAAGCAAGTTGGCGGTATCGATGCTGCGGCCAGCTGGCATGGCCGTGCTGTCCCGGCCGTCTGCGCCGGTGATCTGGGCCAGGATCGCGCCGCAGTCGGCCGCGGTTCTGGCGATCGGACCGATCTGGTCCAGCGACGAGGCATAGGCGATCAGGCCAAAGCGGGAGACTGATCCGTAGGTCGGTTTCAGGCCGGTGACGCCACAGAACGAAGCAGGCTGGCGGATCGAGCCGCCGGTGTCGGAACCGAGGGCATAGATCGCTTCACCGGCCGCGACGGCTGCAGCTGAACCGCCACTTGAGCCACCCGGGACGCGGTCAGTCGCCCAGGGATTTTTCGTGATGCCGCCGTATGACGACTCTGTCGTGTTGCCCATCGCAAATTCATCGAGGTTGGTCTTGCCGAGGCAGACCGCACCATTCAAAAGCAGGCGGTCAATGCCGTGGCGTTGTAAGGCGGAATATAGTCCCAGAGCATCCTCGAGGCGCAGGTTGTGCGAATCCCCTTGGTGCTGATATTGTCTTTGATCGCCATCGGCACGCCGGCCAGCGGCATCAGCTGTTCGCCGTCGTCGAGACGCTTCTGGACTGCGGCAGCCTGTGCAATGGCCTGGTCGGCAGTTACCGTCAGATAGGCCAGGTGTCGGGAATCCAGGCGGGCAATCCGGTCGAGGACCGATTGCGTCGCCTCCGGGGCGCTGATCTCGCGTCCGGCGATTTTCCGGCCGAGTTCAAGGGCGGATAAGGTGTGGATGTCCATGGTTATCTCCTTACTCAACGGTGCGCGGCACCATCAGGCAGCCGTCCTTGTGCTTGGGGGTCAGGTCCATGAAGATTTCGCGGTCATAAGAAGGCCGGACCTGGTCGGCGCGGAGGCTGTCGACCAGCTCCTGCGGGTGATAGGCCGGTTCGACACCGGTCGTGTCGAGGCTCTCCAGGTTCTGGAAATGTTCGAGGATCTGGCCCAGCTGCTGGCTGAGCATCACCTGTTCGGCTTCGTCCGGGACCAGACGGGCCAGGCGGGCCACTTTTTTAACCAGAGTGAGGTCCAGGGCCAGATGGCCCTGCTGGTCGAGTGAACCAATATCGGGGTGTTGTGTATCAGACATATGAGGTTACCTCCGGATTGGGGTGAGTGGTGAGGCTTCTGGATTGCTGCAGAAAAATATCAATAGAGGGAATCGAATTACGGGTCCAGTCTGCTGAGGTCGCGGGGGAACAGCACGGTGTTGCGGATGTTGGTTTCACCGACGAGCATCATCAGCAGGCGTTCGAGGCCGAGACCGAGGCCGCCGTGCGGTGGCATGCCATATTCGTGGATCATCAGATAAGACTCGAAGTCGTCCGGGTTCATCCCGCGCGCGACCATTTTGGCAACCTGGGCGTCGTACTCATGGACTCGCTGGCCGCCGGTCGTGACTTCGATACCGCGGAACAGCAGGTCGAAACTGAGGGTAAAATGAGCGTCAGCCGGGTCGTCCTTGGCGTAGAACGGACGTTTTTTGCTCGGGTAGTGGGTGACGAAAACGAAATCACTGCCGGTCTTTTCTTTGAACAGTTCGCCAATCAGGCGCTCTTCTTCCGGTTCGAGATCATAGGGGTCCTTGATCTTGCGGTTGTATTTCTCGGCAACCATCTGCTTCGCGACATCGAAAGGGACCTGGGGGATCGCGGACACATCGGGCAGGTCGACAGACAACTGCTCGAGTTCTCTGGCATATTCTTTTTTCAGCAGGTCGAATGCGTACTGGAGCATGCCGGTTTCCATGTCCATGATGTCTTCAAAAGAGTCGATGAAGCCCATTTCAAAGTCCATGCTGGTGTATTCGTTGAGGTGGCGTGCGGTGCTGTGTTTCTCGGCGCGGAAAACCGGTGCGACCTCAAAGACGCGCTCGAAAACACCGACCATCGTCTGTTTGTAGAACTGCGGGCTCTGGGCCAGGAAAGCCTTGCGGCCGAAATAGTCCAGGCGGAAGATATTCGATCCGCCCTCTGCGCCGGCCGAGACGATTTTCGGAGTGTGGATTTCGGTAAAGCCCTCGGCGATCAGGAAATCGCGGAAACCGCGGCCAAGTCCCTCCTGCAGCCGGAAGATCGCCCGCTGGCGCTGATGGCGCAGGGTGATCGGCCGCAGGGCCAGGTTCGCCTCGAGCGACATATGGGAGACTTTTTTGCCGAGGTGGACCGGGCGCGGGCTATGCGGCTTGCTGAGCACATGGACATTGCTCAGACGCAGTTCAAAACCGCCGGGTGCACGTGGTTCGGCAAACAGCAGGCCTTCGCCGCTAATACTATATTCATCGCGCAGGTCTTCAGCGCCGGTTACAATGGTGTTCTGGTCGACAACGCTCTGGATCAGGCCGTCGCGCAGGCGCAGGATGACGAATGCGAAGTCGCCCATGTCGCGGTGGACATGGACCATGCCGTGGACGGTGACGAGCTTGCCGCTCTCAGCGGCTGCAGCCAGGGTTGCGACGGTCAAGTCAGTTGTTGGCTTGGCGCCTGTGATCATTTCCATTGTCAAAATCCTCCCATGAGGCCGGTCGGGTTCGAGTTGCCGCCTGCCGTTCGTGAATCAGCCGAGAAAAATAAAAAAGTCCCGGAATATAACATTCCGGGACGAAGCAACTGGAGATTGCTCGCGGTACCACCCTGATTGAGGTGAATAACCATTCCTGCCCATCCAGCTTTGCGACTGGAAAATCCAGGGACGGTTTCACACATCCACTCTCGTACATAACGGGTACCCCGTCCGGATCTACTGGCATGGCCGGCTGGCCAGCTTTCAAAACGGCGGCTCGGGAGAGTTCTTCATCCGGTTATCCTCAATCGGTGCTTGCAGTCTGTCGACACCGAATCCCTGGTGAGGCGTTGCTGGGTTACTCGCTCCGTCATAGCCTTTTGCGACGTATAAACGTTGAAATTATACGAAGAAGCAGCTGCAGTTGTCAAGAAATCCCCAGCAGGAAAATTCTGGAACTTCAGCGGATCGGATGGCGGAGGACTGTTTTCAGTTTGGTGGGTTCTGTCTTCGAGGGGTCCATCAGGTAGATTTCATGGTGACGGCGGCGCTTGCCGTCGGGCTGGATCCCGGAAAAGTCTTCGCTGCGGCCTTGCTGGCGGATGAATTCGTTCATGCGCGCGACGGTCGCGGGCTCGTCGTCATAGGGGCCCAGATGCATCGCCTGGACACAAAGGCCTTCCGTCCAGTGGACCAGCCTGGCTTTGGCCACATCCAGTTCCGGTTTCTTTTTCGCCGCCTGAGCCTTTGCCCAGGCAAACAGTTCCGAAGTGACGAATTCCGGCTGGCGGATCATCGCCGTCCAGCACAGCTGGTCTTTCTTCGTGACATCATAGGCCGAGTCGTCCTGATACCACCAGAGACCTTCGAGCGGCGGAACAACATACTCGAAGAAACCAGCCGGGACATTCGGACCCTGCTTGTTCATTTTTATCGTATACGACAGTGTGTAAAGCAGCGAAATGGCCGCAGCGTACTCGCCCTGCGGTTCATTCGGATTGCCGCTGCCGTCGACCTGGATGAATAGCATGTCCGGCACATCGATGATGCCCGGTTCCGTCTTGGGTGAATAGAAAGCTTTGAACTCTTTTTTGAAATCATAAGGACTGGCCATCTTCAGTTCCTCCTGTCGTGGTTTGGCCAAGCGTCGTCCAGACTGCAACGATCTCGGCTGGCAGGGTAAATTCGTCCGGGGCCTGGCGGTAAGCCCGGTGCAAGTTGTCGAGTGGTTCAAGCCACGGATTGGCCGCAAAATCGAAGCGGCGCAGGAACCGTTCATCCTTGAGGGCCAGAACGGCAATCAGCGTGAACAAGGTTGCGGCCGAAACCAGGTCCAGGCGGAGACGGACCCGGAAGATCGGGCTGCGCCGGCTTTGGCCAGGGCCGATGACAGTTTCGACGGTCGAGCGGTCGCTGACGGGCGGATCATGGTCGAACAACAGATAGAGCAGGCCGGCTTCGAGCGCGTAGAGATAGCCGACTGTCTGTCCTGTCCGGTTGATGACCGCGATCGCCCGTGTATCGTGCGGATTGTCCGGCTCGCGCTGCAGGCGGACGGATTCACCGACTTTGAGCTGGTCGGCGAATATTTTACAGGGCGCGCGACCGGTCATCGCCAGGCTGACTGTCCATTCAAACGTGACCGGCTGGCTGGGGATTTCCATCAGCGGCTGAGCAGCGGATCTTTGGCAGCACGCAATTCATCCGGCCGCGAGATCGGGGTCGTCTGCGGTGCCTGGTGCAGCAGATCGGGCGTGTGCTTCACTTCTTCAGCGATCGCCAGCAGGGCGTCAGCCAAACCTTCGAGGCCTTCGCGGGTTTCGGTTTCGGTCGGTTCGACCATCATCGCTTCTTTGACGATCAGTGGAAAATAGACTGTCGGCGGATGATAGCCATAATCGATCAGCCGCTTGGCAATATCCATCGTCGAACAACCCAGTTCTTTCTGGCGGGTCCCGGACAAGACAAACTCATGCAGACAGGGCTGGTCAAATGGCAGGTCATAGGCCGAACGCAGCCGGGCCAGCAGATAATTGGCGTTGGCCACGGCAGCTTCTGACACTTCGCGCAAGCCTTCAGCGCCGTTGGCCAGGATATAGGCATATGCTCGCACCAGGACACCGAAGTTGCCATTGAAACTACGGACACGACCAACACTCTGCGGCTGGTCTTCGTCAAGCCGATAGCTGCCGTCCGGGGCCTTCGTCAGGACAGGCACCGGCAGGAAAGGCACCAGGTGGGATTTGACGCCGACCGGTCCGCTCCCCGGACCACCACCGCCATGCGGGGTTGAAAAGCTTTTGTGCAGGTTGAGGTGGACAACATCGAATCCCATGTCACCAGGTCGGGCCTTGAGCAGGATCGCATTGATATTCGCGCCATCGTAGTAGAGTTGGCCGCCTGCGCCATGGACAAGTTCCGAAATGCGGGCGATGTTCTTTTCAAACAGGCCGAGCGTGTTCGGATTGGTCAGCATCAGGCCGGCACAGCGCTCATCGATCGCAGCTTCCAGTGCGGCGAGGTCAACCATGCCGTCGGCACCTGAAGCGATCTGGCGGATTTCGAAACCAGCCATCGCAGCTGAGGCCGGATTGGTGCCGTGCGCCGAATCCGGGACCAGCATGACTTTGCGGTGGTGGTCGCCACGGCTTTCGTGATAGGCCTTGATCATCAGAAGACCGGTCCACTCCCCCTGGGCTCCTGCTGAAGGCTGGAATGTGAAACGTTCGACTCCGCAAATCGCACAAAGCTGGCGTTCAAGGTCAGCCATCAAAGCCAGGCAGCCCTGGCTGGCCGCATCGCCCTGCAGCGGGTGGACGCCGGCAAAACCGGACAGGTTCGCAAGGTCTTCCTGGACCTTGGGGTTGTATTTCATGGTGCAGGAACCGAGCGGGTATGGTCCGGTCTCGACCCCGAAATTCTTGCGCGACAAAGCCGTGTAATGACGGACGACCTCAGGTTCGCTGAGGTCCGGAATCACTGGCGGCACGGTCCGATAGATGGACTCGCCAAAATAGTCTGCCAGGTCCACAGCCGGAACATCGAGCGGCGGAATCAGGCGGTTGGCGTGTGGCTGGCCACCTTTTTCAACGATCAGGATGGTGTCCGGATCAGGTGTCTGTTGTTTGGACATGCGCATGGGTGTCACCTCCAGGCCGGTTCAGCAAGCCAGGAAATCCTGGCAAGCATCAACCAGGGCCAGCATTTCGGCTCGGGTTCGTTTTTCGGTTACAGCCAGCAGCCAGCAGCCCGTGAGCTGCGGAGCCAGTGCCCCGAGATCCAGGCCGCCGATCAGACCGCGCGTCGCCAGGTATTCGTTCAGCTTGGCGATCAGCTCGGGATTGTCATTGCCAGCGACCCGGACAACGAATTCCCGGAAAAACGGGCCGCTGAAGACTGGCTCGAACTGACCTGTGGCAATCAGTTGCTGTTGCAGCCAGATCGCTTTGCTGGCGGACTGGCTCGCCACATCGACGAGGCCGGTCTGGCCCTGCAAGGCCAGGTAGATCGTCGCTTTCAACGCGCACAAGGCCTGGCTGGTGCAGATATTGGACGTCGCTTTTTCACGGCGGATATGCTGTTCGCGAGCCTGGATCGTCAGGACGAAACAGCGCCGCCCTTCACGATCGACGGTCTCGCCGACGATCCGGCCGGGCATCTTGCGCAGCAATGATTCGCGCGCGGCCAGGTAGCCGACATAGGGACCGCCGAAAGAAAGGCTGTTGCCCAGCGGTTGGGCTTCCCCGACGGCAATGTCAAACCCACTGTCGCCCGGCGAACGCAGGATAGCCAGACTGACCGGATCGCAGCTGGCGATCGCCAAGGCGCCCTGCGCCTGTACGGCTGCTGCAATCGGTTCGAGCGGCAATACTCGGCCAAAGAAATCGGGGCATTGGACCAGGACGCCGGCATAAGCTGACAGATCTGCTGGCAAGTCGAAGAAATCACCGGACCCGAGTCCGCCGATCTCATCGACGCCAAATCCCTGGGCTTCGAGATAGGTATGGACAACCTGGCTGGTGTGGGGATGGATGGCGCCTAACAGCAGCACTTTGCTGCGGCCGGTCTGGCGGATCGCCATGATCATGGCCTCAGCCGCGGCGGTGGCACCATCATACATCGATGAATTGCTGACCGGAAGGTCGGTCAGGCGGCAAATCAGACTTTGGAACTCGAAAATCGACTGCAAAGTTCCCTGGCTGATCTCCGGCTGGTAGGGTGTGTAGGCGGTTAGAAATTCCTGTCGTGACACCAGGTGATTGATGGCAGCAGGCTGGTAGTGGTCATAGGCGCCGGCACCCAGAAAGCAAGCATGGGTGGCGGAATTGGCATTCTGGCGGGACAGTGCCTGCAGGCGCTGGACAACTTCGAATTCAGTCAAAGCAGGGTCGATAAAAGGATCATCCTCACCGGACGGCCAGCGAAACTGCTCCGGGATTGCATCAAACAAGCGATCAGGATCAGCGATGCCAACCGAAGCGAGCATCGCCCGCCTTTCTTCCGGCTGTACCGGGACAAAGCCGCCCACGGATCATTCTCCAATCAGGGATCGATAGCCAGCGGCGTCGAGCAGGCTGGATGGCAATTCCGGCTGGTCGAGTTTGATCCGAACGAACCAGTTTGCGTAAGGATCCTGGTTGACCAGTTCCGGCTGGTCACTGAGTGCGCCATTGCTCTCGATAATCACACCATCGACCGGGCTGTAGAGATCCGAAGCCGTCTTGACAGATTCGACACTGCCGATCAGCTGTCCGGCTTTGACAACCTTGCCGACTGCTGCTGCTTCAGCAAAGACCAGATCGCCGAGTTCACTTTGGGCGTGGTCCGTGATCCCGATCCATGCAGTATCGGCTTCAAGCCTGACCCATTCATGGGTTTTCGCGAAACGTAAATCCTGTGGAATGTTTGACATGATACAATCCTCCCCGATTCCTGATCATTATTGGTATTCAAATTGATTTTCAAATGAATGACGTCTTATTCATCAAGTGATTGATGCTTGTCCCATCATAAAAATGGCAGATCGCAGCGGGTGAATGGTTCGGCCCGGCCTCGGATTTCCACGGCCAGAGACGAGCTTTCAACTGCCGCCCGGTCGATCAAAGCCATGGCAATGCCTTTGCCCAGGGTCGGTGAAAAAGTGCCGGATGTCACATGGCCAACTAGTTGACCATCCCCGATGGCCAAGCCATTGGCGGCGGCCAACTTGTTGGCCAGCACCGGGTAATCGGCACGCGGAATCGCCTTGCCCTCGGCTGTCAAACCGATGAGGATCCGCGAAGGTTCTGCCTGTAAGGCAGCCCGGCCGATATAGTCAGGCTTGGCGATGGCCAGGAAACGGCCGAGGCCCGCTTCGCGCGGGGTGATAGAACGGCTCAGCTCATGACCGTACAGCGGCATCGCAGCTTCGAGGCGCAGGGTGTCACGCGCCCCAAGTCCTGCCGGCACAGCACCGGCTGCAAGCAGCAGGCGCCACAACTCAGGGGCTACCAGAGCTGGCAGGTAGAACTCGAAGCCGTCCTCGCCCGTATAGCCCGTGCGTGAAACCAGCAGATTCGTGTCCATGGTTTCGTCGTCACCGGAAATGATCGGTGCTGATGTTATCGGTGCCGATGATATCGGTGCCGATTGGATCGGCAGGGAAATGTTGGTGAAACAATAATGCCCGAGGGAACTTAGCGCTGAAAGCCAGATCGGCGTATCGGCAGGCCCATCCGGGAACAATCTGGCCAGATTAGCCAGGATCTCCAGCGATTTTGGACCTTGCAAGGCAAGTTGCGCCCACTCAGACGACTGGTTGTCGACAACGACGTCATGGGAATCACGATGGATTTTCTTCCAGTCAGCCAGGGCGCTGCGGATATGGGCTTCATCGGCAGCGATATTTGACGCATTGACAACCAGCAGGCAGCAATCAGGTGCGAGCGGGTAAGCCAGCAGATCGTCGATGACGGTGCCATCTTCGGCACACATGACCGAATATAAAGCTCGGCGGCGCGAAATGGCCTGGTCGATCTTGCTCAAGTCGCGCGGCAGTAAATAATCGAGGAAAGCATAGGTATCCCGGCCACGAATTTCGATCTCGCCCATATGGGAGACATCAAACAACCCTGCACCTTCGCGCACCGCGCGGTGCTCGGCCGATATGCCTTCAGGATACTGGACCGGCAACAGGAAGCCGGCGAATTCTACCATCTTGCCCTGTAATTTGAGGTGTTCAGCATAAAGCGGTGTTAGTTGAGCCATACGATCTGACCTCCACGTTGAGAATCAGGATATTTCTCGCGACCATGAACCGAATACTAAAACCAGATGTTCACTACACTGTGATGGTCAAAGCAAGGCTTGCTTTGACCATCACAGTAATTCAATTATAACGATAAATGCCAGGATTGGGATCATTTTCCCGAATGGTTGACTCCAGGATTTGGATCTTCTTCCCACAGGATCATCACCTGTAGTCAGATCAGGGCGAGTGCACGCAGGACATAAACACCGGCAAAAAGGGAAAATCCGGAAACCAGGGTCGTGCTCAGCACGATCTGGCTCGCCAGGTCGCCGTCGCTGTTCATGGTCTTGGCCATGATGAAGCTGGTCACGGCAGTCGGCGAGGCAAACAGGATGAACAGGGCGCCAAGCTCCGGGCCGCGAAATCCGAGGAGGACTGCGGCGGTGGTTGTCAGGATTGGGATGAGTAGTTCACGCAAGGCGGTCGCCCAGACAACCAGGTGGACCTTGCCGCTCAAGCGGCTCCAGCTGAATTGGCCGCCAAGCAGAATCAAGGCGAATGGATTGGCGATCTTGCCGACATCATCGACGGCTCGCGCCAGGAAAAGCGGCAGATCCCAGGGCAGCAGGGAAAATAGTGCCCCGACGACAGCACCGATGATCAGCGGGTTTTTAATCACGCCGGTGATCACGCGCAGATAATCGGCCTTGGTTTCCTCACCCCCGTAATATTCAAGGATGAAGACGGCCATGATGTTATAGGTCATGATGACCAGCGGCAGCAGCATGGCCGTCGGGCCAACACCTGCGTCGCCGAAAAGATTCTGGGCCAGCGGATAGCCGAGCAGCAGGTAATTGCCGCGGTAGATGCCCTGGATCATTGCCCCGCGCTGCTGGTTGCCCTTGACAAAACGCGGCAGGATCAGCATCAGGATGGCGATGATCGCCAGGATGGTGCCGATCGCAAAGATGAAGAGTTTGGGATTGAAGTATTCGCTGATTTCGATCTTGGTGATCGAGTTGAACAGGCTGACCGGGAAAGCGACCTTGAACAGGAAATTCGAAGTCTTGTCGATCGTCCTCTGGTCGAGAAAGCCGAAATGCTTGACCGTAAAACCCAGGATGACGAGCAGAATCAGTGGCATGATGCCATTGAAGGAAAACAGGAAAATACTCATGGTTGCTCCTGGCTAAGTGCGCCTTGCTCTGTATAAGATGCACCCTGAACTGGGATGGGTACAACTTGCCCGCCTTTTTCGAGGCGCAGGACCAGGTCGGTCAGGAGCTGCTTTTCTTTGAAGCGAAAGCGAGCCTTGCCGGCAACCGGGCCGTGATCCTCGCATTTGAACCTGGCATCGGCACGATTGCCCTGGCGTTCCCAGTCAACCAGGCGATGCAGCTCCAGCGAGCAGGCCGGGCAGACCAGGTTTTCGCTGAAAAGACGTGTCATCACCTCTTCATGATTCGCCGCCGGTGCCAGGGTCTGTTTGATCGAGCGGTTGAGGTTGGGATCATAGGCATAGACGCCGAGCAAATCCGTCTGGTTTTGTTCAGATGCAGCGATTTCGGCAATCTGCTGCAGGATCTTGCCTGTGTACCAGGCATCCTTGACAGCCTGGTGAAATGGCTCGGTTTTCGGCAGGCGGAGAAAATCGACGGCGTATTCGATACTCCGCTGCATACCGGCCCGTTCGACCAGATCGTCAAACAGGTATTGGACATCGAGGCATTGCAGGGGCAGACGGTCGTCAAAACCATGGAAACTGAGGTTGGATTTCAGCACGGACGTATCGCTTTCGCTCCAAATGCAGAAAACATAATCGTCAGTGCCGGAATCAGAACACCAGTTATTGAATTCGCGCGCAGCGTCCGGGAACGTCAGGCCGAATTTGAGGCTTTGCTGGAAACGCCGCGTGACTGCGGCAATATGGCTGCTCAGGACCCGGTAGATTTTGGGCCGGACATGGGTTGAGAATTCGCCGATCACTTCAAAACGTTCGTTCAATTTGACAGCGCCAATTTCGATGATTTCGAAGGGCATCAAAGCCTGGATGGCCGGGTCGACCACATTGGCACGGCCGGTGATATTCCATTCGAGGTCAAAAACAATGTAATTCATGCATTTCCTTTATTGTTAGGCTACCTTCTACTATCGCACATCGGCTTTGAATCTGTCCAGCGATCAAGCGACGGATAAAAAAAGAGGCCGCCTCAGAACTTTCGTTTTGAGACGGCATCATTTGGTTCACTTTAGTTGGAAACATGATCGGTCAGGTTGTCTCGAATTCGGCGGTGGACCGCAGGGATTCGATCGCTGCGAGGTCTGGCAAGGCAGGAATCGCACCCTTGCGGGTTGTGGCCAGGGAGCCGACCGCATTGGCGAAATCGAGGAATTCGTCGAGATCGGCTGGGGTCAGGTCTGCCGGTGATTTGCCTGACTTGACCAGCTTGAACAAGAATCCGCCTGTGAAGGCATCGCCTGCTCCGGTTGTGTCGACGGTCTTGACCTTGTAGGTCGGGCGACGGGCAGAACCTAGCTTGTTAAAGGCATAGGCACCGGCCGGGCCAAGGGTGATCAGAACGAGCTTCAAGTTGTACGTGTCGATCAGGTATTGCGCACCTTTTTCGAGATCGGTTTCCCCGGTCAGGAACAGCAGCTCTTCTTCCGAGATTTTGACCAGGTCAGCCAGATGCATTGTCTCCAGGATCTCGTGCTTGGCAGCTTCTGGTGATTTCCACAGGCGCAGGCGCAGATTCGGGTCAAACGAAACCAGCTTGTGCTGGTCAATAGCATGTCGGACCGCAGCCAGCGTCGCTGAACGTGATGGCTCCGCCGTCATCGAAACCGAACCGAAATGGAAGATCGCACTGTCTTCGATCAGCTGGTAAGCCAATTCAGCCGGTTCCAGGAGCAAGTCAGCGCCCGGGTCACGGTAGAACGAGAACGAGCGGTCACCACTGGGACTCAAGTGGACAAAAGCCAATGTCGTATTGCAGGCGTCGGTCATGACCAGGCCATGAGTCGAAACGCCGACATCATCGAGTGTCTTTTTCAGGAATTGGCCGAACTGGTCGGTGCCAACTTTGCCGATAAAGGCTGTCTGGCAGCCAAGTTTCGACAGGGCGGCCAGGACATTGGCTGGCGCACCGCCGGGATTTTGCTCGAAGATCGGATTGCCCTGGCTGGACAGGCCGGCCGGGGTGAAATCAATCAATAATTCGCCTAATGCTGTGACATCAATCATGGGATCACCTCGCATAATTATTCGGGATGTTTTGTGCCGCTATAGTCAAAAACGCAACACAAAATTGTTCCTCTATCATAGCATATGCAGGTCATTCATTGTATAAGCAGACCGGCCATTCGATTGACAATCAGCAATAAATTTACTGTTTCTGGAACACGAACGAACACCAGCCGTTGCGTTCGGAGCGGCCGATCGTACTGAGTCCTGCGGCGTGGCAGGCCATCAGGACTTTTTCAGCCTTGTCCTCGATGATTCCGGAAGCCAGGAAAAGGCCGTCGGCTTTTAGTCGCGCCGGGATATCAGCGGCGATCGCCGCGATGACATCAGCGATGATGTTGGCAACGATCAAGTCGTACTGGCTGCGTTTGGCATCTTTCAGTTCGCCGGTATGGCAATCGACATCAACGCTGTTCAGCTGGCAGTTGGCGATGGCCACGTCAGTCGCCAGCTGATCGATATCGACAGCTTCGACTGAAGCGGCACCGAGTCGGGCTGCGATAATCGCCAGGATACCGCTGCCACAACCGAGGTCGAGCACCTCGTCGCCTTCGAGCAGGAGGTCGTCCAGCCATTGAGCGCACATCGCGGTCGTTTCATGCGTGCCGGTGCCAAAAGCACTGCCCGGGTCCAGGGTGATCACGATTTCGTCATCTGCCGAAGAGTAGTCGACCCAGCTCGGATTGATCACCAGGCGCGGGGTCAGGTGAAGCGTCTCATAGTACTTTTTCCAGCCATTGGCCCAATCTTCTTCATGGACTTCATGGGCGCCGAGATAGCCCTCACCGATTTCCATGAATTCGCCAAAGGCGGTGAGACGTTCGCGGATCAGGGCTTCAAGCTCCGCCAGCGGCGCATAGGTCTTCGGCGCATCATCGTACAACTCATCACTGGTCAGGCTGATATCTTCGTTGCGGCGAACCCCCTGGTCAAACTCGGCAAAATAGGCCTTGATCTGGACCTTGGGATCGAGGCTGTCCAGAAAGCCCTCGTCGGCATAGGTCAGGCTGTTCGGATCAGCGAGGATGGCCCGGATTTCTTCAGCATCCTGGACCTGGACGCCGTCAGCACCAAGGCTGGAAAGGAAATCCGTGATCAGTTCGGCTGCTTCATGCGTCGTGGCAAAGGACAGTTCCAGCCATCTCATTTGAACAGCTCCTTGATCTTGTTAAAGAAGGAGTCAACCTTCTGGTAGTTTTTCTTGTCGGTCGACTGGTCAAATTGTTTGAGGATGTCCTTCTGGTGGCTGTTCAGGTGTTTCGGCACTTCGAGGATGACCCGGAATATATGGTCACCGCGCACGTGGCCGCGGTTGACATAGGGGATGCCCTTGCCGCGGATCGTGAACGATCTCGCCTGGCTGGGTGCCCTCTTTCAAGCTGAATGTATAGGGGCCGTCGATGGTCGGGACATCAAGTTCCGCACCCAGGGCTGCCTGCGGGAAAGTGATCGGCAATCTCACAGTATGTGTTGTAGCCTTCACGCTGGAAAACCGGATGCGGTCTGATGTGGATTTCGACATAGAGGTCGCCGTAAGGGCCGCCCGGCTGCCCGGCTCACCTTCACCGCGCATGGTCAGCATCTCGCCGTCGTTGATGCCGGCCGGAACCTTGACCTGAAAGATTCTTGCTCTTCTGGCGGCGGCCGCGGCCGTGCAGGCCGGGACAGGGATCCTTGATGATCGTGCCTTTGCCGTTGCAGGTCGGGCAGGGACGCTGATGTCATCACCGTGCCGAACATGGTCTGCTGCCGCTGGCTGACCTGGCCGGTTCCGTGGCAGGCTGCGAGCATTTGTCCGGCTGCTGAGCCATCGCGGGTGCCGGTGCCCTGGCAGGTGTCGCACAAGTCATCTTTGTTGATGTGTGATCTGGCCGTTCGACGCCGAAAGCAGCCTCCATGAAATCGAGGTTCATGCGGTATTTCAGGTTGGCGCCGCGCTGCGGCCCGCCGCGGCGGCTTGCGCCACCGCCGAAACCACCGCCGAAGAACGATCCGAAGAGGTCTTCGAGGTCGATGTCGAAACCAGCGCCGTTGAAGCCGCCGAAGCCCTGGCCATCGACACCGGCATGGCCGTACTGGTCATAGATGCGGCGCTTTTCCGGCATCGCTGAGTACAGCATAGGCTTCGTTGGCTTCCTTGAATTTGGCTTCTGCTTCCTTGTCGCCCTGGATTCAGGTCCGGGTGGTACTGCTTGGCCAGTTTGCGATAGGCTTTCTTGAGTTCGTCATCTGTCGCGCCGCGGGCTCACACCAAGTACTTCGTAGTAGTCTCTCTTTTCAGGCACGTTCTGGTCCTCCTGTCAGACTTGGACAAACCGCCCGGTCTTGTTAGACTCGGGCGGGAATCCCGTCCGGATTTCAAGTATCCTTAGAATTGGCATTTGACAGCGGATTATTTGTCGCCGCCGGCATCCTTGAAGTCAGCGTCGTAAGCCTGGCCGGCGCCTGCGCCGGCGTTCGGCTTCTGGCCGCCGGGCTCTGGTCCCGGCTGGCCGCCCTGCTGCTGGTAGAGTTTCTCACTGGCTTTGAAGAAGGCCTGCTGCAGGGCTTCGGTGTCCTGTCTTCATTGCTTCGAGGTTATTGGCCGACATGCTGGACCTTTCAGCTTTGGCGATCGCGGCTTCGACGGCCGACCTTGTCAGCGGCGTCGAGCTTGTCACCCATGTCCTTCAGGGTTTTTTCCGCCTGGTAGACCGCCGAATCAGCCGCGTTTCTCGTGTCGACTTCCTCTTTCTTGGCCTTGTCTTCAGCAGCGAAGCGTTCGGCATCCTTGACGGCTTTCTGGATTTCGTCATCGGTCAGGTTGGTCGACGCGGTGATGGTGATGTGCTGTTCACGGCTGGTGCCGAGGTCTTTGGCCGAGACATGGACGATGCCGTTGGCGTCGATGTCGAAGGTGACTTCGATCTGCGGCACGCCGCGCGGAGCCGGTGCGATGCCGTCGAGGTTGAACTTGCCGAGGGTTTTGTTGTACTGGGCCAGTTCGCGTTCGCCCTGCAGGACATGGACTTCAACCTGGGTCTGGCCGTCAGCGGCGGTCGAGAAAATCTGGCTCTTCTTGGTCGGGATGGTCGTGTTGCGGTCAATGATCTTGGTGAAGACACCGCCCATGGTCTCGATGCCGAGCGACAGCGGGGTGACGTCGAGCAGCAGCAGGCCGGTGACGTCGCCGGTCAGGACAGCAGCCTGGATGGCAGCGCCGATGGCGACACATTCGTCCGGATTGATGCCCTTGAAGGGCTCTTTGCCGAAGACAGCTTGCGGACCATGTCCTGGACAGCCGGGCGTACGGGTCGAGCCGCCGACCAGCAGGATCTTTTCGATTTCCTGCGGCTTCAGGCCGGCGTCGGCCAGGGCATTGCGGGTCGGGCCCACGGTCTTTTCGACCAGATCCGATGGTCAGTTCGTCGAACTTGGCACGGGTCAGGGTGATGTCCAGGTGTTTCGGGCCGGTCGCATCAGCGGTGATGTAAGGCAGGTTGATATTGGTGGTGGTCACGCCGGACAGCTCGATCTTGGCTTTTTCAGCAGCTTCACGCAGACGCTGCATGGCCATTTTGTCGCTCTGCGCAGGTCAATGCCCTGGTCCTTGCTTGAATTCATCGACCAGCCAGTCGACGATTCGCATGTCGAAGTCGTCGCCGCCGAGACGGTTGTTGCCGTTGGTCGCCAGAACCTCGAAGACACCGTCGCCGATTTCGAGGATCGAGACGTCGAAGGTGCCGCCGCCGAGGTCGAAGACGAGGATCTTCTGGTCAGCTTCCTTGTCGAGGCCATAAGCCAGCGAAGCGGCTGTCGGTTCGTTGATGATGCGCAGGACTTCGAGGCCGGCGATCTTGCCGGCATCCTTGGTCGCCTGGCGCTGGGCGTCGCTGAAATAAGCCGGGACGGTGATGACGGCCTGGGTGACGGTTTCGCCGAGATAAGCTTCGGCATCGGCTTTGAGCTTCTGCAGGATCATCGCCGAAATTTCCTGCGGTGAATACTGCTTGCCGTCAATGTTGACCTTGTGGTTGGATGCCCATTTCGCGCTTGATCGAGATGACCGTGCGGTCCGGATTGGTGACGGCCTGGCGCTTGGCGACCTGGCCGACGAGACTTTCGCCGGTTTTGGTGAAAGCCACGACCGACGGGGTTGTCCGGTTGCCTTCAGCGTTGGGGATGACAACCGGCTCGCCGCCTTCCATGACAGCGACACATGAGTTTGTTGTACCTAGGTCGATACCGATAATTTTTGCCATGTAATTTTCCTCCTGAAAATGTGTTTGATTTTATTAAGTGAGTCGAATATTTTACGAGAAATCAATGTGAGAGGGATTCGTATCAGTTGGCCACTTTGACCAGACTGTGGCGGATCACCCGGTCGCCGCGCATGTAGCCTTTCTGGAAGACTTCGATGACGGTCGAGGCTCCGACACTGTCATCTTCGACATGCATGACAGCTTCGGCTAGATTAGGATCAAATGATTGCCCCAGGCAGTCGATTTCACTGACATTGAGCCTTGCCATAGCTTCCAAAGCCTGTTTCTGGATCAGTTCTATCCCGGAAACCACCGAACGGTTGGCATCAGTTTCAAGATTAGCCAGTGTTTTTGCTGCGATGTCGAGGCTGTCCAGGACTGGCAGCCATTCCTTGATGACAAGGGCGACGGAATCTGTGTAAAGATTTTCTTTTTCCTTCTGGCTGCGGCGGCGGAAATTGTCGTATTCCGCAGCGAGGCGCAGGTATTTATCTGAGACTTCGGCGAGCTCCTGTTCCCGGGCAGCCAGGTTTTCCTTGTAGACCAGCGTCGGGTCAGCCAGTTCGTCTGCGCTGACTTCTTCGATTTTAAGCTCGTCTTCAAACGGCGCTGCCGGTGATGGTTCAGCGCGTTGATCGCTCATCGCCGGATTCTGCGCCTTGGCTTCGCGGACAAGATTTTCGTCCGGCGCGGATTCGGAGTGTGCGTGTGTTTTCTTCATGCTCTTATTTATCCTCCATTCTGTCGATCCCGACACCGAGGCGCCGGATCTGGTCGTTCAAATTCATACGGACAAAATTGATATTGGAAATCACTTTGGCATAAGACATCCGGCGGGGGCCGATGACCCCGATCCGGCCGGCGACGGTGTCGCCGATCTTGTATGTCGTCGTGATGAAGCTGCAGTTTTCGAGTCCCTCAAGCGCAATTTCCTGACCGATCCGGATCATGTAGGTGGAGTTGTCGCGATCGTCGGTCTCTTCATTGAGGTAGCCGGCGACCATCCCTTCCTTGGCCAATACATCGAGCGTCATCTTGGCCCGGGAGACATCGCTGAATTCCGGGTAGGCAAGTAATTTATTGCTGCCGGCCATATAGACTTCGAGATTGTCCGCCTGCTTGATCGAGATATAGGCTTCGTACAAGACCTGGTTGAGCAGTGATTCGGGAAGTGGAGCGTGTTTGCCGGCTGAGGAGACGGCGACGAGCGTGATATCGTCGAGGGTCATCCCCTGAAGCCCTTCTTCGATCGCTGCGGCAATCTGCATCAGCTGGGTGTTGTCGAGGATTTCCGGTATCCGTACCATACGGTCTTTGACCAGGCCAGCCGAGAGGACAACAACGACGAGCGCCCGTCCAGGTTCGATCATCAGCATCTTGATCTGCTTGAGATGGTTCTTGAAATATTTCGGAGACAGGGCCAGCGAAGTATACTGGGTCTGATCGGAGAGCAGGGTCGAAGCTTTGCGGATCAACCCGGTCACTTCAGCCATGTTTTCATGCAGCACGTCGCGGATCGTCCTGGCCTCTGCTTCCGGCAAGGCCTCGACTTCCATCAGCTCATCGACATAAGTGCGGTAACCTTTGTCCGATGGAACACGGCCAGCCGATGTATGCGGCTGCTCCAGAAATCCGAGTTCTTCCAGTTCAGCCATTTCATTGCGGATCGTCGCCGGGCTGACGGGCAGCTGATGGCGACTGACCAGGCTTTTCGAACCGACAGGCTCAGCTGTTTCGATGTAGTCATCGACGACTGCCTTGAGGATCAATTTTTTACGTTCGTCCAGTGTCATTTGCTTTTTGTAGATCTCCCAATGGATCGAATGCAATCGGCATGATGCTCACCGAGGGCAGTTGATTCAGGTCAAAGGATCGTTTTAGCACTCGAAGGTCTTGAGTGCTAAAAACAATTTACCACCCGTTCAGGGGCTTGTCAATGAATGAATGGTGAAATAAAACTGACCTTTATGTGGTTTTTGTGTGAAGGTCAGATAAAGTCAGGAATCATTATTGAGAGATCAGACAAATTCCGCAAACACCTGATTGGCAAAATCCAGGCCCAGTTCAGTCAGGCGAGCGCCTCGTTCATCACAAACCAATAGCCCACGCTGCTGCAATGCAGCGAATTGTGCCGCAAAAAGTTCCCGGGCATCCTGAAATTGTTCTCGCCCGAACCGGTCTGGCTCGAATCGATCTCGCCCGAACCGGTCTGGCTCGAATCGATCTCGCCCGAATCGGTCGCTAAAATCGGCCCAGGTGACGCCGTCGGTGAGGCGCAGGCCAAGCAGGAACATTTCCTTTTGGGCTTCGGTTTCGTCGATATTTTCTGCACTCACAGTGGATAGGAAAGGCCAGCCTGCAGGTCTCGTCGCATGGACCATTCCCCCCCAGATTTGCAAATAATCGAGCCATTTGTCCGTATTGCCGCGCCGGACTCCGGCAGCATAGCTATGTGCAGCCACGCCAAATCCGTAATACGGCAGGCCATGCCAGTAGACAAGGTTGTGGCGGCATTCATCGCCAGGTTTCGCAGCATTGCTGATTTCATAGGGAAAGACCCCGTTCGCCGCCAGCCGCTGTTGCACACCATGGTACATCTGGCGCTCAAGCTGGTCATCCGGCAGCAAATCCGGCCGGTCGAGATACCGGTCGGCGAAAGGTGTGCCAGGTTCAATGATCAGGGAATAATAGGAAATGTGGTCGATCCCCAGGTCGAGGAGCAAGTCCAGGCTGGCTTCGACATCCGCGAGCGTCTGGCTGGGCAAGCCCAGCATCAGGTCCGCACTGATCCGCTCAAAGCCTGCAGCATGGGCGGCCTGCACTGAGGCAACAAAATCGGCACAGGTGTGGATCCGGCCGAGTGTCTGGAGCAATTCATCCTGGGCAGCCTGCAGGCCGAAACTGATCCGGTTGAAGCCGGCCGCACGCAATTGGCGCAATGCGACAGATGTGACCGTGCCAGGATTGGCTTCCAGGGTGATTTCTGCATCAGTCGCCAGGCCAAATCTGGCCGAAAGCGCGCCGAGGATCGCCATCAACTGGTCGGGGCTGGCCAGCGATGGTGTGCCACCGCCAAAGAAAACAGAGGTCAGCGGCACACTCAGACCGTTTTCAACGCTCCATGCACCGACAGCCTCAATCTCATTCAAAAGACAGTGGACATATAAATCAGTCTGGCCGGTTTGCGATGGCCAGGAAATGAAATCACAATAGGCGCACTTGCGCTGGCAAAATGGCCAGTGCACATAGGCGGCACGAATTTGCTGCGGCAACAATTGTCAGTCCGGCTCCTTGACCTTGATGATCACTTTCATCCCACGGATATCCACGATTTCAACCGGAGTATTTACCTCAACCGTCTGCTGGTCGCCACTGACGGCACTCCAGGTTTGTCCCTTGGCCTGGATCAGCCCAGTCCCCTGTTGTGGATCGATCCGTTCGGTGACAATGGCTTGCTGGCCAATCAGGCGTCCGGAATAAAGCGGCAACTGCTTGTTCCAGCCGACAGCCAGGCGAGGTCTGATCAATAATACAAATGCGGCCAGAAGAAGACCTGACACGATGATCATCGCGATGAATTGCGATTTGACAGAAAGGCCGGCCAGATCGAAGACCATGGCGACGAACGAGCCGAAGGCGAACCAGATTGTCGTCAAATTGACGGTCATGGCTTCTGCGATCAGGAATGCAGCCACTAAAATCAGCCAGAACAGCCATGCGTCGATCTGGAAGATCATCGCTTAACCAGCCTTCGTTTCACTGACCGCTGTCGCTTTGCGTTTGACTGCTTCGACAATCACAAAGGCTGTGTTATTGACACGCTGCTCCAGCCGCTCGATGGTGACGGTCTTTTTGGACGAAGGTTTATCGAGCGCAGTCGCGTTGGTAAACAAATACTGGAGGAAATCGGTCGAATCAAACTGGGTACCGCGCACAGCACCGCCCGTCGCCGAGAGCGCCGGATTCTTGCTCTCTTTCATCTCCTCAAGTGTCTTGTAGTCATAGTCAAATGACTCAAAAAAGACAATCGGTATCCCAGCCTGGTCAAACGGCGTGTGATCTGACTGATGCTGTGTCCATTCACGATAGATAGCCATTTGTCCCGCATCGCCCAAGGGTACATTGATCGATGACTGATTGGTATTCAAGTTGTAGCCATTTTTGGTGTACAACTCATTTTCAAAAAAGACGTCCGTCGCTTCATAGAGTTTGCGGCGCTTTTCGTAGATTTTCTGGTTGCCGGGCAAGACAGAATTCTGACCGGCGTGGACATACATATCATCGCCGGCATAAATGCCATCAATATTGTACATGGCATCCGTCCGGGCAATATCGTCTTCACTCATGCTGTGCAGGTAGGCTTTTGCCCCGGCCTGGCTGGCTGTGCCGGCACCAAACGCAATCAGGATGATATCATGGTCCCTATTCTCACGCTTCAGTTGTTTAGCTGCAGTGAACAGCGCGCCGACGCCTGAAGCATTGGCATGGATACCATCAAAGTCAGCCAGGGTTGGCTGTGGGGCAGTGACTGCGGTCTCTGTCGTTTCAGCGGTTGTGTCCTTGGCTTCAGTCGCTTTGGTCGTTGTCTTATTCGCTTTGGTTGTCTCAGCCGTCGTTTCGGACGAGGTCGCTCCAGCGGCAGCGGCTGCAGCGGCGGCCTGTTCAGCCGTGACGCTGACATCGTAATGGGTACCGATGATCACTTGCCGATTTTCAACCGACGTCTTGCCGTTCGCATCTGTCACGGAAACACCATCGCCTTCGAGCCGGACAACCAGGTTGGCGGATGACAATGTCTGCCCATCAGCCGTGGTGAAGGTAAATTCCTGGACGGTCGCCTTGAAACCCAGGTCTTTGAAAGCGTCAGCGAGGAACTCCCGGGCGCCGGTCTCCTGTTCTGATCCAGGGCTGCGATTTGGATAATCAGCAGCCAATTTCAGCGCCAGTTTCGATCCGTAAGTGCCATAATCCGCAACGGTCGATTGCGCAGCGGTACCGGACTTTTCGGCACAGGATGTCAGCGGCAGAAGAAGGCAGATGACCAGCAGTGCCGACAGCAGCGGCCGTGATTTCAAAGTAGTGATTTTCAAGGGATTGCCTCCCGGTCAGGGCTAAGGGTGCGGATTCTTGACAGCAAAGTGGCTTCTGCCTGGTCACTCGGAATCAGGGTCACCCTCGGCTGGTTGATGGCTTCGAGTTCGACAAGTTTCAGTGGTTCACCGGGTGCGATGGTCCTCAGGACACGCTGGGTGATGACTTCAGGTGAAACACCAGTCAATTCGACTGGAAGCTTGAGATTGATCAGCAGACGCTTCAATCGTTCATCCGGCCACACAGCCAGCATCCCCAGCGCAAGGGCCTCGCCATGCAGGTACTTGAGGAAACGGAAATGCCCCTCGATCGCATCACCGATCTGCTGGCCGAAAGAAAGCAGCCGGCCATTCTGGTTGAGCAGAGACTGTTTTGCCTGCAGGGAAAGGGTGATCAATTCCGACAAATCCCATTTGCCATTTTCGAGCTTGTCCAGCAAGCTTACATCGGCAAGCAATCCATACAGAACGATCCGGGCATATCCACAGGCAATCTGGCGCGGCGACAATGAAGATGTCATGCTCGGGTCGATCACGACGGCTGTGGTCCGGTTCTGCAGTCCCAGGCTATTCTTGCTGCTGCGGACATTGAGATGGTTGTACGAACAGATGGCTGAATCGACCATCGCAGATAATGAAGTCGGGATGAGAACCAGACGCGGATGGCCGAGGAAAGTTGCGGTCACATAGCCGGCCACATCAATGATGCTGCCGCCGCCAAAGGCAATCAGGATATCAGATGAATTGACCGCCAGGTCCGCCAGCTCTTCGCAGATGAACCGGACAGTATCCAGGTTCTTGCCAGTTTCGGCACCATCAACTGTGACAACATTGTAGGAATGGCCTGCTGCCTGCAAGACTTGCTGCAATTTATTCAAATATAGTGAGCCGACCTCACGGTCGGTGACAATGACGATTCGGTTGGCTTTGCCAATTTCGGGAATAAGGGCCGGAATCTCGCGCAGGGTATCTGCGCCGATATGAATGGGAAACGACCGGTCATGGATCTGGCCGACTATTTGCATTGAATCTTGCTCCTTAGGGGTTTTGCATCACCTATGATACCACGACCCGGAGCCTTTGACCATTATCGGTCTATTGATTGACTAATGGTGACATCCATCAGATGAAATACATCGGATCCTGGCCGCTTTCGCTCAGGTGCCGGGCGGCAAGGTCTGCCAGCGTCAATGCATTCATTTTGTCTTCGATGCGCTGGCTCAGGGGCTGCCAGATTCTTGCAATCAGGAAACGGCGGATGGGTGTCTGATGTTCATTTAAATCGTCAAGGTCGACAAACGAGAGATCCCCTTCAAGGATCCGGATGACTTCCCCAACCCGGATCATCTCCGCCGGCCGGGCCAGGATATACCCGCCCTGGGCGCCTTTGATACTGCGGACAAGACCTGCCTTGCGCATTGTGGCAAAATCCTGTTCGAGGTATTTGATCGACAGGTTTTGCCGCTGGGCAATCTGATGCAAGGCGACCTGGCCATTCTGGCTATTGATCGTCAGATCGATCAGGGCACGCAGACCGTATCGGCTCTTCGTTGACAGTTTCATATAAAGAACTCCGGATTGCTGTCATTGCTTTCGGTCTGGAAGGCCGTGTACAAGTCAGCAAGGTTGATCTGGTCGACAAAATCACTGATTTCCTGGTCCATCATGGCCCAGACCGGCCGGGTCAGACAACCCTGGTAGCGGTCACAGTTTCGATCGTCATCGGCAGTGCAGGCCACCGGGCTTAACGAGCCTTCAGCCGCACGCACGATATCGCCAACGCTGATCCTGGCCGGCGGACGGGATAGAAAGTACCCGCCACGATTGCCGCGGGTACTGGTCAATAGCCCGGCTTTCTTGAGCAAGGCAAAAATCTGCTCGAGGTAACTATCGGACAGACCCGTCTGCTCACTGATCTGGCGAATGCTGACGCGCTCGCCAGTCTCTGGACTGCCGAGCGCAAGCATCGCCTCAAGGGCGTAAACGCCGCGTGTTGAAATCCTCATGGATGATCACTCCCTGACGTAGCCTGGCATAGCCTCATGTTGTTATCAGGCAAAGGTCAAAGCCTGTTCGAGATCGGCGATCAGGTCTTCTACATCTTCAAGCCCGATCGAGAGTCGGACCAGTTCCTGGCTGATGCCTGCCTTGGCCAATTCCGAATCCGATGCCTGGGAATGGGTCGTGCTGGCCGGATGGATGACCAGGGATTTAGCATCAGCGACATTGGCCAGGTTGGAGAACAACTCAAGATGGTCGATGAATTGAACGGCGGCAGGTTTGCCGCCCTTGACGCCGAAGGTGAAAATGGAACTGGCGCCTTTGGGCAGGTACTGTTGAGCCAGAGCGTGGTACTTGTTGCCCGGCAAGCCTGCATAATTGACCCATGATACTTTTGGATGGCTGGACAGGTACTCGGCAACTTTCTGGGCATTGGCGACATGGCGGTCCATGCGCAGTGGCAGGGTTTCCAATCCCTGGATGAAAAGCCAGGCATTGAAAGGGCTCATCGTCGCACCTGTGTCACGCAGCAGGGCGACTCTCATCCGCAGAATATAGGCGAGATTGCCCAAGTCACGGGCATAAGCCAGACCGTGGTAGCTGGGGTCCGGCAGGGACAGCAGCGGAAATTTTTCGGAGTTGAAATTGAATCGCCCGGCATCGACGACAATGCCACCGATCGAGGTCCCATGTCCGCCGATAAATTTGGTTGTCGAGTGAACGACAATATCAGCACCATGTTCGATCGGGCGGATCAGATAAGGGGTGCCGAAAGTATTGTCGACAATCAGCGGCACACCATTTTCATGGGCAAGGTCTGCCAGTCGCTTGAGGTCAACCAGGTTGCCATTCGGATTGCCGATCGATTCGACATACCAGGCTTTTGTCTGAGGCAAGGTAGCAGCGACGAATGTATCGAGATTGTCCGGATCGACATAGGTCGTCGTGATCCCGTAGTGTGGCAAGGTGTTGGACAGCAGGTTCAATGTTCCGCCATACAAAGTCGAAGCGGCAACAATGTGGTCGCCGGCCCCAGCCAGGTTGAGAATGGAGTAAGTGATGGCAGCCGAGCCGGATGCCACGGCCAGCGCACCGACACCCCCTTCGAGGGCGGCAATGCGTTCTTCAAGGACCGCGGTGGTCGGGTTCATGATCCGGGTGTAGATGTTGCCCGGCTTGGCCAGGCTGAAAAGATCTGCACCGTGCTGGGTGTCTTCGAACACGTAGGAGGTCGTCTGGTAGATTGGAACCGCGCGCGAACCGGTCGTCGGATCAGGTTCCTGGCCAGCATGGATAGCCAAAGTGTTAAAAGAATATTTGGTCGGGTCAAGCTTGCTCATCTCGTTTTCCTCCGCTAATCCAAGTAAACCTGTATGATTTAATTGAATGATAATGGCAGGGTAACGACTTGTCAAGACATCCAAACCTATTTTCCTAGAGGAATGCTAGGTTTATTTTATCGTGCAGTCTTCACTGCGCAAATTCTGTGTAATAGGGGGCTTGGACTGGTTCGGTAAAATGCTCAAGTGAACGTTGTTCACTGAGAATCTTGTTTCGGTAAGCACTCGGCGTCATCCCCGTATTCTGGCGAAAAGCAGCTGAGAAGCGGCTGGCTGAGAAAAATCCGCACTGGATGCCGATTTCATTCGCTGACAAGCGAGTGTGGACGAGCAGCCGTTTGGCCTGTGTGATGCGCAGATCGGTCAGGAAATCATACGGACTCTGGCCAAAAGCTTGCTTGAAGGCGCGAATGAAATGGAAGCGATTCATGCGGGTCAGCTCGGCGAGCCGTTCGATCGTCAGCTTCTCCTCAAGGTTTTCATGCATGAATTCGAGGACAGACTGGAAGCGGGCCTGGTTCTCGGTCAGCGGTTTGTCGAACAGGCGGATTTCTTCCAGCTGGTTGATATGATAATGACGGATCAGCTGGATGACCAGTTGCTGGGCCAGGTTGGCGACGAGCTGGTCGCGGCCGATCCGGTTGTCGCGCATTTCGGAAATCAGGTTGGACAGGACTGTCTGGACCTCGGAGTGCAGCAGGCACTGTTCGCCGAGAAAGGGTGTGCTGGTCGGGCCAAGCAATTCACGGACCAGGTTGTCCAGATAGTCGGCACGGATGAACACCGAAATAAAGCTGGCCTGGCGCATGCCACGCGAAACGCCATGGCGCAGCTGCGGCTTGATGATCAACATCTGGCCCGGGCGACATTCAATCATCCGTTTGTCGATATAAAAATGGGTGAAGATACTGAGCGGTATCATAAATTCATAATGCGGATGAATATCTTCGATTGGTTGGGAAAAGTTGACTGGATCGGAGGTCATGAGGATTTCGACAGGGCCTCCCGGCAAGGATACGAGATGGTCGGATGGAAGTATATTGGCTAGAGGTGTTAAATCGATTAGGTCAGTCTTCATGATTCCTCCGGAGTTATTATCGGTCGATTGTGACACGAACGTATACTATCAAAATGATGTATCAATTATAGGTAGAATTGTATAAATTTTGCAAGGCTAAATTATAGGATATCGCTAACTATCTGCCAGATACGCTGATTTGATGGTTTTTGGGTAGCTCTTATTGCAAGATTTGAACATTTCGCCCATACATCACCGGCAAACTTTGCATCGCCGCGCGCGACTGTGATAAGATTTTTCCAGAAGGTCTCCTCCCATCAATTAAAGTTGGAGTTTTTGGCATGGCATTGGTGCGCGCGAAACAACGGACAAATACCTGGATGATTCGGTTGGGCGCACTGGCGCTGGCTGGCTTTTGCCTTTTGCTGGCGCTGCCGGTTTGTGCAGTTCCGGTTTTTGCTGCCAATACCAATAAAAGCATATCCGCCTCAACAGCAGTTAATCCAACCGAAAACTTGTCCGGACTGCCAAAAATCCAGGTTGGCATCAGCGGCCAGAATGCGATAGTCCTCGAACCCAACCGATCACGAATTCTTTATGATCAGAACAGTGATGTGGCGGTCAATATCCCCGCAGCTGCAAAACTGATGACAGCCCTTATCGCAGCTGAAAAATTGCAGCTGGATACCATGATCACGATCAGCAGCGTTGCAGCCGATGTCGAAGACCAGGCAGTGAACTTCGGCCAATCCGCCCTGAACACAGGTGAAAAATACAGTTTTGAGTATCTGCTGCTGCGCATGCTGTTCTATGATTCCGATGCCGCGGCATTGGCCCTGGCGGAACAGATCAGCGGCGAAGAAGCCGTATTCGTCAAAGCGATGAACAGCAGGGCCCAGAGTCTTGAACTGACGAAGACCAATTTCGTCAGCAGCACGGGTTTGCCTGCGATCAAGGACAAAGACCAGGCAGGTCCATCAATACCTGCGATCACAACCCTGCGCGACCTCGCCCATCTGGTCGTGATCATCATGCAGAACAAACTGCTGGCCACTGAACTCAGCAAAGGTAGTGAATACCTGGTCCTTGAAGGACCAGTGGTCGTATCGCTGCACCATCAGCTGGAATCGATCTGGACGATGTCCGACGGCCGCGTGACAGGCGCCTTTTACAGCAATCGATTCGGAGCCACAACCATCACCTTCGGGACAAGCAAGGATATCCCGATCATCACAATTGTCCAGGGCGGACAGACCACCCAGGCGATCAGCGACACGCTGTCCCTCTATGATGCGATCGAACGCACTTACGAAATCGCTACCCTCGTCGAAGCCGGCGATAACTTCTTAGGCGGCCAGGAGCAGACAGTCGATGGCGAGAAATTTGGCCTCGTCTACTTGAAGTCCATTACGTATATCCGCCCGATCGGGCAGGATTTCCTCGATTCAGCTGTCCAATACCAGTCTTTTGGCCCATTTCCCCGACCGATTCTCAGTGGAGCGGTCGTCGGCCAGACCATCTTCAAACTGCTCGATGGCACGACCATCGCGGTCGACGTCGGACCTGACCGCCAGATTCTCTCCAGTGTGACCCTGTTCGACCAGGCGCTCAAGGAACTGCAAAGCAATCCAAACTTGACATTCATCCTGCTCGCCATGCTTTCGACGCTGATCATTGTCTTGGTGGTCAAGTTAATGACCAGACTTGTTCGCCTGACCAAGATCGCTTTCCTCCTCTTCTTTGAAATCCGCAGTCGCCGCTAGACATCATTCATCGACAACGTCGGATAACGTATATAATCGGATCAATTTCTTCTTTGTAGCTTCAGCAACGGAACTTCCACCCGAACAAGCGTACGCTCAAGCAGTAAATCAGCAACAAGCGGAAACCGGAACCAGCCAGCCAGGCCAGTTCCAACCTTGAAGGAGGAACTTTCATGAGTGAATTCATCAACAACCGAGCTGCTCTGAGCGATCAGGAACGCCGCGCTGGCCTTAAGGAAATCATCCGATCGCTGCACGCCGGTGCATCTGTTGAATCGGTCAAGGAAGCATTTTCACATATTTCCGCTGGTATCAGCGGCGATGAAATTGCCCGGCTCGAAACAGAGCTGGTCAACGAAGGCCTGCCAGTCGAGCAGGTTCAAAACCTCTGCGATGTCCATGCCGAAGTCTTCCGTGATCAACTGAGCGTCGACGAAGACCTCGAATTCGACGAAATACCGGGACATCCGGTCCGCACCTTAATCCGGGAGAATGAAGCGATTGCCGAACTGATCCGGCAAACACTCGAACCGCAAACCTTGGCTTTTGCAGCAGATCCGGATACTGCAGCTGATCAGCTGGCCAGTTCCCTGGGCTTGCTCTATGACATCGACAAGCATTACGCCCGCAAGGAAATGCTGATTTTCCCCTATCTGGAAAAATATGAGCGCAATGCACCGCCCAAAGTCATGTGGGGTGTCGACGATGAGATCCGCGACGCGATCAAAGACTGCCGCAAGCGCGTCATGGCCCGCGATCCCGGCGTCGCCGGACCACTCGCCGATCTTTACAAGAAAATATCGGAAATGTTCTTCAAAGAAGAAAACATCCTGATCCCGATGCTGGTCGACCTGCTGACCGAAGATGAATGGTTCGCCATTGCCCAGGAAAGCGCTGAAGTCGGTTACTGCCTAGTCGAACCCGACGGCCCCTGGCAGCCCGTCCGCCATACACTCGACGCTGAAAGCCACCTCCAGGAATTGAAAGACACTGGCACAAACAAATCCGCAGTGCCAGGCGATGGCCTGATCCACTTCGACACCGGTGTCCTGAGATTCGACCAGCTTTCAGCCTTACTCGACATCTTGCCGATCGACATCACATTTGTCGATGAAAATGACATCGTTCGTTACTTCTCCCGTGCAGAAGACCGCGTCTTCCCACGGCCGAAAACAGTCATCGGCCGCCACGTCAGCAACTGCCATCCCCCGGCGAGCGTCCACGTCGTTGAAAAACTCGTCAATGACTTCAAAGCCGGCGTCAAAAACTCGGAAGACTTCTGGATCAAAATGGGCGAACTCTACATCCTGATCCGTTACTTTGCCGTTCGCGGCCCGGCTGGCCAATACCTCGGCACACTCGAAGTCACCCAGAATATCGCCCCAATAAAGCAGATCGAGGGGCAGAAGCGGCTGCTGTACTGACGATGACAACCGCTGAACCAGGGTAAAAGTCGCAACGAGCCTGCTTCATTCAGTTTAGACAACGTTATCGGATCAGGCGAAATCCACAACTCCACTTCGAGTCGCTAGGTAAGCGTTAGCAGGTCAGGCAAAATTAAAAATGCCCTTCAAGTCGCTCAAACAGGTCCTCGCCCGCTTTGCGGGCTGCGGAACTCGCTTGAATTGAAGGGCATTTTTTATTTTGCCCCGCGTTAACGGCTTGGGCGGACTGAATGAGGGGGTTGATTTTGCCCGGCGGTAGCGAGTCAGACGGATTGAAGTGTTCGTTGCGGCTTTCACCCGAATCTGCGTTTTTTCAAGGTTCGGGATAGCAGTCGCTTCACCCCTGCGATAGGCTGTACAATGTTTAGGTCGTTCAAGTCGTTATGCATTCATAAATATGTGTGCTACTGCAACCATGTGACCGAAGCTGAGATCGCTCACGCTGTTAACGAGCAAGGGGCCAGAACAATCGCTGACATTGCCAAGACTACCGGGGCGATGAAGAACGGCCAATGCCTGGTCAACAACCCCAAAGGAACCTGCTGCCACACAGACATCGAGTTAGCCATCCAGCGCACCCTGGAAAACTGCAAATAATTTTTTGAAAAAATCAACGGACCCCAACGTCCAATAAAACGCAAAACCACGAACCACCCAACATCGAACCACCCGCTAACGCCGGGCAATATCAACGACTCCCCTCTGCTCGCCCAGCCGTTAACATCGGGCAAAATCGAAAACACCCCTATGGCCGAGCGAGTTCCGGAATCCGCTGATTTATCAGTGGATGAGGACCTGTCTGAGCGAACCATAGGGGTGTTTTCGATTTTGCCTGACCAGCTAACGCTTGATGGGAGAATCAAAGAGGAGTCGTTGATTTTTGCCTGATGCGTTAGCGTTGTTCTTAGTTGCTGAAGAGCTGTTCGAAGTATTCGCTTTCACCGATGACACCGTGGCCGACGCCGATCTGGGTGTATTTGCTGTTCATGATGTTGGCGCGATGTCCCGGGGAGGCCAGCCAGGCGTTGACGATCTGTTCAGGGGTGTAGGCATTGGCTGTGGCAATCGCGTAGTTCTCACCACCGGCACGGACACTGAAGCCGATCTGGCTGTAGATCGTGTAGAAGGCGTCGCCGTTCGGACGGACATGCGGGGCCGGGCTGGAGGGCAGTTCCGGGACGCGGATCGCGGCGCCCTGGTTGAGGGTGGTGTTGATCGAGAGCGGGGCGAGGCCTTCGGCGCTGCGGGCTTCGTTGGTCAGGCGGACGATCTCGTCGATCCACATGTCGCCCGTTGTGGCGACGACGCTGACCGGAGCGGCAACGGGGGCCGGAGGGCGGCAGGAGCTGCTTCAACGACTTGGGTCTCTTCAGTTTTTGCCGGAGCGGCGACAGGCTTGGCAGGCGCGGGAGCGGCTTTTTTGACTTCGGTCGGAACGGTTTCGGTTTTTTCAGCTTTCTTTTCAGCGACGGGGGCTGCGGCTGCGGTTTTGACCGGAGCAGCTTCGACCACGGCGACCGGACGTTCGAATGCCGGCCAGGCCTGTTCGGCTTTGGGGTATTCGCCCCAGACTTTGCTTTTGGCTTCGGCGATGCGATCAGAAATGCTGGTTTCCTGGGCGGAGACATTGGCGGAGGCAAAACCGACAACCGCGACGAGGGCGATGGCGGCTGAGATGATACGGGTAGCAACAGCTTTGGACATAAAGAAACCTCCCAGTTTCGGTAGCTGGCTGCCACGGGATAAATCCCAGAGACCCTTTAGCTTTGCGTCCCAAGCTTTCGCTTGGTTTGCCTTTATCGGCGGAAGGCGTTAGCCTTTTTGCCTGCATTTAATTGAGTGAGCCGTGTCGCGCGTGCGTCTTCGGTTCACGCTTTTAATATACATGATTTAGATATAGATGTCAATATGTCATTGTATATTTGTCATAATTAACCACTTGCAATAATTCCATTGATTTTGACTGGTTTTGGACGCGACAGACATGCAAAAACACGAGGGGCATCTTATCCGGCCCCTCGTGCTTCTCTTTTTGCAAACATAGTTATCTTGAAATTGGCTGCAGGGCCTAAAGCATGCTTATCTTTTCAGATGTTTGGCCAGTCTGTCCAGGTAAAAACTGATCAGCAAGGTCAGGGCATAATCATAGACCAGGATCAAGACCTGCAGCAGGACGACGAGGGCAGGTATGTACCACCAGCCCCAGGTTGCGGCCTGGGCTAGGATCATTTCCCGGGCGAACAGCCAGGTGGCCAGAAGGACGAGGATGTTGGCAACGAGCTGCTTGGCCAAGGCCGAGATTGCGCGGTTGAGCCTGAATTCGAAAACGGCTTTGAGAACCGGAAAGATGCCGAAGAAGAAAAGAAATAAATAGCTGAAAGCGATACCCGGCCAGGCCAGGCTGATCAGGCTGACGGCCAGGTAAACCAGCAGGGCCCGCTTGTACCCAAGTTCGATGACGGCAACTGCTATTGGCAGGGAGCTCAAAGCCAAAAGCGAGAGGTCTGCCGTTGGCAAAATCGCCCCGGCCACCAGGAACAGGATGGCCAGCGCGGCCATCATCCCACCGAGAGCAACTGCACGCGTATTGCTTTTTGTCTGGTTCATATCGGGCGAGGTCTCCAGTCCAGCCGCATCTTCAGCAGCAGGAGATCAGGTCCGAGCCGCAGCACTCGCAGCAGGAATCGGCACAGCACAGGCACCCGAGGGTATTGCAGAAGTCACCATTGTTCTGGCGGTAGTAGGGACTCTGGTTGCCGTATTGGCGCTGCTGGTTCTGCCATTGCTGCCACTGCTGCTGTTGTTGCTGCTGCCACTGTTGCTGCGGATTCTGCGCATTCTGGTTTGCACCAGACTGCGATGAATGCTGGCCGGCATCGGCTTTGCCGGATGTCAGGCGGTCATAGGCCTCGTTGACTTCCTGCATTTTCTCTTTGGCAAGATCGTCCAGCGGGTGATCCTTATAATTGTCGGGATGGTACTTCTTGACCAGCGTCCGATAGGCTTTCTTGATTTCTTCCTGCGAAGCACCGACACGGACGCCGAGCACTTCATACGGATTTTTGGCCATTTGGCTATCTCCTTAAAATTTGGTCAGGCGACGCCCGGCCATGATCGAGTCACGCACAGACTGCAGACCGGCGGTGACAATATTGCCCATCAGGCCAGCATCGCGTTCATAGGGCAGCAAGGCAGCGACGCGGTCCATATCGGCTTCCCGTGCTTCGAGCAGTTCCTCGGCCCGCTGCACAGCTTCGATTTTCTCCAGTGGGGAAAAAGGATTCCAGCTCCCATTATTGCAGTCAGCTTCACGATCGTCAATTGCATCGAGCAAGTAGATCCAGGCACCGAGAGCCTGGCCGAAGCGATTGAGGCCGCCGCTGATCGCAGAATCTTCGGTCACCAATGGGGCTGCCAGAGTAAACACTTCACCGAGCAGATCTCCGAAAACGTCAGCTGCAGCCAGGTCAGGCGGACCGGCTTCGAATTGGCGCAAACGTTCAAGGTGGCGGATCAAAACCTGGTCATATTCCGGGTATTTGCGCCTGGCCTTGCGGTAAGCTGGTTTGATCGCCAGTTTCGCCGACCCGCCAAGCACCGGGTGTTCATCCTGGACATTGTCTTCAGCTTTGTGGTAGGCCATCAGGATGGTCAGCCCGGCAGCAAGTTCGAGAATTTTGCCACCATGGAGTGCCGGGCGCTTTTTCAGGGGATTGGTGATGCAACCGGCAAAATCTTCCGGCGGCTGTTCATCAGACAGGGCCAGCAGAAGGACGGCCAGAAGGGTCAGGTCATAGCCGAGCAGCAGGCGCGGCAGCTGGCCATAATCACGGCCGATCTGCTTGCAGATGCCGCAATAGATCGACTGGTAGCGGGACAACTCGCGAACCAGCAGTTCGGGTTTCAGCGGCCGGACATAACCAAACATGCTCTACCTCTTTCTGAAGTGTCTTTTAAAGTGTCAAATTCTGGATCCTATGGTATCATATTATGCATTTATAAATTAGTCCATTTTGTGAACATCCCGTGAACAGTCCGCGTCCACGCGGCGAAATCAAGGGAAGCACGCCAGAGAGGTTTTCCATGAGTTCTGCGGCCATCCGCACCCGTTATGCACCCAGCCCGACCGGCTTCATGCACGTCGGCAATCTGCGCACCGCCCTCTACGAATACCTGATCGCCCGTTCGCTGGGCGGCACATTCATCCTGCGGATCGAAGACACCGACCAGGAACGTCAGGTCGAGGGCGCGGTCGATGTCATCTACCGCACGTTGCGCCAGGTCGGCCTGCGTCCATGACGAAGGTCCGGATATCGGCGGTCCTATGGACCCTATGTCCAGAGCGAGCGGCTCGGACCTCTACCGCCCCTACGCCGAGCAGCTGGTCGCCGCAGGCAAGGCCTATTACTGCTTCTGCAGCAAGGAACGGCTGGACGAGCTCCGCGAAGGCCGCTGAAGACTGCCGGCAGGTTTCGCCGGCGGTTACGACCGCCACTGCCGCGATCTTGCCGGCCGGAGACAGTCGCAGCGCCATGCTGGCTGCGGGCCGTCCGCATGTCATCCGCCAGAAAATGCCGCTGACCGGCACAACCACCTTCCATCGATGCCGTCTACGGCGACGATCACGGTCGACAACAGCGAGCTGGAGGACCAGGTCCTGCTCAAGTCGGACGGCTTCCCGACCTACAATTTCGCCAATGTGGTCGACGACCACGTCATGGCGATCACCCATGTCGTCCGCGGATCCGAATACCTGTCCTCGACGCCCAAATACAATCTGCTGTACGAGGCTTTCGGCTGGGAGATCCCGACCTATGTCCACCTGCCGCTGATCGTCGGCAAGGACGGCCACAAGCTGTCCAAGCGCCATGGTTCGACCAGCTTTCGAGGCACTGCTGGCCGAGGGCTACCTGCCGGAGGCGATCATCAACTACATCGCCCTGCTGGGCTGGTGCCCGGCCGACAACCGGGAGATCTTCAGCCTGGACGACCTGTGCCGGGTCTTCGCGATCGACGGCATCAGCAAGTCGCCGTCGGTCTTCGATTATGACAAGCTGAGCTGGTTCAATGCCGAATACCTGCGGGCGATGGAGCCGGCATGCTTTCCTCGCCCTGATCCGGCCGCGACCTGGACCGAGTTTTCGCCGGCCGGCCGCTACGACGCCGCCCTGCTGGCCGAAATGCTCCAGCCGCGCGCTGATCCGCCTGACCCAGATCCCGGACATGGTCGCGTTTCCTGACGAGCCGCCAGCGACTATGCCGCTCGACCTTTTCTATAACAAAAAGAGCAAGGCCGACGCCGGAGCTGGCGCCGCAGGTCCTGCCCGGCCGTCGCCGATCTGCTGGCCGGCCTGCCGGAGTGGACCCGCCAGGCCATCCATGACAGCCTGATCGGCTCTGGCCGCGCGCCTCGAGCTCAAGACCGGCCAGCTGATGTGGCCGGTCCGGATCGCGGCCTCCGGCCAGGAAGTCACCCCGGGCGGCGCGATCGAGATCCTGACCATCCTCGGCCGGGACGAATCGCTGGCCCGGCTGGAGCCTGGCCGGCAGCTGCGGCACTGCCGGCACAAACTGCAGGCCGGATGACGACCGCAACGGCTGACCTAGATCGCCAATGCAGCTGACATCGCCGAAGCAATGACCATCAGGACTGATGCAGCATGCTGAAACTGCCGACTGAGCCGGCAGCCCAGCCATTTCATCCACGAAATGATCGACGACGATATCGCCGCCGGCGGCCGCTTTGCCGGCATGACCGTGCATACGCGCTTCCCGCCCGAGCCGAACGGCTACCTGCATATCGGCCACGCCAAGGCGATCGTCATCGATTTCGGCACGGCCGAGAAATTCGGCGGCGCTCTGCAACCTGCGCATGGACGACACCAATCCGAGCAAAGAAGATGTCGAATATGTCGAAGCGATCCAGGAGGATATCCACTGGCTGGGCTTTGACTGGGGCGACCGTTTCTACTTTGCTTCGGATTATTTCCCGCAAATGTACGAGCTGTGCCTGCGACCTGATCCGCAAAGGCCTGGCCTTTGTCTGCGAGCTGACGCCGGACCAGATCCGCGAAACCCGCGGCACCCTGACCACGCCGGCGACGCCCAGCCCCTGGCGCGACCGTCCGGCCGCCGAAGAGCCTCGATCTGTTCCGGCGGATGAAAGCCGGCGAATTTCCGGACGGCTCCATGACCCTGCGCGCCAAAATCGACCTGAACTCCGGCAATTTCAACATGCGCGACCCGGTCCTCTACCGCATCCTGCGCGCCCATCACCACCGGACCGGCGACACCTGGTGCATCTACCCGATGTACGATTATGCCCATCCGATCGAGGACGCGCTGGAGGGCATCACCCACTCGCTCTGCTCGCTGGAGTTCGAAGACCACCGGCCGCTCTACGACTGGGTCATCGACAACATCGACCTGCCGGCCAAGCCGCGCCAGATCGAGTTTGCCCGCCTGGGCATCAACCACACGGTCATGAGCAAGCGCAAGCTGCGCCAGCTGGTCGAGAACCGGCCGGGTCGCCGGCTGGGACGACCCGCGCCTGCCGACCCTGTGCGGGCTGCGCCGCCGCGGCTACACGCCGGCCGCGCATCCGCAGCTTTCTGCGACCGGATCGGCGTCTCCAAAGTCAACAGCACCGTCGATTTCGGTTTTCTCGAACACTGCCTGCGCGAAGACCTCAACGCCAATCGCGCCGCCGGGTCATGGCCGTCCTGCGGCCGGTCCGCCTGGTGATCGACAATTACCCGGCCGACCAGACCGAGACTTTCGAGATCGAGAACAATCCGGAACGCCCGGAAGACGGGACCCGCACGGTCTCCTTCTCCCGCGAACTCTGGATCGAAGCCGACGACTTCCAGGAAACCCCGGTCAAAGGCTATTTCCGCCTGTTCCCCGGCAATGAGGTCCGGCTCAAGACCGCCTATGTCATCCGCTGCACCGGCTGCGACAAGGACGAGGACGGCCGGATCACCGCCGTCCATGCCGACCTATGATCCGGCGACCCGCGGCGGCAATACGCCGGACGGCCGCAAAGATCAAAGGCACGATCCACTGGGTCGACGCCCACACTGCTCTGCCCGCCGAAGTCCGCCTCTATGACAATCTGTTCACCGTCGCCGACCCGGATGCCGCCGACCGGAATTTCCTCGAATGCATCTGAATCCGGAGTCCCTGGAAGTCCTCGCGGACTGCCAGGTCGAAGCTTCGCTGGCCGGCTCTACAGCGCCAGCATCGTTCCAGTTCCTGCGCCTGGGCTATTTCTGCCTCGATGACGGCGACAGCCGGCCGGACGCCCTGGTCTTCAACCGCTCTGTCTCATTGAAGGACAGCTACAAACCGAAAAACTGACTGGAGGTCTGTGCGTCATGCTCGATTTTGACTTCTACAGCCCGACCCGCCTGATTTTCGGCCGCGACCGGGAGAACGAAGCCGGCAGTCTGGCCAGCACTGTATGGCGCGAAAACGAGTCCTCGTCCATTACGGCGGCGGTTCGGTGGTCCGCAGCGGCCTGCTCGACCGCGTCCTGGATTCACTCGAAAAAGCGGGCCTGGAAATCCTCACCCTGGGCGGTGTCGTTGCCAATCCACGTGACATCCTGGTCTACGAAGGGATCGAGCTCTGCCAACGCGAGGGGATCGATCTGGTCCTCGCTGTCGGCGGCGGCAGCGTCCTCGATTCCGCCAAGGCGATCGCCATCGGCGCTTGTTACGACGGCGATTTCTGGGATTTCTACGTCAACAAGAGAAAACCGGAACGCCGCCTGCGGCCTGGGCACGATCATCACCCTGCCGGCCACCGGTTCCGAAGGCTCCAACAGCAGCGTGATCAACCGCGCCAACGAGCCGCTCAAGCGCGGCCTGCGCAGCGACCTGAACCGGCCTGACTTTTCGATCATCAACCCGGAACTGACCCTGACCCTGCCGATCGAACAGATCGCCTGCGGCTCTTCTGACATGCTGTCCCACATCATGGAACGCTATTTCACCACCACCGAAGATGTCGGCCTGACCGACCACCTCTGTGAAGGCGCGTTGCGCTCGATCATCGAACAGGCTCCGCTGGCCCTGAAAAACCCCACTGATTACGAGCCGCGGGCCAACCTCTTCTTGGCTTCGACGATCGCCCACGTCGGCCTGCTCGGCGTCGGACGCACCGAAGACTGGAGCGCCCACGCCCTTGAAGCCGAATTGAGCGGATGCTACAACACCGCCCATGGCGCCGGGCTCGCGGCGCTCTACCCGGCCTGGATCCTCTACATGCTGCCGCACCGGACAATGCGCATCGCCCAGTTCGCCGAGCGCGTCCTCGGCGTACCGCTTGATTTCAAGTCACCGGAAAAAACCGGCCGCGACGGTGTCAATGCCCTGTCCAACCTCTTCCAGTCCTGGGGCTTGCCGAAAAACCTCAAGGCCATGGGCATCCCGCGCGAAGACTTGCCGACCCTCGCCAAGCGCGCCAAACGCAATCCCGACGGCACCTGCGGCAATTTCCTGCCCCTGAAAGACGAAGATGTCCTGGCCATTTACGAGCTGGCCTGGGATTTCGAACCGCAGCTGTAAACGGCGCCAAACCCAAGCATAAAACGGCACATCAACGTTATTTCGTACTGAACCTGTAGATCGTCGTATGGCGGAATGCTTCTCCAGCTTTGAAAATCGCACTCGGGAAGTTCATGTGGTTTAAAGCGTCCGGATAATATTGTGTCTCCAGGCAGAATGAACGGCGGATTTGGTAAAGTGCACCAGCCTTACCAGGTTCGCCTGCTTTCATGTTGTTGGCTGTATAAAGCTGTACGCCGGGCGAGGTCGTTTCGACCGTCATCGTCCGGCCCGACTGCGGCTCTTCGACCAGGGCACAGAACCGCTGCTGTTTCTGTCCCTCGCGGGACAGGTCGCCACGCATGATATAGTTGTGATCGTAGCCTTTGGCGAAACGGATCTGCTCATCGTCGCTGTCGATGTCCCGACCGAGCGGCTTGGGCGACGTGAAATCGAGCGCTGTGCCGGCGACTGGACGGATCTCGCCGGTCGGATAGCAATTTTCATCTATGACCGTGAAAGCATCAGACGCCATCGTCACCACATGGCCGAGGACGTCACCCTGGTCATGGCCGAGCAGATTGAAATAGACATGGTTGGTCAGATTGATCGCCGTGTCCTGGTCTGCGACTGCCTCGTAATCGAGACGCAGCGCATTGTCCTGAATCAACGTATAGGTCAGGTTGACCGTCAGGTTGCCCGGGTAGCCCTCATCGCCGTCCGGGCTGAAGATCGTGAAACGGACAGCCGGCTCATCCCCTTCACTGACGATTTTCGCCTGCCAGACTTTTTTGTCGAGGCTGACAAAACCACCATGCATGTGGTTGGGATCCTTGTTCTTCGACAGTTCGACGATCCGGCCGTTGAGTTCAAACCGGCCATTGCTGACCCGGTTGGCAACCCGTCCGATCACCGCACCATGGCGCGGATTGGTGGAGCTGGCATACCCGGTCATGTCCGGATAACCCAGGACGACGTCAGCGAACTGGCCATCGCTGTCCGGCACCACCATCCCCTGGATCGCCGCCCCGAACGTGATCAGACTGGCCCGGCAGCCCGCCGCATTTTCCAGCGTGAAGCAATCGACAGGTTCGCTGCCATGCAAATAGCCAAACAAGGATTTGTGAATGGTCATGGGGATGTCCTCCTGTGGTTTTCCTGATTTTAGCCTCTATTCATTCTCCTCTATTTTGGCGTTCATTTTCAACTTTGTTAAGTTCTAATTTTGATCAGATGCCGCACGCATGATCTGACACGCATGATTCGCGGTGAATGTCTGTGCGGTTTAAAAAAGTCCCTTGCTGAACTGGCGTTCGGCAAGGGACTTTTGTCTGCAGACTAAGAGCCCAAACGGACTCTCTTAGATAAAAAAATCGCTCCAGCGAACCTGTCAGATTTCTGATTTACTTCGTGTATCCTTTATGCGGACTTTTTATCTGATTTCCAGTCGCGATGGTTTTGATTTACTGGTTAAGACTTTAGGTCTTAGTGTTTCAATCTATCCGGTTCGTAATCTGTTTGGTCAGATTGTGACTTGTGAGCTTTTCCAGGCTCCGTCAATCACTGTTCGCTTTCCTGGTCTTACGATCAGGCGATACTCCGTCGGTAAATGGATCTCATTGGTATTCCCTGGAGCTTATCTATTATTATATCACTTTTCATACATTTGTCAATAGCTGTGTAAGATTATTGGCACCCTGACATCCTTGAATGACACCCTCTGCCAAGCTCATTTCCAGCAATTGTCCAACTTATTGTCGTTATCGCCTCCACATCTTGCATATGCAGCCTACATTCAAAACATGAGTAAATCTTTTACAATCTCTTTCTGCCGTTTACTTTCGGTTTAATCAGGTCATAGCTGTTTTCGACCATACGCTTGATCAATTCATCTGGAACATCGCCGCCCATAACCACCGTGTTCCAGTGCTGCTTGTTCATATGCCATCCAGGGATCACGTCCTTGAATGCCTGACGCAGGATGTCCGCTTCAAACGGGTCACACTTGAGGTTCAAGCATAGCTTGCCATCGTGCCTCATGATCAGTGCGAAAATCTTTTTGTTGCCACGATGCCGGATCACGGCGGTGGCATTCTCGTCGGCAACCACATCAAACGGGTAGTCCTCATAGGTGGCAGGGAACGTCAAGCAGAAGTCAATGAGTTCTTGGCGGGTCATACCTCGTCATCCTCGCTATCCATAAAATATTTCCACGCCCAAAAGCCTTAAATACAACTGTTTTCTGTAGCGACACAAAGCCGACGTTCGAAATGTTTATGCAATTCAGTATCGCGACAATAGATAAAGCAGCCTTTAATCCCGCGGGAGCAGAGGACTTTATATATATTTTTGATTAATCGGTTAAGCTCTTCCGGCTTATTGCTTAAACCTTTCATGCCTGGCTTGTCTTTGTATTCATGACGATCCGCCCGAACCCGCTGGCTTTTCGGATCAAACCGCAGGTCATAACCAATCAGGACCCCCACATAATCAAATTCCAGACCTTGCGATGTATGGATGCAACCAATTTGACAGATACCATCTGATTGCAGGGCCCATATGGATGTGTTGGTCCGCTGATTCCACGGCATCGCAAAGTTGTGCTCTGCAATGCAGACATCAGCGACTTGGCCGTGTGTATTGCCCTCTGCTTCACTCGTCCAAGGCCAGGCATATCCAGCAAGCATCCGTGCTTTATTATTGTTTTGAGCTCGTTCCCTAATTTCAGTAAATACTTCATGCGGCGAATCACAGAGCTTGAATTCGAATGAGTCCTGATCCCAACCGTCGTAATTCCCGGTATGTTCGATCTGCAAGACATCTGAAATCCAGTTGATAAATCCTTCTGCCCCAGCACAGCGGAATTGGGCCTGCAATTTCAGCTCTACAATTTCCGCCTCATATTCGTTTGCCAGACGGCGGATTTCTTCTGTTGAGCCAATATCCTCCGGACGAATCTGCTGATTGTTGTCGACAAAAAGTACTGAAACGCGAGCAGCCCGGATCACATCTTCCACCTGATTCTGTCCCTTGTACATATAAGCTGTAGCGTTCTTAAGCCGGTGGGCTTCGTCAACGACTAGCACATCATAAGTGTCATTTGGCGAATCCCAGAAAGCGGCCGAGCCACTAAACAAATTCTTTAACCGGACCTTGTTCCGGTTCTGGCCTTTCGCAAGCGTCTCAAGCACAACCGAGCGAAAAGCAGCGTTTGGCGCGACAAACTTGATGTTTTTGCCACGCTGGAGCAGTTGGCCAAACGCATTGAGCGAAATGACCGATTTTCCAGTCCCCGGCCCACCTTCAACGATGACCACTGTCTTACGTGAGGCTTTTGAGGCAACTGACAGGATCACTTCGTATGCGACCTTCTGTTCGTCAAGCAAGACGAATGCTTCTTGGCCGTCGAATAACCTGCCGACGTAATCCATCAATTTCTTCGAAGGACGAAGACGGCCCTTCTCGATGAGATACATCGTGTTGATGCCACGGCCTGTGCAGACACGTCGGTAGAGAAATTCCTGAAGTTTTGCGTAATCCTCTCGGAAAAACAGCGGCGCTTCTCGGACAATTTCCAGATATTGGTCGGAAAGCAAGGGTTCTTTTACACCTTGGCTGTAATTATGCAGATAAACGGCTGCCTGGCCTTCAAATTCCCCTTCGTGAATCGCCTCATTCATATCAGTCATAAACTGTTTGTATGACCAGGCTTGATAGGAAGGATGAGTGACCCGGTTATCACCGCCGCCAATAAAAGTCTTCACTAAGTTGGGCTCAGGTAAGGCCTGGGCCTTTTCCCATTGCTTAAGTTCGATGATCACGAAATTGTCGCGCCGCTGCTGGTCTTGCCCAGTAATCATGAAATCGATCCGCTTGCTGGTCGATGGGATATTGAATTCGATTAGAATGCCGCAATCATCCGGAACACCTGAGTTGCGGATAATCCGCTCCATGAACTGCATCGAATTCGCCCAGGAATGGCGTTCTGACGGGCTAGGCCGAAAACCTAGTTTTTCACTGAAGACATGTTCGATCTTCTCAGTGATTTGGTTGGTATCGACATCCATTTTAAAGGCAAGTGCATCACTACAATAAAGAATCATGAGTTAACCTCAATTGAAATAAGCAATCGACACACCACGTATCAGATCATGTTACTCATTATATTTGCGATTACTGCCTCGGGCTTTATGGATAGGGTATTTCTCGGCATTGACAGCCAATTTTGCCTGCAGAATCTCGAGCAAGTCAAAATCGAACCTTTGCGCGAACCGGGTCAGAAAGAAAAAGACGTCCGCGAGCTCATGAGCGATCCGCTGGCGGACCTGGTCATCTGCGAGCATGATCATCATGTCCTCTTCTCGCTTAAAGCGGAATAAGTCAAGTAACTCATTTGACTCAGTACTCATGCCAATTGCCAGGTCCTTCGGATTATGAAACTGATCCCAGTCACGATCTTCACAAAATTGCTTCACGGCAAACAGACTGTTTTCTAAAGAATCGATAGGATCCACCTCCAGGAAAAAATGAACTGACTGGTGCTATATCATAAGCACAGTACTCGCAGCTAACAATATCATTCTAACAGTATGACTAAGCCGTTGATAAAACAACTGAGGAAAATCATTCTGGACATTCAAGGTCATTCAAGGATCGCAAGGGATCGCAAGGCGTTTGCAGGCCAAATCATTGTCCACTTTTCCCCCTAATCAAATGCTATCCTTATAAATGCACCGATTGAAGCGCTGAAAAACCATGAGACGAAAGGTGGATGTCGTTATGTTGAAAACCGTGCCGATCAACAACTTTTTCTGGGATGAATTTCTGTCCGTATCCATGAAAAACCTTGATGAGATTGTCACTGAGGATTCACTCGTTGTTAAGATGGTCAACGACTGCATTGAATATTATGATGAAGTGAGTTGGCGTGAGATTGACTTGCTTCAGGAACTTTCAGATAAGAACACCAGGTTGTTCGTCCATTTCGGAGTCGATAATCTGGATGATGCGATTGTCTGCGCAGATGGTTTGACGCGGTTCTATGTTGATCTGGATCGCATCGATCCTGATGATGAGGATGCCTACGCAATCGCGTTAAATCAGGCTATGGACCATACCTATACAGGTGATGCCAGTTCGATCGGGTTTGTGATTTCACGTCACCAGGATCAGCTGACATTTCAAATTGGTGTTTTTTTTGCAGGGGCTTGCACTGCGCCCCCACCAGGCATTGATATCCTGGCCAATCATGAAGAAAATGAATTTTACATGGACGTTTTTGAACGTTTTATCGAACGTTTCATTCGTTAAAAAGTGTAAATAGATTGCTTGATATGAACGAGGTACTCCATGAGAATTCTCCACACGTCTGACTGGCATCTTGGCCGTCAACTGTATGGCCGCCGTCGCTATGACGAATTTGCAGCGTTCCTGAGCTGGCTTCTGGATCAGATCCGGGAGCAACGCATCGACATCCTGCTCGTAGCTGGCGATGTTTTCGACACCAGCACGCCGAGCAACCGGGCGCAGGAATTGTACTACCAGTTCCTCTGCCGGGTTGCAGATGCCGGCTGCCGCCATGTTGTGATCACAGCCGGGAACCACGATTCGCCGTCCTTCCTCGACGCACCGAAAGAGCTGCTGAAGGTCCTCAATGTCCACGTGATCGGTGAAATGGCCATGCAGCCTGAAGACGAAGTCATTCTTTTATCTGATGGCCAGGACAGAGTCGAAGCGATTGTCTGTGCGATCCCCTACCTCCATGACCGGGATATTCGCACAGCCGCTGCAGGCGAGACGCTGGAGGACAAGAATGCCAAGCTGATCGCCGGTGTGACAGATCACTACCACGCTGTCTGCGCGATTGCTGAAGTCAAACGGCAACAGCACGACGATGTGCCGATCCTTGCGATGGGGCACCTGTTCACAGCTGGCGGCCGGACAGTCGATGGCGACGGGGTACGTGAGCTTTATGTCGGTACCCTGGCCCATGTCGGCGAAGACGCTTTCCCATCCTGCATCGACTATCTGGCGCTCGGCCATCTCCACGTTCCACAGCAGGTCGGGGTCCTACCCCACCGCAGATACTCGGGGTCGCCTCTGCCGATGGGTTTTGGCGAAGCTGACCAGGCGAAATCGGTTGTCATCGTCGAGTATTCCGGCACCAGGATGGCACCGGTGATCAAGGAACTGGCCGTCCCCTGCTTTCAGTCCCTGAAACGGCTGACCGGCAATCTCGAGGAGATTCTGGACGGCATTGACGCACTCAAACGCGAGGACAGCAAGGCCTGGCTGGAGATCGAATACACAGGTCCGGAAATTATCGGCAACTTGCGCGAAGTGATCGATGAGGCATTGGTCGGCACAGCCATGGAGAGCCAGCGGATCAAGAACCGGCGGGTGATCGACCGTGTCATGAACAGAATCCAGGACGAGGAAACGCTCGACGATTTGACCGTCGAGGATGTCTTCACCCGCTGCCTGGACCAGTATGAAATCACCCTGGAAGAACGGCCGGAACTGCTCCAGGCTTACCACGAGATTGTCCTGTCGATCCAGGAAGTCGATATCAATGCTTGAACTGCGAGGCTGAACGATGAAAATTCTCAAGCTCAGATTTAAGAACCTGAACTCGCTCTACGGTGAATGGGAGATTGATTTCACGGCACCAGATTATGTCAGCAATGGTATTTTTGCCATCACCGGGCCGACCGGCGCAGGCAAATCGACGATCATGGACGCGATCTGCCTGGCGCTTTATGGCGCAACGCCGCGGCTGGGCAAGATCACCGCCAGCGGCAATGAAATCATGTCCCGGCAGACTGGTGAGTGTTTTGCCGAGGTGACTTTCGAATCCCAGGCCGGGCGATTCCGCTGCCACTGGGGCCAGCACCGGGCCCGCAAACAAACGGATGGCCGGCTGGCCGAGGCCAGGCACGAAATCGCCGAAGCCGACACCGGTAAAATCCTTGAATCGAAAAAACGCGACGTGGCCATGGTCATCGAGGCCAAGACCGGGATGGACTTCGACCGGTTCACCCGCTCTATCTTGCTGGCCCAGGGCAGTTTTGCCGCGTTTCTCAAGGCAGCGCCGGATGAGCGTGCACCAGTCCTCGAGCAGATCACCGGCACTGAGATCTATAGTACGATTTCCCAGCGCGTTCACGAGCGAGCCAGGGACGAACATAATCAGCTCGATCTCCTGCAGGCTGAAACCGCCGGTCTGACCATCCTCAGTGATGATGATGAAGCTGCACTCAAGACTGAACTAGGCCAGCTCACCGACTCGGAGAGAAAGCTGACGCTCGAGCAGGAGATGCTGACCCGCGCGATCCAGTGGCTGGACGGCCTGGACCACTTGCGTGCCGAAATGACCGAATTGGATGGAGAGCTTGCTGAAGCAAAGCTAGCCCAGGAGCTATTCAAGCCGGATCGGCAAAGACTCCAGCAGGCCTGTAAAGCAGCCGAGCTGGAAGGCGAATTTGCCGCATTGACAGCCCAGCGGAAACAGCAGCAAAGTGACCTTCAGGGCAGACAGGACAACCAGAATCAGCTGAACCAGGCTGATGATGCTTTCATCAAGGCAACAGAACAGCTGGACTTGGCAATGTCAGCAACAGCTGCAGCCAAGGCTGAACAACTGGCACTCGCACCCTTGATCCGGCAGATCCGCTTGCTTGACCAGCAGATCGAAGATAAAAAGAGCGCCATATCCGTGCAGCAGAGCGAGTGCCGGAATGACGCGACGGCCATCATAGCACAGCAGCGAATTCATGACACAGCCCAGGAACAACAGACAAAACTGTCAGTCGAACGGCTTGAGATCGAGGACGTACCTGGCCCAACATGCCGCGGATGAAAGTCTCGTCAGCCAGTTGGCCGGGATCACGGAACAGATGAACCAGCTGCACAGGACTGCCGTTGAGCTCAACCAAAGGCAAAATCAACTGGCTGCTCAGCAAAAGCTGGTCGGGTTGGCCGACGGTGAACTTGATGCATTAACCAAGTCCTCTGCTGCCAGCCTCCAAGCTGAAACACGGGCTCAACAGAATCTGGCCGCTGGCAAACTCGCCCACGAGGAATTCCTGGGTGGGCGCCTGCTGCGCGAATACGAGGCCGAACGTGACGGCCTCCTGCGCGAAATGGCCTATCTGAAAAAAATCGCTTCACTTGAGGCTGAGCGCAAGAAGCTCGAGGACGGCAAGCCCTGCCCGCTTTGCGGTGCTGTGGAACATCCGTTTGCTGCAGGCAATGTGCCGGAAGCTGATGAAACGGATAAGCAGATCCAGCAGCTGACCGCCTTGATCGGACAAGCCAATCATCAGTTGGACCAGATCAAAGTATTCGAAGGCCAGGTTCAGACCGCGGCAGCCAAGGTCGCCGAAGCAGGCAAACTTTTAGCGTTGGCCGAGCAAAAGCAGACAACCGCGGCGACTGAATTACAGCGGCTTGAAGGTGAAGTCCAGGTCGTTGCCGCACGCTGCAACCAACTGCAGGAAAACCTTCGTTCAACGGTTAAACCATTTGGGATCGTCGATTTCCAAACCATAGATATCACCAATGCCCAAGCACTTTTAAACAGTCGCCTCGCTGCCTGGCAGGACTACCAGCAAAAGAAATCCGGGATCGAGCAGAAAGCCGGTTTTCTGAAGGCGGAGATCAAACAGGCCGACGCCATTATCAACACCCTGACGCTGAGCTTAAACGCGAAACAGGCCACTTTGACCGGGTTGACCGAAGCGCTCGTGACACTGACTAAGCAACGGTCAGAATTATTCGGGATTAAAAATTCTGATGTCGAGGAACAGCGGCTGGTACAACAAATCACAGCCGCCGAAGCGTCTGAAAAACAAGTGCGCGCCGTTTGTGAGCAGTGCAAGGAGCTGGTGTCCAGTATCAAGACTCGCCTCGCGACCTTGGAAACCAGCCTGCAAAACCGCCAACCCCTGCTGCAGAAGCTTGAACAGGATTTTATCGAAAGCCTGACCCAGGCTGATTTTGCTGATGAACAGCTTTTCCTCGATAAGCGCTTGTCGCCTGTTGAACGTGATAGCCTGGGCCAACGGGCTCTGGCTGTCGATGGCCAATTAGCGACTGTCAAGACCCGTAAGCAGGATCGCGAAACGCGGCTAGCGCAGGAGCTGGCCAAGCAAGTGACGGATGTACCGCGAGAGAATCTGCAGCAAAACCTGGATGTCTACCAGGAGTCGCTGCGCCAGATCGGCGAAGAAATCGGCGCCAAAAAGCAGAGATTGAAAGATAACTCGGAGGCTCGGTACAAACTGCAAGACAAACAGAGCTTGATTGATAACCAGAAAATGGAATGTGAGCGTTGGGACAAGCTGCGTGAACTGATCGGTTCCGCAGACGGCAAAAAATACCGCAACTTCGCCCAAGGCCTGACTTTCGAACTGATGGTCAATCATGCGAACCGGCAATTGGAAAAAATGACCGACCGCTATTTGCTGACCCGAGACGAGGTACAGCCACTCGAGCTCAATGTCGTCGACAATTACCAGGCCGGGGAAATCCGTTCAACCAAGAATCTGTCGGGCGGTGAAAGCTTCATTGTCAGCCTCGCCCTCGCCCTCGGCTTGTCCAAGATGGCCAGCCGCAAGGTCCGGGTCGATTCCCTGTTTCTCGATGAAGGCTTCGGCACACTTGACGAAGAAGCCCTCGAAACGGCACTTGAGACGTTGGCCGGCCTGCAGCAGGATGGCAAGTTGATCGGTGTGATCTCCCATGTCTCAGCACTCAAGGAGCGGATCGGCACACAACTGAAAATCTGGCCACAGTCCGGCGGCAAGAGCACGATTACGGGGCCCGGTGTCAGCTTGATTTGACTTCATCGAGATGCACCACACACCTGACCATTTAGGGAATAGATATCAAGGGATTTTTCCCTACCACTCAAATACTTTTTTCATTTCCTTTTCCGTTTCAATCTCACCATAATTTTTTTCCGCACCCGGAATTGATTGCTTTGCACCCTTTACATCTATTACTAATATCCAATCATTCTCAATACCTGAAGTTGGCGTTGTTACTTCCAATACATCAGAAAGCCTGATTTCTTCAGGTTCATTCGTTTGGATATTACTCTTTGAGTAACATTGACCATCTCTCGGATTAAACCACCATAAAAGCAGTTCTTTGCCTTTCATTTCATGAATCTGGATATGCTCTTTTCCACCACTGGGAAAATAGACACAGGCAAATTTTCCTTCTTTCTGAATGCAAGCCTGTATATGCTCATCAAGAACATCCTCCTGCTTGCTTTGTTGAATTTGAAGCATTTCTTGTGCTGGAATACAATTGCTTAAATCCCTTGATTCAAGAAAATCCCTGAGTATCTTGATCTGCAAGGCTCCGGGACACTCCAGCGCACTAAACCAGGTATGAGTCATTGCAGCATTTTTCTCTTTTTCAGATATCATGCACCAGACAGAAGAATGTCCATAGGTATGTCCGAAGGAGCCAGCAAAGAGACTCCAATAAGCTCGTTTTCTGACTATCCAGCTTCCATGAAACTCTTTTATGACAGGCCAGGAAGTGGGCATGAATTCATAGGCTGGCTCCCCATCCCATACTGGCATCGTTACATTTCTATCATATTCTTTCTTAACCAGTTCATAGTTTTTGGGTTTTAATCCATGCCCTGACTGAAGCATGATAAAACTGATCCATGCCTCTTCATCTGTCCAATAGGACATTGTTGAGCATTCCCCGGTTTCGGCCTCATGACAGGCATGATATGTTATCAAAAGATTCTTCCAGGCTTCATTTGGCTCATTGTATTTCAAATGCAGCCCTGTAATACCATTTGCCAGTCCTTCTGCCATTTTCCTCCATACATCTTTATAGCTGACGCCCAAGTGAATGGGCTGACGGTCACCTCCAAGGCACCAGACGATATGCTTTCGATGCTTATATCGGTTGCCAATCCACCGTCCGTATTCATAGGCATTTCCTTCATGAACGATCTTTTCGAACGTCTGCCCCATCCAATTATGTCCAACAATCAATTGTCCCCATGCAGGCAACAGCAGTACATTGAAGCCATATTCTTCAGCTTTGTCCAGGATCCAGTCCAGATATGCAAAATACTGTTCATCCGGAGAAAGAAGATCATCGTTGATTAACGCCTTGATTCCAGCCGGATTACGCATCTGGATGTCCTGTTCAGGATCCAGCGCAACAATCTGAAGAACGGTAAATCCCTGACGCTTTCTCGTCTTCATATAATACTCAACATCATCCCACTTTAACCTTTGAGGCATGGTCCAGGCTGTATCGGCTATCCAGATAAAGGGTGTTCCATCTTCTTGAATGAAATTTCGTCTATTCTCTGAAATCCTTAATTTTTGCATTTCTCAACACCTTTTCTTTCTGTACTTTTGCGGTCGTCCATTCCATGGCAATAAGGGCAGACAAAATCAAACCAGACTTCGATCTTCATTGTACACGCCAGTTCGTTTAGTTTTTTCAAATCCGACCTGGATCGCCTTCGTCGGGCAGACAGCAGCACATTCGCCGCAGCGGATGCATTCGGCTGTATTCGGGTCAGCCGGCACGGCGACTGCCATCGGACACTGGCGTGTGCATTCCCCACAGTTTGTACAGGTGGAATGATCGACGCTGACCCGGTACAAACTGATCCGGTTGAAAAAACCGTAGATCGCCCCCAGCGGACAGGCGTACCGGCAAAATGGCCGCTGGATCAGGATCGACAGGATGACAAAAACAGCCAAGACCAGGCCTTTCCAGCCAAACAGCCAGCCAGCCAGGGCGCGCAGCTGGCTGTTGACCGCGAGCAGCGGGATCCCAGCCATCAGGGTACCGGACGGACAGATCAACTTGCAAAAGTACGGCTCGCCGAATTGGCCGGTCAATGTCGGTGCAAAAGGTAAAAGCACAACAAACAAAGCAAGCAGGATATATTTGAGTTGCTTCAAAACGTGGTGCAGGCCAGCTTTCAGCTCTGGACGCAACTTCGGACTGGGGATTTTATGGAGCCACTCCTGGAACAGTCCGAACGGGCAAAGCCAGCCGCAGACCGCCCGGCCAAGCAGGGCTCCGGTCAAGGTCAGGAAGCCGAGGACGTAAAAGGAAATCTTCTGACGGGGATCGGCGAAGGCATTTTGTATGGCACCTAGCGGGCAAGACGCGATCGCGCCCGGGCAGGAATAGCAGTTGAGGCCCGGCAGGCAGGCGTTTTTCAGTGAGCCCTTATAGATCGTGCCCTTGAAAAAGCCGGCAAAATAACTGTTAGAGCCAATGACAAACAAGGACTGCAACCACTTGCGCTGACTTTGCTGGCGCTTAAGGCGAGTCCTTGCTGGACGTACGGGGCGTGGTGTCGCAGCTGCCATCAGCCGATACCAATGCAGCCGAGGCAAAGCTGGGTCGCCCTGCGCCACAACTGCAGGACATCATCACGAAAAATGCCCCCGATCAGCATGCTCAGGCCAAGGCCGAACACAAGTAACCGCCAGGTCAGCATAGATTTGCCAGCCCGGCCGCGCTCATCTGGGCCGTTTTCGGCCGAGCCGTTATCGGACCGGCTACGCTCAGCCCAGAGCCGCATCGAGTTTACCACCCAGGATGGCTTCCAGTTCTTCACTGTAGCCGGTGACCGAATCAACCTGCTTGCCGTCTTTGATCACGACGAAATGGGGGATGCCGGTCACATTGAAGTCATTGGCGATATCCCCTGCAAAGTCGGTGTTGACTTTGACAAAATGGACTTTTCCAACATAAGTTTTTGCCAGATTTTCAATTGCCGGCGCCGAAGCGGTGCAAGGACCACACCAGACAGCCCAGAAATCAACCAGGACCGGGATTTTGCTGTCAGCCAGGTAAGTCTTCAAATTGTCGATCGCCTGGTGCTCCATCGCCTTACCGTTCCAGACCAGCTCATAAACAGCCGCATCGCTTTCTGCCTCTGTCGTAATGGTCGTGGTCGCAGCCTCGCTAGTATCGGCTGCACTGGTCGTACCGGCCGTGGTCTGGTCAGCTGCAGTCGTGCCTGCTGCGGTTGTGCTGGCTGAGCTCGTGACGGCCGTGGTCTTGCTGGTTGCGGTTCGACCCTGATTGGAAAACAGGTCAAGCATGACGCCGATGCAGCCGGTCAGGGTTGTGGTCACAAGGATCAGGACAACCGTCAATGCAAGTAATTTCTTCATGGTACCTCCGTCAGGCCCGCGACTGTGAAACGCAGTTAGTCTTACACGGCGCAAGGGCAGTTATTCTGTGTTCTAGTCACACAGACGGCTCACTTGCTGTACTGGCGCTTGATTTTCTTCGAGCTTGTCTTCTCGAATTCGGTCGGGCGCAGGTCAAATTCGCGGATGTACTTGTAATTGACCATGCCATGGTTGACGGCGCGGATGATTTTGTCGATTTCAACGCGGACATTGTCTGAGTCCAGCGGCACATCGCCAAAGACTTCACGGACTTTTTCCTCGTTCGGGAAAATATCGGCGCGGACGATGATGTCGCCGTCTTCAGACGGATGGCCGGAAACAAGACATTCGGCGATCAGGTCATGCTGCAGCAATTTGAATTCGATTTCTTCCGGGAAAATATTCTTGCCATTCTTGGCGATGATGACGTTCTTTTTGCGGCCGGTGATGATCACAAAGCCATCGCTGTCGATCAGGCCGAGGTCGCCAGTGTGGAAAAAGCCTTCCGAATCGATTGCTTCTCTGGTCGCTTCTTCGTTTTCATAATAACCGAGCATCACGTTCGGACCGCGGCCGACGATTTCACCGATTCCGTTCTCATCGGGATCAATGATCTTGACTTCGACCCCTGGTAGCGGCAGGCCAGCCGAAGTGTCTTTGTATTCCGTGTCGCGGTTGAGCGCCAGGATTGGGGCACACTCAGTCAGACCATAGCCCTGAAGGGTGGCAATGCCGAGGTCTCGCATCCCGCGCATGATCGCAGGGTCGATCGCCGCACCGCCGGCAATGAGAATACGCAGCGAACCGCCGAAGGTCTCGTGAATCCTCGCGAACAGCTGACGGCGTTTGTCGATACCGACTTTGCGCAGCAAGCCGCAGATTTTCAAGCCGAGACGGAATTTCCGGGCCAGTTTCGGATCGGCAGTTGCAGATTTCATGATCCTTTTATAGAACAGTTCCATCATCAACGGCACGACGAGCATCATCGTCACTTTTGATTCCTGCATGTTGCGAGTGATGTGGCGGAGACCTTCACAGACCGCGACCGTCGCACCGCGATAGATCGGGCAGAGGAAACCGCAGGTGCATTCGTAGGTATGGTGCAGGGGCAGGACGGACAGGAAAATATCGGACGGATCGACATAAAGCATCTGGCACATTGAATGCAGGTTGATGCAGAGATTGCGTTGTGAAAGCATGACGGCCTTGGACATCGCCGTGGTCCCGGATGTGAAAAGCAGCACCGAGAGGATTTCTGTGTCGATCGGCGCTTCGAGGAAGTCCTTTTTCCCAGCTGCCAGCACCGTTTCCCCGATAGCCAGGACGTCCCAGAAATAAAGGTCGCCAGGCACTTTCGGCTGATCCATGCTGATGAAATATTTCACCGAGGGGATCTGGTCGCGGATCGCATTGACTTCCTTGAGCTTCGAACTGGCGAAGATCAGCACATCGGTGTGCGAGCGGTTGAGCAAGTTGGCGATCTCAGTCTGCGGCAGCTCCTTGTCGAGCGGGACACAGACACCCGTGCCATTGACTGTCGCCAGATAGGTGACGTACCATTCGTAGCGGCTTTCGCCCAGGATGGCGATCCGTTTGCCCCGGAAGCCCATATTCATGAAATAACTGCCCAGGGCGTTGACGTCATCGGCATACTGGCGGTATGAAACAGGCAGGTAAGGTGATTTGGCATTGCTGTCACTGGCCGCAGTTATGACAGCCTTGGCTGCGCCTTTGGCGGATGATGCCTCTCCACTCTTCTCAGCGGCTAGGGCAGCAGCACGGCTGGAGATCGGTGCCCGGGGATCTTTGATCAGGAATGCGGCCTTGTCGCCGTACAGGTTGACGCTCTGGGTCAGCATGTCCCTTAAATCAGTGATCGGCCGGACTTCGTAAAGTGGAATTTTTTTCATGGTTGGCGCTCCTTTGATTCTGTCGTTTAGACGCAGTATCTGTCTTTATTCAATTGATTTTAACGCTTTTTGAGTTTAAGGCTCATACTGATTATTTCATCCCGTTCTTTTGTCCAGCAATTCCAGCAATGCCGAATTGAAAGCATCAGCATGGGTCTGCATCGGTAAATGGTGGGCACCCTCGATGATCCGCAGGTCGAGATCCGGTCGGATCGCCCGGATGCGTTCTGCGTTGGCCAGCGGCACCCAGGTGTCATCACTACCCCAGATCGCCGCAATGGGCACATTCAAAGCTTTCAATCCGTCAGCCGGGACACTGGCGGTTGTTCGGACCAGATCGCCAAAAACGCGGGTGGTGCCGCGCAGCAGCAGCGGTTGGCGGTAGGACTGGAGTTGGCTGCTGGTCGGCGGTTGACCAAGCGCCTGGGTCAGAGTACCTTGTACCCGGTCCTCATGACTCACGAATTGGCTGAAGAAAACCTGCAGCCAACGGTCTGCTGGCTGGTAGTTCATCAGGGTCGCGACGAAATCCGAAGCATTGTCAAAGATCGCGCCATCGACCAGGATCAATTCGGCTGTTCGTGCTGGCTGTTCAATACTCATCGCCACAGCAGTGCCAGCGCCCATCGAATGGCCGGCCAGGATCCAGGACATCTCACGCAATTCGGCCGGCAAGCTGGTATCGATCTGGTCGAGCAGTTGCCATAACCAGCGGCTGCGCTGTTTCTGGCTGTGGTCAAGACCAGGGATCCGGGTGCTGTAACCAAACCCTGGCAAATCGACAGCGACCGTGACATAACCCGCCTGGCTGGTAGCTGCCACGTTCAGTTCCCAATTGCTGGTCGATCCACCGAGTCCATGGATCAGAAGCAGTTTGCCTTTGACGGGCAATTCACCGTCCTGCCAGATCCGGTAATGAAAATCAAGTCCAGCAACGGTTGCGAACTGACTGTTGGCAAAAGGCTGGCTCGGTGCCGGTATTTCCTGGGCATCGACCAGAATCAGGAAAGGAACGATATTGAGCAAAACAAAAATAAGGGTGATGATGATCAACACCCGATTCAGCACAAGGTGAAAAAGACTGCGGCGCCTGATTTGCATACAAAACTAATTATACAACAAAAATCCCTGTGTACAGGAACTGGCTGATCGGATTGCGGCCTTGCATGTGAGACCCATTTTCGAGACCCTACTAGTCTGAGTGTTGAATATTTCCGGCCTGACCAATTGCATTTCAGGTTTGAAAAACTGGTTCAAAATACTATGAAAAATAATCCGGCAGCAGCAAAAAAAGTGGTTGACAACTCAACGGCCGTTATAATAGAATAATCAAGCCGCGGGGCATTAGCGCAGTTGGGAGCGCACGACACTGGCAGTGTCGGGGTCAGGGGTTCGAATCCCCTATGCTCCACCACAAATTGTCCGAGAAGTCGGACAGGAAAACGACAAAGCACTGGAAACAGTGCTTTTTTGTTGCCTGGAACAGGAGTTCGCAGAAATCGATACACTAGAGCAGGCCGTCAAAGATGGCTACAAACGACCCGGATGACCGTTTATAATAGTTAATTATTGGATTGATAAACGGGATTATCATATTTGCAATATCAATAGGTAATTCATTCTATCTATCCAGATTAGACATACGAGGTGTTTAGATGTCGATTGATCTTTTTGCCACGGTTTCCTACCCGACCCAGTTCGATCCAAGCCGAAAATACCCGGTAATATTTGCGCTCCACGGGCGGGGTAGCGATGAGCAGGATATGCTGCAAGCCTTGACGCCGCTCAAGGAAGACTGTGTGATCCTGTCGATCCGCGGGCCACAGCCTCAGGGCAACGGATTCGCCTTTTTCCCGATCATCCGTTTCGGTTCCCCGAAAATCGAGGCTTTTGATGCGATCGTCGAGTCACTGACTTCATTCATTCACGAAGCCGATGAGCGATACCCGATTGATCCTGCCCAAAAATACCTTTTTGGCTTTAGCCAGGGCGCCATCCTTTCGATGACATTAGCCCTTAAAATGGGCAACCAGATCCGGGGCATTGTCGCATTGAACGGTTATATCCCGCAGCACATCCGCGATGCCAGGAAAAATTTGCCAGTCGACCAGGTCGATCTATATATCTTGCACGGCACGGAAGACCCGATCTTCCCGATCCAGATCGGTCGTGACAACGCGCAGTTTTTCGCCGATGCCGGCGGCCGTCTGACGTACGGAGAATTCGTCGTCGCCCACGATATTTCCTTCGAAGAACAGGTTGCCTACACCAACTGGTTTCGCCAGCGTTTTCACGGTTGACTGTATCTTATTTGCTCTCAAGGCCCAAAAACCCAACAAGACTATTTGAATTTAACAGCGGTCCCGTAAGCCATGACTTCAGCTGCCCCGGCCATGACAGATGCTGAAGCATAGCGAATGCAGACAACAGCATCAGCACCCAGCGCTTCGGCTTCTTCAGCCATCCTTTTCGTGGCCAGGGCACGCGCTTCATTCATCATGGCTGTATAGGAAAGAAGCTCGCCGCCGACCAGGGTTTTCAAGCCTGACATGATATCCCTGCCGATATTTTTTGATTGAATGGTGCTGCCTTTGACCAGCCCGATCGTTTGTAGTTCTTTCCCGCTAATGGTTTCAGTCGTTGTCAGCATCATGTTCTTGTCCTCCATCATGAATTAATATCCTTCTTGAACAGCTTGTTCACCGGCGTCAATGGGAATCATCTGATCTCGACCGAAATGTCGTCGCAATCGGATAGCCAACACCACAGAGAAAATGGCAACAATTAGTACTACACCTTCTGTCAACAATATGGAAGTTTTTTGAACCTGCATCAATCCGACAGAGAAATCAAGGACGAAATGCAAGAGTGCAACCAGTAAAAAACCGATCCAGGCATGCTTTTTCATAATCAACAAGGTCAACAAAATCGACAGGGCTATATGGAAGGTCATTGAGAACAAGCGCTCGAGTCCGCCAAATAAAAACAGATATGGCGCTGTCATGGTCAGCTGCTGGCGAATGGTTTCTGCTAACGCAGGGTCATTGGGAATAGCCATGGCAAGGCGGTCTGTGTTGATTAAAATGCTGATGACCAGATTATTGACATAAGTCAGGCCAACCAGCGCGATCGCTTCGCTCCCGCCATGCCCCGCGCCAGCTGCAAAACCTGTCATGTAGGACAGTCTTCGGGATAATCCTGCTTTGAGGACCAGCAGCCTGCCCGAAGTTTCAAACAAAGCCGCTGTCAAGGCGAGAAAAAAGACCAGGAGATAGGGATGGTTTTTCCCAAACTGCTGGTATTCAGGCTGAAGACTCAGATACTGAAGTGCCGGGATTCGAATGACCAGTTGCGGGATGATAAATCCTAATGCACCGGCAATCCAAATGCCAAAAACCCCTTTTCTTCCTTTCATCAACAGAAGCAGAAGGATAATGGGTATAAACAAGCTTAAAAACAATGATATAACCATGAATAGAATTGACAATTCAGATACCATCTTCTCTACCTCAAGGTCCCTCATACATCTTGGACTTTAGTCTGGATATGCCGATACTCAGTCTGCAAACCATGATGTTTAGTGAGAATGGCTGATATTAATTATACAATGACATTGATTCTATTTATGCTATTTCAAAATGAGACGAAAGCGTGGTCAATATTTCATGTTTAGAGCAATGAGACGAGGCAAGCAATTATTGTCAGTGGAAGACACCTTAGCTGTCATGGACAGATGCTCAAATGGCGTCCTGGCGTGCCTGGGTGATGATGATTATCCTTACACAGTTCCGCTGAGTTATGTCTATTTCAAAAACAGAATCTATTTTCACTCCGCAAAAGCGGGTCACAAAATTGATGCTATAGTGAAGACACCAAAGGTATCTTTTGCCGTTATTGACGAAGATAAGATTGTCAGTCAGGAATATACGACCTATTTCCGCAGCGTGATTGCTTTTGGCCTGGCGAGAATTGTCGAAGGTGATGAATGGCTGGAAGCCTTTGCCGCCCTGGTCGAAAAATATTCCGGTGATCAACCTGAAGAAGAAAAAATCAGGGAAATCGCCAACTGCACGAGATCATATATCATCGCAATTGACATCGATCACATGACTGGTAAGGAAGCGATTGAATACGTCAAAGCAAATGGATCTAAAGTGATGTAAGAGGGATCTCGGATGAAGAAACAGACGAAAGCAAGAATCGAATTGTTCTCAACCAACACACAGAGTATGCAAGGCAAATTTATCTGGCAAGAGACTTTGCTCAAGCGACTGGCCGCCCTGCTATATGCCGCAGAGAATAAGTCTATCAATATTGATGCGATACGTGAGAGTCATGAGCTGATCAAGGAAAACACGACGCTATTTTCCAATTTTCGCGGCATTTCGGCTATGAGTATTTCTACTTTGCTTTCACTTCGTGACGATCGGCTGAAGCTGCTGACTGACACGCTCAGTGTTTACAATATGATGAAAGCTTATCGATTCAAGGCTTCGGATTATCTTGTCGTTGCAGCCTATCTGATAGCGGCAAACACGAGTGAGGGGAGATACGCTCAGACCATTGAAAGGGCGAAAGCCTTTTATGACGGCATGAAAGCCGATCATTATTTTCTGACAGGGCCTAACGACTACATCTTCGCGGCAATGCTCGGCCTTTCAACTGTTGAGATCAGTTCCGGTCTCACCCGAATGGAGCAGCTATATAAAACTTTGAAGCCGGAGTTTAATTCCGGCAATGGTGTTCAGGCTTTAACCCAGGTGATCGTGCTCGGCGGCGAAAACAAAGATATTGAAGCTCATGTACTCGCTTTGGGCGATGAGTTTCGCCGGATGGGTATGAGACTCGACAAAGAATACACATTGTCTTCACTCGGTGTACTCTCGCTATTGCCGGCTGATATCACTTCGCTCGTTAATGATGTCATCGAAGCATACGAGTTCTTGCGGACACAAAAGGGTTTTGGCAGATGGTCCATGACAAAGCAGGAATTACTGCTGTTCTCTTCCTCCCTGATCGCTTTGGACTATGCTGATGATGCAGACAGTGATATTTTGACAACGACATTATCGACAAGCCTGACAGGGATTATCATTGCCCAGCAAACCGCGATCGCCGTAGCGGCAGCATCATCCGCTGCCGCTGCGTCATCAAGTTCTTCGTCATGATTTAAGTTAAAAGAAGTTCGGAATGAATAACACCTGATTATTTATTAGAAAAGCAGACACCGGTATTTGCTTCTTCTGATCATCTATTCTCTGATGATTTTTTCCTGATCCAGCTTCCTGATCTTCTTCCTGATCTGCAGGCTTAATCTTAAAAATACCAGGCCTAATGGTATCAGGCAAAATCCTAGAATCAAATTGCTATAGGAATAATTGTGAAAATTTTCTTCGATATTCAGGTTGATTAACCCTAATGATATATTGGATAATCCTGCGGCAAATTCGACAAACATCAACGTAATCCATAATGCATAGATCCGCTTGTAATGTTGGATTCTCGATTCAATGTCTGTGTAAATGTCAAACGAACCTTCTGCTGCTTTTTTCCGCAGATAGACCCAGCGCATGTAAGTTGCAACACATTCAACGCCACTTTCTTCCAAGAATCTCAGATAAGCGATGCTTTCTGGGTGGGTGGCTGTGTTTTTCAAAAGCTCAATCCTGTAAATATACTGGCCTTCTGGTGATTCTTCAAAGACATACCTGCACCACGTATAATTGGTCAAAGCCAGCCCTTTGGCTGACATTTCATTGAGCCATTTTTCTTCCTTCTCATAATCCACATAAGCTTTCCAGATAATATTTTTCATGAGACGTCACCCCCGACAATTTTTTTGCCATTGGCAATCAATTCTTCCAACCTGGTTATTTCATCTTTGAGGATCGATTGTCCCAATTCAGTGATCTGGTATTCTTTTTTCCGTGAATCCTTCTCGCCAGGAATTGATTGGATCCAGTTCTTCTCCAGCAAGGTGTTGATTGCACCATATAAAGTGCCTGCGCCAAGATTCACCCGGTCATGGCTGAATTCTTTAACCTTCTGCATAATCCCATAGCCATGAATCGGCGCGTACAGTGACAGCAAAATATAAAAAACAGCTTCTGTTAAAGCGCCTCTTTCTGAACTCTCCGGCAAAATGACCACCTCCGAACTATTACACCATCCGTTATATCGTCTTCCGTAATACAACTATATCGCTAGACGATATAGTTGTCAAGGGATCTTCGCGATCGATGTCAGGCACCAAATCGGTGAATTTTCCGCGATCGGTGTCAGGCACCAAATTGGTGCCAAATCAGTGGATTTTCAAATACCGTCAGCAGGCAGACGGCTGATAAACCGTTTGCGTTTGCTGTTGTCTGCAGGCAGTGGGATGCGCTCGATCGAGAAGTCGAGTGAACAGATGATGTCAAAGGCGGTCAGTTCCCGCTCGAGTCGATCTCTCAGCCGATTGACCAGGTCGGTACTATCCGGCCCGGTTAGTTCAAGTCGGACCAGCAAGTGGCTGGCGTCTATTTGTTCGACGATGAATTCCCGGATCCGGTCGTCGGTGGTGATGATCCAGCGGCTGACCAGGTCTGGATAGACCGGGCGCATGCCGCCAGATTGTGTGCGCAGATACAGGACATCATCGTTGCGGCCGATCACCTGGCTGATCACCCGGAAATGGCTGCCGCAGGGGCAGGGGTCGCCCAGTTCGATGATGTCGTTCATCTCGTAGCGCAGCAGCGGCTGCACTGGATTGACCAGGTTGGTGACCAGCATCCGGCTGGCCCGTTGACCAGGTTTGACCGGACAGCCGTTTTCATCCAGCAGCTCGACATAGACCAGGTCCTCATTGATATGCAGATTGCCGCAGCGGCAGGGACTGGCGATCTGTCCCTCGCTGGCCTGGTAGATCTCGACGACCGGCGCCCGGAAAGCGGCGGCAAAACGGCTTTTTTCCAGCGGCTCGAGGACTTCGGCATAGGTGATGACTCCGCCGCGGCGGTGTTGATCAGCGCAGCTAAAGGGGCAGCAGCTGGCGCAGCAGCGAAGGCGGCGCCATCAGGATGTTGGCGTGCATCCGGTTGAAGGTTTCGATCGAGTTCCTGCCGGCTCGGTCATCGACGAGCAGATAGCTGCAGCTGGATCAGCGGCGCGTTGATGTCAGCGAATCCCTGGCTGAATACGCGCAGGATGAACAGGATCCGCAGCGGCAGGTCGGACAGGCGGACGCCGCCGCGCGCCAGGAAGACGCCCGGCAGGCGGCGGTCAATTCCCGCGGTCGTGACATAGATGCCCTTGTTGCCGCTGGTGCCGCTGGAGAGGCCGATCACATAGCGGTTCTGGAAGTAGCCCAGGTAATCTTGGGCCAGTTCCTTTTCCAGGGCAAAGGGCATCACTTCGGCCAGCTGGAGGCCGGCTGTGTTCAGGCGGTCAAAATTGTCCATCATCGATCGGCTTGTTGATTGTCGGCAGACGGCTGAAATCGTCGAGGAATCTGATCGACAATCCTGCATAGAGATCGCGATAAAATGGACTATCTCGCCGGACTTGCGCCACCAGCGTCAAGCACGGCAGCTTCCTGATAACACCGGCAATCTTGGCCGCGTGCGAAGTGGTAGAAATGGTGATTCAGCCGGATCAGTGTCGGCCAGGTTTGCAGCAGACCCATGTCGATGTCCCCCTTATTGCCGTCAGCTTTGTCTGACTTTGCTGCTGGTCCTGCCCCAGCGGCTGACGAACCGCCATAGAAATATTCGATCGAGCCGACAAAGTGCTTTTTCTCCCAGAGCGATCAGGATGAAACCCCAGACAAGGGCCAAGCCCGAAACCAAAGAGCAGGGCGCCGACCGATCCCGAGCTGCAGATCCGGGACCAGTGTAGTCAGTCCGCGCCAGACCAGGGCAGCGACGATGCTTTCCCAGAAGAAGGCAGTCAGGCCTGCAGTACTGAAACGGCTAAAATAACGCAGCAGAATTACCGGCGTGCGGTTTCGGCTTGCCTGTCGCGGTCAAAAGCAGCCAGATCGCTGCCAGGATCAAAGCAGGATGAACAGACCCATCTGGGCGATCATGATGCTGTACCATTTGAGGTCGATCGCACGCTGCAGCATGGTGTCCGGCAGAAAGACATAGAGGACCATACCGGTACGATCAGCAGGCTGGCGCCCAAAAGCAGCAGAAGGCCGGCTCGGCCGTTTTTCCTCCAGCCGAAGGCCGAGCCATGAGCCAAGCAGGCCAAACGCCAGGAACGGCAGAGTCGGGTTGTTCTTGTTGACCAGCCAGATCAACATCAGCACCTGGAACCATTTCCCCTGGCTGACTTGTTCCAGATAGTATGGATAGAGCGGTAGCCGCAATAGGGAAAGCAGCCAGCACAGCACCGGACAGGCCAAGCAGTACCGGCGCTTTCAGCTGGTTGATTTTCATCAGGCCGAGCCAGATCAGGCTGACCAGCAGGATATTGCAGCCGATCATGACCAGGCTGTCGACATAAAGCAACCGTTCAAGGTTGAAACCCGCCCAGTCGCCCGTTGCGGATCAGCTCGACCAGGATGCTGTTGTTCATGCGGCGATTGGCAAAATCGGACAGTCCGGGGCCTGTGAAGATGAAATAAAGATAGGCAACGATCAGAATGAAGACTGCCGAGCTTATTTTTTTGCCGGCGATCCTATGCAAGGACCAGCCAGGCTGGCTGACGAGGCGATGCATGCTGATGCCATGGACAGCACCGCTGATGATCGCGAACAGGCCGGCAAACATCAGCAGGAAGCCAATGACCGTGATGATCAAGGGCGGATTTTCCAGGTCGAGATCCCAGAGCCCGCTATAGTAATAGAAAGCAGAATGCAGGATCAGCAGGATGAAAATTCCCAGCCCGCGGAGAAAATCGAGTCCCTGATATGGTTTTACTGTAATTTCACTCATCCAATCCGCTTTCTGCTGTTGCAAGATCACAAAATTCAGTGAACGAACCGCTTGTCATCATGAGTTTAGCATACTAGAGGTCTTCAAAATACCGCTCTTCGCCACCCGTTCCGCCATGATAACTAGTGCAAAATTGTATAATGTCGCTTGAAAATCCGCCTTTAGCTGGCAAACCATTTATGCATCTGGTAAAAGTGTTATAAATCTGCATTTTGTTGGTAAAAGTGTTAGAAGATCATCACTGGCGAGCTATACAATGACACTAACGATGAAGAGTAACAGCCTTCATTCTCGGATGTTGTAAAACAATGTTATCGCGACTAAAACTGGCTCGCCAATTTGATACGAAAAAACCACCGTTTTTGGTGGTTTTTTCGTAACGTTCCCTGCTTCTTCAATTCTCAGGCGACATCATAACCCTGATCTTCAATAGCGGCCTTGAAATCAGCCACTGTTGAATTTCCGGCCTGGTACTCCACTGTGACTTGTTTTGCGGCCAGATCAACATCAACTTTTAAGACACCGGGCAGTGTAGAAACTGCCTTTTTAACTGCATTTTCACAGTGCGAACAGGACATACCCAAGACATTCATTACTACTTTTTCCATTACCAATATCCTCCGTGCTTTTGATATTTATTCGATGCATTTTGATTTTTATTCAATGTATTCTGGCATTATTCAACGCCAGCTGATTAGAGCAATTTGTTGATCGTGGTCAGTAATTCATCGATGATCTCCGTGTCGCCGTTCCTGATTTTCTCAACGACGCAGCCCTGGATGTGGTTCTTCAGCAGCAATTTGCTGACTGAATCCAGGGCGGATTGGGCGGCCGCCAGCTGGTTCAGAATGTCGTCGCAGTAAACATCCTTTTCAATCATGTTCTTGATGCCGCGGATCTGGCCTTCCACGCGATTGAGCCGTGTGGTCAGGTCCTGTTTCAGCTTGGCGGTTCTTGCTGTGCTGCGCTCATCTTGGGATTCACACGCAAGGCACGATTGTGTGTCGTTTTTCACCAGATACACCCCTTTTTTGGTTAGCTAAAAAATTGTTTTTCAATCTGCAGACGAGATTATCGGTAAGGCTTGAACGATTTCAAGCGCAGGGCGTTGGTCAGCACCGATACGGAAGACATGGACATGGCGGCCGCGGCAAAAATCGGATTCAGTGTCGGCCCGCCAAAGAGGTACAGCACGCCTGCCGCAACCGGGATACCGAGAACGTTGTAGCCAAAGGCCCAGAACAGGTTCTGCTTGATATTGCGGATCGTGCTCTTGCTGAGCTGGATCGCGGTCGGGACTTCCATCAGGTCACTGCGCATCAAGACGATGTCCGCCGATTCCATGGCGACGTCGGTACCCGAGCCGATGGCAATTCCGATATCGGCCTGGGCCAATGCCGGTGAATCGTTGATCCCGTCGCCAACCATGGCCACTTTCCTTCCCTGTTCCTGAAGTTTTTTCACTTCAGTAGCTTTATCCTGGGGCAGGACTTCGGCGAGGACGCGGTCGATACCGACCTGGCGGGCGATGGCTTCGGCCGTTTTGCGGTTGTCCCCGGTGATCATGGCGACTTCGATCCCCATGTCATGGAGTTTCTGGATCGCCCGGGCACTACTTTGTTTCAGGACATCGGCCACGGCGATAATGCCGGCCAGATGACCATCGATCGCAATGTACATCGGGGTTTTGCCCTCTTCGGCCAACCGGTCCGAGTCAGCGGTCAGAAGGTCCAGGTCGATATTTTGTTCGGCCATGAGTTTGCGGTTGCCGAGCAGGATTTTCGACCCGTCAATCTGCACGGTGATCCCTTGACCGGGGATGGCCTTGAATGCCTCGACGCGTAAGAGTTCCAGGTTTTCATTGGTTGCGCCGCGGACAATGGCTTCACCCAGCGGATGTTCCGATCCTTTTTCGGCGGAGGCTGCGATCTGCAGCAAGCGATTGCGCTCGGTCCCCGGTGTGGTGATGATGTCGGTCACTTCCGGTTTCCCTTCAGTTATCGTCCCGGTTTTGTCAAACACGATGGTGTTGATTTTATAGGCTGTTTCGAGTGCAGCGCCGCTTTTGATCAGCACGCCGTATTCAGCCCCTTTGCCGGTCCCGACCATGATGGCAGTCGGTGTGGCGAGGCCAAGCGCACACGGGCAGGCAATGACCAGGACCGCGATGAAAATCGACAGCGAGAAAACGACGCTTTGACCACTGATCAGCCAGGCCGCAGCTGCGACAACTGCGATACCAAAGACGATCGGCACAAAGTAACCGGACACGATATCGGCCATCTGGGCGATCGGTGCCTTGGAGCCCTGGGCGTCTTCGACCAGCTTGATGATCCGGGCCAGGGCGGTGTCCGCCCCGACTTTCGTCGCCCGGAAATGGATCGAACCGTTGCCGTTGATGCTCGCGGCAAAAACAGGATCGCCGATGTTTTTCTCAACGGGAATGCTCTCGCCAGTCAACATCGATTCATCGATTGATGTCAGGCCTTCAACAACTTCCCCATCGACCGGGATCTTCTCACCCGGTTTGACGAGGATGACATCGCCGGCTTCCACTTCGTCGACTGAAATCACGATTTCCTTGCCGTCCTGGATGACCAGTGCTGTTTTCGGAGCCAGACCCATCAGCTTCTTGATCGCTTCCGATGTTTTCCCTTTGGACACTGCCTCGAGGGATTTCCCCAGCAGAATCAGGGTGATGATCACACCGGCCGTCTCATAATACAAGTGTTCAACCGCTGCAAAATCGCCGCTCATGATCTGAAAGGTCGAAAAAAGACTGTAAACCAGCGCTGCTGTCGTACCCATCGCGATCAGGGAATCCATGTTCGGCGAACGCTGCCAGATCGCTTTGAAACCAACGACATAAAAGCGATAACCCGCGATGACAGCCGGGATGACCAGAGCCAGTTGAGTCAGGGCATAGGTCAGGGGATACTGCATCGGATCCAGGAATGACGGAATCGGCAAACGCAGCTGCCAGATCATCGCCCCCATCGCCAAGTACAAAAGTGGCAGGCTGAACGAGGCTGAGACGATGAATTTCGTCCAGAGGACCTTGATCTCCTTTTGCTTTCGCAGTTTATCTTCATCGACCGTGCTGGTGCTCTCACTCTCCAGGGGCGTGTAGCCGATTCTGGTAATGGCGGCTTTGATCTGGGAAATCCGGACCTGGGCGGGATTGTACTTGAAAGTCGCTTTTTCAGTCGCCAGATTGACGGAAGATGAGGTAACACCTTCCATTTTACCGACGACTTTCTCGATCCGCTGGGCACACGCGGCACAGGTCATGCCGCCGATCGGAATCGTGACCTGTTTTTCCGGCGTTTCCGGAATCGCCTGATATCCGGCTTTGTCAATCGCGTTCTGGATATCCTGCACGGAAACTTGCTGATCATCAAAATCGATGGTCAGTTTTTCTGCTGCCAGATTGACGCTGGACTGGCTGACACCAGGCATCCTGGATGTTACTTTTTCAATTCGTTGTGCACACGCTGCACAGGTCATACCGTTGATTTTCATACTTTGATGCTGCACTTTGAAGAACCTCCTCTATGCCACTACTTCCACTTATACTATACCCCTGCTGGGTATGTCAAATGCATCGACTTGAACTTTCCTGTCAGTAGTGTACTGCTGGACTGTGGAGATTTTATGGAGATTTGCGATTCAACAATGTCAGCTAATGTACGGTGTCGCCGCTTTTAACTTCAGGCTTGTAATCCCGGCAATAGGTGACATTCAGGTCCTTGGCCCAGTTGACATCAAAGGCATTCATCTGGTCATAGGTCAGGCGGAATATCCAGTTGCCATCGGGACGGCCAGGTGCGTTGATGCGAGCGTAAGCGTCCAGGGCCAGGAAGTCCTGGATCGGGGCAATCGCCAGGCGGGCCGGGGATTGCCAGAGGGACTGCAGGAAGCAGCGGCAGAAATTCAGGTTCTCATGGCTGTAGTCTTCATAATGGCCACTCGGATAATAGCGGACATAGCGGTTGATCCGGCTGGCCAATGCATGATCTGCCGAACGCCACCAGCCAATGGTGGTCGTGTTGTCATGCGTACCGCTGTAGGCGACGCTGTTCGCGATATGGTCATGCGGCAAATCGCCGGCTTCAGAATAGCCGTCAAATCCGAACTGCATGACCTTCATGCCTGGCAGTCCGGTGGCCGCCAGAAAATCGCGCACATCATCATCGATATCGCCGAGGTCTTCAGCGATGATCCTGGCATCGGGGAAAACTGCGAGCACTCGGTCGAAAAGCTTCATCGCCGGCCCTTTTTCCCAGACGCCGTTGCGGGCGGTTTTCTCGCCGTAAGGGACTGCCCAGTAGGATTCGAAGCCGCGGAAATGGTCGATACGCAGGACATCGTAGGTTTTCAGGGCGGCACCGATGCGATCGATCCACCAGCTGAAGCCGTCTGCCTGCATTTTGTCCCAACGGTACAAAGGGTTACCCCAAAGCTGGCCATCGGCTGAAAAATAATCAGGCGGTACGCCCGCGATGCGAATCAACTTGCAGTCTTCATCCATTTCGAACAGGTCGTTGCGAGCCCAGACATCCGCACTGTCATGCGCCACATAGATCGGCATGTCGCCGATAATCTGGACACCCATTGCATTGATATCGGCTTTCAGCGACTTCCATTGGCGGTCGAATTCATACTGAACGAAAAGGTGGTAATTGATTTCCGATGCAAATTGGGCGGCAAAATGGTCCAGAGCACCCTTTTCATGACGGCGCAGGCCATCATCCGGCCATTCCCACCAGGGGCTATCACCGAAGTTTTTCTTGATCGCGCGGAACAAGGCATAGTCTGGCAGCCAGCTTTCATTTTCAGCTGTGAAAGCCCGGATCGCCTGCCAGTGACTTTCACCAAGGCGGCTGCAGGCAGTATGCAGCAATTTCTCCCGGGTATCGTAAAGCCAGCCATAATCGACGGTTGCCTGGTCCCAGTAATGGGACACATGTAATTCATCGCCAATCAATAATTCCTGGTCGAATAATTGCTGCAGGTCGATCAGATATGGATTCCCCGCGCAGGCTGAAAGCCCCTGGTATGGCGAATCGCCGACACTGGTCGGACCGATCGGCAGGATCTGCCAATACGTAAAACCTGATTGGGCAACCATAGAAGCAAATCGGCGGGCATTGTTGTCAAAGCAGCCGATCCCCCATGGACCTGGCAGTGAGAAAACCGGACAGAGAATTCCGCTGGAACGCTTGAACATCGTGGCGATCTCCTATCTAACAAGATTATTCCCATTTTTATTGTAGCAAATGGCAACATACAAAAGACAGATCAGAATCTGCAAAAATCAAGGTGATCTTAGCTTTCAATCAGCTATACTGGTAAAGTGAAAAATATCGCCTGGTTTCTATTAGCTTTAATGATTGCCGTTTCAACCGTGCTCATCTCCAGTGGATGGCAGCTTAAGCCTGTCAATCATCCACCGCAGATTGAACAGGGTGTTCTTGATCTGTCTGATTACGATTTCTCCCGGGGGACAATCAGCCTCGATGGTGACTGGGCTTTTTACTGGCGGCAATTGCCCAGTAGCCAGGACTTGCCGTTGTCCCGGCCTGATCTGTTCGCCCATGTACCCTCAACCTGGGACAGTTACCGGGTTGATGGTGTCAAACTGCCGGGCAGAGGCTTTGGCACATATGTTTTACAGGTTAAAACCAACCTGCCAGCCGGCAGCTTGCTCGGACTGAACCTGAACCGTTTTTCGAGCGCCTACAAGCTTTATATTGATGGCCAATCCGTAGCCCAAAATGGCCAGCTTGCCACTTCGGAAGCGGCCGAAACTGGACAATATCAACCGCAGATGACAATTTTTGCCATTCCGGGCAACAGCTTCGACATTGTGCTCCAGGTCTCGAATTTCCAGCTCGCCAAAGGTGGCTTTCGCTTCAGTGCCTACCTTGGCCGGTCGGCTGAAACCATTAATCACTACAACAACATGCTGCTGCAGCAATACTTCCTGCTGGGTGCCCTGTTGATCAGTGGTTTTCTCTTCCTCTCAATCTTTCTATTTCTAAAGGAACAGAAATCAGCGCTCTATTTTGCCGGACTTTGCCTGATCGCGGCCATCTTCGAGGACACAAAATCCCAGTTCCTGCTGACCCGCCTGATGCCAGACCTGGCTTTCAGCCAGGTGATCCAGATCATGTGCATTGCCACGTTCTTGATCGTGTTCTTTTACCTCTATTATCTGCGCGAGCTTTTTCCTTCCAGGTTTGCCAGGATCCTGACCAGGATCTATGCTGTTTTGACGGCAGGTTTGATCGTCTTTTACCTGTTGACACCTCCAATTCTTTTTTCGCAAATCTTCAGCGTCGTAAACTATATCGAGCTGGTCTTCGGCATGATGTCGTTCTTTATCATTGCCAAAGGTTTGAAGAATCGCGTCCCGGGGGCAGGCCTCAATGTGGTGGCCCAGATGATCATTGTCGGCGCCTTTACCATCGACACGTTTTTCATGACAGACGTGATCAAGACTTATTCCAGCGGAATACGTGTTACAGCCAGTCTGCTGTTCCTGTTCCTGCAGATGGTCGTCCAGGCCAGGCGGATCATCCTGTATCACCAGACCGCGACGGCAGCCGAGCTGAATATGCTCCAATCCCAGATCAATCCCCATTTCCTTTACAACACACTGAGCACGATCATTTTTATGTCCCGCACAGACTGGGATAAAGCTCGCACCCAGCTGCAGAATTTCAGCGACTACCTGCGCAGCAGCTTCAACTTCAAATCGTTGAGTCAGTTCTCACCGTTATCGAAAGAACTCGAGCTGACGCAAATCTACCTCAATATCGAAAAAGCTCGTTTCGAAGAGCGGTTGACATTCGAAATCGTGAACAACGCCAGTCCGGAGCTAACTGTGCCGGTCCTGACAATCCAGCCTCTGGTCGAAAACGCAGTCACCCACGGTATCTTGTCCAAGCCCGAAGGTGTCCATGTCGTGATCAGGATCGATCAGGGCAAGTCCTATGCGACAGTCTCCGTCCAGGACAATGGTGTCGGCATCCCATCCGAAAAACTCATGAAGCTCCGTAGCCAGTTCAAAGAACACACCGGGATCGGCCTGGTCAACATTGATACCAGATTGAATAAGCTCTATGGACGAGGCCTGCAGATTGATAGCGAACTTGGCGTGGGCACGACAGTTTCCTTCCGGATACCAACCCGGAAACGACATAATCGCAATCGGGTCGATTGAGTAAACGCCTGATTTCGGCCAGGAAAGCTGCTTTGTTGACTATTTCATGGAGCACGGTGACCAGCAGGGCGAGATCGACTGACTGGTCCGCTACGTTCAGATGGCTGGCATGTGAGTATGGTGATGGTGATGATGGTGTTCTGTCATGGCTTACCTGCCTTTTCGCTTCCCAACTGGGTATCAATGGTCTTAAACGAATGATATTCTTTCAAATCGTTCATGTCCGGCTATTGTGTTAAGGCTTAAAATTTGTGAAAGTGTGAGCCACTTCTCATATTGTCAAATTTAACAAAGAACATTTAGTTGTGCCTGTTTTTGTGTGATATTATCACATAAGAATTGGAATTTTCCGGCTACACTAATAAGTTAGATTGCATCAGTTTTCCATTAAGAAAAGTGGTTCAAGACTATTAGGCGCTGGAGGAATTGACATGGATGTTGAACAGGAATTGCAGGCAATCAAGACGCGGCTCGATGAGCTCCCAGGCACAGAGAACAAGCTATCCATGGTTGTCTTTTCAGGTGACCTGGACAAGCAGATCGCCGCGATGATCATCGCAACCGGGTCTGCGGCCATGGGCATGAAAGTCGTCCTGTTTTTCACCTTCTGGGCGACAGCCGCCCTGCGGGATCCGAAAAAGAACGTCAAAGGCAAGAACATCATGGGCAAGATGTTTGCGATGATGCTGCCGACCGGCCGCAACAAATTGAAATTGTCCCAGATGCATATGGGTGGTGCCGGAACGGCCATGATGAAAGCCCTGATGAAAAAGAAAAATGTCACCAGTCTCGACCAGCTCTATGAGATTGCAGCCATGCTCGGCATCGAAATCAAGATTTGCGAAATGTCGATGGACCTGATGGAGATGAAGCGCGATGAAATGATCGACTACCCGAACCTCGAATATTGCGGTGTCGCGACCTTCATGGCCAATGCCAGGGACTCGGCTGTCCAGTTGTTCATCTGAACTTGACCGATCATGACCGAATCTTCCTGAACCTGCCAGTGCCAAATCTGTTCAATCTGTCTCGCGAGCTCAAATAAATGCCTTATTAAAGAATATAGTGGAGGAATTTATCATGGCTGATTACACTGCTGTCAAAACATTCGACTACAAAGGACTGCCTTGCCCGATGCCGATCGTCAAGATGAGCCAGGAGATCTCACGGATCGCTGTCGGCGAAGTCGGCGAAGTCCTGACCACTGATCCCGGCTCGATCGCCGATTTCCCGGCCTGGGCCAAGACCACCGGCCATCAGGTTCTCGATATCGTCCAGCAACCCGGATTGATCAAAATTTACGTTAAACGGATGAAGTGAGGTAACAGGATGGCACTATCCAGTTTGCTGTCCTTACTGCCTCTGGCCTTGAACGCTGCCCAGCCCGCTGCCTCGAACGCGGCAGACACCACAACTGCGGCAGTCGATGCTGCGACAACGGTGATCGACGCAGTTGCCCAGGCATCCGTGATGGTCGAACCGACCGGATTCGGCCTGGTGCTCGACAAAATCGAATATTTCATTCTCCTCCCAATGGTCTATCTATCCCTGATTTTCATGGTGATCGGGATTGTCTACCGGTTGGTGTCGATCTACAGGGCTCCACCGATGCCTTTCTCACTGAAAATCTACGCTTCAAAGAAGGAATCGCCGCTGAGTGCCTGGAACGACACGTTCCTGATGCCCCAGGTGCGCCGCCGCAAGCCCTTTTTCTGGATCAGCCTGATGCTGTTCCATATCTCCGGGGTGTTGCTGATTTTAGGCCATTTCGACATCCTGCCCAATATCAGCATCATTCCGGAAACGTCCAACCACATGATTGGCGCCGGTCTTGTTGGTGTCGGTTTCACCCTGCCGCTGTTCCATTTCCTCTTCCGCCGTTTCAAAACCCCGATCCGCGAGCTGACTGTTCCAGCCGATTTCCTGCTGCTGATCCTGGTCATTTTCCTCGCATTGTTCGGTGACATGATCAGCTGGGGCAATTCCTGGACAGCCAACGGCTTCATCCTCAAGAAGGCGGACTTTGCAGTCTATTTCCAGCATCTGGCCTCCTTCAACTGGGAAAACCCGCGCTATCTGCTGGGTGGCCCCCACTACCATTTTGTCGTCATCCATGTGTTGCTGGCCAACCTGTTCTTCATCCTGGTGCCGTTTTCCAAGATCGTCCATGCCTTCTTCGCCATGCCGATCAACCTGCTGAGGAGGAAGTAATATGGATCTGCAGCAACAATACGAACTGGAAAAGCTGTTCAAAACCAAGCTCAACCAGGCGATGCGGTTCTACCTCGAAACCTGCACCCATTGTGGCCTTTGCGTCGATTCCTGCCACGTCTACCAGTCGATGCCGGAACTGCGCTATACAGCAGTCGGTCGCTCGGAAGTCGTCCGCAAGGTCTTCCTCAAATACTTCAAATCCCAGGGCAAAATCGCCCCCTGGCTCAATGAAATCGTTGAAATGGATGAATTTGTCCTCGACAAATTCTACGATGCCGCTTTCTCCTGCACCGGCTGCCGCCGCTGCATGGTGCACTGCCCGTTCGGGATCGACACCCAGCAGATCATGTCGATCGCCAAACTACTGCTGGTCGGGGCTGACAAAGAGCCCAAGATCCTGAGCATGCTCTCGGACATGTCGATCAACAAAGGTGAACAAGTAGCGGAATCCCGCGAGCAGTTCGCTGAGGCCATCCAGAACATCGAACCCGAGGTCGAGGCCATCTGGCCGACCCCGGAAGGCAAGAAGACGATTCCCCTGGAAGTCACGAACGCCGATGTGATGTATGTCGCGTTGTCCGGTAAACACTCGATCATCTCTGCTGCCGCAATTTTCAATGCAGCCGGCATCAACTGGACCCTGAGTGCCTTTGAGGCAGTCAACTTCGGTGCGTTCCTTGGCGATCCAGCTCGGATGAAAAAAATCGGCCAGCGAATCATTGCCGAAGCGACGCGCCTGAAAGTCAAAGAGGTCGCGATCGTCGAATGTGGCACGGCCTTCCGCGTCCTCAAGCAGCAATTCGGCAAACTGCCATTCGAGGTGGTGACTTTCGTGGAGCTGATTGCCCGCTATCATCGCGAAGGCAAAATCAAACTCAACAAATCGATCACCGAAAAGATCACCTATCATGATCCGTGCCAGATCGCCCGTAACGCCGGTGTTTACGAAGACCCGCGCTACGTCCTGCAGCAGTTGACCGACAATTTTGTCGACATGGTGCCGAACCGCGAGGAAAACTGGTGCTGTGGCGGCGGTGGCGGCCTGGTCGCAGCTGGCGATTTTGAATTCCGCATGAAATCATCGAAAGTCAAAGTGGAACAGATGAAACAATCAGGTGCGGCGATCGTGGCCACGGCCTGTGAAAACTGCCATTCCCAGCTGCACGACCTCTGCGATTATTACAGTACCGGTCAATCGGTCGAATTCATTTCCCACCTGGCAGCACGGGCCCTGCAACCCTGATCCATCTTGAACCGAACACGCAAAACACACAAGCCTTGATCCAATCACGGAAGCATCCCACGGATTCTCATAAAGGAATCCAAGGGGTGCTTCTTTTGGAGTACTATCAAGATAGTCATGTCATCTCGGCAAGATCATGAATATTACCTGTACTGTGACTTCATCACAGAGTCCGGAAACGATTACGAATACAATCCGTATTGACTAAGGTTATTGAACGAATACGAGGTGCAAAATGAAAGTTTTAATTGTGGGCGGCGTTGCCGGTGGTGCTTCTGCAGCGGCCAGACTGCGGCGGATCGACGAAAAGGCTGAAATCATCCTTTTCGAAAAAGGTGAATTCATTTCTTATGCCAACTGTGGCTTGCCTTACTATGTGGGCGATGTCATCAAGACCAAGGACAAACTGCTCGTCCAGACCGCGGAAGCAATGCGTTTGCGGTTCAACATGGACGTCCGCACATTTTCAGAAGTCGTTCGTATTGATAGGGCCAACAAGTGTGTCATCGTCAAGAATCATCTGACCGGCAAGGAATATTCTGAATCGTATGACAAACTGATCCTCTCCCCAGGTGCCGAACCCAAGCGTCCGCCAATGGAAGGACTTGACTTGCCTGGTGTTTTCACCTTGCGGACAGTACCCGATACCCTCAAGATTCGCGAGTTTGTCGACAATAACCTGCCCAAGCGCGCGGTCGTCATCGGCGGTGGATTCATCGGCGTGGAGATGGCTGAAAACCTGATGGAGCGTGGCGTTGAAGTGACGCTGGTCGAATTCACCGATCAGGTCGTCGCTTCCATCGATCCTGAAATGGCGTCCTTTATCCATCAGTACTTGCGCCAGAAACGCTTGAAACTGCTCTTCCACACCGGTGCAACAGCCTTTACGAAAGATGGCAAGGGCGGCCTTAACGTCCGGCTGACCAATGGCCAGGAACTGGCGACCGACCTGGTCATCTTCTCGATCGGCATCGCCCCGGACAGCCGGCTGGCCAGAGAAGCCGGCCTGGAGCTTGGAATCGGCGGCAGCATCAAGGTCGACCAGTATCTGACGACCTCTGACCCCGACATCCTGGCCGTCGGTGATGCCATTGAAGTCGAAAACTTCGTCTCCCATAACCCTTCCCTGATTCCTTTGGCCGGTCCTGCCAACAAGCAAGGCCGTCTTGCGGCTGACAACGCGTTGGGTCGCAAGGTTCCTTTTGAAGGTGTCCAGGGCAGCGCCGTGCTGAAAATCTTTGACATGACTGCAGCTTCGACCGGTCTCAATGAAAAGCAGCTCAAGCGCGACAAGATTGCCTATGAAAAGATCTACATCCATCCACTGGACCATGCCGGCTATTATCCGGGCGGCACCCAGATGAGCCTGAAACTGCTCTTCGATCCGGCCAACGGGAAAATTCTCGGTGCCCAGGGTGTCGGTTTCAATGGCGTCGAAAAGCGCATCGATGTCCTGGCGACTGCCCAACGGCTCGGTGCGACAGTCGCCGATCTCGAAAAGCTGGAACTGACCTATGCCCCACCCTTCTCTTCCGCCAAGGATCCGGTCAACATGCTCGGTTTCACTGCATCAAACATCATCAAGGGCGAGATGAAAATCTTCCAGTACCATGACCTGCCGGAAATCGACTCGGTTGAAGATTTCCTCGTCGACGTCCGGACACCGGAAGAATTTGAACTGGGGAGCATCCGTGGTGCAATCAACATCCCGATTGACGAGATCCGCAAACGCCTGGCTGAATTCCCCAAAGGCCGCAAAATCTATGTGTTCTGCCAGGTCGGTCTGCGCGGTTACCTGGCCTCACGCATTTTGACTCAGAATGGCTACCCGGATGTCTTCAATTTGACGGGCGGTTACAAACTGTACCATACCGTCAGCCTCGACCAGTCAGCCCAGATCGAAGGCGATGCCTACGGTCCGGAAATCGTCGATGGCGAAGGTGAAAAGCTGGTCGTCCCGGCACCTAAAAAAGCCGTCCAGCGCGAACCTGCCAATGTCCTGCGTGTCGATGCCTGTGGCTTGCAGTGCCCCGGCCCGATTCTCAAAGTTGCCGATGGGATCAAGCAGATCCAGCCCGGTGACCAGCTGGTCATCGAAGCGACCGATCCCGGTTTTGCCTCGGACATCGGGGTCTGGTGTGAACGTACGGGTCACCATCTGGACGGGATCGACTCCAAGGGTGGCATCTATTCGGTAACTTTGACCAAGAACGAACACCATGACAAGCCGCCAGTCGCCGCGACCGCTTCTGATAAAACCATGGTCGTCTTCAGCGGCGAGCTCGACAAAGCCCTGGCATCCTTCATCATCGCCACCGGTGCTGCAGCCATGGACCGCAAAGTGACCATGTTCTTCACCTTCTGGGGCTTGACGATCCTGCGCCGGCATGAATATGTCAAAGTCAGGAAAAATCCGATTGAATGGATGTTTGGTTTCATGCTGCCAACCGGGGCCAAGAGACTCGGCTTATCCCGGATGAACATGGGCGGCATGGGGACTGCCATGATGCGGTCCGTCATGAAATCAAAAAATGTCGCGACGCTCGAGGAACTGATCGAAACTGCCATCAAGTCCGGCGTGAAAATTGTCGCCTGCCAGATGTCGATGGACGTCATGGGGATCAAGCCCGAAGAGCTGATCGAAGGCGTCGAAATTGGTGGCGTTGCGACCATGCTCGGTGCGGCAGAACTTTCGGATACAACGTTGTTCATCTGATGATTTTTTAACTGTATACTATAAATATAATCTGAATAATTCCTTCACGATTAAACTTGTGAGGCTGTCTCAAGAAATAGTAGTTTTTTAATTACTGGAAAAATCTTGAGACAGCCTCTTTATATTTCAGGAGGGGAAAAGTATGGCCAGGATACTCATTGTTGGCGCAGGTTTTGCAGGTCATTTCGGGGCGATGACGCTCGCCGACCAACTGAAAAGAAAAGGTCAGTCAGCCCGGCATGAAATCACCGTCGTCAATCGAGTCCCCAATTTCAACTATATCCCGTCGTTGATCTGGGTCGGAATCGGCCAGATGGAACCCCGGAAAATGCAGTTCGACCTGGGCAAAGTCTATCGTAAACTTGGCATCAAATTCCATGTCGGGCGAGTGTTCGAAGTCCACCCCGAAGAAGGCTATGTCCTGATGGAATCGCAGGAAAATCCTTCAGGCAGACTGGACTATGATTATCTGATGATGGCAACGGGTCCTCTTCTGAACTTCGCAGCAACCCCAGGACTCGGACCGGACGGGGGTTATACCAATTCGGTCTGTACACCGCCACACGCGACCCACGCTGCAGAGAATTACCTCAGACTCGTCCAGCAACTCGAACAGGGTTCCAAGGCCGATGTCGTCATAGGCACCGGCCATGGGACATGCACCTGTCAGGGCGCAGCACTCGAATATCTGTTCAATGTCCATCACGATTTGGAACGCCGTGGGCTGCGCGACAAGGTCTCCCTGACCTGGCTATCCAATGAGCCGGCGCTTGGAGATATGGGAATCAGTGGCGTCGAAGTCATGAATGAATCGACCATCATGTCCTCAGCGGACTTCGTCGAAGGCTTGTTTGAAGGTTACGGCATCAAGTATCAGATCCGCAGCCATGTTCACAAGATTGAGCCGGATGTCATCCACTATGAGACCGTCGAGGGCAAAACTGACCAGCTTCATTTCGACTTTGCCATGCTGCTGCCGCCCTTCCGGGGACAGCCGATCAAATACGTTGCCGTAGATGGTTCGGACATCACTACTACGGTTTGCAATCCAGCCGGCTTTGTCAAAGTCGATGCGGTGTATGGCAAAGCCTATGCTGATCTCGATGGCCCTGACTGGCCCAAAACCTACCAATCGGCTACTTTCAAAAACATTTTTTCAGCCGGTATCGCTTTCGCACCACCAGGCCCGCTCTCGCAACCTAACACATCTCCAAACGGCACGGTCATTTCCCCGGCTCCGCCCCGGACTGGCTATACATCCGAGCTTTGTGGCCATGCTGCAGCATTGAACATCATCGACCTGATCGAGGGGAAGGAACCTTCCCATTCCGGTTCGATGGCGGAAACACCTGGCCTTTGTGTCGCCTCGATGAGAAATTCCATATTCAAAGGCAATGCAATGGTCATCGGACTCTACCCGATGGCCCGCAACCGCAAACAATATCCGGAATACGGTCGCGATCTTAAACTGAGCATGGTCGATATCGGGTTATCTGGTGCCTGGTTCAAGCTCGGATTGCACTACGCTTTCATGCACAAATTGCAGGCCAGACCTTTCTGGCGCCTGATACCCTGAGGAGGTAATGCAATGAAATACATCCTGACACCGAAAGAACGGCGCAAACAAGCCAATTTTTTCTACCAGCTCGGAAAATTCTTCTCCTTGAGCCTTAAGTTCATGAAACTGGTCGCGAAAACGCATTAGACCTATTATCGATTTAAACTCACAGAAGAAGCCTTTGGGTAATTCCATGGGCTTTTTTTCTGCAAGTCTAAAAGATCTGATGGATATGTTCAGTAATTTCCGCAACTGTTTCCTGTAGAAGAATGAGTGTGACCTTGTTCGCAGAATAAAAACGGTGACCACAATCAATTAGTCCTTTTTTGATCCATTCAAATCACATCACTCCCTGATATCTCCCACACAAATCCATCAAATCTCGCCGATATACTGAACTTACAGTCAAGGTCTTCCAAAAGAAAGCCAACTGGATCCATATAAGAAACAGGTCAGCAAACTAACCGGATCGCACCTGCGATTCATCAAAAAAAGGAGAAAAAACAATGAAAAAATCTTTGAAAGTCTTATCCGCAACCCTGATAGCAACAACAATCCTGTCAGCATCCAGCATGGTCTGGGCTGCTGAAACATCTTACGGGGCCAGTGCCGCTGCCCAGGACAGCAGTTTCACCCTGCAAGATATGCTCACCTATGCGATCCAGGACGAATACGCAGCTCAAGCCGAATATGCGGCGATCATGGGGACTTATGGTACGCAGCGACCCTTCTCGAACATCATCCGCGCTGAAGCAACACACATCAATGAATTGCTGCCACTCTTTGCAACCTATGACATTGCAGTCCCGGCCAACACTGCCGCCGGCCTGGTCACGGTGCCTGCCTCGATTGCCGACAGCCTGGCCACAGGTGTCACTGCTGAGCAAAAGAATATCGCCATGTACGAGAGCTTCCTGAAGGAAGACCTGCCAGCAGATGTCGAGGCAGTTTTCGACAATCTTCTCGCCGCTTCAGAAAAGCATTTGCATGCCTTTGAACGCACCTCATCCAGATCAGTAGGCGGTGGTTCAGGCAGAAGCAATAGCCGTGTGTCCCGTGGCTGGGGTCGCGCCTGAGATACTCTGCGATTTTGTCACGGAAATCTGGTGTCATCGTTATATAATGCTAAGTGCAACGATAAATAAAAGTTGAAATAAATAAAACTTTTGAAAGCCTTAGTTGCAGGCAACCCCTAATGATTTAACAACTTCTCAGGAGGAATTAGCAGTGGCATTATTTGATGACAATATCCGCAAGCAATTGACGCAGATTCTCGACAGCATGAAGGACGATATTCATATTGTTTTCTTCAGCCAGGAAATCGAGTGCGAGTCCTGCCAGGACGCCCACGCATTTGTTGAAGAGATCGCCAGTATCAACCCGAAAATGAAACTGACCCGATACAACCTTGTCACCGATGCCGAAAAGGCAGCTGAATACAGAATCGACAAGGTCCCGGCTGTTGTGATGCTCGACAAAGATAGCAAAGACACCAATATCCGTTTCTTCGGAATCCCTGGTGGTTACGAAATCAACTCATTCCTCGGCGCATTGCTTGAAGTTTCCGGTGAACGCCAGGAACTGCCGCAGGACCTTCTGGACCGGATCAAAAAAATCGACAAGGACGTCCACATCCAGGTTTTTGTCACCCTGAGCTGTCCGCATTGCCCTGGCGCCGTTATCACAGCCCATCGCCTGGCACTGGAAAATAGCAGGATCAAAGCGGACATGATCGAGGCCAACACCTTCGTCCCGATGTCCATCAAGTACAATGTCAGCGGCGTGCCCAAGATTGTGATCAACGAAACTCATGAGCTGCTGGGCGACCAGCCGATCACAGCCTTCCTCGACTTGATTGAGAAGCTATGATCCTCACCGGTCAATGAACGAATTAGGCCTTGGCCAGCAAATGCTGGCCAAGGCCATTTCATTTTAGTCCTTGGTCAGGTTAGTCCTCGGTCAGGAATTTCAGCCGGGCAGGGTTTTCAATCTCAATCTTCCCGCGTCCCAATTTGACTAAGCCGTCTTTTTTCAATTCACCCAGCAAGCGGGAGACAACTTCGCGGGCAGTCCCGAGCTCGACGGCAATGCTTTCATGCGTACACTTGATGGTTCCCGTCTTGCCTTCGGTTTTTTCCAGGAGCCACAGGATCAGGCGGCGGTCGATCCGCTCGAATGCGACGGCTTCCAAAGTTTTCATCACTTCCAGCAGATGCCCGTACAAGGACGAAATCAGAAAATCTTTCCAGGCAATGTTGTGATCCAGGATACTGTGGCAGACGACTGCTGGCAACATATAGAGTGTTGCCTTTTCTTCGACCTGGGCCATCGCCGGATAGTCTTCACCTTCAATCTGGCAGGCAATTGAAATCAGGCAAGTTTCACCGGACCCGATCCGATATAGCGTCATCTCCCGCCCATTCGGCGAGAGTTTGAAGATTCTCAGTCGACCTGACATCACCATCGGGATGAACTGGCAATTCTGGTTCTGCTGCATCAGCATCTGATCGTCCGGCAGTACGACCACCTGGCCGGCAGAAAACAGCTTCTGGCGGTCCATTTCCGAAAGTTGTTTGAACACCGGAAATAAATGATCGAGTTTTCGGATTTGTTCGGGGGTTATCATGGTCGCGCCTCCGGATTGCGGGATTTTCGAGCATTATAGTTGCTTACTGCAATCAATCATACCATTTGAACTGTGGAATATGGAAATATTGCTTCATTTGAATGACAGATCAATTCTATCATTTCTGCTTTCATAACAATTTCAACATATTTGTCTAGTAAGATAAATCAGCACACCAGACATTCGTGTCGAGAACAACTTTTAAAAGGCGGATTTCATTGTGAGTTTCAAGAGCCAGCGGCGTATTTTCATCATCCTTCGTTATTCCCTGTTGTTTGGACTTCTCTCATACCTCAGTTACCAACTCTATGCCCATGTTCTCGGCAACAAAGCCTTCCCATCCGTCCATGGGCTTTGTCCCTTTGGCGGAATGGAATCCCTCCTGGCTTACTTGTCGATGGACGGCGCAACTTTGAGCAAGATTTTTTCCGGGACGATGGTGCTTTTCTTTGTCCTCCTGGTCTTGATGGTCATTTTCAACCGGGCATTCTGCGGGATGATCTGCTCTTTTGGGGCCCTGCAGGAATTATTCGGCAATATCGGCCAGAAGATATTCAAAAGGAAACTCTTCATGCCATACATGCTGGACAAGATCTTCCGGTATTTCAAATATTTTGTCCTGCTTCTGACCGTCGGGATGGCCTGGCTGACGGGTGCTCTGTGGTTTGCGGCTTATGATCCATGGACCGCCTATGGGCACCTGGCAAACCTGGAGGAACTGCTGACAGCGTATCTATTGGGGTTCATCGTTTTGCTTGTATCTTTGATTGGTTCATTTTTCTATGAGCGTTTCTTTTGCAAGTACATGTGCCCACTTGGCGCAGTCAATGCCATTGTCAGTAAAACCAGCCGCTTCTTTGTGAAAAGGGACCCTGAAACCTGCATTAATTGCAATCTCTGCAGCAAAGCCTGCCCGGTCAATATTGATGTGGCACGTGAACTGACAGTCAAGTCAGCAGAATGTATCAGTTGTGGCAAATGCGTAGCTGCCTGTCCGCAAGCAGGCGCACTTGACTTTACGCTTTATAATAAAAAAATTCGCCCTGTTCTCGCACTTGTACTGATTGTCTGCTCTATATTTTGGCGGCATTTTCGCCTTCCAGCTGCTGGGTTTCGATCGCTATACCGGCCAGGCTGAGGCGAATCTGCGGGAAATGGCCAAAGCTCAGGATATGTCCATCGCCGAACTCAAGGCGGTGTACGCCCTGCCATCCGGCCTGCTTGGCAACACCAAAGCGAGTGATGTCGAAGCGGCTATTCCTTTATCCAAGATGGCTGAATTGAACGGTCTGGATACCGGGAGTCTCAAAACAAAACTAGGCCTCAACCCTGAGCTTCCCGATAGTACACCATGGGGAGAGGCCTATGGCCAGACGACACTCCAGACCATCGCGGAACTGAACGGGATTGATCTTGGATACCTGCTTGAATTCTATGGGCTTGCCCCGGACACGAGTCCAGAAACCCAATGGAAAGACGTCAAGGTCCAGGCTGAGAAATATCTCAGTGAACAAACCAGTGCTCAGGGCAGTGAAAGCGGCAGTTGCGAAGGCGAATGATACAAGATGGCATCTTTTCGACAACTATCCTGGCAAGCGAAACAAACCAGGCACTCTGATTTGTTGATCCGGAACTGGCCGTCCACCTGATCGATCGTGGCAGTCGGGCAGACCCTGGCGCAGACGCCGCAGCTGTTGCATGCTGATGGGTTGATCTGCATTTTATTCCGGGACGCTTTGGCCGGGAAGTGAAGGTTCGTGCCGTATGGACAAAGATAACGATGCCAGAGCAGTTCCGGATAAAACAAGGTCAGAAGTATGCCGATGATCAGCAAAGCCGGCAGGACTGGAATCGGCCGTTGACTGACATTCGCGAACACAGCGAGGCCGATGAACAGCGCCATTGCCGCATAACGGGTCCAGGGAGTCCTGATCCAGGCCGGGATTGGTCGGTCTTTGAGTTTCAGTTTCTTCTTAATCCGTGTCACGTTGGACATCACCGTATTGATCGGGCAGATCCAGCCGCAATAAACACGGCCCAGTAAAAATGAAGAAAGGACGCCGGCAAGGAATAGTGCCATCCAAAGTTGAATCTTACCGGCAAAAATCAGGCCAATGAAAATCACCAGGAATACAATCTGAATAGCAGTTTGAATTGTTTTTCGCATGTCTTTATTCCATCTGATCATTTTTAAGCTCCTTTATACGTTCAGTAGATGTCAGTATAATTGGATCGACTAGAGATATAAGTTACCATGGTATCTAATCGGGAAAATACAGAGGAAATATTGTGGAATTTGAAAAATATCTCCTGGCTTTGGCTACAATCCCGCCGTTTGACTGTCTCAAGCGCGAGGAGATTAACAGGTTGTTCTCGGACAATTTGATCCAGTTCCGATGCTATGAAAAGGGCCAGATCGTTCATTTGCAGAACGAAATCTGTGATCGACTCGATGTCATTCTCGATGGGCGGATTGCCGTTCAAAGGATTGATGAGAATGGCAACATCCTCACGATCCAGGTCTTTCGCCGGCCGTGATTTATTAGGGGCAAATTTGATCTTTGCCAGTCGCAACCATTATCCAATGACGGTGATAACCGAAGAAAAATCTGTTGTGGCCCACATCCCGAGTCAACAGATCGTCAGCTTATGCCAGCTCAACAATCGCTTCATGATTGCCGTGTTGCAGGCGATCTCAGACCGGACGATTTTGTTGACCGACAAGATCCAGACCATGGCTTTGAAAAGCATCCGGAAGTCGTTGCTCGAATTTCTCAGTTACGAAAGCACGCTGCAGCAAAGTAAAACCATTCGCCTGCCGATGAGCAAGAAAGCCCTGGCTGAAAAGCTCGGGTTTGAAAGATCCTCCCTCAGCCGTGAATTGAATAAAATGCGTCGTGATGGCTTGCTGGCATTCGATGCGCAAACGATCACGCTCCTAGTGTGAGTCAATCACCGACAATACACAGATAATCGTCAATAATGGGCAAGGAAAAGAAATTATGGCGCCTCCTCATATGGAGGTCAATGGAGAGGTTATACCATGGCTGAAGTCCTTCACATCAATGCTGACGAGTTTGAGTCTGTCGTTCTGAATAGTAAAAAACCGGTTATTCTCGATTTCTACTCCGATGAATGTCCGCCCTGCGAAGTTCTGGCCCCGATATTTGTCAAGATGAACGAAAAATACGGAGAACATATCCAGTTTGTCAAAATGCACCGCCAATCGAACCGTGAGTTTGCCAAGTCAATCAATGTCACCAGCAGCCCGACCCTGATGTTCTATCACAATGGTGTCGAGGTTGGTCATCGCTTGATGGGATACATGAACAAGCCGCAAGTCCGCAAATCGATCGAAGAAATCCTCGGTGACGTCATTCCGCCCGTTCCGATGCAGGATGTCAACTGCGATGTGATCATCCTGGGTGCAGGGCCAGCCGGATTGTCTGCCGCCCTCTATGCCGCGCGGGCAAAAATGGACGTTGTTGTCATCGACCAGGCGGTGCCCGGCGGTCAAGCGGCTTCAACCTACCATATCGCCAATTATCCCGGCACCCCAGGCAGCGTTTCCGGCAAAGGTCTGACTGAAAATATGCGGATGCAGGCTGAAATGTTCGGCGCCCGGATCGAAGACCTCAAAGAAGTCATGCAGGTCGAGTTCACCGGCAAAGTCAAAATGGTCCGCACAGAAGATACCGTCTACCGCGGCAAAGTTGCGATCGTCGCCACCGGTTCGATGCCGCGTCCACTGCCGGCCGAGGGGGCTGACGAGTTCAAAGGCCGTGGTGTCCACTACTGCGCCACTTGTGACGGTGCCATGTACCAGGACCGCCGGGTGATCGTTGTCGGCGGCGGCAGTTCCGCGATGGAAGAAGCCGTCTTCCTGACCCGTTTTGCCTCCGAGGTTTTTATCGTCCACCGCTCAGATCGCTTCCGTGCTGCAGCCGTTGAAATCGAAATGGCCCGGTCGAATCCGAAAATCAGATTCATCACCAGCACAATCGTCAAAAAGGTCAATGGCGAAGGGCATGGCATCGGCAGTGTCGTCCTTGAAGACGTCAACACCGGTGACCAGCGTGACTTCCCGATCGATGGCGTCTTTGTCTACATTGGCAATCAGCCAATGACGGACATGTGCAGCGAGGAAATTGAGCTAGATGACGATCGCTACATTGTCGCCGGTGAAGACTGCAAAACCAATATCGCAGGGGTTTTTGTCGCCGGTGATATCCGGGCCAAGCCGATTCGCCAGGTCGTCACTGCTGCGTCCGACGGCGCCGTGGCCGGGATCATGTCGGAGCGCTATATCCGGGCTCACGGTTGAATTGAAGTTGTTTCAACGCCCCGTTCTCCATCAATTGGAATTTACAATAAAAACGCACAACACGATGTTGGATTTTTCAGGGAGACTGCTACATGATTACAATTCTCTGTTCTGGTTCAAGAGGCGATTTTCAACCTTATATTGCACTTGCCCAAGAACTTGAAAAGCTCGGCAAATCAGTGCGAATAGCCGGTGGACAAAGTTTTAAAGACTTCATACAAGGCTATGGCATTGATTTTTATTCCCTGTCAGCCGATTATCAATCCACCGAGATCGACCCGAAATTGCTTGAAGATGCACAATCATCTGACAATCCCCTGAAAATGCTGTTGACCTTCAATAATATGAAGAATTATGTGATTGGATTAACAGAGGAGATGTTTTGTGCCTGTCAAGGCAGTGAATTGATTGTATACCACCCTGGATGCACAATCGGTTATTTTGCAGGAGAGCAGCTCGGAATTCCATCAGTTCTAGCCGCTCCATTTCCTATGCACAAAACTAGGGAATTCGCTTCCCTCATCGCTTACGGCAAAACAAAAATGCCCAGAGCATTGAGTTATAAGCTTTTGCAAGGCATGCTCTGGATGGCCGGAAAAACTGGAATTATTGCATTTTATAAAAAGGAATATGGTAAACTCCCGAATAATTTTGGCAGCCCATTTGAAAGGGTGGACAAAAATCATCCTGCCGTCATCTCCTGTAGCAACTTCGTTTTCCCGAGGCCAAAAGACTGGAACAACAATATTCATCAGAATGGCTATTGGTTTGTGGAAGAAAACAGTGACTATGTCCCAACCAAAGAACTATCAGATTTCCTGATGAAGGGCGACAAGCCTGTTTATGTTGGATTTGGCAGTGTTTTTGACAGCAAGCATAAGGATGAAACCGTCAAGCTCATCATTGACGCGCTAAAAAAATCAGGTAAAAGAGGGATCCTCTGTGGCATGGGGGACATTAAGAACCTGCCTGACAATCTTCTGGCGATTGACAGCATTCCACACAGCTGGCTATTTAAGCGAGTATCGCTTGTTTGTCATCATGGTGGTGCTGGAACAACCGCGGCTGGTTTTAAAGCGGGCATACCGAGTATCATCATTCCCTTTTCCAATGACCAATTTGCATGGGCTCATCGGGCCTATGACATAGGGGTCGGTCCAATGCCCATTTATCGGAAAAATCTAACCTCTGACAAACTAGCTTCTGCAATTCAATTTGCACTTCAGGATGAGATAATCAGAAATGCAAAAACTCTTGGGGAGAAAATCGCGTCTGAAAATGGCGCGAAAGTATGCGCAGAAATATTTGCAAAATGTCTTTAGGGGTAGGTTTATTAACAGAAACGCAAACTGGGAAAAGTCGTTTTTTCACAATTTGTTCAGGACAAGCCTTTCCACTTTTATATTCTTATGCTGTGTAGTTTTCAATCATTTTGTGGATGCCGCTCTTTATTATCAGTTTCTTTGGCGAGACTTTTCTCAAGCCTGCCCTACTATTACTAATTCCTTAACTTGTTCCTTATAAAGAGCTTCCATAATTTTTATATTTTAAAGACATGCAGAATTAATTCTTTTCAGATTCGATTCGATTTTTCCCATTAGCTTTTGCAATATATAACAATTTATCAGCTTTTGATAATATCTCTTGGCAATCATATTCACTAACACAATCAATATTTCTAGTCACTTCAACCAATCCTGCACTAAATGTTACTGGTTCTTTTAAGGAGTCAATTTGTAAAACAGATAAACGAGCACTAATATTTTCAAGTATCCTTCGACCGATTTGCTCGCTGCTGTTAGGAATCAGAACGATGAACTCTTCTCCGCCATATCGACCTGCAAAGTCGGTATATCTAATACCAGATTTTAAAATCTCTGAGAGTGCTTTTAGTACATCATCTCCAGTTAAATGTCCGTAATTATCATTAACTTTCTTAAAATTGTCGATGTCCAGAATTGCGACAACTAGAGAATTGTCTGGTTGAACGAGTTGATCTAATTCCTTTTTCAATTTCTCCATAATAAATCTTCGATTATAGAGTCCCGTTAACTCGTCAGTAATTCCCAAACGTACTAAAGTTTCTTCACGTCTTTTGATTTCACTTATATCAACCATTGTAACAACTGCGTAGATTTCATTTTGATGCTTAACAGGTGTTGCACTTACAGAAAACCACTTCTTATCAGTTCTGCCATTCAATCGAAATTGGTGTTCTAGCTCAATACCTTCAAAACCAATGCCATTAGTAATAACATTATTCAGAGAATTTCGAATTAAACAAGTCTGACAGTCCGGTTGACTGCCACATAATACGCCTTTCTCATCAACCGTATTACAATTAAATGTATTTCCAAAGAGTTTCCCATACACTAATTCTTCAGTTTTATTAAAATATCTGAACATAAATTTGTTTGCATCAATCAGACGAATTCTATCATCAATTAATAATGTTCCGACAGGACTGTTTTGAAAAAGTGCGAAAAGTAATTCTTCAACTGATCGAATTTCGCTAAACAGTCGAAATCTATTCGGTGCTTTTGTATCAAAATCATCCACTAGTCAAAGCCTCCAATTTTCAATTAATTGAAGTGGTTGCAATAAGAAAATATTTAATGGAATTAGTTTATTGGTTTTGTGTTGCCAATCGATTATTGATCAATTTGTATTTTTAATCGCTTTTGCGAACACCCCTGCAATTTTTGGATCAAATTGCGACCCTGCATTTTCGAGAATGTCTTGAATTGCAGCATCAACAGACTTTATTTTTGATTTTATTGATGAATGTGTCATCCGATCAAAACTCTCGGCAATTGATATCACTTGAGCCGCGAGTGGTATTTCATTACCACAAATCCCTTTAGGATAGCCTTTCCCATCCCAACGCTCATGATGAGCTAATACGATTTCAGATAAATCCATAGTGTCATCGAAATAATTTAGTATTCTATAACCTAGTATCGGGTGTCGTTTGACTTCATTCCATTCATCTTCAGTCAGCAGATGATCATCATCCAACAATTCAGGATCAAGAACAATCTTGCCAATATCATGCAAATAGCCGGCCTGCCGTATCTTTCGTGTATCAACTGTTGATATATCAAGGGATTCACAAATTATTTGACAAAGCTCGCTTACACGATTTGAATGCCCCCGCTCTTTAATATGGTTTTCATGATAAGTTTTAATGATCGATTCGAACGATCTGTTACGCACAGCATCTCTTTCTAATGTCTTAGCAACATACATTCTCTCTTCAGCATTGCTAAGGACAATTCGAATATCCTCAGATTCATTAATTTTGCAATCTAATCCCATGGATATACTGCCTTGAATAGCTAATATCTTTTCTTTAGCAAACCCCTCTTTGATTCGCCGTACTATTTCTTCGGCTTTTCCCGATTCTGTTCTTGGGAGGAGTAGAACAAATTCATCACCACCCCACCTTGCTATAATATCATCCGCACGGCAAAACCTTCGAAAAACCTCGGAGATAGTCATTAAGAGCTTATCACCAGAAGCATGTCCGAACACATCGTTTGTTAACTTCAATCCATTTACATCTCCCATGATAATCGTCAATGGCAGATTTCTTCTCGTATCGATCCGATTCATTTCTTCTTCAAAGAAACGCCGGTTATATAATCCTGTTAAGGGATCATGGAAACTGAGATACTCAATTTTTTCCCTTTGTGCTCGTTGATCTGATACATCTCTAAAGACTAAAACAACACCAACAATCTTGTTCAGATCATCGATAATAGGTGCAGCACTGTCTTCAATTGGACGGGTAATCCCATTTTTTGAAACAAGTAACGTATTTGCGCTCAATTCCTGGCGCATACCAGTCTGAATTACTTTTTTAACTATATTTTCACATTTTTCATGCGAAAAGGAATCAACAATATTAAAAATGTCTTCAATCGGTTTGCCTTTTACATTTTTATTTGACCAACCAGTTAAAGTTTCAGCTGTCTTATTAATTAGCACAATTTTTCCATCTATGTCGGTTGATATTACTCCATCACCGACTGAAATCAATGTGGTTTTCAATAGATTTTTTTCTTCTGCCAAAGCAGTTTCCATACTTTTGCGTTCTGTAGTGTCGCGAAGGATTTCGATAGCACCAACGATATCACCATTTTGATCGTGAAGTGGACTAGCCTTTGCGACAATCCATGCGCCTCGTTTACCAAAGATAGCGGGGCAATAAATCTCCGTTCTCATTGTTTCGCCATCAATTGTCAGATCATTATATTGAGATCTAATTGATTCATCATCATTGAAAATCAAATCCAACAGATTTGGTCTAGCGATACCATAGAATGGTATTGTATATTGATATTGTCCTCTCCCCATCATTTCAGATGCTGGAATGCCCGTCATTTTTTCTATTGCTTTGTTCCAAATGATAATTTGACGTTCTTTGTTAACGGCCAGCGCGGCATCTGGCAAGAAATCAATAATATCTGAAAGTTGTCTTTGACTGGCCTTCAAGGCGTCTTCAGCCTTTTTACGCTCTGTGATATCGAGTATCGTGCCGATTAAACCACTGATTTCCCCCTTGGAATTAGTCATTGTTGCTTTGTGAAAAATTACATCATGTAATTGGCCAATGGCATCTTTAACTTGTGATTCATAGATTTGTATGCCGACCTTTTCAAATAAAACAGCATCCTTATCGTGGTAAATTCGGGCGAGATGTTCTGGATTAATGTCGAAAACACTCTTGCCAATTAAATCCTCTCTGGTCTTCCCGAAGAAGTGTTCATAAGCGTTATTGAATCCGAGATATTTCCCTCGATTGTCTTTAAAGAAAATCGGCGTGGGAATTGAGTCAAGTAAATTGGATAAAAATGCTTTGCTTTCAGATAAATTTTCTTCTGCCTGTTTACGACGAGTAATATTTCGGATGTTGATCCTATAACCAAGAAATTCCTCAGTTTCATTTTCGATGGCTCGTGAAAAATGTTCAATCCAGATTATCTGACCACTCCTGGTCTTAATTCGCAATTCAATCGAACTGTTTATATTTTTATTTTCACACTCGCAATTTTTCCCTATCCATTTATTGAAATCTTCTTCGATTATCAAGGATTCAAAGAGATTTTCATTATCTATGAATTCCGAAGCACTATAACCAGAAATGTCTTCACAAGCGGGTGAGACATACCTTAATTGACCTGTTTCGTCCTCCCAGGCATCCCAATCGCTAGAGCAATCCGCTACCATTCGGTAAAGATTCTCAGTTTTAATAACTGTCTGGTAGAGTTCTTGTACTTCTTGAATCTGTCGTTTTTCATGAGTTATATCTGTAAAGTGGGTAACAAAATACAATGTCTGAGGGGCATAAACTTTAACCCGATACCATTTACCGAGTGCAGCTGAATATTGCTCAAATTCATTACTTGAGCCGCCCAAAGCAACATCACCATAAAACTCGATCCAGTTAAATTCACTACTTCCAATATCTTGGATGATCTCAGAAACTCGCATGCCAGCGATTTCAGACCGTTTTAATCCTGTTAAGTTTTCAAAAGCCTGATTGACTTCAAGAAAGATATAATCGCATGGTTTACCATTTTTATCCAGAATAATCCGATGGTAAGCATAACCATTCGGTGATTCTTCGATAACTTGCTTATAAAATTCAACATCCATACTTTTCACCACTTATCTCAACACAGTCGAAAATTGGTTTATTTCATATTTCCGGCATGCAACTTCTGTGAATTTCTCGACAATTAAAGGATCAAACTGTGTACCTGAGTTTTTCAAAATTTCATTAATAGCATCCTCGAGTGGGAGAGCTACTCGATAGATTCTGCTTTCTGTCATAGCATCAAAAGTATCAGCAACCGCTAATATTCTTGCCAACAAAGGAATATCTGTACCTTTTAATCCGCGGGGATAACCTTTTCCATCCCATCGCTCATGATGGGAAAGGATAAATTCAGAGATCGGTGACAATTCTTTGGATGTTTGCGCGATATTTGAGCCGATTATTGGATGCCGTTTCATAATAGACCACTCATCTGATGTCAGTTTCCCTGGCTTGTTCAATATATGATCATCAATACCGATTTTGCCGATATCGTGAAGCATGGCAAACAACCGAAGTTCATCTAACCCTTTCTGAGATAATTGAAGTAACTCACCTATTTCCAAACACAATTTAGCAATCCGTTCGGCGTGTTGTTCAGTTTCTTGACTTCGAGCATACATTGTTGCCATGATGGTTGACAGCATTTCATTATGATGACTATTTTGCTCAAGAATTTTTCTGTTACTCATAAAGGTCTCAGCGTCTCTTTCGGCATTAGAAAGAGTTTCACCAGTGTCAATCTTTACGCCGTATCCAAGAGAAAGACTTATTTGGTTGACGGTGCCAGAATGTCTTGCGTTATGATCAGCAACTTTATTGTAAATTTCATCCAGGATCTGATTAGCTTCGACAAGATCAGTTTTTGACATCAAAATTCTAAATTCACCCCCGCCGGTACGAGCAAGGATATCGTTTGGGCGACAACAATTTCGAATTAATGTCGCTGTTTCTTTTATGATTTGATTCCCTTTATTATGACCAAAAGCGTCATTGATCAGTCTTAAACCATTAATATCACCTATGATAATTGATATCGGAAGAGACTTCTCATTCAAGTGATACTTGGCATCTTCATAGTATTTACGGTTATAGACTCCAGTCAGCAAATCCCTTTCGTTAAGATATTGTATCTGCTTATCTCTAATTTTTTGTTCTGTGATATCGATGACAAGACCTTCCAATGCTTCAACTTCATCTGCTTCGTTATAAATACCTTGCCCGCGTTCAAGAACCCATTTTCTATCCCCATTGGCTGTAATTATTTCGTATTCATAACTAAAATTTTCTTTACAAGATATCACTCGTTTCCATTCGTTCCAGATTAAGTCCTGATATTCCTGACAAATCACTTCCCTATAGGAAAGTCGAGTATTATTTATCAATTCATTTGGTTTGTATCCTGTTAAGGAGATACATCCATCGGATAAATAATGCATCGTCCAATCTGGATCAAAGTCACAGCGATAAGCAAGGCCTGGTAGGTGAGATAAGATAACAGATTTGCTTCGCTCACTTTCGATCAATTGATCCTCAGTCTTTTTCCGCTCACTAATATCACTGACAATACAAACATGGCACGTTTTTGATTCCTCTTTGAAAATCAATCTGCTCATTGTTACAAATACCCACGATTGTTGACCATCTGGTCGTGTATAGCTCGTTTCCTTGGTATAAAAAGCGGTTGTACTGGTGGTGTTTCTTATGTAGATCGCTTGATCTACCTGACGGTCTTCGACTTGAGTCATTGAAAACCAGTCGAATTTCAGCGAATCCTCACTCGATAGTGCAAGAATTCGCTCATAAGTTGAATTACATAGAGAACTTGGATGATCTTCATGAAGAATTGCTATTCCGAGAGGAGACTGCTCAAAAAGTGTGCGAAATAATGTTTCACTTTTTAATAACTTTCTGCTCATATTTTTCATCAATTGATTTTTTTTATAAATCCAATAAAGAAGAGAGATGGTTATGATCAAGCTTGAATCGAGTAATATAATATGAATAACGTGCTTAAATATTTCTGACTCCCATTTCTGAGCTGAAAAATTGATCCCCAGAATGGCAATTATTTTGTCATTTTGCATGTCTTTAATTGGGTACAGGGTTGAAATCATTTTATCATCGCTGTTAAAGCTTTTTCTTGTAATAAATGTCTTTCCAGATTGCATTGTTTCATACGCGTTTCCTGCAATTATTTGATTCCACTTTTCAGATGTTGAATCTATTTGATTTATATTCGAATTCGAGTCGGCTATAATCAACAAATTATTATCTATTATTTTGAATAGCGTTATATGATTGACCATGGCTATACTTTTTTGTAGTTTGAATAGAACACTTGAAATCGACATGAAATGTTGATTATAAAAGATATTTCCTGGATCTTCAGACAAATTGTTTATCTCAGAAGAAATGAATGGTGCGACTGACCTGGAAATCTCAATTGCATTATTCTCCTCAAACTTATTGTAAAAATCCCAGGTCTGCAAAATATGAATCAGACAAACAATCGCGAACACAAACAAAAAAAATCGAAATAAATAGTCCTTCTGAAATCCGAATTTTTGAGATACATTGTTGTCAATAAATTTCATCATTTATCTCGTTTCATGCATTATTCTATTAATATTTTGTGTCATATTGATCTGCAATCGATTCGGACCTTGGTCAGATGGCATCATTGGTCCTTTTAAAATTTATTCTCAAAATATATCAATGAAAATATTTATACTTTGAATCTTTATAGCTTGTCTAAACTCAGTATCGTATTTTCATCTTGTGCTAGCCCTTTTCAATTTGTTTAATTTTAAATAGAACAATATATTTATCCGAATCAAGATCAATTTTTAAATCATTAAACTTAATCTCCTTTTCAAGTAGATTTTCAAAATCAGATTCAAGGTTCTTGATTCGATGCTGAATTGCATTGCTATACAATGCTCGCAATATGCAATCGCCCTTTTCAGTTTGATTGTGAACGAAATGCTCTATCGGATTTTTTTGAAGCCAAAAATGAACTCCCAAAACATCATCAATTAATTTAGCATGTATATTTTTAGGTCCTTTGCCAGTAATTTCCTTAATGTAATAAATCGTTGCCTTACATATCGCTTGTTCAATTCTATTCAATATGACACGCCCTTTCCAAAAAGCAAAAGCCAGAAAGAAATAATATTCTTTCTGGCTTACAGTATGAGCTGCAACTTGCATCTCCTATAATGTCAAACCATTTTATTTTGCTTAAAAAATTAGTTACTTGATAATATTGATAAGACGCCAGACCATAAGGCAACCCATGTTTTATCCACTAATTGAATGTAGTATGCACTCGAGCTATCATGATAAACGCGAATAGATATTATGCCTTGAATTGTAGTAAAAAAAAGATACGTAACACCTTCATGAAGATGATCTAATGAATTGTACTGACTTATTTGTTCTTGCAAAATACTTGTTACTTTTTTATACACGATATTGTCGTTCTCAAACAAAAGAGTTATAACTTCCTTTTTTTGCGAACCATCCAGCAAGCCAAATCGACGCCAAAATTTGGCCTTGTTCATATCTGAGTGATAATTGATTAATGAATAGAAAATAGTTTTCAATTTTACTTCAGGGGATTCATCTGAAAAACTGTCAAAAACACTTCCGAAATAACGATAAAACGTCTCAATTTCTCGATGAATCAGTTCAATTATGATATCGTCCTTGCTTTTAAAGTAATTATAAATCGAGGGAGCTTTAAGGTTAAGCATCTTTGCCAGCTCATTCATATTGAACTGGGTACCTTTATCAGCAAAGAGTATAAATGCTTTATCCAAAATATGATCAATCATTGCATCACCCTTACTAATATTCGTTAGTTTAAAAGTAGTATAACAATTCGTACCTCAAAGGTAAAGCAATTGTTTGTTTGGTGAAAACTCTATCAATTTATTGGCATCGCCTCTGGTCAAATAATGATTTTGTTTTTTTACAGGGTAATTATTGATCTACTAACGCATGATACTGTGATTTCTTACATAAAACATATTAAAAATTTGCACTAGACATCATATTCGATGCGTCAAATCAACTTTGTATATATATTAATTACTCATCACACCTTGGCATTGCATAAATATCTGGGCAATACTTGGATCGAATTGTGTTCCTGCACATCTTCTTATCTCGGCAAAGGCATCATCAGGTGTCATAGCTTTTCGATAGGGTCGATTTTCTGTCATTGCGTCGAACGAGTCGACAACAGCCAGGATTCGCGAAAGCAAGGGGATATCCTGGCCAGCAAGTTTCTGAGGATAGCCTTTACCATCCCATCGCTCATGATGGCAGAGTATGAATTCAGCAATCGGTGATAGTTCTGGAGAGGATGTTGCAATTCTATATCCCACATCAGAGTGTTTTTTCATCTCTATCCACTCAGCGTCAGTCAATTTGCCTGGTTTTTTTAAGATATCGTCCGGAACCCCTACTTTGCCGATATCATGAAGCAGCGACAGAAGTTCCAGATTATCCAACTCGATCTGAGATAGTCCAAGTGACATTCCAATCTTTCTCGACAATTCAACCAGTCGATCTGCGTGCTCTTTCGTTTCATGACTTTTTTCAAGTAATGTGGCCTTGATTGATGAAATGATAGCACTATGTGAACTTCTGCTCTCTAGTAGTTTGCGTTGATACATATAATCTTCAGCAGACTTCATGACCTGGCTGAAATCACTATCTAGTTTCTCCTTTGTTTCGAAACCCATTGAGATATTCAGTTTAAAGAAATCATTGTCGATCAAGACATTCATCATCTGACACGCAGATTTGATTTTTTCCATGATCTGATTGGCAGCTAGTCGGTCAGTCTTTGGTAATAAGAGATAGAACTCATCGCCGCTTGACCTTGCCAGGATATCTGATTCACGGCAGCAACTTCGGAATAATTCTGCAGTCGCCTTGATGATTTTATCCCCTTCTGCACGCCCAAAGGTATCATTGATGAGCTTTAAACCATTGATATCGCCAACGATGATCGACAATGGTAATTCATCTGCACAATCAATACTGACCAGTTTCTCTTCGAAACACCTCCGATTATATAGTCCGGTAAGATAGTCATGTGAACCAATAAAGATGAGTTCATCTTTCGATAATTTCTGATCTGTGATGTCGCTCGAAAAACCGAGATAGCGACTGTCAGACAATTTCACTGCATCAACAGTCCACCAGCGGCTTCTACCATCGCTGTGTCTATAAGACAATTCAGCGTTCATTGACCCTGTGTCCAATAAGGTCTGGAAATGCTTCAAAGCATCTTCAAGTGATTCTTTCGCAGTAATGTCCTGGATCGTCATACCAAGCAGCTGATCTTTACTGTAACCAGTAATATCGGATGCAGCATTGTTTACTTCAATATATTGACCATGATTATCGATTACAAAAATGCCATCAGGTGCATTTTCGATATAATTTCGAAACTTGGCTTCGCTTTGCTTCAATGCTTCCAGAGCGAGCTCCCGGTCTGTTACATCAATAAATGTGCAGGCAAACTGATTCGGTGCTGGCTGGTATGCACTGACCTCAAAATATTTGCCAAGTGCTGCAGAGTAATTGCCAAATGATATTGGTTCTCCAGTCAGAGCAACCTGGCCATATTTATCTATCCAATAAGGCTCAGTTCCCGGCATCACCTCACGAACGGTTTTGCCTAGGATGTCCAGGGAGTTAAGCCCTGTCATCTTTTCAAAAGCATGATTGACTGCCAGGAATTGATAGTCGACCGGGATTCCCTGATCATTACTGATAATTCTATGTAAAGCAAAAGCGTCGACCATTTTATTAAATAACAGCTGATAATTCTGGTTTGCTTTTCGCTCACCAGTTATGTCCTGAAAAGTTGTATAGACTTGATAGGGTGCTGATTCTCCAGACCTGAACAACGGGATTGCATTGATCGAAATCCAGACATGTTCAGCAATTTGTGGCTGATAGACACCCATTATGATTGGGCCGACTGGTTTGCCGGTCTCGATCGCAATCATCGCGGGATGCTCAGAGCCGGGCATCGGTGAGCCATCCTCCTGTAATGACTGCCAGCCGGGATCCATAGATGTCTTCCCTTTCATCTGATCAAGTGTTAAACCTAGAATATGTTCTGCTGCCGAATTAGCTGAAATAATTGAACCGTCAGAATCTTGATAAACGACGCCTTGTGCCATTGTTTCAAATAGACGACGATACTTATCTTCACTATCATGCAATTTTTCTTGTGATATTCGGCGGTCCTCCTGATGGACCAGCAGAACACCAAGTAAAATGGAAGTTATCGGATAAATCATCATGACTGGAATGGCAATTTCTCTAACAACAGCCAATTTATCCGATGACTGAACAAAAACCATACTGGCAAGCATTACACCATGCACGATGAGACTCATACTATAAATGCTTAACCAACGCCATCTAATGGCGCTGTTATAGAACCAACGCCGCCAGACGAGACCAATCAGCATACTACTTGTGATCACGGCAATCCCGGTCAGAACGCCGGAACCACCGATGATGACTCGATAAATAATCGCCGAAGTTGCAGCAATAAGAGCTGGAATCAAGCCAAAAAACAAAGCGGTGATACTGATCAATATAGATCGCGTATCGAAGAACAAACCGGGGCGAAGATTATATGGGACGGTCATTATGACAAGGCAGACGAGTGCTACCAGTAATCCTTTTATTACTGGCCTATATCGCTGAAATCGTTGGGGGACTAAATAGCCGATTTCATATATTACTGATAATACAAGCAGCAAGGATGCATTATTGACTAACGAGATCATCAAATTGGGGCCCATAGTAAATCCTCAATAGGTTTGCTTCTGAACAGCAGAATTCCTGATCTATTCTGGAATACTGATCTTCGCATCTATTTCGAAGCCATAAGAATGATTCTTAAACGATTTCAGCAGGCGGGATATTCATATTAATCCCGTCTGCCTAAATCCTGAAGAATGCGGAAAATAATGAAGGTGTTATCTCAAGATCATTTCCTCTTTGGTTGATAAAAGAAAAATGTCGAGAGTGGACCAATAGCCATTTCAGATTGCGCTAATGCTAATGTTGAAATAATCTTATAAATTGTATCCATTATTCTATTCTCCTTTCCTGATAAAATATCTATATATAAAGGCAAGAGCAGCAACACCAATCCCAAAACATGCTGAAAAAAACATTTGAAAACTAATTTTAGAAAACATATAAATTACAAGAATGATGATCATTTCAAATAAATAGATAAGATATCGGAATTTTGGAAATTCATCAACCAATACACCGGAATTATTGCTTGTAGCTAAGATAATTCTAAGAGTGCCTGTCAGACTTATTAGAATTGGTAAGCTAATTCCAAAAGTTAATATAATAAGTTGTCCAAAATGAGGGATCATGAATAAAGTCAGAAAAAATATCATTTCAACAATGATAAAAAGTATTAGGCATGTTAGAAAATGTCTCGCATGATAACCACCAGCCAGAGTTCTGGCAGGAATAAAAAACAATATAAATAAACACATTTCTGGTATATAGCCGAAGACGGTTGCAAGCATGAGCGAAATAATCATCGGTAGTAGATTTGACAGAATTACTTGAACACCATAAACATGGTCATCAAACTGTTCCTGACGAATAATATTCCTAGATAAAAGATGATTTGATAAAATCGTTGCAAGTCGTTCCATTGCTTTAATCCAACCAATCTCAAAATCAATTACCTTAATTTTGTATTTCAAATTTGATATGTGGATTAGTTACAAAATAGCAACGATGAATTTTTGTGTCTATCTTATTTGTATGAGATGCAAATATTACATGACAAGATGTATTGAACCTAACGAAATTTAAACTGGAAGCATGGCACAGAATTCAAAATGATGTTCATCAGCTTCAAGCGATAGATGTCCTTTATTACGATCAATGATCTGTTTGATGCTTTTTAACCCAAAACCGTGTGCGGCTTCATCGTGCTTTTTCGTTCTAATGAGTCCATTTTGTATAGTTGGCTTATCGTCAATTGGATTTTGTACCTTAATCATAAAAGTACTTCTATATTTGATAAGTTCCAAATCAATCTTTCGATGTTCCCGATTATTAATTATCTGACAGGCTTCAATTGCATTGTCTAATGCATTTCCAATGATTATACAGAGGTCTTCATTCGATATTCTTATCGAAGAGCAATCGTCAACTTTACAGTTGATTGCAATTTCAAATATCTCTGCCTGTTTGATTTTTTGTCCAACTAGAACATCAATATATGGATTGCCGCTGTCAATCAGACTTCGGTCCTGTGTTATTGCGCCATGCAAATTCCGTAAATATTCTAGTGCATCTTCTTTCTTGTCTTCAGAAATAAGCACATTCAAAGGGAGCAATTTATTGCGCATATCATGAGCCAATTGACGGATTTGATTTTGAGAATCTTGCAACTGATGAACCCGATCCACTTCATTTGTAATGTGTAAATCAACCAGATCTTTAGCATGACGATCTGCCATTTCACGATAGTTCGATTCGAAAAGATTGAAAATAACCAGATTAGCAAAAAGCATGAATAGACTGGAAATCGTAAAGAACATTTCTGTAACTGTTGACTTATGTTGGCGACCCAGATAATACCATGAAAAAGTTGTAAAAATTGTTGCAAGTGGAAAAGTCATGAGAGCAATCCATGTTTTTGTGACGATGTTGTACTTCGACTTGAAACGATGATGTTGGATGATTTTTAAAATTATGAATTGTATGGTTTTTGATAGGACTATTCCCGTCAAACGATAAAGGTTTTGCTGAAAAATATCATCCATTGAAAGAGTGAAGACCAAACCAATTAGCATGACAACACAAAGCTCAGTGAGAAACCAGATTGTATGATATAGAATGATCAATAAAACCGTATTTCGCCAAATTGATTTATATAAGATAAAGCCATATATTCCACTGAGAAAAACAAGTGTCAACGAAGCTGGCAACATATTCATATTTAAGGTGTTAACAGTTGTTATCAAACCCATATGGATAACAGGTAGCAAGAAATATATGATTCGATTCTGGAATTTCCGTTCAAAAAACGTTTCAAAAACCATAAATAAAATGATCGATTCAAATAGATTTGCGGCGAGTTCTACGATCAACCAATATACAGAGTAATTCATCAATGACTACCCTCCAAGAATTTCTTGAATATTCTAAAGACATCATTTTCATACTGTCGGCTTACAGGCAACACACTACCATCAGACAAAACAACTTGTTTCTTACTGATACTGACAATATTTTCAACATTCACTACTAGTCCTTTATAGCATCGGACGAAAACAGAACCTAGCAACGAAGCCTCAATCTCATAAAAAGGAACTGACGACTTCAGTCGATAGTTATTGTCATGAGTATGCATTATTATTCTTCGTCTTACATATTCAACATATATAATTTGTTTTTTCTCAATTTTTCTATGAATGCCATCTTCAGTTTCGAAGTGAAAATTGCTTTTTCTTTTATCTAATTGGAAACACGCAGAATTTATAGCTTCATCGATTTTTTCCTTGATTTCCGATTTTAAAATATAACGGTGAACATTTAATTCGAAGGCATGCCGAGCATAATCGGCATGACTCGTCAAAAAGATAATTATCACATGTCTATCAATTTGCCGGATTAATTGCGCTGCCTTCTGACCATTCATCACAGGCATCTCAAGATCTAAAAAAACTATATCCACACTTGAGTGATTGGCGAAATCATTAATTAATTTTTGTCCATCGGAATAGCATATAATTGCGAGATTCTGGACATTAAGCTTACTCTTGAGAAGGTCGACAACATATTGTCTGTAGAACAAATCATCTTCGCAAATTGCGATCTTCATCTTTGTGTCCTATCATTATATCCTGTCCAATTTGATTTTGAAGTTACACTGTCAGGATTTATAGTATTTAATAATCCTCTCATCTAAACTCAGACACCAATTAAATTGGGGAGTTATTTAAATAAAGGATATGTCGATGCATTTTGCTTTCATACATGTGTTGATCCGCGAGTGCCAGTAGCTCTTCTGCAGTAGTGTGACGATTTTGATCAAATACAACACCACCAAAACTAACCTGTAGCTTGAATGGATGATTATTGGTTTCATTAAATCGATTTATTGCGCATTGAAATCGATTAATCGTTTCATTTATATCGATTGGCTGGACTAATTGCATGACAATATAGAATTCATCACCGCCTACCCTGGCCACTGTGTCATCAGAGCGGATGCATTGCTTAATAATATCAACGACAGATTGTAACGCCAGGTCCCCTATTGCATGACCGAATTGATCGTTAATCTGCTTGAAATGGTCAATATCCGCGGCTATCAATGCAAGTTTTCGGTCAAATCGGTTATGAGCAATTTTTCGAGCGATTATCTTTTCAAAATGCCTTCGATTCACAGAACCTGTCAAATAATCGGTTGTCAGATGATTATCTATGATGTTCTGGTATACAAACAGAACACTGATTGCTGTCATTGGCCAAATCAGATTTAATCCGTAGAACCTGATTTGAAAATAAGTACCAATGATTGGCAGTAGATAATATGCTAACAATAATATCCAAACTCGTTTCTGAAGCTGTCTTCGGTGAATTATGATTTGAGTGATTGACAACGTGATGACCATAAAAATGATTCCTATGTGCAGCCAGAGGAATGGTCCTCGGTGATATTGATTGCTTGGCGAGACATAGAAATACCAGCCAGTTGATATGGACAAAACACTCATGGCTGCATTGATTATTAGTAAGATCAAGGCGCTTTTTTGCCATATTCTGAAGTGTTTGGGGTTTTCAGAATAGAGTGTAATTGCATAGAGAAGCCAGATTGTAACTGGTATAGGATTGCCGACAAACAATAATACGTTGCCAAGCCGATTCAGCCACAAGTAAATCAAACCAGGTTTTCCTTCAAAGAACCACCCGAGTATTTCAAATCCATTTTGTATTCCGGTGAAGCTTAAGAAAAAAACAAGAAGTCGATTTGACAGGTTTCGATGGTCCAAACGATTACAAGCAGAATAGATCAATACCCCGATCAAGAGTAAAGACCAGATATTTATATCAAGACGCAAGAAATTAGTCATTTAAAATAATGCTCCCGATATTCTTTTCAAAACGCAAGCCGCTTATTTGCATTCGATTTGATTTTCGCAATGATGATGACACGCTAAGAATTACATCCTTTTATAATTATTCGTATGTTCGCGTTTTTATATATGTCATTTCATCATGATATTACGGTTGTCAAAGCACTTCCGTCAAGAAATATTGATTGATGGAAGTACATATTTTTGAACTTTTCGAATACTTTTTATGTAATATTTAATATATTATTTATGTTTATTCGATATTTTTTGAAGATAATCGCCGTTAAAAAGCAGCAATAATAGCTTGTAATCACTTTCAATAATATGGTTGAAACCCGCAATTATCGACGATCGCCAGCAATATAAAATGTTATCTTGATTTAATCTTCATACTTCCCAAACCGCAGGCTATAGGTTCAAATCAACATCGTAGCAAGCATGGCAATTCTCTTCTGAGGTTTGTACTATACATGATGGTTGTGGGACTGTTTAATTACTCCTCAACCCTGTCATTCAAGCCTTTTTCGAAAAGAAGCGACTTTGTGAGGGAAAATCCGACAAAGTCGCTATCTTTGCTTGTGTAAACAAGTTGCTGTTTGATGGTTGATAAACCAAAAACCACCCTATCGAATATTGTATAAGCAAACGAGAACTGCTTGAAAATCTCATTCCTGGTTAAATGGTTGGTCTATCTTTATGATTCAAACACGCTGTATTTACCGGATGTGCGGGATGATAGGGGCAATTCGATGCGATGCATTCTTTCATCCAGCCACACTGAAAACATGTGAATGACTGCATTGAATCGACCTCGAAAATTCCTGTTGCCTGGGCAAAGGATTCGATGGTCGTGATCGTCTCGCGCATGCAGCATCGTGGACCGCCGTGAGCAGCGATTGCTGTCAAGGCTGCTGCTGTGACTTGATTTGCCTCAGATCTGGACTGGCTTGAAAGTGCGGTCACTTCTTCGATGATTGAATAGGCGATTCCAGCTCCGAGCGCGGCTCCGCAAGCACCATATGACCCGCATGCACCGCCTGGGATCGCCCGGCCGCGGCGGATGGCCTCATGGATCTGGGCTGCATCCTTCTGGTGATGACGATTTTGCCAGGCCGTGATCAAAACAGCCGGCGCGATGCTATGGTATTCAAGGCTGTGCACTATCATCATCCCCGGCCATGGCCCGGATTTCATCGGCATAGTAATTGATCCCGATTTCCAGGATTTCCTGGACCGGGCGGCAGTTCGGCGAGTTGATTTTCATGTTGTTCTGGTTGGAGGCGACAACACCGCAGCCGCCGCCACAAATGACATTGTAACTGCAGTCCCGGCACTTCTCGATTTTAGTCACATCGCGGCTCTGCCAGTCGGCGATCTGCTGTTCGTTTTTTTCGACCGTCGGCCAGTAACGGCCGAGGCGATATTCGTCGCGGCCGCAGCTGGCCGTGCAGCCATAGATCTCACCATAAAGGTCGAAAACCCATTCGGTTTTGCCGGCCGGGCAGGTATCGAAACTGGCCATCGCCATTTCACCTGTTTCGACAAGGTGGCGGACGCCTTTGAAATTGGGCCGATGGAACTTTTCGAGCACCGGATAGGCTTTGCAGAGTGCGGCATATTCGCCCCACAGTTCGACCTGGGTCATCAGGTGCTGGGGGCTGCAATAACTCTCAAACAGCTCATAGTTGCGGCCGATCTGGGTCTTGAACAGTTCCGGCGGCAGTTCCAGCCAGCCTTGGGCGTCACAGAATTCAGCGAGATTGACAAGGTCGTTGATGTTTTCACGGTCGACAACTGAACGCAGGTTGACCGGGATGCCATTTTCTACAGCAGCAGCTATCCCGGCAGCGACACGGTCAAATGTGCCCTTGTGGTTCGCTGTGATCCGGCGTTGGTCATGGACCGGCTGGCTGCCATCGAGGGTGAACTGGATTTCCTTGACTTTGACTTTATTCAGCGAAGGGACGAATTCAGGGAAGTCGTAGCCATTGGTGACAGCGGCGAATTCATAGCCTTCCCGGGCGCAGCCATCGATGATGTAATCAATGATTTCCCGCTGGGCTGGAGAATTGACCAGCGGTTCACCGCCAAATAGCGTCACAAACGGTTTCTGTAGCCGGTCAGCGAAGTTCTCGCGGGCGTAATCAAAAAAGGCATCGACGATTTCATGGCTGATCAACTGAGGCCGGCCATCGATCCCGTGCTGGAAACAATACGTACAGGCGAGATTGCAGCCGTAGGTCGGCACCAGCATCAGCTGAACCTGTGCCGCGCCGATTTCCTCATTGAATTCACCATAGGCCTTATCGATCGCCTGCTGTTCACCCTTTGCGTCAAGATAGGCATAGCCCCGTTCGAGGAAATAGTCGAGCGTGTCGCGGTCAAGTTGCGGCCGCTCACCAGACGTAGTGCCGAATGCGACAAACCAGGCGTGTTCACGTGCACTCATCAGGTCAAAGCTGCCGGTGATCGGATTCATAATCGCGTATTCGACCGGGTTGCTGTCTTCAAGTTTGACAATCATGTTGTTTTTGGCTGGGAACATAGGTACCTCCGGGTTTTGTGTTCGAAATTATCGGTAAGTCACTTGATCTGCAACAGGATTTGCAGCCAGGACCCATCTTATTTAGAATTTGTGTGAAGGGAAGGACAAAAACGGAGGCGGCTTTTGGCCGCCCCCATTCCTGATGGTCAGTCGTGGCAGCCCGCCACAACTTTAGAGGATTTGGAGCAGCACTGAGCCGTCGTGAAGGTCTGGCAGCAGCTGCTCGATGCAGTTTTCTGGGTCACTTTCTTCATTTTATCAATTCCTCCTTCCTCAAAATTCATCTATATACATGATCTGTATATATGCATCTTCAATGGGCCACGTTGGCCTCTAAGTGGTATGAAACATCAGCGCTTTTCCCCGCGGATGGTCAAGCTCATGAAGTCATAACCGTTTTTAATGTATTCGCGGGATTTGACGATGGTCAAAACCGGAAAACCAGCTTCGCTAATGCTTTGCAGGTATTCGTCCCGGGTGATAGCACCGCCGTAGCAGTCAGCCCAAGCCTGGGGGTCTTGCCTGACACTGTCCGGCAGGGGTTCCCGGGTGACGGCGTCGGAAATGACAAAACGGCCACCGGGGCGAAGGATGCGGTGAATTTCGCGGTAGACCTGCTGTTTGTCGCGGGCGTGGTTGATCACGCAGCTGCTGATCACAGCGTCAAAAGAATCTTTGGCAAAAGGCAGATCTTCGATGTCGCCCTGGACAAACTCGAGATGGGCTAGTCCATCGATCACTGCGGAAGTGGCAGCTGCTATCTCCCTGGCCTTTTCCACCATCGCCTGCGTCAGGTCAAGGCCGACTGCGCGGCCCTCAGGTCCGGCGGCCAGGGCTGCTTCAAGGGTTTCCCGGCCACGGCCGCAACCGAGGTCCAGAACGGTTTCACCCGGCTGGACATCGAGGAATTCGAGATTGCCACCACAGCTTAAATTGCTGTGGGTCTGGCTTTCCTGGGTGTAGCGGATCTGGATCTTGTCGTGCATGAATCCTCCGGCGAGCAAGTAGCTGCAGACTGATCATACTGGATTGGAACGTCATCTACTGTAATGATGTCACTGTACAACCCTTGAAACAAGGTATATTTAAACCACTACACGAAGGGGGATTTTCCCGATGTTCACTTATGTCCTGTATGGCTTGTCCATCAGCCTGCTGGCGGTTTCTCTCGTCAAAGACCGCAAGAAGACCCGGATGGCACTGAAAAAAGCCTGGAAATCTTTTGAAAATATCATGCCCCAGATGCTTGGCATCCTGATGCTGATCGGCCTGATGCTGGCGATCCTCTCCCCGGAGACCATATCATCCATCCTCGGCAAAGAGTCTGGCTGGGTCGGCATTGTCATTGCAGCTGCTTTGGGTTCGATTACCCTGATCCCGGGCTTTGTTGCTTTCCCGCTCGCTGCCGCCCTGTTGAAAAGTGGTGCCGGCATCACCCAGATCGCTGTCTTTGTGTCGACGTTGATGATGGTCGGTGTTGTCACCCTGCCGGTTGAAATGAAGTATTTCGGCAAACGTGCGACCTTGACGCGCAACGCCCTGGCGCTCGTCTTCTCCATCGTTGTCGCCCTGATTCTCGGAGGTATCATCGGATGAACACCAATCAAGTCGTATCATTGCTCAAGCGCTATCGTTTCTTCCTGATCATGCTGGTCCTTTTCATCGGCCTGACCATCGCCAAGCCGGACCTGGGCTTTAAATCAGCCAAACTCAGTTTTGACAACCTGGTGGATTTACTTGCCGTCGTACCCCCGATCTTCCTTCTTCTCGGCCTGCTCGATGTCTGGGTCCCGCGTGAAGTCATGATCAAACTGACTGGCGAAGGTTCCGGTCTGCTTGGCATAACCCTCTCCTTCCTGCTGGGTTCGTTCGCCGCCGGCCCTTTGTATGCCGCTTTCCCGGTTGCCGGAATCATGCTCAAAAAAGGCAGCAAATTGTCGAACATCATGATCTTTATCGGCGCCTGGTCGACGACCAAGATCCCGCTGCTCCTCTTTGAAGCAACGGCCATGGGCTGGTCCTTCATGCTCGGACGGTTCCTCTTAAACCTGCCGGTCATTCTGATCATTGGCTATTTCGTCCAGAAATCCCTGCCGGAAAAAGACCTCCAGGCGATTTACAGCAATGCCGAGAAACTTTAATTCGATTGGTTGATGATCGCCCCAACTTCCGTCTCTGTCAAAGGGCTCCAGCTTGCGCCAACAAATTTGACGCGCTGGATATGCATATACGAATCGCCAGGGGTCAGTGTGATAAGTGAAAACCTGGGTTTCCTGGCGGGTACTTCTTCAATCAGCCTCAGGTTCTCCGGGTTGATGTCAAATTTCTCAACGATGAGGGTTGCAACGATTTCGATGGCATCGCTCAGATGCGTTCCTGTATTTTCTGCAAGTTCAGTGGCGATCACAGTATCGCCATAGCGCCTGATCCCACAGCAGGAATCGGCGCCGTTATACCCGGGGTATTTCAGGATTTCGGGAGATTGATTTTGCTTTTTCTGTGTCTTCAATTGCTTTTCACCTTCTTCCCTTTAGCCAAAGCCTGATCAGACAAGGTTGAGATCGGACAAATTGCACACCAGGTACGCCCCCGGTAAAGCCAGGCCAGGGCCAGGCCAATCACAGTTGTCGTGAACATCATCGAGAGCAGCCGGAACGACAGATGAGTCAACCAGGCCGGCGCTGCGATTTCGATCAGTTGCGGCAATTGAACCGGAATCGGCACAAGAATCAAAAATCGCGGGATCAGCATCGGTCGCATCCGGCCCAGTGCAACCTGGATAGTCGACATGACAACAAAAAACAGATTGATGAAGAAGTAATTGACAACCCATCGCCTGGTTTTGCTGCTGAGCAACCAGGTCGGAACTGGTTTGTTAGCCTGGCGCTTTCCCAGCGAAAAGCGGCTCAAAAAACTGGCTCGCGGACAATAGGACTGACACCAGGTTTTGCGCCGGTCGCGCCAGAGCAAGACAAACGGCAGGGTCATGCAGAGCATCGCCAGCAAAGCCAGGTGAATGTTCATGAAGACCAGCAAAAAATATCCAAGTGTAAATAACCAGAGCATTGTGCTATTTTTGAGTGGCATGTGATTTCTCCTGATCATCTGTGAATCTATTGTAGCATGGGGGCGTTTAGCGATGGATGTTGAGCGACATATCCGATTGTTTGATCTGATTGCACCGGTCTATGGCTGGTTCTTTCCCTACCAGATCCGAATCTACCGACGGATTTTATCAGCACACCCCTCATTCTTCATTAGTTCAACGCATACGATTCTGGACATCGGCTGCGGCACTGGCGCACTGGCCTGTGTGCTATCCGAACACGGTCACCAGGTGACTGGTATCGATGGATCACAGCAAATGGTTGCCGTGGCTAAACGACTGAATCGCCATAATACATCTAAATTCTGTTTCCTTAATATTCTGGACTCGTCATCTCAAATTCTGAACGATTCAAGTCTTCAAGATCAGGATTCTCAAGATCGGGCATGTGAATCACCAATTCTTTCACAATCCTATGACACAGTAGTCGCCAGCTATGTCCTGCATGGCCTGCAGCAAAGTGAGCGATTAAAACTCTATGCTGCAATGAAAGGTCTTGCTCGGAAAAATGTGATCATCATGGACTATAATCAGCGGCGCGGCTTCCTGACCAGTTTTGTCGAGTGGCTCGAACAGGGAGACTATTTCAATTTCATCAGATCCGCGCCAGACGAAATGCGGCAGGTATTTCCTGATGTTCAAGTTATCCAGACGGGACGTCAAGCTGCCTGGTATATCTGCAATTGCCATTAGTTCGATTCTAGACATGTAGGGCCAAAGCGATATACCTCCAGTTAAATAAGCTGAAGTGGCATTGTATCGGATTTACAGAGAAACAGTCTGTGATTGTCTTACGTTAAATCAGATTCTGTATTCATTGAAACTATTCGCAATTTGGCATGCAATTTTGCTATTTCTTGACAATATCCCACTTGGTAACTTGGTCACTGCGAGATCATTCCGATCGGACTATGCTGTGAACAAATATCAATTTTAAGAGGTAAATCAAATGGCAAACAATAATATTCTGACAATCACCAAAGACAACTTTGAGCAATTCAGTCGTCAACTCCGATGTTCCAGTACTAATCGATTTCTGGGCTGTCTGGTGCGCCCCCTGCAGGATGATTGCCCCAACCATGGAAATCCTCTCAGAAGAGCTGAAAGGCAAGATCAAAGTCGGCAAAGTCAACGTCGATGAACAGCCAGAGCTCGCGATTCAATATGGCATCATGAGCATCCCTTCCGTTTACCTGCTGAAGGGCAGCAAAGTCATCATGCACAGCATAGGCACTAAATCAAAAGACGCGCTCAAGCGGGAAATTGAAGCGAAGCTCTAATGGACTGCACCCGATGCAATGCCAAGGGTTGCCGCCGTTCCTCCACAACACCTTGCCAGGACAACAGCAATGAATACATCGATCAATATCAGCAACCAGAAAATAAACAGCGGACGAAGGCGGCCTCCAGCCTGATCGACAATGGTCGGGCTGGTACCTTAAGTCTTCTGCCGGGCTTTGCGGAGAAGATACAGCGATAACAACATCATCGAACTGACCAATATGAAAGCTGCAGGATAGCCGAGCCAATGAATCACGGATCCCCCGGCAATTGGCAGCAAGACAACCAGAATGTTGAGCGTGCCACGGATACCCAGATACATGGTTCGTTGGTCTTCCGGAGCAATGTCGAGTAGATACGGCTCAAAGCCGATGTTGCGGCCACTGGTAATCATCCCAACCAATAAGAAGACAAGCACATACCACGGAGCACCAGCCAGGTGCAATGCCAATGCTAAAAGCGGGATGATCGCGCCAGTCAGGATGCAAACCCTGAGGACCGCGATGGTCCCGAATTTTTTTGCGATCCCGATCCAGACAAAATTCGAGAGCAGATTGCCCGCTAATTGGGCAAAGACAAAGGTCCCGAAATAATCTGCATAGTTCGCGAAACTCTGTTTGACATACAGCATGTAGAATGGCATGATCATCAAACTAAAACTAGTAACATTCTCGAGCAGGATAAAACTGCGAAAAGCCTTATCCCGCTTCAATATCCCCACTGTGTCTTTAATCAGGTTGCTTTGGCCGCTGTTGGCTGCGGGGCTTTTTTGTTCGACAGGTTCTTCCAACTTCCAGAAACCTTGTGCGCCGATAGCCAACCCGATAAAACCAATTGCGAGAAGAAGGACATAATTGTCCGGATAAGAAAATCGTCCAGGCGTAAATACCCGAGCGACCAGTGCACCGCCAATCAGCGAAGCAACACCACCAACCAGTTGTCGGTTCGCAAACAGGCCTGGCCGTTTTTCTGAAGTCAGAAGTTTGCCGACCAAGTCAGAATATGCGATGCTGGCGAATCCACCACTCAGGGAAAAAAGTAAAATCAAGGCATAGAAAAGTAGCAGCGTGAGGATCGGTTTGCTTCTGGCAAAAAAGAACAGGCTCGCCGCCATGCCAAGGAAGCTCAAACTGCGTACATAGATGCCAAGCAGAAGGAATTTTCGTTTGGCTGCAAAATGCCGCATGTAGTTGCTGAATAAAATGTTGAAAATAAGTGGTGCACCCAACAGGATCGAGTAAATCCCGCCAAAAGCTACTGGGCTGCTCGTCAATTCACTGACCAGATTGGGCAAGACGGTGTTGAACTCAATCATGGACATGGTCAGATAGAGAAAGAAACCATGCCAGAGGAATGGCAGATATACTTTCCGAATCACTGGATCTTCCAGATATTCCCTGGATTTTTGCATTAAATTCTTTTTAACCATAGTCCCTTTTACCCTAAAAGACTTATATTATACAGTGACTAGCTTACATTCCTGTCGAACAGGATTGGCAGGCACTTTTCAATTTATCCTGATTGATAATTATTACAATCGTCTTTTGGTTTATAATCAAATTATCTCCTACTCCAAACGATGAAAGGCGGTTTTGACTATGAAGACAATTACCCTCGATGACAAAGAACTGGAACTCCTGAAAAATTCGATCAATAATTGCCTGAAAACCTGCAAACAAGGCAGCGCCGAACATGGCTGCACAGATTGCCAGGCTTTGGAAGCCGTCCTGGCCAAGTTGTCAGCCTGATCTGAGAAATATAACAGAAATGAACCGCCGGTATGACGCAGACTGAATTGTCGCTTGACCAGCAGGTCATCGAATGGCAGCAAACACGGGATGCCGTGTGGGCTGACCATTTGATTGCGTCTTACCGGCCGTTCATCCTGAAAACCGTCTCCGACTTGTCTGGCCGTTTCATCGAAATCGAAAATGACGACGAATACAGCATCGGCCTTCAGGCATTTTATGAAGCGATGGAACGATTTGATAGCCGTGGCGGTCATTTCCTGACATTTGCCCGGCTGGTGATTGCCAGCCGTTTGCGAACATTCTGGCAGAAGGAAAAGCGCTCGATGACGCTTTCACTCGAAGACTATGATATCGCCGCAGATGATGTCGACCGTCTGGTCAGTGAGCTGAGTATGGCCGACGAGATCAACCGCTTTGCCCGCGAATTACGCGAATATGGACTCGATTTTGCAACACTGGTCTCGGCTTCGCCCAAACATCGCGATACCCGTGAGGAAGTTCTGTCCATTGCTCGCCGAGTCAGCCAGTCAGAAGATTTGATGGATTTCCTGCATCACAAGAAAAGGTTGCCCATCGTGCTGATCGCCAGGCGATTTCAAGTCAGTGCCAAGGTCATCAAACGCAACAAGTACTATCTATTGGCTGCGGCCCTGGTTTTTGCAAAGCCGGAATCGGAGATTGCTGACTGGCTCAGTGCTGTCGGCAGGACTAAATAATATATTGATCAACTGGGCTTTACTAAAAAAGGCCCCAAAAATATAATCCCCCTCGTATTGTATGGTGAAGTAACAAACTGCTGAATGGAGGTGAAAACATGAAACGACAGGCTTTAATCCTGCAGATCCGTAAAAACGACGCGATCATTTTGTCCGAAGATCACGACTATTATAAGATCCGTCGCCAGCCCGGTTTTGCTGTGGGTCAGTCGATTCAATTTTCACCGGAAGACATCATTCAGCCCGCCATGATCAAGGAGGGATTTACAATGAAAAAGAAATGGGTAACCGTTGCAGCGAGTCTTGTACTCGTCGTCGCAGTCGGTGTTGTATTTGCAGCATTCGGACTGCTTCCGAAAACAAACCCGGCCGGAACAACTGCAGTTGGAACCACCGCGATCCAGTCAGATGACACGGCCGCACCATCAACAGCATTGGCCGCCAAGCCGGTTGTGGCCGTTCTGGCCATCGACATCAATCCATCGCTCGAACTACATCTGGCCGCTGATGGCACGGTCGTGGCTTTCAAGGCCATGAACCAGGATGCTGAGAAACTCCAGCTAGGCGCACTGATTGGCATGCCGGCAGAAGCCGCAATCGAAATGGTCATTATCGCTGCCAGACAAGCCGGATTTATCAATAGCGAAGACGATGTAAGTGATTTCGTCATCCTCGCCGAAGCGCCTCTCGACAATGCAGCAAGCGAGGCTGAACCGCTTTACGCGATGATCCAGAGCCGGTTGCAGGAACGGATCAGAAATAACGAAGCGCTGCAGAATGTTGAGATAGTGATGATCCGGGCGACCGAACAGCAGATGACACAAGCCCACAAAGATAATATCGGCCTGGGTCTCCAGATCATGAACCAGAACGCCGTGCAGGCAGGTTTAGGCGAAGCCAAGACCGTCCGCGAATTCTTTGCCAACCGGGAGCGTCTCCAGCTGGCTCAGACATTCTGCCAGCAGGAAGGCTACATGTGGCAGGGGAAATACGGTGGGTCCGGTGAAGAAGGACCTGGCCAAGGTACCCAGGAACAAAATCGCGAAACGACGGGCACAGCCAACCAGGGTGAAACCACAGGCAGCGGCACAGGCAACCAAGGGGAAACCACGGGTCCGAAAGCAAGTAACAGTACGAGCACACAACAGGGTTCGACTTTAGGGTCGCAGTCAGGACCTGGGACTCCGGGAGGTTCTGGCAACTGAAGCCAGCCATCTTCTTCCCTGCTTTTTGAGGAATCCTACAAGAAAACCGCAGTTGATTTGTTCAGCTGCGGTTTTACTTTTGTGGCAGGTGGGTACAAATACCTAACATCTGGCGATCAGTGTGACATCAGTGTGACATTGGCACAGGCGTATTCACCTCTTATATGGTACGATCAGGCCAAATAATGATAAAAACAGGAGATTAAAATGGTTGATTATAAAAGCAAAATCAAAGTAGGCGTGTTTGTACTCATCGGTCTGGCAATCATTGCAGCTGGAATCAGTGTTTATGCGCTTAACCAGAAGGGCCAGTCTAAAGCAGCCAGCCAGGATGACACTGCAGTTTATGAACTCGTCTGGAATGGCAGCGAAAATGTCCATCAACCAATTGCCGACTTCAATAGCTTTCTCATGAACAGTGACCAGCCGGTCTTGATCGATTTCTGGGCTGAGTGGTGCAGTCCCTGTCGCCAGGCCGCGCCGACGATCGAAGCCCTGGCACAGACCTACGCCGGGAAAGTTCATGTCGTCAAAGTCAACACAGACTTAGCCCCGGATATAGCCTCGTCATTTGGTGTCAGCGGCATTCCCAATTTCGTCATCGTCAAAGATGGAAAAATCTTCAATTCGATCACTGGATTCGGCGAAGGTCTTGAGGGCGCACTTGGCGGAATGCTCGATTCAGCCCTGGCCTGATATCCCCCGGAAACTGATGACTAAATCACCCAATGAGAAGATCTTTTGATTATTTGAGTGATTCTTTGATGGTGTCGAAGTCGTATCCGGCGACGACATTGCCGATATCCTTCATCCGGGTCGATGAATCAACTGAGGTTGGAATTTTGAACAACTCGTAGAATTCCTGCTCACTGATGCCGATAGCCTTGGCCGCAGCGGCGATGGTTAGTGAACCTTTGACAGGGGTGACATCAATTGTCCCTGCGTCGCTTGTCGCACTTTCCGTAACCGATTGGTTTGAGGTGACTTCTGTCGTTGTTTCTGTGTTACCTGATGTTCCGCCATTTTCAATGGCTGCAGCGGCGTCTTCCTTGGCGGCGTCAAAATCATAACCTTCGATCAACGTGGAAAGTTCGCTCATCCGGGTGTCAGCGGGTAGATCCGCAGGGATTTTCAAGGCTGCCCGGAATGCTTCATCGCTCAAGCCGAGTGCATCAGCGGATTCAGCGATGGTCATAAAGCCCTTGAGTTCTGTGAACGATATAATTTCACCTTCATTGGGGGCCTCATTGGTCACCTGGTAGATACCTGCCGCCTGGGCGATGCCGATCGGGACAAAGAAAAGGGCAGCAACGATAGCGATCATGACCAGAGGGGACACGGTTTTCTTGAAAGTTTTGGTTTCCAGGGCACCCTTTTTCGGACAGACAGCGACACATTCATTGCAGTTCAGGCATTCAGCAGATGTCACCTGATTCATCTTGGCGACATCGAGATTGACCGGGCAAACCTTGGTGCATAAGTTGCAATGAATGCAGGCGTCATCGTTGCGCACAATTTTAGTCGGGCTGACTTTGCCGATGACCGCGTAGAATGCGCCAGCCGGGCAGAGGTATTTGCAGAAGAATCGGTCATAGACAAATGACCCGAGCAAGGTCACACCGAGCAGGATGAAACCGATGATCGACAATGGATCCTCGGCCAGTGTGCCGGGGATGGCCGTGATATGGCCGAAAGCTGCATACGGGTCGAAGCTGGTCATCCAGAGCCGGCCCAATCGCCAGGCCATGACGACCGTCAGGATCAATGTCACATATTTGAGATAACGAAGGTATTTGTCCACACGGACCGGAACGACCGGGCGCTTTTTCCAGATCTTGTGGCCGATCCTGGCAAAGAATTCCTGCAAGGCTCCGAAGGGGCAGAGCAAGCCGCAAAAGCTGCGGCGGAACAACAAGGCAATCACCACAGTGACCACCAGCAGGATAAAGGTCCCAGTGTAGATTTTCTGGATGAACGATCCGGTCGCAAGCAGAGCGTACAGGCTTTCGAGAGCACCATAAGGGCACAGCGCATGAATCGAAGGCGACTTACCCCCTCCAAGCACCTGATGCATGATCGATTCATAGGTCACCCAGATGAGCAGGAGCGCGAGTAGCCCTCCCCGGATCCAGCGGGCCAACTTGTTACTTTTCATTCACTTGGTCATCCTTTCGGTCTTTTCGAATATAATTAATATTTAACTCTGATCCAGATTAACAAGTAAATGTCATGAAATTGTGAGCATTTCGTTTGGAATTTATCCGAATTCATGATTTTTGATGATCGGCCAGGTCACAGGTTTCCCTGAATCCTGCTGGAGGAACCCCGAGGGCTGAATTCAGGCGGGCCCAGTAATTGACCTGGGCAGCCGTACTGGCCAAAATGACCATCTCACGTTCCTTATATACAGCTTTGATCTGATCAATCAGTTCGGGTGGAAAGGTCAGCGGCGTCTGCGAAATCAGCCGTGAATATTCAATCGCCAATTTTTCCCGGATGGTGAATGAACTGACGGCCGACAAGTCAAGCTGATTTTTCAAGGCAGCAAATTCTTCGTCGGAAATTCCATATTTTTCATATTCAAAGGCGTTCATGTCGATACAGAATGGACAAGCTGCGGAAAAAGAAGCTTGAATGCGGACGAGCTTCAGAATCTTATCCGAAATATTCTTATCGTGATGGGCTACCAGGGATTCCAGTAATCCTGAGCCGACAGCGGCTTTGGGATACCATGATAATAATTTGGCGATCAGAAGATCTTTGCCGGTAATTTTTCGGGAGACTGTCATACCAAGTTTCAAAAGCCAGGGTATTCTGGTAGGGGGCTCAATAAAAGCACTCATTTTGCTCCTGCCGATCTGCTACTGTCATTTTCAAAATTTCGCATATGCACTGATGATAGATGTTGATGATACTAAAGTCAAAGTCAGGGGAATCCAGATGCTCGGTTTTCACCCTGGTCATCCAGGAACACGTAATCAGGTCGGCGTCGGTGACGGGGTTTGCAGTCTCTCCGGCTGTAAACGTATTAACAGTCACTTGTCATTATTGAGACACGAAATAAAAAAACCCTGCGCTTTGAGGAGCAGGGTTTCATGCCATTAGTTAAATCTTTACCACTCTGATATAAGTATTTTCGACTTCCACTCACGCTATGAAATAGGGCCAATATAGCTATATGTCACCGAACATTCTTTGAACAAGACGCCTTTGTTGAATCTTGTGATATCGATGGTGTCCGCCGGGTCAAAAGTTATCTCGTAATCAGTTTCTTCAGCAGCGAAAATGGTCGCAAATTCACCAAACGGAACGAGAAAAGTATAGGTGGCAACGCCGTTCAAAAATTCGTATTCATCCCACTCATACCATACATTTTCTGGTTCCAGCGAACCGTCGCCATCAACGTCCGAATAAATTACCTTGAGAACAGTCACCTGATCCTTGTCGTTGTAGTCATGCTCTTCTCCCAATCCATTTACATACACATAAAGTGGGATCGTATCACCTTTTGCACCTTTTTCAGGTGGCCCCTTGGCCGGATTGTCGCTCTTTGCATAGGCAAACGCTACGGGAATCATAGCCACAAGGAGAACGACCAGGAGCAAGCTGATAAATTTTCTGAATTTTGCGGGATTTACAACGCTACTTTTCATGACCAGCACCTCCACTCTTTTCAAGTCTTCATGACAAATATTTTGCTATTTAATTTGGCCTTTTACCACCACCGCCACCGCCACCTGAAACTACTGTGACATCAATGCAAGTCAGATTGTTTGCAGGATCGACGACTGCTGCAGCAACAGGTGCAGAAGGAAGCGCACCAATTACAGTTTCCGTCAAATCAATGGTGCTGTTATTGGGAATGTAGAAGGTCAGACGATAGGTTCCGGCAACTGTAGGTTTCCAGCCGCCTTCAGATGCTCCGTAGATATATTTGCCACCGACATTGAGCTCAGGGGCAAAGGAAATTGGAATAATCGTTGGAACAACTTCTGCAATGGTTCCGGTATCGGTTGTAATCTCAGGAATCTCCCAATGGTCTACATCCCACACCAAATCAGTTGGATCGATCGGATCGATATACTGGACGATAAACCCTGGTTTGGGGGAAATAACTGTTGCCAAAGGACTTTCATAGGTCGTGTTGTTAGTTCCCTGGAGCTCGTTGGCGCTGCTGGGATATTCCAGACAGGCCATGGTATAGGCAGTCATTGGAGTTGTGAGTACATGGAACAGAACAAGTTCCAGACGGAAAGACCGGCCAATTTTTGGATTGAGCGACTCAATATTGTCACTCCAGTCAACATAGGTGACCGGGTCATTTATACCACTACCATTGCTATATTCAGCCTGCCACGCATTACCTAATGTCTTTTGCGGATACCAGGGTCCAGATAATTCTAATGCAATGATTTCTTCAGCGGTCAGACCGGCATAATCTTGAGTAGTTGGGTCAGAATCTGGATATGTCACGGTAAAACTTGAATTCGTTAATGGCGTAATCCCAAATCCATCCACTGCAATGACCGGGAAGGAGAGATTATTAGCTGCAGTTTCACCGCCATCATCTGGGGGAATTACAGGTTTGCCTTTGGCGAATACAGTTGTCGGGATCAACAAGGTGACCAGGACAATAACAATCAACATTTTGAATATTATCTTTTTCATGGTCATAAACCTCGCCTTCATGTTCATGAAACGAGCCAAAATGATAAAACATTTGCTGCTGATCTGTTGATGTGATTGATCGAGCCAATACGTGACAAGCCTCCTCTCCACTATTGAATCATCACATGTCTCAACCGTCATTTCTATTGATTTATTGCGCTTTTGATTAGTATCTGTATTAATTATAGCATTTTGGCGATGCTTTTCTTGCATTTTACACGTTAATAAATAAATATATATTTATTTATATTGATCAAAATACCCTCCGAAAAAGGCCGTTGGTTGCGTATATATATGTCGGTTCCATGTCAGCCATTGGGCTTTTTTATCGTCCAGACACCCTCTGAAAACCGATGCCTGAAACGTATCCCATAAGTGAAGAATATCAAACAAAAAGTAAAGGTCACAAATGTAAAAAGGAGAATTTGACCATGAAAAAGGCATTGGCTCTTGTTATCGTCATCATCGTCATTCTGTCATTGGGTATTTCCGTATTTGCCGCTGACCGGCTAAGACTGAAAACCAAGGACCAGGACAAGGACAAGGATCGAACCTGCATCACGACGCTTGATTCATCAATGAAGCAGTCCCGCTCCGGAGATCGCGACCAGGATTTTCTGCGCATCCACCAACATATTCACCTTCAGGATGGATCCTGTACCTAAGTAAAAAAAACGATGATTCATTGTGCTGTAAGGTCCCGACAGGGGGATGTTTCAAGATATTGAGGCAGCCCCCTGTTTCAACTATTTGGTGAAGAAATTGAATTTGAAAAATAAGTTCAAATTCCAGGCAAAAGCGCCCCTATAATTCAAAGTATATCCGTATTTATGAGTAGAGGTCTTGCTCAAGAAGCGGAAACGAAGGTGTCACGATGATCAGCCAGCTGGATAATCCAGTTTACATGATTCAGCGGATACAATCAGGTGACGAAGGAATGCGTGAGCAGTTCCTGGAATCGAGTATCCCTTTTATCAAGCGCGCTGTTCGTCATTTCACACATTCATTCTATGTTGAACAAGAGGATGAATTCGGCATCGCTCTCGAGGCCTACAATCAGGCGATTGACCATTTCAAGACAGAAGGTGCTGTCCCTTTCGAACCTTATGCCCTGCTGCTGATCAAGCACAGATTGTTAGACTGGATCCGCCGCCAGAAATATGAACGCCATAACCTGTCGCTTAATGAACAGGATCACACGGAAGGCCTGACCCTCGAGGATCGCCTGGCCGATCCTCGAAGCGAAATCATTCAACAGGATCTGGAATTTACAGATTCTATCGCGCAGCTGGAAATCCAGCTGCATGGTTTCGGCATGAGCCTTTCAAATTTGGCGGATCATTTTCCCAAGCACCAGGACAGCCGGCGCCTGTGCATCCGACTGGCCAGGCAACTGTCAGCAGATCAGGATTTGTTTGAGCACTTGATGCAAAGTCACCGACTACCCTGTGTTGAACTGTCCCACCGCTGCGAAATTCCGCTCAAGACCATCGAAAAACACCGTTCCAGCATTATTCTTTTGACTCTATTGATGCGGAGCGAACTTCAGATCATCAACGCTTACATTTCGGTCTACGAAAAGGGGTGTTCAAAATGATAAAAGGAATCGTCATGACCATCAGTAAAAGATGGGCCACTATTTTTACAGATGATTGCCAACTGGTCAAGGTTCCCCTCAAACCAGATATGGCAATCGGCCATGAGTTCCGGATGGACAGCAAATCCAGATCGTTGACTGAAGCCAGGCCGCTTCATCAATGGAAACCGGCCATGATCGCGGCAAGTCTGGTGCTTGTCATTGCGGTAGGCTTGTTGTTCAGCCAAGGTATGTTGAATCCGGTTTACGCCGAAATTTCCATCGATGTCAATCCAAGCCTGTCGTTTTCATTGAACCGCAATCTGGAGGTTGTTTCTGTCAGGACGATGAACAATGAGGCCGCACAATTGATGAATGGCCTCGAATTGAAAGGACTTGAGTGGCAACAGGCAGTCCAGCAGTGGACTGAAGCCCTGCGGGCTAACAATCAGATTCAGGTACAGACGATGCTGATCTCGGCCGTGATGCCGGATAATGCAAAACGTCTTCAAGCCCAATTGACAAGCATGGACGGAAACAGAAACGAAGGTGCACTGGCAGGTGTTCGAGTTCGCGCGATCTACTCCTACGATCAGGCCGTCATCAGAGAAGCCAATCGAAATGGTTTGTCGATTGGTCGCCAAATGTTGCTCAACCAGGCAACAGCTCTCAATTTGAACTGGAATCAAAAAAGTATCGCCGATGCGCCACTTGGTGAACTGGTCAAAGCCTTGCTGCAGGAAGGTGAACCAGACCAGACTCGCCTGACCTTGCGAGAGACCCAGTCGCTTGCGGATCAGTCTGCATCAGACGGCGCAACAGAAACCAATCGTGAAACCAATCAAGAGACGAATCGGGAAACCACCCGTAACGGTGGCACAGAAACAGGAACTGCTGCCGGTTCTGCTGAACAGCAAACGGATCGTGAAACCTCGAGGATCCAGGACACCTCGCAGATTCAGGACACTTCTCGGATCCAGGACACTTCTCGGATCCAGGACACCTCGCAGATTCAGGACACCTCACGGATCCAGGATACCTCGCAGATCCAGGATACCTCACGGATCCAGGACACCTCGCAGATCCAGGATACATCACAGATCCAGGACACCTCGCAAACTCAGGAGACTTCACAGATCAGGGCAACAACAGGCCGATAGTAGCCTCCGGCAAATTCAAGCAGGTTGGCAAGTCGATTTGAATCTTCAATAGCCTTGTCAACCTGCCAGTCAGGAAGTGAACAACAATGAACACCTCAAAAGTAAAAATCATTGTTTCGGTTATTCTCACACTGCTCATGCTGATCCCATTTGCGGCAAGTCCGGTAATAGCAGAATCACAAAAAGTGGAATTAACTGATCCCGAGATTGAAGATTTGAAATTCATCCGGGAAGAAGAGAAAATGGCCCGCGATGTTTACCTCACGCTATATGACGTATGGGGTCTGGAAATTTTCAAAACCATTGCTGCCAGCGAGCAGATTCACATGGACAACGCGCTCGAATTACTCGTCTATTACGGTATTGAAGATCCAGTTCCAAGTGATACAGTCGGAGATTTCTCCAATACTGAACTTGCTGGTTATTATGCCGACTTGACTGGATGGGGCGATGACTCTGAAGCTGACGCCTGCCTGGTCGGTGGCTTTATTGAAGAGTTTGACATTCTGGATCTGGTCGAATCAACTGAACAGACAGACGTCAAGAAACTCGATCAAGTCTACACAAACATGTATGAAGCTTCATGCAACCATCTGGTCAGCTTCGCATTCAATTACGAAAACTTGACTGGTGATGAGTACGTAGGCTGGATCATGGATGACGAAACGCTCGAGTCCTATATGAACCTTATCAAGGGTAAAAACAAAATCCGCTGACTGAATGAATAAAACACAACAGATCCCTCTAAACTGAAGAGCCGCCTTTGCAGTGATGCAGGGCGGCTCTTCAGTTCAGGCCATATTTGATTTTATTTTTTCTTGCGTGTATCAATCTTGAATGGCAAATAGAGTGGGCAAACCCCAATCACAGAAGTTGCGAGCAGGACAATCCCCAGAATGCCGATGTATTTCAAATTGCTGTCCAGAACGAAAAGCAGGCTGAACAAGCCAGCGCCAACAACCAGACGAATGATCCTATCAATTTGACCCATGTTTTTCATATGTAAACTCCTTTTTTGACGAATATTTCTCGGAGGTCTTCTCTGGATATTCCTTCGATTAATTGAATGGTACCCGTTTTATGACTGTTTAACAGTGATAATCTTACATTGACCAATCATTTATTTAATTCGTTCAAGAAAAGATGTACTTTATCGTCTCGTCTTACTTTTCTGCTTCGATCAACTGCTTGATTTCCTTGACCGACGGGACACGTCCCGACATTTTGATCTTGCCATTGATCATCAGGCCAGGCGTGCGCATGATGCCGGTGGCAATGATTTCTTCCATATCGGTCACGTAGATGACCTGGGCGTCCACATTCAGTTCTTTGACGGCTTCCTGTGTTTTCTGCAGCAGGTTTTTGCAATTGGCACAGCCAGATCCGACAACTTTGATTTCCATTTTGAGTTCCTCCGTTTATTTATTGCATTTATTTCTGTTGTTTGCAGTTCTTCTTGCAGGCTTTATATTGCTTATGGCCACCCGATAAATTGTAAACCTTTTTGAAACCATGGTTGAGCAGGATGTTCTGGACCGCATTCCCCGTCGTACCCTTGTTGCAATATGTCACGACCGGCTTTTCCTTGTCGAGTCCGGTCATCTGCTCGCGCAGGCTGCTGTGCGGCATATTGACCGCATGGTCTACGTGGTGTTCCTGGTACTGTTTGGCTACACGGGCATCGACGACCTGGATCGATTCCGGATCAGTTGCCATCAACACATCGGCAGTGATCAGTTCACGGCCGCGATGCAGGGCATTATCGAGGATCATCCCGGTGTACATCACCGGGTCCTTCGTCGTCGAGAACGGTGGCGCATAGGCCAGGTCCAGGTGGAACAGATCGTCGACTGTCATTCCAGCCGTCATCGCGGTGACAAACACATCGATCCGCTTGTCGACGCCCTCGTAGCCGATGATCTGGACCCCGAGCAACTTCTCGGACTTGCGGTCAGCGATCGCCTTGATCACCATCTCCTTGCCACCGTAATACTCCGGTTTGTCAGGCTTGATGTTGTGGCTGATGACGATGTCGTAGCCACTGTCGCGAGCTTGTTTCTCGTTCAGGCCGCTGGCTGCGATGGCCATATCAAAAACTTTGAAAATGCCGGTCCCGGCGATGCCACGAAATTCAAGGCTGCCGCCAGTCACGACATCGCCGGCGATCCGGCCCATTTTGTTGGCGGTCGAGCCGAGCGGGCGATAGAGCGGCTGGCCATCAATGACTGAAAAGCTCTCGGTGCAGTCGCCGCAGGCATAGACATCAGGAATGCTGGTCTGCATTTTGCTGTTGACGGCGATCGCCCGGGTCTGGCCAAGCTCGACACCGATCGATTGCGCCAGTGACGTGTTGGGGCGGACACCGACAGCCATGATCACAAGGTCGGCATCAATCGTCGTGCCGTCATCGAGGACAACCTTACTCGGTCTGATTTCTGCTGCCGCCACGCTGGTGCGAACGGCGACTCCATTTTTGACCAGGCAATCCTCGAGGTAAGGTGCGAGATCAGGGTCGATGAAGGGACAGATTTGCGGGAGTTTTTCGACGACGGTGACATTGAGTCCAGCATGGACCAGGTTTTCGACCATCTCCAGCCCGATGAAGCCGCTGCCGACTACGACCGCTGTTTTCGGCTGCCCCTGCTCGATCGCCTCGCGAATGGCCTTTGCGCTCAAGGGGTTTCTCAGCGTAAAGACATGCGGCAGTTCGACTCCGGGAATCTGGGGCACGATCGAAGTCGCGCCAGTCGACAGGATCAGGGCATCATAGCGGTCAATGAATTCAGTGCCATCGGCGAGATTGCGAACAACCAGTTTTTTCGCTTGAGGATCGATGCTCATGACCTGATGGCGGATCAGGACATCGACGTTGTACTTGCTTCTGAAGAATTCCGGATCACGCGGTGTGAGTTCCTCGAGCTTTTCGACTTTGCCACCGATATAATACGGCAGACCACAGCCTGAGTAGGAGATGTGCTGATCCTTCTCGTAGATGACAATTTCCGCAGCCTCGTCATTGCGCCTGGCCTTGGCCGCAGCTGAAGTGCCAGCCGCGACAGCGCCAATGATTACAATCCTTTTGGCGGACTTATCCGTGCTCATCCGTTCAATTCCTCCGTTTTGGGGAACCATTGGCTGGTTCGGTTGGCAATCTTGACCAGGATCAGCATGACCGGAACTTCGGTCAGGACACCGACGATGGTCGCCAGTGCAGCCGGGGACTTCGGTCCGAACAGGGAAATGGCGACTGCGACGGACAAGTTCGAAGAAGTTGGACGCGCCGATCATGCCGGCCGGCGCAGCGATGCAATGGTAGAGCTTCAGGGCTTTGCTGGCCAAGTAGGCGATGAAGAAAATCAGGAAGGTCTGGATGGTCAGCGGGATCGCGATCAGCAGGATATGCAGCGGATTGTTGAGGATGATATCGCCCTGGAAGGAAAAGATGATCACCAGGGTCAGCAGCAGTCCGCCAATCGTGACATTGCTGAATTTGGGCATGAAAGATGTTGTTGAAATACTCGATGCCCTTGTGCTTGATCACGTTGACTCGGGTCAGCACGCCGCCCGCCAGCGGAATGACGACAAACAGCACGACCGACAGCAGCAGGGTCGCCCAGGGGATCGTGATGCCGCTGATGCCCAGCAGCAGGGCGACAATCGGGGTGAAAGCGACCAGGATGATCAGGTCGTTGGTCGCGACCTGGACGACGGTGTAGGCCGCATTGCCCTTGGTCAGGTAACTCCAGACAAAGACCATCGCCGTGCAGGGCGCAGCGCCCAGCAGGATCGCACCGGCCAGGTAGTCCTTGGCCAGATCCGGGCGAGATCCAGTTGCTTGAACACGACATAAGAAGAAAAACCAGGCGATGGCATACATCGTGAAGGGCTTGATCAGCCAGTTGGTCACCCAGGTGACATACAAGCCTTTCGGGTTTTTGCCGATGTACTTGATGCTGGCGAAATCGACCTTCATCATCATCGGATAGATCATCAGCCAGATCAGGATCGCGATCGGGATCGAGACCTGGGCGTACTCGAACCGGCCGAGAAATTTCGGTATCGCCGGCAGGAACCGGCCGATCAGGATCGCCGGCAACCATGCAGAGGACGACCCAGACGGTCAGGTACTTTTCAAAAAAACTGATCCCGGTGTTTGCTTTGGTTGGTTTGTTCATGCGCGACTCCTAATTATTCCTGTTTATTTATGAGCAGCAGGTCTGATCGGGTGTGTCTTTGTGAAGCATGGCCTCATAAAACTTTTTCAGGTTGTCCGGCAGGACATAAGGTGTTTTTGAATCTGACGCAATGGAAGCCGGGGCTCCATAGACTGCTTTGAGGATTGCATCGATGATCATGGCTTTCGGAGCCTGCGTATAATCAACACCCTGCCATGTCCAGATCCGACAGTCGACACTATCGCCGCATAAATCGCCACAGGAGTCGCACTGGTTTTCCTTGACCTCGACGGCGATATCGCGGCCATCGATGCGGATTGTCGGCGAGCTGACAAATTCGTACTGGATCGCCAGTTCAGCTGTGTTGACATTGACCTTGTTGATCACGACTTCGATCCCGGCCGATCGCAGGAGGCCAGATACTTCAGCGACAGCCTGGTCCAGAGTATCATCGGTGCCCTGGCAGCGGGTGCAGACTTCGAGATCGAGGTAAAGAAAATCGATGGCGATCCGCCGTGTCGGGTTTTCAACAGGCAAGGTTGTCTCGGTTGTCTGTTTTGAGGAGACCACTGTCGAATCACTGCAGCAATCGGGACCTGAACAACAGGACTGTTCTTTCTTTTTAAGCAACATATCTTTCCTCCATTTGGATTTTTTTGACCTTTACAACAGCAGGAAGCTGAAGGCATTGAATGTGTAGCCGATGATCAGGATCCCGACCAGTACGATGCCGGCAAAAATCGCCAAAAGGCGGGTTTTGACGACTTTCTTCAGGAGGATCATCGAGGGCAGGGACAGTGCGGTGACGGCCATCATGAAGGCCAGGACAGTCCCAATACCTACACCTTTGGCGACGAGGGCTTCAGCGATCGGCAGGGTACCGAAGATGTCAGCATACATGGGGGCGCCAACCAGGGTGGCAATCAGAACCGAGAAAACATTCTTTTCACCCAGAATCGTGGTGATGATACTTTCCGGGATCCAGTTATGGATTGCAGCACCGATACCGACGCCGATCAGGATATAAAGCCAGACTTTGCGGATGATTTCAACCACCTGGTCACGGGCAAACAGCAGGCGGTCTCTGGTTGTCTGTTCGGGCAGGTCCATTTCACCGGCTGCTTTGACTTTATAGACATAGCTTTCGACGTATTTTTCCAGTTTCAGATGGCTAATCATTGTGCCACCGATAACTGCCAGGATCAGGCCGACGATGACATAGGCGATCGCGATGCGCCAGTTGAAAATGCTGGCCAGCAGCAGCACCGAAGCGAGATCGACTAAAGGCGAGGAGATCAGGAATGAAAACGTGACCCCGATCGGCAGACCGGCGCTGGTGAAACCAATGAACAGCGGGATCGATGAGCAGGAGCAAAACGGCGTGATCGTCCCCAGTAAAGCGCCGAGGATATTGGCCCAGATTCCGTTGAAACGGCCCAGAATCGCCCTTGTCCGTTCCGGTGGAAAGAAACTCTGGATGTACGAGATCGTAAAGATCAGGAAAGACAGCAGGATGAAGATCTTGATCGTGTCATAAATGTAAAAATGAACACTGCCGCCGACGCGTTCTGATATGGGGAGTCTGAAAACCTTTTCAACCAGCAGGCGTACCAGGTCAGAGAGCCAGTTCATTTTAAGCAGCTGGTTGTTCATCCAGCTGAAGATTGAGACGATGAAATCCATAGATCCTACTTTCTGCAGATACAGTTTGCTTTTTCAGCTGTCACAGTATTCAAGAATGTTTTCAAAGAATTGATCAGTTCCGTATCGAGTGTGTATCGTGTCCATGTGCCATCTTTTCTGGCTTTGACCAGCCCACATTCAGACAGGATTCTCATGTGGTAAGACAATGTTGGCTGTGTGATGTTGAAAGCGTCGAGAATATTACAGGCACAGAGTTCTTCGCACGAGAGCATGTCGATAATCTTGAGCCGAGTTTCATCGGACAATGCTTTGAAGATCATAGCCGAATCAGCAAATGATAGATCCATGGAAAGCCTCTTTCCGTCTACATCACAATGATATAGACATTCTTCTATGTCATTGTAACCACACATATAGATGATCGTCAATATATAATTGCATGCATTTCTACCTTGACAGTCGCGAACTGCCGAGATTAACACAAACATGACTGAAAATTGATTTTCCTCGAAAATTCTGTCGACATATAAAAAATGACCCCGTAGCAGATTATTCAGCCGCTGCGGGGTCTTCCCTTTTGTTCTTATCATTGTTCGAATTTCGGTATTCAGAGCCAGATTGGATGTTATTTATCCTGGGTCAGATCTGTTTCAGCTTCTGCCCATGCCCATCCCGAAGCCACGGCCGCCACGGGTTGTCCCGGCTGCAGCACCCTGGGCCATGCCGCAAGTTCCGCCATAGTTGCCTGCACCAGAGCCATTACGCAATCCATTGCCTGAACCAGTGCCTGTGCCGTCACAGGATTCAAGGCGCAGCTTCATATTATTATAAAGGGTGTCAGCTTGGGCCTGGGTCATTTCATTGTTCTTGACCGCTTCATCGAGGGCAATTTTGTATTGTTCCAGACGTTGATCCTGGAAAGCTTCGAGCTCACCTGCATCTTTGGCCTGCGCACCGTAGGTAGTGCCGTTCTGGCGGGCTTCTGTGACTTGGTCGACTGTTTTTCCGGTCAAGCCGGCGACGATTTCAGCAGGTGTTTTGACGATACCGGCCGCGAAAGCAACCGAGGATAAGCTGATAATCATCACGACCAGGATACTTAATGCGATCAGAGGTTTTTTCATTTTCATTTGGAGTCATCCTTTCTCTCAATGCATTTGCATTGTCTGCAATGCTTGCTATTTTGTGCTTAATGCCCTTTGCATTGCTTATGTTTTCATCTTAGGCCTGAGTTGTTATGAAATTGTGAGGATCTGATGTGACTTTGTGAGGTTTGCTTTTTATTGAAAATTTCCATGCTACAATCAAAATAAATCAACAATCAGATCCAATTGAATGGAGATAAACAGGATGACTCAAATATTACTGGTCGATGATGATCCACATATCCGGACGATCATCAAAGAATATGCGATGGCGGAAAACTGGACGTTTTCTGAAGCGGCCGATGGCGAATTCGCCCTCAAGGCTTTTGCGGATGGTGATTTTTCATTAATCGTCCTGGATGTCATGATGCCCCATCTCGATGGTTGGGCGACCCTGAAACAGATCCGCAAGACCAGCAAGGTCCCCGTCATCCTGCTGACTGCGCGCAATGAGGAATACGACCGGCTGCTCGGTTTTGAACTGGGGGTCGATGACTATGTCAGCAAACCTTTCAGCCCGCGCGAACTGATCGCCCGGATGAAGGCACTGCTCAAGCGTTCAGGTGCTTTGGGTCAGAATCAGCAGGTTTTTACCTATCAGGATCTGCACCTGGACCTGACAGCCCATCAATTGAACATCCATGGCGAACCTGTTGCCCTGACACCCAAAGAATATGACCTGCTGGCTTTCTTCTCCGCGCATCCGAACCAGGTGTTCACTCGCGACCAGCTGCTGGCCCAAATCTGGGGTTACGATTTTTTTGGTGATGCCCGGACTGTTGATACCCAAATTCGTGGTCTGCGCGAAAAACTGGGCGAATACAGAGGGCTGATCGCCACTGTCTGGGGCACGGGATATCGATTTGAAAATGGTGCAAAGAAGTGAAAACAATCGGCAGCAAGCTTTTTGTCAGTTTTTTATGCATGGCGGCGCTGACGATCGGCCTCTTGTGGCTGATCCAGGCAGTGATCATGAAAGACAGCTACCTCAATGGCCGGACCCGGTCTGTCGCTGCTGCCGTCCAGCAATCCGCCTTGTCTGATGCACTTGACCTGGAAACACTGCAGCAGGACTTGAATGTCAGCTTGATCGTGATCAGTCCTGACGGATCGGTACAAGCCGGCATGCAGGGCATGGTCATGATGGGCCGGCTCATCCGGGCGATCGAAAGCATGATCCCGGGCCAGATGGACGGAACTGTCCAGATGATCAGTTCGATGACGGGGACCGGCCGAACAGCGCTGCTCGGCTACCCGATGAAAAGCGGTGGTTACCTGGTCGCGGTGTTTTCCCTGGCTGATGTCGATGGCGCAGCACTTGTCCTAAGAAACCAGCTTTGGCTGATCACCGCACTGCTGCTGCTCTTCTCAATCCTTTTAGCAGCGATCCTGACCCGGATGTTTTCCCGCCCGATCAAAGCGGTGACCCATGCCGCACGCCAATTGGCATCCGGTCAACTGGATGTCGTATTGCCGGTAAAAACCCAAGATGAAATCGGCGACCTGACAGTTGCCTTGAATGAGTTGAGTGTCCAGCTGCAAAACACGGAAAATTTGCGCAAAGAGTTGATCGCCAATGTCTCCCACGAATTGCGGGCGCCACTTGCCGTCATCCAGGGATATGCCGAAACCGTCCGTGATGTGACCTGGCCAGTCGAAGCAAAACGGAATCAGCAACTGACAATCATCGCTGAAGAAGCCACACGTCTCAGCCGGGTGGTCAAGGATATTCTCGATTATTCAAAATTGCAGGCGGGAGTTGATCATCTGGTGATGACTGACCTGGCCATTTGCCCGATCCTGAACCAGGTCTGGCAGCGAATGGAAATTGAAGCCGCCAGGAAGCATGTAACGATCCAGTTGAATTGTGCTGATCTGACCATCCGGTTTGATCACGACAAGTTCGAGCAAGTCGTCAACAATCTGCTGAACAACGCCGTCAGCCATGCCGATCCTGAGTCAGTGATCACCATTGATGCCCTGCCCGTCAACGGCAAGGTCCGGATTGCGATCACCAATATCGGTGAGACAATCCCGCCAGCAGAGCAATCCCAGATCTGGGACCGTTATTATCGCGCCCAGTCGGTTGGTGAAAGCCAGCGGCTGGGAACCGGGCTGGGGCTGGCGATCGTCAAGAGCATCCTGGATCACCATCGGGCGAGTTACGGTGTGACCAGTGAAAATCGCCGGACGACTTTCTGGATTGAAGCACAGGCAAAATAAACAGAAGCTGGGCGATGCCGGTCACTTGATGAATTCTATGATTCAGCGGTCTTCCTGCAGGCGGACTGCAAAGAGATTGACGATGAATGACAAGGTCAGCAGGATCAGGCCGAGGACGATCGCCGTATCAAAATTGCCTTTGCTGGTCTCAAGCATGATCGCCGTGGTCAAAACACGTGTTTTATGGGATATATTGCCGCCGACCATCATCACGGCCCCGACCTCGGACAAGGCGCGGCCAAATCCGCTCAGCAAGACCATGATCAAGCCCCGCTTGGTCTCCCAGAGGACCAGGTTGAATTCACGGCGGCGCGACAGACCGAGTCCGCGCATGGTATCGAGCATTTGCGGCCGCCGGGCTTCAACAGCCGCCAAAGTCAGGCTGGTTACAATCGGGAAAATCAGGATGACCTGGGCAATCACCATGGCTGGCACGGTAAAAAGCAGCTGAAGAAAGCCCAGGGGACCGCGGCGGGAGAGCAGTAAAAAGACCACCAGGCCGGCGACGACCGGCGGCAGACTCACGAGGGTTTGAATCAGCCGCCGGAGCATCTTTTTCCCGGGAAATTCGACACTGGCCATGCCAATGCCGGCCGGCACACCGAGCAATACTGCTAACGATGTGCTGGTGATCGTCAAGATCACAGTCAGGGACAGGATCTCGAAAAATTCTGTCCCATTGCCGGCGAACAAGACGCGGAGATTTTCAATCAATGTGCTCATTTCAGTCAAGTGTCCCTCGAAGCCAAAGATGATCGTGTCAGTTTTGATTAACCCTTGTTGCCGTCATAGAAGAAAAGTGGTTCACCATATTGAGCGGCACCGTAGCTTTTGATATAGGCTGCAGCTTCATCACTGAGCATGTAATTGATGAAAGCCTGAGCGCCTTCGGCATTGATCCCGGGATTTTTATCCGGATTGACGGCGATGAGTGAATAGGTGTTTTTCAAGTCGTCGGATTCGCGGAGCTTGATGGCCAGGCCGGTCTGGTCCTTGGTCGCCAGATAGGTCGCTTTGTCCGTCAGGATATAGGCATTGGTTTCTCCGGCAATTGTCAGGCAGGCGCCCATGCCGGCGCCGGCCGATACATACCAGGCACCTTTGGGTGTGATCCCGGCGCTGCTCCAGATCTTGAGCTCAGCTGTGTGGGTTCCGGAATTGTCGCCGCGCGAAACAAATGTTGCTTCTTTATAGGCGATTGATTTGAAAGCGTCAACTGCAGTTTTGACCGCTGCGACATTAGCCGGGTCGGCATCAGGTCCGGCTATGACGAAGAAGTTATGCATGAAAGGAATTCGTTTGACACCATAGCCACTGGTGACGAAAGTTTCTTCAGCTGCTTTGGAATGGACCAGCAGGACATCGGCGTCGCCGGATTTGCCGAGAGCGATAGCAGCCCCTGAACCGTTGGAAATGATGTCAAGCTCATAGCCAGTTTTAGCTTCAAAGCGTTTTTGAAGCTCTGGCAGCAAGCCGGAGTCATTGACACTGGTCGTTGTTGAGAGACGAATAACTGGATTTTTCGGTTTGCTGATTGTTGCATTGGTGGTTGTGGCAACTGTTGTCGTCGCGGCTGTTGTCGTCGCGGCCGTTGTTTCGGCAACAGTCGTTGCGGCTGTCGTTTCGGCAGCTGTTGTCGTTTCAGTCGCGGCAGCGACTGTCGTTTCGGCGACTGTTGCTGCAGCTGCTGTGGCAGCTGTCTCAGCGGCCTGGCAGCCGGGCAGCAACAATAGACTGACTGTTAGCAGCAGGATGGCAAGTTTCTTCATGGTTCATACTCCTTTTCACATTGGAAGGTGATCGCGTTTCCACGGTCGCCCCGGCCTGATTGGCATGTCCCGGTTGGAATTTAGCCGATTTCAGGCTCGAAGTTGACATGGAGAATTATAATCAGAATCGTAAACGTTGTCATCAGGAATATTTTTCAGAAAATTATTTCTTTCGGCTGACCATTTGCAGAATGAATGACCGCCTGCAAATAAGCCTCTTGAAAGCACTCAGGATTTCGGTTTCCACGCCTGGGGCGGGCCATTGAAAACGATCCGGCCTTGCTCAAGGACCATCACGGTATCGACGAGTTGTTCGGCCAAATCCATCTGGTGGGTCGTCAGGACCATCATGCAGGGGTTTTGCTCCAGGTAGCTGCGCAGGATGGTTTCCATTTTCACCAGGCTGTCGCGGTCCAGGTGGTTGCCCGGCTCATCGAGCAGCAGAACCTGGCGGGGCACAATCAGCAGGCGGGCCAGGGCAAGGCGCTGACTTTCCCCACCGGACAAGCGGTCGGCCCGTTTGCCGGCAAATGCGGTCAAGTCAAACATGTCGAGCTGCTTTCTGATCCGCTCATCAATTTCTGCCTGGCCCAGGTTCAGATCTTCAGGAATGCCCAAGGCGAGGCTGTCACGGACTTTCAAGGCGAATGCATAGGGCTTCTGCGGCAGAAATCCGACTTGGCTGCGTGGCAGCCGGGCCTGTAGCTGACCGGTCAGCAAGTTCAAAAGCGTTGTCTTGCCAGCCCCGTTCTCGCCAAACAAGCCATAATGGCCAGTTGGACTCAAGGACAATGCTGGCAGGTCGAGGACAATCCGACCCTGGTACTCACAGCGCAAAGCGGAAAAATCAAACATGGTTAGACTCCTATATTATGAAATTTGACGCATATATGATTATTGACGCAAGACATTGCGCAGGTCTTGTCCCTGGAATAACCGGGCCAGATTCTCCGCCCAGATATTGATGACCCGTTCTTTCGTTTCGCGCAAGTAGAAGCCACCTGAGACGTGCGGGGTGATCAGTGCATTCTGTTCACGCCAGAGTGGATGATCGGGCGGCAGCGGTTCAGGATCGTTCACATCGAGACCGGCACCCGCAACCTGGCCGCTTCGCAGGGCTTCGATCAGCGCCTCGGTGTCGATTGCAGAACCTCGGCCGATATTGAGGATGAAAGTCCCCGGTTTTAACGATCTGATCCGCTCGACTGAAAGCAAGCGCTGTGTTTCCGGTGAACCTGGAACGGACAAGGCAACGACGTCGACGGTGGGGAGAAGTTGATCCAGGTCGTCCGGAGTATGCAGCTCATCCAGCCAGTCCGGTCGTTCGACTGTCTGACGGCGAATCCCGATCGTGTAAGCGCCGAATGCTTTGGCGCGGCGGGCGAATTCACCGCCGATATCCCCGAGTCCGATCACCAGGACGCGGGATTTCCAGAGTGATGTCACGTGACCGGACGATTGCCAGACAACCGAACGCTGGTTGTCGCGATAGATATGCAGCTTTTTCATCAGGCTGAGCAACATGCCCAGCATATGCTCAGAAATAGCCAATCCATACGCACCAGCTGCATTGCACAGAATAGTCCCCGTCGGCAGAACCCCGGCTTCCAGGTATTGTTCGGCGCCGGAAGAGTTCAAATGGAGCAGTTTGAGTCGAGTGCAGGACTTAAGCCAGGCCGGCGGCGGATTGCCCAGAATCATCGCCGCAGCTTCGACCTCAGCCTGGCTGACTGAATCTACCGGCCGGTAGCAGATTTCCTGACCAGCCGGCAAATGGCTTTCCAGCAGGGATTTCTGGCGATCGTTGACCCGGATCAGGACCAGGATTGGCCCATCAAGGTTTATTGTTGGCTGAGCATTCACCGGTTGAGGGTTTGGGGTAGCGGCACTATCGATCATTTCATTTGCCATGCGTCGTTATCTCCAGGTTGAAATTTGATGTTTCTTTAGATTCTACCGCAGATTCAACCGCTCGTTGATCCTTAAGTCAAGATTTAAAAAATATCGCACAATATTTCGCCATCGATTCTGTATAATCTGTATGAAATAAGACTATAATATAAATATGCTGTTTTGAGCAATTTGATCTTCAAAAGCTCATTTCCTTGTGGTAAGATTGACAAGCAAACGTTTACGGAGTTTTTTCTGGGGGAGTGTCTTATGGCAAAAGTTTTGAAAGCCAGTGAAATGAAAAAATGCATTGGCTGTTTTACCTGCATGAACATCTGTTCAATCGTCAATCGTCAGAACCATTCATTGACAAAGAGCGCGATCAAGGTCCGGACCAGTGGCGGCATGACCGGCCGTTTTGTGGCTATTGTCTGCATCGCCTGCGAGGATCCCGCCTGCATGGAAGCCTGCCCGAGCGGCGCACTGACCAAGCGTGAAGGCGGCGGTGTTCTGCTCAATCCGGAAAAATGCATCGGCTGCCACCGCTGTGAAGAAGCCTGTATCATGCAGGCCGTTTTCTGGGACGACGAACTCCAGAAACCGATCATCTGCCGCCATTGTGGCTCTTGCGCCCGCTTCTGCCCGCACAAATGCCTGAATATGGAGGAGGTCTGACCCATGCTGAACGAAAAAAACATCCGCGTTCTCTATGTTAACCTGACAACCGGCAAAATTCGCATCGAGCAGCGGAAAGACCTACTCCCCTATCTGGGCGAGGCTGGCATCGCTTCGATCCTGCTCGAAGAAAATATGCACCCTGAACTGGATCCGCTGCATCCTGACCAGCCGATCATTTTCGCCATCGGTGCCGGGACCTGGGTTTTCCCGGTCCTGACCAAAACCGTTGCCATGTTTATTTCGCCCCTGACCGGCGAATTGGGTGAATCTTATGCCGGCGGCCGCCTGGCGATGACCATGCTGATGGCCGGCTATGATGCGATTGTCATCACCGGCAAAGCACCCAAGCCGACCGCACTGGTCATCAAGAACAACGATGTCGGCCTCCGGGATGCCCGCGCCTACTGGGGCATGGACAGTGAACCCGCTGGCATGGCCATCCGTGACCGGCTGACCGGCGGCGGCAAACGCAGCATCATCCGCATCGGTCCGGCCGGCGAGAACCTTGTGTCTTTTGCCAGTGTCTGTGTCGACTCTTATCGCCATTTCGGCCGGCTTGGCCTTGGCGCCAACATGGGCAGCAAGAACTTGAAAGCCATGGCCGTGACCGGGGATCGTTCGATCCATATCCAGGACACGCCCAAGTATTTCAAGGTTTACCAGCAGATCTACAAGAAATGCACCACCACCGACATGATGGGCAAATACCACGACGCTGGCACACCGGCCGGTGTCCTGCCCTTGAATGCCTCCAATTCCCTGCCGACGCTGAATCTTCGCCAGACCACGTTCGAGCATGCCAATGCGATTTCCGGTGAAACCTTCGCCAAGCATAACCTCGTCCGCAAAGTGGCCTGCACCGGCTGTCCGGTCGGCTGCATCCACATTGGCATGTTCCGCCGGGAATTCGACCGCGGACATGAATATGAAGCGATCAACGTCGTCTATGATTACGAACTGATTTTTGCCCTCGGCAGCTTCCTCGGCGTCAAGTCCAGTGATGAAATCATCCATCTGATCGACGAAGTCGAGGAAACTGGAATGGATGCGATCAGCACCGGCGTTTCCCTGGGCTGGGCGACAGAAGCATTGGAAACAGGGCTGGTCACAGAAGAACAGACGATTGTCCCGCTCGCCTGGGGCAACACCGAAGCTTATCTCAAGGCGATCCGCTACCTGTCCAAGGGCAAAAACGAATTTTACAAGGACCTTGGCCGCGGCAGCAAGTTCGCAGCGGCCAAATATGGCGGTTCCGACTTTGCGATGCAGTTCGGCGGCAATGAAATGCCCGGCTATCACACCGGTTACGCGTCAGTGGTCGGTTTTTCCGTGGCTTCCCGTCATTCCCATCTGGACAACGGCGGCTATGCGATTGACCAGTCACTGAAATCATTCGATGAAGACAAGCTGGTCGACACGATCTTTTTTGAAGAATATGACCGCTGCATGGCCAACTGTATCGGCATGTGCCTGTTTGCCCGCAAAGTCTATGACCACCAGACGATCCTCGATGCCCTCAACAGCATCGGTTACAATCTCACTGAACAGGACCTGATCGACCTCGGCAAACGCGTCCTGCGCACCAAGCTGAGGATCAAGGAGAAACTGGGCTTCAAGCAGGAAGATGTCAAGTTGCCGAAGCGGTTCTTCGAAACCATCACCATGCATGGCAAGGTCGATGAAGAGACGGCTTATCGCATGATCAACAAATATATCGACAAAACAAAAGCCATGATGCAGGAGCCCGATCCACTGCTCGACCAGAAAGCCTGAAAAGGTCTGCAGCCGACAAAATGATACTGCCCGACGACTATTACGCCCGACAAATATCACTGCCCGAATTCGGCACCCAGGGCCAGGATCGTCTCAGGGCCAGCCGGGTCCTTGTGGTCGGCGCCGGCGGACTCGGTTCACCGGTCCTGATGGCGCTGGCCGGAGCGGGGGTTGGCCATTTGACGATCATCGACTCGGATACTGTCGCCGCGTCCAATCTCAACCGCCAGTTCCTCTATACTGCAATGGACATCGGCCAGCCAAAGGCCAGGCTCGCTCAGCTTCGCTTACAGGCCTACCATCCGGACCTGGCCATTGATTCCCTTGAAACGTCATTGGACGAACCCCGGGCTCGCGAGCTTTTTGGCTCGTATGACCTGATTGTCGCTGCCGTCGATAACCTCGAAACCCGGCGAATGATCAATCGAGTCTGCTATGCAACCAGCAAGCCGTGGATCGATGGTGGTGTCCGCGGCTTTTCAGGTTATGTCACGGCATTCCTGCCAGGGGTTACCCCTTGCTACGACTGCTGCTTCGATCTCGGACCACAAGACCAAGGTCTGGCAGACCAGGAACGGGCAGACAGCAATCGACAGCCAGGAGCTGGTCCTGAATCGGCTTCCGGAGCTGGACCCGGAGCTATCGGTGTGACGGCCAGTGTGATCGGATCTCTCGAAGCCGACCTGGCTCTGATTCACCTGCTTGGCCTTAATCTGCCGCTGACCGGTGAAATCCTTTACTATCACGGGCGGACGCTTGATTTCATGCGGCTTGCATTTGAAAAGCGGGCAGATTGCCCGATCTGTGGAGGAACCTGATGGAGGTCCGCCTTTTTGCCCATCTCATTGATGCCGCCGGTTCTGCGATCTGCCATCTGGAAGGTCCGCACACGGTTCAGTCCGTGATCGAAGCCCTTTGTCAGCTGTATGGCGAGCCAATGGCCCGGTTGCTGTTGAATCAGCAGGGTGTGCCGCTCAATGATGACCTCTTTGTGCTGGTCAATGGACGTCATATCCGCCAGTTGAACGGGCTTCTGACAAGGCTGGAATCGAATGATGTCATTTCGATCGTGCCGGTCATTGAAGCCGGCTGAACATCTGGACAAAGGATGCATTATGCTCAATGTACTTAGTATCGAGGAGGCCTTAAACCTCCTGCTGAAACATATCCGCCCGATTAATCGGACAGATACAGTCGCCATCGAACAACTGGTTGGCCGTACATTGGCGGCCGACATCTGTTCGCTCGCTGATGTGCCAGGATTTGACCGTTCCGCGGTGGACGGTCTGGCTGTCCGGGCCGCCGACACCTTTGGGGCAAGCGAGTCCTTGCCCGCCATGCTGGAGCTCACAGGTTCGGTCAGCATGGGGCAGACGCCAGATTTCAGGATCCAGCCTGGCGAATGCGCATCAGTCCCGACCGGCGGCGCCCTGCCTTCAGGTGCTGACGCCATGGTCATGATCGAATACGTTGAAAACACAGGGGATAGCCTTCAACTGGTCAACCGGCCGGCTGCCCCGGGCGATCATCTGATCCTGCGGGGTGACGATTTCAAGGCTGGCCAGACGGTGTTGTCTGCCGGCCGGATGATCCGGTCTTCTGATATCGGCACACTCGCCGCCCTGGATATCGATTCGGCCAAAGTCAGTCAGAAACCCAAAGTCGCGATCATTTCTACCGGAGACGAGCTGGCATCGTCCGGTCAATCCTTAAGATCGGGCCAAGTCCACGACGTCAACAGTCCGGCACTCGCCGCCCTGGTCCGTGAATCCGGCGGCGAGCCGGTGCTTTATGGCATCGTCGCCGATCAACTGGGCCAGCTGGAGGAGTGCCTGAAAAAAGCATTGCGCGACTGTGACCTGGTCCTGATTTCGGGCGGCAGTTCTGTCGGCGAAAAGGACCACTTGCAGGCAGCCATTGCAGCCCAGGGTGAACCGGGTATCCTTTTCCACGGTATCGCGGTCAAACCAGGCAAGCCGACGTTAGCCGGGGTCGCCCAAGGCAAAATCATGCTGGGTCTGCCGGGTCATCCGCTTGCCGCCTGGTTTATGGCCAAATGGCTGGCGATGCCCCTGATTCTGGCTCTGCAGGGCGCTGAAACACCGGTCCCCGATACCGTCCTGGCCAGGACCAGCTGCCGCATCCCATCCAATGTCGGCCGCGAGTCGATCATTCCAGTCCGCCTTCAAGCCGATCCGGGAACGCCTGGCTTACTTGCCGAACCTGTTTTCACCAAATCCGGCCTGATTACCATCCTCAGCCAGTGTGATGGCTGTATCCGGATCAACCGCGATCTGGAAGGGCTCGAAACCGGCTCGCAGGTCATCGTCTACCGCTTCCGCTAAAAGCTGCCAAAACAGCTGCTTAAAGGAAGCCGAAGCAATTCATGGAGGACATCGCCCATGTCACAGGAATACCTGACCAATACGCCCCTCGAAGAGGCGATCGAACTTTACCTGCAGCGGTTGAATGCAGCAGATGTGGAACCGGGAACTGAAAACATCCCGGTGACAGCTGCGCTTGGGCGGCGGACAGCTGCTGCGGTCTACGCCGTGCGGAGTGTGCCGCATTATTTAGCTTGCGCCATGGACGGCATTGCGATCCGGGCCGAATGGACGTTCGGCGCCAGTGAGACAGCCCCAGTCGATCTTGAAAAAGGTCGTTACGTCGTCGTCGACACGGGTGACAGCCTGCCGGATGGCATGGATGCTGTGATCATGGTTGAAGATGTCATTGAATTCAGTCAGAGAATCCGGCTGATCTCCCCCGCCGTCCCCTGGCAGCATGTCCGCCAGATCGGCGAAGATTTCAGTGCCGGCGACATGCTGGCCTGCAGCGGAACAATCCTCGGCCCAGCCCTCCTTGGCGCGATGGTCGCCGGCGGTGTCCGGCAGGTGACTGTTTTCCGCCTGCCACTGATCACCCTGATTCCAACCGGCGATGAGATCGTCCCGCCATCAGACGAACCGGTCCCGGGCCTGATTCCCGAATTCAACTCGACTGTCTACGGTAAATTCCTCGAGGCTGACGGGGCCCGGGTTCTCGTCATGCCGATTATCCCTGACGTGCCGGAGCTCATTCAAAAGGCTTTGGCCGAGGCGATTGTCCGGTCGGATATGGTTTTGCTGCTGGCCGGTTCATCGGCTGGCCGTGACGATCTGTCGACCCAAGTGATCAAATCCCAGGGCGAAGTCATTCTTCACGGCATTGCCATCCGCCCCGGCAAACCGACGATTCTCGGCTTGGGCTGGCCCAATAACCTGGGACTCTACAAGCCGGTGATCGGACTGCCTGGCTATTCGGTATCCGGCCTGATTGTCCTTGAGGAAATTGTCCGCCCGATCCTGCGGCAGCTTTTCCGGCTCGAAATCGCCGAACGGCCGCAGGTCGAAGCCCGGTTGTCCAGGCGCCTGGTGTCCTCCCTGAAGTACCGGGAGTATATCCGTGTCAGGCTGACCCTAAGCCAAGGCCAGCTGATCGCCTCACCGCTCGAACGGGGAGCCGGTATCCTGACCAGCTATGCCCGCGCTGACGGTCTGCTGGTCATCCCGCGTGACAGCGAGGGGTTCGCCGAAGGAACCAGGGTCACTATCCGGCTTTTACGTCCACTATCGCAGGTAGAAGCGTCGCTGAGTGTCATTGGCAGCCATGATCCGCTGCTGGATGAAATGGCTGATTTGCTGGCAAAGGTCAAAGGTTCAACCGTGACCCTTTCTTCAATCCATGCCGGCAGCATGGGCGGGATCCTGGCCGTCAGGCGTCATGAAGCACAGATCGCGGGGATCCACCTGCTTGACGAAGCGACTGGGGAATACAACCTTGCTTATGTCCAGCGCTATTTTCCGGGCAATAATGTCCTGCTGATCGAAGGGGTCCGCCGTCAACAGGGGCTAATCGTCCAGCGTGGCAATCCCCTGCAGATCCGGGATCTCGCGGATATCGCCAATCGCCAGCTGCGCTACGTCAATCGCCAGAAAGGCGCCGGCACGCGCCTGCTGCTCGATTATCACCTCGCCAAGGCCAATATTTCACCGGACCAGATCTCCGGCTATCACCGTGAGGAATACACCCATACGGGGGTCGCTGCGCAGATTGCCTCCGGGTCGGCCGACGCCGGCCTGGGGATTCTTTCGGTCGCCAAAATGGCCGGTCTGGACTTCCTGCCGGTAGCCGAAGAACATTACGATTTCCTGATCGATACCTTGGCTTGGGAACTGCCTGCCGTCCAGCGATTTGTTGCACTGCTCCGTTCCGATGTCTTCCGGCAGCGGCTCGAGCAGCTGGGAGGCTATCGTCTGGAAGAACCCGGCCGGATCATCATGGGCCCAGGAGAAATGCCGGATTGATCATGGCAGCCTTAGATATGTGCCAGAATGCTGTCCCTGAGCGCCTCGATAAAAGCCACTTCATCATTTTTTTGCAGCTGATCGGTTGCCACTGGCTTTAAAATCACACATTCAACCGTGGTCGGCCGGACCTTTTTGCCGTCTTTGGACAGGGCGCGATAGGAACCCTTGATGCAGACCGGGACGATCGGCACGCCGCTGCGAGTGGCTAACCGCAGCCAGCCCCTTTGAAATTCGTTGGCAGGTCCTTCGTCGCTCAGCTTTCCCTCGGGAAACACAACCATCGAGTGGCCCTTTTTCAGCTGTTCGACCGCCTGGTTGATGCAGCTGGCCGACTGGCGGGTATCCTTGCGATCCAGGAAGACACACTGGATGTATTTCATCCAGGTGCTGAGGATCGGTATCTTCAGAACTTCAACAATCGAAATGAAACCCTTCGGACCTGGGATGAAGCCATGGATGATCAGGCTGTCCATATGCCCCTGATGGTTGCTGACAAAAAGAACAGCCCCTTGTTTGGGTACATTTTCCAGGCCGGATATTTTCACCCGGGATCCTGTCAAATAAAACAGCACCTTGCAAATCTGGACGGTCATGCGTTCAGCCAGGCGGTCAAGCCTGGCCTGCTGACCTTTTCGCTCCAAGTATCTGGCTCGCCAGAGCAGCGGGCCGGTTGACGCAAGATAGGTCCAACCCAGGGCATACCAGAGCATCGTTCTAAACATATGATTGCTCCTGATCGTCATTAAGATACAATATTTGATGACACGATTTAATAACACTCTCATTTATAACACAATGCGGGTCTGGTATAACACACAACAGGACCGGGCATCGATATTTGTGCCATAAGTGCAGGAAATTCCAGAACGGCGGTTACCCATGGCAGACTGGCTCAGCAATTGGATTGAAGATATCGATGACCTGGCAGCAGAATTGCCGCGCCTGCATTTGAACCTGTTTCACCAGCTGCCGGAGCATGCCTTCCGCTCTCAGATCCGCCAGCTCAAGGCTGACCTGTTTGATTGTGACGATGCGATGGTGATGACTCGCTTAATGGCGATAATCGCCTCGGTAGGCGATGCCCATACCGCGCTGATGCCTGTTGTCAGACATTACCTGCCGTTCGATTTCTACTGGTTTGAAGAAGGCCTCTTCATTGTCGCCGCCCGGCCCGAGCTGCAGAACTGGTGTGGTGCCAAGGTCGTGGCAATCGAAAACACGCCGATCGCCGATGTGATCGCTGACTTGACCAGCATTCTTTCGCATGAAAACCTGTCCTTTGTCAATGCCCAATTGCCGTCCTATCTCGCAGCTGTCGACCTGCTGTATGGACTTGAAATCTGTGATCACCTCGACGAGGTCCGGCTTACACTGCAGCAAGCTGACGGAAAACCCGCTAAATTGAAAGTGTCGACGATGAAACCAAATGGCCGGGCAGCCAACATGGTACAGATGGGGGATGATGCTTCGGTTCCACTCTACCGTCAGCACCGCGACTTGAGCTTTTGGTTTTCAAGGATCGAATCCGACACGGTCTATGTCCATTACAATGCGTGCAAAGAACCTGAAGATGGACCAATTGCCGCCGCCTTCAATACATTGCTGGACGAAATCAACCACAATCAGCCCAAAAAGATCATCATCGATTTACGCTTCAATCTCGGCGGCGACTCGACCCTGCTTGACCCGCTGATCGAGGAGCTGGCCGCCCATCCAGCCCGTCTATTCGTGATCATCGGCCGCAACACGTTTTCATCCGCTTTGCTGAATGCCTATGCACTGAAAAACAAAACCAGGGCGATCGTCGTCGGCGAACCTTCTGGCGGCAAGCCGAATTGCTATGGCGAAGTTCAATACCTGACCCTGCCGAATTCAAAATTGCGCGTCAGATATTCGACGAAGTACTATCAGCTGATCGCCTATGACGGGCAGCTTTCATTGCTGCCGGATCTCCCCTGCCCGGTCACATTTGCAGATTATCAGGCGGGGTTTGATCCCTGCCTGCAAATAATTCTGGATGATTATTAGTTACCGCGCTGGTACATGTCCTCGACACGGGTCTGGAGGGCTTCATCGTCGAGGTATTCATCGATCGGCAGGCCGCTGTCGACGACGCCGGCCGGGGTCAGTTCGATCACGCGGTTGGCGATGGTTTCGATGAATTTGTGGTCATGTGAGGCAAAGAGCAGCGAGCCCTTGAAGGCCATCAAGCCGTTGTTGACGGCGGTGATCGATTCGAGGTCGAGATGGTTGGTCGGCTCGTCCAGGATCAGGATATTCGCGGACGACAGCATCAGCCGGGAGAACATGCAGCGCATCTTCTCGCCACCGGACAGGACGCAGGCTTCTTTGGTCGCTTCATCGCCGGAGAACAGCATTTTGCCCAGGAAACCGCGGCAGAAGCTTTCATTCTGGTCAGATGAATATTGGCGGATCCAGTCAACCAGGCTGAGATGACAGCCTTCGAAATAAGCCGTGTTGTCTTTGGGCAGGTAAGCTTGCGAGGTCGTCGTGCCCCAGCGGAAAGTGCCTTCATCCGGTTCGATCTCCCCGGTCAGGATCTGGAACAGGGTGGTCCGGGCCTGGTCATTGCGCGACAGGATGACAATTTTGTCGTTGCGGTTCATCCGGAAGGTGATGTTCGACAGGACCTTTTCGCCATTGATCGTCTTGCCGAGGTTTTCAACATACAGGATGTCTTTGCCGGCTTCACGCTCCGGGTTGAAACCAATGAACGGATAACGCCGCGAAGACGGCTGGATGTCGTCGAGGACGATTTTTTCCAGCATTTTCTTGCGCGAGGTCGCCTGGCGGGCCTTGGAGGCATTGGATCCGAAGCGGGCGATAAAGGCCTGCAGTTCGCCGATGCGGTCTTCCTTTTTCTTGTTGCGGTCGTTCATCAGGCGCAGCATCAGCTGGCTGGATTCATACCAGAAATCATAGTTGCCGACGACCAGCCGGACTTTGCCGAAATCGATATCCACCATGTGGGTGCAGACTTTGTTGAGGAAATGGCGGTCATGCGACACAACGATGACCGTGTTCGGATAGTCGATCAGGAATTCTTCCAGCCAGCGGATCGCCTTGAAATCGAGGTGGTTGGTCGGTTCGTCGAGCAGCAGGATATGCGGATTGCCGAACAGGGACTGGGCCAGCAGGATCTTGACCTTTTCGCCGCTCGGGACATCGCGCATCAGGCTGTTGAACAGGTCTTTCGGTACACCGAGTCCCATCAGCAGTTTTTCGGCGTCGGTTTCAGCATCCCAGCCGTTCATTTCGCCAAATTCATGCTCCAGATCGGCAGCCTTGAGGCCGTCTTCTTCCGTGAAGTCTTCCTTGGCGTAGAGTGTTTCCTTTTCCTTGATGATTTCGTACAGGCGTTTATAACCCATGATGACGGTTTCGAGGACCGAAAATTCATCGTAGGCAAACTGGTTCTGCTTGAGGGTAGCCAGCCGCTCCCCCGGCGTGATCGTCACCGATCCAGTCGATGGTTCCATTTCGCCCGACAAGATGCGGATAAATGTTGTTTTACCTGCGCCATTGGCGCCGATGACACCGTAACAGTTGCCCGGTGTGAATTTGACATTGACGTCTTCAAAAAGCTTCTTGTCGCTGAAGCGAAGGCTGAGGTCGGTGACAGTGATCATTCGGTGAGGTTCCTCCGTGATGGGAATCTGGTTGCTGGTTCAAGACACAAATTGTTATTATAGCTGATTCGGGCAAAATTTGCACACATATGCCAAAATCCAGGCGACAATTTAGGCATTTCAGCGGAAGTGACAACGGCCGGATCACAAAGGCTTCAGACGTATTGTAAAAAGCGATAATAAGGCATAAAATTCGATATTTGAAATCATCTGAATCGGGGTAAAAACATGGCTGATCACAGTGCACGGCCCTTGACTGCAGCAGGCATGCTGGTCGCGCTGGGCGTTGTCTATGGCGACATCGGCACATCGCCACTCTACGTGATGAAAGCGATCGTCAATGGCAATGGCGGCCTGGCGACGATCTCGACAGATTTTATCTACGGCGCATTGTCGCTGGTTGTCTGGACCCTCACACTGATCACGACCATCAAATATGTGCTCTTTGTCCTGCGCGCTGACAACAACGGCGAAGGCGGGGTGTTTTCACTTTACTCCCTGATCCGGAATGTGGCACCCTGGCTGGTTGTGCCGGCCTTGATCGGCGGTGCGACAACCCTGGCCGATGGTATACTGACCCCGGCGGTGACTGTCACTTCGGCGGTTGAAGGCCTGAAGGGCATTCCCGCCTATGTCCGGTATTTCGGGACGAGCCAGTCAACCGTCGTCCTGATCACGATCAGCATTATTTGCGTGTTATTCCTGATCCAGCGTTCAGGGACCGAGATCATCGGGCGGCTGTTCGGACCGATCATGTTTCTCTGGTTTGCCATGCTGGCAATCATCGGGGTCATGAATATCCCCGGCAACCTGGATATTTTCAAGGCCCTCTCGCCAACCTATGGGATCAGATTGTTGTTCAGCGACAACAACAAAGCCGGTTTCCTGATCCTGGGCAGCGTCTTCCTGGCGACGACCGGTGCCGAAGCGCTTTACGCGGACCTGGGACATGTCGGCCGCAAGAATATCTACGGCACTTGGCCATTGGTTAAAGTTGCTTTACTGCTCAACTATTTTGGTCAAGGAGCCTGGCTGTTAAGCGTCAAAGACAATCCACAACTGCTCAACGCTGAAAACATGAACCCGTTCTTTGCCATGATGCCGGCCGGTTTCCGGATCATCGGAGTCCTTTTTGCCACGACAGCAGCAATCATCGCCTCGCAAGCCCTGATCACGGGTTCTTACACGATCGTTTCCGAAGCGATCAAGCTCAACATGATGCCGCGGCTGAAAATCAACTATCCGGCCAGGTCCAAAGGCCAACTCTATATCCCGCTTGTCAATGCGACATTGTGGACATTGTGCATCGGCGTGGTCCTCTTCTTCCAGTCATCCGAACACATGGAGTCCGCGTATGGTCTGGCGATAACCATCTCGATGCTGATGACCACGATCCTGCTCTATAACTACCTGGTCAAGATGAAGGTGACGAAATGGCTGGCCGTCCCAATGGTCATTGTGTTCGTGATCATTGAACTGATTTTCACCATTTCCAGCGCTTCGAAATTTATCCACGGCGGCTATATCACCGTGATCATTTCGCTCCTGATCCTGTCGCTGATGGCCCTGTGGCAGCGGGCTAAAGTGATCGAGCGAACCGTGACCAAAGCGGCCAACCTGAACGATTATCTGGATCAGCTCAGCAAACTGCGCGTCGATCAGCAAGTACCGGAATATGCAACAAACCTGGTCTATCTGACCAGCAAATTCAGCCCGGGCCTGGTCAATGATGAGATCCTCTACTCCATTTTGGACAAGCGGCCGAAAAGGGCCCAGACGTATTGGTTCATCAATGTCCAGGTCACTGACCAGGCACAAACCCTGGCCTATTCGGTCGAAAATTTCGACACCGATTTCATTTTCAAAGTGGATCTTCTGCTGGGCTTCAATATCAAGCCTAAAGTCAGTACTTATTTGCGGCAGATTGTCGGCGACATGATTGCATCCGGTGAATTGAAAGAACAGCACCGGACCTACGCTATGGGCCATCAACTTCATCAGATCGGCGACTTCTGTTTTGTCCTGACCCACAAGGAATTGCCCAGTGACACGGACCTCCGACTCATCGACCAGCTGATCATGCGGATCAAACTGGGCATCCAGAAGTTCACCGTATCGCCGATCACCTGGTTCGGGCTCGAATTCACCGATGTCAAAATCGAAAATGTCCCCTTGCGGCTGAAAGCCACAACGCCGTACAGACTGACGCGTGTCCCCGTTGTCGATGAATCGAAAGCGTTCGAGGTTTACAACGTCCGGAAACGCGAGCTTGAAAAGGCGCGTAGCAAGTTCTTCTGATTGATGATCAGTTCCAGCTGAAGTCAAGTTCCAGACAAAAAACCATGGGCTGCCGCCTGAGTTCGAAAGAACCAGGCGACAGCCCTTTTTTGACTGGTTTAGCTGTTCATGAATGGCGGATCGGTCAATATTTTACTTCAATTGGCTGTCCAGGAAATCCAGCGCTTTGGCAACATTCGCCGCCGTTGTGAACATGGCATCGCCATGGCCGGCTCCCTCCAGGGATTCATAGGATACTTTGCCGGCTCCGAGCACCTTGGTCAGACTGGCCGCAAAATCAATCGACTGCTGGGTCGGGATCAGGACATCGGCCGTGCCGTGCTGGATAAAAAAGGCAGCATCATCAGCCGTGATATATGTCTCTGGGTTTGATTTGGCGGCGATATCCGGAATGGAAGTGATCAGGCCGCCCAGGTAAATCGACTCCGGTGAATCGGCAACATTATGCACCTGGCCGTTGATTCCGCTGGCTGTAAATTGATCGTCCATGGTCAGGAAATTGATCGGGCCAAACCAGTCGATGACGGCCTGGACTTTTGTGGACTGGTCGGAATTGCCCAGGCTGTCGTCCTGAAGCTCAGCCACATCGCCGGAAGTTCCGGCCAGGGCTGCCAGGTTGCCGCCAGCGGAGCCGCCCCAGGTGGCAATCTTGTCCTGATTCAGGTTGTATTCGCTGGCGTTTGCTTTGACAAAGCGAATGGCTGCTTTGACATCCTGGATCGCAGCCGGGAAAATGACCTCGCCGCTCAGGCGGTAATTGACTGAAACGACTGCATAGCCGCGATCCAGGGCGGCTTGCAGGTAACCCAGCTCACCGGTTTTGTCGCCGCTCTTGAACGCACCGCCATGAATGGCAATGATCACGGGAAAGGGACCAGTACCTTCATTGGGCAGATAAATATCGAGTTTCTGGCTATCGGAGAGACTTGCGTAGGCAACATCCAGCCATTTGTTGACAATCGAGGAGGTATCGACTGCAGCAGCTCCAGTCATACCGCCGCTCATGCGCCCTGACTGGGGTGCCGTGGCCGTTGTTGCTCCGGTTGCTTCCGCTGCAGCTGCTGTGGAGGCTGTCGGGGTTGCCGCGGCAGTTGTCGAACTGGCTTCACTGGCCGCACTGCTGCATGCAGCCAGCGAACCTGTCAGCAAAAACAGGCATAAAATGATTGAAACTGATTTCCTGATATTTCTCATCTTGATTTCCTTCCGATTCCATAAGTTGGCGTATCTTTGATCATTGGCACTGCTATCTGGCATTTCAATAATCGAAGAATATCGGATGAAACTGAAAATCAGCTGAGAATCAGCTTAAAGATTGCTGAGAATTATTCCGGTAGCAGTTGCTGCCGGAAGGTTATGGTGAAGGTTGTGCCCTGACCGACTCGGCTGCTCACGTCGATAGCAGCATTGTGAGCATCGACAATGGCCTTGACAATCGACAATCCCAGGCCAAAACCGCCACTCGTGCGGGTCCGGTGTGCTTCAACCCGATAAATCAGGCCGTCTGCGAATGTTACGCCTTGTAGCAATGGTTTCGGGTATCATGAAACCATTGCATATCAGGAGGATACTATGTTCAATCTTAAAAACCCTGTCGATCTGGTGTTTGGTGCCGGTTCTCTGAACCAGCTTGGATCTAAAGTTGCCCATCTCTGCCAGAAAGCGCTCGTCGTCAGCGGGCCAACCGGCTCGGCTTAACGAATCTGCAGCGAACTGGAAAGCCGTCACCCTGGGCCGGGTTGTCAAAATGCTCACCGACGCCGGAATCGATGTGGTCATCTTTGACCAGGTTACGCCCAATCCCCTCGCATCCACGGTGACAACCGGCGCAAAACTGGCTGCTGATTCCGGTTGCGACCTGGTGATTGGTATCGGCGGCGGCAGTTCGATCGATGCGGCCAAAGCTATCGCCGTCATGGCGGTCAATCCCGGTTTGATCACGGATTACCAGCCCGGCGGCAAGTTTGCCGGTGTTGTGCCGCCAAAAGCCTTGCCGATCGTCGCGATTACGACAACAGCGGGCACCGGGACGGAGATCAATCGTTATTTTGTGATCACCAATGACGAGACGCATGAGAAACCTGGATTTGGCTTTGCGTGTTCCTACCCCACCATTTCGATCGTCGATCCGGAACTGATGCTGAGCTTGCCGGTTGCCGCGACGATCGATACCGGTGTCGACGTCCTGTTCCATGCAATGGAGGCCTTTGTCGCCAAAAGCGCGACGAAATTCTCCGACTTGCTGGCTGAAGAAGCACTCGATCTGGTGCTCGACAATATCCAGAGTGCCGCCAGAGACGGCCAGAACCTGGTCGCCCGTACGAATATGGCCTGGGCCAATACGCTGGCTGGCTGGGCGATCGACATCGCAGGCACGGTCGGCATCCATAGTCTGGCCCATCCGATCAGCGGCCATTTCAACACAACCCACGCCAGATCACTGGCCGCCCTGGGTCCGGCCTATCTTGACTATAACTTTACGGCCAATATTCCCAAGTATGCCCAGCTGGCGGAAATCCTCGGACTTCATGACCACGATTTTGATTTGCCGGACGAGGACAAAGCAGCCCGGGTCGGGCATCTGGTCCACCACATTCTTGCCGTGCTCGGGATGGCCCACTCGATCAGGGACTTTGGCGTCGGCGAAAATGATCTCGACACGCTGGTCCGTGATACGATCGTCACGATGAGCGGCGGTCTGAAAAACAATATCAAACCGCTCACTGCTGAAGATCTGAAAGCGATCTATTTGAATTCAATGGATTATCAACCCACCGCGCATTCCTGTGATTGCCCCTGAAGAATATTAAGTGCCGAACAAGACAACTGCCGGGATATTGAGCAGGTCGGCAACTTTTTTGAAAAGTGAGGCCTGATGGCCGACCGCCATCGCACAATGATGCGTGGGGGATTCCTGGAACCAGCGTTCGAAGTAGGTATCCGGATCGACCTTGAAGCGCACCGGTGTCTGGGTGTTGCCGATCTGCATGATCTGGCCGTTCGTTGCCATACCTTCGCTGATGATCATCTTCAGGCGGCCATCGCCGGTCTGCGTGAGGCCTAAAAGCGTTATCGGGCCGCTTCTGACTTTGGCTTCGACCGATACGCCGGACCCCTGTTTGCCGTGATAAAGGCCCATCCCGCGCAGAATCGGTTTGCCATCGGCGATCGCGATATGGAACGGGCCGTCATGGCCGAGCAGGATCGTCCCATCCAGGTAGTCCGCAATCACAATTTCCGAAAAGCTGCCACCGGTTTTGACGATATCGCAGATTTTCATCGCGATATTGGTTTTCAGGTCGCCTTCGCCAGCACACGGGATGCCACGGGCGGTGAGCAGGGAATGTCCGACGATGAAACCGCTCTGCAGCTGTTCATAGTCATTGCCCGGAGCACCATGGTAATAGTAGGACAACGCATCGAGATTCTGCTTTTTGACCAGGCGTTCCTGGGCCGCTGCGACCCGGCAGGACCATTCGATCTGTTCGTCAGTTGGTTTGCGGGCGATCGGATCAGCTGCCGAATCGCCGCTGATCTGGAAGAACTCGGCCAACGCCTCGCGTTTTTCAGCAATTTCGTCTTGTGTGACCAGGGCCAGCTGTTCGGCGAGGTCGCACATTTCCAGGATCTGGACGTGGAGTCCGGTCTGGGCCTGGATCATTGTCATATCGCTGTACAGATCGAGCATCCCGCTGTAATTGTTGCCGAGAAAGCCGAAACGACTGTGCTGCAAGGTCCGCTTGACACCAGCGGCGAGCACATAATCCCGGATCTCCTGCCAGGCGCGGATCGCCTCCGGACGGTCAGCCGTGACTTCGTTGGCCAGGGAAATTGCCGGCGTTTCGGTTAAGCCGAGCAGGCCGCTGATCACACGGTACTTGATCTGGGCCCGGTTGAAGGCATTGGCTATTTCCGGAACCGGGCAGGCGCCGCAATGGGCCAGCCATTCGCCGGTGGTCGACTGCTCATAATTGATGCGGGCAGCCGGCTGCAAGTTGAGTACGACAACCGGGGCTTTGCAGATCTGGTGGATCGGCAGCACGCTGTCACTGGTCAGGTAGGTGGCGCTGTGGCAGAAGATCAAGTCGACGTTCTGCTGGTTGAAATATTCACCAGCAGCAAGGCCGCTATCTGCACAATCGACGAGGCCGAAGTTGAAGACGTCACCCCATTCACTCACGCGCCGGGCGACAAATTCGCCATAGCCGGTGAGTCGTTCACGAAGGCCCGGGAACTGGGCCCAATAAGCTTTCAAGCCACCCGAATAAAGGCCGATACGCGGTTTGGGATTCGATTTGATCGGTTGCAGTTCCATCTGGAGCCTCCTGATTTTGGTATAATGATATTGATTCCCCTATTTCATTTGTCAAACCAATTATGAGGCCATATTGATTCGAATTTGAGCCACGTGATTGATGAAAAGTATAAGAATATTGCTTTGGAGTATTGCGATGGTTTTACCTGATCAAAATAACCTGAGGGCGGCTTTGAACTGGAATGAGGCGTCATCGCGGATCAGCCCGACGCCGGGGATTTTTGCACGTGAAAATCTTGTCTATGTCCAGGAAGCCGGCTATTTCGAAACCGAGCCGGGGTATTTCACCGAGCGACAGGAATTGGATTCACTCCTGTTGATCCTGACCATCGGCGGCCAAGGCGAACTGGAATATCGCGGCCAAATCTGGCCGGTCCAGTCGAATGACCTGGTCTGGATCAATTGCCGGGAGCGCCATTTATACCGGACCGATCCCGATGCACTCTGGAAATTCTACTGGGTTCACCTGACCGGAGCCAACAGTGGTGCTTATTACCGTTCTTTTGACGAGATGACGAATGGCCGGCCGGTCACTCATATGGATAACACAAGTACCTTGAACCAATTATTCCGGGACTTGATCGCCTGCCAGAATAGCCACGGCCTGCCAGCCGAATTCACGACCGCCCGCTTGCTGGTCGATCTGATGACTGAAGTGATTCTGGGCAGTCAAGTCACGCCAGCGGCAAAAATCAGCCTGCATCCCGCCGTCCAGGATGCGATTTCGATCATGGAAAGCCAGATGGGCCAGCGGCTGAATCTCGATGAACTGGCCAGGCAAGGCAAAGTCAGCCGGTTTCACCTGATCAAACTGTTTGTCCGCCAGACCGGGCTGACCCCGATGGCCTACCTGCAGCAGGTCCGGATCAGCGAAGCCAAACGGCTGCTCCACCTCACGGACTGGACGATGGAACGGATCGCCGAAGCAGTCGGCCTGATGCCAGCCAGTTATCTGATTTCGGTTTTCCGCCAGCACGAGGGTTTGACTCCGGGCCAGTACCGGAAACGCTGGCTCAACCGGGCCAGCGGACAAATATAGAACATCAGCAGGCAAGCATAAGATCATGATCAGGAACCGATCCGTGTTACGAGTCAACCGGTCCATACTGAAGCTGACCGGTGACTTACGGATGGACGAACATCAGCTTCAGCGGTGGGGTTGTGCCGGTTTCCGGATCGAAGTCCATGATCAGGATGTCTTTCATATAGTCATTCCAGCGATCGACGACCGGGCTATTGGCCTGGACTTTCGAGGCGTGGTCGATATCCGGACATTCGTAATAACCAAACAGGTCGAGTCCGGACAGCCAGATAGAATAGTTGTGGATCCCCGCTTCATTCAGGACCGCGGTCATTTCAGGCCAGATTTCGTCGTGGCGCTTTTTGTATTCCATTTCGGAACCTGGCTGGATGCGGGCCCGCCAGGCAAATTTCTGGATCTTGCTCTCGGACATCTGTAATTCCTCCTTGGGATTAATCGATGCAAGGCTTTTCTGCAGGGCTTTTCTGACTTCGTTCTGAAGATCTTATTGATCGGAAAGAGGGCTGTTCAAAGTAGCTTTCGCGACTTCGGAGCCAGCCCCCTTTCGCTTGCAGCTTTAAGGGATATCTTATTTTATTGCCTTAAACGACACGGATTCAACAAAAGTTCGTGCGGATCTGGATGAACGTTGATCTGGATTTTCGATCTGGACAGGAATTAATAGACTTTGCTCCATTCACCGATGTTGGCGGTGTCAAATTTGAAGGGGTCGCCGAGGACGACTTCGGTGCCGCCGTCGCCAGATGTCGCGGTCACGACTTCTTTGGTGCCGAGCTTGCCAGCTTCGAATTTGTCGCCGATTTTGCCGGTCGCGCCTTCAACCATGGCTTTGGCTGTGTAGCCAGCGAGGTAGCCGATGTCGATCGGGTTCCAGAGGAACATGTAGGGGCAGGAACCATCAGCGGTCATGTAGGCAGCCATTTCAGAAGGCAGACCAAGGCCGGTGACTTTGACTTTGCCGATCAGGCCTTTGTCGGTGACGACTTTGGCAGCAGCGGCGATACCGACGGTGGTCGGGGCGACGATGACTTTGAGGTTCGGGTAGGTCTGGAGCAGGGCTTCGGTTTCGGAAACGCTCTTGTCACGGAGGTCATCGCCGTAAGCGGTTTTGACCAGCTTGAGATCTTTGTACTTGGCGTCTTCTTTGAGCAGTTTTTCCATGTTGGCGATCCAGGTGTTCTGGTTGGTCGCGGTGGATGTTGCGGACAGGATGGCGAATTCGCCAGAACCACCGGACATGTCAAAGGCGGCTTCAACGAGGACTTTGCCGATAGCGACCGGATCAGCCTGCTGGACATGGGTCAGGCGGCTGGCCGGGTTGGTGGCGGAGTCGAGGGAGATGACTTTGATCCCGGCAGCAGCAGCTTTTTCGATGGCCGGCTGGAGGGCGTCAGCGTCGTTGGCCGCAATGGCGATCGCAGCGACTTTCTGGCTGACGAGTTCGTTGATCATCGCGATCTGGTCTTCAGCGGTCGGGTTCGCCGGACGCTTGACGATAGCGGTTCCGCCGAATTCTTCAACAGCTTTGACATAGCCTTCAGCTTCTTTTTCGTTGTAGGGATTGCCGGTGTTCTTGACGATCAGGGCATAGGTACCACCCTTGGTGGCGGCGGCAGTCGTGGCGGCAGCAGCGGTGGTTTCACCGGCAGCGGCAGTTGTGGCAGCCGTTGTGGTGGCGGTTGAAGCGCAGCCGACTAGCATCGTGAGCATCAGGGCGATCAACAGGGTCACAGACAGGATCTTTTTCATTGGGTTTCCTCCTTCGTTTTTTGGAAAATTGCTGTGTTTAAGGCATGGAAATCTATTACAAGGCGTATAGCCCTATAATCGGGTCAAGAAGTGATCAAACTGAGGTTTTGGCGATTGTGGCTGGACCGGGTCAGGCTGCTCCGGTCAGGCGACCTTGGCTGCGTGCTGATGAGCCTTTCTCACTGTGAGCCAGCTCTTGAAGCGGCTGACCAGGTTGGGGGTCAGGACGGAGATGATCAGCAGCAGGCCGATGACAATCATCAGCACCTGGCTCGAAATGTTGTTCAGACCCAGACCGTATTTCAGGAAGCCGATGACGAAAATCGAGATCAGGGCTCCGGAAAGCTTGCCTTTGCCGCCACTGGTGCTGATGCCGCCGAGGACGACCATCGAGATGATATCGAGCTCATAGGCATAACCGATATTTGGACGGGTTGAGGACATGCGCGAGGTCAGGAAGATTGCAGTCAGGCCAGCCATGAAACCGGCCAGGGTGTAGGCGAGGATGCGGATCTGGTCGACTTTGATGCCCGAGAAAATACTGGCGGTCCGGTTGCTGCCGATGGCATAGATCCGGCGGCCGAGTTTTGTCTTGTTGAGCAGTATGGTGAAGATGATCGCCAGGACGATGAAGACAAGCAGGACGTACGGGACAGGTCCGAGCGTACCCCAGCCGAATTTCTGGAACCAGGTCGGGAATTTGCCGGCGGCGCGGTCTTCGAGGATGATGTAGGCGATGCCGCGGTAAATGGTCATTGTGGCCAGGGTGACGATCATTGGCGACAGTTCTTTGAACCTGGTCAGGATCAGGCCGTTGATCAAGCCGCAGACCGTGCCGACAACCAGGGCGATCAGGATGCAGGCCACCATGGGCAACCCGTTCCCGGCATTGTAGCTGACGCCCATGATGACGGAGGACAAGGCAATGGTCGCACCGACTGAAATATCGATCTCACCCATCAGGATGATCATCGCCATCGGGAAGACGATGAATGACTTGTCCATGAAATCACGTGTCGCATCCAGAAGACCTGTCAGACTCAGGTAATAGGGTGAACTGAATGAGTTGAACACATTGACCAGGATCAGGATCAAAAACAGGATCGCTTCCCAACGTAGGAAATACTTCTTCAAGGTTGTGGTATTCATCAGATGTGTCTCCTTTGCAGGTTGTTCCGGTCAACGATCCGTTTGAAAATGGTATTCATCAGGATGGCAAACAGGATAATCAGGCCGTAAAGGGCATCTTGCCAGAAGGCGGATATTTTCAGGAGCGGCAAGGCGTTTTTCAGGATACCGAGGAGGATCGTCCCGAGGACGACACCGAAGATTTTTCCAGAGCCGCCGTTGATCGAGACACCGCCGAGGACACAGGCGGCAATGACGTTCATTTCATAACCGATTGCGGTATCGCCTTGGGCCGAAGCATATTTGCTGACCCAGAGCACACCAGCCAGGCCGGTGATCGCACCCATGATCGTGTAGACCATCATCCGGATCCGGGGCACATTGACACCGGTCACTCGCGCGGCTTCCGGATTACTGCCGACGGCGTAGACCATGCGTCCAAGCCGGGTCCAGCCGAGGAAAAGCGCACCGAGGGTAAAGGTGATGATGGCAACCCAGACCAGGCTGCTGATGCCGAGAAATTTGACAAAGGCAATTGCCTTGAAGCCGTCATTCATCTGATGGGCACTGACCCAGGCGCCGTTGGCGATAATGTAGGTCAATCCGCGGTAGACATTCATCATGCCGAGGGTGGCAATCAGGGGCAGGACCTCGCCGAAACCTACGAGCAGACCGTTGATCAGGCCGGCGACCAGGCCGATGCTGACGCCGATCAGTAATGCGACCCAGGGTGAGGCCTCGGCATTGCCGCGGACATACAAGGCTGCGGACATGCCGGTCAGGGCCAACGTTGCGCCGATTGAGAGGTCAATCCCGCCTGTGATGATCACCATCATCATCCCGACAGCCAGGGTGCCCATGATCGCGGCATTGACCAGCAAGTCAGTGAGGTTTTCGACAGACAGGTACTGATTGTTGCGAAACTGGATCACGATTGACAGCAAGACCATAAACAGGATCATGCCGACTTCGCGGGCTCCCATTGATCCAAAGCGCATTTTACGAATACCTGCGGTGCTCATGACTTCCCTCCCATGGCTGTGTCATCATGCTGGATTCTCGTGACAGCCGCTTCCAGAATTTTCTCTTGTGTGGTATTTGCGTCGCGTGTATCGGCGATCATGGTCACGCGTCCTTCGTGCATGACGATGACCCGGTCTGACATGCCGATGACTTCAGGCATTTCCGAGGAGACCATCAGGATCGCGTACCCATCACGGGCGAGTTCGCGCATGATCTGGTAAATCTGGTGTTTGGCGCCGACGTCGACACCTTTGGTCGGTTCATCCATGATGATCAGTTTCAGATCGGCAGTCAGCAGCTTGGCAACAATGATTTTCTGCTGGTTGCCGCCGGAGAGCGAGCTGGCCAGGTCTTCAACACCCTGGCATTTGATCGAAACGAGTTTGGACAGGCGGTTGGCAGTTTCCTTTTCCTTCTTTTCCTTGATCAGCAAGCCTTGGGAAAACAGTTCCAGGTTGGCCAGCGTAATATTCTTCTCGATACTCCAGGATAGGACCAGGCCTTGCTTCTGACGGTCTTCCGGCAGGTAGCCGATCCCCAATTTCATCGCGGTCAGCGGGCTGTCAATCAAGGCCGGCTTGCCTGATATTTCAATCGTTCCGCTGTCATAGTGGTCGATCCCGAAGATGGCCTGGCAGACTTCGCTGCGGCCGGCGCCGACGAGACCGGTCAAGGCGACGATTTCGCCTTTGCAGACATCGAAGCTGATATCCTTGAAATAGCCCGTACGGGAAAGCCCCTGGACTCGGCAGATGACTTCTTCTTTTGGCTGTGACAAGGCCGGCGGATACATTTCGGTCAGGGAACGACCGACCATGGCGTTGATCAGGTCTGCGTTGGTAATCCCGTTCACCGGCCAGGTGCCGATGTACTGGGCATCGCGGAAAACCGTCACCTGGCTGGCCAGGCGGTACATATCTTCAAAACGGTGCGAGATGAAGATGATGGCTTTACCTTCATCGCGGAGCTGCTCGGTGATGCGGTAGAGTTCTTCACATTCACGATTGGTCAGGGCGGCTGTCGGTTCATCCATGATGATGATGTCGGCATCGGTCGAAAGGGCTTTGGCGATTTCAATGATCTGCTGCTGTGCGACACTGAGTGCGCCCATCAGCTGGCGCGGATCAAGATCTGAACCGAGCCTGCGCAGGAGTTTCTCGGCCTTGGTGTGCATCGTTTTCCAGTCGATGACCGGGAGCTTTCCGCGCATCGATTCATGTCCGGCAAAAATGTTCTCGGAAACACTGAGATCCGGGAAGCAAGTCACGTGCTGGTAGATGGCGGCGATGCCATGCGCGATGGCTTCCTTCGGATTCTTGAATTGAATTTCCTTGCCGCGCAGAAAGATCTGTCCTTCTTCAGGCTGGTGAACACCCGTGATGACTTTAATGAAGGTTGATTTTCCTGCTCCGTTTTCGCCCATCAAGGCATGAATCTGTCCCGCCTTCAATTGAAAGTGAACTTGGTTCAATGCTTTGACACCGGGAAATATCTTGGTGATTCCCTGCAGTTCCAAAATGTTCTCGGTCACTCTTTTTCCCCCTTAGCAAACTTTAACCAGGGCTTCCCGATTTTAACCGGGATTCCTTAACTCGTCTGGTCGTACTTATTTAACTTATTTGAGCTTGCCTAATTTGTTCTAGCTCAACCGATGTTGCTGATGGTCATGAGTTCGACGGGCACGAAAATCTCACGTTTGTCCGGGTCGTCGAAGGTGATTTCCTTTTTATGGATCAGGCGGTCCGCCAATTTGACGGTGATCCGTCCCATCTCGGTTGGATTCTGGGCGACTGTGGCCTGCATCAGGCCTGCCGCGATGGCATCTTTGGCAATTTGGTCGCCGTTGAAACCAACGACCAGGATATTTTTGCGGCCGGCTTCGGCGATAGCATTGGCTGCTCCGACAGCCATCGGGTCGTTTTCAGCAAAGACAGCGACCAGGTTTGGATGTTCCTCCAGGATGAGCTTCATCGATGTATATCCATCTTCCTGTTTGGAGTAGGCTGATATTTCAGCAATGACCTGATATCCACTGGCTTCGATGGTTTCCCTGTAGGCATCACCACGTCTGGAGGCATAGACTGCTGAAGGTTCAACAGTGATAATGGCGACTTCGCGGCTTCCTTCCCTGCCTTTCAGATATTCTGTCGTATATTGGGCGGCGATGACACCACCCTGCCAATTGTCCGAAATCACGATCGCGTCATAGTCTGAATCTCCGCCCCCGATATCATTGATAATTACCGGGATGTTTTTTTCATGGGCACTGTCAACCAGTGGCGGCAGGACTTCCGGGCTGATCGGCGAGACAATGATCGCATCGACATCTTCTTCGATCAGCCTTTTAAAGCTGGTGACCAGTCTGGTTTCATCACTGGCCTGGTCATAGGTGAGGAAGTCATATCCAAGTGCCTCCGCCTCCCCCTTGACCCCGACTTCCATACTGTGGAAGAAATCGAGCGACAAATCATATCCGGTAAAGCCGATCACTTGTTTTTGAAAGAAGAATGACTTCACGGCCAGGCCAAGAACCAGAGCCAGAACCAGGACAGAGATGATGATCAGTGTGATTCGGGTTGTTTTCTTTTGCATCGGTTCAGCCGCACCTCACAATTTCAGTTTAGCCATTAAGCCTGCAGACACAAGTCTGATGTTTGAAATTTCTTTCAATAATCGGATATTTCGATCATCCAATTTGAAAGCTCCTTTTTATTTGCAGATATTTACGTTTGTTGTTTTCCGATATATATTTGATATCAGGATATCGGGCTGAATGAGCGAGGCAGATCATGAATGTATTCAAGTCACTGACCCAAGTCACAACCCATCGACGTCTGCTCAAACAGATGTTCGCCTGGCTCTTCCTGAGTCTACCTGGTATTTGCTGTACTCAGCGCTTGGCTGGTCTACAGCAACGTTGAAAACGCATTGATTGATGAAAACAAGCGGTTGATGAGCCAGACCGAGCATACCATCGATTCGATTTATGCCCAGATCCAGGGCATCAGCACCCAGATCATCCAGGATTCAACCGCGACCACCTACTTGTATGAACGAAATTCATATTTTTATGGCCAGCCAACCCTGGAAACACTGTTAAGCAACTATGTTAAGAGCCACAACCAGCTGATCCGCTACATCGGCCTGTACAATGGTTATCTGGGCACCTATGAAACCTCTATCGGCACCTTGCCCGCCGGCCAGATGGGCCTGCCGGTCGGCAACAGCCAGTTCAGTCTGCGACCGCGCGAAATCAAGCTCGAAGGCTCGGCCCTGGAGACGCTAAACAACGAGTTCGCCCGCCTGGTCGTCTTTTACGCCCGTGTGGATGACAATCCTCAGCGGACCAACCATGGCCTGGTGGTCATCCACCTCGACGAGTCAGTCTTTCTCGAGCTTCTTCAGAACTATCGACCCGGCATCAAAATCTACCTGACAGACGCCAATGGCATCGTCTATGCCAGCAACCAGACTGAAGCATTTATCACTGATCTCAGTTATATGGCCAAGTTTTCCGGCATTTTCCAGAACACCAGCGGCACGCGGATGCTGGCCGATGAAGGAATCATCCGCGATGGCGTCTTGCAAAACCGACAGCTGACCTGCTACAAACGATCAGCCAGCAGCGGCCTTTATGAAGTGCTTGTGATCGAAGCTGGCACTATCTGGAAAAAATACCTCACCATCATCCTGCCCTTGCTGCTGATCCAGGCAGCACTCACCGGTCTCGTATATGAAATCATCCGCCGCTTGCTGGTCAGATTCTACCAGCCGATCCAGACCCTGATCCGCCAGGTATCCGGCAAAGGCAGCGAATCCGGTCAGGCCAATGCATCCGGTCAGGATATCGAAACCCGTGATGAATATGCCGTCCTGCACCAGGCCCTGATCCTCGGTGACCAGGCCGGCCGGATTGCGCGCGAGAAATACCTCTATGACCTGATGATCGGCAAACCAAACCAGCAGGACACGGAACGGATTCGCCAGATTGTGGCCGATTTTGACGCCCAGGCCTATCTGATCATTGTCGCCCGGTTTGACGGTTTCAGTGAACTGGCCGAATTGAACGCCCAGGATCTCGGCAGTTTCCGGTTTGTCATCATCAACATCAGCCAGGAGTTGCTGACCGAGATCGGACCGGCCACCGGGATCGTCACGGCAGACAATGAAGTGTCCCTGATGGTCCAGCTGACGGACATGACTGTCCCCGAAAAGCTCGAAGAGTTGCTGGCATCAGCCCAGACCCAGATCAGGCGCTACTTCCCGTTCACCGTTTCCTTCGCCTACCATTCGCCGGTAGGCTTGCTCGACCAGTTCAGCGAGGCCTACCACCAGACGTTGACCCTCTTTGGTTATCGGCTCTTTTTCGGCCCTAACTCGATCTTGTCCTACGAAAAGACGCTGGCGATCAACAAAAATATCCGCTATCCGATTATGGCGGAAAAGCGGATCCTCGAAGCGCTCAATCTGCGCCGCCAGGACTTGCTGCTGGCCGGGGTTGATGATTTCATCCAGGCGATCAGCGCCGGATATTCCCAGCGGACGCCCAACTATTTCAGCCAGCTGCTCTTCTCAATTTTCAAGCAGGTCGACAGCGCGGTCGAACTGGTTGACGAAGATTATGACAATTACATGGAAACCAACAGCCGGCTGATCCAATCCGACCATCTCGATGAGGCCCGCCAGATCATCGCCCGCTTCTGCCTGGAGCTGATGACCCTGTCCCAGGAAAAAACGCGCAGCGCAACGACGCTGAAACACGAACGGCTGCAGGAAGAACTCGTCTTGTACCTGAAAGACAATCTCGCCGATCCCTCCCTGTCGCTGGAATCAACAGCCGCGCGTTTCAACCTGTCCACCGGTTACCTCGGCAAGCTCGTCAAAGCGTCGTCAGGCGACACTTTCAGCAGCATGCTATCGACGATGCGACTGGAAAAGGCCGCTGATTTGCTTTTGGCAACAAATCAGCCAGCCTATAAAATCGCCGAACTGGTCGGCATCCCCAACGTCGCTTATTTCTCAACGCTGTTCAAAAAGCAGTATGGCTTATCGCCGGCACCGTTCCGTGAGAAGCGCGGCGGACTCAGCCAGGCCGGCGGTTGATCACTTCCTGTACCGCGCGGTCCGCTCGTCGCTGATTACACCCTTGAAGTTCAATCCGAAGCCAAAGTCGTACGAGTGGCCTTCGCTGTCCTGGTAGCAGGTCATGTCAAGCGCGACGTCTTCGAGCTGGCTTTCGACCGTCTCCATGTCCAGCGGCATTTGCAGCGGCAGCAGGCCTGATGGTTCCACGGCGCCGGTGATGATGTCGAATATGGCCTGGGTCTGGATCGTGAAATCGGCAACAATCGCATCGACATAGGGTTCGAACTCGGCGACCACCGTCGGATTTTTCATCCGCAGGGAGACGATCACCGGTTTATCCTTCATGATCTGCTTCATTTTAAGCACATTGTCGAGGTCCGACTCATTCGCGGCCATATTTGTCTTGTCCTTGTAGCTGCGGTTGGTGAAGGATTCCAGTGGATCGCCCCCGGCGATGCTGGTTGCACGTGCGCTTTTTGCGGTGTAGGGGCGGTATTGCAAACTGTGCGGCAAGTACCCGTTGCCGCCCTGGCGGACATCCTCCGGGCTGTAGCTGTTCGTAATCGGCGACTCCATGAATACGATCGCGGCTTCGGCGTCTTCCGGCCGGTCGACGAGCTCGAAGTATTTGTCGACAATGGCCCGGCTGACCGGGTCGAATGTCCTGGCCTCAGTCGGCTGGCTGAAAAAGTCGAGGTAGGATTTGATCTGGCGCTGCGGGATATAGACTTTCGTCTTTTTCCGAAGTGGCAGCACGTTGTTCTTGTTCTTAAGCAGGGTGATCGACTTGAGTTGCGCTTCATAGCCTTCCTGCATGAAATCCGGGTTGCCGACCCGCGCAACTGAATCGTCGACATCGAGATAGGGATTCTCGAAGAGGCCAAGGCGGAAAATATTCACCAGGAGGCGGACCGCGGACTGTTCGAAGCGGGCGCGCATAAAAGCCTCGCCATGGCTGGCGCAGCCGATCTGGTAGGCTTCGATGATCGGCTGGGCTTCGCTGTTGCCGCCGAACTGGTCCGCACCGGCGAGGATGATTTTCAAGTGGCGCTCCGCCACGGACAGCGATTCAACGCCCCAGCAGCGACTGGCAAACTCTTCGATCGTTGCGCCATGGTCGCCGGTGATCCCCCAGTCAGTACAAACCACGCCATCATAGCCGTATTTTTCACGCAGGAGATCCTTGATGATGTATTCATTGTAGGAATTCCCGACGTTTTCGCCGTTCTTGATGTCCTGGCCATACGAAATCGTGTAGTAGGGCATCACGGCCGAAGCTTGCCCGGTCGGGCCGTCGAGTTTGAACGCACCCTCCGTGAACGGTTTCAGGTGTTCGTCGAAATTGTTCCCCGGGTAGACTGCGTACTTCCCGAAAGCATAATGGGCATCGCGGCCAGCTTCCCCGCTACCGCCGCCCGGCCAATGCTTGACCATTGTATTGACACTGCCAAAGCCCCAGCCGTCTTTGATCTCTGATTCGCCCAGGGAAGTCTGGAATCCGTCACTGTATGCTTTCGCCATGTCAGTGGCCAGCTGGGTGTGTTCGCCGAAGGTGCCGTTGAACCGCATCCAGCGCGGGTCGGTCGCCAGGTCGATCTGCGGCGACAGGGCAGTGCCGATCCCGAGTGCCCGGTATTCGGCAGCCGCGATTTCGCAGAAGCGCTTCACCAGAGCCGGATCAAAAGTCGCGGCCAGGCCGATGCCATCCGGCCATTTGGAAATCTCACCGCCGGCGCCGCCATTGAACTCAGCGTCGCCGCTGGTCCCATGCCGTGGATCGCTGCTGTTATTCGCCGGGATGCCAAAGCCGATGGACTCGGCGAAGGCCTGGATCTTGTTGTTCCACCGCGCCGCGATCTCCGGGCTGGCCAGGACCATGACCAGGATGTGCCGGACGTGGTCCTCCTGCATGAACTTCTTCTGCTGGTCAGTGAGGTCGAAAGGCAGGGCGCCGCTTTCCGCGAATGGTTTGCCATTGTAAGTCGCGCGGAAATGAGCATAAGGGTCGGCGATCGGATTTGGGACGATCTGGTGCGGACTGTACAGCATCAAGCCGGCGATTTCTTCGATCGACAGTCGGGCAGCCAAATCCCGGGCCCGGGTTCTGGCATCGAGGCGCCAATCTTCATATGCCTCCAGCTTGCCGCTGCGGCTGAGGTTCTTGAAGGCATAACCGTCAACTTCGACGATCCCGACGCCGGAGTCATGAGCCAGACCCAGGGTCGCGCCATTTTCGTTGGTGATGAGGGTCAAATTGTCTTTGGTTCTTGAGATCCATTTCTTGTCCATTGCAATATTCTTGTGAATGCAGTCTCTATGGAAACCGACTCACGTCATCCTTTCCTTATATTTCATTGCCAGTCGATCATCGCCGGCAGGATATCCGGTTTGATCATGATCTGGCCGAGTTTGTGCGCCGCATGCTTGACGAGTTCGGGATCGACCTTGATGAACGGCATATGCACCAGCTGGCTGACCGGTCCCATGGAGGCCATCGATGAACCGGCCATCCCGGCGATCGCGGGCAATTCGGCTTCGAGGATCGCCCGGGCTTCCGGATTATTCATCAGGTCATCGAGTTTCATCTCAAGGGAATAATGCTTCTCATAGGGGACGGTGGGGGCATAGGTGATGGCATAGATCCCGGGCAATGCGGTAAAGATGACTGCTGGACCTTTTTGCTCGGCAAAAACCAGGTCCGCCAGGTTCTCCTCATTGCAGAACACATCCTCAAGCCTGGCATCCGGCAGGATCACCTGTGCCTGGGTATTAAATGGGATCTTGATCAGGAACTCCAGCTGGCCGCCGGCGATCTCCCAATTGCTGACGTACGTGCCGGCTGCGGACTTGAATGTGCAGTCCAGCCGCGACATCCGATAGTCCGGCTGCGGTTTGATGACCGCTCTCCTGAACCCGGGCGCGTCTTCGACTGGATTGATGCCCGCCATGTAGCGGTACATCCACTCGACGATCGAGCCGTAGGAATAGTGATTCAGCGAGTTCATGCCGTCCGGGTTCATTGAACCATCGGGCATCACTGAATTCCAGCGTTCCCAGATCGTGGTTGCACCCATTCGGACTGGATAGAGCCAGCTGGGGCATTCGTCATTGAGCAGCAACTTGTAGGCCATTTCATGGTAGCCATTTTCGGACAAGACGCGGCAGATGAACGGCGTGCCGACGAAACCCGTCTTGAGGTATTCCTTGTCCCGTTTCAGGCGGGTGACCAAGTCGGCGGCCACTCGGGCCTTGTCTTCCGGTTTGCAGAGATCGAGGGCCAGGACAAGGACATAGGCAGTCTGGTTTTGCAGGCCCAGCCGGCCGGTCGGCGTAAAATATTCCCGGATGATCGCCGCTTTGATTTTGCTGGCCTGTTCGGCGTAGCTGGCGGCGTCGCTGGCTTGGCCGAGCACTTTGGCGGCCTTGGCAACCAGCAGCGTGGAATAGTAATAGTAGCAGGAGGCAATGAAAGGTGTCTCGGTGCCGCCGATCGGGCTCTTTGGATCATCCGCATCGAGCGCCAGCCAGTCTCCGAAGTGGAAACCCGTCGTCCACAGGCCGGTCGAACCGTTCGCGTCATCCTGGCGGTAGATGTAATCAGCCCAGGCTTTCATCGAACCATACTGCTGTTCGAGAATGGCGACATCGCCATACATCATGTACATCGTCCAGGGGATGATCGTCGCCGCATCGGCCCAGGCCGCGGAGCCGCCGCCCGGTTTGCGGAACGAAGGGACGACAAATGGGACGCAGCCGTCGGCTTTTTCCTGTTCCTTGCCCATGTCGTAGCCGAATTTGCTGAAAAAGGCCAGGACGTCCATCTGGAAGGCTGCGGTTCCGGAAAAGACCTGGGCATCACCGGTCCAGCCGAGCCGTTCGTCGCGCTGCGGACAGTCAGTCGGCACATCGAAGAAGTTGCTCTTCTGGCCCCAGACCGTGTTCTGGATCAAGCGGTTGACCAGGCTATTGCTGGTCGTGATTTCACCGGTGCTCGCCATCTCCGAGTAGGCCACTTCAGCGACAAAGTCGGCCAGGTCGATCTCGCCGCGAAACCGGTCAATTTGACATAGCGGAAGCCGAAATAGGTGAAATGCGGGGCGTAGGGTCCGGTGCTGGCCGTCCGACGTGTAGATGTATTCTGCCTTGGCATGGCGCAAGTTGTCTCGGTAGAAATTGCCACCCTGGAGGATTTCACCGTATTGCAGCTTGATCACGGTGCCTTTCGGTTCACGGCAGGTGAAACGGACCCAGCCGGCCATATTCTGGCCGAAATCGAGGACAAGCTCGCCAGCGGGGGTCTTGATGAGCTGGATCGGCTGAAGTTCTTCCTTGACGACAACCGGCGGGCTTCTGCGCGGTTCCAGCTTGCGATAATCGAAGTCGATTTCTTTCGTCTGATAGACGACGTCAGCGATGAAATTCGGATCGAAAACTTCGCCGTTGTAGATGCTGGAGAACCGGATCTGGCTCTCTTCCGCCGTCCAGGATCTGTCGGTCGCGATGACTTCGACGGTGCCGTCTTCATAAGTGATCACCAGGTCCAGCAGCACGGCCTGGTTGTCTGCATATGTTTTGTCCGAACCACCCTCGAAATAGAAATTGCCGATCGCCCAGCCATCGCCGGCCAGAATCGTGATCTGGTTGTCGCCGGTCTTCAGGAGATCCGTGACGTCGTAGGTCTGGGTCTGCAGCCAGGAATCATAGTCGTTGCTGCCCGGCGCAAGATGCTCAAGGCCAGCCTTGGTGCCATTGATGTGCAGTTCATACAAGCCCAGTGCACTGGCATAGGCCCGGGCAGATTTGACCTCCTTGGTAGCCTGACACCTTTTCAGGAAATTGCACGTCAAACCATCCTGTTCACAGGCAATGAATCTGCCGACAAATTCATCCGCATGGCGGCCGGTTTCGAAAAAGGCGATGTCGCTGGTTGCGGTGTCGCCATCATCGGCGACCACGGTGACACGCCAATAATAGCGAGTGCAGCTTTTCGTCTGCAGCGGCAACGGGTAGGCGATGCTGTCGATCGTTTCATCCAGTCCGGAATCGAAGAGGACACTCGCAAAAGTTTCGTCCAATGCAACCTGGACCCGGGCAGTCTTCTGGGTCAGACCGGTCGATTCCTCGACCACATAGGACAAGACTGGCTTGGCATGGGCAAAACCGATCGGATTCGTCAGGTGGTCGGTTTTCAAGTTGACGATTTTCATAATGACCTCACACATATTTTAGTTTCGAAACCAGGAAGACACCGTCATTGCAAGGCAGGCAGATTTCATTTCTTAGGTGTCCAGAGACTGGCTCTCGTCGAGTTCCTGTGCGGACTTGGGATTTAGCCAGACTCCCCTTCTCATAAATTCATTATCCTCTTTTGGCGGCCAAAGTAGATAGGACCACAGAATTATTCGACGAAAAGTTGCTTTCTGCAGGTTGCTTTCTGCAGGTTACTTCCCACCAAAATTGATCGCCAGTTTGGCGTAGAAATCTTCCATCGTGAGGCGGGCGTCGAGGGTTTTATACACCCGGATCGGGCGGTTGTTCTGTTCGTGGATATAGAACATTTCCTGGGAAATCCGCGGCGCCGGCTGCCACTCATAATTCATCCGTTCACGCTCCTCGAGCAGCACCGTCACAGTGCCCTGGTCACCCAGGCCCCAGCTCTCGCCATGTGGCCAGGCCTGGAAATAGGCGAGCCGGGTATTGAAGTCGACCATCTGCTCGAACAGGTATTTGCCGATGTCACCACAGGGCTTGACCCGGTATTGCAGTTCCGCCAGGCTGACAGCGACTTGCTTGTAGACGTCGATCGGAATCTGCCAGAACGGCATCGGCGAGCCAAAGACAACATTGGCGGCGTGGATATCCTGAAGCAGGTTGAATTCAAAGCCACCGACCGGCCACTTGCCGCCACCGATCCAGATCGCCGTCATCCGGGTTGCGATCTGGGGTTCCAGGAGGCAGGCCGAAGCCAGGTCGGTCAGGCTGCCCTGGAAAACAACATACAGCGGCAACGGATCGTCGTTCATCGCTTCCTGGATGATCATTTCCGCGCCGGCTGAAGGATTGGGCGTTTTTTCGTCGGCCAGAGGACTCGGGGAACCTTTGGTGACGACGTATTGGCCCGCGAGGCCCATCAGGTCGAGCACTTTGAGGACTTCATCAAAGCTGGCATTGACCGTGTTGCCCTTGCCGTATTCCTGCGGATGGTAATCGAAATGGCCGGCGATGATCCCCTTGACGACGAACTTCGGCGTCATCAGGTGGTGGGCCAGGGCGAACTGGTCGTCCGCTTCATTCTTGCAGTCGGTGTGGACCAGCAGGCGGATTTTCTTGTTGGCGGGAACTTCGAAATCGTATTTGAACATGGGACACCTCTTTATTTAAACTGCTGCTTCAACTTTAATTAAACTGCTGCTTCTGCCCTATTTAAACTGCTGTTTCAGCCAGGACTGGGCGAGGCCGAACCAGGCTGCACAATCGGGATTGATCATTTCCGGGTTGCCGGCGCTGGTTTCATCGGCCAGAGTGAAAGAAGGGCTGGCCGTATTGGGCCAGCCCTTCTTCAGACTTCTGGTTGTGTAATTGGTCAATTGATTACTTGGTTGCCTGCCAGGCGTCGAACTGAGCCTGCTTTTCAGCGATGATCTTGTCGAGGCCGGCATCTTTAAGGGCTTTGTTGAATTCAGGAATGCCTTGTTCCGGATCGAGGGAGCCGCACAGCAGGGCATTGCGGTACTGGGCAACGACACTGGCGCAGGCAGCATATTCAGTGCTGACTTTGGAAGAGTCGAAGGAGAAGCCCATGGCCTTGGAAACGATCGCATTTTTGTTGAAATCAGCCATTTTGGTCCAGTAGTCGGCGGTGTTGCCACTCCAGATGTGGGAAATAAACTGGTTGCCGATGTTCCAGCCCATGGAGACGGGGTACTTGATCGAGGAGGCGTCGACGCCATCAGCGTAGTCGATGATGTTGGCAGCCTGGTCAACAACTTTATAATGTTTGCCTTCGATGCCGTAGATCAGCAGGTTGGAGATAGCCGGGTCAGTATTCCAGAGGTCCAGGAACTGGACAGCCTGCTGCGGGTATTTGGCGCTGGTCGGGACGACCCAGCACAGGGTTGTGGCATTCGAAGTCGAGGTCTGGGCGGGATAGAGATCGACAGTCTTGACGTCCATGCCGGTCTGCATCTTGGTCTGGGTGTCAAAACCAGGTTTGAGGTTGGTGACATAACCGAAGATTTTGCCAGCTTTCATCAGGGCATCGCCAGTTTCAGTCAAGCTGAGGATATCCGGCACGAGCAGGCCTTTCTGGTTCCAATCATACATGGTCTTGGACCAGTTGACGAAATGGTCGGACTCATAATAGTTCTTGAAGGTTGTTTCCTGGCCGGCATTGAGGAGGACGCCGAGGTTGTTGGTATCGCCGGAGTTGTCAATGTTCCAGTCAGGCATTCTCATTTGTGGAGCGCCTTGCGGGCCCATCGGGTACATGCTGGGTTCATTGTCTTTGACGGTCTGGAGGATGGGTTCGAGGTCGGCCAGCGACTTGACATTGTCCAGGGACAGGTTGTACTTCTTCAGGATTTCGGCGCTGCAGACGAAACCGAAAGAAGCAGCGAGGTCACGGTTGTTGGTGATGCCATACAATTTGCCGTTGATCTTGCCGGCATTGACATAGGTTTCGCCGAGGGCGGAGACGATACCCTGGCCATACTGGGCAACCAGGTCATCGAGCGGCTGGATCTGGCCATTGGCGACCATGTTGGTGATCGGCAGCAAGCCGTTGTTCATCAGGTCAACTTGTTCACCGGAAGACAACATCAGGTTGGCCTGATCGTTCCAGGCGCCAAAATTGACGAAGTTCAGTTCAATTTTGGTGTTGATTTTCGCGAGGGTGATTTTGTTGATCTCTTCAACGACAGCCGGAGCTTCCGATGTGTCGCCGATCGCGATGGTGTAGATCTTGAGGGTGGCCGTTTCGCCTGATGCAGCAGCAGTGGTGGCTTCGCTGGATGCAGCAGCCGCGGTGGTGGCTTCGGTGGTGGCGGCGCCGCCGCAACCGGCCAGCATCGCGAACGACATGGAGACCAGAAGCACGAGAGTAATGAGTTTCAATTTCATGTGGTTGATTCCTCCTTCAATTTTCAGGGCTTGCGATTGAATGGAAAGTCTATGGTCTAAATTTAATTCTTATGGCGGCAGGTCACTACCTGCGTTGTGACTTTTATTGTTGTTTTTGTGACATAGGTTCAACAACCTTGAATTTCATGACATTGACTGATGCTTTTTTCACAGTGATGACCCATTGATCGCCGACGCGGACCGGGCTTGGACCAGCCTGCGGGGTGACGAGGTCCTGGTTTTCCTGGTCATTGAACTGATCGGGTGTGTCGCCGGCCAGGACCGTTGTCTCAAGCCAGGCCATGTCCTGGTCGATGCTGATCGTCAGTTCATTTTCCTGGTTCATATCCGTATTGACTGCGTTCAGGGTCAGGATGCCATCCTTGAGGGACGCGAAGCTGTGCATCGTCTTTACCTTGGAAATACGACTGTAAAGCAGGTCGCTCTCCACCTCGCAGCTGACCTTGCGGCCGCCACGGTGGGCCTTGTACATCATGAACAGGTGGTAGGTCGGCGTCAAAATCGTCGCTTCGCCTTCAGTCAGGATCAGAGATCCCAGCACATTGACCGACTGGGCCAGGCAGGCCATCTTCACCTTGTCGCAGTGGCGGTGGAAAATGTCCAGGGTCAGGGCATAGGTGATCATGTCCCGGATTGTATTCTGCTGCCAGAGGGCCGGTTTGCCGTCCCTGAACGGATGCCAGTTGCCCCATTCACCGACAATCAAGTCGACTTTGGGGGCCGGTGCGGCACCAAATCCTTCCGATTTTGGCTGGGGCAGGCTTTTTTTGATCAGTTCATGCTGTTCGAGGATGACGTCCTCGAGTTCCAGGGCGCCATCGATTAGCCGATACCAGCCCTGTTCATCGAATTCGGTGTCGGATCCGGCCTCGAACTGGCTGTTCCAGTTGTAGAAATGCAGGTCAAAGGCGTCAATTTTCGGCATCCGGAACTGATCCATCGCCTGGAAAAACCGGGTCGTCCACTCGATGCGTTCCTGCGGCTTGTTGCCATCTGGTCCAACCGCGATCAGCTTGGTGGGCAGGCAGGTCGGGAACAGCGTATCGGCAGCATCGCCGAGTGGAAAAGGTGGAAATGCGCTGGCATAGCGGCGGTAGGCCTCGGCATAGCCTTCCGCGGTGAACATGCCGCCACCAGCCCAGGCTTCATTGCCGATTCCCCAGAATTCGACATTAAACGGAGCTTCGTCGCCATTGGTCTGGCGTTCCTTGGCCAGAGTTATCGAATGAGGGCGGTTGCAGTACTCGGCCCAGGAAACCATTTCCTCGACGGTGCCACTGAGCAGATTGATGTTCAGCCACGGCCTGGCGTTGACCTTCCGGCAGAGGTCCATGAATTCATGGGTGCCGAACTGGTTATATTCCAGCCGGTTCGTGCCGAAATTGGTATTGAACGTGACCGGACGGTTTTCTTGCGGGCCAATGCCGTCCCGCCAATGGTAGGTATCGGCAAAGCAGCCGCCTGGCCAGCGGATGATCGGTGGTTCCAGTTCAGCCAGGGCTTCGACGACAGCTTTGCGCATACCGTCCACATTGGGAATTGCGGAGTCTTTGCCGACCCAGATGCCACTGTCGATACAATTTCCCAGATGTTCGATGAACTGGCCATGGAGTTCCGGTTGGATCGTGTCGCCCGTTTTCTTGGTTTCAATGGTAATTTTGCTTTTTCTCATGATTCAGGTTCCTTTCGTCTGGCGAACCGCGAAAAAGGGCTGTACCGGCAGGTCGATTCTGAAACTTCCTGAAAAGGTGTCTGACACCGATTCGACGCTTATCCCTTGACGGCCCCCACCGTGATGCCTTGGACGAAGAAGCGCTGGAAGAATGGGTAGATGACCAGGATCGGCAGGGCGCCAATGACAGCGACTGCCATTTTCAAACTGGTGCTGGGCAGGTTCTTGGCAGCCGCACCCATGTTCGTGCTGGAAGCCATCTGGGAGAGGAACTGGGCGTCACGAATCATCCGGTTGAGGACATTCTGGATGCTGAACAGCTTGGCGTCGGTCAGGAAGTACAAACCATTGGTCCAGTCATTCCAGTAACCGAGGCCAACCATCAGGCCGACAGTGGCCAGGATCGGCAACGACATCGGCAGGACAACCTGGTAGAGGACCCGGAATTCATGGGCGCCGTCAATCTTGGCGGCTTCGATGATTTCCATCGGGATATTGCTGGTGAAATAGGTGCGCATCATGATGACATAGAAGGCGCTGAGCAGGAATTGGGGCACAATCAAGGCAAAGAGCGTGTTCTTGATGTGGAAAAATTGGGTGTACATGATATATGTCGGGACAAGTCCACCGTTGAACAGCATCGTGAAGAAGATTAGGAAGGCAAAGATATTGCGGTGCGGCAGGTCACGGCGTGACAGCGGGTAGGCCAGCAGGATCGAGAGCGCGAGGTTGATGGTGGTGCCGATGGCCGTGACGAAGATTGTGATCGAGTAGGCACGGACAATGGCGGTGGAACTTGTGAACAGGTAATTGTAGGCATTCATGCTGAATTCGCGGGGGAAAAAGGAGTAGCCATATTTGATCAGGCTGGCCTCACTGGAAAATGAGGAAGCAAACAGCAAGAGGAACGGCAGGAGGCAGAACAAGGCCAGGATCATCAGGACCGTATGCAAAGCAATCTTGAAAACTTTTGAATTATCAACCATTTGAATTGACCCCTCTCAGAACAAAGCGTGTTCTTTGCTGATCTTGCTGGTGACAAAGTTTGCGGTGAGCACCAGGAAGAAACCGACGATGGACTGATAGAAACCAGAAGCTGAGGCCATACCGAGATTGCCCATCGACATCAGGCCACGGTAGACGTAGGTGTCGATGGTGTTGGTGACGGGCATCAGAGGTCCGGAGTTCATCGGAACCTGGTAGAACAAGCCGAAGTCCGAGTAGAAGATACGGCCAATCGACAGGAGGACCAGTGTGATGATGGTCGGTTTGAGGAGCGGCAGGGTGATCGAGGCGATCTGTTGCCAGCGGTTTGCGCCATCGACGACGGCCGCTTCATAATAGGTGCGATCGATGCCGACGAGGGTTGCAAAATAGATGATGGTCATGTAGCCGAAGCCCTTCCAGGTGTTGACCAGGGTCAGGATGAAGGGCCAGTATTTGGGGGTTGTGTACCATTGCACACTCTTCATGCCGAGGCTTTCGAGAAAGTTGTTCATGAAACCGACGTCGGTGCTCAGGAAGCCGAAAACCAGGTAGCTGATGACCACGATGGAAATCAGGAACGGCAGGAGGAAGACGCCCTGGTAGAAGCTCTTCATCTTCTTGCTGACCACTTCGTTGAGCAGGATCGCGACCGTGATCGCGACAAAAGTGCCCAGGACGATGAACAGCGCATTGTAGCCGATCGTGTTGCGGGTGATGATCCAGGCGTCTTTGGTCTTGAACAGGTACAGGAAGTTGTTCAGGCCAGCCCAGGGACTCTTGAGGATACCCACCTGGAAATTGACCTTCTTGAATGCGATGATCAGGCCAGCCATCGGGATGTAGTTGTTGATGATCAGGTAGATCATGCCTGGGATCATCATGATGTAGAGAGGCGCGTAGTAGCCAATCTTTTTCTTCTTGGGTTTGGTTTCAATTGTGTTTTGTTTGGCGGACAATGTGATACCCCCTTCGTGCGTTCAGGCGGCAGGTGATCGACCTGCCATGGCAGTTTTGCTTGTCTTTAGCGCTTACCATAGTTTTACGCTATCCGAGGGGGTCTTCACTACCAGACCTATGACATCTATTAACGGTTTTGTGACTTGGCTCAAGAGATATGTACAAAAACGATCGTTTTGCACATATCCCTTGAGCCTTGCAAGAACTAAAAATAAATTTGAGTTTTTGAGTTAGTGTGAAAAATTACTTCCTGGCATGGGTCTGGCGGTATTCATTCGGAGTCAATCCCGTGACTTTCTTGAAAATTTTTGAGAAATGCGAGAAGTTGGAATGGCCGACCTTCGAGGCAATGATGCTGACGGGCATGTTCGTCTTAACGAGGTAGCCGATGGCAGCTTCAATCCGCTCACTGGTGATGAATTCGATCAGGGATTGCCCGGTTTCCTTGCGGAAAAGCCGCGACAAATATTCCGGATTGAGGAAGACTTTCTCGGCAATTTCATTACGCGACAGTTCGCGGTCGAGATTTTCGCGGATGTAAGTCTTAACCTGCTCGACAGTCGACTGGTAGTCGGACTCGGTGATCAACGGGGACAGTGGGATCGTGACGGCACTTTTCACAAAGGCCAGCATGTTCTCGACCGTATCAAGACTGCTCAGAAAGGTGTCGATGGTCTGCTGCGTAAATAGCACATCGAGGTTCTTGACCCCGCGGCTTTCCGACAGTTGCCAGATCATCTGCATGAATTCATTCTGAAACCGGGCCAGGAAAGCTGCATCGACTTCTTCTCCAGCGATCTTGCGATTGAAGAAAGCGACAACTTCTGTATAGACCCGCTCACTCATCCCCTGGTCGAGAAGATGGGCCCAGTGGGCGATTTCCGGGATTTCAACCTCCTTATTCGAGGCATCTTCGAGGTTTGTGAGGGTGAACACCTTGCTGTAGTTGGCAACATTCTTGCGGTCCAAGGTTACCAGCTGCTGGTACACGTCGTGCAGTAAGGCTACCGGCACATAGCGACCAATATAAATGGCCAGGCTGCTTTTGAGGTTGGTTTGGCAGAAACTGTTGAAAAACCTTAATTTCTGCAGCAGGATCATCTCTTCGATCGGACTCTTACCAACCAGCGGCAGCAGGAAAACATACTGGCTGGCAGTCATCTGGACGACTTGAAGGATGCCGGACTGGTCAAAGATGATCTCTTCAAGGACGTTGATGAAGGTGTTTTTGAGCAGTTCATCATCCCATTCGCTGAGCTGGATCTGGCGCCGGATGACACTGACCAGGATCGGCAGGTATTCCATCGGGGGCTGGATCATAAGGCCCAGCTGGACCGCCTGCGCATCGAGGCGGGCATTGTTCTGCTGGTAGCTGCCGCTGAGGATGTTGCCCCAGAGGTTTTCCCGCACATTGCAGGCGTTTTCCCGCCAGTACTGGCCGAGAAGTGACAGCTCTTCCTTGCGCGACTTCATGTGGATCTTGTCGATCGCGCCGGCAATCACTTTTTCCAGTTCATCGTACTTGATCGGCTGGATCAGGTAGTCAAAGGTGCCGAGCTTGATCGCCTTTTTTGCATACTCGAAATCTTCATGGGCCGTCAGGAAAATGCACTCGGTTTCCGGATAGCTTTCGCGCATCCAGGTGATCAGGTCAAGACCGCTGCCCATTGGCATTTCAATATCACTGATGACGATATCGACCGGCATGTTTTTGAAGACTTGCTGGGCTTCCTGCATGCTATTGGCTGTCGCCACACGGTCGACGCCCAGTGCGTCCCAGTTGACACCGCTTTCTACGCCTTTGGCCACATCCACCTGGTCATCGACGATCAAGATGTTCATGCCTGCTCCCTCCCCTTTCCAGGATCTGTTGTTCCAGCTGGTTGATGACCTCGTTCAACCGGTATGATCAGTTCGCAGACACCGCCGCCTGAAGGCGAATTATCGAACACCAGATGGGCCTGCCCCTGGTAGATGATATCGAGTCGTTGCACGATATTCGCCAGCCCGACATGCCCATTCATGAGCACCTGCGGATCGGCAAAATTGAGGGCATCCAGCATTTCAGCGCTGAAACCGGGGCCATTGTCCGTGATTGTGATACTGGCATATGCGCCTTCTTCCGTACTCAGAAGCCGGCCGCGGATCCGGATTTCCAGAGGCTTGTTCGGCTGCATCGCATGTTTGATCGCGTTCTCGACAAAAGTCTGGATGCTGATTGGCGGAATCGGCAGATCCATCAACAGCTCATCGACATCGATTTCACACAAGTATTTTTTAGACGTGTAGAGCTGCTGGATATCGATATAGTTTTTGACGTGATTCAGCTCATCCTTGAGTTTGACCAGCGTGAAATTGTCCTTGAACATGTAGCGGAAATGGCTCGACAAGGCGAGGATGACTTGCTGAATTTCGCTGAATTTGCCGTTCTGGGCCATGCCGTAGAGTGTTTTCAGGGAATTCAGGAAAAAATGTGGCCGGATCTGGAATTGCAAATACTGCAGTTCGGCCTTCTGCTTGGACAGTTGCTCTTCATAAGTCTTGATCTTGAGATCATGGATTTCATCGATCATCTGGTTAAACGTATCATTGACTTGCATGAATTCCGTCGAGTTGTAGTGTGCCTCAGCCCGGGCATCGAGGTTGCCGGCGCGGATCTGTTCCATCGTCGTCACGAGTTGGCCGATCGGTTTGATGATCGATTTGCGCAACAGGATGATCGCAAAGGGAATCAGAAAGACCGTCATCAGCGAGGCGAAAAACAGGAAAAGCTGGACGGCATTGAAAGTTGTCAGGAAGGTGGGGTCTTTGACAGCCGCAACCATCCGGATCGGCGTCGACGTGATCGGCACATTGAGGATCATGTAGCGGTCAGGAAAGCCCGACAAGGTATAGGCGTGCTCGGAGGGTTCAAGGTCGAGGCCTTTATCGTCGACAAAGCCTTGCTGGGTCAGAGGCTGGCCATCCACTGTCGTGTAAAGCATCAGGTAATCATCAAACAATTTACCTTTAGCGAGCGGCGAAGCCAGGTTATCCAGATTGATCGCTGCGCCGACATAAACACCTTTAGTGCCGAGAACCTTGACCAGATAAGCCTGGCCTCCGATATCCAATACAGTCCACTGGTAAGGATTGTACAAGTCCTCATCCTGGGTAAATTTCTGCAATGCGGCCCGGATGACAAGCTGTTGTTCATACGCTGGATTTGTCTTGCTGTTCGGGTTGTAAATGATGTTGTTCAAGTTACCGGTGAAAACAAAATACAAATCGGCTGTAGAACCGCTGGCAAAAGTCTTCTGGAGCTGTTCAGTGAGGCTGTAGGTCGCCAGGTAACGGTCAACCGGCTGGTCTGTGTTGCGGATCCGGTAGTAATTGCTCTGATAGACAAAAGCGTCAAGCAATTGGCTACTGGTTCTTTGCAGTCCGCTCTCGACGATTTCCGAATAGATCAGCATCGTGTTTTTGTTGGACAGTGCGGTCTTGTCTCGCAGCAGGCTGACCGTATAGAAGTTGTAAACCAGCAGCAAACTGATCAGCGGGGTCAGGAAAGCCAGCAGGCCCAGGATCACCTGGGTCCGGATCGATTTGGTCTGTTGTGACTTTTTCAACAGTCTGGCGGGCTTTTTTGCCAGGGATCTGACCCAGGAACTCTTGATGAACACCGTGTTAAAACCTCACAGGCTGCGAGTATTGAGAATCCGACAGGGCTTTGTCATCCAAGTGCTTGTCACTTCATGATAAAGAATTTAACCGGCATCATTGCATTTGTCGAGCAGGGATTGCAGGGTTTCCTCGCTCATCATACCGCCGCTGAACAGGATATAAGCCCGGAGCGGCAGATGGGCTTCCATTTCCTCCATCAGCGTCCCCATTGGATTTTCTTCATGAATGACGGCTTCTTCATCGATCACCGTTTCAGTGACCGTGGCTTTCGCTTCCGCCTTGGCCTCAGGGGTTTCACCCTCGGCAATTTCACTGGCAGCACCAAAAAGCGAACCCAACTGGGCGAAGAACGGTCCGAAAACGGCTGCAGAAGCCGGGTTGCGCAGCAAGTCGTACTTGGTCGAATTAAGTGTGAAGACAGCTTTCGGCAGCTTCGTCGATTCGATCTCGATGGTTCTGGTCTGGCGGATGTCGCGCGAAGATGCCCCGACGCGGATCTCGACCTGGCCGCTTTCGACCATCCAGTCGGCGGCAGCCACATCATAGTAGGCGAAGCTGCGGCGATCGAGCGTCAGAATCACGGCCTTCTTTTCACCGGGGGCCAGGGAAACCTTGGCAAATCCTTTGAGTTCCTGCGGAGCCCGGGCGACAACGGGAGCCTTGTGTGCCACATAAAGCTGGACGACCTCGCTACCGGCGACTTTTCCGGTGTTTTCGACAGTTACCGAGACTTCCAGGGTGTCCTTGTCGGTCAGTTTCTCCCGGTTGACCGTGAGGTCGGAATAGGCAAACGTCGTGTAGCTCAGGCCATGGCCGAACGGGAACAGGACGTCCACCGCTTTCTTGTCATAGTAGCGGTAGCCGACGAAGATCCCTTCCCGGTATTCGACGCGGTCGTTGAAGCCAGGGAAATCGAGGTAGCTCGGGTTGTCTTCGATCCGCAGCGGGAAGGTCTCGGCGAGTTTGCCGGAGGGGTTGGCTTTGCCAAACAGGACATCGGCAATCGCGCCGCCACCAGCCTGGCCGGGCAGGTAGCCTTCGAGGACAGCTTTGACTTCGCTGAGCCAGGGCATGGCGACCGGCGAACCATTGGCGAGTACGACGATGACGTTCGGGCATACCTTGGCGACTTCGCTGATCAGGGCATTCTGGTTTGGCGGCAAGTTGATGTGCTTTCGGTCGTAGCCTTCGGATTCGTAGAGGTCCGGCAGACCGGCGAAGATGACGGCTGTGCCTGCTTTCCTGGCCTTTTCAAGCGCATCGGCAAAGAGATAGGAGTCAACAGCATCGGAATGCAGGGAGAAACCGGCCGAATAGGTCACATCAGGATTGATCTTGCGGATCTCATGGATGGCCCGGGTCAGGCGGGTCGGGTTGATATGGGAGCTGCCGCCACCCTGGTAGCGCGGGTTTTCGGCAAAGCTGCCGATCACGGCCAGCGGTTTTTCCGCCGCCAGCGGCAAGGCCGCTGCATCATTTTTCAGCAGGACGACACATTGGGCGGCCAGTTCGCGGGCGCGGGCATGATGGGCGTCCAAATCCGTTTTGAAGTTGGGATCTTTGTTGTCGATCGACTTGTAGATCAGGTCGAGTAGCCGGCCGGCCATCTTGTCGACAGCGGCTTCCGCCAGCGAGCCGTTCTTGACCGCGGCGACGACTTTACGGTCATTGCTGCCGCCCGAACCGGGCATTTCCAGGTCCATCCCGGCAGTGACACCGGCGACACGGTCATTGACCGCACCCCAGTCGGAGACAACGATGCCGTTGTAGCCCCATTCTTCGCGCAGGATATCGGTCAACAGGCGCGGGTTGTCAGACAGATAGGTGCCGTTGACTTTGTTGTAGGAACACATCACGGTCCAGGGCTGGGCTTCGCTGACTGCTTCTTCAAAGCTGGCCAGGTAGATTTCGCGCAGAGTCCGTTCGTCGACGATCGTGTCGACAGTCATGCGCCGGCTTTCCTGGTTGTTGGCGCAGAAATGCTTGATCGAGGTGCCGATCCCCTGGCTCTGCATGCCGAAGATGTGGTGTTTGGCCATCCGCGAGGACAGGAACGGATCTTCGGAAATGTATTCAAAGTTGCGGCCGCACAGCGGGGAACGTTTGATGTTGCAGGCCGGGCCGAGGACGATCGAGACGCCAAGGGTCTTGGCTTCTTCGCCGATCAGGCTGCCGACTTCCTGGATCAGGGCCGGATCCCAGGACGAACCGAGGCCGACACCAGAGGGAAAGCATGTAGCCGGAACGCTCTGGTTGAGGCCCAGATGGTCAGCATCTTCGGCCTGTTTGCGCAGGCCATGCGGTCCGTCGGTCATCATCACCGCTGGCAAACCAAGACGCTCGACAGCCTGGGTCTCCCAGAAGTTCATGCCGGAAAGCAGGGAGCATTTTTCCTCGAGGGTCATCTGGGACAGTATTTGGCTCGATCTCGGATCCATCAATGGTGTTCCTCCTATATCCAATTCAAAATTCTGCTGCGAAACAAAGCTGGTTTTGATAAAAAACCGGCTATCTCCATCATAAAGAAGACAGCCGGTTTTTGTGTGACTTAAATTGTTGTTTTTGTGACTTGTCGAGCGATCACTTCAGCGTTTGAGGACTCACGATTTTGATGTTGACAGGCCGTTCGATCACATGGCCTTCATGTCCCGGGCGATTTCCAGCATCAGGTCCTCCGCCTGGGGCAGCAGGCCGATCGAGTCGATGAAAGCATGGCCGACGCCATTGTAGCGGATCACCCGCGTCGGGACACCGGCAGCCTGCAGGCGGCGGCCGAACAGTTCACCCATCACCCTCAGGCCGTCATATTCAGCCGTTGCGACAAGCGTTTTCGGGAAGATCGACATATCCGGCGCACGCAGCGGGCTGACCAGGGGACTTCTGAAGTCCTGGGCATCCTGGACATACAGGGTATCAAAGGGCGCCTCTTCCCCTTCGTGCGGCTGGAAGCCGCGCACAACGGGTTCGAGCAGGCTCTTGTATTCGCTGTCTATCTCAAAATCTTCGATCCGCCAGTTGAAGCCGGGGAAAGGCTCGCTGCCGAGCAGTACCGCGGGATAGATCAGAGCCTGGTAGCAGATCAGGTCGCGGCCGAGCGAATGGGCTTTCCAGGCACAGGCTGCGGCCAGGTTGCCACCGGCGCTGTCACCACCGACTGCGATCCGGCCCGGGTCGATCCCGTAATCAGCCGCATGGTCGTGGATATGGCAGACAGCGTTGTAGCAATCATTCAGGCCGTTCGGAAAAGGCTTCTCCGGCGCCAACGAATAATCGACGTTAAAGACGACGGCATCGGCCGCTTCAGCCAGCAAACGGCAGTCATTTTCAACTGCAAACGGCGAACCACCGATGAAGCCACCGCCATGGAAAAAGATCATCGCCGGGCGGTCTTTTTTACCGAACGGTTTGCGTGGCGTATAGATCCAGAGGCCGACCTGGTTGCAGCCAAAATCGAGGGTTTCATACTGCGTGACCAGTTCGATCGTGTTCAGGTTGCGGTTGGGCGAACCCATGAACTGGCGCATCTGTTCGACCGTCAGCTGGGCAAAATCGATCGCCGGTTGATCGGCCATCTGTTTGGCCTGTTCCAGGAGCGATCCGAGGAAACGGGGATCGGGAAAGCCGGTCCGCGGTTCGTCTGGGACCCGCTTGATCTGGATCGGCTGGCCGAGGGCAATAATCTGTTGCTGGTCGGCTTGCAGGACAGTGATCAGGTCGGGATTATACTCGCGCATCGTGGTCTCCCCTCATGTTCGGACATTTTAAGGCTTAAGTCTTACATGTGAATGGCTTTCAGGCGAAGATCTCTTATACGATCAGTTTCATCAGGCAACGGGCATAGACTTCGTGGCCGGTGATCGACGGGTGGTTGATCCCGTTGGCCAGGATTGCTTCCACCGGATTACCCTGAGCAATAAAATCCTCCCAGATTGCATAGGTATCGGCGAGGCAGACATCTTCTTCGCTTGCCAGTTCCCGGATCGTTGCGACACGTTCGGGCAAGGTCTCGGTTTTCCCGGACAGCAGATGGCCGAGGCTGACGTTAGGCGTCAGCAGAATGATATCGGCGATCGTATTAGCCTTGATCGTTTGGATAACTTGCCGCAGTTCCCGTTTGAAGACAGAGGCGTCACCGAGCGATTCATTCCAATTCAACGAGCCATTGATCAGGACCAGGTCCGGCTGGTACCGGATAACATCCCGAGATAGTCGCTTATTCATGCCGAAAATGTTGTCACCGGCAATACCGGCATTGATGACACTGACTGAGGTCAGCTCGAAATGGTCAATCAGCTTAAGCCTGAACTTTTCGATATAAGATTCACGGGCATCGGTGACTTCGAGTGGTGAAGTCGCCAAGGCGGCGAAATCGGCTGGATCGATCTGACCCTGGCTGATCTCGCGAAGCTTCTCCATCGTGATCAGCCATTCAAAATGTCCAGCGGTGACACTGTCCCCCAAAGCGACAATCACGGGGTTTTTCCGTTCGAGACCTTCTTCGTCCAGACCAAAGCGCGTCAAAACCCCGCAAGAGCCCTGGTTTGTTTTCATTATCTGGATGAAAGTTTCCGGACGCTTACTGTTGAACGGCGGCTTTGCATCGGCAAGTTCAAGAAATGATGCTTCGATCTCAGGATCCGTTCTGAATAATGTCCGCATGGCGTGAGCACCCCTTATGGTTTATGGTTACTTTTATTCTATGCTTCTTCGATGATTTTGAAACCCCAGTCGTCGAGTTGCAAGGTTTGGCCTGCCGCGGCCGGATAACCGGAAATCAGTTCAACACCTGGTAAACCAATGTGTTTGAATGAAACCGGCTGGCTCGAATAGTTGAAATAGTAGCGGATCGTTTTCCCGGCTGCATTGACGCCCTTCTTGGTGATCAGCGGGAACCGGAGTGATTGTTCATTACTCCAGAGGCCGGCTTCGCGGACCACTTCGACGAAGATTTTGTCCAGGACCGCCGGAACTGGCAGGCAGCCGAAGTAAGTTGCGGTGCCCTGGCCGTAACGATTGCTGGTCACAGCCGCATAACTGCCCCAGTATTGATGGTCATACCAGGCCAGAACCTTGGCGCTTTGCGGCGTCAGTAGTTCCATGAAGCCCTGGATCTGGTTTTCTTCGGCACTGACGCCAAAGGGGTTGTCCTTCAAAGCGACTTTGTCAGCAAAGACGAACTGGCTGTAATTCGCACCGCAGGCTTCGCGGACGATGCCCGGCTGGACTTCGGCGCGGACCTTAACCTCATCGTTGGCAAACCCGCTGCGGTAGCCATAAACGACATGGCCGCCATTTTCGACGAAGCGGTTCAAAGCGCAAAGCAAGTCATCCGAAGCCGCATAGAGCGCCGGGACAACGACCAGCTGGTACGATTCGAGTTTGCTGCTGTCCACTTCAGGCGGAATGAAATCACAGCCGACATTCATGCGGTACAAGGTGTCGTAAAACGCCCGGACCACATCGTTGTAGTGGATCTGCATGAAAGGGTAGAACGACTCAAGCGCCGTCAGTGAGGCGTTGCTGATGAGGATCGCTGCCTTATTGGTGATCTTCAGGTCGACCAGCTGCTCGCTCAGCCGGGCGAAGTCGCGGCCGATCGTGATCGCTTCGTTGTACGTCGGGTTAGGCGCGAAATCCTGGCTCAGCAGGCCTTTCCAGTAGGTTTCGAACGAATTGTGGATTGAATGGTAGTGCCAGTAGGCGACCATGTTGGCGCCGCTCGCGACATGGCTGAAGGACTGGAGGCGGAGCTGGCCCGGATAGGGTGTCCAGTTGGCGAAAGCCTGGGCTTCGGTCTCGAGGACCAGGTAGTTGCCGCCTTTCATCGAGCGCGCGACGTCGCCGCCGAACGAAATCTCGATCCCGGTCAGGTTGTCCTGCGAAGGATGGTAGATATCGACCCCGGCGATGTCGAAAGCCTGGGCGGCCGCGAAATGGTCGACATCGGGCTGGATCCCGTACGAGTAACCGCGCCACTCGAAGTCGAAATTTTGGGTGACGAACTGGCTCGGGCTGTTTGTACTCGTTGATCAGGCCGACCTGCCAGGCTAGAAAGTCGGTGACCAGCTGACGCTGGAATTTGGCGAACTCGCCCTTGAGGCTGGCATTGATCGACGCGTCGACCGAGGGGAAATCTTCCCAGCTGTTGATCCGGTTGCTCCAGTAGCTGAGGCCGAGCCGGTGGTTCAGCTCGTCGAGCGAAGGATACTTGCTCTGCATCCAGGTTACGAAAGCGGCCTGGACATTGGGGCCGCAAGTGTTGTAATGCTTGGTCTCATTGTCGGCCTGGTAGCCGATCACTGCCGGATGGCCGGCGACATGGCTGATCAGCTGGCGGATCACACGCTCCGCATGGAACAGGTAGGCCGGGCAGGTGATGTCCATATTCTGGCGCGGGCCATACTTGTTTGGCCCGGCCGGTGTGATCGCCAGGACCTCCGGGTGTTCCCGGACCAGCCAGGTCGGCACGGCATAGGTCGGTGTGCCGATGATCACTTCGATGCCGGCCTTGTGCATCGCTTCAAGGACGCGGTCGATCGATCGGAAATCGAAGACGCCGTTCTGCGGTTCGAGCGTGCTCCAGGTCGACTCGGCGATGCGGACCGTGGTGATCCCGGTAACCAGCATCATCGCGATGTCCTGGTCGAGTCGCTCGTAGGGCATGTATTCGTCGTAATAGGCGACGCCATAGCGGAGTTTGGGTTGTTTCATATTCACAGATGTCATCTTCAGCCTCCAAAACGGATCGACTTGAGGTCGACGTGTCCAGTGCCGCGATATTCGAGATACAGCGCATGGCGGCCTTCGATCTCTTCGAGGGAACCCTGGATCAGATAGAAATCGGGCGTGTCAAGATCGACCGGGATCGTGGCGACCAGATGACCGGCTTCGCCGGGTGCGCCAAGCGTGACCCGGATTTCGCCCCAGGCCTCCTGGCCGCGCACTTCAAGGCTGATCGATTTGACATAGACAACCGGGGCAAACTCAAAGTACTTGTAACCGGCGACTGCACCGTCCTGCAAATTGGTGACAACCTGGCAAAGGCCTTCCGGGCTACTGGGGTCGGCTTCTTCGACAATCACCGGATCATCGACCTGGGCGTGTTCCTGGGCATGGATATGCCAGGCGCCTGAAGGACCGGCCAGATGGCAGACGACATGGGCCGGGCAATATCCTTTGGCCGGCATCGACCGGTTGGGGGCCAGGCCGAACGAAGTGATTTCGACCTGAGGGATGCTGCCATCGGTCAGGATAGTGACCGGTTCAGCGCAGCCCTGGCGTGAAAATTCGCTGCCGTGGGTCTGGCGGTGGTAGAAAATATACCATTGGCCTTTGATCTGGACCAGGCCGCCATGGTTGTTGCCCATGTAATAAACCGGTGTGGTCCGCTCATTGAAACCGACATCGCCGTTCGAGACAATCGTGCCGCCATACGTGAAATCGCGGTCCGGATACTGGCTCGTCGCATAGCAGAGCTCATGGCCCTGGTTGCTCGAATACACGTAAAAGTAGGTGCCATTGATCTTGCGCATCGATGACGCTTCGAAAAAGGCATGGTTCTCAAAACCGGTGCCTGCGCTGTTGACCAGCGACGGCAGGGCGATTTTCGGATCAGCCTTGATTGTCACCATATCCGGTTCGAGCTCGATCACCATGCCACCGCGGCTCGGTTTGAACCCTTCGACAATGCCGATATCAAACCATGGGCAAAAGCCAGAGTAGAGGTAAATCCGGCCGTCATCATCGACCAGGACACTGGGGTCGAACGGCATATCTTCACGCATATTCGCACCACCGTTGCGGTCAGCCGGCCAATGGACCTTGCCATAAAACTCATACTGGCCAGCCGGGGTATTGCAGACTGCGACACAGATTTCCGGCACAAAATCGAGACCATAATAGAGATAGTAACGTCCGTCGGGTCCGACCACGACATCCGGGGCAAACATCACATGCGACGAATCCAGATTGGCCGGATCCTGGTTTTTCTTGTAGATCACACCCTCATAGCGCCAATCGCCGAGGTCGTCAACCGGCGCGGACCAGCCGACATAATCACCGGTGCAGTAAAACGTGCCATGCGCTTCGTCATGCGAGCCAAAGACATAGACCCGGCCACCGAACACATAGGGTTCACCGTCTGGAACATATTCATATGAAGGTAAATAGGGGTTGAATGCCTGTTTCATCAAAGCCTCCCGAAAGCATCTGGAATAAACCAGCCGGATACCCGGCCTGTACTTCCATTTTATTCGCATCCGGATGAACGATGATGACTTTTATTGTTGTTTTTATGACCTGTCGCTTAAAAGGTTATTGTCTGACAGGTTTCGTTTCCCGGTAACCTTTGAATTTCTCCAACTTGGCTGTGAGTTCTTCCTTGGCCGCAGCCAGCTTGGGTCCGGCGATACCCGGGAAGGAGAAGATTTCCCGGTAATGTTCCAGCTTGCCCTCGATATGATGGCGGGAACGTAATTGTTCCGCTTCACTGAACGTGACCTTGACAGCGTCACCATCGACAGACAGTTTGCCGTAAATACCGCAGACCGGACATTCGACAGTTGTCGTTTTGTAGACGGTTAACAGGTTGTTGTGGCAGACAGGGCAAATACCTTCTTCATCGCCTTTGAAAGAGACCTCTTCGTGTGGCTTGCCCATAGCCTCTGCAACATTGCGGCCTAACTGTTCGACACGAGCCATGAATTCATCATTCAGGAGGGGGCTCCCCATCCGGCCCATGTCGTAAGCATCAATCTGGTCGACGACTTTGATCTGGCTTGGGAAACAAAGCAGGTGCATTGTGGGCAGGCCGAATGATACCCAGTTGCGGGTCATGGCACCACCGACCGAGATCAGGCCGGCATAACGGTCTTTGAAATTCCGCGGATCGATCAGCTGGTCACCCGTCTTGCCCTCGGCGATACGGCGTTTATTTGTCTCGCTCAGGAAGGCTCTGTCATGGGAAGGACCCATGCGGTCGATCATCTGTTTTAGCTGGCCGCTCGGGCCCAGGGCGTAGACAGGCGCCGCGACGATCAAGGCATCACATTCCATGAAGAGTTCATCCACGAATGGCAGATCATCTTTGATGGTGCAGCGGCCATTGCCGCCTTTGGACAAGGAATTGCCGCAAGCGCCGCAACCCGTGCAGGTTTTGATATCCAAGTCGATCATCCGGACAAAATTGACCTCGGCACCTGCAGCTTCTGCTGCCATCAGGGCGGCCTTGACGGTCAGTTCGCAATTTTTCATTTTTCTGCCAAAGGATAATCCAAGTACTTTCATTGTGTTTCCTCTCCGGTTGAAGTCAGGCTCATTCATTTGTGCGAAATTCTCGATGTGAATTTCATTGATGCGAATTTCAATTAGTAGATAAACTGGTTCAGATAATTCCGGCTCGTCAGCAAGGCTCGCTTACATTCACTGGTTGAATCCTCGTAGGCTTTATCTTCAACCTCAATGCAGGCAGGACCTTTGTAGCGAATGTCGTTCAGTGCCGAGACATACTTGCCCCAATCGACATCGCCCTGGCCAGGGAGTTTGGGAGACATGAATTCGAGTGGGGTGGCCATGATCCCGACCTGGTCGAGCTTATCGCGATAGACTTTGATATCTTTGAAATGCACATGGAAGATTCTGTCCTTGAATTCATAGATCGGCTTAATGTAATCCATCTGCTGCCAAACGAGATGGGACGGATCATAATTCAATCCAAAGTATGGACTTGGGATGGCTTCGAACATCCTGCGCCAGATTGCCGGAGATGTCGCAAGATTAAGCCCGCCCGGCCATTCGTCTTTTGTAAAATACATCGGGCAGTTTTCAATGGCGACCTGAACCTTGTGCTTTTCTGCCAATGCGATCAGAGGGGTCCAAATCTCGACAAACAGTTCGAAATTTTCATCCAGAGTCTTCCGGGGGTCCTTGCCGATGAAGGTCGTCACCCGGTTGATTCCCAGTTTAGCTGAAGCCAGAATCAATTTTCCCAGGTGCTCGCCATAGACCTGACGTTTGGCCAAATCCGGATCGAGCGGATTGGGATAGTAGCCAAGGGCTGAAATGGATACCCCGCTTTGTTGTGAAAACTTCAGGATCGATTCGATTTTCGCATCGTCGAGCGAGTCAACGTCGATATGGGTAACCCCCGCGTACCTGCGTTCAGCTTTCCCTTTTGGCCAGCACATCAGTTCAACACACTTGAATCCATTGTCTGCTGCGAAGGTCATGACGTCTTCATAATTTTCTTCTGCCAGGATGGCACTAACAAAACCAAATTGCATACCTTGTTTTTCCCCCTTGCCTGATCATTTGACAAAATCTTAAAGCAAGACTTCCTTGCCTGTTTCATGGGACTTGTAGATAGCCTCCAGGATCTGGGTCACAACAAAAGCCTGTTCCGGTTTGACCAGAGGTTCGGTATCTTCCAGGATATTATTCAGCCAGTTCTTAGCTTCGAAATAACCAGGATTATTGATAGCCGAGTATTTTCCGTTCCATTTCAATGTGTTTGGGAACCATGAGCGGGGCTAGACCCGTATGATGTTCATACTCTGAGACGATATAGCCATCAAAACCAGATGCCTCGATGATTGGCAGGATTTTTTCGTAGGGAATGCTTCGTTCAGTTCCATCTTCCTTGATGTGATGGAATTTGCCATGGAAATGGACGCAATAGGGCATGATGCTTCTCAGACCTTCGAAATCAGGATTTTTGCGGAAAGTCAGAAAACCATAATTGAAAAAGAATGCCTTCATGACTTCCGGGTCAGGGTTTCTGGCTTCCAGCTGTTTCAAAGCCTCTGGCATCGGAACGTCGTCATAACGCAGCTGAACTGCGAAATCAAGCAATTCTTTGCTGGCTCCGCGTTCAAGAGCACCCTCATAGGCATCGTAATTGGGGCGATCCGCAAAGCAGCCAAAGTCCGGGATAAAACCGATGTACCTGGATCCTGAAGCTATGATCGCCTCGAGATATTCCTGCATTTTGGGAGAAGTCGGTGTCTCCGGATTGTGAATTTCGATACCGACTTTAACATCGTATTCCTCAGCATAAGGCGCAATTTTAACCAGGATTTCGGGCGAAAGCAGGTACTGAGCCCGCATGACTTTGCAACCGAGCTTGTGGGCGGTTCGGATGTCGCGCTGGGTCGAGGCGATCAGCTCCAGTTCATTGAGGTCGCGGTCATAGCGCATGCCACGATCAGTATTGGCCCCATATGATACTGGTTTGACACCGTATTTTGATTCAAGTCGCTTGACTTCATCAAGGAACGCATCGCCGACATAGGGATAAGAGGGCAACATCTGCGTTCCGACAATTTCATAACTGTCGACACCGATTTCAGCGCATTTGCGCACGCAATCCTCGAAGCTATATTCACCGCTGACATATTCCTTGGTAAAACTATAAAGCGAGATGCCCAACTTAATACTCATCATTCACCCCTGTCTCGGACAACTGCATGCGTCGATTGTCACAGCTATCAATCGGAACATAGGCGCGGACGCCTGGACCACCCGGCAATGGCATGTAAGGACTGCGCAACATGAGTTTCAGATCGATTTCATGTTCACCCGGAACAAGGCCTCCCGGTTGATGGACCATAACTGTCGCTGGTGTCGTGATATTCCAGAACTCGGCAATCAGGTATTTCAATTCACTCGGCGCGAAGGTTTTGCCATTGATGCAGAAGGTGATTTCTTGTTCAGGAATTTGCGAACCATCAACGGTTACGCCAAGCTCATCCACATCAGAAAGGTAGTGGCCTCGATAATAGCCCAGACGAACGTCAAACTGGAATCCAACCACTTTGCTGTTTACAGTAAAGTTCTTCAGAGTTCCCTCACGCAGAACATCTGTAAAACGTATTTTCATGACCATTCCCATAAGTTCTCTCCTTGCTCTCTATGAAATAATCATATCATTTTCATGAAAATTGTCAATTATTTCTGTAACTTTATTGTAAAACCGTGAAAAACAACACAGATCGACTTGTTGATCTGTCTAGTTTACACATTCCGAAAATAATCTTTGAAAATCGTTGCTTGATTATCTGAAAGCAGATCAGGTCGAATCACGTTCGATGATTTCGTGGTTGACCATAATGATTCTTCCCTTGGAAAGCACGCCGGCAATCACCAGGTCCAGCACTCTGACCGCTTCGGCACCAATTTCATCAAAAGACTGGGCCACGGTCGTCACAGTCGGCGTACAGGCTTCGACGATATTCAGGTTGTCAAAACCGGTTACCGCAATATCCTGGGGAACACGTACACCGTGGCGCTTCAGCTCATTGATCAAGCCAACTGCAATGGTATCCGAGACACAGCAGATGGCATCAGGCCTTTCCTTCATTTTCAGAATTTCGGTGGCTGCATCAGTACCACCCTCCAGCGAATAGTCGGCTGCGATGATATGGTCCTGGTTGACATCGATACCATTGGCCTTCAAAGCCAGCTCGTAACCCTCGAGTCGATGCTTGCTGAAATTGACTGTGCATTGACATTGTCCCCGGTAAAAATGAAAGCTATTTTTCGATGGCCTTTGCCGACCAGTAACTGGGTCATGTCAAAGGATGCTTTTATATCATCGGTGAGAACAGCATATGTTGGATTCAATTCACAATATTCGCCAATCTGCACGACAGGGATGCGGTTGAAATATGTCTGCAGATTCTCATCCTTGGCAATCGCATTGATCAGCAGGATGCCGGCAATGGACTGGTCCTGGAGGATTCGCAGCAGATCATAGGTGGAGCTGTAGGCCGTTGCGTCTTTGCTTTTGCCGATGTAGTTGAAAATGACATTATAACCCAGATCATTGGCGGCAGCCTGGATGCTGTCGAACAAGTCATCGACCAGGATGCTGGTGACCACGAAGATGATCTTGCCGCCGCCTGACCGGTTGCTTTTTGTTCGTACGGTAGGCTGGTAGCCCACTTTTTCGATGGCAGCCAGAACCAGCTTACGTTTCTCCTCTGTTACTGCAAAACTATTGTTCAGTACCCTGGATACTGTCGCAACTGATACCTTGGCTTCATTTGCCACATCTACAATGGTTGCCATGCCAATCCCCCTTCAGCGGATCATTGTCCAACGATCCACTAGACCCATACCCATATAATCATAATAATCATACGCATATAATCATATTTACATTTTACTCAACATGTCTGCACCCACAACCCCCGATTCAGGACCGGGCTTCGCAGGACGGAAGCCTTCTCCAGGTGATTGTCAGCAGCACGGCTTACTCGAGATTCATTACTGATGAAATTTCCAAGGTGATCAAGTTGTTAATACCAACAGGATATCGCATGTATTTCTGTAAATCAATGCTTTATTTTCAGAAAGTTATTGACTGAATTCTGCAATTTGTTATGATTATTTCAAGAACACATGAAGATAGCTTATCCATTCGATCAGGATCATCAGGCACAAAAGAAAAGAGATCAAGGTTTCAACCCAATAGAGGAGGTACTTTATGAAGGTCAAATTAGGCGTCATCGGTTTTGGCGGTATGGGCAAATGGCACGCAAAGAATGCCCCCCGGGCCGGAGTTGAAGTTGTTGCTGTTTGCGATATCAATGAAGACCGCTGGAAAGATGCAGAAGAACTAGGCTATTTGCTTTATAAATCAGCAGATGAGCTTCTGGCTGATGAAAATGTAAACACTGTTATTCTGACAGTCCCAAACCACCTGCATAAAGACATGGCTATCAAGGCGGCAAGAGCCGGCAAGAACGTTATCGCCGAGAAACCAGTCGCTTTGAATGTTGCAGAATTAGACGAAATGGAAGCTGTCTGCAAAGAACAGGACGTTCTGTTTACCGTCCATCAAAACCGTCGCTGGGATCGGGACATGCTGATCGTCAAGAAAGCGTACGACGACGGAATGCTGGGCAAGATATTCACAATCGAATCAAAACTGCACTCCGGCAACGGCTATATGCACGAGTGGCATCTTTACAAAAAATATGGCGGCGGAATGATCTATGACTGGGGTGTCCATTTAATTGATCAGATTCTGTTCATGATGCCAACTGCAAAAATCAAATCGGTCTTTGCAGACATCAAAAATGTCCTGCACGAGGAAGTTGATGATTATTTCAAAATCCTGCTGAAACTGGATAATGGCATAACCGTGCACATTGAACTGTCCACATATATTCTGGAATATCAACCCAGATGGCTGGCAGCTGGCGATAAAGGAACCCTCTTGATCAAGGACTTCGGTTGTTCAGGCGACATTTATCGCACGGGTGAATTACTCAAAAAACTGCCGCCCCAGATAACAGAAACGGTAGCTGGACCGACAAGGCAATTTGCACCGGTTCCGCCAGGCGGCATTGTCAAGGAAGCATTGCCTGAAGTCAAAACAGACTGGGTTGATTTCTATACAAATGTGACCGGTGTGCTGAACGGCACGGAAGAACTGATCGTCAAGATTCCGCAAGTGCGCCGCGTATTGACGGTCATGGAAGCTGCAAGGGAATCCAGCAGGACCGGCAACGCAATTTTACTGGAATAAAAATCTTCTGCCGCACAGATTCAACTTAGGCGGACGGCATAAGCATCCCGGTCTTTTTGCCCGATGTCCCTGGGAAACGAGGCATTTCTTTCCGACGTGCTGATTCTGGCACTCTTTTCAGCAAAGTCGAAAATGATCGCACGTTCAAAGCAGGTTTCGATCCACCGGGCAGTGACTTCGAAACGACTTTCATCCAGCCACAAACCACTCAAATACACCCGGCTCACCGGCTGACCGGTGAGCTGGATCCAGTTCTGGCAGCGGGTTCCATCGGTCGCGATCAAGGCATCATAAGCCTGCCCATCCTGCCTGAACCTGATTTCGCAATGGGTTTCCCTGAAGTGGAATGAAAACTCCGTGATCCCTTTCGAGAGCGGTCCGCCGCTGAACAGGGCGGCAACAGAATTTTCGAAGCCAAAGATCCCCGTTTCCGTTTTGAAGACGTGGCCATCAATCCTGGTGGCTGTCGGACTCACTGGACTGTATCCCGGATGTTCGATCGACAAGTGCTTGAGTTTTTGCGTCAGTTTTTCGCAATCTGCTTTATTTTCAAGGATCTCCTGCCCTTCTGGATTGATTTCTGCCAGAAATTCCCAGGTCAGGTCAAGCGTGTGCTGTGCTCCGCCAGCATCAGCAGCCGTTTCATTGATCGCGATGATCATGTCGTGGTTCGGAAACACAATTGCGAACTGGCCCATTGCCCCATCGGCCCGATAGACATCCTCCGGGGAGCACATCCAGAGCTGGTAACCATAACCGAGGAAATTATCCCGGGCCACAGGATTATTTTTCGCCTCGGAAGCTGAATGATTCTGGTTCGATGTCGCATTCCGGACAAAATCGGCGGCCAGTATCCGTTCACCTGCCCAGACACCATCGTCAGCATAGAGCTTCAACAAGCGAAGATTATCTTCGGTCGTGGCAAAAAGGCCGCCGCCACCGACTTCCATCCCATCCGGCATGACCATCCAGGCCAAGTTATGCGAATTGATCCCGATTTTGTCAAACAGGCGAGGTTTCAAATACTCGTGCAAGCCGAGGCCGGTTTTCTGCCTGACTATCGCACCCAGAAGTGTCGAACCCATACTGTTGTACATGAAGGTCGTTCCGGGGATGTGGTCTACCGGCATCGCCAGAAAATCGCGAATCCAGTCTTTTGTCGGACGAGGCATTTCATCCATTCCGCAGCCCATCGATAAAACATGGTGGACCGTTAACTGCTGCAGATTGACGCTCGGAACTTGCGGGGCTTCTGCCGGGAAAATATCGATGATCCGTTCATAGAGTCCCACAAGGCCTTCAGTATAGGCTATGCCGACAGCCGTGGCTGCATAGGTTTTGGTCAGGGACTGCAGTCCGTGGCGGATGCCAGGTCCGTAGGGTGACCACCAGCCTTCGGTGCAGATTCTGCCATGGCGCATGATCATCAAGCCATGCATTTCAGTCGATTCATCGAGTGCTGTAATGTAATCATGGATCGCCCGACTGGAAATACCAACCGATTCTGGTGTAACCCTTGCGAATTCCTGACGTTTCATATCTGATATCCTTTTTAATTCCAGAGTTTTTTCTTCCATTGTTTGCCGGTTGCGGTTGCTGCCAGGCCACCCATCGCCGTCTCGCGCAGGGATACCGGCATCGACAGGCCAATCTGGTACATCGCGTTGATCACTTCATCCCACGGCACCCGGCTCTCGATCCCGGCCAGGGCCATTTCTGCAGCCAACATCGCGTTGGATGCACCCGCCGCATTGCGTTTGATGCAGGGGACTTCGACCAGCCCGGCCAGTGGATCACAGGCTAGGCCCAGCATGTTTTTTAAAGCCATCGCCATCGCATGGGCTGCCTGGGCTGGTGTCCCCCCGGCCATTTCAGACAAAGCCGCCGCGGCCATCGCACTGGCCGAGCCGATTTCGGCCTGACAGCCGCCGGCGGCACCGGAGATGAACGCATTGTTGGCAATGATGTAGCCGAAAGCGCCCGCCGTGAAGAAAAATGGCAGGACTTCTTCATCGCCAAGGCCCAGTTTTTCCTGGGCTGCGAACAGCACAGCCGGCAAAACACCCGCTGATCCGGCAGTTGGCGTCGCGCAGATCACACCCATGGCCGCGTTGACTTCATTCGTCGCCACGGCATAACAGATGGCATGAAGCAAGGTCCTGTCCGTCAGGAAATTGCCCTGGCTGATGTAGTCGGCCATTTTTCTGGCGTCACCTCCGGTCATCCCGGAATGGGACACGACACCCAGGACACCTTGCTCGATGGCTCGCCTCATGACCTTGAACCGTGTGCGCATCGCTTCTATAATTTCATCCTGGCTTTTGCCCGTCTGTTCGACTTCCTGGGCCAGCATGATTTCATGGATTTTCCGGTTACTGCTTACGGCTTGCTCGACCAGTTCGGCAACATTTTTAAACATATTCATCCTGCCTATCTACTATCACCCGAATTTTAAACTTCAACCAAACAGACTGACTTCAACCAACCAGACCGCCTTCACCCAATCTGTACTAGGGATCGATTAAACGTCTAGCACGACAACTTTAACGATGTGTTCCTGGGCTGAAATTTCGTCGATTGCGTCTGTGGGGATCGTCTGGTCAGTCTCGATGACCATCAGGGCGGTCTGACCCTTTTCAATGCGCGAGACTTCCATATGGCTGATGTTGATCCGCCGATTGGCCAGGATATTGGCTACCGAGGCGACTGTGCCGAAGACATCCTGGTGCAGGATCAGGATCGCAGGGCACTCACCGGAGAGCTTAAGGGGGAACCCGCTCAACTCGGTGATCTGCACCGCGCCGCCACCGATCGAAATCCCGATCAGTTCGATCGTTTCATCCTGAGCGGACATCACAATTTTCAGGGTATTGGGGTGGACCGGGACGGCTTCTTCCCGGATGAACCGGACGATGATTCCACGCTCACTGGCGATCTGCAGGGAATTCCTGATCCGCGGGTCATCGGTTTCAAAGGCCATGATGCCGCCGATGACCGCGACATCTGTCGCATGGCCTTGGTATGTCTGGGCGAATGACCCGTACAAATGAATGTCGACGCGTTCCGGCTCACGGCCAAACAGTTTCCTGGCCATCTGGCCGATGCGAACGGCACCGGCTGTATGTGAGCTCGAAGGTCCGATCATGATGGGTCCGATGATATCGAAAACGCTTCTGTATTTCATTTTATTCGTCCCATTCAACGTGATTTGAATTTTGGTGTCTGACACATTTTCGGAAACTTCCCAAAAAGGTGTCTGACACCGCAATTGACACCTCAATTTGTCTGATCTAATTTTACTACATCTTAACCCAACGACAAACCGGCTGATGCCAGGGCGAGGGTTAGTATTTATCATCACTCATATAACACAGTCCACATTGCCATGTGTAATAATAGCGCTATTTTTATGTCAATGTCATTCGTTTGCATATTGCCATTCCCTTCTGTCAAATGATACCATCATACAAAATAGTCTAAAATTGAATGAGCGATACGCGACTAATTTCAGGATGGTCAATATGATTGGAATCATTAGCCAACTTTTTATCAATATGACCATCATCGTATCTACAGTGATGTTGGCCAACATGCTGATGCGGGAGCGCTTCTTCACAAAATCCATCATGAACAGCCTCTTCAATGGATTTTTGTCTGGACTGCTCGGCTGTATTCTCATGATCTATAGTGTCGTTCTGGCACCTGATATCATTATTGATTTTCGGTACGTTCCAATTTTGATGATGGGAATTTATGTTTCATTCACCGCAGCTTTAGAAGCATCGATCATTATCGGTTTATTTCGGATTGCGTATTCCGGATTCAGCAGAGTCACATTAATTGCATTTATAGTCGCGATCATCGTTGGAATTGGCAGCGGCATGATTGGCAGATCCACATGGTCTATCACAAAAAAATGGGGGGTGTCTGTCGCTTTAACGTGTTTCTCTGCAGGAACAGGTGTCTACTTGGTTATTTACAATCTGAAAGACCGATTTGAAATTCTCTTCATCTATGTCCTCGCAACAATTATCGTATCTGTTTTGTTGTTCCACTTAGTTGAATATGTTGCAACTTTCAATCGGAGATATGAAAAACTCAAAGAAGAAGCCGAGAAGGATTTCCTGACCGGACTAAAAAATCCAAGACAGTTCTATAAGTCTCTAAACAAATATCTAGAGGTCGAAAATATTGATCAAAAGCACGTTTCTCTTCTATACATCGATGTTGACCATTTCAAAACAATCAATGATACCTATGGCCATGACAATGGCGACCTGGTCTTGAAAGATCTGGGTCATATTTTCAAACAAACGGCCAGAAGCCATGATATTATCGCCCGAAAAGGCGGAGAAGAATTTGCGGTCCTGCTGATTGATTGTACCGAAAGCCAGGCCATCAATGCAGCCGAACGGTTCCGGAAGGCCGTTGAATCCCATGACTTCAAATTGTCTGGACATCAGTTTGCCAAGGTGACAATTTCTATCGGCGTATCCTCGATACCTGAAAAAACACAGTCTGTCAATGAATTGATCAAGCAAGCTGATCAGGCCCTGTATGCTGCAAAAAATGCAGGCCGCAACCAGGTTATGATTGCCAGCTGAAATTGCAGATTGGATGGCAGATTGTTTTTTGTCATTGTGCACCTGAAATTTCCGACTCTTAGCTTAATATAGTCGATAGACCCTAGCCTCATAGGGTTTAAGTAGAACAGAACTAATATCTGATTGCTTATCAACTGACACATTGGCAATCAACAGGTCATAGCTATTGATGTTGATATCATCAGGCAAGTAAAAGTTTGCTATTTGGGCAGAGAAATTCAGAATAACTAATATCCGCTCTATGCCCATTGTCCGAATATAGGCAAATATTTGCTCATCGATTTCCAAGATTGATGAATATTCACCATAGATAAAAATCAAATTTTCTTTTCGAAGTTGGATTAGCTTTTTATAATAATGAAGGATAGAGTCAGGATCGGACAAGGCTGACTTGACATTTATTTCAGGGTATCGATCGTTGACCCGGATCCATGGACAGCCTTCTGTAAAACCAGCATTTAGTGTATCATCCCATTGCATTGGCGTTCGAGCATTATCGCGACCCTTTTTATAAATGGCTTCCATTGCTTTTTGCAGGTCGCCACCTCTTTTCAGTGTTTCACCGTAAAAACTCAAGGTTTCAATATCCTTGTAGTCATTAATTGATTCGAAACTGACATTCGTCATGCCAATTTCTTCGCCCTGGTATATATAGGGAGTACCCTTCAAAGTGTGAAGCATCGTTGCCAGCAGTTTGGCTGATTCTGCATGGTATTCCTTGTCATTTCCAAACCGCGAAACCATCCGTGGCTGGTCGTGGTTATTAAGATATAGACTGTTCCAGCCATTTTTACTTAGTCCTGTCTGCCAGCGAGATATGATCTGCTTAAATTCTTTCAGATGCCAAGGTACGATATCCCATTTACTTTCCGGCCCGGAGTCTATTCCCATCATCTCGAATTCAAACAGCATATTCAGCTCATGACGATCTTCGCCAACATAGAGCATTGCATCTTCCACACTGACACCGGGGGTCTCTCCGACTGTCATGACATCGTAGTGCGAAAGTACTTTTTCGTTCATCTCCCGAAGAAATTCATGAACTCTTGGGCCATTGAAATAATATTCTGCACCACTTTGGTATGCTTTTTCACTTTTTATCGGACCGTCTGGAAAGTCTTGATCTTTCGAAATCAAGTTTATGACATCCATTCTAAAGCCATCAATCCCTTGATCTAACCACCAAGTCATCATCGAAAATATTTCTCCACGAACTTTTGGATTCTCCCAATTCAGATCAGGCTGCTTTTTCGAAAAAAGGTGCAAGAAATACTCATCTGTCGATGGGTCGTATTCCCAAGCCGAAGGTGTAAAGAAAGATTCCCAATTGTTTGGCTCTTTACCGTTTTTCCCTTTTCTCCAAATATAATAGTCTCTCTTACTACTATCTTTAGAGGATTTAGACTCGATAAACCAAGGATGTTCATTAGATGTATGATTGACAACTAAATCCATAATCAACTTCATGCCACGATTATGAATCTTGTCCAATAAAGCTGACCAATCCGCAAGCGTGCCAAATTCTGCCATAATGCTCTGATAATCACTAATATCATAGCCATTATCATCATTGGGAGATTGATATACCGGGCAAAGCCAGATGACACTGACACCCAATGATTCTATATAATCGAGTCTATTGATGATTCCGCCGATATCGCCTATGCCATCCCTGTTACTATCCTGAAAACTGCGAGGATAGATTTGATAAACAACAGCTTCTTTCCACCATTTTCTATTCAACTCATCCATATTGAACTTCCTCATTATTCTCCTGTTCACAACTGATCACAAGCAGTGCCCATATTTCAATTTTCGGAACAATGATTCGAGCAAACAAACCCTTTTCCGTTTCAAACAGCTGACAGGGCAGGGAGAGCGGCTGGCCATCATCATCCGGCGATGCCAGCCAGACAGATGGACAGGATCCATCAAGCATCACTTCAAAAATGACATTTTCAAGCTGAAGAGGACGTTCTTTGTCTGTGTTCCAGTAATCATCAGAACAACCGCACAAATTGACCATGGATATTGTCCGCCATTTGGGTTTTTGGCGAATTGTTAAATAGAGCTTTCCACTTTCGCCATACGGACTCCACGGCACATTGGTGCATCGATATTCAACATTGTCCCAAAACGAGTGGGTCATTGTCACATCCAGGAGCTCATTATCGTAAAGCAAATCTTGATATTGGACACCAAAATCATAATATTTCCTGAGAGAATGCGATTGCAGAGGATTGAGCAGAGAATGATCAACGTAATAGCCCTGGGTTAAAACCCCATCTTTCTCACCCAGTAAAAGGTGAGTTCCGCCGTGTCCAAAAATGATTGCAGTCAATAACAGAGCTGCATATTGCGCTCCGGATGCAGTACCAGTTCTAAACGGGGCAAGATAGGCTGCCAGGATGACAGGTTTTCCTCCTGAAAATTTCTTGCCATCAATGATTAATTGACTGATGTGATGATATCGTTCATAGGGTGGCCAGACCTCGATATAGACACAATCTTGCTGGGCAGTCGCTGTCTTTTCGATCGGCCAATTACCAACATTATTGAAAATCAAAGTCGCATCAGGTTTGACGGGATTTAGACAATCGCGTACATCATTGATCAGCAGATCTAAATGATCTTCCAGGTATATTGTCTTCTTTCCGTGTGAAGGTGATATGGCCCATTTAGGATGACCATATGTATCCATGTGGATTCCATCAAAATCAAGTTTCATAATCGATTGTTTATATTGATCAATGATATATTCGTGCCATGGGCAACCACGACTGATATCCATTATGCAAAAACAATCAATGAAGCGTATTGGTTTGCTCGAATGATCAAGAAGCCCCCAGTCCGGATGATCTGCCAGAAAATCATTGGCAGCAGCATAAACAGCACCATATGCGATCGAGCGCATGCCTAAAGCCTTGGCACAATCTATCTTATGGACCAAAACGTTCTTGCTAATCGATTTGCCCATCAGGTCCTGATAATTGGATGCGGTTCCAACAAGCTGATGTGGACGATAGGACCAGTCATAATACTGAATCAAGTTGATATGAAATTTGCGCAAGGAGCAGATATCCTCGTCATCCATATCTTCCTGATCAAAGTCACTGAGAAAGCCGTATCGCAATATCTGCTTTTCCGAGTTATGAGTTACAACCGGAACTGCTGTGCCAATCTGGTTGGACCAGACACCATCTCTTCCGATCTTGAATTGAATGCCATAACCACCAGCAGGAAGAGTCGGCAGCGTGATCACCCCCTGGTGAATTTGCTCTCCTGCTTGTGAAGCATGACATATCTTGACTGCACTGTCTTCCATATCAATGATTGGCTGGCAAATTGACAAGACCAGAGAATTCAAGTGCCAAACTGACAATTCGATTTCATTTCCGGTCATTTCAGTAAATTCAAAAATGATTTTTATAGGCTCATCATCCAGATATTGCACTTTTTCCGAGTAGATATCTAATAGCATATCATGTACCTCAAATCTATCCGGGCCGATCGGGAACAGCAAAACTATCCTTTTACAGCTCCAGCATTCAAGCCCTTCATAAAGTATTTCTGAAACGCGAGGAAAATGATGACGACTGGGACAACTGCAATGACAGCAGTCGCGGCCATCAAATGCCATTTTGCTCCAGCAAATTGCTGGAAATATATTGAAAGTGCCAAGGGAACATTATGGTATTTTCTTGATTGTAAAAAGAATACGGCCTGGGCGTAGTTATTCCAGACGCCAAAGCAGTTCAGGACAACAACAGCCGCCGTTGCTGGCTTGATCATTGGAAATGTTATGAGCCAGAAGGAGCTAAACCAGGTACAGCCATCGACTATCGAAGCTTCCTCCACTACTTGGGTTAGAGCTTTGATAAAATTCGTGTAGACAAATACGCATGCTGGAAGTGCCAGACTCGTACAAACCAGAATCATACCCCAAAGGGTATCGACTGCATGAATATTCCGCATCAAGGTATAAAGTGGGACCGTGTTGATGATACCTGGAATCATCATACAGCCTATCAATATTGCAAACCCTGTTTTATTGTAGATCGATGGGAATCTGGCAATCGCAAACCCGGCCATAGAGCCAAGAATAATGACCAGAAACATTGTACCAGCGGTGATGATGGCCGAATTCAATATCGCATTGCCAATCAATGACTTATGCCAGGCATCAATATAATTCTGAAGCTGAAAGTTGGGCACAAACATATTTCCTTCATAAAACACCCTGGTTGGACTGTTTAAAGAAAGAACAATCAGAATATAAAATGGGATGAGACAAACAAAGCTAATTAAAGCAACGACGAAGTATCGCAATATTTTAGTGATCGTTTGGAACATAGAAATCACATCCCTATTCTTTTTCCTTCATAAGCTTTAAAGATATACAGACCGGCACCAGAATCAAGGCAAATAAGATGAGGGCAACAGCGGTTGAATACCCTGTGCGCGAACCATAGCACATCCGCATGATATAGATCGAAAGGCTCTCGGTCGCATAGCCTGGACCTCCATCAGTCAGTGCCATGATGACATCAAACACTGCCAGGGAGCCGATAATATTCGTCACAACATTGATTCGAACCGAAGGCATCAGCAAGGGAAAAGTTATTTTGAAAAACCGTTGCAGATTTCCGGCACCATCAATAGAAGCCGCTTCATATAAAGCTTCATCAATCGATTGTAGACCAGACAGATAAATGATCATGGTCATACCTGCATACTGCCAGACGTTGACAAAAATCAAAACCAGCAAAGTCAATGAATATTTCGACATCCAGTTCCACAGCAGGGGGGTACCGCTAGCCTTTTCCACAAACCGATAAATAAATCCTCGTTCAGGCTGCAGAAGAAAATACCAGATATAACCCATGATCAAGGGACTGATAATTGATGGCAAGTAGATAATTACCTTGGCAATATTTTTGCCCTTCATACTGCTATTCATCAACAACGCATAGATTAAGCCAACCAGGTTTAGCAAGACCGCACTTCCCAGTGCGAACAGGATCGTCGTTTGAATATCGTGAATTGCCCGCTCATCCTTGAAAAAAGCAATGAAATTGTCCAAGCCAACAAAATGTGCTGTCGAAAACCCATCCCAATCGGTTAAGCTCATGCCGATTCCCCGGGTTAATGGATAAATGAAGAGAAAAGCGAATAATATGAAGGCAGGCAGAGACATGAATTGGTAATAATTAATCCGAGTACGCTGTTCCATTGGATTTTCACCTCTTGAGTTGGTATGAGGGGCATCCTTTGGTGAATGCCCCTCATACCAACAATCTGATTGCAAAACTTACTTGATGCCTGCATCCCAGGCAGCTTTGTAGGCGGTGGCAAATTGCTCAGCTGTATATTTGCCTGCCAATAAGTCCTGAACCATACGTCCGGCATCGTCTCCTGAAAATCCTGAAGGTTTTTCATTTGTAAAACCAATATTGGCTGCTGATTTAACAGCTGCATTGACATCAGAAACGATCGATGCAGGAGCCCATTCAGCATTGACATCAGTAAACGCACTTGGCGAACCCAATTTTTCCGAATAGAGCTTCTGGTTTTCAGCCTTGAAAAGATAGTTCAGGAAGATTTTTGCCTGATCGGCCGATTCGGTTGTCGCACTGATACAATAGCCCGAATCTTCAGCAACAAGCACAACTGGTTTTCCATCCGGCATATAGGACGGGTAAGGAGCAAAACCAATCTTGTCTGCCATTTCAGGGTTGGCTGCCATAAGGCTGGAAAGAACCCACATGCCATTTGAAAACATTGCAGCATCGCCACTTGTGAAAGCCTGAACACAATTGTCAGATGTAGCAGTAAGTACATCCGAGTTGATGAGGCCTTTTTCCTTCAGCTCGAGCATATCCTTGCCAAATGTAGCCATTGATCCATTGGCCGCACCAAAATCGAGAATGTTTTGATCATTGTTGAGCATAGCCGTCTTGATAGCCAATACCCCATACTTTTCTTTCAAATAGCCGTGGGGAATGAATTCGATCAGGTGACCCAGATGCCAAGCTTCCTTTCCGAAAATGAACCAGGGCACAACATTGGGTTTGGCCTTTTTAATCGCTTCAAGGTTTGAAACGAATTCATCCCAAGTCGTAGCAACATTGAGATTCAGTTCCTTATAGATTTCTTTGTTGTAGAAGAAACCAGCCATTGTCATATTCGTACAGACCCGGTATTGTTTCGCCGTCTTTAGATCGGTACAACTATCCTTCATGGATGGAATTAATCTGTTCCACCAGTCGCTCATGTCTGACAATTCAAGATATTTACCAGCATCCACATACTCTTGCTCATAGGTCGTCATAATGTCTGGCACTTCACCAGAAGCGAACTTAATTTTGATAATGTTTGAAGCGTCCTTCTGATATTCCTGTTCGACGACAATTTGATCTTGTGAGGCGTTGAAACTGTTAATGACGTCGTTGATCACGTCAACAGTTTCAATTTTGCCAGTGAACAGTTTCAAGTGCGTCTTTCCAGCTTTTTCTGCAGTTGTTTCAATGGCACTGGTTGAATTTGCATCACCTGTTGTGTTGGTCGTCTGAGTGTTTTGGGCGCATCCAGAAGTGAATGCAACCAGCATAGCCAGACAAAGAATAAATGTTAAAAACCTTTTCATTGTCTCTCCTCCGAATTTACAGCTTGAACTCTTTAGTTAACATATTGTTTGATGGGTACCCTATCTGTTTTAATGCTATCATGACCGTACATGACATAATATTCCACGTTTCTTGGATTATGGTTCGATATTCTTGACTTGTTGAAATTGCCAAATCTTTTACCAGCAAAACATTGAATTTAATAGATCTCCTGATAGAATGAACAAAAAGTGAGGGTATTGGGGTTGAGCAGTCGAATCCTTGGTTTCATTTTCAAGAACAGCATTAAGCGGAAATTGATCGCTATCATTGCCGCGCTTATTGTGTTTGCTGTCTTGTTAACCACAGCGCTCACCTATTACCGATACACACAAGACCTAACCGCGCAGTCCAGGCAAAAGACTCAGCAAATACTGGAACAGGTTGGATTAAATATCGATACCTATCTTGACGAAGTGTTTCGGCTTTGCCGAACACCATATTACAATAAGCAATTGATGACGCTACTTGAGCAACCAGTTTTCAGTGATCAGGATAAGTTGAACAAACAGCGGGTCATTGAAGGATTTCTTGATGAGATGATGCTGGTTCCGCGTAATGATATTCTCAGAGTTTATATTTTTGCTGATGAAACCTATTCGTCAATCAAAACAAAAACTGGCATGGATCTGTCTGGCAATATTGAAAGCAGCGAATGGTATCTCACTGCCATGAATTCTCTTAATCCAGTGCTGCTGCCGCTTTCAACCAATGCGATATCCTTCTCAGTCGCCCAGGGATTGCGCAAAATCAGCGATTCGACGCAAATCATTGGGGTTATCAAGGTCGATGCCAACTATGCAGGCATCAAATCAATTTGCGACATGGTATCGGTTGAAGACAATGGTGCTCTCTACATTACAGATAAATCGGGGAATGTACTCTATCAGAACAGCAGATTGGTCGATAATCGAATTTCAAGCAACCTGATTCAAGCCGCATTAAATGGCAGTAGCAATCAAAATCAATTGACGATTGGCCAACAGCAATACTTCATCAATTCACAGACGCTTGGAATGACTGACTGGCAATTAATCGCCGTCAATTCGTATGACCAAATCAACCGTTATGCTATTCAGACAAGAGATGCCTCGATCGGACTAGCTGTTATATGCGCAATATTTGCTGCGCTATTGTCTTCGCTTCTGATCACAAAGCTGTTAGGTCCACTCTCGAAAATTGTCGACCTGATGAAAAGAGTACAAAATGGTGATCTTGACGTTCAATTCCAAGTCAAATCATCAGATGAGATTGGATTTTTAGGTTCAAATTTCAATCAAATGGTCTCAAGAATCCGTTCGATGATCAAAACAAATATGAAACTAGTCAAGGATGTTTATGAGGCGAAATATTTGCAGAAGGAAGCACAATACTTGGCTCTCTATAATCAAATCAGGCCGCATTTTCTTTTTAATACTTTGAATACAATTAGCATCTTAATCAAAATGGACCAAAAGGATGATGCGGTTACTGGAATTAACAAATTATCATTTCTCTTACGAGGTATGGTAGATTTTGACAAGGAAATCCCACTATCCGAGGAATTGAAGATAGCAGAGGCCTACTTGACTTTACAGAAAATGCGATTCGGCGATGGCCTGCTCTACCAGATTTCCATTGAAAATGAATACTTGTCCTATCAGTTGCCAGCCCTGTCACTCCAGACATTGATCGAGAATGCTGTTATCCACGGTTTTAAATCTGCAAAGTTTCCCACAACTATTTTGGTTTATTCGAAACAAACTGAAAGCACGTTTGAACTACATGTTCAGGACGACGGCAAGGGCATTGCCCCCGATCAATTGAATCAACTGCAAAAGGTACTGGCAGGTGACGACATCAATGTGAATATTTCGGTTCAGGAAGAGACAGACGATTCAACCCCAGAGAACAATCATCATGATGAAATGATCCAAACCATGGTTAAGGAAACCCCGCAAATCGGTGTGGGATTAAGTAATGTCAATCGGCGGATAAAATTGAAATATGGGCCTTTGTATGGTGTAAACTTGAAATCGGAAAACGGTGTAGGCACTCATGTGATTTTATGTCTGCCTTTATCAGAGGGAAGATAACTGCTATGAAAACACCCGATGATCATAATTGCAAACTGAGGCTTCTGGTTGTCGATGATGAAGCATTAATGACAACCTATTTGTTCAATGCAGTACCTCGGATCAACCCAAACTGGGAAGTCAGCGCCATAGCCAAAGACGGGTTGGAGGCCTTGAACATTCTCAGGCAAAAATCCTTTGACCTGGTCATAACTGATATTTCCATGCCTGAAATGGACGGCTTGGAATTAGCGAATCAAATTCGTGAGTGCTATCCACAAACAATCGTTATCATTCTTTCCGGTTATGATGAGTTCGATTTTGCACGAAAAGCAATTCGCTGTGATGTTTTTGATTATTTGCTCAAACCACTTGATGATGATGAATTGAATGAAGTGCTTCAACGGGTTGCGAACCTTCTTCAATCGCGTGAAAGACTTCAACAAATACAGCAGTCTCTTGTTCCACAAGTTGAAGACAAAATCACAATTGAACCGGTTACAATTGTCGAGAAGGCAACCGCATACATTAATGAGCATTATCTAGAACCAATCAGTCTTTCGGACATCGCCCGCTTTCTGGATATTTCTGCCAGCTATTTAAGTGACGTATTCCATAAGTCGACGGGTGAACCTTATTGCAAATATATTACCAAAGTACGAATGGAAAAGGCTGCAGAACTCTTGCGTCAAAACAGGCAGATCAAGGTATATATCGTTTCAAAAAATGTCGGTTATCTAAGCACTAAACATTTTAATGTTGTATTTAAAAAGTATTTCGGAATGACCCCGATTGAGTACCAGATACTTAACCAGCGACAATAGGATTTCTTGATCTTCATCCAATCTTCGTTTTGTGCTAATTTCGCTTTGAAATCTTCTACTGATTTGTCAGAGCTCGTTTTATAGTGGAAACACAAATTAAAACCACATGTAAAAAGGAGTCATTCAAATGGACAAAAAGGTTAGAATTGGCTTGATCGGTGCCGGCCGGATTGGCAAGCTGCATGGTGAAAACCTGGCCCTGGCTGTACCGGAAGCGCAGCTGGTCGCAGTGGCCGACCCCTTCCTGAACGATGCGACGCGCACCTGGGCGAAAGGTCTTGGCGTTGATAAATGCTATTTGGATGCGAAAGCAATTTTTTCAGATCCGGCGATCGATGCCGTGTTTATCTGCTCCTCAACAGACACGCATGCGGATTTTATCATCCAGGCAGCTGCTGCCGGCAAACACATTTTCTGTGAAAAACCGATCCATCATGACATCGCCCGGATCCGCGAAGCTTTGGCGGCGGTCGACCAGGCCGGTGTCAAACTGCAAGTTGGTTTTGTCCGCCGCTTTGACCACAACCACAAGATGGTCCGCGATACAGTCGCCTCCGGCAAACTGGGCGCCCCCCACATCGTCAAAGTGACATCCCGTGATCCCGAACAACCGCCGATGGACTATGTCAAAGGGTCCGGCGGAATTTTCATGGATATGATGATCCACGACTTCGATATGGTCCGTTTTCTGTCCGGCAGCGAAGTGACCGAAGTCACCGCTTACGGCGAGGTTCTCATCGATGCGCGTTTCAAAGACTATGATGACGTGGACACCGCGATTGTCATGCTCAAATTCGCCAATGGCGCGATCGGCGTAATCGACAACAGCCGCCGGGCCGGTTACGGCTACGACCAGCGCACTGAAGTACACTGCGCCGGCGGCTGTGTCCAAGTCACCAACGACCTCGACAACACCGCCACCATCAGCACTGCCGACGGTGTGACGATGGCCAAACCGACCTGGTTCTTCCTTGAACGTTACAACAATGCTTTTATCGCGGAAACAAAAGCCTTTACAGCTGCGATTCTCAATAATACGGAAACACCAGTACTGGGTATAGACGGCCTGATGCCCGTACTGATCGCCAAAGCCGCCAGGAAATCACTGGCCGAAGGACGCTCTGTCAAACTGGCTGAGATCACCGAATAACGAAAATCTCCGGGCAAGCGGAAATCACCAGGCAAATGGAAATCACCGAGTAGCGGAAACCATTGGTTTTCAAGCCAATTTCCGGGCCTGGTTGCGGAATTCACGCGGTGAATAGCCGATGATTTTCCGGAACAGGCGGGAAAAATAATTCGCGTCATAAATACCGACCGCCGCCGAAACATCACTCATCGCCAGCGCATCATTCTTGAGGTATTCGATGGCCCGGACGATGCGCAGGCGATTGAGATATTCCACCGGAGCCAGTCCGGTTGCCGATTTGAAGATCGCCCGGAAATGGCCGGTACTGACATTGTGTTTTCGGGCGAAATCCGAAAAATCGATCTGCTCGGCAAGATGGTCCTCGACGTAATGCTGGGCAGCAGAGATCACTTCGTGGCGCGGGCTTTCGACATCCGGTGACCGGGCAAACTGGTTCAGGCGGGCCCGGGCGATGATGACCAGGATCAGGTTCAGGTAGTCCTGTTTGACCTGCTGGAAAGCATATCCCTGCTGGGTTTGTTCGAGTCGGATGATTTCCATCATGGTCTGGACCCGTTCCGAGTCCTCAATCGAAAGATGGATGATATGCTGGCTGTTCAAGTCGGCTGGAAAGACAGGGTTGCCTGCTTGCGGCTCAGACAGTTCATTGATCAGGCTGCCGAACTGGACGTCACGCCAGGTTGAAATCTGTTCGGGATAGAACTGGCAGTTATACATGCAGACCGGCGTCTCGATGACATAGGCATGCTCCTGGTGCGGCGGGATCAGAAAGACATCCCCCGGGATCAACGGCATCGCCAGGTTCTTGAACTGGTGAATGCACGAACCCTTGGTGATCAGGACAAATTCCTGGAAATCGTGGCGATGCACAGGAACGGAATCCAGGGTCTGGAAAACTTCCAGGGCAATGCCGCTTTTGTCAGTACTTTTAAACGAAACATGGGGAATCATGGCTGGCCACTCCTTATGCTGTCAGGCACCGATCAGGAAGTTCCTAAAACGGTGTCAGACACCGATTTAAGACACCGATTTACTTCACTCGAGGATATCCTTGAAATTTGCTCGTTCAAGAGAAGCCACGCCAACAAGACCGGTCAATTTAAATACACCAAAATAAACTTGGCAGATTCCGCGAAGGCGTCTGCACACGATGACTCGGTTGAGACAAACCTGAGCTACCTCTCCCTGCTCAATGCGGCTGGCATCCAGTCCGTCGATGATCTGGCCCGGTTCTCGCCAGTATATCTGATGGCAGATCTTCTGGATATCAATTTGTCGTCCGTCCTGATTGACGATTGGATATTGGAAAAGCAAAACGGATTCCATTGATAAGACAATCTCCAATGTCTTCACTTTCGCTTCAATATTTACTTTCTTTCCAACGGATTAATATCCGACAATTTTGCAGGTCATTTTGTGTTTTCCGGGCATGACTTGATATACTTCACCGTTTGGCATACGGATCTCAGCCGATCTTGGTACATTAACTGACAGGGAAAATAGATCGCCTTCAATTTTCCATTCCGAAGATATTTCTCCGGCTACACTTTTGTAGGTAGCTTTTGCAAAATTTAGGCTTCCCCCAGGTATGGGGCGAATCATTATCTTTTCAAAGCCAGGTTCTGCAGGCCTGATACCTACCACCGAATTGAACAGCCAAGCCAGAACGCTGCCCGGGGCAAAGTGGTTAAACGAGTCAACCGGAACATTGTTTTCGTCTTTGCCATTCCAGTTCTCCCAAATGGTGGTCGCGCCCTTGGTTACAGCATATAGCCAGCCCGGGCGTCTTGTATTTTCCAGCATTTTGTATGCTGTATCAACATATCCCTGATCAGCCAGCACTTGTAGGACGAAGGGTGTGGTAAGAAACCCTGTGCCGATTCGATACTCATTTTTGATAACCATTTCATTCAGGTCTCTGACGATCGTTTTCTTCTCTGATTCTGTAACAAGGTCAAGCGCTAAAGGACGGACATACCGGCACATGCGCGAGGAAGAAACCCGACCATCTTTAATGAATTCTATCCGATAGGCATCGCGAACAGCTGTAAAAAGTCCCCGATATTTCGCAGCTTCTCCCTGTTTTCCAAGTAACTCCGCGACATCGCCAAGCAACCGAGCCGCGTTGGCAAAATATGCGGTAGCTACTTCAGCGTCCGGCAAAAAGATGTTGTTCAGGCCATCTTTCAGCATGACAGATCCAGGTTCCAGCCACTCCCCCCAGTGATAACCTGTATCTAGAATATATCGACGATGCGCTCCCGATTTGAAAAGATTCGAGAGGTGCATTCTTCTCGCCCTTTTTCGATTACATTCTACCCAGCGGACAATGTTGTCATACACTTCTTCCAGTATTTGTTTATCATTATAGAACTGGTAAAGCGTCCAGGGGATAATGCAAATTGCATCTCCCCAACCAACGGAACCATCTGTTATGAACCGAAGCAATCCAACATCCGGCACGATGCTGGAAACGCGACCATCTTTACGCTGCTGTAGTGCAACATCCTTGATCCACTTCTCGAAGAACAACTTGGTGTCGCCCAAATAACAGGCTGACTCGGAAAAAATCATCGGATCACCGGTCCATCCTGCACGTTCTCGAGTTGGGCAATCAGTCGGGATATCCACAAAATTGCTCTTCATACTCCAACGTATATTATTGACGAGTTGGTTTATCAGCGGATTGGAACATTCAAAATTACCGTTGGGCTTTACGTCGGAATAGACTGCTATAGCTGAAAAATTCTCTGACTTGATTGTTTCAGGCCAGTTGACCAGTTTGACATATTGAAAGCCGCTCATCGTAAAAGTGGGTTTATAGGTTTGCGCGCCGTCCTTGAGCGTGTATTTGTTTATCTGCAGGGGTTTATTAATTTTCTTTTTCCCTTCAAGCTGAAGATTCTTGAGTGTGAAGTTGCCTTTTTCGTCCAGGGTTTCGCCGTGGATTAAACCCACCTTGTGCCCATTTCTACCATGGACACAGAAAGAAACATAGCCGGAAATGTTCTGTCCAAAATCGAGAACAGTCTCTCCATTTGGTGTTTTCAGGACTTTCGGTGAAAAGGTTTCCTGTTCAAGAACATGCTCACCTTCTGAGGGAACCAACTTGCCCTTATAGCAGGATTGCAATACACCATGCCATTTGGAATCATCAAACCCTGGTCGGTCCCAGCCGGGCATTTCAAGGGTTGCGTCATATTCCTCTCCGCTTTTTAGATCATTCTTTCGGATAGGTCCATCCTGCGTTGCCTTCCAGTTCGTATCGGTGACAACTCTTTGCGTCGTACCGTCTGTGAATGTGACATCTAGAACGCACATGAATTTGATTTTTTCGCCGTAGAAGGAAGTCCTGTCCAACAAACCTACTCGACCACGGTACCAGCCATCACCAATCACCGCAGCAATAGAATTATTACCCGGTGAAAGAAGATTTGTTACATCGAAGGTCTGATACTGAAGTCGCTCTTTATAAAAGGTAAATCCTGGCAACAGAACCTGATTACTGATTTCCTGGCCATTGACCAGTGTTTTGTACAAACCGCATGCTGACAGAGTAATGATTGCCTTGGCAATCGGTTTGTTCAGGCTGAATTCCTTGCGTATATACGAAGCGTTCTGCCGTAACTTCTTGTTGACCAACAATTCTGGTTCGATAAAAAGTCTATTCATAATACACTGACCTCCATGTGCAATTTCCCGGCAAGTGTTCTTGATGTGGATTGATTCAATGTTTCATTTAATGATACGTACAATCAAAACAGATATCTTTAGTTGTATTCATGATATATTATGTGAAATAGTAAGATTTATCATATCTTTTATGAACTTAATACCCTGCCAATTCGATTATCAATTAGAATACGGTCACTTTTTTGTTACCAAATCACATGTTGGGAGAAATGATTATGCAGGAAAAACTGATGCTTATACTCCAAGAGAATTGCAATGCATTTTACGAAAGCATACTTAAGTATGTCGAAAAAAAATACGGGGTTCATCTTGATCAAATCAGCGAAGTGAGAGAGTTTTCAATAATCCATCCTGAATTGTATTTGCCTGATGATTTAGCCATAAATGGACCACATAAAGACATATTTATCAATCTGCATCCTCAGTTTTTCAACAATGTTGAACATTCACACAGCTTCTTCGAAATAATCTATGTTTATAAAGGCACTGTGATAGAGGTTGTCGATGGTAAGGAAATCACCTTGAAAAAAGGTGAAGTCTGTATACATAATCCAAGGGCCCGCCATAAGATCATTAAATTTAACGAAGACGAGGATATTTTGCTCAACATTTTACTGCCTCGACATATATTTAATAAGTCATTTTATTCACTTTTGATATTTGATGTGAACCTTGACCGTTTTTTTAATCGATATATGACGACTTCATCTTATGACTCATTTATGGTTTTTTACAATCTGTCTCCGAATATTGAATGGATCATTGACTGGCTACTCAAGGAGTTCCTGGAAACCGAATGCTTCTCCAACATTGTCTTGGAAGCAACACTGATGTTGCTGTTTGGTGAATTTCTACGCGAATACGGACGAAGTAAAGATGACAGCTTGGCCACCGAAATCTACGACTATATATCGAAAAATCTATCTTCGGCGAGCCTTGAGAATGCCTCTACTTATTTCAAATACCATCCAAAATATCTATCCTATTTAGTTCGCAAAAAAACAGGCAGAACTTTTCAAAATCTAGTCATTGAAATGAGGATGAGAAAAGCATTGACCTATTTTCAAATGACCGATTATCCGATCGAGAAAATTGTTGAATTGATTGGTTATAAAGATAATAGTTCTCTATATGCTCATTTTAAAAAACAATATGGTGTGACACCTGCAAAATGTAGATTGGACGAAAAAAATGAAAACATAACATATTGTCCAGTAGATGTTGACCTCTCCAAAAATTCATAATCCATGGCGCCCGATTAATAAGCCGTATTTCAATATATAGCCGATTTATTGCTTTTTAATCCAAACGGTCCATGGAATAGCCAACTCCGATATGGGTCTTGATCAGCTGCTCTCCGGAGTGGTCCAGTTTTCTTCTCAGGCCTGCCATGAATACCCGCAGATTCTGGACGTCCTGATCGACATAGTTTCCCCAGATTTCCCTAAGCATATAGTTGTGGGTCAGGACTTTGCCGATGTTCAGGGCCAGCAGACATAACAGACGATATTCAATCGGCGTCAGATGTATCTCCTGCTGATCGATTGAAACATAATGCCGCGCATATTCGATTGATAGCCTGCCATTGGAAAAGACCGCATCATGTTCTGATTCGGGACTGCCTTTCGAACTCTGGCTGCGCAGCGCGACCCGGATGCGGGCCAGTAATTCATCAAGGCTGAAAGGCTTGGTCAGGTAATCATTGGCACCCATATCCAGGGCTTTGACTTTGTCTGAATCATTGCCCCGGGCAGAGACAACAATAATCGGGATTTCACTCCATTCCCGGACTCTTGCGATGACCTCAACGCCATCCAGATCCGGCAGGCCAAGGTCCAGCAACATGACATCCGGACGAATGGCAGCGGTTTGCTCAATAGCGGATTTGCCGTTCTCGGCGATGAAATACTCATAGTTCTGGCTCTGCAAAGAAACCCTGATGAAGTGCCGAATCGCTTTGTCGTCTTCCACGATCAGAATCCGCGGTTTCTTATCCATGAATTACCTCTAATTCTTCTGGGCATTGCCATTGTTTTTCTGGGGCAGATAGAATTTGAAAATTGAACCTCCGCCCGGCCGGTCTTCGACACTGATCTGGCCGCCATGGGCTTCCACGATCGTTTTGCAGAGTGAGAGTCCTATCCCCATTCCTCTTCTACTGTCAGTCTGGGTTTCTGTCGTATAAAACAGGTCAAAGATCAGCGGTTTGTCTTCGTCATTGATGCCAGGTCCACGATCTTGGACTTCGAACCAGAGTTTTCCCGATTTTTGATAGCACGCAATGTCGATATCGGCGCCCTCCGGCGAATACTTCTCTGCATTATCCAGTAGATTGATCAGAACCTGGACGATCAAGTTGCCATCCATTGGCGCCGTTATGACTTCATCTGGCATGGATGAATTGATCTTGTGCCGACTCATCCTTTTGCGAATTCTGTCGACCGCTTCATTCAATACATCATCAGCCACTTCGATATTCTTCTTCAGCTGAACATTTTCACTGTCCAGACGTGTGATGCTCAATATGTTTTCCACGATCCGGTTCAGCCACAAAGCATCTTCATAAATATTGGCGACCAGTGATTGTTGGGTGCCCGGTTCAAAAGTTGAATCATGTTCCATCATGATACTTGCGGCTCCAGCAATACTCGTCAGGGGACTGCGCAAGTCGTGGGAAATTGCCCGCAGGAGATTGCTGCGGATGCGTTCTCGAGCGACCTTGATTTCCGTTTCACGCTGGTCTTGAGCATAATATTCGCGCTGCAGCGCAATGCCGACTTGTGACAGGACGGTATTCAGCCAGAGACGCTGTTCCGAATCAATGGGATTTTCCTTGAAGCCATTCAATCCAACGACAGCAATAACCTTCTTTTGATCAAGGACCGGGAAATACAAGGCCGCCGCACCTGGAAGTGTATCGCTTCCGGTTCCGGCTGCCTTGCCGTTTTGCATGACCCAGTTCGCCACACCCCGTTCCGAAGGCTGGAGCAGTTTCGCGGATTCACTGTCGCCAGGCAGTTCAAACATGTAACCTGGCTGGTCATTCTGAAAATTACTGGCATGGTAGAAAATAACCGAGCGATCAAAAATCTGGCTTAGTGATTCGGCAGTCATGTGGGCGATGTCATCGATTTTGTTCAAGGTCTGGAGTTTCTGGCTGATTTTGTTCAGCACCTCGCTGCGCCGCTGTCGAACGGACAAGTTTTCAGCCTGACGGCGCAATCGGATGGAAATCGAGCTTGTCGCCAAGGCAAACAGGAGCATGAGGAAAAACGTGAAAATATACTCTGTTCCATGGACTGAAAAAGTATATCGAGGTTGCAGAAAGAAAAAATTATAGGATAGAACACCAAGCAGCGAAGCTAAAATGCCATAGATCAGGCCACTGGTCTGATTGGCGACCAGGATAACCCCGAGAAGGAAAACCATGATGATATTGCTTTCAGGTAAATGCAGTGCCTCCAGAACATAGCCACACAAGACACTGGCCATGGCGACGAGCAGCACTTTGACCAGGTCGTTGATTCGAAACTCGAATTTCATACGATTTCTATTGAAAGCAATCGCCTGGCGTTTTTTCCTGCCGATCTTGTCAGGGATGACATAGACTTCAAGAGATCCGCTTAGTTCAATGATGCGGTCCAGAATGGATGCCTGACCAAGAAAGTGGAGAAAGCGGAGGCGATCTGCATTTCGACCGATGATAATTCGGCTGATATTATGGGAAATTGCATACTGGACGATCTGTCCGGCTATATCATCGCTTTCAATCGTGACGATCGTAGCACCGAGATTCTCAGCCAACGCCAGATTATCCAGCAAGTCTTTTTCCTGGTCAGGGTCTTCAAGACTATCGCTGTGCTGGACATAGAGTGCAGTCAGAGAGCCATGAAATGCCTCAGCCATCCGGACGGCAGCCCGGATGACCTTGCTGTTGCTGTGCGATGGACTAATGCAGACCAGAAGGTTTTCCTTGCCGACTGTTTTCTGGATATCGCGCTTTTCTTCGGGGTTTTGCATCTGGCTCCGTGATACCTGGTCTGCTGTATGACGCAGGGCCAGGTCTCGCAAAGCAACAAGGTTCGCGCGGATAAAGAAATGGCTCATCGCCCGCTGAGCTTGTTCGGAACGATAAATCTTGCCTTCTTCCAGGCGGCTCAAAAGTTCGTCCGGTTCGATATCAATGAGTTCGATAATTTCGGCATCATTGAAAACGTGGTCTGGAATGGTTTCGCGCACTCTGACATTGGTCATTTCATAGACGATATCATTCAGCGACTCCAGGTGTTGAACATTGACTGTTGTATAGACATCGATACCAGCCCTCAGGAGCTCCTCGATGTCCTGCCAGCGTTTTCGATGGCGACAACCCTGCACGTTGGTGTGAGCCAGCTCGTCAACCAGGATCAGGTCGGGATTCCGTCTCAAGGCACCATCCAGATCAAATTCATGAAGGGTCAGGCCTTTATAGGTGATCTGCTGCGGCGGAATTTGTTCGATACCATTGATCAAGGCCAGGGTTGCCGGTCTGGTATGTGGTTCGATGTAGCCGATGATGACGTCCCGACCATGGTTTTTCGCGTCATGGGCGGCATCGAGCATGGCATAGGTTTTGCCGACTCCAGCAGCATAGCCAAAGAATATTTTCAGCTTACCCCGATTTTCATCCGAGTACTGTGATGGTTGATGAGATGCCAGATTGTCATGCTCCAGATTCTGGAATGGACGCCTTCCGGTTTCAGTTTCCATACCTGCAGTCCTTTCATGACCTCAGTTAGTCAAATTCATTATATCATTGGCAGTTTACCGGCGTTTTTTCATTAGTTGGTCATTGGATCTTGTCCAACGCCAGATTCAGTTCCAGAACATTGATCCGTGGTTCGCCCAAAACCAGAAATTGCCGTTTCCGGGTCTGTTGTGCAACGAGATTGATGAGGGTTTCAGGGTCAAGGCCACGGGCTTTGGCAATACGCGGGATCTGGTACAGGGCAGCGGCAGGTGATATTTCAGGGTCGAGTCCACTGCCCGATGTGGTCAGCAGATCAACCGGAACCGGACTTTCGGCGTCCGGATTTTCCTTTTCCAGCTGGGCAATCCGTGCGCTGATCAGGCTGGCATATTGCCCATCGGCAACGCTGAGATTGCTGGCTCCGGCAGACTGGTATTCTGAAACGGATGGACGGCCATGGAAATAGCCTGTGCCCGTAAACTGCTGGCCAATGAGAACCGAACCAATGACCTGGCCATCAGCTTCAAGCAGACTGCCATGGGCTTGGCTGGGGAAGAAAAAATTCGCCAGGCCGGTCACCAGGAGTGGATAAACAAACCCAAGCAATATCGTCATGATCCCGAGCAGCTTGAATGATATTTTCAATTGTCGCCATAATTTTTTCATGTGAACACCTTATTTCCCGAATGTCAGGCCAGGCCAGCAACGGTCAACAGCCAGTCGATGATTTTAATGAAGATGAAGGGTGCCAGTATTCCCCCGAGGCCATAGACAATGAGATTCCGACCCAGGAGCTGGTCAGCCGGCACTTCCCGATAGCGCACGCCTTTGAGGGCGAGCGGAATCAGCGCGACAATGATCAGCGCATTATAGATGACGGCGGACAATATCGCACTCTGGGGTGACGTCAAATGAAGAATATTCAGCGCACCGAGCTGAGGGTAGAGACCGAGAAACAACGATGGGATGATTGCAAAATATTTCGCGACGTCATTGGTGATACTGAACGTGGTCAGCGCACCTCGGGTCATCAGCAGTTGCTTGCCGATCCTGACAATATCAATCAGTTTTGTCGGGCTGGAATCAAGATCGACCATGTTCCCGGCTTCCTTGGCAGCCTGGGTTCCGGTGTTCATCGCGACTGCCACATCAGCCTGGGCCAATGCCGGGGCATCATTTGTCCCGTCTCCGGTCATCGCGACGAGATGGCCCTTTTTCTGGAAATCGCGGATCAACGCGAGTTTGCCTTCAGGAGTGGCTTCGGCCAGGAAATCGTCGACCCCCGCTTCTCCGGCGATCGCTGCTGCAGTCATCGGATTATCGCCAGTGATCATGATGGTTTTTATCCCGATTTTCCGCAGGTCTTCAAATTTCTCACGCACACCGCTCTTGATGATGTCTTTGAGGTAAATGACGCCGAGAACAGTGTCATCGCGGGCAACGACCAGCGGCGTGCCACCGGATCGTGCGATATATTCGACGATATTCTGTGCTTCGTCCGGGAAATCCCCGCCCTGGTCTTCAATGAAGTGGCGAATTGCATCGGCAGCGCCCTTGCGGACCTGGATCTTGCCCAGATTGACGCCGCTGAGGCGAGTTCGGGCCGAGAAGTTGATGAATTCGGCCTGCAGGTCGGCCAGGTTTCGGCCACGCAGCCCAAACTGGTTTTTGGCCAGAACCACGATGCTGCGGCCCTCTGGTGTTTCATCAGCCAGTGAACTGAGCTGAGCTGCATTGGCCAGGTAATGGAGTTCGACCCCTTCCAGATTCATGAACTCGCTGGCCTGGCGATTGCCCAAAGTAATCGTACCGGTTTTGTCCAGGAGGAGAACGTCGACATCCCCGGCTGCCTCGATGGCCCGGCCGGACATCGCCAGAACATTGGCCTGGTTCAGCCGGCTCATGCCGGCGATACCGATCGCAGACAGCAGGGCACCGATGGTCGTGGGTGCCAGGCAGACTAACAGCGCAATCAGCGATGTCAGCGACAGGACATTTTCCGTATGAGCAAGCTGGGCCGAAAACCGGCCGAAGAAATAGAGTGAAAAGGTTACAACAATGAAAACCAGGGTCAGAGCGATCAGCAAAATGGCAAGGGCGATTTCGTTTGGTGTCTTTTTCCGGTTGGCACCTTCGACCATTGCGATCATTTTGTCCAGGAAGCTTTCGCCACTCTCGGTTGTGACTTCAATGATCAACTGGTCGGACAGGACGGTTGTCCCACCAGTGACTGCGCTTCGATCACCGCCTGATTCACGGATAACAGGCGCACTTTCACCCGTAATCGCCGATTCATCGACCGATGCTGCGCCTTCGACGACTTCGCCATCGGCCGGGATATGTTCACCAGCCCTGACCAGCACCAGATCACCGCGATGCAGCAGATTGGAGGCGATCTCTTTGACCGGGGCATCAAACGATTTGGATGCCAGTTTATGGGCTATGATGTCTTTTTTGGCATTGCGGAGTGTATCAGCCTGGGCTTTGCCGCGGCCTTCAGCAATAGCTTCAGCGAAATTGGCAAAAAGCACCGTGAACCAGAGTAGCAGGGCAATCCAGACAATGAAGCCCAGGGGTGCGTCTTGAAATCCTGCAAAATAGAGCAATGCCAGCAAGGATGTGGCAATTGCGCTGAGATAGACCAGAAACATGACCGGATTGCGCAGCTGGGTTCTGAAGCCCATCTTGGTGAAAGATTCAAGGACTGCCCGCTTCAAAATATCAGCGGAGATCAATTCAATTGGCTTGGACATACATTTCCCCCCACATCATTTCGACAAGTGTTCTGCGATCGGCCCGAGGGCCAGGGCCGGGAAAAAGCTCAGGGCGCCGACGATCAGGATCACGGCGATCAGCAGGATAACGAAGAGAAAATTATGGGTCGGCAATGTCCCGGCGCTGATTGCGACTTTTTTCTTGGCCACAAGAGAACCCGACATGGCCAGGACTGCCCCGATGGGCACAAACCGGACGGCCAGCATGATCATGCCGAGCAGGATATTCAGCCAGGCGACATTGGCCTGTAATCCGCCAAAAGCGCTGCCATTGTTGCCTGCGGCCGATGAAAATCCATAAAGCAGCTCGGTAAAGCCATGAGGGCCGCCATTTCCAAGCATCGCCAGGGTCTGGGGAATCAGAGTTGCAAGGGTCGTGCCCAGGAGCGCTGCGATGGGTGTGGCGAGACAAGCGATGACCGCCATTTTCATTTCTAAAGGTTCGATTTTTTTGCCGAGATATTCAGGTGTTCGACCAACCATCAGGCCGGCCATGAAAACAGACAGAATGACAAAGGCTAGAAGGCCATACAGTCCACAACCGACACCACCAAAAATAACTTCACCGAGTTGGATCAGGACCAACGGCACCAGACCACCCAACGGGGTCAGAGAATCCATCTGGCCATTGATCGAACCGTTGGCTACAGCCGTGGTGATGACAGCCCAGGCGGAGGTGCCGACACTGCCAAAGCGGGTTTCCTTGCCCTCAAGGTTGCCGGCCAGCTGCTGGAACCCACCTGGATCAGAAGCTAAAGCCTGGGTACTGCCAGCCAGGTGAAGTGCAGGTGTTCCCTGCTGCTCAAAGACTGTCACAGCAATAAGTGCCGAAACGAAAATGACAGTGACGGACAGCAGCAAGGCAATACCCTGGCGTCTGTCTTTGACGGCTGAACCGAAGGTGAAAAACAGAGCCGTCGGGATCAGCAGCATGGCCACCATTTCCAGGAAATTGGAAAACGGGGTCGGATTCTCAAAAGGATGGGCCGAGTTGACACTGAAAAATCCACCGCCATTGCTGCCGAGCTGTTTGATCGCAACCTGACTGGCAGCCGGACCGGAAGGCAGGAATTGCTGCAGGGCCGTTCCGTTCTGGTTCACGCTGGCCGGATCGAGCATCTGGATGACGTGGCCTGGCGCAAGGGACTGTACGACACCTTGAGACACCAGAAGCAAGGCAAGAACCAGGCTGATCGGCAATAGAATGTACAACTGGATCCGGACCAGATCCATCCAGAAATTGCCGATCGTTTTGTGCGGCTGGCGGAAAAGGGCTCGAATCAAGGCAAAAAGAACAGCGATCCCCACGGCTGCAGACGCAAAGTTCTGTACCGTCAGGCCTGCCATTTGAGACAGGTAGCTGAGGGTTGTTTCGCCATTATAAGCCTGCCAGTTGGTGTTGGTAACAAAGCTTGAAGCGGTGTTGAAAGCCAGTGCAAAACCCATCCCCGGCAATTGGTGAGGATTTCCTGGCAATATGCCTTGGGCGACCAGGATCAGGAATAAAATGACCCAGCTCGCCAAGCTGAAAGCTAGCAGTGATCGGCCGTACTGGCTCCAGGTCATTTCATTCTGAGTTGAAATGCCTGACGAGCGATAGATCATTCTTTCCAGCGGTCCGAGGACCCGGGTCAGAAGCGTGTCTTCTCCGAGCATGATTTTCCGGATAAAGAGCCCCAACGGCAAGCTCAACCCGATGACGACGAGAATCAGCAAACCATCTTGTAGTAGCGCGTTCATACTTTTTCTCCTATAACATTCCCATAAGTTAAAAGTATCACGGCCACTCTCGGACATGAATTTAGAAGCTATAGGGATTTTTCAATCGGTATAAAGATTACATATAGATTATTTTGTGCACGTTTTGGTGTCACGTTTTGGTGTCAGACACCTTTTCGGGATCAACTGGGTGTCAGGCACCTTTCCGAAAAAGGTGCCTGACACCCAAGTGGTACGTTGCCAAACATCGGGATAGTCAGTATGCTGGAAACGTTATGGAGGATACTGGCATGGATAAGATCATTGAATATCTACCATTTCTGATCCCGATTGTCGTCATCGAACTGGCTTTGACCATCACCGCTTTAGTCCATGTGCTGACCCATAAGAAGTATCGTTTTGGCAACCGGACACTCTGGGTTGTTTTGTGTTTTGTCCAGATCATTGGCCCGATTGTCTATTTTGTCTTTGGCAGGAGCGAAGACTAATGGACCTGCTTTGCATCGAACATCTGACAAAAAGTTTCGGGCATCACAAGGTCATCGATGATCTGTCCTTTAGCGTGCCGGCAAATTCCATCTTCGGCTTTGTTGGTCAGAATGGGGCCGGCAAAACCACCACGATGAAAATGGTGCTCGGTCTTCTCAAGGCTGACAGCGGCACCATCACCGTCAACGGAGAAATTGTCCGGTTCGGACAGAACAGGACCAACCAATACCTCGGCTACCTGCCGGATGTGCCTGAATTCTACGGCTTTATGAAGCCGAAAGAATACCTGAAGCTCTGCGGCGAAATCACAGGTCTTTCACCTGATCGGATTGAAAGCCGCAGCGAAGAATTGCTTTCGCTGGTCGGGCTTCTTCAGGCGAACAAGAAAATCGGCGGTTTTTCCCGGGGCATGAAGCAGCGTCTGGGGATTGCCCAGGCTCTATTGAATGAGCCTAAACTCCTGATTTGTGACGAGCCGACTTCGGCACTTGATCCGATCGGCCGCAAAGAGATCCTGGATATCCTTCAACAGGTCAAGGGCAAGACCACCGTCGTCTTCTCCACCCATATCCTGTCCGATGTGGAACGAATCTGTGACCACATTGCCGTGATCCATCATGGCAAAATCGCGCTGGCCGGCACACTCCAGGAACTGAAAGCCCAGCATAAGCAGGATCAGCTGCTGGTTGAGTTTGCGACATCAGACGACAAGGCCCGGTTCGCAACTCATCCGCATATCACTCCTTTTCTGGAGGGTGCTGAATTGACTGACACAGGCATCACCTTGCATAACAAGGATATTTCGAAACTTGCATCCGTTGTGCTGGATACGCTTTCGCAAAATCAGATTGTACCGACCAGGTTTGAATTGCTGGAACCGACGATCGAGAACCTTTTCATGGAGGCGGTCAAATGAGAGCTTATATCGCCTTTGTCAAGAAGGAATTTACCGAGGGTTTTCGGACTTATAAGATTTTCATCCTGGCCATGGTGTACCTGTTGTTTGGCTTCATGAATCCAATTGTTGCCAAGATCACCCCGGACCTGTTGAAAGCTGTGATGCCTGAGGGCATCACGATCAGCCTGCCGCCGCCATCGGCGATCGATTCATGGGCGCAGTTCTTCAAGAACATTTCCCAGACCGGCCTTGTGGTTGTGGTGATCATTTTCAGTGGCATCATGGCCAGTGAGTTCGACAAAGGAACCCTGATCAATCTGCTGACCAAAGGGCTGTCCCGCTCGAATGTCATCCTCGCGAAATTTTCCGCAGCAACTGTGATCTGGACCCTCTGCTATGGGCTCTGCTTTGTCGTCACAGATCTCTATACGGCATACTTCTGGCGGACGGACGAGATCAGCAACCTGTTTTTATCGGTTTTCGGCCTCTGGTTGTTTGGTGTTTTGCTCCTGTCGCTGATCATTTTCGGCGGCGTACTGTTTAAAACAGTTTATGGCAGCTTGCTCCTGACCGGTGGCACCGTCGTTCTGATGTTGCTGGTCAATATTGCCCCGAAGCTGCAGAAATTCAATCCAATCACGATTTCCGAAAACAATGTCGTGTTGCTCACAGGCCAAACGATGTCAGCCGATTTCAAGTCAGCCGTCACAGATTTCAAATCAGCGATCATTGTCTGCAGCATCGCGATCATTGCCCTGGTCATTTCGTCGATTATGGTCCTGGATCGCAAGCAGATCTGAAACTTCCTATTTTGGTGTCAGACACCGCTGGAAGCGGTGTCTGACACCAATTTTCTCTACGACCACGGCCACAGCCTCAACCATGACGGCTACGTCTGCAACATCATCCAATTCGCCGCCGAACGCACCGCCCGGTGGCGGCATGAATGGCGGCGGAGCTGTCGAGACTGGTACAGGCGCCTACGTGTTGACCGAGGGTGAAGAACTAAAAGGTGGCACTTACGCTTCGATCAACGCCGCGATCCTCGCACTGGGCGGTGCAACGCTGAATTTGACCGGTGGCAAAGTCACAGCGATTGCTGAAGGCTCAAATGGCATTTTTGCCTACGACGGTGCCACGATCAACATCGCGGACACCGTGATTAACGTCTCCGGCGGCAATGCGGGCGGCATCCTTGTCGCTGACGGAGGAACTTACACGACAACGGGCAGCTCTGGTGCGCCGGCAATCTACAGTACAGCTGACATCACCGTCAAGAATGCCACACTGACCGCCCAGAAATCCGAAGCCATCGTCGTCGAAGGTCTGAACTCGGTCACCCTCGAAAGTTGTAGTGTCACAGGGAACATGACCGGTATGACCGGCGAAGCCAGTGAGAACATCCACAACGTCATGCTCTACCAGAGCATGTCCGGTGATGCTGATGTCGGACAAAGCAGATTGACGATGACTGGTGGCTCCCTGACCGCCCAATCCGGTGACATGTTCTACGTCACCAATACTGACTGCGAGATCTCGCTGAGCGGTGTGACAATGGCGCTGTCGAAAACGGGCAGCCTTCTGCTCGTGGCCGGCAATGACGGCTAGCGAGGATGGGGTTCGGCAGGAGCAAACGGTGGCAATTGTACTTTTAATGCTTCGAAACAGACCCTGACAGGTAATATCAATGTCGATTCGATTTCCACACTTGGCCTGTCTTTGTCCAACTCCAGTCAATTGACCGGCTCGATCAACGCCGATGGCACGGCCGCCAAGACCTTGTCTGTCACCCTGGATGCTTCGAGCACTTGGACCTTGACTGCTGACAGTTATATCACAGCCTTCAACGGCGACCTGAGCACTGTCAACTGCAACGGTCACACACTCTATGTCAACGGTGTGGCCGCCAAATAAAAAGACTTGAGGTACAACAATAGCCCGATTAAAAGAGCAGCTGCGATCAAGTTTGCAGCTGCTCTTTATTGAAGGTGTATATTCCTCTTTCGGTGTCAGGCACCGAGTTTGAGATTGGAACTTCCCGAATTGGTGTCAGACACCTATTTCGCCCCTATTTCGCGACGATTGATTTGCGGTAGGCTTCGCTCTCCCAGTTGGCGATGAATGACTTGCCGGCTTCGCTCATCGGGGAGACGGTCAGGCCTTTGGCCTTGATTGTCTTGAAGATGAACAGCACCGCGGCGATGGTCTCTTCGATCGTCTGGGCTTCGGTGGCGCCGCACTGGTAGAGGACTTCGCCGGTCTTGCGGAAAATGATCGCCTTGGCCTTGGCATCCGGACCGACGACTGAGAATTCATCGAGGCTGCCCTGCCCAGCTACGGCAACCTGGCCAGCCAGGAAGACAAGCTGATCGGGATAGAGGGCTTTGGCTGTGAAATCTTCAAGCTCCCACTTCTGGGCTAAAAGTTCATGGGCCAGCCAGGGGGTGGCGGACTTGAAGGCCGTGCTTGCTTCGTCGCTGACGCAGAACGAGAACGGGGCGATCTCCGGCACCGGCCAGTCGGATTTGCTGACGCCGAAGAACGCGGCAATCCCATCATTGACTTTGTCGTGCAGGTCGAGGCAGAACTGGGCGGTGGCACCGGTGACGATGACGCCATGGTTCTGGAGGAAAATGACGTTTGGCATCACGCCATCGCGGGCAGCCGCCTTTCGGGCAGCCTGGATCGCGAAAGTCAGCTGGGCGCCGGGGTTGATGTATGGGACGAACGCGAAGTTTTCACCGATCTGAGCCATGACTTCGGCGGCCAGCTGTGGGCCTTCCGCGGCGCAGGTAAGCAGGTTGCTGTAGATCGGGTGGGTATGCAGGACAAAGGTGTCGAGCAAGGCATGGAAGCCGGCTTCGACGGAAGGGCGCAGCACGGGCAGGCCCTCGTACGTCCGGGTCGCTTCTTTGGCGGCAGCAGATCCGGCTTTTTCAACATCGTCGAGCTTGGCCGGGTCGCTTTCGAAATAGAATTTCTGCAGCTGCGGGTAGTCGATGACGGCATAGGCATTGTCCGGCTGGATCTGGTTGAGCATGAAGCCGGAAGCCTTGATGCCCATCAGTTGGCCGTCCAGTTTGCAGGAGGTGTTGCCACCGCCGCCCTGGACATAATCGGAACGGGCGCCAGCGGTCTGGGACATGCGGGTGAATTCCGCGAGCTTTTTGGCATGCTGATCGACGAAATCTACTTGATCGACAGGTTTTTCAATCATAATCGTCACTCCTTCACGAAAGATGTTCAGCGGTTGGCCAGCACGTTCTTGCTGTAGTCATAGATCTCGGCCAGATAGTCGCTGCCAGCCGGGACACCCTGGTCGAGGCAGAATTTGTTGTAGACAGCCATCGCCGGCAGGGTCCGGAATTCTTCCATCAGGGCCAGGCGGGTGGCGAAGTCGCCCGCGAGTTCAGCTTGTTTGAGCAGCGCGGTCGGTTCGAGCAAAGCGCCGAGGATCGCTTTCTGGGTTGCGCGCAGGCCGACGGCCCAGGCGGCGATACGGTTGATGCTGCCGTCAAAGAAGTCGGTGGCCAGGTAGACGCGGTCAAAGGCATTGGCGCGCTTGATTTCGCGCATCAGTTCCTGGAGGCTTTCGTCGGAAATGACGACATGGTCGGAGTCCCAGCGGACTGGGCGGCTGACATGGACGAGGATTTTCGGGTTGAACAGCAGGACCGAGGAGATTTTGTCAGCGACTGTTTCGGTCGGGTGGAAATGGCCCATGTCGAGGGTCTGCATCAGGTCTTTGTTGCCCTTAAGCTGCTGATGGGCCGCATAACCCATATAGAATTCATGTGAACCGACAGTGAAACTTTCGACACCGATGCCGAAGACTTTGCTTTCGACGGCGTCGACGACTAGCTCAGTCGGGTATTTGACGGCGAGGATTTCATCGAGCGAATCGCGCAGCAGGCTGCGGTAAAGGGTGCGGTCGGCAGTCAGGTCTTTCATGCCGTCCGGTACCCAGATGTTGTTGACGACGGTTTTGCCCAGGATCTGGCCCATGTCGGCCGCGATCTTGCGGACGGCTTTGCAGTGGTCGATCCAGAAACGGCGGACTTTTTCGTTGGGGTTTGAAAGGGTCAGGTTGTCAGCGGCCATCGGGTGGCCAAAGCAGGTTGCGTTGAAATCGAGCGCGATATCATTGGTCTTGGCCCAGTCGATCCACTTCTGGAAATGGCGGGTTTCGTACTGGTCGCGGTCGACCTTTTCACCATTCAGCTCGGCATAGCAGGCATGGAGGTTCAGGCGTTTCTTGCCCGGCAGGAGGCTCATGGCCTTGTCGATATCAGCGCGCAGTTCTTCGCCGTTCCTGGGCTTGCCGCCGAAAGAACCGGTCGAAAGTATACCGCCGGAAGTACCGCCGCCAACGGCTTCGAGGCCAGCGACATCGTCGCCCTGCCAGCAATGGACAGAAACGTCGATATTTTTCATCTGTTCGAGTGCGGCATGGACATCTACACCGTAGCTGGCGTAGGTGGCGACTGCGGCTTCAAAAGCTTGTTGTACATTTTTCGAATCCATGGTTTTTTCCTCCATAAAATTGCCTGATATCATTTGAACTGAAGTTTCCCTATGCAAACACTCGATTGAATATTATTCTGAAGTCAATATAAGGATATCGCGTCAGGCACCAGGGATGAAGAGCAATCGGTAATATCGACTCTGTTGAAAAGTAAGATTAGATGTGAAAGGTTCGCAGAATGGATCAGGGATTAGTCGATAAATTGTGGCAAAGCACCAACAAACAGGAAGAACGGATTACCGACCTGATCGGGCGTGAAGGCTACACATCGCTCTTGGACTTCATCAGCACGGCAGATAATGCCACCCTGCCGCGTCACTATTATTTCAGTTCCGATCAGAAGCAGCTGTACTTGTCTTTTCATCAGGAAATGTACAACCAGATGGTCCATCACCACGATTTTTTCGAAATCATCTATGCCTGCCAGGGCCAGGCCATCGGGGTGATCAACGGTGAGGAGATCCGGCTCGAACAGGGCTGTGTCTGCATCATGAATCCCAAGGCTGAGCACTATTTCAAGGAATACAAAGCAGGCGAAGACCTGATCCTGAACATTCTCCTGACCAAGGAAATGTTCCAGAAATCGATGTATTTGCGGCTGATCGAAGACCCGGTCCTCAACAGCTTCTTCACTCAATACCGGCTGGAAAATGCCGGCCAGGATTCCTTCATGTTTTTCCAGAGCCTCGAGGAAAATATCGAGCCGATCATCGAGCTGCTGATCGCCGAGTTCCTCAATGAGCAGCTGTACAGCGCGGTCACAACCGAGTCCCTTTTGACCGTGCTGCTGGCGATTGTGCTGCGCAATTTCAAGAAGAGCCAGCGCGAAAAGATCAGTTCGACCAGTGCCAAAATTGTCGATATCTATGACTATCTGCACCAGAATTACCAGACCGCGGACCTCTCATCGGCGGTCGCCCATTTTCACTACCACCCAAAATATCTGTCGTCGCTGATTCACAAACAGACCGGTAAAACGTTCAAGCAGATTTTGAATGAGATTAAATTGCAGAATGCGGCGAATTTTCTGGCCTTCTCGGAATACAATGTTGAGCAGATCAGTGAAATGATCGGCTACCAGGACACCAGCTATTTTTACAAAATCTTCAAGGAAGCTTATGGTCAGAGCCCGGCCCAATACCGGCAGAAATACCTGTAAGGGGTTGTCTTGGGATGGGCCGGCCCGATGATCATTTGGCCGACTTCTGTGATTTGAAAAGCCGCTCGTCGAAAATAAGATCGACGAACGGCTTTTTTGATCTGGTCAGGTCAACTATCAGGTCAGATTGAACGCCACGTTGATATCATGGATCTCCCCGTCGCTGATATGGACGATCGCACCGAGGTCTTTCGAGGCAAGGATCGATTTGGCGGTGAATTCGGCGACTTCCAGCCGGTCAAAAGCATTGAGCAGGCTGGTGCCCGTGACGATGACACTGTCGTTTTCGCAGATGATCGCCGGGGTCCGGGCTGACAGTTTCGCCGCTGTCCCCTTCATGCGCAGCAGATTGGTCGCGAAGGGGATTTTCAGGATATCGCGCAGCAGGATGTAACTCTCAGGAATGGTCCGCGGATCGAAATCCGTCTCGGTGACCGCGAAGGCCATCAAGTGCGGCGGATGGGCGACGAGGACCGACTGGATCTCCGGATGCTGGCGGTAGATCTCTTCGTGGAGCAAGGTCGAACGGCTGGGCTTCTTCCCGGCTTCTTTCTTGCCATCCTTGATCAGGACCAAGTCTTCGACTTCGAGATACATGCGGTCCAGGCCATAAGGGGTGATGATAAACGAGCCGTCGCTGAGGCGGGCCGAATAGGTCCCCTGGGTGCTGGTGAAAAGACTCTGGTCATAGGAGCGGCGGATGATTTTGATCAGGTCGCGACGGATCGCATTTTCTTCGCTCGAATGGGATGTCGGCACAAACTCCTCGAAACTCGGGGTGTTTTTCTGGTTGGCCGCTTCGATGATTTCAGTCGTCAGTGGCCGCAGCGCGCCCAGTTTCCGGGCGTTGATCTCAAGGACAGCGGCAGATTCAAGGGTTTCAAAAGCCATGAAAGCCTTGAAAATATCCTTGGCCCCGATGACGACACCATGGTTTTCCAGCAGGACGACCTGGAAGCCCTTGTCGAATTCGAGGGCGATGTTCTCGCCGAGCAATTTGCTGCCGGGCACGGCATAAGGGGCGATCGCAAGTTCGCCGCAGACGCGGAGGACGTCCGGGATCAGGTGGACATCCGGCAGTTTGCGGACGATCGAAAAGGCCACAAGACCCGGTGAATGGGCATGGAGCACGGCCCCGATATCCGGGCGGCGGCGGAAGACTGACAAATGGAACGGATATTCCACAGATGGCTTATGGCGGCCGACGATGGTGCCATCGGCCTTGATCTGCATGATGTCATCGCGGGTCAGCATGCCCTTGTCGACGCCGCTCGGCGTGATCCAGACATCCCCGTTCTCATCGCGGATCGACAGGTTGCCGCCAGATGTCGTGGTCATGCCACGATAGTAGATGCGGTTCATCATCATGACCAGCTGGTCAGCGGGATGGAGTAATTCAAAGCGCATATTTGATCCTCCTCAATAAAGTTCGGTGTACTTCGCCAGGGCGAGGTTCCAGGCTTCCGTATCCAGTGGCTCGTAATATTTGAGTTCTGTCGAATTGGCGATGACTGCGCGAGCTTCGGCGAGATCTTTGATCGCACCCTGGCCGAGCAGCTGGACGGCAATGTTGCCGAGCGCTGTCGCTTCGATCGGGCCGGCGATGACCCGGCTGCCGGTCGCATTGGCTGTGAACTGGCTGAGCAGACCGTCCTTGGTGCCGCCACCGACGACGTGCAGGTCGGGGTAATGGCGGCCGGTCATTGTTTCGATCTTGTCCTTGGTCACGCGGTATTTGAGCGCGAGACTTTCATAAATGCAGCGGACCACCTCGCCCATCGTCTCCGGGACCGGTTGGCCGGATTGCCGGCACAGTTCACGGATGCGGCCAGGCATGTCACCGGGTGTGCTGAGGATCTCGGCATCGACATCAATCAGGCATTTGAACGGCTGGCAGGCCAAAGCTGCTTTTTCCAGGTCGGCGAAGCTGATGTCGAGGCCTTCACGCTGCCACTGGCGGCGCGATTCCTGGATCAGCCACAGGCCCATGATGTTTTTAAGGAATCGGGTCGTCCGGCCATAGCCGCCTTCGTTGGTGAACTGGTATTCATAGGCCAGGTCGTTGATGACCGGCGTCTGGCTCTCGATGCCCATCAGGGACCAGGTGCCGCTGCTGATGTAGACAAAATCCGGCTGGCTGGCCGGGACCGCGACGACAGCAGAAGCCGTGTCATGGGCACCGACAGCAGTGACCGGGATCGGCTGGACACCGAGCTCGGCGCAAATCCCCGCGGACAGCGGGGCGATCGGCGAACCGGGCAAGACAATTTTCTGGAGGATGTTCAGGGGCAAACCCAGCTTTTCGAACAGTTCCGTATCCCAATCACCGGTATAGGGATTGAGCATCTGGCCGGTCGAAGCGATCGTGTACTCGGACTGGCGGTGGCCGGTCAGCAGGTAGACGAAAAGATCCGGCATCAGGAGCATGGCATCGGCGCGTTCGAGCAGGTCCGGGCGCTGGGCTTTGAGCGCAGCGAGCTGGAACAGGGTGTTGAAATTCATGAACTGGATGCCGGTACGGTCGTAAACCTCACGGCGCGGCACCTTGGCGAAAACCTGGTCCATGACTCCCTGGGTATGGGTGTCGCGATAATGGATCGGGTTGTCGAGCAGGCGGCCGTCGCGGTCGATCAGGCCGAAATCAACCCCCCAGGTATCGATCCCGATGCTGTCGATCGGACCAAATGCTTTTGATTTGACCAGGCCCTGCTTGATTTCAAAAAACTGGCGCAGGACATCCCAGTAGAGCGTCTTGCCGACCATGACCGGGTCATTGCTGAAACGGTGGACTTCTTCAAGTTCAATTTTCCGGCCGTCAAAACGCCCGAGCATCGCCCGGCCGCTGGAGGCGCCGAAGTCAAAGGCTAAAATTCGTTTCAGATCAGACATGGTTGATCCCCCTGGCATTAATTGATTCCGTTAATTTTGCCCGTAAAGTTCCAAAGCGCTATTTCGAAAGTCATGAATTCTCGTCTGCAGGTCTGGCTGTCTGGCGATGGTCTCGGCTGAAAACAGGCCCTGGCTCAAAGCTTCAGTGGCGAGGCGTTCGTGGCCGATCAGGGCCCAGGCGGCGTCGAAAAGATTGGCGAACATCGGATCGCGCATCGCGGCGCAGACAAAAGACTGGCGCGGCTGGTTGATATCTTCGCCGCTGATCTGGAAAAACTGGTGCTGATCGCACAGTTCGCGCAGGCGTTCGAGCTGTGGCCGGCTGTTGCGCGATGGCATGTAGGTGACCGCGGTGAAGCCAAGCTGATCAATAAGTTCGAACAGCTCCGGCAGGAAGTCGTCCTCGAATTTCTGGGTCTTTTTGTCGCCGGTGACCGAATCGCCGACATCGCCGAGGTACGGGTAAGCCAGGACGATCCCATGTTCGCGGGCGAAAGCGACGACATCGGCAATCGGCGGGCATTCTTCGTCGGCTGCGACGTAGAATTGTTCGACCATTTCGCCTTTGAGCAGACCGAGCAGGTCGTAAGCCCGGTGCGGATTGTTGAGGTCGGTCAGCATTGCAGCCATCTTGTCGGAGACAGACAGGTTGAGATCCGATTTCAAAAAGTCGACGAGGGCCTGAGGCTCCGGTATCCTGGCGATCAGCTGCAGCGACAGGGCATAGAGCAGGTGACGTTCAGTGACTTCACCGCCTTCCTTGTACAGGGACAGGGGCAGGACGTCACGGTCGTAATCGAGAGCCAGGCCGGTTCCGGCGAGTCGCATATTGAGGCGACCGATCATCTGCCGGTTGCGGATGCCACGGGCTTTGCGGATCGGCTGCAGGAACTTGTCGAGGGCATCGATTTCGGTGTGGGGCACGCCATGCAGGGCGATATAGGCGACTGTCTCCTGGTCCGGATTGTTGATCCGGCGGCCTGCCATTGCCGTACCGGCAAAACTGGCCCGGATTTCACAGCCGATCGTTGTCGGCAAACCGAGGATCTGGCCGGCGACGGTGAACTCCTGCGCTCCGGAAATGCTGTCGTGGTCCATGATGCCAGCGGTTCTAAGGCCAGCCTGATAGGCCATCCAGACGGCTTTGGCTGGTGAGTAGGGTGAAAACGAGTACTGGGTGTGGATATGGTTATTGACATCGCGACTGATCGCCGGCTGGGTGATTTCGCCCGCATCAAGCCGCGCCTTGAGCTCGCGCAGCGCTTCAAGCCGGTCGATCATCAGCGGGCTGTTCAGATCTTCAATCAATTCTGGAACTTTTTTGTCATTCATAATCGCCTCAATACCTTGCGCTTATTTCAGCATATTCTGGCCGCCCGTGACCGGGATGGCCTGGCCAGTCTCGTAGTCCTGATCGACACAATAGAGTATGGCCTTGGTAACATCGCGGGGTGAACAGCCGCGGCGCATCGGTACTTTGGCGACATAAAAATCATAGACGTCCTGGACAGTTTTCGCACCGGGGACCTTGCCAGCCGCGAGGTACTGGACGAACAGGCCGCGATCCGGATCGCTCCACAGCGGACCTTCATAATAGTTGCCGGGGCAGATCGCATTGACTTTGATTCTGCTGTCGACGAGTTCTTTGGCAAAACTCTGGACGAGGCCGATGCCGCCGAACTTGCCGCCTGCATAGGCGAAATTCTTGTTCGAGCCTTCGAGGCCGGACTTGGAGTTGATCTGGATGATGTCAGCCGAATAATCGGGATCGACAGCCGCCTGCTGTTTCATCAGGCGCGAGCCGTATTTGGTGACAAGGAAAAAGGCCGTGTAGTTGATCTTGGTCACGAATTCAAAAGAATCGAGCGTCATCTCTTCAAGTCCGCCAGCCCGCAGCACACCCGCGTTGCTGACGAGGATATCGAGGCCGCCGAGTTCGAGGGCGATCGTTTCCATCAGGGACTGGACCGAAGCTTCGACGCCAACGTTGACACTGAGGGCGCGAGCGCAGTCCTCACCGTATTGATCGTTCAGGGAGGCTGCGACAGCCTTGGCCTGGTCGAGGTTGAGGTCAGCGATCACAATCTGGGCACCGGCCGCGGCCATTTCCCGGGCGATGCCTTCGCCAAATCCCTGGGCTGCGCCGGTGACGAGGGCAATTTTCCCGGCGAGGCGTTGGGACGGGGCTTTGGTGCCCGCCGGACGGGCGATAAAAGTGCCGATACCATCGACCATCACGCTGGAGGCCGATGTGCCAGCAGGGACAGCGAGCTTGATCCGGGCGATGAGATCGTCCAGGCTGCCAGCACTTTTTGCATCAACAGAAACACTGCCAGCCGCAGCGGTTTCGCTGGACGGAATGAAGCGGACCAGCGGATAGGCCGGTGTTTTCAAGAGCGAACGGACGACCGGCGCCAGCCGGGTTGCGACACTGGTCGGGCCGCCAAGGGTTTCAATCCAGGATTCCATTTTTATTAATTCCTCCATCATCATGAAAAGCTGCCCAGCCGGTTCGACCGAGGAGACAATCGAACCAGCCGGGCACAATTCAATTTGTTCAAGCCTTGAGGGCAGTCGCATGGTCGAGCAGGTAACGCTCGGCTTCGGCATTCCACAGGCCGTTGTAACGGCTGACAATTGCGGCGAGTTCCTTGAACATCGGATCGGATTTGCCGAGGTCGGCGAAATCATTGAGTGCGGTCAGCGGCAGGTCGATCTGGGTGTAGATCAGCTTCTTGCCGCCAGGGATTTTCGGCAGGTTGAGGGTGGTTTCAGCGACGCGTCCAGGCCGCCGATATGGGTGACCATCGCCGAGGGATTGATCAGGCCGCTGGTCATCAGGTCGAGGGATTCGATCAGGTCATCGGTGTTGCCGCCGCTGTTGCCGGCGACATGGGTCGCATTGTAATGGACATTGTAGAAATTGTACTGGGCGCTGAAAGCCGGGTTGGTCGGGCCGGCAAAGAAGTTGAGGCAGCCGTCGTAGGCGAGGATTTTGTCGGCCTGTTCGACGACTGCGGCAACCGGGGCGTAGACATAGACATCGTCGTAGCCCTGGCCACCTTCAGTCAGGCTGATCAGGTAGGCCGGGACGTCTTCGATCCCGGTGGTATTGAGATAGACAAGTTTGACGCCGTTTTTCGCGGCTTCTTCGACGGTGAGGATCGAGGCGGCGCGGGCCAGGCGGGCGTCATCGATATCAGTGACGACAAGCAGCTTCGGCTTCCGGGGGTTGTGGATCGCGTAGTCGATCGCGCCAAGGCCCATCGGGCCGACACCGGCGAGCAGCGCCATGTTGCCGCCTTCGACGATGCCCATGGTGTGCTCATAGCTGCCGGCGACGGTGTGGTAATTGACATGGAAACCACCGACGATGCAGGAGACCGGTTCAGCCAGTGAACCGAAGTAGAAAGCGTCGCCTTCGTAATTCAAGAGGCAGCCGCGTGACATGACGATCTCCGGAATGACGATGTAGGTGGCCGCGCCGCCGATGTACTTGAACGAGTAGCCTGGGGCGGCATAGACATTGGCCGGTTCGTTGATCGCCGGCTGGATCGCGAAGCGGTGGCCGGGCTTGAACTGGTCAGCCCATTTGCTGCCGACTTCGACGATCTCGCCGCAGAATTCATGGCCGATGATGATCGGATTGGTAGCGATATCCTCCGGCACGCGTTTGTGTTCCGAGCCCTGCATGGCTGCCTTGTAGGAAGACATGCAGATGCTGTCGGAAATGATCTTGGCGAGGATCTCGCCTTCTTTGATCTGCGGCAGTTCGAAAGATTCGAGGCGCAGATCGTCTTTGCCATAAAGCCTGACGGCGGTTGTTTTCATAAGTTTGCCTCCTGGGGTGATTTAGCGTAAACGCTTGCTTGTCCTCATGTGCTTGATTATAACACCATGCATGATAGTTGTGAACATCAAAATGATCGTTTCTATCATATTATTTTTTACATTTTATCGCGGGAAATTATTTGTCCGGCACATGTTAAAAACATGCGTAAACTCCTTGAAACGATTTATTATCAGCACTCTTCAAGTTTTAATCTGCTTTTTCACCAGAAAATTAATCGCTCATCTGGTTTGAATGATCACAGATCAAAAGCTTGATATTTTCGACAATTTTGGTTATACCTATTACTATGACAATATCGAATTGAACACAGGCCTGAAGAAGGCATCAAGGAGGCCCAGCATGCCGAACGAACGGCGGGACGCCATCAACCAGTTGATCCAGTCACGGGGCGAAATCCACCTCAACGAATTGATCGCACTTTTCCCGGACGTCTCCAGCATCACGCTGCGGCGCGATCTTGAATCGCTTGAACGCCAGGGCCATATTGTCCGCACCCGCGGTGGAGCGAAGTCGATCGCCCATCTGTCGATGGTCAAGGAAGCGGTCTATACCCAGCGCCAGACATCCAATATCAGTGCCAAGCTGACCATCGCCGAAAAAGCGGCGTCGCTGGTCGAGGATGACAGCTCGATCTACATCGACTCCGGCACAACCTGCATGTTTTTTGCCCAGCTGCTGCCCGACCAGAATCTGTTCGTCCTGACCCCGGCGCCCAATGTCGCTTTGGAACTGGTCAAGAATGCGAATATCAAAGTCAGCCTGACCGGCGGCCAGCTGAACCGTGAGACCCTGACCTTGTCCGGCTCCAACGCGGTGGAATATGTCAAGACGCTGAACATCGATCTCGCCTTCATGGCGGCCAGCGCCTTTTCTCCGGACAGCGGTTTCAGCTGCGGCGACTAGTACGAAGCCGAACTGAAGCGCCTGATCATCCGCAAAGCCCAGCAGGTCGTGATGCTGATGGACACCAGCAAGATGAACAACCGCATGCCCTACACGTTCGCCCGCCTCAATAATATCCAGACCCTGATCACTGACGTGCCGCTGCCGGAAGAATTCCAGAAGCTGGCCCGCCAGGCCCACGTGACCATGCTATGATCAACGATAAGAGAAACGACAGGAGTGACGATATGGCCGGAAAACCCCTGAATGTCGTTAACCTCGGCCAGATGTCGTATGGCGAAGCCCTGGCCATCCAGCGCCAGGTGCTCAAATCGCGCCAGGACAACCTGATTGGCGACACCTTGCTGCTGGTCGAACATCCCGCGGTCCTGACGCTCGGAACCCGCGGCGACTATGCCAACATTTATCTGCCCAAAGAAAAACTGGCCGCCGAAGGCGTCGAGATTTTTGAAGTCGAACGCGGCGGCGATGTGACCTACCATGGACCAGGGCAAATCGTCGGCTACCCGATCATTTCCCTCCAGGACTTCCCCGGCAGCATCCGCGGCTATATCACCGCAATCGCGACCGCCCTGATACGGCTGCTGCAGGACGAATTCGGCATAGTCGCCGAACAGCGGTTCGACAAATATTCCGGCGTCTGGGTCGGTGAAACAAAAATCGTCGCGATGGGCGTCGCCGTCAAAAAGGGTGTCACGATGCACGGTTTCGCTTTCAATGTGAATACCAATCTGCGCCACTTCGATTGGATCAATCCCTGCGGGCTGTCCAAAGGGGTGACGTCAGTCGAGCAGGAAATCGGCCACCCGGTCGATTTTGCCCGGGTGCCGAGACCTGGTCGTACATTATCTGGGTGAGCAATTCGCGATGACACCCGTCGCAAGGGTATTGTCCGATCTGATTCAAGCCTGAAGACCTGATTCACAACAGCCATAATGATTCGCTCATGTCGAATCAACCCGGAAAAGGCGGAGGAACTCGCATGGAACAATCGCAGATGCAAAACGGCCGGCTGCGCAAGCCGGACTGGTTCAAGGTCCCGGCGAATTCGGGCGCAGCCAATGAAGAAGTGGTCCGCCTGATCCGTTCGCTGAACCTGCACACGGTTTGTGAAGAGGCCAATTGCCCGAATGCCGGCGAATGCTTCAGCCACAAGACCGCGACATTCATGCTGCTGGGCAGCCAGTGCACGCGAAACTGCACATTCTGCGTCGTCGGCAAAGGGCAGCCGGAACAGCCAGATCCGGATGAACCGGCCCGCATCGCCGAAGCGGTTGCCAAGCTGGGTCTGCGCCACGTCGTATTGACGACCGTGACCCGCGACGACCTGCCGGATGGTGGGGCGAGCCACTTCGTCCGGGTGATCGAAGCGATCCGGGCAACCGGTCAGGCAGCAGGCCGCACCCCGGCGATCGAAGTCCTGATCTCGGACCTGCAGGGCAACTGGGATGCCCTGGCCGAAATCATCGCCGCCCGACCTGAAGTGATCAACCACAACGTCGAAACTGTACCTCGCCTGTACCCGGAGGTGCGGCCGCAAGCCGTCTTTGCCCGCTCGGTCGAGCTGCTGGCCCGCGTCAAGCAAGCCAACCCGGATATCCTGACTAAGTCCGGGATCATGGTCGGACTTGGCGAGACGACAGAGGAAGTCCAGGAAGTGATGCGCGAATTGCGTGCTGCCGGCTGCGACCTGCTGACCATCGGCCAATACCTGGCGCCGTCGAAAGCCCATCACCCGGTTGTCGAGTATATCCACCCGGACCAGTTCAAACGCTATCGCGAAGCTGGCGCAGCCATGGGATTCCGCCATGTCGCCTCCGGACCGCTGGTCCGCAGCTCCTACCACGCTGGAGAAGCATTTGACCAGGCAGTCGACACACCCTGAAACAAAGACGAAAGTCGCGCTGCAAAGTCGTTCTTGAAATACCATTCCGCAAAGCCATTCTTCGACTCAAGTGATCAATTGATGATCAAATTTAGGGAGGATAAATCTATGTCGAAAAACCAGAACCTGGACCAGCTAGCCGTCAACGCGATCCGCATCTTGTCTGCGGAAAGTGTCCAGAAAGCCAAGTCGGGCCATCCCGGTAAACCAATGGGGTCCGCAGCGATGGCATACACCTTGTGGTCGGAAATCATGAACCACAATCCGGCCGATCCTCAGTGGATCAACCGCGACCGCTTCGTGCTGAGCGCCGGCCACGCCTCGATGCTGCTCTATTCGCTGCTTTACTTGTTCGGCTACGGCCTGACCCTGGATGATCTGAAGTCTTTCCGCCAATGGGGCAGCAAGACGCCGGGCCATCCGGAATTCGGTCACACTGTCGGTGTCGAAATGACAACTGGGCCGCTCGGTCAGGGCATGGCATCTGCGGTCGGTATGGCGATCGGCGAGGCTCATCTGGCCGCCCGGTTCAACCGCCCCGATTTCCAGGTCATCGACCATTACACCTACGCACTTGTTGGCGACGGCTGCCTGATGGAAGGGATCACCAGCGAAGCAGCTTCCCTGGCCGGCACCTTGAAATTGGGCAAGCTGATCGTGCTTTACGATGATAATGACATTTCCATCGAGGGCAATACCGACATCGCTTTCACCGAAAATGTCGGCAAGCGCTATGAAGCTTACGGCTGGCAAGTCCTCAAAGTTGCCGACGGCGATGACCGTGTGGCAATCGCCGATGCGCTCGCCGCGGCCAAAGCCGAGACCGGCAAACCGTCCCTGATCATCGTCCGGACCACCATCGCCGTCGGTTCGCCCCTCGCCGGCCAGGCTAAGACCCATGGCGAACCGCTGGGCGAAGACAATGTCCTCAAAACCAAGGAATCCTGGGCTGGCCAACCAGTGAACCCTTCTTCGTCCCCGGCGAACTGCTCGCTTATATGCAGGAACAACAGCAGCAGCTGGCCGCCAAACAGGTCTTGTGGCAGACATCTTTCGCAGCCTGGCAGGCTGCCTACCCGGAACTGGCTGCCGAGCTCGCTGCCTGCTATAGCCCTGAAGTGCCGGATCTCGCCGCAGATAAAGCATTCTGGGACTTCAGTGGTGCCGATGCAACCCGTTCGACCAGTGGCAAAGTCCTCAACCTGCTGGCCGAACGTCTGCCGAACCTGATCGGTGGCAGCGCCGACCTGGCCCCGTCGAACAAATCCGAACTCAAGGGCAAAGGCTGGTTCTCGCCGGACAACTATGCCGGACAGAATATCCACTTCGGCGTGCGCGAATTCGCGATGGCGGCGATCGCCAACGGCCTGGCTCTGCATGGCGGGCTGCGCCCCTTCTGTGCCACCTTCTTCGTCTTCAGCGATTACCTGAAAGCGGCTCTGCGCCTGACCGCCCTGATGCAGCTGCCGGTGATCTTTGTCCTGACCCATGACAGCATCGGTGTCGGCGAAGACGGTCCGACCCACGAGCCGATCGAACACCTGGCCGCTTTGCGCGCCACGCCCAACGTCTGTGTCTGGCGCCCGGCCGATGGCAAGGAAACTACCGCCGGCTATCTCCAGGCCTTAAGCCGCAAAGGACCGACCGTCATGGTCCTCACCCGCCAGAACCTGCCCACCTACGAAGAATCCGGCACCGCTGCTTTCAAGGGCGGTTATATCCTCAAGGACATGCCGGATGCCAGACTGATCCTGATGGCGAGCGGTTCGGAAGTCGAACTGGCCGTCAATGCCCAGGCTGAACTGGCTGCTCGCGGCATTGCAAGCCGCGTCGTCTCGATGCCGTCGATGGAAGTTTTCGAGGCCCAGGATGCGGCATACAAGGCCAGTGTCTTCCCGGCCGGGATCCGCGCCCGCGTGGCGATCGAAGCCGGGGCGACCATGCCCTGGTACCGTTATGTCGGACTCGACGGCGCGGTTGTCGGCCTCGACCACTACGGCGCATCAGCTCCGGCCTCAATCCTGTTCGAAAAGTTCGGTCTCACCGCAGGGCATGTGGTTGAAGTCGCCGAACAGGTCCTCGGTCAATAAATCAACCCCAGTCACTTATCAAGCGATAAAACCAAACTAACGAAAAGCGCCTTGGCAAACGAACTCCAGGGCGCTTTTTGCTTGTTTCTTCGGTTATCTTTTTGCGGTCAGGCAATTCGCATCGGTTGAGATCGGGTATAATCTTTGGTATCACACATCAAGGGAGAACGATTATGCTTGGCAAACTGATGGATCGACTCGAAATGGACGGGCCGAAAAACTACTTGATCGATATTGATGGCGTCCTGGTCCAGGGGTCACGCCTGATCCCGGGGGCCGATCAATTCATCCAGCGTTTGCGTGATAGCGGCGTCAAGTTCCTGGTGCTGACCAACAATCCCCGTCAGACGCCGCGTGACCTGGCTTTCAGCCTGCAGAAAATCGGCCTGAACATCAACAGCGAGAATATCTTCTCCTCAGCCATGGCCACAGCCCATTTCCTGCATTCGCAAAGGCCAGGCGGGACTGCCTTTGTCATTGGTGAAAGCGGCTTGACCTCGGCGCTGCATGATGTCGATTACATCATCACCGACCACAACCCCGACTATGTCGTCCTCGGTGAGACCTATAACTACAGCTTCGACCAGATCTCGCGAGCCATCAACCTGGTCATGAAGGGCGCCCGTTTCATCGCCACCAATCCCGATGCCAACGGCCCTTCCGAAATGGGGGTCTCCCCGGCCTGCGGATCGATGGCTGCGCTGATCCAGACCGCTTCGGGGAAAGCGCCATTCTTCATCGGCAAACCCAATCCGCTGATGATGCGCTCCGCCCTCAAATACCTCGGCGTCCACTCCGAAGACACCTACATGATCGGCGACCGGATGGATACCGACATCATCGCCGGTGTCCAGAGCGGGCTTGGTACCATCCTGGTGCTCACCGGCGTCACCCAGCTCGAAAAAGTCGGCAGTTTCCCGTACGGACCGACCCATATCGTAAAATCGGTCGCGGATATTTACCCGTAAGACTCGTTCAGTTTCCGCATCACAGTGATCAACTCGGGGAAATCGTTGATTTGAAACTCCCCGGCGCCTTGCAGAGCCGCATCGCCAATGGCAACCGCGATCATGCTTGCCCGGTGTGCTGCTTCGATTCCGGCGACAGCATCCTCGACGACAATACAGACTTCGGTTGGCAATCCAAGGTATTCCGCAGCCTTAAGGAACACTTCCGGTTCCGGCTTGGATTGAGTGATATTATTGCCGTCTGAAATTTCATCAAAATAGCCGCCCAACCCGATACGTTCAAGGATAAATGGTGCGTTTTTGCTCGATGAACCGATCGCCAGACTTAAGCCCATCTCCCGCAGCTGGTCAAGTGTTTTCTTGACCGAATCGCTGAGATCAGCTGGTGACATGTTATTCAACAGTTCACGATAGATGCTGTTCTTCTGTGTCGCCAACTCAAGTTTCCGAGACTCACTCAGCAGTTCGCCGGTATAGCGCTCGAGAATGATCTCGAGGCTTTCCATCCGGCTGACCCCGCGCAGGCGATTATTGATCTGTTCGTCAAAATAGACACCGAGCTGGTCGGCCAGAGCCTTCCAAGCCTGATAGTGGTATTTGTCGGTATGGCAAATGACCCCGTCCAGATCAAAGATAATGGCCTGGTATTTCATACCATTGGTTTTAAAAGCAGAATTCCCCATCATCTGATACCTCACAAATGTGTGTCCCACATCCCGCAGAATGCGTCGACCGGACTTTTCCCCTTGAATTCGGAACGGCCAAGCAGTTTTTCGACCAGGGCATCGAGGACGTTGTCGTTTGAGTTGTAGCAGTTGATAAACGTCTTGACCCGTGGCACATCGATCAGGTGATAGGGGTTTTCAACCGAGACGAAGATAGTCGGCACTGAAGCAAGGTAGTGAGGACAGTTGGCCCCCATCGGCTGAGCCCATTCAATACGGACTGTCGTCTGGTTGCTTTTGGTCGACAGGTTGGCGACATAAACGATCGCATCATAGACCCCGACGAAATCCGATGATTTTTCGGTCTGGCCTTCGAAGATGTTCCTGGCCACAAAGGTGTCGACTTCGAAGCCCTCCGCGACCAGCTTATTGCGAATAACGTCGCAGGTGCCCACGCGAACGGAATATGTCACACCAGCAGCAGCTTCGATCGGGCAGTAGAGGATCTTCTTGTAGCGGCCTGGGGAAAGCGGCAGGACACCGGCTTCTTCCTTGACCAGCGTGATCGACTTGTCGGCGCATTCCCGGCTCCAGGCTTTATGTTCATCGCTGCCGACAATCTTCCGGGCTTTTTCGAGCACCGGTTTGCTGTCCTTTTCATGCAGCTTGAGGGCAGCTTTCAGGCCGAGGATGCGCATCACAGCTTCATCGAGACGCTCCGGAGAGATCGTCCCATCTTTGGCCCCCTGGAGCATAAAACCATAGTCTTCCTCAAGATTTCTCGTGAACAGGAACATGTCGGCGCCGTTGGCGATCGAGGTCGGGACAGCCTTGCTGCGGGGCATCGGGATCGTGAAACCGGCCATGGTTGTGGCGTCGGTGACGACCAGGCCATTGAAGCCAAGCTGGCCGCGCAGCAGGTCGTTCATCAATTCCGAGGCAAGGGAAGCTGGCAGAATGTCTTCGTCCTTGATCCCGGGGCGGAGCTTTTTCGAGTAGGCCGGCTGCATGATATGGCCAACCATGACCGTCAAGGCCCCGGCATCGATCGAGGCTTTATAAACCTCGCCGAATGTCGCGTCCCATTCCTCGACCGACTTGTCATTGATCGAGGTGACCAGGTGCTGGTCGCGCTCATCGCAGCCGTCACCCGGGAAATGCTTGATCGAGGCGGCGACACCGTAGGATTGGACTGCCTTGACATAGGCGACACCCATCTCGCGGACTCGGTCGGGGTCGGAACCAAAAGTCCGGATATTGGTGATCGGGTTGCGGAAATTGTAGTCGATGTCGATGATCGGGGCAAAGGCCCAGTTAGCACCGACAGCCGATCCTTCCCGACCGCAGATGTGACCCAGTTTGGCCGCCATTTCGATGTCATCGGTCGCAGCGACTTCCAGCGGCGAACCTAGCTGTGTGCCCTCGCCGACGATCCCGTTGCCGCCGCGTTCGAGGTTGGCCGCGATCAGCATCGGGACAGCCGATTTTTCAGCCAGGACACCGGTGAAACGGATAGCTTCCTCAATGGAGCCCGGGCGATACATGATGCCACCCGGCTTGCAGATTTTGAGTGTGTCGAGGTATTCCTCTTCAGTCATCAGGCGGCTGATGCCGCAGAAAAGCTGGCCGACCTTGTCTTCGAATGACAAACTGGCAAGGGTTGATTTGACCCAGTCAAGGTCACGGTCGTTGAGGTAGAACGGTTTTTGTTTGAGCAATTCAAGATTCAGCATTTTTTCTCCTTTCAAGTTGACATAAATGCAATCAGGTTACAGGAATCCGAGCGTGCTCAAAGCCAGGCTTCAGTTCGCGAATGCAAACTGAAGCAGCCCTCCACCATTCAAATGGTTGAAGTCATTGAGCTTCACTCATCAAGTACTTGAAAAGTATTTGAAAATATTCCTATTTTTCGATCAGGAAAGTCGCGATTGATTTAGGTTCGATTTTGATTGATACCATCTGGCCATCGACACGGATGACGATAGGCAGGGCCAGTTCAGTCCGGTTCAGGAAAACACCCACCACCGTGCTGTCGAGGTTCTGGAAAGCCGTCATTTCCAGCTGTTCAGTATATTTGGAGAAAGCAATTCTTCGAGCACCTGGCCTGATGTAGCGACAGAAATGTCCATAGTATTTCAGGGACAGGTTTTCAATCAGATTTTTATGCTGAATGTCAAACATGAACGGTGCTTCACAAAAATTGCCCGTGTGGTTGGGGCCTCCATTTTCATCAAGCAGAATATTCCAGTCATAAAATGCGTTCATGCCGTGGTTCAGGTTCCCGATCATATCATGTGCCAGTCGTCCGGCGTTGATGCAGGGTTCCTGCTTGTCATATTTTGAATACTCGACGCAGCTCTCCGAAGAGATCAGGAGCTTGTCCGGGTAGCATTCCCGAAAGAGGTCAAGTTCTTCAAAGTGATCGCCACTGTACCAGTGAAATGCAATACCAGATACGAGATGGTTGGAATTATGGCCGATGACGGCTTCTGCCCGTTCAAGGATCCGCTCCTTGTTATGATCCCAGATGAAGACCTCCATATCCTCCAGACCGTTTCTGATCAGCGCCGGGCGCAGGAAATCTTCGAGAAACTGGCGTTCCTGCCTGGCTGTATAGACGCAGGAATCCCATGGCTGGGCTGCTTTGGGTTCATTCTGCAGGCTGATCCTGCGAACGCGATAGCCTTTCTTCCGGTAAGCTGCGATATAGCGACAGATATATTCAGCCCACATCCCCTGATACTCTTCACGCAAAGAACCACCGTGGTTTCGTTCGTCATTGGTTTTCATAAAGGCAGGTGGTGACCACGGAGAGAGCATGATTTCCAAATCCCTGCCTGCGGTTTTCTGCGCATCATTCAGCAATGGGAAGATGTACTTATCCAGTCTGGACAAGTTGAAAGAGTTGAATTCAACATCATCCGGATTGGACATCGCCTCATAATGTCCCAGTGAGAAATCACAGCTATCCAGTGGAATTCGCACATGCTGGTAATTCATTTCCGACGGTTTGAAATAGACATCCAGGAGCCTCTGGCGGCTTTCCTCATCCATCTCGGAAAAAACATAACCGGATGATTCAGTCAGCGCGCCCCCGAATCCTTCGAAAACCTGGTATCGAATCGACGGGTAAAGGTTGACGACAAAATTCTCAACGCCGTCATCCGGTTTGAATTTGTAACTTTCACTTTCAGTCTGGTGGACCTGTTCAGTTGACGTGGTCCAGATCAGTCTTAAACGCATGCAAAATACACCTTCTTTCAAGAATCCATCAGGTCATTTCAGCAAATGTTCCTGCTCACCGATTGATTGTCCGGATAGCAGCTCAACACCTGGTAAACCGAAAGAAAACAAGGTTAAAAAACAAATGTGTTGAACGACTGCGGTTCGAGGCTCACGGTTATGGCCTGGTCTTTGACCTGGATCGTCGCCTGGCGTTCCCGCTGCAAGGCATTGCTCATCAGCACCACGATCGACTGGTCCGGATTGACAAACGCCAGGGCGCTGCTGTTCCAGTGGCCGCTTGTCTTCAATAGTTTCGCGCCTGGCCGGACAAACCTGGTCAGGTGTTTCATGAGATAGAACTCCGGATTGTAGGTCACGGTCCGGGTTTTTGGATCGATACTGACCATGCTGTTCTGATGCCAGCCCCAGGTGCTGATCCCCTGCGGTTCGAGGACCATGTTCCAGTAGATGTAGCTTTCCACACCGTTCGCCAGATAGTGTTTGATCAGGTTGAAGACGTACTGGGCGTATTCCCAGGTATTGTGACCGTCACCGCATTCGTTTTCGGTCTGCATCAGGCGCAGTTCCGGGAAACTATCATGAGTGCGCTGGATGACATGCTGGCCGGCCCATTGGTAGCCAACCCCACTCAAGTATTGCCGCACCTGTGGATCAAACAGCAGTTCGTCCATGACCTGGTCATACAAATTGATGTCGATTGCGCCAGTCGGACCGAAATGCATCTGGGTCGGACCATTCAAGGTACCCAGCCAGATCTCCGTGCCGACTTTCTCCCGCTTGAAAAGCGGGCCGATATAATCGCGGATGAAAATCTTGAACTGTTCCGGCGACCACAGGCAGGATGGGAATTTCTGGTCTGCGAAAGGCTCGTTTTGCAGGTGGACCTGAGTGACCGGAATTCCTTCCGCCTGATAGGCCTCGATGAATTTCTTGAAGTAAAGCGCATAACTTTCCAGGATAGCTGGCTCCATGCGCAAACGCCCGTTGTTGTATGCCCGGGGATGTTTCATCCAGGTCGGCGGGCTCCAGGGCGAGGCAAACAATTTGATGTCAGGATTGATCGCCTGGGCCGCTCTGATATAGGGGATGAGGTAGCGGTAATCCCGCTGGATCGAAAAGTGATCCATCGCGAAATCTTCATCGGTTTCGTTGTGGCTGTACCATTCTGCAGCATAGTCGCTGGCACCGATCGGAACGCGGCAGAAGCTGAAGCCGAGCCCCTCTTCTTGATCAAACAAGTCGCGCAGGATTTGCTGCCTGGCATCCGGATCGACCTTGTCCAGGGCAATCCAGCTCAGTTCATTGAAACAGCCGCCAAAGCCGGAAATTGTCTGCAGTTCCTGACTTGAAACCTGGAAGGTGTCTTCACTGACTGGGAGGTTCTTGAGTGATCGCGACGACCATTTTTCATCAGGAGTTGATACGAACCATTGCATATTCATCGTCTCGATACCTTTAGCCTTTGACCGCACCAGCGGTAATTCCTTTGACAATATGTCGCTGGAAGATCAGATAGAAAATGATCAGCGGAAATGAGGTCAACAGCAAGCCAGCCAGGATGTTCGACCAGTCGGCCTCATACTTGCCGAAGAATTTGTTCGCTGCCAGGATCAGGGTGTAGTTGTCCGAGTCGGTGATCAACAGTAAAGGCAGCAGGAAGTCATTCCAGATCCAGAGAGCGTTCAGGATCGCGATCGTCGCGGTGATCGGCTTGAGCAGCGGGAAAATAATATGGTAGAAAAGACCGAACGGCCTGCAGCCATCGATGATCCCGGCCTCTTCGAGGTCGACTGGAATCGAGCCGATGAAACCATGATAGAGGAAAACAGACAAATTGAGACCCAGTCCGATATAGATTGCCACTGTCCCGAGCAGGGTGCCTTTGACCCCCAGGGCCATGGCCGTCTTGGTCAGGGAGATCATGATCGAATGGAACGGGATCAGCATCGAAGCAATGAACAGGTAGTAGAAGAATTTCCCGATTTTGTGCTGGGTGCGGGCGATGATATAGCCAGCCATCGAGGCGGTCACGATGATGCCGACGACCGACAGGACGGTCAGGATCGAGGTGTTGCTGATCGCCCGCAGGAAATCCAGTTTCTGGATCGCTTTGGCGTAGTTGATGAACTGTAGCTTGGCCGGAAGGCCGAGAATCGACTTGGCAATTTCCGTATTGGTTTTCAGGGAGTTGAGGAGCGCGATATAGACTGGGAACAGCGAGATGACTGATCCGGCAAACAGGACCAACAGGGTTGAAACCGAGGATAAATATTTGTTTTTCATGACTTCACCTCTTTGTTTCCTGTCAGTTTCAACTGGACAAGGGTGACAGCAAGAACAAACAGGAAGAGTATGATCGCCTTCGCATTGGCATAGCCGAAGCGGAAGTAGTTGGAAAATGCCTCAGAGTAGATGTTGAGTGACATGACTTGGGTGGTGCGGCCTGGGCCGCCGCCAGTCAGGCCGTAGATCTGGTCGAAAGCCTTGAATGAGTTGTTCAGCATCAGGAACAGGTTGATCGTGACCGCATGCATGATCATCGGCAGGGTGACATAGCGGAAAACCTGGATGCCTCTCGCACCGTCGACACGCGCAGCTTCTTTGATTTCGGTCGGGACACCCTGGAGGGCGGCGATATAGATGACCAGCAGGTAGCCGACCGAAGTCCACAGCGACATCATCACAATCGCCCAGAAAGAGAATTTCGGATTGCCGAGCCAGGGCTGGCTCATGAAGCCGAGCAGGGGCAGTTTCGCCAATTCCTTGAGGACTTTCTTGAAGATGAATTGCCAGATGTAGGCACCGATGATAAAGCTGATCATGTTGGGGATGAAATACAAGGTCCGGAACAGGTTCTGGGTTTTAATCCTGGAATCGATCAGCACCGCCAGGAACAAGGCAAGGGCATTGCTCAGGACGACCATGACCACAACATATTTGATCGTGAAACCGATCGAAGCCAAAAAGTTTTTGTCTTTGGTGATTGCTTCAATGAAGTTGTCCAGACCGATAAACTTGAAATTCGGATTCATGCCATTCCAGTCGGTAAAGCTGTAGCTTAAGCCCAGGACGACGGGAATAACCATGAACAACACATAGAAAATCAATGCAGGTGTCAAAAACATCGCTAGATTTTTGATCTCTGTCGATTTTTTATAAAACATGGCCAAGCTCCTTCTTGAGAAAGGTGGGCCGGCTAACCGGCCCACCCATGCAGAACCTCGAGGATTTTGCTTATTTAATTATTTATTGATGGTATTGAAGGTCTTCCAGGCAGCATCCAATGCGGTGATGACATCCTGCTGGGTCGCAGACTTCGTGTAGTAGGCCTGCAGGCTCTTGCCGGATTCGTCCTTGACCGCCTGCGGGATGGTCGGGTCGACATAGGCTTTGCCGGACTCCATGTAGCTATTGGCTTCTTTGATCCAGGGCTGGGTATCAAACGAATGGACAGAGGACAGCGGGTTGAACTGGACGGATTCAAAGAAGGCCGAGGAAGCATCTTTGTCCAGGAAGTAAGCGACGAGCGCTTTGGCGACTTCCGGGTTTTTCGAGGTTGAGCAGACAGCCATTGAAGTTGAGACAGAGGCATTGATCAGGGTCTGGGCAGCGTCATCGCTGATCGGCAGTGGTGCTACGCCAAACTTGAAGTCCGGGTTGGCTTCGAGGATGGTTGAAGAGAACCAGGGGCCCTGGAGCCACATGCCATAGTCTCCGGTGGCGAAGGCTGCACAACCGTCGGTGCCACCGATTTCCAGGCCATCCATGTTGGCATTGGTATGGACGAGGTCGATGATGTCAAAGAATCCTTTGAAATCGGCGTAGGATCCCTGGTCGGCGTTCATTTTGGTGATGAAGTCTTTGTTGGTGGTGTTGACCATGCTACCCGTGATCAGCGGCAGGAAAAGCTGCGGGATCCAGGATTCATTGTAGGAAGCGAGGAACGGTGTTTTGCCGGCCTTTTTGATCGCTTCAACATTGGCTTTCATTTCGGTCAGGGTGGTGGCCGGCTTGAGGTTCAGTTCTGTAAAGAGAGTCTGGTTGTACAGGTAACCCCAGGTCAGGCTTTCCAGCGGCAGGGCAACAACTTTGCCATCGATGGTCACAGCGGTCTTGACGCTGTCATACAAGGTGGAAACCCAGGGCTGATCGGACATGTCCGTCAGGTAACCGGCTTTGTAGAAAGAAGGGATTTCGTTGATCGCGTGGAGGGAGAACACGTCGAGATCCGCGCCGGTCGTCAGGCGGGTCTTCAGGATTTCAGCGGCAGTATCTGCACTCGGCATTTCCAGTTCATAGGTGACGGTGACGCCGGTGTCAGCTTTGTACTTTTCGGCAAACTGGTTGAGGTAACCTTCATACTGTTCGCGGAAGCGCGGCTGGGGAATGAAGATGTTCAGTTTGACATCCTTTTGTGTTGCAACGGCGGCGGTGGTGGCATCGCTGCCAGCTGCACTGGCCTGTGTTGCTTCAGTGGACTTGCTGGCACACCCTGTCACCAAAGCGACCAGCATCAGGACAGCAAGAGCGAGACTGAGAAACTTTTTCATGTTTTTTTCCTCCTCGTTTAATGGGGTTTGTAGCCTCAATTATGCGGGAGCTGTCAGTTTGCTTTAATGGATAAAATAAAGGGGGATGAGTGTAAAATTTTAATCTGAGAGCGTCTATTGGACTTGGGAATCCGTCAAGTCAGAAGGTGTGCAGCCATAGTATTTCTTGAACACCTTGTAGAAATAGGCCTTGTCCTGATAGCCCAAGCCGCTGGCAATCTCCGAATGCGAGTATCCGGAAGCCAGCATGCGCCTGGCCTCATCCATTTTCAGCTTCAGGATGGTCCGACCCAGGCTTTCCTGGAATCTTGCCTTATAGGCATTGCTCAGGTATTCCTTGCTGATGAAAAAATGGTCGGCGATCGTCTCCAGGCTGATATTCTCCCGGAAATGCTGTCCGACATATTCATGGGCGAGCTCGACGATCGAACGGCTGTTTTTCTGGATGCTTTCGCGCAGCAGAGCCAAGCTTTGCCGGATGATCGCACTGAAGTCTTCCAGGAAGCGATCCAGGGAAATTCCCTTCTCCACTTCATCCTTGAACGCGATAATTGCCTGGACGACCGGCTCCGGATATCCGGTCGGCAACAGCAATTGTTCATGGATGATGCCAGACAAATGCTCATACAGGATACGAGTCGCCACTTGTTCGTCGATGCCGGAGCTGCGGAGTTTGACAGTGATCGAACGCAGGATCTCGAACACCTGATCGAGTTCATTGCGCTGCAGCGATTCAGCCAGGATTTTCAAGCTCGCGAACAGTTCTTCCGATTTCTGGGCATCCAGTTTGCGGAAAATCATCGAATTATCTGTTTTGCGGTCGAGGTAGATCTCACGGACACAGCGGCCGAGCACATCGTTCAACTCGGCAGCGTCAACCGGTTTGAGCAGGTATTCGAAGGCTTTGGACTGGATGGCTTGTTTCATGTAGTTAAAGTCGTCAAAACCGCTGACAATGATGATTTTTGCATGGAGCGAGCGTTCCTGCAGGGTTTTCAGCAGCGCAACGCCATCCATGTGCGGCATCTGCATATCGGAAATGATGATATCCGGTTTAAGCCGGTCGATCAGTTCAAGGCCTTCTTCACCATCTTCTGCTTCACCAACGACTTCAATCCCCAACGCCTGCCATTTGCCGAAGTTGCGGATAATTGTCCTTGTCCACTTTTCGTCGTCGATCAAAATTGCTTTCAGCATCCGGTCACCTGCTTTCGACTGGTTCAAGAACTGTTTCCTGATCAATCCGTCGTCCAATCAGTAACGTGACCAAAGCGCCACCGTCCGGTGCATGGTCAATCGACAGACCGTAATCACTGCCAAAAAACAGCTTGATCCGGGCATTGATGTTGCGAAGTCCGAGGGACTCCTGCTGGTCGACCGGCAGACTCTCCGTGTTTTTCATGGCCAGGTTGATCTCCTGGATTTTGTCGCCAGTCAGGCCGATGCCATTGTCGGTAATTGCAATACGGATCCGATCGCCTTGCGAAACGATCTCAATCCGGACTTTCCAGCGTTTGCGTCGGGTCGTGAAGCCATATTTGAAGCAGTTTTCCAGAAGCGGCTGCAGGGACAATTTGGGGATCAGGCAGTCCAGGCAGCCTGGATCGATGCTTTTCTCGACCGTCAATTTATTTTCGAAGCGGCTTTCCTGGATTTCCAGGTAATAATCGATATTCATCAATTCCTGGCTGATCGTGACCGTATCTGCCATCTGCATGTTGTAGCGCATCATCCGGCTGAACGCCGAGACAATCTGGTAGATTTCCTGGACATTGTGTTTGACAGCCATCGCCCCGATCATCTGGAGCGTATTGTACATGAAATGCGGATTGATCTGGGCTTGCAACGCCATCAGCTGGGCAGACTGCTTTTCAATTTTCTGCCGGTACTCCTGATTGATCAGGAGCTTGATCTTTTCGATCATCATCAGGTAACTCTGTTCCAGGATCTTGATTTCGTCATTGGTCTTGACCTGGGCCACATAGTTATTCCGATCCGATTCCAGGTATTGCTCGATATCATGCATGGAACGGGCCAGTGAAGTGACCGGCTTCGTCACGGTATAGCCAATGATCAGGACCAGGATGATGATCAGGACTGCGGTCACGAAAATCAGGAGCAGCTGATAGTTCAAGGTCAATAGGTACGCCCGCCGGATATTCTGGACAGGTATGGTCTTGAGGATGAAAATATCGTCCGAGAGTTGCCGCGTAAATATGTAGCGCTGGTCAATACTGGCGGCCGAGGCACCTTTGTATTGGCTGGCTTGCTCCAGCATCGTTTTCATCAGTTCAGGGGGTATATATTGGGTGAAATGGCCATAGACGATCTGGCCGGTGTCCCGGATCAGATAGGTCTGGCTGTCTTCATCACTGGACAGCAGATCGATGGCCGTATCGAATAATTTCCAGTTCAGTTGGACCGCGAGGGCGGCCATCAGCTTGCGATCTTCAAAGCGGTTGTAATATTTCATCATGACCGGGCCATCGGACTTGAGCAGCAGCTGGTACTTTTCGCCCGTGACATCATTGAACTGAAGCTGAGCAGGGTTGGTGAAGACCGGATCGGTCTCGAGGAAATCAGCGGCCAGATTCCTTGTGATCAGGCCGCCATCGAGTGAAAATTCATATTGCTTCAAGGCATCGACCAGGTAGAGCCTGGTCGATTTGAAGTCCCGGTAGTTGGCAAAATAATAGCTCTTGATCTTGTTCATGAAAAAAGATGCACTGAGCGTGCGAAGGACCCCTCGGAATGGACCTTGTTGATGTAGAAACTCACATCACTGTCGAAATAGAAGGCAGTGAGGACATCATTGATCCGATTCAGGTCATCGAGGATGTTCTTTTGCACCCAGTCCATCTGGGCATTGTTCTGGTTGAAGGTGATGCGCTCGATCGCCGACTTGGTGTTGATGTAGGAAATCGTCGCTGCAATCATCAAGGGGACGATCGCCAATAGCAGGAACAGCAGGAGCATTTTCTTGCGAACACTGCGGCTGATCGGGGTCAGGATCAGTTTCGAAAAAAAGTGACTGATTCGAAGCATTCCACGATCCCCCTGCATGATCGTCCTGTTCAGTCGGCAAAACTCCACTTGAGTGCATCATACAACCTTGTGTACTTGCCGTAAAGTTTGTCATAGCCGGCCCGTGTGGCCGGATTGGGCAGGGTTTCACTTTCCGGGCGGACCAGCTGGCACGGTCGCAGCCAGGTCCGGCCAGACACCGACGGCAACACCAGCGACCAGGGCGGCGCCGAATGAGCCGCCCTCCGCGCTGCCGAAAACGGTCCGGACCGGCAGATTGAAGACATCGGCAATGATCTGCCGCCAGAGCGGACTGGCCGCGCCGCCGCCGGCCAGGACGACTTCACCGGATTCGATCGCGAGTTCCGGATCGGCACTGATCGATCAGGTCATAGACCTGGCGCAGCGAATAGGCGACACCTTCCAGGACGGCGCGGGCAAAGTGGCCTTTGCCATGCAGCGACGTCAGGCCGAGGAAAGCGCCGCGCGGCGTTCGGATCGTTGAGCGGGCAGCGTTCGCCGGTCAGGTAGGGCAGGAAAATCAGCCCGTCGGCGCCGGCCGGGACAGCCGCAGCAGCCTCGTCCAGCAGCTGGAAGGCGCTCTTGCCCTGGTCGCTTGCCTTCGGCGATTTCATACTGGCCCAGCGCGTCGCGGAACCAGTGATAGGAACCGGCCGCAGCCAGGGTCACGCCCATCGCCGTGAAGGTTCCCGGCGAATTGCCGCGGAAGACCTGCAGGCTGCCCTGCGGATTGGGCAGAAATGCCGGAAGGCCCATGGCCACGACACCGGATGTGCCCAGGGTCACGCCGATGCGGCCCGGCTTGATCAAGCCCAGGCCGGTGGTCGAAATGACCGCGTCGCCGCCGCCGCCAGCGACCGGAATGCCGGCGGGCAGGCCGGTCTGCCGGGCAGCGGCTTCGGCGGTGACCTGCCCGGCCAGAGCAGTCGACTCGACCACCGGCGGGAACAGGCCGGATCGAGGCCGGTCTTTCGCGATCAGCTCCATGCTCCAGGTTGTGCTTGACATCGTAGAAGCCGGTGCCGGAAGCGTCGGAAACTTCGTCAGACGCACACCGGTCAACAGGAAAGCGGATATAGTCCTTGGGATTGAGGATCAGACCGGGTCCGGGCATAATTGTCCGGTTCATTCTGCTGCAGCCAGCGGATTTTGCCGCCGGTGTAGCCGGTCAGCATCGGTTGTTGGTCAGCCTGCAGCAGGCTGTCGAGCCCGCCGGCCAGCTTCGGTGATCTCCCGGCACTGGCTCTCGGTGCGCTGGTCATTCCAGAGGATCGCCTCGCGGATGACCTGGTTTTCCGCATCCAGGGCGACCATGCCGTGCATCTGGCCGGACAGTCCGATGGCCGCGATCCGGTAGTCCGGACAGGCCGGCGACCACGTTGTGATCGCCGTCACTGTCCCCTGCCACCAGTCGGCCGGATCCTGCTCGGTCCAGCCGGCCTGCGGCGTATGCAGAGGATATTCCTCAACGGCTGTGGCCAGGATCTGGCCTTCTGACGACAGGGCAAGGACCTTGACACCGGATGTCCCGACATCGATACCCATCAGGCAAATCTTTTCCATGGTGAACTACCTCTTCTCTTTTTGAATTAATTCCGGATATTCTCTTCGTAATCAGTTGTTCCTTTATTGATCAGACCAACTTAAAGCTCATCACACAGCAAATCAGCCGATCAGGATCGAATTCACCAGGCCTTCGAGGTATTCCTGGCGGCCGCAACCGACTTCGACATCACCCTTTTCCAAGGCGTAGGCTTCCAGTTCGGCGATCGTCACCTTGCCACTGATGATTTTCTGGCCGAGCGGTTTCTGCCAGCTGGCATAACGGTCAGCGACAAACTGGTCGATGCGGCCGTCGTCGATGATCCGATCAGCAATGATCAGGCCGAGGGCAAAGGTGTCCATACCGGCGATATAGCCGATAGAAGATGTCTTCGATCGTGTTGGACGCACGGCGGGTCTTGGCGTCGAAATTGAGGCCGCCATTGGTGAAACCACCGGCTTTCAGCACTTCGTACATGCAGCCAGATCGCGTCATAGATGTTGGTCGGGAATTGGTCGGTGTCCCAGCCGAGCAGCATGTCGCCCTGGTTGGCGTCGATCGAGCCGAAGAAACCGGTGTCGCGGGCCAGGCGCAGTTCATGCTGGAAGGTGTGGCCGGCCAGGGTCGCATGGTTGGCTTCGATGTTGAGCTTGAAATCCTTGTCCAGGCCATAGTGGCGCAGGAAACCGATGACCGTCGCGGCATCAAAATCATACTGGTGCTTGGTCGGTTCCTTCGGCTTGGGTTCGACGTAGAAATCGCCGGTGAAGCCGATGCTGCGGCCATAGTCGACAGCCAGGCGCATCAGGCGGGCCAGATTGTCCAGTTCGAGCTTCATGTCGGTGTTGAGCAAGGTTTCATAGCCTTCGCGGCCGCCCCAGAAAACATAACCGTGTGCCGCCCAGCTTGACGGTGAGCTCGAGGGCTTTCTTGATCTGGGCAGCGGCAAAGGCGAAGACATCGACTTCCGGCGAGGTGCCAGCACCGATGGCGGTAGCGCGGATTGGAGAAGCAGGTTGGCGGTGCCCCAGAGCAGTTTCTTGCCGTATTTTTTCTGCAGGTCGAGCAGCAGGTCGCTGATCTCGTCCAGACGGGCATTGGATTCAGCCAGGGAGGCGCCTTCCGGTGCGATGTCGCGGTCATGGAAGCAGTAATAGTCGATGCCGAGCTTGTCCATCAGTTCGAACGCGGCATAGGCCTTGTTCCTGGCGCTTTCCATCGGGTCGGAGGAACCATAGGTCTTGCTGATTGTCCCGGCACCGAACATGTCGGAGCCTTCCGACACCATGGTGTGCCAGTAGGACATCGCGAATTTCATGTGCTCCCGCATCGTTTTCCCGGCAATAACTGCTTCCGGATTGTAAAAGCGGAAAGCCAGGGGGTTTTTGCTGTCTTTGCCTTCATAAGCGATTCTGGAAATGCCCGGGTAGAATTCAGTCATGGTCAGTCCTCTTTCTTTCTCAATTTCAGGGGGTGTAAATTGCATCTGTTCTTTTCGACGTCGAAATCATTTAGCCATCGTGCTCGTGCACGGCTGTTGTTTTCAATCTATCCTCTTCGCACGGTGATGTCAATAGCCTTTTTGCACGATTGGAAAAAATGATGCATGAATTTCATCGAATATTGACATCAACCCCTTGATCGGCCTATGATTTAAGTCAATCGTGCTCGTACACTACAGATGGAAAGCTGGTGCATTGTGGGAATTTCGATCAAAGAGCTCGCAGAACTGACCGGTGTGTCCCGCGGCACGGTAGACCGTGCGCTGAAGGACCGCCCCGGCATCAATCCGGAAATCAAGGCATATATCCTGAAGGTCGCTGCTGAGCATGGCTATCGGTCAAACCGGGCAGGCCGGATCCTCAGTTTTCACAAATCACAGCCAAAAATCGGGATCCAGATGCCGTCGATCGGCAACGACTTCTTCCTCGATGTGCAGGCCGGACTCGAAAAGGCAGCCGAGGAATTGTCGGATTACCGGCTGACGCTGGCGATCAAGACCATGAAAGGATTCGATCCGGCTGAACAGATCCGGCAAATCCACGAACTCATGATCGAGGGGATCAGCGCCCTGGCGATCGTACCGATCGATCATGACGATGTCCGGGCTTTGCTCCATGAGCTGACCGAGTCGGGCCTCCCCGTGATCACGTTCAACATGGATCTCACGGCAGGCGAACGCTTGTGCTATGTCGGCAACGACTACCAGCAAGGCGGTGCGACTGCAGCTGGCTTTCTACGTTTACTGGCTGCGGGCCAGCCCCGGCAAGTCCTGGTCATGACCGGTTCCGTCCAGATGCTCGGCCACAACCAGAGGATCACCGGCTTTAATCAAGTCCTGAAAAAAAGCTGCCCGCAGATCCGGATTGTCGATATCCTCGAAAACCTGGATGACGAACAGCTTGCTTTTGAGAAAACCCTGGAAGCCTTGGACCGGTTGCCTGGACTGGATGCCATCTACCTCGCCGCTGGCGGTGTGGCCGGGACTTGCCGGGCGATCGAACAGGCCGGACAAAACCGGAAAATCACCGTGATCAGCCACGACTTGACCTTGGCGACCCGCCAGTACCTCGATAATGGCACGATCACCGCGACAATCGGCCAGCACCCGTTCGAGCAGGGCTATCAGGCCGTCCGGCTGCTGTTCAATTACCTGCTAGACGGCAGCAAACCGCCGGAACAGCTGATCCTGCCGAATGAGATTTACATCAAGGAAAATTTGGGATAATAAAAGGAGCCCCCACAGGGACTCCTCTGGTCTAAGTTTTAATCATACTTTGGCAAATTTGAATGATCAAGCAACAGAATACATCACGCAATTGACACCGATCAGCCGATAAAGCGGTAAACCGTCGTATGCTTGAAATGTTCGCCAGCCTTGAAGATCGGGCTGGGGAAATGCTTGTGCTTGAACGAATTCGGGTAGAACTGGGTTTCCAGGCAGAAGCCGCCATTTTTGCCATAGGTAGCCTGACCCTTGCCCGCTTCGCCTTTGAGGAAATTGCCTGTATAGAGCTGGACCGCAGGTGATGTTGTTTCGACGACCATGGTGCGACCGGAGACTGGCTCAAAAGCCTTGGCACACGGTCTCAGGACACCGATCTCCCCACGTACGACAAAATTGTGGTCATAACCTAGGCCGAACCGCAATTGTTCATCGTCAGCCTGGATATCGCGTCCGATCGCCTTGGCCTTAGTGAAGTCAAACGGGGTTCCCGCGACAGCGGCGATGCGGCCATCGGGCAAGCTTTCCGCACTCATCGGTGTATACTGGTCAGCATCGAGCACCAGCTCATGGCCCAGCACCGGGCCAGATCCCTGGCCGGCCAGGTTGAAGTAAGCATGGTTGGTCAGGTTCATGACTGTATCCTGGTCGGCAACCGCGTCATAGCTGATCGCGACCGCATTGTCGGCGGTCAGTTTGAATGTGACCTGGCAATCGAGATTGCCGGGGAAACCGGACTCGCCATCCGGGCTGTGGTAGGAGAAGACAACTGCCGGTTCATCACCCTTGTCCAGGATATGGTAGTTCCAGACAACCTGGTTGAAGCCGTCCGGACAGCTGTGCAGATTGTTGCGGCCTTCATTGGCGGTGATCTGAACCAGTTTGCCATTGAGTTCAAAGGCAGCTCCCTCGATCCTGTTGGCATGCCGGCCGACTGTCGCGCCGAAAAAAGGATTCGCCGCACTCTCATAGCCTTCGATCGTATCAAAGCCAAGGGTGACATCCGTCAAGTGCCCTTGCTGATCCGGTACGAACAACGACTGGATCGTCGCGCCGTATGTGATCAGGTTGCATGCCATACCATTGCCATTCACCAGTTTGATCAGGTCTACAGGCAGGCCTTTCGCTGTTTTACCGAAGGGTTGGATGGATACGCTCATAGTCTTACCTCTCTGACGAAAAATATCAAAAATTATCCGGGGATTTCATTTGGGACAGCATAAATCCGGACCTGTTGCCAAAATCCGGACTCGCTCTGCCAATCGACAGGTCATTTAGTTGCTATTATAACGCTGCTGGTTGGACCGTGGTCACTTGCATGGCGAAATAATTTCTCTAGGGCGAAGTGCTTTCGCCCAGCGATAGCAGTTCGCCCAGATAATTTTATTTTCCCTGGCCGTAATAGGCGTTGCTGCCGTGCTTGCGCAGGTAGTGCTTGTCGAGCAGGTGCTGGTCGACCGACTGGAGGTCCGGACGCAGGATCCGGGCGTTGAGGCCCATCATGGCGCACTCCTCGAGGACAACTGCATTATGGACGGCGTCCGCTGCGTTTTTGCCCCAAGAAAACGGACCATGGCTGGCGACCAGCACGCCGGGGACGGCAGCCGGGTCGATCTGGCGCTGTTCAAAAGTCTCGATGATCACTTTGCCGGTGTTGAGCTCGTAGTCAGTTGCGATCTCCTGCTCCGTCAGGTGGCGGGTACAGGGCACATCGCCGTAGAAATAGTCGGCATGGGTTGTGCCGAATGCCGGCAGATCGAGGTAAGCTTCCGCCCAGGTTGTCGCCCAGCGCGAATGGGTGTGGACGACGCCGCCGATCTGCGGGTAACGGCGATAAAGAGCCAAGTGGGTCGCCGTGTCACTGCTCGGTTTGTAAGTCCCCTGCTGGACATGGCCATCGAGGTCCAGGACGACCATGTGGCGGGCTTCAAGCTCTTCATAGGGGACACCACTCGGTTTGATCACGACCAGGCCGCTCTCGCGGTCGATGCCACTGACATTGCCCCAGGTAAACGTGACCAGGTTGTAGCGCGGCAAGTCGAGATTCGCTTTCAAGACTTCAGCAATCAGTTGATCGAGATTCATGTCAAAACACCTCTAATGCGAATTTATTAGCCTGGCATATTTGCCATGGCATATTTGCCAAGGGATCAGGTCAATAATTTGAACGGGTCTGTAGAAGATTTGCTGACCTTAGACCAGGTTTTCAACCGCAGCCCGTTCAATGGCGAGGCCCTGGGTGTAGCGGGCCAGGAAGGTATTGAAACCTGCGACGTCCTTCGGGTCAGGGGCGACAACAGCGCCGGCTTTCCCGGCAAAGACCTTCTGGCGGAGGAAATCATCCAGGGATTCGCCTGCCGTTTTATTGACCATGTAGGCAGCCAGCAAGGCGATGCCCCAGGCGCCGCCCTCTCCGGCGGTTTCCAGAACGGAAATCGGTGTATGGGTGGCGGCGGCCATGATTTTCTGGCCGACCCCTTTGGTTTTGAAGAAACCGCCATGGCCTTTGATTTCATCGACTTCGACCGCTTCTTTTTCGAACAGGATGTCCAGGCCGGTCCGCAAGGCGCCGAGCGCGGTGAACAGGTTGACCCGGATGAAGTTGGCCAGTGTGAAGTTGCTGGTCGAGGAGCGCACGAACATCGGACGGCCGGCTTCAAAATGGGTGATGTGTTCGCCGGAAATATAGCCGTAGGATAATAGGCCGCCGCAGTCCGGATCGCCCTCAAGCGCCAGGTTCAGCAAGGTGTCATAGAGTTTGGGTTTGGCAACATCCAGGCCCAGCGCTTTGGCCGCTTCGCCAAACAGGCCGATCCAGGCGTCGTAGTCCGAGGTGCAGTTGTTGGAGTGGGCCATGGCAACCAGGTCGCCGGCCGGCGTCGTCACCAGGTCGATTTCACTGTAGGCTTTGGACAGCTCTTTTTCGAGGACGATCATCGCGAAAACCGATGTCCCGGCTGAGACGTTGCCGGTCCGGACCGTGATGCTGTTGGTTGCGACCATGCCGGTTCCGGCGTCGCCTTCCGGCGGACAGAACGGAATCCCCGGTTTCAGGTTGCCGGCCGGATCGAGCAGTCTCGCGCCAGTTGCAGTCAGTTCGCCGGCTTTCTCGCCCGCGACCAGGACGGTCGGCAGGATATCGGTCAGTTTCCAGGGGAAATTGCCTGAGCTGACCTGCTGGTCGAACTGTGCGGCCATGTTCAGGTTGAAACTCCTGGTCGCCAGATCGATCGGGAACATGCCGGAAGCTTCGCCGACGCCCATCACTTTCTGGCCGGTCAGTTGCCAGTGGATGTACCCGGCCAAGGTCGTCAGATAGTCGATCCGGGCGACATGCTCTTCGTGGTTCAGGATGGCCTGGTAGAGATGGGCAATGCTCCAGCGCTGGGGAATCGGATAATTGAACAGGGTGGTCAGCGCTTCTGAAGCCTGTCCGGTGAAATTGTTCCGCCAGGTGCGGAAAGGTGTCAGCTGCTGGCCGTTTTTGTCGAAGACCATGTAGCCATGCATCATGGCACTGAAACCAATCGCCCCCGTCGTCTGGAGGGTCAGGCCATACTGGTCCCGCACTTGGGCGGCCATTGCCCGGTAACTGCCCTGAAGGCCGTTCCAGATCTCATCCAGGCTGTAGGTCCAGATGTTGTTGACCAGGCTGTTTTCCCAGTCGAAGCTGCCCGAGGCGATCGGAGAATTGTCTTCGCCGATCAGGACTGTTTTGATCCGGGTCGAGCCGAGCTCGATCCCGATCGCTGTTTTGCCGTTCTCGATGGCACTTCTGATCTCAGCCAATTCATGACTCATGTACAATTCCCCCAGCTTTGTTTCAACGGAATTTTCTATTGGGTTTTGCATTTATGCGGTCAAAGCAAGCTTACTTCAGTTTCCAGACGATATCGTTCCAGGTCAGTTCCTTGCGCAGTTCATTGATCTTGGTGTGGGCGCCGATGTGGATGAATTCGATGTCCATGATTTCGGCCCAGTCGCGCATTTCTTCGACGGTCAGGCTGTAGCTGAGCACCGAGTGGTGGGCGCCGCCGGCATACATCCAGGCTTCAGCCGACGTTTCGAGATCCGGCAGCGGTTTCCAGAGCACGGCGGCGACCGGCAGCTTGGGCATATCGAAGTTCTGCTCGTGGCAGATGACATCGTTGACGATCATCCGGAAACGGTCGCCCATGTCGATCAGGGAGACCAGGATCGCCGGGCCGGCAGCGGCCTTGAAGGTCAGGCGGGCCGGCGGTTCGCGGTCGCCGATGCCGAGCGGCATGACTTTGATCTGGGCTTTTTCAGCTGGCCAGGGTCGGGCAGACCTCGAGCATATGCGCACCCATGTTCATCGCATTGCCTGGTTCGAGGTGGTAGGTGTAGTCTTCCATGAAGGACGTGCCGCCAGCCAGATCGGCGGCCATCAGTTTCATGATCCGGACCATCGCGGCGGTTTTCCAGTCGCCTTCGCCGGCAAAGCCGTAGCCCTGGCGCATCAGGTCCTGGCAGGCCAGGCCGGGCAGCTGTTTCAGGGACTGCAGGTCCTGGAAATTGGTATGGAAAGCACCGAACTTGCCCGTTTCAAGGAAGTTCTTGATCGCGACTTCTTCCTTGGCCTGGTAGCGGACGGCAGCGACATCGTCGGTGGCCAGCTCGTAGTTTTCAGCGTATTCGGCCATCTGGGCATCGATCTCGGCTTCGGTCACGTCGTCGACCTTGGCGATGATGTCCTGGACGCCATAGTGGTCGACAGACCAGCCGAACTTGATATGGGCTTCGACTTTGTCGCCTTCGGTGACGGCGACTTCGCGCATGTTGTCGCTGATGCGCAGGACGCGCAAGCGGCGGCTCTCAAAGGCGCCGACAGCGGCGCGCATCCAGGTCGCCATGCGGGCGCGGAATTTTTCATCTTCCCAGTAGCCGGCGATCGCCTTCTGCGGGATGCGCATCCGGGTCAGGATAAAGCCGTGTTCACGGTCACCGTGGGCCGACTGGTTCAGGTTCATGAAGTCCATGTCGATGCTGTCCCACGGGATGTCGCGGTTGAACTGGGTGTTGATATGCAGGAGCGGCTTCTGCAGGGCTTTGAGGCCGCGGATCCACATCTTGGACGGTGAGAAGGTGTGCATCCAGGTGATGATGCCGGCGCAGGCTGCGATCCTGGTTGGCGGCCTGGATCGTGTCGAAGATTTCATCGGAGTTGCGCACGACCGGTTTGAAAACGACCGTGCACGGAATCGCCGGGTCGGCATTGAAGCCATCGACGATCGCCTGGGCATGTTCATCAACCGTCTGCAGGGTTTCTTTGCCATAGAGATCCTGGCTGCCAACGATGAGCCAGAAATTGTACTTTTTGAGCGATGTCATAGGGGTTCCTCCGTTTTTTATCTTGTTAGTCGTTGTATATCTTGTCCTGTAACTTGATGGTACAAGTTAGCGCAAATAAAATCAAGCTTTTTTATTGACAATTTCCCTAAATATTTTTGCAGGAATCACGGACGATCAGTTCAGGTCGATAGGTAATCTGGGGCATGTCGATCCGGTCGTCAAGCATGTCGATCAAGAACGACGCCGCCTGCCGACCCATTTCGCTTTTCGGATGGACCACAGTCGTCAGTTTGACGTCTGATTCGATCGCTTTCTTCGAATCGTCAAAACCGACCACGGAGATATCGCCGGGCACACTGAGTCCACTGTCGCGGATCGCCTTGATCACCATGGTTGCAATATTGTCGTTGTAGCAGACGAAAGCAGTCGGCCGGTCAGGCCGCCTGAGCAACGTCTTGGTCAGCATGTACGGATGGATGTGTTCGTTGTTGGTTTCATATTCGAGAATCAGCGCAGAATCGGGCGTGGCGCCGTATTGCAGCAGCGCTGACTGGTAGCCTTCGCGGCGCTTGAGACCCTGGATATCGTCTTTCTTGAAAATGCCGGCAATCCGGCTGTGGCCGAGCTGGAGCAGGTATTCCGTGGCGATGAAACCACCACGTTCATCATCCAGCAACACACTGGAACTGGGGACGTCCGGATAACAGGCATTGATGAAGACCGTCTTGACCCCTTTTTGCCGGAGTTCTTCAAACAGCGGCAGATTGATGTTCGCCAGGGCGCTGCGGGTCGGTTCGATGATCAGGCCGACCACATCATGCTGCAGGATATTCTTGAGGAACTGAGTCTCCTTCTCCTTGTTGTTGTTCGTATTAGACAACAGCATCGAATAGCCCTCGGCCGACAAGACCTCCTCGATCCCGAAAATGATATCCGGAAAAATGTAATCCGAAATGTATGTGGAAATAACCGCAACAAGGCTTTTCTCGTTGCGGTTCTTCGGGGTGTATTTGCTGAAGGTCCCCTTGCCCTGCTCTTTGTAGATCATCCCCATGCTGGTCAGTTCGGCAAAAGCCTGGCGGATCGTGTTGCGGCTGACATTGAACTGTTCCATCAGCGCATGTTCCGAGGGCAATTTTTCACCATAGGCGATCACATCCTGCTTCAGGAGGTTGATCACATGCTGCTTGACCATCTCGTATTTGGGCTCTTCCGGCTTATTCACCATCGTCACACCCCGGCACTGGCGGGATCCCTTCCAACTTGTTCATACAAGTTATCATACAAATCCCGATTCGCAGTGTCAACAAGGGATCGCGGGTCTAGATGGTGCTGATGACCATTCCCGCTTTGACAAGCGTCTGGCAGGCTCTCACTTTTCGCGTTCCTCTTGCATTAACCAGCCTGACGGTGCAACTGGCGTATTTGCCGTTGGTGCATTCCAGATAATCATGACTGCAATGATGGGGGAAACTGACATTTGCCTGCAACAACGACTGCAGAATCGTCTGGTTGCTATAGACATCAATAAGCTCGTCATTGACTCTGATCAGAATGTTTTCCTGGACTGTCGTTTTTTTCATTTTATTTCTCCTTTGAAAAAATCTATCACGGGGCCGGCTGGTCTGACAGCAAAATGTGTCAACAGAAAATGACGTCGGCCATCCGTTCCGGCGGTGTAATCCGATACTTTTCGATTTGGCCTCCTTTCAAGCTGACTTCGACGGTTGTATCAAATGGTGCATGGAGTTTGAAATCGACATCGATATTCTTATCCCAGCAAGGAAGGATGTAGATCGATCGCCCCTCGGTCTGCAGAAGCATTTCCTGCAGCTGAATCGAACCAGAACCGCCCCAGTTCAGGTCCGGTGTCCAATCATGGCCCGGGCCCCAGAAGGCGGGAAAACGGCGTCCGGAGTCCGCCATTTTCCGCTGCAGGAATTCATGGGCTTCGGCTTGCATCTGCAGCCGGGCATACTGGACACCCATGTTCTGCCAGCTGATGTGTGAAAGTTGCTGTTCAGTCTCGACCGTGTATTTTGCTGTGTTTACCGCGGTTTCGATGTCTGGTTTGCCGATGCCATATATTCCATACGGGAAGACAGCATAGAGCTGCGGCATTTCGCAGTTATGGATTTCAGAAGTGGTCTTGGCATAAGCAAGGACCTTGTGGCCATTGACTGTCGTCATCGGCAGAGGCGGTAAACGGTCAAGGACCTTTTGCCAGCACAGTTTGCGGTCGGCAGAGGCATATCGATCCGGCAGCTGCAGCATGCGGCTGATCACACAAATCAAGGCAGCGATTCCATCAGCCGGGTTCTCGACCGGATGGTAGCTTTCCAAAGCGTTGCCCGGATACATGACCATCTTGCCGTCCCGATCATCCAAGGGATAAAAACTGTCATAGAACTCGATGCCAGCCGCCATGAAATCGATGTACTCCGAGATGTCGCTGCCGGTGTAGCGTTCATATTCCAGAATCAGCAGCGCGATTTCCAGCTGATTCGAAAACAGGTATTTGATCTGTTCGACAGGCAGACCCGTGGTGTTGGTCCAGCCATGATCCACGGTGCAGCATAGGCCGTAATAATTGATCTGCTCCGGATAGACAGCGCCTTTAGCCCTGATCAACTCGCTGGTCCTGGCCTTTTCTGTTGCCAGCAGGCGATTGAAAAAGCCAAACAGTTGCGGCATCATCGCGAAATCGCCATTTTTAAGCATCGGCCAGAAGAGCAGCCGCTGATTCTGGGTCGTGAACGTCCCGCCACCCCAGCGCCGGTAATCCGGCGAAAAATTGAAACCTGGCAGGACAAGCGCAGGATCATAGGTGAAATTCCCGCCATTGAACTTGGCAGGCCAGAAACTGAAATAATTGCAGCCCTGCAAGTACCGGTAATACTGGTAATTCCGGCCGATCCGCCAGTACATGTCGCGGTCATCACCGATTTCAGGATTCAGATTGATATGGCTTTTTTGCCAGAAATCGTACCACCAATGGCGGGTAGCCGCTCTGGCTGCAGCCGGGTCGAGACCGGCTTTTTTTGCAGCAGACTCAAGCTCAGCAAGCCAGGTGTCAACCGTCTCGGCAGGTCCGGTTTTCAGGATGATTGCCAGGGAATGACTCGCCAACGGCTGCAGGGTCCTGTAGTGCCAGGCCTTGAAAGGGGTATCCTGATATTTGCCAGATGATTCGCCTGTGAATTGCAGCCCATTGGTCTTGAGCATTCCGCCAGTCGTCAGGAGACGCTGGGGATGATAGAACTGGTGCTTGAGCGCCTGGAGCCCCTGGGCGTCCATTTCCTTGTCAAAGGACAGGTCATCGGATTGGTTGCGGTGATAGAAGATGATCGACTGATCATTGACCAGGAATTCGTCGTGATGGAAGGTCACCTGGCCAGGATACATCCAGACTTCCTTGCACTGGAACATGACATCCGAGAAACTGTCAACGAGCTGGTCTTCCAGGCGCCAGGCTTCATAGGCGACTGCAAATCCGATCGGCGAACTGGCCTGGAGATCGAGGTGGATGACCGGTTGAAAGACATCGACCCACAGGTCAATCTGGATGGACAAGTTACCGCTTCTACCCAGCACCCGGATGAATCCGTCTTCGAGGACCAGTTCCTGGGAAAAGGCATCTGCAAACGGGTTCCGGTCAAAAGCCAGACGGATCCGGCCCTGCTTCAGCATGGATGAGTTTTCGTCAAACCCGCCGCTTTGCTGGAAGTACATCAGCAATTCATTCTGCTCGACCCAGACATTGCAACCGAGGTCATGGCCACCCAGCGGCATCGATTGGGCGGAATTTTCGCTCTGCGTTTTCCAGAGCAGATGGTAGTCCTGGATGCGTTCATTCGGCATATTGCAGCTCCTTCGGTGATCGTTTCCCGGGCTTGATGATGAGCTTGACCGGGCCGATCAGTCCGGATTTTGTCGAGCCCTTATAGCGGGTCGATATCGTCGCATAGTGATTGGCCAACGTGTTGAAGACCAGGATTTCGATGCGGTTATGACCTGCAACGATCCAGGGCGTTAAATCAAATTGCCAGGCGGGTGCAGCACGGACACCAGCCAGGTGGCCGTTGACATGGACTTCAGCCGACGAAATGACTTCACCGAGATCCAGGATGACCGAACCGGCAAGCTGCTCCTGACCCAGTTCGACAGACTGCCGATACCATGCGCCACCTGAATAACTCAACAGGCCATCGATCTGTGACCAGTCGCCGAGGTTGATCCGACCCGGACGGCAATCGAGTTCGATCGGTTCAGCCAGAGCAGCGCCAGCATAGCAGCCGGGTATCGGCTCAATCCGCAGGGTCACTTGGACGGGTTGCGGGGCAGGTTTGGCAATTTGAACCGTGTATAAACTGGCATTGTCAGACGCCTGGCCGATCCGTTCAAGGTCAATCGGCTGATTACCGATCCAGGCCTGAACCTGGCCATAGGCGCGCATCGTCATTCCCTGAAGTCCGGGCGGCGAGGTGAACCGGTACCAGCCAGCAGGTCTTTCACCGAGGCCATGAATGTCAAAAACATAGACGCCGGGTTTGCGAAACCAGGTCATAGCCAGCGGATAGTCCTGCTGCCAAGGTTTTACGGAGGATGGCGATTCAAGGACAAAATAGGTCTTGCCTGCTGTCGGATAAAACAAGAGCAGTGTGTTGACCCCGGCGACTAGTTCGACATCAGGCTCAACCAGGTCAAGCAAGTGGCCGTTGAGCCAGGCTTTGCCGGGCCGCAGCTTCCCCATGCTGATCCGGGCTCGTTCAGGCTGCTTCGCCTGGACTGTCGTCCAGAGGTAGTAGCCCGAGCCAGCCGTTTCGGGCACGTATGCGGAATCGGTCGCGGTGAACTCGAGTTGCCCAAGGCCGATGAAATCGTCGGATATTTCGCCTTTCAGGCCGTGGTACCCCTGATGCCCTGGATCACCTTCGATCCCCCACCGGGTGGAATAGGACATGGATTGCCAGTCGTAGACCCTGCTTTCAAACTGCAGGCTTTCGCCGGCTCTGTTCATCTGACCAGCCATCAGGCGTCCTAGTATGTCATGGTCAGTATCCGCAGGGAACGGCCCGATTTTCTTGAAACAGGGTCCGAAAGTGCAGGTGATCGGTCTCCAGCCGGTCGTTTGAACATCGGGTGAAAGGACATTTTTCGCATCCGAAACATCTTCCATATACCAGAGCTTCTGGATCCGGGCTCCGATCAGGCCTTCAGTAGCTGGCAACTGGAAATCACCCCAGCGATTGTCCATCGTGGGCAGCAATTCGAATTCCCAGTCAACGGGCAGGGCAATGATTTCGGCTTCAGCCGCATTGGCCTTACTTGTCTCATCGTCGGGCGAGGTTGCTCGGGCCAGGGGATCGAAGACAATCAGATGGACTTCGTTCATGGCCAGTGGCATCGGCATGATGGTGCCCTCATCCGTCTGGATGCAATCCTCGATGACCCGGCGAGTGCCGGACCATGGATCCCAGATTTCAGCCAGGCCTTGGGCCCGGAAAAAACAGCGGGCCTTGCTTGGCGCACCATAGACCAGATAGAGTTCGCGCCTGCCGATCAGGCGATGCTGGACATAAACCGGCCGGTCCGGTTCAGATTTCTCCAGGCACTGGAAATCCCGCGGTGTGACCTGGTTGATCACAGCCAGCGCCTGCTCATTGGACGACAGTAGAAAACCCCTGCCACATGGCGAGGTGGTCTTCTCGAGTCCCTCGGCGCAGGATGCCATTTCTTTGCCGCCAAAGATCTCTGCAACCGCCACGTCCAGAAGTAGATCATCGGAACCGGTCCGGTCGCTGGCTTCAGGCAGGCAGCCCATGGCAATGACCGTTCCGCCGGCCCGGTGGAATTCCAGTGCTTTCCAGATGGTCGAGATCCGCACCGCCCGCATGGCCGGCAAGATCAGGATCCTGTAGGCTTCACCGGCAACCTTGAGCTGGCCGGACTCGACAGTGGCCCGCGCCAGGGATTCAAAATCAATGAAATCAAAATCGACACTCTGCCTGACCAGGTATTCAGCCAGGGAAAAAGCGGTGCTGACCGATCGATCACCGTCCAGGCCGGCTTCTACTGCGGCGACCGGATAGAAAAGGGCGACATCACAGCGGTGGAAACCCTGGCTCAGCAAGTAGCTCAGCCGCTCCGAGCACTTCAGCAGTTCGCCCATGTGTTTCCAGTAGGGCATGCGGAAATGATTGCAGGGTGGCGCCCATTCCCAATGGCCACCGTGCGTCGTGTAGTAAAGCCCGTGCAAGCTCAGGAGATTGTGTCCCATCGCGAAGTTCCTGAAAATGGCATCAGCCAGCTGGCCGGAGGACGTCCCCCAGCCGCTGCCATAAAATCCCTCCAGCCAGGTTCGGGGCCGCTCATACAGATGGGCGATCGAACTGGAGACTTTGTTTTTGACAATATCTGATTCCAGGTTTGGCTGGTCGTTGCCAGGCCCCTGGTTCCAGCGCTGCGTGCGGAAATAATCGCCGAATTCGATGACATCTTTGCCGCGGCCGCCATGGTCGCAGCCATAGATCATGCCCCTGGACTGGTGCCATTCATACACCGGACGGAAATAGCATTCCTCCTCGAGCTGGACCATCACATCGCGGTAATCGAGGCGGATCTTGCAGGTCCGAGGGCCGAGGTCTGTGAACAACGCTGCAATCTCCGGCAGCAGATCGTACCCTTTGCGGTGCAGGAACTCCGCTGCGAAGCGTGAATTCCAGAGATTGCCGGACACGCCAAAATTGAGTTCGTCTGAAAAGAAGAAATTCAGGCCTGTTCCGCATTCGCCTGGATTCCGGTCCTCAAAGCGCTGGAAAAATGTTTCGATGACTTTCTGTCCGGATAGTGTATGCATCGGATCGATGGACATCGCGACAGTCTGGTAGAAGACCTCGATGACTCGCCAATCGCCCGGAGGGCAGTTCCAGCGCAGTTGTTGGTCTGAAATGAAACGGCCAAGATCGATTTTTTCGATGAACCTGCCATTTTCCAGATGGCAGGCCACGCAGGACAGCATTCCCGGCGCAAGGTCAAGCATGAATGTTTTGCCCGGGTCTGCAGCCTGTTCGAGATGGGCCAGTGTTGCACCGCAAAGCTGTGGACAATCGCGGAGGATTTCATCGATGTACCAGCCCTGGCCCGGTGATCCGAGGGTGTAGTCGCTCAGGCTGACCGACATGCCTCGGGACTTGGCCTCCTTCAGGAACCAGTTGAAGATCTCCCACCAGCCTTCGGAAAAAAGTGGTGGTTCAGTGGGGTAGGTCAAACCCCAGAGCAGGCCGCCCTGGTCACTGTGGGCGTAATTGACTTGAAGCCCCGAGATGGATTTTCCGTCCAGCTGGTCAAGCTGCCAGGCGATCCGTTCCCTGACAAGCGGGTCTTTCTGCCACCAATAGAAAGATACTTCGCCATAGCCTGGTGGTGGACTGGCAAATCCCGGCCAGGCGTCCAGCTCCGGGTCGCGGCTTGGCATGCCTGCTGGCCTGGCCAGCGTAACTGGATTGGCGTTATTCAGATCAGGAAGCACGAAAGCACACCTCGTTTTTCAGCCCTTGACAGCTCCGCTGGTGAGGCCCTGGATGAAATATTTCTGTAGCGCGATGAAAAAGACGATCAGGGGCAGAATGACGATACAGACAGCAGCTGACAGAGTTCCCCAGTTCGTACCGAATTGCGAGGAAAATGAAATCATGCCGATCGGGATGGTCTTCATATTGGTTGCTGATAATTGGACCGATGCCCACAGCAGTTCACCCCACCAGCCGCAGAAGACGAAAATGGCGTTGGTCGCTGTGGCTGGCAACATCAGGGGGGCAGCAATTTTCAGGAAGGTTCCAACTTCGCTGCAGCCGTCAATCCTGGCGGCTTCAATGATCTCCGATGCCAGTGAATTGAAGAAATTCTGGTAGATGTAGATGGTCATCGGCAAGCCCCACCCGATGTAGGGCAGAATGAGGGCCAGATGTGTGCCGGTAATCTGCATTTTGCTGGTGATCAGGTAGGAAGGCATCAGGACGGATTCCGATGGCAACATCAGGCAGAGCAGGATAGCGGCCATGATCCATTTGCCACCTGGCACTTTCAGTTTGGACAAAGCATAGCCTGCCAACGCGCCGATAATCAGGGTGAAAAACACGGTGGCCAGAACGATGATCACGCTGTTCAGAAAGTATTCGCCAAGCCGGCCGGTGAAAAAGGCGTTGGGGTAGTTGTCGAAGGCTGGACTTTTTGGGAAACCCCAGATATTGGTGTAGAACTCCTTGTTCTTTTTGACCGAAGTCAGCATGACAAACAAAATGGGGTATATCGTCACGAGTACAGCGAACAGGATGGCCAGGCGGCTGAGCCAGGATGATCCCAGTCCCTGACTGCTGTTGATTTTTCGTTTAAAGTTCATACTGCTCGACCTCCAAGGTTTTCCGCAAAGCCAATATGATCAGTGTGATGGTGATCGTCAGGATGACGCCCATAGCGGCTGAAAAACCGAATTCCGAATTGATGAATGCAGACTCTGTCATATAGATCGGGACTGTTTTCGACAGATTGCCCGGGCCGCCGCGGGTCAGGATGAAGACTGTGTCGTATGTCTTGAAATTTGTGGTCAGGGTGTTGATCGTCGACAGCAGGATCGTCGGCTTGATCAGCGGCAGGATGATCTGGAAGTATTGCTGCGGATAACCCGCGCCATCGAGAATGCTCGACTCCAGGAACGAGGTGGGAATGACTTGCATGGCTGCAAAACAAAGCAGCATGGTTGTTCCGGTCATCCGGAAGACATTGACCAGAGCGATGCAGAGCAGGACTGTGTTCTTGTCTTCCAGCCAGGCGGTCGTCCAGTCGCTGTGACCCAGCAGGATCAGGAAATTGTTGAGGATGCCCATGGTTGGATTGTAGATGAAGGTGAAAAGCAAGGCGACAATCGCAATCGGCAGCATGGAGGGCATGAACAGGATCAGGCGGAAGATCGATCCTTCACGCTGGCCCAGCCGATAGAGGAAAGCGGCCAGCAGAATACCGAGGATGACTGCGCCGGCTGTTGAGACGAACGCCAGGAATACCGAATTGTAGAGGCTTTTCCAGACCAGCTCATCGGCGAAGGCTCGCTTGAAGTTACGGATCCCGACCCAGGTCGCAGCTTTGAATCCATTCCACTTCTGGAAGGAAAGAACCAGGTTCCAGAAGAAAGGGACAAAATTGGCATAGAGCAGAAAGACGATCGCTGGGGCCAGGAACAGGATGCCCGTCCAGGATACACCTGACATCCCTCTGATCGGTAATCTGGCAATCCCGGTCGACCGGGAGTCATTCGATTTCATATGATTCCCTCTTAAAATGGCGGCGGGTTGAAGATCGCGGGAAGAATCCTTCCCGCGATCTCATATCAGCCGTCTGATTCGGAAGTGATTATTTGGTCAGCAGGCCCTGGCGGAGCTCTTCGAGTTTTTTCTGGACGGCTGCGACACCATCACCCAGGACGAGGTCGGCCATCATGACTTTGCCCGTGTATTCAGAGAACTTCGAATCGGAAATGCCGAATTCCTTGGCAGAAACATTGCTGCTGACTTCGACGATTTTCTTGGTGACCGGATCAGAAATTTCAACTTGCGCGTTGGCAATCGGCAGGCCGGCATTGGCATGGATGGTCTGGATATCTTTGCCAAGATAGGTCTTGAGGATCTCAACCGCAGCTTCCTTGTTCGGGGAATTGGCCGGGATGAAGAGGCCGTCACAACCGCCGAGGACCGCATTCTGGTCACCCATTGAAGGCCAGGCAATGATGGTGGTCTTGAAGGATGCATCTTTGATGGTGGCCGCAGCACCAGCTGCGATTTCAGTCATCAAGGCAACTTTGCCCTGATAGAAGCCGGCTTTGACTTCATCATTCTTGATGGTGACAGCGCCTTTGCCGGGATACATGTAACCTTTGTCATAGAGGCCTTTGACATTGTTGAGGACAGTGGCGAAAATCGGGTCTGTTCCAGCAACTTTGTTGTTGTACAGATCATCCAGCAGGCCTGCGGATTTGCCTGCGCTGAGGATCCCGTTGCGGTACAGCCAGTCGGAACGTCCATTGTCACTCGCATTGGCGAAAGGATAAGCACCGGATTTGTCCTTGATTTCTTTCATGATTGCGGTGAACTGATCCCAGGTCCAGTTTTCAGGGATCTTGATGCCATATTTATCCAGGAGATCCTGGTTGGCGATGATGATGCTGAAATTGGAATTGAGCGGTACGGCATAGTATTTGCCATCGACCAGGCCGGTGTCGAGCGCGGCCGGGATGAACGTCTTTTTCCATTCTCCGTCATTGGCTTCGAGATAGGGTGTCAGATCAAGCGCCATGCCTTCTCCGGCAAATCGGCCAATCGCCTGCGGCCAGTACTCATAGACATCGGCTGGCTGGCCGGATGCGATGCCGGTGCGGATGACTTTGTCGAGGTTGCCCCAGTCCACCTGGACACTTTCGATGTCATACTTGTCTTTAAGTTTGTCCTCCAGAGCCGCACACATGGCTTCACCGGAAGCGTACTCGACAATTTTGCCATAGAAGGTGATCTTGGTTTTTTCGGCACTGCTCGTTGAAGCGGCCGTCGTTGCCTGGCTTGCCGTGGTTTCAGCAGCTGCTGCCGTTGTGGTCGTAGCAGCAGCACCACCGCAAGCGGTCAGGAACGTGGTGAAAATCAGGAGCAAAGCAAGGATGAGGGTTAGCCTTTGGAATTTCATATCGATCCTCCTTGAATGATTGTACAGACACCGAATCCTAGTCTGTTTACAACTTGATCATAAGGCTGAGTGCTCCTGCCTGGCAGATGAAGAAACTATAATAAGTACTGTAAATCTTGGAAATGCTTCTATGCTAGAATATATCTTATTATCGCCTCATTGAATGATCGACTTTCCCAACTGATCCGGGCCATACCGATCAATTGACCTGCAATTGGAGAACTGCACGTGCGACTTTTTCGCTGGTTTGACGATTTGCCGCTTCGCGGGAAATTATTTTCCTGTCTGATCCTGTTCGTCATTGCCCCGCTGCTGGCCGTGGCGGTCTTCATCAATGTCCAGGTTTCAGGCACGATGCAGAAGAACGTCCGGGAGACCTATATGCAGGTGCTCAAACAAACCAGTCCGCCGATCGAGGGTCTGGTCCGTGATCTGGAGTTGATCTCACTGACCCTCCTCTCCGACGACAAAATGCAGGAAATGATTAAATTTTTTACGAGCGACCCGACAGAGAATCCGGAGCAGCGGGCTTATAAATTCAATATCTACATCCAGCCCCTGATGGTCAGCCGCCCCTATATCTGGTCGATCTGTGTCAGCCGTGGCTCGGAAGTGGTTTTCCAGTATGGCGACCGTGTGGATGTCGAAGATCCGAAGCTTTCGACTGATGCGGCTCTGCTCAAAGGCAAGCCCTTCTGGACAGCGGCCTACACGCTCGAAAACCGGAGCTCGCTGAATAAGGAAGATGTCCAGGTCATTTCCCTGGTCCGCACCATCAATGACTTGTACAAAATGCAGGCTATCGGCACCGAGCGGATCAGCATCCGGGAAAATTACCTGAGCAGCCTGTTTTCCGGGATCAACCAGGAGAAATCCGGCAGGATTTTCATCATCAATTCTGCTGGAAAAATTATTTCTTCACCGGACAAGACTGATTTGGGGCGCGATCTGAGCGGTCAAAACTTTATCCAGCTCCTCGCAAATCAGCCGGAAGGCTTTTTCCAGACTCGAATCGAAAACCAGAAGGTGACTGTTTTCCATTATCCCATAGCCCAGACTGGTTGGACTGTCGTCCAGTGGCTGCCGGACAACGTCGTCAACCGCCAGATCAACCTGATCAATTTCATCATGCTGGCCAGCATTGTGCTGTGCATGATTTTCGGCGTTCTTTTTTCACTGGTGCAGAACCGCAGTGTCAATCGCCCGATCCTGCAGATGGCCGCTGAAATGGACCATGTCCAGTCTGGCAATTTCGAGGTTTCCCTCGCGATCAAAAGCAAGGACGAAATCGGCAATCTGGGCCGACATTTCCAGGACATGGTCAGCCAGATCAAAGCCCTGATCGACACCGTCTACAAGAGCCAGATCAAGGCCCGGGAGGCGGAATTGATCGCCCTTGAAGCTCAGATCAATCCTCATTTCCTGTACAACACCCTGGACTCCATCCGCTGGCTGTCTTACCGGAACCGCGATTACGCCGTCAGCGAGCAGATTCTGGCGCTGTCCAACCTGTTCAGGCATGCCCTGAACAAGGGCCAGGAAATGACAACTGTCGGGGCTGAACTTGATCACCTCAAGCAATACGTCCTGATTCAGCAGCATCGCTATGGCGACCGGATCGAGTTCAAGACGGATGTCGACAGTTCCGTGCTGGACGTCGCCTGCCCGAAGCTCATCCTCCAGCCGCTCGTCGAAAATGCGATCGTTCATGGCCTGGAGAAAAAAGTTGGCAAGGGTCAAGTCAGCATCCGCATTTTCCGGTCTGACGATACGATGACCTTCGAGGTGTCCGACGACGGAATTGGGACAGACGAGGCCGCGATCCGGGAAAGCCTCGCAAGCGAAGGCAACTCAAGCAAAGCCTTCGCCTTGAAGAACATCAACGACCGCATCCACTTGAAATACGGGCCAGCCTACGGTCTCTCATTCTCAAGCCGTCCGGGATCCGGTACGACCGTCCTGTGCACCTTGCCGATCCATCAGGGAGATGACGCACTGTGAAACTGTTGATCGCCGATGACGACAGGCAGATTCGAAACGGACTGGCCGAGGGGATCGACTGGCAAAGCCAGGGGATCGATATTGTCCTGACAGCAGCTGATGGTCTTGAAGCCTTGCAGCTTTTTGACCGGGAGAATCCCGAAATCGTCCTGACTGACATCCGCATGCCAGGTCTCGATGGGATCGAGCTGAGCCGGGAAATCCAGCAAAGGTCAAACACAACTTCCGTCATCATCCTGAGCGGGTATTCAGACTTTGAATATGCCCGGCAGGCCATGCGCTATGGCGTGCAGGACTATCTGCTCAAACCGGTCGAAATTGAAGAACTGCTGCGCGTGGTCCAGGCTGCCAAAGACAGGATCAGCCGGATTTCCCAGCTTCAGGACGAACAGAGCCTGCACACCAGGGCCTTCCGCGAGAATTTCCTCAATGATGTGCTGTCTGGCAAGTTGGTTGACAATACCCGGATCGCAGAGCAACTGGCCAAGCACTGGCAAATCGGGCCCGGCACTCAAATCCGTGTTGTGGTTCTGGAAATCGACCAGGCCTGGAAAATTCCGGCACTCAAAGACCGGCAGGAATTTCTGGCCCAAGTCGAACCCCTGCTAACCACTCTGACAGGTGAAACACCGCTTGCTATTTGCCATCGCGACGAACGTCTGATTGCAATTCTGCAAGTCGAGCCGGATCGCGGCGGGATTTTCCAGCGGATCGATCGGAAAGTCAGATCAGGACCCTGATCGCTCAGCTTGGGCTGTCCATGACGATAACCATCGCACTGAGCAGACCCGGACCGCCCATGTCGATCCGGGAACTGTACCTGCAGGCAGAAACCGCAAGCCGCAAGAAATTCTATGCAGGTCACGCCCATGTCCTGATTTACGATCAGGATATTCCCCCCTCCCAGCCCGTGACGATAGACCAGAGCGCCTTGCGCCAGTTACAGCAATCCATCCATGACCTGGATCCCCAGACAGCCAGCACCCAGGTTCATGCCATTTTTGCCGGCCTGCATGCAGCCCATTGTGTCAACCGGCTTGGCGTCGACCAATTCTGTACCGATCTTCGGAATTATCTGGTCGAAAATATCAAATCACAGGGGTTCGATTTTGAGGGCCTGTTCGGCCAGAACCTGAAGCTGTTCGAACGCACAGACAGCCTGGAGACGCTGGATGAATACCGGGCGTGGCTGAATGATTTTCTGGTGATCGTACTGTCGGGGCTTTCCGAAATGAAAGGCGCCCGGACCAATGTCGCCGCTCGCAAAGCAGCTGAATATATCCAGCAGAATTACTTCCGGGACATCACACTCGAAGAAGTCGCCGAACTGGTGCAGAAAAGCCCGAATTACTTCTCGCATATTTTCAAGAAAGTCATTGGTGTATCGTTCAGTGAATACTTGAATCGAATCCGGATCACGGAGGCTAAAAAACTGCTGCGCACTGGCAACCTGATGGCTTATGAGATTGCTGACAAGGTTGGCTTCCAGGACTACAAATACTTCAACCAGGTGTTCCGCAAGCTTGAAGGCTGCTCACCCAGCGAGTATCGGAAAGGGTTCCACCATGACGATGCAAATGCACCTGCCTGACAACCAGATCCATGCCATGCGCTGGTGCGGCGACAAGAATGTCACGCGGCACAGTCATGACTTTGTTGAAATAGTATTCCTGGCGAGGGGATCCTGCCAGCACAGCTGGCAAGGGACTGAAGTCCGGCTGATTCCCGGAGATTGCTTCATTATCGCCCCTTTCGAAGAACATGCCTTCATCATCGAAGATGAGACAGCGATCTACAATTGCCTTTTCTATCCGACTGCCTTAGGCGATGACTGGATGGGCCTGCAACAGGATCCCTGCATCCAGAACCTGCTTGTCATCGAACCTTTGTATCGGACCGAAACCGGCAAACAAGCCATCCTGCACCTGAACCATCAACGCGCCGACCAGATCGAGGCGCTGTATGCCGAGATGATCGATGAAGTCAGTCACCAGCTGCCGCTCGGCCGGCAAAAACTCAAATCCCTGCTCATCCTCCTGCTGGTCAGCCTGAGCCGCCACTGGTCCGACCAGTTTGCCGGGCAGTCCGGCCTGTATGATGAGCGCCGCAACCGTCTGGCAGAAACACTCGCCTACATCGACAGCCATGTGACCGATCCCATCTCCCTCGAAAAGCTTGCCGCCAACTGTTATGTCACACCAGGACATTTCCGGCGGCAGTTTCGGGAAGGTACCGGACTGACCCCTCTGGAATATATCAACAAACTCCGCATAAGCCTGGCACAGCAGCTCCTGCTCAATCCAGACCTGACAGTTGCCGAAATCGGGGTCCAGGTTGGTATTCCCGACGCCAACTATTTTGCCAGGTTGTTCAAAAGCCTGGTCGGCTGTTCACCTTCTGCCTTCAGAACAAAGCACGTAACCGACCCCTAAAGCACATAACCGACCTCTAAGGCATGTCCATAATCTGCTAGTTCCTGGATTTTTCATCCTAACTGCTGGGCATCCGGTTCTGTCAGAATCGAGATGGTCGTGATCATTTCGTCCATTCGCGACGAAAAACCATGGATGATCCGGGAGGAACCTATGAACAACCGCCAACGTTTCCTGGAAACCTTGAATTTCAAGTTGCCGGCTGACCGGCTGCCCATGCTGGAATGGGCCTCATGGTGGGACCTGACGCTTGATCGCTGGTGCAGCGAAGGTTTGCCCACCAGTCTGGCCGATCATGAGATCAGGGAGTATCTCGGCACCGATAGCCATCACCAATTCTGGATTTCTCCCCGAATCGAAAGTGATTTCCCCGTTATATCTCATGGCCAGGGCTTAGTGACCGATCTCGCTTCGTACGAAACCCTGAGACCGTACCTTTATCCAGCTGACGCTGTGCTGAAAATCCGCGATCGGCTGCTTGCCTTGAAACCTTTGCAGGCAAGGGGTGAGGCTGTCGTCTGGTTGACCTTTGAAGGTTTCTTCTGGTTCCCGAGGACACTGTTCGGGATAGAAGCCCATCTCTACTCATTTTATGACGAACCGGAATTGATGCACCTGATGAACCAGGACCTGACGGATTTTTACATCCGAGTCCTGAAAGACGTTGGAGAAATTTTAACGCCGGATTTCATGACGTTTGCCGAGGACATGTCTTACAATCATGGGCCCATGCTGTCCCGCGAATTATTCGACACCTTCCTCCTGCCCTATTACCGGCAGATCATCCCTTTTCTCAAAGCACTGGGCACGTTGCCCCTGGTTGACACGGACGGCCAAGTCGAGCCCATGGTTGCCTGGCTCGTTGACGCGGGAATCGCTGGCGTGCTGCCCCTCGAGCGCCAATCCGGGGTCGATGTCGCGCGCATCCGTGCGGCCTATCCCGACTTCAGGATGATCGGCGGCTTTGACAAACTGGTGATGCATCAGGGGGAAGCCGCAATCCGCCAGGAATTTGAGCGGTTACTGCCAATCATGCGCACAGGCGGATTCATCCCGTCCTGCGACCATCAAACACCACCGGCCGTTTCGCTCGAGGCCTATCGTCAGTACGTATCCTTACTGCGTGAATACTGCGAAAAGGCATGCCAGCCTTGACGACCGGCATGCCTTTGCAACTTTCAGAACCAATTGACCATTGGACGTGCAGGCGGGAATTTCTGTCTTATTCCGTTGCCGCTTCGGGTTTGTTTTTGAAAATCACTTTGAAAATCGGGAAAAATACCCAGAAGGATATGGCTGCATTGATGATCATGGTCACGAAGTCGGCCAGCGTCTCACCGGATTTACCCATCGATCCCATGAGTGCATTGTATATGGGAGCCTTGTAAAGACCTTGCAGAGCACCGGCGAAGAGGGTAATGACCATGTAGGCAATCACATACCAGAACGCAGCTTTCCTGATGGAACCTTTGGACTTGAAGGTCACGTTGCGCTGGGCGAAGAAATTGATGATCTGGGCGATTGCCATCGAAATCTGGACGGCCAGGAAATAGGCCAGGCCGCCTCCGGTACCGGCAGCAGCAATCGGTCCGGCAGCATAATTGAAAATAAAATACTGTGAACCGTCCAGATTGTGGCCGACGGGCAAGATCTGAAAGGCCGTGTGAACCAGGTCTGTGCCAGCGAAGATACCTTTGAGTGCAGGCATGAGCACGATCTGCAAAACGGTGATCCCATTTGAGAGGATGAAAAAGATGATGAACTGGGCGAGTGTTGGATGTTTATCTTTGAAGCTTGTCCAGAAGCCCTTGAAGCCTCTCTGGTTTGCTATGGCGTTCATTTCGATCTCCTTGATCATGAATATATCTTTCCCGCATCGGCCAATTTCCGGGCTGTGGCTTTGGTCGCTCTGCTTTTGCGGATCCAGGCGCTGGCCAGATGCCCGAAGCCTTTGAAAAAGTGACCGTTGAAGATCTCGACAATCGCATCGGTCATCGTCATGTCCATCGCGCCGCCCATCATCTTGGCGATGCCACGGAACGGCATGTTAAAGATAAAGAGGATGTTCAGGTCGGGCTTGCCTTTCTGGTCGGCTTTGTTTCTGATCCCGGTCAGGATCCGATAAACGAGCCGGCCGATCCAGCTTCGGGCATAGAAAAGCTGGGAAAAAGTATCATTGCGATCGAGTGGTTTGGATCTGTCCCATCTGGAATCAGGCAGCGGCCGACCGAGAAGCCGCTCGAACTCCGTATTGCCGACATCTGTAACATGGCCGGAATAGTAACTTGGCAAGTCGGTCGATCGATCTGGAACAGGCGCTGCAGTACCCGCTATAAAGACAGGGCTGATCAAACGTATATCTTTAATCGATGCGCCGACTTGGACAATGTACTGACCGCTTTCAATCTCGAATTTTCCTGTTCCTACATTAAAGTAACGGAACGCTTTGTCATCCAGCGGGATAGTGACCGACTTGCTTTCACCAGGTTCCAGATGGATCTTGGCAAAACCTTTAAGTTCGCGAACCGGGCGGAACAGATTGCTGCTGCTGGCGCTGACATAGACCTGGGCAATTTCCGAGCCGGCCACATTTCCTATATTCGCCAGTGTGAATCGGACTTCGTTTTCACTCACCTTCAGGTCCGAGTAAGCGAATGTCGTGTAGCTGAGGCCAAAGCCAAATGGGAACCGGACAGGCACTTCCGCCGTTTCATAATAGCGGTAACCGATGAAAGGGCCTTCCCGGTATTCGACAGTTTTTTCGAGGCCAGGGAAATACTTGCAGGCAGGCGTATCCTCGTAGACCAGCGGCCAGGTTTCCGATAATTTGCCAGATGGATTGAGCTTGCCAGTCAGCGCATCAGCCATCGCCCCCGCACCAGCCTGGCCGCCCAGATAGCCATGGATGATCGCCTTGCAACGGTCGATCCAGGGCATTTCAATCGGAGATCCACCCGCCAGGATGACGACCACATTGGGGTTGACTGCCGAGACTGCTTCCAGAAGACTCACCTGGTTCTGATGGATTCGCATGTGTTTGCGGTCGAGACCTTCGGATTCACTCAATTCATCAAGTCCGAGATAAAGCAGGACAACTTCAGATTTTGATGCCAAATCGACAGCAGCCTGTCGTTTGGCGAGATCTTCACCACCGTCGCGGATGAACCCGGTTGAAAAACCGATGACCTCCAGACTGCTGGCCATCAGGCTGTTCAAAGGCTTGTCGACATGCGTGGGATTGACAACACTGGAACCAAAACCCTGATAGCGAGGTGTTTCAGCAAAATCCCCAATGACGGCAACGCTTGTCTTTGATTTCAAAGGCAGGATGTCGTCTTCATTCTTGAGCAAGACGATCGAAGATCCCGCCGCTTTACGGGCAAAGAAATGGTGGTTTGTTTCGTTGAAACCTGGTGCATTTTTGGCAATGACCGTGGCAAAAAGGACTTGCAGGTACTCATCGACGCGCTGGTCGACCAGGCTTTCCGGAATTCGTCCGGACCGGACTGCAGCCACAATTTCACGGTCGCTGTCGCCGCCGGTGGCCGGCATTTCCAAGTGGCTGCCGGACTCAAGGGCTGCAACACGATCGTCGCTGGCTCCCCAGTCGGTGACGACAAAGCCCCTGAATCCCCATTCATCGACGAGGATATCCCGAAGCAGATGTTGGTCCTCATTGGCATAGACGCCATTGATCTTGTTATAGGCGGACATGATCGAGAGCGGCTTGCCCTCTTTGACCGCGATTTCAAAACCTGTCAAATAGATCTCGCGAAACGTACGCTGATCGACGATGGAGTCGCTATGCATCCGCAGCAGTTCCTGGTTATTGGCTGCGAAATGTTTCGGGCAGGCTGCGACCCCCTTGTACTGGATCCCCCGGATATAGGCCGCGGCCATCTTGCCCGCCAGAAAGGGATCCTCGGAGAAATACTCGAAATTCCGGCCGCACAGGGGTGAGCGTTTCATATTAAGCCCTGGACCGAGCAGGACACTGACCCCCTTGGCAACGGCCTCGTCGCCCAGGAACCGACCCAGCTTTTCCCCCAGTTCGATATCCCAGGAATTGGCCACGGTGGCTGCTGGCGGAAAGCACGTGGCTGGCAAACTGGCATTCAGCCCCAGATGATCTGCCGCACCCGCCTGTTTACGCAAGCCATGAGGCCCATCGGACAGGAACATCGACGGGATACCCAGCCGTTTGATGGCCTTGGTGGTAAAATTGCCCTCCCCTGAGAGCAGGGATGCCTTTTCTTCCAAGGTCATTTCGTTGATCAGGTTTTCGTATTTCACGTCACATTTACATCCTTTACGGAATACCCCTTTCCCCGCCCACCAGGCTTGAAACCAGTTCAACGAGTTGAATAAACACGTATCGTACTAGTCGTTTTCCTGGCGGGACGGGTATTCAAGGTCGAATGGGCGGAGCGGCGCAATTTTCAGAATCGCCAAGTCAAGAGAAAGTTTACTTAGTGTTTTTTACTTTTCTGTTATACTTGTCCGGATTTTTCTTTTCGTCTTTCAGACGATAGATGCTCATCCCAATGGCCCACAAGAAGAACAGGATGGCAATACCATCAGCAACCATATACCCAATCTGCCAAGGAGCAAGTGAATATTTGATAATCGTACCTGGGGCAATATTATTCATTGCATTTGAGTTGGCTACCATATAACACATCTGCTTGGTCGCCTGCTGCAAATATTTGATGGTCGTAGCGCTTGGATTCTCCTGATCGACGAAATTCTTCCTGTTGGATTGGAGACAAGCTGTACCGCCATTCCGGATCATCTGATCCGGATACATGAAGTCATGTAGCGCATAATCAGTCAGCGCAGTCCCATGGAAACCCCATTCGTCACGAAGTACTGTCTGCAACAGAGCTTTGTTGGCACCTGCCCAAGTATTGCCGACACAGTTAAAGGATGTCATCACGCCTGTTGCTGCTCTGAAGTTCTTATCAACCAGTTCTTTGCCTTCACTGTCAAGATAGACAATGTCAGTCGATGCTTCTTTGATTGCAATTTCAAACGGTTTGAGATAGATTTCACGAAGCGTCTGCTCTGTAGCCCAGGTCATCAGCAGCCATTCCGGATTCTTATACCGATCCAGAGTCTCATTCATATGCATACCGCAACACCATGAGCGGGCGAAAGCTTCCTGATCGTTCAGTGCGAAATGCTTGATGTAAGCAAACACACCATATTTTGCAGCACCAGATACTTCCTTTGCGCAGAGTTTACCTGCCAGATAAGGATCCTCGGAGAAATACTCAAAGTTTCTGCCGCCAAAAGGTGAACGATGGGTATTAAGACCCGGCGCATACCATCCGGTCATGTCATTGACCATGCCTTCTTTGCCAACTGCCTGGCCAATTTGTTCGAGCAGATCAACATTCCACGTGCAGGCCAGAAGTGCCTCACAGGGGAAAGCCGTCATATAATACGTATCAATTTTTGCGTTGTCTTCACCAAGAGCCTGATGTCGGAATGCCTGCGGTCCATCATTGTCCAAAGTTGAAGGTTTGCCGTATTTTGTGAAAGCTTCCGTCTGGAATCCCGCTTTGCCAAGAAGCAGCGCCATTTCAGATGGTTCCCATTGTTGAATATACATATCCCACGCTGGATCAGAAAAGTCCTTGCCACGAAGGTCTACCAGATATAGCCCGTTGTTCACACCAGTGGCTGGCATCGTAATATTCTCATCGTGCTTGGCAATATCTGCGACAGTACTGTAGTTGTTATCATCCAGTATTGCTTTAAGTTCAGATGACATTTTTCGATCTGCAGCCTCGGGTGCTGTCGGGAATGAAGATGCAAAGCCTGCTGTACGATTCATTGTTCGATCGCCATTGAGAACACGCAGATTATTACCGGTCATTTCTTTGTCAAAAGCATTTGAAGCCGTGGTGTACAAAGTTCCATCGGCATTTTGAGCATACTTTTCACTGTCGCGCGGTCCAGCATTCCCATCTTTAAAAATCTTTGTCTCTTTGATGGCATTATTTTCAGCAAATGCAACTGCATTTGCCGTGTTCGAATCCGAAACGGATTTTGAATCTTCAGCAGTTGCATAGGCCCATGCATGGGAGCCATAAACGGTAGCATCGACTGTGCCAAGATAGAAGCTGTAGTTTCCTTTATCAAGGACATAGCACTTATTGACTTGATCGTCATATGAAGCGATATCTTCCGCTTTTACCGAAATATCAATCATTTCGCTGCTTCCAGGATTAAGATTTCCGGTCTTGTCAAAACCACAGAGGACGACTTTCGCTTTTTCGATTCCACCTTGAGTGTAAGGAGCTTCCACATAAAGCTCAACGACATCCTTGCCAGCGACATCACCCGTATTGGTAACCTTGACCTTGAAATTGAAAATACCGTTATTATATGTTGTTGAAGTAATCTCCTGGGTAAATGTCGTATATGACAAACCATAGCCAAATGGATAGACAACACCCGAATCTCGGTTATAGTAAGGATCGGTAGAGCCGGGCGCCAGATTGGCATTTGTAAAGTAGTTCATTGCTGCTGCCGTCTCATAGAAGCGATAGCCCAGATAGATACCTTCCTCATAGCCTACGAACATGATGGGGCGCTCTTTTTGGACACCCTCTAAACCAGTATAGGAAATCTTTGTATCATATTGGCTGGAGAACTCAGCGTTTGCATCATAGTAAGCCTTGTCACTGAAATTCTGCATGACAGGACTTTTCAAAAGGTCAGCCGCATAAGTATCTGCAAGTCTTCCGGAGGGACAAACCGTGCCATTCAGAACATCACCAATGGCATAGAAACCAGACTTCCCGGGACCACCGACAAAAAGAATTGCATCGACAAGATCATCATCCTGAAGTTCGCCGAGTTCCATCGTATTATTGGAGTTGATGACAACAATCACCTTGCCATTGTCGCCACGCAGTTCTTTTGCTTTTTGAAGGACCGATTCCTCTTCGTCCGTGAGTTCAAGATAGTGCTTATCGGGATTAATACCGTACTTATTGACACTGCCTCCGGCTTTGGTCATAACCGTCGGGGCATCGTGATATTCGCCACCGCCTCGGCCAATCCAAATGATCTGGACGTTATTCTGGCTGGCAATCGGCGTGCTGCAAGCTTCTGCAATCTCAGCAGCATTTAGTTCCGGCACATCCCAGGCAGCTACATAAGTCTTACTGACAGTCGGGCGGGCAGGTTTTTCATTCTTGTCTTCATCCGTATAATAGCCGTTTGCTTTGGTGACCATCCAGTCCTTGTAATGAGCATTTGACCAGTTAGTATAATAGGTTTCGATGTCCGGGTTGATATTGATATTGGCCTTGGCCAATGCGTCTTTGGGTTTTACAAGATTATCAGAACCAACCGCACCGGAACCTGATCCACCAAGACTGGGATAGTAAAACGACCATCCTAATGCATTGATCGTCAGCTGATTCGAATCGGAAAGCAGCTTCTCGCTGTTCTTCAAAGGCAATGCATTATTCTGGTTTTTGAGAAGAACGATGCCTTCTGCTTCAGCTATTTGCGCCAGATCAGCGCCGGCCTTAGCGGTTTCTTCTTTCGTCATGCCAGGTGCATTCAATCCATAATAATCTGTATTCCAGTTTTCAGTTCCAACGGCAGGAGACGTTATAACTTGAGAGCCACCCAGAGCCGCATCCATAACGGTACTCCAGTATTCCATCAAAACAGAAACTACAATGCAGGCTGCGAGCAATACCGATGTCACAGACATGAATATTGCGATAAAGGCGCGATTACTCATTTTCTTTCTTGAATTTTTCATGCTTTCTTCTCCCATTAAGCCTCATTATATCTTGGCGTTATTCGAGATAATCATAAATTCAACAATGATCGGTCAAACTTCATGATTTATTCTCCCTACTATTTTTGTGGTCACAATGTTCAATTTCAGGTGTTCAAGAACCCTCCTTTCCTGTCACCTGAATCCCGAACAACGTAATTGACCATCTCCTGGATCATTGATTGATCTCGGAAGCCCCTGAAAAAGTGCAGAAAACTAAGCCTGGCGAGAATCGAATCCTTAAGCCAAGAAACCGAACAGCAATTCCATCCGTCGGGCCAGCAATCCTTTGCTCCTATTCCTTGTTTAGAACAGGGAAGCAGACTGTGGCTGCAGGACAGGCTTCATGAAATTATTCATTGTGAATCAGATCTTTGAAAAGTGACAACGAGCAATTGCTAGCTACAAGCCGATGGTAGCATGATGACAAATAAGGTGTAAATAACTGCAGCATAAACTGTCGAATTCGATTGATAAACTGTAAAATGGGAAAATTCACCGTCATCAACATTGTGCGCTATGCACAAATATGTCGTCAGGCTTTTGTTGTTAAAAGAGATGATAACAGCGGTCAGGTAGCGAGCTTGGGAATCAGCACCCTGAGGATAAACCAGTCATCCTCTGTGCGGATCGTGATGGAACCCTCATACTTTTCGGCGGTATAACGGATGCTTTTCAGGCCAAATCCGTGGTAATCCTTATTTTGCTTGGTTGTCGCCGGGAGATCGTCTTCAATCCGGATTTCACTTTCAAAGTAATTTTCAAATCGCATGATCACAAAATTATTCTGGGCATAGAGCGCCACGCGGATCAGTCGTTTCCTGGGATCTTCCAGTTTGATTACACTTTCGATGGCATTATCCAAGGCATTGCCAAAGATCGTGCAGATATCCATGACTTCCATAAAATCCAGCAGGGTTCCATCCGCAACACAGGTGAGCGTAATATTCTGCTTGCTGCAGATCATGCCCTTGGTCATCAGCACGGTATCCAGAACCTGATGACCGGTCTTGAATTGTGATTCATAGGTTTTGATACTCGATTCAAGGTCGGCGAGGTAGGTCGACTGTTTTTCCGGATTGCTCTCGGCCCTGATGATGGCGATTTGGTGCTTCAAATCGTGGTATTTCCTGTTGATCAGGTCTATGCTTTCCCTGGATTGCTGGTATTGTTCAAATTGGCGATGCAGGATGTTCTGCATCGCCTCCAGTTCATACTTGAGCTGCAGTTCGCGGCGCTGCTCCTGATGGGCATACAAAATGACCAGACCACAGAAATCAACCAGGGTCCGGATGTAGAAAAGCTCTGGCACGAGACGGCTGCTGAACGGTGTGTTGACGGTCATGAAACTGATATTGCTGATTGTGAACGCGACGAGCGCGATGATGATTTCAGAATAGAGTTCCTTGTGCTTGACATTCAGGTGTCCGGATTTTTCCATGTGCCGGACTTCGATGAAATACGCGGCGACAAATACGATCGCATAGACTGCGAACATGAAACCTGATCCCGATAGCGTCACTTGGCTGTTTTCCGGTTGCCAGAAATAGCAATATAACTGCCAGCCCAGTGAAGCAGCGAATTCGGCCAGGACAAAAGCCCGGGCACAGCTATAGCCTGCATCCCGGGCAGTTATGTCACTGCTGAAATGGATGAACAGGTACATCCCGCCGACAGCAGAAATCATGCCCAGCAGCCAGACCGACAGCGGCAGCAGGCCTGCGATGAGTTGAATGACAAGCTGAAGGATCAATCCGCCGGTCACGCCCAACCAGAATCGCAGGCCATGGAAGCGGCGTTTCAGAATCAGGATGAAGACCAGGCAGGCCGCCCATTCAGCCAACCCGGTAAAAAGCCGGGGAATATCCGGCAAGGTTTCAATGATCATTGGACAGCGCCTCCCAGATAATCGGTCAAGGCCGCGAGGAATGCTTTTTTCTTTGGCCGACTGATCTGCAATTGATACGAGCCGACCAATGCACAATTATCTTTGACGCCCATGACCTGGGCCAGGTTGACCAGGTAGCCACTGTTGCATCTGAAGAAATCGGCGCTTTCAAGTTTGCTTTCCATCTCTTTCATCGTTCCAACCACTGAATACTCTTTATCCTTGAGATGGACGGTCATCCGGTGTTTCGAACTTTCGATGAAAAGAATCTCCCGGACATCGATGCGCAGGAATCCATCATCGACAGGTATGATCAGGTAGTTGTTCTTGCGCTTGAGCACTCGCTCCAAAGACCGTTTCAATTCCTGGGAAAACGCAAAATAGGGTACGGGTTTCAGCAAATAACTCATTGCGTCAACTTCATACCCTTTGATGGCATACTGAGACATGTTGGTGATAAAGATCAGGATGACCTCACTATCGAGCGCCCGGATGTATTTTGCCGTTTCAAACCCATCGAGATGAGCCATCTGGACATCAAGAAGTATGATGTCATAGATCGGCTTGTAATTCAGCGCGATTTCCTTGCCATCACGAAAGACCGAAATTTCGAACGACTCGCCGCTATCTTTTTCGTACTTGTGCAGGTAACCGGTCAAGAGTCTTTGACTTTCAAGATCGTCATCAACAATTGCAATTCGCACCAAGGTCATTCTCCTCTCGATTCAAAGGCGTCCGATCCAGTCCATGGCGGCTGATCTGTTCCAATACATCCTACACTTCACTGCGATCCCAGGACAACTTGCCTGTTTCAATCGCCTGCTCATAATGAGAAATCTTGAAGTTCAGGCGTTCGAGAGTGCTTTCGATCGCGGCTTTCTGGGCTAAAAGCTGTTCGCGCTGCTCCACTAGGAGCTCCATGCGGGCCTGAATCGTCTCATCGCCTTTCTGGAACAACTTCAAATATTCGATCATCACCTCAACCGGCAAACCGGCACTGCGCATGCATTTGGCGAGTTCCACCCATCTGCAGTCCTGTTCGGTGTAATCCCGAAGGCCGCTGGCTGTGCGGTTGACCGGCGGAATCATCTCGATTCTTTCGTAATAGCGCAGGGTGTCCTGTGTGAGATCATACTTTTTGCTGACTTCGGAAATGGTCATGGCCTTTTCCTCCCTTGTTGAACAACAAAAGGTTTCATCAATTTAAAAATCACTCCAGAACCGCCGCAGATTCTTTCAGCATGTCAATGATCTGGATGTGCTGCGGACAATGGCTTTCACATTCACCGCAGCTGATGCAGTCCGACGCTTTGCCGCCCGCGCTGGTCACCCAGTGATAATGGCCTTTGGCGCTATCCAAATTATCGAATCGCTTGTAGCTGTTGTAGCTTTCAAACACACCGGGAATGTTGATTTTCTGGGGACAGCCATCGACGCAGTATTTGCAGTCCGTGCAAGGAATAGTTGGAATTTTTTCCAGTTCTTCAACGGCCTGTGCGAGGGTCTGGTACTCGGTGTCCTTCAGTGGCTGGAAATTCGCCATTGTGCTGAGGTTGTCATTCATCTGGTCCAGCGTCGACATGCCGCTGAGCACCGTAACAATCCCATCGAGCGACGCCGCAAAGCGCATCGCCCAGGACGCCACCGATGCCTCCGGATTCTCTGCCTTGAAAATGTTCTGGATAGCCGGGCTCATCGCAGCCAGTGAACCACCCTTGATCGGCTCCATGACAATAACCGGTTTTTGATGTTTCCGGGCCACTTCATAGCACAGCCTGGACTGGACTTTGCTGTTCTCCCAATCGGCATAATTGATCTGCAACTGGACGAATTCGGCTTCGGGGTGTCTGGTCAGGATTTCGTCGAGATGCACCGCTTCGTCATGGAAAGAGAAACCCAGGTGCTTGATCAAGCCCTTCGCTTTGAGTTCGCTGACAAATTGCCAGGCCCCTGATTTTTCGGTTTCCGCCAGGCGCTCGTGATCCAGGGCATGCAGCAGATAGAAATCGAAATAGCCGGCACCCGTCCGTTCCAGCTGGGTATTGAAAATGCGCTGCATATCCTCAGTATTTTTTGCTTCCCAGACTGGCAGCTTCGTCGCCAGTTGGAAGGACTCGCGCGGATAGCGATTCACGATAGCTTCCCTGGCAGCCTCTTCGGATTTCCCACCGATATAGACATAGGCTGTGTCGAAGTAGGTAAAACCCTCAGCCATGAAGCGATCGACCATTTTCTTCGTCTGATCCATGTCGACGTCGCTGCCAGTCATCGGCAGCCGCATCAGCCCAAAACCCAGTTTCGGTATTTCTTTGCCTAAATATTCGTTTGTCATTTCGTTTCCCTACCCTTTCATTGATCCAGCCAGTTCACAAGATTCATCAAATCACTCGTCCCTAATTCAACCATATCACTTGGAGTTAACTCAAGGTCAAGAGCAAAAGAGTGGTGATTTTTGACAAATTGATCACAAGCCAAAACCAGCTTGTCTAAAAGCAGCGATTTTTGTTTATTGAATTACAGTGTTGGATTAAAAAACCTTTACCCGAAACTCGGTGTTGCCAGTTTCCTGAACTGGTTGGCACTCAACAGCCCAGTCATGCCATTGTAGTTCTCCAGGACATGGATGAAATTGTCGACGACGACGTCATCGAATTGTGTCCCGATGCCTGACAGGAGCTGATTTTTAGCAACTTCGATATCGACACGACTCCGGTAGTGCCGGTCTGAGGTCATCGCGTCAAAAGCATCAGCCACCGCAATGATTCGCGACAGCAACGGGATCTGCTCGCCCTTTAGACCGTGTGGATAACCGGTCCCATCGACCCGTTCGTGATGGCTCTGCACGATGGGCACCGTGCTTTTCAGCATCGACACAGCCGAGAGAATTTCAGCACCCTTCAGCGGGTGTTTCTTGATTTCTTCGTACTCTTCGGCACTGAATTTTTCTGATTTGACCAACAGATCATCCGCGGTGCCGATTTTGCCGATATCGTGGAAATAACCGCTGATTTTCAAGAGTTCCAGCTCGGATTCGGGAAGTTCCATCTCGGCACCGATCAGGACTGAATAATAGGCGACCCGGTCCGAGTGGCCGCGCGTGTATAGATCTTTGGCATCGACAGCCTGGCGCAAAGCTTCAATCGTGTCGATATAGCTCCGGTGCAACTGGGAATAGGTGTTTTTCAGCTCATCATTTTTCATGTTGACCATCGAATGCAGGTAAGCGTTGCTCAGTGATGAGGCAGCCTGGTTGGCATAAATTTCAAGGATTTTGATCCCCTGCTGCAGATGCCGCATTTCATTCTGCAGGTTTTCGACAAAAATCACACCCAGGGAACGCTTTTTCTCGTTGATCAACGGCAGGATGATGCCTTCTTCGAACAGAACGACTTCGTTACGCATCCTGCACTTGCCGATATGTTCCATCAGCTCCGGATCAAGCAGGTCCATCAGACCATCTACCTTGATGTTATAACGGCCAATCCCGCGGAAGATACTGTTTCGCTCCTCCGTGACCCCGCTGACATCATCGATCAGGATAAACGCGTTTTCGCCATCGACGATCGGGATGATTTCGCGGAGAATTTCTTCGAGAATACTGTCCAGTGGCTGGAGCTGGTAGATTTTCGGCACAGCTTTGAGGATTTTATTCAGACCATCCTGAACGCTCCGGATGGTCTTGTGCATCATGATCGACTTGATCCCGGATTCAACCAGTAATACCAGCTGATCGAATTTGTCGCCCTTTTCACAATAAGCCTGGATATCAAGCTTTCTCAGTGTTTCCAGCGGTGGCGCCATATCACGATGTCCGGTCAGGAGAAGGATGTACAGGTCTTTGTTGAATTTGCGGACCTGTTCGACAAAATAGTCGCCGTGAATGGGATGCATCAGGTAATCGAGGATGAGCAGATCAAAATGTTCCTGCCGGATCAACTCAATCGCCTTCAAGGGATCTGTTTCACCAACAAAATCATAGCCATTTCGTCTCAAGACAACCGACAGGGAATCGATAATGCCGATTTCATCGTCGACAACAAGGATTCGATAACCAGATGAATGGAACTGCGGCTTTTTCCTCATGTCATCCCCTGTCACTTTTTCTACATCATTTTTTATCTACCTTCTTATATCTTATTAATTTGATTTGACAATAACAAGGTTTTTTAAATTAAATTTCAGTTTCTTCGTTGACGCGTGCTGATCAAACCAACATGCTTCTTTCAGAACCCAGTAGAAAAGTCCACCATTCCGATCCATTCAAACTATTTCCAGATGCGGATTGATATAATAATGATATCAGGAGCACTATTTAAAAATTTGAAACCAGGCTCCGAATCATAAAAAGAGGCTGAATGTCATGCTTAAGGTCCTCGTAGTCGATGATGAAGCGATTCATCGCGAAGGGATTATCCAGATTATTCGCAGCAACCGGCCTGACTATGTCGTGCTCGAAGCTCGTAACGGTCTGGATGCTTTGCATATTGCCGAAACAGAAGCTCTGGATTTGATCATTACCGATGTCCGAATGCCTCGCATGGACGGTTTGAAATTCGTTGAATCCATCCGGAAATTGAACCACAAAACCCGGATTGTCATCCTGAGCGGTTACCGGAATTTTGAATACGCCCAGAAGGCGCTGACTTTAGGCGCCAGTGAATACCTGGTGAAACCGACTCGCGAAAGTGACTTTCTCGCCGTACTCTGCAAGATCGAAGACGCAATCGAGACTGAGGTTGAGAAAGAAAAAACCAGTTCTCAATTCATCAAGAAACTGGATGACTCTTTGCCGATTTATTTTGACAAACTCATGAACCTCTGGATTCTGGGCCTGGCAAGCCAGGCGGAGCTACAGGAAATTTCCGATTTGTTTTCGCTGCATCAGAAAGGTGTAGTCCTGGCGATTCAATTTCTAAGTCAAGCCAGCCCAAAAGATACCAGTCTGGCGATCAAAGGCCTTGGTTTGCAGCAACAGATGAAGTACCGGATGAAGAAAATCCTTGAACCATCCGGAAGTTCCATTTCATTTTTCAGCTCAAGCGATGACCAACTCATGGTCACGGTTTTGTTATGCCATGATCTGAATAGTGCTTCAGGCTGTCCGATCGTTGAGCAACTTGAAAAGTTTATTGACGAGGTCCGGATAGAATCCGGGCTGACGGCGATCGTTGGAATCGGTGGACTCTGTGAAAATGTCCTGAACTGTGCTGCAACCTCTTTCCAGCAGGCTAGGCAAGCCCTGGCGATCAATTTCTATGATCCTGGATGCCAGCTGATCACTTACGGACAGGCTGGCAGCCAGCTGGGAAATAGCTGTCCTGACTTGGCCCGGTTCGAAGAACCACTGCTCACCGCGATCCGCCAGAATGCCACAGAACAGGTTTCGACCCTGATTGACCAGATGTTTTCAAGTTCTATCCTGAACGTCCTGCCGCCGCCGGAGCAGCTGATTAAAAACAACACACGCCTCGCACTCAATACGGCCAGTGTGGTCAGCAATTTCATGGAAGGTCAGAGCTATGAAGAACTGCTGGTGCAGATTGAATCGCGATTAATAGCCAGCAGGTCTCTCCCGCTTCTGAAAGCCGAATTCAGGAAAATCATGCTTGAACTGCTCGACTGGCTGGCAAACCTGAAAAAGAACAAGCATGACCTGATCATGAAAATGTGCCTGCAATATCTCGAAAACAATCTCAAGGAAGACTTGACGCTGAAAATGGTCGCGGATCATTTCTATTTCAGCCCGAGCTATTTCAGTGAGTTATTCAAAGATTATTCGAACCTGACCTTCAACAAGTACGTGTCCAGACTACGGTTGAAGAAAGCCGCAGAGTTATTGAGCAGAGGCTGTTTCAGGGTCTATGAAGTGGCAATCCGGGTCGGTTACAACGACGAGAAATATTTTCACCGGGTCTTCAAGAAAGAATTCGGTGTCACACCGGATGAATATCGGCGCATGCAGAAATGAACCGCTCAATCCAGTACGATTTCGGCATGGTCTTTTTCCAGCCTGAGCCCGATCGTAGCCGGCATGAACGATTCACCGACAACAAAGGCGCGGCCGGATAAGTTGTTTGATTCGCTGGCGTCATAGAGAATGTTCAATCCGTAAAGATGATCTCTTTTGTTCTCAAGGATGATATGGCTGCCATCAGCGCCAAATGGCTCCCAGCCGGAATCGATCGCCTTTGACCGGTAAATCCGGACGGTCTTGTCGACATCGGTATCCGGTTCGCCAATGTAATGCAGCAGGGTTGCCGATACGATCAGGTAGTAATATTCACCGCGTTTGAAAACGTTGGGCAATTCGCATTGGTTGAAATCCGACTCATCTGAAAAGCTGATTGGCCGGCAGATCACACGCTGGTCGAGTCGACCGTGATCCGTGATGCAGGCATGGCCGATCGCATTGCGGATCTTTTCCTGTCCATCGATCAGGATACTTTTTTTTGCGCCGAAGAAGATATGCAGGATGCCATCTTCCAGCATCAGGAAGGGATCCCGCAGGGTCATGAAGGTTCCATCCGGATCATCGATCAGACCCAATGTTTCCTTGGGGCCAAAATAATAGCCAAGCTGACGCAGCTCGTCATAATGCAAAACTGCTGAAACCAGGGGCTTGCCTTGTCTTGAGAAGGTAAAGCCACCGTCATCTGAAACGGCCAGGCCGATACTCTGCTGGGCAAATCGGCGGCCTGCCGGAACTGAATCTGGCTCAGGGGCTTTCAAACCTGTATAGGCCATCAAAATTCGCCCATCATCCAGTGGCAAAGCACTGCCGGACCAGATGACATAAGCGTCAAAAGAATTGGGGTCAGGATTGATCGCCAGGGCCGTCCCCCCGTCAAACCAGGTTTCGCCGCTGTCATCTGAATAAAAATGATGGATTTCAGCCTGCCAGTACCGGTCCTCCGGTGTGGGACAGGATGCTTTCGGACAATATTGTGCGTAGATATGGGTGCGGCCATCCTGCGCCAGAAAACCCCAGTTGTCCCAGACATAGAAATCCGGCGATTGAATGATTTTATGATAGGGCTGTTGATTTTCCAGTTTGTTCTCCATCTTACACCTCGACAATATCCCTTTGGAATATGTTCAGTATAGATGGGCTATTCGGGCTGCTAAACTATAATAAAAGCAGAAAAGTGCACTTTCTTCGCATGATCAGCCAGGTTTCAATATTGCTGGTTTTTCATCTGATTGAATTCCTGGTCATAGGTCCTGGCGACATCATCAAGTGCACTCTGGATGTCTGCTCCGCGCATGATATGGATCAGCGCTTCGGCAAACTTCTTGGTCAGGACCGGGTAAGCCGGCGTGATCGGTCTGGGGTGAGCGACCTGGGTGACCTGTTCTTTGATGATTTTCTGCGGCGGCTGATCATATTCCGACAGGCTCTGATAAGCTGAGATTCTCGCCGGCGGCATGGAGATGGCCCGCGACAGCGCAATGCCATTTTCCTGGTTAGTCAGATACTTGATGACTTCTACTGCGGTTTCGGGAATTTCGCAATTCGAAGTCACAGCCAGAGCCCAGTTGCCGGATGGCGCAGTCTGGATCCCGCCAGTCTTTTTTGGGAAATAGGTCACGCCCCAGTCCAGATCCGGAAAATTGCTGAATCCGGGAATATTCCACGGGCCGCCAAGTTTGGTCGCTGCCTTGCCCTCCTCAAATTCAGTCGGCGAAGGGTCAATATGGAACAAGCCTTCCCTGGCCAATTTCACAAGAAAAGCGGCTGCCTCAATACCTTCTGGCCCATTGACATATCCCTGTGCTGTTGTCCCGTCTGTGCTGACAATATCGGTGCCATTGGAAATCCAGAATTGTTCAAAGGCATAGGTCATCCATTCGCCCTGGTCACCGATCATGTTCGTTCCGGTTACAGAATCATCTGAACAGGTTTTCATGACTTCATACCAGTCATCCCAGGTCCAGGCATCGGCGATGGTTTCAGGTGGGACAATCCCATGGGATTCAAGAATCTTCCGGTTATAAAACAAGACGACCGATGATTCACTCTGGCCGATGGCGTAGAGGTTATCCTGATAAGTGCCCTGGCTGATGATCCCTGGCAGGAAATCCTCCAGTTCGGTCTGTTGATAGTATGGATCCAGCGGGACGATCATTTTGAGCGTTGCGTAGTTCGCTACGTTCGGCCCGTCCAGTGAAATGATGTCCGGGAGCACTTTCGAAGCATAAGCAGCATAGACCTTGTCTTCGTAGGAAAATGAATTGCCCCTGGAAATGACTTCCATCGCAATCTGGATTTTCCCCTTGTTCTGTTGGTTAAACTGATCGACTGCCTTGATATAATATTGGTTCTCAGGTTCATGGGCTTGCGGCCGCCAGAAGGTGATCGTCACCGGTTTACCCATCGATGTATCGGATGGATCTGTCTTCAGACGACTTGTTCCACTGCCAATACAGCTGCTTGTCAACAACAGGCTGCCAAACAGGATCAGGATGACGATCGACAAGTAGACTGCCTTTTTGCGCTTCATGCTGTTCTTCCCTCTTTTTTTACCCATTGAGGGCATTTATTTTCAATTGGAGGCTGTCCAATTGATTCTGCCCAATTGAGTCAGTCCAACGGTAATTTGATGCTCACTTGGGTTCCGCGGCCGACTTCGGATTGAATGGCGACACCATACTTGCTGCCATACAGCAGTTTGATCCGCTGATTGATGTTGTCGATCCCGATCGATTTCTTACGGTCCTTATCGTCCTGCCCGTTCAGCAAGCGTACCAATTGATCTTCGGGAATCCCTTTGCCATTGTCTTCAATTGTAAACTCACGTTCATGGTCGATGATCTTGCCTGAGATCCGGATCATGCCACCTTCTTCGATATCCTCGAAAGCATGAATGAGCACATTTTCAATGAACGGCTGCAGGAAAAATTTCGGCACGGAAAAGTCATACAGGCGAGGGTCTATATCATAATGGACCGTGAATTTGTTGACGAAACGTTTGCTCATGATGCTCAGGTAGTTCTTGAGGTATTTCTCATCCTCGCGGAAACTGACCAGGCTGCGGTCAGCCTTGGCTGTGTATTCCAGCATTTCCGAGAGCTCGACAATCATCTCGCTGATTTGCGTCTGATTATTCCGGATCGACATCCAGTTGATCGTATTCAGGGTATTGTAGAGGAAATGGGGGTTGAACTGGAAATTCAGCGCCTTGATTTCCGCTTCGGTTTCCATCAGTTTGATTTCATAATTGTCCTGGATCAGCTTGCCGATTTTTGCATTCATCTCGTTGAATTTCTGGATCAGCAGGGCCATCTCGCCACGGCTTTGTTCCCTGACCCTGACATCAAAGTTGCCATCGCCCATCTTGTTGATACCGGATATCAGCAGCTTGATCGGATCGGTGATTTTCTTAGAAAAAATTGTTGCCAGCAAAATGGCAAACAAGCCGATCAGGATGGTCAAGGCGACTGCAAATGAAAAAAAGTTGGGCAATGTTTTCAGAAGGCTGTCATAGGGAATGAAAACGGCAGAAATCCAACCGGTTGAGTTGATTGTGTCATAGCAAAGCAGGACTTTTTTTCCGGAGATATTGATGTATTGAGTGCCACTCTCATTCTGAAGGACATCCTGCATCCAGGGGTCATTCCAGAATGGTACCGTCCGTTCACTGACAGCCGGTGATATCAGATGGCCAGACCGGTCAAACACATAGTAATACGAACCATCGATATAGGTACTTTCATTCAGTGCTTTCTGAATCAGGCTCTCCTGGAAATTGATGACCAGAACGGGCCGTTCTTTTGTCTTCTCAAGCTGGTGCAGGATATTGTCCTGAATCAGTGAGCAGTTGATCTGCCTGGTCGCCGAAAACACGAATTGCGAACGACTGGCATCAATCTGGGCCGAATCAGTGGATGAATAGTATTCCTCAATCAGGTTGTATGTGGGAACCCAAATGAATTTGCTGTCTGACTGAAGACCGATCTGATAAATCCTGGTATTCGACAAATCAGTCTTGGGTATCCAGAAATAGGGGTTCGGGCCGAATGTGAACTGACTTGTGACCAGGTTGACCGAATAGATATCTTCCAGATAGGGGAAATACTTCGAGACAGTTTTTGAGATCTCCTTGTCATGGTCAAAACAAAACTGCCGATCATCAAGATCCGCAGTTTTGAAAAAATCATATAAGTCTTCATCAACTGATAAGACAACAGCGCTTTGTTCGAGCATTTCAAACCGGGTATCCAGAGCCTCGTTGCCTTTTTTGACAAAACCCAGGATTGTATCGCCGGCATTCTGATAGATGATACTGGAGCTCCGAACATAATAAATCAGGGCCAGACCTGTGATGGTCACCACAATGAGGGAAATGAAGGTGATCGATAATTTGGCCCTCAGGCTTAATCGATCATAGAGATCCCGTACTTTCTTGATCATTTCATTCGCCTGTCTGATTTACCAGCTCAATACGTTAATTCCATTATAGGGGATTTACTCCTTGACCGCACTGCTGGACACGGAAGCAATGAAGTACTTCTGGAAGAACAGATAGACGATCAGCAGCGGCAGCATCATGATCACGGAAGCCGCAAAAAGCTGGTCCCAATAAATGTCACTCGTGCTGAAGTAGCTGGCGATCGTGACCGTCAAAGGACGAACACGCTCGGTCTGGGTCACCAGCAATGGCCAGAGGTACTGGTTCCAGGCTTCCATTCCCTGGAGGATTGCCACGGTGACAAAGGCCGGTATGCAGAGCGGGATGTACATTTTGATGTAGGTCTGGAAGAAACTGGCCCCCTCGATCTTGGCCGCTTCGCCAATCGACAGCGGAACTTCCTTGAAGAACTGGTAAAACAGGAAAATGTACAAGGGACTCGCGATAAAGGGCAAAATCTGGATGATATAGGAGTCTAATAAATTCATCTTCGATGCTTCAAACAACATGGGCAGCATGATCGATTCCTGCGGAATGATATAGAGGATGATAATTCCAGTCAGGAGTGCATTCTTGAACTTGAATTGGCCACGGAGGATGACGAACGCACAGGTGGACGAGATGATCAGGGTTCCGGCGATTGTCGAAAACATGATTAAGACCGAGTTGAAAAAGAATCGGACAAAGGTGGCATTGCGCAGCAGGATTTCGGAGAAATTGTTCAAAGTCGGGTTGGTGACAAAAAAGGCTTTGAACGATCCAAGTTCGGCAATGATCTGGTACCTGTCGTCCTTGAGGCTGGATACAAACAGCAGGATCAGTGGCGCTGTCACGAGTAATGCGCCAATCAGCAGGGCGATCAGTTTGATTCGCTTGAAGATTTTCAACTTTTGACCAATCATATGAACCTCCTAGTCCTTATTCAGTTTCAGGGCTGAACGCTGAATGAAGACGATCACCAGAACAAGGATAAACATGATCAGCGAAGATGCTGAAGAATAGCCGATCTTCTGGGAGATGAAACCTGCCTCGTATGAATAGTGAACCAGTGTATTGGTCGCGCCCAGCGGTCCGCCGTTTGTCAGGATATTGACCTGGGTGAACAGTTTCAAGGCCTGGATCGTGGTAATGGTCAAGACCAGGATGTTCGTATTCCGCAAATAGGGCCAAGTGACATAGCGGAATTTCTGCCAGCCATTTGCTCCGAAAACATCGGCAGCTTCATACTGCTCATCGGGAATGTTCTGTAAGCCGGCAAGATAGATGACCATCTGGAATCCATAGGCCTGCCAGGCAGACAGGAAAACGATAGCCGGCATCGCTGTCAATGCATTACCGAGCCAGTCGACCGGCTTGAACCCTCCGTTGGTCAGGAACACCAGGATCGAATTGATGACACCGGTAGGATACTGGAACAATGTCGACCAGATGACCGTGACAATGACCATCGGGGTGATGTAGGGCAGGAAAAAGGCGGCTCGCAGGAACTTTTTCAATTGCTCCTGCTTGTTGAGGAAAAACGCCAGGACCAGCGAAAGTCCACACTGGATCGGCAGGACAAGGATCGTGAAGTAGAAAATGTTCCTGAAAGCCTGCCAGAATTTCGGGTCACTGAGGATCTGCACGAAATTCCTCAGCCCGATGAATTTGGTTGCGACTGGTCCCTGGATCAATCGCTGGTTGGTCAAAGAGAGCGGAATCGACATGCAGAACGGGACCACGATAAAGGTAATCAGTAAAATCATGGCCGGCAGAAGCATGCAAATTTCCTGGATGATTTCCTTCCTTTGCAGAAGTGCATGCAAGGGCTTTGGTTTCTTAGAGCTGGAGAGTGCATTCATAGGCGAACCTCCTATGCCTGGCCGGGAAAATTAGCACCGCCCGAAGGGGTGCTAATTTTCCTAACTCATATTGTGGTTTTAATTGATTTACGGTGTACAGAACTGAATCATTGACCGAAAGGTGGATAGCCATCATTGTCTTTGATATCGTCATCAATCAATTTGGCTGCTTTGTCCAGTGAACTCTGGACATCTGCACCATCGAGGATACTGGCAAATGCATCCATGAAAGATCCTGTGATGATGGGGTAAGCCGGGTGCTGTGGACGGGCAACAGCTGTATTGGCCTGCTGTGCTGCAATCAGCATCTTGTTCGGATCACTGTACGTCGGATCAGTTGACGCCCAGGACTTCAAACCCGGATATTCGCCGTCTTCTTTAGCAGTCTTGAGGAAATCTTCATCTTTAAGCATGAAAGAGATGAATTTGCCGGCAGCTTCTTTTTTGGCATCAGCAGAAATCGCGTAGAGCCAGGTTCCGTTCGGGGATTTGACGCCTTGGCCGAAATTGGGCAGTGGCAGAGCGATCAGGTCATCACCGAGCGTCGGATAGGCTTGTGCCCAGAACCAGTTGCCACACCAGGCGATGGCAGCTTCACGTTTTTCATTGAAGACCAGGTTGGCGCCTGCACTGGCCGGGACAACCCAGCCATTGTTGACCCAGGTCTGGAACTTCTTGGCAACTTCAACCGATTTTTCACCGTTCAAAGTGCCGGTTGCATTATAGGTTTTGGCATCAATAATGCCGCCGCCGTTGGAGACAAGAGCTGAGAAGAATCCGTAGGTTCCCCATTCACTCTTAACACCATAGGCTCTCATGATATCCAGCGGATATTTGACTTCAGGGATTTTCGAAAGTGCCGCCAGGTACGTCTCGAATTCTTCGATCGTCCAGGCATCATCGACTGATTTCGGGATGCGGGCGCCAATTTGTGCGAGATATTTTTTATTGGCGTACAGGAGCACTGTGCTGTCAATGTGGCTGATCGCGTATAGCTTGTTGTCGATCGGATAGGTACTCTGGGAGACATTGGAAGCGGTCATGTCTTTGACGAGGTCGGCATCGAGGTATTGCTCGATCGGAGAGAGAACCCCTGACCAGACGAGGTTGGCCAGGAACGGGGCGTCCAGTTCGACGATGTCCGCAACTTTTTTGGATGCAATTGCTCCGCTCAGCTGTTCCTGGTAAACATCGTGAGGAGCATAGTTCAACTCAACTTTAATGCCGGTTTGGGCGGTGAATTTCTCTGCAACAGCTTTGATGGCTGCTTGCTGACGGTCGGTTCCCTGATACATGAATGAAATGGACTCAGGATTGGCCTGGGAAGCGGCCTGGGTTGTCTGCTCCGCCTGGGAAGACTCGCTGCTGCCTGACGCTGTGGTCGCGCTGGTTTTACTGCATCCTGCGACCAGAGCCAGAGCCATGGTTGCAATCAGGATAAATGACAGGATTCTTTTCATATTACTCCTCCATACTGTTTTTTTCGGCGCCTGATGACTTCAGTATAGGAGGGGCCAGATCTGGAAAGAACTCGACGAAAATGTGAAAAGGTGGACTTTTCACAGGTGATCGGAAATCGCGTTTCCGGGTGAACAGAACACCGCATGCTGGCAAGCGAAAAGCCCGCAAGCCGGGGGAAATCTCCAGACTTGCGAGCTTTTCAATTCATTCATGTTGAGCATTTTTGTTGTAAGAAATAACGCTGCCGCATCAACCTTCAGATTCTTGTCCGGAGATCTCAACCCTTTCGGCATGGCTGCCGATCCAGCAGTCGATGCCCGGATATTTGACCTCCAGGTAATCTTTGAACAGCCAGGGATCGGCGCTGTTGGCCGTAAACATTTCATAATGTCCTGGGACAACAAGGCCCGGCCGGATACTGCCAGCCAGATCGACCGCTTCCTGGTAGGTCATGTTGCCGATCAGGTTCTCGCGATACCGCCTGGCATCCCGGCCATTGATCGGCAGGAACATCACATCGATCCAAGGCCATTGTTTCAGCCGGGTCTGCAGGCCTTCATAGATGCAGCAGTCGCCGGAATGATAAAAAGTACAGCCATTGCCCTCGACGACAAAGCCGAGATAGGGGTATTTCCCGGTCACTGCATCCTGGTCGAGCAGCTCATGCGCAGCAGGAATCCCGGTTATTTTTACCCCGTTTTTCGTGAAGGATGTGCCATCATCGAGACCGGCAAAGCGATGTTGCGGAATGCCGAGATCTTTGGCCAGCCCGGGGATCAGAAGCTCCGGCACGACAAAGACTGCCTCGGGCGAACTGATCGACAGCTGATACCAGACGCCACGGTCGATATGATCGATATGGTCATGCGTACCGAGGATGAAATCAGCATTGGTGACTTCATCTGGGGCGAAGAACGGCGGTACGGTCCGGCCGTTCAGGCCGGTCAAGAACATGTCCAGATAGATAACCGTGTCGCCCAGTTTAACCACATAGCCCAGCTGGCCAAGCCACCAGAATGCCATCCGGCCTTTTTCGACGACACAGGAATTGATTTCCCTGATCAGATCCAGTCCTTTTTTCATGCTGCTTCCCTTTCACGCGTTGATTGCAGATCTGCAAGATCTGATCTAGCTGAACAGCCAGATCTCAACCAATGCCTACGATCAATTCTATCCGATTTGCGTTGTAAATGATTAATAAAAATTTAAAAGGGTTTTTGCGGAAGGTGGCCGGTGAGACGCCGACTTTCGTAATGAATGAACTGATGAAGTTGGCTTCACTGTTATAGCCGATGCTGCAAGCATATCCTGAATCACGACCAGCCAAAAATGAGCCTTAAGTCTTCGTTGGCCAACACCCGGATCTATGTACAGATCTTAAATAAAATCGGTGTCAAGGTTTGAGCTGAAAAGGCGATCCATGACAAAATGGTGCTGTCTCATTTTCAAACAGCACCTTCCGCTATCAAACTGTTCTCGCGGGCGACATTCCCCAGCCAGTAGGCGCTGGGTTTTGGCGTGCGTTGCTGGGTCGCCCGGTCAACGCCGATGATCCCGAATTTCGGTTCATAGCCACCGACCCACTCGAAATTGTCCATGGCTGACCAGCAGAAATAGCCGCGGATATCGATGCCCTGATCCATGCAGTCAGACACGCTGCGCAAAGCGCGCTGGAAGTATTCCAGACGTCGCGAATCATCTTCGGTTGCCAGGCCGTTTTCGGTCACTATGATCGGAATGCGGGCAACTTTGGCGGCGTGCCGGATGGTTCCGCCAATCGCTTCGGGGTAGAATTCCTCGCCCATCTGGTTCATTTCGGCATCACCAGCGGGAGGCACGACCCCAACGGGACCGACGATCATCCGCGAGTAGGTCTGGACCCCGACAAAATGACCTCCCTCATTTTGGGCTGGGTTGAAAACTGGAACAGGCCCAAACGTTCGGGAGTGACATCAAAAGCTTTCGCTGCAGCACTCCAGAATGGTGTTTCTTCGATTTTGAAGGGCAGCATTTTGGACAGCATCAGCGACAGGTTCGGTTCATTGAACAAAATCGCCTTGAGATAACCTGGGACGTCATATTGATCCAGAATTTCCAGGACAGCATGGTGGGCAGATGTGTCAACCATGAGATCCCCAATCAAGTCATCCACGGTCAATGGACCATGGACAACGGGATTCTGATAAGGCACCGACCAGCGGCAGCATCCTGGACGAATGGATGCTGCTGGGCGCGATTCAAAACGTCGCCCAAAGTGAGCTCAATTATTTCGGCAGCATTGCAATTCCGGCCCAGAATATCCAATATGTCAAAGCGGATGACAAACTCGTCATCCATGATTTCATCCATGCGAATGAGATCCATTTCCTGAGCATCCGGTTGGAGATCTAGTTGACCTGATCGATGATTCTTTACACGTCCATTTGTGATATTTTTTTTAGGCCAATGCTGATAAAGGCACGCAAGGGCATGTCATTCAACATGGCGGCAACAATCTCAGAGGTGATCGCTTCGGATGCCGCTGATGGTTCAGTATCAGCCGTCATGCTGCCGATCGTCTGGCCAAAGGAATGCATGACATCCTCGAGGAGCGCTGCGGCCTGAGGATTGGCCGTGACGTTACCTGGAAATAACTGATTTTCGATAGGCGAGCGGAGTCAGGCCATATTGCTGTTTAAATGCCTTCTGGAAGTGGCTTTGGCTGGAAAAACAAAGATAATTGCTGATCTGGCTGAGGCTTTTATCGGAGTAAGCCAGTAGATCCTTACCTTCTTCAAGCTTGCAGCGCATGATGAAATCACTCAAGTCAAAGCCAAGCTCTTTCTTGAACTTGCGGGACAAATAAGGGCGGCTGTAGCCAGCATATTCGGCGATGGCTGCAACGGTCATGTTCTTGTTGGTATTTTCCCGGACATATTGAATGACTTGATCAAGCGTATGATCGGATGTGAGTGGGGCAATGGCATTGGCCACACGATTGGCAAAATCCCGTTGTACCTGGCCCATCAGGGATGTAATCGAATCGATGTCATTGAGCCGTTCCGCTTGCTTCATGTAAACTTCAGACAACGGATAAACAATGATGGGTGAAAGCCCGCCCCTCATCGCCGCTCGGCCGACCAGGGTAATGGTGACGATCAACGTATTTTTGTAATGCCGGAGTGTATCGTTGGCAATGATACCAACCTTGGTATGCCTGGCCCGGTCGAAAAATTTCTGCAGTTCCTGCAGGTTTCCGGATTCTATGTAGCGTAAAAACTCACTTTCAATTGCATAGTTATTGCCCAGGCTGTCCTCTTCTTTGGCTGTGAACACTTCTGCGGCGTATTTCCGGTCGATTGCCGGATCAATGAACGTACCTTGATCATCAATGATGTCGGTCTTGATCAGCTTTTCGTTGTTGATCGTGTAATTGACAAACAACAGTAGATTTACCAATGTGTCCAGGTTCTGCGTGGGAATGAGCTGGAAAAAGTCGGCAAAGGCCTCCGGATCCATCAGCTCCGCGTTGAATTCCCGCCTCATTTCCTGGAGGACTTCCCTGGAATAGGGTAAATCATTGACAGGGCCCAGGACGATCCGGTTGTCGCTGCCGGCGATTTTAATGCAGCCGTAATAGGAGAAAAAATGCGTCAGCGTGTAGGTGGCGTTTTTCCTGACTGGCCATAAGTTGTCGAGATAGATCTGCGGTGGCACGGTCGCCATTTCCTGCACAGGAAAGCTGGCGATCAATTCCTTGTGGTCATAGATATAGACCGGAATAAACAGGGAATGATACAGATATTCACAATAAACCTGCAGATTTTCCATGGGCTCCCCTTTAAAATACGACACCATTATATAATATCGGTTACCTGCGTGCAATATTAGACCATCTCCTCGCCCTAAGATAACACTATAAACGCGAGGAGGAAAAACATGATCCGCAAGACCTTTAATGACAACTGGACAGTCGGTCCCAATAAGGGATTTTTCAATTTAGCGCCAGGTCAGGCGCCAAAACCGGTCACCTTACCGCATGACGCCATGATTGAGCAACAACGGACCGCTCAGGCCTGCAGTGGCGGCAAGAAGGGTTATTTTCCGGATGGCGCTGTTGATTATGTGAAGAAATTTCCAGTGCCAGCAGACTATCTGCAAAAGCGGGTGACCTTCGAATTTGAAGGCGCCTATATGAACGCCATGGTTTACATCAATGGTGACTTTGCCGGCCATCATCCCTATGGGTACTCGAATTTCTCGATCAAAGCCGACCGGTTCCTGAACTACGGTGAGGAAAACGAAATCAAGGTTGTCACCAAAAGCAGTGATGATTCACGCTGGTATACGGGGCTCGGCCTCTACAGAAATGTCAATTTGCTGGTGGCCAATCCGGTGCATATCGCGTTGGATGGCGTGAAAATCACCACGCCAGATGTCGATATCAGGCCCGCAGAGGCAGGCCACACATCTGGCGAGACTGTCACCAGAACTGGCGATGCAGTTTGCAAATCTGCTGTTGTCGCAATCATGACCCAAGTCGAAAACGAAGGCCTGAATCCGCAGCGCACGACGGTTGTCACTGAGATATTTGATGCCGATGGCCAGCTGATTGCGACCGATTCAGCGCCCCTGACGGCTTTCCCAACTGAAAACACGACGCTGCGGCAGCGCTTGTCAGTTACACAACCTCACTTATGGAATGTGGAAACGCCCTATCTTTATACCTGCAAAATCAAGGTGATGGCTGGCGAGACTGTCCTGGATGAGGAAACGACTCAGTTTGGCATCAGAACCTTAACCCTGGACGCCGAAAACGGCTTGCGGATCAATGGCCAGACCGTCAAGCTCCGTGGGGCTTGTATCCATCATGACAATGGTGTGATCGGCGCAGCCACCATTGCCCGTGCTGAGGAACGCCGCATCGAAATTCTCAAAGCAGCGGGGTTCAATGCCATCCGCATGGCCCATCACCCGGCCAGCCAAGCGTTGCTCAAGGCTTGTGACCGCCTGGGGATGCTGGTCATGGATGAAAGCTTTGATACCTGGACCGAAAACAAATCGCCCTTCGATTACGCCCTGAATTTCCCCGAATGGTGGGAGCGGGATATCGCGGCGATGGTCCACAAAGATTTCAACCATCCCAGTGTCATCCTGTATTCGATCGGCAATGAAATTCCCGAAACGGGCAGCGCCAACGGTACAGCCTGGGGCCGTAAACTGGCCGAGAAGATCCGCAGCCTGGATCAATCGCGGTACATCATCAATTCGATCAACGGTTTTGTCTCGGTCATGAATACTTTACTGCCCAAACTGCGGCAAAACGCTTCCGGTGATATCAATACCGCCATGGCTGATGCTTCGGACATGATGAAAATGATCCAAGCCCATGAAGCTGTCACGCATGCGGTTGCCGAGTCCTTTGCTGTAGTCGATATTGCCGGTTACAACTATGCGGACAACCGCTATGAAATGGACAGACAGCTTTTCCCACATCGAGTCATTTGTGGCAGTGAAACCTTTCCCAAAGACATTGCGAACAACTGGCGACTGGTCCAGGCCAACGGGCACGTCATCGGCGATTTTACCTGGACCGGTTGGGATTATCTCGGTGAAGCCGGGGTTGGCCGGGTCTTTTATGGCGATGCCAGCGAATTTTCCGGGATTTCGGGTGAATATCCCTGGTTGACAGCCTATTGCGCCGATATCGATATCACCGGTAACCGGCTGCCCATTTCTTACTATCGCGAAATCGTATTTGGCCTGCGCGATCAGCCGTACATGTCCGTTCAACGTCCGCAGCATTATGGCAAAAAGATCTTCAAAACACCCTGGAGCTGGAGCGATTCAGTGGCTAGCTGGAGCCTGGGCGGTTTTGAAGGAAAGCCCGTCAAGGTCGAAGTCTATGCCGCGGCGGATGAAGTCGAATTACTGGTCAATGGCCAGTCGGTCGGCAAAGCAGTGGTGGGCGAATCGCAGGCTTTTCAATGCGAATTCGACACCATCTATCAGCCGGGCGAACTGGTGGCGATTGCTTACCGCAACGGGCTCGAGACCGGCCGTACAGCTCTGGTTTCAGCTGGCCCGGAGATCCGCATGCAAGTCGCTGCCGACCGCTGGCAAATCAGGGCGAACGATCAGGACCTGGCTTTTGTGACGATCTCCCTGGTCGATGATCAGGGGATCCTCAAACCGCTAGCCGATCGCCTGATTACCATCAAGGTTGAAGGCGCAGGAAGCCTGCAAGGCTTCGGCAGCGGTAATCCTCACCATGAAGAGAACTTTGGCAGCACCGTCCATACAACCTATGATGGCCGAGTTCTCGCAGTCATCCGGCCAACGGCGGCTGGAACCATTCAATTGACCGTGGAAGCTGAAAACTGCACGACCCAGGCAGTCAAAATCGAAGTCATGGAGGACTAAAATTGGTGTCTGGTACATGGTCATTGCCAAAGTATCCAAAGAGCGGTTCACACTGCAGAATGAGCAGCAGGAACCTTTGAAGATCAAATCCATCCTCAACAGCCTGTCGGGAAACAAGTATGCACTGATCACATTAGCCTATATTTTTGCACTCAACCTGACCAACGCGGTGCGTTCGACGATCGGTATTTATTATTACAAATACTATTTCCATGACGCCAATATGCTGGCCCTGGTCGGGGGCATAACGATCGTGCCGACCCTGGTCGGTTCGTTCTTGAGCCCGGTGATCAATAAACGCCTTGGTCTGAAACTGAATATCGTTTCTGCAGTTGGGGCGACCATCCTGACGTCGATCCCCATGTACTTTTTACCGCCTCTCAATGGTGCATTATGTACCTGATGTTGAGCAGACGGCGTCAGCCCTGCAAGGCATTAAATTCCTGATGGCCATTGTACCGGCGATTGCATTTTTCATCGGCTTCGTGATCCTGGCCTGGGACATGACCGAGACCCGGCACAAGGAAATTGTTGACGATCTGAATTTCCGAAGACAATCCATTCAGGACTGAAACCTGAAGCCAGGAATAAATCAGGACTGAAAAAGGCAGACAGTCTAAATCAGTAGAATTGAAAGAAATAGCTGTTCAAATCAGTTGAAAAAAGAGGTTAACCGGATGAAACACATGAATCAAGATTTTCTGATTGGCGCGTCAACCGCGGCCCACCAAGTGGAGGGCAATAATATCTACAGTGACTGCTGGGCGATGGAAAACATGCCAGCCACCATGTTCAAAGAACCTTCTGGCGATGCGGTCGATCATTACAACCGCTATCGGGAAGATATTCGCCTGCTGGCCGAGGCGGGCTGCAATGCCTATCGATTCTCCATCGAGTGGGCGCGGATCGAGCCGGCTCAAGGCAGCTTTGATATGTCTGAAGTGGCGCACTACCGGGCCATGTTGCAGGCTTGCCAGGACTATTCGATGACCCCGGTGGTCACCATGCACCACTTCTCATCGCCCAAATGGCTCATTTCCGCCGGCGGTTGGGAAAGCGAAACCACAACTGATTTTTTCGCCCGCTATTGCGCTTTTGTCGCTGAACAACTGGGTGACCTGATTCCGTATATCTGTACCATCAATGAAGCCAACATGGGCTTGCAGATTGCCAAAATCATGAAAGAAATGGCGCCCATGATGGAAGCTTCAGCGAAGGAACAGGGCATCAAACCAGATAAGGAACAGGCCAGCAAGCCAGATGCTGGCGATGTGCAAGTCGGCCTGAATCTGGATTTTACCGCGAAGCTGGAACAGTATTTCAGAGGCCTGGGTACAGTCTTTGGCATCGACCCCCGGCAAGTTCAGCCGTTTTTATCCCCTCGGACAACAAGGGGTGATGAGATCATCATGAGATGCCACGTGAAGGCACGCGAAGCAATCCGAGCGGTCAATCCAGGAATTAAGGTCGGACTGACCTTATCCCTGTTCGATCTGCAGGCCCTGCCCGGCGGCGAAGGATTTGTCCAGGCCAACATTGAAGAGGACTTTCTGCATTATCTGCCAGCCCTTGCTGAGGATGATTTCCTCGGTGTTCAGAATTACACCCGCAAAATTTATAGTCCTGATGGCCTCGTCCGTCCGGGACCGGATACCCGCCTGACCCATTCCGGTTATGAATTCTACCCGGAAGCCCTGGCAGGAGTGATCCGTTCTGCAGCCCAGTACTGGCATAAACCCATGTTGATTACCGAAAACGGTATCAATACCAAAGACGATCGAGAGCGTATCGAATTTATCGAACGGGCCCTGCGGGGCGTGCAAGCTTGCCGGGATGAGGGCATCCCGATTCTAGGCTATTTACACTGGTCATTGCTGGATAACTTCGAATGGCAGATGGGCTATAACCATACCTTTGGCCTCATTGCCGTTGATCGCTCAACCCAGACCCGCTACCCAAAAGACAGCCTCAAATTTTTAGGTGAATTGTGTCGATCAGGCGGGAATGATCGGCAGGCAGGGCGCGAATGACCTGGATGGTAATGGTTGTCATTGGGAGATTGTCGCCTGAACGACCGTAAAAGTGTCTGCTCGGGGCTGTCTCAAAACGAAAGTTTTGAGGCGGCCCCGTGACAGACACTTTACTGATCAGTTTTAAAAGTCACCTTTTTGGCCCAAAAGCCTCACGCAAAGTTATGACTCCTTTGGGTTGATTTGATCCAGGATGTTTTGCAGATCAGCGAAGCTCATTTTCCCCATGCCCATGCTGATAAAGGCGCGCAAGGGCATATCCTTCAACATAGCGGCGACCATTTCTGGTGTAATGGCTTCCGATGCAGTCGATGATTCGGAATCACTCGTCATGCTGCCGATCGTCTGGCCAAATGATTGCATAACATCCGCGAGGAGCGTTGCGGCCTGAGGATTGGCCGTGATGTCGCCAAAGGTACTGTTGATTGTAAAATCAGCAGGAATCTTGCGGGTTGATTCAATCCAGACGGTATCCTGAATGACGATATCCCGTGAAGACCGGCCGATCAGGATGTCGAACGCGCCCGTTTCAACATGCCAGTCGTGGATGGACGTGTTGTAGTAGGCAAAGGCTCGAGTGTCGAACTGGAAGGTCGCGGTTTTTGTTTCGCCGGGTTCCAGCGACAGCTTTGTAAATCCCTTGAGCTCCTTTAGTGGTCGGATGACCGTGCTGACCTGGTCGACGACATAAAGCTGGACAACTTCCTTCCCGGCTCTTGTACCCGTGTTCGTCACATCGACTGTTACGACCAGGTTGTCCTGATCAGTCATTGAGGACTTATCCAGCCGCAAGTTGCTGTATTCGAAAGTCGTATAGCTCAGGCCATAGCCAAACGGGAAAAGAACGTCCATTTCCTTTTTGTCATAGTAGCGGTAACCGACAAAGATGCCTTCCCGGTATTCGACGACATCACCCTCACCCGGAAAGAACAGGTAAGATGGATTATCCGCGAGTTTCCGCGGGAATGTCTCCGCCAGCCGGCCACTGGGATTGAGCTTGCCAAACAGCGCATCGACGGTGGCCTGGCCGACCGCTTCGCCGCCGAGGTAGACTTCGAGAACGCCTTTGACCTGGTCGATCCAGGGCATTTCAACAGGCGATCCATTATGCAGGACAACGATCGTGTTCGGCTGGACGGCGCAGACTGCTTCGATCAGCCGGTTATGCGCGACTGGCAGGTTCAGATGGGTGCGGTCATAGCCTTCCGACTCATAAGCGTCAGGCAGGCCGGCAAAGATCACAGCAGCCTGACTGGCTTTAGCCACGTTGATCGCTTCGGTCAGCAGGTCTTCATCAACTGCATCGCCAGATAAATTGTAACCGGCGGCATAGGTCACATTCGTCCAGCCAGCAACCACATCGAGGGCGCTCGTGATTTTGTGGGCGTTGACATGCGAACTGCCGCCCCCCTGGTATCGCGGTTTAGCTGCAAATTGACCGATCAAAGCGACCGACCGGTCTTTGGTCAAAGGCAAGATCCCATCGTTTTTCAGCAAGACCATCGACTCACCCGCAATTTTGCCGGCCAATTCATGCTGTGCGTCCAGGTCGAAAACAGCCTTGGGATTCCGGTGCTGGACATAGCGGTCGATGATGCCCAGGATATTGGCCACAGCCTTGTCGAGTACCGCCTCAGCCATTTCGCCATTCTGCACGGTTGCGACGATCCGAGCGTCATTGACGCCATTGGTCGAAGGCATTTCCAGGTCGAGTCCGGCGCTGATGCCGGCGACACGGTCATTGACTGCACCCCAGTCACTGACGACAAAACCGTTAAAGCCCCATTCGTCACGCAGGATCTGGTTGAGATAGCGCTCGTTCTCCGAGGCATAAATCCCGTTAATCCGATTATACGAACACATCATGGTCCAAGGGTCGGCCTGTTTGACCGCCCCTTCGAAGGCGGCAAGGTAGATCTCCCGCAAAGTCCGCTCATCAACTTCGGAACTGCTGGTCATCCGGCGATGCTCCTGGTTGTTGGCGAGGAAGTGCTTCATGCTTGTGCCGATATGCCTGGACTGGACACCCTGGATCTGGCTGGCGGCCATTTCGGACGTCAGATAGGGGTCTTCGGAAAAGTACTCGAAGTTCCGGCCGCACAGCGGCGACCGTTTGATATTGACCGCCGGGCCTAAAAGGATCGCGACATCTTCAGCCTGGCAGGACTCACCCAGAGCTTCGCCCATTTCCCGGATCAGATCGCGATCAAAAGAAGATGCAACCGCACTGCCGGTCGGAAAACAGACCGCCTTGATGCTGTCATTGATCCCCAGATGATCCCCTGCCTGATCTTGCTTGCGCAAACCACTCGGCCCATCGCTCAGCATGATGGCGGGTATTCCCAATCGCTCAACAGCCTTGGTGTGCCAAAAATCTTCGCCCGAGCAAAGCCCGGCCTTCTCTTCCAAAGTCAATTCAGAAATGATCTTCTTGATATCCATTTATTTTCCTGCTTTCGTTTTGTTAACTGAGATGTCAGCGTTCACCAAGGCTAATAACTGAGATTTCATCGATCACTCAGGTCAATGTCAGTCGCATGGTTCAATTCGTTTTCTCGATCGCAAACGACACAATCGACCGGGGTTCAATCACGACCGGTGCCAGCTGGCCTTCGATACGCACGTTGACGTTCAGCGTGGACTCGGTCCGATTGAGGAAAACACCGGCTACCGTGCCGTCCGGATTCTGGAAGGCGGTCATCTCCAGTTGATCAGTGTACTTGGAGAAACCAATCCTTTGCGCACCCGGCTGGATCATTTTGCAGAAGTGGCTGTAATAGATCCGCGAAATCTGCTCGATCAGGGTTTTGTTTTCCAGGTCATACATGAACGGCGCTTCACAGAAATTGCCCACATGGTTGGGGCCGCCCTTGCCATCGAGGAGGATATTCCAGTCGTAAAAGGCATGCATGCCATGGTTCAGGTTGCCGATCATGTCATGGGCCAGCCGCTCAGCATTTTGACTGTTTTCTTCTTTGCCGTATTTTGAATATTCAACACAGCTCTCAGACGAAATCAGGCATTTGTCCGGGTAACAGTGGTGGAACAGTTCCAGTTCTTCAAAGTGGTCACCGCTATACCAATGGAAGGCAATACCCGAGACGGGGCTTTTCTTGTTATCGCCGATAATGGCCTGGGCTCGTTCAAACACGCGTTCCTTGTTGTGGTCCCAGATGAAAATTTCGATATCCTCCAGCCCGTTCTTGATCAGAGCCGGAAACATATAGTCTTCCAGGAACTGCCGTTCCTGATCGGCAGTATAGACACAGGAGTCCCAGGTTTGCGTGGCTTTCGGTTCATTCTGGATGCTGATCCGGCGGACCAGATAGCCTTTGTTGCGGAAAGCCTTAATGTACTGGCAGATGTATTCGGCCCACATCGTCCGATACTCGTCGCGCAAAGAGCCACCGAAATTCCGTTCGCCATTTGTTTTCATGAAAGCCGGCGGCGACCAGGGTGACAGCATGATTTCCAGCTTCTTCCCGGCGGTCTTCTCGGCCGCATCTAATAACGGAAAGATGTATTGTTCGACCCGGTCCAGGTTGAATGATTTGAACAAGGTGTCCTCCGGATCAGACATCGCCTCGTAGTGGCCCAGGGAAAAGTCGCAGCTGTCGATTGAGATGCGGACATGCTGGTAATTCATCTCCGTCGGGCTGAAATAGGCGTCCAGCAGCCGCTGGCGGCTCGCTTCATCCATGAGGGAAAAGACATAGGCGGATGCCTCAGTCAGGGCACCGCCAAAGCCTTCAAAAACCTGGTAACGGATTGAAGGGTGAAGATTGACCACGGTATGCTCCGTGCCTTGATCCGGTTTGAATGCGACACGGCTCGAGTCGGGTCTTTCTAAGATGATCGCCGGTGGTTGTAGTGACAAGTTTCAAATCCATGGTGAATGTCCATCCTTCACGATTGAATCAACTGATCTGATAAGAGAACTGCTTACCGCGTGACGTTTCTGTTTTGACAGGAAAAATCATGTGAGCCGGAGCCACAGGTCTGTTCGGTCTGATCAGGCAGAACGACTATTGCTGACAGGCCAAGCGGAATATTCACCGACAGCTCGAATACCTCACCAACCAGGCGCCAGGATACTTCAACCGGGCCTTTCGGCGTGATGACAGTGCCGCTGGCCTGGCTCAAATGGCCGGTTCGCGGCCGGATCTGGATTGTACTGTAGCCAGTTCCCAGCGGCGATACGCCCAGCATGACCGATGGCAGTTCAAACAGGGCGATCGAGCCCCAGGCATGGCAATCACTGCGCGTGACTTCACCCTCGGTTTCCGAGCAGGTCGTCAGGTTGTTGGCCAGCATCTCCCGCCAGGGATTCCAAAGCGGTCTGGTCTGGTCATAGAGCCCGGTCTGCTCGACGGCCCGGAACAGATAAAATGCCATTGCGACCGTGCATTGATTGAGGCTGTCGTCGTTCAGTGTGCGCTGCATCAGTTCCGTAGCAGCCGGCCCCTGGACTGCGCCACTGAGGACCGCCCAGACCTGGGCATGCTGGCTATAGCCATGATCGTAGCCCGGCCCGTCCTGGTAGTAACCATTGGCTGCGACGCAGGTGGTATTGACCGCGTCAATCACGGCAATTGAACGGTTCTTATATTCAAGTGCAACATCGGGGCGATTGGCATAGTCTGCCAGGTCGGCCGCCAGGTTCAAGGTATAGGCATAGAGCAGATTTTCGACGGTTAACGGACCGAAGTCACCAGCAGTCGGGACGCCACCCTTCCAGCCTTTGGCCCAGTCAACGAAGGACCATAAACCACCTTCGGACAACCCACCGCCGGTTTTTTCGATCAAACCATCCAGCCTGACTTTGCGGTCAAAAAAGCCGAGGATCGAATCGATTGTTCCAAGGTATCTGCGCACCAGGGCTTGATCTCCGAAATAGCGCATATGGTCATGGATCATCATGATGTAGTACAAGGCAAAACCAGGAATGACATTGTAGTTGTATTCGGGATAGCAGCAGTTGATCAGGCCATCGGCGCGCAGCGACCGGTGGTAATCGTCGATACAGCGGCGGGCCATCCGGTCATCGGCTGACACCGCGTAGGTAAAGAGGATTTGCGAACGCGTATCCATCGCGTACTGCAATTGCTCATAGAACGGACAGTCTTCGTACGTCTCGTGCATGCAGCGCCGTAAAGTCCGCAGGCTGATGTCCCAGATCCGGCCCAGCTCAGGATCGGACGTTGTGACCACGGTTTTTACAACCAAAGGATAGCCGGTTTCGCGATAGCTGAAATCAAGCAAATGTAGCGACTGATCGCCCACTGTGATTTCGAGGCGAACAAAACGGAAGGTGCGGAACCAGTAGGGTTCGTATTGTTCAGGATTCTGTGCCGTACCGATACCGGCGACATGGTATTCATCGATCGAACCAGTGAGGACGCCTTTGATAGATCCAGGCGGTCCCGCTTGTCGCAGTTCATCAAACTGACGATAGGGATGGGTTGTCGGGTAGGCATAAGATTCGGAACAGAGGATCTTGATTGTGCTGCCTGCACCTTGCTGGACAGCCATATGCAGATAGCCTGTGTTCAGCTCACCCGCGGAAATCTCGATGATTTCATGGCTGCCGGCGGGCAGAATGATTGGCTTTACGCCCTGCAGCCAATGATTCCAGATCTCGCGGTCCAGCTGGCTCAACGGCAACGTGAAGACTTCCGCAAAACGCCGGGGTGTCTCATAGAGCATCGGGATTGGCCGAGGCGACAGATTGAAAGGGCTGCCCTTCTTGTGGATCTGGAAAATCTTGTAGTTCCAGACCGGTTCCCAGCCTGAATCGTCAAAACCGGGCAAGTCAAAACCCCAGGGCAGTTTGCTGCCTTCGACAATCTCCTGGGCATAGAGGTATTGGATATAGTCTTCGGGTACGAATGTGACAGCCCGGTCCTTCAGGCATTTCCATCCCCTGGTGGTCGAAAGATCACAGAGGATCTTCCCCTGTTCACTCTGGACATCGCCGACAACATACAAGCCGGGGGTCGAGGTCCGCCACACGGAATGGTTGCCGGTTGACCATTCCAGTGTGAGGCGCAGCACGATGACGCTGATCACGTTCTCACCGGGAACGAGCCAGGGCGAAAGGTCTACGGTCTCGAAGTGCCATCTGGCATCGTCACCTTTGCAGGGTCCGACGCTGGCCTGATGGCCGTTGATCAGCAGCTTGTAGCGGGAATCTGCTGACACATCGACCCTGCAACTAATGTGTGACGCAGCCGAATCATCCTGGTGTACTGCATCGGCCTGGCTCTGTTCAAACGTATCGGGCAGGGTAAAAGATTTGCGGAAATAGACCAACCGCGGCTGTTCTTTGTCTGCTGCGGACCAGACCTGTGGCCATACCCAGGGTGAATTGTAAATCTCCAAGTCTGGCATCTGTGAATCTGACATCGATACACCTCGAATAGTTCATTGTCGGCTAATGAAAGGGACATCTCGTTGATTGACGGCTTATGAAAGGAATGGTGCAGAAGCTGAAACCGTCAGCCTTTGACGGCACCGATTGCGATACCTTTGGCGAAATATTTCTGGAAGATCGGATAGATGACCAGGATCGGCAGGACACCGATGACAGCGATGGACATCCTGATCGTTGTATTCGGCAGTTTGCTCAGCTGTTCTTTCGCCTGATCGCCGAAATTGCCGGTGGACAGGAACTGGACGTCCTGGATCATTTTGTTGAGCAGGAACTGGATGCTGAACAACTTGGATTCGGTCACATAATAGAGTCCATTCTGCCAGTCATTCCAGTAAGCCAGGCCACAGAACAGGCCGACGGTCGCCAGGATGGGCAGTGAAATGGGCAGGACAACCTGGAAGAATGTCCGCAATTCGCCTGAACCGTCGATTTTGGCGGCTTCGATGATCGCCGGATGGATCGTGTTCGTGAAATAGTTGCGCATGATCAGGACATAGAACCCATTCATCAACAATCCCGGGATGATCAGGGCCCAGATCGTATTCTTGATATGGAAAATTTCGGTCCACATCAGGTAGCTGGGCACCAGGCCGCCATTGAAGAGCATCGTAAAAAAGACCATGAAATTGACGATTCTCCGGAATGGGGTATTGGGCCGTGACAAGGTATAGGCAAAGGTCGAGGTCAGCAAAAGGCTGCACGCTGTACCCACAGCTGTGACCAGCAAGGTGATCCCATAAGCGGACACAATCTGGCCGGAGTGCTTGAATAGATAATCATAGGCGCCAAAACTGAAGGCTTTGGGGAAAAAAGAATAACCGATCTGGGTAATTGAGGCTTCACTGCTTAAGGAAGCGATGATCAACAAGATAAACGGGATCAGGCAGAACAAAGACCAAAGCATTAATACCGAATGTGAGATTTTTTCAAATCCACGCATGATTGTTTGATTCGTTTTCATGGCATGATTCCTTCCATTTCAAAATAAGGCGTTATCTTTGCTGAACTTGCGGACCACGGCGTTGGCGGTCAAGATCAGCACAAATCCGACGATGGATTGATAGAAGCCGGCAGCGGATGACATCCCGATGTCACCAAGTTGCATCAGTCCCCGATAAACATAAGTATCAATCGTCTGGGTCGTCGGGTAAAGCACACCGGCGTTCATGGGAACCTGGAAGAACAGGCCGAAGTCCGAGTAAAAGATGCGCCCGATGGAAAGCAGCGTCAAGGTGATGATCGTCGGCGAAATCAAAGGGAAAGTGATATGCCAGATCTGCTGGAAGCGGTTGGCGCCGTCGAGATCGGCAGCCTCATAGTAATCAGTGTCAATGCCAACGATCGCCGCCAGATAGACAACACTGGCGTAACCGGCCGTTTTCCAGGAATTCACGATGGTGATAATGACGGGCCAGTAATCCGGTTTGGCGTACCAGGACTTGGGATCAGCACCAAGCAGGGGCAGGATCGTATTGTTGATGAATCCGGTTTTGGTGCTGAGGAAAGCATAGACAAGATAGGAAACGACAACATAGGAAATCAGGTTCGGGAGTAGGATTGCGGTCTGGTAAAACTTCTTGAAGTGTTTTTTGGTGACTTCATTGATCATCAAGGCGAAGAGGACGGACAGTATCGTGCCTAAAATGATGAAAACGACATTGTAGAGGATGGTATTGCGCGTCATCACCCAGGCGTCTTTGGTCTTGAACAGGAATTGGAAATTCTTCCAGAGCGGATCGACAAACGGACTGTTGAAGATACCGGTCTTGAAGTTGATTTTCCGGAAAGCAATGGTCAAACCATACAACGGGAGATAGTTGTTGATGATGAGATAAACAAGGCCTGGGAGTAGCATGAAAAACAGAACGCGGTTTTTCCAAAACTCTTTGAGTCTTCCCTTTGCTTTTTGTTTTGAGCCTTGTGGTTTTTCACTTGTCATAGAATCCTCCGGGCGATCAAACAACAGGGGCTGCCCGAAATGTGCGGTCAGCCCCTTGTTGTCAGATGTTTGAGTCTGATGGGTTAGTTCTGGAAGAATTTATACTGGATGAGTAATTCAGGATGAATGTAATGAATTTCGAAAGATCAGGAACAAGTAGCTGGGATTATTTCACACCATTGGCTTGGGCCCAGGCATCCAGCTGGCTCTGCTTTTCGGCAATGATCTTGTCAATGCCGGCATCCTTGAGGGCCTGGATGAATTCAGGCAAGGTCTCGTCCGGATTGACTGCGCCGGCTTCGAGGGCAGGAGCGTACTGATTGTAGACATTGCTGACTGCCGTGATTTCGGTTGTGACATTGGTCGGATCCCAGATGAAGCCCATCGCTTTGGACACTGTCGCTGACTTGTTGAAGACTTTCAGCTGTTCGTTGTAATCAGCTTTGTTGCCTTCCCACACATAAGTGATGAACTGGTTGCCCATTTCCCAGGCGGTGTTGGGCATGTAAGGGGAGGTATCAGCGGTGAGACCTTCAGGATAGCCGATGGTGCCATCAGCTTTCTTGACATAATGGGTACCTTCGATACCCCAGGCCAGCAGGTTGGCGACTTTTTCGTCCGAATACATCAGGTTGAGCAGCTGGACTGAAAGGTCGATGTCCTGGCTATTGATCGGGACACACCACTGGACACCGCCAACTGCGGAGGTCGTCGCGAGCGGCTTGACAATATTCGCCTGGACCATTTCAAAACCGGTTGCCATGGTTTCAGATTCGGCAGCACCCGGGCTACCACTGCGGAGCATCCCGTAGCCGGCGCCATTTTTGATCAGGGTGCCTTGTGCTTCTTTATTGATTTCTGCATCGGCCATGATGTAGCCGGCTTTATTCCACTGGTACATTGTCTTGACCAGGTCGGCATACTCTTGGGTTTCGTAGAAATTGACGACTTTCAGGTTTTGTCCATAATCAGCCAGAGCACCAAAACGGTCGCCCAGCGGATCATAGGAACGGTAGGCATCCAGCATGGCGTTGGCGCCGGGAACAAGAGCTGCCATTTTGGGGTCTTTGGCATGGATTTTCTCGAGAATCGGGGTCATATCGTTGAACGATTTGACAGTGCTGAGGTCTGCACCCACCTGATCGAGAATATCTTTGCGCATGACAAAGGCGGTGCTGGTTGGCCAGCCCATGATCGCCGGGACACCAAACTGCTTGTCTCCGATTTGACCGGCTTTCATATATTCAGGGCCGACTTGTTCGACAATGCCCTGGCCATACTTGGCGATTGAACCAGAAATATCCTGCAGTTTGCCGGTCGCGACATAGTTCGGGTAAGATGAAGAGAAAACTGGTAACAGATCGAGTTGTTCTGACGATGACGCCAGGATCAGATTCAACTGGTCATTGAAGTTTGCCCATGTGAGCTGTTTCCAGGTGACCGTAGCATTGATTTTTTCCAACGTGATTTTATTGATTTCATCTTGGACCTTGGGCAGATCCGTGAGGTTGGAACCCGTGATAAAGGCGGCGACGAGTTCTTTAGGTTCACCCTTGGCGGCAGTAGTTGTTTCTGATGCGGCGACGCTTTCTGATGCGGATGATGCGGTGGTATCTTTAGTGCTGCAGGCCGTGAGCAATGAAATGGACAGGCCTAAAACCAGTGTCAGGGAAATAATCTTTTTCAGCATAATCTGAAATGCCCCTCCTCGAACGACTTTCTCGTATGGTTACTCAATGTTTGGTTGTTCAGGCTGATCAGCTATGCCCAGATTACTCTTTCCTGACTATCCCCTCTACTCATAATCCGACGTCCAATTGCGCTCATCCGACAAAGATCACATTCCTTGGTTGTACTTATCCGACAAGGTCACAATTCGTGGCCGATGATGTTTTCAAATTTTCCGCTCGGCGGCATGCTTGCGCCACTCGACGGGATTTTCCCCGGTCAGGCGCTTGAACATCCGGGTGAAATGTGACACGTTGGTGTAGCCGACTTGAACCGCGATCTGGCTGATCTGCAGCGACGAATGGCTCAAGAGCATTTGCGCGGCTTTGATCCTTTCCTTGACGATCAATTCAGACAGCGACTGGCCGGTTTCTTTCTTGAGCACCCGGGTCAGGTGGTCTGCGTGCAAATAAAATTGATTACCCAACTCCTCACACGTCAGATCCTGCTCGAGATGCTGCTGGATATAGTCTTTGACCTGCTCGACCAGGGATTTTGAGTGCACGGCCAGGTTCAGGCTTTTCTCCGCCGCTGACAGAATCGATTTGAGCTTGATTTTCAATTGCCCAAGGGTCATCGTGTCTTGTTCGAGGTCTTCCATGGCATTGGGGAACAACTGATGAACCTGAACCCCTTTCTGCGCCAGGACAGCGTAAATCACCTGATTGAAGTTCAGGTAGAACTTGCGCAGGACATCGGCATTCATCTGGCGTTTCGCTGTCTGTTCATCGAGGAAATGCGTGGCTTCCTGATAAATCTGCGCCGTGTTGCCCATCTGCAGCAGGTCGGCCCAATGCAGCGTATTCAGGATCGCCGGTGGTTCAGCCCGCCAGGCGGGCTTGGCCAGGGACATCACGTCAGTGAGATAGGCGACATTCTGGCGATCCAGCCCCTGCAGGCTGGCCACCATGGCTGGCAGTCCCGGAAGATCTGACCAGTCCCCCAGATAGCAGGCAAACTGGCTGTCGAGGTACCTTTGGTAATTGCGGATCAGATCATGGCACTTCGACTCGATCAAAGCCTCCTCACCACCACGGAACGAGTCGTTTTCGAGGATCGCCAGACACGTCAGATTCGATAGCTTCAGGATCGGAATCCGGCTATTTTCGGCCAGGATTGTTTCCGCAGCGAGGTTGCCAATGGAGTAGGACAGAATTTCGTCTTTCCAGTCCTTCAGGGCAACATTCATTTTTTTCATGCTGATCAGGATAGGCAAATACGAATCCCCTGGTTTGATTGCCACCTGGCTGCGATCGGCGATCTGGGCGATCGATTGGCCATCGGCTGGCAAAGCGCCTAGAACCAAGTCGGTCCAGAACTTGGTCTCGACCATCGTTTCATTTCTCTCCCACAATTGCCCTTTGCGGCTGTATTCTTCTTTTTGCCGTTTCTGGTCGACTTGCCCGACAATGTCGTGGAGGATTTTTTCCAGCTTTTCATAGGGAATCGGTTTCAGTAAATAATCTGAACAGCCGAGCTTCAATGCCTGCTGGGCGTACTCGAAATCCGCATGGCTGGTCAGCAAGAGGCTGACTGTCTGCGGCGAATGATCCCTGACCCAGGCCAGCAGTTCGAGGCCGCTGCCCTGCGGCATTTCAATGTCGCAGAGCAGGATGTCAATCGGATGTTTTTCAAATACAGCAACAGCCTGCTGCAGGCTGTTGGCCGAATAGGCCGGTCCGATCTCGAGGTCTTCCCAGGGCATGGCCGAGAGAATGCCCTGGACAATGAATGGTTCATCATCAACGATTAAAATGCTGCGCATAAGCTGATCCTCATCTGGCTTGCAAAATCAAACTCATTTATGACTGCCTTTAGCTTCCTGAATGCCTTTGAATGGGCAGGGTAATCTCGTTGCAGGCTTCCCCGGCAGCATTGTTATAAAACGACATCTTGGCCGCCTCGCCAAAAACAAAGCGGATGCGATGGCGAATGTTTTGAATCCCAATGTTTTTCGCGTGAAAATCGACGGTTTCTTCCAGCTGGTTCAGTTTGGCCAAAGCAGCGGCAGAAAAGCCTTTGCCCGTGTCTTTGAGCAGTATATGGATGAATTCGCCCTGGTCGGTGACTTGATGGTCGATCTGCAGGGTGACTAGAATCGTTTCGCCAATCACGATGGCATGCTTGACCGTGTTCTCCAGCAAGGTATGGATCACCAGCGGCGGGATCAGGACATCATCCAATCCAGGGTCGATCTGCATGTCGACTTTCAAAGTACCCGGCAGACGCATTTCCTGGATGCGAAGATAATTGCGGATATGCTCCAGTTCTTCACTGAACCGGACACAAACGAGGCCGTCGCGCAGGATGTACCGGAAATGGCTCACCAGGCACATCGTCATTTCCTTGATCAGGTCGTACTTTTTCAGCTGGGCCAGGCTGTAGACCACATTCAGGGAATTGAACAGGAAATGTGGCCGGATCTGCAATTGCAAGTATTGCAGCTCAGCCTTTTGCTTGTTGATCTGTTCCTCGTAAACATCGATTTTCAACTGGTTGATTTCATCGGTCATCGAATTGAAGGTCTGGCTGACTAGGGCCAGTTCATCATAATGCGGCTTCAAATCCAACCGGTATTTGAGGTTTCCGGCGCCGATTTCCCGCATCGCGGCGGTCAGATCCCGGAGCGGTTTCAGGAACATCCGGTTGATCCGGTACAAGCCGAACGGGATGAAAAGCAGGGTGACCAGGCTGATCATCAGCAAGACCTGGATCAGGATTTCAAAACCTTTCATCAGTTCTCTTTCCGGGAACAGGACCATCAGCTTGAAGGAATGGGTGCTGGACTCGCTGTCGACAGCCAGATAACGGCCCTGATTACCCTTGACCCAGTAACTGCCGGGCTCCGGCCGCAAGGTGATGCCTTCACCCTGTACTCTTTGGGTATTGTAGATCGGCTGGTTGTCCTGGTCGGTCAAGAGAATGAATCCAGTTTCACCCAGCTCCAGGCCGGCCAAAGGGGCAACCAGGTTATCAATGCTGATGCATGAGCCGACGATGTGGTTCTGGTATGGAAACAAGCGGATGAGGTAATACTGATCTTTGATCCGAGCGACCTGCCAGTCTTTGGAAAAATCATTGAGCGCCAGGCCGGACGCAGGGGCGCTGTTCATCTCATCGAGTTCGACCAGGGCTGCAATGTAATTCCGGATATCTCTTTTTTCACTGTAAGTGGCTGAATCCTGGTAGCGTTCCAGATTGACCGTTCCGTCCAGTGAATAGACAAAAAACCCGAAGATATTCTTGTAAACTGCAAGTTCATCCTCGAGCCTTGTGAGCAGGCGATATTTGGCGAAGTATTGCACGCGTTCGTTGGCCGTCGTGCCGATGGTCGAAAGATCCGAATCCGTTACCGCCAGGACCCCGATCGTGTGGTAGGCCGACAGCAAAGAGTCATCAATCTGATTCATGTACAGGTTGATGATATTCTGGTTGATCGTCTCAACCTGCTTGCGGACGACATTGATCGAACTGATACTGCCGATCAGGATCATCAGCAAAATCGGGACGAGGATGACCAGCAGGGCCATCAACAACTTGAACTGCATCGAATTTCGCCGGGTCATTCGCTTTTTCATAAGATCAATATTAGCATGTCGCTGGCAGGTCGGATACACAGCCGGTAGCCATCTGCCGTCAAAAGTCTTCCAGGCGCCATTCGTCGCGCCAGCCAGCTCAACTGCAGTACAAATTGACCTGGCCGGTGATGCCGGATAGTGACTTGGCCTTCCTTTTTAGCCGCTCTCGTTCCAGCGTCGTCGCGACTTCGATCACGAGGATATTTTGCCCGGTGACACAGAGAGCTGACAGGTCAAAGATAAATCTTGGCACGATCTGGATCCCGGCACTTTTTCCGTTGACGAAAACCTCGACTCCCTCATGGGCATCGGTGATTTCCAGGATCACGTTCGAGCAGGAATCGAGATCAACGGTGGTTTGATACCGGATCAGGCCCGAGAACGAAGTGTCCGTCTTACTGTAACTTTCCAGGACAGCGATGTCCCTTTCGTTGGTAAAATCTGGATAATCGATGCTTTTGACCACACTCTGCCTGAAGTTCGTCAGCACTTTTTTTGTGCCCTGCAGTTGGACCGGTTCACTCAGCAGTCTCTGGTCAAGATCATTGAACACGATGATCAGGCTCTTGCTGGGCTCGACCGTGACCTTCGCTTCGGTGCCGGAATCTGATGTTGTAATTTCTAGCTTCTGGGCACGATTATTCCAGGCATCATAGACAAAGGCCTTGCCCTTGGCAGGGACGGTCACGGTACCGTCAAAGGGGGTGTCACCTTCGTTGAACAGGTAAAAGATTTCACTTTCCGAAACATAGTGCATGCACCTGACGCGGTTGTTCTCTGGATGCAATCTGACTTCCTGCAATCCTGAAGCCACCAGTTCACAATGAAGGTCAGCCAACTTGACGACCTTGCATTGCCTGATTTCTGCCGGAATCTCGCCGCCGGTGCAGATCCCGTCCGGCAGAGCTTCCAGGAAGACGGCTTTCCCACCTGCCTGGATGAGTTCTGCGATGCCCTCGGCAGTTTCCTCCGGGATAAATTGCGCATAGGGAATGAGCAACAGCTGGTGCTGCCGACCGTTGACGGAAAGCACATCGCTGATTCTGGTCCGATAGAAATCGCGCTCAGCAAAGACGTCACACGGCACGATATTGAAATCGATCTGATGATCCAGAAGGACTCTGGCGGGCTTTTGCATCAGCATGCATTGGCCGGTCCATTCGGCCTCGCCATGATATAAGATAGCCACCGGGGTAGTGAAATAGCCGCCCGAGATCAGGTCGCACACCCGGTTGCCATAGCGCATCAACTGGCCAAAATGGCGATATTGTGGATCATGGCCGTGGGCATAGAAGTGCGGCGGGCAGTCCTTGTCGGGGTAGTCCTTGCTGGTAAATGCATGCGGAACGAAGTGATTGACCCCGCGGACCATGAAGTGATCCAGCAGGTATTTCTCCAGCCGGACGCCTTCGCTCCAGCCGTAGTTGCCGAATACCTCGCACATCGTATTGCCAGACATGTTGGGATTGAGAGCACCCAGCGATGAACCGAGCTTGCCCAGTGCATAGTGGTAGAATTCGCCATCGTTGACATAGCCAAAGATGTTTTTTGTCTTAGCGTCTTCACCATTGGGAAAAACCTGGCCGCCGATGTCATCGATCCCTGCCATGGTTTGCCATTTGAGCCCACGGAAAAAGTGGCCGAGGCTGGTTGAGGTCCTGGCGTGCTGGTTGTTGTCCTCGATTACATGCCCGATATACTGCACCCCGTGGTCTTTGCACCACTGGCCGATCTGCCGGGAGAAATCCTTTTCGACCAGCCGGGTGACACTGTCCATGTAGATGTATCGGACCCGGGCCGTTTCCTGTGCGTCCCGGTCGTTGTTCCAAAGCAGGGGAAGCAGGTTTTTCCAGCCAGCCCCCAGCCGTTCCTCCAGCACTGAGGCAAGTTCCCGGCTATAAGGCAGGTCCTGGTCGGCACCCAGCAAGTTGCCATGCTTTAGGAAATTGCCGTTGCCAAGCTCCGGTTCGTCCGAGAAAAAGCCGGCGATCGCCGTGCCGAATTTATCCTTGAACCGCGCGAAATGGGGCTCATAGACTTCGTCGATCAGGATCCGGCAGGATGCCTCATCCATCATATTGATATAACTGCGATGCATGCCGGTATTGCGCGACAGACTGCAGATCTCGAGGTCCCAATCACCGGCCGGCGCCTGCCATTTTAGAATCCCGTTCTGGATAAAGTCGCCTAGATCTAAAATATTATCCTTGCCATAAGCAGTACAGGAGAGCAAATGATCATCCTTGAAGCGGCAGGACTTACGAAAATTTCCGAAATACAAAAACATGATCATGGACATGAGGTCGTAGTTGTTCTTGGGATGGATCAACCGGCCCAGGTTCAGCCTGATCTGCTGGCCGCCGCGGATTTTGACCTGCTTGCGACAGATATTTTGCCGCCTAAGCTCGAGGGGAGCTTTTTCGACACCGCCGTTCGCGTATCCTGTCGGAAAATGTTTGTCATCGAGGATCCAGACCTGCATACCCCGCTGTTCGGCTTCGTCCAGGATAACAGCCAGATCGCTCCACCATTGTTCCTTGCAGAATGCCTTATGCGGCCGCGCTTCGACACAGAAAGCCCGGATATGGGCCTCGTCGATCGCCTTGACCATGCTGCGATAGGTCTCGGCTGGCTCGCCATGCACCCATAAAAACGGCAGCATGTGGTTGTTTTCGCGGTTGTTCAGCAGCTTTTCGATTTTTGCATCCATGTCCGTGTCCTTTTTTCTTTGCCATTACGGATTTCTTATCATCTGTTTTCTATTCTATGACTTTAACGGTTGCCAAAGCCGATGCCAGATCGTCTGAATCCACATGGATCACGAGCTCACCCGCGCAATTTGCCCTGACGACCGCCAAGGCACGTCCATAGTAGGTGGTAAAACTACCAGAGTCGTACCGCTCCTCGGTGCAGGGATTCGCACTGCCGAAGGCCAGCAGCTTCCCACCGTCTGCTGAGACCTTCAGTAAACGGTCTGAATTGCTTTTGATCACGCCATTCTCACCCACAAGGTCAATTTCGACATAGACAATTTCGCCCGCTTTGACGCTGTTGTCCTCCGGTTTGATTCTGATCGATGTCTGGCCGGTTGCCGAAACAAGTTCGCTGCGGGATAACTCCTTATTGTTTTTATCGAAGGCAATAGCTTCAATCTTGCCTGCGACATAACGGGTCTTGAAAATCGCCTTGCAGTTTTTGACCCTCTTTTTCCCGACTACCTGACCATTGACGAACAAACTGACTTGGTCAGCATCTGTGTAAACTTCGACAATTGCTTTGTTGCCATCGCAATCCTGCCACGACCAGCTATCGATGGCGTTGGTCCCGCGCCAGACGGCTTTAGTCACATGCTTGCCCGGATGGTTCATGGGGCGCACGCCGATATAGGGTTTTTGCTCAAGACCCCAAACAACGGCGGCATACTTGGCTTCTGCCCCGACATGGCCCAAAATATCGATTGCGCCGCTTTCCGACAATAGCCATGGATATTTCTTGTTCATCCGACTGCCGTCAAAGGACCAGGCGCCGATGCCCGCTTCGCCCAGGTAGTCCCAGGCTGTCCACATGAAATCGCCGATAATATAGGGATACTTTTTCACCATCTGCCAATTCTTGAAAATGTCCTGGGGGAAAGTCTCGCTGCCGAATATCACTCGGTTTGGATGCTGCTTGCTTTCCAGGGGATAGCGGCCCGAAGCGTAGTTGTACCCGGCGATATCCAGAGCGTCCAGGCAGGGGCTTGTCACCTGGTCAGCTGATTTGGAATTCGCCATCTTGTTCATCCCGGTTCCGATCATCGACGTCAGCAAGTTGAAGAATAAGCTGCCGGACGCTTGCTGTTTCTTGGGACGGCCAGGCTTACCCTGCCTGGCTTTTTTACCCTCGCTGGCAAGGCCGCCTTCTTCTTTGTAGATGCCCTTGCCTTTGCTCGCCAGGTGGATGATCATCAGGTTGATACCGCCCGTCACCGCTCGATTGTGATCCAGGCTATGTATATAATCCACCATCTCCCTGGTCAATTCCCGGCCGCGTTCCTGATAGGGTTCCGACACTTCATTGCCGATCGAATACATGATCACGGCCGGATGGTTGAAGTCCCGGTCAACCATCGCCCGGGTGTCTTCCAGATACCAGTTGTTGAAGTCTGTTGCATAATCATGTTTGTTCTTATGGCTATACCACATGTCAAACGTCTCATCGATGACATACAGGCCGTACTTGTCGCAGGCTTCCAGCATCGCCCGTGAGGTTGGATTATGGGAGCTGCGGATGGCATTGTATCCGGCTTCCTTCAGGATGCGGACGCGGCGCTCCTCAGCCCTGGCATAGGCGCAAGCGCCCAGGATTCCGTTGTCATGATGGATGCAGCCGCCCCGGAGCAGTGTATCGATGCCGTTGATTGTTAATCCCTGGTTGCTCCATTCGACCAGCCGGATGCCAAAATTCTCGGTCACTTCGTCCACAACCTGGCCATTTTCGGTCAGCTGGACATGGCAGCGATACAGGTGCGGTGTTTCTGCGGACCAAAGCTTGGCGTTTATGATCTCTATTTGTGTGGACGCTCCGCAGCCTTGAGCGATCACCTGGTCGCCATCGAGGATCTCAATCGCAATTTCACCACCGGTCGCCTGGGTTTCGACCTGGATGATCGCTGGCGAATAGGACAGGGTCGAGATCTTCACGCCTTGCCAGTCGATATGCGTCTTGTGGCCGATGATCAGGTTCACGGGACGATAGATGCCACTGCCTGAGTACCACCGGCTATTCGGCAGTTGCGAATTATCAGTGATGACGCGAATTGTGTTTTCAGCACCATAGATCAGGAAAGGATCGGTACAGACGCTGAACGGAACATAGCCATACGGCCTTGTTGCAGCTAATTGGCCGTTGATGAACACCGTGCTGTTTTTGTACACTCCGTCGAATGAAAACAGAACAGTCTGGTCCGCCCAAGTTTCAGGGGCCATGAAGGTCTTTTCGTAGACATACACGCCACCGGGAAAGAAGGCCACGGCACTGCCCCCAGCGCTGTCGGGATCCCTCTGTTCATGGATCATCGCATCATGGGGCAAGTCGACGATCTGCCGGGAATCATCGCCTTGTTTGAAAAAGAGCCATTGTTTGCTGAAATCTAGGCTTTTCATCGACGTGTATTTTCTGCCCTTCTGGCTTCGATTGCAGCTTTCATCTCAACACGCATGGCCGGTGTAATGGGATAGCGTTTGTAGATCAGGATTGAGGTTAAGGCCAGGATCGAGGGCAGCAATGCGGACACCACAATGAACCAATTGAGCATGGAAGGGATCGCGCTCAGATCACCTTGATAGTCGCCAGTAACTGAATTGACGTTGTAGCCGATCGCAATCAGGATGCCACCGACAATGGCTGTGGACAGCGCATTCTGGGCTTTTTCCAGGAAGTTCTTGATCGCATTGACCAGGCCACCCATTTCCTTGCCTGTCGAATAGGCGTTATAGTCAACGCACTCCAGCCAAATGGCATTGTCAGGCACAAAGCCAAGACCGATGCCAAACAACTGCACAGCCAGCAAAACAATAAACAAGCCAATGTTTTTCTGCAGGATACCCAGCATCTGTAACGCGAAAAGTATGAAGCCAGGAACGAGGGCAACCCACAAGCTCAGCTTCATGCTTTTGACCGAGGATCCGAGCTTCCTGGCAATTGGCGCAGCCAAGGCAGCCGCAATCATGACTGGGAGGATCTGCATCATGCCGACAATTGCCATGTAGTTTCCCAGTGCTTTTGTATCAACTACGCCTGTGGTCAGATCGGCACAGTATGCCCACTTGAGGTAATAGACCTCGGTTGCAAAAATGATGGTCCACATGAAGCCGGAAAGCATTTTGGACAGAAAATGAACGGTCATTGCTTTATTGCTTTTAAGCATGGCCGAGATCTCTTTGATCGTTACTTTGTGTGAAGGCTCGCCACTGCTCAGGGAAACATGCTTGCCTTCCTTGATGAGCAATGTGCCGATCAAGGTAATCACTGCTACGGGGACGAGCCAGATGATCGCCATGATCCCGATCGAATTATGGATATTGTCGAGCTTCTCGTTGAGCATCAAGGCTGTTGTCAGGAAGAACGACATAGGAATGGCGATGATCACGCTGATGATCCGATTCCAGCCGATCAGTTTTGAACGGGTCACTTCATCTTCACTGAGTGACTGGACCATCGGTATGAGTGCATAAAATGAACTGCCGAAATCATAGGCCAGATAGAAAAAGGCTGTCCACAGGACCACCAGGATGGGCTTAGTCGCAATCGAAACCGGCAGATTGAAGAGCAGTACGACAGATACAGCGATAATCAAGACACTGTAAATGCAGAATATCTTGTACTTTCCAAATTTCGTTACTTTGGCACTGTCCATGATCCATCCCTGCAACGGATCGTTGACAGCATCAAAAATCCGCCCCACCAATAGCAGGATTGTCCCAAGAACTGCTCCCCAGGCGCCAATGCCAGCATAATCGGTCAGATAGGCCATGAACATCGCGGTCATGAGGGCGTCTGATCCGACCTTCATCATGCCCATGGTGCCAACGCCGAAAACTGTCTTGAAATCGTTTGGATATGTTTTCTTGGTTCTCAACTTCATTTAAATTCTCCCTTTCTATTCATGGAAGTCACTTCTTGTCTATAAAGATATAAAATCTCGCGGCATGTTTATATTAATTCTGTTATGCTTTAGATAGTTTTGTTATCTGATTTTCGAGGTTTTTATGGAAACACGACAAATTCTGGAGCACTTGTCCAATCTGACTTATGTACCTGTCACCTATATCAAAAATGACCAGGAAATTCTGCACTTTCCTGATCTCAACTATTTGAAAAAAATGTCTGTCCTGGTGCCTGAAAAAATCCTGAAGTCCGAAAAACAGGCTGACTGCATTCTGACTGACGAACTGCTATGTTTCGGGATTGTCAGGACGGAGTCTGCCGATTCATATTTCATTTTCGGCCCGGTCTCTGCCATCCCCTGTGACTATAAGCTCGCCCAGAGAATCTTGAAGAAATACAATTTGCCTGCCACCCAGATGACAGACCTGTTGAGTTACTTCAGTAATACGCTGAATTTTTCCTTGCCGAAATTTGCCAACCTGATTATTTTCGCCAATTACATCCTCAATCGCGAAACAATCGACATTCTTGATCTATTGCCTGAAGAATACAGCATGGATGATGAACAAGAAACATCACCACCTAAGCAAAAAATTATCCCGGATATTGATAATACACATAGTGGGATTTCATATGAAAAGCAATTGTTTTCATTGGTCAAATATGGCAAACATCAAGAATTATCTGATTTCTTCAATAAGTTTAAGTTTGCCGGCAATGAAGGAGTGCTGGCTGCTGATTTGATCCGCCATCAGAAAAACCTGGTCATTTGCTCGACAACGATGGCTTCCCGTGCTGCAGTCGAAGGCGGACTCGATTACGAGACAGCCATGCGCAATGCTGACGTATTCATGCAAAAAGTTGAAATGGCCCCTGATATGAAACATCTGGCCGTGCTGAACCATAACATGTTAATGACCTATGCCAAACTGGTGTCATTAAGGAAAGTCGGCAATCATAATTCGGCAATCGCAGCTAAGGTCTACAACTATGTTGAGCAACATATCCATGCCAGTATAAATGTTGAAGAAATCGCAGCTTCGATCGGTCTTTGCCGTTCATACTTGAGTCTGCAATTTAAAAAGGAAACTGGCATGAATCTGAACGACTTTATAAACAAGGCAAAAATCGACGAAGCAAAAATGTTGCTCACCACAACCAGAATGACTTCGATCAATATTGCCTCAATCTTGGACTTCTCATCACAGAGCTACTTCCAGGCGATTTTCAAGAAATATACAGGTATGACCCCGAAAAAGTATCGTGAATCCAACTACATCTAGGTAACACTACATCCAGGCGTCACTTGACACGTTTGAAAGAACGCGCTAATATCTGGGTAATCGATTACTCATATATGAGCAAAGCAGGTGCAAGATGGCCGATACGACTTCCCTGAACATCAGGCAGATCGCCGAGCTCGCAGGCGTTTCGGTCGCGACGGTGTCCCGCGTCATCAACCAGAATGGACGGTTCTCGGCCGAGACCGAGGCGCGCGTGCGACAAGTTATCTCTGACAGTGGCTATGTCCCCGATGTCGTGGCCAAGAGCCTTCGCACCAGCCGAGCCCAGGTAATTGGCGTCGTCGTTCCGGATATCCTGAACCCCCATTTCGCCGGTCTGTTGCTGGAACTGGAAAAGATCCTTTTTGAACACGGCTATTCCACGATGATCTGCAACTCGAACGAATCAGCTGACCTCGAGAAAAAGCACATCGACACCCTGGTCGCCCAGAAGGTCAGCGGGATCATTTTCATCTCCGGGAGCACAGCTTGTGCGGTCGCCAAGGATATCCCCGCCATTTACCTCGACCGGCGGCCGGCCGGCTATTGCGAGCCTTCGGATCTGGTGGTGATCGAATCGGACAACCAGGCCGGGGGCTACCTGGCCGCCCGGAAATTGATCGACAGTGGCTGCAGGAATATCGCCTTGGTCTGCTCCAGGAGCATGGACTACAACCAGACTGCCCGCTTCGCTGGATTCAAGCAAGCCATCCAGGAGGCAGGTTTACCGACCGATGACAAGACCACAATTGTCCTCGATGAAGTATCAGCTGCCTGTGCCCAGGCCAAGATCCTGAGCACCTTCTCACCGGACCGGTTACAGGATCAAAAGCCTGATGGCAAGCGTCATCGCCTGCCAGGTCAAAACCATCATCAACCGATCGACGGGCTGATGTGCATGACCGATACGATCGCCCTGGGCGTCATCACCGCCCTCCATGAATTGCAGGTCAGGATCCCCGAAGATGTTTCGGTGACCGGATTCGATGATTCGCCATTATCCGGATTTTTTCAGCCGCCATTGACGACAATCCGGCAGGATGTGCAGGAAATGGCCGGCTCGGCAGCCCAGTGTATCCTGAGCCTGATCAATCGGCAGAAGCTCGAACAACGGCACAAGATCATCCCCGTCAGCCTGGTGACCAGGAAATCGACGCGATGAGCAAGCATGGGGCGGTTCCAGACATGAGAAGGAAATTTGGCCAAGTAAGATCTTCAGGTGGGCGTACAAAATGACTGAGCAGTACATGATCGGGCTGGATATCGGCGGCACGAATATCCGGATCGGAACCCAGGCGAAGAACAAAGATCTGCAGTTTTTCGAAAAAGCCGCGCGCAGCGAGGTGCTGAACACACCCGATTCAGGTCGCTGCCTGGTCAGGTTTATCGAGGATTATATCCGGCGTCACGAGCTGGAGGGACTTGTCCTCGCGATAGCTGCTGGTTTCCCCTCGACCTTGAGCGCGGATCGGCGGACCATCCTCCAGACGCCGAACATCTCCCACATGGACGGTATCCCGATGGCGGACATCCTTCTGCAGGAACTGGGCATCCAGGTTCTGCTCGAACGCGATGTCAATTTCATCTTCGAATGGGACTGCAGCAGCCGCGATCTTGATATGGCAAGCGTCTGTGTCGGGATCTACTTTGGCACCGGTATAGGCAACGCCATTTTCATCGACGGGAAGCCGCTAGCCGGCCGGGATGGCTGCGCAGGCGAAATCGGCCACATCCCGATCGCCGGCCGACACGACATTTGCGGCTGTGGCAACGTCGGCTGCTCCGAATGCTATGCCTCGGGGAATCGTCTCGCCGCGATCAAAGACAGTTACTTCCCTCTAACTGCCATCCAGGATCTTTTCGCCTTGCATCGAGACGAAAAGATCCTCGAAGATTTCATTGATGAGATGGCTTGCGTTATTGCGACGGAGGTGAACATACTCAATCCGTCTTTTGTGATGCTGGGCGGCGGCGTGCTGGCCATGCGGGACTTTCCCCTGGTCAGGCTGGAGGAACGGATCCACCAGCATTGCCGCAAACCCTTCCCTGCCCAGACTTTACAGTTCTATTATTCAGCCGAATCGCAGCAGGCCGGCGTCCGCGGTGCGCTGTCAATGGCCTGGAAAAGTATTTGATAAGTCCAGCTTAATGATCAATATAAACCATCAGACCAACCATCAATGAACAGTCCAACAATCTAACCGTCAGATAAAAAAATCGGAGGCAGGAACATGTTAACAGTCGCATATATCGGATTTGGTGTCAGTGTCCGGGAATATCACATCCCGTTTGTCGAGAACAGGGATGATGTGAAAGTCAAATATGTCTTCAGGCGCGAGGAAGACATCGCCCAGAATGCGGCATACGAGCCGTTCTACCCGGAAATCTGCTTCACGACCAATCTCAATGAAATTTTGGACGACGTCGAAGTCAACCTGGTGGTTGTCTGTTCACCGGACCGTTTTCACACCTGGTACGCCAGGGAAGCTCTTAATCATGGCAAACACACCCTGGTCGAGAAACCGTTCGCCCCGACTGCAGCTGAAGCCCGCGAAGTTTTCGACCTGGCACGGGAAAAGGGACTGATCTGCATGCCGAACCAGAACCGCCGCTTCGATGCCGACATGATGGCCGTCAAGGATGTCCTGGCCAGCGGCAAACTGGGCGACCTGGTCAAACTGGAAAGCCATTACGACTATTTCAAAACCAACGGCTGGTATGACCATCTGGGCACATTGTACAACTTGGGGGTCCACACCATCGACCAGGTCATCAGCCTGTTCGGCAAACCGGACTGGACCCACTTTGATGTCCGCAGCATCCATCATCCCGGAGTCGGTGACGATTATTATGATCTGGACTTCCACTATGGCAACCTGAAAGCGACGGTGAATACGAGCATGTGCGTCCTGCTGGATTATCCGCGTTTCACACTCCATGGCACCAGGGGAAGCATGACGCTGCCGCCAGTTATCCATGGTTCCGGCCAGAAGAAAGTCGTCGGCCGGCATCAGATCAGCACCGCGATGGCTCCTGAAGACCGCTGGGGCACCTTGCGCTATGCAGCTGAACATGGTGAAATCAAGGAAGAAAAAGTGCCGGTCGGCTGCACCCATTATGAGCACATCTACGACAGCCTGATCAAAGTAATCGAACACGGCGGCGAGAAATGCATCCAGGATGAGGAAGTCATCACCGTGCTGGAAATCCTCGAAGAAGCAACTGAAATTGCGAAAAGCCAGGCGAAAGGGTCAATGAAATGATTGAAATGAAAATCGGCACAATCGGGTCCGGGGTCATCGTCCATTCGGTCATGGCTGCCTTTGTCGCTACAGAGGGCATCAGTTATGAAGCCGTCTATTCACGCTCTGAAAAAACTGGCCAGGAGCTGGCCGACGCTTTCGGCGTCAGGAAAATCTACACGCAGCTCGAAGATCTGCTGGGCGATCCGGAAGTCAATTTCATCTACATCGCCTCCCCCAACAGTCTCCATTACAGCCAGGCCAAAATGGCTCTGGAGCACGGCAAGAGCGTCATCTGTGAGAAACCGCTGACACCCGAAAAATACATGGCTGAAGACCTGGTCAAGCTGGCCCGCGAGAAACAGCTGTTCCTGATCGATGCTGTCCCCACAGCCTATCTGCCCAATTTCCAGCTGATCCGGGAACAGCTGCCGAAAATCGGCAAGGTCAAACTGGTCATGTGCAATTACAGCCAGTATTCCAGCCGCTACGACAAACTTCTGGCCGGCGAAATCCCCAATATCTTCAGTCTCGATTACGCGGCCGGCAGTCTCCAGGACATCAATTTCTACAATGTCTATTTCACGGTCGCTTTGTTCGGCAAACCGGAAGATGCGATTTATTACCCGAATCGCTTTGACGGGAAGATCGACACATCCGGGATCATGATCCTGAAGTATGACGGTTTCGTCAGCAGCTGTGCCGGCGCCAAAGACACCTGGGGCGTCAATTTCGCCCAGATCGAAGGTGAAAAGGGCTTCATCTACGTCAAAGACGGCAGCAACGGTATCGTCGAAGTCCGGGTCGTCACGAAAACGACCGACGAGACCTTCAACGAACAGCCGATTGCCGATCGTTTTTTCTATGAAGCCCTGGCGTTGCCAAAGCTCGTCAATTCCGGTGCCGACGCCTTCGCCAGCATCCAGAATACGACGATCGATGTCATTGAAGTGATGGAGTCCGCCCGCAAGAAAGCCGGGATTTATTTCACAGGTGAGCAGAAAGCCTGACTTCAGTTTCTAGAATAAAAGCTGAAATATCCGCTGCCAGCTTTTCGGGCTGATCCCAGTAAAGCAAATGCCCGGTGTCAGGATAGGCCAGGAATTTCGCATCCTGGATTGCGTTCGTCAGCGCTTCCTGGCTCTTCCGATCAAGGACCGTATCTTGTTCACCCCAAATCACCAAGGTTGGCGACTTGATCTGATTGAGCCTGTCCGGGAACGATTCCTGCAATAATCCCTGACTCGCTTCCCGCCAGACCCGAGCTGGAACTTTGAGATTTTCCTGGACCATTTTGTCGACGAATTCCGGTGGGACGTCTTCGGAAAAAGTTCCAGCAATAAAGCTGCGCACAAACGCCGGATCGATTGGATCGGTTAACTTCAGCAAAGTCGAATCGCAAAATGCCTGAACAGCCGGATTATCCTGGAAGGTCGCCGGTGTGCCCAGCAGGATCAGTCCTAGGGTCTGCTCAGCATGATCGATCGCAAAATGCCGCGCCACAAAACCACCACTTGAAGCACCCAGGATATAAGCTTTTTCAATCTGCAGCGCATCCAGGAACAGCATCAAGTCGGCTTCAAAATCTTCGGTCAGATAGCCGGATGCTGGCTTTGAGGCATCACCATGGCCGCGTTGGGTCAGAGCCAAGACACGGAGCCAGTCCGGCAGTCAGGGAAAAAGGCACTCAAAGGTGTGCCAGGAATCCGTGAATCCATGCAGTAGAATCAGTGGTATGCCGGTAGGTGCACCTTGTTCAAAATAGGGAACCACAACTTGGTTAGCCAGATCTACTTCTTTCTGACTGTACTGCATTCTAAATGATCACCCTCTTGCCTGATTGACTCACTTAAGTCCAGTCATCAGTTTGCCGGATCTTTGCCGTCCTTGCGGAACAATTTGTCGATAACACCGGCGAACTTGCTCTTCCCTTGCTGGAACGAGTGGACGCCGGCGTTTTTGACAGCTTTCAGCATCGCCTGGGAAATCCGCACGGAATTCTCGCTGACGATGGTGCCCAGGAGCTTGCAGGCCTGGACAGAGGCAGCCCGGCTGATTTTCCGGGGCTCGATCCGGGTTGTACTGCGGCAGTATTGCTGGGCGATGAATCCAATGCGCAGCATCAGTAAAGTATTCAGGCTGCCTTCAAAGATGGAGTCGGCGACGAAAGACACCACATAGCCGGCACCCGGGACGAATGTGCCGACTGATCCGCCAAATAGCGTCGTCAGGGCGGGCTCCAGTTGCTCGGCGATCAGGTCGAGGTCGTCGATCTGGCGGGTCAGCAGGACCGTGGCGAAAATATTGGTATAGAGCTTGACCAAATCGCGGATGGATGGCCGTTGGTGATACAGCATGGCGATGTGCCAGACCAATTTGAAAGCGGTCACAAAGACAAACAGGCTGTCGAGCGAACCATTCTGGGAAACCGCTGTCGTCACAAAGACAGTTGTCGCCTGACGCCGGATGATGGCCTGGCTCTCGGCGTCGAGAATCAGTAATGCCGCATCGATCGATTCCTCGTCTGACTTGTCAGGAGCCCATGCAAATCCAGACGAGCGAATAAAGCGGTTGTTGACCAGCCGCTTTTTCAAGCGCGCTAAATAGAGTGTACGGGCGGCCTGATCATTTTCATCGGGAATGACCAGCGGCCTTTCAAGTCCCATCAAAAGGACAATGGTCCAGATCAGGGTCGCGAGGGCCAGTAAAATGAAGAACCAGAGCAATACTTGGCCAAAAACTGGATGGACTTGTGAGGCCAGGAAGACCAGCTGGGAGACCTGGTTGACCAGGGTGATCAAAAATGAAACCAGCAGAATGAGCGCGACGGTCAGAATCAGGTTGAGATAGGGTTTTTTGTCGAAAACGGCTGCGCGCTCATCCTTCTGCTTCAGTATATCCTGCTGATCTTGTTTGTCAGGTTGCTCCATTGATGTCCTCCGTGCGTATTTAACATCCAGACGAAATAAATCATCTGCCGGGGTTAGCCAGCAGAGTCGGCCGCGATCAGCCGAGCTGTGTCGACAGGAACACCGGCAACGTCATCTGCTGGATCTGGTCCTGCAAGGCTTCGATGTCATCGATATGGCGGTCTTCATCATTCAGGATGTCTTCAAGGATTTCCCGGGTCGCGAAATCCTTGACATCGCCAGCGAGCTTGATCGCTTCGTTGTAGGCGATGATGGCCCCTTCTTCTGCTTTGTGATCCGATGCCAGCTGTTTGGTGACGTCGCTGCCGATGTGGATATCTTTGAGTTTGCTGACGATCGGTATACCTTCCAGGAACAAGATCCGGCCGATCAGCTTTTCGGCATGCTTCATCTCATCGATCGCCCTTTTTTCATAATGATGGTGCAGTTTGTCATAGCCCCAATTGGCGCTCATTTCCGAATGAACCATGTACTGGTTGACGGCACTCAATTCATCAGCTAGCAGGGCATTGAGGGAAGTAATCAGTTCACTATTACCTTTCATGGGATCCTCCTTTTGCTTTTTTGAGCGATGTTTCAAACCATTCCTTTTGCATCAGACAAGATCATTTGTTATCTTTACGATCCGATGATATTTGTACGATCCGGGCTATTTGCTTACTGAACGTTAATATTCCTCACGTTCGCCAAATTCGGCTGCTTCCACCCAGTCAGTCGGGCGTTGGACTAGTTTTTCCAGCGTTTCAAACAGGGTGAAGTGGCGCTGTTCCTGTTTGACCAGGAAGGACAGGATCCGCTGGGCTTTGGGTTCAGCTGTTTCCTTCTCCATACCCTGGTACAACTCGACCATTTTCTGTTCCATTGCCATGGCGGTGCGATAGACTTCGAGCTGATCAGCCAGATAACCGGCTTCGACTTTGAAGTCACCGAGGCTGGCGAACAAGCGCCCAGCATCCGCGACTTCGCTTTCGTCGATTGCCGGCGGTGATCCGGCCATCAGTTTGTTGAGGATCTCTTCATGCTTCAGTTCTTCCTTGGCTAAAAGGATAAAGGCATTTTCCAGCGGAGTCCCCTGGTTTTTAAAAGCCTGCTGATGATAGTACTGGCCTGCATCGACTTCCATTTGAATCGCTTTTTCCAACAATTTCATGATCAATACCTCCAAATCGCAGTCTGAATGATTGTCAATGAGCACTCATTTTACGGTCCTGAATCATGTTGGCCGGATCATCCGGCCATTTCTTTACCTCTATTATGCGCTCTTTCAGGAAATTGGTTACAATCCTAGTTGATTTTTGTAAAAAACAATGCAGGTTACTGATTTCGCATCTGCTGTGAAGTTCAAATCAATTGAAGTTCAGGCAACATGACGAAATAAGCATGCTTTTTATAGCATATTGATAAAAATGATGTTCATTAAAGCTCAAAGCGTATCCTGCAGCCAATTTCTACTAATTTAATAGGAATAGACTGTATGAGTAAACCCCTAAGGAGGTACTTATATGAAATTAAGAACTATTACACTTTTGAGCGCAGTCATGATTGTCTTTGGCTCGCTTGCCGGTTGCGCTGCAGCGCCAACGACAGCGGCAACGACAACAATAGTTGATGTTGTTGCTTCAGCTTCAGTCGTGGATACAGCAGCCGGATTTGAGAAGGCAATTTCGAAAGATGGCACCTGGATAATTGCAATCACCAAAGATCTCACAATCGACAAGGAACTGGTCATGGACGGCGATTTCAAGAACGGCAAGAAAGATGCGAATGGCAATGAACTGTTCCAGCGCAAAATCGGCCTTTACACCCAAGACACTAATCGCAAAGTGACCGCCCGTTTTACATTGACCGCCAAGCAATTGACCATCAACAGTCTAAATGGCAGCATCGAGCATGGTACGTTCAAGGGTGATCTCTATGTCAACGGTAAAAACTTCAAATTGATCGACGCAACCGTTGATGGCAATGTCTATTTCCAGAGTGAAGAGATCAAAGCGACCTTTACCATGGATGCAACCAGCAAAATTACCGGCAAGCAGGAAATCAAAGCCTGATAAACCGTTTCAAACGAGTCCGGCCATGACCTGCTCGACCGCATCCAGCTTGAATGAGCGTTTCAGCAATGATCCGCCAGATGCCAGGGTGGTTTGCTGCTCATGGAAAGTTGGCTTTTCCACAGCATAGAGCACACCAGTCGGGATCTTGTCACCGAAAATTTGCGCGGTATTAAGCGCGACGGCGTAATCACTGCTGTCATAATCAGTGGGCAAAGGTTCGACGCGGCGCTTGTAGTCGGCATAAGTGTTGGTTTTATTGAAACTGACACAAGGCTGCAGGATATCCAGCAACGCATACCCGTGGAACTCGATCGCCTGCTTCATCAGCGAGACGAGCTGGTCTGGATCGCCAGTGAAGCCTCGGGCGACAAAGCCTGCCCCCATCGCCAGGGCTAACAGCATCGGATTCAGTGGGATATTGATGTTGCCATTGACTTGTACTCCTGTCACATGGCCAATCTGGCTGGTCGGTGATGCCTGGCCTTTAGTCAGGCCGTAGATCTGGTTGTCATGGACGAAATGGGTGATGTCGACATTGCGCCGGATATTGTGGATGAAATGATTGCCGCCCTCACCGTAGGAATCTCCATCACCGCTGCTGACGACAACCGTCAAGTTTTCATTGGCGATTTTGGCAGCGACTGCGGCCGGTAGAGCGCGCCCGTGCAAACCGCAAAACGCATTGGCACTGATGTATTGCGGAATTTTCGCAGCCTGGCCGATCCCGGCGACCAGGAGAACCTCATGTGGATTCATGCCCAGTTCAGTCAAAGCGCGTTGCAGACAAGACAGGATTGCATAGTCGCCACAACCAGGGCACCAGGCGGTTTCAAAGGTTTCAAACGGCGATTTCGGGATTGCAGCTGTCGAAGTCGGCTCAATATTTCGTGGTTCATTCATCCGAAAATCTCCCCTTTCAAACGACTGACGATTTCTTCGCCAGACAACTGACGGCCATCGTATTTCAGGATGCTGGCCTGGCACTGGATGCCTGTGAATTCCCTGATCAGGCCAGCAAGCTGGCCTGTGGCGTTCTGCTCGACATTGACCAGGTGCTTTACGTGTGGCGCCAGTTCCAGGAGTCGTTCTACCGGCAGTGGGAAAATATCACCGAAAACCAGGGCACTGACTTTGCCGGGGTTTTCCTGTTCCAGAAGCGCGATGGCTTCTTCAAGGGGACCTTGCATGGACCCCCAGCCCAGCAGTAATGTCTTGCAGTTGGGACTGCCAATCAAGCGTGGCTGCTCGAGTTCAAGCTTGAGCTTATCCAGCTTGCGCAGTCGTTTATCCATCATCTGGCGGCGGACTTCAGCAGACTCCGTGATATGGCCCAGCTCGTCGTGCTCGTCGCTGTCAGCTGCAGCAAAATAGTGCCGATGGCCGGGATAGATTCGCGGCGAAATACCATCTTCGGTCAGCTGATAATTTCGATATCCATTGTCAAATCCGGATGCCTTTGGTGTCGTAGCGGCAAGCCGCTGATTGTCATTGGCTTCCCTTTCTGCAGATCTCTCAGTCAGCACGAAAGGTTCAATCGTGACCGTGGCATCCGCCAGATACTGGTCGCTCAGTAGAATGACCGGAATCCGGAAACGTTCAGCCAGATGGAATGCCCGGATGGTCTGATCAAAGGCGTCCTGGTGGTCGCGCAAAGCGATGACCAGCCGCGGGAACTCACCCTGGGCGGCACTGATGACAAAGAGCAGATCGCTCTGTTCGGTTCGAGTCGGAAGGCCTGTCGCAGGTCCCGGACGCTGAATGTCGCAAATCACCAGCGGGATTTCAGCAATGCCGGCCAGACCCAGCGCTTCGACCATCAGGCTGAAACCGCCGCCCGATGTGCCGGTCATGGCCCGGACACCCGTGAAAGAAGCACCAAGGGCCATGTTGATCGCCGCGATCTCGTCTTCGGCCTGTTCGACGACGACATTGCAGGTCTTCCCATGTTCAGCCAGGAATTCCATGATGCTGGTCGAAGGGGACATCGGATAGGCCGAATAAAACCGGACATCGGCGGCCAGCGCACCCAAGGCCAGCGCCCGGTTGCCGGAGATTGTCAGATAATGGCGATAATCCCCTGCAGGTTCGAAAAGTCGCGGCTGGACACTTTCGAAGCCCAATTCTGCAGCTTTGAGATTGATTTCCAGGACAGAAGCAGGGACAAAGCGTTTAAAACTATCAACCGTGTGACTCAAATCCAGTGATAGCAAATGCAGGAGCGCGCCGATTGCAACACTGCCAAATACACGCGGATTAGCCAGATCCTTGGCAATTTTCTGCAGATCGATTTTAATCGTACGCGTGTCATCTGTCTTAAGACTTGAGTCGCAGAGGATAAATCCCTGGTCTGAGAGTTGACTGGCATGCAATCGAACGGTCTCTTCATTGAGGGCGACCAGGCAATCGATCCGGTCACTGTGTGATGTGATCCGTCCCGGGCCAAAACGGATCAGGATGAAATTATGACCCCCGCGAACCCGCGACATGAAATCCCGGGTGGCATAGACATAATATCCGGCACGCTTCAGCAATTGTTCGAAAATGGCTGCTGTTGTATCGATTCCCTGGCCAGCAGCACCACCAATCAGAATGTTCAAAGCCACTTGACCCTCCCCGCCGGCTGTGCCGTGCTTGAACCATTGTTTAACTTCATCGCTCGACTATTATTGATCTTTTGTATCAATTAATCGTTCAACTCAGGTTTTAACAAGATTTAGGCTAGTCAAAGGATTAAAATGGAGGTGAGGGGTGAACGAATCACCACCCCGGTGGATTTTCATATGATCGTCAGACGATCGTCTTGGCAAAAGCCAGAAAGGATGGACAATATGAACGTTATCGTCGATCGGGATTTGTGTATTGGCTGCGGTCTGTGTGCTTCAATCTGCCCCGAAGTCTTCGAAATGGACGACGAGGGGAAAGCCATTGTCAGTGCCCAGCCGGCTGAACGAACAGATACCCTCAAGGAAGCCATCGATAGTTGCCCGACAACTGCCATTTCAATCGAATAGCAATTTTCCGGGCGGCTAATATTATTATGCGCGTTTTCTGGAATATGATCATCTTAGATGCAATAAACTGTCATAATAAATGTATATCGTAGTTTACAAAACAAGTTGTTCGCAGGAGGTTTATGATGAAATACATCAAAGTAACCCAGACATCCGATTTGCCTGAAGGTGGAAAAATGAAGGTTACTTTCGAAGGCCGGGACATCCTGCTCACGAATGTCAAGGGTGTCTTCTCCGCGATCGACAACACGTGCTCCCACATGGGCGGTTCACTGGTCGAAGGCAATCTCGAGGGCAGCGAAATTGTCTGCCCCAGACATGGCTCGATTTTTGATGTGCAGACAGGCAAAGTCGTTGAGCGCGGCAAACTGTTCCTGATCAAGGTCAAAGTGACAGATCTCAAGGTTTATCCGGTCAAGGTCGAGGGCACTGATCTGCTGATCGGGATCGAGTAAATTCAAATTCTTCTAATATCGAGCAATGAAAAAAACGAGCTGTCTGCAAATTCTCACAGAAAGCTCGTTTTTTATTATTTATTTTGACAATTTAACTGCAGCGAAAGTTTTGCAAGCTAACAAGTCGCCCCTTTATTCCAGGCGCGCCAGTCATCTTGATCTCGACAGCAGCCAGATGCTTGCGAGACCGGGCAGCCGGCCTTGGCCTTTTCCGCGAAATCGAGGAAAGTCGCTTCATCGATGCCCGGGCACAGCGCCGACTGTCGAAAGCTCGATCAGTTTGATTTTGGGTCCGGCACCTAAATGGACTTTAGCGGTTGTAGCTATGCTTGTCGGGACATGACCGGCATCAGACAGGATGGCTGAGAGGAACATCGAGAAACAGCCGGCATGGGCTGCGCCAATCATTTCCTCCGGATTAGTCCCCGGCCCTTCTTCGAAGCGCGAAGCGAAAGTATATGGGCCATCATAGGCGCCAGATCCCACCCGCATCGTGCCAGTGCCCTCTTTTAAACTGCCTAGCCATTTTGCTGAAGATTCACGAATAGCCATAATTTACCCCTTTCTTAAGCGCCAATTGGCAAGTTGTTCTGAATACAATCTTATCATGTTCAACTATCCTGACTTTTTGAAGTTGAAACTGAAGGAAAATGGTTCAACAATCAGCTACAACTTCATCATGCCGGAAGACGACTGGATATTCGGTCACTCATGTGACCTGATATTTGGCAATTTAAAAAATTATGGTGACTTAAGCAATTTTTTTGATTTTTTCCGTTTATAGTTTTTTTCAAGTCGAAACCCCTTGCTTTTCACGTTATGATGGAAGGCAAGGGAATTTACAACATCCACACTTTAGGCTGGATGACCATGTACGCCAGATAACTTTTCCAATGGAGGCGAGGTTGATCAAATGAAAAAGAAAAGCAAGGTCACTCTGATCTTTGTCGCGGTGTTGATACTTCTTCTGGCCGCCAGTGTTTGGGGATTCAAAACCAAATTGGAAAACGACTTGAACGCAGTCGCCGAAGTGACGATCCAGGATATTAATTTCAGCCAGATCCCTGATGGCACCTATACAGGGCAGTATTCAGCGTTTCCCGTTGCGGTGGTTGTCAACGTCACTGTGCTTGGAAACCGGGTCACCGTGATCGACCTGGTCAAACATGATAATGGCCAGGGCAAACCAGCTGAAGTGATCATCGATCAAGTCATTGAAAAACAATCCCTAAATGTCGATGTAATCACCGGCGCAACATACAGCAGCAAAGTCATCCTGAAATCGATCGAGCAGGCGCTGATCGAGTCAGCAGTCAAACCCTGATCGATTGTCCTCAACATGACTTCATTGGCAAACTGATCCGGCCGTTTCAGACCGATCCGATCATCGCCGCGGTGGCGGGCGGCGTTCTGCTCGGCATCGCGGGCGGACTCGTCTTGCGCCAGGCAGTGGCGAACGGTCCGGAAGCGATCGTCGGCATGTATCTGAAGGAAAAGTACGACATCACGGTGGGTACTTTTTTCCTGGTCCTGAACACCGTAATCATCTTCTCTTCCATCCTGTACGGCGACCTGACCCTGATCATCTATTCTTTGATCAGTAACTACATCGCCAGCAAAGTCACCGACTTTGTCATCGTCGGCACCAAGCGTTACTACAAAAGCCTCAAGGATGAAAGCTTTGTCTATGTTTCGGAAAGCACCGGTTTACTGGGTGGCGGGTTCGAATAATGAAAATTCCTGCGTCTTGCTTCCTACCCTTCAACGACTTCGATCGGATCGCCGGGCCGGATAATGCCGCCGACGAGGACGCGGGCGAAGATCCCTTCGCGGGGCATGACGCAATCGCCGACTTGGTGGTAGATCGCGCAGTGCTGGTGGCATTCCTTGCCGATCTGGGTGACTTCGAACAGGCAGAGGCCGATCCGGAACTTTGTACCGACGGGCAGTTCATAGAGGGTGATCCCCTCGGTGGTGATATTTTCGGCGAAGCTGCCGGTGTCGAGGCCTTCGACGCCAAGCTGCTCGATTTTGTGGATGCTCTCGACGCCGAGCAGGGAGACCTGGCGATGCCATTTGCCGGAATGGGCGTCACCCTCGAGTCCGAAATCAACAAGGAAATTGCCTTCCGGAATAGTCACTTTCGGGACGCCTTTACGTTCGCTGATATTGATTGCGACGACTTTCGCCATGGTGGTTTGCTCCTTTAAGGGTTTCTTGAATGTTTAATTAATCGATCGAAACTTCTTATCCATGCTCATGCTTCGCGCATGAAATGGCCGGATTTGCCGCCCGATTTTTCCAGCAGCTGGATCGATTCGATGACCATGCCGCGGTCGATCGCCTTGGCCATGTCATAGAGGGTCAAGGCCGTTACGGATGCGGCAGTCAGGGCTTCCATCTCGACGCCGGTTTTGCCATTGATCCGCACCATCGTTTCCACAATGAGGCTGTCTTCGCCCTCCGGGCGGATGTCGACTGTGACTTTTTCAATCAGCAGCGGGTGGCAGAGCGGGATCAGTTCAGCTGTTTTTTTTGCCGCCATGATCCCGGCGATCCGGGCCGTTGCCAGGACATCGCCTTTCGGCAGCTGGTCGTCAAGGATCGCGCGCAAGGTTGCCCGCTTCATGCGGACGATAGCCTGGGCCCGGGCGACACGCGGGGTCACCAGTTTGTCGCCGACATCGACCATATGGGCCTCGCCATTATCATTCAAATGGGTCAATTGGCCGCTGGGATTGTTTTTGTCAGTCATTGTTTGGATTCCTTTCACAGGATCGTGGGCGCTCGCATGACAGCCAGCGTTCACAAGATGGATCGGGTTCGAATAATGTATAGGTTTTGCATGGTGAGTGTTCTTTTAGCCGCCGGTCCGGTCCATGCCGCGCTTCGGCGTCTCGCCGAGTTCAAAGTGGTGGCCGATCGGTTTGGCAAAAATGGAAGCAGCAATGAAATCGCGCATCGCCTGATCGTCGGGATTTGCGAAATAGGGCCGCAGGTCTGTTTCGTCGTCCTTGCCCAGGCAGCCTTTGATTTTGCCATCGGCTGTGATGCGGATCCGGTTGCAGGTGCTGCAGAAACGGTGTGAAAGCGGCCGGATCAGGCCGATCGTACCGATATGGCCGGGCAGGCGGTAGTCTTCGGACGGCTGGCCAGGATAGCTGTCAGCAACCCGGGTCAACAGGGGGTAACGGTCGAGAATTTCCGTGCCGGTGATCAGGCGTTCGGGATCTGCAGATTCAACGTTCATCGGCATCAGTTCAATCAGGCGCAGGGCGAGCGGCCGTTTCCGGGTCAATTCGAACAAGCTGTCAAGCTCGTCATCGTTGATCCCACGCATCAGGACCGTGTTCAGTTTGACGGGATGAAGGCCAACTGCAAGGCTGGCATCGATGCCATCAAGCGCCCGCTGAAGCGAGCCATTTCCGGTGATTTTCTCAAAGCGATCCTTCTGCAGGGAGTCGAGTGAAATATTGATCCGCATCAAGCCGGCTGCTTTCAGCGACGCAGCCCGGGCGGCCAGATCCTGGCCGTTGGTCGTCAAGGACAGATCCTTGATCTCCGGATGGCGGCGGATCCGGGTTATGATCTCCTCGAGATCATCGCGGACCAAAGGTTCGCCGCCGGTCAGCCGGACTTTGCTGATCCCGAGACTTGCCAGGACACCGACCAGGCGGTCGATTTCAGCGGGCGTCATCAAACTGGCCGGGTCGAAAGGAACAACACCGGTTGGACAGTAGCCAGGCCGGCAGTAGATGCAATTGAGATTGCAGCGCGGGGTTATCGAGAGGCGCAAGTAGTTGATCTCGCGGCCATATTGGTCAATCAATGTGTAACTCCTTTGAGGGGCGGCAGAATGGATGTTCGTCGCCCTCCAACCCGCTTGTTCGAAATGCTGCCGGCTGGCCTGGCTGCGGGTCGCTGGACAGACGCGAAGGCCTTGTGCGATAGTATATTATATCTTAAAAAACACCCTGCCGACAGGCTCTGCCCGGCAAAACTGACCGGCGAAATCCAGTCTACAGAGGATATCGACCAACTCAATCGAGCAACGGATTTCATCCGATCAATTCTGAGGTAAACATGTATCGTATCGCGATTCTAACATCCAGTGACAAAGGTTCTGCAGGGCTACGCGAAGATCGCAGTGGGCCAGTAATTGCAGCAGCGCTCTCTCCACTCGGCGAAATCGTCGCGACGGCAATTGTATCGGACGAACGGGCTTTGATCGCCGATCAGCTCCGGCGCTGGGCGGATGTGGATCAGGTCGATCTGATCCTGACAACTGGCGGGACAGGCCTGTCGCCGCGCGATATCACGCCGGAAGCAACCCTCGATGTCATTGAACGGCTCGTACCGGGGATTCCCGAAGCGATCCGGGCCAACAGCCTGACGATCACCAACCGCGCCATGTTGTCCCGGGCGACTGCCGGCACCCGCGGCCGCACCTTGATCATCAACCTGCCAGGCAGCCCGCGCGCCGTCGAGGAGTGCCTCGCCGTGATCGAACCCGTCCTCCCCCACGCCCTGGCGATCCTCACCGCCCGCGAAGGGGAATGCGCTCGGCCATGAAATGGCCGTGGTCATGAAATGACCGAGGCCATGATCAGGATATTGACCATGGTCAGGATTTGCCAATCGCTGCATATAGTTTGTCTTGCGTGATCCGGATATGGCTCTGCATCTCACTCATCACAGCGATTTCATCCTTGCCGATGATCGCTTGGAGCAAATGGTCATGGATCTCAGGCAGGGCTTTGAGCACTTCGGTATCCTGATGCACTTTTGTCGTGCTGCTGATCGTGAAGGATCGCAGGGTATGGTAGATCGAAATGAACAGGGAATTTTCACTGCTTGAAATGGTGATGTCGTGAAACTGGAAATCCAGGTTGATCGTCTGGCTGGGATCCTGCTGCTGGATCGCAGTTCGCATCTGTTCGATCGTCTGTTTCAGCTGGTCAATGTAGGTCTGGTATTTAGCCGGGTCGTGCTTGTAATTGCCGGCCAGCTGGAGGACACTCCACAACTCGATGGCCGCCCGGGTCTCCAGCAGCTCCCCTATTTCATTGCTGCCGAGTAACACGGCCCAGGACAGCGCTTCTGATGAAATCTGGGAACGGCTGCAGACATATGTGCCCTTCGCAGTCCGCGATTCCAGAATTCCCAGATAGTTGAATATTTTAATTGCTTCGCGAACCGATGATCGGCCAATGCCGAACATCTCACCGAGCTCACTTTCGGTCGGCAATTTGTCACCGACTTTGTATTGACCTGAGGCAATCAGCCCCTTGATTCGTTCCATGACCTGCTCGACAATCGTATTCTGTCTGATTTTGTTGTCCAAGGTTAACCCCTCAGTTTCTACTGGTTTTGGATCTTCTCTGGGTTTGGATCAAATCTGGTTAAGAACCTTATTAGTAAAGCCCTTTATTGATTGTAAATCATATTGTCTGATAAATTCAAGACGAAAAAAGCTGTCCCACCAGACAGCCCTTTCGTTTGAGAAGGTATTCAATGTGTTTTAGAATTTCTTCCTGGGCACATGAATGCTGAGATGATCGACGTCCTGCGCAGCTTCCATCAGGATTTCGCTGACCGTCGGATGAGGATGGATGGTTTCGGCGATCTCTTCGTATGTGGCTTCGAGTTTCATCGCCACACAGATTTCGGCGATCATGTCCGTCGCCCGCGGGGCCAGGATGTGGGCACCGAGTACTTCGCCGGTTGCTGCATCGGTGATGATTTTGGCAAGACCCTCATGGATCCCGACAATTTTCGACTTACCATTGGACGAAACCGGGAATTTGCCAACTTTGATGGCAAGGCCTTGTTTCAAGGCAGCATCTTCAGTCAGGCCGACGCTGGCCAGTTCCGGCTCTGTATAGATACAACCGGGGATGATCCGGTAATCCATCTGATGTTTGCCGCCCGCCGCATTGCCGGCAGCGACCAAACCTTGCTCAGAAGCGACATGGGCCAGCAGCACCTTGCCGGTGACATCGCCGATCGCGAAAATCGATGGGGCTGTTGTCGCCATTTGTTCATCGACGACGATGAAACCACTTTCAACCTGGACGCCGGCATTTTCGAGGCCGAGTTTCTCCGAATTCGGTTTGCGGCCGATCGCGACGAGGATCTTGTCCGCATGAACCTGACTCTTCTCGCCGTTCAATTCATATGTGCAGATGGCTTGTCCAGCAGATTCCAGTGAAACGACCTTTGCACCGGTGATGATGCAGACGCCGTTGGCTTCGAGGTTCTTGCGCAGGATCGTAATCAATTCGCGGTCTGTACCGGGCAGGATTTCTGGCATCATTTCGATGATGGTCACGGACTTGCCGAGTTGGCTGTATACAGTAGCAAATTCGACACCGATGACACCGCCGCCGATGATCACCAGGCTCTCAGGGCATTCGGTCATCGCCAGGATGGCATCGCTGTTCAGAATCCGGGCGCCGTCGATGCCAGGGATCGGCGGTTTTGACGGGCGGGAACCGGTGGCGATAATGGTCTGGGCAGCCCGGATCACGCGGCTCGCCGGGGCACTGACTTCCAGGGTATGGGCATCGAGGAAGCGGGCACGGCCACGGATAATCTCGCCACCATGATGTTTGACCAGATGTTCGACACCGGAGCGCAGTTGTTTGACGACCTGGTCCTTTTTGCGGACGATAGCTGGATAATCAATATGGATTTCAGGAATGATCACGCCATAAGTTGAACTATGCTTGGCCATGTGGGCGATTTCAGCAGAATGGAGCAGCGACTTGGTCGGGATGCAGCCCCAGTTCAGGCATGTGCCACCCATTTCCTTTTCCTCGATCACGGCGGTCTTGAGGCCCAGTTGTTCGGCCCGGATCGCGGCGACATAACCGCCAGGACCACCACCGACGATCACCAGATCATAGTCATAGGTTTCACTTTTTTGTGCAGGGGATGATTCTGTCTGAGTTACTGCAGTCTGCGCTGCAACGACTGGGGCTGATGAACTGGATCCTGGCAGCAGGGCTGAAATGTCTTCACCGGGCTGACCGATGATGGCGATCGTTTCGGTAATTGGCACGGTCTCGCCAGCCTGGCTAACGATTTTGAGCAGAGTGCCACTAGCCGGCGCATCGATCTGGATCGACAATTTGTCGGTTTCCATTTCGAAAAGCGGCTTGCCCTCCTGGACAGCCGCACCCTCTGCAAACAGCCAGCTGGTGAGCACACCTTCGGTCATTTGCAGGCCTTGCTTGGGCATGATAACAGGTATAGCCACTTGGATTTCCTCCTCAGATCAGCAGGTAGGGGTTCTGCATCAGCTGTTTCATCCGCTGTAGGAACTTGGCCGCCGGAGCGCCGTCGATGATGCGGTGGTCGTAGGTCAGGCTGAGCACCATGATCGGGCGGATGACGACCGCATCGCCTTCAACCACGGGGACGCGGTCGATCTTGCCGACTGCCAGGATGGCGCTTTCCGGCGGATTGATGACAGCGGTAAACTCATCGATATCGAACATACCGAGATTGGTGATGGTAAAGGTGCCGCCCGTGTAATCATCAGCTGTCAGCTGGTTGCTCTTGGCTTTGCTGATCAGCTGGGTGGCGTCGGCCGAGATTTGGGCCAGGGTTTTCTGCTCGGCATTGCGCACGACCGGGACGATCAGGCCATTGTCGAGAGCAACGGCCAGACCGATATTGGCGGTCGGGTGCAGGACGATTTTGTCCTTTAGGAGCGAGGCGTTGAGGATCGGGAAATCCATCAGGGCGCGGGCAGCAATCCTGACCAGGATGTCCGTGTAGGAAACCTTGATGTCATTGGCCTTGAGACTCTCGCGGAAGCGGATCATTTCGGTCATGTCCACTTTCATGCGGTGGTTGGCCTGGGCCATTTCATGCAGGCTCTGCGACATACGGTCGCCGATCACTTTGCGCATGCCGCTATAGGGCAGATAGGTGGGTTCCTTGGCTGCGCCTGTGGCATTGGCCGGGTCATTTGCAGCGGCAGGAACTTTCACAGGAGTTGCGGCCAGGACGTCAGCCTTCATTATTTTGCCGTGAGGGCCGCTGCCGGGCACTTGACCCAGATCAACGCCACCGATTTCGGCGAGCCGGTTGGCAACCGGGGTGACCCGCTGCTGCGCCGTTGTTCCTGAAACGCTGGTCTGCGGATTCCTCGCTAGAAAGTCGAGTACATCCCGTTCAATGATCAAGCCTTCCGGGCCATGGCCAGCGACTGCGGCATAATCGAGGCGGTTGTCTGCGGCGGCTGTTTTGGCCCGCGGGGTGATGAAAATCCGTTCGCCCGGAGCACGCCGGACGTTCGTGGTCGATGTGGGAGCATTGACTTGGCTAGATGCCGTTATTGATGGTTCAACCTGTGCCTCAGACACTGCCTCAGAGGCCAGTTCCGGCACTTTTTCGCCGGCCTCGCCGATATAGGCAATCGTTTCGGTAATCGGTACGGTATCGCCTTCAGCGCGGACAATTTTCAGCAAAGTACCGGCTGCAGATGAGCCAATCTCAATAGTCAGCTTGTCGGTCTCCATTTCGAAGAGCGGTTCATCGAGCACAACGGTGTCGCCTTCTTTTTTCAACCAGTGGGTGATGATCCCCTCGGTCATTTGCAGGCCTTGTTTGGGCATGATAATGGTATTCACTATGCTCACCCCTCTCTGTACAGGGTCGCTTTGACTGCCTTGATGATGTCCTGCTCACTCGGCACGACAGCAGCTTCCAGGGTCGGGTTGAAGGGCAGCGGGCAGGCTTTGGCGCCGAGACGGCCGACCGGGGCATCGAGGTATTTGAAAGCTTCTTCACCGATCAGTGAAGCAACTTCGGCGCCCCAACCGGCAGTCCGGTGAGCTTCATGGACGACGACCGCACGGCCGGTCTTTTTGACGGACTTGATCAAGGTTTCCTTGTCAAAAGGCACCAGAGTCCGCGGGTCGATGACTTCAACCGAAATGCCTTCGGCGGCCAGCTTTTCGGCAGCTTCCAGGGCACGGTTGACGTACAGCAGGTTGGCGATCAAGGTAACATCCTTGCCTTCGCGGGCAATCTTCGCTTCGCCGAAAGGGATCATGAAATTCGGATCATCCGATACTTCACCCTTCATCGCATAAAGAGCCTTGTGTTCAAAGAACATGACTGGGTTGTCATCGCGGATGGCGGTGCGCAGCAGGCCGGCTGCATCGGCCGGGCTGGACGGCATGGCGACCTTGATCCCGGGGAAGTGCATGAAGATCGTCTCGACACTCTGGGAATGTGTCGCGGCGTTGCCACGGCCGATACCCTGCTGGCCGCGGATGACCAGCGGAATCGTCGCCTTGCCGCCGAATACATAGCGGGTCTTGGCGACCTGGTTCAGGATCTGGTCCATGCTGATAAAGGAAAAGTCCATGTACATCAGTTCAACAATCGGCCGCATGCCGGCGCAGGCAGCGCCCAGTCCGGCGGCGACAAATCCGGCTTCCGAAATCGGAGTGTTCCGGACACGTTCGTTGCCAAATTCATCGAGCAGACCGCGGGTGCAGCCAAAGATTCCACCTTGCTTGGCTACGTCTTCGCCCATCACAAAAACTGTATTGTCACGGCGCATTTCTTCAGCAATGACGTCCTTGATCGCTTGGGCATATGTTTTAATACTCATTCTTATTCACCTGTCCTTTTATTATCTGTTCAGATTCAAGCTTGGACGTAAAATACGTCGTCGGTGACTGTTGCGGGATCCGGCTCAGGACTGGACAGGGCAAATTCGGCAGCCGAATCGACATCTACCTTGGACTGGGCTTCGATCGCGTCGAGTTCCTCGGCCTTGACGATGCCTTCGGCGACCATATATTCCCGCAGACGGCGGATGGCATCTTTCTCTTTCCAGGCTTCGACTTCCTCGCGGGTGCGGTAGACCTGCGGGTCACCAGTCCAGTGGCCGAGCCAGCGGTAGGTTTTGCACTCGATCAGGGTCGGGCCATCGCCGGCTTTAGCCCGGGCAACAGCCTTGGCAAAGACTTCGTCGATTGCCAGGACATCGTTGCCATCGACGGTGTAGCCGGGGATATTGTAGCTGGCAGCACGGACGCTGATGTCTTCAACCGAGGTGCTTTCGCTGACCGGGACTGAAATGCCAAACAGGTTGTTTTCACAAATGAAGATTACTGGAAGTTTCCAGACGGCCGCCAGGTTGATCGCTTCGTGGAAGGTCCCTTCATTCGAGGCACCATCGCCGAAAAAGCTGACGGCGACCTGGTCGGAACCTCTGAGCTTGGCGGCCAGGGCTGCGCCGGTTGCAATGCCGATGCCGCCGCCGACAATCGCGTTGGCCCCGAGATTGCCCTTGGTGAAATCAGCGATGTGCATCGAGCCGGAACGGCCTTTGCAGTAACCGGTCGCTTTACCCATCAGTTCAGCCATCGACTTGCCCAGTTCCGCGCCTTTGGCGATACAATGGCCGTGGCCACGGTGTGTGCTGGTGATGTAATCGGTGTCGCGCAGCTGCGAGCAGATCGTCGCGGCGATGGCTTCTTCGCCGACATAAAGGTGAACTGAGCCGCGTAGCTTGTTCTGTTCAAAAAAGCTGAGCGCCTTCATTTCGAAATCGCGGATTTCGTTCATCGTCTTGTAGATGTGGAGTAATCTTTTTTTCTCAATCATGTTTTCACCTGCTTTGATTTGATATTTGAAGGTTGTTGATCATTTGACTCCCTGGCGTGGACGACACCATGGACCGGTTACAATATGCATATTCTCAATAATCGATTGTCTGATATTATGATATTTTATGCAGACCACTTTTGTCAATAGTTTTATCGACGATGGATAATCGATTTTATATAATGCTAATTTTTACGTTATTTCAATTCCTGAAGGGGTCGGAAATACATTTGCCGAGCCGGGACCGAAACAATTTCATTTTCCGGGTATCTTAAAGCTGTCAATTGGTTACCGAAGACACAACCGGTGTCAATGCAAATCGAGTGATCAGACCTTTGGACCTGCTTGAAGGCGGTATGGCCGTAAACGACCAGGGCTTCACCTTCGTATTCGATCAAGCCGGCATGGACAACAACCAGACGGCCCTGATCGAGAACATAGTAGCTGGCCCCCTTTTCTAAAAGATTACTGATTTGGGTTCGGAGGGGTGACATATCCGGCAGGACTTCGATTTCCAGCAGTGTCGGTTCAATTCCCAGAATGCCTGGGGCTGGCTCTTGATGAAGACGTAGCCACAAAGCTTCATCGTGATTTCCAGTCACGAACAGGGCGAGACCTTGACTTTCCAGGTTCACGGCCAGGCGAAGGACATCCAGATTGTTTGGTCCCCGGTCACAGAGATCCCCAAGGAAGATAAGACAGCGTCCTGCTGGCGGCTCAGCTTGCCAATGGTCAGGGTCAACCCGATAGCCGAGTTTAGTCAGCAATTGGCAGAGCTCATGATAACAACCATGGACGTCCCCGATGATGTCGAAAGGTCCTGATTCATCAAACTTGCTTAAAGGCAGGTTTTGCTGACCAGGCCAATCCTTCTGGCAGTCATAAAATGAAATCGGCTGCATTAATCCGGCTGACCTCCTTACTTTACGAGCGTCTAATAAATATTATCGATAATCGCTTATATCTTAATTGTACAAGGTTCACAATCAGACCACAACTGATTTTATCCACCGAATTCGCATGATCTTTTTGTGTAAACGAACAACTAAAAACAGCCCAACTTTCGCTGGACTGTTCCTTGTCTTTGATATTGTGTTTTCGATTTCGATCTAAATCAATTCATGTGGCACCGTCTGAAGATGATTACTCAGCACGACGGGCTTTGACCAGGACTTCGGCAAAAGTATCCAGGTGGTCGCGGATGGACAGGACGGCTTTTTCCACATCTCCGGATGTAATGGCCTCAAAGACTGAAACATGCATTTCGGCCATTGCTTCGATCGACATATCAGCGGCCAGGACAGTCATATTCGTCCAATCGCGTATGCTGCATTGGCGCCAGAGGCGCAATAGGACATCATTGTGCGACAGCTTGACGATCAATTCGTGAAATAATTCATCATGGGTGACAAAGCTCTTGAGATCATTTTCCGCAGCTGCATCCATCATGGCCTGAGCTTCAGCGCGCAGGATTTCTGTGCTGGCTTCGGAAAGATTAACCATCAAATTCCGGACTGCCATTTCTTCAAGACAGGCACGGACAGAAAAACTGTCCTTGATGTCTTTCTCGGTCAGCGAGCGGACTGTTGAACCGCAATAGGGCTTGGTCTCGACCAAACCAATGGCTTCAAGGTCACGAATCGCTTCACGGACCGGCGCCTGGGATACACCAAACTGCTTGGCCCAGTAAGTTTCCAGGATTCGGTCACCAGGTTTGAGAACACCAGTCTGGATCGCATTTTCCAAATATTCGCGGATTTCCTGGCGAAAGGTCTGGCGATTGATCATCGGCGATGGTTCTGGAAAATTTTCTACTGTGTTCGTGGCCTGTTTCATATATTCTACTTCCTTCATATCCATTAGAATGTTATCGAGATTATAGAATAGATTGTAGCGCATTGGCTATTATTTTGCCACAAAAAGACAAGCCTGGAAGTTCACGACGCTTCCAGGCTTGTCTTTTTGTGGGATCGGAGGCTGCTTTGGCAAGGGATGACTAGCAAATCTTGCTGGAAAGCCGATTGGAAAGCGACTGGCTTCTAAGCCGGTTCATTAGCGTAGCGAAATTCTGGTTGAAATCGCCGGAATTGTCAAAGGTAATCAATTGATCCTTATCCTGATAGTAGTCGATTAGCGGGGCTGTCTTCTGATGATAGGTTTCGAGTCTGGCGGCTACTGTTTCAGGACGATCATCGGCTCGCTGAATGAGTTGGCCACCACAATGGTCACAGAATCCTGCTTTCTGCGATGGCATTGTCACGACATTATATGAGCGTCCGCAACGCTGGCAGACCCGGCGGTCGGCTATGCGTTTCAGGACCAGTTGATCCGGGCAATCAACCAGAATGGCGAAATCAAGAGGTGTAGCAGCAGCATCGAGAATCTTAGCAAGGGTTTCAGCTTGGGCGCAAGTGCGGGGGAAGCCATCCAGGATGAAGCCACTTCGGGTATCGGGTTCTTTCATACGGGTTTCAACCATGGCACAGGTCACCTGATCGGGCACTAATTCTCCTCGATTCATGTAGCCTTGAGCCTGTTGGCCTAGTTCGGTTTTCTGATCGATGTTGCTGCGGAACAAGTCGCCAGTTGAAATATGCTGGAGATTGAATTCAGCCTTCAACTTGTCAGCGACTGTGCCTTTACCAGCTCCAGGAGCACCCAATAGAACCAAACGCATCTTCTTTCTCCTTCAGTAAAATGAGTCTGTAGATGATGATGACTGAATTATTATCGATAATAGATAATTTTATTGTCTGATAGTACTATAATATGATATGATTTCCGTGTCAATATGTTGACAAGGAGAAATCATGATGGCGGAAATATTGATCTGTGGGCACCTTCATCCTGACACCGATTCTGTTTGTTCAGCCATAGCGCTCGCAGCCTATCAGCAAGAACTCGGTGAATCTGCCCTGGCCGTTCGAGCAGGTGAACTGAATCCGGAAACATGTTGGGCGCTGGAGCGATTCGCTGTTGATGCACCGCCGGAAATTCGCGACTTGCGCACCCAAGTCCAGGACCTCGAGCTGGATAGTCCGGCGCCAATTCCACCGCAAATGCCGCTGAGAAAAGCCTGGGAGCAAATGCGACTGAGCAAGGTCAAGTCATTGCCGATTGTCGATGATGAACGTCGTTTGATCGGCGTTGTCACTTTGGGCGATTTGGCGGAATTTGACTTGGAGACAGACGCCGACCGGGGGCTTTCATTACCTGCTCCCAATCTGGTTTTGACCCTTCAAGCCGAAATCCATGGCGAATTGCCATCATTCTTTCCACTGTCGTTTTTCTGGTATCGCAGTCAAGTCTCCATTCGCCCGGCGAGTATCGTATTCACGGAAATGATTTCGATTGAACTGATCCGGGAAGCTGCACAGGCGGGTTCACCTTGTTTAGTTTATTGTCTTGGTGATCTGGCAGATAGCGATCGAACACTGGATTCCGAAGTCATCAGAATGGCAGCATTGTCATCTTTAGTCATTTTGATCACGCCACTCGACCCGTTTACCGCCATTCGGTATGCCCAGCAGGCTGTACCCGTCCAGTTGGCCATGCAGCAGGAAAACCTGATCGCCTTCCAGATCGACACTTACCTCGATGAAGTTCGGGAACATATGCGGACGAGCCGGTTCCGGAGCTATCCAGTGGTCGACCATGAAAACCGCGTGCTGGGCAGTATCTCCCGCTACCATTTGCTCCAGCCAGGCCGAAAGAAGGTTATCCTCGTAGATCATAATGAAAGGTCGCAGTCAGTGCGCGGCCTGGAACAGGCTGAGATCCTGTCAATCATCGACCACCACAGGCTTGGCGATATCCAAACCTTCGGGCCGGTCTATTTCCGGAATGAACCTGTAGGCTGTACAGCGACGATCATCGCCGGCATGTTTTTCGAACAAGACCTCTGGCCATCGCCTTCGATCGCCGGGCTGATGCTTTGCGCCATCTTATCCGATACCGTCATGTTCAAGTCGCCAACCTGCACGCTCCGGGACATCAAGATCGCCGGGAAATTGGCCAAACTGGCCGCAGTCGACGTGAATGATCTTGGCCGTGAAATGTTCCGGGTTGGCAGTAATCTTCTGGACAAAACACCACTGGAAATCCTTTTCCTCGATTTCAAGGAATTTTTTCTGGGCGACAACAAAATCGGGGTCAGCCAGATCAGCTGCCTGGAGAGTGGGCAGCTCGATCCTCTGGCTCACAAATTACCTCAATTGATGGAGGAAATTTGCATCGAACAACGTTTTGATTTGCTGCTTTTCATGGAAACAGATATCATGCAAGAAGGCAGCAAAATGTATTATGCTGGCCATCTGCGCAAGGAATTGGCTCAGGCTTTCAATGTTGATTTGGATCACAGCTCCTTCTTCCTGCCCGGGATCATGAGTCGAAAAAAACAGGTTATCCCTGCATTAAGCGCAGTCTTGCGTTGATCTATTCCAAAGAGCTCGAATAACCCGATCCGATCAAAAAGAATCCCTGTCTGCCTGAGGTGCGATCAGGCGGCAGGGATTCTTTCATCTGGGGGGATGTCTATCTTCAGCTCACATAGCTGGTATTTTCAGGCTCTAGTTCCAGACGATAGCCTGGGACTAGAGCAGCCGACTTCCAGACTATGTCTGGATGTTGGGCAGACCTGTCATCGGGTTCGGACTTGATTGCAAACTTTCATGTTCGAACGATGTTTGATGATTTCGGCAATGATCGCCACTGCAATTTCTTCCTGACTTTCGGCGCCAATGTCCAAGCCGATCGGGAAGTGAACGCGGTCAAGTTCGTCTGGATCAATCCCGTCGTTTTCAACCAGATCATTCAACAGGCTTTCGCACTTGCGGTTGCTGCCGATCAGGCCGATGTACTGAGCCGGACTTTGCAGAGCCCATTTCAGACATTCACGGTCACCTGCATGTCCCTGGGTGGCAATCACGACCAGGTCATCGTCGTTGCAGCACAAAATCGGCAATTTGCTGAATGACTCAATCACACGGCAGTATGAGTGTGGAAATCGCCTGGTATTGCAGTACTCAGCTCGTTCATCAATTACCGTTGTCGCAAAGCCAAGGAATTTCGCTTGCTGGGCAAGAGCCTGGCTGATCTGGCCTGCCCCGAAAATATTCAGGCGGACTTCCTCCCGGGTCTGGATGCAAGACAGGATTTTGGACAGATCACTGCAGGAGAAGTATTGCAACTTCACATGCAGATGATCGCCACAAATCAATTCTGACAAATCAGGGTCAGCTTGGCTCGCATCATAATCAAGAAAGCTGTCACGCTGGCTTTCAAAACAGTTGAGCGCGGCAATCGTGACCACTTTTTCAAAAGATCCGCCGCCGATCGTGCCACAAGTAATGCCGCCCGTCATGACGATCATTTGCGTACCTGTCTTGCACGATGCCGTGGATAACCCGGACTCAACGGTTGCCAATACGAACGACTGGTTCCGTTCAAATAGGCATTGAGCCTTTTCAATCAACTTGTTCATTGGATTTTAGCCGAGAACCTTATCCAGTTCATCGATGATGACCTGCGGACCAACACCACGGATGTAAATATATTTGCGTTTGCCCGTGAATTCTTTGATGAATCTGGCCCGCTTGTAGCGAAGTTCATCCGTGTCGAACAGCGGCATCGGCTGTTCGGAGGACAGCAAGATCGGGCTGCCAATGTAGTTGTCGAGGCAGTGGAAAGTCTGGTACTCCTTTTCGTAGTCGCTCATTTCACCGGCGACGGTCGCATAGTTGCCATCGATATCCGGCATGACCACGAGGTCAATGTTGGTCGGGTCTTCGAACAAGTTGAAATCAGGCTGTTTGCTGAAGAACTTGTTGACGCCTTCATCCTGGTTGGGTTTGTCGATTCGTTCTGTGCCTTTGGAGCGGACCTTAAGGAAAACACTCTTGGAGCCATTAATCACTTCACCATCTTTATCCAGCACCAGGGTTTCGGTCGATACGATGGTCGCACCACGTTTGCAGGCTTCGATCTGGGACATTGTCTTCCCACTGTTGCCTTCGCCGCCCATGAACATGACGGTCTTGCCCTTGTAATTCACGGCTGATGCGTGGAAGATGAAACGGCCATCGGCATAGAGGCGTGAGCCCAGGAAAGAAACGATAATTCGCTGGATTTCACCCTCATACCATTCACCGCGCAGAATGACTCTGCCGCCGACATAATCGATAGATTTGACAACATCATCTTTGAACCAGATGAAATCTGGATGGGCGATACTTGTCTCCAACGAACGTTCTACACCACCGAGGCGGTAGTTGAGAAAGCTCATGTCTGACAGAATCTGGCTGCAAGGTTCTTGACTGATCACATCGAGTCGGATGGCTGTCTGGTCGGCTTTGATCTGTTCTGTGTGGGTATACATGGTAATCCTCCAAAATTTTTCTAGGTTTTGTTTAAAGGGTCGTTATCGGACGGCTCTGCAACAGGAAAAGCTGATTCTTTTCGATCGCCCATTCGATGTCCTGGGGTTTGCCGAAGAATTTCTCGATCCGCTTGGCCATCTCAGACAGCTCGGCGATTTCAGCTTCGGTCAGTACCTGGGCCTCGCGGATGTTTTCGGGCACTTCCTGTTCAACAGAACCTTTCATTGAAGGATCACGGACCACCATGGTTTCCTTCTCGGATACGTAGGTTTCCAGCGCAACGTTGCTCGCTTTATCGATCACATAATTGTCAGGGGTGACAATGCCGGAAACTACACCTTCACCAAGACCCCAGGCTGCTTCGACGAGAACCTGGTCCGGTTCTTTGGTGATCGGATTCACGGTGAACATGACACCCGATTTTTCTGAATTAACCATTTTCTGGACGACCACCGCGATTGAAACATTGTCTTCGGAAAAACCTTTTTCCTTACGGTAGAAAATGGCGCGTCCATTGTAAAGGGAAGCCCAGCATTCTTTGATTTTCTCCATGACGTCATCTTCACCGAGAACATACAGGAAAGTTTCCTGCTGGCCGGCAAAACTGGCATCATCGAGATCTTCTGCAGTACCGCTGGAACGTACGGCCACGGCCGGTGATCCGTCGCCTAGTTTTCCATAAAAATTGGAGATTTCGTCGGCCAGTTCCTGAGGGAAGGGCTGCTCGATAATCATCTCGCGGATTTTGGCCGAATCATTTTCAATTGTGTTGAAATTGTCAAAGTCGATTGTGCTGATCATGTCCAGGATCTTATCCATAAGGCCGGTCTTACGCAAAAATTCTTTGAAGAACGGCGCCGATACGACAAAGCCATAGGGGACAGGCAGTTGCGCATGGGTCATTTTGCTTAAGCTAGCACCCTTGCCGCCTGTAAATGCGATATTTGTACCATCAGCATCGCTGAACCAGATAAAATTAGCCACGGAGTTCTTCCTCCACTCACATACAAGTATTGATTTTCAAGTGTTCAAGGAGCAGGCAGGCCGCTAAAAGCCTGCCTGCTCCAAAAGTCCGATTGTTTTTATTCGAGAATATCGACGATACCGGTGCTGCCGTTGACGCGGATGCGCATGCCGGACTGGATGGTACGTGTCGCTTTGGTTGTGCCGACGACACAGGGGATACCGAACTCACGGGAGACAACGGCCGGGTGGGAAGTTGCGCCGCCGGTGTCAGTGACCAGGCCGGAAATCTTGCTGAAGCTGACGACCCATGCCGGGTTGGTCATCTTGCAGACCAGGATATCGCCCTTTTCAATCTTATCGAATTCAGCCGGGGATGAAACATACCGGGCGATACCTTCGATGATGCCGGGGGAAGCCGGGAGTCCTTTTAGCTGGATGACTTTGGCAGCCCGTTCTGCATCAGTCTTTTTGCGTTCTTCGAGCTCCTGCTCGTACTTGTGGGGCCATCCCCAGAGACCCTTGTAGGTTTCTTCGTACAGGGACCACTGGCTGATCGTGCCGAACCATTCACGCGGATTCAGTTTCTTGGCGTCGGCCATTTCCTGGCGGCGCTGGGCGACCACTGCACGGCCGTCAATCGCATTCGGAACCGCACTCAGGGCACGGATTTCATCGTACTTGAACATGAAGACATCTTCCGGATCATCGATCGCGCCATTCTTGACCAGCGCTTTGCCGACTTCGAGGAAAGCAATACGGGTGCGGGCATAGGTGCCCTGGTCGATGTAGAAGTGATGGTCAGGTGTCAGCGGGGACATCTTGATCGCGAGGTCCATCGCGTCCTTGAGTTCTTTCTTCTTGGCTTCGTCGGTGACTTTGCTCAGCAGCTCGTTAATCGCGACAGCCTGGTCTGCTGCGCATTTTTCATACGCGGTATAGAAATTGTAGTTGGTTTCGAGATACATCTTGAGCGCGGAGAAGATCGGGGTCGGGTCTTCTTTCCAAGTCTTGTAGACGAGCTCGTGGGTGTAAATCGCCTTGTAACCATATTCGTCCTGGTAAGCTGTGATCATTTTGACCAGCTCACTGGTGGCCGGCATTTTGTCGTAGGCCGCTGTGATTTCAGGAACCGACTGGGTGGCAAACAACTGGGACAGTTCGGTGTTGTTCTTGATGTATTCCTTGATTTCATAGAGAGCTTTGAGCGAATCCCAGTTGCGGTCATTTTCGGAAACCAGGATCTTACCAATTGTTTCCTGGTCAACGCCTCCGGCGACTTCGCCGCATTTCATCTGGAACAGGAGGTGGGCAAAGAACTGTGCCAGATTCAGCACCCAGTGGATTTTGAAATGGCGGTCCAGAATGTCGCGCAGTTCTTCGATATGGACCATGAGTTCGCCCATGCTGGCTTTCGAATAGTCGAACTTGTCGAGATATTCGCAGTTGCGCTGGATTTCCGGCAGATAGCGATCGCGCCACCAATCAAGGAAATTAGCCGCATAGACCGGGAAAACCATATAGAAGTAAGGATCCATCATTTTGATTTCTTCTTTGTCAGTACGCGGGACAACGGCCGAATAGACATAGCCATTGATTTTCTTGCCGAGCCAGTGTTTGCCACCAGTGTAGCCAAAACGGTCGTACATGTAAGTCAGGGTCGATCCCCACCAACCAGCTGCGTCAAAGTAAAGCGGTGAAACCGGGTTCGGACAATGCAGGTCATCAAAATACCAGTGCAGGTTTTTCTCGGCTTCATCTGTCCACTGGACCGGATACTTGTCGTTGCCGAAAAATGTGTCGAGAATTTTTTCGTAACTTTCCAATTTACTTTCCTCCTTGTTTTTTGTGGCTTTTTGGGATTAGGGCGATCTGGTACTGAGGCTCTCATTGGGATTCAGTGTTCTACATCAGGTTCCGGCTGAACCATATGATTCGAAAGAAGAGTGTTTTATCGAGTTTGTATGATTGATGATGTATTATAGATTATCGATTATCTAGAAGTTAATATAAACTTACCCTATCGACTGATGTTTGTCAAGACGTTATTTGTGCAACTTCTCTAATTACTCGATCGTGTAAGTGCTATCTTCTTTACTTAATTTTTCTACGGCCAGCAAGACAGCATCGACGATCCGGTTGTAACCGGTACAGCGGCAAAGGTTGCCTTCAAGTTCCTTGCGGATGATTTCTTCAGTCGGATTCGGAAATTGGTCCAGGCATGCTTTGGCAGAAAGCAGCATGCCTGGCGTACAAAAACCGCACTGCACGGCGCCGACTTCGATGAAGGCCTGTTGCAGCGGATGGAGCTGACCGTTCCTGGCCAGGCCCTCCACCGTGAGCACATCGTGCCCGTCGGCTTCGACAGCCAGCATCATGCATGAATTGAGGGGCTTGCCATCAAATAGGATGGTGCAGGCACCGCACTCGCCTTCATTGCAGCCTTCCTTCGTCCCGGTGAGATACAGGTCATCCCGGATAAATTCCAGGAAGGTCCGGTGAACCGGAACGGTTCTCCTGATCATTTCGCCATTTATGGTCACATTGATTTGCTTTTCTTTCATATGATTACTGCCCTTTCTCAAACACGGCGGACAGCCGCGGCTATTGTCCTGGGAACGATGGTTTTAAGGACTTCACGGCGGTATTCCTCCGAAGAACGCCAGCTGCTTCTTGGCTTGGCCTCGGCGGAAGCAATTTCACCAGCGGCCTCGAGCACCTCCGGGGTCAATTCCTTGCCTAAAAGGAACGCTTCAGTTTTCAGCGCCCGGATGACCGTTGGTGCAGAAGTTGTCAGGGAGATCCGCACAGCATCACACACGTTGCCATCTTTGCTGGTCAGAACCACTGAAGCGCCGAGCAGCGCCAGGTCCATCGAGTTGCGGCGGGTGAATTTGGTGTATGCGGAACCGCTGTTCGCTTTGGGTTCCGGGACAATGACCTGCATGAGCAATTCGCCTTCCTGGAGCACGGTCTTCTTGGCACCCAGGAAAAACTCACCGAACGATAATTCACGGGTTCCCTGTTTGCTGACCAGGACCAGTCTGGCATCCAGAGCCAACAGCGGGCCAAGGGTATCGCCAGAAGGCACAGCATTACAAATGTTGCCGCCGATTGTGCCACGGTATCTTGTCTGGACACAACCAACCTGGCTGGCGCCTTCAAACAGGGCCGTGAATTTTTCTTTGACAACCGGCATCATTTCCAGTTCGCGGTGTGTTGTCAGAGCCCCCATGATGAGCCCCTTACCCGGCGCATAAGCCAATCCTTTAAGCTCAACAAGGTTCTTGATGTCCATGAGGCATTCATATTTCTTATGACCACCATGCATTTCAACCAGCACATCGGTACCGCCGGCCAGGATTTTGCATTGACGGCCAAGTTCGGCATATTGGTCGAGGGCTTCCTGCAAAGTGGCGGGCATCAGCAAGTCAAATTTGTTCAGCATCTTATTGGCCCTCCCCTGTGGTTTGTTCTTCGATTTTCTTCTTTTTAAGGGCCAGCAGAACATCATCGGCCTTGATCGGCAGCGACTGGAAGCGTACCCCGACAGCATTGGAAACTGCAAAAGCGATGGCCGATTCAACACCACACATGGATGGTTCTCCGATGCCCTTGGCCCCGTAGGGTCCCTCGGGATGCGGATGAGATTCAACCAGGGCAACTTTCAAGTCAACTTTTGAATCAGTCATCGTTGTGAGTTTGAAATCGACCATGTTGCCATTCAAAAGATTGCCTCGTTCATCGAAGATCATTTCTTCGAGGATGGCATGGCCAAGACCCATGGCATAACCGCCTTCGATCTGCTGCATGACACCGATAGGATTGATCGCCTTGCCGATGTCGTGGGCAGCGATAAACTTTTTCACTTCGATCCGGCCTGTCCCGGGATCAACCTCAACCTCTGCGGCTTGCGCACCCCAGAACCACATGACAGTCGGCCGCTTGGACTGGTGAGTATCCTTATCCGGCGGATCAAAGATATCAGAAGTCGCGTATCTGCCTTCAGCGATCAACGGCTTTTGTTCTTTCATGATGCCGCTCTTGGCGAGGTCATTGACCGCCAGCTTCTTTTCGCTACCATCCAGGTTTTTGCCAACGATCACGCCATTGACGATCTGCACCTGGTCCAGATTCATTTTCCAGGCGATCGACGCCAGTTCCCTGATCTGGTCTTTCAATTTGTCGACCGCATCGAGAGCTGCATTACCACTGTGGAAAGTCAGTCGGCTGGAAGTCGTGGTTTTGTCATAGGGGGAGTAATAGGTATCGACCGGCACGGTCATCACCTTGTCGACGGAGAGGCCGAGGCCTTCAGCGACGATCATCGGGATGGCGGTTGTCGCTCCCTGCCCCATTTCCAAACCACTTAGTTGAACAGTCGCTGTCCCGTCATCATTGATCCGGATGGTAACCGACGACGATGATGGTGTACCAGTCAATTTGCAGAAGGCCGCGATGCCTCGACCGCGCAATTTCCCCTCCGATGTCAAACCCGGCTGGAAGTCCTTGTCCCATTCGGCCAGGCGAGCCGCTTCCTTGATGCAGTCCAGGACACCGACACTCTTGAGTTTTTCTCCTGACCCTGAGATATCACCATCGACCAAGGCGTTTTTCATTCGAAATTCGACTTTGTCCATATTCAGTTGTTCGGCAATCAGGTCCATCTGGTTCTCATAGCCCCAAACGACTTCCGGAACTCCGAAGCCACGATAGGGAGCGGCAAAGGCCTTATTGGTGACCAGGGTATACCCATCGATTGCAATATGCGGAATTCGATAGGGCGACATTGATGCATAGCAAGCGTTATAGCTGATCCGCGGCCCGGTGGTCGCAAATGCACCAGTGTCCCAATAGATGGTGATCTGCTGGGCGACCAGTGTCCCATCCTTTTTTGCGCCGGTTTTGACTTTGATTTGCCAAGGACCACGGCAACCGCCGGTCAAGAACTCCTCATGGCGGGTATGGACTGCCTTGACCGGACATCCAGGGGTTTTCATCGCCAACATGGCCAAGATCGGCTCAAGTTTCAATTCGTATTTGCAGCCGAAGGCTCCGCCGATTTGGGTGCAGATGAACCGGACATTGTTGAGTGACAGGTTGAACAGCTTGCCCAGTTGTTCGCGGGTCATGAATGGACTTTGGGTCGGCGACCAGATGGTCAGTCCCCGATCGTCATATAGTACAGTGGCCGCATGGGTTTCGATCGCCGCATGCTGGACCATTTTGCCTTCGTACATATTCTCAACGATGACATCCGACTCGGCAAAACCTGTTTCGATATCACCGTGGCGAAGCCGGAAATGATCGCAAATATTGGTGCCATCTTTTGGATTGGCCGCATGGGCCATTTTGTAGTCCGACCATTTTTCGTGGAGCAACGGTGCGTCCGGGGCAATCGCCTGAAAAGAATCGACGACGGGCGTGAGCAACTCATATTCGACTTTGATCAGGTTGACCGCTTCCATCGCGGCATCCATGTTTTCGGCTGACACAGCTGCAACCGGTTCTCCTTCATAGCGGACCCTGTCGAAAGCGATAACTGGCTGATCGAGCAGGAATTGACCGAACAGGCCGACATTGTCCTTGCCGGTGAGGATCACTTTGACCCCGGGAACCTTCAGTGCTTCCGAGATGTCGACGCAAAGAATCCGGGCATGGGTGTGCGGCGATCGTTTCATGGCAGCGAAAAGCATCCTGGGCATGAAGATATCCGCGCCATAGATAGCGCCGCCCGTCACTTTTTCAAGGGCATCTTTTCTGATCGTCGATTTGCCGATCACACTGTATTCACTCATTCTGACCTCCCCGCACGATTTTTGTTCGTGCCGATAACTATCATTTATATATTATCGATAATTTCTAGTTGATTTCTATTCTATATGATCTGCACTCAGAAATAAACAACATTTATACATTTTTCAACAAGCAGCCTGCCATATATTGGCAACATTATTTGTCCGATCTGCACAAATCCTTCCGATATTAGTCTTCTTCGTTCTCACGCTGGTTAATCATCGAAATGATCATCACCGCAGTTTCTTCAATGGATCGATTGGCGACATTGATCACTGGACAACCGAGTTTTTTGAAGATATCATTGGCAAACTCGATTTCCATCTCGATCGTCGCTAAATTCGCATAGTTTTCCGATTTCTGGATGCCCAGATCCCGCAAGCGTTCGGTTCGGATCGAATGCAGCCGTTCGGGGCTGTTCGTAAGGCCGAATATTTTACTGCGAACTATTTCAAACAGTTCTTCGGGGGGCTCAACCCCTGGAATCAGAGGTACATTGGCAACTTTGAAATTCCGGTAGGCCAGATACATACTTAATGGCGTTTTGGAGGTCCGTGAAATACCGACCAGAACAATATCGGCTTTTTTCATGCTGCTTGGATCAGTTCCATCATCGTATTTGACAGCAAATTCGACAGCCGCGACTTTGCGGAAATACTCATCATCCAGGCGCCGGTTCAGGCCGGCTTCATAAATCGGTTCCCGGCCGGTCATTTCCTGCGCGGCATCAATCGCCGGGCCCAGGACATCGATCATCATCAGGCCCAGCTCACTGCCACGCTGCGCGATGAATGCCCTGGTTTCAGGCATCACCAGCGTATAGATCACCATACTTCGGCTTTTTGCAGCCTCCAGTAAGACATCGTTGATTTCGGATGTTTCACGGATCAAAGGGAAGCGACGCGGCATCGCAAATAGACTGTGGAACTGCAAGCGGATTGCGGTAGCAACCGAGGTGCCGATTTCACCGAGGGAATCGGAAATAACGTAGAGGTTGATCAAAGTGCTTTCTTCCATGAGCTTCACCTGCGAACTCCACCCGGCTGGGTGATCGTGCTATTGTTTTCGATCTTCAATTAATCGATCTTGCGATGGATTGGTCAGTCAGGAAACATGTTAGCCAATCTTGGCGATTACATTTTCCATCAGTTCAGTGATATGCATTTGCATAGCTACCGATGCACCATCTGGATCTCTTCGGCGCATGATTGCCAGAACGGTTTCATGCCGCTGGGCAAGTTCCTCCAAACTGAGTGTCGACAAATTGGTTGTCACGTGAGTCCATTGACCCAGACTGACGGTTTCCCACATCTTTTCCAGAAGCGAGTTGTCAGCCAGTTCGATAATTTTCTTGTGAAACTCGATATCAAGTCTGCTGAACACACTCTTTTCCTGTTTCCGTGCTGCCTGTTGCATATTGGCCAATAAGACCTCGAGAACTAGAAAATCATTCTCTGCCATTTTCAATGTAGCATTACGAACGGACAACATCTCCAGGGCAGCCCGGACTTCATAGCTATCGGCAATATCTTTGGGCCCGATTTCTTTGACCAGGCAACCTTTGTATGGAATATTCTCAACAAGTCCCATCATTTCCAATTCGCGAATGGCTTCGCGGATGGGCGATTGCGAAACGCCGAGTTCCTTGGCTAGTCGGGTTTCGACGATCCGTTCGCCGGGTTTAAGCTGATTTTCGATAATCATCCTGCGAATACGGTCGACAACTTCAACCCGCAAGGTTGATTTGACTATTTTCTTGATTTCAGTGTTTGGCATTTCCATTTACTTTCCTCAGCTTCCTTGGCCTGGATAAAAACAGGCGGCGAATGGGTGGAATAATCCACCCATTCGCCTGGAGAATCAGAGCAGCATGTGCGACTGCTTGTTCCTTTGAAAGAGATTGATGGCTTATTTCTGGTTTAGCAGATATTTGTAGCACTTGACGACATTGTACTTCTGGATGTAATCCATCATTTCACCCTGGCCAATATCAACTGGGAAGCGGTCGGCAAAGCTGATCTTCTGAATGCATTCCTCCAGCGTCCAGCCTTTGCTCATCCCGGAACCAACAGCGGCGAGCCATTCGTAGACCAGCGTTTTCTGGTTGACAATGTAGTCTTTGGTGACCACCGGACCATGACCTGGGACGATATAGTCGACATCCAGGGTATACAGGAAATCGTAGGTTTTCATCAGGGCATCAATATCGGCAGTATGCAGCCACATCTGGCAACCGGAGAATATGGTGTCACCGACAAAGGCGACGCGTTCTTCCGGACAGTAAACAGCGATCTGGCAATCAGAATGGCCCGGTGTGTAGTAGAGATGGAATGTGTGGTCACCAACCTTCAGGGTCATCTGATCATTGAACTCGATCTGGGGCTTGTTCTGGATATAGTCTGCACGTGAGGGCACAAATTTCAGAGCTTCAGGGTCCTGGCGGCGCAGGACGTCGATGCTGTAATCATAGCCGTCACCGAGGTCGACTGGTTCGTGCGGCACACCAAAGAAACTGTCCTTGATTTTGGTATGGCCGACAACCGGGCAGACGCCGGCAAAATAGTGATTGCCGAAAATGTGATCGATATGGGCTTCGGTATTGATCAGGTATTTGATCGGGCCACGGGCCTTGGCAAAATCAAGCATTTCCATCTGGTCGGACAGCAGCTGGGCGGTGTCAATAAATACAGCACCTTCACTGGTGAAGACGATGCTCGGATCGCAACCGCGACGGGTGGTCAGGGTGTAGACATTCTCGGTAACTTTCTCCAGGTTAATCATGATTTTCTTCCCTTCGTTTGGTTGGTCGTTCGTTTTATTTGTTTTATATTATCGATAATCTTTTATATTTTTTATTATACTGATGGTATTTCCCCTGTCAACCAGATATTTGGAAATATTTTCGTGTTTCTCCAAAATCAAAATATGGAGGTTCACTTCTCTTGATTAAATACTGTTTGTATATTTTGCATATCTTTTGAGCAGTTTTCTGTTGTTATTTGTTAAATATGTTTCACTATTCTGTTTTCTAATTGACAGCTCTAGTCGCTCCTATATAATCAAGTTTATCGACTTTAATCGAATATCGATAATCTATTGGTGATAATTAGCCATTTTATCTGATCAACGGAAGGAGGAATTACCCAGGATATCGCCAGCCTGCCCGAACCTGAGTCAAAAATAAAAGAAATACGAAGGTACAAAAAAGGAGAAACGAAATGAAAACCAAGAATTATGTTGTCTATGTTGTTTTAGTCGCATTGCTTGCTGGTCTGGTCGACCTGCTGACCAATGTTCTTGAGGCCGCCAAAATTTTTAATCCGACAGAAAACTCAATCAGTTTAACCTTTGTTTCCTTTGTTGCCTGGGCACTCTACTTTGTTGTTGGCGCGAATGTAGCTGGTGCCGCTAAAGCTTATATTTCAATGTTTTTCGGTGCTGTTGCGGCTGTCTTCATGTTTATCCTGTGCATCGCATTTGGCTTGACACCCTGGTGGGCCATTCCGCTTGCAGTTTTCATCGTCGTCTTGTTTATGGTTCCGCTTGAAAAATTGAAATTTATCAATCTCGCTGCGGTTTTTGCTGGCACAGGTCTCTTCTTTGCAGCAGATGGTCAGCTCACCACTTATACAATTCCTGACTATGCGACTTGCGTGGCTGCTGAAATGTTGTACATCCTGATCGGCCTCACTGCCGGCTGGCTGACGATCCAGGCCTTTATCTTCTGCAGCAAACTTGGTGAAAAGAAATAAATCCGGATTTGATTGGCTGCCTGTCGAGTCATGTTATTTCATGAACCTGCAAACGGTCATAAAGGTTAAATTCAGTTCTCGATGAAACACTTTCTAATAAAGTAGCCGGCCGCTGGCATCACCGTCAGTGGGCCGGTTTTTCAATAAGTAAAATTGATCAAGAAATGCTTTCAGACATCTAGACAAGGTCGACTCTATTTGTTACTATGGCTATATTATCGATAAACGATTATAGATCATTAGTTTATATTATACCAACTGCGGAGGAAAAGGTCATGAAACTATCGAACATCAACCATATCGGAATCATTGGTACAGGTATGATTGGCGCAAGCATGGCGTTGCTTTTTACCGGAAACGGTTATAAAACAACCCTGTATGCCATCAATGACAAAGAAGCCGCTGCAGGTTTAGAGCGATACAGAACCTATTGCAAGGATCTGATCAACAATGGGCTGATCACTGAGAAACAGGCTGAAGCCTGTGAAAAACTTTTAGGGTTTACCCAGGATTATGCTGATCTTACCGATGTTGATTTCATCTTCGAGTGCGTCGTCGAACGGTTGAATATCAAACATGCGATCTATGCTGAACTTGAAAAGCATTGCACCCAGCTCAAAGCAATTGCCTCATCGACATCAGCACTCCCCGCCGATGACCTTGCCAAAGGTCTTGTGAGAAAAGAATTGCTGGCCGTGGCCCACCCCTGGAATCCTCCGCACCTCGTTCCCTGTGTCGAAGTCGTCCGGAGCGAATCGACCAGCGATGAAGCGGTCAAGTTCATCGTCGATCTGCTGAACTCTGTTGGCCGCGCCCCTGTCGTCATGAAAAAAAGCGCCCCGGGTTTTATCGCCAATCGACTCCAGCATGCCCTTTACCGCGAAGCCGCTTACATGGTGGAACAAGGCATCGCGTCCCCTGAAGATATCGATACTTCGTTGAAAACCAGCTTCATACCCCGCTATACTTCAATCGGGCTTTTCGAACACTTTGATTACGCGGGTCTGGATATGATCATGAGCATTCATGAAACACTCTTCCCCACCCTGTGCAACTCAACAGCCCCGCAGGATCTGATCCGGATCCCCTACGAAGCTGGCAACCTGGGTTATAAAACCGGCAAGGGTGTTCTGGACTGGACCGGTGTTGACATTGATGCTTTCCGCAAGCGGGCCAGCGAACCATACCTGAAGTTCTTCAACTGGAGCCTGCCGGAATAAAATTCGGCGTCAATCGAGCCTGGATGGCTCATGACTTAGTCGAACCAGTCTTGAATCAGGGTTGGTGTTAAGTAGACAATCTTGAAGGGCACGGCAGCCCAATTATTGATGAGTTAAAGAGCTTCATCCAGAAGCGCTGTGACTGTATCTGAAAGACCAATCAAAAATATATCCGTTCAACATGAAAACCTCAGCTTCTTGCTTCATCAAGACTGGGGTTTTTTAATTCTATTTCCGGAAATATTATGATGCATTGGTGATAATATGATTTATATGCAATATGAATAAATCCCGACAGCAGAGGTCATTAATGGAACTAAGGCAGCTTGAAGTCTTTACCACGGTCGTCGAAAAAAATAGTTTTTCCCAGGCTGCGCAAAAGCTTAATCTGACCCAGCCGACGATCAGCTCGCACATCCGTCAGCTCGAGCAGGAACTGAATGCAACGCTGATTGTTCGAACAACCAGGAGTATCAGCGTAACTGAGGCAGGTCAAAAGTTATATCACTATGCAACCAGCATCCTGGAGATCCGCCAGAAAATAGTCGACGAATTCAGCGGGAAAAGTGCCCATCTGATCAAACTCGGTGTGTCGACCATCCCGGCCGCTTATGTTTTTCCAGAAGTGCTGGCCAAATACCAGCAGCAGTATCCTGCGGTCCAAATCCAGGCCTGGCAGTCAAACAGTGCCGGGATCATTGAAAAAGTCGCCCAAGGGAGTTTGGACTTAGGCCTCGTTGGCATGAAAAGCAACAATGAAGACTGTTTGTTTGAACCCTTTATCAGGGATGAACTCGTTATTGCAACACCAGCTTCGGCTCACTTCAAAAGCTTGAAAAAGGTAAAAGACCGGCTTTCAACCCTAATGAAGGAGCCATTCATCATGCGCGAAAATGGCTCTGGCAGCAAAAAGCAGGCCGATTTCATACTGGAAGAGCTAGGAATAGACCGGGATGCCATGAATATTGTCGCCTTTATCAATGACCAGGAAGTGATCAAGAAAATGATCAGCCGTGGCATCGGAATTTCCATCATGTCAAGTCTGGCCGCCCAGGATATGGTCAAGAGCAATGATTTGCTTGTATTTTCCCTGGGCGAACAGCAAAGGTTTCGTGACCTTTATATTGTCACCCGAAAGAACAACATTCTCCCGAAGCATGTGCGCCAATTTATCAGCTTGGTCAAGAAATCATACAACATGTTATAATTTACATAGATATTGAAAAACAAGGGGGGATTAATGGGAATGAGTGACGAAATTAAGAATTCAGCTAAAATCAAGAAAAACCTGGATTATTTCACTAATAACCATGGAGAAATTTATGCCGCCTATGAGAACTACGGAAAATTGATTCATGAACAGGGTGGGCCGCTCAATGAAAAAACACGCTGGTTGATCAAAGTCGCGCTATCGACCGAAGGTCAAAATAAATATTCATTACGAACGCATATTTTAAAAGCAATGAAGGCTGGTTGCACGGAACAAGAGATTGAACATGCAATCCTGCTTGTCGCACCAACCGGCGGATTCCCCAAAATGATGGAAGGTTTGCTAGTTTTTCGAGATGTCATAGGGGAAGAAAAATAATTCGCAATAAAATTTCGAGAGAATAATAAGATCAGCCGGTCCTGCCCGAATGATGAGGCAGGACCGGCTGTTTTACTTTTTCTAATGACGAAGATCAATCACTTCAAGGTCATCGGGGACAATCAGGTTGCCCTGGTAGTATTTTCGGCCTTCCTGCGAATAGAGCTGCTTTCGCGCTTCAAGGTGTTTGTCTTCGGTGTGCCAGAGAACAAGGTTCTTCACTGACAGGCGGCTGGCGAGTTCACAGGCGATCAATCGGATCACCCAAATAACACCGAATAGGTTTTCGACATGTTCATGGGTGACGAAAACATGATGGATCTGCTGCCACTCAATCCCGGCTTTTTCGAGAACTGCGAGAATGCCATTGCCACCACCGCCATCCACAAGCAGGTATTCTTCCCCTTTCTGGAGAATGAAACAAGTATTATAGCAATGTGTCACATGGGCTTTCCCAGTTCCTAAGGCGATCAAGCGATCCATATTGATCCTTCTTCCTGTACAATTTTATGTCTGATTATCTGATTAGATGATCTGAATCGACTCGATAACCATCCCACGATCGATTGCTTTGACCCTATCATACAGCGTCATAGAATTGTTTTCGTTATTCATAGACAGGCTCCTTCAAGCAATAAGCACAATTTTTTTCGATTCATGCGGTTTTCTTCTTTACACATTGTTGACATTATCGATTATCGCTAATATAATTTATTTTGTCAATTTGTTGTTGCTTATTTTAAAATACCTATCCATAAGGCAAGAGGAGGAACTCGAAAATGATCAAAGTTGGTGTTGCAGGTTATGGTGTCATCGGTCAGCGTCTGGCTGACGGTGTCGCATTGCAAGGTGACATGGAGCTGGTCGGTGTAGCCGACCTGGCCCCCACATTGTCTATCCGTGCGCTCAAGGAAAAGGGCATGCCCTATGACCTGTACCTCGTTGAAGGTGCAGACAAGTCCAAATTCGATGCGCTCAACATCCCTGTTGCCGGTTCTTTTGAAGACCTGGTGAAAAAGGTTGATATCATGCTCGATTCCTCCCCCGGCGGCGTCGGTGCCAAGAACAAGGAAATCTACGCCAAATACGGCAAAAAAGCCGTGTTCCAGGGCGGCGAAAAGAACAATGTCGCTGACGTGTTCTTCCATGGCTATGCCAACTTCGAAAAGGGCATCGGCGCCGACTACCTGAAACTGACCTCCTGCAACACCACCGGCCTGATCCGCAGCGTCGACTGCCTCGACCGCAAGTATGGCATCGACCGCGTCGCGATCACGATCATCCGCCGCGTGGCTGACCCGGGCGATTACCATCGCGGCCTGACCAATGCGCTGCAGATGGACAAGGCCCCGAGCCACCAGGCCCTCGACCTGATGACGATCATGCCGCACATCGAAGCGACCGGCATCCTGGTCCATACCCCGGTGACCCATGGCCACATCATCACCGTGGTCGCCCATGGCAAACAGAAAATCACCAAGGAAATGGCCCTCGAAGCTTTCAAAGAACACAACCGCATCCGTGTGGTCAAGATCGACGACGGCTTCCAGGGCAACGCCTCCTTCTTCCGCTATGCCCGTGACCTCGGCAACCCGCGCGGCGACATGTACGAGATCGGCCTCTGGGAAGACAGCATCGTTGAGAGCGGCGACAACATCATGTACGCGATCAACATCCCGCAGGAATCCGTGACCATCCCGGAAACCATGGACGCCATCCGTGCTGCTTGCGGCATGCAGGCTGACCGTGAAAGCGGCACAGCTGCCACCAACAAATACTTGGGGTTAGGCAAATGGAAGTAAGAATGAATCCGCTTGAGCGGTTCACTTACCAGGACAAAGCGGTGCTGCTGCGGGTCGACGTCAATTCGCCGATCGACCCGCAGTCCCGCCGGATCGTCAACGAGAACCGGATCAGGAAAAGCATCCCGACGATCAAATACCTGCTCGACAACGGCGCGAAGCTGGCGATCATCGCCCACCAGGGCGACACGCTCGACTACCAGAACCTGATGTCGATGCAGGAGCACGCTGAAAAGCTGGCCTTCCATCTCGGCCGTCCGATCATCTACGTCGAAGACGTCTGTGGCCCGACTGCCGTCGCAACCGTCAAAGCCCTGAAATCCGGTGAAGCTGTCTTTTTAGGCAACCTGCGCTACCTGACCGAAGAGGTCTCGGGTTTTGAGAAGGAAGTCAAGCTGACGGCCAAGGAAATGCTCGATACCTGGCTGGTACGCACACTGGCGCCGCTCTTCGACTACTATGTCAACGACGCATTTGCTGCGGCCCACCGCAGCTGCCCGAGCATGGTCGCCTTCCAGGAATTGCTGCCGACCGCCGGCGGACGCCTGCTCTACGACGAATACGAAGCGTTGTACAAAGTACTGAACGGCGCGGCCAAACCAGCCGTCTTCGTGCTCGGCGGAGCCAAGATTTCCGATGCTTTCGGGATGATGAAAACCGTGCTCGAGAATGGCACAGCAGACAAAATCCTGGCTTGTGGCGTGACCGGACAGGTTATGCTCATCGCGCAAGGTGTCAACCTCGGTCAAGATACCGAGAAATTTCTCATCGCGAAAGACCTGATGGTCTTCGTCGAGCCCGCCCGCGAAATGCTGCGCGACTTCCCCGGCCGCATCGATGTTCCCTCCGACCTGGCTTATGAAGCAGATGGCCAACGAGTCGATATTTCTATATCTGAACTGCCCAAAGACAAAATCTCGTTCATGGATATTGGACCGAATACGATAGCCCGGTACGACGCCATCATCAAGACCGCTGGCACCATTTTCGTCAACGGTCCGGCTGGCGTCTATGAAGATCCATTGTTTGAAGCCGGCACGAAGGCGCTCTGGCAATCGATCGCTGATGCTCCAGGTTACTCGGTCGTCGGAGGCGGGGATACCGTCAGTGCGGCCAGCCTGTTCATCGACCTGGCCAAAATCAATTACGTCTGCACCGCTGGCGGGGCGATGGTCCGTTTCCTCTCCGGAAAGAAACTGCCCCTGATCAAAGCGATGGAAGCAGCCTACGAACGCGACGGAAAATAACTTATCCTGGATCGCCAGTCCAATCCTGTCAAGCATCAACATCACCTTGATAGAGGTGGTGTTGTTGTATTTGCAGCAATAGATTGACTGCAGTCCTGCAAAATTGATTTCACAAGAGACTAAATTCAACCTTATATCAATAATAGCTGTGATAATGAGATTGAATGAGTCGACTATTGATACTTGTATCCAAGATGGAGGGTTCGCCATGAGAGCAGAAGGAATCGAGTGTATCGCGGTAATCGGCACTGGCATGATCGGGGCTAGTCTTGCGGCATTAAGCACGGGTAATGGTTATCCGACCATCATGCTGGCAAATGTCAATGTGGATTCTGGTCTGGCGCGCTACGATGCCTGCTTCAAAGACTTGATCACCCAAGGACTCGTCACACCTGGCCAGGCCGCTGCCTGCAAAAAGCTGCTGACGGTGACCCAACGGATTGAGGATTTGGCTGCGGCCGATTTCATTTTCGAAAGTGTCCCGGAAAAATTGGGACTGAAGCATAAGATCTATGCCCAGATCGAAAAGTATTGCCCGCATTTCAAGGTGATCGCATCCACGACATCGGCGATCAAAGTCAGTGACCTGGCTGAAGGGCTGGTTCAGAAGGACAGGATTGTCGTCGCCCACCCCTATAATCCGCCGCACCTTGTCCCCTGTGTGGAAGTCGTCAAGAGTCCCTATACCAGTGACCAGACAATCGCAACAGTCAAAGCTGTCCTGGAATCGATGGGCCGCAAAGTCGCCCTCATGAACAAGGACGCCGCCGGCTTCATCGCTAACCGAATCCAACATGCGATGATCCGCGAAGCCGTTTACATGATAGAACAAGGGATTGCCGAGCCTGCTGATATCGACACCTGCCTGAAATACAGCATCATGCCCCGTTACACTGCGATCGGCCTATTGGAGCATCAGGACAATGCCGGTCTCGACCTGGTCGACAGCATCGAAAAATATCTGTTTCCCGAGCTATCGACCGCGCACACAACGCAGGCATTCATTACCGATAAAGTGGCGGCCGGTGACTTGGGCATCAAAACCGGCAAAGGCATTTATGATTGGTCAAAAGTCGATATTCCGGCTTTTCGGCTTCGTGCGGCCCAGCCTTATTTCGCCTATTTCAACTGGGATCTGCCAAAAGAGGAAACCGACGATTGAAAGACCATTTTTTGCCGTAAAATGTCACATGAAGGAGATAAATGATGAAAATTATTGATGGCTCGATCACAACCCCCAAAGGATATGCTGCATCAGGTGTCGCCTGCGGCCTGAAAAAAGACAACCGCCTAGACCTGGCTTTGATTGTCAGCGAGATCCCGGCCACTGCTGTCGGCGTGTTCACCCGCAATGTCGTCAAGGGCCATTCTTTGCAGCGCACCACGGATACGATCCGCAGTGGACTGGCCAGTGCCATCATCATCAACAGTGGGATTGCCAATGCCTGTGTCGGGGAAGCCGGCTACAAGGATGCCGAAATCGTGGCCGCATTGACCGCAGCCGAACTCGGCTGCCCGGTTGAGCATGTCCTGACCGGATCGACCGGTGTGATCGGCAAGCGCCTGGATCTTGACGCGTTCAAGCGCGGGATTCCTGCCGCCTGTGCCGCCTTGTCCTCTTCACCGGAATCCGGCCACGATGCCGAATTAGCGATCATGACAACGGATCTCATTCCAAAAGAATGTGTCGTGACTTTTGAACTCGACGGCAAACCGGTTACTGTCGCCGGCATGGCCAAGGGCTCCGGGATGATTCATCCGAACATGGCGACGATGATCAGCATCATCACCACCGACTGCGATGTCGACCACGATGTCCTGGTTTCGATGTTGCGCCAGACGACCAACCAGACCTATAACCGTGTCTCAGTCGATGGTGACACCAGTGTCTGTGATATGGTCATCGCACTAGCCAACGGGCGCTCCGCGACAACAAAAATTACCAGCGCATCCAGCACTGCCGGCCAGTTGCTTCAGGAAGCCATCACAATCGTCGCCACTCATCTGGCCCGCCTGATCGCCCAGGATGGCGAAGGTGCAACCAAGCTTGTGGAGGTTCAGTGCCAGGGGGCCAAAACGCCAGAGGACGCTTATAAGGTCGTTCTGGCTGTCGGTCAGTCGCCACTCGTTAAAACGGCGATCTTCGGCGAAGATGCCAACTGGGGCCGAATCCTGACCGCTGTTGGCTATTCCGGCGCCGAATTTGATCCCGACCGCTGTGATATCTATATCGGCGAGCTGAAAGTCTGCGAAAATGGTGCAGCGCTTTTATTTGACGAGGCAAAGGCTAAACAGATCCTGCAGCAGAAAGAAGTCCTGATCCGAATCCTGCTGCGCGATGGCGAAGCCTTTGATCGTTTGTGGACCTGTGACTTTTCCTACAACTATGTACGCATCAACGGCAGTTACCGGACGTGATTTTGGAGCTGGCCAAACACTATCCTGTAAACCCGCGCTTGACAGCGCAATTCAAGAATACTAGGAGCTTCAATGAAGAAAATTATAATCGCTTTGGCCCTTGTCTTGATGATCACATTGCCCTTTGCGATAACGGCCTGCGCGAATTCATCGGTAGCATCGACGGCAGCCCCGGTCCAGCTGACAATTTCTGCTGCTGCCAGCCTGAAAGATGTCATGGAAAGTATCCAGGTTGCTTATGCCAAAACCGCGCCCAACGTGAAAATCATCTACAATTTCGGTTCTTCTGGAACACTCCAGACCCAGATCGAACAAGGTGCTCCAGCTGACCTTTTTATCTCTGCTGCTGCCAAGCAGATGGATGCCCTCGCAATAAAAAACCTGATCGTGACGGAAACCCGACGCAATTTGTTAGGCAACAAGCTTGTGCTGATCACACCAATTGAATCCACGATAAAACTCGGTGAACTCAATGACCTCAACTCGGCTGCTTTCACAAAAATCGCCATCGGCGAACCAAAAACCGTGCCGGCCGGACAGTATGCCACCGAAGCTCTGACCCCCAACAGTCTGCTGGCTTCCCTGACCTATAAAGAAAAGATTGTTTATGCCAAGGATGTCCGGGAAGTCCTGACCTGGGTTGAGACCGGCAATGCTGATGCCGGATTTGTGTACGCGACTGATGCGTTGACGTCGGACAAAGTCAAAGTCGCCCTGATCATTCCGGAAAGTGCACACAAGCCGATCATCTATCCGGCAGCAGTTTTAACTGACAGTGCCAATAAACAAGCAGCTACAGCATTCATCAATTACCTCTACAGTGATTCCGTGCGGTTGATTTCTGAGCAATTTGGTTTCACCTACTTGGTCAGCTAAACACAACTATTAACAGGATGGTTGAATCATGGACTGGTCGCCTTTATTTATTTCCCTGAAAACGGCTTTCACCGCGACGGTCTTGACCTTCTTTGCCGGGCTGGCCATCGCCTACCGGGTTGCCCGTTATAAGGGCCGCCTGAGGGGTCTGATCGACACGCTGCTGACCCTGCCGATGATTCTGCCTCCGACTGTCGTCGGTTTTTTCCTGCTTCTGATCTTCGGCAAAAATGGGCCGATCGGTTCCTTTTTGTTTAAACTGGGCCTGCGGGTGATCTTTTCCTGGTCGGCAACGGTGATCGCCGCTGCTGTCGTCTCCTTCCCCCTGATGTACAAAGCAGCTCGGGGTGCCTTCGAACAAATCGATGAAAATATCATCAACGCTGCCCGAACCTTGGGCGTCCACGAATGGCGGATTTTCTGGCGAGTATCAGTTCCCCTTGCCTGGCCTGGTATCGCCGCCGGCACGGTCCTGGCTTTTGCCCGGGCTTTGGGTGAGTTTGGCGCAACCTTGATGGTCGCCGGCAGCATTCCGGGCAAAACGCAGACCATTCCGGTCGCGATATATTTTGCTGTTGAAGGTGGAGATATGGGGACAGCTTATATCTGGGTCCTGGGCATCTTCACGATTTCATTGGTTTCCATGACATTGATCAACTTATGGTCGGACTATCAAAACAAGCGCACACCTGTGTTGGGGAGGAAGTAATACGGAACTGTCAGTCCAGATCAAAAAGAAATTGCCAGGGTTTAACCTCGATGTCCAATTTGAAACTGGGCAGGACATCGTGGGCTTACTTGGCGCGTCCGGGTCCGGGAAAAGCATGACGCTGCGTTGCATTGCAGGCCTGGTCAAACCGGACGAAGGCCGGATCGTCCTGAACGGACGGGTGCTTTTTGATTCCAGTCAAGGCATCAATCTTCCCAGTCATGAACGCAAGGTAGGCCTGGTGTTCCAGAACTATGCCTTGTTTCCGAATATGACTGTCGAAGAAAATATCGGCTTTGCACTGAACCAGCTGGATCGGTCATGCCGTCACGAGCTGGTTCAGCGAATGATTAAAATGGTCAAGCTGGAAGATCTGGGGCGTCGTTACCCGTCTGAACTGTCCGGGGGTCAGCAGCAGCGGGTTGCTTTAGCCCGGGCTTTGGCAGTTGAGCCGCAAGCTCTATTACTCGATGAACCCTTTTCAGCACTGGATGAAGATCTGCGCATTCACATGACCAGGCAATTGCAGGATTTGCTGGCGAATTACCATGGGGCGACAATTTTTGTGACCCACAACATGGAGGAAGCTTACCGGATCTGCCAGCAAATGGTCGTCGTCATCAATGGCAAAGTTGAAATGCAAGGCAATAAAGCCGTGCTCTTCCGGAACCCGCCCTCTCTGGCCTCAGCCCAACTCACAGGCTGCAGGAATTTTTCTGCTGTAACGATAGATGCGGCGGCAGTTGGGACAGCAGCTGATGAGGCAGCAGTTAAAACAAAACCTTTCGAACTCATCGCATCAGACTGGGGTATCCGACTGAAAGCGGCAACTCTTCCTTTGAACAAAATTAAATTCATCGGCCTCCGGGCCCATTGTATCCGTCTGGCTACTGCGCAAGACCTGGCTAATGTTTTCAATGTCTGGCCGAGTTACACCAGTGAAACGCCTTTCCGGATGACCGTTTTTTTGACGCTGGAAAGACAGCCGACCGAACCTGGCGACTACCACCTACAATGGGAAGTCAGCAAGGAAAAATGGCTGCAAATCCAAAATATCCCCTTACCTTGGCAAGTATTCCTGGATCCATATCAATTGATGTATCTGGACCGATAACAAATTTGAAGGTCGGATGCGAGGCCTATGCCGTGATCAGAGTGACATCCGTCAAGGTCGGCAGGTCATCGGGCTCTTGATGCGGATTTTCAATCCGGGAAATTTTCGTTTGCATGACGCTGGCGGTTTTGACTTGTCCGCTTTTTGTGTGCATACATGTTGTCTTCGGCCTTTTTCAGGATCTTCATGATGTCATCATTTGTAGTCATCTTAGTCTCGACACCAAAAGAAACGCTGACAGGCAGTGAGCTGACATACTCATTCTGCATTTGACTATTGATCCTGCCGATGACCTTTTCAGCTTCCTCACGCTGGGTCTGGGGGAGCAGAATGACAAATTCATCGCCGCCCCAGCGGGCAATGATTTCATCGGTGCGACAGGCTCGACGAATAGCTGCTGCAGCTTTCTGGATGAGTTCGTCTCCTTTTTCATGGCCCAGATGATCATTCAGGAACTTCAATCCGTTGACATCGCCCATGATGATCGAAATGGGCAGATTTCTCGCAGTATCGAGTCGCTTGATTTCTTCTTCATAAAACCGCCGGTTGAACAGGCCGGTCAAGATATCATGATAGCTTAAGTAACGAATATCGTCTTCGCGTCTAGTCCGCTCAAGAATCTCTTCTTCAAGGTGGATATTGAACTGCTTGAGGGCTTCAGTCGTTTCTTCCAGTTGCTTGTTCCGCTCCTGCAATATCCGGTTGAGCTCATCGATTCTCCTCAACAGGGCTTCATTGCCTGTCTCTGTGGATTGAGGGGACTGCTCAACTTCAGACTTCAAGCTTGTTTCAAGTGATTCAATCGACTTGGTCTTATCCGTCTTGAACACCAGCATGGTTGCGGTCTGGTTGATATGTCCGATGAATTCTTCGCCGTACGTTGAAAATCCAACAGTCTCGAAATCCTTGAATAATGCACCATACTGCCTGAGCTGATTCTTCTTTTCCATTTCCTGAGTCCGCAGTATGCAGTTGAAATTGATGATTCCTTCAATCGTCCCGAATTCCTGGCGTTTATTTTCCAGTGCAAGTTTTGTGTCCTCGATAATATCCGTCGATTCCAGGAGATTGACTTCCATGCCTTCCAGCAGATTGCAGAACAATTCCATATTCGTCCCTCTTTTCCGCAAGGGACTTCTGACGAATATGTCATTTTCGCCAATGCTCAGGCCAAGCGGATTAGACATGAAATAATTTGGCGCGTCATCTGCAGACTCAAGGCCCAAAGCATCGGCATAGGCCAGGATTGCCGGCCGATTGTTGAATTCAATGACCTCCCTGGTTTCAGGCTTGACCTTGCTGGCTTTGAGTACGGGGGCGAGTTTTTTGAAACTCTGCGACTTGATGATGCCGAATTCAGCATTCTCGTCCATTTTCAGCAGAGCAAGCACTGCCGAATCGGTATAGGCCCTGCCGTTCGCACAAACGAAAGTCTTGATATATTTCGAATCATCGCCGGCTGATCCACCGACAAAATAGACGTTTGTATTGTTGCCGATCTGATCCATCAAAACTTCATGGCGCATGCTCAATCCATCGATCAAAACCAGCCCCAAGTATCTGGCCGGGTCCATGTTGATCGGGCTTACTGCAAAATGCTGCCCGAAAGAAGAAAAAGCCTGGTCAACACCTGGATTCCGGTTAAGTTCTTCAATCACTTCAACTTGAGCATCGGCAATGACATTGGCACTGAAGGCCATGGCCACGACCGAATGATTCAGCATTTCGCCGTTGGCAATTTCGCCGGCGGTCGAACAGCCAAAAACAATACAGTTCTCAAATGTTTCCTGCATCAAACCGCACAACTGATCAAGGTCATAAGAGGAAGACGCAAAAAAGATCAACAGCTTGACGTTGAAATCATCAAGCTGGGTTCTTAGTTCCAATACCGCTTCTGCTTCTGAAGCATTCAGGGAAAAAACGGACTTGATATTTTTCCTCGCCTGGGCAGGGGAGCTGTCATTCAACTGGGTCTTCAGGCTAAGCAGTTTCTTGATGATCAAAGGGTCATCAGCAGAATCCCTATCGTATTTATCCGGTGAAATGCCTTTCAAAATGAATTTGGCTTTTGTCATTTCAGCGATAGCCGGATTGACTTCAGATCGTTCCTGGATGATAGAATCGATGATTTCCCTGATCTTACCTGCCATATCAATTCCCCTCCTGATGCCTGAACGTTTTTCTGGAAAGGCACTGGATTTGTCGTGAAAAAACTGCCAGTTTTGTGTCTTGGTAATTGATACTGGCTAACACAATTATTGTGCAACTACAGCATTTTCTTTTAATTATACACAAATTCACCACCCGAATTACGCTTTACTAATTTATGCTTTACCGAAACCACAATTCGGATAATGGCAGGGTTTGCAGTTGCTGCACATGCCGCCGTGGCCAAGCGACTTGATCTCGGCCCGCGTCGGTTTTTCACCAGCCAGGATCCGGGGCACGATCAAGTCAAAGATGCTGGTGTCGTGGTACATCACGCAGCCCGGCAGGCCGACGACCGGGATTTCACCGATATAGGCCAGCAAGAACATCGCGCCTGGCAGAACGGGTGCGCCGTAGGTTATGATCTTGGCACCTGCTTTGCGGATGCTGGCCGGCGTCCGGTCATCAGGATCAACCGACATGCCGCCGGTGACCGCAATCATATCCACGCCTTCGGCAATCAGCTCATGGATGGCTGCGACAATCCGGTCCTCATCGTCTGAAGCCAGGATCTGGCGACTGATCTTGCTGCCAAGCGATGCCAATTTTCGTTCCAGGACCGGTCCGAAAGCATCTTTGATCAGGCCGTTGAAAATTTCGCTGCCGGTTGTCACCAGACCAATTTTGAATGACTTGAGTGGCAGAATGTCGATCAGGGTTGACTGCTTGAGCAAGGATTCAGCATCAACGATTACCTGTTCTTTGACAGCCAAGGGAATAACCCGCGTACCACCGACTTTCTGACCCCTGGTGACCAACTGGTTCGAATGCAGAGTGGCAAACATGATTTCTTCCGAATCATTCAGGGCGTTGAGGCGTGTGACATTGACTTTGAGGAGGCCATCGCGGGCGGCACGGAGATCGACCTTGCCTTCGTTTAGCGCTGACAGCTCGATGCCAGATCCGGCTGCGGCAGTCGCAAGTCGCAAGGCTGCATCATTTTCGTGCAGCATGTCGGGTCCTAATTCGAGTACAAAGACATGCTCCTTGCCCATGCTGAGCAGGACCGGGATATCCTCAGCGGTGATGATATGGCCCTTTTTGAAACGGCTGCCCTTGAATTCACCGGGCAGGATCTGGGTCATGTCATGGGCCAGGGCCGTTCCGATAGCTTGCTCGACTGGTATTGTTTTCATCGTGTTGGATTCCTTTCGGTTAGTGTAATTGCGTGATCAGGCAGGGAATCGGATCCAATAGGGTAGCGACCGACATTGCACTGGCTTTATGAGCAACATCATCCGCCTGATTCAGGATGACCGTGCCGGATAAGCCTGATCCAGTGACAAAGGGCATCCAGTAACCCTGCTGGATCATCCTGGCGATATCCTCAGGTTGGACTTGATGTTCTTCATCTTTTCCCAGCAGCTTCATCACCAGTTCTTTGCGGTGACAGGAATCTGCAATCGTCTGGCCCAAGGCACTCATGCCGGCGAGTACCAGGACTTGCGTGGCGTTTTCCGGGATGACCGGTTCATGCGAAGCCGGCAGTTTCAGCGGCATCTGCTTCGATCCGTCAGCCTCTACCAGCACAACATCCGCCAGGGAGCAAAGTTTGTAGTAAAGTTGCTTGGAGACGCCGGCCATTTTTCCGTTGCCAACCGAGTGTCCTACGAGCGCGAAATGGTCTTGTTCGAGTCTTTCCCGAATGAAATCCGGATTAGCTGACAGTATTTCAGGCGCCTCCGGCATCGCCATATGTGTCGTTGTGGTCAAGATGACTTTCTTGCCTCGGATCCTCAGCTCCGCTGCCAATTGCTGCAAAGTGGACGTTTTACCGCCTCCACCGACCGCTGCAATCACTTGTTTGGTCGAGAAATCAATCATCAGCGCATCCGCGAACGATGTTTCCTGCACCCAGTCTTTTACCAGTCGTTTCCAGATCATCATCTCAAATCACCAGTTCCACGATCTGATCATAGTTGAGATGCTGGTCAGCAATCATCTGCTCCAGCGCGGTCCGATTGACAGACGGTTCACTCCAGGCCAGCCCGCAGCCTGCGGTGATTGCCCGCGGCACAGGAATCAGCCGTCCGGACAAGCCACTGGCTTTACCGGCATCTTCGAGGGTCATGGCATCTGTCGTCGTGCGAAAAGTCACGACAAGTCGATTTTCCTTGGGTCTCATCGTGTATAAACCCCAGCTGATCTGATCGTTGTTCCTATGCTTGAACCCTTGCGGGCCACATTGAATCCGGATACTGCGCAGCTCATTCTGCAGCCAGTGCCCGGATCGCCTGGATAGCTGTCCTGATCTCTGCGGCTGTGTTGAAATGGGAGAAACTGAACCGCACGACGCCTTGTTCTATGGTCCCCAGCGCCTGGTGCATCAGGGGTGCGCAATGGGCGCCGGCGCGAGTCAGAATGCCATAGTCCTCGGCCAGTGCATCACTGACAACGCCAGCATCCCAGCCGTCTATGTTCAAGCTGACGATCGGAGCCCGGTCAGGCTGGTTGATATCACCATATATTCTGACCTGCGGCAGGTCGCGGATACCTTCAATAAATTGTTGCATCAAGGACTGAGCCTCGATCCGGACCCGGTCAATGCTGTAGTCTGAAAGATAACTGAGGGCTGCATTCAGCCCGGCGATGCCATGGCTGTTCAGCGTACCGGCTTCTAACGCGGCCGGCATCTCTTTCGGCTGGGTCCTGGAGAAACTTTGCATGCCGGTACCACCAACTTTCAGCGGCGGGATCACCAATGCTTCGCGCACACACAGGCAGCCGGTCCCCTGGGGCCCGAGCAACCCTTTGTGGCCTGAAAAACATAGGACATCGATGTGATCCGCCTGCAGATCGATCGGGAAAACCCCGGCAGTCTGGGAGGCGTCGACGATGAACAGCACATGATGGCGCTGGCAGATCTCGCCGATCGCCCGGATATCAAGGACATTCCCGGTGACATTGGAGGCATGGGTACAGATAACGGCTCGTGTCCCGGGTCTGATGGCTGCCTCAATAGCCTGTGGCTCAACTTGGCCATGCGGATTACAATTCACGATGCTGATCGCAGCCCCGCGATCGACCTGGAGATACAGTGGCCGGAGCACACTGTTGTGCTCAAGGACGGTGGTCACAACATGGTCACCTGGCCCGACCAGACCCTGAATCGCAGTGTTCAGACTCTCCGTCGCATTAGCAGTGAATACCACCTGATGGGGCAGTCCGACATTAAACATGCTGCAGATACGCTGCCGCGTCTGATTGACAATACGCGACGCCGCAAGCGACACATCATGAGCGCCCCGGTCACTGTTGCCGAGAGTGCTTATCGCTGAGCTGACGGCTTCAGCTACACAGCACGGCTTATGCAGACTGGTCGACGCCTGGTCGAGATAAATCACCGGAAGCTCAAGAGCCATGTTGCCGATGCTCCAACATCATGACCGCTTCCAGCACACTGCCTCCGATGCACCGTGCTTTATCAGAGATCGTCGAGCAGTTCTCCAGCTCGGAATCCCGTGGGTCGATATCTGCTATTTTCAGACCCTTCACAACTTGAAAGCCATCCCGGATCAGACCCCGGATGATGCCATCAAGACTGGCCAATACTGGCATATCCCCAATCATTGCAATTGTTTCGCCTGCACCGACACGATCGCCAATGGCTTTCAGATTATGCATCACACCGGAAGAGGGCGCATGGATCACACGTTCCTGGGCGACTCCGGCGATCAAGCCTGGGGTCCCCGTATTGGGCAGTGCTGGCCCGGAAAAAATCAACCGGCCGAGGTCATGGCCCCGCATCGTTTCGACGACAACATCGACATCTTCGCCGGCCGAAAAACCGGGGCCGAGCGCGACAGTGATACCTGCCATCGCACGGTTAGTGCCGAGATTGCGCTTGGCCAGAATCGCATCGACTAGCGCCAGTGGTTTGACCAGATTAAGGACAGTACAGTTCGGATCAACAAGAATCGGTACCTTGCCCAGCGCGATCTGCACCTTGGCGTCTGCCAGGTCACGGACCAGAATGCCGGTCACATCTTCAACTGTCACTTCACCCTCATAAACAGCCTCGGACAATGCCACCTTGCGGCGGATTGCCGATGGATTGGCAATTTCGAGGACCAGGACAGGAAAACCTGCCCTGTGGAGTTTCTGAATCGTACCCGTGGCAATATCACCCCCGCCACGAATGATGATCAATCGCTCAATGTTCACGGCCTTGTCACCTTGGTCGCTGCATTCATTTTTTCAACAATGACATACATATTCGTCACGGATCCGACACCAAGTTTCTCCGTCAGACCATAATGGTTGAGGCAAGTACCGCAGGTCATGATCTCAACACCCTGGGCTTCGAGGAGTTTCAAGTCAGCCAGTGAATCCGAACCTTCAACGGCCAATTTTGCGCCATTGTTGTAGAGCAGCACCGTCTGTGGTAATGAGTCTTGTTCGGTCATCGCATAGATGAAACCCTTCATCAGGGCTCGGCCGAGTTTCTCATCGCCCTCGCCCATTTTGTCTGAGGACAACACGACGACTTCTTTGGCTTTGCGGTTGTCCGGAAGGCACCCTGTTGCGGTTGTTCCTTGAGGTTCGACAGATTGATGAACTGCAGGCTGAGAATCAGCCTGCTGAAAATCAGCCAGCTGAGCATCAGTCAGATTAGCTTTCGCGGTGATCATCACGACATAATGATTATCATTCAGTTTTTTAGAAGCCACTTCCAGGTGTTTTTGAACGGCCATCTTTGAAAGATTCTGCACCGCGATAAAGTTGTCGACTGACACTTCGACTGATTTCACCATTCGCCATCCCGGCCAGCGTCTTTTTTGTCTCGACCACGGGGATCGGGCAAGCTTTACCCCTGAAGTCCAACGTCTTGTTCATGTTGATTCTCCAACTCGATTTTTTATTAATTCGTATTATCTGACAATAATTTCCTTGTCCTGTTTCGCGGTGATTGAACCCACGATGCCGCAAGGCAGGCCTAGTTTCTCGATCTCAGCCAAGGCTTCGTCAGCATCGGCCGCATCAAGACTGACCAGCAGTCCGCCAGAGGTCTGTGGATCAAACAGAATTTCCTGCATCGAAAATTGTACATCCTTGAAATCGACATAGGGTTCAAATTGGTTGCGGTTTCGCTGGGCAGCTGCTGTCAACAGAAAATCATTTGCGTACTGGGCAGCCTCCCGAATAAAGGGAATTTGCAGCGTGTCAATCACCGCGCCGCATCGGTCATCCAGCATCTCGTGCAGGTGGCCGAGGAAACTGAAGCCAGTCACATCCGTGCAGCCATGCACTCGGTACTTGCGGATGATTTCCGAAGCGTACTTGTTGAGTGTCGTCATCGACTTCACCGCCTGAGCCATCGCTTCTTCCGAAGCCTCGCCAACCCGGTTGGCTGTGCAGACAATGCCGACGCCGAGCGGTTTCGTCAGGATCAGCTTGTCCCCGACCTGGCAGCCATTGTTCTTGAAAGATCCGCTTCGGATGGATTGTCCCGGTGACCGACAAGCCATATTTGACATCGACATCGTTGATCGAATGACCGCCGGCCAGGATCCCGCCGGATTCACGCACTTTTTCACTGCCGCCAATCAGGATCTGGCCGAGGATGTTCAGATCCCATTTCTCGGGGAAGCAGACAATATTAAGAGCCGTTAATACATCGCCACCCATCGCGTAGACATCACTTAAGGCATTTGTCGCCGCGATCTGGCCAAATGTATAAGGATCATCCACCATCGGCGGGAAAAAGTCCAAGGTCATCACAACAGCCAGATCATCAGACAATTGATAAACAGCTGCATCGTCCGAGCTATCAAATCCGACCAGCAGGCGCGGGTCGGACACTTTCGGTAATTCTGCTAAAACACTGGCCAACGCACCTGGCCCTAATTTGGCCGTGCAGCCGCCACCTTTGCAAAAAACGATCTCCTGGTCATCAGGCATATGGGTCACCTCAATGCAACGCATCGATAACTATTATAAATAATTTTCTCGATAATCAATAGTATTTTTGAATAGGGATTTATTGCATATTACGATATTGCAAAGGGATTCACGTCCGATCGTGAATAATTAACGGTGATTTCAGAACAATGGCGCAAACAACCTCAGGCTCGCCTGGGCCAGGCGTTCCGGCCAGCGGACCTTTTTCAGCAGGTCGAGGGAGACTTCCTCGCTGACGGCATAGGTCTCGAGCAGGTCGCGCTTGATGTCAGATAACATCGGAGCCTGGCAGATCCAGACGCCGTTTTCGAACTGCAGGAAAAAGCTGCGGTAGTCCATGTTGATGCTGCCGGTCACCGCATGGTCATCATCGCTGAGGATCGTCTTGGCGTGCAGGAATCCGGGCTTGTATTCGTAAATCCGCACGCCGGCTTCGACGAGGCGCCGGTAGTTGGAGCGGGTGACTTTGTGGACATACCACTTGTCCCAGACGCCGGGGGTGGCGATCCGCACATCGATGCCGCCCTGTGCGGCCAGGCACAGTTCGTCCATCATCGTTTCATCGAGGATCAAGTATGGGGTCGTGATGTAGATATAGCGTTGGGCGGTGGCGATGATCTGGCGATACATCATTTCCGCCGGATTGTTCGGATTGTTGACCGGACCATCGGTAAAGGGCTGGTAGAAGCCATCACCGGCGACTGTTTTTGTCGGGCGGTAGCGCAAATAGTCTTCCTGGACCTGGGATTCAGACTCCCACATTTCCAGGAAAGTCACGGTCAGGCTCCAGACCGCGTCGCCTTCGAGGCGGATGGCCGTGTCTTTCCAGTGCCCGAACTTGGCATAGATATTGGCGTACTCGTCGGCCAGGTTGGTCCCGCCTGTATAGCCGACATTGCCGTCGATGACGGCGATTTTCTGGTGGTTGCGATGGTTCAGGTACAGATGCGATAGTTGTTTCTGTGCTTCGCCGAAGGCCCGGACTTGGATCTGCTCGCTGTGCAGGTTCTTCCGGAATTGATCGGGTGTCGCCCAGATACTGCCGATATCGTCATATAAAAGACGAACGTCGACACCGGCCTTGGCCTTTCGTTTGAGCACGTCATGGATCTTTTCCCAGAGGTCGCCCTCGGACACGATGTAGTATTCCAGGAAAATAAACCGTTCGGCTTTCTCGAGGTCCTCGATCATATCGACAAACTGCAGGTCGCCCAATGGGTAGTATTTGCTGAGTGTTTCCTTGTAGAGCGGAAAGCCCTGCTGGACCAGGAAGTTGGCAATCCGGCGGTGTTTCGGTTTGGTTTCGGCCAGATCGCCGAGTACCGCTGGGTTCTGCTGCAGCCAGTGTTCTGCGTCGGGCAAAGATCATGGCCATCCGTTTGCTTTTCCGGCTCGTTTTGCCCGATTGCCCCCACAGTAAGTAAAGCAGTTCGCCGAAAACGGGCAGGACCAGAAAGACGACGGTCCAGGCCGTGGTGTAGGAGGTGTTGCGGTTCTTGGCAAGCAGGACCAGGACCTGGGTGAGTGCCAGCATTTCCAGGAACAAGTACAGGTAAGTCGAATGGATCTTGAGATAATTGATCAACAGGCCGATCAGGATGAACTGGGCGATGACGGCCAGAGTGACGATGGCCAGGCGCAGTGCGCCGGCCCGGTTGAGTTTGTATTTATCCAGGACGCTATTGGTCCGGGCTTTGACATCCAGCCTGGGCACGGGATTTTCCGGTCGGTCAGCCATGGGTCATCATTCTCCTCAGTAAGGTTATTAGATCTAGTTTAAACAATGAGTCCATCGAAGTAAAAGAAAAGCTGGCTTTTCGAGGCCAGTTAAGCCAGACGGCCAGTTAAGCCAGGCTCGCCAGCCGTCAGGCAATTGATCGCTAGCGCCTGGACCGGTATAGCGAAAAGACCAGGCCCAGGATGATGATCACAGCCAGGCCAAGGCCGATCCGCAGCACCATCAGGTTCAGCTGGTAGATCTCAGCTCCAGCTCCAGCACCGAGGCTGGAGCCGACGATGATGCCTGTGATGATCATGCTGACCGAAAGCAGGACAATGCTGAGCGACACGCGGTTCAGGTCGCGATCAAAACGCTTGAGGATCTTGTCGATCCCCTTGATTTCCATCTGAACGGCGAAATCCTCATTTTCCATTTTGGCCATGAATCGCAGCAGGGCGTTGGGCAACTCGACGAGGAAGTCTTTGTAATCCCATAGGCTTTTACGCAGGCCTGAGCTGATCCGGTCGAATGAGAACGACTCGCGCAGCAGCCGCCTGGCGATCGGTCTGACGACTTCGAGGGTGTTGAGATCCGGGGCCAGCATTTCCAGCAAACCCTGCAGGGTGCCAAAGGTTTTGCCCAGCAGGGCGAATTCCCGCGGGACTTTGATCTTGTTGGTAAAAGCGCTGTTGAACGTGTCGTAGAACAAATCCTGGAGTTTGATCTCTTTCCAGGGCTTGGTGATATATTTGTCGATGATCTTGTCGATGTCTTTTTCAAACTGCTTCAAGTTGCTCTGGCTGGGCATCTGTTCCAGGCCGACAATCGATTTGACGACCTTCCGGCTGTCGCGGGTGGTCACGCCGATGAAAAAGTTCGAGATCATCTGCTTGCGGATCTCATCGAGGCGACCGATCATGCCCAGGTCGAGAAAAACAATCGTCCCGTCGGGAAGGACCTGGATGTTCCCCGGGTGGGGATCGGCGTGGAAAAAGCCGTCCCGCAGGACCTGGTTGCAGATCGAGGTCACGAGGTTTCTGGCCAAATCGTCCAGATCGATTCCGGCAGCAGTCAAGGCCGGGATATTGTCGATGTGAAGGCCTTCGATATACTCCATCGTCAAGACCCGCCGCGTCGTATAGATCCATTTGACGATCGGGACAGCGATCCCCTTGTCCTGAGTGAAATTCTGCCGGAAGGTTTCGGCGTTCTCGCCCTCTTGGGTGAAGTCCAGCTCGCCCTTTATGGTATTTTCAAATTCCTGAACCACGGCGCCAAAGTCGTAGAGTTTGCCGTAGGGGGTGTGGTGGTCGAGGAAGCTGGCCAGGTCTTTGAGGATACTGATGTCCCGCTCGATCGTGCTCTCGATGTTCGGTCGCTGGACCTTGACCGCAACGGAGCGTCCGGAATGGAGCTTCGCCCGGTGGACTTGGGCCAGGGAAGCCGCCGCAACCGGCTGCTCATCAAATTCCAGGAAGATATGTTCCAGCTTGTCCTCAAGGTCGGTTTCGACTACGGACCTGACTTCTGTAAAGGGAAAGGGCGGGACGGCGTCCTGCAGTTTCCTGAGTTCAACAATGATATCAGCCGGGAAAATATCGGGTCGCGTGCTGAGGATCTGGCCGAGCTTGATGAACGTCGGACCGAGTTCCTCCAGTGACAAGCGCAGTCGCTCGCCGGCGGAAAGCCGGACATGGCCGGGCTCAGCCGCGAGATCAGGTAGAGGCCGATTCAGCTTGAGGTGTTTGATGATCCCAAGCTGGTCGATCAGCAGGCCAAAGCCGTTTTTCGAAAAAACGGTGATGATCTGCTGATACCGTTTCAGGTTCAAAGCCTTGTGGCTCACCTGCAGGCCTCGGGCTTATTTCGCCGGGTCGTCTTTGATCATCCCTTGTTCTTTGAGGACTTGGAGGACTTGCTCCCGGACGATCCGGCTGATTTCATCCTTGCTCACCAGGTCGTCTTTTTTAGCCACACCAATGTGGTTCAGGGCTTTGGAAACCTCGCCGTTCACGAGGGACTTGAACTCGTCGCGCTGTTCTTCGCCCTTTTTAACCAGGTCATTGGCGAATTTCTGGGCTTCTTTCTTTTCGATCTCGCCTTTATTGACCATTTCTTCGACCAGTTCTTCGACTTTTTCCCGTGAATACATCAATAAGCCAAGGCCAAAGTCAAATGATTTTTCGAGGAAGTTTTTCATGATCAAGACCTCCTATCCGTGTTTTGCCAGGAGCAAGAAGCTCCCGAACCAGACCTGAAAAGATGAATCTATACCCTTATTATATAACTTTCAGATCCGGGTGTCCCAGCGATCACAGAACGGGATGTCGTTGCAGATGCCTTTGAATTCAGACTCTCCGGCGATCTTCCGGATCGTCTCGCGGATAACCGTGCGGGTCGGTGCATAGGCATTGACGAATGCGCGCATCATGTGCAAGTCATTCAGGTGGGTTGTGTAATTGAGCGAGATGGCAACCGTCGGTACTTCCGGTACAAACCACGGGATTTCCGCCGCATGGCCTGTCGAGTAGGACAGGCGGACGACATTTTCCTGGGCGTAGCCTTTCATGAAAACGAAATAGAACACCGCGTCATAGTTCTTTTTGAAGTCCTCCATGTTGCCGATCAAGGTCGCTTTTTCCTGGTTTTCCGGGTTGTGGCCGGCTGCTTCGAGGTCATAGAAATTGTTGTGGGCATCGACTTCGTAACCGGCAGCCTGGAGTTCTTCGATCAGGATCTGCTTGACGGGGCTGGATTTCCACTCGGCAGATTGCGGGGCACTGTGGACCAGGTACAGCTTGATCCGCTTGTGGGTTTTCGGGCTGAATGGCAACTGGCCGAGCGTGTTCTTGACCAGGGTAATCGTCTGGTCAGCCGCCTCTTTGGCAATCGCCTGGTGTTCGGCACAGCCGACGACCGAGAGGGCATCTTCGGATGGCACCAGGGTGCCACTGGCCTGTTTTTCATGCAGCTTCAGCGACGCTTTGAAACCGAGGATCCGTTCGAGGGCTTCCTGCAGGCGGCGCTCAGTGATCAGGCCGGACTTGTAGCCTTCCAGCATGTAGTTGAAGTCTTCGTCATATTCGTTGAAGTAGAGGAACATGTCGCAGCCGGCAGCGATCGCACCAGGTACCTGGTAGCTGCGGGGCTTTTGGCAGGTCATGCCGGCCATGTGCGACGCGTCGGTCAGGACCAGGCCATTGAAGCCTAGCTTTTCGCGCAGGATGTCCTGGAGGATTTCCGGCGACAGGGTCGCGGGCAGGATGTCGATATCCTTGATCCCGGGACGCAATTTCCGGGAGTACTGTGGCATGGCAATGTGGCCGACCATGATGCTCTGCAGGCCATCATCAATCAGTTGCTGGTAGACCTTGCCAAAAGTGCTGTCCCACTCCTCCGGACTCAGGTCATTCAGGCCGAGAACCAGGTGCTGGTCGCGTTCTTCGACACCGTCACCCGGGAAGTGTTTGGCACAGGCAGCCATGCCGCTTTCATGGACACCCCGGATGTATTCGGTGCAGTTTTTATAGACCAAGTCAGGATCGTTGCCATAGGCGCGGGTGTTGACGATCGTGTTGCGCCAGTTGTACAGGATATCGGCGACCGGACCGAAGGTCCAGGTGTCACCGATGGCGCTGCCTTCACGGCCGCTGACCAGGCCGACCTGGTAGGACGTATTCAAGGTTGGCGACGCTCCGCAGGCCGCAGCGGTTGCGATATAGGTGCCATCGCCCATCGCCCCGTCACCGCCGTTGTCGCAGTTGGCGGCAATCAGGAGCGGGATCTTGGCAGCTTTCTGGAAAGCTTCGTTGTTCGCCCGCAAGGTGGCTGCCGGCTTGTTCATGTAGCGCAGGCCGCCGATATGGTATTTCTGAATCGCTTCAACAGTCGCATCCGCAGTGTTTTCGGCAAATGCGATGAACAGCTGGCCGATTTTTTCCTCGAGGCTCATTGAAGCGATGGTCGCTTCGACCCACTCGATATCACGGTCATTCAGGTAAAAAGGTTTAGCTTTGAGATCAACATGCATAATTTTACCCCCCTGGTTTATTTGGTTTTCAATCTAATCTTCACGAAAACCTGGGGGCTGAACAAGGTCAAATATTGGCTAAAAACTTGCTGTTCTTGCTGTCAACCGAGTCTGGCTCATCTGAGATAAAGAAAGAACCGCCCGGGACTGTAAAGTCCGGACGGTCCAGTGCCATGCAAGTGGATCTGTCGTTCAGGGCGGATCATGCGATTTCTCAGCAGATCACGTTCATTCGGTCAGGTTCTTTTTCATCTTGAGGAATTCTTCCTCGTTGATTTCACCCCGGGCATATCGCTCGCTTAGGATTCGTAATGCGCTGGCAGATTCGTTGTTCGCACCGGCACCGGGTGTTGATGGGTTATAGCCGCTGAAATGGGGCATATTGTGGCTTCGTTTGGCCATTCGCACAAGCCAGACGATCAGGACAATGAGCAGGACCAGGAAGGCCAGACCAAAAAGCCCGCGAACGATCATGCCAATCCAGCTGAAACCCCAATCCATCATGCCGCCATAGCCATTGTTAAACCGGTCGAAACCGCGGCCGACGAGACCTGTGGTCAATAAGTTGTTCAACATAAGAGCATCTCCTTTGATTGCCTGCAGCCGTTCCCGACCAAAGGACTTTACGATTCCAAGTTCAAGCACACTTTTCCAGCACTCATCACTTGTCTAATTCAATTCTAGAGCATATATGTGATGATATTGTGATGATTGCCTGAATGCTGAAAATAATCCGGTCCAAAGATCCGGCCTATCCAATAATTGACTTGTCTCGATCGACTGAGCTATACTGACGGCAGACGATCCGGAACTGGCGGAAAAACGTGGGTCACCACAGGGGACCGGATCATATCGTCGTGTCGACCGCCTGGGCAATCTGTATTGGATTAGCCCAGGCTTTTTCATTTCTGAGGAGGATACTTCGATGCATGCGATTCATCAGGCTTTCAAGGCTGGCCGCTGGCTGGACTCGATCGATGTGGCCGATTTCATCCGCTTGAATTACACCCCCTACTCCGGCGACGAAAACTTCCTGGCCCCGGCCACTGAACGGACGATCGCCCTGAATGCCCGCTACAACCGGCTGCGGGCGATCGAACTTGAGCTCGGCGGGGTGCTCGACATCGACACCACCACCGTCTCCTCCCTGACCAACTACCCGGCCGGTTACCTGGACAAGGAGCACGAAATCATCGTTGGTCTGCAGACGGCCCGCCCGCTGAAACGCGGGGTCAACCCGTTCGGCGGTATCCGGATGGCTGAAAAGGCCTGCCAGGACTACGGCTACGAGCTGTCCGCATCGGTCCTCGAACATTTCCGCTATCGCACGACCCATAATGACGGGGTTTTCCGGGTCTACACGCCCGAGATGAAAGCGGTCCGCAAGGCAGGCGTCCTGACTGGTCTGCCGGATGCCTATGGCCGCGGCCGGCTGATCGGCGACTACCGCCGCGTCGCACTCTATGGCGTCGACCGCCTGATTGCGGCCAAGGAACAGGACAAACTCGAGCTCGGCCTGCTCGACATGAGTGAAGAAAACATCCGTCTTTCCGAAGAGCTCTTCCGCCAGATCGATTTCCTGAAAAAGCTCAAGCAGATGGCCAAACTTTACGGCCACGATATCTCGCTGCCGGCGACCCATGCGCGCGAGGCTGTGCAATGGCTTTATTTCGCCTATCTCGCGGCAATCAAAGAGCAGAACGGGGCGGCGATGTCGCTCGGGCGCACGACAACTTTCGTCGATATCTACATCGAACGGGACCTGGCCGCCGGGGTGCTTGACGAAAGCGGCGCCCAGGAGATCATCGACGATTTCATCCTCAAGCTGCGGATGGCCCGCCAGTTGCGCACCGTCGAATACAATGAACTTTTCGCCGGCGACCCGAACTGGGTGACCGAGTCAATCGGCGGAATGGGTGTCGACGGGCGGACCATGGTGACACGCACCTCCTACCGCTACCTGCACACGCTGAAAACGCTCGGTCCGGCGCCGGAGCCGAACCTCACCGTGCTCTGGTCCTCCCAGTTGCCGGCTCCATTCCAGCGCTACTGCACAACCTTGTCGATCGAAACCGATTCGCTGCAGTACGAAAACGACGACCTGATGCGACCGCGCTATGGCGATGATTATGCGATCGCCTGCTGTGTCTCGGCCGGCCGGGTCGGCAAGGATATGCAGTTCTTCGGTGCCCGCTGCAATATCGCCAAGGTCCTGCTGATGGCGATCAATGGCGGCCGCGACGAAGTGTCCGGCGAACAGGTCGGACCGGTCATGGAACCGGTTGGCGACGGGCCGCTCGATTTTGCCGACGTGATGCGCCGGTTCGAATTTTACCAGGACTGGATCAGCCGGCTCTATGTCAACACCATGAACGTCATCCATGCGATGCATGATAAATATGCCTATGAGAAAATCCAGATGGCGCTTCACGACACGAAAGTCAACCGGGTTATGTCCTTCGGCATGGCCGGTCTGTCGGTCACCGCCGATTCGCTCAGTGCGATCAAGTTCGCCCAAGTCACCCCGGTCAAAGACGAGCGCGGGATTGTCGTCGATTTTGTGACCGAGGGTGAATTCCCCTGCTATGGCAATGATGACGACCGGGTCGACTCGATCGCAGCTTCACTGTGCGAGAATTTCCTGGCCGACCTGAAAAAGACCCCGTGTTACCGTGGCGCCCAGCATACGCTGTCGATCCTGACCATCACCTCCAACGTCGTCTACGGCAAAAAGACCGGCTCGACGCCGGATGGGCGCCGCAAAGGCGAACCTTTCGCACCCGGTGCCAATCCGATGCACGGCCGCGAAAAAGAAGGTGCCCTGGCTGCGCTCAATGCGGTGGCCAAGATCCCATATGACAGCTGCCGCGACGGTATTTCCTGCACGATGACCTTCACCCCGCTGGCGCTCGGCAAGACGATCGAAGACCAGGCCGCCAACCTGGTGGCGATGCTCAACGGGTATTTCCAGCAGGAAGCCCACCACCTGAATGTCAATGTCCTTAATCGTGATCTGCTCGAAGACGCCGTCCAGCATCCGGAAAAATATCCTGACCTGACGATTCGCGTCTCCGGCTATGCCGTCCACTTCAACCGCCTGTCCCCCGAGCAGCAGCGCGAGGTCATGGAGCGGACGTTCCACGACCGGCTCAGCTGAGGTGAGCGAGCCAGCCGCAGACAAGGCTAAGGCGGGCAATCCGCACGCCGTGCCGGTCACCGGCCGGCTGCATTCCTATGAAACCCTCGGTACGCTCGATGGCCCGGGCCTTCGCCTGGTTGTCTTTCTTCAAGGCTGTCCGCTGCGCTGCCGCTATTGCCACAACCCGGACACCTGGTCATTTACCGGCGGCCGGGTCGTCACAGTCGCCGAAGTTGTGCAAAAGGCGATCCGGATGAAGCCCTATTTCGGCCTCACGGGCGGCGTCACCTTGTCCGGCGGCGAACCGCTGGCCCAGGCGCAGTTCACACTGGCCCTCTTGCAGGAGCTCCAGCGCGAGGGGATCCAGACTGCACTCGACACCAGCGGTTGTTTCACCGGCGAAGACGAGCAGTTGAAAGCCGTCCTCCAGGAGACCGATCTCGTCCTGCTGGATATCAAGCACCCGGCTGCCGATCAGTTCCTTCTGCTGACCGGCCATCCGATCACTAGTCTGCTGCGTTTCCTCCGCGTGGCCAATGAACTGGGACAGCGGATCTGGATTCGCCAGGTCATCGTCCCGGGCTTGAATGACACATCTGAAGCAATCGCTGAACTGGTGAGCATGGTCCGCCAATACCCAGGTTTGAAAGTCGATCGAATCGAGCTCTTGGGTTACCATACCCTGGGGGTCAGCAAATATGAGCAGCTCGGCCTTCCCTATGCCCTGCACGAGGTACCGCCCTTGAGTGCCGATCGACTGGCTGAGCTGCAAAATCTGGCCAATCAGATGACTGGGTCAGCGAGCTGACTGGGTCAACTTGTTAACTGGGTCAGCAAGCTGACCCCTTGGTATTTTGTTAACCAGAATAAAAAGCAGCTGATTAAAATGCCTTTACACAAGATTTCTGATGATTGAATGTATATTGGGTTCGACTTGTTTAATTTTGTTTTTAACCTTACCTGAAAGGATATCGCTTATGGGTATCCATTCAAATTTTGAAATTGTAGAGTTGCGCTCTTCTCCAGGCTTCATATGACTTCCCATGTTTAGCGTGCATAAAAATGTGGAAAATTCATAGTACTCTGTATCAAGCACATCGCTTTGAATGAGCTTCACGATGTTTACTTGTGCACTTATTTCTTCTTCCATTTCACGCAAAATTCCGTCAGTAATTGTTTCGCCTTCCAACAAAGCACCACCTGGCAACATCCAATAAGGTTGGCTTGTTTTTTTTCCTCTCTGTTTTAAAAATAAGATTGAATCGTTTTGAATGATTATTGCCTGGCATCGACATTTTCTTTTTCCGTTTAACATAGCATTGCCCACATCAGCACCTCAAAAAAACAATTGGTGAAAAACATCAAGGTCTTATTAATAAAGTTCTCCATCTGCAATAATACATTTGATAATATGTTACCATTCGGCCTCCGTGAATAAAATGTACGCTGCTACTGCGCACAATAAATATTTATTGTTTTTCAATAAATATTTATTGTCATTCGGGTTTTCCTGTGCTATAACGAAAGTGCAGATCCGTTCTGCAGATCGAGCACTTGGAGGTCCCCAACGATGTTGATCACCGGTCAATCCAGCCTGACGACGGCCTTGCGTTACATCACCTTGGCCCTGATCATCCTGAACATCCTGGCCCTGCTGTTCCTGCCGCTGATCCTGACCCAGATCTATGAGAATCCAGAGCTGATCATCCAGCTCGACCGTCCAGCAGGCTCCGCCAGCCCTGCCGGACCGGATATTTACCTGGATGCAGAGTTGCCATCCGACCTGCCATCATCAAGCTATCGCTTTTACCTGGTCTTTCTCTATGCCAGTGGCATCGGCACTGCTGTGATCCTGATCCAGGGTCTCTTGATCCTGAATCGGATCGAACGAGGCGATACATTCTGTGCCGCCCAGGCCGGGACATTCCGGTTGATGGCGATTGCCTTTTTCTGGCTGGCCCTCGCCTTTCTGGTCAAAATATTCTTTTACAATACGCTGCTCACCATCTTCTGCTGCCTGCTCTTCTTCTTTTTCAGCCTGGTCTGCCTGATCCTCGCCGACGTTTTCCGGCAGGCCTGGCTGGTCAAGACCGAAAACGAGATGACGATTTAGGAGGCGGCCATGCCAATTGTAGTCAATCTCGATGTCGTGATGGCCAAACGCAAGATGAGCCTCAATGAACTGGCCAGCCGGGTTGACATCACCCTGGCCAACCTGTCGATCCTGAAAAACGGCCATGCCAAGGCGGTTCGCTTTTCGACGCTTGAATCACTCTGTAAAGCACTGGACTGCCAGCCGGGTGACCTGCTGGTCTTCGATCCGGAAAATGACGTCAAAGGAGTCAATACAAAATGAAACAGGAACAAACTCTGGGCATTGGTCTCATGTCACGGCACGCCTTGCTCTTGCTCTTGATCGCCCTGGGTATCAGTGCTGCTGCCGTTGGATTCTTCCTGCGCGGCGGCTGGGGATTGGGGTTGACCCTCGCCATATTCTCAGCAGAAGCAGGCCTCTGGCTTTTCCACGCCGTCGACCAGTCCGCCATGAATAGGCCGATCACTCTGGACTCAGCTGGGCAAGCGAAAGTTGTATTGCCAAAAGCTGACCGCAGCCGGAACCTGTTTCACTTCGCATTGACCGCATCGATTCTCCTGCTTGGCTCCACCTATTTTGTCTTCCGCAATGAAATGCTCCAGGGCCTGAATTTCCTGGTGATTGTCTACTTGTTCATCGTCCAGTCCATCCTGCTCAATCGCAGCAGTGACCGGGACTGGGACGAACCCCTCTTCTGGATTGAATCCGGTCTGGCCGGATTTGTCCGGCCGTTCGCCAGCCTTGGCAAGCTGGGCTGGATGTTCGGCCGCGCCCTTGACCGCCAGCCTAGTGAACCGGATGCTGCCCAGGGTGATGCTTCCCGGAATGCCAAAACGCCAATCCACCTCTTCGGTCAGATCATGCTCGGCCTTTTCCTGGCCGTGCCTGTCCTGCTGATGACAGGTTCCCTGCTCGCTTCCGCAGATTCGGTCTTTTCTCAGTATCTTTCTGGGGTGATTGATTTCTGGCAGAACTTGTCGATCCAGGACCGCCTGATTGATTTTGGCTTGACCCTTCTTTTCTTCCCCTTCGTCTTCAGTTTCCTCGAAAGTTGCCGCAGTCGTTGGCAGCTCTTGCCGAGACGATCGGATATATCCCAGCCAATAGTTGATGCAGCCCCTGGTATGCCCGCTCAGCCGGCACTTTCCCATCGGGAACGACCATTGAAGCTGAATCCGGTCACGCTGATCACTTTCCTGTCCTGCATCAACCTGATGTACATCGTCTTCGCCGTCGTCCAGGCCGCATATCTGACTGGCGCCTTCCGTTTCATCCTGCCAAGTGGCATTTCCTATGCGGAATATGCCCGCAAAGGCTTCTTTGAATTGGCTGGTATCACCCCGATCAACGTTGCCCTGATCGTCCTGGCGGTCAAAGGGGCCGGCCGGCAAGGCTGGGTCGGCCGCATCCTGCGCGGCCAAAGCCTGTTGCTGATTGCCGGCAGCCTGGTCCAATGGCTTTCGGCCATGTTTCGCATGCAAATGTATATCAGCGCTTATGCCCTGACCTTGATGCGCTTCTTCGTCAGCGCCTTCATGTTCCTGATGCTGGTGATTTTCATCTTGCTGATCATCAAGGAATTCCGGGTGAAATTCCCGCTTTTCAAGGCGTCTGCAATCGCAGCCGTCCTGGCGCTGGTGGTCCTGAATGGCATCAATTCAGACGCCATCATCGCCCGCTACAACATCGCCCAAATCGAGACGAGTCCGGCCCGGTCGTTCGACTTGGCCTACTTTCGCGAGCTGTCACCGGACGCCCTGCCCATCCTGCTCGAAGCCCTGCCGCAACTCGACGCCAGCCGGCAGCAGGCAGTCAGGGAGCACTTGACCCAAAGCTATCAGCGATTAGCCGGTAAAACCGCTGGTGACGCCTGGCAGAATTTAAACTGGAGCCAGCGGAGGGCCCTGAACAAACTGGCGCTCTTCGAAGCTGGCCAGTAGCAGGAAAATGACGGGATCGACTGAAAACGATAGGGATCGGTAGTGAACGAAAGAGAATGTTTGTAAAAGGCCTGGCGCCGAATGATTTCGGTACCAGGCCTTATTGATCGGATTTAAAATCCGTAGCGTTTCTATTCATCTGGAATCAGTCGAAATAATTATCCGCCATGCGCCGGATCTCACGGCGATGCAGTTCGGTTATTGCGTAATCGACTGCAATGAGATGCTTCTGGTCGTCTTCGACGATAAAGTCACCTTCATGGATGTTATTTGGCAGTAATTCACGGGATACACAGGCAAAGCCACGGTCTGCCATAAAAATTACTGCGCCTTCTTTTTCGAAATGATCAACGAATCCTTCGAGTCTAGTCACGAATAACCCTCCTTCCATCACCTGCGCTGGAACAACCAGCACGCAAGTGGTTTAATTCCAATCATCAGCCTGTATACAGGCTATAATTAGCATAGCATCTTCAGGAAACTATTCGGAAACCTATGTGACCGTTTAAGCCTTTTATGTGAAAGACGGCGTTTATTATGGCAGATCGTTCGCGCTCAACCGTTGACCAGGCTCCTGCGGTTCAGTGCAGTGCTCATCCGGCGCAGGCGAGGTCCGACGAGGGCAGCCAGGACGCAGTAGATACTGTCATTGATCAGGAACGGGATCATCCCGAACTGGATGGCCTTGATAAAAGTCAGGCCCTGGCCGACATAGAAATTCTTGATCAGGAAAAGGTAGCTGACGCCGAAGCTGTATACCACAGCCAGGGCCAGAAAATGAACGGGGATTAATTTCCAGAACTCAATACCCGAGCGATTCGGATCGAACCGGTCAACGAAGAAACCGACCAGCCCGGCACCCAGAGCCATGCCAATCAGGTAGCCGAAAGAAGGTTCAAAGATATAGGCCAGACCACCGCCTTTGGCAAATACAGGCAAGCCGATCAGACCCATCAGGAGATAAAGGCCCTGGGCCAGCAAAGCGCGGCGTGCACCGAGGACGATCCCGGTCAGCAGACTGATGATGAACTGGAATGTAAACGGAATGGCCAGGATCGGCAGGGAAACCTTGGCCCCAACGATCGACAAGACCGTAAACAGCGAAATCAGCGTCATATCACGAATCTGCAATTTCATACTTGATCACCTCCGGTAGAACTGAGGTGATTATCGCAGAGCCATGCTCTGTTTGTCAACCGTTATGTCACTTCGAGTTGACAAACTGAGCATTTGACTAGCCTTTGACTTGATCAATTTTACCGATCGGCTGACAAATATCGGACCGGATCAACTCAAACGACCCGATTAGACGTAACCAAGAAGGCCGCGGACGGACACCTCGCCAGCAGAGACAGCCGTTTCACTGCCATCCAGCCAGCGAACCCGCAGATCGCCACTGGAAGCGACCGTCACGGCCTGTCCTTCGCGCGATTGACCCAAGGCATCGACGACGAAAACCGGCCGGCCGATGGTCGCGCAGATTGACCGGTAGTCAGCTAGCCAGGCCGGCTCCAGCTGTTGGGCCGAAAGATCGCCAGAAGCCTGATCCTTTAAAGAAATCGCAGTTACAGCCTCATCTTTCCGGTCATAACCCGGCCAACGTCGCTCAAATTGGCTGAGGATCGCCGCAAGAAGCTCCACCCGGGCCGGTATTCGCTGACTTTCATGAGCTAGAACAGGGTTTGCAGCCTGGTCCTCTTTCAGGGCCTGCTGTTCCAGGGCCAATTTGATTGATGTCGCAACAGGTTGCAAGGTTTCCGGAAATCCGCCGGTGTTGACATTGATGCCGATGCCGATAATCACCGCCGCGATGCGGTTTTCCTCGACCATCATTTCGGTCAGGATACCGCCAAGCTTCTTGCCCTCTGGCATGACGACCAGGTCATTCGGCCATTTCAGCTGGACATCGAGCCCTGTCAGTCCGCGCAGGGCAGTCGCCGTGCAGAGGCCGGCGAACAACGTGATCCTGGCCATCGCTTCAGGCGCCAGATCAGGGATCATGAGCAGCGAAAACCAGAGTCCATCACCGCTTTGCGACAGCCAGGATTTGCCGCGCCGGCCGCGACCGGCAGTCTGTTCTTCAGCGATATAAAGCGATCCATCATGGTCGCCCGATTCGACCCCGCGCCGCGCCGCAAGGTTCGTCGAATCGACAACCGGCCAGGCATGGACGGTTGTTGCAAAATGGCTGACACCGCTGCGCCTGAGCGTGTCTGAAATGATCGGTTCAATGAGCAGATCCGGCAAATGGCTCAGCCGGTAACCATGGTGTTTGACACTTTCAATCGGCAGTCCGGCAGCAGCCAGCGACTGGATGGCCTTGGAGACCGCGGCCCGGCTGACACCAAAACGGCGGCTGATCGCCTCGCCGGAAACATAATCCGCCGAGTGGAAGTAGGCATCGAGCAAGGCTTGGATGATCTCGTTTTTCATGGGCTTATTTTAGCACAGATCCTCCTGGTGCGCGTTTTTTCGTAGCCATGGCTATTGACTCGGAAACGTTTGTGCTCCATGATAGCACCAGGATATACACAAGGTTTTCCGGCTTGGGATTGACCAGCCCGGCGAACCAGTCCCCCAAACGAAACCTGATGACAAAAGCATCCAGACACGGACACAGGAACCGGATGCTCATGCCAAAGGAGACGCACATTCAAAAACAGGGCAACGGGTCCCTTTTTGCTTGTCGCACTTCTAGCGCAGCAAAAAGGGCTTTTTTATTGCAAATCTAACGTTCAGCCGCAAAAACCCGTCAACCCATTTGAAAGAGGTTAACATGTCTGACCAGGAAATCGCATCCAGCCGCACCGCCAATTCAAGCAACCAGCAGGTTGATTTCATCAATCCCGACTACATCCGCCAGACCCTGGCCGATGCAGCCCAGGCCTCTGACCAGGAGATCAACCGCATTTTCGAGAAAGCTGCCTCTTTTCAGGGACTGACGCACCATGAAGTGGCTGTCCTGCTCAAACTGACTCGCCCCGAACATGAGGAACGCCTGTTCCACATTGCCCGCAAAATCAAAGAAGCGATCTATGGCCAGCGCATCGTCATTTTTGCGCCGCTCTATGTCAGCGACTACTGCGTCAATGAATGCCGCTACTGTGGCTACCAGTGCAGCAACGAGTTCAGGCGCCGCCAGCTGACCCAGACGGAAGTCCGTCTCGAAGCCGAGGCCATCATCAAACTTGGCAACAAGCGAATCGCGCTCGAAGCCGGCGAGGATGATGAAAATTGCGACCTGAATTACATTCTCGACTGCATCAAGACCGTTTATGCCACCAAAGTCGGCAATGGCGAAATCCGCCGGATCAATGTCAACATCGCCGCCACAACGGTCGACAACTACAAGCAGCTGAAAGCTGCCGGTATCGGCACCTATATACTCTTCCAGGAAACCTACGATCCCGAAGTTTACGCCTGGTACCACCCGAAAGGGCCAAAGAGCGACTATGCCTGGCACACGACTGCATTTGACCGCGCCCAGCAGGCCGGTATCGACGACGTCGGTGGCGGCGTGCTCTTCGGCCTTGGCGACCCGCTGTTCGAAACCCTGGCCCTGATGCTCCACAACGAACACCTTGAAAAGGATTTCGGCGTGGGTTTCCACACGATCTCGGTCCCGCGCATCCGCCCCGCCAAAGGCAATGAAGACCAGCGCTATCCGAATGCCCCGGACGATGACCTGTTCAGAAGGATCGTCGCGATCATCCGCATGGCCGTCCCCTACACCGGAATCATTGTGTCGACCCGTGAATCAGCTGACATGCGCAAAGACCTGATCGATTGCGGTATCACCCAGATGAGCGCCGATTCAGCGGTCGGTGTCGGCGGCTATGTTGTCAACAAGATGAAAAAAGAAACCGGGGTCGCCCAGTTTGCCCGCAGCGACGAACGGTCGGCCGGCGAAGTGATCAGCTGGATGCTCGGTGAAGGCCTGATCCCAAGCTACTGCACCGCCTGCTACCGGATGATGCGCACCGGCGACCGGTTCATGCAGCTCGCCAAGAGCGGCCAGATCAAGAACGTCTGCCAGCCCAATGCCCTGACGACACTGGCCGAATACCTGCTCGACTATGGTGACGATGAACTTCGTGACCAAAGGCTTCGCCCTGATCGACAAAGAAATGGACAAAATCACCCGGCCGGACATCCAGGCGCTGACGCGCAAGAACATTGCCAGCATCAAAGCTGGGGAGCGAGATAAATATTTATGATTGAAGCTGAACAAGCCGCACAAAAGACAAGCAGCACAAGCAGCAGCCACCAGTGTCATGACCAGCCAGGAATTCCTGCAGGCGATCACTGACCTCGAAGCCGGCGCCGCGCTCGACGCCGGCACACTGGCCCAGGTCATCCGGACTGCACAAGCTGACCAGACCCTGCGCGAAGCACTGTGCGACCGGGCCGCCCAGCTGCGCGACCGGATCTACGGCCGCCGCGTCTTTTTCCGCGGCTTGATCGAATTCTCAAATTACTGTGCCAATGATTGCTACTACTGTGGCATCCGGGCCGGCAATACCAACGTCAATCGTTACCGCCTCAGCATCGACGAGATTCTCGACAGCTGTAAAACCGGTTATCAGCTCGGTTACCGGACATTTGTCCTGCAAAGCGGCGAAGACCCCTACTACACCGATGACCTGATGGTCGAAATCATCACGGCCATCCACCGCGATTACCCCGACTGTGCCATCACCCTCTCGCTCGGTGAAAAAAGCCACGAGAGCTACCTAAAGTTCTTCAACGCCGGAGCCAATCGCTACCTCCTGCGCCACGAATCCGCGACACCGGAACATTATGCCATGCTCCACCCGGCCGAGCTTGACCTGCTGAACCGCAAGAATTGCCTCTATGACCTCAAAGCGATCGGCTACCAGACCGGCGCCGGCTTCATGGTCGGCCCGCCAGGCCAGACCGTGGAACACCTCGCCAACGACCTGATCTTCCTGCGCGAACTGCAACCGCACATGGTCGGCATCGGACCCTTCATCCCGGCCAGCAATACACCGTTCGCCCACGAACCGGCCGGCACCGTCGAAGACACCCTGATCATGGTCGCACTGACTCGCCTGACCCTGCCAAACGCCCTGATCCCGGCGACCACAGCCCTCGGCAGTCTCGACCACAAAGGCCGTGAAAAAGGACTGAAAGCCGGCGCCAACGTCGTCATGCCCAACCTCACCCCGACCATCAACCGCAAAGACTACAGCCTCTACGACGGCAAAATCTGCACCGGCGACGAAGCCGCCGAATGCCGAGTCTGTATCGAAGGCCGCATCCGCAGCGTCGGCTTCGACATCGACCTCTCCCGCGGCGATCACGTCAGCTATAACCCGGAGGGGTAACGCAAACGCACAGGCAAAAGGCGCGAAGCGGGTTCTGTCCGTCTTAACAACGTTAGCAGGTCAGGCAAAAGCCACGACGGTCCTTTGATTCGCTATTAACAACGTTAGCGGGTCAGGCAAAATCCACAACTCCCCTTCGAGTCGCTCAGACATGCGTTAGCAGGTCAGGCAAAAGCCAGGACATCCATTGGTTCGCTCAGACAGGTCCTCATCCGCTGATGAATCAGCGGATTGCGGAACTCGCTCGGCCAATGGATGTCCTGGCTTTTGCCCTGCGTTAGCGGCTTGGGCGAACGAGTGGGGGTTGTCGATTTTGCCCGGCGGTAGCGTGTTAATCGGAGAAATGTCGGTCGTGGATTTTGCCCGGCGGTAGCGAGTCAGACGGACTGAACCGCGTTCGCTGAGTTTGCCCGCCGTTTGCTGGTTACTTAATGTTTGGGGCTGTTCAAGGTCCTACCCCTGGTTGGCGTAGCGGTTCGTTGGCAACTGTTGATTGACTGGCGAAAAAAGTCTGGATATATTTGAACGGACCGCAACGTCCGTTCTGCATCGAACCTCGAACCACCCCAAACATTGAACAACCCGCTAACGTACGGCAAAATCAAAAACGCCTTTCTGTCCGCCCAAGCCGATATCGCCGGGCAAAATTTGAAACACCCCTATGGCCGAGCGAGTTCCGCAGGCACTTAAGTGCCGAGGACCTGTCTGAGCGAACCATAGGGGTGTTTCAAATTTTGCCTGACCAACTAACGCTGCTTAGAGCGTATTGATGTGCGTTTTTGATTTTGCTTTACGCGTTAGCGTTGTGACTTAGGCGATGAAGAGTTGTTCGTAGTATTCGTTTTCGCCGATGACACCGTGGCCGATGCCGATCTGGGTGTATTTGGCGTTCATGATGTTCTTGCGATGGCTTGGGCTGTTCATCCAGGCGGTGACGATCTGTTCGGCAGTGAAGGCGTTGGCTGAGGCGATCGCGTAGTTTTCGCCGCCGGCTTTGACACTCAGCTTGGTTTCCTTGAAGATCGTGTGGAAAGCGTCGCCGTTCGGACGGACATGGGGGGCCGGGCTGGCGGGCAGTTCAGGGACGCGGATCGCGGCGGCCTGGTTCAGTACGGTGTTGATCTTCAGCGGCTGAAGGCCTTCGGCCTTGCGGGCTTCATTGGTCAGGCGGACGATTTCGTCGATCGTCGCGTCGCCGGTCGATTCGACGATGTTCGAGACGACGGCTTTTTTCACAGCGACTTTTTTCGTGCTCTTCTTGGTTGTCTTTTTGGCGACGGTTTTCTTGGCGGCGAGGGCGGTGGTCTTTTCGCTGGCGGCGGCAACTTTGACGACGGTCTTCGGGGCGATTTCAGCGGCAGAGACCGGCGCGGTGAAAACGGCGATGACGGTTGCGAGGGTGACGACAGCAGTGAGGACACGGGCCGCAATGGTTTTGGACATGAAGAAACCTCCCAGTTTCGGTAGCTGGCTGCCACGGGAGAAATCCCAGAGGCCCTTTAGCTTTGCGTCCCAAGCTTTCACTTGGTTTGCCTTTATCGGCGGAAGGCGAATGCCTTTTTGCCTGCATTTAATTCAGTGAACCGCCGCGCCAGAGCGCCAACCGATCACGCTTTTAGTTTACACGATTCCACTACAAATGTCAACTAATCAATAATTACATGTCATAAATAACCCCTTCACTTGCCGAATAGTGATCCAGCACAAACGGATCACCAAACGATCACGAACGTTTCCCCTTTTCGCCGATCAACGGACCACAACTCTCGCCTGGCGAAGAACCTCGAACCCCATAACATCGAACAACCCCCTGACGCAAGGCATAATCTGCGGCTACCCTTTCCGCCCGCTTCACCCGCTAACACCGGGCAAAATAAAAACACCCCTATGGCCGAGCGAGTTGAGCGACGCTGATTTGCCAGCGCAAGCTGGCAAATCGGTCGGCGCGACTGTCTGAGCGAACCATAGGGGTGTTCTTTATTTTGCCTGACCCGCTAACGATGAAATTAGCGACTCGAAAGGGACGTCGTAGATTTTGCCCACGCGTTAGCGTTGTAATCTCATTGGCAATTCCAGTCCGGCCGCGATCATCAGTTTCTCGTCAGTCAGGACTTGGCTGCTGGGGCCGTCGGCCAGGATTTTGCCGTTCTGCAGGACGATGGTCCGGTCGCAGACATCGAGGATCAGGTCCAGGTCATGGCTGGTGATCAGCCGGGTGTGCTCGAATTGTTTCAGCAGGTTGATCACTTGGCGGCGGGCGCGTGGATCGAGGGAGGCTGTCGGTTCATCAAGGACGAGGACATCGGGTTCCATTGCCAGGACGGTAGCCAGCGAAGCGGCTTTCTTCTCGCCGCCGGAAAGCTTGTAAGGCGGCCGGTCCGCAAGATCACTCAGGCCAACGATCGCCAGGGCGTTCTTGACCAGTTGACTGACCGTCTGTTCGTCGAGCCCGCGGTTACGGGGCCCAAAGGCGACGTCTTCGGCGATCGTCGGCATGAAAAGCTGGTCATCCGGATCCTGGAAAACAAGCCCGATCCGTTCCCGGATCCAGGACAGCGTCTTGGGTGTCAGGGGAGTATGTCCGACGACAATCCGGCCCTGCTGCGGTATGAGCAGACCGACCAGCAGTTGCAGCAAGGTCGATTTACCTGCACCGTTAGCCCCGATGATCCCGACCGATTCACCTTGTTCGATGGTCAGGGTCAGATCGTTGATCACAGGATCCCCAGTATTGTAGGCAAAAGAAACGTTTTCCAGTTCGATTTTCAAATGGCTCACAAAAACTCTCTTTCCTGGGGCACATATAAAGCAGGAAAATTTGATTCAGGTCGTCCTGATCCATCAAAAACTGATGGTGGTTTCAGGACTGCTCACGGGCCCGATATTCCGAAGGGGTCACACCAAGAATCCGTTTGAAAGCCGCCGAGAAATAATGTTGAGACTTGTAGCCAACGAGGCTGGCGATCTCGTACATGCGATGCTTGGGACTTGAAATAAGCAGCAAGGCCTTCTGGATGCGTATTTTGGTCAGGTAATCGACGAAGGTTTCGCCGGTGTCCTGTTTGAATATTTTACTCAAATAACTTGAACTTACAAAGAGGGCTTCGCATAATCTGCGAAAACTAAGGTCCGGATCGTTATAGTGTTGCTCGATATAAGCGATCGCCCGCTCGGTCAGGCGGTTGACCGGCCGGATCTGTTCATTGATCCAGTCCTGGTAATAGTCAGCGATCGATGGCCAATCCTGGTCAAAACGGGCTTGGTCGAAACGGACTTCAAGCTCAAGGACTTGCCGCATGGTCTGGACCAGCGTCGCCCCCAGGTTTTGCCAGGCTTCCTGGTGATCGATACGCACCAGCGCAAATAAATTGATCTGGCTATCGGCTGTGCAAATCGCCGCCCCGCATTCGGATAACTTTTCTTCGAAAATATTCTGCATTGCAAACCTGAGCAGCTGTCGGTCCCATTCGCCGACCGTTGTCATATTTGTAGCACGGTTGAAGCGAAGCAGGCAAAAGTGCGAGTAGCCATGCTGCATCTCATGAAAGGCAAGCAGTTCGTCGATTTCTTCCTGCACAAGTTGGCCATGGATCAGCTGCTGCAAAAACTGGTCGCGCAGGACGGTCATGTTCTTTTGCAGCTGGGAGATCGCAAAATTGTACTGGTCCTGGTTTTTCCGGCGCAGCAACAGTTCTTCGCGGATGCGGTTGATCGATTCCAGCAGGAGCGGCTCTTTCACCGGCTTGAGCAGGTAATCCTTGACACCCAGGTTGATCGCTTTGCGGGCGAAATCAAACTCATCATGGCCGGAGATGATGATGAAGAGGACTTCGGGCAATATGGACCGGGTCCGTTCAATCATTTGCAGACCAGATAGCAGCGGCATCCGGATGTCGACCAGAATCAGGTCAGGTTTCATGGATTCAGCCATTTCCAGGGCTTCGAGGCCATTTGCGGCAAGTCCACAGACAGAAAATCCGAGACTCTCCCAGTCGATCAGCGAGGCCATCCCTTCCCGGATCACCCGTTCATCATCAGCGATCAAGACTTTAAAACTCATATTTTTTCCTTTTCAGCTGTCCTCTGGCCAGTCAAATCAATCCGGTCAATTGTTCCGGTCGAATTGTCCCGGTTGGCTGCTTCCAGCTGCTCGTGGGTCAGGACGGGATGACGAAGTTTTACAAGCGTACCTTCATCGGGTGAACTCTCGATCGAAAGGCCAAAGCGTGGTCCATAGCTAAGTCTAAGCCGTTGCTGAACGTTGTACAAACCCATTCCCTGCTTATCTTTTGGACCCGGACCAGATTCGAGTTTCAGGCGCAACCTGGTCAGCTCCGCTTCGTCCATACCCCGGCCATTGTCCTGGATCGACAGGAGTAAGTCGCCATCATCCAGACCAGCCGCGATCACAATTTTACCGGCACGGCCACTTTCCTTTATGCCATGGTACAGTGCATTCTCGACGACCGGCTGCAGAATCGTTTTTTGAACGGGCAATTCACGCACCACAGGTTCGAGCCTTAACTCATAGTCGAGGATGTCATTGTAACGCAATTTCTGGATCTTGAGGTAGCTTTCGATGTGAATGAATTCGTGGGCGACAGTTCCTAGCTCATGGTTATTGGAAAATCCGGCCCGGAACAGGTCCGAAAGCGCATCGACAGCTTCGACGATATCATCAGCGCCATAACGGCGTGCCATCCAGTGGATCGTATCGAGCGTATTGTACAGGAAGTGAGGCTTGATATTCGCCTGAAGCGCAGCTATTTCCGCCTTGCGCTTGTTGACTTGTTCATTGTAGACCTGGACGATCAGGCGCCTGATTTCGGAAACCATCTGGTTGAAGCTGTCAGCCAGGTCATCGAACTCGTCATCTGTGTCCGGATGGAAGGCGACTTTGAGGTTGCCATGCTGGGCCTCATGCATCAACCGGCGCAATTCTTCGATCGGATTGACGATCTGACGAGATGTATAACGCAAATGGCTGATGAAAAACAGGATGAACCCGATTAAACTGATAACCATGATCAGCAGCAAATTGTATTGCATGGTATAGAATTGGCTGGTCGGCAGGATATTGATGATCGTCAGGGGCAAGTCTTCGATTTTCTGGCGCGTGATCAGGTATCGGCGGCTGTCGTATCCGATCAGGTTTTCCAGTCGCAGCGGTGAATTGACGAGTGTATTGTCCGGCGTCGCCAGATAAGACTGTCCACCCTGCTGGCTATATGATGAAGTCAGCAGACTGCCCAGTGTTTCACCACGCAAAGTCAGGTTGGCGACAGCAACCGGTTGGCCAAGCTCATTTTTGATCGCCCGACAGATGGACAGGCTGCTGGTGAAATGCGGCGTATTGATCAGCATCGGGTTCTTGCCGCTTGGATAGCTAATATAAAAGATGCGGTCCGGATCGGCCATGCAAGGTTCATACCAGTCAGCATTTTCGGCGATGGACGGGTGGAGCATCCGCACATCGGTGCAGACAAATGCACCGTTCTGATAAAGCACGGAGAGGTGTTCGATCCCATCGATACTGTGGCTGTAGCCATCCAGCAAAGTCTGCAGATGTAAGGTTAATGTCGGCGAGATACCTGCTGCATTGTTGTAAGTTGAATACTCGACAATGGTTGTGTCTCGTTCAAGGAAACTCAAAAGTGCGGCATAACGGCCAAACTGGCTCTTGATGCTATCTTCGATTTCCAGGACAATGGTTTTTCCTTGAGCGGTGATTGTGCGGCTGGTATTGACTAAGTAGATAACGTTGACCAGGATAAAAATGGCGAGAACCGGAAGAACGACCATCAAGCTGAATGACTTCAGCAACCGATTCCTTATGCTTTTCTGCATTCCGGCTGGCCTTTCTTTAACGCGATATTATTTAGATTATACCTTGCTGCTCAGCAGTTTTTAATAACTGGCCGACAGTTTCGTGTGAAATCCGGTCAATGATCTGCTGTTCCCTGGCGTGATGGGCCAGCAGGCGCAAGGTCCAGCGTGATTTGCCCGCAGGCGGGGCGGTCTGGCTGAGGGCGATGATCTGGGTCCGGACATCTGGAGTGATCCGAGTGTGATTCACAGTCTGGCGGCGCATTTTGCGCATAATGGCGGCTTCCAGGCCTTGAGTCGCATAGCGGCGGCGGATTGAATGGACAGTCTGTGAATTGATGTCAAGCATTGCAGCAATAGCCTGTTCGCTCAATTTTTTGCCATCCTGGTTTTCATCGGCAAGCAGGAGAACCTGGATGTGCATCAAAGTGCGTTTATTGGTACGAGGTGACTTCAGAAGCTGGTCCAACCTGGCCCGCTCTGACTTGGTCAATTCAACTCGGTATTTGATCACTGGCATTTGATTCGCCCTCCTTAGCTTGTCATTCCTGGAGTTCTTTGGCCCAAACGACCAATTGACTCACGAGAATTTCAGCTGCGACCTCCTGGCCGTTCACTAGTCTAATGCAGGCATCTAAAGCAAGTTTGCCTTGTTCAGCCGGCTGTTGGGAAATGGTAGCGGCTATTTCTTTAGTTTTGACGGCAAGGACAGCCTGCGGGGAGGCATCGATGCCAAAAACTTTGACTTGATCCAGCATGCCTGCCGTCTTCAGGGCTTCGACAGCGCCTAACGCCATCTCATCATTCTGCGCAACAACTGCATCGAACTGTTTTCCGGCAGATATCCAGTTGGCGATGATTGACCTGGCCTTGCTGGCACTCCAATCTGCATTGAGTTCAGCGACAATCGACACATTGGGGTAGCTTTTCAATTGTTCCAGATATCCATTGTAGCGAGATATCTGGGCTTGCGAACCGATCGGACCATGGAGTACGACGATGCGGCCTTTCTCATGAATGGCATGGACGCAGGCAGCCATTTCGAGGCGTCCACTTTCAACACTATCCGTACCGACATAGCAATTGACCAGGCTGTCATCTTCGATCCGCTGGGTGACCATGATAACCGGAATGTTATTTTGCCGGCATGCGAGGAGAACTTTTTCCAGTCCCGTGCCGGCCACGGGTTCGATCATGATCCCGGCCACACCATCCCTGATCAGTGTTTCGAGCTGGCCGGTCTGACGAGCAACACTTTGCTGTGCATCGAGGACAACCAGGTTGATCCCAAGTTCAGCAGCGCGCTGGCGTACGCTGTCAGCCAATGTGTTGGTAAAGCTGTTGGACAAATGGCTCATGCAAAGGGCATATCGATTTTTCTCTTGACGAAAGCAACCGGACAGGCCCAGTGCGATGACCGGGATAACCAGGACAAGTGGAATGAGCCTGAAAAGACGATTCATTACTTTCATGCCGTCAGCTTAACAAGCCTTGAAACGCCTGTCTTTACTGGTTTTTCCACAAACTTTATCGAATATTCCACTTGACACTTTTAATCATCCTGCGTGTCATTTTTGACCACATAAAAAAGACCGCTCCGTTTGCACGGAGCGGTCTTCAGTTGAAGCGAAGCTTCTTGGGATTACCAGCCGTTATTATTATAACGCTCGTTGTTGCGCTGTTGCTTGCGAGCTCTGCGGCAATCCGGGCAACGGAGGGGTTCATTGGTGAAACCTTTTTCAGCGTAGAAAGCTTGTTCGCCCTCGCTGAAGATGAATTCGACTCCGCAATCTTTGCAATTAAGTGTTTTATCCGGCATTTTAGTATGCCTCCTTTAAATAATTCGGACATTTTCTTTCGGCAACAATGAAGATACTCTCTGAATGACCTGTCCGATTATTTCAAAGCAGGTATTGGGATCCTCGGTGTCTGGATAAGAACTTGACCTTTAGCTATAGTATCACATATTTGCCAGTCTGGCAAGCTTTTATCAATTGAGCTGTGAATGCTGCAATTCAGGTGTCGTCGCGTTCGATTTCGATGCGGGCCATTTTCTGCTCAGCTGTCGGACGATCGCCGCGATCGGTTTTGACTGCTGCAATTGCATCGACAACATCGAGGCCTTCAACAACCTGGCCGAAAGCAGCGTATTGGCCGTCAAGATGCGGTGCGGCGGCATGCATGATAAAGAACTGTGAACCAGCTGAATCCGGATGCATGGAGCGGGCCATCGAAAGCACACCGCGGGTGTGGCGGAGGTGATTGGCGACGCCATTGCTGGTGAATTCACCCTTGATCTGGTAACCCGGGCCGCCCATGCCAGTGCCCTGCGGGCAGCCGCCCTGGATCATGAAGCCACTGATCACGCGGTGGAAAATCAACCCGTTATAAAAGCCGGACTCCGCCAGCTTGGTGAAATTGTCAACCGTCAGCGGGGCATTTTCCGGGTCAAGTTTGGCACGGATTTTCTGACCGTTTTCCATGAAGATGTTTGCGTAAATAGCCATATGCAATTCCTTTCATCGGGAGCAAATTGTACTTTATTCTATCACAATTGGTTGAGCAGCTGATTGCGAGTTTCCCAGAGGGCGCGTGACAAATCGACATAATAGGTCTGCGGATTTTCAAAACGCTTGAGAGACTCCCAGAGACGCTCCAGTTCGCGGGCACAGTCACTGCGCAGCTCATCGATCGAACGCCGTCGGTAGACCAGCTTACCGCCGCCGAAGATCGGTTCGAGCAGCTGACGCACGGTGAAATTGGTCAGGACCTTGCGTTTCCAGGTATGCAGCGGATCAAAGATTTCATAAGGCTGGCTTTCGTCGATGGTTTCGTCAGCCAGGCTGATCAGATCGGCGATCGCCTTGCCGCTGCTTTTGTCGTAAAACCGCCAGACTTCTTTGTTGCCGGGGTTTGTGATCTTGATCGTATTTTCGGAGAATTTCATCCGCGGGATGATCTTGCCGTTTTCTTCGATGGCTGCCAGTTTGTAGACACCGCCAAAGACTGGCTCCGCCCGTGAAGTGATCAGCCGTTCACCGACGCCGAACGAATCGATGGCCGCCCCCTGCTGGATCAGGTCGCGGATGATGTATTCGTCGAGCGCATTGCTGACTGTGATCCGGCAGTCATGAAGACCTGCCTTGTCGAGCATCTCCCTGGCCTTGACGGTCAGGTAGGCCAGGTCGCCGCTGTCGATCCGGATGCCGCGCAGGCGGTGGCCGGCAGGTTCGAGGATCTCATGGGCAGTCCTGATCGCATTCGGGACGCCGGATTTCAGGACATTGTAGGTATCGACCAGCAGGACGGTGTCATCCGGGAAAGAGCGGGCATAGGCAGCGAATGCCGAATATTCGTCGGGGAAAGCCTGGACCCAGCTGTGGGCCATCGTCCCCAGGGTCGGGATGCCGAAATGCTCACCACAGATGGTGCAGGATGTGCCGGCAACACCGGCGATATAGGCCGCCCGGGCGCCGAGGACGGCGGCATCGTAGCCCTGGGCGCGGCGCGAACCGAATTCCAGGACCGGCCGGCCTTTGGCAGCTCGGACAATGCGCGCGGTCTTGGTCGCGATCAGGCTCTGGTGGTTGATGGTGACCAGCAGCATGGTTTCGATCATCTGGGCCTGGATGATCGGGCCGCGGACTTTGACGATCGGTTCGTTCGGGAATATCGGCGTCCCCTCCGGGATAGCCCAGATATCGCAGGTGAAATGGAAATCGCGCAGATAGTCGAGGAACCGCTGGTCGAAGGATGGGTTGGCCGCCAGGTACGCCAGGTCTTCTTCGGTGAATTTGAGGGATTGGAGGTAGTCGATCATCTGGTCGACACCGGCCATGATCGCAAAACCGCCATCCTCAGGCACCTGGCGGAAGAACAGGTCGAAATAGGCGATGGTGTCGGCCATCCCGTGGTCGAGATAGCCCTTGGACATGGTCAATTCGTAGAAATCGGTCAGCAGGGTCATGTTGGTGCGGTCTGTCCAGCGGATATTTGTCATCTTGGACCTCTCTCAGTTGCAGATATTCCATCGAATGGATTACTCGGATATATCACGGCATCGAGGCATAGTCCCTGGGGCGGCATGGTTTTGCCAGCCAGGCGCCGGTTGCGGGAGGACAGGATCGAAGGGATGGCCTCCGGGCTGATTTTGCCTTGTCCGACGTAGAGCAAGCGTCCCGGCCAGAATCCGAACCATATGGTAGAGGAAACCATTGCCGCGGACCGTCAGGGTCAGCAGCGCGCCATCCTGGTCGAGCCGAAGTTGCTGTAGTGTCCGGATCGTCGTCTTCCGCGGATTGTTGTTGTGGTCCATGAACGCGTTGAAGTCATGGGTGCCGACCAATAGCGGAATCGCCCTTTGCATCGCTGCCAAGTCGACTGGACCGAACACATGGGCGGCCTGGTTTCTAGCCAGCACCGGCCGGGCGCTCGACAGGTAGTAGCGATAAGTGTAGATCTTGCCGATCGCGTCATGGCGGGCGTGAAACCCGGGAGCTACCTCCGCAGCGGCCAGCAATGCGACATCAGATGGCAGGCGGCTGTTCATCGCCAGAGGCAACCGGTCGACAGGAACTGCACAGGCGGTGTCGACATGGCAGACCAGGCCGCGGGCATGGACCCCCTGGTCGGTCCGGCTGCTGCCATAGATCTCCAAGTCCGCTTCACCAGACAAGTCGCGCAGGGTATCCTGCACGACTTGCTGAACGGTTCTCAATTCACCTTGTTCCTGATATCCATGGAAACCAGCGCCATCATATTCGATCAGCAGCGCAAGCCTGCGGCGTTCAATCATCAGCCGGGCAGGCCATCTTCAGCACAGGTGCGGCCCATCATCGCGGCGCCGACGATACCGGCGTCATTGCCCATCTGGGCGACACGGATCAGGGGGGCCGGGACATCGTTCGAAATGAAGGATTTGGCTTTCTCGAGGGTGCGTTCAATGACCGGCAAGATCAGGGCGTCGCCTTCGTTGCAGACACCGCCGCCGATGACGATCACTTCCGGCATGAAGAGATTGATGACATTGGCCAGGCCCTCGGACAGCATCTCGATATAGTTGTCGACGACAGCTGTCGCGGCCGCATCGCCGCGGCGCATCGCATCAAATGCGGAACGGCCGCTGGCTTTGCCGCCATTGTCAGCGATCATCTGGTTGAGAAGCGATTCAGGATGAGCCAGGGCCGCACGCTCGGTCTCACGGATCAGGGCAGTCGCCGAGGAATAGGCTTCGAAACAGCCTTTGCGGCCGCAGGTGCAGGGTTCACCGCCGCTTTTGATCACCATATGGCCGACTTCCGCACCAGCATTGTTGAAACCGCTGTAAATGCGGTTATTGATGACGACACCGCCGCCAACACCGGTACCGAGGGTGATCGCAACACTCGAATAGCTGCCGCGTGCGCCGCCGAAGACACTTTCGGCGAGGGCTGCAACGTTGGCATCATTGTCAATGTAGACCGGCAGGGAGACGATTTTCTTCATTACCGCTCGCATCGGCATGTGGCGGAACGGCAAATTGTAAGCAACAATGAGTTCGCCTGTCTTATTGTTCGGTGTGCCAGGCGAGCCGATGCCAATGGAGACGACATCGGATTCCTTGAGGCCCGCTTCACGGATAACTTCAAGGGTCAGATTGGCCATGTCTGTGACAATCTCCTCACCGGTCCGCTCGGCTTGAGTCTTGATGCTTTTTTTCAGGATGATTTCACCATTATCATTAACCAGGCCGACTTTGATATTCGTACCACCGAGATCGATACCAATGTAATTTTTCATGAACTGTTCCTCCTCCGACTTGACCTGATTTTCAATCAGACGTGCTCATTTTATTATAGCCAGCTGACAGTTAGATCGCAAACTGCAGAAAGAGGACACTGGCCGCGGCTACGGTCAGCAAGGCGGCAAAGACTAAATCTTTGCGCTGGTAGCGCATCTGACGCAGCCGGGTGCGGGATTCGCCGCCGCGGTAGCATCGCGCTTCCATCGCAACCGCCAGATCCTCGGCCCGTTTAAAGGCACTGACAAAGAGTGGAATCAAGACGGAAACCAGGCCCCGGGCCCGGGAAACCAACCCGCCGGTGTCGTAATCGGCGCCGCGGGAGGATTGCGCTTTCATGATCTTGTCGGTTTCCTCCAGCAGCGTCGGGACAAAACGGAGGGCAATCGACATCATCATCGCCATTTCATGGGCCGGGAAGCCAATCCGCTTGAACGGACCGAGCAGGCTTTCGAGCGCATCAGAAACATGGATCGCCGTTGTCGTCAGGGTGAGCAGCAGCGTTGTGTTGAGGATCAGCAGAATGAGGCGGGTAGCCATCCGCAGAGCCGTGTAGACCCCCTGGTCACTGACCTTCAACGGGCCAATGCGGAACAGGACATTGCCACTGACCGTAAAGACATTGAGCACGACAGCAAACAGCAATATAAACAGCATCGGCCGCAGGCTGAGCAGGACTTGCTTGAGCGGGACACGCGAGAGACTGATCAAAATCAGGGTGATCACTGCGATCAAAGCCATGGGCAGGAAATCGCGGGACATGAAAATCATCGCCATCAGGACGATCGAAGAGAGGATCTTGGTCCGCGGATCAAGTTGATGGAGGAAGGATCGCGCTGGGTAATAGCGACCGAGGGAAATGTTGCTGATCATCGTCCGGCCTCCATTTCATCGCCAGCGGCTTCGACCGATGCGACCGATGCAGCTTCAACCGATGCGGCCGGTGCAGCTTCAACCGATGCGGCCGGTGCAGCTTCAACCGATGCGGCACGGACCAATTCGCGCGCGGCAGAATCGGCAGTGTAGCAATGGTCCGATAGGGTAGGGAATATGTGTTTCATGTCGCGCAGGAAAGCAGCCGAACGCGGGATTGAAAGTCCGGCTTTGGTCAGGATCTCAGTTTCCGCGAACACTTCAGCCGGTGTGCCGAAAAGCAGGACTTCGCCATCGCGTAAAGCGAGGACTCGGTCGGACAGGCGGGCGACGTCTTCCATGCTGTGGGAGACGAGAATGACGGTTGATCCTTCATCACGCAACCTGGCAGTATAACCGAGAATTTCTTCGCGTCCGGCAGGATCAAGTCCTGCAGCCGGTTCGTCGAGGATCAGGACGTCCGGACGCATCGCGATGACCCCGGCAATCGCCGCACGGCGGCGTTGGCCGCCTGACAATTCAAACGGTGAGCGTTCCAGTTCTTCATCCGTCAGACCGACGATGCGGGCGGCCCACAAAACACGTTTTTCGACCTCGTTCAAGTCCAAACCCAAACGCTTCGGTCCGAACGCGATGTCCTGGTAGACAGTTTCTTCGAACAGTTGGTGTTCAGGGTATTGGAAAAGAAGACCGACATGCTCGCGAATCTTGCGAATCGCATGGTTATCGGTCGCATCGAGGTTAAGCACGGAAACGGTGCCCTTCTGGGCACGCAGGAGGCCGTTGAGGTGCTGGATCAGGGTTGATTTGCCAGATCCGCTATGACCGATGATCCCGAGCAGTTCACCGCGGCGCACATCAAAGCTGACGTCGCGCAAGGCAACTGATTCGAGGGTTGTCCCCGAAGAATAAGTGTAGGACAAATGCTCGACTTTGATGATCGTTTCGAAAACGGGTTCGGTTTTACGGGTTCGATCTGCCCCAGCGGATTGGGGTGTATCTTTTTCGGCCGATTGGATTTTATCTGTTCCGGCGGATTGGGCGTCATCTGCCTTGGCCGGTTGTGTTTCGTTGTTAATTTTGATGAACGTTTCGAGGCTGGTGGCGCGCAGGATTCTTGTCACAGCGGCCTGGGCTGATGCCCAAGTGGCTGTTTCCAGCTTCTGCAAGCGTTGTCCGGTTAATTCAGCGACACGATGAAGGATTTCCCCATGCACCGGGACATCGAGTCCCTGGTTTTTGACCAGTGAGACACGGTCAAAAACTTCAGCCGGGGTGCCAGACATGACTACATGGCCATCGTTCATGATCACGACCCGATCGGCCAGCAAAGCTTCTTCCATATGGTGGGTGATGTTGATGACGGTCAAACCCCGTTCATCGATCAACTCCTGGACCAGGGCCATAAAATCATTACGTGTCGCCGGATCTAGCATCGATGTCGCTTCATCGAGGATCAGGCAGGAAGGCTTCATCGCCAGGATTCCGGCGATTGCCAGCTTCTGTTTCTGACCGCCGGAAAGAAGATGCGGCGGCCGTTCAGCAACATGGAGCAGGTTGACCCGCTCTAATGCTTCATCGACTGACCGGCGGATTTCCGGTTGGGGAAAGCCCAGGTTTTCCGGTCCAAAGGCGACGTCTTCTTCAACGGTGGTCCCGACAATCTGATTGTCGGGATTCTGGAAGACCATGCCGCACTGGCGGCGGACTTCCCAGACATTGTCAGCATCTTTCGTATCAAAACCAGAAACAATGATCGTGCCTTCCGAAGGGAGTTCCAGCGCATTGATCAGCCTGGCCAGCGTCGACTTGCCCGATCCGTTGCGGCCAAGAATTGCAGTATGGCTGCCACCATGGATATCAAGCGAGACATGGGAAAGAGCCCGCAGCGGGTCAATCCCGTGCTGGTGATAATAAAAACTGACATTATCGATGCTGGTAAAAGGAACCGGCTGTGATTCACTGATCCACTCAGTTTCGTTCTTCGGTTTTGACACGTTCTTTGATTCTGACTCGTTCACTAGATCCATGCTGATGTGCTCGCTTTTCAAAAAAAACGGGAACAGGTTGATCCTGTCCCCGTTCAAAGCTGATCGGTCATTTTCGTTGCAGCGGGGTTGGTCGTCCTAAGACTCAGATGAGTTCGAGGATTGCCATTTCCGATGCGTCGCCACGGCGTGCGCCCAGTTTGATGATACGGGCGTAGCCGCCGGCGCGGCCGGCATATTTCGGTGCAACCGTCTCGAAGAGGATAGTTGACCGGATTGACGGTGTTGCCTTTTTCGTCATGGCTTTTGTTCAGCCACAGCATGAGCTGGCGGCGAACTGCCAGACGTGACGGGCTATCAACCTGAACCATTTCCTTTTTGGTTTCACGGTCGACAACGTCATATTTGTTGCCGTTCTTGGATGTTGCCGATTTCAGGACTTTACGTCCCTTGGCGTCAAGCTTGGCAGTCGAGATGGTCACTTCGGGTGGTGAAGTTATCCTTCTCCCTGATCGCCATCGTGATCAGCTGTTCAGCGATCCGTTTGACTTCTTTGGCACGAGCTTCCGTCGTTTCGATCCTGCCGGTGACGATCAGGGTGGTGACCATCCCCCGCAGCATGGACAGACGCACATCAGTGGCACGTCCTAGTTTTCTCTGTGCAGGCATTTTAATAACCTCCTAACTTGAGTCAACTGTCCGACTTACTCGTCTAGTGCGGCGAGGGACAGGTCCAGTTCTTCGAGTTTCTGGATGACTTCTTCGAGGGATTTCTTGCCGAGGTTGCGGACTTTCATCATGTCTTCTTCTGAGCGCGGCGACCAGATCGCCGATCGAGTTGATGCCGGCGCGCTTGAGGCAATTGTAGGTGCGGACCGAAAAATCAAGGTCCTCGATAGCTATGCCAAGCACGTGGTTCCTTGCCGCTGTCATCCAGGATCCTTGAACCTGGGTCCGCCGCCCGTGTCGGTCAGGGCAATGAACAGGTTCAGGTGGTCGCAGAGGATACCGGCACCGAGGCTCAGAGCTTCGGCGACATCGATTGTCGCATCAGTCCAGACTTCGAGCGTCAGCTTGTCATAATCGGTGAACTGACCGACACGGGTGTTCTCGACCGAAAAGTTGACCTTGTGGACCGGGGTGAAGATCGAATCGATCGGAATGACGCCGATCGTCTGGTTGACCCATTTGTTGCGGTCCGCCGTATTGTAGCCACGGCCCTTGTTCAGGGTCAGTTCCATGAACAGACGGCCGTCGCCATTCAGCGTGGCGATCGGATGATCCGGGTTCATGATCTCGACTTCGTCGTCACGGACAATGTCGCCGGCGGTGACAACACCGATGCGGCCTTCTTCCGTGCTGATGTAGACTGTCTTCGGTCCGTCGACATGTCAGTTCGGCACGGATGCCCTTGACATTGAGGATGATTTCCGTCATGTCCTCGATAACACCTTTGACCGTCGAGAACTCATGGAAGACACCATCGACGCGAATTGCCGTGACTGCGGCGCCAGGAAGTGAAGACAGCAGGACACGGCGGAGCGAATTGCCCAGCGTGATGCCATAGCCCCTCTCCAGCGGTTCAATGACGAATTTGCCGTAGGAACCGTCTTCGTTTCTTTCCAGACATTCGATCACTGGCTTTTTAATTTCAATCATTTTGTTCCTCCTTCGGCTCTACGCCCGCCATCTACGCAGAGCTACGCAAGCGATTCGCTAAGCGCTATACGCTAAGCGTGCGATTACTTGGAGTAGAGCTCGACGATGAGGGTTTCCCTGACCTCGATGATCGACATCTGCGCGGGCCGGAGCCTGAACGATGGTACCACGTCAGGGTTTCAGCGGTTGAAGGTCAGCCATGCCGGCATCGGGCGGTTGCCGAGTATCCTGGAATTTCGGTGATTTGCGGGATGATCTCGCGGACGGCGAGTGATATCGCCGGCTTTGAGGCTGCATCGACGGGATATCGGCCTTCTTGCCGTTCAGCAGTGAAGTGACCATGGGTGACCAGCTGGCGGGCTTCTGCGCGCGAGGCTGCCCAGGCCCATGCGATAAACGACATTGTCCATGCGCAGTTCGAGCAGCTGCAGCAGGTTTTCGCCGGTTTTGCCCTTCATGCTGCTCGGCACTTTCGAAGGTTTTGCGGAACTGGCTTTCCAGGACGCCGTAGAAACGCTTGGTCTTCTGCTTTTCACGCAGCTGCGTGCCGTATTCGGATATTTTCTTCCTGCCCTGGCCATGCTGGCCGGGAGCAAAGCTCCTTCTGGCGATGGCACATTTGCCTGTATAGCACCGCTGCCCTTTGAGGAAGAGCTTCTCGCCTTCCCTGCGGCAAAGCCGGCAGGATGCTTCTGTATATCTAGCCATTCTCTACACCTCCGGAATCAGACTCTTCTTCTCTTTGGCGGCCTGCAGCCATTGTGCGGGAATCGGGGTGACATCCTTGATCAGGGTGACGTCCAGACCGGCAGCCTGCAGGGAACGGATCGCGGCTTCACGGCCGGCACCGGGACCTTTGACGAAAACTTCGACAGAACGCATGCCATGGTCCATTGCGGTTTTGGCTGCGGATTCCGCAGCCATCTGGGCGGCAAACGGCGTGCCCTTGCGGGAGCCCTTCATGCCCATGCCGCCGGCGCTGGCCCAGGAAATGGCATTGCCGGTCGGATCGGTGATCGTGACGATCGTATTGTTGAACGAAGAATGAATATGGGCAGAACCGCGGTCAATATTCTTGCGTTCTCTTTTCTTGGGCCGTACAGCCGCTTTTTTTGCTGACGCTTTAGCCATGCTGCTGTCCTCCTTACTTCTTCTTGCCGGCGATCGTACGCTTCGGTCCCTTGCGGGTCCGGGCATTGGTCTTGGTCCGCTGACCGCGAACCGGCAGGCCCATTCTGTGCCGTCTGCCGCGATAGCAGCCGATTTCAGTCAGCCGCTTGATATTCATGGCGATTTCACGCCGCAGGTCACCTTCGACGGTATAACCGTTTTCGATGGTATCCCTGATCTTGGAAACTTCTTCATCATTCAGGTTCTTGACGCGGGTATCAGGATTGATCGCGCAGGTTTCCAGAATCTTGTTGGAAAGCGTTCTGCCAATGCCAAAAATATAGCAAAGCGCAATTTCAACGCGCTTCTCGTTGGGCAGATCCACTCCGGCAATACGTGCCATTAGTTTGCACCTCCGTATAAGTGAAAGGCTCTCATGAACATCTATTTAGTCAAACACGAATGTGGGAATAACCCAGTCCTCTGATCGAACGGTGAAGCAGCCGCATCCCTTGACATCGTGTTGGATATCAAACGAAAGCTGATCTAAGAGGATCAGCCCTGTTTCTGCTTGTGCTTCGGATCTTCGCAGATGACCATGACCCGGCCTTTGCGGCGGATGACTTTGCATTTTTCGCACATCGGTTTGACGGACGGTCTGACTTTCATGGTGAAATCCTCCTGCTTGGCAACTCGATCTGGACACAACTTAAATACGACGCCAATCGGGCGCATGCTAAAATAGTTTACCAGATTTGCATGATAAAATCAAGCATCTGGGCAATTTTATTTTCAACAATTTATCTCGTTCTTTTGACTCTTTTTTATGATCGTGATCTGGCTGGCTTTCGGCCGTTTGCCAGATTTATTTGGCGCGCCAGGTGATCCGGCCGCGGTGACATCGTATGGGGACAGCTCGACCGTCACCCGGTCGCCGGTGCAGAATTTTGATGTAGTTCTGGCGCAGCTTGCCGGAGATATGTGCGATGATTTCGTGGCCGTTTTCCAGTTTGACTTTGAAAACAGCATTCGGCAAGGCATCGGCAACAATACCTTCAACTTCAATAGTATCTTCTTTGGACATTAGTTTTCCTCCTGTTCGGTCAGCGGTTGTTCAGCTGGTTCCTTTGCTTCATTTGCCTGCGGTCCGAGCCAGTTGGCATGGGATCGAATCAGCTTGCGGATCAGGGCGTTCTGCTGGCCTGGATCATGTAGACAATCCAGCTGGGCCTGCCAGTCACCGGTCAGTTGCCCGATCGGTCGGACATGGCTAGAGCGCTTGTGTTTCGGTTTGTCCAGCGGCCGGAAATCGCCATCGACACAATCGATAAAATTGCGGTCGACGCGGATGACCAGATAGACTCGGCCCCGGTCATGGCCGGCACGAGAAAGGACAAGTTGGCCGGCGACCAGGCCACGATTCTGCATTGCGTCAAATAAATTGCCCATCTGGATCACAGGGCTGTCAGGATGACGGGGCCGTCAGCGGTGATCGCGAAGGTGTTCTCATAATGGGCAGACGGTTTGCGGTCTTTGGTGATGATTGTCCAGCCATCTTCGAGGATCGCGATATTGCGCGTTCCCATGTTGATCATGGGTTCCATCGCCAGGACGAGACCGACATCAAGGCGCAAGCCATGGCCGGGATGGCCATAATTGGGCAGGTCCGGATCTTCATGCAGTTTGCGGCCGATGCCGTGGCCGGTCAATTCGCGGACAACACCATATCCTTCAGCTTCGGCAACGGCCTGGACGGCTGCTGAGAGATCACCGATCCGGTTGCCGACGACTGCCTGGGCGAATCCGGCCCAGAACGAATCTTCAGTGATCCGGATCAGCTTGGCTTTGTCAGCATCGATTGCGCCGACACCGAAAGTGCGTGCAGCATCAGCATGGAACCCTTCGAGATAGGCACCGACGTCGATCGAAATGATCTGGCCTTCTTTGAGGATACGTTTGGCTGAGGGAATTCCATGGACGACCTCTTCATCGATCGATGAACAGATGGATCCCGGGAATGGCGGGTCACCATAGCCTTTGAAAGAAGGCACAGCACCAGCCCGTCGGATGATCGCTTCGGCGGCCGCATCGAGTTCAAGCGTCGAAACACCTGGCTGGACTAGCGTTTTCATCGCGTCGAGGACTTCGGCGACTATCCGGCCGGCGTTTCTGATCCTAAGGATTTCCTCACTGGATTTCAATCGCAGCATCGATCAGGACCGCTCGCTGACAGCGGCGAGCACTGCATTCAAGGATGAGCCGACTGCGCCTTCATTGTCGACACGGACAAGCAGGTTCTTTTCCTTGTAATAGTCAGATAGCGGTAAAGTCTGCTTGTAATAGTTTTCAAGCCGCTTGCGGATGGTTTCTTCCTGATCGTCATCACGCTGGTAGAGTGATCCGCCACAGTTGTCGCAGATACCCTCGTGAGCCGGTTTCAGGAATTCCAGATTGTAGGACTTGCCACAGGAAGAACAGATTCTTCGCGCTGACAAGCGCTGCAGGATTGTTTCGTCGGAAACTTGGAGTTCGACAACAGCATTGAGTTCTAACTGGCGGGATGCCAGAATCTCATTCAAAGCTTCTGCCTGGGCAACCGTGCGCGGGAAACCGTCAAGCAGGAAACCACGCTGGCAGTCATCCTGATTGAGCCGGTCTGCGACCATGGCGATTGTCAAAGCGTCAGGAACCAGTGCACCTTGCTTGATGTACTGATCGGCTTCCTGGCCGAGCGGCGTCAGGTCTTTGATATTCTGGCGGAAAATGTCACCGGTCGAGATGTGGGGAATTTGCAGTTTCGCCTTGATATCAGCGGCCATGGTGCCTTTGCCTGATCCTGGAGCTCCGAGAAGAATCAGTCTCATGTCTTGGGTCCTCCTGTTTCTGTTACCTGTTACCTGCAACAAGGGCGTCCGACCTGACGTCGGACACCCTTGATTGTTGCAATAAACGAGTGTTTTAGTCCAGGAATCCTTTGTAATGGCGCATGACCATCTGGGATTCAAGCTGGTTGACCAGGTCGATGGCGACACCGACCAGGATCAGGACAGCTGTGCCGCCGAACCAGATGCCCTGCGCTTCGGTGATCACGCTGAGCAAGGTCGGGAACAGGACGATGACGATCAGGAAGAGGCCATCGAACCAGTTGAGGCGACGGGACGTCTTGGCGATGAAGTCGGAAGTCGGCCGGCCCGGGCGGATGCCAGGGATGAAGCCGCCGTTCTTCTGCAGGTTGTTGGCGATTTCAATCGGGTTGAACTGCACCATCGAGTAGAAGAATGTGAAACCGAGGATCAGCAATGCATAGGAAACGTAATAGAACGGGTTTCCGGTGAAATTCATGAACCATTCAGCAACCGGGCCTTGACCGCCAAACAGGGAAACCAGGGTGGACGGCAGGGAAACGATCGAGATGGCGAAGATAACCGGGATAACGCCGGCCTGGTTGACTTTGATCGGCAGGTAGGTGCTCTGTCCGCCATACATCTTGCGTCCGACGACCTTTTTGGCGTACTGGATCGGGATGCGGCGTTCGGCGCATCTGCACGAAGACAACCAGGGCGATGATCGACGACGAACAAGGCAATGACTGCTGCGGTTCCGATGATCGACACAAAAATGTTGGAGGTCACAGACCAGTTCTGGAAGTAACCGATAGAGCATCTTGATGCCGGACGGTCCGCGTGTGACGATGCCGGCGAAGATGATCAGGGAAATACCGTTGCCGATACCCTATTCATTGATTTGTTCACCGATCCACATGATGAATGCGGTACCGGCGGTAAAGCTGACAATGATCAGGATGGCATTCAGCCAGCCCGGGAGGGTCGAGGATGAAGCGGTACGAGTTGCATACCAGTAAGCAGTCGCCTGCATCAGGGCCAGGCCGACGGTCAGGTAGCGGACATACTGCTGGATTTTCTTGCGGCCTTCTTCGCCTTCTTTCTGCAACCGTTCGAGGGCCGGGATGGCCACTGTCAGCAGTTGCATGATGATCGACGAGTTGACGTACGGGGTGATGCCCATCGCGAAGATCGAAACCTGCTTGAAGGCACCGCCGGAGATGATGTCCAGGAAGCTGCCGAGCTGGCCGAAACGGTCGATCAGCGCGGTGAAGGCTTCCGGATCGATGCCGGGGACCGGCACTCTTGATGCCGATGCGGTAAAGAACCAGCATGCAGATCGTAAAAAGCAGTTTCTTGCGCAGGTCCGGGATCTTGAAGGCATTCTTCAGGGTATCAATCATGCCGCACATGCTTTATACCTCCTCGGCCGCTGCCTCCAGCCTTTTCGATTTTTTCTTTGGCGCCAGACGTAAAGGCATCGGCTTTGACGACGAGCTTTTTGGTCAGTTCGCCGTAACCGAGGATTTTGATGCCGTCGTTGACTTTCGGCAGGTTGATGACGCCAGAAGCATTGAGCACTGCGGCATCGACCACGGTACCGTCGTCGAACTTGTTCGAGATCGCAGACGTTGATTTCAACATAGGAAAGCGCAAAACGCTTGTTGTTGAAGCCACGTTTCGGCATACGGCGGTAAATCGGCATTTGGCCGCCTTCAAATCCGGGGCGGACACCGCCGCCAGCACGGGAGTTCTGACCTTTGTGGCCGCGGCCGGCGGTTTTGCCGTTGCCGGAGCCTACACCGCGGCCCTTGCGGAACGGGGTCTGGCGAGCTCCGGGAGAGGCTTTGAGTTCGTTGATTTTCATGAGCGTTACACCTCCTTAAGCTTCTTCAACCTGACCAGGTATGCAACAAGACGGACCATACCCTGAAGTGCTGGAATTGTTTTCCAGCTCAACGGTCTGACCGATCTTGTGCAGACCCAGAGCCTTGATGGTTGCTTTGTGTTTTTCGGTTGCACTGTTCGTGCTCTTGACGAGCGTGATTTTGAGTTTAGCCATTATCCCGCTCCTCCTTATAAGATTTCTTCGACGGACTTGCCGCGGAGACGAGCCACCTGTTCAGGTGACTTCAGATCTTGCAAGACCATCGATGGTCGCGTTGACCATGTTGTTCGGGTTGTTGCTGCCCAGTGATTTGGTGCGGATGTCCTTGATGCCAGCCAGTTCGAGGACGGCACGGACAGGGCCGCCGGCGATGACGCCGGTACCGCCGACTGCGGGCTTGAGGAGAACACTGCCGGCGCCAAAATCGCCGATCGTTTCGTGCGGGATTGTGGAATCGCTCAGCGGTACTTCGATCAGGTTTTTCTTGGCGTCTTCGATCCCTTTGCGGATAGCATCCGGAATTTCAGCTGCTTTGCCGAGACCTTTGCCGACATGGCCGTTCTCGTCACCGACGATGACGAGGGCAGCGAAGCGGAAATTGCGGCCGCCCTTGACGGTCTTGGAGACACGGCCGATATGGATGACTTTTTCTTTCAGATCGAGTGTGCTTGGATCGATGCGCATGACTTTTCCTCCCTGCTTAGAACTTCAGTCCGGCTTCACGGGCTGCTGCTGCCAGGGCCGCGACGCGGCCGTGGTAGATATAGCCGCCACGGTCGAAAACGACCGCTTCGATGCCCTTGGCCAAGGCGCGCTGGGCGACCAGCTTGCCGACTTCTGTTGCAGCCTTCGATGTTGCCGCCGAAAGTGAGTTTATCTTTGATTTCCTTGTCGAGCGTCGAAGCGCTGGCCAGCGTGCTGGCCGGTCGTGTCATCAATCACCTGCGCATAGATCTGCGAAAGGCTTCTGAAGACACAAAGTCTCGGACGTTCTGGCGTACCGCTGATCTTCTTGCGGACCCGCTCATGCTTTCTCTTGCGGATATCATTTCTGCAAGGTTTGCTAATCATGTCATCTCACCCTTTCTTATTTGCTTTGCCTTTACCTTTGGCACCGGTCTTGCCTTCTTTGAGGCGCAGGACTTCAAAGTCATACTTGATGCCTTTGCCCTTGTAAGCATCCGGTAGGCGGAAGGCGCGGATCTTGGCTGCGATTTCACCGACCAGCTGCTTGTCTGCACCTTTGACGATGATTTTGTTCGGGGCCGGGACTTCAATGGTGATGCCAGCCGGTTCTTCGACTTCGATCGGGTGGGAGATAACCGAGGTTGAGCACCAGTTTCTTGCCTTGTTTCGGTGGCCTTGAAACCGACACCGTTGATGTCGAGGTTCTTGGAAAAGCCCTGGGACACGCCGACGACCATGTTATTGATCAGGGAACGGGTCAGGCCGTGCAGGGCCTTGTGCTGCTTTTCGTCACTCGGACGGGTGACAATGATTTTGTTGTCCTCAATCGCGACATGATGTCGGGATGGACAACCTGGGTCAGGACGACTGCGCCGGATTTCACGGTGACGACGTTGCCTTCGATTTTGACGTCGACCCCGGCCGGGATCACAATCGGCATTTTGCCAATTCTGGACATGGTTGATACCTCCTGCTCTTGAGATTGAGGATTCGCCGCCTTGGGGCAGCCACCCGTTTCAGAGTTTATTTTGAATTACCAGACATAGGCGAGCACTTCGCCGCCGACGCCTTCGTTTCGGGCTTTTTTCTCGGTCATGATGCCGTGCGAAGTCGAGACGATGGCGATCCCGAGGCCGCCGAGCACCTTCGGCAGGTTTTCCGTATCGGCGTAAACGCGCAGGCCGGGTCTGGAGATGCGCTTGATGCCGGAGATGACCGGCTTCTTCGCTGCATATTTCAGGGTGATTTTCAGTTTGCCCTGCTTGTCGTCCGCAATCACGTCGACTCTGCTGATATAGCCTTCGTCGAGCAGGATCTGGGCGATAGCCTTCTTGACATTGGAAGCCGGGATTTCACAGGTCGGCATGTCCGGCAGTACCGGCATTGCGGATTCGGGTGAGCATATCGGCGATGGAATCTGTAATCTGCATGTAACTTCCTCCTTCCTGCTGCCGTGCTTACCAGCTGGCCTTGCGAACGCCGGGAATCTGTCCCTTGTAGGCCAGTTCCCGGAAGCACAGGCGGCAGACGCCGTATTTGCGGATATAGGCATGGGGGCGGCCGCAGAGCTTGCAGCGGTTGTAGCCGCGCGTGCTGAACTTCGGCCAGCTCTGCTGTTTCAGGATCATTGACTTTTTTGCCATTTCCTGTTCCTCCCCGCTTACTTGCTGAACGGCATGCCGAGCAGCCGGAGCAAGCTCCGTGGCTTCTTCGTCGGTCTTGGCCGTCGTGACGATAATGATGTCCATACCGCGGATCTTGTCGATCTTGTCGTAGTCGATTTCCGGGAAGATCAGCTGTTCTTTGGCGCCCATGGCATAGTTGCCGTGGCCGTCGAAGGAATTGGGGTTGACGCCGCGGAAGTCACGGACCCGCGGCAGGGCGATATTGATCAGCTTGTCGAGGAATTCGTACATCCTTTCGCCGCGCAGGGTGACCTTGCAGCCGATGTTCATGCCTTCGCGCAGCTTGAAAGCCGAAACGGATTTCTTGGCCTTGGTGATGACGGCCTTCTGACCGGCGATGATGCCCATGTCGCGAGCAGCATTTTCGATCGCCTTCGGATTGTCCTTGACTTCGCCGACACCCATGTTGAGAACGATCTTCTCGAGCTTCGGGACCTGCATGGTCGACTTGTATTTGAAGGTCTGCTGCAGCGCCGGAACGACTTCGCTGGTGTATTTGTCTTTAAGTCTTGACATTGCTCCTACCTCCCTTGCCGCCATCACTTCTTGCCGTCGCGGACCGTGTCGATGATCTTCGCCGCAGGCTTTGCAGACGCGGACCTTCTCACCGTTCTCGAGGACCTTGTGGCCAGACTTGCTGGGGCGCTTGCATTTGCTGCAGACGAGCATGACGTTGGAGCTGGAGATCGGCGCTTCCTGATGGATGATGCCGCCCTGCTGGTTGCGGCCGCGCGGCTTCTTGTGCTTGACCGACATGTTGACGCCCTCGACGATGACCCGGCCGTCATCGGCGAATACTTTGAGGACCTTGCCGGTTTTGCCGGCGTCCTTGCCGGTCAGCACGAAGACGTTATCATCTTTTTTGACATGTACTTTCGTCATCGCGCCTGTCCCTCCTTACAGAACTTCAGGGGCCAGCGACAGGATCTTCATGTAGTCCTTGTCCCTGAGCTCTCTGGCGATCGGCCCGAAGATGCGGGTGCCGCGCGGATTCTTGTCTTCTTTGATGATGACGGCAGCATTCTCGTCAAACTTGATGTAGGAACCGTCCGGACGGCGGACGCCCTTGTTTGGAGCGGACGATGACCGCCTTGACGACTTCGCCCTTTTTGACAACGCCGCCGGGTGTTGCTTCTCTGACCGAGCAGACGATGACATCGCCGATATTGGCGATATTTGCGCCAGGATCCGCCGAGAACCTTGATGCACATCAGTTCCTTGGCACCGGTGTTGTCGGCGGATTTAAGGACTGATTGTACCTGAATCATAGTCTTCCTCCTTCCCGAATACCGATCAGCAGCGATTATTTCGCCTTCTCGATGATTTCAACCAGGCGCCAGCGCTTGTCTTTGCTGAGCGGGCGGGTTTCCATCACTCTGACCTTGTCGCCGGGCTTGCATTCGTTGTTTTCATCATGGGCCTTGAGCTTGTAGGTCCGCTTGACAATTTTCTTGTAAAGCGGGTGGCGGACATGCTCCGTGACAGCTACGACGATGGTCTTGTCCATCTTGTCGCTGCTGACCAGACCGACTCGGGTTTTTCTGAGGTTCCTATCTTCACTCATTGCATGTTCCTCCTTCACTCCTTGATGCCCTTGAGCTCACGCTCGCGCAGGATGGTCTTGACCCGGGCGATATCCCTCCTGACGCTGACGAGCTTCATGGGATTTTCGAGCTGGTTGGTGGCGTGCTGGAACCGAAGCTTGAACAAGTTCTTCTTTGAGGGCAACGAGTTCTTCGTTCAGTTCGGCGATTGATTTATCGCGGATTTCACTCGGCTTCATTGACGTCACCTTCCTTTTCACGGGCGACGAACTTGGTCTTGCAGGGCAGTTTGTGGGCGGCCAGCCGCATGGCTTCACTGGCGCTTCTTCCAGCGTAACGCCGGCGATCTCGAACAGGACGCGGCCGGGCTTGACAACGGCCACCCAGTATTCCGGCGAGCCTTTGCCGGAACCCATTCGGGTTTCGGCCGGCTTGGAGGTGACCGGCTTGTCCGGGAAAATCTTGATCCAGACCTGGCCGCCGCGCTTGATGAAACGGTTGATGGCGACACGGGCCGCTTCGATCTGGTTGCTGGTGATCCAGCAGGGTTCCAGGGCTTGCAGGCCGTAATCGCCGTAGGTGACGACGTTGCCGCGGGTGGCCTTGCCGGTCATTCTGCCGCGGTGCTGTTTTCTGTACTTGACGCGCTTCGGAAGCAGCATCAGGCTTCGCCTCCTTCCGTAATTCTTGACTTTGCGGGGAGCGGGGAAGATCTCGCCCTTGTAGATCCAGACCTTGACGCCGATGCGTCCGTAGGTGGTCTTGGCTTCGGCAAAGCCGTAATCGATATCCGCACGCAGGGTCTGCAGCGGGATCGTGCCTTCATGGTAATGTTCGCTGCGGGCGATTTCAGCGCCGCCGAGACGGCCGGCAACCATGGTCTTGATGCCCTTGGCGCCCATCTTCATGGCCCGGCCCATGGACTGCTTCATCGCCCGGCGGAAAGAAACGCGCTCTTCGAGCTGCTTGGCGATGTTTTCGGCGACCAGCTGGGCTTCGGTGTCGACGGACTTGATCTCATTGACGTTGATGAAGAAACTGCGGCCGAACTTGGCAATCGAGCTTTTTCTTCAGGTCATCGATGCCGGCGCCCTGGCGGCCGATGATGATGCCCGGCTTGCCGGTGGAAATCGAGACCAGGGTCTTGTCGTCGCCTTTGCGTTCGATTTCGATCCGGGAGACGCCGGCCTTGAAGCATTCGGTCTTCACGAAATCGCGGATATTCTTGTCTTCAACAAGATATTTGCTGAAATCTTTCTTGTCGGCATACCATTTGGTATCCCAATCTTTGATCACACCGACTCGCAAGTCCATGGGGATTAACCTTCTGGCCCATCTGGCAGCCCTCCTTAATTTCTTCTCCTTGAGAACGACCGTGATATGGCTGGTTCTCTTGTGGATTCTGTGCTGCGCTGCCGCGGGCCTTGGGGATGATGCGCTTGAGCACCGGACCCTGGTTGGCGATAGCAGTCAGCCACATAGAGCGCGTCGCGGGACAGGCTGTTGTTGTTGACGGCATTGGCTTCGGCGGATTTGAGCGAGTTTCTCGAGCACCGGGGATGCCACCTTCGGTGTGTATTTCAGAATGGCGTAGGCTTCGTCAAGCGGCTTGCCTTTGATCAGGTCGACCACGACATTGACTTTGCGCGGTGCGATCCGGATATTCTTGGCGATCGCACGGCCTTCATCCTTGCCGATACCGAGCACTTTCCTTTCCTTTTTGGTCAGGAGCGCTGACTTCTGGAATCTTCTGGTCCGGCTTGTTGTATACTCGGCCAGAATTTCATCACGGTTCTCCAGCAGGTATTCTTTGCTCATGACCTTTTTTTCCACTTTGCTGTTCCTCCCTTACTGTCTCGGCCGTGCATCAGCTTGCGAACCAGAGGATTTCTCGGAGCCGGCATGGCCTCTGAAGGTCCTGGTGGGAGCGAACTCGCCCAGCTTGTGGCCGACCATTTCTTCAGTGATATAGACCGGCACATGCTTTCTGCCGTCGTAGACGGCAATCGTGTGGCCGACCATTTCCGGGAAGATGGTCGAGGCGCGGACCAGGTCTTGATGACTTTTTTCTCATTCTTCTCGTTCATCGCTTCAATTTTGCTTCATCAGCGCTTCCTGAACGAAATAGCCTTTTTTGATAGATCTGCTCATCTGCGCAAGCCTCCATTCGATTACTCTTGTTCCTTCTCTTGACAATGTACTTGTCAGAAGGCTTCTTGCGGTCTCTGGTCTTCTTGCCGAGCGTCGGGACACCCCAGGGGGTAACCGGGCCGGGCTTGCCGATCGGAGACTTGCCTTCGCCGCCGCCGTGCGGATGGTCGCAAGGGTTCATGACGACACCGCGGACGGTCGGGCGGACGCCCATGTGGCGTTTGCGGCCGGCTTTGCCGATGTTGATGTTTTCATGTTCGCTGTTGCCGACACTGCCGATCGTGGCTTTGCAGAGGATCGCGACCATGCGGACTTCGCCGGACGGCAGACGGACCTGGGCATAGGCGCCTTCTTTGGCCATCAGCTGAGCGCCGGCGCCGGCAGTGCGGACCATCTGGGCGCCTTTGCCGGGTTTGAGCTCGATGTTGTGGATGATGGTGCCGACCGGGATCGCTTCGATCGGCAGGGAGTTGCCGACGACGATATCGGCTTGTGCGCCACTCTCGACCTTGGCACCGATCTTCAGACCGTTCGGGAGCCAGGATATAGGCCTTCTCGCCGTCGAGGTACTGGATCAGGGCCAGGTAGGCGGTGCGGTTCGGATCGTACTCGATCGCGATAACTTTGGCTTTCATGCCGTCCTTGCTGCGCTTCCAGTCGATCATGACGGATTTTGCGACGGTTGCCGCCGCCCTTGTGGCGGACGGTGATACGGCCATAGCTGTTGCGGCCGCCGGTGTTGCTTCTTGAGGCCAGAAGATTCTTCTCAGGCTCTTTGGCGGTGATTTCGGAGAAATCGGCCACCGTCATCTGCCTTCTGGCCGGAGAAGTCGGATTAAAGCTTTTGACTGCCATTTTCGTTCACTCCTTCGTCTAGGGTCGCCCGGCATTACTGGCCGAACCCGAATTCCTCGATCGTCGTTTTGAATTTCTTGCGGGCCTGGGCTGCGGCTTTGCCGCCCTTGGCCAGGTATGGATGCAGACTTGAGGATCGGTGTCGATCGTGACGACAGCTTTTTTCCAGGATGGCGGTCAGGCCGCTGTGGACACCCTGGCGCTTGGTCTTGCCGTCATAATTGACGGTGTTGACCTTGAGGACCTTGACACCGAACAGCTTCTCGACAGCCTGGCGGATCTCGGTTTTGGTGGCCGCGGCGGCAACGGCGAAAGTGTACTTGCCGAAGGCTGCGTCAGCCGGTGCTCTTTTCGGTGATGACCGGACGGATGATGATGTCATGCGCCGTTTTCATTAGACATACACCTCCTGAACTTTCAGGACAGCCTCTTTGGTGACGACGAACTTATCGAACTTGAGGATGTCGAAGACGTTGATCGTGTTGACCAGGGCGGTTTTGATGCCGACGATGTTGCGGGTCGACTTCTCGATCGTTCTCATCGCGGCTGAGCGGTGACCAGCAGCGCGGACTTGGCTGACGCCGAGGTTGCCGAGGATCTCGACCATTTTCTGGGTCTTGATCTCCGGAAGTTCCAGCGATGTCGAGGACGATCAGGCTGCCGCTGGCGACTTTGGCCGACAGGGCTGATTTCATCGCCAGGCGGCGGACTTTCTTCGGCAGGGTGTAGCTGTAGTCGCGCGGTTTTGGCCCAAAGATGATGCCGCCGCCGACATGCTGGGCGGAACGGGTCGAACCCTGACGGGCACGGCCGGTGCCTTTCTGGCGATAAGGCTTCCTGCCGCCGCCGGAGACTTCGCTGCGGGTCTTGGTGGAATGGGTGCCCTGCCGGCGATTGGCCAGCTGGTTGAGAACGGCCCGATGCAGGACGTCCTGATTCGGCTCGATGCCGAAGATGGCGTCGGACAGCTCAAGACTGCCGGTAACGGCGCCTTCCATGTTGTATACATCAACTTTTGCCATTTTATGCTCCTCCTTTGCGCCGTATTACTTGGACTTGACGGACGTGCGGATTTCGACGACGCCGCCTTTGGGTCCGGGAACAGCGCCCTTGATGACGAGGATGTTGCGCTCTCCATCGACCATGACGACATCAAGGTTCTGTACGGTCACATTCTCTGCGCCCATGTGGCCGGGCAGTTTCTTGCCTTTGAAAACACGGGCCGGGTCTGTGTTCGGCGCCCATGGAACCGACACGGCGATGGTACATGGAACCGTGGGATTCCGGACCGCCGCGCTGGCCGTAGCGCTTGATCGTGCCGGCAAAGCCTTTGCCTTTGGACACGCCGCTGACATCGACATGGTCACCGGCCTGGAACATGTCGGAAACACGGATTTCCTGGCCAAGGGTGTAATCGGCTTCGGTGATGAATTCGCGCATCAGTTTCCTCGGTTCAACACCGGCTTTGGCGATACTGGCCCTTGTCCGGCTTGTTGACTTTGCGGGCTGCGACTGCGCCGTAGCCGACCTTGACAGCTTTGTAGCCGTCGGTTTCCGGCTTCTTGTTCTGGATGACGACCATCGGGCCGCAGTCGATGACGGTGGCCGGGATCGCTGTGCCGTTCTCATCAAACAGCTGGGTCATACCGGCTTTTTTGCCAAGCATGAATTTTTCCATTTATACTCTACCTCCCTGGTTATTGGTTCACCGCTTCCGCGGGTGAACATGACCGAGCGGCCGCACGGTCTTGGCACTGCTGCCGCTATGACAAGCTTTACAGCTTGATCTCGATGTTGACGCCGGCCGGCATTTCGAGCTTCATCAGAGCTTCGACGGTCTTGGCGTTGGGGGCGAGGATGTCGATCAGGCGCTTGTGGGTGCGGATTTCGAACTGCTCGCGGGCATCCTTGTACTTGTGCGGCGAACGGAGAATCGTGATGATCTCCTTTTCGGTCGGCAGCGGGATCGGACCGGAAATGCTGGCGCCGGTGCGCTTGGCGGTATCGACGATCCGTCTCGGCGCTTTCGTCGAGGATCCTGTGGTCGAAAGCCTTGAGTCTGATTCTGATTTTCTGGTTTGATGCCATGGTTCGTACCTCCTTGTGCTGCTGCTCAAGCTTCAACTGTGCCGGGCGTTTCATATCTCCCCATCAGAAAACCCAGTCCTCCGTTCCCTGTACGGGACCTCGGCGCTGGGCACATGCCTGGCAAGGGCATACGCTGCGTCGGACAGATTGACTTGTCGTCCGGTTTCGTGAACCGGACTGCTCTGCCGAAGTTACCCGCCTTGACGGCCGCAGCGGCCTGTAACGGCAATCTCCAGTATCATCGTCTGCTGACCTCGCCGGACATGTTAAAACACCCGCGAAGTCGCGCATGGAGTATTTTATTACAAGACTTCAGTAAAAGCAATAGGCAGAATCATATTTTCAACCATTTTTTTACCGGCCCTTGAATGTAAAAGCAAGTTCCGGTTTACAGGCAGTTACAGGCAGAGACCAGTGGATTTATGGGAGCCTTTTTGAAGCCCTGCACAGCTCGATTCAATGCCCTTCGAGTTCAGTGATCAGGTCATTGATCTCTGGCTGCGAGAAAGCGTAATGTTTTTCACAGAAATGGCACTCGAGATTGATCCCTTTGGGATCATTCGCCAGATCGGCCAGTTCGACCTTGCCCAGGGCGATCAGGTTCTTTTCCATCCGGTCGCGGCTGCAGGTGCAAACATAGGCTGCTGGCTTTTGTTCATAATATTGGATGTCCGGATCGCCGAGCAGCAAGTCGAGGATCTGGTCAGGCGTGAATCCTTCCTGCATCAGGAAGGTCACTTCAGGAAAGCCGCCAACTCGTTTTTCAAGGTAGTCAATCGCCTCTTCTGAAGCATCGGGCATCAGCTGGACCAGGAAGCCACCTGCGTGGCTGACTCCATTGGCATCGACCAGGACGCCCAGGCCGACTGCCGAAGGCGTCTGCTCGGAGGAGGCGAGATAATAGGTCAGGTCTTCGGCAATTTCACCCGAGATCAGTTCAACTTTGCCCATGTAAGGTTCCTTGAGGCCGAGGTCTTTGAGCACGGTGAGCGTCCCCTGGCCGACAGCCGCACCAATATCGAGCTTGCCAGGCCGCTTGTTGATGGTTTCAACGATGGGTTGGTAACAGTAGCCGCGCACTGTCTGTTTGCCGGTGCCGACGACTGTCATGCCCTGAAGTGGACCATCGCCGCGGACGATTGCCGTAATGGTATCGTTATCGTTCTTCAAACCCTGGTCTGTCAGCAGGAGAACACCGGTCAACAGGCGGCCAAGTGCAACCGCGGCCATCGGTGACAATTGATGAATGTTCCGGGCTTCGTTGCAGAGGTTGGTCGTCCGGCAGGCGAATGCGCGCACCTGGCCATGAAGCGCAAGGGCACTGACAATATAATCGCCAAGGTCGGTGCTAACTGGCTGGCTGCTGGCTTTGTCGCTCATGTTTCACCCCTCCGGCGGAAAATGTAGAAATGGCGTTCGCTGCGGGGCGTTGGCGCCTGTTCAGTCAGTTCGCCAGTCCGGCTAATGAATTCGAGACCGGCGGACATGGCAGCCTTGAGCAAGAATGTGTGGTCATAATAGCGTTCGACGACTTCCTCGTCAAACCGGGTATAGCCGCCTTCCGGACTGCGTTTGAACCAGGTCAGCGATGACCGGGAAATCCGGGTCGACTCACGGTAGCGGTTGTGCCAGATCAGTGTCAGATCATCGCTATCCTGGTAGAACATCCGGTTACCCAGTGTCCGGGCGAAATGGCGACGGGTACCGACGTCGGCTATGAAAAGGCTGCCAGGATTAAGGTAGTTGGCGAGCAGCTGGAAAACCCGTTGGACAGCGTCCGGGCGGATCAGGTGGTTCAAGGTGTCCAGGAGGCATACAGCGAGATCGACAGTCCCATAGAGTTCAAACCGGCTGATGTCCTGCTGGAGGAACAAGGCCGAACTGTCGGCAGCCTGGGCCTTTTCACGGGCTTGCTGCAGCATCGGGGCCGAGCGGTCAATGCCTATCGTATCGAATCCGCGTTTTTCCATGGCCAGACAGAAAGTACCGGTGCCGCAGCCCAGATCGAGCAGGAGCGGCCTTCCGTCGCGGCCATCCCCGAGGGTTGTGCGTCGATTGTCCCGGCGGTCGAGATTGCAGACAAAATCTGCCCAGGTCTCATAGTCGATCTCTTGCTGCAGCTGGTCATAGCTGTCGGCCAGCCGCTGGTAACTGTCACTCATGATTGCTTGAGGCCAGCTTGCGCTTGCAGGTAATCGATCGCGGCCGCGAGCTGCGTGTCTTCTTCTGCAGTCAGCTGGGGCACGGACTTGCCGGTGGCTGATTCCGGCAATTCGACGAGCTGGTCAGGAGCCAGGCCGACTCCTTCGATGCAGTCGCCACCCGGCAGATAATAGAGGAAATTGGTGACATTGACGGATGATCCATCCGCCAGGTCATAGGTGACCGTACCGGAACCCTTGCCGAAGGACTGTTCGCCGATCAGCCGGGCCAGTTTGTGGTCGCGCAGGCAACCGGAAAAAAGTTCCGAAGCACTGGCCGAGAACTGGTTCAGCAGAATGGCGTATCGCATGGTTGGCGCGACACCCTGGTCAGCCTTCGACGCCCACGTCTCGGTGAATGGTTTGCCATTGTTGCGGCCTTCAATCCGGGCAATTTCGGCTTCAGGCAGCAGGTAGTCGAGCATGTCGATCACTTCGGTTGCCAATCCGCCGCTGTTGTTGCGCAAGTCAAAAACGATGTCCATGGCGCCTTTGGTTTTCAAGTCTTCGACAGCGGCCTGGAACTGCTTGGATACGCCACCGGAGAATTCCGAAATGCGGACATAGCCAATGGTGTCGTTAATCATTCGGTGGCTGACACTGGCCGAGGTGATCTGGCGGCGTGTCGCAGTAACAGTAAATGTCGTATTGGTCGATGGCCGGTACATTTCGAGGGAGACCGTTGTACCCTGTTCGCCGCGAACCATCACCGCCAATTCGGTCGTGTCCTTGAGGTTCTCCAGCGTTTTGCCGTCGACGGAAACGAAGATGTCGCCGACCTTAAGGCCAACTTCCTCAGCCGGTCCGCCTGGGATGATTTCAATGATTTCAACCAGCTGGCTGGCATTGAAAGAAACGATCGCGCCGATGCCGCCATAGTTCCCGCTCATCGATTCGGCGATCTGCTGGGTCTGGGTCGCATCGAGATACATCGTATAGGGGCTGTCCATCTCGTTGACCAGTCCGCGGGTCATCGCATCGATTAATTCGGCATCGGTCAGATCCTTGTAATAATTCTTGTCGAGGGTGTCGTAGACAGACCTGAATTTCGTGAGGGCCGTCCGGGTTTGTTCATCATTGGCAAAATCAAGCCCGAGGCTGGCAGCCGATAAAGTGCTGCCGGACAGCAGGCGGTCGGCGTTCAAATAAACCAGGACGCCACCGCTGACCGTCAGGGCAAAGGTCAGCACAATACTGATCAAGGCAGTCAGGATATATTTGCCGATGGATCCATGCGGGCGGGAATGGGTCGGTTTGACGGAACCAAGATCAGGCGATGCGCCAGTCGTTGGTGTGGGCAGTTGATTCTGTTCTGACATGGCGTTCTCCTAAAATCGTGGTTCCTGGAATTGTGGTTCAATGATCGGCTCAGCCGACATAATCGCGCGGGTTGACCGTCGTACCGTTGACACGGACTTCGAAATGCAAGTGGGGACCAGTCGAGGTGCCGGTGCTGCCGACCAGGCCGATCAGGTCGCCGGCATTGACTTCATCACCGACAGACACTTTGGTTTGCTTGAGATGGCCATACAGGGTTGCCTTGCTGTCACCGTGGTCGATAACAATGTAGTTGCCATAGCCCCAGCCGCCGTAATTGCGGCCTTGGACCGGATTGCTGACCAGGAGGACGGTGCCACTGCGGGCAGCGACAACTTTCGTGCCGAGGGGTGCGGAGATATCGATCCCGGAATGGAATTTCTTGTAATGGTAGACGGGATGGATCCGCCAGCCAAAAGCCGAGGTAATCGTTGTATGGCCAGGCACCGGCCAGGTCCAGCCGCCGCCGGCTTTACGCGCGGCATTCTCGGCTGCCAGCTTCTGCTGCAGCTTGTAGATCACCGAACCAATCCGTTCTGCTTCCTTATTGAGCTCGTCTTCAGCCTTTTCCTGTGCCGCAAGGTCAGCCGCAACTTCCTTGAGGTCGCTGGCGACAGCGGCTGCATTTGCCTTGATCTTGGCCAGGTCAGCTTCGATCTTGGCGACGACGCCTTTCATCTCTTCAGCCTTCTGGTTTGCAGCATCACGGGCCAGGGTCGCTTCCGCTGTTGCGGTCTGCAGGTCTTCAATCATCTGCTGGTCGGCATCCTCGACAATTGACATGATCTGCAGTGTCGTGAAAAAGCCCTGGACACTGCCGGATTCGAGGAAAATTTCCAGCAGGGAATGTTTCTGGTGCTCGTACATCGTCTGCATGCGCTGGACATATTGGGTGCGCTTGGCAGCGAGCCGGTCTTCGGCAGCCAGGTATGCCTGGTAAGCCTGGTTCAACTCATCTAGAGCGGCATGCAGCTGGTCGGTTTTGGATTGGTAGAGCTTTTGCTGCTCCTGTGACCGGGTTTTGAGCCACGCCAGATCACCGGAGAGGTCTTGCTGTTTGTTACTGAGGATCTGCCGCTGTTTTTCGATCTGGTCGAGCTTCTTGCCGATCGAAGCCTGCTGGGCGACAGCGGCTGCAAGTTCCTCTTTGGTCGAAGCTGCAAATACAAGCGCCGCCGGAGCGGATATCCAGGTTCCGAAAACGAGGCTTGCCATCAGCAGCCAGCAGAGCAGGCGGCGCTGAAAGCCGGTCCGCCCGATCAGGCACAGTGTGACAGGTGATTGCACAGTCTTGGTCCTCATACTTTAATATAGCGACGCACGGATACGGCGCTGCCGATCGAGCCGACACCGATGCCAAGTGTCAGATTGAGCCACAGGATTTTTGGAGAGATACTGGCTGGGGATATCATGGCCAGCACATCGGTCGGCTTTGTAGTTGCCATGAACAGGCCGAACAAACGGGAATAGATCAGGTAAATGACCAGCCAGGCCAGAAAGCCGCCAAAAAAGCCGACCACCGCGCCTTCGAGGATATAGGGTACGCGGATATACCAATTGGTGGCGCCGACATATTTCATGATGTTGATTTCTTCACCGCGGGCAAAAACCGCAACCCGGACCATGTTGGAAATGATGAAGAACGAAATGACGCCGAGGATAACAAACGCGATCAGGGTTGCATAATTGACCCAGACGATCGCCTTGCTGAGGAATTCCATGACCGACAATCTCCAGGCCACTTTACGCACACCTGGCATGCCGTTCATGTGGGCTTGAAAGTCCCTGCTGCCTGCAGGGTCATGGAGGCGGATCGTAAAGGTGTACGGAATATTGTCGACGGGAAAATCGTCAAACAGCTCATCCTGGCCTAGATTTGGCCTTGAACGCGGCGAAATTTTCCTCCGGTGTGTAGATCTGGAATTCCATGACATTGGGGTTGCCTGCCAGAGCCTGCTTGATCGCTTCGATCTGGGCCTCAGTCACACCGATCTCCAGCGTGATCTCAACGGGCGGCTGTTGACCGGCCACGGCCATGATCTGGCGGGCATTGAACGAAAAGACCGTAAAAGCACCCAGCAGGAAAAGCATCAGGGCAATCGTCGTGATCGAAGCCAGTGTGACCAGCGGATGACGGACGAAATTGTTGAAACCCTCGGTGATCGAATGGCGAATCAGGGCAGTCTCATGATACAGCCTCCGGTCGGACCTGCTCGTCGACAGGTCCGGCGAGGGGTTTCTTGAAGGCGGGGCAGGCCGGATTGGCCTGGGCATAGCTGCCCTGGCAGTCATCGCGGACCAGGCAGCCGTCATCGATTTCGATCACCCGCTTTTTCATGCGGTCAACCAGATCACGGTCATGGGTGCAGATGATGATCGGTCGTGCCGCTGCGGTTGATTTCCTCAAGCAGGGCCATGACCGCTTCGCTGTTGGTCGGATCGAGGTTGCCGGTCGGTTCGTCGGCCAGGATCAGCATCGGGTTGTTGACCATCGCCCGGGCGATCGCCACCCGCTGCTGTTCGCCGCCGGACAGCTCGCTCGGCCGGGCCGCTGCCTTGTCGCGCAGTCCGACAATGCTGAGCACGATCGGCACCCGGCGGCGGATTGCTTTGCTGGATGACTGCCGATGATCTCCATGGCAAAAGCGACATTCTCAAAAACGGTCTTGGTGTAAATCAGGCGGAAATCCTGGAAAACCATGCCGATATTGCGGCGCAGATAGGGAACCAGGCTGCGCTTGATGCGTGGATACGTCAAAATCGTCGATCAGAACCTGTCCGCCGGACTAGGTTTCTCCTCGCAGGTCAGCAGCTTGATCAGGGTCGATTTGCCGGCGCCGCTGCGGCCGATGATAAAGACAAACTCACCGTCCTCGATCGTAAAAGCTGACATCCTTGAGGGCGTTGGTTCCTGTCTGGTATGTCATCGATACACGTCTGAATTCAATCAAGACGGGACCTCCTTAGTGGATTCGTCCAAGGGCCTCAGCTGTGCCACCATTTGCCGCCGGAGGCTTTCAGCGATCCCTTGTCCTGCTTTTCGAGGTACTTGCGGACCATCGAGGCCAGCTTGAACAGAACTGCATCGTCAAAGCTGCGCAGGTCAAGGCCGGTGATTTTCTGGACCTTGTCCAGGCGGTAGACCAGCGTATTGCGATGGACAAACAGCTGGCGGATCGTTTCGCTGCCGTTCAGGTTGTTTTCGAAGAATTTCTGGATCGTCAGCAAGGTCTCGCTGTCCAGCGCCTCGTAGGCGCCCTTCGGGAAAGACTTCGTCGAGGAACATGTGGCAGAGTGTCGGCGGCAGCTGGTAGATCAGGCGGCCAAGGCCGAGCTGGTCATAGCGCATGACATAGGTGTCGTTCTCGAAGATATTGCCGACCGTCAGGGCCAGCGAAGCTTCACGGTAGGATTTGGCCGTGTCCTTGAGCGTCTCGGCCGGCATGCCGATGCCGATATGGACCTTGGCCATGGATTCGGCGTTCAGGTTGTCCAGGATCAGTCGCGGCGAATGGCTCGATCTGAGTCCGGGTTCGTCCTGCGGGTAATTCCGTCAGCAGGACAATCGTCTCCTCATCCATGGCCAGGACGAAGCTGGTCTTGCGGTCCGGGAAAAGGTTCTGCAGGATCTCCAGGCAGTCGACCTCTTCTGCCTGCTCGATGCGGATCAGGTAAGGCCAGGCGCGGGCGCGTATAGGGGATCTTGAATTCACGGGCCTTGAGCGGAATGTCGCCTGGCAGTTCATTTTCCAGCAGGACATTCTTCAGGAATGCTTCACGCTCGGCATCGGAGTTGCGTTCTTTGAGCGCCGCGACAGATCCAGTGGCTCAGCAGCTCGAGGTAGTTGCGGGCAATCGCCGTCGGTACCGTCGATAAAAGCAAACAGAGCCTGGCTTGTCACCGACTCGCCAGTTTCAGGTAGGTTCTGCCGGCAGAATGATGACCGTATTGTTCATCGGACAGCAGGACGGCGCGTGCGGACGAATCTTCGCTGCCTTCCAGCCTTTCATCCGTACAGGCAATGATGATGCCGTCTGCATCCAGCACGCCAGCCACCTTGTCCAGGAATCTGGCTGCTTCCCTGATGCATTTCTTCAGTTCTTCCATCGTTCAAACACCTTCCTATCGGTGATATTCAATTGAACCAATTGTTACGCTCTATTTTATCATATACTTATATTTTTCGACTGATGTTTCAATAAGGTGACAAGATTCTTGAAAAAAAAAGGAAGCTGCCCCTTGGGAGAGGCAACTTCCGGTTTGATGATCCGATCGCACAAGGCAACGTTGTTTGCACGAGTGCAAGGCCATGTAGAAGATCAGACGATGATGGTTCGGTTTCTTTGTCGAACAGGTGGACGCGGTTGCCATCGATGGCCAGGGTGGAGATTTCACCGACGTTGGAATGGCTGACAGTCGGGTCAACGCGGGCGGTCATGCGTCAGGTCGCCGGCGACGGTGACATAGAGGTAGGTTTCAGCGCCGAGCATTTCAACGACGTCGACATGGGCCGGGAAGGTGTGCCACTGGTTGGCGGCGACGAAACGGATTTCGTCGGTGAGGGCTTCCGGACGGACGCCGAGGATGACTTCTTTGCCGTCATAGGCTTTGACTTCCGGCACGTTGAATATTTGGCAGGCAGCGTGATGGTGATGTCGTTGAAGTAAGGAGACCTTGTCGCCCTTGACGACTGCGAGCGTGGCGTTGATGAAGTTCATCGGCGGCATGCCGATGAAGCCGGCGACGAAGGTGTTGACCGGATGCAGGTACAGGTTGGTCGGGTTGTCGATCTGCTGGATGAAGCCATCTTTCATGACGACGATGCGGGTACCCATGGTCATGGCTTCGGTCTGGTCATGGGTAACATAGATGAAGGTGGTCTGCAGGCGCTGATGCAGCTTGGTGATTTCAACACGCATCTGGACACGCAGCTTGGCGTCGAGGTTGGACAGCGGCTCGTCCATGAGGAAGACCTTCGGATCACGGACGATGGCACGGCCGAGGGCAACACGCTGGCGCTGACCGCCGGAGAGGGCTTTCGGCTTACTGTCGAGCAGGTGCTCGATCTCAAGGATCTTGGCAGCTTCGGTCACGCGGCGCTTGATGTCGTCTTTGGGGACTTTGCGGAGCTTCAGGCCGAAGGCCATGTTGTCGAAAACGGTCATGTGCGGGATACAGGGCGTAGTTCTGGAAAACCATGGCGATGTCGCGGTCTTTGGGCTGGACGTCATTGACGAGCTTGTCGCCGATGTAGATTTCGCCTTCGGTGATTTCCTCGAGACCGGCGATCATGCGCAGGGTGGTCGATTTGCCGCAACCGGAAGGACCGACGAGGATGATGAATTCCTTGTCAGCGATTTCGATGTTGAAATCGCTGACCGCAACGACGCCACCTTCATATCTTTTGAATACATTCTTCAGGGAAACACTGGCCATAATATTACCTCCAAAATTGCGTAACACACTTAATGATCGGGAACTAAGCTCGCTATACATGACTATACCACCGTGTACTGGCCGATCAACCAGTCGCAAAAATTAACAAATGTTTAGCCGATTAATTTGGCAATACATAGCAGGGGGGTTGACATTCACGACAAGCAATCTGCGCAGGCCGTTTATCTATTTTGTCAGAAATCGCTGCTAATCGCCCAGTTTTGGGCTTCTGCCTTTGACGAGATCGTCTTTCAAGAGCCCTCTGCCGGACGGTATAATGGAAATAGACCGAATAAATCGGATATTAGCACTAAATCTGACCAACGTTTTTGTGCATTCGGCTTGAAATTTGATTATTTATGCATTATTATGAATATTTATTAACCTTATTTATCGCATTGTATTCGAAGGAGCGACGGAGCATCATGCATGGAAAAAGGATTCGGATCGGCATTGTCGGCGCGACAGGATATGTCGGCATCGAACTGGTCCGCCTGCTGGCCGGCCACCGACGATTCCGGATGACCCGCCTGGTTTCCCAGAGCTATGCCGGCAAGCGCTTTCGCCGAGGTCTATCCGGCTTTTGCCCATCTGGTCGATCTGCCGCTGCAGCAGCTCTGGATGTCGACCGATCTGGCCAGCGAACTGCGACCTGGTCATCACCGCGCTGCCGCATGGCGTTTCGGCGGCGGTTGTCCCGGAACTGCTGGACCGCGGCCTCAAGGTCCTCGACCACAGCGGCGATTTCCGCTACCGCGATGTTGCTGTATACGAGAAGGCTTACAAGCTGAGCCATCCGCGCCCGGATCTGCTGGCCGAAGCGGTCTACGGCCTGCCGGAATTCTACCGCGAGCCAGATCGCCGGCGCCCGGCTGGTCGCCAATCCCGGCTGTTACCCGACCTGTTCGCTGCTTGGCGCTGAAGCCGCTGCTGCAGGCCGGCGTCATCCGCACGGACGGCATCATCATCGATGCGGTCTCCGGCGTCAGCGGCGCCGGACGCAAAGCCGACCTGGCCTATTCCTTCTGCGAGACCGACGCCAGCTTCAAGGCCTATAGTGTCGTCGGCCACCGCCATACCAGCGAAATCGAGCAGGAAGCCGGTTTTCTGGCTGGCTGCCGACGAACCGCTGGCCCTGACCTTCACGCCGCATCTGGCGCCGATGAAGCGCGGCATGCTGGCGACCGTCTACGCCGACCTGCTGCCTGGCGTCGATCCGGCCGGCCTGCCGGCGATTGTTCCAGGAGGCCTACGCCGACGAGTATTTCATCCGCCTGATGCCGGCCGGCCAGGTGCCGGAAACACGCCATGTCGCCTATACCAATTTCGCCGATCTGGCAGTTTTCGCGGATAGCCGGACCGGCAAGGTCAAGGTCCTGTCTGCCATCGACAACCTGGGCAAAGGCGCCGCAGCCCAGGCCGTCCAGGCGCTCAACCTGATGGCCGGCCTGCCGGAGACCGAAGGACTGCATGGCGGCGGCACGGCAACGCGGTCAATCTGAGACACGCGAAGACATGACGGAGACGACAATATGGAAAGACCTGAAGATCAAGGATATGCAAGAATATCATCGCCAAGGCCGAGATCCTGATCGAAGCCCTGCCCTATATCCAGAGTCTGGCCGGCAAGACCGTCGTCATCAAGTACGGCGGCAATGCCATGATCAACGATGACCTGAAGAATCACGTCATGGCCGACGTCACGCTGCTGAAATATCATCGGCATCAATCCGGTGCTGGTCCATGGCGGCGGTCCGGACATCAACGCGATGCTCGACCGGCTGTCGATCCAGTCCGAATTCCGCAAGGGCCTGCGGGTCACCGACGCCGAAACCATGTCGGTCGCCCAGATGGTCCTGGTCGGCAAGACCAACAAGGAAATCGTCTCCCTCCTCGAACCAGAACGGCGCCAAGGCCATCGGCATCTGCGGCATCGACGGCCGGCTGATCGAATGTGAACGCATCGACGACCGACAGCGACGGCAATCCGCTCGATATCGGCTTTGTCGGCAAGATCACCCGGATCAACACCCGGGTCCTGGAAATGCTGGCCAATGATGAATACATCCCGGTCGTCGCGCCGATCGGCATCGGCCAGGACGGCGAAAGCTACAACATCAACGCCGACACGGTCGCCGGCGAAATCGCCGCCGCGCTCAAGGCCGAAAAGCTGATGACGCTGACCGATGTCGAAGGCGTCAAGGTCAAGAATGAGCAAGGCGAAGACAGTTGTCATCTCGACGCTGAACGAAGCAGGAAATCCACGACCTGATCGAGCGCGGCGTCATCAGCGGCGGCATGATCCCCAAGGTGCATCGGCTGCCTGGACACCGTCCGACGAGGCGTCGGCCGTGCCCACATCATCGACGGCCGGATCCCGCACTGCCTGCTGCTGGAAATCTTTACCAACAAAGGCATCGGCACGATGATCACCCAGGAACGCAAGCCCTATTATCGCCGGGGAGAAAATCTAGACTACCCGCTGGAAAGGAATCAATATGATGAATTCACAGGATCAGAAACTCAACAGGAAATCATCGAACTGGATCAGCAATACTACCTGAATACTTTCGGCCGCGCGCGTCCCGCTCTGCGTCGACCACGGCGAAGGCGTCTGGCTCTATGGCACCGACGGCCAGCGCTACCTCGACATGATCGGCGGCATCGCCGTCAATGTGCTGGGCCATGCCCACCCGCGCCTGGTCGCGGCGATCTGCGCCAGCAGGCCGGCAAAGTCATCCATTGCTCGCAATTATTATTACAATGAACCGCAGACCCGGCTGGCCGCACGCCTGGCCGACCTGACCGGCCTGCGAGCCGGGTCTTTATCGGCAACAGCGGCGCCGAAGCCAACGAAGCGGCCATCAAGCTGGCCCGCGGCTATTTCCACAAAAAAGGCCAGCCGCGGGCCAGGATCGTCTCCGCCCTGCAGTCGTTCCACGGCCGGACGCTGGCCACGGCCACCGCAACCGGCCAGCCCAAGTACAGCGCGCCTTTCGCGCCGCTGCCGGCCGGATTCGTCCATATCCCCTATCAACGATGTCGGATGCCCTGCGGGCCGCGGTCGACCGACGACACCTGTGCCGTGCTCCTGGAGCTGATCCAGGGCGAAAGCGGCATCCGCCCGGCTGACTCCGGCTTATGCCAGGCTGGCTGAAGCAGCTCTGCCGCCAGACCGGCGCCCGCCTGATCATCGACGAGATCCAGACCGGCATGGGCCGGACCGGGCATTTCCTGGCCAGCCAGTTTTACGGCATCCAGCCGGATATCGTGACGCTGGCCAAAGGGCTGGCCGGCGGCGTGCCGATCGGCGCCGTCATCGCCAATGAGGAAACAGCCGTCCGGCTTCGCGCCCGGCGACCATGGCAGCACGTTTGGCGGCAATCCGCTGGCCTGTGCCGCAGCCCTGGCTGTTCTCGATGAATATGAAGCAGGCCGGACTGATCCGAAGCTGCCGCGTCCGCGGCGAGCAGCTGCAGGAAGCCCTGCGCAGCTGGCGGCCAGCGCAGCCGCTGATCCGCGAAGTCCGCGGCATCGGCCTGATGATCGGCATCGAGCTGCACCAGCCCATGCGCCGCCGCAGTCAAGGCCGGCTGCTGGACAAGGGCTACCTGGTCGGTTCGGTCGGCGATTCGGTCCTCCGCCTGCTGCCGCCGCTGATTCTGCCGAGAAACCGAGATCGCTCCGTTTATCGCCGTCTTGCAGGACATCCTCAAGGAGGTCAACAGCCGCATGAAACACCTGATCAGCATCAACGACCTGACCGCCGATGAATTCCTCGAGCTGCTCGATCTGGCCGACCAGCTCAAAGCCCAGGCCAAAGCCGGCATCGCCCATCCGCTGCTGGCCGGCAAGACCCTGGGCATGATCTTCGCCAAATCCTCGACCCGGACCCGCGTCTCTTTTGAAGTCGGCATGTTCCAGCTCGGCGGCCATGCCCTGTTTCTGCAGCACCCAGGACATCCAGCTTGGCCGCGGCGAATCGATCGCCGACACGGCCCGGGTCCTGTCGCGCTTTCTCGACGGCATCATGATCCGGACCTTTGCCCACCAGGATGTCGCTCGACCTGGCCCGGTTCGGCACGATCCCGATCATCAACGGCCTGACCGACCTGATGCACCCCTGCCAGGCCCTGGCCGACCTGATGACCATCCGGGAACACAAAGGCACGCCTGCGCGGCCTGAAACTGGCCTATCTCGGCGACGGCAACAATGTCGCCAACTCCCTGCTGCAGGCCTGCAGCAAGGTCGGCATGCACATCGCCGTCGCCACGCCGGCCGGTTACGCCTGCGATCCCGGCTGCATCGCCGAAGCCCAGGCCGAAGCGGCCCGCCAGGGCAGCCAGGTCCTGCTGACCGACGATCCGCTAGCTGGCCGCCAGGGTGCCGACGCCATCTACACGGACACCTGGGTCAGCATGGGCCAGGAAGCGGAAAAAGCCAATAAAAGTCGCGCAGTTTCGCCCTTATCAGGTCAATGCGCGATCATGGCGCGGCGAATCCAGGTGCGATTTTCCTGCATTGCCTGCCTGCCTACCGCGGCTGGAAGTCACCGCCGAGGTCATCGACGGTCCGCAGTCGGTCATCTTTGACGAGGCCGAAAACCGCCTGCACGCCCAGAAGGCCGTTCTGGTCAGCCTGCTGGCGCCTGAGACCCAGGCGAGCCGTCATGATGCACGCAGGAAATCCTGATCCGCCAGGCGTCCGGCTGACGAGCCCGGAGATGCTTAACCTGATCCAGATCGCCATGGCTGTCTATGCCCAATTCCGGCATCACGACGCGCTGGATCGCAGCTGGAAACCGAGGATGACCTGACCCATATCATCCGACCACGTCCTGGTCGCCGAGCGTCGCGGCCAGCTGATCGGCACGGTCCGCCTGATCCATGGCGAAGACGACACCGCCTATTTCAGCCGTTTCGCCGTCCTTCCCGGCGCTGCAGCAGACCGGCGTCGGCAAGCTGCTCTACCAGGCTGCCGAAGAATGGCTGGCGCAAGCGCGTCCGGTCGGTCCGACTGCACACCGCCCTGACCAATCCGCCGCTGGTCGATTTTTACGCGCACGCGGTTTTCGACTGATCGAAAGCACCGGTCGGGGCTACCCGCGCGGCACCTTCCGCAAGATCCTGCAACAATAACTGGATATTGATCGGAAAATTCTGGAACATTGAAAAACTGTGCGAGTCAAGCGGCTCGCACAGTTTTTTGTCTCGGTTTTTGTTCGTTTGATCGGATCCGATGAAACAGCTTTTAGCGGGAGATACCACTGAATACTGCTGTTGTCAGACCGATGATGATTGCAATAATGGTGATGAACTGCAGGATGGCAATCGCCAGGCCGACAATGTTCAGTGTTTTAGCGGCCTGGAGTTTGGCTCTGGCTTCATGTTCATTCGAGCTGTTGCTGGCGACCAAAGTGAAAATGAGCGCAATGATCCCGAGGATGAAGCTGATCCCGAAACCAAAAGTCACGATGTTGACGATAGAGAAAACGATCGAGCCAGTGATGCCCGGCTTTTGGGCAATGCCTGATCCTGTCGAATACTGGCCAGATGGCTGGCCCGGATTGTAATCCGCACGGGTATAGGCCGGATTGGCATTTTGAGTACCCGTCTGATCAGCCGGTTGGCCAGGTTGTTGTTCCACAGGCGGCATTTTTTCAGATGATCCCGGCGTATCCGCACGGGTAACGGTTTCATTGGCCGGGTTCATCGCCCCGCATCTGGAGCAAAAGGCATCACGTGCTTCAAGCTGTTGGCCACAACGACTGCAATACATAGGCATACCTCCGTGCAAGTCACTTTTCAAAAGTCAACCCACTGCGGTCCAGGATACGATCTGCAAAGATTCCAGTGGCAGGATGTCAACAACATCAACCAGGGGGAGCAGTCGATCAGCGATGCAGCAGAGGGCTGACTCGTTTGTAGATCAAGCCGACGATCAGCGAAATAACAATACCTTTGAAAAGGTTAAAAGGCACGAAAACCCAGACGATCAAACTTTGCAGGTGGATCGCCAGGGTTATTGCCGGCCTGCTGACTCATGCCCACAATGGCCTCAATCGGGAAGCCCATCGCATTAACATAAAATGGGATGAGAAAGAGAATAGTTGACCAGGCTGGCGACGGTGGTCATCGACTACTGTGCCGACCGCCACTCCCCACAAGTGCGCTTTTTGCGGGTTTTGTGATGTCTGTAGATCCAGCCGGCAGTGCGGACAAAAAACGAGCCGACGATGAAATTGGCCAATTCACCGACAAACAGTGAGCCGGAGAATTGGCAGATGGGCAACGTTTTTGATCAATTCGATCAATATCGCCGTCAGCGGTCCCATCGAAAAGGCGGCGATCAGAACGGCGATTTCGCTGAAATCGAACTTGAGAAAGGCCGGCATCAGCGGCAAGTTCAGCTTCAGGATAACATCAGGACGATGGCGACAGCCGCAGGATGCCGGTCTTTGCGATCCAGCGCACTCTATTGCGGTTTTTGTCGGGATTCTTTGGGTCAGTACATTGTTTTCTCAGACATGGTTGTTTTTCCCTCTTTCCGTGACCATATTGACCGACTGTATATGGGTTCCGGGTGAATGTCCGTCAGGGTACAAAAAAGCCCCCTAAGACACTGCTCGGGGGCGTTTCTAATTTAAAAGATCAGCCAGTTTTCCTTCCATCCAGACTTTACTGTCGGCCAAGGAATCTCACCTTGTCAGCCCCGCCGCTCTATCGACGGTCGGAGGTCGCGGGCTCATCCCCTCGCATGGGGGAATCACCGCCGGTAGGGAATTTCACCCTGCCCCGGAAAAATGCAGTTTTCGCTCCTATTATAACACGATATTCTGTTCAGTCAATCCGGAGTGTACAACCCGAAACAAACAAAGCAAAACAAAAAAAGCCGGGTCGCCCCGGCCTGGTTTGTTTCAGCCTGCTCTTTTGCCTCCAAGTAGATTTCCCAGAATTCCGGGGGATATAGTCGATTCGTCATTGGGATCACCTCGATTCTCTTCACCGTGACGAGTAACCAAATCAAAAGCGGGTTATGAATTGGTTTCATCTTACAGGAAAAACGAGGGTGAAAAAATCGACCATGTTACGGTTCAGTGAAGTATGTGGGAAAAACATTCCGAAGACTCGATTCGTCATTGGGATCACCTCGATTCTCTTCACCGTGACGAGTAACCAAATCAAAAGCGGGTTATGAATTGGTTTCATCTTACAGGAAAAACGAGGGTGAAAAAATCGACCATGTTACGGTTCAGTGAAGTATGTGGGAAAAACATTCCGAAGACTCGTCGCAGGTGGCCGGGACGGGTTGCAGTAAACCGTGGTCATCGATGGTGATGATCGGCAGCTCCGGAAAATGGTCTTCCAGCTGGGAAATGAAGACACTCTGTCCGACTTCGGGCGGCAGGCCGACAAGGATGAAACTGACATCCTGGTGCTGGATATAGTGATCGACTGCTTCACTGGCCGAATCATGGAACAGGACGATCAATTCGGCACCGAGGTTGGCGGAAAGATTGAAAAGTGACTCCGATTCTTTGCCGGCCAGCCATTCGGTATCGTTTCTGGGCCTGACGCAGATGACTTTCAGCGGCAGGTGCTGGAGCTTGGCGAGTTCGAAACCGGCATATATCAAACGACTGTAGGTATTGGGATTTGTGGCACAAACCAGAACCATCAGGGTCATCCTCCAGAGCTGTTCATGTTCTCAAGGCTCTTTTCTCATTCTAAAGCCGAACTATGAAGTCCCTGTGATGACATCGTGAATAAGTTGTGTCATTCCTGAACAAGTTTGTGACAGTTCAAAAACAAGTTGTGGTGATTCAGATCAAGTAGTTGCTGACATGGAACAGCCGGCCTTCCCGGCTATAGGCGCGCGGCACGGGCCGCAATCAGGCAGGTGACTTCATAGTTGATGGTATCGAGCCAATCGGCCATCTCATCGACAGGCAACGCCGCGATCCGGCCATCTGCCTGCTGCTCGCCGAAAAGAACCACCTCGTCGCCGGTCTGGACGACTTTGCCATTCAGGTCCGTGACATCAATCATGCAGGTGTCCATGCAGATGCGGCCGACAACCGGTGCCCGGCAACCGTGGATCAGGACGCTGGCACGTCCGGACAGGCGTCGGGAGTACCCGTCGGCATAACCAATCGGGATGGTGGCGATCGGCTCTGTCGCGGCGGTGGTAAACTGTCGGCCATAGCTGACCGGGCTGCCTGGCGGGATGACTTGGCCAGTATCACATTGGATTTCAGGGTCATGGCTGGAACCAGGTCCGGCCAGGCGTCCGGACAGCCGGGCGGACTCATGCCATAGAGGATCAGGCCCGGGCGGACCATGTCGAGGTGCATGGCCGGGAAACGCATGGTTGCGGCGCTGTTGCAGACATGCTTCAGCGGGATGGCCAGGCCGATTCGGTCCAATTCCCGGCTGATGCCCATGAATTGCTCGAACTGTGCCCAGGTGCAGGCCTCGTCCGGCTCATCAGCGGTGGCGAAATGGGTGTAGAGCCCCTCGATGATCAACCGCGGCAGCGCGCGGATCCAGGTGATGTCCTTAATGGCATCATAGCCGGCAAGGAAGCCCACGCGGCCCATGCCGGTGTCGACCTTGATGTGGATCCGGGCGTCGGAGCCAAGCCGGACAGCGGCTTCGGAAAGGGCTTGCGCGAGATCGCGGCTGTAGACGGTCTGGGTGATGCGGTACTGCAAGATCTCGGCAGCCCGGCGAGGATCCGTGTAGCTGAGTACGAGGATCGGCACCTGGACGCCGGATTGGCGGAGCTGGATCGCTTCATCGAGCATCGAAACCGCCAGCCGGCTG
>CAWHBQ010000003.1:0-463062 GCA_963827665.1 uncultured Oscillospiraceae bacterium
ATCCATGATTATCCCATCATATTTCCGGCCGCGGCGAATTTCCCGTTCGACGAATTTCTGGACATCATCGGCCAGGCAGCGGACAACCTGGTTGCCAAGTCCTGAGGCGACGATATTTTCCCGAGCTCTGGCATTCATACCTTTCGAAGCGTCAACATGGACAACCTCAGTTGCACCAGCCGCACTGCAGGCTACTGATGCTGCACCGGTATAGGCAAACAAGTTGAGAATCCGTACTTCCCGCCCTGATTGCCGGGCGGTTCGGATTTGCTCCGTGCAAAAGTCCCAGTTGGCCGCTTGTTCAGGAAACAAGCCTGTATGTTTGAACCCGGTCGGCTCGATGACGAAGGTCAATGGCATAACCAGGCCTGGATAGCTGATTTCCCATTGTTTCGGATATTGACGATTGATTTGCCAGAATCCACCGCCGGATGTACTGCGCTGATAGCGCGCGTCAGGTTTGATCCATTGCCCATGCGGCCAGATTGCCTGGGGATCAGGCCGCTGCAGGACAACATTGCCCCATCGTTCAATTTTTTCACCGTCACCGGCATCCAGCAACTCATAATCAAGCCACCGATCTGCTAAATACATGATTTCACCTGCATTCCTTGAATTGTTGCTCATTATAGCACGGACGACATGCAATTGTTGTCCTGGAGAAACAATCCGTTAATAAAATGAATATAAAATAAACCTAGGGATCACAGGTCAAGTCAGCTGTAACACCTGTGAGAAAGGAAATGATCATGGTACTGGTTTGTGTGACAGATCAGGATGCTTGTGATCGTCTGATATTTGCCGGCAGGAAGCTGGCAACGATCGAACATCTCGAACTCAAGGTTATTAATGTACGTCCCCAGCATTCCAATGACTTGCTTGCAGGTGACTCAGTCGAATATCTTTTTTCGATTTCAAAACAGCTGGACGCTGAAATGATTGTCTTATTCCACGACTATGCACCTGAAGCCGTTGCCAATTTCATCCGTCACAATGAGACAACTTATATCATTGTCGGACTGCCGCCAGAACCGGATCAAAGTGTTTTCATTTCGGAAATCGAGGACTGTTTTCCAGAAATCCCTGTGATCAGTATCGATGCCCATGGTGCTCTTCAACTGGTGAGAGTCTATGACGAAACTTGTGATTAATGGTCCAACAGATCGCAATTGGTCAAGCGGGGATGCTCTCCCCGCTTTTTTATTGGTATACTGATTCAGATTATTACGATGTCGAAAATTTCAAATTTACAGTCAGGAGTTCAAATTGGCACACGATCAAACCATGGATCCTACACGGCCTGAAGGAATCAGGATTAATAAATATCTCGCAGACACCGGATTTTGCAGTCGGCGCGAAGCTGATCGCCTGATTGAAGCCGGCAAAGTCACGATTGATGACGCGATGGCCCTGGTTGGCAGCCGTGTCGGTCCCGGTCAAGTTGTCCGCGTCGATGGTGAGCCTGTCCTCCCGGATGAGGACCTCGTTTATATCGCTCTATATAAGCCGGTTGGGGTGACAACGACAACAGATACCCGGCGGGGTGACAACATTATTGATTTTCTGAACTATTCCAAACGGGTCTTTCCGATCGGCCGCCTGGATCGAGACTCGGAAGGCCTGATTTTCCTGACAAATGACGGCAATATTGTCAATAAAATTCTTCGCGCAGGCAATCGCCACGAGAAGGAATACCGGGTCAGGGTAGATCGCCCGATCACCGATGAATTTGTGCACCAGATGATGGCCGGAGTTGAAATCCTGGACACAATCACACAACCCTGTCGAGTCATCCCTGAAAGCAGCAAGACTTTCCGGATCATCCTGACCCAAGGTCTAAACCGCCAGATTCGCCGGATGTGTGAAGCTTTGGGCTATGAAGTCAAACGTCTGACCCGCATTCGCATCATGCATGTCACCTTAGGCGCAATGAAGCCGGGAGATTGGCGCTACCTGACACCGAAAGAAATATCCGAACTGAAAAGGCTGACTCAGAACTCACGTGGATAATCCAGTCATCATAGGCTATTTATTCTAGTCAGTTTATTTTAGTCAGTTTATTTAGGCTGCATGGCGTAGATCAAACCGTCCTGTGCATCCGGATCAAGGCTCGGATATTGGCCCGAGAAACATGCATCACAATAATGATGGCCTGTATCTCCCAGCATTTTACCCAGGCTCTCCAACTGAAGAAATCCCAGTGAATCTGCGCCAATCATCTGGCGGATTTCATCGAGTGTATGCTTTCGCGCGGTCAATTCATCGGTAGACGGGATGTCTGTGCCGAAATAGCAGGGCCACATAAAAGGTGGTGCACTGATCCTGACATGCACTTCTGTTGCCCCGGCCTGTTTAAGTTGCTGGACGATGCGAGCGCTGGTTGTTCCACGGACAATCGAATCATCAACCATAATCACCCGCTTGCCTTCTACACTGCTGCGCACCGGGTTCAGCTTGATCCGCACTGCATTTTCCCGCTGGCTCTGCTGTGGCTTGATGAACGTTCGGCCGATGTAGTTGTTTTTAACAAAACCACGAACAAGTGGAATACCTGAAGCCATGCTGTAACCCATTGCAGCATCGAGGCCTGAGTCAGGTACACCAAACACGATATCTGCTTCAACCGGGTATTGTTCAGCCAGGAGCTGACCAGCGGCCAGACGGGCTTCGTAAACACTGACACCATCCAACTGGCTGTCTGATCGGGCAAAATAGATATATTCAAAGATGCAATGGTTGCGACGGTTGCGGCATTGGGTCCGCAATGAACGCATGCCATCGCGGTCGACCACGACAATTTCACCAGGTTCGACATCGCGGACAAAAGTAGCACCGACGGTATCGAGTGCACAGCTTTCACTGGCAAAAACAATGGCTTCACCCAGGCGGCCAATGCATAGCGGCCGGAAGCCAAGCGGATCCCGCGCGGCGATCATCTTGCCACGGCTGAGCACGAGCAGGCAGTAAGCCCCTTCCAGCTGCTCCATTGTCAGGCTGACAGCTTCTTCGACTGTACTGGTTTGCGACCGATATCTGGCAATCAGGTAGGCGATGACTTCGGAATCGATAGTCGTTTGAAATATCGCACCCTGGTCTTCCAGTTGCTGACGCAGGAAATTAGTGTTTGCCAGGTTTCCATTATGGGCTAACGCCAGCGTTCCCTTGCTATAGCGGGTAACCAGAGGCTGTGCATTCTCACGGATGCTCTGGCCAGTTGTCGAATAACGGACATGCCCGATCGCAGCTTTACCAACCAATGAGTCCAATGCGGGTTGAGTAAATACTTCGGAAACCAGACCCATGTCCTTGTAAACGCGAACATCGCCCTGGTGATTGACTGCAATCCCGCAACTTTCCTGGCCACGGTGCTGCAACGAAAATAATCCATAATACGTGGCTGCGGCCGCTTCAGTCCCTTCAGGACCAAAAATGCCAAACACTCCACATTCTTCGTGTATCAAGGTTGCCTCCTCTTGCCTCTTTGGGCTCTTAAAAGAGGTGCCCGGTCAGTCGGGATCCACCCTCTGCCTCAACATTGCAAGTATCGCCAAAGCATCGGCAATTGTCAATCCAGTCTATGAACAACCCGTCTGGAGAAGTCAGTAAAAGTTGCCTTTTGGCAATGTCACCTGATCCATGGACAACTTCCGACTTGTATGCCAGAATATTTCCGTTTATGGAGGTCATCGTATGCAACAGAAACCTGATCGTGCTCAAGCCTGGGATTTACTGACCCGATATAATCCGAGTGAAAGTCTCCGCCGCCATGCACTTGCCGTCGAAGGCGTCATGCGTTATCTGGCGGGTCGTTTTCCAGGTTCTGACCCGGAAGAATGGGCAATGGTTGGATTACTTCACGACTTGGATTATGAACAATTTCCAGAACAGCATTGCTATAAAGCGGCTGAAATTCTCAAATCCGAAGGATACAGTGAGTCCCTGATCCGGGCCATGATGAGCCACGGCTTTGGTATTGTCACAGATGTGGAGCCGTTGACAGATCTCGAAAAAACGCTCTATACGATGGATGAATTAACCGGATTGATCACTGCTGCAGCCCTGATGCGACCATCACACAGTGTTATGGATTTGGAACTCAAATCTTTGAAGAAAAAGTATAAAACCCCCAGTTTCGCTGCGGGTGTTGATCGGGCGATCATCGAACGAGGGGCTGGTCTGCTTGGCTGGTCTTTGGATGAAGTCCTGGAAGCTTGTATTCTTGGCATGCGTTCGGTCGCCGATACGATTGGACTTAAGTGAATATAAGTCGAATTGAAATATTTCACACAACTGTAACATTCAATGTCAAGTACAGCAGTATAATAAAAATATCAGCTAGGGTTGCCGCAACCCCTGCACCGATTGACAATTCGTATACCTGACTGCATGTTCTCGTCCTTACTTGATATGCACTAATCGAAAGTCAAATCGGCCTACCCTCAAGGGATTCGCGAAAGGAGCTAAACATCGTTTTTAGTCTCGAAGAACCGATACTCCCCAACAATTTAATATTGGCTTGAACTATTAATCTTGTATTACCAGAATACAAGCAAAGTTGGTCAGAAGCGGTTGCGGCAACAAATTCAGAACAAAACAAGAGAGATGTCTCAGATGAGGCGTCTCTTTTATTTTGCGTTGTTTTATCATGTTTTCGGCCATCCTGGCATTTTTAGCCGGTCATTCTGGAAGTATTAAGCAGCCTTTTCAATTTGCCAAAATTCAACAGCTGTAGTCGTCTGCTCGACAGTTGCAGTTTGAGGGATATTAATTGTAAAAAATCCCTGATCATTGATGCTGCTCTGTGATCGAACAGTAGCTTCAATTTGGCAGGCCTGAATTTGCTCTTCTGTCTTGGCTGAAACCAGGTAATCCCGATATTGAAAACGATCGCCGGTTTTGACTGCAATCTGGTTGTGGCGTGCAAGGCGAACGAGAGCGAGATGGGCTTCCATTTCAGCTTGATGCAGTCCGTCGAGAACAAGATATACTGAACCAGCCAGTAACGTCATAGTCAGCAACAACAGTCCGTTGATGATTGTCATAAACTTTTGCCTCCACATCCACGTCATGAAACATATGTTCTCTTTCCTGTTTTCATCATACAACCGCGATAGAATAGCTGTCAAGATGAATCTGAACAATTGTTCCTTTTTATGGACATTCAACGCAAAATCGGGTAGGACCCCGGCCATTATTTGGCCGGGGGACCTCCCACAGCACCGTACGTACCGTTCGGTATACGGCGCTTCCAAAGTTTACAGATTAAGTTGCAGAATAGCGTTCCATCAAACTGAGATATCCAGCACGTTTAAGCAGATCGTTTGGTATGGCACGTTTCAAGATTGGGCTATTGGCTGTACGCCAGTAGCCTTTTCTCGTGTTTGCCCATTCCCATGCTTGTTTTCGGTCGATTCCGGCCCGTTTCAAGTTCTCAAACCTCGTGCGGATCCGTTTCCATCGTTTCCATGTGACCAAGCGGATTCTCCGTCTAATCCATTCGTCCTTCTTTTCGAGCAGATTCTTGGCATCAGCCAATTTGAAGTAACTCATCCAGCCTCGGATCAGACTGTTCAGTCTGGTTTTGCGTTCCTCGATCCCCATCCCGTTGCTGCGTCCGGTTACTGTCCGAATTTTATCTTCCAGTTTCCTGACGCTTTTGGGATGGATTCTCAGTCGGCCTTTTCCTCGGTAGAGGTAGAACCCGTAGCCCAGATATTTGACGAAATTGACGTGCGCGACTTTCGTTTTCTCCCGATTCACCTTGAGGAATAATTTCCCTTCAATGAATGGCAGGATATTGTCCAGTATCCGCTTGGCTGCCTTCTTGCTTTTGCAGAAAATCATCAGATCGTCCGCGTAGCGTACAAAGCGGTGTCCGCGTCTTTCCAGTTCCCAATCGCATTCGTTCAACATCACGTTTCCCAAAAGTGGACTTAAGGGTCCACCCTGGGGCACGCCTTCTGGGCTGTCCTCGAACATCCCGCCGACCATCACTCCTGCATGGAGGAATTTGTGGATCAGCGAGATCACCCGTCCGTCCTTTATCGTTTCCGATAAAATCTGGATGAGTCTGCTCTGGTTGACCATGTCAAAATACTTTTCCAAATCCATATCGACCACATATCCGTAGCCTTCAGTGATGTTGGTCTGGCATTTCCTCAGTGCGTCATGCGCACTTCGTTGCGGTCGGAATCCGTAGCTGTTGTCCGAGAACTTCTGCTCGTAGATCGGTGTCAGGATTTGACAGATCGCCTGTTGGATCAGTCTATCCACGACGGTGGGTATTCCCAATTTTCTGGTTTTCCCGTTTTCTTTGGGTATCTCTACCCTCCTGACGGGGCTTGGACGGTATTTCCCGTCCCGAAGGGCCTGCACGAGCTCGTTCTGGTGGTTTGTCAGGAAGGGCAGAAGTTCATCCACCTGCATGCCATCAATCCCACCTGCACCCTTATTCCTCTTGACTTGGCGGTAGGCCAGTTCCAGATTCTCCTGGGTTAGAATTTGCTCGAGCAGTCCTTCCGTCTGCTTCGTTCTGTCGGTGATTTCCGTTTCAGTTATCCTTGGTGACTCGCACACTTCTGTTATCTCTTCCCGTTCCGCGGTATCCCTTGGCAGATAGTCCCACAATGTGAGTTGTCTGTGCTGGTTATCATCATTTCCGGTAACTTTCATTGATCTTCACCTCCTTTGGTTCAGCCCTTCCCAGTCGGTCTAGATCCGTCTGGTACTATGGCTTCTGCTGACTTCTCACGGTAAATCTTGTTTCAACCGGATCTCATACTCTGTTTTGATCCGTCCGTGAGATCTCCCACGGTAAGTCGCTTCACTTTCGTTCCATCTACCCGCAGCATTTACAGTGGCATGTCTGTGTAGCTTTTGGACTTTGGCTTGGTCTGCAGCCTCATCCCACGCTTTGTGCCTGATGCTGTTCGTATTCCTCGGGCCGGAACTTTGCCGCCGGCTTCCTTCAGATTCCATCTCGCGATGGACACCCTTGCCTTGAGCTAATGGTTAGTCGCTACATACACCCATAACGGACTTTCACCGTCTAGTGAAGCGCCATGCGTGGCGCACAGACAAAAACAACCCGGCCAAAATCTTGACCGGGTTGTTTATTTATGATTTTTAATGACATTTTGGGGCATTTGGCGATTGCTTTATGGACTTGTACTGGATGTGTTGTTTTTCTGGCGATCAGATATCCGCTTCCCTGAAAGAGACGGAGAGCGTCTGGAGTGGTGTATGCAGGCGGCGGTAAACGACGCCGACCCTGTCCATCATCCGTTTCGATGCTTTGACCGAATCAGTTTCCTTATACTTGTCCGAGATATAGACAACCTCTCGGATACCGGACTGGATGATCGCCTTGCAGCACTCGTTGCAGGGAAACAGCGGCACATAGATCTTGCAGTTTTCAAGGCTCATCCCGGCGTTGTTGAGTATCGCGTTCAATTCAGCATGACAGACATAAGGGTACTTGGTGTCGAGTGCGTCCCCTTCCCGAGCCCAGGGAAAATCGTCGTCATCGATCCCGACCGGCATGCCATTGTAGCCAACCGAAACAATCTTGTTATGCGAATTGACAATGCAGGCACCCACTTGCGTGTTGGGATCCTTGCTGCGTTGTGCCGACAGCAAGGCGATACCCATGAAATATTCATCCCAGCTGATGTAGTCCGTCCGTTTGCCCATCTGTTCTCCCCCTCAACGGTTTGCATCTATCTTAACAATCCGATGCGTCGGCCGCAAGAAATCAGATTTCGAAAGTGCGGAAAAGATCATCATAGGTTTCGCGGCGGCGGATCAGCCGGGGCTGGCCCTGGCGGTCGATCAGGATTTCTGCCGGTCTCAGCCGGTTATTGTATGTTGAACTCATGGCATAGCCATATGCACCAGCATCGAGAACCGCCAGGATATCACCCTCATGGATTTCCGGCAGTTCACGATGCTTGGCGATGATATCACCGCTTTCGCAGATATTGCCGACAACGGTCACAGGTTTGACTGCCGGGTCTTTGACCAGTTCGCCATGATGGAAGACTTCAATATCATGCCACGAGTCATACATCATCGGCCTGGCCAACACATTGAAGCCAAGGTCGGTTCCGATGTAGGTTATCGTATCGTTCTGCTTGATGGCATGAACCTGACCCATGAGCACGCCGCTTTCGGCAACAACATAACGTCCCGGCTCACTCTTGAACTGGACATCACGCCCGTAACGCGCGACAAATTCATGAATCAGTGCTGTCAGCTCACGGCGCAGCGTATCGAGGTCAAGCCTGGCCTGGCCTTCAAGCTTGTGATAGGGTATGCCGAAACCACCACCGAAATCGATCAGTTCAAGTTCCGGGAACTGCTCAGCCAAGGTCAGGAAATGCCGGGCAGCTTCGAGGTACGGCTGTGGTTCCATGAAAAGCGAACCGATATGCTGGTTGACGCCAACCAGATGCAGCTGATATTGAGCCAGGATTTCCCGGACTTTGGCGATCTGGTCCATGCTGATGCCAAACTTGGTCTTTTTCCCGCCCGTGACAACTTTTTCATGGTGGCCGGCTCCAACGCCTGGATTCAGACGAATGGCGACTCTTCCGCCCGGATTGAGCTGGCCGAACAGATCGAGTTGGGAAAGCGAATCAAGGCTGGTCAAAACCTGGTGATCGATCGCAAACTTCAGCTCTTCACGCGATACATTGTTTGGAACGAAGAATATCTGTTCCGGTTTAAATCCGGCATGTTCCAGAAAAAGGATTTCACCAGGCGACATTGCGTCAGCATACATGCCTTCCTCGCGGGCGATTGCCAGAAGATGAAGGTTGCTGTTGGCTTTGATCGAATAATTGGCAGTAAAGCGGTCATAGTCGACCAAACTTTGCATATCATGGCAACGGGCGCGGAAGATATCTTCACTGTAGACATAAAGCGGGCTGCCGAATTCGGCCAGCAGCTGGTCTGGACGATGACCGGCTAAAAATTTGGAAGATTCTAGAAATGATTTAGTTTGCACGTGCAAAAAACCTCCTGGCAAAGTCATGAATGGGTCAAGAATAGACGAAATAGGTCAAAAGATCAAGAAAAGCCGGCTACAGTTGATGCAGCCGGCTTCATGTCGCTTGAATGTATTCAGAATCTTGAGCGTTTCACGCGGGATCGGATACGGGTCAAGTACATAGGCAAGCCTTTTGAATCAACCTTCAGCCATCCAGAGCCCGTGCAGGTTGCAATATTCGAAAACGGTTACAGGTCCTTCATCGACGGTAAAATCAGCTGCCGGCGCATCGCCAGGATTCAAGGCAAACCGTTGGCTGCGAGCCCCCTGGGCGACGAATATCCATTGGATCAGATGGGCTTCAGTCATCGGATGCGGCACACTGCCAACGGCGACATGAAGTTTGTTGCCTTCGCGGGTCAAGACCGGAACATGCTTTTCGGTGGCGCCATCCGAAGTATTGGGAACCAGTAAGGTCATGGGTTCACCACAACAGATCATCTGCACTCCACCATCGTTGATGAGACCGACGAGATTGCCACAGTGGCTACAGCGAAAGAATTTCCTGGTTTCTGCCATAATGTCTTTCCTCCTGTAATGAATAAAATGCCGATAGCTATTGATAGTTTGATTATAGCACAGGTGTTTCAACAACAGGTTCTGCTTCTTCCAGCCTGACCGGGGCAGCAACCTGTTTCCGGGCGTACTTTCGGGTGGTCAGCCATAGGAGCAGCAAAGCCAGGATTGCAGCGGCCGAGATCAGTGAACCAACCAGGAAACCGGGCGGAGTAAAGCGCAAATCAATCTGATGTTCGCCACGTTTCAGGTCAAAGGCCAGTAGGCCATCCGATATCGCGAACGTCTCGACTTTTTCACCATCGACTCGCACACGCCAGCCTGCATCATAGGGAATGGTCATCAGGAAGACACCATCTTCATAGGCCGACGTGTGTCCGGTGATATGGGCGTCGGAAAACTTGTCGATTTGCAAGCCTTGTTGTGCGATCATGCTGATCGTCGTGGCAAAAGCCTCCTGGTTCAGGGCATTGCTGTAAAGATGAAAAGTACCTGTTGTATCGCCAGCCTCTTTGAAAGTCAGGTTGAATTCGACACGAGCGCCGGCTTTGACATAGCCAAGGTCAACCAGGGTCGACCGCTTGGCATTAAAGTCGATACGGACATCATCAATCATCACGTAACCCTGGTCCGGCTGATTCGCTGTCACATCAAGATAAAGATAAACTTGCTGATCCTTCTGGTTGGCGAGCAGGATCTGGGCCCGGGAAGACTGGTCCTTGACTGACCGTGAGAAATTATAGCCATTGGCACCGAAAGGCGACAATTCGATATTGGTTTGCTGCCCTTCACTTTGGCTGATCGGGCTGAGGACCTCTGGCAGGCCACCGAGGGCAACGAGAAGTTGATTCTGCGCTTGCAGCGGATCACCCGAAGGCACTTTCAGTGAATACAGAGATGACGGGGCGAGATAGCCGAGTGGCAATGCATATGGATTGCGATAGACCTCCAGTTCGGTGGTCTTGTTGATCTGTTCGCGCAACTGGTCGTTGATGAAATTGCTGCGGCGGATCAAATATTTGATCCCGAACAGGGAGTCGAGCACGATCGTCGAACCTTCATATTTATAGCTGTTGATGCTGTTGCTGTGGTAGCCAAGATTTTCAAAAAACTTGACCGGCTTGGTTGCCGATGTTGAAGCAAAGATCGACAAGCCTTTGTACTGGTACAAGAACCCATCATTTGTCGTTCTTGGCGGGATGACTTCTGTTCGATAGAAACCCGAATCTGTCTTTGTGATTTGCTTGAGTTCATCACGGATCTGCTTCACTTCTTCGCCGACAGAATAGCCTTCACGCGAGGACAGATATTCTGTCGTATCGACTGTGTGCATACTGATCAATGTGTTGACTGACAATTCGGCGATCACGGTCAGCAAAAGGGCAATTGCCAAGTCTTCCGGATGGATCTGGTGGACCTTGCCCATCGTCAGTACACCGGCATAAATCACCAGGAAAGCCAGGGTTGCATAAAGTGCAGGGATTGGCAACGTCTTGTCATTCAGCTTCTGGGCAAGAATCACCAGGGCAATCAATGTGGCAATCACTGCACCGATCTGCTTGCCGGTAAATTCACCCAGGCTTTGCCAGGCCGGATACGCCATGCTGAGCAAAAGGAAGATATAGACAAAGGAGTTGCGGTAAGGTAGCTGATTGGGAAAATGAAAACCATGCCAGGCAAAATTAAGCGCATTGATATTGAAGCTGACAAGCATGAACAACAGCAAGGCGGCATGCAGGAATTTAGCCTTCAGCGGGATCCGGCGGGCAAAGAAATAAATGGGCAGCATGATCAAGGCGAACAGACTGGCATACATATTGGGCATGCCGTCGCGAATCGTCGGCGGCATCAGCATGAAATGCTGGCTGATGTAGTCGAAAACCTCGAAATAATGGACGATCTGGCCATTGAATGTATCGTCTGCTGCAGAAGTCAATTGCAGCGACAAATATGTCGGGATGGTCAGGATGGCCGAAAAGGCAGCGCCCAACAAGGACAGGCCAGCCAGCTGGGCGAGCTGGAGCAGCAAGTGAAACGGTTTGGGCAGATCCTGATGAACTATCAGGGCGACCAGGATGTAAAATGCAGTAAAAATGCAGATGAAGTAGGCAATATAATAGTTTGATAGCAGTGCCAGGCCCAGGACAACTGGATAAAGTACATAGCGCCGGTCCCGAATGACTCGGATGACACCAAGGATCACCAGCGGCAACAAGGCAATTCCATCGAGCCACATGACGTTCCAGCTGTATGACATCGTGTAGCTAGACAAAGCATACGCAGAAGCGATAGCCATCAGGGCAGGACCATCACGATGATAAGTTTCCCGGAGAAAATAATGGAAGCAGGCTCCGGCAAGTCCCACTTTGACCAGGATGATCAGCAGGATCGCTTCCGTCAGCAGGCTGGCCGGGAAAAAGACCAGCAGCAGGTTGACCGGGCTGGCCAGATAGTAGGCAAACAGGGCATAGAAATTCGTCCCCAAACCACCTGACCAGGAATAAAAGATGCCATCCACGGAACGCAAGCGAGCCTGCAATTCCGAAAGGAATGGCGCGTATTGGTGGTACAGGTCAATGGTCAGGACATTGCGATTGCCAATCGGAAATACGCCGCGGCTGAAATAGCCGATCATCATGATGACGAATGAAATCAGGAAAGAGCCGATGACAAATCGGTTTCGGTACAGGAACGGTTTCAAGTGCTGTTTCTTGGGGAACAAGTCTGACGAATCCAAGCAAAATGCTCCTTTAAGTCATTATTGACATTAATCATCTCAGAATATTGCAGGTCGGTCAATTTGCCGGTATTGCTGCTTCAACTCACCGCTGGCACCAGGGTAAACTGTGACTCAACGGCTGACTCGAGAATGGTCCGGGCGGTCTGTTCATCTTGCAGGTAGCGGCGAAGTAACGGGCGCGGCACAATCAGGGGCATGCGGTCATGGATTGGAGCAACCGACGAGTTGGCTGCCCCGGTCAGGATGACGAACTGTCCCGGTAATCCCAGTTGATTATCCTCGGGATTCATTGGCCGGTATAAGCCAGCCATATAGAAAACTGGCTCGTCTGGACGATAAAGGCGCAATTTGAGCTTTTGCTTCCCCTCGCCCTCGAGTTTTTGCCACTCGAAAAATGACGTAGCCGGAATGAGCACCCGATGGGTTCGAAAGGCGTCACGAAAAGTTGGTTTGATTGCAGCCGTCTCAGCACGCGCATTGATCAGCATCGACTTCCCGGGAAACCCCCACTGCATCAGGTCCGGTAAAAGCTTTAGTCCTTTATCAGTCTCTGTCGGGCGGATGACCGGCGCAACCTGCGAGGGAAATATTTCGCCCGAGCGAAGTGCAGCAAGTGCAGGCTGGCCAAAGTAACGCTGGCTGATTTCGGCAAAGATCTTCCGGATTTCCACCAGGTCGGATTCTGTATCGACGTAATAACGTCCGCACATGATAACTTATGAAAACAGCAGGACGACAGCCATCAGAACCAGCGGTTCTGGTTGATCATTACGAATGCTGTGGCCCGATCCATTGCCGGTCAGGGTCGCATCACCAGATCGGACAACAGTCTCTTGGCCGTTCTCGGTGAAAATGCCTTCGCCCTCGAGCACATAGAAAAGTTCTTCTTCCTGCTGGTGTTCATGGAAGCCGATTGAACAGCCTTGCTGCAGGGTTAGCCGGGCGACCAGCCGGGCCTTGCCGGTGAGTTCGGATGGCGCAAAAAGTTCAAGAAATTCAACTTCTCCCTCGCCACCACGCATTTTGGATCTGATTTCACGAGTCATCATCGCCTGTGTTTTAATCATTGGTCGATCTCCCAACTGTTGTTCATATGACGTGCCGAATATTCTGCTCTGTACGCTATTGCGATCTTGCTGGCTTTCGAGTGGCTATTTGTAGCTGAGAAGCTCGCCGACACTGCGGCGAAGTGGTGGTACTGGTTCGATATCAGCGATGCCGATCGTCACCAGTTCCATCAGTTCGAGGTTGACCGGTATATCGAGCAGATCACCCACTGCAGTGTAGTTGAAGGCACCGATCTGCAGCGTCCCATAGCCCAGGGCATGTGCAGCAAGGCAGAGGGTCTGGACTGCACCGCCACAGTCGAAATAGGTCCAGGCTTCACCTTTGGCATTGTCAGGCTGGTCACGCAACACGCCAGAAAGACCAGGTATCACACAGACCGCCAGCACAACCGGGGCCTGGCTGATTGCAGTTGCCTTATTGCCTGGCCCCAGCAGGTCGACCAGCCGATCTTTCAGTTGCCCGGTCACGGCAAAATAGCGGACACACTGTGTGTTAGCCCAACTGGGGGCCCAGGATGCCAGCTCGATGATCCGTTCCAGCACGCCTTGAGGCAGCGGGTCAGGTTTGTACCGGCGGATACTGCGGCGGGTGAGGATACAGTCGACTGCGTCCATGGTTCGACCTCCCTGTCTGGCTGATTCTGGTTGATTCTGGTTGATCAGGATAAGCGATTGCGGAAATCGTCATAACCGAAAGACCGGATGACGTGCGTAACCTGATCAGGGCTTGATAACGCGATCGATGGCAAGCGGATGCCATTGAAGGTATTGTTTTTCACCATGGTGTAATGCGCCATATCCGTGAAAACCAGTCGATCACCTGCTTGCAGCGGCTGATCGAATGCATAATCTCCGATCACGTCACCGGCCAGGCAGGTCGGTCCGCCAAGGCGGTAAGTGTGGGCTTTTTCGCCCGGCAGACCCGATCCGATAATCATCGGCCGGTAAGGCATTTCCAGCACATCCGGCATATGGCAGGCGGCTGACGTGTCCAGGATAGCCAGTTTCATGCCGTTCTCGAAAACATCGAGCACCTGGGAGACCAGAAATCCGGTATTCAAGGCAATTGCTTCACCCGGTTCGAGATAGACATCGACGCCATACTTGTCCTGCATGAAGGCAATTGAACGAATCAGTGACTCCAAGTCATAGTCAGGCCGGGTGATGTGGTGGCCGCCGCCAAAATTGACCCATTTCAAGCCGCGGATGTAAGGGCCGAATTTCTCGTCAATCACAGGCAAAGTTCTCGACAGCGTGTCAGAATTCTGTTCGCACATCGTATGGAAATGCAAGCCATCGATGCCTTCCATTTCGTCAGGATGGAAATTGGCCAGGGTCACGCCCAAACGGGAAAAAGGCGCGCATGGATCATAGAGTGCCGTGGCGATTTCAGAATACTCGGGGTTGACCCGGATACCGATTTCGATTTTGCGGCCTGAGGCAGCAATGCGTGGTTTGAATTTGCGGAATTGGGCAAAGGAGTTGAAAACAAGATGGTCGACCAGACTCGTGATCTCGTCGAAATCCTCATCGATATAAGCTGGTGAATAGATGTGGACTTCCTTGTTCATCTCCTCGCGGCCCAGACGAGCCTCGTGCAGCGAACTGGCCGTGATCCCATGCAGATATTGCCCGACCAGCGGAAAGGTCGAAAACATTGAAAAGCCTTTGAGGGCAAGCAGGATCCTGCAGCCTGTCCGGCGCTGAACCTGGTCGAGAATCTCGAGATTGCGAGTAAGGAGGGTTTCATCGACGATGTAGCAAGGTGTGGGTACGGCATGGAAATCTATGGGCATAGCGGGCCTCTTCTTCCAAAGTTCAGTAGGATGAGCGGTCAGTCCAGTAGAGTCGGATTGAAATCTTCAACCCAGGGCAGCCCTTGCTTGCCGAGCTCGGCCATGAATGGATCCGGATCGAATTCTTCGACGTTGAAAACACCGGGCTTTTTCCATAGCCCCTTCAAGAGCATCATCGCGCCAACCACAGCAGGTACCCCTGTGGTGTAGGAAATCGCCTGGGAGCCGACTTCGGCATAGCATTCCTGATGGTCGCAGACATTGTAGACGTAATAGGTTTTCGGCTGGCCATCCTTGGTGCCCTGGGCGATGATGCCGATATTCGTCTTGCCCTTGGTACGTGGCCCAAGCGAAGCAGGATCCGGCAGTAAAGCTTTGAGGAACTGCAGCGGTACAATCGGGCGGCCGTCGAACATCACCGGTTCGATCGAAGTCATACCGACATTCTCGAGCACTTTCAGGTGTGTCAGGTAATTGTCCGAGAAGGTCATCCAGAAACGAATCCGTTCAATTCCCGGAATGTTGATCGCCAGGGATTCGAGTTCTTCGTGGTAGAGCAAATATATGTTTTTCGGTCCTATTTCAGGCAAATCATAGGTTTTCTTGTGAGACAGTGGAGCCGTTTCGATCCACTTGCCGTTTTCGTAATAGCGACCATTGGCTGTGATTTCGCGGATATTGATTTCGGGGTTGAAATTGGTCGCAAAGGGATAACCATGGTCACCTGCATTGGCATCGACAATGTCGATCTGGCGGATCTGATCAAAATGATGCTTCAGTGCATAAGCGGAAAAGACGCCAGTGACACCAGGATCAAAACCACAGCCCAGGATAGCCGTAAGACCAGCCTTCTTGAAACGGTCGGCATAGGCCCACTGCCAGCTGTATTCGAATTTGGCGGTGTCGAGCGGTTCGTAATTGGCGGTGTCCAAATAATGGACACCGGTGGCAAGGCAGGCATCCATGATGGTCAGGTCCTGGTAGGGCAGCGCTACATTGATCACCAGTTCAGGCTCATAGCCCTTGATCAGGTCGATCAGTTGCTGGGTGTCATCGGCATTGACCTGGGCCGTCGTTATCCGGGTTTTGCCGCCATCCAATTCCGCTTTCAAGGCATCACATTTGGATTTGGTCCTGCTGGCGATACAAATATCAGTAAACACATCTGGATTGAGGCAACATTTGTGGACAACAACACTTGCAACGCCACCTGCGCCAATGATCAATACTTTAGCCATTTTTTACCTCCTGGACGGTCTTAACCGTAGTTTGATACTGTGGATTGAATTACTGTGGATTGAATTGATGAAATGATCGTTACCATGGTTCGGGTTCAAAAAAAGGATTGTTCAGGGAAAATCCATTCGATTGTATAGAAAGGATTGCCAAGATTCAATCAGTTACCGCGGCGACTTCGGCCAAACGTGCGATAATCGGCAAATGCTGGGTGCATAAGCGTTCGCATTTACCGCATTTCGTGCAGGTAGCAGCCATGTCATTCTTGAGTGACCAGTGCCACTTCAACCGCTCATTGATCGAATCGCCAAGAATATGCTGGTTGTACGCGTCCATATACTTCGGTATCTCAATGCCGACCGGGCACTCGTCACAATAGCCGCAGCCCGTACAGAGGTTATTCAGGACGACGCCTTTCCCTTCCATCTCAGCTGCAATCTGGCGGGTTGGTTTTTCAACCAGGTTTTCGACTGCTTTGCAGGCATCATCGACATGGTCCATGGTTGTGAACCCATTCAGGGCTATCGAAATTTCCTGGTGGGCCGCAACGAAACGGAGGGCGGCCTGGGCGACATTAAAGTCTGTTCCTTCCGTCAGGTAGCCGAATAATTCCGGATGAGCCGGAATGACACCGCCACCGAGCGGATTCATCACCACGACGCCCATGCTTTTTTTTGCTGCAGCCTCGATCCCGGATTGCCGGAACCTGTAATTCAAGGCGTTGTAACCGATCAGCATGCCTTTGAAAAGATCACGGGAAATGACAACTTCAAGGTCATCGCCTGGCATGTGGGAAGAAAAGACGATATTCCTGATCAGCCCTTCTGCCCTGGCTTGCTCGAAAAACCCATACAATGCATCACTGTTCTTCTTGTAATCTTCAAGCGACATCAAACACCAGAGGTGATAAAAGTCGAGGTAATCAACTTTGAGGCGTGTTAGTGTTTTCTCCAGGCGGCGGCGAAAGGCATCAGCGCTGACAACTTTACCCGTCGTACCGAGATTGGCTTTTGAGGAAACGAAGTAGCTGTCGCGCGGAACCTGGGATAATGCCAGACCTGTAATTTCTTCACTTTTGTCATCACAATAAAACGGTGCTGTATCAAAATAGTTGATACCTTTCGAATGGGCATACAAGGTGACTTCGGCGCATTTTTCAAAACGTCCGGCGGCGACATCGGTTTCATCGTAGCGCATGCAGCCCATGCCGACTGCCGACACCTTTAATCCAGTATTGCCATATTGCTTGTAATACATGCTGATCTCCTATTGCTATCAGGATTTTTACGTCTTCTAATATTAACCCACGCCTCATAAAATTCGTCAATCAATCCATATCAGTATAGTTCCTAATACCTGCGGCAGGTTAAGTATTTATGGTATTCAGAACGCAAAACACTGATTTTGAAAACTGCTTGTCAAAATCCAGAAAACAACCGGCTATTATTTCGGGCGGCTGCTACCACTGCTTTGATCCGTTTTTGCCGTGTCTGCGACCTTTTGCTTTGTTCAATCCAGCTGGTAGCCATAAGCTGATCACTATTCGACCAATTGTTGAAATTAATTACTGCAGCAGGTTCTGCCTGCAAGGCTTCGCTCAAATCAGCTGGACAATACGGCTTCTCCAATGATGTGTAAGCTGACTGCCAGTGTCCGGTAGCCTTTGCTTCCTGGATAGCTGCCAGGCCGGCAGGTTCGATTCGTCCAGCGGCCAGCAAAGCTTCAGCGCGCTGACGATTGATCCTGGACCAGAGGCTCCCAGATTGGCGTGGGGTAAAACGAAGGATATAGCTTTCTGAATCCAGACGACGCATCTTGCCATCGATCCAGCCAAAACAGAGTGCTTCGCTGACTGCTTCAGACAAGGTAACACCGCCCTGGCTGGAATTAACTTTACGGATTTCCAGCCAGACTTCCTTAGCTTGACGATGATTCTGATACAGCCAGTGGCGCCATTCAGCAGAATTGCTGCATCTTTGCCATTGACTTGGCATCGGTTGCTGATCCATGGCCATCACTCCTGAAGATATCCGGCGATTCCGAAAGATACTAAACTGATACTAAACATGGTGCTCAATTCTATTTTATAACATTGTGAGTATTTTTTTGCTCTTTTTGCAACATTTTCCTGGGTAAAGATGAGTAGATTGAGTCATTTGATGATATAATGAGGGACATACTATGCAATTTCATTCAGGGGGTATTTATGTATATTGATAAAAAAGTTCAAAGAGGCTACAACGAATATGTCAGCCTTGATGTCAACAACGGCGAAGGCAGCTGGATGGATGTCGGCCTGCTGGTCATGGAAAAAGGCGACACCTATACTTTTGCTGAAAAGGAAAAGGAGATTTCCTGGCTCCTCATCGAGGGGCAGGCTACCGTCGAATTTGGCGGCCAGAAGGTCGACATGGTCCGGCCAAATCCATTTGACTTCAATCCCTACTGCCTCTTGATGTGCGCAGGAGAAACCTGTACGTTAACCGCAAACGGCCATAGCGAATTCTACGTCCAGAAATCCTATAATGACCGCCAATATCCAGCCCACCTCTACACCCCGGACGAAGTCGATACCTGGCGCCGCGGTGGCAATGGCGAACTCGACAACTGCATGAAACGCGATGTGCGCACCTGCTACGACTATGAGAATGCGCCTTACTCGAATATGGTTTTGGGCGAGGTCATCAATTTGCCAGGTAAGTGGTCCAGCTATCCACCCCATGGTCATCCGCAGCCCGAAGTCTACTTCTATCACTTTGAAAAGCCGATGGGAATTGGTGCCGGCTGGGTTAACGGCGAAGTTTATGAGCTGCACCACAATGGCTGTGCGATCATCACCGAGGGAACCCACCAGCAAGTCATGGCACCCGGTTATGCCTGTTGCTATATGTGGGGCATTCGCCATTTGCCAGGCAATCCGTGGGAGAAAACCAGGATCGATGACCCGGTCCACGAATGGCTGCTCGATCCGAATGCCCAATACTGGAATGGTGATAAAAAGTAACCTGCATTCCCCCTATCCACCTTTTTGTTCTTTCTATCGCCGTGACTATCGTTTAGTTCGCAAAGGCCGCTGCTCCCACCGGGGTGGCGGTCTTTGCTTTATTGTGTTCCGGCAAACGCCTTTCCAGACGTCAAACTGCTCATTTTGAAAGTATATTGGTTTTATATTGCAAGTTGCTGTTGAACTCAAGGTTGCATTGTGTAAAATAAACACAGCACAATTAATGTCAGATCAGGACTCTGACTGACGGACAAATGAAAGGAATACCAGCTATGAAGAAATTTCTATCTGTTCTGCTCGTGGCCAGTATGGCGTTGGCCGGGCTCACTGCCTGCGCAAAAACTCCTGCTGCAAATGGATCCGATGCCAAGTCTGGTGAAAAAGTGATCAAAGTCGGTGTGTTCGAACCGGTTACCGGTGAAAACGGCGGTGGTGGATTCCAGGAAGTCCTCGGCATGCGTTATGCCAACCAGAAATTCCCTACTGTCACGATCGGCGGCGAAACCTACAAAGTCCAACTGGTCGAAGTCGACAACAAGTCTGACAAGACTGAAGCTGTGACTGCCGCTCAAAGCCTGATCTCCAATAATGTTTCCATCGTCCTGGGATCCTACGGTTCCGGTGTTTCCATCGCAGCCGGCGAAATCTTCAAGGAAAACAAAGTTCCTGCAATCGGTGCTTCCTGCACCAACCCGCAGGTCACACTCGGCAATGACTACTACTTCCGTGTCTGCTTCCTGGATCCTTTCCAGGGTACCGTCATGGCCAACTACGCCAAGGAATCCGGCGCAAAAACCGCCGCAGTCATCACCCAGCTCGGTGACGACTACAGCTCCGGTCTCGGCAGCTTCTTCTCGAAAGCCTTCAAGGAACTTGGCGGCACCGTCATCGAAGAACAGTTCCAGACCAACCAGACTGACTTCAAGGCGATCTTGACCAATATCAAGGCAGCCAACCCGGACATCATCTTTGCCCCGTCCTCAATTGCCACTGCCCCGCTGCTGATCAAGCAGGCCCGTGAACTCGGCATCACTGCTCCGATTTCCGCCGGCGATACCTGGGAAAACACCAGCATCATCGACAATGCCGGAGTTGCTGCCGAAGGCGTCACCCTCTCCACATTCTTTGATGAAAACGACACATCCAACCCGATTGCTGCCGATTTCGTCAAGGGTTTCAAAGAATACCTGAAAGCCAATCCAGATTCCATGAGCAAGAATGGCGGCGAAGGCGTCGCAGCTGTTTCGGCCCTCGGTTATGATGCCTATATTGTCGCCCTGGAAGCCATCAAAGCAGCCGGCACAACCGATAGCGACAAAATCCGTGAAGCCCTGGTCAAAGTTTCCACCACAGGCGTCACTGGCGCCATCAGCTTCGACGAAAATGGCGATGCCAAGAAAGACATGGCCTACATCAAAACGATCGAAGGCGGCAAATTCAAGTTCCTGAAAACGGTCAAAGTCGGTTAATTTTGCTGATCCATTCGAAGAGCGGCATACGAGACTGTATGCCGCTCTTCTCTTCTTTTATTCCAAACGGATAATTTGTAATTTTAGGCGTATATAAAGAAGCCGAGGTTTGCCAATATGTCATTAACAACCTTTATCCAGCATTGCCTGACCGGTATTTCACTCGGTGGTGCTTACGCGTTGATCGCCATAGGCTACACGATGGTCTATGGCATCCTGATGCTGATCAACTTTGCCCATTCGGACATTTTCATGATGGCCGGATATTTCGCGATATTCGCCATGGCCAGCATGCCGTGGCCATTAGCTGTTCCCCTGGTGATCGTGGTCACTGTCCTGCTCGGTGTGACGATCGAGAAGGTTGCATACAAACCACTGCGTTCAGCACCCAGGATGTCGATCATGATTTCATCGATCGGTGTGTCCTATTTGCTCCAGAACCTGGCAACTTACCTCTTTTCTGCCCTGCCCCAGGCTTACCCGACCATCTCGCCGCTAAAAAAGGTTTTCCAGATTGGCACGGTTTCCGCCTCCCTGGTCACCTTCCTGACCCCGGTCCTGACCGTTGTCCTGGTTGTCATCCTGATGTTCCTGATCAACCATACGAAAATCGGTATGGCCATGCGCGCAGTGTCGAAAGATTATGACACTTCCAAACTGATGGGGATCAAGATCAACCGGATCATCAGCCAGACGTTCATGATCGGATCGGCACTCGCAGCCATCGGTTCGATCCTCTATTTCACAGACCGCATGTCCGTGACACCTTTCAGCGGGACGATGCCAGGGCTCAAGTGCTTCGTCGCAGCCGTCCTCGGCGGCATTGGCAGCATTCCTGGTGCGGTTCTTGGCGGTTTTATCATCGGGATCTCCGAAACGTTCCTGACTGCACTCGGATATTCCACCTACAGTGACGCTTTCACATTCTTCCTGCTGATTGTCATTCTGATCGTCCGGCCGACTGGCCTTATCGGTGAGACAGTCACCGATAAAGTTTAAGAAGGAGGTGCGATCATGATTGCGAATAATTTGAATAAATCCAGACGACCCACTTTGAGCATCATCGCCCTGGTGGTTCTGGCTGTTTTCCTTTTCATCCTTGAAATCAACAAGAACAAGTTCGGGATGGCTGTATCGATTATGCAAAAAGGTGCCATCCTGTCCATCGTTGCCGTTTCCATGAACTTGCTCAACGGCTTTACCGGGCTTTTTTCCCTCGGCCAGGCTGGCTTCATGTCGATTGGTGCCTATGTCACAGCGATTATCTCCATACCGGTCAAAACGATCGATAGTGTCTACTATGTCAGCGGCCTCGCACCCTGGTTGAAAGCTTTCAGGCTGGGTATCGATTTCCTGCCTGAACCACTGCGGATCTTGCTCGGCTTACTGCTCGGCGGTTTACTCGCAGCCCTCTTTGCCGCCCTGATCGGAATTCCTGTCCTTCGCTTGAAAAGCGACTACCTGGCCATCGCCACACTCGGTTTCTCTGAAATTATCCGTGCGATCATCTCCGGGCCGCAGATGAATAGCATCACCAACGGCTCTTATGGCTTGAAAAGCATTCCGGGTTTTGGAGCTGAGTCCGGTGGCATCCTGCCAACAGGCACAGGTTCGCTGCTCATTCCCTTCGCGATTGCCGGGGCCTGCATCGCATTCATGGTCCTGGTCATCCGCAGTTCATATGGACGGGCCTTCATGGCAATCCGTGAAGATGGCGTTGCCGCAGAAGCGATGGGCATCAACCTGTTCAAGCACAAGGAAATTTCATTTGTTGTCAGCTCGTTTTTAACGGCAATTGCCGGTGGTCTGCTGGCCATGTTCATGCGTTCGATCGAAGCCCGTACCTTCCAGGTTACGTTGACTTACGATATTCTGCTGATCGTCGTCATCGGTGGCCTCGGCAGTGTGACCGGCAGTGTTCTAAGTGCATTCCTGGTCACAGCGGCCAAAGAATGGTGGCTGCGATTTTTCGACCAGCCCTTGTTCATCGGCAGTTTCCAGGTTCCGCTCTTCCGCACTGGTTTCCGGATGGTCATTTTTTCAGTCCTGCTGATGGCAGTTGTCCTATTTTTCCGCCGAGGTTTGATGGGTACTCAGGAATTCAGCTGGTCCGGCTTGCTGAGTTGGCCGCATCGTCGCAAACAACAGCGCAGCAACAAGCATGCCCAGGCTGACACAGCAAAAGCAGCCAAAGATCAAGCGAAATCCAAAGCTAAGGAGGATGCACGCCATGAATGAAGCAACAACGACTACCGTGCTGCATCTTCAGGATGTGACCATGCAATTCGGCGGCGTCGTCGCCGTAGACAATCTCTCCCTGCAAGTCAACCGCGGCGAAATAGTCGCCTTGATCGGCCCCAATGGCGCTGGCAAAACAACGGTCTTCAATGTTGTCACTGGCGTTTATGCACCGACCAATGGCCGTGTCAATTTACATGGCAAGACGATCGCAGAGAACCGCCCGCGCGGCAAAATGATCAAGCTCTATGCTGGTCAGAATAACGGCGTCTACACCCAGACGATCGACCAGACACCTGACCAGATCACAAAGCTGGGGATTGCCCGGACGTTCCAGAATATCCGGTTATTCAAGAATCTGACTGTTTTCGAAAATGTCCTGATCGCCAAACACATGAACATGAAAGCTGGCTTCTTCTCTTCAGTTTTCCGGTTGAATTACAAGGAAGAAAAACAAATGCGCGCTGAAAGCCAGAAGCTGCTGGAAATGGTGGATTTGGCTGACCTCTCTGATGAAATTGCCGACAACCTGCCCTATGGCAAGCAGCGTCGACTGGAAATTGCCCGGGCTTTGGCGATCCAGCCTGATCTGCTCTTGCTGGACGAACCGGCCGCCGGAATGAACCCTCAGGAAACAGACGAATTGACAGCTTTTATCCGCAAGATCAAAGATGATTTCAACTTGACCATTTTCATGATTGAACATCACATGAATCTGGTCATGGGCATTTCGGACCGGATTTATGTCCTCGACTTTGGCAAGCTGATCGCCAATGGCACACCGGACGAAGTTCAGAATAATCCCGATGTCATCACGGCTTACCTGGGGGTGGACGAATGAGCTTACTCGAAATTGAAAACCTGAGCGTGCATTATGGCGGTATCGAAGCGCTCAAGGGGATCTCTCTTTCCGTCAACGCAGGCGAGATTGTCACATTGATCGGTGCCAACGGCGCCGGTAAATCAACAACCCTGAAGAGCATCAGCGGTCTGGTCAACGCTTCAGGCGGCACGATAAAACACAACGGCACGGTCATCAACGGTCTGGATTCGCAAAAGATTGTTGAGAGAGGCATCGTCCTTGTCCCTGAGGGCCGGAAGGTCTTCTCGAACCTGACTGTGCTTGAAAATCTCAAAATCGGTGCTTATCTGCGCAAACAAAAAGCTGAGATCGCGCAGGATATCGAACGGGTCTATGATTTGTTTCCTCGGCTGAAGGAACGCAACTGGCAGATGGCCGGGACCCTTTCCGGCGGTGAACAGCAGATGCTGGCGGTCGGTCGGGCTTTGATGGCCAAACCCCAGCTGATCATGATGGATGAACCGTCCCTTGGTCTGGCCCCTCAGCTGGTCAGGGATATTTTTGCGATCATCAGACGGATCAACGAGCAGGGCACAACCGTCCTGCTGATCGAGCAAAATGCGAATGCCGCGCTGAAAATCGCAGACCGCGGTTATGTCATGGTTACAGGAGAAATGACTCTCAGTGGAACTGGTGAAGAACTCCTGAATGATAAAAGCGTTCAGGACGCCTACCTGGGTACAGCCGCCCATACCATTTGAGTATTCTGCCTGAGTATTCTTCTTGAGCTGTTCTGCTAAAAGAATCAAATGAGGGAGCTTGGCATGCTAAATCGGACTCGCAAGAAGGTCTGCATGATCCATACGGGCGGCACAATCGGCATGACCCGGACACTGCACGGCTATGCGCCGCAAAGCGGTTATTTGCGGACAGCGATTGCCGAGATCAAAGAACTGCACGCGATCGAAATGCCAGCCTGTGACCTGATTGAATATGATCCACTCCTCGACTCCTCCAACATTGCAGTCGGTGAGTGGATCAAGCTGGCTCGCGATATCAGTGACCGCTATGATGAGTATGACGGGTTTGTCATCCTCCATGGCACGGACACCATGGCCTATACCGCCTCTGCCCTGTCTTTCATGCTCGACGGGTTGGCCAAACCAGTCATCGTCACCGGGTCGCAGATTCCCTTGTGTGAAATCCGCAATGACGCACGAGACAACATCATTACCGCCTTGATGATCGCAGCTGATGACAACACGATTCCCGAAGTATGCCTGTATTTCGGCAATAAACTCTTCCGGGGCAACCGGGCAACCAAGGTCAGCTCGGACGAACTGATTGCGTTTGACTCCCCGAACTTTCCACCATTGGCCGAAGCAGGGGTCAAAATCGAAATTCATGATCATTTACTTCGGGGCAAAGGCCACACCCTGAAATTAAGTCGCTTCAACCCGCAAAAAATCGCAGTCCTGAAGATCTTCCCAGGCATCCAATTCGACCTGTTCGAAAATATCTTGTCTAGTCCTGCCGATGCCAATCCGGTTGGATTGGCAAATGATCGGACAGTTGAACAAACAAATAACCGGATGCCGAACCGACTCGGCGGTCTGGTCCTTGAAGCATTCGGTGCCGGAAATATACCAGAAAGCGAATCGCTGCAGCATTTCCTGACCAAAGCGAGAGCTAGTGGGACGATCATTGTCGTCTGCACCCAGTGCCTGCGTGGTGCAGCAACCATCGGCCAGTACCAGTCCAGCAGCATGCTCCATCTGGCAGGAGCAGTCAGTGGCTACGATATGACCGTTGAAGCGGCCGTCACCAAACTTTATTATTTGCTAAGCCTTGACCTGGATCGGGAAACAATCATCAGGCTGATGCAGACAAACCTGCGCGGCGAAATATCCGTTCCCGATTGATGGCTGCCAGAACAAGCTTCTATAATGCAAATGAATAAAACACCTATCTGAACATAGCGATATTCTCCCAGCCTAGCTTTTCATAGGGGACCCAGACATAGGTCTCGATTTTCGGGCTTCCTGGCCGGGCGAGATTCACGTTGATCCCATATTGATCAAAGTAAAAGTCATCATCCGAAATGGACTGTATATCAGACGCTTTGATGGAAGTACCATCCGGGAGATAATAGCTGTCGGATTCCTGCAGCACAGCACCTATAGCTGACCGATAGTCAAAGCCATTGATAAAAAGATCAGCCAGTTTCATCGAATGCTTCAAATTGAAATCATAATTGAAAATCCGGGTGTTATCCTGGATTTTTTCCTTTTCATAAACCACATCATAGACCAGGATGCTCAGATAGCCACCGGCATTCATGGTCAGGCCGACAGTATGGTTCATATTCCCATAATAAACACCGGGATTCTTCGCTGCGAAAGCCAGTGCTCGTTGTTTGAAGCCTTCGTGATCCAGATTGAACCCGGTCAACTGGTTAAGTGGATCCTGCAAATGGGGGTCATCCAGGTTGAGGAAAGTCCCGGTTTCGATGTAGACACCAAAATTATTCCCGGCATCCTGAATGACCTTGTCAATGTGATATTCAAGTCGATTTGGCAGGAGTTGTTTTTTCGAGGGCTCTGCAAAAAGGTTGGTCTCTGAATCATAAAAGCTGTCGAATACCGCCAGGTCACCGGCAATGTCTTTAAATGGAACAGTGATCATCTGAGTGTAGCCAGAATTGACAAACTCATCATTCTTTTCGTCCAGAAGGACGCGCAGGCCAGTCAAATCGAATGAAAAAGCCTGGTCTCCCCGGATCCCCTGGAAGGGTTTGGTCATAAACTGGGCATCGGGATCGTCGAAATTGTTCCCGATGATATACAGGACGATGTAATTATTGATCAGCTGCTCGAAATCAATATTCCGGATGAACAGATCCTTGAGTTCCAGTTTCCTGCCGGTGTTCAAGTCCATTCCGAATGCCGTCGTTTTCTGTCTGGAGATATATCCGGAGTCGATTGAGGCATCAAGATAGGCATAAAATTCAATAAAAATTACATTGTTGCAGTTATAAACGACAGAAACATTGGACACCTTTGTATTCAATTGGATGGACTGGGTGCCGGCTTCTATCTTGGCTGAAGATTCCAAATCCTGCATCAATTTCGACATTGTGTTCAATATTTCATTGTTCAGCAAGTCTTCAATGGTTCTGTTCTTAATACCACTGATTTCAGGGTAGAATTGCTCGATATTGACGCTGTTGGCTTGCTTTGAAACCTGCTTGTTTTCAATTGCCAGACCATTGGTGAAAATAAAACGCCTTGCGCTGAACGGCTCAATTTTCGATTGAACTGTGGTGGTTTCAGTCGCAGCACTGGTCTGTGATTCCGAGCCTGATTCCAGCGAAGTCGATTCCATTGAAATGGCTGTCATCTGGTCAGCGTTTTCAGTGGGTTTAACCGGTTTGGTCGTCTGGCACGCAGTCGCAGCTGTGATCATTACAAGCGACAGGATGAGTGCTGTCAGACGTTTCATCTTTGTTCCACCAGTTTCAGCGGAACATACCCACTCGTTTCGGCAAGTTTCTGACCCTCCGCGGAGAGAATCCAGGCTAAAAGTTTCCTGGCATTTGATTCGGCTGGCTCAGATTTTTTCAGGACCGCATAATAGGCACTGGTATACGGGTATGTGCCGCTGCTGATCGTCTGGTTATTCGGTTCGATACCATCTACCTGGATGAATTTGATTGTTTCTTTGCTGTACATCGAGTTGGCATAATAAAAGACCGAATAGCCGATTGCACGATCCGAATTGTCATAGGCAGCGATCTTTTCAATCAGGCCGGACATCTCCTCTGGTTTTAACTCTGTCGGTGCCGGAGCCAGCTTCAAACCTTTCATGACCATGGCCTGCATGAGTGTCTGGCTGCCAGAATTATCCGGCCTCTGGTAAGCGATGATTGCCTTGTCAGGTCCCCCCAATGTTTTCCAGTTGGTGATCAGGCCCTGGTAGATCTCCTGGATCTGCTTTTGGGTAATTATGTTAACCGGATTATCTTTGTTGACGAGGAAAACGAAGGCCTCCTTGACGATGGGAATAACTTCCAGTTCGATCTTCCTGTCTGCTGCCAGTTTCAGCTCGTCGGCCGAAGGTTCGGTCACCAGGATGAGGTCTGCCTGCCCGTCGATCAAATTGACATAAGCGTTATGGGTCGTGTTGTGCTTGATGAATAATTTAGCTTCTGCAGCTGACAAGGCTAGCAGGTCGGCTGCGATGTTTTCTGACAAAGGGATCGTTGCGGTGGAGCCATCGATCCTTGGGTAGGTGTCTTTGCTGAAGACCGGTCTGAAGGTCTCGGGAAACGTGGTTTCAGCACTGATTGATGTTTCGGGCGCAGATGATGTCACGATGGTTGTTGTCGCAGCTGGAGATGTTGCAGCAGTTGTTTCAGCAGATGCTACTGGCTTTGTCGACCTTTGGGTACAGGACACCAGGATCAGCAAGCAGACGGTACACATCAACAGCGTGAAGATGCGGAAAATTAGCTTATGGCAGTATCTCTTCATGACTTTCCCCCCGTTTTCAGCAGTAGATGGTTTATAATGAAATTATACTTCACGACGATCTATGGTGATCTGGTCGATCGATAAAAGTTGTTACAATGATCATTTTTTACTGGAAGGCAGAGGCAGCTGGAGGTCAATATGAAAAACGCAATGCCGGTTTCATCTTTTGACTGGGACGGATTTCTGGAAGAGACCTTGAAGAATCTGGCGAATATGGTCACCTTGGAACATCTGGTGATCAAGCAGGTTGACAAGCAAGTCAAGTACTATGCTCAAGGCTGGAAAAACCTTGATCTGGTCAATGAATTGCATACCAGCCAGACCAGGCTGTTTGTCCCTTTCGCTGTCGACAATCTCGACAATGCCGTTGTACTGGCTGACGGGACGACTAAACTCTATGTTGATCCGGGACTGGTCAACGCAGAAGACGAGGACGCATTTGAAGAAGCACTCGAAGAAGCACGCCGTAACAGATTCCGCAGTGACATCGAAAGCGTTGGTTTCATTTTTGAGCGGCATGGCGATGAATTAATCATCACCGCAGGCTGGTATGTTTCCGAGTCGGATCATGCGCCTGCTTCTATTGACATCTTGACCGAAAATGAAGAACTCGACTTCTATGGATATGCGATGGAGCGGTATATCGACCAGTTTATCCTGACTTGAAAACTAACCCAATATAAATTCATGCCCAGATCATGAGGTGGCCTTAAGTATCATCTTCTCGATAATGGGCCCCGACACTTTTTTGCCGCAGACTGGCAGCCCGCAGGATTTTGTCCGCTACAGTGGCCATGTTCAGCGTTTCAATCGCGATCCGGTCTGCCAAGTAGCGTTTTTGCAAAGTGCTTAACAGCTCATCAACCAGACCAAGCGCTTCGGTCAGCCCTTGGGCATTGCGGATGATGCCGCCTTGCTGGGTCATCGTATTCCGGATCTGAGTCCGGCAAGTTTCAAAATCACAAGATTGATTCTCAGTGGCTGGTTTCGCCTTATTATCTTCAGGCAGGAAAGTTTCAGGGATCGGCAGAAATGCTGCCGGTATCGAATGGCTTGCCAGGCTGTTGATCGATTGCGCACAACGCCTGCCGAAAACAAGACATTCCAGCAGTGAATTGCTGGCCAGACGGTTGGCACCATGAATGCCGGTGCAGGCACTTTCACCGCAGGCATACAAGCCTTCGAGACTCGATCGGCCCTGGATGTCCGTCTTGATCCCACCCATGAAGTAATGCTGGACCGGCATCACCGGGATCCAGTTGACTGCGATATCGATGCCACGTTTCATACACTCTTCATAAATGACCGGGAAACGTTCATGAAGAAAAGCACGTGGTTTGGCTGTTATGTCCAGATAGACATACGGCAGGTCCAGGCGTTTCATTTCGCGCACGATCGCCCGGGCAACGATGTCCCGCGGGGCCAAATCGGCCCGTGGGTGAACCGACTGCATGAAAGGCTCCCAGCGACGGTTGCGCAGGATTGCGCCCTCGCCGCGAAGTGCTTCTGAAATCAGGAAATAGCGCATGTTTTCATCGGGATGGATCAGCGCGGTTGGATGGAACTGGACAAATTCCATGTCCTGGATAGCCGCACCGGCGCGGATCGCCGCCGCAATCCCGTCACCAGTCGCGCAAGCTGAGTTGGTGCTGTTTCGGTAGACGCGCCCGATACCGCCGGTCGCCAGGATGACAGCGCTGGCATGGATGATGATAAAATGCCCAGTCTCATCTTGTACGAATATGCCGGCCGCCCGGTTTTCCTGATCTGTCAGGACATCAAATAATGTCATCTGGTCAAAGATCGTGATGTTGGCTTGCTGACTTACTGCACTGATCAGCGTTCGCGCCAGATGATAACCAGTTGCATCTCCACCACAATGCAAGATGCGATTGCTGCTGTGAGCCCCTTCCATGCACAACTTGATCTGGTTCTGATCATCCCGGTCAAAGGGGACACCAATCTCAATGAGATGCTTGATATCTAAAGGCCCTTCCCGGACCAGAACTTCTACAGCCGAACGATCACAAAGACCGGCCCCGGCGATCAGGGTGTCGTTCAAATGGCTTTCCCAGTTGTCTGTTGAAGCCGTGACCGCTGCAATACCGCCCTGGGCATAGTAGGTATTTGATTCCTGCAAGCCAAATTTGTTCAGTATTGCGACCTTAAGATGAGAATCGAGGTTAAGAGCGGCATAGAGACCTGCAGCGCCGGAACCGACAATGACCACATCAAAGGACAGTTCCGAAGCGCCAGAGAAAATGGCCTGATTAGCATATTCACGCATATCAATCGCCCTCCCTTCTCATTATACCAGCAATGACTGGATTTAAATGGAATCGTTATTCAGACGATATCTGCGCAGGAAAAGCCAAAGGACTGCGCCAGCCATCATCAAACCAATCCCGAGAATCAAAACGGATTGTTCACCTGTTTTCGGAATAGATTTCTGTTCAGGGACGGCGATCATTATCCTATCGTCATTGATCTGCCGGGTTGTCTCTGGTTCAGTATCTGCCGGTTCCAATTCAATTTTTTCGGGGGTAACTGGTTCGCTGTTCGAAGCCAGCGAGGGTGAGGAGAACGAAAGATCTGTGATGACGATCCGGGTGATATCAGAACAGTTGTGCGAATCGTATGCGACGTATGGACCAAACCCATATGTACCAGAATCTGTCAGATTTGACTGGTTGAGAATCGGTTTACCATTAACCAGGGTGGCAAAGGTGACGTCGGTAAATTGACTGATAACGACACTGTCTTTTGTGGTGACAATTGTGAAGTATCTCATTTCAGCGGAGTCCAGAGTTGTGGTCTGGAAAAGGCTTTTGTCGGCTTGTGCGACTAGTTCAAATCCGCCTTCAGACGCGCCAACCGATGTCGGGAGATAAATATGTTTGCTTGTATCCAGCCCATTCAGGCCAGAGACATCGACCTGGGTCAACTGATACAGATTAATAAAACTGTTTGTTATACCGACGTAATACCCTGATAACTTTCTGCTGTTCAAGTCAGAAGTTTCATAACTTGCGTTGAAAACAAAACCATAGGCTTGCAGGGAATGATAGCTCGCCGCCGTTTCATTTACTGAGAATTTGAATACCTTCTCATCTGCGACAGTGTTTGGGACAAAAAGAAAGTCATGGAAAGCTGGCGATCCGTAACCGGTAAAAGTCAGTTGATTTCCATCTGGAGAAATCAGGACGTGGCGCTCAAGGATCATTCCGTACCCATCCGGATTTAAAAATCCGGCAGGTCCTCTTTCAACATCGTTATAGTACGTAACCAATTGCCCGGCTGAGGCTGAAACCGGTGAACCGATATTGTAGTCATTGTCACCAACAACGTTGCTCCAGTTTGTATGATCAACAACAGACCAGTTGATTCCACTTAAATTGACAGTAGCGGCCAACATGTTTTGTACAGGAATGAGGGACAAGATAAAAGCAACAATAACAAGAGATATCATTTTCTTAATTTTTTTCATCCTATCATCTCCTTAATTTAAACTCATCATATTTAATCCAAAACCGCAATGAGACAATCTCACTTGTTGACTTTTCTTGCCATTCCCCCTTCTCATACCTGCCATTCTTTTTATTATTCAGGCCTGATATGTATTATTTGGCATTTTATTAAATATAGAATATTCCATAATCAAACTATTTGACAATATTTCACAGGATAATATAGGCATATTTATATTTCAATAGTATGAATATTTTAATATATTTAGTTTGACACCCAGATCAGACTGGAATGAACACTTGATTTTCTGTCGGCAATTCCATAATCGCCATTTCAATATTTCCCCTTTTTTCGTGTATGCTATATTTGTCACCCGACAAATGAATACAGTTCTCTTCGACGAATTGAAAATAGCGATCTGATCAGGTACAGCAAGGGAGTAACGATCATCATGAAAAATCAGGACTATCCGTTATATGAAACAACAGTCTTTGCTGATTTCAGAGTCATGACAGAAAATGTGGCGAAGAAATACCCTGATCGCATCGCGATATCCTATAAAAAAAGCCCCAACGACAAGCAGACAATCGATCGAACCTTTGCCGAAGCAAGAGACGATATCCGCAGTATCGGTACTGGGCTGATCGCCTTGGGATGCAGCGACAAACATGTCGCTTTGATCGGCGAAAGTTCTTATGCATGGATTTGTTCCTACTTTGCCTTGATGTCCATCGGTTCAGTTGTCGTTCCCATCGACAAGGATCTGCCCGCGGATGAAACAGTTGGCATCCTGAACACCGCAGCATGCGAATCTGTTCTTTATAGCAGCGCAATCGAAGCCAAAATCGAAGCAATGCGCGTCAATGTACCTGAACTGAAAACCTTCATTTGCCTGGACACGCCGAAAGCGGGTTTTGCGCTTGCACTCAATAGCGTGAAAGAACAAGGTGACGAACTGTTCAGGCAGGGTGATCGATCCTACTACGACTATGAAATTGACCGTGAGCGCCTGGCGACGATTGTCTTTACCTCCGGGACAACCGGCAAGGGCAAAGGGGTCATGTTGTCGCAGAAAAACATCGTCCTGGACATGACGAATGGCATGTATAACTTTGCAATCTCCCCGAAAACGATGAATGTCCTTCCCCCCCACCACACATTTGGTTCCACGGTGATTTTTGTCGGTCATTTTGCCCAGGGATCGACCATCTTTTTATCAAGCGGATTGCGGTATATCGCTTCCGAAATGAAAGAGCAGCAGCCATCTCATCTGGTTTTGGTCCCCTTGTTTGTCGAGAAACTCCATGCCAGGATCTGGAACAGTGCTGAAGAAAGCGGCAAGACAGAACTATTGCGCCGCATGATCAAAATCAGCAACACTTTGCGTCGCTGTGGAATCGATCTTCGCCGACGTTTATTCAGGAGCATTCTCGAGCAATTCGGCGGCAAGCTCGAAATGATTATTTGCGGAGGCGCAAACTTGAACCAGGATATCATTGATACTTTTGAAGCGATCGGTATCACCATTCTCAATGGATATGGGATCACCGAATGCTCGCCGCTGATTTCGTGCAACCGGAACAGATATCAAAAATGGGGCAGCGTTGGTGTACCGATTATTGATGAGCTCGTCAAAATCAAGGATCCGGATGCAAACGGCGAAGGCGAGATTTGCGTCAAGGGTCCGAATGTCATGCTAGGCTACTATAAGGATCCTGAAGCTACTGCTGCAGCATTTGATGAAGAAGGTTATTTCAAGACTGGCGATTACGGCAAGCTGGATCAGGATGGCTGGATTTACATCACTGGACGCATAAAGAACCTGATCATCTTCAGCAATGGCAAGAATGTTTATCCTGAAGAAATTGAAACGGAAATTTCGCGAGTACCGGGCGTTGAAGAAGTTGTAGTCTATGCCGGCGAAAGCAAGTTGCAGAAAAGCAAGGAAGTCATTGTCGCCGAAATCTTCCCGGCCTTTGACCTGCTCAAAGCCAAAGGCGTCGAGAATATCGAAGCCTATTTCAATAGTGAAATTAAAAAGGTCAATAGCAGGATGATTTCGTACAAGGCTGTGAACCTGGTCAAAATACGTGAAATGGAATTTCCGAAGAACACGTCGAGAAAAATTCTGCGCTTCGAGATTGACAAAAGCATCGACTAATCAGCGGGCGAGCAAAAACAGCAGCCAGCAACCGTGTCGGATCGGATACTTTTCCCGCCAAATGGTTTTCAGACAGAATGGCAGCCAGTTCATCTGCAGTCAACACGATGGTCCGGGCTGAAATCCCCGTTCGAGACAATAGCGCTTCCTCGATATGACGGGCTGACGTTGTCGTGTCCGAATCAGGTGCAGTGAAAACAGCATTGCCACTATTGAGCAAGGTTTTGACTTCAAAATAGCCAAGATCTTCCAGCAAAGCCCGCAAATCGGCCATCGCCACGCTTTTGGCCGGTCCGACATTGATGCCGCGGATCAGGGCAACTTGTTGCATCGCCATGTTGATGTTCTCCAGTCTCCAATGTGGTATCACTTTTCAAATCAATCGGTTTTAAAGGGTATATAATTAGAATAGAAGACCAGTCTTGGATGGCAACCGTGAATTCAGGTGGTGTCCAATGTATATGATCAGCATATTGGTCCTTATTGTCAAAATAATCCTGGCTATCTTGATGGCAGGCTTTACTTTATTGCTATTCGTTCTGCTGCTGATCTTACTTGCCCCTATTCTCTATTCTCTTACAATATCGATCAAAGAAAAAGTTGGATTTTCTGCCGAAATCCGCTGGACACTTTTTCATGTTGCCGTGCAGTATTTGGCAAGAAAAACGACATTTCGATTTTCTGTTCTCGGTAAATTGGTCAAAACCGGACCAATAACCGGAAAAGGAAAAGAGAAACCAAAACAGATGGCCAGCAAGAAAAGATTGCAGGGGCTTAGCCGCGCATTTTTCAGCGATGTCATCGAATTTGTCAAAGACACTATTCATATTTGCCGGCCGAAAGTGTTCACCGCTTCAGGTTCTTATGGACTGGATGATCCTGCTGACACAGCGATTGTCAGTATGGTCATCCAGTGTCTTAAAGCCCTGCTGCCAAGGGCTGCAATCAGGCTCGATCCGATATTTGATACTGAAACGACTTCTTCCGAAACGACTCATGTCGAAATACACATGGTTGGCAGGATATTTTTGATCCTGCTGGTCGGTGTGCTGCTAAAATATCTGGTCAAAAAGGAGGTTCGAGCGGTCCTGTTTCACAAAAATTCTGTTGTTAAAACAACTGCATAACGCCATCAAGGGAGGCCAATCCGATGAATACTGAAAATATTGTTAAAGAGAATCTTGAAGTTTTATTCCAGAAACTTGAAAAGTTCCTGAAAACGGAAACAGTTGTCGGTCAACCGATTGTGATCGGGGAAACTACCTTGGTTCCTATCGTTTCAATATCATTTGGCTGCGCTACTGGCGCAGGCGGCGGTACAGGCAACGACCCGAAAACAGGAACCGGATCAGGTTCTGGTTCCGGCTTGGGCTCCGCAGCCAAGATCACGCCGGCTGCTGTGCTGGTGATCAAGAACAACGAAGTGACACTGTTGCCGATCAAGGACCGGTGGGGACTTGAAAACCTGATTGATAAAGTTCCGGACATCATGGAAAAGGTCGATCAGATGCAAAAGAAACAGGAAGAGAAAAAATCAGCAGCCAACAATCCTGAACCCAGGCAATCGGAATAATGTTTGATCTTACCAATATTCAAATCATATCCATGGTCATGATTCAGTCGTTGGCCTGATCACACATGACTTTTGCCGTGATCGTGCAGTATTGGAGGGCAAGCAGATGGAAAATTTGGATCAATACCGGATTTCTCCGGACAAGCTGAAAAGAGTCTGTGACTGTGAACAGGAGCTCAACTTCTGTACATCCTCGATGGAGGTTCCCAAGCTCGATGGTGTGATCGGCCAGGAGCGTGCTGTCAGGTCCATGCAATTCGGCTTGGCCATGGATGCACAAGGCTACAACATCTTTGTTGCCGGACAACCAGGTACTGGTAAGACAACCTATGTCAATGCCAGCGTCACTGAGGCGGCCGCCAATGGTCCGCTCCCCAACGACTGGTGTTATGTCAACAATTTCAGTGATAGTGGCAATCCAATCATCATTGCTCTGCCAGCAGGCCAAGGACGCATTTTCCAGAAGGACATGGATGAAATGATAACCGAATTCCAGTCCTCAATCCCCAAAGCATTTGAAAGCAGCGACTTCGAACAACAGAAGAACACGCTCCTTGAAACTTTCCAGAAGTTCATGCAAGAACGTTTCGAAGCTTTTCAGGCAGAGGCAACGAAGGTCAGTTTCCAGTTCAAACCCAAGCCCAGTAAGTTCCTCATTATGCCTGTCAAGAATGACAAACCCATTTCAAACGAAGAATTCGAAAACCTGCCACCCGAAGAACGAAAGGTCATCGAGGAAACCGGTCACAATCTGGAGAAAAAACTTGACGACATCCTGCGCGAAGGCAAAATAGTTGAAATTCAGACCAACGAAAAAATCATTGAACTGGAAAAGCAGATAACGCTGGCAGCAACTGTCCCTTCTATCACAAAGCTGAAGGAAAAATATGGCCAGTTTAAAAAGCTACTCAAGTATCTTGATGATGTCCTCAAAGACATTGAAGAGAACCATGACCTTTTCCTGGAAACAACTGAGGAATCCGAAACGCCCAGTCAGGCCAATATCTTGCAGGCCGATGACGAAGATGATTTCACGCGCTATCAAGTCAATTTGTTCGTCAATCATGAAAAAGCAACGGGATCACCCGTCATCGTCGAACCATCACCCAATTACTACAATCTGTTCGGCAAGATCGAATACAACAACCAGATGATGTCGGTCAGCACCGATTTCACCATGGTCAAAGCCGGTGCGATCCATCGGGCAAACGGCGGTTACCTGATCCTGCAGGCCAAGGATGTACTGACCGAACCGTTTGTCTGGGCGCAACCTGAAACGGATACTCAAATACCGCGAGGCTGATGTCGAGAATATCGGCGAGCAATATCGCTATGTTCCGACAGCGACCATGCGGATGGAGCCGATTCCGTTGAATGTCAAGGTCATCCTGATCGGCAGTCCGATCCTGTATCTGCTCTTGACCCAGGATGAGGATTTCCAGAAACTTTTCAAGGTCAAAGTGGATTTTGACATCGAAATGCAGCGCACGCCGGAAAACTCTGCAAGTATGCCTCGTTTGTCAGCTCGATCTGCCAGACGGGAAAATCTGAAGCACTTCAGCCAGGCTGGCCTGGCCCGAATCGTCGAATATGGCTCGCGTCTCGCCGGCAGCCAGAACAAGCTTTCGACCCGTTTCAATGAGGTCAGCGAGATCGTCTATGAAGCCAATGCCCTGGCCAGGCCTGGCCGGCGTCGACTTTGTCGAGCGCCGCATGTCGATCAGGCGATCCCGAGCGGAAGCTACCGCTCCAACCGGATCGAGGAAAAGATCCAGGAAATGATCCTGCAGGGCAAGATCATGATCGAAACATCCGGCGCGGTGGTCGGCCAGAGTCAACGGGCTTTCCGTCATCAACCTGGGCAGTTATATGTTTGGCCAGCCATCCCGCATCACGGCAGTCACCTACATGGGGCGGGGCGGGGTCATCAACATCGAGCGCGAGACCGACATGAGCGGCAATATCCACTCCAAGGGCGTCCTGACCATGCTCGCCGGCTACCTGGGCGCAAATTCGCCCAGGACAACCCGCTCGAGCCTGACCGCGCAGATCACCTTTGAGCAGAATTATGAAGGAGTCGACGGCGACAGTGCTTCCGAGCTCGGAACTTCTACGCCATTCTGTCCAGCCTGGCCGATGTGCCACTGAAGCAGAACCTGGCGGTTACCGGTTCGGTCAATCAGCTGGTGAAATCCAGCCGATCGGCGGTGTCACCGAAAAGGTCGAAGGATTCTTCGATATCTGCAGAAGCCAAAGGGCTGACCGGCGATCAGGGCGTGATCATCCCGGCCAGAATATCGACAACCTGATGCTGAAGGATGAAGTTGTGACGGCCGTCAGGGACGATCAGTTCCATCTTGTATGCGGTCAAGACCATCGAAGAAGGCATCGAATTGCTGAGCGGCATACCCGCTGGTACACCAGATGAAAATGGTCAATACCCGGATGGCACGATTTTCCAGTTAGTCGACAAAAAACTTCATGCGTACCATGTTTTGATGGCAGCCGAAAATGACGACTGAATCATAGAAGCGTGAATCAATCAACAGGACGTTCATCAACAGGATGATCATCAGCAGGACGTTCATCAGCAGGGTCCAGGCTGTCGAAATAACGGTAGTCTTCAAGATGTGGGACACTGATCATCCCGACATGGTCGCCAAGTTCCATGACTTGATCGATTGACGTCTGATAAGTTTGCCAATGTGGCAAGCCTGGACCATTCGGGTCGCCGGTTCGGGCAAAATTAAGCCAATAGTCAGCCATCGTTTCAGACAATTCGTAATCTGCAGGTTCCCACTCGATAGTTGAAAATTTCAGATTGCTGTAAGCATATTCGACCTCGGCTGTGTGAAAAGCACCGAAAGATGAATTCGGCGGGACACGGTCAAAAAAGTAGTAATATACATCCGAATGTCCGGTTTTGGCTGCCAGGCTGGCCCACCGATTCATGTTCCAGCCAAACTGCTGATCCCTGACGATGGACCGTTCTGAACGTTTAGCTATCTGCTCATTTTCAACCGGGATAACCGATAAGAACCAGTCATCTTTTTTACTACCGTCCTTTTTGCCAGCTTCTTTTTTGCCAACTTCTTTTTCGACATCGTCTTCTACGATATCGTCTTTTTCGAAACCGTCCTTTTTATCATCTTCTTTTTCGATAAATTTACTCATGATTTTCCCGGCGAACTTGGCAACCTTCTCACTGCCAAACAAGATGGCCTCCCCCTCTTCCTGGTTGCTGCCGATCAGCACCGGGACGGGGTGTTGTTTGCCTGCCTTAAAGCGCTCAAGGATTGGTTCGGGCAAAAGATAGCCATCGATAATCGGCGCAAAAACGACAGGTTTGACACCGAAGGGCAGTGTCAACCGCAGTGGCGACAGTTTGCGCAGTTCATCGAGGCTTTCAGCCTTCAATGCCTGCGCGAATTCAAGCCCTTGCTGCTCTGCATCGGCCAGTGTCAAGATCGGCGGAAAAGACAGGTCACTGAACAAGCCGCCGCTTTCCGCGATCGCCTGTTGAAACAGGCCTTCAGCAAGGGGTGATACCAGCAGCGCATTCACACTCATGGCCCCTGCTGATTGACCCGCCACGGTGATGTTCGAGGGATCGCCGCCAAAGGCTGCAATATTGCGGCGAACCCATGCCAGCGCCGCGATCTGGTCCATCAGGCCGTAGTTGCCAGAGGTGCCGCTTTCTGATTCTGCACTCAACTCAGGGTGAGCTAAAAATCCGAACACGCCCAGACGGTAATTGATCGTGACCATCACAGCACCCTTGCGGGCAGTCTCCTCACCGTCATAGATCGGCACGGAGCCTGAGCCGGTTAAAAATCCGCCCCCATGGATATAGACAATCACCGGCCGTTTTTCCTGGGCTGAAGTGGCAGCTGTCCAGATGTTCAGATAGAGGCAATCTTCGCTCATTGGTTCCTGGATACCGACAGTGTATTCTGCGGTGAAGGGCGATTTGACCAGTCGCCAGAAAAATTCCGGCGCCCTCAACTGCATGGCAATTGCCGAAAAATTGTCAGCCTGGCGCACGTCTGGCCAGGCCTCGGGAGGCTGTGGTTTCGACCAGCGCAGCGGACCCGTTGGCGGCGCAGCATAGGGAACCCCGGCAAACAGACGGACTGAGCGGTCCTCGTTATATATGCCCGCAATCAAGCCTTGTTCAATTTGGACGGGATTCGTTGGTGTTGTCCCGAGGATCCGGCTATAAGCTTGTGGAACCATTGTCACTCCGATCGCATGCCTTCTGGTCGTGTCTGGCAATCTGACTGGTTCTACTGGGCTGACCAGGCAGAGCCGGATTGAGATTGTCCAGGTCGTTCAGAACTCTTTACTCTTATTGTAATGCTTATGAAACCGTAAGTTGCAGATATTTATGTGCTACACTTGATCTATCGTTATAGCCAAATGGTTCATTGATATCACACTGCAACCTGATAATTTTCATTTGGAGAGGGGCATTTACTGCTGTGAGACGTGACGACTGGTATCGATTGGATAATGTCGCCAAAATCTATCCAGTCCTGGCCAGTTCCCGCCACCTGACCATGTTTCGCGTAGCTGCTAACCTGAACGTCCAGGTTGATCCGGCCTTGCTTCAAGAAGCGCTTGAAACAACGTTGCACCGGTTCCCATTTTTTGCCGTCCGGCTGCGGCGTGGCCTTTTCTGGTATTATCTCGAGGCGAATCCGCACCGTCCGCTGGTTGAGGAAGATGTGGAGAATCCCTTGCGGCCACTTCACCCGGGCGAACAACTCGGTTTTCTTTTCCGGGTGCGCTATACCGACCGCCGGATATCCGTTGAATTTTTCCATGCCCTGACCGACGGTTACGGGGCCATGACATTCCTGAAGACCTTGATCGCCTGTTACCTGAACCTGGCCGGTCACCCGGTTGAACCATCGCCAGAATCCGGTATTCTGGATATAAAGTCCCAGCCGGACAGCAGTGAAATGGAAGACGCCTACAAGCGCCATGCCAGCAACCGGAAGCCGCGCAGGCCTGCTGCAACCAGGGCCTTCCATCTCCAGGGCACCTATCGTCCGGGGCATCATTTGCAAGTTATCACCGGCACAATCCCGCTGGAACCTTTGGCTAAAGTCGCGCGTGAACACAAAGTCTCGATCACCGAATTCCTGGTCAGTGTCTATCTGTATCAGATCTACCGAATCCAACAGCAAGGTGGCTTCAGGATTGATGACCCTGTCAGCATTTCGGTTCCGATCGATATGCGGCGCTTCTTCCCCAGCCAGACGTTGCGCAACTTCTTTCTTTTTGCCATCCCCGGGATCGAGCCAGCTTTTGGTGAATATACCTTTCCTGAGGTCCTGCAGGCGGTTCATCACTTCATGCGGTTTACCATCAATGAAAAATACTTAAACGCATTGATGGCTGCCAATCTCGGTCCGGAAAACAATCGCTTGTTGAGTTTGTTCCCATTGCCGATCAAAAACCTGGTGATGCGCCTGGTCTATCGCATGACTGGCGAAGCCAGTTTCAGTGCCATTTTTTCCAACTTGGGGGTCCATCACCTGCCTGCAGACATGGCAGACTGGGTTGACCGGATCGAAGTGTTGCTCGGTCCCTCACGATGCAATCCAGTCAATTGTGGCCTGATCACAACCGGCAACAATGTTGTGATCAGCCTGACGAGCACCATCCTCGAAACTGATTTTCAGCGGGCTTTTTTCCGTCACTTGATCAAACTCGGAGTCCCTGTGCGGATCGAAAGCAATCTCAACAAGGAGTCACAACCATGTCCTACTGCGTAAACTGCGGCGTCGAACTTGCACCATCCGAGAAATTCTGTCCATTATGTGGTGTCGAAATAATCAACCCACGGCAGCCTGTGGCAGAAGATGCCTGGCGACCTTACCCACGGCGGGAAGATCCGGCCATTGCCCTGACCAACCGCAGGCTCGTGGCGATCATCGTTTCGATCGCCATCGCCCTGATGATCATCATCTGTCTTTTAATCGATCGGTTCTATCAGGGAAAAATGAATTGGAGCTTCTATGTCGCCGGATCATTAGCGATGCTCTGGTTCTGGATCGTTCCCGGTTTCCTTTACAAAAAGCCAGGCTACTTCAAAATCAGCCTGCCCGTCAGTGCCAGTCTGCTGGGCTTTCTATACCTGATCGAGCGGCTGCAGGTTGTGCGCGGCTGGTTTTTACCATTGGCCTTGCCGTTGGTGTTGCTGGTCACTCTTCTCACTAGCGCTTTAGTTGCATTCGGCAGTCTGCGCATTGTCAGCGGTTTTATTTTGCCATCGCTCATCTTCACAGCGCTTGGCTTGCTGGTTATGGGTACAGAACTGATCATCAATCATTTTCTGTTGGACAGCTGGCGTCTCTCCTGGTCGTGGTTTGCAGCATTGCCCAGTTTTGCACTGGCGATTATCAGTCTGGCGATTGCCCGCCGCCAGCGGATCCGGTCTGAAATCATCAGGCGATTACATGTGTGACCAGGTTCAATCTATTTCTTGAGGGCTTTATTCATCTTGCCGGCAAGACTTTCCTTGATCCGATCGAAAATATAATATAGGCTCGTTTTTTTCTTCAAGTCAGCTCTGGATGACTGCAAGCGGCCTTTCAATTCCAGTTGCTCATTACCGGATATTTTTCCGGCAGCCTTTTTGATTTCGCCAGCGATTTTCTGTTTTCTGATTTCGGCATACTTTTTCTTTTTTGTCATATGATTGATCCTCCATTCAAGAAAATCCGTAAACCAAAAGGCTTTGATATCTGATAATAATATTATCGCACTTTCAGTTGACCATATTCAATTTGATCTTTCGGCAGGGTCAAATATCAACTATAATTTTAACGACCATTTATGGCAGGCTACTCGTTGGCTATGCTGTACTATTGAATATGAAGGATGGCAACCGGTTATGTCTTTGACATCTCTATTACTGACTTTATTACCTATTGCGGTCATTCTCGTCATGCTGCTGATTTTCCGCAAGCCGGCAGACATCAGTGGCATCATAGGCTGGGGCGTCATCTCAGTGGTTGCCATTTTCTTCTTCCAGACCAGCCTCGAAGTAGTCCTTCGCTCGACAGCGGCCGGTTTGATCAAATCCTTCTCAGTTTCCCTGATTGTTGCGACATCGCTGCTGCAGATGGCATTTATCGAGAAAACCGGTGGTTTGAAACGAATCACCATTTTCATCAAAACCCTGTCGCCCAAGGCCCAGGCTGCACAGATCATGATGGTCAATATCGGTTTTGGCACCTTGATGGTCGCCGTAGGGGCCACGCCAGTATCCATCCTGCCACCGATCCTGCTGGCCATGGGCTATTCGACCTATATCGCGATCGCCTTGCCAGCGATCGGCTATGATGCGCTTTGCACCTACGCGCTGCTCGGGGCCCCGATCGTCGCCTTTGTCGACATTGCCAATGGCTTTCTCAAAGACAATCCGGTTGGCGGGGTCACTTCAATCACCTTGGCCCAGGCCGGCAGCATATTTTTCTGGTTCCTCCCGCTCTCTTCAATCCTGATCGGTTTCAGCATGCTCTGGATCGTCGGCCGCTGGAAATCGATCCGCGAAGGTTGGCTGGCCTGCCTGGTGTCAGGCGCTGTCATCGGGGTGATCTCCTATTTCACCAACCGGATTGAAAATACAGTTGTCCTGACGGGCATTCTGAGTGGCATTGGCGTCATCGCCGCCATGGTTGTCTATCTGAAAATAACCCGCCGCCCCATCATCGACCGGAGTATCCTGACAGCGGAAGAAATTGCCTATGCCGGAAAGTATCCGCTTTGGAAAGCACTGATACCCTGGCTGATCCTGATCGTCCTGATCCTGGCCCTCAACCTGCCCAAACCAGTTTTCAATTATCTCTACCGGACCTTGACCCTGCCGATCCATGGTGTCGCTGCAAACGATGCGCTGATCAAGGGCATACCGACGCGTGCGCTCTGGAATGCCTATACTTGGATCTTTGCCAGCATCCTGCTCGCGATCCCCTTTGTCCGGCCTTCAAAGTCAGAATGGAAGTCCATCTTCAAAGTCTGGATGAAAAGAGCCCCGCGACCTGTTTTCTCAGCGGCCATTTTCTTTGCCATCGGTGAAGTGATGAACATGGCTGGCTTTTCCATGACCAGCATGAAATGGGAGACGCCAAGCATGGTGAAAATCCTGGCCGATTACTCTGCCTTGGCCTTTAAAGGTGCCTATAGCTTCATCGCCGGCTTCATCGGCTTGTTCGGTGGGTTCATTACCGGCAGCGAAGCATCAACGATTGGCATGTTTGCCAAATATGCACTGACAACCGCGAAGAATCTGAATCTTCCACTTTCCTCCCTGATCATCATCGCAGCTGGCCTGGCTTTTGGCGGCGGACTTGCCAGCATCATTTCGCCGGCCAAGCTGCAGAATGCAGCAGCTTCGATCGACCGGCTCGGTGAGGAGAACAAGGTCATCCGGACAGCCTTTGTCATCTCGCTCATCCTGACGACCATCATGTCTTTCTATGTGGTCATTCTTCTGAACATGAACTTGAGCCTGTAAGGCATGTCAGCATGAAAATGCCACTTTTGCCTTCGCTCAAATCACTTGTGCCGCTGGCCGCAGTCCTGTCTTCCGTCATCTTGTGGGGGATTTCTTTTCTATCGATCAAATTCGTCGTTCAGGAAATCCCGCCGGCGTCCATGGCCTGGTTCCGCCAGATCCCTGCACTGATCACACTGCTGCTCCTGATGCGCCAGCGCCAGGAGAACTTCAAAATCGAAAAAGGCGAATGGTTGACCTTCATCGCCGCTGCGCTGTTCGGCATTGTATTCTATTCCGTATTTGAAAATTCTGGTCTGCAATGGACGAGTCCGGCAACCGCGTCGATGCTCGTAGCCGCCATACCGGTCTTCATCCTGGTCCTTGAGAGTGCGATGACCCGGAAACGGCCAGATTTGACTACGGCCCTGTGCATCGTCCTATCCATCGGCGGCGTCTGGCTTGTGTTATTTGACGGGGGTCTCCCGGACCTTTCATCAGGCAGCTTCAAGGGCAATCTGCTGGTACTCGGTGCCATGGCCTGCTGGATAATCTATACCTTCATCAGCAAGAAGCTGGGGCAGCGCTATTCAAGCCTGAAGCTCACCACAATCCAGACCCTGTGGGCGTTGTTGCTCTACTTCCCTTTTTCAGTGGGTGAAATGCCGCGCTGGCACATACCATCCATTGCCGCTACTTTTCATCTGACTTTTCTGGGTGTGTTTTGTTCAGCCATCGCCTACGTCCTTTACCTCTATGGGGTGAATGTCTTGGGCTCGGTTATTCCATCAACCTTTTTGAACCTCTGTCCTGTTGTGACCATCCTGGCAGGATTCCTGGCCTTTGGCGAGATCCCATCCTGGGTGCAGTTGGCCGGTGCCCTGCTCATTGTCGGCAGCCTTACCGCACTCAGCCTGATCAAAATCGTCTCTGTCCGAAAATCTCAAAGCCAGCCGGTCTATGCAGAGGCGGCAGAAGAACAAGCACGCATGTTCATGGAAGTCTGAACGGGAGATGAAAGCGATGAAACTCGGACTCGTCTTGGAAGGTGGAGCCAGCCGTACCTATTTCTCGTGTGGCGTACTTGATGCCATGCTTGATGAAAGGATCATTGCCGACTACATTATCGGCACTTCAGCAGGTATCGCCAATGCACTATCCTATGCCTCAGGTCAAAGGGGGCGGAATCTTCGCATCGCCAAAGAATTCCTCCAGGACAAGCGGTATATGGGTTTCCGCCACCTGCTGAACCCTTTCAACCGGAGTTATTACCACCTTGATTTTGTATTTGAAAGAATACCCAATCAATATGTACCCTTTGATTTTGATGCCTTTGCCGAATTCAAGGGTGATGTCGTCGCGACAGTCACCAATGTCGAAACCGGCAAGACCGAGTATTTGAAAATAGCCAAGAACGACCGGAAAATGTTGGCCGTCCGGGCAAGCTGTTCCCTGCCGATCATGTTCCCGATTGTCAGAATCAATGGCCACAAATACTTGGATGGCGGTATTTGCACACCCATTCCGGTTGATGAGGCGATCCGCTCAGGGTGTGACAAGGTGATTGTCATCCTCACACGAGAAAGGGGATACCAGAAACGTCCGGAAAAACTGATGACGTATTCAGCCAGGCTTTACAATAGATATGCCCAATTTTCAGAAGCTCTGATGAACCGGGCAAAAGCTTACAATGAAAACCTGCAGCATATCTATGAACTGGAAGCGGAGGGCAAAGTTTTTGTCATCGCCCCGGATTCGATCGGTGGGATCAAGCGAACTGAATCAGACCCTATTGTCATCGAAGGGCTTTATCAGCAAGGTTTTAACCATTTCAATGCCATATTGCCTGAACTTGAAAAATACCTGAATAGTTGAACTTGGGCAGCCGCATTTTATCAGAACCGGAAATCCCGGATGCCGTTTTCAATTTTGACCAGATTTTCCCTGGCAATTTCCCTGACTTTTTCTTTGGGGATGTTGTCGAGTTCGGCCTGGATCAACGCTTCACCGATCGCTTTGGTATCAGGTGATGCATAATCCATCAGGTATTCCTTGAGGGTCATCAAGGCATTCGGATGGCAGCAATTCTGGATCTGGCCGTTTTTGAGCAATGTCATGAACCGGTCGCCGGTCCGACCTTCCCGGTAGCAGGCCGTGCAGAAGCTGGGGATGTACCCCTGGTCCATCAGCCAGCGGACAATTTCATCAAGCGTTCTTTTATCGCTGACATCGAATTGCTCAGATTTATCATCTTCGAGCTCAGGTTCAGCATAACCGCCGACACTGGTCCGCGAGGCGCCACTGACTTGCGAAATGCCAAGATGCAGGACTTTTTCACGGCAGGCCTGACTTTCCCGGGTTGAGACAATCATGCCTGTATAGGGGACAGAAATTCGGATACAGGCAACGAGCTTGGCGAAAATATCATCGTCGATCCCGTTGTCGAATACATTGGGATCAATATCATCGGCATGCTTGATCCGCGGTACACTGATGGTGTGCGGACCGACGCCCTGGGCAGCTTCCAGATGCTCAGCGTGCATCAACAAGGCGGCAAATTCGTAGCGGTACAGTTCAAGGCCGAACAGGACACCTAAACCGACATCATCGATTCCACCGGCCATCGCGCGGTCCATCGCCTCGGTATGGTAAGCATAATCATGTTTGGGGCCAGTCGGATGCAGCCTTTCGTAGCTGTCCTTGTGATAGGTTTCCTGGAACAGAATATAAGTGCCAATTCCGGCATCTTTCAATTTGCGATAATTCTCGACTGTTGTGGCGGCAATATTGACATTGACACGCCGGATTGCCCCGTTTTTGTGCTTGATGCTGTAAATCGTCCTGATACATTCGAGAATGTATTCAATCGGGTTATTGACCGGATCTTCGCCGGCTTCGAGGGCCAGACGTTTGTGGCCCATATCCTGGAGGGCTGTGACTTCGCGGACGATGTCCTCCTGGGTCAGTTTTTTCCGGGCAATATGCTTGTTTTTCAGGTGGTATGGGCAGTAGACACACCCATTCACACAGTAATTGGATAGGTAGAGCGGTGCGAACATGACAATCCGGTTGCCATAAAAATCTTTCTTGATCTGTTCGGCAAGTGCAAAGATTTCCTGGTTTTTAGCTTCGATATCACAATCCAGCAGAACTGCGGCTTCCCGATGTGACAGTCCCTGGCGAAGCCTGGCCTTGGCAATGATGCTGTCGATCAGTTCGACATTGGTCTTGTTGCTTTCAGCATAGGCAAGTGTTTCAAGGACTTCCTCGTGGTTGATGAATTCTTCGGCCTTCAGTGATTTGGGATTGTACATGCTGGTTTTCCTTTCTTTTGGCTCAGATCGTATCTTTGCCATCAGTCACAAATTAGTCGTTCAGTTTTCGGATTGATAAGTCAGTTTTGAAAAGGCTGTTTTGGCACTTACGCCATCAAGATTGCCGATTTTGCCTGACAGAGCACTGATCATGTCCTGCGGAGCATCTACGACAATGCTGATGATGCTGACGCGCTTTTCCCGATAGGGCAGGCCCATCCGGCTGATGATGTACCTGGCAAACTCGTGCAAAATCAGATTCAGTTTTTCAACTGAATCCGGATTTTCAACGATGATACCAATAACCGCTATTCTCGTTTCCATAGTCTCGATCCCTCAAAAAAAGCGCCCCGAAAGGCGCAATTATCCGTTAGAAACGAATAGTAGCCTGCCTTTCACTCAGATAGTACTCTTTGTGTCAGAAGCTGTGGTCTTTGCAATATTGGCAGTCATTGGCATGACACGATCATGACAATGATTGACTTAACCTATTTAATGTATTCCTATTTGAGTGACTTGTCCAGCGAATTCAAGGTCTCGATTCGCTTCCCCGAAAGTTGACTGAAGTTGGTTCTGAAAAACAAAAAGAGTCCGGACTGGCGGACTCTCTTTGCGAATATTTTTTGTCTATTTGACATGATATTTTGACATAAAAAAGGGCTCCAGCGAACCTGTTGGATTTCTCGAATCACTGCGTGTACCCATTGTGCGAGATTTGGTCTGATTTTTGTTTAGCGATTGGTTTTGATTTACTTAATAAGACAAATGTCTTATTGTTCGATCTGACGGTTTCACTATCTTTAGATCAGATTGTGATTTGAGAACATCCAGTGTTCATTCAATCACTTTTCGCTTTCCTAATCTTTCGATCAGGCGGTACTCCGTTAGGTGAGAGATATCTTTAGTATTCCCTGGAGCTTATTTATATTATATCACAGTGCAGCAAAATGTCAACATATTAATAATGACATTAGTTTCTAGATGTTTTTTGTATTTATTACACGAATTGAATTGAAAATCGCAATCAGAGCGACACCCATGTCGGCAAAAACAGCTTCCCACATCGATGCCAGGCCCATTGCGCCAAACACCAGAAAGATGGCCTTGACGCCCAAGGCAAAAAAGATATTCTGAAAGACAATCGTCCGGGTTCGCCTGGCGATCCTGATTGCCGTCACAACTTTAGTCGGTTCATCGTTCATGATGACGACATCCGCAGCCTCAATTGCCGCATCCGACCCCAATCCACCCATGGCGATACCGACATCTGCGCGGGCCAGCACAGGCGCGTCATTGATGCCATCGCCGACAAAGACGATCTTGCCCCGAATGGATTTTTCCTTTTCCAGCGATTCGATCTTCTCGACTTTGGCGTCTGGCAACAGCTCTGAGTAAACCTCATCCAGTCCGAGCTGTCGGGCGAACTTCTCCCCTACTTCTTTCAAATCACCCGTCAGCATGATGATCCTATCGATGCCGAGGGATTTTAGCGATTTGATCGCCATCGCCGAATCTTCCTTGACCTCGTCGGAAATGACCAGATATCCGGCATAGTTGTTGTTGATCGCGATATGGACCACAGATCCGACCGAATCGACTTGGGGATATTTGATGTTGTTCAATTCCATCAATTTGCCATTTCCGGCGAGGATTGTTTTCCCGGCAACCAGGGCTTTAGTCCCAAGACCGGCGAGTTCTTCATAGGATTCAATCTGGCTTGAATCAATGGCCTGGTTGAAAGCCTTCTGGATCGATAGCGCGATCGGGTGATTCGAGTGGCTTTCGGCATAAGCTGCACATTCAATCAGTTCGTCACGAGAGTAATTATTGTAGGCTTTGGCTGTTGTAATTTCGAAAATGCCTTTGGTTAATGTCCCTGTTTTGTCGAAAACAACCATTTCAACCTGGTTCAGAGCTTCCAGGTAGTTGCTGCCTTTGACCAGGATGCCTCGCTTTGACAATCCGCCAATGCCACCGAAAAAACCTAAGGGGATTGAGATAACCAGCGCGCAGGGGCAGGAGACAACCAGGAAAATCAAGGCTTTGTAAATCCAGTCAGCGAATGTTGCGCCTGGTATTGCCAGCGGTGGAATGACAGCCATAGCCAAGGCCATGAATACAACAACCGGCGTGTAGTAACGGGCAAATTTCGTGATGAATTTTTCTGTCGGTGCTTTCCTGCTGCTGGCATTCTGCACGAGATCCAGGATTTTGGAGACTGTCGAATTAGCGAAATCTTTGTTGACTTCAATCGTTAATACGCCGTGCCGATTGATGAATCCACTCAACGCGACACTGCCGGATTCGAGCTGGCGGGGCACGGATTCACCGGTCAAAGCAGCGGTGTCCACCATGGATGCCCCTTCAATGACGATGCCATCGAGAGGGATTTTTTCACCAGGCTTGACGATGATGGTGTCACCGATTTTGACAACTTCAGGTGATACTTTCACAAGTTCGCCATTTCTTTTCAGATTGGCGTAGTCGGGCCGGATATCCATCAAATCAGCGATGGATTTTCTTGAGTGGTCGACAGCCATATCCTGGAAAAGTTCGCCGATCAGGTAGAAGAGCATGACCGCCACACCCTCGGCATAGGAACCAACAAAAAACGCCCCGATCGTGGCCACGCTCATCAGGAAGTGTTCACTGAAGACTTGGCCATACCGGATACCTTTGACCGCGCGGAACACAACAGATCCACCGACAATGGCATAGCTGGTTAAAAACAGGGCCAGTTCCACAGGTTTTGGAAAATCAATGATCAAACCAAGTGCAAAAAGGATGCCACCGATGACCAGCTTGGCTATTTCCTTCTTGCGGGAGGTTTCATATTCACGACTGGTATTTTCCGAATTCTTTTTTGCATCAGCAGTTTCGACAATTCTGTCTGGAACGACCCTGACATCTGGTTCAATCTTTCTGACGATCGAGGTTACTTCATTCAGAATTCGCTCGAGATCATTCTTGTCGGCAATTTCGAAGGTGAGTTTCCTGGTTGCAAAGTCAACTGTAGCATTGTTGATACCCATGACGCCTTGGGTCCTGGTTTCAATCTTAGCAGCACAATTGGCACAGCCAAGTCCTTCAAGCGTCAATTGTTGTTTATTGTTACTAATGCTTACCTCTGATTTAACCTGGTCATTCTTCTTTGAGTTTAGTTTAAATCTGCCTTTTTCAGGTTCTCGAACTTTATTATCCATAAGCCGCTTCCTTCCTGGTTCATTCCGAAAGATGGGCTTGATTTACAAATCGAAATTCAGGACAGATCCCAGACTCCTAGCCAGCTCCCTGCTCGTCCGGCCATTTCGCCTGAGGTAGTCATCAAACTGGTCGCGATCGATCTTATTGATATCAAAGTATTTGGCCTGCCTTGAACCGAAGTAAAGACCGCAAACACTCGCAGCGGGCTCCATCATAAAGCTTTCCGTCAAGGAAACGCCGATCGCATGCCCATCAAGCAGCATGAACAGTTTGTCTTTTTCTGTATGGTCACGGAGCGAAGGATAACCAAAAGCTGGACGTATTCCCTCATATTTTGACTTGAGCAGATACTCCAGCGATAGGTCTTCATCCGCCGCATAGCCCCAGAATTCCTTTCTGACCTTCAAGTGGAGCAATTCGGCAAAAGCTTCAGCCAGGCGGTCGGCAAGCAGCTTCACCATTAATGCACTGTAATCATCACCGGCTATCTTTAGTGACTCTGAATATTCGTGAGCGCCGATGCCTGCTGTCACAATAAAGCCGCCAAGATAATCTTTCCGGTTGCTGGTTTTGGGGGTGATGTAATCGGAAAGACTCCTGTACTCATTGTCTTTCCTGAAGACCTGCTGCCGAAGCATGTGGAAGGTTGTCAAAGGCCGGTCCTGATCCTCTGTATCATAGACTTCGATATCATCACCGGATGAATTTGCCGGGAAGATGCCAAAAACAGCATTGGCAGTCAGGATGTTTTTGTTTTCAAGAATATCCAGCAGCTTGTTGGCATCTGCAAAGAGTTTCCTGGCCTCATCGCCGTATTTGGGATCCTCGAGGATCCTGGGGTAGATTCCTTTCAAATCCCAGGCAGCAAAGAAAAAGGTCCAATCGATATATTTCCGCAGTTCGGCAATCGGATAGTTGATCAGTTTCCGGATGCCCAGGGTGTGCGGCGTGAAGATCTGCTCCGCCGGCCAATCCAGTTTGAAGCTATTTTTTCTGGCCTCTTCAAGGGTTATGAACTTTCGTTCCAGTCCTGAGTAGTTTTCCCTGGCTTTTTGGTATTCTTCCCGTGTTTCATTGATGAACTGTGCCCTGCCGGATGGATCGACCAGTTTCCGGGCAACTTCGACTGCTTTGGAAGCATCCGGTGCATAGACAACACCGTTGGTGTATTTCGGGGCGATTTTCAAGGCCGTATGGACCTTGGAGGTCGTTGCGCCACCGAGCATCAATGGGATCGTGAATCCTTCGCGTTCCATTTCCGCAGCAATATGCGACATTTCTTCGAGTGAGGGCGTAATCAGTCCGCTGACCGCGATGATATCTGCTTTTTCATTCCTGGCTGTTTCGAGGATGGTTTCTGCCGGAACCATGACGCCCAGATCGATCACCTCGAAATTATTGCAGGCCAGCACGACAGACACGATATTCTTGCCGATATCATGGACATCGCCTTTGACTGTGGCAAAAACGACCTTGCCTGCACTGCTGCTTTTTTGATCGTCCTTTTCAGCCTCGATATAGGGCAATAAGAAGCTGACTGCTTTTTTCATGACCCGTGCGCTCTTGACCACCTGGGGCAGGAACATCTTGCCTTCGCCGAACAAATCGCCGACGTGGTTCATGCCCGCCATCAAGGGGCCTTCAATCACCTGGATCGCCCGGTCATAGTTTTTCCGGGCCTCCTCGACATCCTCTTCGATAAAGTCCGTGATGCCCTTCACCAAGGCATGTTTCAACCGTTCGGCACTGTCGGCGTTCCGCCAGGCCAGCTTGTTTTCACTTGGGCCGGTTCCAGTCCGCTTGAAGGATTCGGCAAATTCCAGGAGCTCTTCGGCTGCTGTGTTTCGCTGGTTCAGGACAACGGCTTCGACCTTGACCAGCAGGTCCGGGTCAATTTCATCGTAGATCTGCACCAGGCCAGGATTGAGTATCCCCATGTCCATGCCGGCTTTGATCGCATGGTAAAGGAAGACCGAATGCATGGCTTCACGGATCGCATTGTTGCCGCGGAAAGAAAAAGATAAATTACTGACACCACCACTGACCTTTGCGCAGGGCAAGTTTTCCTTGATCCACCGGGTCGCATGGATATAGTCGACGGCGTAGTTGTTGTGTTCCTCAATACCAGTGGCGATTGCCAGGATATTGGGATCGAAAATGATATTTTCGGCTGGGAACTTCACGATATCGACGAGAATCCGATAAGCTCTCTGGCAGATCTCGGTTTTCCGGGCAAAAGTGTCAGCCTGGCCCTTCTCATCAAAAGCCATCACCACGACACCAGCCCCATATTGCTTGATGATCCTGGCTTGTTCGATAAATTCTGCTTCGCCGGCTTTCAAGGAAATCGAATTGACAATCGCCTTGCCCTGGATCGCTTTCAACCCAGTCTCCAGAACCTTGAATTTGGATGAATCGATCATCACCGGCACTTTGGCGATCTCAGGTTCGCTGGCAATCAGTTTCAGGAAGGTGTCCATTTCCTTTTCGGCGTCCAGAAGACCATCGTCAAAATTAACATCGATGATCTGGGCACCGTTTTCGACCTGATCCTTGGCGATGGACAGGGCTTCTTCATAGCTTTGTTCCCTGATCAGGCGCGCGAACTTGGCCGAGCCCGCGACATTCAATCGTTCGCCGATATTGACGAAATTGCTTTGCTGGTCGACTTTGACAACCTCAAGGCCGCAATAGACCGAAGTTGTCTCAAGGTCCGGGATTCGCCGTGGCGGGAGGCCCCGAACCGCCTGCTCGATCGCCTGGATATGCGCAGGGGTTGTGCCGCAGCAGCCGCCGACAATATTGAGATGGCCTTCAAGTGCCAGCTCCCTGACATATTTGGCCATTTCTTCCGGCGTTTCATCGTATTCGCCCAGGGTATTGGGCAGGCCAGCGTTCGGATGAAAACTGATGTGGATTTTTTGGGTTTCCGAAAGCTCGCGAATAAATGGCACAAGGTCTTTAGGCCCAAACGCACAGTTCAAGCCGATGCTGAAGACCCGGTCATGTTTCATGCTTTCGGCAAAAGCTTCCAGTGTTTGACCGGTCAAGATCCGGCCACTGCGGTCGGTAATTGTTCCGGAGATCATGATCGGCAAGTCGAGTGATTTCCGGGTCAGGACCTGATCGGCGGCGATGATCGCCGCCCTGGCGTTCAGCGAGTCAAAGATGGTCTCGATCAATAATATATCGACGCCGCCATCGACAAGGCCTTCGATCTGCTCCTCATAAGCTTCTCTCAGTTCATCGAAACTGATATTCCGAAAACCTGGATTTTCGACATCCGGAGAAAGCGAGGCTGTTTTGTTGGTTGGTCCGATCGAGCCAGCGACAAATCTCGGTTTGGCAGGATCTTTCGTAGTATACTCATCTGCGGCTTCCCTGGCTATTTTAGCGCCGGCAAAATTGATTTCGTAGACTTTGTCTTCCAGGGCATAATCTGCCTGGGATATCCTGTTGCCATTGAAGGTGTTCGTTTCAATGATATCGGCCCCAGCCTGCAGATAGTCCCGGTTGATCACTTTGATCAACTCGGGATGGGTAATGTTCAGAAAATCATTGTTACCCTTCTGGCTATGATGGCAAAGGCATTCCCCGCGATATTCCGTTTCGCCCAGATTCAGCTTCTGGATGGCAGTCCCCATGGCGCCGTCGAGGACGAATATCTTTTCTTTGAGCAATTGTTCAAGTTTAGCCTTCAAAGGAATGCCTCCCTGGTTATTTGTAAAGTGAGTTAATCTGTTTGACCGCATTTTTCAATTCATTAATGACAAAATCAACGGACTTGACCGAATCCACAGCAAATCCCATGCCTTTTCGCATGCTGGACACCAGTTTGGCTTCGCCAAGTTCTTCCATCAGTTGATAGTCGCAGCTTTCCCCTGAATGACCACAATCAAAGCCGAGCCACCAGGTTGGAGAAACAGTCATCACGGGGTAATTCGTCGATTTTTCGCTGAAAGTCCAGCCGCCATAGATGTCTATCTGCTGCAGGCGATCACGATCAGCATCGCACAGCGGATGACCTTCGGGGATGGCGATAAAGCCGCAGCGGTGGCCTGCCGAGACACCCGTGACGACACATCGTAGCCCCAGGTAGGAAAAATCATTTTCAATCAGATATCTTGGCCTATTGCTGGTTTCCATAATATTCATGTGGTCTCTCCTTGGATGAATTCGATTGGCAGCCGGTGCGTTTCAGGCGGAATGGTTTCACCTTCGATCCCCCTGATCAGAAGCTGCACGGCAGTCCGGGCCATGCCCTCGATGGGTTGCCGGATGGTCGATAGAAAGGGGTGAAACCATTTGAAATTGTTGATGCCATCATAGCCGATGACCTTGATGTCCAGAGGAACATTGATCTGACAGGCTGCGGCTCTCTGGATAAACCTGGCTGCAAGCAGATCGCCGTTGATAAACAGACCATCGATATTTTTCAAGTCATCTGAGGCGATCAATTTTTCCAGGTTTTTCTCCAACAAGTCATCGTTGTCGTCGATTTCCAGGCAGGCAAATGGAACGCCCTCAGCCTTAGCCTGATCGCAAAACCCTTGTTTCCTTAATTCAACTTCACTATTGGCCGTTTTTATGAATTGATTCGGGATGTACCCTAAAAATGCAGGTCTTTTGACGCCGGCTTTGACCAGTTCACTCAAAGCTGTGCAACCGCCGGCGTAGTTATCCGAGGTCACACAGGATATTTCATGTTCAATGTGGCGGTCAATGGTAACAACCGGTATATTTCTTGTGATTTCGTGTTCGACATTGTTGTAAGTAATCACGATAATGCCGGCAACTTTGTTCTGGCTCAGGACATCATAATAGTAAAGCTCTTTCTGCGGTTTGCCCTTGCTGTTGCAAAGAATCATTTTGTAATTCTGCTTGTCCAGCTCATCCTCAATGTAGTACGTCAGTTCAGAGAAAAAAGGATGTGATATCGTTGGCAGCAAAAGCGCCACCATCGTTGACTTCTGCATTTTAAAGTTCCTGGCCACTTCATTCGGAACATAATTCAGTTGCTTGATCGCGGCCAAAACCTTCTCGCGCGTCTCAGGTTTAACCGAAGGGTGATTGTTGATCACTCGTGAAACGGTTCCAACCGCAACGCCAGCTAATTCGGCAACGTCTTTTACACTTATCATGACAAGTTACTTCCACTCTGATTTGATGTTGAAAGGCGGCTCAGGATGGGCAAAAATTGAAATTCACGCATCAGACGGCTTGCCCAGAGATTTCTGCAATTTGACAAAATCCGTTGTGTCACCAATCAGGATGAATCCGCTGAATATGCCGTCCCGGTAGATCAGCTTGCGATAGGTGCCATTCTCTTCATCAAGGTTGGCGTCGAGATCGTAGTGAGCCTCACCGATGATCCCCTTGTCCCCCTGGACAACAATCTTGGTTTCCATGGTGTTAATGACATAGGGTGGGACAACTTTATGGAAGGTCGAATCGCCACCCGCAGCGTTAGTTCCGGCGACTTGGCCTTGTGCTTTGGCAACTGACCAGAGACCATACCAGTAACCCCCTGGTTCAGCTGCATCACCAGCCGCAAAGACGCCTGGCATGCTGGTTTCCATCCGGTCATCGGCACTGATTCTGCCCTTCACGGCAAGTCCGGAGCTGTCGAGGAAGCCTATATTGGCGCGGACACCGATACAGACGAGGACCAGGTCAGCTTCAAACTTGCGTCCATCCGCAAGACTGACATGTGACACAGGGCTGAATCTGTCTTCGACTTCGCTATGAATCTGTTTGACTTCTGCGGAAGTCAGGACTTGGATGTCCTGAGCTTTGACACGGTCAAGGAAGACCGCTGATCCTGCCTCGTCAAGCTGATTGGCGAGTAAACGAGGAGCTCGTTCGACCAGCGTCACGTGGCTGCCCGCTTTGCGCGCAAAGTATGCTGCTTCAAGACCAAGAAGACCACCGCCGATGACGACGACCTTTTTGCTGCTCTTAAGCGCTTCTGAAACCGTCAATGCATCCTTCATCGTCCAGAGGCCGTGAACACCATGCCGACTGATACCTTGGACCGGCGGCACGAAGCTCTGGCTGCCACTGGCAATCACAAGGCTATCATAGGTTTCGGTCGAACCATTTTCCAGATGCAACAATTGCGACTCGAGATCTAGCGCGACAACATTCTGGCCAAGGCGGATTTCCAGGCGACGCTCTTCATACCAGCTGACTGGGTGAAGGTACAACTTTTCAGCCAAGTCAGGTTCATTGAGAATTTCACAAATGCGAAGACGGTAATAGGGCATGACATGTTCATGGGACAATACGACGATCACCGCATCAGGATCTTGCTTACGCGCTGCCTCAGCAGCGGAGATTCCGGCAATACTCCCGCCAATGACGACAATTTTCTTTGGCATCGAATGAACCTCCTGAAATGTGTTCAAGATATTAACCTATCTTCATAGTATACAGGATAAAAAATGGCACCGGTGTACTGGATGTTCCCGAATTAGAGCTTAAGGGCCCATTCCCGTGCATCCCAGGTTCCGGTGACGATATCCTCATAGAATTCCGGTTCATGGCACACCATCAGGATCGTTCCGGAATAGTTCTGCAACGCAGACTTCAAGACATCCTTGGCAACGACGTCGAGGTGGTTCGTCGGTTCGTCAAGCACGAGCAGGTTATGCTTGCGGTTCATCAGCTTGCAAAAACGCAGTTTGGCCTGCTCACCGCCGCTGAGCACCCCGACTTTGCTCTCGATATGTTTCGTCGTCAGCCCGCAGCGGGCCAGGGCAGAGCGAAGTTCGGCGATGCTCATCGAGGGAAATTCAGCGCCCAGGGACTCCAGGCAGGTCCGGGACATATCCGCGGCGTTTTCCTGTTCGAAATAGCCGATTGACAGGTACTCGCCTTGCTGGTGTTCGCCGGACAACGCAGGAGTAAGGCCGAGCAGGCTTTTCAGGAGGGTGGTTTTGCCGATGCCATTCGCACCGACCAGGGAGATTTTCTGGCCACGCTCCAGCTGCAGATCGATCGGCCGGCTCAGGGGTTCGTCATAGCCGATCACCAGGTCCCGGGCTTCAAATACCGTCCGGCTGGGGGCACGATCCGACTGAAAGACAAAGACGGGAACAGGTCGTTCCTTATCCAGTTCGATCTTGTCCATCTTGTCGATTTTTTTCTGACGGCTCATCGCCATGTTGCGGGTGGCGACCCGCGCTTTGTTGCGGGCGACAAAATCCTTGAGGCTGGCGATTTCCTTCTGCTGGCGCTCATAGGCATCTTCTTTCTGGGACTTCTGGACTTCATAGACTTCCAGGAAATGGTCGTAGTCGCCGGCATAACGATCCAGGTGACAATTGCTGACATGATAGACCACATTGATCACACTGTTCATGAAGGCTACGTCATGTGAAATCAGGATGAAAGCATTCTCGTAGTTCAGGAGATATTGCTTGAGCCAGGTCGATATGGTCCGCGTCCAGATAGTTGGTCGGCTCGTCCAGGAGCAGGATATCAGGCTTCTCCAGCAACAGCTTGGCCAGCAGGACCTTGGTGCGCTGGCCGCCGCTGAGCGCCGCGACATCGGTTTCGAGGCCAAAACTCAGTCAAGCCCAGGGCCCCGGCAGTTTCTTCAATTTTGGCATCCATCAGGAAAAAATCGCTGTGCTCGATATGGGTCTGCAATTCACCCATCTCTTCCATCAGGTCCGTCATTTCTGTTTCGTCAGCCTCGCCCAGCAATGTATAGATCTCTTCGAGCCGCGCTTGCTTCATGTTGAGATGATCAAAGGCCTGCCGGAGTATGTCGCGGATCGACAGGCCAGCTGTCAGGATCGTGTGCTGATCCAGATAACCGGCTTCAACACCCTTGGACCATTGAATCGAACCTTCATCCGGCTCCATATGAGCGGTGACGATTTTCATAAAGGTGGATTTGCCTTCGCCGTTCGCACCGACCAGGCCGATATGCTCGCCCCGGAGCAGGCGAAACGAAATATCTTCGAAGATTGCACGATCGCCGAAGCCGTGGCTCAAATGTTCAACTGTTAATAAACTCATCGATGGGACCTCATGTTCATCTCCAGATTTGACGAAAACAGAGATCATTGTACCAGAGTTTGGCAGGCTTTGTCTGTTGTCGCGATTGGAAAGACGTTGTGATGTCTATTTCCGGTCTGATATTCATTTTATTTCTTGTCTGAAAACCTGATCGAGATGTGGGTCGCATCGCAGAACGGCTTGTCGCTCGATTGGCCGCAGCGGCAGAGCGCGACCCGGTTCCTGACCTCGTAGGTAGTCCCGTCAGCTGATTCAATCGGAATATTGCCTTTGACATACAAAGGTCCGCTGACCCGCTGGGCCAGATCTTCAAGTATCTCGATCGATGGCTCGAATTCAGGTTCGATCGGGGTCCCGTCTTTTTCGTATGCCACAAGGCGGCCGGTTGGACATTCGCTGGCTGCGATGATGGCCTCTTCCCGGGCTTTGGAATCATCTGACATCAAGACCAGTTCCCAGGCTGTCCCCTCTCGACGATGGCAGAAGCGTACATAGGCACATCGTCCATCGTCCTTCAAATCAAGATCTGGCCCAGTTATGTGATCTGCACGTTGGATATAGGGCAGCCTGGATGCTGTTTCTTTGCCAATAAATCCGGCCTTGGCATGTGACCCATCACAATAGGGGGGCGTTCTGGTCTGACCGCATCTGCACAATGCATAGGCTTCAGCCAACGGAAAATCCTGAACGTGACGATACTCATTGATGCGGTGCGTGGGGAAAATATTCATTTTACGCAAAGGGACATGTCCCGAAACCAGATAAGGCCCATTCTCCATTATTTTGATCCTGGTTCTCTTCTCGTCATGATTTGCCATTTTGATTATCCTTCTTTTTCGAGGATTAGATAGTCAGTATCAATAAATAGTCAGCCACCCGCAAAAAACCCAAGAATGGTAATCTCATCTCCTTGATGAATTTTTTCATGTAGATTATGGACAAGCTTTTTATTTAACAAAATCGTATAATCTTGCAACCAATCATCTTTAAATGATCGATTGATCAGGCTTTGACTTCGTTCTGGAAACTGCCTTTCAATTTCGGCAAGCAAAGCAGAAAAATCTTCGGGTACCGGATCCATATTGATTTTCCCTGGCAATATCCCGTCAAAGACCTGAATTGTCAGACTGCTCATTAATATTCCTCCCAAACCTTTAGAATTCTCTCTATTGCAGTAGATGAAGAATCTGAAGTCTTCATTGCTCTCTGTGCACATCCGCCTTTGCAATAGAGTATTTCACTAAATTCGCCAGGATGACACGCTGAAAAAGCATGTAAAAATTGCCTGCATTGTTCGGGTCCATGAACACTCATGGCTAATACCCCTAATCTTGCTTCCCGCTTCTCAAGATGTGAATCAAAATTCGTTTTCGAAAGTGAATCAAGTGGTTGTTTGACACTTTTCTCCAGGAAATCATTCAATTCAGCAAAAGATACGACGTAGTCCATCGCTTGTTTCTGGTCATTCTCTTCTTTCTTGAATTCGCAAGGCGAAAAGAAATATGTCATGGAATCAAGTCCGAATTTATCTTTTAATTGTCGCCCATGCAGTTCCATTGGTGACGGAATTGGCGCGATCTGCATTGAAAGATGAGGAAATTCTTCTCGAATCATTTGAATGACTTTTGGACATGATTCGCTGATCAAAGGTTTCGTTGAATTGTTAACACTAGCAATTCGCTTTTCCAGAATCTCAGGTAAAACGATCACCGTCTCTTCAACATAAGAGAATCCAGCCTTTTTCAATGCTGTTACCAATTGCAGTGGGTGACAGTCGAAAAATGCCGGAAAAGAAGGCGCAATGCTCGCTATGCAGGTTTTACCATGATCAATTTTCATCAGATGATTACGATTTCCGGTTCAATAACCACTTCACCCTTGAAGGATTGAGCGATTGTTGAATATTTATAAGCAAGTTGCATCGCTCGATTGACGACAGGCTCACTGCTGCCACGAACTGTGATTTTGGGCTTCAAAGTAATTTTCTTGAACCAGGATGTCTGATCAAGAAATTCTTCGATTTCACCACTGGCGCTGGACTCATAAGCAGTCATATCCAATTTGAATCTTTCAGCAGCCCAGATGATCATCATGTGATAACACGTGTTGACTGCCATGACCAGGGCATCCTCGGGTGTCATCATCCCGGGATGTCCATGCAGGGCGGGAGGGGCAGAAAATGGCATATCTGTACCATTTTCACAATACGTATGGCCCAGGTGGTTGCCCGCCCAGACAACTTTGTTCGTATAGGTCGTCATATCATAGACCCCGCTTCATCACCTGATCAATTTGATCGGCAATTTCTGACGCGACAATATCAACAGACTCCAGATCTTCAGGACTTAGTTTCTTGCGATTGCCGGTCAGCTTTCGACCGTGTTTTTCCAGGATTTCAGGAACGACCAATGAATGTGCCGGTTTTCCGCTTAGTTTTTCTGTAGCAATATAACTGCAACGTTTATCGCAGCCATCGACTGTGATTGTCGGGAACACTTGCGCAAAATTGCGCTCCCCTTCACCACCTGCTACGAAAAGTGGCAGGCAAATTGTGACCGTATTCTGAGGACGAAGTTCATCAAGCACCTTGCGGCAGGCATACCGCGTCACGGTACCCCCACAGAGCCCTTCACCATTGCAGGGAACAATGCCAACTTTCAGGGGCCGAAGTTCTTTCCCAAGCAGCGCCATGTCAGGCATCTCCCTTCGCCAGCAGCCGGTCAACTTCCAAAGCCATTTTTTCAGCCAGGATGTACGCCAGTTTCATGCCATTTTCGCCGAGATCAAGGATGCCTTCTGGTTTCAGGTCCCGATGCTCAACAAATACATTGACGGACCTGAACGATTCGTCGACCGTTTTGCCATAGTGTTCGACATTCTTTTTTGCGCAGTCCATCGTACAGCCATCAACAGTCATGACATAGTTATTCATGATCAGGTCTCTGATTTCAGGGTCATCGATCATCAAGCGAGCGAGGCAGGTTGTATCCGTCACCCCAGGGCGAAGATCGTCAATCAGATGATAGGTCGCCTGGCGTCCGATTTCACCATAGGCTTTGCCGATCCCACTACAGGGGAATACTATGACCTTTTTTGCCATACTCCCACCCCCCGGATCACTTCTGGCCTTGTTTTTCTGCCAGTTTATTATTCATGAATTCAAAATAGGCTTCTGGGCTGAGCAGCTTCGTACTATCCCCAGCCCAATCGGAAGGGCGAATCTTCATGATCCATCCTTGACCATAGGCATCCTGATTAATGAGTTCAGGCCGGCTTTCCAACTCGGTGTTTATGCTCTCAACAATTCCACTGACAGGGGCAATCAAAGCCACAGTCGATTTGATGGTCTCCAGATTACCGGTTTCATCATTCATTTTGAATTGCGACCCCGGTTTTGGCAGATTGATAAATGCCGCATCACCGGCATTGGTCTGGAAAAAATCCGAAACACCCACAACAACCTGTTCGCCCTCAAGTCTTGCCCAGGATCCTTCAATATGGTAAAGGCATGATAAGTCTACCTTTAAAGTGAATTTGTCATATGTTGTTTCAAGGAATTCTTTTCCCAATGCACTCACCCCATTCAACACTTGATTTAACTTCATATTTAATTGTTGGCTGGATACCCTTCACAACAGGAAGATGACCTATGTCATTATTTTACCATTAATCAATGGTCCAAGCTGGGCACAAGCGTTAAATGGCACCCACAATCTTATGAGGTAGATACAGCTCCTCAAGATAGGTGATGTCATCCGCCGTCAGTTTTACGTTGAATGAACCCACCGCGTCATCAAAATACTTTGCCTTGGTTGCACCGATAATTGGCGCGGTAACGCCCTTGGCCAGCTGCCAGGCAAGCGAAATCTGTGTCATTGTGGCTCCATACTTCTCGGCGAGTTCATGTACGCGAAGAACGATGGCATAATCGCTATCCTGCGTGCTGTCATACTTGGAAATGGCTGTCTTGTCCGTCTGGCTGCGCTTCGAATCCGAATTCCACTCCAGGCGGGATAACCGGCCTGCGGCCAACGGGCTGTATGGTGTGAGTGCGACATTTAGCTGCCTGCAAATGGGAATCAGTTCCCGCTCGTCTTCACGATAAAGCAGATTGTAATGGTTTTGCATCGAGACAAACGGCGTCCAGGTGTTCCGCTCTGCGGCAAGCTGCATGTTATGGAACTGATAGCCGTACATGGCGGAAGCGCCGAGGGCTCGCACCTTGCCGGCCTTGACAAGACTGTCCAGAGCCTCCATCGTCTCCTCGATCGGGGTGCCGTAATCAAATCGGTGGATGATGTACAGGTCAACATAGTCTGTTCCCAGCCGTTTGAGCGAACCGTCGATCTCACGCAGGATCGCCGTCCTGGAGAGTTTACCCTCATTGAAATGGACTTTGGTTGCGATCACAACCTGGTCACGAGCGATATTGTTCTTGATTGCGCGGCCGAGATACTCCTCGCTGGTGCCACCTGAATAGATATTGGCTGTGTCGAAAAAATTGATCCCCAGATCAAGCGCACGTTTGACAAGAGCTTCACTCTCCTCGGCGTTCAATGTCCAGGCGTGGAAATTGCTGGCCGGATCACCAAAGCTCATGCAGCCTACGCAAAGTTTAGAAACTTGAAGATTTGAGTTTCCGAGTTTTGAATATTCCATTTTTATTTACCCCTCACGTTTGTTTTTGACAGGCCTACCACAGGACTGCCTGCAAATATTTTTCTATTGCAACAACGTGATTTTAGTGTAGAACTTGGAGTTAACTCCAGGTCAAGTGTTTTTTTATGACGTTTTATGATGTTTTCCATATTAGCCGTGTCACCAACGCTTAATGTTCCTTTTTAATGACGAAAAATGAACCGCGAATTGTTCCGGCCAGTTTGGATTTCTGCCTGGCGAACTTGAACTTGCCTTCCAACTCTTTTGGCACATCCATCCCCTCAGAAAGTTTCAACCCAACAGCCCTTTTCTTGGGATCATCAATTGAATACATGACGTTGACTTCAAGGCCATCCTCATAAAAGATATAGGCCATTTTGTAATTTTCGACTTCGAATCGCGCGGTTTCCAAGGGTTTGGCCGCAAATTCAAGATTGCGCTCTTCTTTCAAAATCCGGTTCACATAGTCAAGCGTTTCCTGACTTTCAGTCGCGGGCAGGGTCGCAAATTCGTAATTGTAATGGTTCATAAAGTAGCGGGCTTCATTGGCGCGTAAACCAGCGAGCGCCGCCGCCACAGGTGAAGACTCAAAGCCAACCGTTGACACATTCTTAAAGTCAACTATATATGACATTTCCATTCCTCCTAAAAAACTAATGGCGAAAGCTAGCACCGGACATGCTTTCGCTTGAATCCCAGCCGCCCCTTGTCTATCGCTTTCTGGATTTCATCGGCCGCGACTGGGAGGCTGATTTTGTTCTGCCCCCGGAGAACCGCTACGGTTCCGATGGCTTTTGCCACAGCCAGCGCTTTTTCGTGCAGCGGCAGGTAGGAAACGCCCACGGTTGTGACAAAATAATTCATCGCATATTTAGCACGGTCCGGGTTATCATGAATCGTATTTTCCACAACATCAAGCATTGCGCTCAGTTTTTCCCGGTCAAATGCCTCGTCTTTTCGGTTGCCGAGCAGCCAGCAATAGCAGCTGTAACCGGCAGAGACGTAGAGTTCCAGGCCGCTGGCAATCCAGCGGTCGGAAACAGCCTGTGCAATGTCTGTTTCCGCTAGGGTGACCGCCACAATGAAATCCGAGATCATGTAGAAATAGGCGCTTTCCATCCAGTGGTCAAAATCCGCCGCGGTCATGGCTTTGGGGTCGGCAATCATACCGGCCAGGTACATCGCGTCATAATTGCCAGTCGCATAAAGCGCATCTGCCAGCCCCTGATTGATCTTGATTTTCCTGACGATCGGTTTCATTGCGCCTGTCGCGACACCATAAAGCGGCTCGCGTGCACCTTGTTGCATATATATCTTTTTTGTCCGCTCCGAACCCAATGATTCAAGGTCCTGCAAGATTGTCTGCACGTCCATCGCCATCATCACTCCCTATCAGTGATCATTATTTTGGCCATTGCGGTAACTGTTCCAACGACCCTGGCGTTCTGATGAGTTTTTCGCCGATCGGTATTCGTAATGCATACTGAAATTATTGATCATCATATTTATAACAACCAGCAAAATGATGAGATGATCAAAGACGATGGGGATATCGCCCTTAGACAGAGCATCCATATTATAAACAGCGGTCAGAAACAGCATGAATATAAAAGTACCAGTCATGATGGCTGTGAAATGATTTTCAAAAAACAAGTCCAGTTTTTCACGAAACAATTTAAATATTGCAAGAAGAATCAAGGCTGCGATACCCGCGGTCAAGTACAGACCGTTCGTAATGGCCATGCGCATAGGTGGCGTATTTTGTATGACAGGTAAGGTTCTGATAATAAACATGGCTACGACAAATGTTGCACCGTAATAAACTGTCATGCCGAGGACGATGACCTCTCGCGGCAAATCGTAAACAATGAAGATAAAAACCAGGCTTAAGAACATTTGAATGATTGAAATGGCGAAAATAACACTGGCGATCACCCCATGCAAGAATGTCATCTTGACTTGCTCCGGAGTGTTCTGATCTGTAGCCATACCCCCGGTATTGGCATACAGAAATGCAGCCAGAAGCAAACCAAAAAAACCAACCAGCAGGATACTGATCACCTCGGAAACTTTGGTTTTCCGGTCCTCGAGCAGCAGATAAATGCCACTGAATGCGAAACCCGCCATAATTCCGGCAAAGTTTGAATATGAGCTGCCAAGATTGAACCAATCGATCGGCATTTTCAAGCACTCCTTCATTCACCCATTTGGAAAACTTGACATCGGGTCCATCTTTTCGTCCGAATTTCTTTTGTTCAGTGGGTGTAATCAATCATACGTATTTGTTGACCGACTTCACGTTCAATGGCAGCTTTCATCTGCTCAGCATGTGGGCAAGCAAAGCCAATCGGATTTCCACGAGTAATACAGGATGCCATGGCAATTGTGTCTGCACCACGCCGAACCATTTCAGCTGCACGTAAAACGCTACGCTTACCTGGACATCCACCACAGGTCGTGATACCAATCAGTTCGATGTCCTCTTCAATCCCTTCAAAGGCAAGCACCTTCTTATTCATGACCTTGATACAGGTCGTCGCAGGGCACATGTCCTCAGTCTGCATGCAGCGAATCAATCCAACTTTCACTTATCTTTCCTCCGATTCTTTGAATGTATTTTTAAAAATTATTCCTTTATAAATCTTTCAACTGTATCCACGGTAACTGCTCGGTACGTTTTATCCGACCACTTTTGCCACGCATTGTTCCATCCGCTCAATCATGGCTTCACGCATCAGGATGCAGGCCTGCATGGTTTTGGGATTCGAGAGCCGATAATATACTTTCGTGCCAGCACGGCGTGACTCGACCACACCCTTATCGCGCATAATCGCCAGATGCTGAGAGATATTGGGAATCGGCACATCCATTTTACGGGCTAGATCTTCAACACAAAGCTCCTCTTCACCGAGAAGAAAAAGCATTTCGATCCTTTTGGCATTGCCCATGAATTTGCAGAAATCAGCATGCATTTTGTAAAGCTCTTTACTGCTTTCATGACTCATTGATTTTTCACTCCGTTCATGATGGCAACAATCTGATCCAGGACCAAATTGATTTCGGTTTTCTGTGTATATCGACCCAGGCTGAAGCGAACTGCCCCGCGGCCGACTTCTGCCGGTACGCCCATGGCTTGAAGGACAGGTGAGATGCTCACTTCACCCGTATGGCAAGCCGATCCGGTCGATGCAGCGACATCTTTCAATCGGTCCAGAATTTCATAGCCCGTTCTCCCGATAAAACTGACATTCAAGGTATTCGGCAGACGCTCAGTTGGATGGCCATTCAGGATGATGCGGTTACCCAGTTTATCTTTTAAAGAGCGCCAGAAATAATCCGTCAACTCGCGGGTGAGTGGATTATCCAATTGTACTTGCGCAATTTCGCAAGCCTGGCCGAGAGCAACGTCAAAAACGACATTCTCGGTGCCGGCACGAAGACCTCGTTCATGTCCAGCGCCGTGGATCAGCGAATCAATCTGAATACCTCGGCGAATATAGAGTGCACCAATGCCCTTTGGCGCATAAAGTTTGTGTCCAGCGACCGTCAGGAAATCGACGCCCATTGCTTTGACATCCGTCGGGATCTTGCCGACCGACTGGGCAGCGTCTGTATGGAACAGTGCGCCAAAATGGTGACTGAGGGCTGCCAATTCATGAATTGGTTGGATGGTTCCGGTTTCATTGTTGGCATGCATGATGCTGACCAGAATTGTCCGATCTGAGATTGCAGACTCCAGGTCAGCCGGGTCGACTCGGCCAAACGAATCTACAGGCAAATAGGTTATCTCGAATCCTTGATGGCTGAGCCACTCACAGACATTCAAGACAGCCGGGTGCTCAATGGCTGAGGTGATGATGTGATTCCCCATGTTTCGGTATCGCCAGGCTGTACCCTTGATGGCTGTATTATTAGATTCACTACCTCCACTCGTGAAATAAATCTCATCCGGTTCCGCATGAAGCAGAGCGGCAACCTGACCTCGGGCACGCTCTACCGCTGCTTTCGCAATTCGGCCGTATTCATGTCCGCTGGAGGGATTGCCAAAATGCTCATGTATAAAGGGCAGCATAGACTTGCTCACGTTTGAGTCGATGGGGGTTGTCGCATTATAGTCGAGGTAGATCATCAAACACCTCATATTTATTCACATCTATTACTTGCGAAATATCGCAAGTATGAAATTAGATTAATAGACGACTAGATGATTGTCAAACAATATTCTATAGAAATGGTGACGGTTATATGAAAAGACAAACCCCTGCGAAACTCACATTGAGGACTCCCGTCAGACTGTTTTTACGCTTATCAATCAAGTTCAGGAAGTTCGAACCGGAACCGGACAAGGCGTGTTTGCAGTGATTCATAATTCGTTCTGATGGTGTATCCATTGCTCGACTGAGACTAGTGGGCGGCTGATCGAGTCAAACAGTTCCCGAGGAATCTGGCCTTGTTCAATCAACGCACGCCCAGCCAGCTTCGCTGCTTCCTGTACAGCCAGTCCATCCGGTGTCATAACACCCTTTTGGCGCATATAATCGGCATGAGGTCGAATGATGGCGCCAGTAAATTCAATATTCAGATCGGCTGCAAGTTCTCGAACAATTTGCGTCAAGGTATCGAAATTTCCTTTTTCCCACCAGCCGCTAGTCGCTACCAATGCAAGCTTATGTATCAATATATGCGGTTGGGGCTTTGCTCGGGTTCGACCATTCAGGAAGACCAGTTTCGGATCTATCAAAGGGCAAAGCCGATTGACCATGTTTTGCATGTCGCCGGGCAATGGAATATACACTGGTGTGGCCAAAATTAGAATGTTGGCCGCTGCCAGCCGCGGATAAAGATCCTGCATTTCGTCCTTGATGCAGCAGACGCCTGGTTCATCGTACCAGCAGTACATCTTGCTGCACGTGCAGGGTTTAACTTTCATTTCACTGGCGAAATATACCTCGACATCAGCCTCGGCCTCGATCATTCCTTCGACGAACGGTTTCAGCAGCATGCCTGTGTTTCCATTATTCTTCCGGGGACTACCATTGATCACGATCACTTTGTTCATAGAGGATCAACTCCTTTTAGGCGCCAATTGCGAAATGAATTTGTTTAATTAGGTCCTTAAGCATATGATAATAGTATGGTGACTATATATTTAACAATCGTGAGGAGGGATTTAAAATGGGATACAACCTAGGCATATTATTTCCATTGTTTTTTGTCTCTTCGTTAGTCGGTGTTATTGTTGGAATAATCAAGAAAAACAAAAAGTTGAGAAATATCTCACTAATAATCATGGGAATAATCTTGATTGCCTTTATTGTTCTTGAGATGTTTGTTTTTGAATAATCATTTTTCCGTGTGTTAGGGTTGCAGTTGGCTCATATCGGCAAGTGTGAAGTTATACTGTTTCACGATCTTACCCGCATCAATCTCCAGGATGACCACCATGGGTATTGTTCTGACTTTCGTGTCAGTGTAAGTGCCCTGTGCCACCACATAATGACCATCGGCGGAGACAAAGAAGCCGTCCGGGATCGGGGATGAGCTCGACGCAACTAGTTTCGTCGCGAACTCACTTCTCGAGAAACGCGAAGTGACATCAGTTATGAGTTCTGTCTTTGTCAAGACGCGCCAGTCTGGTGTTACGGTATCGATGTGCTTTGCGCTCTCGGCAAAACACGACAGATACCCTTCAATATCTCGATCATTAAACGCTTTTTGCCATTTTTTCACGGTTTCAGTCGCCTGTTCAACCAGTTTCTGCGCTTTTGGCGACCCTGGCTCGACGTTGCTCGGCTCGAATAAAGGCAGCGGTTCGGTCTTGCTTTGTACACCACAATAATAATCGTATGAAAATATAACCAGACCGTTCTTTAATGCAATTAAGTGGATATTGGGAATTCGACCCAAATTTGGGTTGTAGTAGTCAATCGTCGTCGATACAACAAAAAAACTGCCATCAGGTGAAACAAATTCTGTCCCTTTGTTGATCTGGAAATTGCCCCACCACGATGGGTCTCGCAACATTTTCTCAGCTTCTTGATGATCATAGGACCACCCAAGTAACATGGCATCGAAACCAATCAAATCGTCTGAAAATAAAGGTGAAAGAACATCAGGTTCATGATTTACCCAGGCATTTGTATATTTCTCGGCAAAAGAATCAGTAGCCGCGACTGCAGCAGCCGATCTGCTGTCAGTGGTTGCACAGGCTGGCAACAGAGCTAAATTGGAACATAACATGAGTATGATCCATTTTCTCATCTTCATGAGTCTTCCTCCCTTTCTTAATCCAAGTCATAAATCCATTCGACTTAAAAAAAGCAAAAAACCGGCTTGATGGCCGGTTACGCTGTTTGCTCTTGTCTGATCAAAGCGTCCAAGTCAGGTCAGACTGTCTTCGCATCCAGAATATTTAATTGTCTACATATATTATATCACGGACAAAGTCGTACAGAGGGTGTTTGATCTGTATTCTGTTATACCAATGGTGGCTTCTCTCATCGATTTGGTGGGAATCCGGCTCACCTGGGTCTATACCGTATTTACTGCCTATCGGACTCTGGAATCCCTTTTTCGTCAGGATCAACCTTTCTGACGTCGTAACGATGGCGACACCAAGTCCTGGCGGAGCAAGCTGCGGACCAGCACCTGCATCCGGACTGCTTCATCTGGCTTGCAACCACCCGGGCCATAACGGGCAGCTTCATACAGGGTATTGATTTCCTTCAATTGTGGATAATGTTCGAGATCCAGCTGACTGATCAGTTGGCGTGCGGTTTGGCAGGCTTGCGCGTCAAGGCCGTGGCGGATTTGCGACTCGATCAGGCGAAAGAACAGGCGCCGGATTTTTTGGTCTGGTGATTGGCCGAACTGCTGCCGCCAGCGCTCGCGGGATTTCTTCAGCTTTTCCTGGAAGAGATTGGCCATGCTGGGCAACAGGGATTCCCTCTGGTCTGATTCCGGCCTTTTGGCATCGTAAAAACGGCGGTATAACCGGTATAGGCTATTAATGATCAAGGCGATCAGGACGACCATGGCTGCTGTGATCAGAAGATAGTTGACAATCTGCTGCAGGATCACGAGCCAGACCGCGGGCTGGTGGTCGCCGACCGGCGGCAAGGGAGACCGGGGCGTTGGCTGGGGGACTGTATCAACCGGCGGGCCCTTGTCCTTGAAGATGCGCGAAGCCAGGTCGACCAGCCAACGGATCAGCGCCAGCAGGCCTTGACCCAGCAAAGGCACAAGGGCCTCCAGCCGCAGCGCCGGTGAAAGGGCCAGCAAGGCGACGACACCTGCAACAAAACCGGCCAGCAGGACATTGCTGAATTGGATGACTCGAGTCGTGGGGTGGGCTGGCGTAACAACGAATCGTTCCATTTGCCGGTTCAGTGATACCTGATGCCAGCGGACGATCGTCAGCACCAGATAGATGATGCTCAAGCCAAAATATGCTCGACTGAGGGCCGTGAGCTCCAATTGGATGGCAATGCTGTCGAGACCGATCAGGAAAAGCAGGGCAAACGGCTGGGCATACAATCCTTTGACTGGGGCGGATGGGGTTTGATGACTCAACCGTTTGAAAAAAGACCGCAGCACCAGGAAAACCAGGATCAGGCCGAGGATCAGGCGGGGCCTGAGATCTTCCCGGAGCGGTGGCAGCAGCGGCAAGCCAAGGGCGACTGTGATGATTGCGAGGCTTAGGACGATGAATTGCCAGATTTTCCGGCTGATCCTCCGGACCAGGAAATTCAGGGCAAAGGCCGCCAGGATCAGTGGATACAAGCCAAAGTGCCAGTCCGTCGCCCACAATTCGACAGGCAAGGCCAGCGCTGCAAGGATCAACACACCCTGCATGAGCTCGCTCAGGATGTCAAACAGGTTCAAGTTCAAGGGCAAAAAAAAGGCCTTAGCTGACATTCCGCTTCAACTCCCAATAAAAAGCGGCGTCCGGGACGTCCGGCAGTCGTTCTTTGTCGTCTTCATACTGGGGGATGATCCACAGGCCCTGGCCACCTTGGCCGAGATACTGGGCCCAGGAGTGGCTGAGCCGGAGGCTGCAGTTGAGCGACACCACCAGGAAGACCACATCGTCAGACTTTTCCAGCGTCCGGCTTGCAAACAAAGCAGCAAAATCAGTCGTTTTACGGGTCAGGTCGATTCGGCCCAATTGTTCATGAACCTGCCGGGTATGCTGGTTGGATTGCCCGGGCGGGATATCGACTGTCGCCCCAGTGATGATATCGCAGGCATTGCTGACCAGACCGCAGGATATCCCGTCTTCGACCAGGTATTCACACAGCGAGGCCGTGATCCGGATACCTTCTTCGACCAGCCTTTCCTCATCAAATGCCGTTTCGAATTCGACATTGAGCAGGATGAGCACTTCGCGAGTTGCGGTATATTCATGAACATTGACTTTCAACTGGCCGGTCCGGGCGGTTGCCAGCCAATTGACTGATTTCAACGTATCAAAGTTCTGGTACTCGCGGATCGATCGGAACTCGAATGGATCAGGCAGCAGGGCTTGAGCTGCCAGCACCGGACCGACCAGACGGCTGTACGGGATCGCCAAGTCGTAACGGGGGATCAACCGCGGGGTGACCGTCAGGACGGACAAGCTTTGAGTCTGGCTGACCAGCTTCTCGGTCAGCAGCAAATCACTGCTGATCAGGTCAATGCTCCGGATCGTGAAATAGCCGCGTTTATGCAGGTCTACCTGCAGCGTGCGGCTGAGTCGCTGATACATCCCGATCGAGAACAGGTCTTCGCGATAATAATTGTCGGTGACCGACGCATGCAAATGGTCCGGAAACATCAGGTGGCGCGACACATGGAACTTCACGACCAGCCAGGGCAAGGGCAATGCTTTGCGGCTGGTGATGATTTCGGTCAGCCAGACCGACGATCCCTCGATGCCGGTCTTGGCAGAAAACATCAGGTCAACTGCCAGGTTGCGATTCCAGAAATGATAGTAAATTGCCCGCTGCAAGACAACAAGGGCAATAAAAACGATCAGGATGTTGAGCACGACCATGGCTAGCCGCCTATCCTGCCGGTTGCCAGGTTTCGGTCGGCACAGGCACCGTTTCGGCAATCCGGGCGACCAGGTCCTGAGCAGCCAGCGTTCGGCTGCGCACATTTCCGCGGAGAATCAGGCGATGGGCAAAAACCGGCACTAGCAAGTCGCGGATATCGTCCGGGACGACATAGGTTCGGCCCCGAATGGCGGCCAGGGCTCGTGCACCACGCACGAGAGCGATACTGCCTCGTGGACTGACACCGAGCAGGACCGACTCGTGTTCTGCGGGTCGCTTCTGTCAGTCGCAGAATATAATCCAGCAAAGCGTCGTGAATATAGACCAACTGGATCTGCTGCCGGGCTGCCATGACCTGGTCGCGATGGCAAACCGGCATGAGGTTTTGCAGTGGATTTTCGCCCAGATAGCGGTGGAGGATTGCCATCCCTTCCGGACGATCGGGGTAACCCAAGGGGATCTGCAGGAAAAAACGGTCGAGCTGGGCTTCCGGCAAGGGATATGTGCCTTGGGTTTCGACCGGATTTTGGGTTGCGATGACAAAAAATGGTTCATCGAGCAGCCTGGTTTGCCCATCGATCGAAACCTGCTTTTCCTCCATGCACTCCAATAGGCTCGACTGCGTGCGTGGCGTGGCCCGGTTAATCTCGTCGGCCAAGAGAATATTCGTAAAAACCGGCCCCGGACGAAAAACAAAATCGCCCGCTTTCTGGTGGAAGTAGTGGATGCCGGTCAGGTCCGAAGGCAAAAGGTCCGGCGTGAACTGGATCCGCTTGAAATCGGCATCGATGGAACGCGCCAGAGCGCGGGCGAGCATGGTCTTGCCTGTGCCCGGCACATCTTCCAGCAGGACATGACCACCGGTCAGCATGGCCGCCAGGATCAACTCGACTTGCTTTGCTTTGCCGACGATGACGTGAGCAATATTTTCCTGGATCAACCTGGCAATAGCCTGGATATCGATAATCGTCTCGGCCATGGAAGCTCCTTTGTGAAATATCAGACTCCGACACTTTTATTCATTCTACCAAAAAACAGCGATGACCGTGCTGGAGCTGGCCATTTCCGGCCTTTTATCTATCTTATTTCAGGCAATGCTCATGATTTCTTCATCTAGCGATCACTTTGGGCCATTAAAATGATCAGTATTAGCCATTCCCGTTAATAATCATATCGATAGGAGATATTTACTTTGAAAAGAACATGGATCAAAACCATAAGCACAGTCACTGCGATTCTCATGATCAGTACAGCTGCAGCGGGCTGCAGTGCGACTCAGGCAAGTGTTACGACCAGCACGTCGGGTACGACTTTGAGCACATCAACCAACGTGAGCAGCAACGACAACACGGCTTTGTATGCCTCCACGTCTGAAACGTCTGAGCTTTTCAGCAACAGGGATCTGGAACAAACCGTTGATCTTGCAAATGCAACCACCATCTCGCTGGTCAGCGGGTCCAACATGACGCTGAATAGCGAAGGTATCTATGTTCTGAGCGGTGAAGCGACAAATGTGACGGTTGTAGTCGACGCACCTGATGATGCAAAAGTCCAGATCGTCCTGGATGGGGTAAGTATCACCAATGAAAATGCTCCTGCCATTTATGTGAAAGCAGGCGATAAGGTATTTGTGACAACCACAGACAGCGAGAACACACTGCAGGTTACAGGAAGCTATGCTGCAGATGGCGATACCAATCTGGATGCAGTCATTTTCTCAAAATCAGATCTGACATTGAACGGTACCGGCACATTGAACATTGTTTCGGCAAATGGGAATGGCATTTCTTCAAAAGATGATCTAGTCATCACCGGCGGCGTCCTTAATGTCAAGTCGTCCGAAGACGGCCTGGAAGCCAATGACGCCATTCTGATCAATGGCGGAACCATGACGATCGAATCAGGTAATGATGGACTGCAGAGTAAAAATGATGACGATCCGACCCTGGGTTATATCCGAATTGTCAGTGGCACTTTGAATATCACAGCCGGTGATGATGGTATCCGCGGCAATAGTTATGTCCAGATCGATGGCGGGTCGGTCAATATCATTTCCAGCGTAGAAGGTATTGAAGCAAACGTCATCACGATCAACGACGGAGATATTAAAGTGTATGCTTCGGATGACGGCATTAACGCCGCACAGAAAGTTGCTGGCACGACTGAAATTGTCGTCAACGGTGGTCAAATCGACGTCGAAGTCGGCTCTGGTGATACAGACGCTTTTGATTCCAACGGCAACATCACAATCAACGGTGGCACGATCAACGTCACGGCCCCAACGTCCTCTTTTGATCCAAATGGCACAGCCACCTTGAACGGCGGCACCGTCACGATCAATGGCGCAGTTGTCACAACCTTGCCGACATCGATGATGGGCGGCCACGGCGGTGGACCTGGCGGAACCGGCGGCAAGATCAGACCCTGAATCATCAGGAATAAAATAGATAGTCAAACAAGGCATTCTGTGATCAAAATTCGCAGGATGCCTTGTTATCGGTGCGCCACACATGGCGCTTAAACGGTAAATTTTGATGGCTTCAAATTATTGAATTGTTTATTCAATTGCTATATTCGTCCAATCCGAAACATTGCACTGGCCGTATTCATTATCGCCCACCGCCTCAACAGTACCTGCATTCTTTTCGCCCGTATTCAGTTTCACCACAAACCCGCCTCCGGCTGAAACCACTTCAACGTAATACCAAGCTGAAACTTTATCCTCTAAAAAACGCCAATATCCGCCATATACATACTGACCTTTTGCAATCACTCTGCCGGTTTTTGTCAAGCCTGCTAAAGTTCCAACTTCGCCGGATATCGCTACGAGGTTCTCATAGTCTTCCAATGTGTCCTGCGAATTATCAGATCCTTCTCCCGTCCACACCACTGTGCCATCCTTTTTCAACCCATATGTGTTATTTAAGGCTGCCTGAACTTGTACTATATCGTTCCACTCAGCAACATTGCATTGATTAAACTGATTTCTGCCAGTTGCGATGACTGTGCCATCATTTTTTAACCCCACTGTGTGGCGTCCACCCGCAGACACCGCAGCAATGTCTGACCATAGAGAAACATCGCATTGACCAAATTCATTGCTGCCAATTGCTACCACTGTGCCGTCTGTTTTTAACCCAACTGTGTGATACCTTTCAGCTGATATCGCCTTGATATTCTTCCAAAGCGAAACGTCGCATTGTCCGTATTCATCCAATTCATCAGGCTTTCCGGCGACCACAAGGGTCCCGTCTCTTTTCAAACCAAAGGAGTTCATGTCGCCGGCAAATACTGCAACGATATCCCTCCACTGGGAAACTTCGCACTGCCCGTTTTCATTATTGCCGGCAGCAACCACTGTTCCGTCCGTTTTCAATCCCAAGGTATGTTTATATCCGGCCGATATCGTATGGTTTTGTTCCTTGATTTCCAGTTCGGCATTTTGCGTGGTGGAAGGTGCCGTGTCGAACGTTTTTTCAGGTGTATCAGCAGATGATCCACATCCAGTTGTCGATAAAATTAGCAAGATGGCTGCAATCAGAAAATAAATCGATCTGACTCTTCTCATGATTTTCTCCTCCATTTCTTGAAATTCAAGTTACTCTTCAATAGAAGCTTTATCGCCGGCGAGATCTTCAATCAGGGCGATTATGTCATATTTCGGAATTTGTCTGTGCAGCTGGCTGTCGTTGGTTGGGTTTGTGAATGGTTCTTGAATGATGTCCGTATAGTAGATTACCTCTTGGGTTGTCATATCAATGATTGTCATCCTCGTGTGCAATGTATAAGCATTGTCGCCACTTGTATATTTTCCTGTAGCTACTTCAAAGATGTTCAGCTGGACAAGAGTATTCAATTCAGCTGGCGATTTCGCCTGAAGCTCTTCCGGAAGCCCAAAGTAAATCGGCGAATATATAAATCCTTCAGCCGGAGTTTGCGCTACACCCGGGGTGAAGTTGTTTTGCACGATAAAAACCTTGCAGGGTTTCACGGGATTTTTTATTTCTGTGAATTCCCCTCCCATCGCGGCGTATTCGTCAACCTTGTCAATCAGATCGCTGATTTTCGACTCTTTTTCAGCGAGTATCGTCAATTTTTCATTTTGATTTTCCTTATTTGCATTTTGAGATGTAATAATTCCAAAGATAATAAACGCGATTGCATTTATAACAACGATTGTGATTATGATTGCTTTTGGACTAAATCTTCTGCTCATAATATCCCTCATTCCCAACGACCCTGACCTTCAAGAATGACATGAATTCGGCATTTCCGAAGCAAGCCAAAAATACCACTTCTACCTTGAGTGGAGCACTCATATGTAGGTATGTCAATATACGAATTCAGAGAAAAATATAAACTAATAGAATTATCCTTATCATAAAGCAGATCACGGCATGTAAAGAAAAAAGCCCCAGCGACTGCTTGGGAGCTTTACAAAGACGATTCCACTCACAATAAAAAATAACGTATAATTTTAAGTATATGCAAAACAGCATTTAAACATGGCTCGGTCGCCTGATGCTTTTAATAATGATTCACTGATGCGGTGTTCGGACTGCCAGGAGGGAGAATATATTATGGGTGAATCGCGTTTCTATCACATCCCAAAATCAGGAAAGCTGGAACAATTCGACAGTGTCGCAGAGGTAATGTCGCGGGCGAAAGAGGACGGTTTCTTTTGGCTGTATTTTCTCGAACCCACAGCCGAGGACCTTCACCCCCTGATCGGGCCGCTCGATCTTCATCCTTTGTCTGTCGAGGATGCTCTGGACAATAACCAGTTACCGAAAATTGATGATTTTCCCGACAACACATTTATCGTGTTCAACGCATTCTCATATACGGAAAAGAAACTGAGCGTTCAGGAGATCGATTTATTCCTCAGCAACCATTTCCTGATCAGTGTAGACCGCATCGGGCCGGATGGTAAACCGCTGCTCGATGGCATAGAGGAACTGGTGCTGAGAGAAATGGACACTGACCGGCTCGGTCCGGCCTTTGTGATGCACACAATCCTTGATGTCATCGTCGACCGCAAGTTCGTCGCCATAGAAGCGCTGGAGGACGAGCTGACGGAAGCCGAAGACGCTGTATTGGAAAGACCGGCCGAGTTTGATCCAAAATCGCTTCAGCATATTCGGCGCGCGCTTGTCACCCTTCGCAAAAGCCTTTTCCACGAGCGTGAGGTTTTCGTGAAGATATGCCGCAAAGACTGCCCATTTATACCTGACAAGGCCATTTTCCATTATCGGGATGTGTACGATCACCTCACGCGGTTCTTTGAATTGACCGAGACGCTGCGCGATGTGGCAACGAGCCTTATGGAGATTGATTTGTCCCTGCGCAGCAATGAAATGTCCCGTGCCGCCAACCGCACCAACCGCTCGGTCCGCCGCTTGACTTTCATCACGACAATTTTCCTGCCGCTTTCCCTGCTTGCGGGCATCGGTGGCATGTCCGAGTGGTCCATGATGACCGGCCCCGCAAATTGGCGCATCACTTATCCGCTGTTCCTGCTTGCCATGGCCGTCGTCGGCGCTGTCTGCTACTTTTTCCTCAAACGGATCATCAAGCGGGATGACGAGAAGTCGGATGGCGAAGAAGACGATTGAAACACGATGTATGGTATTGCTGCTGTTTGCGGCCGAATAACCATCGCACCCCAGTGTGACCACCACAACCCCTAAAGCCCCTGAAATGAAGTGATCAATTTGATCATGTTCCTTGCTCAACAAAAATCTGTATGAAAGTGTTTTAGTCTCAGCATTTACGAACATATAAACCGTTTAAGCCGATTGCATATGGTATCCATTGCTGCGAAAGCCTCTGGATAGGGGTAATCAAAGAAGCCATGCGGCATGCCTTCAGAGATCTGGGCATAATCCTGATACCCGACCATTTGGGCAACATCTGTCAGGCTGACGCGCTCTGGACCGACGATGAGATCAGCAGCTTTCTGCGTCTTTAATTGACCATCAATTAATGACAACAATGGTCCCGGTTTTATCAAGGGCCAGCAAATCTAAGCGCTCATTGGTATCATTAAAACCATCAAATTCTTTCTGTATGATCAGAAGCTCTTCCCCCAGACATTCGGGGCAATTGGCAATCCATTCTTGAAGGTGCTCACGCTCTTTAAAACCAAAGTCATGAAATGTTTTACTTTTTATTTTTACGATTTTATTCGTCTCTTTATCCAATACGAACATCTATTGATCCTCCGGATTTATTAAGCATATTATTGATAATTAAAATACACCCCCTGGAAGCCCCCGTTGTCACCAAAATATATCAATTATTACATTTTCAATTAGATTGAGAGCCAAACCGCAGACAGCAATTATTTACGCTAAAAAGTGCACCGCCATACTGACGATGCACCGCGCGGTGCAAATTGTTAAGCGAGGAGAAGTTCAATTCGATTTTAAAGACAGAATCTGAGTTAAAAAAATAGCTCAAAAACAATAAAAGCCCCTGAAATCAGGGACTTTACATTGTATCACTTTTGCAGTGATGATTTGGCAAAAGTACCAAAAACTGATAAAAATGCACACCCCCTACCCGGCTGTGGGTGTGCTCTACAAGTCATAAGTTGACAATGTCCACTATTTCAATATAATAGTTGACAATATCCACCATATTGAGGGAGATTCGAATGGATGCTAGTGCTCTTAATGCAGTGCGATCATATAATCGATTTTTTGCAGCGAAATTGAATGTCTTTGATCGCTATGCTCTTGGAACAACCTATACCCTAGTTGAAGGACGAATCATTGGTGAAATCGGTCGTCATGATGATTGCACCGCAAACAAAATCTCGGAAATCATGAATATGGACAAAAGCTATTTAAGTCGTATTCTTGCTCAGCTCGAATCAAAAGACCTGATTAGCAGGAAAATTTCCGATAAAGATGGCAGGCAAAAAATATTGAGCTTATCAGATATTGGAATGGCACTCTTTAATCAATTGGAATTTTTATCCATCAAACAAGCTGAAAAGATGTTATCTGGTCTTGACGGTGAACAAGTTGAGAAAGTTCTGTCCTGTATGAGATTTATCCAATCCACACTGGGGGAAAAGCATGTCTGAAACTCTAATTATTTCCGCCAATGATCACCTTGATGACATTAGAACCCTGTTTCAGGAATATATAAATGTAGAGTACACGGGTAAGCGTGGAGTCAGTTTATCTTTTCAAAATGTTGACGCGGAACTGGAAAATTTGCCTGGTGAATATATCGAACCCTCTGGTGGACTGTTTCTAATTTACTGGCTGGGAAATCTCGCAGGTTGTGTAGCGTTTCGAAAATTGGATCAAACCAGCTGTGAAATTAAGCGGCTTTATATTCGAGAATCTTTCCGAGGCCATAAGTTAGGTCAAAAAATTCTATTGCATCTGTTAAGCGAAGCAAAAAATTGCAAGTATCGTTACGCATATTGTGACACACTTTCATCCATGACAGAAGCGATCACTTTATATCGCAAATTGGGGTTTTCCGATGCCGAACCTTATTACAACAACCCATTAGCTGGAGCTCGATATTTCAAGAAAAATTTACAGGAAGTGTGATCAATCAAATGCATTATTTTGACAGTGACTATATGGAAGGTGCTCACCCCCTGATTTTGCAGCGGCTCATCGAAACGAACATGGAACAAACACCTGGCTATGGTTGTGATGCCTACTGCGATCAGGCTAGGGATAAAATACGCAAGGCGTGTGGCTGTGACCATGCGGAAGTCCATTTTTTAACTGGTGGAACACAAACCAACGCGACTGTCATCAAAGCTCTTCTGCATTCCTACGAAGGTGTATTAGCTGCCGAATCAGGCCATATCAGCGTTCATGAAGCGGGGGCAATTGAAGCAGGTGGTCATAAAATCCTGACGTTACCCCACGAATCGGGGAAAATATCGGCCAAGGCTGTCGAATCGTATATCGACACGTTCAATAGAGATGCTAACCGAGCCCATATGGTTAAACCTGGGATGGTGTATATTTCTCACCCATCGGAATATGGTGCTCTTTATACGAAAGAGGAATTGGAAAAGTTAAGTGAAGTCTGTCATAAAAACCGCATCCTCCTTTTCCTTGACGGTGCTCGTCTGGGTTATGGGCTAGCAGCAAAAGATACTAGTATCACCTTGGAAGTGATCGCCAAAAACTGTGATGTGTTTTACATCGGCGGGACAAAGGTTGGTGCTTTGTTTGGAGAAGCGGTTGTCATCACAAAGCCAGGTTTAATTGAGAACTTTTTCACAACCATCAAGCAGCAAGGTGCATTACTCGCCAAGGGACGAATTCTGGGAGTACAGTTTGATACGCTATTTTCTGATAATTTGTATTTAGAAATCTCAAGACATGCGATCAATATGGCTGAAAAGCTGAAAAAGGGATTAGTTGATAAAGGGTACCGATTCTTTTTTCAATCGCCAACAAACCAACAATTCATCATTCTAGAAAACTCCAGGATGGAAGCTTTGTCAAAGACTGTATCATTCGGTTTCTGGGAAACGTTGGATGAAAATCATACGGTCGTCCGGTTTGCGACCAGTTGGGCAACTCAGGAAAATGATATTGACCAATTATTAGAGATATTGTAAATATATGTTTTTGTGTTGATCATGTGATAGCTCAGGCTTCCCTGTTGATCGTCGTGGTCCGTACTGATTCGGCAATAAGCAGCGAGTCAGAAAACCGGTCGTATTTGAAACCGTTTTAGATCAGGTGTATAAATTCGCCCGACAATTCTTGATGAAAATCGCGCAAATTCTTATCCAATTTGAACTGTTTTAATAAATCACTTCTCCTAGAATTGAATGGTCACTGATCAATTATAGGAGAAATTATAATGTCAAAATACTCCGAGGAAGTTAAACAATCAGTTGTCTCCCAATATATGGCCGGGAGTAAATCAACTCATTCAATTCTCGCCGATACTAGAATTCCCAAGAGCACATTTTACGGGTGGTTAACCGAATATAACTCTAAACAATCTCAGCTTCCAAAATTGGAATGCACACAGAAGTCATTCGGAAATTTAACGAACAGAGTCGCTAAACTGGAACTTATTATTGAAATATTAGGCTGTGTTAGATAATAATGTTGATATTTAACCACACAAAAAGGAAGTAATTAAAGCCCATAAATGTTGTTATGGCAAATTTCGAATTTTATTCGTAAAAGCCGCCAATTGCGAAAATTTCGCCAGCATAGATATTAAATCGAGTCCTCTAGCGTTGTCTTGTAAGGACACTTGCCGTCAAGGCTTATCTTTTCGCGATGTCCAAGCATATTATCATCAAAGTCATCGTCCTTATAATCCACGCAATCAAGACAGTGTTCCTGGATGACTAGAGCTAAACGGCGGTCATACTCATTTTTTGAAAGTACAGTGATATCACATTCCTGTATGGACCGAACCAAACTCGGGTTTATGTACTTCTTTTCCGTTTCGCTCTGAATAAAATATGGTTCAACGCAATTATCCTGAAGGTACTCAACCAAAGGAATAAATTTATTCGGATTCTCATTGACAATTTCGATGAATTGCTCGATTGTCGGTGTTTGCGTCGGAAATTGGAAGTAATTATAATCGAGTTTTAATGATTTCATTTTCGTCTCCGTTATTCCTGTTTTTTTATCGCAATAGATATAGATATCGATTGTGAAACAACCATTTGTTATGGAATTTCGCTCTTATAGGGCTTGCGACAGGATTTGATATGTCGCTTCTCCATCGCTCCAAAGGATTTATAATTTGACTTAGCTATGGATAAAGTTAAACCATGATTTAGGATACTCCTGTCATTTACGCTGTTAACACAAGGGTCTATTTCCCAGAAACAAACTGGACATATTAATCCATCAACACATTTATCGTTTGGAATTGTTAGATATCCACAGCAAGGGCAAGGGAGCATCAAGTTTTTTGCCATTAAATCCTTTTTCGCTAAATTCATTTCAGTTTGACCTCAATAATTTTTGGAACCTTTATTGACTTGGTTGTTCGCAAAAGCGGTCAATTGTGAATCATATAGTTTAAACGTAAGCTGGTTCACGGCCTCGATATTGTATTACACGGCAATCAATAAATTTCGTCGTGCAATGGATTATGATATTTTTTGTCTTGGCAGATTCTTTTTCTGCCTTGAAATTTTGGAGCCATTTAAACCAATGTATATAGTTTGCCAGGAATTTTGTCGATACCCCTTTAAATGGTTTTATCCAGCCCTTAAAACTACTGTGCAGGCTGTTAATATGGGCTAAATGATATATTCCGCTCTTATGCTGTCCAGGTTTGATTTGAACGTGAACAGCGCCTTGCTTTCTGGCAAAGCTGATATAACTTTTGTGTGAGTCAGTACAAATGGTTGCACCATTGGCAAGATGACTACTAAAAAGCCTGTCAAGGTCGCTTGTACCAATTCTACCTTTGCAAACCATCTCCATGATGATATTGTTGCCCCTATCAATTGCGGTAGCTATACAAACCTGCTCTCTGCTAATACCACGCTTCTTGATTTCTTTGCCGCGTTTTCGAGATTTTCGAGGCATTAAAAATCCACTTTTTTTATGATTACCCTTGAAGCTTTCCGGAAGAAAGGTTTCATCCATTTCAATTATGCCAGACACATTACCAATTCCCAGGTAGGCTCTTAAGGCATCAAGCAGTTTGTGTCTCATGTAAAATGATGTCTTTACCCCTACACCGACAATATCCGCACTCTTTCTTATGGAATGATTTAAAAGAATGCATTTGGCGTAATCCACCCATTTCTTGAGGGATAATTTCGAGTTGCTTAATGGAGAGAGAGTAAAATCATTGAAAGTCTTTCCGCAGGTTTTACAACGAAACCGCTGGCGACCCTTCACCTTTCCATGTTTTACAATTCCCTCTTTATGACAATGCGGACAATTTGACCCGCTTGAGAATCTGGATTCTCGACAATCACGAGGCAAATTTCTTGTAAACGACCCCATCATCAAGATTTCGGTAATAAAGTTTTGCAAATCCTCAAGCTCAAACTCTGATAGTTTTGAAATATCGAGTTTCACAGACGATACCGATGGCATAACATCTCCCAGCATCTAAGATAAAGTAAAACTATTGTATATCAAATTGTGTGGATGTATCAATAATCAACAATGTAATCTAACACAGCCAAATATTAAAATCTGTCGATTGTACAGTTCACTCTCCGCTTAACGTTAAACTAATAGAATTGGAACGCCTGTTCGGAAATTACAGCATCCATGCACTTTGTGATGCCTTGGATGTTTCGCGCGGCACTTTTTACAACCACATTTATCGAAGCAAGCGAGATACAGCCTGGTATGCAAAACGTCGTGAGGAATTAAAGTTTCAAATACAGGATATCTACGAAGAAAGTCGACAACGATTTGGATCGGGGAAAATAACAGCCGTTCTTCAAAGTCGCGGTGTCAAAGTGAGTTTAGAAATGGTTCGCGAATTGATGCGGGATATGGGGCTGATCAGCATCCGCCAGGAGTCGAAAGATTATTATGAAAAGGAGTCACTTAAATATAAGAACCACTTGAACCAAAATTTTGACACAAATGCTCCGAATGAAGTTTGGGTCAGCGATATCACCTATTTTAAATCCAAAAACAAAGCATATTACATTTGTGTCATAATCGATTTATTTTCCCGAATGGTAATTGCCTGTAAAATCAGCCATCGCAACAGTACCGATCTCGTTAAAATAACCTTCCGAAAGGCCTACGAAAAACGCCAACCCGGCGCAGGACTAATTTTTCATACCGATCGTGGTGTAAATTATAAATCGAAGGCCATGTGCGATTATTTGGCCCCACTCAAAGTGACCCAATCATTTTCCAGGGCATATGTCCCCTATGACAATTCTGTCATGGAATCTTTTTTCGGAACCATGAAGCGCGAAGAATTATATCGGACAAAATATCGTTCCGAACGAGAGTTCAAAGCGGCCGTTGAAGAATATATTATCTTCTACAACAGCACACGTCCGCATAAAAAGCTTATGTACAAGACTCCGTTGCAATATGAAGCCGAATATCTCAGTAAATAAGCGGGTTTCAAGGGATTTTAGTTTCGGACTCGGGGGTTCGAATTCCGGCTTTTTAAACAAACACTTTCCGATTTTAGAACAATCGGATTTTTAGTCCGAAAAGCAAAAACCTGAAAAGCCCTGAAAATAATGGAAGACACGCACCGTTCAAACCTTGGGGGTTCGAATTGGTTGCGTGTCTGCATTTGGTGGAGGCGAGGGGAGTCGAACCCCTGTCCGAAACCCTATCCTCTGGAGCTTCTCCGGGTGCAGTCAGTGATTGGAGTATTCCCCTCTCGCCGCGCCCACTGACAGGCTCTGGCGGTCCGGTAGCTTCTGTTTACAGATCCAGTCGCAAAGCTTTGCCGAATCCGTTGCCACATTTAACCTGCCGACGGGTAAGGTCTGCTATCTGACGCCAGGGACCCATCCAGCAGATCGGATGGCCTGACGGTAAGCTGGTTTAAGCAGCTACGAGTTGCGGTTTATTGGCAATTAAAATTTCCCCGTTTTTTTAAGAGGCCAACGAGGATCCTCTACCCGCTTCCCCAGTCTCAACGACCCCGTCGAAACCAGTACGCCCCCGTGTAACCGGGTTGGCTTCCGGGCTGTGGATAGACGGCCCGGGCCAGCAAACCTATTTTACCACGAAGGGAACAAATGTTCAAGTATCCCTTCCTTCCATAAACCACTTGCCGCGGTCCTCGAACAGATAGACCTCCCGGCCGCTGATCCGGCAGGTGTAGCGCAGTCCGGAACCGCCGGTTTTGAGTGCGACAGCGGGGCGGACGTCGAGTACGCGGTCGATCACAAACTGGCGCCCATCCTCCCAGGTCAGGGAGCGCGGCCGGCCCTGGCCCTCCTCGTCGATCTCAATCAGCACCTTGATCTTGACCTTGCGTGCCACCTCACTCACCTCCCCCATGTTTATCTTATCGCTTTGCTCACCTGGACCGCCGACAAAGCAAAATCTTGTCCATTAATCGAACATTTGTTCTTTTATTATAGATCCTCCTTGGTCCTCTGACAAGATTCGGCCCATACGAAAAAGGACACCCTTGGTTGGGCGTCCCTTTTTATGGACATTTTACTTAATTGGTCGACTGTCGGCTGCTAGCATGTCTTGACGTCTGGCCGTGCTTATGTGGCCGACGGGCGAGTTAAACCGGAGCCGAAATGGAATCGACGATCGAGAACCCTAGCGTCCGCTGGAGATAGGCCACGGCCCAACGGTGGTTATTCTCATCAAATGAGGCCGAACAATCCGGGCAGATCTGGAATTTGACCTTCAGGTTGTGGTTGGCCGAATGGTTGTATAAGCCGATCGCATTCTGCAGCACACAGATATCTGATACGACACCGGCCAGCTCGATGCAGTCGTATTGGCGGACCAGCCAGTCGATATCGCTCATTTCGAGCATGTATGAGGCTTTGGTCAATGTTTCGAGTCCGCGATTGGCGAGTGCACCATAGAGGGCCCAACCCGGCGTGTTTTCTGCACAATGGAGCTGGAAAGCCGTTGACTCCGGATGGCCGCTCTGCCAGTCAGCCGGGGTATGGGTATCGAGCGTGCAGATGACGTCCTGGCCGGCTGCCAGATAAGCATCCACACGGGCGACGATCGCCGGTTCAATCAGTTGGGCAGGTTTGCCAGCGGTCAAGTGGCCGTCGTCCTGGACAAAATCGTTTTGGTAATCAATGACCAGCAATAGCTTTTTCATCAGCGGTCGAGCTCCTTTTGGTGTCGGTTGAAGGTCTTCATGTCAGTTATTTGGCTTCGCTTAGCTCCTGCAAGTAGCGTTTCAGGGCGTCCTGCCAGGTCGGCAGGCGCTGGAATCCGGCCTTGTCGAGGCTGGCTTTGGACAAGCGGGAATTCTTGGGGCGGACGGCTTTGGTCGGGTACTGGTCTGAGGTGACCGGATGGACTTTGCAGGCCAGGCCAGCTTCCTGCATGATGGCTGAAGCGAACTCATACCAGCTGCAGTAGCCCTCGTTGGAGGCATGATAGATGCCATATTTCTCGGTTTGCAGCATATCGCAGAGCAAAACCGACAGGTCCGCTGTATAGGTCGGCGATCCGACCTGGTCAGCCACAACGGTGAGGTCGGTCTTCTCCTGGCCCAGCTTGAGCATCGTCTTGATGAAGTTGTGCCCGTTGATGCCGAAAACCCAGGATATGCGGACAATAAAATGGCGGTCGACGTATTCGATGACCTTATCTTCGCCAAGGCCTTTGGTCAGGCCATAATAGCCCTTGGCCCCACGTGGCGAATCGATCTCGAAGGGCTGGTCACCTTCACCGTCGAAAACATAATCGGTGCTGAAATACATCAGGCGCGCGCCGACCTCACGGCAAGCTTTGGCGACATTTTCAGTGCCAGTGACATTGACTGCATAACAAAGGTCCTTTGCTTCTTCAGCCTTGTCGACAGCGGTGAATGCCGCACAATGAACCACGGTGTCCGGGGCATAGTCGCGAATGTAGTTAGCGACATCCGCCTCTTTCGTCAGGTCGAAATCCTGGATATCGACACCGCGGCAGTCGATCCCGAGCTGCTCAAGTCGCTTGATGATGTCAAAGCCAAGCTGGCCATTGTATCCGGTGACTAAAACGCGCATCTATGTTTTCCTTTCAGGCTGTAAATTGCTCTGTTAACATCAGGCTAAAGGGTGCGTCAGTCTTATATGATGGTGCTGTTAACGCTCGCCGTACATCTGGGTGTAGTAATTCTGGTATTCACCGTTGATGATGTGTTCCCACCAAGGACGGTTGTCGAGGTACCACTGGATCGTCTTCTTGATCCCGTTGTCAAAGCGGGTTGCGGGGGTCCAGCCGAGTTCGGCGCTGATCTTGGCCGGATCAATCGCGTAGCGGCGGTCATGGCCCGGGCGATCGGTGACATAACTGATCAGCGACTCCGGTTTGCCGAGTTCGCGCAGGATCGTCTTGACGACCTCGAGGTTGGTCCGCTCGTTGTGGCCGCCGATGTTATAGACTTCGCCAACCCGGCCCTTGCGGATGATCAGGTCGATCGCCGAGCAATGGTCCTCGACGTACAGCCAGTCGCGGACATTGTCGCCTTTGCCATAGACCGGCAGTGACTGGTCGGCGAGCGCGCGTGAAATCATCAGCGGGATCAGTTTCTCAGGGAAATGGTAGGGGCCATAATTGTTGGAGCAGCGTGAAATGGTCACCGGCAGCTTGAAGGTGCGGTGATAAGCCTGGACCAGCAGGTCTGCAGAAGCCTTCGAAGCCGAGTAGGGCGATGACGTATGGATGGGAGTTTCCTCGGTGAAAAAGAGGTCCGGCTGGTCGAGCGGCAGATCGCCGTAGACTTCATCGGTCGAAACCTGGTGATAGCGGCCAACTTTGTATCTGCGGCAGGCATCCATCAGGACCTGGGTCCCCATGATGTTGGTCCTAAGGAAGATCTCCGGATTTTCGATCGAGCGATCGACATGGGATTCGGCAGCAAAGTTGACCACGATGTCGAATTGCTCTTTGGCGAAAAGGTCGTCCATCGCCTGACGGTCAGCGATATCAGCTTTGACAAAGCTGAACTGGGGCTGCTTCATCGCTTCGACCAGGGTTTCGAGGTTGCCGGCATAGGTCAGGGCATCGACGCAGACAATCTGGTCTTCCGGGTGGTGCTGCAGTTCATAATAGACGAAATTCGCACCGATAAAGCCGGCGCCGCCAGTTACAAGAATTTTCATGGATGGTTAGCCTCCAAATGTAAAATTAAAATCACAATCTTTGAGCAACGGGGCCTTGAGGTCTTTTTCGGAAAGGACCGGAGAAATTGCCCCCCAGTCGACACCGATTTCGGGGTCGTCGTAGCGGATGCTGCGGTCACAGTCAGGCGAATAATACTCGTCCACTTTATACTGGACTTCGACATCCTCCGTCAAGGTCAGGAATGCATGGGCAAAGCCCTTGGGGATCAGCAGCTGCTTCTTGTTGTCAGCCGAAAGCTCAACAGCGACCCACTGGCCAAAGGTTGGCGAGCCGCGGCGGATATCGACCGCGACATCAAGGATCACACCGCGGGTGCAGCGGACCAGCTTCGTCTGGGCCTTGGGGTTGTTCTGGAAATGCAGGCCACGGAGCGTGCCCTTCTGGGCTGAAAAGGACTGGTTGTCCTGGACAAATTCGGTCGTGATGCCAAACTCCGCCAGCGTGCGTTTGGAATACACTTCGGAAAACCAGCCGCGGTGATCGCCATGGACTTTGGGTTCAAGGATCAGGACGCCAGGTAATTTGGTTTCAATGACTTGCATGAACGATAAACTCCTCTAAAAAATCAGGATAAGACGAAATCAGGATAAGTCGCGGACGATATTCTTCTCGACCTTGCGCAGGTATTCACCGTAAGGGGACTTGCCATATTTCTTGGCGGCCGCATGCAGTTCTTCTTTGCTGATCCAGCCTTTGCGGTAGGCGATTTCTTCAGGGGCCGAAATCTTGATCCCCTGGCGCTTCTCGATCATGCAGATGAATTCGGCAGCTTCAAGCAGGCTGTCGATGGTCCCTGTATCGAGCCAGGCATAGCCGCGGCCCATCAGCTTGACATCGAGCTGGTCCATTTCGAGGTAAACGCGGTTGAGGTCGGTGATTTCGAGTTCACCGCGGGCACTCGGCTTGAGGTTCTTGGCGAATTGCACGACCCGGTTGTCGTAGAAATACAGGCCAGTGATCGCATAATTGGATTTGGGATGATGGGGCTTCTCCTCGACAGATAAAACGCGTCCATCGCCGTCGAACTCGACAACGCCGAAACGCTCGGGATCCTCGACGTAATAGCCGAAAACAGTCGCCCGTCCGGTATTTTTCGAGGCATCGATCAGGAGCTTGGAGAAACCATTGCCATAGAAGATATTGTCGCCGAGAACCATCGCGACATCATCATCGCCGATGAACTCTTCGCCAATAATAAAAGCCTGGGCCAGGCCATCCGGTGAATGCTGGACAGCATAGCTCAGGCGAACGCCGTACTGGCTGCCATCGCCAAGCAGATTGACGAATCGCGGGGTATCTTCGGGGGTTGAAATGATCAGGATGTCCTGGATGCCTGCCAGCATCAATGTGGAAAGTGGATAAAAAATCATCGGTTTGTCATAGATGGGCAAGAGTTGTTTACTGGTCACCAGTGTCAGGGGATAAAGCCGAGTCCCAGCACCGCCAGCGAGAATAATTCCCTTCATAAAGGCCTCCCGATCAGAAATCTTGGATTGAATGACCCGGCGCCACTGCCTTTGGGCAGCTGTGTCGAATCATGTCTATCCGCTATTATACCAAACCTTTTCAGTGAAATGTGATGTTCTGGCGATGATTCTTGAGAATCAACGCTGGTCAAACCTGGTGTGGGCCGAATTGAAATTGGGGTTGTAGTAAGGGTCCGGCCGCTGAAGTTCGGCTTGCCAGATGGTACTGAACAAGTTGATATCAGCAGGGATTGCTGCCGATTGTCGCTTGAGCATCTGCAGGGGTAGGTGACGACTGTCTTTGACTGTAATTTCGGCATAGGGGCTGAAGACATGGACCAGGTGTTCGGCGCGCATGCGCAAACAAAGGTCAAGATCGAAAAAGTCCCGTTGATAATGCTCATCAAATCCGGAAAAGTCGATAAATTTCTGGCGGGCCAGAACCATACAAGTCCGGTCGACTGCTGAGACATTGTTCGCGAAAGTCAACCGGGCCATATAACCGGGTTCACCATTGACGCGCTGATGGTGGTAGGCGCCGAGGGATCCGGCGATCCCGGTGGCCAGCCCTGCCTGTAAAATCACGCCACGGCAGATGATCTTTCCCGAAGCAGCCCCGACATCCGGGCGTTGGGCAAACATCACCAGCTCAGTCAGCCAGTCCCTGGACAGCGAAATCACCGATCCATCCAGAAAAGCCAGATAATCGGCAGTGGACGCCAGAACTTCGCGATTAAGGACTGCAGCGAGCGATTCGCTGCGCCCGTATCCGACAAGGCTGCAGACAGATGGCCGCTTGCAGCAAGCCTGATTTGTCTGGAAAAGTTTCAGCCAATGCTGGCGAGCAGCGGATTCCGGCAAGACATGATCCGGCATGACCAGGCGATATTCTGTTGGCAGGTCCGTTGGTTGATTGATCTGGCGGAGCAGGATTGGTAATTGGTTTCTGGCGTGCACCGTGATGAGGACCAGGACACGGGCGGCCGGGTCCACTGCATAGCGAATCCGATAAGAAGACAGGATGGATCCGTTTTCGACCACACCGGCCAGGCCGCAGCGCTGAAGGTGTCCAGTCAGGGCGAGTCGGGCGGCATCGAGACAGTAGGGCTTGACTGAAATGTCACTGGCCACGGAGCGGCCATGGATCCGCCAGTAATAGAGTATTTTCGGGATGTGGACGATTTTTTCCGCCTTTTCGGACAGCCGCAGGATGTAGTCATAGTCCTGGCTGCCATCACAGGCGCTGTCGAATTCACCAATCTGGTCTGACAAAGCTTTGGCGAAGACGGTCAGGTGGCAAATGTAATTGTTGCTGCGCAGGTTGTCGATCGCAAAATCCGGTTTGAAATGGATCAGCTTGACCGCGTCCAGGTTGCCGGTAAAATTCAATTCATCGGAATAGATCAGGTCGGCTTGCTGGCTTAAGATGACTTCGTTGACTTCCGCCAAGGCTTCCGGGGCCAGCAGGTCGTCGTGGTCAAGCAACGCGATAAAGTTACCTTCAGCCATCGCCAGGGCAGCATTTGTATTGCCTGAGATGCCTAGATTATGGTCGAGTTTCCGATAATTGATGCGGGCGTCAAGTGTGGCATAACGCAGGCCAGTCGTCTCGACCTCCGGGTGTTCGGCATCGCTGCCGTCCGCCAGGCACAGTTGCCAGTCGGGATATTCCTGCTGCCGGACAGATTCGATCATTTCCGCGAGAAAAACAGGGTCCGTGTTGTAAAGCGGCACGATGATACTGAACCGTGTCTTCCCGATTTTCTGGCTGTCATCGGAATGGGCCGCGGCTGAAGACATGGCCGAGTTGGCAGCCGTGTCCGGGTCGGGCGACAGCACCGATAATGCCCGGCGTTTTTCCGAATCGGCAGCCAGGCGCAGGCGACAGGCCTTGAACAGCTGGTTGTAATCCACCCGCCGCAAACGGTTATAAGCTTTAATCGCCAGGACGCGCGGGCCTTGCCGGGTCAGGATCTGGACAGCGCGCTGAAAGATCGAAGATGATGGTTGAACCGGGCGGCCGGGATCGGGTTGTTTCATGTCAATTTCCTCCGGAGTTTTACGAATTCCTGGACCGCCTTCAAGCCTATGATGACAATCTTGCCCAAGTTGATCGAGTTTCGACCACCCTGGCGCGGCCGGAACGAGATCGGCATAAATCTGACCGGTTGCCTGGAACGGACCAGGATGACGGCCATCAGGGTGTTCACGAGAAAAGAGTCCGGGGGAATGAGCTTCAGGCAGTCAGCTAAAGCCTGGCGTTTGATCAACCGGAAGGGCGTGTTCGCATCCGGTATCCAGACCTGAAATATCGCGCCCAGGATAACCTGGAGCACCCGGGCTACGAATATCCGGGAAATCCCATCCTGACGGTTGGTGCGATGGCCGATCAAGGCAGCATAGGAAGTTCGCAACAGCCATAGTGATTCAAAGTTGGCCGGATCGGTCTGGCCATCGGAATCGGTCTGGAAAATATAGTCGGCACCTTGTTCTAGTGCCCATTCATAGGCCTGGCGAAGCGTCGCACCGTGACCTTTATTGGCTCGGGTCAAAGCGGTCAACCCAGGCAGTTCAACCTGCAGGCGGGACAACAGCTTCCCTGTTTCGTCGGTGCTGCCATCATCGATGATCAGCATTCGAGAGCCTGGGCCACCATAGCGCATCAGCACCTCATGCCAGATGGTTGCGACTTGCTCGATTGTTGCCGCTTCATTGTAAGCTGGCATCACAATGACCAGACGATCAGCGTTGATGTTCATTTCTTTTTACTTTCATGCAAAGGCTTCGGGCCTGTCGGATGCACCAGACGGCAGACAAGTCGAGCGACCAAAGCCCAGGCCAGAGCGAATCGCCAGGCGAGAATCTGCCCGGCAGAACGCGGGGATAAACCACTTAAGTTGTCATCATGCCGGCGATAGGAAGTCAGGCAGTCCGGGATAAACCTGACTTCTCCGCTCAGTTCAGCCAGTAAGCCAAGCCACATATCGTGCATCGGTACGTTGCCGGGAATCGGCAGGGCGATTACAAGCAAGTCACGGCGGAAGGCCAACGTACAGCCATGATACGAATTGCGGGCGAAATTCTTCCAGAAACCGGGGCCACTCTTGCGAAGAGCGTAGAACGAAGGCGCAATAACCTGGCCTTGCTGGTCGATCAGGTCGGCATCGCTTTGAACGAGAAGCATCTTGGGTGATTGCGTAAAAGCTTTGCTGATCGTGGCAACCTTTTCAGGATGCCAGCGGTCGTCCTGGTCAGCCAGGAAAATCAGATCGCCCCTGCACTGCTCTAAAGCAAAATTGAAATTGGCGACAACGCCTCGCGTAGCCAGATTCTGGAACAGCCTGACCCGTGGATCACGCCTGGCTAAGTTACTTAGCCACGCCCAGGTTCCATCGGATGACCCATTGTCAGCGATAACCAGTTCATCTTCATCATTCAGCTGGGCTAGAATGGATTCGACCTGCTCATCGATAAAGCGCAAACCGTTATACGAGGTCAAGGCAACAGATATCATAGGAACCGGAAGCCCCATTTGCGAAAGTACGTCCACAAGGACTTGAGGTGGATCAGGAACATTTTGGGTCGCTTGTATGATCCACGTTCCCAGGTGTGTTCGACGATGGATGCAGGTTCGTACAAGATTCTAAAGCCGCGGGCGCGGACTGTCCGACTGAGATCTGCGTCTTCCGCATAAAGGAAATAGCGCGGGTCAAAGCCGCCGATTGAACGAAAATCAGCTGTTCGCATGGCCATCAGGCAGCCGGAGGCAAACTCAACTTCAAAAGGCTGATCGTAGTCGTGATCCCGCATCGTATGATAGGCTTCACGGCGGTTAAACCAGCGACCCGGCAAGTAGCGCAGCAGCAAGTCGAATACGGTCAAGTCACGGCGCGCCAGGTATTGGGTCTGGCCACTCGGATCGATGATTTTAGGCATGACCAGACCGATGTCCGGATGCAAGTCGAGCTGGCGGATCATCGCCAGAAGGGACTTAGGATTCAAAATGATGATATCCGGATTCATGATGATGTGGATTCGCGATGCCAGCAGCGGGATGACCTGGTTATGGCCAGCCCCATAGCCACAATTGCCGCTGGCCGAGTGGATCAGCGAGATCTGAATTGTCGGTGATCCCTGTATGAATTTTTCAACAATGGCAATCGTCTGGTCAGTCGATCCATTGTCGACAATATAAATATGGCCACTGAGGTCAGGTGGCCAGTTGAGGGCTAACGCGCGAAGGGTGTCAGCAATTGTGCGCTCGTTATTATAAGTGACTATACCGACTGAACAATCGATCATATCGTTTTGTTGTCCTTGGCAATCGATTTCGCCTGCTCGGGCCGTTTATTCCGGATCGTTAAAATCAAGTCCAGTGAAACTATGACCAGGTTGAATCGGTGCAGGCAGGTTGAATGGATTATAATCTACAAACCACCGGATGATCAAGCAAACCAGAATGTCCCGAAGGCTGTTGGTCCTGAGGGAACATGCAGTCGGCATGGGATTGTCAAAACAGTTGATCGATCAAAGCCAATGCATTTTCAAACTGGTATTGGTTAAGCATTGTCCCGACACTGAAAAGTTTTGTCTTGATGAAGTCAGGATGGTCCGACTGGAGCAACTGCTGAAGGACCAGTCGGCTGCTGACCGGATCATGCTCACTGAGATGCTGTCGGAGTGTCTGCAATTCAGCGGTCATGGTTCGTTGATCGCCGTTCTTGGCCGGGTGGCCTGGCGCCTTTCGGCCGGCTTGATGACCGGCCTGATTTGCCTGGTCCTCTGTCTGATGAACAGTGGCGAGGTATGTCTTGATCTGGCTTTGCAGCGTGACAACGTCCGCGACATATTGTTCGAGTTCTTGCAGCAGCTCCTTTTCCAGCGGCCAGGCTGATGCTTTGATCGACTTTTCGATCAGACTCGACCGTGAAGATAGTGTCACACTGCCGGCATGACCGGTTGTCGATTTGAGATTGTGACAGATTCTGACCATTCCTTTTTGATTATCTGCCTGGACCAGCTGCCGAATCTGACCGGGCAGGTCAGCATAGATTGCGATGAATTGACTTAAAAGCGAGTGGAAGATAGCTTGATTGCCATCCATAAGCTTCAAACCCAATTGTGGGTTAAACAAGCCGTCCTCGGCTTCATCAATCGCTGATTTTATTTCTGCATCCGCCTCCGCCATTATCGCTCCTGACGCCGTGTTTATATATCGCAAAGGTTTTAAAGTGTAGGGTACATTCCCTTGAGTGTGGCCTGGTCAAGGATGTGGCCTTCCATTGCCTTATACAATTCGTTCAAATAAAATCCTCGTTTAAGATTGAGCCGGGTATCGAGGGCAAAAACATGCACTTCGTACAGGTGTGGCGCATCCGGCGGGCTCATGCCGCCATAATAGCTGGCAGACAGGCGGTCCAGCCCGCCGAGCTTTCCGGACCAACTGTTGGTCCCCTGGACATAATCGGTTGCGGTCACGCTCTCATTCGGCATCAGTTCTGTCCGGGTCAAATCAGCCACAAGCCAATGAATCCAGGAAAAACCGCAAACAGGGACTGCATCTTTGTCTTCGAGGACAATCGCGTAACTGACCGTCTGCGCGGGAGCATCTGAAATGACCAGGGGGATGGAATAGGTGACCATGCGGCCGGACTGATCGCGATGGCCCCGATGACCATAAAGATCCTCAAATGTCCCATTGTGAAGGGCGGAACTTGTCAATTTCATCTCGATGTCCTCTCACTTTCGATAGTCTGGCTGCATTCACTGCATTGGCCAAACAAAGTCAGCCTGGTTTCAAATACATGGTGGCCGGCTCTTTCAAGTGACGAGATGGCCCGGCCGTCCGGAACTTCTTCAACATCGAAAATCTTGCCACAGTTGCGGCAGACAAAATGGGCATGCGCATCTGTTCGTGCGTCATAGATTTCCATCTGGCTGGAATGGCCGACAACCTGGACCAGATCATTTTCAACCAGGATATTCAAATTGCGATAGACTGTGGCGACAGAAATCTCAGGATGTTGAATCCGGATCTGCTCAAGTATTTTCTGAGCACTTAAATGACCGCGACCTTTGATCGCGTCATACACCCATTGACGTTGATTGGTTTGTCTTCTTTCGATCATCCAATCACTTCTTCACATAAAAAAATCATAGTTGATTGTCATTGGCCATACGCTTTCAGACAAATCATACTATGAAAATTGTAGTCTTCTGGATAATTATCTGTCAATCACAGGATTGACGTCGTACCTGGCGTTTTGCTGTCAAATAGATCGCGTGCGCGAGCAATGTCGACTGCATCTGCAGGGCGTTTGTCAGCCGTTCCAACATGGCCTGGTCTTCGAATTGCTCGAGTGTTTCGATAATATCCGACTCTAGCTGGCTGTACTCCGGGTTGTTCGACAGATGTTTCTGAGCTGTATCGTAAACCACCCAGAAATCATTCGAGAATTTCATGCCAGCCACACCTCAACTCGTCAAAATCGCCTGACGACTGATTAATTATAACACGATGATGTTCCAATTCGGAACATTCTGATCGAGGCTGGATCTGGTGTTGGTTAACAAAAAAGGCAGCTTTCACATGCATCCATGCGAAAGCTGCCTGGGGTGAATCATTATGAAAAGGCGGATCAGGATTGGATCTGGGACTGAGCCTGGTCTTTGATGAATTGCAGATATTGCCTGCGAGTCTGGGCTCTTCGCTTCTGGGCGATCGGGATCATCTGGCCGTTTGAAATCTGGCAGCGACCCTTGGCCAAGCTGGTGATGTATTGCATATTGACCAGATAGCTTTGGTGGCAGCGGATAAAATAGTTCGGTATCTGCTGCTCGATGTCATCGAGCTGAGCATAAAACTGGTGTGTTGTTGAATGGCGGTGGACGATGATGATCCGGCGTTCACTCTCAAGATAGAGGATGTCTTTGTAAGGAATATTCAAGTGATGCCCACGGCTGTTGATCCTCAGGAATGATTCCTTCTGATTGTTGATCCGGCGCAGTGCCAAATCCCAGGCCCGGGTCAGGCGGTCCATCGAAACCGGTTTATTAAGGAAATAGACAGCTTCCAGGTCAAAAACATCAAGTGAGTAGTCGATATCGGCAGAAATGAAAACAGTCTGGATAAAGGGATAACGTTCGCGAATCATCTGCCCGAATTCAAGACCGGTCGTTTCGCCAAGCATAATGTCCAGGAATAAAACATCAATGCGGTTCTGGTTCTGTTTAAGGTAATGCATCAAGGGCTCGCCGGCCTCGAATTCAACGAATTCTGCCGGTTGACCTGAAGTCTTTGCGATCTGATCGATCATTTGCTCGAGCATCTTGAGAAATACTGGATCGTCATCACAGATTGCGACTTTTATCATGATCTGGTCCATCCCTTCCGTATGCTTACATGAATATATTATAAACGATAAATAGAAATTTGAGCGAGAAAATGCATTGTTTTTGCCAATTGAGTGGTTGAGTCCGGTGCTGGAACGGCAATAAATTGACACGGCAGCGTCACTGGAATATGATTTTGACATAAAATGCCAGAAAACTGGGTGCTTAACACGCCAAACGCTGCGTTCAATGAATCGGGTCTAATTCTGAAATGGGTTATATGGGTTATATTTAATCGACAGGTACATAGACTGCCCGATCAACCGGTTTGACAAACCAGACTTTGACCGTCTCGAGCCAGACCTTGTAATGAGGGGTTTTTGTGTGGGCAACCAGATCATCTTGAGTCTTGTATATTTCATAAAGCAGAAAACGGCCCGGTTCGTCATTGGATTTGAAGAAGTCAAAGCAAGTTATACCAGGTTCTAGAATCGAAGCAGCTTGATTGATCCGAGTTGCAGCAATGAATTCATCACAATGTTCGGGCTGGATATACAAGGTGGCACTTTTGACAACCATAATAAACCTCCGTCATAAACTAACTAAGAATATAGCTTATTTGACAGAATTTGCAAACTGCGAAATTGACAGGAGATCCTATGAATTGGAATGACCTGACCACACTGGTTAACTACGAAAGCTTCGCCCGCGGATTCGGCCATAACCTGATCCCACTTGACGAAGTCAACGGCTTCAAGATCCGGCCGGGCTTCTTTCTTGAAAATGGAGCTGTAGTTATCCCGGGCGGCGTCAGTTTCACGGTGCATTCACGGAACGCACATTCCGTTTCGCTGGCGTTGTTCCAGCGCGAACAGTGTCAGCCCTATGTCATCATCCCCTTCCCCGAAAATTATCGGATCGGCTATGTCTACTCAATGATTGTCTTTGGACTCGATATCATGGAATTTGAGTACGCCTTCAGTGTCGATGGGCAATACAATCCCAGCCGGGGTTTGATCTTCGACCCAACGAAGCTGCTGATTGACCCTTATTCGAAAGCTGTGACCGGACAAAGCAAATGGGGTCTGCGCAATCCCCAGAACTGCCACTACAAGTCTCGAGTGGTCGCCAATGATTTTGACTGGGGCAACAGCCACAGCCCGCAAATCCCAATGGAAGACCTGGTCATTTACGAGCTGCATGTCCGAGGCTTTACCCGGCATGATTCTTCCGGCGTCCAGTTCCCCGGCACCTTTGCCGGACTAGCCGAGAAAATCCCCTACCTGATTGACCTGGGAATCAATGCGGTCGAGCTGATGCCGATTTTTGAATTTGATGAAATGCGCGATGTCCGCGAATTCAAAGGACAAAAATTGCTGGATTACTGGGGATACAACCCTGTCAGTTTCTTTGCCCCGAACACAGGCTACACTGCCGGCCTTGAATATAATCGTGAAGGAATTGAACTGAAGTCCCTGGTCAAGCAATTCCATGAAAATGGTATTGAAGTGATCCTCGACGTCGTATTCAACCATACCGCAGAAGGCAATGAAAACGGCCCGGTCATCTCATTCAAGGGATTTGATAACAACATCTACTACATGCTCAGCCCGGACGGACAGTATTACAATTTCAGCGGCTGCGGCAATACCCTGAACTGCAATCATCCGGTCGTGCAGCAGATGATCGTCGAATGTCTGCGCTACTGGGTCATAGAGTACCGGATCGACGGTTTCCGCTTTGACCTGGCTTCGATTCTTGGCCGCAACGAGGATGGCTCACCGATGAGCAAGCCGCCGCTCTTGCAAAGTCTCGCCTTTGACCCGATCCTTGCCAATGTCAAACTGATCGCTGAAGCCTGGGACGCCGGTGGTCTTTACCAGGTCGGCAGTTTCCCGTCCTGGAGCCGCTGGTCGGAATGGAATGGCCGCTACCGTGACGATTTGCGCTGTTTTCTCAAAGGCGATGCCGGACTGGCTACGATTGTCGCAGACCGCCTGGCGGGATCACATGACCTGTACGACCCGCTGCACCGCGGCAAGAATGCATCAGTCAACTTTATCACGTGCCACGACGGTTTCACCCTGCATGACCTGTACAGCTACAGCTATAAGCATAACGAAGCAAACGGCTGGGGCAACTCGGATGGCGAAAACCACAACAACAGCTGGAACTGCGGTGCGGAAGGTGAAACTGGCATCCCGAGTATCAACCAGCTGCGCAGCCGGCTGGTCCGCAATGCCATTGCCATACTGCTTAGCAGCCGCGGCACGCCGATGCTTTTAGCCGGCGATGAATTTGGCAACACCCAATTTGGCAACAACAATCCCTATTGCCAGGATAATGAAATCTCCTGGCTCAACTGGGCCATGCTGGAACAAAACCATGATTTATTTGTCTTTGTCCAGAAAATGATCCGTCTGCGCCAACGCCATCCCGTGATGCGCAACAGCACCAACGATCCGTCACATTGCGGCTTGCCTTCTTTCAGCAAGCACGGGGTCCGGGCCTGGTTCCTCGAACCCGTCGCTGAAACGCACACCGTCGCGGTCATGTTCACCGGTTATGATGCCATCAGGTTCCGCGACGACATCGTCTATGTCGCGATCAATGCCCACTGGGAAGCGGCCTCCCTGCAACTGCCACGGTTGCCCGGACGGATGCGTTGGCACCAGGCCGTCGATACGTCCTTACCTGCCGGAGAAGACATTGCCAGTGATCCAGCCAACATGAAACTGGTTGGACCGACACTCAAAATGGCGCCGCGTTCGGTGGCCATCCTGATCGGACAGTAGGATTAACGTGTAACGCTAGATTTCACTGGATAATACTAAATACCACTGAAAAAAATCGCCGCTTGGCCTGAATGGCTAGCGGCGATTTTGTTACGGATCGTGTTACTTGCGCCGTGAACGGCTTCTGCAGGATTTGGACTTCTTCTGCGGGATGAAATGGCTGATGATGTCGAAAGCCGTGGTGACGATGCTGACGATTGAACCAATATTGACTGCGGTGTCGTTCTTGCCGGCAAAGAAACCATGCAGGTCGTCTGAGACTTCGTGGACTGTGTCACCGACACTGGTCACGCTTTCACGCACCGTATTGGTGACTGTCTTGACGTCTTCGAGCACTGGGGGTATGGTCGCTTTGGCCGAATCGGCAACCAATTCAACATTGCCGGTGATGCGGTCGAACTTGCCGACCAGATCTGGCAATTGCCTGGTTGTCGCGACAATCGGTTCGCGAACCTGGTCGAGCATCTTGTTGACTTTGGTCAAGGTCTGGATCAGTCTGGCGATGGCGATGATCAGAAAGATGAGAAAAACCACACCACTGATGATCAGAAGGCCGGTCAGGACAGAGATCAAGTCAATCGTGACAATCATGAAGTCGCCTTCTTTCTGTCGTCAGCCGAATCAATCGACCTTCTGCTCTTCTGTTGTCGGCGGCTCTGGCTGTGCTTCTTCCTGGGTTTTATGCTTCAGGTGATCCTTGACTTCGATGACTTTCTCTTTGACTTCGGATACTTTTTCTTTGGCAAAATCGGCTGCATGGGTAGCTGCTTCTTTTGCTTTCTCAGCACCAAGCTGAGCGCCGACGCGGATGTCTTCGCGAGTCTCTTTGCCTGCCTTGGGGGCAAACAGGATACCGGCAATCGCGCCCACCAGAGCACCTGCAGTCAAGCCCGCAGCAACCTTGGCGTTTTGTTTTTTCTTATTGGCCCCTGTGACGGCACCGATGAGATCTTTGAACATATTATTGCCTCCTTTCAACTGTGAACCGGGTGAAATAATTAATCGCTGTTCAGGTGAATGGCCTGGACTTTGTTCCCTTCAAGCATAGCATGAATCGGCTGATTTGTAAAAAGAACAAAAGATTAAAATGTTATTATTCATCGAACGAAATGGTAAAAATTGCATCATTCCCGTGACAAAACAACTGACATTTGGGATAATGGGAGAAGATCATTGTCATCTTACTTTTGAAGACTCAGGAGGACCGTCCTATGGCGAAATATTGTAACAAGTGCGGCAAGGAAATCGCAGACGATGCCCAGTTCTGCAACCACTGCGGGACCAAAGTGACAGCTGGTTCAAACAACAACCAGTGGGGAAATTTCAACTATCAGCAAACCGGTTCGAGCAATGCAAACGAAGCATTTTCAGTCGAAGATATCCAGGCCAATAAAGTCGTGTCCGGCCTGGCCTACTTCCTCTTCTTCCTGCCGCTGATCGTCTGTCCCGAATCCCGCTACGGGCGTTTTCACGCCAACCAGGGCCTCGTGTTGCTGATTGTCGGCGTTGTCGGCTCAATCATCCTCGGCGTGATCCCGATCATCGGCTGGCTTATCGTTCCGTTTTTCTCGATTGCGGTGGTGGTCTATGCAGTCATGGGCCTGCTCAATGGCTTGAACGGCCAGGCCAAAGAACTGCCTTATATCGGCAGGTGGCAGATTCTGAAGTGATCTGAGGTCATCTGAGGTTATCTAACGTCATCTGAAGTGACCTGTTGTGATCAAGGGAATTTTGAAGACAGCAGACGGATTCCAATTAATCCGGGACAGCACCTTTAAATGCTGACAATTCATCAAATATTTTCCGGGCAAACAGATAATGGGCATCTACAAGCGAGAGCTGGATGATGCTCATTATTTCATTTCGGACTAAAAGGTCGACCAGGGAACGTTCGTCCGGTCGCTTATCCTGCTCGTTCAAGAGAGCCTGGCGCGCTGGCATCACGATTTGCTGGTCGATCGGCCAGGGATTTGGCTGTGACATCGGCCAGGGACTTGACCCTGTGTCCTGGACATCATACTTTTCGGCTTGATCAGCACTCGTATCGTCTTGATTCTCATTTGTAACGTTGAGATTCTCAATCGTGATGATTGGATTCTCATCTAAATCGGTGAGGCCCTCATTCGTGTCGCCAGGATCCGAGATGGAGTCGACGGATTGATCAGCCGTGCTGTTTTTTCCAGGCCTTTGCGCGAGCTTCCAGCTGACCTCGGTTTGATCAAAAACATTCCTGGGGTAGAGATAAAAATGGTCATCATTTTCACGGACAACCAGGACCAACTGCCCCATTTTGATCAAGACTCCCGTCTGGGGCACGGATTCTGCTTCGTGGTCGAGCAAATAATAGTAGCGGCTGAGTAAGTCGACCAGACGAGGCTGCAGAATAGAGCAGCGCAGGCTGTATAGAATCTGCCAGTATTTGAATCGTTTGCGGGCGAGAGCTGTGAGTGGATCAGCTGAAGGTGCAGCTTTAACTTCGAGCGGACGATCTGCAGATACTGATGGAACTTGCGTGCCCGTTCTATTTCGTTCACTACCCAGGCGCACGTCCACCCGTCTGCCGATCCCATCGTCAAGTTGGAGGGGCCGGATCTGCTCGAAATAACGGTTGATCACCGGCCAAAGACGTGCATCTTCAGTCGACACATCAAGCAGGTGAATCAGCATCACCAGGTTTTGCTGGAAGACCGGCTCGCTGCAAAGGGAGAAATATTCAATCAGAAGATCCTCGGCAAATTGACCAGGCAGGTCCAGGTCATAGCGCTTCATGAGCTGGGCGCAGGTCATCTGAGTCAATTCAAACTGGGTCAGGTGCTGAATCAGGATTTTCTCGAGTTGCTCGGCGCGGCAAGTGTTTGTCAACGTCGCTTGCCCGATCATGCCAACAAAAGCTAATTGGATATCTTCGCGATGGACGGTGCGATGATGGCCTTCCCTATTTTCGCGGGCATAATTCAAGAGCAATTCGGCATACTCGAAACGGCCTGGTTCGGTTTGAAAGTAATGCCAAACCGGGCCTGCTAATCGTGATTTCAAGCGGAACTGGATCATCTTGAATGCGGTTGCCTGCAGGTCCGGATCTGATGCGTCTGCAACAAGGTCAAGCAGCGTCCCAAGCTGACTGGTCTTTATGGTGAAGGACAACGCTTTTTGAAGTGGTGATGGCAAATCATGAGCTCTGCGGACAAGGTTAATAATCGAATCAGCAGGTTGCCGATTCGAATCGTGATCCTTTGCCTGAGCCGGTAGTTGATTGAGCTGGGCCAGAAGCTGGACCGGGGTATAGGCTGTGATCGTTTCCATCTTGATAGCCTGTCGATCAGGTCGCGGAGTTATTGTCAGACAGGTACTTTGTCGTCATCAGATCTCGGGCACTGACGACCGCCGCAGGCAAGTCGTCAACGGCGTCGCTGATCAGCCTGATTGTGTCGGTAAGTTGACCAACAACATCAGCCAGACCTTTGTCAAACGATTCGAAGGTCATCTGTGTGCTGGACTTCATCTGCTCGCCAAACAACTGGAGCGAACCGTCCATTGATTTATTAAGGCCGGAAATTTCACTGGCAATGTCACGGACGAGGAAACTCAGATCACGGACCTGGTCATCCAGCATGTTCATCAGCTGGGTGGAGTCCTCGGACAGCCTGGTGACCATGGCCTGGTACTGTTCATCTGACTGAGTCAGCGAAGTGGTCGTCAAGTCCGTAAATTTCGAGAAAATATCGACCAAGTTGGATTGCAAGTCGTCCTGGACCTGGATAATCTGCTGATGCATCTGGTCAAAGTAGCCGCCGATCTGTTCTTCGACCTGGAGCTGGTCCTGCCTGAACCGGTTGGTTGATTCCTGGCTGGCCGAGAGCAGATCCTGCAAATTCGAAGCCAGCTCACTGGTGCGGATCAACGCATCGCCAAGCTGTTCGGTCCCTGACAAAAGCGACTGGTTGTAGCGTTCTGAGTTCGCCACGAGATTCTGTGACAGTTGTTCAGAGCTCGTCACCAGGGACTGGGTCAGCAGTTCGGTGCCGGAGACAATGGCCTGGTTCAAATCGACTTTGCTCGATGAATAGACCTGCGCCAACTGGTCTGCACCAGAGCTGAGCGCCAGATTCAATTGTTCGGTCCCGGTTTCGAAAGTCCGGCTTAACGTATCCGAACCTGAAGTGTACTTGAGGTTCAGTTCATCGGCAGCTGATGCAAAAGCCAGTTTCATTTCAACAGTGCTTGTTTCAAGGACTTGATTGAGCTTCTCCGCAATGGTTGTCAGCGCCTGGTTAAGTAGTCCTGTGCTTTCGTTGAGGCGGTCTGTACTATCGTTGAGCATGCCTGTACTTGTCGACAATGAGGTCGTCAGATTTTCGGCATTGGAGACCAGAGCCTGTTTGAAGTAATCAGCACTCGCAGTCAGGGCATCATTTAGCTTGTCCTGGTTGAGGTTAAATGCCTTTTCGATCTGGCCTGCGCCAAGCTGCATTGCCGAGCTGATCTGTTCAGAACCCTTCGAATATGACTGGTTGAGCTGATCGGAACCAGAAGTCAAGGACTGATTCAAGACCGCTCCACCGGTTGTAAAGATCTCGAGAAGCTGATCGCCGCCAGTGGTGAAGGTTTGGCTGAGCTTTTCCGTACCGATGTTGAAGGTCTGGCTGAGTTGCTCAGTACTGGTATTGAAGGTCTGGGTCAGTTGCTCAGTACTGGTATTGAAGGTCTGGGTCAGTTGCTCAGTACTGGTATTGAAGGTCCGGGCGAGCTGTTCTGAACTGGTGTTGACAGTCTGAGTCAGCTGATCTGTACCGGCGCTTAAAGTCTGCGTGAGCCGCTCTGAGCTGATGCTGAAAGTCTGGTTAAGGTTTTCGGCACTGCTGGCATAAATCTGGTCAAGTTTGGCGGAACTGTCAGTGATCGCCAGGCGTGAATCGGACAAGCTCTTCAGGACGAGTTGGGCTGCTTCCTGAGACTGATTCTGCAAATTAGCTGATCGATCGAGTGAGTTGAGTAATTCCTGCAACCGTTTACTGCTTGACTCATGAAGGGTGTTCATCGTTTGAATCGATGTCGCCAGGTTCTCAAAATTCTGGCCCAGCAAGTGTTCTAGCTGGTTAGCGAAATGAGCGGCTAATTTACCCATGCCTTGCTGCTGCAACTCGTTGAGGTTTTTAGTCGCTTGATCAAATGACTGACTCATATTCTGGCCCATCATTCGGATCGCCGGGACAAGTTGTTTTTGCAGGGAATCGCCAATATTTGCGCTCAGTTCAGGGCCCATACTTCTCATCTGGATCATCGTCTGGCGTTGTCCTTGCAGGATCTGATACTGAAGCTGGATCTCTCCGAAAACGGGGAAATGACGGGTCAGCATGTCCTGGAACTGTTCAATGACAACAGTCGCATGATGGATCACGAGCAGGTCAACCGTCTTGTACAGGGTGATCAGCAGGATGACCAGCATCGCATGCAAAACGGCTGTTGTAGCCGCTGCAGAAGGGTCCACTTCAAGCTGGACAAGGGTCGCGAGAAACGTTCCGCAGATGCCGATGACAATCATCAGGTAAAAAATCGGCGCAGCCCAGAATCTGCCTGGAGCTTGGGCAATAATCACGCGAGGTTCAAAAGACTGGCTTGGGTCGGCAATCGCCGATGGCTGTCCGGTCTGGTCATAGAGGATAGCCCGGTTGATCGGATGCATTAAAACGCCGACTTTACCGGAATTGACCAGATCGCGGAACAATTTCAGGTTTTCAACCGGATCTTTTTTCCAGAGCTGGGCAATTTCCTGCCGGGCTTGGCGAATTGAGCGGAATAACTTGCCTAAGCTGCCCAGGTCGCAGACCAACCAGCCAAGCAGCGCCAGGAAACCCAGCGCTGCCAGCGTGATGATCAATATCCATTGGACCGGCCATGATGCCATGAGTTCTGTCACTTGTACCATACCGGCCTCCTGTTAACGGGTTGGATTATTTGATGAATGGGTCAACTTTGCCATAGGTACCTGTCAATGTCCAGGCTTCATATGCATCGTCCTGTGCGGTCAATTTGGGGATTGCGTTGAAGACGAGGTCGATATTAAAGTCAAGTTGTCCGTTAGGAGCAGCAACCGCAATCGTCTCACCTGCTGGCCCTGTAACCGTCTGGTCTACAGGTTTCGAAACAGAAATATCTAGCTGCTTTACTTGAATAGATCGATTGAGTGCTTCCACTCTTTGAACGAAATCCATCATTTGAATATACGTCGCTGAAAACTGAATGTTCATATCCATTTTTTCAATTGAACGGATTGCATCCATGCTTTCTTTATTAATATCTTCTCCAGAGGTCTGTTGCTGATCCGAAGTAGCTTCCGAAACTTCAGATTTTCCATTTATAAGGTCCTTATAATCAGAGGCAATTTGTTTTAAGTCTTGAGATGCTGGAATATCATTTTGCGCGGAAGTCGAAGCAGGAGCAATTTCATATTGCTGTCCAAGCGTAAATGTTTCTGATCTGACTATAATAAGACTTTCATCATATATTTGATTCATGACTAGCACTAACTGTTCTTGAATAATTGAGGGATAGTAGCGTTCTGTCTTCTTACTTATTTCTGTTGATAAATTATTTGCATTCTCCGTTGATTTTACTAATTGGTCGATTGCTGCCATCGTTGTATCATATTGAACTTGCAGTTTTTGTCGTTTTACATCCAACTCATCATAATCACTCTTCATTGGCTGATAAATCAAATAGTATGCTGAAGCCAGCAAAGCAACTATCAGCAGTCCAGCCAACATTACTTGCTCACGTTTACTAAGTTTCATTTAGTCAGCACCTCCTTCAGCATCGCATTTATCACAATATTACGGTCGGTAGGAGCTGCATTAACAGTGTCACTATGAATCGCAGAATTTAAATCAACGGTTTTGAACAATCCGGTATCTTTAAGGTTCTTGATTAGTTCAGCATTTGCAGTTTCATTCGCTGAAAATGCTTCAAGCGACATTTGTCTTGAGTTCAAATTAAAAGATACTAAAGTGATATCTTTCGGTATGGTTAATGCAATTGTGTCCATAAAAGCTTTTTTAATCGGATCATGATTATAAAGGAATGCGTTGATTTGATTCAATGACTGGTCATATTGATTCAATAAATTTAGTCTTTGATTTAACAAATCAACTTGCATTTTCCCTTGTTGATATTCTGGCGAAGCAATCTGAGCTTCAATTTTCACAATTTCATTTTTTACACGATTATTCCGGACAGCCCAAAACCCGAATAGACCTACAACAAATAGTGCAACAACAGCAATTGTCGCAATGAGTACAAGGCCTGTGCTGGATTTGTTTTTTTTCGCGTTAGGATCTATGAAAAAATTAAGATCATTCATATAGCTCACCCCTCCTCAGTCATTCCGGAATAACGCTGCGCTTGAATTGGCGAAATTCAATACATCATAAATCCCGACTTTAGCAGTTCCATGAATGGCTGCACAGTCAATGAGGTTGCGAACAGGAATTCCAAGTGTCTTTTCCATATTCTCGGCGAGTGCTCTAAGGTGTGCATTACCACCGTATAAGTAGACAATTTCCGGTCGCTTTTCTAACACACGGCCAGAGTAAAACTGAATGACAGTCTGAATCTCATTAGTCACCCGATTTACATAGGGTCGAACAATGTCATTAAGCCGTCTTGCCTCATCGCTAATAAAATCAACACGACTTAAATCACATAATTCTTGCTTTTTTTGCACTAGTGATGCTTCATTGATTTCTAACTGCCGGATTAACTCCGAATCCATATAGCCACTTCCATATGGAATCTGTCGTGTAAAAACAAGTTTTTGTGGATCGAAGATGCCAATTTCAGTCAACTCTTGACCCAAGTCCACAAAAGCAGCAAGCTTCCAATTCCAACCAGTGTTTGTGTTTTGATTTAAAGCCAAATTGCGTTGAATCAGTTTGTTTATTGCATTTGCATGAATATCAAGGAAAAGCGGCTTTAATTTGCATTCCTTAAGTAGTGTGGCATATTCTTCGGCAAGCACATTGGGCATCGCAAAGACCCGGACCTTAATTTGCTTTCCGCCTGGAGTACTGATTGTTTCAAGTATAGTTACTCCGGTTCGGTAATCACGCGAAATATTCGGCAAGTACTGTTCCATGTCGAGAAGTACAAGGGGCAGAATATCGTCCTGTGGTACATCTGGAATACTCAATTCCCGGGTAATAACTTGAGTGCTCTTGACTGTAACAATAGCTTTGTTAACTTGAATATTACTTTCTTTGATGACACTATTTAACAAGAAAGATAAGCTACTACGGTCGAGGATTGCCCCTTCTTTGACAGCTCCACTGGGGGTGGGAACAATTATTGCAGTTTCAATGTCAACAACGCCACCCTTACTTGCACCAACGACTAAGTGGATGTTGCCTTTACCGATATCGATGGAAAGAACTTTGCCTAAACTCATCTAGTCACCTTCTTCTTTCGGATTTATAATCGTGAAATTGATTATGTTCAGTTATACAAATTCAACAATTAACTTAATGATTATTCCATATTTTACATTTATGATGAAGGACTTTTATATTCGATAACTTGACCTGTAGCAGCAGGAAGCGCCTGTTTAATGTTGTTCAGGAAAACGCTTGTGGTAACCTCATATGTTTCATCTTTTATTGTCCCACTAATAACAAAATTGACTGAGGTTTTATTGATGTATGGTTCAATTGTATACAATAGATCAGGATCTAATACTGTTGCTGAATGAGCACTACAAGGGGATCCATCTCCTTTACCAAACATTAGAGTACCACTATCATCAATATAAAGATATTTATAATTAGTGTTGTCAAATACCACAGTATGGTAATCTGAATACAAACTAATACTTGTCGCATATCTCAGTTCATCTGAAATGAAATCTGAAGCTAATCGAACTTCAGATTGGATATCAAACCGATCCTCTCCCCTGTTAAAAATCCGATCACCGAATTGCAGGAACGTGAAGACCATTAAAGAAACCACTACAAGTAGCGCTACGGCCAAAACTACTTCGATCAATGTCAGTCCGCGTCTCTTTTGTATCATTCGAAAACCTCAGAGGAAAATGATATTTCAGTTATTTGGGCAAATATGTGACATAATATGTGAGTTTTGTAACGCCATCAGTTGCTGTAACAACAATTGTCGAAATATTTGTTGGTGCTGTTCTAGTTGTTGCTGATGTAATAATATTTATAACAGCATTTGGATGGGTTGGCGTTGCCAGAATATCTGGTAATGCTCCATTTGCGTTTTGAACATAATGATATTCATCTATTTTTGTTAATGTTCCAGTTTTAAGTTTAAGATTACTTAAAGTTGCATCTGAGCTATAAAAAGTGACATGGTAGACCGAAGTTGTTATGCCATCTTGAGCTGTAACAAAAATTGTTGCCACATTATTTGATATTCTGTCAGTTGCTTGTTGGGTTACTATTGTGGCACCAGAACTATTTGTTGGAATCACAGATGGAGGTGTTCCGGTGTTACTAACGCTTTGTTTATATTCATAGATTGATGGATTGAATGAAGGTGTTATTGCTGACCCATCAGAAAGTGTTAGGCTACTCAATAATGCATCAGTACTTGAACTGCCAGCATTGAAAGTAACTGTATAGGTTCTCGTATTTATTCTATTTGCAGCAGTTACAATAATCGTTGCAACGTTATCACCCGACCGGTCTGTCGCTTGATGGTATGAAAGGAATTGATCGGGATGATTTTTTGTCGCATCAACAGTTGGTGGTGTACCTGTTCCGGTCTGGATATAATTAGTTACATTTGGTTGAAACGCAGGGGTAAAGAAAGATCCATCCGAAAGAACCAAATTACTTAATGTTGTATCTGAGCTTAAGAGAGCGTTGACAACTGTTATTACAACCGAATCTGTATATCCGCCATCAATAGTCGTAACGGTTATTGTTGCTGTGCCAGATGCTACAGCATATACAAGGCCATTAGCAACCGTTACGACACTTTCATTACTTGAATCCCAAGTAACAGATCGATTAGAAGCGTCTGCGGGTTCGACGTCAATTGAAAAACGATAGGTCGCTCCAATATTAGGAAGCGTGTATGTATTGGGCAAGCCAGATATTCCTGTCACTGAAATTGAAGTCCCAGATATACCAGGTAAAAAATTGTTGAATTCTCCTTCAAAGATTCGGATACCACTAACAGAAAAGGGAGCCGCAACAGCACTTGAATCAATAAAATCCAAAGTCAAATTTGAGCCCGGGCCTTGTTCTTTAATTAGTGCTTCTATAGACTCCTGATTCTGAAAGCTAATAACACTCTGGTCTCCCGCTTTCGTGATATATCGATATCCAGAGGTAAAAACACCTAAAAAAGAGGCGATAAGGACTCCCAATATTGCAAGGCTTACAACAATCTCAATTAATGTCATACCTCTTGAACTGTATGTATTTTTCATTTTGGTAGCCTTCTTTCGGATAAAAAACGGCTCATTTGCTCCATTCATCGATTCGGTATGCCTCAATCTCACCCAATGGAATTTCTGAACCTGGTGCCTGATATGTGATATCTGGGTTGCCATTTCCATAAAAATTATCTGCAATTATTGCCCCGACAACTGTAGCACCTGCCATATCGACTACACTTGCTCCTGGGCCATAAACGTAACCTTTAAATGACATACCGGCTTGAAATGTAAGTGAGCTGTTATCAGCCAGATGGATAACAATTAAATCAGGATTATCATCATTAATTAAAGTCGGCGTTTGGAAATTTGCTGAGTTCTTGACATACAGCGAAAGGGAATTACCACCTGTTATTTGAAGATCACCTTTCACATAAATATCATCGACGACAATTTCCATGTCACCATCAGACGTGTCAAATTCCAGAATATCGGCGTTACTATTAATATCAGGATAATAGCCGCTTTGATCAATTTTGACCAATGCTGTTGAAGGATTTGCATATATATCGGCATACTCTGTCAAGGTTGGAAATGGGTCCTGAACAAAGGTCAATTCCGCATATTCCAGATCGCCAGCTTCATATCCATTGCGAATAACAGTCCCATCAGACGTAATTGTTCCGTTAGATGCTACTGGTCCATTTACCAAATTCATGCCAGTAATATCCAAATTCGAATCTGTAAAAATCGCATACTTGAAAATATCCTGGGCTGTCATATAATGAAGTTTCAATTTGACTATACGGATGTCGTTTGTCAATGTGGTTCCTGTTGAAGTTAAAACCACATCGTTATCAACTTCTTTTAAAACATGAACCGAAACATTGCCGTCCAAATTATCAACAGCGTTATCTATATTATAGGTAACATTATGCATTGCTGTTGTCGTCTTAGGGTGGAATAAAATCTGATAGGCAATCCCGGCAGCACCTGATCGCGCCAGATAATAGGCTTTTGAATGACGCTCCTGTCCAATCGAAAAATTTGTTTCTGCTAGTCCTGTATTGAGAAACGCGACAAAGATGATCGACAAAACGAACATTACAATAATTACCAAAACTAGTGCTGATCCTTTTCTCTTTCGAATCATGTTAATCCCCCCTTCTCAAACAATGCAGTATTTAGTTGCATTCAATTTATTTAAACTGTTTGTTACAGATGTTTTCAAATTATTTTACGAATGTGTCATTATCTAAACATTCAGGGATGCTCTGCATATCTCGAAGAGATTCATCTGGATATATTATAATCCTGTTTTCATCAATAATCATTTTGTGAGGGTGTATGGATGTGTTTAAATCCACATCCATACACCCGATTGGATATCATCTAAATACGATTCTTATCAAATAGAAGGTAATATTTAAATAAAACACTTATGAGATTGCACTATAGTTAAAGGCTGCACCATGATCACCTGGAACTGCAATGCTTGCTACTGCGGCATATGGTTGAGTCCAAGAATAAACCGCACCTGAAGGGCTTCCATTCATTGATGCAAGAGTTATTCCGAGAACGCCTTCAATTTGTGCTGTCGTTACAGCAGAAATGGCAATATTATTTTTTGCCGCTGCAACCTCTGCCCCTTTTTGAATATTGACAAGATTTGCAATCGCAGCCTTGTCATTTGCATCTGCTCTCAAGTTCAAGAACGAAGGAATTGCGATTGCAGCCAGAATCGCAATGATCGCTACAACAACGATCAATTCGATCAAGGTGAAGCCTTTGCGGTTACGAAGTGAAGGGTTTTGAAGTGTTGATTGTTTCATTTTGAATCCTCCTAAAATATTTGGTGTTTTGATAGACAGGTCTCAGGATGCTACTTTTCCGCTATTCAGATCGTTGGTATTAATAATAATATTCATGATCTTTGCGGATGGCGAATAGTGTAAAAAACGTTTTTGCCAATCACCTCTTTCGCTTTTTAACCTGTTGTAATTTTTATAAAACAGTTTCGAACATCTGAAACATCGGGCTGTATATTGCAATTACCACTGAACCAATAATTACAGCCATCAGAACGATTAACAGAGGTTCAAGTAATGTTGTCATTTTTTGAATTGACATCTCGACTTCTTCGTCATAGAAATCAGCTGTTCGGCGCAGAACATCGTCTAGTGATCCTGATTCTTCACCAATGCGGATCATACTATCAACCATTGGTGGGAAGAGCTGTGTTCGCTTGATTGGTCCAGCCAAATCATATCCTTTGCGAACGTCTTCACGGACTGATAAAATCGCTTTTTCAACAACTTTATTGCCAACAACACGAGAAGTAATCTCCATTCCGTTAAGAAGTGGAATGCCACTGATAAGTAAAGTCGAAAGTGTTCGAGTAAATCGAGCTGTGGCGATTCTTATTAAAACATTTTTAAAAATTGGCAATTGCAATTTTAGTGAATCAATGAAATATGAACCACCCTCTGTTTTACTCAACCGACGAATAAAAACTAAAATCAAGAGTATCCCACCCAAAACTATGTACCAATAATTTACAAGGAAATCACTGATCACCAACAAGATTCTGGTGAATATTGGTAGTTCAACCCCGCTGGATGTAAACATTGTGACTATTGTTGGCAAAACAAATGTTAAAAGAATTATTACAACCACAACAGTTACAGTTAACAAGATTATTGGGTAGAGAAACGCACCCGTTATCTTACGACGCAAGCGGGTATCTTTCTCAAAGTGATCGGCCATTCGACCTAATATCGAATCAAGGTTGCCGCTCGCCTCTCCAGCTTCGATCATATTGATCAACAATTCCGGAAACACCTTGCGATATTGACGCATCGCGTCTGACAGGCTTGCACCTTTCTGGACCAATTCATAGATTTCTCCGATTATCACACGGAGTTTCTTGTTATCGAACTGTTGCTGTAATATGTCCAGGCACTGGATTATACTGATTCCTGAATTTAGCATCGTATGGAACTGCCGGCAGAAAACCGCAATGTCCTTTACTTTAATTTGATTTGCAAAAGCCATTATATCGACATCTTGCTTTTCAAGTTTCTGCTCGATTGCAATCGGATGATATTCCTTCTGCCTAAGCATTACAAGTACATCGGATCGATCTTTTGCAACTAGAACGCCACTGATCGGTTCACCTGAAGTGCCAATTGCCCGATAATTAAACGTTGCCATGTTTAAGATCACTCCTTAAATCTCAAGAATCCAAATTTCTCAAATGCGATTGACCAGATTAAACGGATAAGAACTTTTGCAATAGTGACTTATCAATCGCTACACGATATGCTTCGTCAGCAGTAATCGTATTTGTTTTAACCATCTCAGCCAAAGCTTGGTCGAGTGATTTCATGCCACTTCGGGATCCAGTCTGGATGCTTGAAGCAATTTGGTTGGTTTTATCGTCACGTATTAAATTTCGAACAGCCGGGTTAACGACGAGTATCTCTTGAACAGCGTTCATATATTGACCATCAGGTGTCGGTAAAAGCAATTGAGAAATAACGCCTTCGAGTACACTGGCAAGTTGAATACGTATCTGTTGCTGTTGATGGGCTGGGAAAACATCAACAATACGTTCGATGGTCGCTTCAGCGCCGGTAGTATGCAACGTAGACATGACAAGATGACCCGTTTCAGCTGCGGTGATCGCTGTTGAAATTGTCTCAAGATCACGCATTTCGCCGACCAGGATAACATCCGGGTCTTCACGTAGAGCGGCACGCAATCCAGAGGCGAATGAACCGGTATCTGTTCCAATTTCTCGTTGATTGATCATACTATTGCCGTGTTTATGTAAATACTCGATCGGTTCTTCAAGGGTAATCACATGACAATTACGCACAGTATTAATGTAATTGACCATCGCCGCTAATGTCGTTGTCTTACCACTGCCCGTTGGACCAGTAACTAGGATCAGGCCTCGGCTCTTTGATGCCAAAGTCTTGAGGACTTCAGGAAATCCAAGATCCTCGAGCGTTGGGACCTTGAGCGTGATGACACGGAAGGCCACACCGTAACTACCGCGTTGTTTGTATGCATTAACACGAAAACGGCTTAGTCCCGGTACGACATATGAAAAGTCGAGCTCACCAGCTTCTTCAAAGCGAGCAAATTGCTCATCGGTAAGAATGCTGCGTACAATTTCTTCTGTGTCAGCTGGTGTCAGTGGTTGGTCATTAAATGGACGGAGAACTGTATTGGTACGAATCATCGGCGGAAGACCGACAGTGATGTGCAAATCTGAACTAGTGGACTGAACTGTCTTGGTTAATGCATCGATAAGAATCATTTTGACTACCCTCCTGGTTTGAACTGCAGAGACATCTGTCGATTCTGATTAATATCTGCCGTTTATAGTTACTTGAGCATTATTCAACACTGTAAGTAACTTTCAGCAATTCTTCAGTTGTTGTAATGCCTTTGAGTACCAGTGCTGTACTGTTCTCTCGCAAAGTTGTTGTGCCTTGGCGGATTGCAACACTTCGTACATGGTCAATGCTGGCCTTTTTATCGATCAGTTCACGGATCTGGCTATTTACTGGCATGATCTCATGAATGGCGACACGTCCGCGGTAACCTGTATGATTGCAGGAACTGCAGCCCGCACCACGGAAAATTTGAACGGGTTCGCGGATTTTGAGAATTTCCATCTCAGTGCGGTCTGGTATATACCCAGTTTTACAATTGCTGCAAATCCGTCGCATCAGTCGCTGGGCCGTGATTCCGACAACAGAAGATGAAACGAGGTAAGGTTCGATACCCATATCAATTAATCGGGACAATGTTGAGGCAGTATCATTGGTGTGAACGGTCGCCAGAACGAGATGACCGGTGATAGCTGCACGGACCGCGATTTGGGCGGTTTCAGCATCACGGATTTCGCCGATCATAATGATATCGGGGTCCTGGCGCAAAATCGAGCGTAGACCGTTGGCAAATGTCAAACCGGTTTTGACATTGACCTGAACCTGGCTGATACCCTCAAGATGGTACTCGACCGGATCCTCAACGGTGATAATGTTACGGTTGACCTTGTTCAGTTCGCGAAGGACCGCATAGAGGGTTGTTGTCTTGCCGCTGCCGGTCGGACCTGTGACCAGAACGATACCATTGCTGCTGCGGATGATGCGGTTGAACAAGACAACATTATCCTCTGAAAAGCCGAGTTGAGACTTTGACATCAGCATGTCATTGCGGCCAAGGATACGCATGACGACTTTCTCGCCATAGACAGTCGGCAGAATGGAAATGCGCAAGTCGATATCGTGGCCTTCAACAGTCATCTCGATTCGTCCGTCCTGTGGTAGCCGCTTTTCAGCGATATCCAGTTTAGACATAATCTTGATGCGTGTGATCACGGCTGGGTGGGCTGCTTTTGAGGATTTCATGATCTCCTGCAGCTCACCATCAACGCGAAATCGGATGCGCATAGTCGTTTCGAATGGTTCGATATGGATGTCACTGGCACGGGCGCGTACTGCATGCTGGATGACAGAATTGACAAGACGGACGACTGGGGCGTTATTGATTTCACTGATTTGATCGGCATCTTGCTCTGTGATCTGCTCGAAATTGAAATCTTTGCTGATATCATCGACTGCTTTTTCTGCGCCTTCACGGCTGTAATAGCGGTCGATCATGCTGATGATTTCGCTCTGGAGCGCGATGACCGGTTTGACTGCCATTCCCGTAAACAGACGGACATCATCAATAGCCTGGATATTGAGTGGATCACTCATAGCCAGGATGAGCTGGTTATTCTCACGGTTGATCGGAAGGATGTTATGGCGCCGTGCCATGGTCTCATTAATTAATAGCGGTGCATCCTTATCGATTTCATATAGGCCGAGGTCGACCAGTGGGACCTGGAGCTGAAATTCGAGGACTTCGAGGATCTTCCGTTCGGTGATGACGCCCATCTCAAGCAGAACTTCACCCAGCTTTTTACCAGATGATTTCTGGAGCGTCAAAGCATCATTCAGCTGGTCAGTGGTGATCAGCTGAGCCTCGACAAGTAACTCGCCCAGGGACTTCCGCTCGTTCGTCAACATTGTCTATATCCTCTCGCAGGTTCTTATCGAAATAATGCCGAATCATTAGCCAAATTAGCTTATTACCGGCAATATTTTACTTCGATTCCACCTGTCAGTTGTCAAATAATATGTATATTTGTGATAAATTTGTAAACGATCTTGTTATTCTTTATAGCACACTTGAATCAGTGGTTCAAATTAATTTTCCCTAAAAATATATTACAATTTACATTTCTAGCTATATTATGTAGCTTTTTCAAGGTATGTAAGCATATTTTGACTGACAAAGCTTGAAGCAAGTCAATTTATTCATTATTTATTATATTTTATCTGTTGACGCGCGTTTAAAAAATCGTTCAGACCGGATAAAACGCGTCCAAGTCCGCCCGCTGCTGATCGTCAAGTTTGTGAATCCTGGCAAGCGAAGGCAATTCGAGGATTGACCGGGCGGTGAACTCGGCTACTTCGAGACGATCGAAAGCTTTGAAGATATCACTGCCGGTGACGATAATGCCGTCGTTTTCCAGCATGATGGCTGGTGTCTTTGCACTGAATAGAGCAGCTGTTTTTTGCGGTTCCGTATAATTGAACCCATAGGTTGCGCGTGGAATATCATGAAGTAGCACGTAGGGTTCGGGAAGTGAACCGACGTCGATCAACTGATCGGTCAGTGTGAAAGCCATGATGTGCGGCGGTTGGGCATTGATGATCGCCTGGACGGTTCGGATTGCGGTGATAGATCATCTCATGGATGAAAACTGCACGACTGGGTGTTTTACCGCTTTCTTTCAAGCCGCGGCGGACAAGGACAAGGTCTTCCGGCTCAATTTCACGGCGGTCGCGGCCAAAAGGCGAAATCAGGTATGATCCGTCAGACATCCGGGCGGAAATCGTCCCCTGGCTGGCTGAGAACAGATTCTGGTCGACTGCACGCTGCAGCATGCGGGTCATGTCTCTACGCAGGCCGAGCTCCTCAGGCGTACGCGCCCGTGGTGTCAATTCTGACATCCGGGTGTGTTCCTTGGTCCGTGCAATGTCAATTTCATCTTCAGTCAAGACCCTTGGTTTACCGAGCCTTCGAGCCATCAGTTCGATCCGGGCGGAGATTTCAAGGGTCTCAAAAATCGCATAGGCTCTCTGCATCGATTCAGCAGCAACGACAATTCCGTGATTTTCCATCAGGACAGCGTTGACGCCTTTCTTGAAGGCCTCGGCCAGGACGGCGCCCAACTCGCTGCTGCCCATGCGCGCATAGGGCGCCATGCTGATATTGCCGCACGAAATTCGGGTCACCGGCATCAGATGGACCTCCGGTAATTCCCGCATCATCGCGAAAGCGATCAAGGCGGGGGAATGCGCATGCAGGACAGCACGGATATTGGACCTTGATTTGTAAATGGCCTGATGAAAGGGTAATTCTGTTGATGGCAAGACGTGTTTAGTAACCGGACCATCTGCTGCAACCTGAACCATGTCATTCCGATTCAGGATCCCTTTGTCGAGTCCTGTCGGGGTGATCCAGACATGGCCATTCGAATCGAGAATTGACAAATTGCCACCCGAGGATGTCGTCAATCCGTTATTATAAATGCGGGTCATGAAAGTGGCCAATTGGTCTGCCGGGTGCATGATTTCCAAACGTATCATCTTAAACCCCCGTCCGAACAGTATCTGCCTGGTTAATACTATAAACAGCATATCATAACTTATGAAAGCTTCGAAAGACGGAATATTATAAGAATCGAAAAGATAGGCATAATGACAAGCGTCAGAGCAAGTTGCTCTGCGTTTCGCGGAAGATAGTTTATTGCAAACCATTTCTGAAACTCGTTAGCAACGAAAAAGACTGTCTCGCAGTTGAATTTTAATCACCTATGAGGCAGTCTCATTTACAAATTATTTTTCAATCTACAAATTTTAATAACCACTTACAACAACATCGTCTATCCACCAACCACCTAAATATCCGCAAAAACCGTAAGCCAAGAATCTGATTTGAAATACTTTTCCTCTTACATTAAAGCCGTCCAAGTCAATCACTTCTGATTTTGCGTCAATATTTGCCGTTATTACGCCGAAATTTTGAATCGTTGTCCAACTTGTACCATTATCCGTTGATACTTCAACTGCTAAATGGTATGGATGCATTAAATCATAAATTACGACATGCATATGTCTGAAAGATAGACTGATATGGGTCGTAGCATTCGAAGCATCAATGCTACATGTTGTCATGCCATATTGAACATTTTGTTCAGTAACCGGCCAATATGAGATCAGCAATTCATAAGGTGTGCTACCACCTGCATTCATGGGCAAACCAGGGCCGCCAACCACATTGAAAAATGGTAATGGGCCAACCGGCGGGGATGGAGTAGAGAATGGATTCCATCCTGTTGGCATAGCAGCACTTGAAAAATGTTCATCAAGCGGCTTCAAAAGCGTGGTTTTATCTGTCAAATCTTGTGGTGTAATATTATTTGTTACTGGCGGAGGTTTTGTCATAGTACCTTTTGCATTAGTTAGCGATGTCGTTATTGTATAGGGTGTATTGAGATCTCCAACAGGGATTTGAAGATGAAAGGTTCCAGTATTTGATCTGATTTTTCTTGGTACACTTACTGTACAAATATATAAATCACTATCAGTCGTTGGCCCATATGTAATATATAAACCAGTCGCGCCAACATTCTCCCAACCAAATGCACATTCAATATAATACTCACCAACCGTTCCAAATTTACCTGCATCATCAAAAACTAATCCAGTCGGCAATACATTAAGAGTTACGGCAGGTCTTGCGCTAACAAAGCTTAATGGATAGATTGCTAAAATTAGTGCAATGATCAAGGTGACGATAATTTTATAAGGATTTCTATTCACTTTAATCCCTCCTTAATCGTTTCGTTTACCCAGATAATTTGTGATACAGATCTTAATGAACCACCTCCTATTTAAATGCCAACTCCAAGAAAAAACCGGCACAATGGCCGGTTACGCTGTTTGCTCTTGTCTGATCAAAGCGTCCATATCAGATCAGACGGTCTTCGCATCCAAATATTATATTCAGTTTTACCCTTCAAAGCATTTTATTAATTTACCCATCACTAATATTATAACACTTTATGAAATACTAAAATTGCACGATTTACCTACATCCCGCACAAAACACACACCAACCTGATGTTTTGGGACCGAAATGCAAGTTGTGCGTTCCTCTGAAAAACAAAAACCCCGAAACGAGTGCGTTTCGAGGTTCTGTATTGGTGCGCCTTCAGGGATTCGAACCCGGGACCCACTGATTAAGAGTCAGTTGCTCTACCAACTGAGCTAAAGGCGCATGTGTTCTTGCGAACATTAGCTATTATAAGGACGGTATCCCGATGTGTCAATTCAATTTTGGAGATCCAAAGGGTTTTTTTTGCGTATTTTTTGCGGCTTTCCTGTAGCTTTTATAGGATCGGTCAGCCGTTGTGCTAGAATAAAAACAGAAGATTTCGAACCTTGGCCGATCCCCTTTTTCTTCTGATTTATGTTTATGGTTTTTTGTGCAGTTATCAATTAGCTCATGCAATCAAACTGATGGAGGCGTCAAGATGGGTATTATCAAGGCAATAGCCAGCGCAATCGGCGGTTCTTTGGCCGACCAGTGGCTGGAGGTACTCGAACCGGATGAGATGAGTGATACAACCGTTTTCACCCGCGGGGTGAAGGTCCGCCGCGATGACAAACGCAACAGCAATGTCAAAGGGACTGACAACACCGTGACCAATGGTTCGGTCATCCATGTCTATCCCAATCAGTTCATGATGCTGGTTGATGGCGGCAAGGTTGTCGACTTCACGGCGGAAGAGGGTTATTACACGGTCAAGGACTCTTCCCTGCCGTCTTTGTTTGCCGGTGGCTTCGGCGACTCACTCAAGGAAACTTTCAACCGGATCAAGTTCGGCGGTGTTACCCCAACGGCGCAGAAGGTCTATTACATTAACCTGCAGGAGATCAAGGGGATCAAGTTTGGCACCCAGAATGCGCTCAACTATTTCGACAATTTCTATAATGCCGAGCTATTCCTGAGGACGCACGGCACCTATTCGATCAAGATCACAAATCCGCTGCAGTTTTATGCTGAAGCGATTCCGCGCAACCAGGACCGGGTCGTTATCGACGATATCAATGAGCAGTACCTTTCGGAATTCCTTGAGGCGCTGCAGACTGCGATGAACAAAATGTCTGTCGACGGGATCCGGGTTTCTTTTGTCGCCAGCAAGGGCAGTGAATTGAGCCAGTACATGGCCAATGTTCTCGATCAAAGCTGGAAACAGATGCGCGGCTTTGAGGTCCAGGCGGTCGGTATTGCCAGCATTTCCTACGACGATGCATCCAAAGAGCTGATCAATATGCGCAACAAGGGCGCGATGCTGGGTGATCCGGCTGTTCGTGAAGGGTATGTCCAGGGATCGATTGCCCGCGGTCTGGAAGCTGCCGGTTCGAACGAAGCCGGTGCGACCGCCACGTTCATGGGCATGGGTGTCGGCATGCAGGCTGGCGGCGGCTATATGGGCACGGCATCGCAAGCCAATCTCTCGCAGATGCAGATGCAGCAAGCCGGGCTTGCCCAGCAAGCTGGGCTTGCAGGCGCTACAGGGGCTGCAGGGGTATCAGAAGCTGCTGCAGGGGCTGCCACAACGCAGACTCCACCAACTTCCTCTACCCCGCCTCTAGCTGCGGCGCAAGCGCCTGGAGCAGCATTGGCCTGGGTCTGCGGCAAATGCGGAGCGAACAACAGCGGCAAGTTCTGTGCTGAATGCGGCACAAAAAAACCGGAAGCCCTGTTCTGCGCCAACTGTGGCCACAAGTTCACGGGGGAAAGGCCCAATTTTTGCCCAGAATGTGGCAGCAGCCAGACCTGAGGGTGAATGAATGGCGACGTTAACGGTCAAATGTCCGAACTGTGGCGGTGGTTTGAAATTCGATCCGGAATCGCAGAAATCCAAATGCGAGTATTGCCTGAGTGAATTTTCGAACCAGGAACTGTCTGCCATCAATGAAAAACTTGAAAAAGCTGCAGAAGCAACAGAAGCTGTTGAAAGCCGGCCTGAAGACTTGAATGAGCCAGCTGAAAGATCCGCCGAGAAGCTGGTCGGCTATGTTTGTGACAGCTGCGGCGCGGAAGTTGTGACGGAAGAAACGACTTCCGCCACGTTCTGCTACTACTGCCACAATCCGGTCTTGCTGACCAGTCGGCTCTCCGGCGCATTCAAGCCGGACAAGATCATCCCGTTCCAGTACGACAAGGAGAAAGCGATCCAGACTTTTCTCAAATGGTCAAAAACCCGGAAGTTTGTGCCGTCTTCTTTTTACAGTTCATCCCAGCTGGAGAAAATCACTGGCCTTTACATCCCCTACTGGATGGCTGACTATCAGGCTGATGTCGATTACGCCGGCAAAGGGATCAACAGGCGTACCTGGGTTAGCGGCACAACTGAATATACCGAGACCAAAGAATATGCCATCGAGCGAAAAGGCGCGATCGAAGTGGACCATCTCCATGAGATTGCGATGAAAAAAATCAACAAAACCCTGATTGACTCGATCACACCGTTTGATGAGTCCCAGGCAGTCGATTTTTCGTTGAACTACCTGAGCGGTTTTTTTGCCGAAAAGTATGACATCCCGCAGGCAGAAGTCAAACCCGCGCTGGATAGCGAGGCCCGCGACTATGTCTCGACGCTTGTCAGGGATTCCATTTCCGGATTCAACCAGGTCGCCGAGATTCGCAACAACGTGAACCTGGCACTGAAAAGCTGGCAGTATTCGCTTTTTCCGGCCTGGATTCTCACCTACCAGTATCAGGGCAAAACTTATGTTTATGCCGTGAATGGCCAGAATGGCAAGGCTTATGGCGAATTGCCGGTCAACCAGAAAAAGCTGAGCCTGGTGTCCGGGCTGATCGCCGCCGGTCTAATGGCCTTGGCCGTGATCGGAGGCATGCTGATATGGTGAAATCGACTAATGTTGACCGCAAATACGGGGCTTCGCGTCATCACGGTGTTTTCCGCAAATCATTCTGGACGGGCAGTTTGATGTTCATCGCTGCTGTCTTCATCGTTGCGGTTCTTGCGGGGCCTGTCCTGGCCGCCGGTGTCCCGGTTGTCGACCTGGCTGATGTTTTCAGCGCAAATGAGGAAACTGAACTGAGCCAGACGATCATGGATCTGGATGCGGTGTACCAGATGGACCTCGTGGTTGTCACCACCGATGACACCGGAGGGAAATCGGCGCGCGACTATGCCGATGATTATTTTGACCAGAATGGCTACGGGGTTGGGACTGATCTCAATGGCATTCTGTTCCTGATCGATCTGGACAACCGGGAAGCATATATTTCGACCTCCGGCAGCGGGATCAGGTATTTGACCGATCAGCGGATCGAAGCGGTGCTGGATGCAGTTTTCGCTGGCGGTTTAAGCGATGGCAATTACTTTGGTGCTGCCCGGGAGTTCCTGAACAAAACTGCTGAATACCTGAAGGCTGGCATTCCTGCCGATCAGTACAGTCAGCAAGAAGACCAGCCCAACCGGTTGACTGCGTTGGACGGCATCCTCGGTGCTCTGGTCTCCGGTGCTTCCGGCTTCGGTTTTCTGGCTTCCGTCCGCCAGAGATACAAAGGCAAGCCGCGGCCGGGCTATTTTGATTTCCGCCGCAACAGCCTGGTCAATTTCGGGATCAGCCAGGATAACCTGCTAGATACCAGGGTCACCACACGCCTGCGTCCGGTCCAGCCTGTCGCTTCGGGCTCGCGATCATCAAGTGGACGAAGTACGATCCATCGCTCGGGTGGCGGCGGATTCCACGGCGGTGGCGGACGCAAATTTTAACAAAAACAATCCCGGACTGTTCTTCGTCTCATCGAGACGCCGATCGATCCGGGATTTTTTATTCTGGTTCGAGTTTTAGTTCGGGTTATTATTCGATCTCTGGATTCAGATCCGTTCGAGAATGCTGCGGGCGGCGATGACACCACTCGCACCGGCCTGGGACAGGCCGCGCGTGATCCCGGCGCCGTCGCCGACGGCATAGAGATTGGGCAATTCGGTCTCGAGGTCCCGGTTCAGATGGAGACGGGAGCTGTAGAATTTGACCTCTACGCCGTAGAGCAATGTATCATAATTAGCCGTTCCTGGCGCGATTTTATCCAGGGTGTAGATCATTTCGATGATGTTGTCGAGGTGCCGTTTAGGCAGCACCAGGCTGAGATCCCCCGGTGTAGCTTCGAGGGTCGGCCGGACAAAGCTCTGGGCCAGACGGTGCTGGTTGGTGCGCTGGCCATCGACGAGATCGCCGAACCGCTGGACGATGATCCCGCCGCCGAGCATATTCGACAGGGAAGCGATCCGTTTGCCATACTGGTAGGGCTCCTGGAAGGGCGACGTGAACTTGTTACTGACGAGCAGGGCGAAATTGGTGTTCTCACTGCGCAAGGCCGGATCGGTGTAGCTATGGCCGTTGACTGTGATGATCCCGTCCGTGTTTTCAGTCACGACATAGCCATAGGGATTCATGCAGAACGTCCGGACAGCATCTTTGTATTGTTTGGTATGGTAATGCAGTTTGGCTTCATAGACGGCATCGGTGATTTCCTTGAAGACAATCGCCGGCAACTCAACGCGGACACCGATGTCGACCTGGTTATTGAGCATCGGCAACTTCAGGCGATGGCACTGGTCGCTGAACCATTCGGCCCCTGAGCGGCCAGGTCCGGCAATCACGAAGCGGGCGGTCATTTCACCCTGGTTGGTATCGAGGCGATAGCCTTTTTCACTGTCCGGATCGAAACTGACGACACGGGTGTTGCAGTGCAAATCGAGCCGCTGGCTGAGGTACTCGGCCTGGGCGGTCAGGATTTCCCGGTTGCGTTCTGTCCCGAGGTGTTTGCAGCGCGCATCGAGCAGGTGCAGGTCATGGCTGATCGCCCGGCGGCGGATCAGGCCAGCGGCCGGGGTTGACGTCGAAAATTCCTCTTTCGTCGCACCGAACTCCTGGTTGATCCGGTCGACATATTCGATCAGCTCCATGACATCTTTGTCCGGACGATAATCGTTAAGCCAGCCGCCAAACTGGGTCGTGAAGTTGAATTTGCCGTCCGAAAAAGCGCCAGCGCCGCCAAAGCCGCGCATGATCGCGCAGGAACGGCAGTTGATGCAATGGTCGACCTTTTTGTCGACAATCGGGCAGTTGCGGCGTGCGATCGTCTCACCCTGTTCGAGCAGGGCGATTTTCAGATCCGGCCGCTTGGTGACCAGTTCATAACCGGCAAAAATACCGGACAGGCCGCCGCCAATGATGATGACATCATAATTGAGACTCATTCCGTTTTGTCCTCCGGCTGCTGTTCGGAATCGCCGGTCTGAGATTGAGGTTCGGTTTGCTGGGGCTGAACCGACGGCTCGCTCTGTTCGGCGCTCGCCTGAGGCTGGGTTTGCGGCTGGGATTGCGGCTGGGGCTGAGCTGACTGGGATTTGGCGACGGCAATGAAGCCATAGTCCGCCATGGTTGCCAAGCCCTGGTCAACTGAGTTCCTGCGCAAAACTGAATAGAGTTCGGCAACAGTCGCTTTGTAATAAGGACGGACAAAAACGATGCCGACCACAAACAGGCAGAGGCCGAGCAGATACCAGCCGATAAAGGAAAGATCAAGGACAAACATGTCGAATTTATGGCCCCGGGTCATGCGGCGGGATAATTTCAAGGCTCTGCGGAAGCCAATGCGCGGGTTGTCCGCCAGGATCCAGGGGGTCATCCGGTAGGCATATCGCTTGATCAGAACCGGAATGGACAGCAGGACAGCCAGCAGAAAAATGATGGCCAAAACTGCAAACAGAATGGCGATCGCTGCCTGATTATTCTGGAAAAATGCCGGCGCTGAATCCCGGAAGTTGTGGAATTGACCGGCCTGGTCTTTCCAGCTCCAGTTCTGCTGCCACTGCTGGTTCCAGTCCCAATTGGCCGGCCAGGCGATCGGCTGGAACAGGACAATGTAGATGACAATGACGATGATACCGCCGAGGACCGGCAGCAAGGGCAACAGGGACCAGAGCCAGAGCCATAAATTCATCCACAGCATCGCACCGACGGTCGGCATCCAGTTCGAGCCTTGAAAAAGACTGAACATCTGTCCCAGCGACGGGGTTTTCTGGTTTTCCCTGTTGCGGGAAAACCAGCGTGATTCACCGACGCCAATGACGGTCGAGACAAAAATCCGGAAAAAGATCCCGACAAATGCCGCGATACCGATCGAGACCAGGATCAGCTGGACCCAGAAATTCTGCAGCAGCGTCGCCCAGGCCACTTCCATGCCGGCAAAGCGGTCCATATCGTGGCGATCAAACTGGTATTGGAATATCCTTGTCCCGCCGGAAAGCACTGAGGCGATCAGGCCAACCAGTAAAGCCATCCAGTAGCTGCCGGCCAGACTCTTTTTTGCATTTGATTTAAGTTCCTGTCGAGTCCACATATCAACCTCCACCACTGCTGCCGATTTTCTTGGAATCATCGATCAGCAAAAGACCTGAAATGGCACATTTATGCCATAATTGTGTTCGGCATAAATATGCCAACCACTTGCTATTATATCGAAATTCATTGCGGCATCATAGCATCGCGTCATGCTTTAACGGCTACTCGAGGCAATTTTTACCAGTCCTTGCAGGATTGCAGAGAGCGATCAGCAGCCTCTTCCCTTGCAGGTTGTTCCGTTTGATGGTAATTTTTAGGAAAGTATAGATGTTTGGAGATGATGCGATGAAACCAGCATCCGGTTCGATCACTGCCCCCAAAGGATTTGCCGCCGCCGGCGTTGCCTGTGGCCTGAAAAAAGATAACCGACTTGACCTGGCTTTGATTGTCAGCGAAGTTCCGGCAACGGCCGCCGGTGTGTTCACCCGCAATGTCGTCAAGGGACATTCCCTGCAGCGGACGATGGAGACGATCCGCAGCGGCCTGGCGAGTGCCGTGGTCATCAACAGCGGCAATGCCAATGCCTGTGTCGGCGAAGCCGGTTACAAGGATGCTGAAGCAATGGCCGCTTGGACTGCTGCCGAACTCGGCTGCCCGGTCGAACAGGTTTTGACCGGCTCGACCGGTGTCATCGGCAAACGCCTCGACCTGGCAGCTGTCGAACGCGGCATCAGGGCAGCCAGCGCTGCCCTGGCCTCATCCCAGGAAGCCGGCCATCTGGCCGAACAGGCCATCATGACAACGGACCTCGTGCCCAAGGAATGTGTCGTGACCTTTGAACTCGAAGGCAAGACGGTCACTGTCGCAGGCATGGCCAAAGGATCAGGCATGATCCATCCGAATATGGCAACGATGATCGGCATGATCACCACCGATTGTGCGGTCGATCATGATGTCCTGGTCTCGATGCTGCGCCAGACAACCGATCAGACGTTCAACCGCGTCTCGGTCGATGGCGACACCAGTGTCTGCGACATGGTCATCGCTTTGGCCAATGGCCGCGCCAACACCCCGAAAATCACCAGTGCGGCAAGCGCCGCCGGTCAGCAGCTCCAGAAAGCGATCACGATCGTCAGCACCTACCTGGCTCGCCTGATCGCCCAGGATGGCGAAGGCGCGACCAAACTGGTTGAAATCCAGTGCCAGGGTGCCAAATCTGCCGAGGACGCTTACAAAATCGTGCTTGCAGTCGGTAAATCTCCGCTCGTCAAGACAGCGATATTCGGTGAAGATGCCAACTGGGGACGGATCCTGACGGCTGCGGGCTATTCCGGGGCCGACTTTGACCCCAATTTGTGCGATATCTATCTGGGTGACCTTAAGGTTTGCGAGAATGGCACGGCCTTGCTGTTTGACGAAGTGCTGGCCAAGCAGATCCTGCAGCAGAAGGAAGTCCTGATCCGGATTTTGCTCCACGAAGGGCAGGCATTCGACCGGTTGTGGACCTGCGATTTCTCATATGACTATGTCCGCATCAACGGCAGCTACCGGACCTGATCTGCCTCATGGATTCTGTGCCTGACCTGAAAATCAGGCACAGAACCTTTCAGACCCGGGGCAGATTCAACTGGTTCAGGTCTTTGATATTTGTCGTCTGTCCTGGACCGACTTGACCAACCAGGGCATAGGTTTTATCCAGCGGGCTATAGACGAACTCCCTGACCAGCATGAAACGTTCGATTTCGCATGTATTGCGGACATGGATGCGCGGGCATGAACAGGGATATCTTTCATCGCCGATGGTGATGTGGTTTTCATCACCGATTGCGATGTCCAGACCTTCAGCAATTGTTTTCCTGACCTTTTCTTCCAGTTCAGCGATCTCAAAATCCGGCTTCTGCTTGAATAACAGCACGAAGCCGTTTTTGACGTCGCCTCGGAGCAGTGGATGTCCGAATCCATAATCCTCCTCGAGGATTTTACAGGTCAGGTCTTCCGCCGTATGGGCCATTTTCCGGTACTTGATGGAGGCGAACACGATCTCGCTGATATCCTGCGGCAACGGCCCAAAAAGATTCGGGCGAGTCACAATCACCTCTTCCCCGATGCCGATCAGGATTTCAGCGTTCAGTCCCAGATAGGGGTAGATCAGCTCAAAATGCTCGATGACCACTCGCTTGTCGAGATCGATGGCGGTCCTGACGGCTTCCACCAGCGTGCCCATCTGGGAGAACGCCAACTCAAAGCGGACATCGAGGTGATAGGTGTGACTGCTGAAAAAGCCTTTGTCACCAGCTGTGAGAATCGGCAACGGCCTGACGTTGATCCCCTCGTCGTCATTCGTCAACTCAAGACCGGGGAACATGCCTTTGATCAGGAGTGACTTGCCAGAACCAGCATCGCCGATCAAGCCGATCAGCTTGTCCTGAGGGCTTAGATGATGCATGGCGATCGTCTGGCCCAGATTCATCAGCCGATATCTGCCGCGCGGGGCAAAATAGACGACATACATCAAGGCATCCTGGTGCAGGGTTTCATTCATTGATCTGCCTCCTTGATCCGTTGCGCCATCAGCGGGGCCTGCCGACAAGGAAGCCTTTGCTGATGGCATAGACATCATCGATTACCATCTGGAATCCGACGTTCCGTTTCTCGAATTTCGCACGTTCCGCCAGTTTGTCATGGTGGAAGGCCATGAGATCTGCAGTGAAAGGCAGATTGCCGGTGTCCAGCAAGCGCACCGCACCGTAATTATCCCTGGCCGGCAATATTTTACCCGCATTATAGACACTCGGGGCAAAAGGCACATCGAGCACACCAGCCTGGAAGGCGCGGATCGTGCCCTTCGCAAGATCCCCGTCACCAAGCAGGAAAGCCCGGTCGACCAGGCACCTGGTTTCCGCGAGAATGATGTCCATTTCCAATTCGAGCTCTCGGGTGAGCGGCATTTTCTGGTCTTTGAGCATGTTCACCACCTGCCGAGTGGTCTTGAGGCCTTCGGCATTGGCCTCCCGGGTTGGAACCCCCAGTGCCTCGTGCGGCGATTTGACGATCACTTTGGTCGCTCCGGCCAGGGCAGCGGTGGCAGCCCCCCAGGATATGACACCGAATGCTTTTGCCGCGTCTGCCGGAAATCCGCCCATCCACTCGTGCAGCACGGTCGTCACGGTCACCTGGTGATAGCCATATTTTTCCAGGTATTCCCGGGCTAGTGTTTCCAAGGTCCGGATCGCCGCGATATCCTGCAGCAAGTTGCCGCACTGGCCGTAGCCGACGGTGATATTGCGGACCCCTTGTTCAGCCGCCAGGAGGCTTTCAATCACAGCGACGGCATGGGATATGCACGGCGGCACCAGGGTCCCGGTGAGCGGGCCGAAGGGTTCCCGGTTGATTGCGATGCCGGCCTCCTCGTACAGACCAGTCAGTCGATCGACGTACTGCCAGTCGAGGATGGTCTTGTCCAGGGTAATGTTTTTCGAATAGGGAATATTGTAGGATATTCCGCCGCCTTCAAAGGCGGTGAAACCACCGGCGATGCTGATTTCTGCCAGCAGGCGCGCATCCGGTGTGCCATGCCGGACCTGGACAGGGACGTTGACGGCCTCGTTGATACTCCGGCAGATCGATACGCCATGGTTGACGATGGGAAAGCCATTCAAGAGCGACCGGCCGGCGCTGATGCTTTCCCGGATCCCGTTCTCCGCTTCCCTGTAGCGATTATGGCGGGTGTAACTGTCGACAGTCGTCGGGAGCAGGTCTGCCCCACCCTCACGCTCCAGGTAGCGGAGCAGTTCAATCTGTTCCTGGGCCAGGGCAACGCCGGCCCGGGGCTGGGTCAGCGTCTCACCGGCGATCCTGGCCCGGTCGAGTTGAACGGTAAATACTTTCTGACTTGGGATTTTCTGATGATAGCGCACAGCTTCGGCAAAATCGACATCTTTGCTGGTCGGCCATTGGGCGAATACTTCCTGCCGGGCTTTTGCAAGATCATTTTCGCTGAGCTTTTTGTTGGCGATATCCATACAGACCTCCAGTTCTTTGCGCTTGACGGACCGTTTCCAGGTTAAAGGCAGGTCATTACAGCCTGGTCATGGCATTTTTCATGATCCGCAGTGCGATGTCCGGGTTGGATTCAGCGAGCAGGCCCATGGCCGCCATGATGTAGTGCTGATCCAGAAGCAGTTCAGCTGAGCGCGGTTTAAGAATCGGAGATGCTTTCTTTTCCAGAGCCTCAGCCAGGATCTGGCGCGGATTCTGGCCATAGATGACCGGACCGCCGGTGCCGATCACGTGGCCGACGCCGGTCAGGTCCTTACCGGTCTGGATATATTCGGCGCCAAACGGCGAATAAACGGTTTCAATCCGGCCGGCATGCCGTTCAGTTGCGACTTTGACCGCAACTCTGGCCAGGCCGACATCCAGATTCGCAACGCCATCGAATTCTCCGGGCAAAGTCGCCGGAAAATCGCCGACAAGGTCCAGGCAGCGCTGCAACTGTTCACCTGACAGACCGGATTTTTCACGGACAAGGTCGAAGCCGACCGAATCGATCAGGGCCTGGGCACTGATCCGAACCCCAAGGTCGCCTTCGACAGTGCGCTTGGCAAAAGGCTCGGGCAAACCTTTGGCAATCACATTCGCCTGGGTCGGTCTGCCATCCGCGATCGAACAGACATCGGTCGTCGCCCCGCCGACATCGACAACCAGCAGGTCGCCGAGGCCAGGCTCGCTGGCGGTTCCCTGCGCCAGCAGGGTCGCTGCATTAAGGACAGCTGACGGTGTTGGCATCAGGATCCCATCAATCAATTCCTGAACCCTGGTCAGACCTTTGGCCTGGATGATCTGGTGCAGGAACACCTCGCGGATGATTGCCCTGGCCGGGTCGATATTCAGGCTATTGAATTCGGGCATGACATTTTCACTGATCCGGACCAGCTTGCCTGACACGGCCAGGATGTCGGACACTTGAGCGGCGACGGATTTGTTACCTGCGACTACGACGGTAAAAGGCTGGCCGATGGCAGCGAGCGCCCGGGCGTTGTGCAGGATGACCTTGCTGTTGCCACCGTCCGTGCCGCCGGACAGCAGGATGATATCCGGCCGGAACTGGCTGATTTCCATTATTTCAGCTGGTGCCAGTTCAAAGGCATAGGTCTTCAGGACCTTGGCGCCGGCACTGAGGGCAGCCCTTCTGGCTGCCTCAGCCGTCAAGTCCGGAACCAGCCCGACGGCAATCATCTTCAGCCCACCGGCCGCACTGCTGCAGGCATATTTGACGGGGAAATCGCTGACACCGGTCAGCCGGTGCAGGTCTGCCAGCGCCTGCTCGAGACCGATGTTGATATCCGGCTCGACGGTTGTGAAAGCTTTCGCCGTGCCCAACATCCTCGCGGCTTCCAGATCGACAGCCGTGACCTTGGTATAGGTGCTGCCGATGTCGATCAGCAAAACCGGCTGCACGGTCAGGTAGCTCTCTGATCGCGGTTAGTGTCGGCAGCTAGTTCATGGCTGATTTCAACGCCCAAATCGCAGCTGACATCGGCGATCGCCTGGTCCGGCAAGGTCCCAGGCGGATAGACCCGCGTGAAACCCATCGCCTTGAACTTCTGCTCGACGAGTGTGAAATCGGTTTTGCCGACGACCAGATTGCCGCCAATATACAGGGGGATCTGTTCAAGACCGGCTTCAATGAATTTTTCTTTAAGTCCGCGGCAGTCGATCTCGCCGTGGCCATACAGAGATGAGACGAGAACTGCATCGGCAGCCGTTTCAATCGCTGCCTTGACATACTCTTCCTGGGTGACCATCACCCCCAGGTTGACCACTTTGAAGCCAGCCTGGCGAAAAGCATAGTCGAGGATTTTATTGCCGACCGCGTGGACATCGGCGCCAATCACACCCATGACGATCGTTCTGGTTTTCATTTAAGCAGACCACCTCCAAAAGGTTGATCGTCCTGGAAGATCAATGCAGGCAGATCCTTAAAAGAGGACGGGATCAAAAGACCTGTTCGGTCGATCGATACTACTTAAATTGTAATCCCTATTGATCGTTTCAGACAGGCAGCAGCAAAAAAATGGCCCCGCAATCGCATGCGGAGCCAATGTTTATGGGTTCGGGTCGTGATCATGTTTATTTTTTAACGGTCAGAGCCATTCAAGTTGGATCGCGCCATCCTTGACATCGGCCGAGACGCCCGAGGCGTTGGCCAGTTTACCGGACAGGATCAGGTCGGACAGCGGATCCTCCAGCAGGCGCTGGATGGTCTTGCGCAGCGGCCGGGCGCCGTACTTGGGATCGTAGCCCTTCTCGGCCAGGAAATCCTTGACCGCATCGGTGACGACAAAACGCAGGTCCTTGGTCTTCAGCTGGGCGATGACTTCGTTGAGCATCAGGTCGACGATCTGGCGGATCTCTTCGCGCGAGTCAGCTCGTGGAAGACGATGATCTCGTCGACGCGGTTGAGGAATTCCGGCCGGAACATCTCTTTGAGTACCGTCTGGACGCGGCTTTCCAGGGCGACATAGCCTTCGGCGCCGAACCCGAAGGCATTGGCCTTGAGTGTGGTGCCGGCGTTGCGAGGTCATGACGATGATCGTGTTTTCGAAGCTGACCAGACGGCCGTGGCTGTCGGTCAGACGGCCATCGTCGAGGATCTGCAGCAGGATATTGAACACATCGGCGTGGGCTTTCTCGATTTCGTCGAGCAGGATGACGCTGTAGGGTTTGCGGCGGATCTTCTCGGTCAGCTGGCCGCCGTCGTCATAGCCGACGTAGCCGGGCGGCGAGCCGATCAGCTTGCTGACGGTATGCGGTTCCATGAACTCGGACATGTCGAGGCGGACCATGGCGTCTTCGCTCTCGAACATCGCTTCGGCGAGGGCTTTGACCAGTTCGGTCTTGCCGACGCCGGTCGGGCCGACGAAGATAAAGGACGCCGGCTTGTGCTTCTTGCCAAAGCCGGCGCGGTTGCGGCGGATCGCCCGGGCCAGGGCGGAGACGGCCTGTTTCTGGCCGATCAGCCGCTGGTGCAGGCGGTCTTCCAGATGCAGCAGCTTTTCGGATTCACTTTCAGCTGATCCGCTGGACTGGAATACCGGTCCACATTTCGACCACGCGGGCAATGTCCTCTAGTGTAATCGGCGGTCGGCTTGTTCTGTGCTTCCAGCTGCTGAGTTCATTCTTCGGCGCGCAGCAGGCGGGAGCGCAGTTCAGCCTGCTTTTCGTACAGGTGGACATCCTCCGGGCTGCCGGCAATGCGGCTTTCCAGTGCTTCCTGCTCACGCTTCAGGGCTTCGAGGGTCTCGCGGCATTGCTCGAGCTTGGATCAGGGTCATGTCGCGCAGATTGGCGCTGTGAACCGGCTTCGTCCAGCAGGTCGATCGCCTTGTCCGGCAGGAAACGGTCGGTGATGTAGCGGTCAGCCATCGGACAGCCAACTCGATCACTTCATCTGAATACGTCACATGGTGATGGACTTCATAGTAATCGCGGATGCCTTTAAGGACTTCGATCGAATCGGCGCATCGACGGCTCATCGACGATGACCTTCTGGAAACGACGCTCCAGGGCTGAATCTTTTTCGATGAAACGGCGGTATTCGTCCAGTGTCGTCGAGCCGATGCACCCGGATTTCGCCCTTGGCCAGGCCGGCTTGAGGATGTTGGCGGCATTCATGGCGCCTTCGGCATCACCGGCGCCCATGATGTTGTGCAGCTCGTCGATCACCAGGATGATGTTGCCGCATCGGCGGGCATCGTCGACGACGCCTTTCATCCGGCTTTCAAACTGGCCGCGGAACTGGGTGCCGGCGACCATGGCCGTCATGTCGAGCAGATAGACTTCCTGGTGCAGCAACTTGGCCGGGACCTCGCCGGCGCTGATCTTGACCGCGAGACCTTCGGCGATGGCGGTCTTGCCGACGCCGGGTTCGCCCAGCAGAACCGGGTTGTTCTTGGCGCGGCGATTGAGGATCTGGATGACCCGCGCCAGTTCTTTCTTGCCGGCCGATGATGCGGTCGATCTTGCCCTCGCGGGCTTTGGCAGTCAGATTGGTGCCGAATTGGTCGAGGAATTTGCGCCGTTTGTCCGTCTTGGCGCGGTCGCCGTTGCGCGATCGACCGCTTTCGCGGGCATTCTGGCGGGCTTCGCTGACTTCGTCGGATTCCTGCCGACCGCTGCCGGCAGCAGTTCATTGCTGCCTTTGCTGTCACTGTCATCATCGGAACTGCCTCAGTCAGATCCTGGTCGACACTGCCGGTCAGGCTCGTCCATGTCCAGGCTGCCGCTGATCAGGGATTTGAAACAGGCTTTCCGGGCTCTGGCCGTCCATCTGGGACATGACATTGTTCATCCGGTCGGTCAGTTCGTCGATATTGCCGTCGTTGATACCGGCCTTGGCAGAACAGTTCGTCCATGCCGCCGAGGCCGGTCCGGTAAGCACATTTCAGGCAGAGGCCTTCGCTGATGCGCTGGCCGTTTTCAAAGCGGGTCGTAAAGACCACCGCGACATTCTTTTTGCACATGACACATTTAGCCATTCGAGTTATTGATTTCCTTTTCTTTTCATGGGCAAATGCCTGGACCGGCAAATGCGTCCGGTTCGGCTGTTCGGAGCATCTCGGCCAGGTACTGGCCTGTATAGGACGCCGGAACCGCCGGCCACTTGCTTCCGGAGTGCCTGTCGGCGATGATGTAGCCGCCGGCATCGCCGCCTTCCGGACCGAGGTCGATGATGTAGTCTGCGGTCTTGATGACATCGAGATTGTGCTCGATGACCAGGACGGTATTACCATTTTCAGTCAGCCGGGTAAAATGTCAACCAACTTGTGCACGTCGGCGATATGCAGGCCGGTTGTCGGTTCGTCGAGGATGTAGAAGGTCTTGCCCGGTGCCGCGGCGGGACAGCTCGGTCGCCAGCTTGACCCGCTGGGCTTCGCCGCCGGACAGCTGGGTCGAGGGCTGGCCGAGGCGGATGTAGCCGAGGCCGACATCAAACAGGGTCTGCAGTTTGCGGGCGATCCGCGGGATGCTTTCAAAAAAGCTCAAGCGCTTCTTCGACCGTCATGTCCAGGACTTCGGCGATATTCTTGCCCCTTGAAACGGACTTCCAGTGTCTCGCGGTTATAGCGCTGCCCTTGCAGACATCGCAGGTGACGTAGACATCCGGCAGGAAATGCATCTCGATCCGGTTGACCCCGTCGCCGCTGCAGGCTTCGCAGCGGCCGCCCCTGACGTTGAAGCTGAAACGGCCCTGCTTGTAGCCGCGAGCGCGGGCGTCCTGGGTGCTGGCAAACAAGTCGCGGATCAGGTCGAACACGCCGGTGTAGGTCGCCGGATTGGAACGCGGTGTCCGGCCGATCGGCGACTGGTCGATGGCGATGACCTTGTCAAGGTACTCCATCCCTTCTATCGGTCTGGCAGGCGCCGGGATAGCGGCGGGCGCCGTTCAGGTCGCTGGCCAGCTTCTTGAGGATGATGCCGTTGACCAGCGAACTCTTGCCGGATCCGGAAACACCGGTGATGCAGGTCATCACGCCGAGCGGAATGCGGACATCGATATTCTTGAGGTTATTTTCACGCGGCGCCGCGCACGACCAGCCAGTGACCGTTGCCGGGTTGGCGGCGGCTCGCCGGGATGTCGATCTTCTTGCGGCCGGCTCAGGTATTGGCCGGTGATCGAATCCGGCACTGGCCATGATCTCTTCGGCAGTGCCCGGTCGCGACGACATAGCCGCCGTGTTCGCCGGCCCCTGGCCCCATGTCGACAATATAGTCGGCTTCGCAGCATCGTCTCTTCGTCGTGTTCGACGACCAGGACCGTGTTGCCGAGGTCGCGCAGGCGCTTCAGGGTCGCCAGCAGGCGGGCGTTGTCCCGCTGGTGCAGGCCGATGCTTGGCTCGTCCAGGATATACAGCACGCCCATCAGGCCGGAGCCGATCTGGGTGGCCAGCCGGATCCGCTGGGCTTCGCCGCCGGACAGGGTCGCTGAAGCTCGCGCCAGGGTCATGTAGTCAAGGCCGACATCGACCAGGAATCCCAGACGGGCATCGAGCTCCTTGCGGATCTGTTCAGCGATCTGGGCCTGACGCGGCGTCAAGACTCAAGCTTGGCGAGAAAATCGCGAGCCTGGCGGATCGGCAGATTGGTCAGCTCGATGGATATTCAGGTCGCCAACCGTAACCGCCAGGCTGTCCGGCTTCAGGCGGGCGCCCTTGCAGACCGGGCAGGGTGTGACCGACATGAACTGCTCGTAATAGTCTTTCATGTCGTCGGAGCTGGTTTCGCGGTAGCGTTTTTCCAGGCTGGGGACGACGCCGATCCAGTCGCGTGGTAGGTGCTGCCATGCGAATATTTGCTGTTGGTCGTGTCGACGGTCAGGACTTCGCCGTCATTGCCGAACAGGATGATTTTCCGGATGTCAGCCGGCAGATTCTCGAAAGGGGATATCAAGCGAAAACTGGTAGCGGGCGGCCAAAGCTTCGATGAAAGCCCGGGCCCAGCTGTCGCTTTCGGCAAAATTCCAGCCACCGGCGCGAATAGCCCCTTCGTTGAGCGACAGGCGAGGGTCGGATACGCACCAGCTCCGGGTCGATATGGCTCATCTGGCCAAGCCCGGTGCATTCCGGACAGGCGCCATAGGGATTGTTGAACGAGAACATCCGCGGGGTGATCTCTTCCAGGCTGATGTTGCAAGTCGTGGCAGGCGAAATTCTGGGAAAACATGATTGTTCCGACTCCTGGCGGACCATGTCACCCTCCTCACTTTTCTGCTGGACCTGGACCAGCAGCAGGCCGTCGGACAGATGCAGGGCGGTTTCGATCGAGTCGGTCAGGCGCGAACGGATCCCTGCGCCGCATGACCAGCCGGTCGATGACCACTTCGATGGTGTGTTTGTGGTTCTTTTCCAGCTTGATCTCTTCATCGAGATCAAAGACTTCGCCATCGATCCGCACCCGGACATAGCCGGCTTTGCGGAAATCATCAAACAGTTTGGCGAATTCGCCTTTGCGGCCACGGACAACCGGTGACATCAGGATCAGGCGGGTGCCTTCCGGATAGCTTTCGAGAATTGTCGATCATCTGGTCGATGGTCTGGCGTTCGATCACCTGGCCGCAGTGCGGGACAGTGCGGCGTCCCGATCCGCGCATATAGAAGGCGCAGGTAGTCATAGATTTCGGTGACTGTGCCGACGGTCGAACGCGGATTCTTGCTGGTCGTTTTCTGGTCAATCGAAATGGCCGGTGACAAGCCTTCGATATGGTCGACATCCGGCTTCTCCATCTGGCCGAGGAACTGGCGCGCATAGGAGGACAGCGATTCGACATAACGGCGCTGACCCTCGGCATAGATCGTGTCGAACGCCAGGGAGGATTTGCCGGAACCTGATACACCGGTGAGGACAACGAGCTGGTCGCGCGGGATTTCCAGGTTGATATTCTTCAGGTTGTGCTCGCGAGCACCTTGGATCTTGATTACTTGTTTCATGAAGTCCTTTTACTGCTGCCGCTTCCAGGTCGTTCGATATTTTCCCGGTGCCAGGCCGACAATTTTAAAAAATATGCTATGGAAATGGTTGATATTATTATAACCGACCCTTGTCGCGATTTGCGTAACACTGAAACTGGTGTTCAACAGCAAAGATTGGGCTTCGCCAATCCGCCGCCGGATCACATACTGCATCGGTGAATACTCGGTAAAAGCCTTGAAAATATGCGACAGGTAAAACTGGTTGATATGCAGGGTGTCAGCGATCTGCCCGAGGGTGAGGTCTTCCAGGTAATGGGCATCCAGATAGTCCTTGATTTCCTGGCCCAACGCTTTCTCATCCGTCACGAGTTGCCGGCTAGCCTTCTGGATTAGATTGTCGATCATCACAATCATCGCCCACAGCAGATAATTGGCGATTTCAGTGTGCCGAACATCATTGGCAACTGTCTCTTGGTAGATCTGTTCAAACAGCTGGTGCAGCGATTCAAATGACGCCCCGCTTGGGAAAACCGCGTGGAAGTATTGTGGGACAAATTGATTCAGTTCGCGATCCTGAAGCTTCAGGTCGGTCACTGCCAGGCTGTAGACAACCATATCCGCTTCGGGGCTCGCACTTTCATCATGGATCGCACCCCGATTATAGATGACAATATCGCCAGCAGTAGCCCGATAATTCGTTCCATCGATGATGTAGTGGCCTTCGCCGCTACAGACCAGGAGGATTTCAATCCGGTCGTCATGCTGATGCATGACGCGTGGCATTTGGCTGAAATTGCCCTGGGCCTGGCAGACGGAAAGCAGCCTCGGTTGTGAACCGAGGACAAAACTCGACTTGAAGGGCTTTTCGCTGGTATAGAAGGCCATTTAAGCTCCTGGTTTCTTTTGTTGGATAATATTTCCATTTTACACGATCATCTCAAACCTTGCACATTTGCCGAGGCCTGACGCCTGTCATGACAGCGATCGCAAGAAACCATAGACCTGATTTGAAGGTGATGAAAATTACCGGATTTCCCAGTTTGAATTGAGCAAGAATCGGGCATTCAAAGTTACAAACAAGGACTATACTTCGAGTATAGCTTATGGAAACAATCACGGGTCAGCTCAGGTCACACGCAACGGACAGCTTGGGTTATGGAACAGGAAAAAGACTTCTAATTAAATGGAGGAAAAAGAGCATGCTGAAAAGAGACATCCACATCGAATCCCTTTACGAAGAACTGCCCTTTGAACAGCGGTTTGCAGCAGCCAAAAAAGATGGCTTCGACTATGTCGAATTCTGGGGCTGGGATAACAAGGACCTGCCGGCTGTCAAACGCCTGCTGGACGAGAACGGCTTGAAAATGGCGACAATGTCCGGTGACGGACCGCTTTCGATGTGTGACCCGGTCAACAAGGCGCCCTATATCGAATACATCAAGCAGGCTATCGAAGCTGCGAAAATCGTCGCCTGCCCGACCCTGGTCATTCATTCGGATTCCTTGCAGGATTGGCCGCAATACGCCAAACCGATGTCTGGTGACTATTCCGACGCCACCCGTTACTGTGCCATGTTCGATGTCCTGAAGGAAATCACGCCGCTGGCTGAAGCCGCCGGGATCACCTTCGTGCTCGAAGCCCTGAACATCGAAAAAGATCATTGCGGCAATTTCCTCAATACAACCAGGCAGTCGATCGACCTGGTTGCCGCGATCGGTTCACCAAACCTGAAGATCCTGTATGATGCCTATCATATGTACCTCGACGAGGGTAAAATCTGTGAGACAACCGAGAAATACCTGCCTTATATCGGCCACATCCATATTGCCGATGCCCCTGGCCGCCACGAACCCGGCACCGGCGTGATCAACTTCAGGAATTTTATGAAACACCTGGCCAGGATCGGCTATGCAAACTCAGTCGGCTTCGAACTCTACGCAGAAAGCGGGACCGAAAAAGCTGTCCAGGCGATTCGCGAGTGTTCCGACGGGATCTGAGCCTTAAAGCTATCATCTAAATATGCGCTATTCAATTAGTGCCACTCAACAGCGGATCTCCTGAAACCAGGTGGTCCGCTGTTCATTTTAATAAGTAGATGAAAAAGCCCAGGTCGGTGTTCTTCATGACTGGAATATTGGACGTTTATCCAATATTCCAGGTGGGAACACTTTCCGGAGCTCTTTCAGAGGAGAAAAAAACACTGCATTTATGGGTTGGGCTGGTTGGGGGGCTGGTTAAATCGAGAGGGATTCGAATGGGGGGATTCGAATCAGTCGAGGGTGAAGTGGCGGCTGACAACAGCGGCGGACTTTTCTTTGGCGATGGTCAGGCACTCTTCGGCCGGGAGCTTGTAGTATTCCGGACGGAAGAGTTCGACGGAGATCGCGCCGGTGTAGCCTTTTTTAGCCAATGTGCCGAGGATGCCGTCGAGGTCGACAGCGCCGTCGCCAGGCCAGAGGCGGTTTTCGTCACTGCCCTGACCGACCGGGAGATCTTCCGCATCGTCGAGATGGACGATAAAGACTTTGTTGACGTCGCAAGCTTCAAGCGCGGACATCTTGGAGTTCATGGCATGGAAATGGTAGCAGTCCAGGGTCACGCCGACATTGTCGCGTTCGCAAGCCACAGCGATATCCATCGCCTGTTCAAACGTGTTGACGGTGTGGACCGGTGAGCCACAGAACTCGATGCACAGCTTGACGCCGTAAGGATTGGCGATATCGGCCAGTTTGCGGTACATGCGCACAGTCTCGTCCTTGATTTCGGACTTGGTCTTGATGCCCTGGTCCCAGTTGCAGACACCGATGACGATTTTGCAGCCGATTTTTTCGCCGACTTCGCACATGTATTTCAGTGTATCGACGATCTTCTGTTCGCCGGCTTCATCATTGAAGGTTACCGGATAGAGGGTGTTGAAAGCCAGTGGTTTGATCTTGCTGGTCTTGAAAAAGGCAGCCAGATCTTCAACGGTGTGGGTATCGAGGTATTCCGGCAGTTTGTCCATGGTGCGGATTTCGATGTAGTCATAGCCGAGCTTTTCGCCGATGACCAGATCCTTCTCGAGGGTTGAGTTGCCGATGGTGGTCGCTTCGTTAAATCCTAGTTTCATAAGTGAATCTCCTTGTAATTACTTGACGCCCAGTTCGCGTTTGATGCGTTCGAGGGCTTTCGGGGCTTCGACGTTCATCCGTTCCGGATAACCGAAGTATGAGACACAGGCAATCGATTCGCCGCCGACTTTGAACTTGCGGTCGGCAAATTTCATGTCGCGCAGGGTTTCGAAGATGCCCGGGAAGTCAACTTCGCCATCGCCCATCGGGGTGTGCTGGTGGATCGCCATGCTGACACCCGGCGGATTGACGATATAGCGGCAGTCCACGGTCTGGTTCATCGTGTCGGCTAAAAGGATGTGGGACAGGTCGTCGCCGGCATACTTGAGCATGTGGCGGACATCGCCTTTGCCCTTGTCGTAGAAGAAACCGTGGGAGGCGGAGTAGCAATATTTGAGGGCATCGCTGCGGTAGGACTTGACATAGTCGCAGGTCTCGTCATTCAGTTCGCAGAAATCATAAGGATGCGACTGGACTTCGACGCGGATGCCTTCTTTTTCGAACAGCGGCAGCAGTTCGTCCATCGAGCGGAACCACATGCCATTGCAGATTTCGGGTTGGTTGGGGTCGCCTGACAACTCGGTGTTGATGACCGAAACGCCCATGTTGACGGCGATTTCGACGATCTTCTTCCAGTTGGCAACGGCGTGCAGGCGCTGCTCTTCGGTCGGGCCGGACCAGCGGTAGACCACGATGAAGGATGAGATCTCGACGCCGGTTTCCTTGAGGGCCTTGCGGTACTCGTTTTCGGTCTCTTTCGAGAACAGGGGGTGTTTGTAAAAGGGATTGATCCGCGGATGCGGGGACTGTTCGATGTACTTGTAGCCCCAGTCGGCAACCTGGTGGACCAGGTCGTTGATGCTCATTTGTTTGGACAAGACGTCAACGTCAAATGCGATTTTCATGATCAAAATCCTCCATCAGGAAATTTCATCGGATAGAGGGCTCCAGGCTGAATTGCACGGTCAGCCTGGAGCCCAAGCGTCCTGACTTAAATTCAGTTGTAGAAAGCCGGGCGGGCTTCGGTTGTGATCGGTTCGATAGCACCGGATTCCTGGGCTTTGACGCAAGCGTCAGAGGCCACGCATGCCAGGTAACCGTCCCATGCGGTCGGGCCATTGACTGTGCCCTTGAGGGTGGCGTCGATCCAATCCTGGAGTTCGACGTCATAGGAATCGATGAAGCGGTCTTTCCAGTCGTTGAGGATCTGGTTCTGGAGCTTCTCTTCGCTGCGCATCTGGATCGACATCGGTTCCGGCAGTTTGGCAATACCAAGTTCACCGACGACTTCACACTGGATGTCATAACCATACTGGCAGTTGACGAAGATTTCAAGGACGACACGGACGCCCTTCGCCGAGGTGAGGATCAGGATCTGGGGATCTTTGAGTTTGTCATGGGTGTGGGTGGTCTGGCGCGGCATGATGACCTGGGCCGAAGTCCATTCGTCGTCGATCAGCCAGTGCAGGCAGTCGAGTTCATGGATGGCGGTATCATTGATGGCCATATAGGTGACATAGGTGGTCGGCACGGTCGGATTGCGGTGGGCGCAATGCAGGACGAGTGGTGTGCCGATTTTGCCGGAGTCGATCACATTCTTGAGCATTTTGTAACCGGCGTCATATCGACGCATGAAACCGACCTGGACGAGCTTCTTGCCGGATGCCATTTCGGCTTCGACTATTTTCTTGCCGTCCGCTGCATTTGTCGCCATCGGTTTTTCGACGAAAACAGGCTTGCCAGCCTTGATGGCTGCAAGGACTTGTTCGGCATGGACCGGACCCCAGGATGTGATGACCAGGGCATCGACATTCGAATCGTCAATGACTTCCTGATATGTTTTATAAACAGTGATGCCAGCATAGGTGTCAGCCATTTTCTGGGCACTGTCGAGATTGATATCCGTGACAGCAACAACCGTCGATCCATTCAATTTTGTGTGCAGGCGGCGGATATGTTCCTGTCCGATTGCGCCAGTACCGATAACACCGATTTTCAAAGCCATTTGTTTTTCCTCCTTCAGGATGTTGGATCATTTGGACTTACGGGCATTGGGGATTTGGGTGGGATAGTCTGAGTTCAGTCCCGGGATTCTATGATCATGTCATGAAATGCTCATTACTTGATCATTATTCTGATAACGTGCCCGGGCACGTAAGACTCTTTGAGTATATTGAATTGTGATATCTGTGTCAAGGTGATCTGAAAAATATTTGGTCGATCTTGATGGAATGTCAAAAATAGTGTTTTTATCGTTCTTTGGATTCTATGGGTGGATCGTCCTTTTGACAAAGGCCCCCGGCTCGCCAGGAGGTGGCTCAACCGAGGGCCTTTGCACAAAATAGGGAAATAGCACGCTTGCCTTGTGCTTGAATTTAGTGAGCCGGATCTGCCGCGCAGGTCAATGCGCGTGTGGGCAGGATCAGGCTTTGTTGCGGCGTTTGTCGAGGAGCACGGCGCCGACGATGATGATCGCTTTGACGATCTGCTGCCAATAGGAGTTGACGCTCATCAGGGTCATGCCGTTGTTGATGACACCGATGATCAGCGTACCAATGATGGTTCCCTGGACCGTACCGATACCACCGACGCTCTGGCTGGTGCCGCCGATAACTGCACCGGCGATGGCGTCCAGTTCGTAGGAGAGACCGGCACTCGGCTGGCCAGATTCAATACGGGCGGACAGGGAGATGCCGGCGACGCCGGCCAGTAATGAAGCATAGCCATAGACGACAATCTTGATCAGCTTGACGTTGACACCGGAAATGATCGCCGCCTGCTCGTTGCCGCCGAGGGCGTAGATATGGCGGCCAAATTTGGTTTTAGACAAGATCATCCAGGTAAAAGCGGTGATGACAACCAGGAGCAGGATCGGCATCGGAACGACGCCGAAGACAAAACCAGCACCGAGGTAATTGAAGCTGTCGCTGAAATCGCCGATCGGTTTACCACCGGTCCACAGGAACGCGACGCCACGGGCTGCGGTCATCATACCTAAGGTGACGATGAAGGGCGGCAGTTCGAAGTAAGCGATGATCAGGCCGTTGATGATACCAGCCAGGGCCGCCACGCTGAGTCCGATCAGGATCGGGACGATCAGAGGATACTGGCCGATGTTGTCGACGTAATTGCCAGCGGCATCCTTGATCGGATGGGCGAATTTGGCGGCAAAAACAGCGGCCAGGGCCAGGACGGAACCGGACGACAGGTCGATACCGGTGGTGATGATGATGACAGTGACACCGATACCGACCAGGCCGACGAATGAAACCTGGCGGACGACGTTCATCAAGTTGATCGGGTTCAGGAACATGCCTTTGGTGGCGACCGCAGCGATACCGCAAATCAGGATCAGGATCAGCAAAATACCGTATTTGTTGAATATTTCATTCATGGTTTGCTTGCCCGTCTTAGCGACGGCAGCGCTGGAATCTGGCGAATTTTTCAATGCCATTTTCATTGACCTCCATTTTTCTTAAATGAACACCCGATCCTGATCAGGACACGTAAGTGTTGGTTGCGTACTGCATAATCAGTGTCTGGGTGGCTTCTGAGCGCTTGACTTCGCCCGTGATCCTGCCTTCGTGCATGACCATGATCCGGTCGCTCATACCCATGACTTCAGGAAGTTCCGAAGAGATCATGATCACGGCTCGACCTTCTTTGGCCATCAGACTGAGCAGTTTGTGGATTTCGGACTTGGCCCCGACATCGATACCGCGAGTCGGCTCATCAACGATCAGGATTTCGGGATCCGTCAGCAACCAGCGGGCAATCAGGACTTTCTGCTGGTTACCACCGGACAAATTCCTGATCAGCTGGCTAAGGCTCGGTGTTTTAACCGCAAGCTTGTCTTTTTGGGCAAGGCAGGCCTTCTCCATGGCTTTTTTCTTGAGGAAGCCGAGCTTGGAGTAATCATCCATGCTGGCAACCGTCATGTTGTCACGGACAGACAATGGCAGGAAACAACCCGTCTGCTTGCGGTCTTCGGTCAACAAGGCCATACGATGTTTCAACGCGTCGCGCGGCATCGTGATATTGGCTTTCTTGCCATGGATCAGGACTTCGCCAGCATCGAGCTTGGTATAGCCAAACAGTGCTTCCATGACTTCCGTGCGCCCTGCACCCATCAGTCCGGCAAAGCCAAGGATTTCTCCTTTACGCAAATCGAAGCTGATATCCTTGAACAAACCGTTGCGGGTCAGGCCGCGGCAGGACAAGATGACATCACCGATTTCGGCTTCCTCTTTCGGGAACATCTGGGTTATCTCGCGACCAACCATCCAGGCGATCAATTTGTCGCGTGAGGAATTGGCGGCGAAATCCGTTCCGACATAGCGGCCATCACGGAAAACGGTGATTTCATCGGTGATCTGGAACACTTCGTCCATTTTGTGGGTGATGAATACGAAGGCAACGTTATTTTCCTTCTTGAGTTTACGGACCATTTCGAAAAGATGATCAACTTCCTTGTCGGTAATTGCCGAAGTCGGTTCATCCATGATGATCAATTTGGAATTATAGGAAATAGCTTTGGCTATTTCGACCATCTGCTTCTTAGCGACTGTCAGCTTGTACATCATGTCCGTTGGCGCGATATTGGATATGCCAAGGGACTTGAACAGCACCTGTGTGTCAGTGATCATTTTCTTGAAATCGACGAACATTCCTTTATGGGGTTCGCGATTCAGGTAAATGTTTTCTGCGACAGTCATGTGGGGAATCGGGTTCAGTTCCTGGAAAATCATCGACACGCCATTCTTGAGTGATGTACCGATGTTGTTGAAGTCGACGAGCTTGCCGTCAATTTTGATTGTCCCTGTATCAGCTTTGTACATGCCGACGACGATTTTCATCAACGTTGATTTGCCGGCACCATTCTCACCCATCAGGGCGTGGACGGAGCCTTTGCGGACTTTCATGGTCACGTCCGACAAAGCCTGGACACCAGGGAAAGATTTGGAAATATTTTCTACTTCCAATACATAGTCGTTATTCGTTTCAATACTCAAAGCGCACCTCCGAAGCATCGAGCTTACGTATTCGGATAAAAAGGGCGTTCGACGTTTAGTCGAACGCCCTTCCTTCCTTATCGGCTGTCAGTTCGAACAAGTTTCCCTATTTCTACTGGATTCCGATAGATGACAACTGTTTAAAGTTGTAGCAAGCAATCTTGATGATTTAATTATTTGATGCCCCAGAAATCAGCATAGGTCTGGTAGCTTTCCGGCGGAACAGCAACGTAAGGAATCCAGACGATCTTTTCAACGGTTTTACCCATTGCGAGATCATAAGCTGCCTGGACACCGCCAGCGCCCTGGCCTTTAGGATCCTGGAAGACGGTCATGCTGAGTGTTCCTTTTTTCAGTTCGGCGAGAGCATCAGGTGTGCAGTCAACGCCAGCGACGAGGATTTTGCCGGTCAGGCCAGCATTCTCGATGGCTTTGACAGCGCCGATAGCCATTTCATCGTTGTTGCAGACGAAAGCATTGATTTTGTCGCCTTCTTTTTGCAGCCAGGTTTCGGCCAGAGCCATGCCCTTCGCACGATCCCATGAAGCTGTGTCATTTTCGAGAACTTTGATGTCCGGATATTTTTCTGTGATAACCTTGAGGTTGCCTTCGGTACGGCTGGCAGCAGCTTCATGGCCTTCAGCACCACGCATGATGACGATGTTGCCTTTGCCGCCGAGTTTTTCACCGATGTATTCCATCTGGAAGATACCAGCGTCGATGGAGTTGGAACCAACATAGGTGGTCATGTCAGCTTCACTCTTGAATTTGCGGTTGACAGCGATCAGCGGGATCTTGGCATCAAAGCAAGCTTTGGTCAGGGCTTGGGTAGCGTCAGTGTTGACCGGGACGATGATGATCGCGTCACATTTCTGTGCAACGAAGTTTTCGACCTGGCTCAGCTGGAGAGCTGCGTCGTCTTTGCCGTCAACCATCAGAAGCTCGACACCGAGTTCTTTGGCTTTGGCTTCAGCAGCTTCACGCATGTAGGTCAGCCATTTGTCATCGAAGTTGGACATTGCATAACCGACTTTGACGGTTTTGCCGGCGGCAGCGGTGGTCGCAGCAGCGGTGGTTTCAGCAGCGGCAGCGGTGGTAGCGGCCGGAGCAGTGGTAGCGGTGGACGCACAACCGGCGACCATGGCAACCAGCATAGCAACCAAAGCGAGCAGGGCAAGGATTTTCTTGGACATGTTAGACTCCTCCTCAAATTTTTTATATAATCCGCCACCTTCTTTGTGAAGGCAGTCGGTTTATAACACATTTAACTGAGCTGGTCGATCGAAGTAAGTTGAATGGAGTTTGTTGAATGGAGTAAATTGAACGGGACAAGATATGAATTGTGGGCTATGGTTTTATCGGCCTTCTAGCCACTCATTAGTATTTGTTTAAGTCTTGGTTATCTTATTGGCTTTTCTTTGTTAGTTGTCCGAGCACGTTAACAATTGCCATTATAGTTTCGTCTTAAAATGCTGTCAATACACTTTGTTGAAAATGGCAAAAATCCTTTATCCCGGACAATCACTTTGTGTATTTTGTCATTATTACTTGTCTCAAGCTATGCAATTTGTCTGACTTGTATGGATATTCTGTGAAAATTATTGTATACAACAGCAACTTGTCGACTTAACACAAATAAACTCATCAATTTGAGTCAATTATCATGTTGTGGGTATATTTAACTGTTTTGTTCCGGTTGAACGTTTATTTATCATGGATGTCTTCTGACAATTGAGTTTTTCGAGCGGTTTATGGACATATTGTACCATAAACTGGTCCAGCAAAAGCTTGCGACACCGTGATCTGACTCGAAATATCACCAGATCCTGAGTCCTTGCACCAAACTGCATCGATATGCTATAATCAGCCGAATTCACAAATGGCCCTATGGTCAAGCGGTCAAGACGCTGCCCTCTCACGGCGGAATCAGGAGTTCGATTCTCCTTAGGGTCACCAGAAAGAAGAGGCGCTTTCAGTAATGAGAGCGCCTCTTCTGTTTATTCATTCAGCTTATTTATTCAGCATTCTGGTTTTTAGCCATATGCTTCTGCAATCTTCAGGTCAAACCCATTAATCGAAGTCGACCCATACCGCGCCTTTGTCAGCAGACTCAACACATTTATTGACGTATTTGACACCGTCATAACCAGCATGGACATCCGGATACCAGAAGTCTTCGCTGCCGACTTTGCCGCCTTTGTTGGCCAGATCCATCGCCAGGCCAAAGCGCAGGTAGAGGTTGGACCAGGATTCAAAGAGGCCCTCCGGGTGTCCGCCACCGATGCGGTCATCCGCAAGCGCACTCGGATAGAGGTAGCCCATACCACGTTCGAGGATCTGGGCCGGCTGGCCCTGGATTTCATAGCGCAGCTGGTTGGGCTGTTCATCCCACCATTCAATACTGGCTTTGGAACCAACAATGCGGACTTTCTGGCCATGCATCGACCCGGCGTTGACGCTGCTGACCCACATGGTGCCAACTGCGCCGTTGTCATACTGCATCAGGACCGTGGCATTGTCTTCGAGCGGGGCACGGCTCTTGACGAAGCTCTGGCGAGTGCACAGGAGCCTGGTGATTTTCAGGTCCGGGGCCATGATTTCAGCGAGGAACAGCGGATGGGTGGCCAGATCACCAAGAACGAAGGAAGGTCCGGCGAACTTGGGGTCGACACGCCATTTCTGGGCATCGCTGTTGGCTTCGATCGCCCCCGCGTTAAAGCCATGCGAGAACTGCATGTCAACAATGCGGATTTCACCGAGATCACCATGAGCAATCAGTTGACGGCCTTGTTCAATGACCTGGTGGCCCGAATAGCCGTAGGTCACCCCAAAGACACGGTTCAGTCTGACCGACATCTCAAGCAGCTCTTTGGCCTGTTCGGTTTCGAAGCAGAGCGGTTTTTCGACAACAACATGCAAGCCGGCGGCCATGGCGGCCTTGGCGATGGTGTAGTGGGTGCTGTTCGGGGTGGCGATCGTTACGGCTTCGATGCCGTCTTCACGTTTGGCTTCCTCGGCAAACAGGGTCTGGTAATCTGGATAGCAGCGCTTCGGATCAAGTCCGAGCTGGATCCCGAAGTCTATTCCACGTTCGGGGTTGATATCGAAAGCACCGGCGACCAGTTCAAAACTGCGGTCACGCAAGGCGGCTGAACGATGGATGTAACCGATATTGCTGCCGCGGCCGCCACCGACCATGGCCCAGCGAAGCGGACGTTCATATCTCTTTTCACCATTAATCATTTGAGTTGCTCCTTCTCTTCTTTTGTTGATCAGATCCTGATCGATTTCACTGAGTATCCGACGATTAGTATCCGACGCTCTTCAAATACTGGTAACTTCTGGTCACGTCACGAAGACTGGTGTCTGAATCGCGCGGGTCGCGTTCCTGTTCGACGGTGACCCAGCCGGTATAGCCGATTTCCCGCAAGGCTTTATTGATCCCTGGATAATCGATCACACCGCTGCCGATCGGGCACATCACGCCTTTGGCACAAGCTTCGAAGAAATCGATTTCGATTTTCATCATCTCGTCATAGATTTCCTTGTTGACATCTTTGAAGTGGACATAATCGATCCGATCAATGTATTTGCGGATCCAAGTCTCGGGATCCATTTTGGCATAATAAAGATGACCAGTGTCAAAAACGAAACCTGACAGTTCTTTCGGTACATCGGCGATCACCTTTTCGATTTCATCGGCAAACTCGATGTAGCCACCAGCGTGCGGGTGCAGGACTGGGCGGACTTTATACTTTGTCCAGGCCAGTTCGGCGATTGCGCGGATATTGTCCAGCATGTCCTGGTACTTTTCGGGAGAAAGGCGTGGTGCAGTGTCGGGATGTCCGGCGGTGCAGGCCCGTTCGGCATGGAAATAATCCATGTAGGTCAAGTAAGGCGTCGCAAAACGCTGTTCAGGTTCTTTTTCATCCCTGGGCAGCTGGGTGATGAATTTGCAGATGTTGTCGGTTTGCTTGAGCAGGCTTTCCCGATTGGATTTGCTGACAAGGTCATCGAAGATCGTGCCGACGATGATCGACAGGTCGTTTTTTTCCAATTCGGCACGGACGGTGTCGACTTCGAGCGGGACATAGCCGTATGGACCCAGTTCGATACCCTTGAAACCGGACAAATGGGCCTCTTCAAAGACTTTTTTCCAGCTCGGCAGATAAGGATTTTTCGGATCATCGACGCCCCAACAGCTGGGCGCACAAGCAATGCGGATACTCATAATTACCTCCGTGGTTTGTGGTTTGTGATTTGGCATCAGTTGAATCAGCTTAGCACCTGATCCTCTGGAACAATTTCATTCTAGGCTCATTTCCAATAAACACCAATACCAATCTTGCGAAATGAAAAAAGTGACAATCGCCGGAAACGCCTGATTTTCCGAGCTTTCAGAGCCACATGGCTAATACTGGTTTCTGGCAATTCCTAATTCTTGTCATTCCATATGTTTGAATGCCTTTGAGTGACAAGTTATATAGTCGGAAAACTCGTTTGTGCTTTTTGACAAAAAGCACAAACGAGTTTCTATTTCATTCAATGACAATAAAATCGAACTGGAAAAACTGGCATGTCAGGCATGATTGATCAATTATGATTGTCTGATTGCTCGGTGAGGATCTCGATATTTTCCTGGACGCCAATGCAAATCGGCATATGGATCATATTTTGCGGTTGTCTTCCATGTACGATCAGATCCAGTAAAGTATCTGTAGCTACTTCTCCTAGATTTTCGGGTAAGGATCCCAGTGTGAAGTCAAAAATACCACGTTTGATCAATGTTGATACGTCTGGAGTGAAATTATGGCTAACCACATGAACATGTCGCTTTTTTCCAGTATCGATGATGGCTTGCCCTATTTCTGCCGAACAACCTGCGATATTGAAGAGTCCATCCAGGTCAGAATACAAGTCCAAAAGTTCCCGGGTTTTCAGGTAAGTCAATTCGGGATTCTCACCAGTCTCGATAATCACAGCGACTTTCACTTGAGGATATTTGTCGTCGAGGCACGTTAAAAAACCATCGAGACGCTGCTTTTGAGCAGGAATTTCCAGTGAACCGACAACAACTGCTACACTACCCCTTGATTTAATCAGACGCGAAAGCAGACCAGCTGCCATGCTTCCGCCAAGACGGTGGTCCTCTCCGATGTAACAGACGCTTTTGCTTTTCGGTACATCGGATTCGACTGTGATCACTGCAGTCTCCCGTGCGGTCAAGTAGGCGATTTTCTGACGGATAGTCGCATTCGAAAATCCGCGCAGAATCAATCCATCAACCCGGCGCATGAAAAGCTGATTCAGTGCAGCTACTGTTTCATCCGGATTGTGGCTATCACAGTAATAATATTGGGTTTCGATCAGCAAGTGAGCATTTCGAGCGATAGCATTCACAATGCCTTTTTGCACACTGGCAAAATAGGGATTGTTGATCGGTGGGATAATGATCACAAGTCGCACGGGGCGCCGGGAACGAGTGGACCTGCCTGACCAGGCAGCAGTGCTATATCCGGTTTCGTTGATCACTTGGCGGACATGCGAACGGAGCGCCTCGTTCAGTCCCGGCCGATTGTGAAGCACTTTATCGACCGTGCCGCGCGAGACGCCCGCAATTTTCGCGATCTCATTGATCGTGATCTTTTTCATGAACCCCGTCGTTACTTAATCGTTGTTCCGTCGTTGCTTAATCGTTGTTCTTTTGTTGCTTAGCAGTTGTTCTTTTGTTTCTTAGTCGTTGACTTCGGACAGATCCTCACGGCCTTCTATCGCGACATAGGGGCGGCGTTTCTGGACGCATTTATAAGCCGGACGGATGATTCGGCCGCCGCTGACGAGTTCTTCGATGCGGTGGGCGCTCCAGCCTGCGATGCGGGCGACGGCGAAGATCGGGGTGAAGAGTTCCGGGGCGATGTTAAGCATGTCATAGATGAAACCTGAGTAGAAGTCGACGTTGGCGCAGACAATCTTGTCGCTTTTCTTGAAATCACGGAAGACTACAGGTGCCAGACGCTCGGTCAGCGTATACAGCTCGTATTCGTCTTCACGGCCAGCTTCGTAAGCCAAAGCCCGCGCATAGTCGCGCAGCAGTTTGGTACGCGGGTCCGAGACGGTATAAACTGCATGACCGACGCCATAGATCAAGCCGCTTTTGTCATAAGCTTCTTTTTTCAGGATGCGGGTCAGGTAGTCCCTGATTTCGCCCTCGTTGCGCCAATTTTTGACATTGGCAGCAAGATCCTGCATCATCGTGTACGCTTTGCCGCTGGCACCGCCGTGCTGCGGGCCTTTGAGCGAGCCAATCGCAGCAGCAATGACAGAATACGTGTCGGATCCGGATGAGGATACCGCATGGGTGACGAAGGTCGAGTTATTACCACCACCGTGTTCAGCGTGCAGGACCAGAGCCAAGTCAAGGATGCGGGCTTCGAGTTCGGTAAACTGGCCATCGGGACGAATCATGTAAAGCAGATTCTGGGCGGTGTTATAGTCAGGACGCGGGGCATGCAGGAACAGGCTTTCCTTGTCGACATAATGACGTTTGGCCATATAGCCATAGGCGACCATGACTGGGAAGCGGGCGATCAGTTCGATAGACTGGCGCAGGACGTTCGGGATATCGATCGCATCAGCATTATGGTCGTAAGAATAGGAAGCCAGCACTGAGCGGGCCAGCTTGTTCATGATATCCGGGCTCGGCGCCTTGAGGATCATGTCTTCGGTAAAATTCGGCGGCAGATCGCGACAAGACGCAAGCAGTTCCTGGAACTGGTCCAGTTGAGTCTGGGTCGGCAGCTCGCCAAAGATCAACAGATATGCGGTTTCTTCAAAGCCATAACGGCGTTTTTCATAGAAGCCGCTGACAATATCATCGATTGACATGCCACGGTAGAACAGGCGGCCTTCGACGGGAATGCGGTCATCCTCATCGATAATATAGGAGAAAACATCCCCGACTTCAGTCAAGCCGACCAGGACACCTGTGCCGTCTTCGTTGCGCAAACCGCGTTTGACACTGTATTTTTCATAAAGGGTCGGATCGATACGGGCTTTGACTGCTGAATTTTCAGCCAGCTGCTGGATGATTTTCTGTTTTTCGCTTTCTTTGAGCATGTGGTCCTCCTGCTTACGGGCTTGACAGCTGTTTCCGCTGTTCCCAATACTTTCTGTTTCAGTTAGCTTTCAGTATTTGTCTTGATGACCCGGCGATAACTGTCAGCTGCATGGCTGATGTGGATCTCCATCTGTTGCCTGGCAGCGAGTTGGTCGCCGGCCAGCATCGCAGCCAGGATCAACGTATGTTCTTTGACCACTTCATCGGCACGCGCCGGATTGGCCAGGCTGATTTGACGCGACTGTCGTGTATAGTGAGCGATCGGATTGAGGAAGTTCAACAAGACACGGCTGCCACTGGCTTTGAAAATCAAGTCATGGAAACGGGCATCCAACTGGAGCAGCGAATCGATCTGCGCATTGGCAACCATCACCCTGGCCTCGTCGATCGTCTGCTGAAGTTCAGCAACAATCGCTGGGGTCAGATGGAGTGTTGCCTTTTCAGCGGCCATGCCCTCCATCCTGATCCGGATATCATACCAGTCCAGCAAGTCGTTCTGGTCGAGGCCTTCAACGACGACTCCTTTATTGGGTGTTGCCTTGACCAGACCGTCAAGTTCGAGCTGGCTGAAGGCCTCCCGGACGGGTGTTCGGCTGACACCAAGTTCCTGGCTGATCCGTATTTCGGTCAAGGCCATGCCCCGAGTGTAAACGCCACAGAGGATTTTCTCGCGAAGCTGGGCGTAAACCCGTGTCCTCAGGCTGCCATGGATGGCAGGTGCAGTTGCAGGCATGAAGGATCAGCCTTCCTTCCGGGTGAAATTGAGCAGGCCGCCAGCGAGCAGAATCTTGACCTGTCGATCGGACAGCGGCAGGCTGGTTTCGATCGAACAGCCTTTAGACTTGTTTTGCACGATCAGGTTCTTGCCTGCGGCAAGACCTTCGATCTGTTCAGGCGCTTCGACGATGACCAGTTCATCCAACAAATCAATTGTCTCATAATCATCCGGATTGACAAAAGTCAGCGGCAAGATGCCGTTGTTGATCAAGTTGGCCATATGGATACGGGCAAAGGATTTGGCCAGGACGGCTTTGACGCCGAGCTGGAGCGGGGCAAGTGCAGCATGTTCACGGCTCGATCCCTGGCCATAGTTGGAACCGGCGATGATGAAGCCGCCATGGTTGGCCTTGGCCCGAGCCGGGAAGTCCGGATCACAGGGCGTCAGGCAATAGTCCGCCAGGTAGGGCACATTTGAACGGTAGGGCAGCAGCTTGGCATTGGATGGCATGATATGATCGGTCGTGATGTTGTCTTCAACTTTGATCAGGCTCTTGCCGCTGATTTGAGCTGGTACTTCGGTGTTGATCGGGAATGGCTGGATGTTCGGTCCGCGAACGACCTCGACCGTATTATCCGGCGGGGCCGGCAGGATGACCAGATTGTCATTGATCGCGAACTGGTCGGGCATATCGATGACCGGCATTTCGCCGAGATCGCGCGGATCGGTCAGGACACCGGACAGGGCGCTGGCGGCAGCAACTTCCGGGCTGACCAGATAGACTTTCGCCGAAGAAGTGCCCGAGCGGCCGTGGAAATTGCGGTTGTTGGTGCGCAGGGAAACCGCATCGGTGCGCGGCGACTGTCCCATGCCGATGCAGGGACCGCAGGCGGATTCAAGAATCCGGGCGCCGGCAGCGATCATGTCGGACAGCGCGCCGGAATCGGCGAGCATGTTCAGGACCTGGCGCGAACCCGGGGCGATAACCAGCGAAACGTCGGGATGGACTGTCTTGCCCTTGAGGATGGCTGCAACTTTGAGCATATCCAGCAGGGACGAGTTGGTGCAGCTGCCGATCGCTACCTGATCGACCTGCGATCGGGCCGACCTCACGGACACTCGCGACGTTGTCAGGGCTGTGCGGCTGGGCAACCATCGGTTCGAGTTTGCTGAGGTCAATGGTGTAAGCCTCATCGTAGACGGCATCAGCATCCGGGCCAACTGTCGACATAGTCGTCGCCGCGGCCTTGGGCGATGAGGAATGCTCTGGTCAATTCATCGCTGGGGAAAATTGAAGTGGTCGCGCCAAGCTCTGCACCCATGTTGGTGATGGTGGCCCGTTCCGGAACTGACAGACTCTGAAGACCGCTCGCCTGTGTATTCGACGATTTTGCCGACGCCGCCTTTGACGGTCATGATCCGCAAGACTTCGAGGATGATGTCTTTGGCGCTGACCCAGGGTTGCAGTTTGCCGGTCAGCTCAACCTTGACCATTTTCGGCATCGTCAGATAATAAGCGCCGCCGCCCATCGCCACCGCGACATCGAGTCCGCCGGCGCCGATCGCCAGCATGCCGATGACCGCCGCAAGTCGGCGTATGGCTGTCTGAACCGAGCAAGGTCTTGCCAGGGATGCCGAATCGTTCGATATGGACCTGATGGCAGACACCGTTGCCGGGTTTGGAGAAACGAATGCCGTATTTGCTGGCGACAGTCTGGATGTACATATGATCATCGGCATTTTCAAATCCGGTCTGCAGCGTGTTATGGTCGATATAGGCCACCGACAGTTCGGTCTTGACCCGCGGGATGCCTATGGCTTCGAATTGCAGATACGCCATCGTGCCTGTCGAATCCTGAGTCAAGGTCTGGTCGATGCGGATGGCAATTTCCTGGCCGGCAATCAGTTCACCGCTGACCAGATGATCGCGGATGATTTTTTGTGCGATGGTTAATCCCATGATTTTGGCCTCCTGAAGTATTGTATACAATTATTTTTTACCATTATCATGCAAGAAACCGGGCTCTGTCAACCTTGCAAGTCGACAAAAGTCCGGTTTATTTGAATGTTTTTCGATATTTATGAAATTTAGTGATTATTTTCCTGCAAATCCGGCTTAACCGACCAGAGTTCTCCCTTCCGGATGGACGATCTCGCGTTTTTGGCACTGCGCATTGCCAGGCTGATGGCAAATGCTGCGGGACCGACCCGGCCGAGATACATCGCCGGGATCAGGACCACCCAGCTGGCCGGGTGCAAACCAGGCGTGCCGGCTGATGTCAGACCGACCGTGGCGAAGGCTGATGTTGCCTCGAAGAACAGGTCCAGAAAACTGAATTTCCCAGCTTCGAGAGCCTGCACTTCAATATAGCCTAAGACCATCGTCGCTGACAGGACGATCATCAGGCCAAGACCCAGAACGGCCAAGGCGCGGGTGAACGTCTCTCGCGAGCAGCCGGTGGCGCGACAGGACGATGTCATCCTGGCCGCTGATATCGGAAATAATCGTCGCCACGAAAACCGCGAAGGTCGAGATCTTGATGCCGCCGCCGGTCGAACCAGGCGCTGCGCCGATGAACATCAGCATGATTGTGATGAATTTTGAAGCTGTCAGTCAAGCGAAGTCTGGTCGATTGAGTTGAAGCCGGCCGTACGCGGCGTGATCGACTGGAACAAAGCCGCCAGCGGCCGCTGCCAGGCTGGCAGCGATCCCAGCGAATAAGGGTGCTGTGTATTGCCCCATTCCGTCACCAGAAAAACGATTGTGCCGACAGTCAGCAGCATACCAGTCATGGCCAGGACGACCTTGGTATGGAAGTTCAACTTACGTGTCTTGCGGAACATCAGGAGGTCGGACCAGACGACAAAGCCCAGGCCGCCGATAACGATCAGCAAACCGGTGGTCAGGATGACGACCGGATCATCGTTCCAGGCGATCAGGCTGCTGAATTTGCCCAGTCGCGCCAATGGCCTGCATGCCCGAGGCGAGGTGTCGCCATGCAAGTCGAAACCGGCATTGCAGAAAGCTGACACGGCCTGGAAAAAGCCTTTGCCGATCCCCGTGAACCAGCCATAGCGCGGGATGAACCGCCAGGACAGGATCACCGCCCGATCGCTTCCGTCGTCAATGTGATCAGGATGATTTTGCGGACCAGGTTCAGGACATCGGCAAATCCGAAACTGGCGGTTGATTCCTGGGTGATGACCAGGGTTTTCAGCGTGGCTTTGCGGCGCATGAAGCTGTAGAAAAAGCTGGTGATCGTGACGAGGCCGAGACCGCCGATCTGGATCAGGCAGAATGATGACCAATTTGCCGAAAGCACGTCCAGTGGGTGGCGGTGTCGACGACGACCAGACCGGTCACGCAGGTCGCTGACGTCGCCGTGAAGAGTGCCTTGAGAAAGCCGACACTCTGCCCGGACTACAGTCGCAATCGGCAGCGTCAGCAGGATGGCACCGACCAGGATGACGACAGCGAATGAAGGAGACAATCAGGCGCGTCGGGTTGATGTTGAACCAGCGGGTATTGGGTGCTGCTTTGGTCTTGTTGACAATCGTCATTCCTGCTCTACCACCTTACCTGCGCACCATCTGTTTCCAGATGCTGGCGAATTCGTCTTCATCACTAATCATCAAAACAGTGTCTCCAGGCTGCATGACCAGATCGCCGCGCGGTGATTCGACTGTGCCATCCGAGCGGGTGATCAGGACAACTTTACTTTCGCCCGGGAAATCGTAGGCTTCCAAGTGTCTTGCCACAGGCCGGCGAGCGAGGCGACAGCTTGAACTCGACGATCGACTTGTTGGTCTTTTCGATTTTCAAGACGACCCGCATCCCCTCGAAGTCGATTTCCTGCTCGATGATGTCAGCCAGGATCTGGGTGCTCGGAATAGACCCGGTCGACGCCCATGCGGTTGAACATTTCGATATTTTTCGGATTGTTGACCCGGGCGACGGTGAGCTTGACATTGAAGCGTTTCTTGGCGATCTGGCAGCCGACCAGGTTGTTTTCGTCCTTGCCGGTGACCGCGACATAAAAATCCGCGTTCTGGCAGCCGACTTCCTCCAGGGTCCGGATGCTGGTGCCGTCGCCGTTGAAGACATTGACTTCGTCAAAATCGGTGGCGATCCGTTCGCACACTTCTTTCTGCAGTTCAATGATCGATATCTCGTGCCGGTAGGGACGCAGCGTCTTGATCAGGTAGTAGGCCAGCTTGCCGCCGCCGACAATGACAATACGCATAGTGATTTCCTTTCAGTATCCAGGATGTCTATCATGCCTTGTATTTCGAAGCTGAATGCTTTACTGAATGTCAGCCAGGACCAGCTCGTCGCCAGCCTGGACTTTGAGCCCGGGCACAGCCAGCATCAGCCGGCCGTTGCGCAGCAAGCCGAAAATCAGTTTGCCGGTGTCGGTGGACAAGTCGGAGATATTCTCACCGATGATCCCACGATCGATCGGAATCGTGGTATAGAGGACAGGCGCCCCGTAAAGGTGGTGGATTTCGCTCGTCCTTCTCACCGGCGATTTTGCGCAGAAAGGCCTCGACCGTCAGTTCGGTCGAACAGATCGTGTTCAGGCCGAATTCCTCAAACACTTCCCGGCTGATCGGATTGAAGATGCGGGTGATGATTTTTCCGACATTGAATACATCCTGGGCGATCTGGGCGACCATGATGTTGATGTTGTCGTTCTGGGTGACGGCGCAGATGACATCGGCGGTTTCGATGCCGGCCTGCCGCAGCACATCGCGGTCGATCGGCACGCCGGTGATCTTGATGCAGTCGAGATCATCGGCATTCTGGATCAATTTGCCGTCGCTTTCGATGATGACGACATCGTGACCATAGGTGACCAATTGGCGGGCGAGCGATGCACCGACCTTACCGCAGCCGATAACAATGATTTGCATACTAAAAATCCACCTCGATCAGCCTTGAAGGACTACAGGAGCGTCCAGCCGAAGGCTATAGTCTTAACCGTATTATTTTTTTATTATAGATCAATCACGAGCCGGATTGTCGATCAATTTTTCCGGCCGAGTGCAAGCTGATGGCAGAAGATGGCGGCCGCCGCTGCAGCGTTCAATGACTCCGCTCGCCCCGGCATTGCGATCTTCAAACGGCTATCAGCCAACTGCAGAGCCTTAGAGGACAAACCGGCGCCTTCATTGCCAATCATCATCGCCGCAGGCGGGCCAAGGCGGGTCTTAGCAGTCAGTTCTGCACCGGACAAATCAGCTGCGACCAGCGGAATACCGTGCTGTCTGCAGCCAGGATGCCGCAGACTCAATTGATGGGAACTGGAAGATCGGCATGTGAAAGCCGATCCCATCGCAGCCCGCAAGACTTTATCACCAAAGGGATAGACGGTAGGACCGACCAGGACGACGCCAGAAAAATCGAAAGCATCGGCGGTCCTGATCATGGTGCCGAGATTGCCCGGATCCTGGATCGATTCGAGGACCAGGTACAGTCCATCAGGTTTTGCCTTCTGGCCACTTTGTCCAGGAGATTCCCTGAGCGGAGAACTGGCAGACCAGGGCGACGCCCTGTGGGGTTGTCGTCGCAACCAGATCCGCAAACAACCGTTCATCCGCGTCAGGCATTCGAAGATAGTTTCGTGAATCCGACTGGAAACCGCATCAGCCAGATCGGGCCAGCGATCGTGCTGCAGGGCTGAAGGGCTCACCAGGAACCACTGCGGTGCCACACCGGCAGCAAGGGCTTCCTCGACCAGGCGAAAGCCTTCAATCAGGATCAGGCCGGCCTGGTGCGCTTTGCGCGGTTCACGCAGGGCGCGGATTTTTTTATAGGTCGGATTTTCCCGGCTGAAATCGATTTGAAAGGTATCTCATCCATTGACGCTGCCTTGCTGCAGGCCGCGAGGATCGCTGGTTCCAGCGATTGTCCCGTGATAATGCCTGACCCCCTGAAAAGATGGAAGGACGGGTTTACTCAAAAACCCGTCCCTATACCTGTATGACTTTATGGATATTCGAAATCAGAGCGCAGCCTTGGCCTGGACGCAGAGTGTTGCGAAACCGGCCGGATCCTTGACGGCGATGTCCGCCAGGACCTTGCGGTCGAGGACGATCTGGGCGCGGCAGGCCATTCATGAAGCGGCTGTAGGACAGGCCGTTCATGCGGGCGGCCGCGTTGATGCGGGTGATCCAGAGCTTGCGGAATTCGCGCTTCTTGTTGCGGCGATCCCGGTAGGCATAGCTCAGGGATTTCATGACCTGCTGGTTGGCAACTTTGAACAGCTTGCTCTTGTGGCCGAAATAGCCCTTGGCAAGCTTGAGGATTTTCTTGTGGCGTGCTTTGGTCCTGACGGATCTCTTGACTCTGGTCATATCGTATAACCTCCCGTTAATGTGTAGTGGATTCAGGCGCGTGAGCTGCTTATTTGTACGGAATCAGCTGGCGGATGTTATGCTGGTTGGCATGCTGGAAGCGACGAGCGACTTGCGCAGGTTGCGCTTGCGCTTGGTGGACTTCTTGGTCAGGATGTGTTTCTTGAACGCCTGTGACCGCATCACCTTACCGGTACCGGTTACCTTGAATCTCTTCTTGGATGCACTGTGGGTTTTCTGTTTCGGCATTTGCGATTCCTCCCTGTATCTGGTTGCCCGTTGCAGGTCGATCAGTTTCTTGCGCGGCGCCAGGAACATGACCATGTTGCGTCCTTCGACCTTGGGGTCACGGTCGACCTGGCCAAATTCTTCGCAGGCTTCGGCAAATTGCTTCATGACTTCATATCCCCGGCTGGTATAGGCCATTTCGCGGCCGCGGAACTTGATGACGACTTTGACCCGGTCGCCTTCCTGCAGGAAACGGCAGGCATTCTTGGTCTTGTACGAAAATCGTGCTCTTCGGTCGTCAGCTTGAGGCCGACTTCCTTGACTTCCGTCACTCTCTGATTCTTCTTGGCTTCACGTTCTTTTTTGGCCAGCTCGAACATGTACTTGCCGTAGTCCATGATCTTGCAGACCGGATTGTCGGCCTGCGCCGCGATCAGCACCAGATCAAGATCCTGGTCTTCTGCCCGTTTTCGGGCTTCAGCGATCGGCACGACGCCGATCATGCTGCCATCACTTTCAATCAGACGAACTCTCTGGAAACCTGATTTCATCATTGATCATGCAGACCACTGCTTTGCTTGCCGATAGAATACACCCCCCGAAATAAAAAATGGAGCCGAATGCTTATCATCCGCTCCAGCTTCAGACACAGGCCAATTCTCCCTGCTTCACTGCTATTAACCTCTTCGCATGGCTGGAGGTGAGAAGCGGATGCTTCTGCTTACTGACATGGGTATTGTACCGGTTGGCGGGGGGAATGTCAAGCATTTCGTAAATTCACCCGGGCGGGCCCAAACTGGGGCTGGCCTCGTCCGCTCGCTCGGGATCCTCGCTGCATTTGCACTGCAAATGCAGCTGCGGTACTCGCTTGCCGGACGAGGCCAGCCCCAGTTTGGGAGTCGGGCGGTTTACTTCTACTTGGCATTCCAATCCCGCCGACCGGCGGGGGGGAATACCTATGATACCGCAATTACAGCATTTGCGAAGTGTGTTTATCAGATTATCCGGAGCAAATCGGGAGGGTTTCTGCTATGATAGTTCGTATAAAAATAGACGGAGGGTTTCCGGTTATGATTTCGCAGAAGATTGCGCAGAATATGGCTTCAGGTTCGTGGATCCGCAAGATGTTTGAAGAGGGGACGCGGTTGAAAGCCGAATACGGGGCTGACAAGGTCTATGATTTCAGCCTTGGCAATCCGGATCTGGAGCCGCCGGTAGAAGTCCTTGAAGCTTTCAAAACCCTGGCTGCAGATCAGCATCCCGGGCTGCATGCTTATATGAGCAATGTCGGCCTGATTGAGACTCGGCAGGCGGTTGCCCGGCAACAGAGCCAAAAGAGCGGCCTGGCGATTGATGCCAGTGCGATTTGCATGACAGTCGGAGCGGCCGGAGCACTCAACATCACCCTGAAAGCGCTTCTGGACGAGGGTGATGAGGTTATCGTCCTGGCCCCCTATTTCGTTGAGTACTTGTCCTATATCACCAACCACGGTGGTGTGCCGGTTGTCGTCCATTGCGATGCCCAAACCATGCTGCCTGATATCGGCAAGATCAGCGAGGCGATCACTGACCGGACCAAAGCGCTGATCATCAATTCGCCGAACAATCCGACTGGCGTGATCTATCCGGCTGAAGTTCTCAAAGCCCTGAACCACGCCTTGCTGCAAGCGCCGCAGGCCATCTATGTGCTGTCTGATGAACCCTATGCGGAATTGGCGTTCGACCGGAAATCGACGCCCAACAGCCTGACTTATCTTGATAATTGCATTGTCTGCAACAGCTGGAGCAAATCCCTGTCGCTGCCTGGTGAGCGGATCGGTTATACCTGTGTCAGTCCGAAATGTGAAGACTATGCCAACCTGACTGGTGCAATTGCCTACTGCAACCGGGTGCTTGGCTTTGTCAATGCGCCGGCTTTCCTGCAGCGGATAATCGCCCAGACTATTGATGCCAAGGTTGAAGTCTCACGCTATGAAGTCCGGCGGGACCGGATTTTCGATATCCTGACCGAGGCCGGTTTCAAGGTTCGCAAACCAGATGGCGGGTTCTACTTCTTCCCCAGAGCGCCGATCGAGGACGACGTCGAGTTTGCAGCAGCTTGTGCCCGCCACCATGTCCTGATCGTTCCTGGCCAGGGTTTTGGCTTTCCCGGATACTTCCGCCTTTGTTTTGCCGTACCGGATGACATGATCGAACGTTCAGCAGCAGCATTCAAGGCAATTGGCCAGGAATTCGGGCTGATCGGCTGATCAGGGCTTAAGTTAACACCGTTAACAGTAATAGTATTTCCAGTATTCTATTCCCAATCAAAAACAAAAGAGGCCGGTTATCAAATTAACCGGCCGGTTTTGTTTTCGGGATTTATTCGGAATTCAGCTTCAAATTTCGGGGGTTATCACCAGGAGGAGCGAGCCAGTAGCCAAGTCTACAGCGATGGTCTGGTCGTCGAGCGGTCGGTTGCTGACGCCGCGGCAACTGCCTTGTGGCAGCGTCGCCCCGGTCAACGGGTATCGCAGGCCGGTGTAGGTCAGTCCGGTCACTTCAGGGCTGACCGGTATGGCCGACACTGCCCAGGTCGTTGACAAAGAATCAACCGCCTGGGATTCCCTGGGCGGCATTTTCGCGAGCTGCAATTCGAAATGGCAGGGGCCTGTGAGCGGATAAAGACGGCTCACGCCATCGCTCAGCAGCACATGAAAACCTTGTTCAGCCAAGTGGACGGCCATCAGCTGATTCGCCAGGACATGGTCGGGACGGCCGCCGAGTGCTGCAAGAATGACAATTTCGATATCCTGAGGCGCGATCGGGGTTGGCGCAGCCGTGTTGCAGCTCTGGCTGAGCAGTTCCAGGGCTATGGTGATGGCAAGTTCAGCGTCCGTCTCATCCTTGGCACTGGGGAAACGCTGGACTGGAACTTGATGTTGCTCGATCCAAGCCAAATCTGTGGTGTCGATCGAGTCAAGGTCACCGACGAGCCTATCGGGCAGGCATCCCAGCCGGTGCAGGTGCCTTGCGCCGCCGTCAGCACAGATCAGAACATCCCGGGGGGTCAGCAACGAAAAGAAGCCAGTGTCACTTTTGACCTGGCCACTTAACACAACGATAATTCTTTTCCTGGAACCGGATTTCAAGGGTGGCAAGGCGTCTATGCCAACCTTAGCGGGCTGCCACGCGCAATTCGACCAGCGCCTGGGCCGGGTCGGGTTTGCCATAGCAAGCACTGCCGACGACGATCATATTCGCGCCAGCTTCAACGGTGGAGCGGATATTGTCAATACCGATCCCGCCATCGATCTGGATATGGACCGGGCGGTCGAGTTCGTTGATCATCTGGCGGAGGCGACGGATTTTACTGGTCATTGTCGGAATATATTTCTGGCCGCCAAAGCCGGGGTTGACTGTCATCAGCAGCACCATATCGACATAGGGCAGGATCTCGGCGACTGCTTCCAGCGGCGTGCCAGGATTGATCGCTACGCCAGGGGTGCAACCAGTGGCGCGAATCTGCTGGATCGCCCGGTGCAGATGGGTGCAAGCCTCGGCATGGACAACCAGGGTATCGGCGCCGGCCTGGGCAAATGAGTCAATCAAGTCAGTCGGGTTGGTCACCATCAGGTGGACATCGAGCGGCAGGCTCGTCCGCTTGCGGATAGCGGCAACAATTGGCGGGCCGAGGGTCAGGTTCGGGACAAAATGACCATCCATGACATCGACATGAATGATATCCGCTGTCGTTGCAACCATCTCGACCGCATCGCCGAGGGCGGCGAAGTCAGCTGATAAAATGGACGGGCAAAGCAGGATCTGGCTGGAAGACTTGTCGTACAAATCGATCATTGGGGCCTCCGGTTGCTGTCTATCGTTTGGTCTTCGATTCTTGATGGGCTATTCTTGGCTATTCTGGCACTGGCTTGACTATCGTTTCTGGCGACCGCGCACCGCATTGTAAGGTTTGATCAGGTCCAGCGCTTCGCGAAAATGGCGGTAGCGAGTCAATCGATCGGGATCAATTGTATCATGATCGAGCGCACAACCCAACTCCCCCAAATGGCGGCAGCCGACAAAACGGCAATGGCCTTCGAGCCGGGCCAGCTCCGGATATCCGGTGACGAGGTCCTGGCCGAGAATGCCCACTTCGGACAATTCCAGTGATGTGAATCCCGGTGTATCGGCAAGGTAACCGCCAGCAAAGGGAAAGAGTTCGACATGGCGGGTCGTATGTTTGCCGCGGCCGATGCGGTCGCTGATGACGCCCGTCGCCATTTTGACATCGCCAAACAGCTGGTTCAACAGGGTCGATTTGCCGACACCGGACTGGCCGGCAAACGAAACGACCCGGCCCTTCAGCAATTCGCGCAGACGGGCATGGCTTTCCAGGTCCTGGGGATTGGTTCGGAGGATCGTGATGCCCGATTTGGCATAGACTTGCTCGACCTCGTCAGCCTGGTTGCAGGGCAGGTCGGTTTTGGTGATGCAAAGGATCGGTTCAATCTGATGGACAAGGCAGATGATCAGCAGCTTGTCAGCCAGCTGAAAATCAGGCGCCGGATCTGCAGCTGACAAGGTGATGATCAGGCTGTCAAGATTGGCCACGGTTGGCCGAACCAGGAAATTGCGCCGGGGGAGGATTTTCGTGATCCTCCAGGGCAAATCCGGATCGCCGCTGGCTTCGACATCAACCAGGTCGCCCGGTGTCGGGGTCTGGCCATCTTTGCGGAACAAGCCGCGAGCACTGGCCGAGTCGATCTGACCGTTGCTGCCAGCAAGCAGGTATTGGCCGCCAACACACCTGAGAATACGAGCGGGACAAAAATCCATCACAGGCCTGCTAGCTCAGGCTGGAGCCGGCGGCGGCGTGGTCGGTGCGGTTTCAGCCGGTACGTAGCCTGGCGGGTAAGAGCCGATATGGAAAACATAATCGGATAAGGTGCCGTATGTCACGCCGATCACGGACTGGGCGATAATGGATTCGCCGGGGGCGACACTCTGGCTGATGACAAATAGCTGGTCGAGCGGAAAACCGACCGGTTGTCCGGTTGCCGGATCAATGATCGGATTGATATTGGTTGTCGGACCGTTGACCAGGTTGTTCTTGACGATTTCAGCCTGGGCTTGGGCCAGGTTCATGCCGGTCAATGCTGGCATAGTGACCATCGGGCTCCCGTCGCTGACGATGAGTGCAACCTTGCTGCCACTGGCAACGCTCTGGCCTGCGGCTGGAATCGTCTTGATGACATTTTCCTTGATGATGTCCGAATATTCGTAGGATATTTCGACTTTGAAGCCATACATCTGCTCAAGTTCGGCCTTGGCTTCGGCAGCAGTCCGGTTCGAGTAATCCGGGATGGTGACCAGGTTCTGGCCGCCACTGACATAGAGCGTGATGATTGTATTGCCGGGTCGGATCGAGACACCTTCCCCGGGTGTCTGGTCGATGACAAAACCTTCTTTGACACTCGGATCCGACACATAGCGCACGGTGTATTTGACACCGACAGCATCCAGGCTGGCCGAGACATCGTTGTAGGATTGACCGACATAATTGGTGATCTGGTATTCGGCTGCGGTCTTGGTCGTCAAGCTGGAGCTGACCTTCTGCCAGCTGAGCGAGAAAATCGTGATCAGGATCGCCACCGAGACAATGATGATCGCGACCATGATCGCGGTGTCGCGAGTCCGGAGCCGGCGACGTTCGTTGATCGCTTTTTCGACCTCGCGCAATTTGCCGAAGTTCGATTCATGGGGTTGCAGTCCGATCGCCGTCGTATTCCCTTCCCATTCCGCCTGTCCGCTGATGACACCGTAAATGCCATCGGGGTCGATCAGGAAAGCATCGAGTTCATCGACCAGTTCACGGGCGTCGACATAGCGCTTGTCGGGTGATTTCTGGACACACTTCATGACAATCTGGTCGAGGCCGACCGGAATGGATGGGGCCATCTGGGAAGGCACCGGCGGCAATTCCTGCAGGTGCTTGATCGCCACTGAAACGGAGGTTTCACCATCGAACGGCATTTTGCCAGTCAGCATTTCATACATCAGGATGCCTAGTGAATAGATGTCGGACTGTTCGCCGACCAGGCCGCCGCGAGCCTGCTCTGGCGAGAAATAATGGACAGATCCATAGGCGACGCCACTGGTCAGGGTGATGGTGTTGGCGTTGGACGCACGGGCGATGCCGAAGTCTGTCACCTTGGCAATGCGGTCGCGGGTGATCATGATGTTCTGCGGTTTGATGTCGCGGTGGACAACGCCACGGTGATGGGCGTGCTCGAGAGCCAGGCCAATCTGGATTGCGATCGGCACTGCGACATGGTAATCGAGTGCACCATATTCCTTGATCAGTTCCTTGAGCGTCATGCCCTCGACATATTCCTGGACAATATAGCGCAAGTCGCCGTCCTGGCCATAGCCGAGGACTTTGATGATATTCGGATGGTCGAGGCTGGACGCGGCCTTGGCTTCGGTGTCGAAGCGCTTGATGAATTCCTGGTCATTGGACAGGTCATCTTTCATGACTTTGATCGCAACGGACTGGTTGGTTGTCTGGTCCGTCGCCAGATAAACATAGGCCATCCCACCCTGGCCGATTGGCCGGACGATTGAAAAACGATTGCTGATCCAATCGCCGGCTGAAAGCTTGCGATTCGCTTTATTCATGACTCTGCCTCCATTGCATCGACTGTCTGGATCCGGGCAACCAGGACTGTGACATTATCCTCGCCGCCAGCCGATAATGCAGCCCGGATCAGCTCGTCGACGAGTTGTTCCGGACTTTCGCCAGCCAGAGCCAGCTGGGCAATCGTCAGATCCGGAACAAAGCCATGCAAACCATCGCTGCTGAGAATAATGGTGTCCCCTGCCGCGACGGTAACCGTAACGACATCAGGGGTGATGAATTCGGGAAAACCGAGCGCCCGGGTCAGAACATTGCGGCGGGGATGGTGCTGCGACTCTTCTGCGGAAATACTGCCGGCATCGACCATTTCCTGGACGAGAGTATGGTCGGTCGTCAGCTGCCGAAGGGTCTTTTCATGCAGGATATAAACCCGGCAATCTCCTACATGGGCAAGGGTCAGGCGGTCATTCTTGATGACGACAGCGGTCAGCGTCGTACCCATGCTGCGATATTCTTCATGGTCGAGCGAGCTGAGATAGACCTTGATATTGGCTTTCTTGATCAGTTCAGGCAAGCGTTTACCGATTTCTGCCAAGGAACGTGGTGTGACCAGGTCTTCGCGCAGATAGCTGGCGATGAAGTCAACCGCAATCCGGCTGGCGACTTCGCCCTTGCTGTGACCACCCATGCCATCAGCCAGGATCAAGGCCAGTGGATAACCGATCCCTGGATAGACAATCGCATAGTTGTCTTCATTATTCCCGCGTACCAGGCCAACATGGCTGGCGGCAGCAAACTTGAGCTTTTCCGTCATGCTTCGATCCTTCTCCTTAACTGACCGCAAGCGGCATTGATGTCCGAACCGAGTTCGCGCCGAATGGTGGCGTTGATGCCGGCACTGGTCAGGATCTGCAGGAATTGCTGAACTTCCGGTCGGGCGCTCTGGCGGTATTGGCCGCCTTCGTATTCGTTCGCCGGGATCAGGTTGACATGGCAGAGCATGCCTTTGAGGTGGCCGGCCAATTCCCTGGCGTGTTCCGGCTGGTCATTGATGCCGGCAAACAGCGAATATTCAAAGGAAATGCGCCGGCCAGTGCGATTGATGTGGCGACGGCAGGCATCCAGGAGGTCATCGTATTTGTACTTCCGGGCAATCGGCATCAAGCGCTGGCGAATGACATCATTCGGGGCGTGCAGGGAAACCGAAAGTGTGACCGGCAAACCTTCATCAGTGAATTTTAGCATCTCAGGCACTAGTCCGCAAGTTGAGACCGAGATGTGCCGCAGGCCGATATTCAGGCCTTGCGGATCATTGACGTCTTTCAGGAATCGGACGACTTCATCATAATTGTCGAGCGGTTCGCCGATCCCCATGATCACGACATGGCCGACGCGTTCGCCGCTTTCGCAGCAATCCTCGAGACTTGGGCCAGCATCTCGCCATGGCTGAGGCCTCGGCCAAAGCCGGCGCCGGTCGAGGCGCAGAAGGTGCAGCCCATGCGGCAGCCGGCCTGGGATGAAATGCAGACCGACTGGCCATGTTTGTAATGCATCAGGACCGATTCGATGACATTGCCGTCATGCAGCCTGAAGACATATTTGGTTGTACCATCGATTGCCGAAACAAACCGGTGTTCAAGGGTCAGGCCATCAAGCATAAAATCGGCGGCCAGTCGTTCGCGGATCGCCTTCGGCAGGTTGGTCATTTCATCGATCGACTGGATGCCACGTGACAGCCAGGCCACGATCTGGCCCGCACGGTAGGCCGGCAAGCCGTTTTCCCGGACCCAGGTCTGCCAGTCGGCAAGGTTTTGATCAATCATCAGGCGCATGTTATTTTCTCCTTAATCGAGCGATGAAAAAGCCATCGGTCTGGTGGCGGTGGGGCAATAGCTGGATATGTCCTTGCGGTGCTGAGTCAGCCAAATCCGGGAATTCCAGCAACTTGGCCGGCAGCTGTCCGGCGATCGATTCGAGATTGAATTCAGAACCGCCTGCAGTTGCGAGAAAGGTTTCAATCTGGCCGATGTTCTCAGCCGGATTGATCGTGCAGGTACTGTATACCAGGCGCCCGCCAGGGCGGACGAGCCGGGCTGCATGGGCCAGGATCTGCTGCTGGAGTGGATACAAACCAACGATCTTGTCATGGGTCATGTTGAGGCGGATCTCGGGCTTTCGACCCAGCAGGCCAAGGCCGCTGCAAGGGACATCCGCAATGACGAGGTCGGCCTGGGCAACAAGGTCTGTCGACCAGCTTTCATCCGTCGCATCGGCAACCGCGGTTCGGATCGAGTCCAAACCAAGGCGGCCGGCCAGTTCATCGATCAGCGGCACACGGGACTTTGCCGCATCAAGGGCCAGGATCATCCCCCGGTCGCCCATCCGTTCAGCCAGATGCGTCGTCTTGCCTCCGGGCGCAGCGCAAAGGTCGACAATTTTTTCGCCGGGCTGTGGGTCTGCGACCAGTCCGACCAGCATCGCGGCTTCATCCTGGACGGTGACCAGGCCCTCTTGCCAGGGCAGCAGGGAGCGGATGGAATGGCCACCAAGCTGAAGGCGCAGCGCTTCCGGGCAATAGCGGCCGGGTTCGACGGTGATGCCCTCGGTTTCGAGCAGAGCCTTCACTTGTGACGGACTCGACTTCTGCGAATTCACCCGGACGGTGACAATCGGATTGGTTTCGAGCGCGGCTTCGCCAATGGCAATAGCGTCCTGCAGGCCGTACCATTTCTTCAGGTAGCCAAACAGTTCCGGCGGCAGGCCCACGGCAAGCGCAGGTTTGTTCGCGGGTATCAGGGGCCGGTCTGGTGCGGACAGCTTGCGCAGGCAGGCATTGACCAATGCGGCTGAACCTGGATTTTCAAGCAGATGGGCGAGTTTGACACTCTCATCGACCGCGGCAGCCGGTGGGACGGATGTCGAATAATAAAGTTGCCAAGCCCCCAGGCGCAGGATCGTGCGCGTCAGTGGCTGAAGCTTGGCGAGCGGGCGTCTGCTGACTTGGTCAAGAAGATAATCGATTGAAACCAGGTGGCTGATTGTGCCATAGATCATTGCTGAGGCAAACGCCCGGTCACGCGCAGAAAGCTTGTGGTTCTCCAGCAGGCGGATCGAGCTGAGATTGGCGAAAGCACCCGTTTCCAGAACATCTGCGAGGACCAGGACCGCAACCTTGCGTGCTTCGTCAATCGCGACGGTCATTGCGGCTCCGGGACAGCAGGATCAGGCGCAGCAGGTTCGCGAAAGCAACCAGGGTCGAAGCGATGTAGGTCATCGCCGCAGCCCTCAGGACACTGCGGGCGCCGCGCAATTCTTCTTCATCAAGCATGTTCTGTGCTTCGAGCACTTCGATGGCCCGATGGCTGGCATTGAATTCAACCGGCAGGGTGATCAGGTAAAAGGCAACTGCGCCGGCAAAAAGGCCGATGCCGATATTGACCAGCGGGGAAAAACCAAGCACGATGCCGAAAATGGCCAGGTAAGGACCGAATTGTGAACCGATGTTGGCAACTGGCACAAGGGTTGAGCGGACTTTGTTCGGCCAGAATCCGGTGTCATGCTGGATCGCGTGGCCGGCTTCATGGGCGGCGATCCCGATTGCAGCGATCGATCCGCTTTGAAAAGTGGAATCAGACAGGCGCAGGACCTGGGTGCGGGGGTCATAGTGATCGGTCAATTGGCCGACGACATGTTCGATCCGGACCTGGCGGAGGCCATAGTTGTCGAGAATGCGGCGGGCAGCCGTCTCACCGGTGTAGCCAGATCGAGTGCCAATTTTGTTGTAACGGGCAAAAGAACTTTTGACCATACCTTGGGCAACCAGGCTGAGAATCAAGGCCGGAACGACCAAGAACAGATAATATGAATCAAAACCATAGAGCATACTGGTCATTGTGAACCTCCAAGTTGCAGTCCCTGCGGGTAATTGTGTGCGCAGTCGGCACTGGTCAGTCGCTTGCCGCCTTCCGGCTGGATCTGAAGCAAATCGACTGCACCATCTGGTGTTGCGATCGTGATCGCGACCGGGCGGGCAGCGATCACACTGCCCGGTGAAGCCTGCCGTGATGCGGCGATCAGGTCCGGATCGCTGCAGATGGCCGTGCGATGGATTTTCAGCCGTTTGCCATCCGGCAGGGTCGTCCAGGCGCCCGGCCAGGGGTAAGTGCCACGCACCAGGTTATGAATCGTCCGGGCAGACTGGGACCAGTCGATCCGGCCGGTCTGGCGGTTGACCATCGCCGCGTAGGTCGCCCTTTCATGCTGCTGCGGGACCGGCTTGATACGGCCGTCGAGAAGGCCGGCAATCGCCTGAGGCAGCAATTCGGCACCGAGACTGGCCAAAGCATCCATCAATTGACCTGCGTCCATGGTTTCCGTGATTTCAATCTGGTCTTGCAGGAGAATATCCCCGGTGTCCATCCCTTCATCCATCATCATGATCGTAACCCCTGTGTGGGATTTGCCATCGATGATGCTCCACTGGACTGGGGCCGCGCCACGGTAGTCTGGCAGCAGCGAACCGTGCACATTGAGGCAGCCGAGAGGTGGTATCGCCAGGATGTCAGGCGGCAGAATCCGGCCATAGGCAGCGGTGATGATCATGTCCGGGCTTAGGGAACGCAGGCGGTCGGCGAATTCGCCGGTGCGGATTTTCTCAGGTTGCAGCACCAGGATGCCCTGTTCCTGGGCAGCCTGTTTGACCGGCGGCGCTGTCATGACTTGATGACGGCCTGTCGGCTTGTCCGGCTGGCAGACAACTGCCACTACGGGATACCCTTCCTTAAGGAGACGAAGCAAAGACGGAACCGCAAAATCCGGGGTTCCCATGAAAACAATCCGGGGTTTCATTCAGAAATCAAGGGTCCTTTGACCTTATCGCGGAACAGGATGCCATCGAGATGATCCGTCTCGTGGCAGATGCAGATGGCTTTCAAGCCGGTGGCCGGCATGCTGAAGGGTTGGCCATTGCGGTCAAGTGCTTCAAGCACCAGGATGGCGGGACGTTCGACATCGCCGTATTTGCCTGGAATCGACAGGCAGCCTTCCTGGCCAACCTGGGTCCCTTCTGTCTGGGTGATCTGCGGATTGATGGCCACAATCTGGCCGTTGCCGTCCTGGAGGTCCATGACGAACAGGCGTTTCAGCAGGCCGACCTGTGGAGCGGCCAGCCCGATGCCGTGGCCGGCATACATCGTTTCGAACATATCGTCAATCACCGTCTGCAGTTTATCGTCGAAAACGGTGACCGGTCGGCTGATTTTGCGCAGGGTCTCATCCCCGTCCTTGAGTATTTGTCGTAGTGCCAAAGGTTGAACCTCCAAGTCATTTAAGCGGATAGATGGCCAATATTATAACATAAATCCGACCTCTGGAGGTAGTGTTCTTCCAGGTCAAAGCAGGCTGTAGGGATCGACGTCGATGGTGACCGATACCTGCCCGAAATCCATGCGGGCGAGGGCGCTATTCAGGAAGGACATCAGGCTGGCATTGTCCTGTCCTTTGAGGATCAGGCGGTAGCGATAGCGGCCGCGCAGCATGTACAAGGGAGCACGGGCCGGTTCGAGCAATTCAATCAGATGGTCTGGCTGCTCCCTGGCCAGCTCGGCAAGCCTGGCCGTCAACAGGGCATGGACTTGCAGCAGTTTGTCGCGAACGGTTTTGTCCTGCTGGCCGGACAGCAGGATCAGGCCGAGCGAGCCGAAGGGCGGATAATGCATGGCGCGGCGGAAGGCGATTTCCTGGGTGTAGAATCCCGGATAATCCTGGGCGGCTGCGGCCACGATCGCGTAATCGTCGATATTGTAGGCCTGGATGATCACCTCGCCGGCAGCATTCGCCGCGGCCGGCCCGGCCGGCTGCCTGGGTGATCAGCTGGAAAGCCCGCTCGGAGGCCCGGAAATCGGACATGCCCAGCATCAGGTCGGCCGACAGGATGCCGACGACCGTGACATTGGGAAAATCATGGCCTTTGGCGATCATCTGGGTACCGATCAGCACATCGGCCTGACCCCTGGCGAACTGGTCCAGCAGCCGGGCATGGGAGGTCCGGCCGACCGTCGTGTCCTGGTCCATGCGCAGCGCTTGCCGGAGCGAATTCCTGGTTGAACAGCTCTTCGACCTGCTGGGTGCCGGCGCCGAAACGGCCGATCCGGCTGCTGCCGCAGACCGGGCAGGTTGCGGCGGATGGGTGATCTTGCCGCAGTAGTGGCAGATCAGCTGGTACTGGTTCGGCCTGCCGCCGTCGGCCGGACCGCGTGCCGTTGAGATGGCTGGTCAGGGAAACGCTGCAGGAGCGGCATTTGACGACATAGCCGCACTGGCGGCAGAGGATGAATCCGGCATAGCCGCGGCGGTTGATGAAGATGATCGCCTGATGGCCTCCGTGAACGCCCGCCGCAGGGCCAGGCTGCAATGCACGGCTGAACATGCTGCGGTTGCCTTCGCCCAGTTCCTGGCGCATGTCGACGATCTGAGTCGCCGGCAGGCGACTTCGCCGATCCGCTCCCGGAGGCGCAGCAAAGTCGCATGACCGGCTCGGCCCGGTGGTAGCTTTCGACCGACGGCGTCGCCGAACCCAGGACCAGGACTGCGCCACGTTCGCGTGCGCGCAGGCGGGCGATGTCGCGGGCATGGTAGCGCGGATGGGTTTCAGATTTGTAGGTGGTCTCCTGCTCCTCGTCGATGATGATCAGGCCGATGATCCTGCGAGCGGTGCGAAGATCGCCGAACGAGCACCGACGACAACCAGGACCTCCTGGCGCAGGATGCGCTGCCATTGCTCATAACGTTCAGAGGGCGTCAGGCGGCTGTGCAGAACCGCGACACCTGTGCCGAACCGGGAGCGGATGCGGCTGATCATCTGCGGCGTCAGGGAAATTTCCGGAACCAGGATGATCACGCCGCGGCCCAGGTCGGTCGCGATCCGGGCGCGTCTGCAGGTAGACTTCGGTCTTGCCGCTGCCGGTGATGCCGAACAGGACAAATTCGGCCAGATCCGGGTTGTCGCCGGCTGATTCAAGGGCGGTGCGGATCTTGCCGATCGCTTCACGCCTGGTCCGCCTGTCGGCTGGAAATCGTCGACCAGCTCGTATTCCGGCTCTTCCCCGCCCGACCGGCGGATTTCCTGCCTGTAGAAATTGACCAGCTCTTTCTTTTCCAGTGTCTTGAGCACAGCCCGGCTGATCTGGCAGCCATGGAGGATCTCCTGCACAGGTACAGCGCCGTACTCGAGCAGCATCTCAATCACCCGCTGATGGCCGACCCGGTCGATTTCACCGTCAGCCAGGCGCTGGGCGGCTTCAGCCGGGTCGGACAGCTCGACCATCCGGACCATTTTGTCGCCCACAGCGGCTACGGCAGACGGAACCATGCAGTTCAAGGCATCGCCATACGTACAGCCATAACGCATGCGCATCTGGCCAGCGAGCTGGATCTGGTCCGGCAGCAGGACCGGGCGGTCGCTGAGCAGCCGGATAATCGGTTTGACATAAAAGTCCGTGCTCGCCTCCGTTTCGATCGCCAGTGACAAAAGCCTCGACGCTGCCGGTTGCCGGCGCCAAACGGAACCTCGACCCGGCTGCCGATCTCAACCTGGTCTGCCAGCTGAAGCGGCAATGCGTAGGTGTATTCGCGGTCAAACGAGCGGGTGGAGTCTCGCAGGACGATCCGGCAATACATGCTTACCTCCTGCCTCAGGCCAGCAGGTTCGAACAGGTCGATCTGGGCGGATTCCGGCAACTGATCAAGGCAGCCGGCGCTGGCCAGAGTCTCGATCGCAGTCTGGCCGATCCCGGCCCGGCGCATCAGGTCATCCCGGGACTTGAAAGGTCCGTCAGACCGCGCGGCAACGATGCTCTCGGCCATAGCCGGGCTGATCCGGGAATCGCATTCAGCGGCGGCCGGATCCGGGTCGGGGAAACAGCCGTAAACGAGGTTGCTGATGATTCGTAAAGGTCGATCGGCAGGAAATCAATGCCGCGCAGCTGCATTTCTTCGACCAGCTCCAGGATGTAGTAGATCTTCTGTTCGCGGTCGCTCAGCTCGCGGAAGCGGTTTTTCATGTCGGCTCGGGTCTTGGCGACGATCGCAGCCGGCGGCAGGCACATCAGGTTGCTGTCGAATTCGTCGGCACGGATCGTGAAATAGGCGCAATAATAGGCTTCCGGGTGGTAGACCTTGAACCAGGCGATCCGCAGGCGAGGAGATGGTATAGGCAGCGGCATGGGCTTTCGGGAACATGTAGCGGATCTTCTTGCAGGAATCGATATACCACTCCGGCACCTGGTTGTCCTGCATCAGCTGTTCCTGTTCGGACGACAGGCCTTTGCCCTTGCGGACCTTTTCCATGATGTCGAAGGCCGCCTTGGCGGGCAGGCCCTTGTAGATCAGCCAGGTCATGATGCTGTCGCGGCAGCCGATGACCTCTTCGATCGTGCAGGTTCCGCTGCGGATCAGCTCCTGGGCGTTGCCTTTCCAGACGTCGGTGCCGTGCGACAGGCCCATCAGCTGGACCAGGTCGAAAAAGCGGGTCGGCTGGGTTTCGCGGATCATGTCGCGGGCCATGAAGGTGCCCATTTCCGGCAGGCCGAGTGTCGCCGAATCTGGCAGGCGAGGTGCCGTCCGGGATGCCAAGCGCCGCAGTCGAACTGGAACAGCGACATGACCCGGTCGTCCGGGATCGGAATCGTCCGGACATCGACGCCGGTCAGGTCGCCGAGCATCTTGAGCATGGTCGGGTCGTCATGGCCGAGGACATCGAGCTTGAGGATCGTGTCGTGCATGGCATTGAAATCGAAATGGGTCGTGACGGTGCCGCCATCGCGTCTTGTCGGCCGGGTACTGGACCGGCGTGAAGTCGTAGATTTCGCGTTCTTTGGGCACGACGACGATGCCGCCCGGGTGCTGGCCGGTGGTCCGCTTGACGCCGATCAGGCCGCGGGACAGGCGGCTGATTTCAGCCTGGGTGGCGAATTGTTCCTGTTTCCTTGAAATAGTTCGGCCACCATCGCCTGGGCATTCTTTTCGGCATAGCCGCCGATCGTGCCGGCCCGGAACGTGTGGCTGCTGCCGAACATTTCTTCGATGAATTTGTGGGCGCGGGCCTGGTATTCGCCGGAGAAATTGAGGTCGATATCCGGCTGCTTATCACCGTTGAAACCCAGGAAGGTTTCGAACGGGATGTCCTGTCCTTCGCGGGTCAGGGCGGTGCCGCATACCGGACAGTCCTTGGCCGGCAGATCATAGCCGGAACCGTATTGCGCCGGATTCGTCAAACTCGCTGATGGTGGCAGTTCGGGCAAATATAGTGCGGCGGCAGCGGGTTGACTTCGGTGATGCCGCAGAGGGTCGCGACCAGCGATGAGCCGACCGAACCGCGCGAACCGACGATATAGCCGTCTTCGTTGGATTTGCTGGACCAGCTGGTGGGCGATGTAGTACATGACGGCAAAGCCGTTGTCGATGATCGAGCGCAGTTCACGTTCGATGCGTTCCTGGACGACATCGGCGGCAGCTCGCCTTCGCGGCCATACATCGCCTGGGCGGTCGCCCAGGTCATGCTGCCGGACATCGTCGGCGGCGGAAGCGATGATCGGCGGGAACGAGCCGTCCGGAAAAGGCTTGAGGTCAGGGACATCTGCGCGGCAATCGCCCGCGGATCGTCGATGACGACTGCCCTGGCCTCGCTCGGACCGAGATAGGCAAATTCGGCCAGCATTTCGCTCGGTCGTCCGGTAGTAGAGGTCCGGCTGTTCGCTGGGCATCTTCATAGCCGGTGTCCGTCGAGCAGGATCCGCCGGAATTCGGCATCGCGCTTGTTCCAGGAAATGGACGTCGCCGGTCGCGCAGACCGGTTTTTTCAGTGCGCTCGCCGAGCTGGATGATCAGGCGGTTCAGATTGCGCAGGTCTTCCTCGTCTGGTCAGGCCGCTGGCCGGATCGCGCAGATAAAAGCCATTGTTGCGACGTGGGCTGGATTTCCAGGTAGTCATAAAAACGGGCCTTGCTGACCATGTCCTGCTGATGGATCAGCGACCGGGCTTGATCGTACTGGTTATTCGAATTCCGGTAGGCCTGCATCACGGCCTGGAATATCTCGCCAGCTTCGCAGGCACTGCCGATGATCAGGCCGGCCCGGAAATACTGGAGCAGGGTGCGTGGGATCCGCGGCCGGCTGTGGAAATAGCGGATGTGCGATTCCGAGACCAGCCGGTACAGGTTGTAAAGGCCGAGGGTGTCCTGGGCGAGCAGGATGATATGGTAGACGGAACGTTTGTGTTCAAGGACCGCATCGTCGCTGAGATGGCCGACCTTGGCGTTGAGATCTTCGAGATTGTCGACACCTGCGCGCTGCAACAGCCGCGCGAAAATCTGACCGCAAGCCCGGGCATCGTCATCAGCGCGGTGATGGCGATCCAGGGTGATCCCGAGGTGGGCGGCGACCGTGTTCAGTTTAAAGTTGTCGAGGTGTGGAACAAGGGCGCGGGCCATAGCCAGGGTGTCGACCAGCGGCGGGTTGAATTTGAGGCGCGGGTCGGCCTCCTGTGCGGTGCGGAAGCCTTCGTAGCGGAGGAAGGACAAGTCGAAAAAGGCGTTGTGGGCAACGACAGTCTTGTTGCCGATACGCTCGGCCAGTTCGCTCAAAGCGGTCCAGGCGTCCGGCGCACCTTGCAGGTCGAGCGCTGTGATGCCGGTCAGTTCGGTGATTTTCGGCGGGATGTCGACATTCGGATTGATCAGGGTCACCCAAGGCTCACCGGCGACAAAACCACCTGCCCCGTCGGGTGTAAACGGAACGGCCGCAATTTCGATCATCCGGTCATGCGACGGATCCAGGCCAGTGGTTTCGACATCGAGGGCGACAAAGCCTTCGCTAAGATCAGCCCTTTCAGTCACCCAGGCGACTGTCGGTCCATCGTCGACAAGATAGCCTTCGAGGCCATAAATGATCTTGATGTCCTGGCCTTTCCTGGCCAGGTCTTTGCGCGCAGAAGCAGCATCCGGGAAAGACTGGACGACACCGTGATCCGTGATCGCTACGGCCGGATGGCCAAAGCGGGCCGCCAGCTTGACGAGGTCTTTCGTCTCGCAGACAGCATCTTTGGTGCTCATTTTGGTGTGGGCATGAAGCTCGACCCGGCGCTGTTCAGCCTGGTCTGAACGGCCAGCGGGGCGCTTGGCCGCCTGGATGCCGACAACCCTGGCCTGCAGGTCTTTGCTGAACTGGGCATCGAAAGAGATTTCAGCGCTGATGCGCAAATAGGATTGTTTGAGCACATCATCGATAGTCTCTTGTTCGGCGGGCTTGGCAAACATGATGCAGCTGACAGAGCTGCTCAAGTCGGTCAGGGCAAACTTGTACAGCAGGCGCGTGCCATTGCTGACCGAGCGGCATTCAAGCGAGAAAATTTCGCCTTCGAGCAGAACCAGGCCAGATTCATTGTTGAGATCGCGGATCGCCTGCCGTTTCAGCTCAGGATTGACTTTTCCCCACAGCAAGCCATCCACCTTCGGCTGGCGTCTGTAAGGCGCAGCTGCGGCCGGACCTGAACTTGCCTGCTGCTGTTGGTCTTTGGCGCTAGCACCGGGACCGGCAGGGGTACCAGATCCGGAAATTGGACCCGAACCCGAACCCGAGCCCGAACCCGAGCCGGGGCGGGGTGCGCCCGAGGCTGATGGAACACTGCAGAATTCTCCACCGGGATGCTGGAGCTGAGTCGCTGCCCGGGCCTGGCGAGCCTGGTCTTGCTGCAAGTTGACCATATTGTGCGTATAGTCCCTTAGCGAGCTGTCAGAGGCGACGAAGACAAAATCAACCGTAAAGGACAAGCCCAGCTCAGCCAGGCGGGAGAGTTCGCCGCTGACTTTGTGGGATAATTCCTGTCGGCTCGCATCAGTCACCTGGACCAGGATCGAGGATGCCGCCAAGTCATCCGGTACAAAAGCTGCATTGCTGAGTAGTGCAGCGAGAAAAGCATCTTTCTGGCGCAGATGGCGAAGCAACCATGGCTTAAGGTCGACGACAGCCTTTTGCTGCTGCCGGCCATCCAGTGGTTCGGAAAACATCTGCCGGATCATGACTTCGCGAGCTGGCAACGTTGATTCGATAGCCATTTCAAGTGAAACCAGCAGATCGACCGGCCAGGGTGAGCTGACGAGCATCTGGATCAGGACAAGCCCGGATTTTTGGACCGAAAGGCCTGTCACCAGGCCATTTTGCTGACTGAGGCGGCTCTGCAGGGTTGAGTCAGAGATGAGATGGGCAAAGAAATCGCGAAAAGACGTCTGCATGTTATGACTTATTCTCCACTTAAACGGGCTATTTCCGCCATCAGCGCGTCGACGGCTTCCGCTTCAGGCACTTTGCGGATAATTTCACCATGGACGAAAATCAGGAATTCACCTTTGCCACCGGCCATGCCGACATCGGCATGGCGGGCCTCACCGGGACCATTGACGGCGCAGCCCATGACAGCAACTTTCAAAGGAGCCTTGACCGATTTGAGCCGTTCTTCGACCTCGCCGGCAATCTTGATCAGATCGACACTTGTCCGGCCACAGGTCGGGCAGCTGATCAGTTCCGGTCCACGGCGGCGCAGGCCGAGTGCTTTGAGGATGCTGTAGGCTGCCTGGATTTCATCAACGGGATCAGCTGTCAAGGACACTCGCAGGGTGTCGCCGATGCCTTCGGCGAGCAGTGTGCCGATACCGATTGCTGAGCGGATCGCACCTTCCCGTTTTGTGCCGGCCTCAGTGACGCCGAGATGCAGCGGGTAGTCCGACCGGGCGGAGAGCAGGCGGTAGGTTTCAATGGTCAGCGCAGGATCGGATGCTTTAATTGAGATCACGATATCCTGGAAATCCCAGTTTTCGAGGAGAGCGACAGATTCGAGCGCTGAGGCGACCATCGACTGGGAATTGATCCCACCGAAACGGTCGATCACCTCACGGCTCAAGGATCCGGAATTGACACCGACCCGGATCGGAACGCCACGTTCGCGGGCGGCTGCCACGACCTGGCGGACACGGTCAGGGCCGCCGATATTGCCGGGATTGATCCGGATTTTGTCAGCACCGGCTTTGAGGGCAGCCAAGGCCAGGCGGTAATCAAAATGGATATCGGCGACGATCGGCAACGGTGACGCACGGCGGATCGCCGCAAATGCCTCAGCGGCTTCGAGGTCCGGCACGGCCAGGCGAGTCAGGTCACAACCGGCATCGGCGAGCTCGTGGATCTGGCGCAGCGTCGCAGCGACATCGCGGGTGTCTGTATTGTTCATCGACTGGACAACAATCGGGGCACCGCCACCAATCCGGAGTGATCCGAGCTGGACCTGGCGAGTGATTTTCCGTTCAAACATGGTTAACCTCCGATCAGGCGCAGGATATCAAAAAAGAGTCCGGCGAGGCCAAGGAAGACAATCAGGGCCAATGCCGATCACCCCGATCACGGTCTGGACTTGCGGCTCAAGTCGTTTGCGGCGGATCGCTTCAACGCCGATCAGAACCAGGTGGTGGCCATCGAGTGGCGGAATCGGGAGCAGGTTCATGAACCCGAGGCTGACCGAAATCAAGGCAAACATCCAGAGCAATTGATAGACTTTTTCACTCAGAGGCTGTTGTTTTTCGACGACCGTTCTGATCATCGAGACAACTCCGACCGGCCCGGACAAGGTGTCTTGCGGCTTTGGCCTCACCGGTGAAGATCGCGCCGATGCTGCTGCACCGTCACCTTGACGATCGACCAGGACCATTGGAACGACTGGCCGACAGCCGGCAGGAATGCGGTCCGGGTTGTAAACCAGATGCCGCGAGGCAGGGCGATTTGCAAATGTGTCGCCACCATGTTCAAGGTCATGGCCTGGCCATTGCGCAAGATTTTCACATCCAGCGGCTGGCCGCCACTGGCCTGGACAGCATTGCGAAAGGCTTCCGTGTCGAGGTAGTCTATGCCGGCGGCACTCAAGAGAATATCGCCAACCTTAAGGACGGGCTGGCCGTTGTTCGAGCTCGGTTCAACCGATGCTATGACCGCGCCACCGTTGCTGACCTCAGGTTCGACTGTGACACCGAGCTGGAAACGTTCTGCCATTGTCGGTTCGAGGATGACGGTCCGGTGATCGCCGGCCTTGCTTTCAACCTCCAGGCTGAGCGGCCTGTCGGCTGGTGTGAACATATCGACAGCAGTGTAATCGAGTGTCGTGCGGACAGGTTTGCCATTTGCGGCCAGAATGCGGTCGCCGGCGACAAGGCCGGCTTTCCGGGCCAGGGTGTCCTTCAAGGTATCGTTGATCACCGGGATCGTGTAGCCAAAGCTTGAGAAAATGATCAGGAAGGCCAGGACACCCGAAAGCAGGTTGAGCGGCCGGACCTGTGCCGATCACGATCGCACGGGCCCATTTGGGCCGATTGAAGAAAAGTCCCGGGTCCCGGGGATCGAAACCGTTCATCTCCTCTTCTTCTTCGCCGGCAAAACGGACCGAGGCGCCGATCGGCAACAACTTGACACTATAACTGATGCCGTTGCGTTCACGCGAATACAAAGTTGGCCCCATGAAGAGCGAAAATTCGAGGATCCTGAAACCAAGTTTCAACCCGGTCAGGAAATGGCCGAGCTCGTGGACGATCATCAGGATACTGAGCAGGACGATGCCGACAAATATTCCCATGTTGGTAACATGTCTCCTTTATCTGAAACGGTGAGTCTCTGCGACGGTTTAACTGGCGGTTGACTGGGCGGCAACATCAGCGCGGGCCCAGCGGTCAAGTGCCATAATGTCTTCAAAGTTGAAGTCGCGCAGCAAGCCATCACGTTCGTGGTGCTCCAGGCAGGTCTCGACCCGGCGGGCAATGTCAAGGAAACCGATCTTGCCTTGCAAGAAACAAGCTCGACAGCTGCTTCATTCGCCGTATTCAGGACAGCCGGCAGGCTGCCGCCCCGGCGTGAAGCCTGGTAAGCCAGGTCGAGCAGGCGGAAAGTCTGGCGATCGGGCCGTTCGAAGGTCAGGGTTGCTGTTCTTGGATCAAACGGGTCATAATGCGGCTGGCTGCCGGGCAACCGCTGCGGCCAGGTCAAGGCCAGCTGAATCGGCAGCTTCATGTCGGGAAAACCCATCTGGGCAAGAACGGAGCCATCTGTGAGCTCAACCATGGAATGGATGATGCTTTGTGGATGGACGACGACCTCAATCTGGTCGACCGGACAGTCGAACAGCCAGCTGGCTTCGATGACTTCGAGCCCCTTATTCATCAGGGTCGCCGAATCAATCGTGATCTTGCCGCCCATCGACCAGGTCGGATGGCGCAGAGCCTGGGCCACAGTCACTCCGGCCAGGTCAGCTGCGGACTTGCCACGGAACGGACCACCGGAAGCTGTCAGCAGAATGCGCGACAGGGCGTCTTGCAGGCGCGCCAGCCAGGCATTGCCAGATCGCCGAATGCTCACTGTCGACCGGGTAGATCCGGCGATCCGGTCTGCTGCTGCAACGGCATCACCAGCGATCCGCCGGCGACCAGGGTTTCCTTGTTCGCCAAGGCAATATCTTTGCCAGCTCTGACGGCGGCCAGCACTGGCTCAAGTCCAGCGACACCGACCATCGCCGCCACGACCGTGGAAACACCGGCCATGGTTGCGGCAGCCAGGTTGCCCTCGCGTCCATAGAGGACAGTCACAGCAGGCTCAAGGTCAGACAGCCGCCGTTTCAATTCAATCGCGTCTGCTTCCTGAGTGACAGAAACCAGTTCCGGCAGGAATTGCCGGACTTGCTGCTCGAGCAAGTCGATCCGGCGGCCGGCGGTCAAGGCAAGAACCCGGATCCCGAGATGGCTGCAGACTTCGAGTGTCTGGGTGCCAATCGAGCCCGTTGAACCTAATAAGGCAATCGATGTTGTCATAAGAACCTCTTTAAAATTGGGTCGTTCAGGATGGGATTTTCCAGATGTCCGTCAAAATTCAGATATAGGCATACAGCACAGCCAGGGTCAGGGTAACCGGCAAGGTGAAGAGTACGCTGTCAAACCGGTCGAGCATACCGCCGTGGCCAGGGAGCCAGTGGCCGAAATCCTTGACGGCGCACCAGCGCTTGATCCCGGAAGCCATCCAGTCGCCAAGCTGCGAAGCTATGCTGAGGATGACCCCGCTGATTGAAGCAAAAACAAGCAACGCCGGATGTCTGAAAAAAGACGCAAAGTCGAGACCGGCGATGATCGGCAGAAGGATGCCAGTGGCAATCACACCGCCGACAAGACCCCCGAGGCTGCCCTCAACTGTTTTTTTCGGGCTGATCCGGGGTACGATTTTGTGCCGGCCAAAAAGTGATCCGACAAAAAAGGCAAAGACGTCTGAGATCCATGGAGTTGCGAGGGAAAGGACCAGCCAAAGCCAGCCGGCCGGGATAGAAAACAGAATCACCACGGCAACGCCAATTGGGAAAACCAGGTAAATATTGGCAGCCGCCGCAGCGACAGCCCGGGGCAGAACAGGAGGGCCTTCAGCGATCAATAATTTAAGAACAGTTAATGTCGACCAGAAGGCCAGGCCGGTGATCAGCAGGGCAAATCCAGTCAAAGCCCCGGTTAATCCCGGGATATTGCCGTCGCGGACAGCGCCAGGCAGAAAGGCCAGCAAAGGCAGTAAAAACAGGAACGATCCGATCCGACTGAGAACCGGAGGCAGGTCGAGCTGCTTCTGATGAAGCGCTCGGTCCAGTTCCAGGCGGGACACATAAGTGACGGCAGCAAACATGATCAGCGTGACAGCCGGCCACCAGTATCCTGGAACAACGAACAGGGCGACCGCCAAGGTGAACAGAATGCCTGTGATAATCCGTTGGTTCATAGCGGATTGACCCCTCCAAATCGACGATTGCGATCAGTATAGGCACGCAAAGCCTGATCGAGATTCTGGTCATTGAAATCGGGCCAGAGCACGTCGGCATACCAGAATTCAGCATAAGCGCATTGCCAGAGCAGGAAATTCGACAGTCGCATTTCACCGCTCGGGCGAATGATCAGGTCCGGATCCGGCACATCCGGCAGATAGAGTGAGCGGTTGATCGCAGCTTCATCGATCGCATCCGGGGAAAGTACACCCTGGCGGACTTCTTCTGCCAGTTTCTGGCAAGCCTGGACAATCTCGCGCCTTCCACCATAATTGAAGGCGACAATCAACTGCATTTTGTCTCGGTTAATCGAGTTGGCTTCCCCTTTAGCGATGATCGCCTGGATATTCTCGGGCAAGGCTTTGAGGTCGCCGGAAAAACGCAGGCGAATGCCTTCGGCAGCCAATTCTGCGTCGTAACGGCGGAAAAACTCGACAAACAGATTCATCAGGGCATGGACTTCATCATCCGGCCGGCTCCAGTTCTCGGTTGAAAATGCATAGACCGTGAGGTATTCGATACCACGCTGGCCACACATCCGGCACAGGGCCTTGAGGTTCTCCGCACCTGCCCGATGGCCAGCCTGGCGGGGCAAACCACGGCTCTGGGCCCAGCGGCCATTGCCATCCATGATGACGGCCAGATGGCGCGGAATGCGAAGCGGCCCGTCAGCTGCTTCAGCGGTGTCATCCGCAGAAACCGGGCGGGTCGGCTCAGACCAGCGTGATGATTTGCTGCCGGCAAAAAGCCAGCGCAGGTTTTGCCAGAATTGCCGCATGGTGATCCTTTCAAACAACAAACCGGGCGATGGTGCACCCGGTCGGCTGAATCCCTAGTGTATTCTGCTGTCCGCTCAGACCTCCATCAGGTCCTTGTCTTTAGCGGCAACAGCCTTGTCGATCTCGGCGATGTATTTGTCCGTCAACTTCTGCAAGTTGGTCTCGACCTCGGTCATGCCATCTTCGGTCAGCTCTTTGTTCTTGAGGTGGTGGCGGTATTTATCGATGCCATCACGACGGATATTGCGAATCGCCACTTTAGCTTCTTCAGCGTATTTGTTGACTTGTTTGACCAGGTCTTTGCGTCGTTCTTCGGTCAGCGGCGGGAACACCAGGCGCAGCGACTTGCCGTCGTTGTTCGGGTTGATCCCCAGGTCCGATGCCTGGATCGCCTTTTCAATGGCCTTGAGGGATGTGGGATCCCACGGGGTGATGGTGATCATCCGCGGTTCCGGCACCTGGATGTTGGCGACCTGCTGGATCGGGGTCTGGACGCCGTAATAATCGATCATGATGCGGTCGAGGACCTTCGGATTGGCCCGGCCTGCCCGGATGGCGTTGAAATTCCTCGTGTCAGCACATGCAAGGTTTTCTTCATGTGGTCTTCAATCGGGACAAAGCTCTCTTTGATTCAAAATAATCTGCGCCATACTGTAACCTCCAGTGAATAATCATCCCCATTATAGCCCAACGTCTATCATGGAGCAATCCGGAAACCGGATGAAAAACGGCCCGCGAACATCAGTCGCGAACCGCTTTGGTCATTTGGCAAATGGACAGGTTAATGACATGGGTTGTCCTTGGCGAAGGTTTGGCAACAGCGTCAGGAAACAATCGTACCGATTTTTTCACCGTGGGCCAGGCGCAGGATATTGGTCGGGTCAGCGATCGAAAAAACGGCGATCGCAACGTGGTTGTCGCGGCAAAGGGCCGCGGCTGTAGCGTCCATGACGCCCAGGTTCAGGCTGCAGGACCTCGTCATGGCTGACGGTATCATAGCGTACGGCATCCGGGTACTTCTTCGGATCCTTGTCATAGACGCCATCGACCATCGTCGCCTTGAAGATGATGTCGGCCTCGATTTCGGATGCACGCAGGGCAGCTGCGGTATCGGTCGAAAAGAACGGATTGCCGGTGCCGCAGGCAAAGATGACGACGCGGCCTTTTTCGAGATGGCGGACTGCCCTTTTGCGGATATAGGGCTCGCAGAACTGGCGCATTTCGATCGCACTGAGCACTCGGGTCACCGACACCGGCCTGCTCCAGCGCATCGGAAAGTGCCAGGGCATTCATGGCCGTCGCCAGCATGCCCATGTGGTCGGCCGTGACACGGTCCATGCCTTCGCTGGTTCGGCCGCGCCAGAAATTGCCGCCGCCGACGACGATTGCGACCTGGACCCCAAGACCGATCAGGTCGCGGATGGTCTGACCGAGTTTGTGCAGCGTGTCGTTGTCGATACCGCTGCCCTTTGCGCCGGACAAAGACTCGCCGCTGATTTTAAGCAGAATACGTTTGTATATCGCTGGCATGCAAACCCTCCTCTGTTCGAAAAAAGGGACATGCTCGGCATGTCCCTTCTCATCATTGCTGACGATCTTACTTGATCTGTTTCATGACCTCTTCGGCGAAGTTCTCTTCTTTTTTCTGGAGCCCTTCACCCATCTCGAAGCGGACGAAGCGGCGGACTGTGATGTTTTCACCGATGGTCGCGATCATTTCCTTGACCAGGGTGCCGATCGTCTTGGAGTCGTCCTTGACGTACGCCTGTTCGAGCAGGCAGTTGTCTTCGTAGAACTTGGACAGGCGGCCTTCGACGATTTTGTCGACGATTTTCTCCGGCTTGCCTTCGTTCAGGGCCTGGTTGCGGACGATCTCGCGCTCCTTTTCCAGTTCGTCAGCCGGAACATCTTCCTTGCGACCCAGCGCGGGATTCATGGCTGCGATCTGCATGGCGAGATCGCGGACCATGCGGCGGAAATCTTCGTTCTTGGCGGCAAAGTCGGTTTCGATGTTGACTTCGATCAGGACGCCGACGCGGCCGCCGGCATGGATGTAAGCATCGACGATGCCTTCGGCAGCAATGCGGGACGACTTCTTGTCGGCCGAGGCAATGCCTTTTTCACGCAGCCAGGCGACCGCTTTGTCCATATCGCCATTGGTTTCGGTCAGGGCTTTTTTGCAGTCCATCATGCCGGAACCGGTTTTCTCGCGCAATTCTTTGATCATGTCAATTGTGACAGCCATGGGGTTCCTCCCTGATTATGCTCTCAGTCCGGTTCACGCTTCTTCAATCTTGGCAGTTTCGTCGGCGCTGACCTGGGCCTGCTCGGCGCATCGAGCTGTTCGCCCTGGCGGCCTTCGATGACGGCGTCGGCCATCTTGCCGGCGATCAGCTTGACGGCACGGATCGCGTCGTCGTTGCCCGGGATGACGTAGTCGACTTCTTCCGGATCGCAGTTGGTGTCGACGATGCCGACGATCGGGATACCCAGGCGGCGGGCTTCCAGGACGGCGATGTGTTCTTTGCGCGGGTCAACGACAAACATGCAGGACGGCAGGCCCGTCATGTTCTTGATGCCGCCGAGGTTCTTCTCGAGTTTTTCCATCTCGAGCTTGAGCTTGGCGACTTCCTTCTTGGGCAGCACGTCAAACGTGCCATTGGTCTGCATCTGGGTGAGTTCAGCCAGACGGTTGATGCGCTTGCGGATGGTGGTGAAGTTGGTCAGCGTGCCGCCGAGCCAGCGGTTGTTGATGAAGAACATGCCGCAGCGTTCAGCTTCTTCACGAATCGAGTCCTGGGCCTGCTTCTTGGTGCCGACGAAAAGGATCGTGCCGCCGTTCATCGCGACCTGGCGGACGAACATGTAGGCTTCGTCAGCTTTGCGGACGGTCTTCTGCAGGTCGATGATGTAGATGCCGTTGCGTTCGGTGTAGATGTACTCCGCCATTTTCGGGTTCCAGCGGCGGGTCTGGTGTCCAAAATGGACACCGGCTTCCAGCAGTTGTTTCATGCTGATAACGGCCATGTTGAGGTTCCTCCTGTTTTTTCCTCCATGGGGTTTGACCTGAAGGATTTTCCAACAGGCAACAGTCGAGCTGTCCCATGTGCGTATTTGAGCCTTGGGAATTTTAACACGTAATCCTGAGGCTGGCAAGGGGCTCGCCAATCGGGGATGAAAGTGTCTGCCGCGGTGCGGCAGGTGTCCGCCAGCGGTACATCAGGTGTTCCGCCAGCGGTGTAAAACAAACTGATCATGCGCTATAATGGGATACCAGATGTATCATAAAGGAGCTCGACTGACAATGATTTCACTCCAACTGACCAGACTCGCCCAGCAGAACAACTGGCAAATCCTGCCCCAGGAAGACATCGTCTATGGCAGCTATAACGGTTATCGCTTTTCAGCCATGGATGGCCTCGGCTTCAAGGCGATCTTCACCCCGATCGCCGGTATCAGCCCGGATGGCCTCAAGGCTTTGACCCACTGGCTCGATGATAACAGCAGGCAGCTGAAACTGCGCAATTACGAAATGGCTGACAATTTCCTTTGTGTCCGCCTGCAGGAAAGCCTGCGCCCGCGATCTGCCGATCAGCTCGAATGGATGCTCGCCCAGTTGTCGGGGATGCTCGACCAGTTCGAGATGCCGAAGGAGGCTTGCGTCATCTGTGGTCAGCCGGCAGACAAGCAGGGGCTTCTCAGTGGTTTGTTCTGCGCCCTGCACCCGGAGTGCCAGGATGCAGAAACTGTCGATTTCACGACAATCGGTTAAATTATGGATAAATCGGTGATAGCAGGTCAGATGATGGACTACCGCCAGGCGATGGTCGACGCGGTTGTCCGTCTTTGTGCGATCCAAAGCGTCAAAGGTCCCCCGGCTGAGCAGGCACCATTCGGACTGAACACAGCCCGGGTCCTTGACGAATTCCTTGCGCTCGGCGAAAGCCTGGGCTTTCAAGCTGTCAATCTGGATGGCTATTGTGGTTATCTGGAATGGGGGGATCATGGTCCACTGGTTGCAGTCCTTGGCCACCTTGATGTTGTACCGGCAGTTGATGGCTGGTCCCATGATCCGTTTTCACCGGTCGTCAGCGACGACCGGATCATCGCCCGTGGCACGGCTGATGACAAGGGGCCGCTCATTTCAGCACTTTTTGCCATGAAAGCCTTGCGCGATGAAGGGTTCTCACCAAGCGGGCGGATCCGCCTGATCGCCGGTCTGGACGAAGAAAGCGGCAGTGAATGCATGAAGCACTATGTGAAGGTCGCCGAGCTACCCTCCTGTGGATTCACCCCTGACGCCGATTTTCCGGTCATCTATGCCGAAAAAGGCATCGCCCACCTGAACCTGGTCATGGACCTGGCCAGGAATCCTGAAGCTGAGGGCGCCGGGAGAGTCCTGGTCTCTGCTGAAGCCGGCCAGCGCGCCAATATGGTCCCTGCTCGCTGCGACCTGACTTGGCTGGATGCTGATGGTGGCCTGAGCACTGACTCATTTGCCGGCAAGGCCGCTCACGGCAGCCTGCCCTGGGAGGGTGAAAATGCGATTGCCACGGCCATAGCTGCCGCAGCATCCCAGAGCAATCATCCGTTTGTCAGCTTCTACCAGCAATACCTGGGCAGGGACTGGACGGGCTCAGCTATGGGCCTGGCGGGGTCTGACACATCCGGTCCTCTCACCATCAATCCCGGCATTCTCAAAATCAAAGACGACAAGGCCTGCCTGACCATCGACATCCGATACCCGGCCAGCTGGTCATTTGAGGATATACACGCGAAGCTTGAACAGCGACTCGCCCCGGAAGGTGTGACGGTCGAGATCGTCAGCCATACAGCACCTTTGAGCCGGACAAAAGACACTGAACTGGTCAAGACATTGATGGCCGTCTACAATCGGATGACTGGAACCGATACGGAGGCGATCGCCATCGGCGGCGGCACTTATGCCCGGACAATGCCGAATATCGTCGCCTTCGGGCCGACATTTCCCGGCGATCCGGACGTCTGCCACCAAGTCGACGAGTACATCACATTTGACAAACTGCTGGCTTCCGCGGCCATCTATCGCGAAGCCTTGCGTGAATTGGCGCGGTAAGCACCTTGCCAGCCCATCGCCAGCCGAAAAGAAAAACCGTCGGCGCAAAATCCAGCCATCGTATGACGTCTGGATTCGAGCCGCTCAGCTTTGAAACCGAACGGCTGAACCTGAGCGTTCTCACACCTACGCAAGCAGGGCTCGTCGCAGCCTATTTGCTACGCAACCGCGCTTTCCACCAAACCTGGTTTCCCGAACGGGACGATGACGTGTTTACTGCAGAGCATCAGGCTAAAGTCCTGCGCTATGAATATGAAGAATTCGAAGCTGGCCGGGCTTTGCCTTTCTGGCTGTCTTTGAAAGACGAACCGGACCAGATTATTGGCAGGATCATCCTCAGCCCGATCATCCGCGGTGCATTCCGTTCGGCGATCATCAGTTATCACCTGGACCAGGCTGTCATCGGCTGCGGTCTGGCCAGTGAAGCCGGCAAGGCGCTGATCGAGCTGGCTTTTTCGACTTTTGACCTGCACCGCATCGAAGCCAGCATCCTGCCGGAAAATGAACACTCGATCGCCCTGGTGACACGGCTGGGTTTTGAACTCGAAGGTCTGTCGAGACGATATCTGCAGATTGATGGCCAATGGGCCGACCACTTGCACTTTGTACGTCTGGCCGATGGTCCGGTCAATATCGCACCCGATGAACCCCAACTTTCAAATGAACGGGTGCTGGTTCGGCCTCTGCAATGGGGTGACAGCGAATCGATGATCGATTACCAGCTGCGTAACCGGGATCACTTGTCCGCCTTCAGTCCGCAGTTATGCGACATGACCCATGCGGCTTGGCGGCGCCAGTTTTGCGATCTCATGCTGGCTACGCAAACCGGCCATATCATCGAATTCGGAGTATTCCTGCCTGACCGGCCAAAACGGCTGATCGGCCTGCTGCATGTCCGTAATTTGCAACACCTGCCCTTCTCGAGTTGCGAGCTGGGTTATTCGATCGATGAGGCGTTGACGGGCCAGGGGCTGGCCTTCGAAGCGCTGACGCTGCTCCTGGATTATCTGTTTTCTGTCCTGAAACTGCATCGGATCACTGCCCGCTGCCTGGAAAGCAACCGGCGCAGCATCAGGGTGCTCGAAAAAACAGGATTCACCGATTGCGGCCGCGAAATCCAGGCGGTCCTGGTCGACGGTCAATGGCAGGATCTTTTATGCTATCAACTGTTCAACGACCTGGTCGAATTGCGCTAAACCAGAATTCACCAAGGCAGATGACGCTGCCTTGGCAGATTATTCAACCAAGGCAGATTCGGCCAAAGCGGTCTCTGCCTGGATTGATTCCAACCGGCGCAAGCGGCGCATTTCACGGAAAATCAGCACAGCTGTGACGATGACCGCCAGAAAGTCAGCTATCGGACTGGCCATCCAGACCCCTTTCATACCCAGGAAACGGGGCAGGACCAGGTATAACGGAATCAGGAAAATCACCTGGCGCATCAAGTTGGCAAACATCGAGATCTTGGCCAGACCGATGCTCTGAAAGTAGACCGTGCTGATGACCTGGAAACCGATCAGTGGTAAAAACAGCAGGTAGACACGCAAAGCATCGGCGCCAATCGCCAGGATCTGTGGGTCCGTGCTGAAAAGACGGATGATGGCCTGAGGGAAGAGCTGGATCGGGATCGTTGCGGCAGTTACAATGGCCGTCGCGCCGATGACCCCTACCCGCCAGGTTTCGCGGACCCTGGCGTAGTTTTTTGCACCATAGTTGTAACCCAGAATCGGCTGCATGCCCTGGTTGAGGCCGAAAATCGGCATGGTGCTGAGGATGACCATGCTCGTTATGATCGTCATGACGCCGATCGCCACATCACCGCCATAGTTGCGCAGGGTTCGATTGGCGAGGACGGCAACCAGACTCATCGCGACCTGCATGGCGAAAGGTGAAATGCCAATCGAAAGGATCTGCATGACGGCCTTGGCCTGCAATTTCATGCGGCTTAAACGGAGGCGGAGATGGCTGCCCTGGCCCAGGAAATAGCTGACAACCCAGACCATGGAAATGAACTGGCTGATGATCGTCGCCCAAGCTGCGCCTTTGACACCCCAGCCAAAGCCAAGGATGAACAGGGGATCGAGAACTATGTTGATCGAAGCCCCCAGCAGCTGGGTCGATGCCGAGCGCCGCGGATTACCGGCGCCGCGGATCGTGTGGTTAAGGCCAAAGCTGATGGTATTGAACACATTGCCCAGCAAAATAATGCCAAGATAATCCTCCGCATAGGGCAATGTTGACGGACTCGCCCCGAAAGCTTGCAGCAATGGGCTGAGCCAGACGAGGCCGGCCACCGTGGTTACCGAGCCGAACAGAATGCACAGGGTCAGCGCATTGGCCAGAACCCGCTCAGCCTCAGCGTGTTTCCGCTCACCCAGTTTGATCGAAATCGATGCTGCACCACCGACACCGACCATCAGCATGAAGCCAAGCAGGATGTTGGACATTGGTGCAGTCAGGCCGATACCGGACAGTGCGGCAGTGATATGCAGCTGGCCGATCCAGAACCGGTCGACAACATTGTAAAGAGCATTGACCAGCATGCCGATTATCGCCGGAATGGAATAGCTGATGACCAGTTTGCGGATCGGATCGTGGGCGAGTTTTCTCTCGCGGGGTGACAAATGAAGGGCCTTGCCGGTCGATGGTGCGGCTGGACTGATGCTCATACGTATTTCTCCAGAGAATTTTTCAAGGATAAGAATTTTTCCAAGGAAAAAGGCTGCCTGTTGTCAGACAGCCTTGATTTGATGATTGGGGGTCGGCCGGTTTAAACCAGCCGGATCGAATCAGAAATCAGATTTGAAAGATGTTTCAGTCGCTTCGATTGCTTCCGGAGCTTCTTCGTTGCGAACCGGATTGATCGGTTCGACATCTTTGATACTGATACTGATGCGGCGTTTTTCATTGCTGACCTCAAGGACGCGGGCATCAACTTCCATGCCTTCGCAGAGAACTTCTTCCGGCTTGTTCAGGCGGACATCAGAAATCTGGGAAATATGGCAGAGAGCATCGACACCAGGTGCGAGTTCGATGAAGGCGCCGAACTGGAACATCCGGACGACACGGCCGTGGACAATGGTGCCAACCGGGAACTGGCTCTCGACATCATGGTAAGGATCGTCTGTGGCCCGCTTGTAGCCGAGCGAGATGCGCTTCTTCTCAACGTCGAAGTCCTTGACATAGACGTGGATCGGATCGCCAACGCTGACGACTTCGGACGGATGATGGATGCGGTTCCAGGACAGTTCGGAAACGTGGACGAGACCGTCAACACCACCGATATCGACGAAAGCGCCGAAAGTTGTCAGGCTGCGGACGACACCGTCAAATTCTTTGCCGACTTCGATCTGGCCCCAGATTTCGTCCGCTTTTTCCTTGCGGGCATTGGAAAGCAGGGCACGGCGGGAGCCGGAAACGCGCAGGCGCTTTTTGTCCGGGTCATACTGGGTCACGAGGATCTCGAGGGTCTGGCCGCGATACTGGTCGAGGTCGTTGACCATGTTCATCTCGAGCTGGGTGCGATGGATATAAATGTCGACACCGCCATAGGTTGCAATCACGCCGTCTTTGACGACGTTGATCACTTTGACCTGGATCGGTGTCTTATTGGCAAATGCGTCTTCGATCAGACCCTTGTACTTGCCAAAGTCGACACGGGCCTTGGACAGGATGATCTCTTTGCTCATTTCCGTGTTGCGGATATTGCGCACATACACGTCAATTTCGGTATGATTGGCGATCGCCTGATCCAGGTCGAAGTCGGGGTCAGTGTCGAACTCGTGGCGTGGGATCTTCCCTTCGGACTTGTCGCGAACATCTACATACACATTGTCGTTGTCGTAACGAACGATAACGCCCTTGACGGTCGCGCCCCGCTTGAGCTGCGGAATATTGTCGATAAAATCCGTAAAGCTCACGTCACCTTGTTCTTGCTGGTTGAAAACCTCTGAATCTGTCATCTCCTGGATAACCTCCCTGATAATACGTTCCGGTGTAGACGCCCCTGCTGTCACCCCAACTGTCAGGTCCCGAAGGGACTTGCCGGCCAGGATCGGCCGGACATCAGCTGGATTTTCGATCAAATACGTCTCACCACACTGACTCAGACAAACGTCCACGAGTTTCATCGTGTTGGAACTGCCGCGGCTGCCGATGACGAACATCAGGTCTGAGGCAGCGGCGATTTCCCTCGCTTCTTTCTGTCTAATTTCAGTAGTACTACATATTGTATCAAATATTTGCAGGTTTGCAATTTTATTTTTGAGCACAGCCTGAATCGCCTGGTATTCATCGAAGGAAAAAGTTGTCTGGGCGACCATGACCCAGGGGCTATCGGTGAAAGCTTCCCGCTCCGCCTGTTCCCTGCTGCTGATCAAGACGACCGGTTTTTCACTTTCACCCTGGATACCGACGACTTCCGGATGGCCTGGAGTGCCGACGATGATCACCGAGCTGTTTTCATCGCTGGCCCGGTGCACAATCTGATGGATTTTGCTGACATAAGGGCAAGTGCAATTGACGACTGTACAGCCTCTTTCGGCCAAGGCAGTCAAAGTCTGCGGCGGGACCCCATGGGCCCGGATCAGGACTTGGGAGCCTTCCGGAATCGTCTCGATCGAGTCAGCTTTCTGCATCCCGCGGTCTGTGAGCTCGCCGATCACTTGACTGTTATGGATCAGTTCACCGAGCATATAGGTCGGCTGGTCCTGGCGATCCGGATCATCAAGCAACTTGTAGGCACTGTCGACTGCATGGCGTACGCCAAAACAAAAGCCTGAGGTTTTTGCCAGACGGATCTCCACAGTCAGACTGAGCCTCCGGTTTTGAACAAGCCAAGCAGTGAAGCTGCCGCTTGTTCGGCCTCAGTCTGTTCAGTCAGCGAACCATCGGGATGACGGACAAGGCCTGCTGCCAATAGGGCTGCATCTTCCGGTCGATAATCAATATCGATCAGATTGTAAACGTTTTTCATGATCTGGATCGTAAATTGCATGAGTTCAGCGTGGGTGTAACGACGGCGGGGATCTGCGTCCAGTTTGAATGCAGGTCCGAAGACGACCCGGTTTTTGTGGAAGAAACTGAACTTTCCGTCGATCGCAATCGGGATGATCGGAACACCCGTCTTGATCGCGAAGTGGGCGACTCCGGTCCGCGGGAGCTTCTGCAGGATAAGCTCAGGCGCCACACGGGTTGCCTGCGGGAACATGCAGACGATCCGACCAGCTGACAAGGCGCCGAAGATACTGCGCGCTGCCTGCAGGTCGACTTTGTCGCGGTCAACGGCGATATTGCCGCAAATCCGGAAAAACCAGCCCAAGCCACGGATTTCAAAAAGCTCTTTCTTGGCGACCCAGTGGACAAAGGGCTTGAGACAGCAATGGATCGCCGGGATATCGAGCAAGCTGGTGTGGTTGGCGACCAGCAGGACAGGGCCTTTGGTGGGCATGTTTTCAACACCCTCATAGCGGATCCGGAAAAACAGGTAGGTCAGGAAACCCGCAAATGCGCCTGCACACCACCGGAAGATGGGATGGCCATCGAGCAGCTGTTTCAGTTCGCGCTGGGGGTCTTGTTTCTTGATGATTTTTGCACTCATGTGATTTTCCTTTTTATTTTCAGTCAAACTGGGGCATTCAGACCGCTTTTGTTTCGATCTGGCTGATAATCGTTGCAACAACTTCGTCGATGGTCATCCGGGTCGTATCGACCAGGACGGCATCGTCGGCCTGCCGCAAGGGGGCAAAGCTGCGCTGCGAATCCTGCTGGTCGCGGTATTCGATGTCGGCTTTGACTTCGGCGAGCGTGGCAACCGTATTGCCGCGGTTCTGCAAATCGAGCAGGCGACGGCGGGCCCGTTCGTCGATACTGGCGGTCAGGAAAAATTTGAAAGCTGCGTCCGGCAAGACATAGGTGCCGATGTCGCGGCCGTCCATGATCAAGCTCTGGCGGCTGGCAATCGAGCGCTGGATATCGACGAGGTGGCGCCGGACAACCGGCAGGGTGCTGACATCCGAGGCGGCCCTGGAGGCTTCGGGTGTCCGGATCGCCTCACTGACATCGACGCCGTCGAGCCAGACTTGCTGGGCACCGTCGACAAACCGGATATCGAGGTCGGTTGTCTTGAGCATCGCTGCGACTGCCGGTTCATCTTTCGGGTCGAAACCCTGCTGGAGGGCTTTGATCCCGATCGCACGGTACATCGCGCCGGTGTCGAGATAAAGAATGCCGAGTTGCTCGGCAACGCGGCGGGCTATGGTACTCTTGCCGGCTCCGGCCGGGCCGTCCAGGGCAATTGCCAGGGCCATCCTTCTAGTCCTCCCGAATCCTGTCGCTTTCGCCTTTGTCATAGACATCGTATTCATCCCAGATCCGTTCCAGCTTTTCGAGCGTCTGCGCGACATGTTCCTGACGGCTGTATCCGATTGCTGCAATCAGGGCGTTGATCACACTCAGCGGGGCGACCAGGGAATCGACAAAGGAGGTCATGTCGCTCGGCGCCATCAGGCAGACATCCGCATTGTCGGATATCGGTGTGTCGGCTTTGTCGGTGATCGCAATCACCGTCGCCCCGGTCGACCGGGCATATTTCATCGCCTTGATCGTCCGCTTGGAATAGCGGGGGAAGCTGATGCCGATCACGACATCGCCGGATGTGACCGGCAGGATCTGCTCGAACATTTCACTGACGCTGGTCGTATGGACCAGGCGGACATTGTCGAAAATCAGATTGAAATAAAAGCCGAGGAAAGAAGCCAGCGGCGCCGCGCTGCGCACGCCAAGGATGTAGATCTTGTTGGCGCCGAGAATCAGGTCGACCGCGAGGTTGAACGACTTGCGGTCGATCCGTTCAAGGGTCCGCTTCAGTTTTTCCATGTCCGAATGCAGGACCGCGCCCAGGATATCGTCATTGTCGGTCAGCTTGCATCGAAGCCCGCATGCGCTGGACCGAAGTCAGGCGGACCTTCAGCTCCTCCTGCAGTACTTTCTGGAAATGCGGATAGCCCTCAAAACCCAGTTCCATCGCAAAACGGACGACGGTCGATTCGCTGACACCGGCGTCTTCGCCGATGCGGGCCGCAGTCATGTAGGCTGCCCGTTCATAGTGTTGGCAGGATGTACGGCGCAATGGCACTTCTGGCCTTTGCTCATCGTCGGGATCGGCTTTTCGATCCTGCTGATCAAGCGTGTTGCTGGATGATTCCATGCAACGTCCTCCCTTGCATTAATATAAAACTGCCTGGCGACTGTGCATCCACTGCAGTGTGATGGTAGCTGTGATCGTGCCGGCTGCGAGTCAGGCTGGCTGGTATCCGCCTTCGGCGCTTGCCGACCGCATCGTCGACCAGATGGCGCTGGCTCCGGCGCCACTTGAAGAATTTTTCGGCAACTTGCGGGAACATCGCATAGGTCAGGATATCTTCTTCCTGTTCAATATATTCTGCCGCCTGGACCCTGATCTTGTCAAGTTCAGGTTCGATCAGGTCGGCCGGACGGCAGGTAATCGGCGGTTCATCGCCGAGGATTTTTTTCATGGATCTCCGGATCGATCGGTGCTGGTGTCTGGCCATATTCACCCTTGACGACAGCTTTGGATTCCTTGGGAACCATTTTGTATCGTTCACCCATGATGACATTCATGACTGCCTGGGTGCCGACAATCTGCGATGACGGCGTGACCAGCGGCGGATATCCGAAGTCCTCGCGCACACGCGGGACTTCCTGCAGCACGTCGTCGAGCTGGTCTATTTTGCCGGCCTGTTTGAGCTGGGAGACCAGATTGGACAGCATGCCGCCCGGAACCTGGTAGATCAGGGCATTGACATCGACACCAAGCATCTTGGGATCGATCAGGCCGCTGATTCGAGCCACTTTTCGCGGATAACACGGAAATGCTCGGATACTTCAGTCAGCTTGGTCAAGATCGCAGGCCGGTGTCGTATTCGTGTGCCGGCCAGCGTCGCGACCAGCGGCTCTGTCGGCGGCTGAGACGTGCCCATGGCCAGCGGGCTGAGCGCGGTGTCGACGATATCGCAGCCGGCTTCGATCGCCTTGAGGTAGGTCATCGAACCGACACCGCTGGTGTAGTGGGTGTGCAGTTCAATCGGAACCTTGACCGTTTCCTTCAGGGCCTTGACCAGCTTATAGGCGTCATAGGGCAGCAGCAGGCCGGCCATATCCTTGATGCAGACCGAATCCGCACCCATGTCCTGCAGCTGTCTTGCGTCGGCAACAAACTTGTCGATGGAGTGGAACGGGCTGGTCGTATAGGAGATGCAGCCCTGGGCATGGCCGCCTTCGCGTTTGGTGGCGGCTACATGGCTTTCTCGATGTTGCGGAAATCGTTCAGCGCGTCAAAGATCCGGATGATGTCGATGCCGTTGGCAATCGAACGGGCGACGAAATAATCGACGACATCATCGGCATAATGCTTGTAGCCGAGCAGGTTCTGGCCGCGCAGCAGCATTTGCAGCTTGTCTTGGGGCAGGCTGCCTGATTTTGCGCAGGCGGTCCCAGGGATCTTCGTTCAGGAAACGCATCGCGGCGTCGAATGTCGCGCCGCCCCAGCATTCCAGCGCGTTGTAGCCGATATCGTCGAGCAGGTGCAGTACTGGCGCCATATCGTCGATCGTCATGCGGGTCGCCGCCAGCGACTGGTGGGCATCGCGCAGGATAGTTTCAGTGATTTTGACTTTCTCCATGACAGCAAACCCTCCAATGGGTGTCCTGGATCAGGTGGGCTGGATTACTCCAGGCTGACCAGGGGCTCGCCGGCCTGGACCGAGTTGCCTTTGCCAGTATGAACGCCGGCGATCACACCATCGCGCGGTGAGACAATCTCGTTCTCCATTTTCATTGCTTCGAGGACACAAAGCACCTGGCTCTTTTTGACCGTCGTACCTGCCGTCACGGCAATGCTGAGGATCGTTCCCGGCATTGGTGCTTTGACAATGACGCTGCCCATGCTGCCGGCCGCCGATGTGGCTGGCGATGCCGCAGGAGCCGACGGTGCCGGGGCAGCTGGCATAGCGGTCGGGGCGGCTACTGGTGCTGCGGCAAAAGCTGGTGCAACGCCAGTTGGCGCAGATGCCGGAGCGGCTACTGGTGCTGCGGCTGGAAAGCTCGACCCGGAGCCGATTTCTTCGACTTCGACTTCATAATTGACACCATTGACTTTGATCAAGTATTTGCGCATGGGATGATCCTCCATTTTATTTAGCTTTGATCTGGCAATCGCCCTGCCAATGAGGGTTACTCGATTGTCCAGCTGTTTTTACCGTTTGGCTTCGGCCAGACCCGGGCGACCCTGCTGCCGGCTGCCTAGACGTTAAGTTCACCTGAAGCATCCAGCAGGGTCAGGGCGCTGATCAGGCGGGGCCGCGTTGCCGACGGGCGGATGATCTCATCGACTAAGCCCTTGGCTGCAGCTGCAAAGGGGCTGGCAACCTGATCCGCATAACGGTCAATCGCTTCTTTTCGTGCAACCTGCGGATCTGATGAAGCTGCGATATCTTTGCGATAGAGGATATGAGCTGCGGTATCCGGTGAAACTGATGAAATTTCAGCCGTTGGCCAGGCCAGAACGAGATCTGCGCCACTGCCTTTGCTGACCAGGCTGAGATAGGCAGGGCCGAACGCCTGTCCAGTCACGACGGACAATCTGGGGCTGCGGGAAAGCCGGCCAGCCTGGAACAGGCGAAGTCCCGACTTGACCAATCCATTCTGTTCAGCTTTAGAGCCGATTTCAAAGCCCGGCGAATCCATGAAGGTCACGAGCGGGATCGCAAAATGGTCACAGAGTTCGGTCAGGAAAGTGGCCTTTTCAGCCATCGCCGCAGAAACCCGGCAGCCGGAGCAAGCCAGGAAGCCGGTCACGTGGCCATCGAGGCGGGCAAGTCCAGACAACATGTCCGGGGCAAAGCCTGCCTGCAGTTCAAGGAAGGATGCCTGGTCGACAACCAGGGAGACCAGCTGGCGGACATCGATCCCCTGGTCAATTTCCGCAGCCATACTGTCCAGGACTTCTTCGCAGCGGTTGGGGTCATCCAGCCCACTGGTGGCAAACAGAAAACCATCGGCATTGTCCGGCAGATAGGCAAGGACTTGACGAATCCGCAGGGCCATACCGGCTTCGTCCGGCTCGACAAAAGTTGCCTGGCCAGATTTGGCCTGAACCTCAGCGCCACCGATAGCCTGGGCGGTGAGCGGTTGATTTTCGATTGCTGCGATGACGCCTGGTCCATTGACTGTCAGCGAAGCTTTAGCGGTTGTCATCAGTAAAATATCACCGGCACCAGCCAGGAAAGCTGCACTGCCGGCACAAGGTCCATAGACAGCCGAGATCAGCGGAATTTCACCCGATGCAGCGGTTAGCCGGGCCAGTACGCTGCTGACTGCTTCGAGCGCATCCAGGCCTTCTTCGACACGGACACCACCAGTTTCATATAGTGCGATAAACGGTGCGCCGGCGGCCAGGGCCAGGTCAATGGCTTTGACCATCTTTGCCGCGTGGCGGGCTCCCATCGAGCCGCCATAGACAGCCGGATCCTGGGCAGCCAGAAAGACCAGGCGGCCATCGATCGTTCCGTAACCGGTCCAGACACCATCACCCGGGACAGGTGCTCGTTCAAAACCGGTGCCGGCCGAATCGGACTGGACATAAGCATCGATCGACACATAACTGTCTGCATCGAGCAGGGCAGTCAGTCTGCTGAGTGCCAGGCTGTCGGCAGCTGCTGATTGTTTTTCGGCCTGGACTCTTGAAAATTGTAACATTTTCTCACGTGATCCCATGTCGATTACCTCGGTTGAACGGTCGATCTGTACCGTCAGACGTGTTTTTTGCACAAAAAAGCGGGATGCGAAAGCAAATTCCCCGCTTAATTATTATATGTAAACAAATGCAAGTCTGCAACCGAGAGGTTGCATTCCCGTTAACCCGCTACTGTCCTTTACATCTGCATCCGTGACCTTGGCAATGGCCGGAATTCAAGTTCGGTCTGTCTTATTCTGCCTTATTCTACAGGATTCGGCAGGGTTGGCAGAAAGGTTGCCACCAGCTGGTCAATCGTCACTTGCTTATCGTCATGATGGCCCGAAGCCGTTTCAAGAGACATTTCAAGATCGCGCAAGGTGCCGTACATCATCATTTCCATGGGCGGCAAGTCACTGACTGAATTCAGGCCGAAATCGAGCAGGAATTGTTCGGTGGTTGCAAATAAAGTTGGCCGGCCAGGTGCATCGAGGGTGCCAACTTCGCAGACAAAGTCACGCTCGATCAGGCGGCTGATGATGCTGTCGCTATTGACCCCGCGGACGGCCTCGACCTGGGCTCGGGTGACCGGCTGATTATAGGCGATGATCGCCAGGGTTTCATAGGCCGGCTGGGACATCGGCGGGCGATGCCGCGGCTGGTAAAGGCGTTCCAGAATGGCCAGCTGTTCCGGCTTGGTTGCCAGCTGGTATTTGTCCTCGACCTGACGCAGAAAGATGCCGCGGCGGGGATCATGCTGCAGATTTTTCGCCATCTGGTCGAGCAGGGGAACCAGGACATTCTTGTCCAGACCGGTCACATTGGCTAATTTGTCGACTGGGATCGGATCACCGGCCATGAACAGCAAAGCCTCCAAGGCAGCCGGTGCAGCCTCAGGTTCCAGCTTGAACAGGTCATCCGGCTCAGCGACGAAATCACTCAGGTTCTCCGGCATCAGACCTGTTTTGGCCAGTTCGTCACCAGGCGCCTTGATTGTTTTGTCTGTTGAGAAAAGATTGGACGTGGGGGTCGAGGTGTCCTGCACCGCTTTTACCTCCGTTTCAAGTTGCATCTGTCTCCTGGGCCTGGTTCCATTCCGATTCTGGCCGGACTTCGATTTCGATGACATCAAAGGGTTTGTCCTGGTGCGCGTTTATCCGGCCGAGCCGGAGCAATTCGAGGACGGCAAGGAAGCCGGTGATGCGTTCGGCACGGCTCGATTTGTCCGCCGGAAACAATTCATTGAAGAAAAGCTTTGTTTTCTGGATTGCCTGCTGCAGGATCAACAGCATTTTTTCCTTGAGGGATACTTTCTCCCGTCGGAGGAGGGTCGTGATTTTGCTGCTCAGGTCATTGAAGCGGTTCTGGTTCTGGTGCACAATCCGCTGGCAGGCCGTCCAGAACTGGTCGCGGTTCAGCCGCTCAGGGGCGAGCAAGGTCGAGATCCCTGCTTTGCCAGGGGACTCGGGCGGTTTGGCCCGGCAACGTGAATAGATTTCCTGGCGACCGCGCAGGTCGGCGGCCAATGTCTTGCAGCGACGGTAGGCCAGCAGTTTCATGACCAGTTCTTCGCGCGGATCGTCGATGTCAGTTGTGCTGGAACTCAGTTTCTGCGGCAGCAGTAAACGTGATTTGATATGCAGCAAGGTCGCGGCCATCACCACGAATTCGCTGGCAATCTCCATGTCCAGCTCCTGGCAATGGTCGAGATAGTTCATGTACTGGTCCGTGATGTGCGAGATCGGAATATTGTAGATATCGATCCGGTTTTTCTCGATCAAATGGATCAGCAAATCAAGCGGACCTTCAAAATGCTCCATGCTCAATGTGAGGTCAGGCGAATCGTTTTCGCTTGCCTTCACCTGGGCAGTCTGAGTGGACTTGGACACGATTAGAGGCCGATGCGCACAGCGGCGCGGGCTTCCACGAGGGTTTTGGACGCGATGGCACGGGCTTTCGCCGAACCTTCGTTGATGACTTTAAGCAGATAATCCTGGTCTTTCAGCAACTCCGTCCGTTTCGTGTAGATCGGCGTATGGAAATCAGCAACTTTGGCAGCGCATTGCTTTTTACAGGCGACACAGCCGATCGCACCGGCTTCGCATTCGGTGCGGATTGTGGCGACTTCGTCCGGCGAAAAGATCTTGTGGAAGGCAAAGACCGAGCAGACATCCGGATGTCCGGGATCGGTCTTGCGGATGCGGGCCGGGTCGGTGATCATGTTCATGACCTTCTGGCGCACCGCTTCCGGCGTGTCGGCAGAAGGAAATCGTGTTGCCATAGCTCTTGGACATCTTGCGGCCATCGGTGCCCGGCAGGACTTTGGCCTGCGGTCAGCAGCGGCTGCGGTTCGGGGAAAACCTGCTGCTGGTAAAGGAAGTTGAAACGGCGGGCGATTTCACGGGTCAGTTCAAGGTGCGGCAGCTGGTCTTCGCCGACCGGCACAAAATCGGCCTTGTAGATCAGGATGTCGGCGGCCTGCAGGCAGGGGTAGCCGAGAAAGCCGTAGGTTGTGATGTCCTTCTCCTTCAGCTGGTTGATCTGGTCCTTGTAGGTCGGGCAGCGCTCCAGCCAGGCCAGCGGCGTGGTCATGGCAAAGAGCAGGAACAACTCGGCATGTTCCATGACTTTGGACTGCAGGAAGAGGACACGATTTCTCCGGATCAAGTCCGCAGGCCAGGAAATCGGCCATCAGGCTGATGCAGTGTATTCCTGCAGCTGCTCCGTGTCGGCATAACCGGTGGTCAGGGCGTGCCAGTCGGCAATGAAAAAGTGGCAGTCGTACTGGTCCTGCAGACTGGACCCAGTTGTGCAGCGCACCGAAGTAGTTGCCCAGATGGATGTCGCCGGTCGGGCGGGCGCCGCTGAGAACAATTTTCTTTTTCATGGGTCAAGATTCCCTCCGATCATGCAGTCGGACAGTGCAGGACTTACTTGGATTTCGGCTCAAGTCTCAGGCCCAGAATCTGCCAGATCCACTGGAACAGCAGATCGAGCGGCGTCCAGGATCACCAGGTCGAACGGCCATGCGGATAACCTTCAGAATCATTGCCGAGGATGCCGCCGCCAAAAAAGACCAGCATCAGGAAGACCAGGCCGATATAGCGTTCATACCCCATGAGCTTGTAATAGAGGGAGTTCGGCAGGATCGCGCCGAAGACCTTGTAGCCGTCCAGCGGCGGGATCGGCAGCAGGTTGAAGACGGCCAGTGCCGATATTGGCGTAGTAGAGAACATAGAATAGCGATTCGAGCAGGCTGATAACCAGGGAGTCGCCGCACCTGATAAGCCAGCAAGCACGGTCAATGCATACAGCAATGAAGCGACCGTCGCCAGGACCAGATTGGACAGCGGGACCGGCCAGGCTGGTCAGGATGATGCCCTTTTTTCATGGTGATCCTTGCGGTGAACCGAGTCGGATTGATCGGCACCGGCTTGGCCCAGCCAATGCCGCGCGATGATGAAAACGAGCGAGCCGATCGGGTCGAGGTGGGCCAGAGGATTGAGTGGTCAGGCGGCCTTGCAGGGCAGCCGTATCGTCGCCCAGGCGGTAGGCCGCCCAGGCATGGGCCATCTCGTGGAAAGACAGCGAAATACGCAGGACCAGGATCGTGATCAGGATCCCCTGGATGTTGAAACTGGCAAGATTATTGAGCAGGCTCATGGCCGAATGAATCATTTCAAAACTCCTTGATTTTGAACACGCAGACCTGTCTTTTTGATGACTGAACTATTATAGCACAGTCAAAATCAAGGTCAGCGAACGGAACCGTGCTCGACCGACAGCTGGACGGACTTCGCCGTTCAGATCCCAAGTTTTGGCGTTGTCAGCCGGCGCCTGCTTCGATCGCGTCAGCCAGGACTTCTTCGGCGATAAAGGCCGGTTGCGGGTCAACATATCAGCCAGGATCCGCGCGTTGCCGGACAGACGCAGGATGATCCGGTCCAAGACGTCGAAGCCGCTGTCCTTGCGCATGGTCTGGACCTTGCTGATGACTTCGCGGACAAAACCTTCTTCGATCAGTTCCGGGGTCAGGCGGGTGTCGAGGGCGACCGTGAAGTCACGGTCGGTTTCGGTCGCCAAGCCCTCCGGCTGGACGGACTCGATCAGCAGGTCCTCTTCGGCCAGTTCGATATCCTGGCCATCGAGCTGATCACGATCAGTGGCCGTTCGTCTTCAAGCTCGGTCCATCGCTTCGCGGCCGTCCAGTCCGGCCAGCAGCGCCGCCGACCTGGCCGACCATGCTTGCCGAAACGTCGGCCCAGGGTCTTGCAGCTGCGGCTTGAAGCGATAGTCGAGCAGCGCTGCGCCGTCTTCCAGGTATTCCAGCTGCCTGGACATTCAGTTCATCGGCGATCAGGTCGTTGTAATCCTCGCGGCAGTTGCGACCGGGGCGACGACCAGCATCCGGCGAGAGCGGCTGACGGTTCTTGATCGCGGCAGTATTGCGGGCGGCGCGTCCCATGACGACGATGTGCAGGACATCGTCCATGATCTTTTCCAGCTCGCTGTCGACGAGCGACGGCGTCGGCAACCGGGAAATCGCAGAGATGGACGCTGTCCGGCGCATCCGGGAGACGGCTGCGCACCAGGTTGCGGTACATCGCCTCGGCCATGAACGGCACAAAGGGCGCAGCACAGGCGGGTCATGGTTTCAAGCACCGTGTAAAGCGTCATATAGGCATTGATCTTGTCCTGGTTCATCTCGGCCTGCCAGAACCGTTCGCGGCTGCGGCGGACATACCAGTTGGACAGTTCGTCGGTGAAAGCCTGGATGGCACGTCCTGAGTCGGTGATGTCATAATGCTCCGAGCTGCTCGTCGACCTGGGCGACCAGGGAGTTCAGGCGGCTGAGGATCCAGCGGTCGAGTGCGCCGGCAGCGCTGGCCGGTTCAAGCTGTATGGTCGGCCGGGATCAAACCCGTCGATGCGGGCGTACATGATATAGAACGCATAGGTGTTCCAGAGCGTGCCCATGAATTTGCGCTGGGCTTCGCTGACCGCTTCTTCGGAAAAGCGCGACGGCAGCCAGGGGGCGCTGCCGGTGTAGAAATACCAGCGCACGGCATCGGCGCCCTGCTTGTCCAGGACTTGCCAGGGATCGACGACATTGCCCTTGTGCTTGGACATCTTCTGGCCGTTCTTGTCCTGGACCAGCCCGAGGACAATGACATTCCGGTAAGGCGACTGGTCAAACAGCAGCGTGCCGATCGCCATCAGCGTGTAGAACCAGCCGCGGGTCTGGTCGAGGGCTTCGGAGATGAAATCAGCCGGGAAATTCTGCTCGAACTGCTCCTTGTTTTCAAAGGGATAGTGCCACTGGGCAAACGGCATCGAACCGGAATCAAACCAGCAGTCGATGACTTCGGTGACCCGGGTCATCCGGCCGCCGCACTTGCTCGCAGCGGATGTGGACCTGGTCGATCATACGGCTTGTGCAGTTCGATGTCCTCCGGGCAGTCATCGGACATGCTCTTGCAGTTCGGCGATGCTGCCGACCAGATGGCGATGGCCGCAGCCGCATTCCCAGATCGGCAGCGGCGTGCCCCAGTAGCGTTCGCGGGAAATGCCCCAGTCGACGACATTTTCGAGGAAGTTGCCGAACCGGCCTTCCCGGATGGTCTCCGGGATCCAGTTGACCGTCTGGTTGTTGCTGCAGCAGGTTGTCGCGGACGGCGGTCATCTGGATGAACCAGGAATTGCGGGCATAGTAGATCAGCGGCGTGTCGCAGCGCCAGCAGAACGGATAGCTGTGCTCGTAGGGCATTTTCCGGATCAGCTTGCCATCCTGGCGCCAGTTTCTTGATGATGCCGGCGTCGGCGTCTTTGCAGAACACGCCGGCAAAATCGGTGACGTCCTCCGGCAATGTGCCGTCTTCACGGACCAGCTGGACAAAGGGCAGGTCATTGGCCCGGCCGACCCGGGCGTCGTCTTCGCCGAAGGCCGGGGCGATATGGACGATGCCGGTGCCGTCGGTCAAGGTGACATAATCGTCCGTCGTCGACCAAAAAGGCTTTCTTGCCGGATCTGGCGACCGATTTCATCCGCATACGGCAAAAGCGGCTCATAGGACTTGCCGACCAGTTCGCTGCCCGTCATCTTGGCCAGGATCTTGGTAATCTTCGCCAAGCAGCTGCGGGCACCAGCACGCCGGCCATGTAGTAGCGGACCGGCCTTTGCGCTGCCGTCCAGATCCGTGCGGCACTTCGGCCAGGACATATTCTTCATCGGCGTTGACGCAAAGGGCGACATTGGACGGCAAGGTCCAGGGGGTCGTCGTCCAGGCGGCGAACCAGGTATCCGGCTCGCCGGCGACCGGAAACCGGACAAAGACCGAGGTTTCCTTGACATCCTGATAGCCCTGGGCGACTTCGTGGCTGGACAGCGACGTGCCGCAGCGCGGGCAATAGGGGACGATCTTGTAGCCCTTGTACAGCAGGCCTTTGTCCCAGATTTTCCGCAGCGCCCACCATTCGGACTCGATGTAGTTGTTGTCGTAGGTGATGTAGGGATCTTCCATGTCGGCCCAGAAACCGACACGGTCGGACATCTGTCTCCCATTCGCCCTTGTATTTCCAGACGCTTTCCTTGCACTTGTCGATAAACGGTTCAACGCCGTAGGCCTCGATCTGCGGCTTGCCGTTGATGCCGAGCAGCTTTCTCGACTTCCAGCTCGACCGGCAGGCCATGCGTGTCCCAGCCGGCCTTGCGCAGGACATGGTAGCCCTTCATCGTCTTGTAGCGCGGGATGATGTCCTTGATGACGCGGGTCAGGATATGGCCGATATGCGGCTTGCCGTTGGCCGTCGGCGGGCCGTCGTAAAAATGTAAACTCGGGGCCATCCTTGCGCAATTCAATCGAACGCTTGAAAACCTGGTTTTCCTTCCAGAACTGCAGGACCTCTTTTTCACGCTCAACAAAGCTCATGTCGGTGGATACTTTCTTATACATAGGGCCTCCTCTATTTTCCATCAGACTGGAATCCCAGTTTTCATGATCATTTTAAACAATACTCGGCTCGAGTTGGACTTGCCCTGAAGAACCGGGTATGGTCCATTCGCTCAGACAGGTCCTCGCCGCTGTCGCGGCTGCGGAACTCGCTCGGTGGACCATACCCGGTTCTTCAGGGCGATCCACCGATCTGATCCGCTTCTAGTTCAATCATTCCACCCAAGATGCCAGCGATGAATAATCTTCGTCGGCTAGTTCCAGCTCAAGCGGATGTTGCGGTTTGTTCTTCTACCAGCCGCGTTCCCCGGTTTTTTGGGCGCTTTTGTTCCAACGGGTTCCGCAATGCTGGGGATATTGGGACCCCTATGGTCCACCGAGCGAGTTCTTTAGTCCGTTGTTGCGTTCCGAATTAGGGGGCGGTTTGTTCCTGGTGTTGGATGCGGCAGGTGCGGCGGCCTTCTGGGTCCACCGAGCGAGTTCCGCAGGCACTTTAGTGCCGAGGACTTGTTCGAGCGAATGGACCCTGTTGGTCGCCGCACCCCTCCGCAATAAACACACGGAGAACAAAAAAAGCGCCCCAAAAATCGGGGCGCCTGGACAGCGCGGTACCACCCGGTTGCACCAAATCAGGCAACAGATTCAACTTTCTTGAATCATTGCCAGGTTCGATGATCTCGTTTTCCGGTAACGTCGGAGATTCGGCTGCTTGGCAGAACCTGTCGGCCTTCCCTACTGGTGCGACTTTGACATCGGCATGTTCGTCAGGCAGCTCGCGGATGATTTTCAAGTTGGACTGATCCACGCGGCTTTCACCAGCTCCGCGCTCGCTTGGGACCAGGACCCGACCCTACTGTTCCGGTCATCGCTTTTGTGTATGAACTTGAAGCAAATTATAGGCCTCGGCTTGAATTTTTGTCAATCCGTGAATAGCGATGTCTTTCGTGTGACAAGCTCATCCAGACGGGCAATGTAGTGGGCGATGTCTTTGTCATTGGGGGCCCGGGTGACTTTCCGGCCGTCGACCCGCTTGGTGATTGCCCCGCTGCCGAGACCGATCACCGCGAGGCGGTCGCTCATCATTCCGACATTGTACAGGCATTCATCACCAATCCGGGAAAAGCCGACGTTTTCCAGGCCGCTGGCGACATCTTTCTGGCGATAGAGATAATATGGGAAAAGCTCGGCTTCAATCAGGCGGTCCTGGGCGAGAGCAACCATCTCGATCAGCACCGAGTCTGGCTTGTTGATCGCAAGCGACTGAAGTTCTTCAGGTTTCATTTCCTGGGCGAAGCGGGAGCTGCGTTTGACTGCCAAGGTATGGATCGTCGCACTTTCCGGCTTCAGCGACAGCAGCTTTTCAATCGAATAGGCAAAATCCTCGGGGGATTCACCGGGCAAACCTGCGATCAGATCCATGTTGATATGGTCGAATCCGGCTCGGCGGGCCAAATCCATGGCTGTAAATATCTGTTCGACCGAATGGCGGCGTCCGATTCGGTCCAGAGTCTTTTGGTTGAACGTCTGGGGATTGATACAGATTCTGGTCGCCCCGAATTCGCGCAGGATCGCCAGTTTTTCAGCGGTGATCGTATCCGGGCGGCCAGCTTCGACGGTAATCTCCGCGCCGGCATGAAGGGGCAGGACCGCCTTCAATCCGGTCAGCAGTTTCTGGAGCAAGTCGGCTGGCAGGCTGGTCGGGGTGCCACCACCGAGGTAAAAGGCATGCGACTTGACCGGCAGGATTGAAAATACACGGCGGGCTTCCTCGAGCATCGCATCGACATAGGGCGAAAGCCAGGCTTCCCGATGGTGGGCGTCCTGGGCAATGAAGCTGCAATAGGAACAGCGGCTCGGGCAAAATGGGATGCCGGCATAAATCAGCGGTTCATCAGGCGGCAGATGGCTGAGTACGCGTTGCTCGGAAAGCGAGGTCCGGATAGCCAGGTCGGCTTTTGCCGGGGAAAGGCGCCAGCGTTCGATCAGATCAGCCCGTGTATCTTCGACGGAACCTTTGATTGCCAAAATCTGCTCGACGATCTGGGTCGGCCGGACACCCGTCAGGGATCCCCAGGGGAACCGGGTGTCGGTGACTTTTTCCAGCATCATATAGAGTTGGCGTTTGAGCTCGCGGCGGACATCTGCTGGCGAAACAAAATCATTGAAAATCAGGAACGGTGGCTGGTTTAAGTCAACAGCGGCCTGGTCAACCCAGAAACGGGTTGTCACCTGGATCGCAGTCTTGCTTTCCAGATCCGGGTCATCCGTCGGAGCACTTGAAAGTACCTGGTCTTCCTGATGGATACTCCGGGCCAAATGGCGATCGCGGCTGGCATGATGTTTCGTTTCCGCCACCTGAGGCAAGCACTCGCTGGTCAGGATCCAGGTTTCGCCATCTGCCGCAAGAACATCGGGCGCCGGACGGGAGACCGTGCCGAAAAAAAGGCGCAGAACATCCGCCAGGGCGAAATCATCGTGATGTCCAATCATTCGGAGTGTGATCATATCAGGGCAATGCCTCCGGCAAGGTCTGCTGCTGCTCACTGTGCTCATACCAAGCTAACAGAAGATCAACCATCCGTCCGTAACTGTAAACACCGTCAGCTTGTAAATTGGCTTTCAGGTAAGCATTGTTGATCTGGTTTGATTTTTCCTGGACTGGCCCTTCAAACTGCTGCCAGTAAACATTGGCCGCGGCGATATCGCGCCAGACCGGTGCCGGTACCTCAGCCGTGACAGACTTGTAAACAGTAGGGTCGGTGGCCATCAGGCTGTTGAGCAGCCGGACGGTGGCATCGGCGTAACTGCTGTACCGGTAGTCCGGGTAAGGGCTGGCGATTCCGGCCAGAAAGCCGACGAAGCCAGCTTCATCTTCGCGGGCGAAACCGATGGTATGGGCCAGCTCATGGTTCACGGTCGCAGGCAGCAGATAGGGCGGCTGGTCGGTGTTGACATTGGCTTCAACCCACAATGGCATATAGACACCGGTGATCCCGGTAAATGACCAATAGTGGGACAGCAGGACACTTTTAGGCCGCGCGCTGGCGCCTGCGAGCAGCGGCCAAGTGTCTGCAGCCTGCTGATAGCCAGCCCTGGCCCGATTGAGCGTTGTGGCAATGGATGCATTCAGTTCGAAGACGCCCGCCTGGTCTTCACTGCATGCGGTGCGGGCAACCTCGGCCTGATGGATGACCCAACGTGCTGTGTCGGCCAGCTCGGCAGCTGAACGTGCACGGACAGGCAGGTTAAAACTCACAGCGACAGGTTCGCGAACATAATTGAGGCCATGCAGTAAAATGAAAAGCCAGGCAAAAACTGTCAGGAGCCAGGCGGTCGAAAAGCCAAGGTGCTTAAGCCAGGCGGCCAGGCGATTTTTCCTGATCGCCCGAAATGTGAGATAAACCAGGACCAGGATAAGGACCGGGGCCAGGATAGTCGCCATTTCGGTCAATGAAAAAGGCGGCATGCTGGAGACCGTACGCAAAGGCGCGGCCAATCTGGGGAAGATTTTTCGGACATAGACTTGCTCAACCCACTGCGAGTTACCGGCAAGCAGTCGCTGCAATGCAAAGGGCAGTGGCAAAAGCACAACCCAGAGGAAACGCAGCAGGAATCTGGCTATTGACTTCTGCCTGATCACTGGTCAGGTCAGCAACAACTGGTCCAGCACTTCGGCATTGAGGGCTAATTCGGCTGCTCCGTTTTCCAATAGTTCCGGCGCCTCACGAAATCCCCACAATGCGCCGATACCAACCATACCGGCGTTGACAGCTGTTTTCATGTCCGAACCGGAATCGCCAACCAAAGCGATGGCAGACGGCTCCACACCCATTTCAGCTGCGACCAGCAAGGCCAGGGTCGGATCCGGTTTGGTCGGATAGGGCTCAAGCTGACCATAGCAGCTGGCAAAAAGGCCTGATGGGAAATAATGGTCGATCATGTCTTGTGTGGAGTCATTCGGCTTGTTGGACAGGACAGCAAGGCCAATGCCGGCAGTCTGCAGCCGTTGGAGCAGGTCCATGATACCGGGGTAAATGACGGTTTTGTCATGCCAGCCCTGGGCATAGAGGCGGCGGTAGGTCTGATAGACAGGTTCGATCTGGTCCATCGTCAGTTCTGGCTTTGTCATTTGAACAGCTGACTGAACCAGATTGCGGGCACCGTAACCGACCAGTTTCTTGTAGTAGTCCGTTTCGATTGTCTGGAAGCCATGTTCCTGCAAAGCCTGGTTACAGGCAGCGGCTAAATCGTCGAGTGTGTCCAGCAAAGTACCATCGAGGTCAAAAATGACAGCCTGATATTGACGTTTATTCAAGTTTTCAAATCTCCTGGTTTTCATCGAATTTGATAGGGTGTCGGGATGAGTAATGCGGAGGTTGCGGTAAGGCTTGCCGGTCAAGTGCCCGGCAGCCAGCCGATAGCGGCCAGTGCGTAAAGGATACCAAGTATCACCGGCTGGTGCAGAGCGTAAAAAAGCAGGGAGTTGCGGCCAAGATAACCGAAAGGCCGGGAAATCGCGAGCAATGGCGCTGGTGCATTGGGGAATGCGGTCTTGCCGGATCGATAGAGCAGCTGTCCGATCAAGGCGCCAGCCAGGAAAAAGCCGAGCCAGGGAAAAAGCGGCAGATAATCGCCCATGCCTGGTCGGGATGATGGAAGAATGCCAAAGGGCAAGGTCAGCCAGTTGCCGTTCACCATTTGGTTGAGATCCGGCATCAGACTGCCGATGTACAGGAATACGGCCACCAGAAGGACAAGGATCGTCTGGACCGCCGGTGGTTCCAGTCTGGCCCGCCGACTGGTCAAACCAGCGTACAACAGGGTACCGACGGCGAGCAAGTGCAGGACATTGAAAAAAATGTAGAGGTCGGTTTTGAGCAGCAGCGAAACAATAATGCTGACAACGGTAAAGGCGATCGATACGGCGAGCAAGCGCAGGCCGCGTCTGGTGTTGTTTCGGGAAAAGCTGCTGGATATCCCGGAGACGACCAGGAAGACATTGAGGAACAACGGCCGCAGTAAATTGAGAAACCACCAGTCTTCCTGCCAGGCGAAGACGTCAAGTCCGAAGATGAAACGCAGGTCAAAAATGAAATGGTGCAAGAACATCATCAGCAACGCCAAGCCACGCAGGGCGTCCAGTTCAAAGACTCGGCTTCGCATCGGCCTGATTACAGCATTCGTCACGGCTTGCCCTCACCAGATGATTTATTAGGCTTCGGACAACAAAGCGCAGCTCCAATTGCGGTGGCGAATTCGGCTCCGTCGGGAATGATGATCGAAATATTGTACAGCTCCGCAAAGGCGTCGAGGACGCGTTTGCCCTGCCCGACCAGGGTCAGGTTGCCGGTGAAGACGATCTTGCGGATGCCGGACAGGCGCGCTGCCAGGACAGCGGTTGTGCCGACCGACTGAAAGACGAGATTGACGATGCCCAAGGCGATATCGGCCGTAGACGCAGTATCGGTTAATTTACCGAAATTGGATGCTGTCGTGTCCGACGATAAACCGGGGATCTCATCCTGGGTGATATCCCCGATCGATAAATCGACATTATGCAAGTCGCCATGATCGGCGATCTCTTTGAAAGTCTGGAAGTCCCGGATATTGATCATCCGGCTTGACAGCCCGATCAGGGTGCCGCCTCCGACGCCCGAGCCAATCAAATGCCGGACACCGTTGGCATCCGCCTGGATGATCGCGGTCCCGGTGCCCATGCTGACAACGACAGCCTCTTCGAGTCCGGAGACATAAAGGCCGCCAAGACCGATCGCTTCGAACTCCGGGGTCCGCAGGGTGGGTATACCGAGCAGGTCGCCATGCAGGTAGGAAGCACCGACTCCGGTGACCATGACATGGCGGATTGAATCAAGCGTCAAGTTATGCTGGCTGGTAAATTTGCCGAGGGCGCCGTAAGCGGAGGCTATCGGATCGCTGGCATGGACAAGTTCCCGGCTGATCAATTGGCCATCGCGCAGGCCGACGATCTTCGTCGTGCTGCCACCGATGTCCAGGCCGATGATGATTCCCATCGATGTTCCCCTTGCTCAGTTGAATTTGTAGATTTTCCGTGCAACCATGTAGGATTTGCGAGTGATGTAACGACCGCCTCGGCCAGGCAGAGCCATCGCGGAATTGACAATATTGAAGCGGAGCCGCCTGTAGGTATGCAAGTCATAATCCTTGATATCCTGCCAGAGCTGGTCGATCTTTCTCAGGTTCTCTTCTTCGTTGGAAAGGATCAGATGGATCACCGCGATTGATACCATCATCGATAAATAGCGGTACATGTAGCGGCGCAAATGGCGATTGGCAATGTCACGCGGCAAATTGTAGAGATTGAGCATGATCCGGGTGACGCGCAGCTGCTGGTCGATCCGTTTGATCATGTTGTTCATGTTGACGGACTGGTCCGGACGGCCAATGAAATAGCGATACAGGTCGACATCGAGATAGATGATGTTGCGCACAAGCGGCAATGGCTGGTAAGCAACGATATTGTCGACATAGAAGGTATGTTCCGGCAGCTTCAGACCGCACAGGCGCAGGCGGTCCGCGCGATAAACCATGCTATGCATCAGCAGGAACTGGCTGACCCGGAAGAACCGCATATCACTCCAGGTGAAAAGCTGGTCGACCGGAAAAACATTGCGGTATGAGATGACATTGGTCGTATTGTTGTAGGCGTATTCATAGACATAATTGGCGATCAGTAAGTCGACCGCACTGTCGTCATCCGGCTGTTCACGGAGGACTGCCAAGACTCTCTGGTAAGCTTCAGGATCAAACCAGTCGTCACTGTCGCATACTTTGAAATAGCGGCCAGTGGCTACTTCGAGCCCCTTGTTGACCGCAGAGCCATGACCGCCGTTTGGTTTTGATTCGAGGCGGAAGATATCCGGGTAGCGGGCCACATATTCCCGGCCGATTTCAGCTGTCCGGTCCGTCGAACCATCATCAACGACGATGACTTCGACTTCCGGTCCACCAAGAACGAGTGAGTCCAGGCATTTATGCAAGTAGTCCTGCGAATTATATGATGGAACCGCAATCGATAATAATTTCACACTATCACCTCACAGTCAGACTATTTCAGTAAGGCTATTATAGCACATCAATTCTGCCCTAAAACCTTAATCGAAGGCTGTTTTTCAACTTGACATCGAACAGATGCCCGGACCGTGACCGTTGCCCAATCTCAACGGTTCGATAGTGTCCAGCGGCCAGATCAGGCTTGCCAATCTCGTATCGGCGTGTCAGAATTGAGCAGGTTGATTTGTTTCTTCTTAATCCGGCCGAGGCCGCAGCAAAACCTGATTGAAAATCAGTAGCGATAAACCTTGCAAACTAACCATCATGGAAATTCATTCTAGATTTGGAGTATGCATTATGAAGGTTGCCCATATTACTTCCGGTGTCCGCGGACTTGCTTCCTACGCTCTCAATTTATACAACTATTTTGATCAGCAACCCGGCCAGGATGTCGAAAACCTGATCATATCTTCGGCGAAATGGCGCAAACAGCCCATCCCGGTTTTCGAACTGGACCATTTCCTGATCGGCAAAGTCCTGCCCTGGCCGAAAAAGGTCAAACAAGCTGAAGACAAACTCCTCGAATTCAAACCGGATATCCTGCATCACCATCACCCGGCCGGCCGACTCGATTTTTACATTGCCAAATTCAAAAACAAACTCAATGTGCCGATGATCTGCACGGTTCACATGTCCGTCGGTTCACGGAAGTATTTCGTCGACAAGGTCATGAACGGCTTTTTCCTGGCGGTGCGCTCGCAGGTATCGCAGGCTGATGTCTATGTAGCGATCAGCAAGTTCGTCAAAAAGCAGCTCGAGGAAATGGGCGGCGTGCCAAAAGAACGCATCGTCCTCCTGTATGCCGGGGTTGACGAGAATATTTTCAAACCGATTCCCCGCGTCCAGCACGACACACTGGAAATCACCTTTGTCGGCCAGATCATGCTCGAAAAGGGGATCGACATGTTGATCGATGTCGTGATCGAATTGGCCAAGACGAAAAAAGTCCGATTGAACATAGTAGGCGACGGCAATTTCAAATCCGTGCTGCAGGCCAAAACTCAGAACAATCCGGAAATCAACTGGGTCGGCTACCTGAGCGGCCAGGACAAAGTCGCGGAGTTCTATGCCAAGTCGGACGTCGTCGTCCTCCCCAACCGCTGGGATGAAGCTTTTTCCTATATCCCGCTCGAATCCATGGCGTGCGGCACTGCCATCATTGCTTCACGGGTCGGCGGTAATGCCGAAGCGATCATCGAAGGCGAAACCGGCCTGCTGTTCAATGTTGGCGACCAGGTTGAACTCGGTCGCCTGCTGCGGAACACGAAAATGGAACAGTTCTGGGAGATGGGCCAAAAGGGCCGCCAGCATGTCCTGGAAAATTTTACCCTCGATCGGTTCGGCGCCAAGTATCGTTCACTTTACGATAACCTGCTGACCGACCCGGATCATATTCGCCAGATCGACTGACGAATAAGGCGAGTTGTCAAAAGACAAATGAAAAAGACCGCTTTGCAGTAGATGTCAATCTACGACAGGGCGGTCTTATTGCTGTAGTTGGGACATCATGAGATCATGATATCTTGATTTGACTCATAATATGAGAATCGGTGGTATTTGGATCAGCGAGCGTAAGCGGTCTGCTTGAGATAATCCATGTGCTGGCCGGTCAGGCTGCCTTCGACCAGTGCGGTGTTGCGCGGTGCGACGACAAAGATGACACTGGAAACAGGCATGACTTTGCCATCCAGTGCATAGGCCGATCCGGTGATGAAATCGATGACACGCTGGGCGACGCGGGGGTCGACTTTCTCGATGTTGCAGATCACGGTCTTACCGGCACGGATATGGTCGCAAGCCTGCTGAGCCGCTTCGATATCAGATGGCTGCATGATGACGACTGACTGGTTCGTCGTATGCGGTTTGATGTCGACGACTTTGGATGGCTGGCGACGGAACAGCGAATTGCGCGATTCCTCAGCCGGATCGGCCTGTGTCTCAACATAGGTGTCCTGCTCGAAATCGTCATCAAAATCTGCGTCGTCATTATAGCTGCCAAGACGATTGAAGAGTTTATTAAAAAGATCGGCCATATGAAACCTCCGTCATCTGGTGGGTCGCCAGTAAAAATGCTGTGATCCCTTCAGGTAGTTTTCATTATAGGTAAGCCCATCGGAGCCCGCAATGTCGGGCGGCGAAGTGTAAGTGCGATGTAACTTCGACGCAACACTGACCTTGCGAATCCGGCTGAAAATTACATTTCGAAGTCAGAAAAAACCTCAGATATCCGTATTCTTCAGACGTTTAGGGCTGAAAATCCTTGCATCATCAGGTTGCAATCGCTGTTCGGTGGCCGAAAATCGCTGTGCCGATCCGGACATGGGTCGCCCCGCAAGCGATCGCCTGGAGGAAATCATGGCTCATCCCCATCGACAGGATATTGAAACCCGATGGGTCGGACAATGCCACAGAAATCTCGTCAAAGAGTGCTTTAGTTCTGGCAAAGACCGGACGAGTCAGCTCAGCGTCTTCATACAATGGCGCCATGGTCATCAAACCACGCAGGCGGATGCCTGGTGTCTTCAGATACTGCTGGATGTTCCCAGGCAGCTCGTCAGGATCAAAGCCATGCTTTGAAGCCTCGTGAGCGGTGTTGACTTGCAGCAGGATATCTGTCACCAGGCCGGCAGCCTGGCTGCGGCGGGCGATTTCCAGCAGCAAGTCTGGCGAATCGACGGAATGGATCAGAGCTGTGCGGCCAATGATGTATTTGACTTTGTTTTTCTGCAATGTCCCGATCAGATGCCAGTTGGGCTTCAAGCCCAGCGGTTCGAGGACATCCTGCTTGCCCAGCATTTCCTGGACCCGGTTTTCACCGAGATCCTCGAGGCCGAGCTGGACCGCTGTGATTGCGGCTTCCGCGGGGAAGAATTTCGACACCCCGATCAGGGTGACCGATCCGGGGTCCCGGCCAGCCAGAATGGCTGCGTTTGCAACAGCTGCGCGGACGGCAGCCAGTCGCTCGGCCATCTGCCCGGCTTCGCCGGCAGAAAGGCCATGGGAATGATCAATTTGTTGTTCAGTCACCGATGAATTCTCCTGCAGCAATGGCTTCCGGATTGACGACGATCACTGTTGAAACAGACGGTTTGAGATCATCCGGGTTTTCGGTTTCGTGAGCGGTGATGATCGCGTACTCGCGGTCATAGTCGATGACATCGACTGTAACTTGTTTGGTATATCCGCCATCGACCAGCATGAGATCGGCCGATTTCTGATCAGGCTTGAAATTGATCAGCGCGACCCGCGGAATTTTCATTCCGGTTGTCGCTGAGACTGCCAGTTCTGCGTCGAAAGTGCGCCGGTCGGCAAACCATTCGACTTTGCGGTCGGCTCTGAAAATGGCCAGCGATCCATTGTCGTCACCCTCGATCCGGGCAAGTTGGCAAGAATCAATTTCAGTCCCGTCAGCCGGCACGAGAATTGAATAGTAGCGGTCGGCAGACAAGTCATCTGGCTTTACACCTTCAAGATAGAACACCATGTGCTGCTCAAGGCCGGACGTGACACGCAAGACCGGCTGTCCCGACTTGACGGTCTGGACCGAGGGCGACTGGGCAGCGATTTGCCTGACATAATCGCGGTATTGGCTGATCGTCAGACTGTCAACAGCGGCAGAACCCAGTTCGCTTTCGAGGCCGTCAAGATTGAAGGAAACAATGCCGGGGTGGTCGCTGTAGAGGGTCCCCGAACCTAAACCGAGTGATTGTTCCAGACCGGTCCGCTGGGCGATCAGCTGGTCGAGGCGGGCATCATGGAAATCAACGGTCGTCAATTTACCCCCGCGCTGGTCCATGATCACGGCCATAGATGATGAATAAGTCGGCAGATTCGCCAGAGAACCCACAGCCATGTCAGCGCGGACCAGATTGACGATTGACGAAAGTGCAACGGCGCTTTCATTAAAAATCGCCCGTGCCCCTGCCCCTTTGCCCTGGTTCATCAGTTCATTCTGCAGATCGACGATATCCTGTTCACATTTGCTCAAGTCATCCAGTTGAGATTCAAGCCCTGTCGGGATAACCAGGGCGATTTTCTGGCCTCGTGCAACCCTCGCCCCTTCCCCGCTCAGCGGTTTGAGCAGGCCATCGGTCGGTGCATTGAGGACTGATTCATCACGGATGATCAAGGCCTGGCCTTTGACATAATGAGTCAGTGTGCCGTTCTGGATAAACAGGAACTGCGGCCGCGGTTTAGCCTTTTGCATGACGACAAGAATCAGGACGGACATGACCAGCATGATTGCCATGACGAGAATGGAAAAAAGAATCACCCTGGAGCGAGCTTTGCGCCGCTCAATCCGCATCAGGCGTTCGACAGAGGTCGCAGGTGTGCGGTTTTTGCGTCGCTCGGCTTCGTCCCGGCGGGCGCGCACTTGAGCCTTCTGCCGGGGCGACAGGGGCCGATCGGCCTCGCGCCGGCGCGAGGGCCCTTGACGTGAAGGGCCTGGACCCGAAGGACCTTGGCCTGAAGCCCCTTGACCCAATGGGCCATTTGGACGTGGTGGCTTATTCATGTTCTTGACCAGTGGGTCCATGTCCCGAAGGCGAGGAGCCATTCATGCGCTCGAAAGCCAGCAGGCAGGCCAGGCGGACGGTTTCAAAATTGAGGCCGCCCTGCAGATAAGCCGGATAGGGTGGTTTGAGCGGCCCATCGGCCGATAACTCGATCGATGCACCCTGGACAAAGGCGCCTGCAGCCATGATCACCGGGCTGTCATAACCTGGCATCGCCCATGGTTCCGGGCGGACAAAACTGTCTACCGGGGACGCCGCCTGGATCGCCTGGCAAAATGCGACCAGGCGGTCAGGATCGTTGAACTCGAGGGTCTGGACCAGGTCTCCCCGCATTTCGGCAGCGGCAGGATAGGTTTTATATCCGGCACTGCCGAAACAATGCAGCGGCAAAAACCGCGCCCTTGAGGCTTTCCGCGACGATTTGCGGCGCCAGGTAAAATCCCTGGGCAATCAGCCGGGAAAATCCGAGCGACGGGCCGACATGGCTGCCGAGGCCGGGGGCGGTCAGGCGTGCAGCCACTTTTTCCACGAGGTCGCTTCGTCCGGCGACATAACCGCCGGATGGGCAAATGCCGCCACCGGGATTTTTGATCAGTGATCCGGCACACAGATCCGCGCCGACCATGCAGGGCTCGCGGGTTTCGACAAACTCGCCATAGCAATTGTCAACCATGATGATGACCTGGCTGCGACAGCCCGCACCGTTTTGACAATGGCCTCGATGTCATCGATCAGCAAGGAACGGCGCATTGTGTAGCCACGTGATTTCTGGATGAAGACCAGTTTCGTCTTTTCATGAGGGCTGCAGCGATGGCAGGCAGGTCCGGCGAACCGTCCTGCTTCAGGTCGATTTCGCGGTAGATTACGCCGAAATCGCGTCAGGGAGCCCTCGGGAACTGATTCCCCGGGTTCAGTCAGACCGATCGTTGCCTGAAGTGTGTCATAGGGCCGGCCAGTGACCGACAGCAGCTCATCACCAGGACGCAACAGGCCGTAACAGGCAGATCGCCAGCGCCTGGGTGCCGGAACTGATCTGAATCCGGACCAGGGCTGCTTCGGCGCCAAAAACAGCGGCATAGGCTGCTTCGATCTGGTCGCGCCCGGGATCGTCATAACCGTAGCCGGTCGACCCCCCGAGGCTGCTTTCCGCCAGGCGGGCCTGCTGGAACGCGCGCAAGACCCGCAGCTGGTTGACGCTGCGGGTCTGATCGATGCGGGCAAAAACAGGCACAAGGTCTGCGAGGATCTGCTCCGACTTTTCGACTGACTCTCGCGAAATGCCGAAAGGCATCAAATGCCGCAGCGATCAAAGTCCGTATACCTCCTTGCTGCACAGGACCCGAATGCCGGACTTGTTCAGTTTTTCCAGCGCCATCTGCGGATTCTCGACCCGGATGATCACCATGGCGTCTTCATTCGAGCGGCCGACATAGGCATAGAGATAATCGACCGAAATCGATCCCTCGCTGAGGATTTCGAGGGCATCGTCCAGCGTGCCCGGCTTGTTCGGCACTGCGACCGCGATCACGTGGGTCGAACTGACCGTAAAGCCATGGGCGGTCAGGACATCCTGAGCTTTGGCCGGCTGGTCGACTATCATGCGCAGGATGCCGTATTCGGTTGTATCGGCAATATATAGGGCACGGATATCAATCTTCTCCGCACTGAGCGTACGGGTCACTTCAGCGAGGCGGCCGGACTTGTTTTCAAGAAAAACGGAAATCTGTTTGACGAGCATCGGTATTTCCTCCTGGCCTGCATTAACAACACACATTGGGATCAAAACTCACATTTGTATTTGATTATATCAGATCCAGCTCTGGAAAGCTTTATGGTTCACAGCACGCAATTTTTCCGGGAAAACCTTGTCGATTGCCTGGGCGAAAATTGCCGGATCAATTGTTGTCAAACGGGACATCGCACCGAGCATGACCAGATTGACCGCCTGGCAGCTGCCGGCTTCGTCAGCTAGCTCCAGGGCGTCAAAGGCAAAGACATGGCTGTTGCCACGGGCTTTGGTGTCCAGTTCTTCGACGATGTTCTCCGGATAGGCCGCCTGCACCCATCGCCACGTGGCCGGCAAGGTTTTCAGCGGTATTGATCAGCACGAGCCACCAGCCTTGAGCAGATGCGCCCAGCGCAAGGCTTCCAGCTCTTCGAAAGCCAGGATGAAATCAGCTGTGCCGGTTCGATCGATCGGAGAAGCGACATACTCGGCGATCCGGACATAGGTGATGACGCTGCCGCCGCGCTGGGACATGCCATGGACTTCGGAGACCTTGACATCGAGGCCGAGGCGGCTCGCCACCGTGCCGAGCAGCTTGCCGGCAACCAGTGTGCCCTGGCCGCCGACACCGGCCAGCACGATATTCAATGAAATTGGCTGGCTCATGCTTCATCGCCTCCTTTGAGTGCGCCGAAATTGCAGACCCGGACGCAGAGATTGCAGCCGGTGCAGATGTTCGGGTCGAATATCGGATAGCCGTCGGGACCGGCTGTCAGCGCCGGGCACATGATCTGGATGCAGGCTTTGCAGCGTTTGCACTTTTCCTTGTCAAGCCGGACAACAGCTTCCTTGCTGCCGATACCCGGCGGGATCAGGGCGCAGGGGCGGCGGGCAATGATGACCGAAACCATCGGCTCGGGCAATCGCCTGCTTGATCACACGCTGGCAGGCCCAGATGTCGGCTGGATCGACTTCACGGATCGCGTTCACACCGATCGCCCGGCAGAGCGCGACCAGGTCAAGCTCCGGCGCTACCTGGATGCGGATGTTCGAGGCCAGTGGCCGGATTCTGCTGGTGGCCGGTCATGCCGGTGATCGAATTGTCCAGGATGATCAGGGTGCTGTTGCTGTGGTTGTAAACGCAGTTGATCAGGCTGGTAACCCCGGAATGCAGGAAGGTCGAGTCGCCGATCACTGCGACAGTCTTCCGGGACATTTCTGCATCGGTCACCTTGTCCATGCCATGGGCCATGCCGATCGATGCGCCCATGCACAGGCAGGCATCCATTGCATTGGTCGGGGTCAGCGCACCCAGGGTGTAGCAGCCAATGTCGCCGGCGACGATCAGCTTGAGGCGGCTCAAAGCCATGAACAAGCCTTTGTGCGGGCAACCGGCGCACATGACCGGCGGGCGGCCAGGCGCTGGCGTCAATTCAGTTGAATCAAAGGCCGGCGTCAAAGCCTCGCCCGGGGCAAGGACTTGCTTCAGGCGGGCGACGCTATATTCACCCAGCAAAGTGAACAAGGCCTTGCCTTCGCATGCGATGCCGGCTGCTCGGATTTCGGTTTCCAGAAACGGATCCAGCTCCTCGACAATGACCAGACGGTCGACCGACGCGGCAAAGGCCCGGATTAGCTCGATCGGCAGGGGCCAGATCAGGCCAAGTTTCAATACCGATGCGTTGGGCACGGCTTCGCGGACATACTGGAACGGCATGCCGCTGGTGATGATGCCCAGCTTTCGATCGCCGGGCAGGATCTCGAAAGCGCCAGGGATCAGCCCCTGGTCGACATCGAGCGCGAGCTGGCTCTGGCGTTGCTCGACCACGACGATGGCGCTCGATCGCCATCCCCGGCATCATGACATATTTCATGGCGTCTTTGACATAGGGCTTGAGAACCTGGTCCTGCGGCTCGCCGACAACGACAGGCGATCGCGAATGGGCGATCCGGGTGGTCAGGCGGATCATGACCGGTGTGTCATAACGTTCGGAAAGGTCAAAAGCCGTGCGGGTCATGTCCAGGCATTCCTGGCTGTCGGCCGGTTCGAACATCGGCAGTTTGGCCGCCCGGGCATAATGGCGGCTGTCCTGCTCGTTCTGCGAGCTGTGCATGCCCGGATCATCGGCAACCACGACCACCAGGCCGCCGTTGACACCGGTGTAGGACGCCGTGAACAAGGGGTCGGCAGCGACATTGACACCGACATGCTTCATGCAGGACATCGCCCGGCCGCCGGCGATGCTGGCGCCGATAGCGACTTCCAGGCCGACCTTTTCATTCGTCGCCCATTCGGTTGCGATCCGGGCATACCTGGCTGAATTTTCCGTGATTTCGGTACTTGGCGTGCCCGGATAGGAAGATACGACTTTGACACCGGCTTCAAAGGCACCACGGGCGATCGCCTCATTACCGAGCAAGATCTGGCGATCTTGACGGGCGTTCATTTCTGGCTTATCCATGTTATTCTCCTATTGAAGGAATTTTATTTATTCGAAAAAATGATATCAATATCCCATTTTATTTGCAATTAAAAAAGGACCGTCAAGGCAATTGTTCCTGTTGACAAAGTTACAAACCGATGATTATAATGGCTTGTGCCTGACGGTCGATCCCTCCCGGAAGTGATTCCGGAACACAATCAGTCCATGAGCGCGGTCATGGCGGAACTGGCAGACGCGTACGTTTGAGGGGCGTATGGGCAACCGTATGGGTTCAAGTCCCATTGACCGCACCAGATGAAAACCCTTGGAACTCCAAAAGTTCCAAGGGTTTTTGTTTATCCAGATTTATTCATCTTCTACAAAACCTGTGGTGATTTCCGTCTGGCCGCTGCGGAGTATGCCGCCATAAGCGGGCAGCACTTGTTCGCCCCAGGCCCAGGCAATGGTCACTGGATTGGGGCTGCGGTTGATCGCCACCCGGATATGTTCCGGACCATCGACAAAGTGGCCGAAAACATCGCGGCCCAGATCCAGGTATCTTTCGATGATGACTACGTTGTCGCCATCGCAGGTGAGCCGGACAAATCCGCTTCTTAAAACCGGCAGCGAACGGCGCAACTGGCCGAGATTGCTGAACCATGCTTGAAGATCGTGATCTTCCTCTCCCCAGGGGAATGTCCGGCGGTTAAATGGATCTCGATACCCTTCGAGGCCAGTTTCATCGCCATAATAGATCACGGCGATGCCTGGGAAAGCAATCTGGAACAGATAGGCTAGTTTCAGCAGCGCCAAGCCGCGCCGGCGGGCAGGTTGCGAAAGATGGGTTCTGGCCTGGGCTTCCCGGCTGCCAGGATCCGGCAGACCGGCAAGGACCGTGATCGCGCGCGGGATATCGTGGCTGGAAATCAGGTTCATGCTGCTGTAGAACGATTCGAGCGGGTAGTTTTCGCGCAAGGTTTCGAGCATGTTGACCAGTCCCCGGGAGCTTTCGTTCTGGCTAAGCCAGTCGAGCAAAGCTTTCTGGAAAGGATAGCCCATGATGCAGTCATGGGTATTGCCAAACAGGAAATCGCGGTGAACGCCGTAGCTGATCTTGTGGCTGGCATCTTCCCAGACCTCGCCGATGATCGCCGCATCCGGATTTTCATCGCGGACGACGCGGCGGATCTCGCGCAGGAAATTATCCGGTAATTCGTCCGAGACATCGAGTCGGAAGCCGCTGACCCCCCGCCGCAGCCAAGTGCGCAGGATCCCGTCTTTCCCGGCGATGTACTCACGAAAGCTCAAATCATGCTCACTGACATTCGGCAGGTCCTGAAAACCCCACCAGGAGTCATAAAACACGTCATCATCTTTGCGGTGGAAGGTGTACCAGTTTGTAAACTTCGATATGCCGATACCGCACATCTCCTGATAGGCACCGACTTCCTTGTAACGGCCGAATTTGTTGAAATAACGGCTGTCGGCCCCGGTATGGCTGAAAACCCCATCCAGGATCATGTGGATACCGCGCTGCTCGGCTTCGCTACACAACACGATCAGGTCGGCATTCGTTCCCAGCAGGGGGTCGACGCGCTCATAATCGGCCGTGTCGTAACGGTGGTTCGAGCGGGCTTCGAATATCGGATTGATGTAGAGGATACTGACGCCAAAGCGTTGCAGATAGTCGAGTTTTTCGGTGATTCCGCGCAAAGAGCCACCAAAAAAATCGCAAGCGATGTAACCGGTCTCCGGCTTGCCATGGATGTCAACGTCTTCTGCCCAATCCAGATGGAAAATGCGCTCTTGACGTTCAACTTCATTGTCATTGAAACGGGCTGGCGTGAATCCGGCATCGCGGTTGAAACGGTCCGGAAAAATCTGGTAGAGGACAGCCCCGATCATCCAGGAAGGCACACTGAATTCAGCATTGAAAACGGTGATCTGGAACGGATTGGGATGGTGTGCATCACCAGGATGGAAACGAGGACGTTGATGGCCGATCCAGCCGCTGCCATCACCATAGAGATCGCAATTATAATAGAAGCGGCAATTTCCGGTCTGGATTTCAAACCAGTAGAAGAAAAGTCCGGGTTCACAAGGCAATGTCAAGCTCGTGACATAATCCTGAGTTTCAGTCAACAGGTTACAAGGCCAGGGATGCTCGATCAGTTTTTGCTGACTTTCACCCGGCGGACTTTCCGGTGACTCCCGCAAGTTCATCCGCTGGCGGCTTTCCTGGAATTGCTGCAGTCCGTAAGCATAGCAAAGATAGACAGCTGTCACCTCGTCGATCTCCTGTGCTTCAGGGGTCAGGCTGATCGCCAGGGTGACAGTTGACAAAGCCGGCAGAGCGCCAAAGGGTTGGCGGTACCGGCTCAGACGACTCTGGTGGAATGCTTTCATTTCAGGTTCATCCCTGGGCAATCAGGGATTCAAACAATTCTTTGTACTGGGTTGCCGACTTGTCCCAGGAATAATCTCCGCCCATCGCGTTATCCACGAGTTTGGCCCAGGCTTCTGGCTGATCCCGGAAGATATCGGCAGCTAATTTGGTCAGGAACAGGAAGTCATGGGCATTGATGTTGGGGAATGAGAATCCGTTGCCCTCGCCAGTCTCGACATCAAATGGGATGACCGTATCCTTGAGGCCGCCGGTCTCGCGCACAATCGGAATCGTACCATAGCGCATCGAGATCATCTGGGACAAGCCGCAAGGTTCGAACAGTGATGGCATAAGGAACATGTCCGCGCCGGCGTACATCCGGTGTGACAAGGCCTGGTCGAATTCGAGACGGATGGTCAGCTTGCCCGGTCGGAAGGCGCCCATGTGCCAGTAGCGGTGCTCGTATTCTGGATCACCGGTGCCAAGGACTGCAACCTGGATGCCATCATCAAGCATCTCGTCGAGGACACGCAATAATAGCTCGACACCCTTCTGGTCGACCAGGCGGGAAATCATGACGGCCAGCGGCGCTTCCGGATCGACAGTCAGGCCGAGTTCCTCCTGCAGCGCGGCTTTGCAGGCAGCCTTGCCGTTTCAGATCTTCACGGGAATAATTCTCCGGTATGTACTTGTCAGTCGCCGGATCATAGGCGACAACATCGATCCCGTTGAGCATGCCGCTGACTTTGTAGGCCATGCTCTGCAGCAACCAGTTCAGACCCTCGCCGAAATATTCGGTCATGATCTCGCCGGCATATGACGGCGAAACCGTCGTGACCCGGTCGGCAAAGACAATGCCGGCTTTCATGAAGTTGGGCACGCCATCCTTGAGGATGCCATCCTCGGTCATGAAGCGTTCCGGCAGGTCCATCAGGTCGGCAATGCTGTTCGCGGCCGTGGATCCCCTGGAATTTGAGGTTGTGGATCGTGAAGATCGTTCGCAGCTTGTTGTGCTGGCCATACGGGCCGATAATGGGCTTCCAGCAGGCAGGGGATCATGCCGGTCTGCCAGTCGTTGAGGTGCAGGATGTCCGGCTCGAAATCCATCGGCTCGCCAAGCGCCTCCAGCACCGCCCGCTGGAAGAAACTGAACCGCTCGATGTCAAAGGAGTATTCGAGGTAAAGCTGGCTCATGGCCGAAATAGTATTCGTTGTCGATGAAATAGATCGGCACGCCGTCGACATTCCATGCTGAGCAAGACCGCTGTACAAAGTCCGCCAGCCCAGCTTGATCATCGTCCAGCGCCGGAAGGCAGCTGGTCGCCATATTTGTCCTTGATCTGCTTGTACAGCGGCATGATCACCGCGGACATCGAGGCCGGCCTTGCGCAAGCCTGGCCGGCAGGGCACCGGCGACATCGCCCAGGCCGCCGGTCTTGGCCAGCGGCGCCAGCTTCGGCTGTGACAAACAGGATCTTCAGCCGCTCATACGATCGCCCCCTTGCCGATGACCACCGGGTAATCCGCCTGGCCGACCAGCTTGATGCCCGGCCGGATGACGCAATTTTTATCGAGGATGACATTTTCCAGCTCGACACCTTCGGAGATATAGGCGTCCTGCATGATGATGCAGTTCTTGACGACCGCATGGCGGGAAATCGTCACACCGCGGAAGATCATGCTGTTCGAGACGGTGCCGATGATCTTGCAGCCGTCGGAGATGACGCAGTTGCTGACCTCGTTGTCCGGCGCCGTAAAGGGTCGGCGCTTCGTCCTTGACCTTGGTGTAGACCGGCAGGCCGGACCAGAACAGCTCTTGCGCGGATGTCTTCCTCGAGCAGGCGCATGGTGCTGGCAAAATAGGTCGGGATGGAATTGATCCGCAGGACCAGGCCCTTGTATTCACAGCCGCGGATCCGTGAACTGGTCATATTCTTGAGCAGGTTTTCGACCGAAAAATCATGTTCGCCGCGGGCGATCGATTCGCTGACCAGGTCGATCAGCAGTTCGCGGTCGATGACGACGACACCGAGCGAGCAGCGGTTGATGCCGGCTTTGGGCGGATTGAGCATCATGTCCTGGACCAGGCCCTGCCGGTCAAGGTCGAGAATGCAGGCGGGCGAACCGATAGCGGATGCCGTCGCGGTTGTACAGGACGCTGATGTCGGCGCCGCTCTCCTCGTGCTGGTTGATCAAGATCGATCCAGCGTGCGTGTTGAAAATGACATTGCTGTTGGCGACGATGACGTACTTGTGCGAATTGGCCCGGAAAAAGTCGAGCAGGCCGGTCAGGTCGTCGATTTCGCCGCCCTTGTCGATATTCGAGGAGTTGATGTAGGGCGGCAGGATGCTGCAGCCCCTTGGTCTTGCGGTCGAGATCCCAGTGAGCTGCCGGTGCCCAGATGGTCCATCAGCGATTTGTATTTGTTCAGGGCGATGACGCCGACGCTGGTGATGCCGGAATTGACCATATTGGACAGCATGAAGTCGATGATCCGGTAGCGGCCGCCGAACGGCACGGCGGCCAGGGCCCGCGGCCGGGTCAGTTCGCCGAGCTGGATGCGCTTATGGTCGGCCAGGATCAGGCCCATGGCATTGATAAACATGCTGTCGCCTCCTTAATCTGACCCGGAAATGGCTATTCGACGACTTCGTCCGAATTCGCATCCTCCGGGCATTCGACCATGCAGTTGCCGGGAATGACCGACACCGTCGCGGATCTTCAGGCCGCGTTCGAACACGGTGATGCCGTCGGAGCAGATCCTGGTGGTTCAGGTACTTGCATGTCGCCGTTCGATGCTGGCACCGGCCCGGACATTCCTGCCGATGATCGTTTCGATGCCGACGATGCACTTGTCGAGGAAAGCGCCGCCTGGACGGTGACGCCAGGCATCAGGATCGAGTCGCGGACGACCGCGCCCTTCTCGACCGTGACGCTGTTGGACAGGACCGAATGCTCGACTGTGCCGTAGATGTTGCAGCCGTCGGTCAGGGCGCTGTTGATGACCCTGGCGCCGGCGGCGATATAATGGGCCGGCTTGACCGGGTTCCGGCTGTAGATGCGCCAGCTGCGGTCGCTGAAATTGATCTCTTCCGGCCGGTCGAGGATGTCCATGTTGGCTTCCCAGAGGCTGGCGATCGTGCCGACATCTTTCCAGTAGCCGCAGAAGCGGTAGGCGATCAGTTTCAGCCCTTCCGCCAGCATGTTCGGGATGATGTTCTTGCCGAAGTCATGGCTGGAATCTGCGATCGGCTTCATCTTCGATCAGCTTGCGTGCGCAGGATGTCCCAGTTGAAGATGTAGACGCCCATCGAAGCCAGGTTGCTCTTCGGCTTTTTCGGTTTCTCTTCGAATTCGGTGATCACGTTGTTCTCATCGGTGTTCATGATGCCGAAGCGGGGCGCTTCCTCCCAGGGCACTTCGAAGACGGCGATCGTCGCGTCGGCATTCTCCTTGATGATGGGCCCGCAGCATCTTGGCGTAGTCCATCTTGTAGATATGGTCGCCGGACAGGATCAGCGACGTGCTTGGGATCATAATTTTCGATGAAGTCGATGTTCTGGTAGATGGCATTGGCCGTGCCCTTGTACCAGTCGCTGCGGGCGTTGCTCTGGTAGGGCGGCAGGATGAAGGCGCCGCCCTTGTTGCGGTCCAGGTCCCAGGGGTGGCCGTTGCCGATGTAGGTGTTCAGCACCAGCGGCTGGTACTGGGTCAGGACGCCGACGGTTTCGATGCCGGAATTGGTGCAGTTGCTCAGGGGAAAGTCGATGATCCGGTAGCGGCTGCCAAAGGGCACAGCCGGTTTGGCCAGGTACTTGGTCAGGACGCCCAGCCGGGCACCCTGTCCGCCTGCCAGAATCATGGCGATAACATCCTGTCTGTGCCACAAAAATCCCTCCTTGCCTTTGCTGATCTATATCGATCTGGCTAGCCAAGCTGTGACCGGATCAGTATTCCGGATAGCGGCCGCAGGATCAGTCGCCGCAGAGCGGCGGGATGTCCAAGCGTCAGATCGGCGGCAGGCCCTGGCCATGGCCGTGGTTCTCGATCGGCCAGCAGTGAGCTGCCGCCGTCCGGCTGACCGCCGGATAGCCGCTGCCGCCGAAATGCGCTGTCATCGGAATTCAGCTCGATCTCGATATGCGGCCGGCCTGCGGAACGCCGAAGCGATAGCCGGCAGCGGGATCGGGCTGTCAGGTTGAGGATCGACGATCCTGCAGACCGTGTCGCCCAGCGACCTGCGCTGCGCGGCGACAAAGGTATAGACGCTGTTGTCGGCATCGTCGGCAGTGATCCAGGCGAAGCCGTTCCAGTCTGTCATCCTGCTGCCAGAGCGCCGGCTGGTCCAGGTAGATAATGGTTCAGGTCGCGGACAAAGTCCTGCAGCAGCTGGTGGTTGTCATACTCCAGCAGAAACCATTCCAGCTGCTCATAGAATCGCCATTCGATGAACTGGCCGAATTCGCCGCCCATGAACATCAGCTTGCCGCCGGGATGGGTCATCTGATAGAGGATACAAGGCCCGCAGGCAGGCAAATTTGCGCCAGATAGTCGCCCGGCATGCGGTCGATCAGCGATCGTTTGCCATGGACGACCTCGTCGTGGGACAACGGCAGGATAAAACGTTCGGAAAAAGCATACATCATGCGAGAAGCTGAGCTGGTTCTGGTGCCATTTGCGGTAGAGATAGTCCCGGCCCATGTAATCCAGCGTGTCGTGCATCCAGCCCATGTTCCATTTGTGGGTGAAGCCCAGGCCGCCGTCGGCGACCGGGTGGCTGACCTTCGGCCAGGCGGTCGATTCCTCGGCGATCATCAGGCAGCCGGGCTTCTGGTCGCGGATCAGGCTGATTCAGTGCGCTGCAGGAAGGTCGATGGCTTCCAGGTTTTCCATGCCGCCCTGGATATTGGGCAGATATTCCGTGCGGCCATAGTTCAGGTAGAGCATGCTGGAAACGGCATCGACCCGCAGGCCGTCGACATGGAATTCCTGCAGCCAGAACCAGGCGTTGGAGATCAGGAAAGAGCAGACTTCCTTCTTGCTGATAATCGAAGACATAGTGTCCCCCATTCCCGATGTTCGCCCAGCCGCGGTGTCGGCATATTCGTACAAGCGGCGTGCCGTCGAAACGGGCCAGGCCGTGGGCATCGCGCGGAAAATGGGCCGGCACCCAGTCGAGGATGACCCGGATGCCCAGCTGGTGCAGATGGTCGACCATGAATATTTGAAATCGGCCGGCGTGCCGAAGCGGCTGGTCACGCTGAAATAGCCGGTCACCTGGTAACCCCAGGAATCATCCAGCGGATGCTCCATGACCGGCAGCAGTTCGATGGCGTTGTAGCCCATGTCGCTGCACATAATGCGCCCAGTTCGGCCGCCAGGTCGCGGTAATTCAGGAAATTGCCGTCGGCATGCCTTTTCCAGGAACCCAGGTGGACCTCGTAGATATTCAGCGGGAAATTCGCTGCAGGCATCCGGGCGGCTGGCCATGCCAGTCTGTCATCCTGCCAGTCGAAATCATCCGGATCATAGAGGATCGAGGCTGTGTCCGGCCGGGTTTCGCTGTGCCGGGCATAGGGGTCGGCCTTGAGGACAGTGTCGCCGTCGGGTCCGGTGATGGCATATTTGTAGCGGTCCCACAGCTGCGCGCCGGCGACGAAACCGGTCCAGATGCCGGTCGTGCCCAGCGGCTGCCAGCGGATTGGCAGTGTCGATTCCAGTCGTTGAAAGCTGCCGGCAACGCCGACGGCTGCGGGCAGCCGGCGCCCAGACCGCAAAAGGATAACCCGGACTGTCCGTCTGCGTCAGGTCCGGCCGGGAGCCCAGCAGGTTATAGCTCATGTAGTCCTGACCCAGATTGAACAAGTAGGCCTGGTTCATGAGTCATTCATCCCTGCCTATCCGGCTGATCGACTGATCCATCATGCTATAATCGATCGATTCTGCACAATGACAGAAGGCGGCGCATCCGCTCTTTATTATACCGCAATTTTAGCACGTTAGTATAGTCATTCAAGTCGACTGCGGAAAAGTGCGGCCCTGGTCAAAAGCCGCCATTTCGGCGGGAATCAGGTGATGATGCCGCTGCGGCAGCGCGTCGGCCAGCGCCTGTTCAAAAGACTCCGCGGCTGAAGCAGCCGGTCTGTTCCAGTCAGGCAGCCCAGCAGGATGATCGCGGCAAAAGTCATGTTGCCCATCTCGGAGGCCAGGCTCGGAGGCCGGTATCGGGAAAAAGCGGATATCGCTGGCGGGCCGGCATGGATGAGACCAGGGTGCTGTCGACGATGATCAGGCCGCCGGGTTTGACCTGGCGGGCAAACTTGTCCAGGGACGGTCCGTTCAGGGCGATCAGGACATCGGCATCGTTGATGACCGGCGAGCCGATCGGTTCGTCGGAGATGACCACGCTGCAGTTGGCTGTGCCGCCGCGCATTTCCGGACCGTAGGACGGGAACCAGGAGACCTCGCGGCCTTCCAGCAGGGCGGCTGTGGCGACGAATCTTGCCGGCCGAGAGGATGCCCTGGCCGCCGAAGCCGGCCAGGATGATCGAAAAATCAATCATGCTCACACCTCCAGGTCCTGGCCGCGGATAGACGCCCAGCGGATATTGCTTGAACATGGCGTCTTCCATCCAGCGCAAGGACGCAACCGGATCCTTGCCCCAGTTGGTCGGGCAGGTCGAAAGGATTTCGACCAGCGAGAAGCCCAGGCCTTCCTGCTGGACACGGAAGGCCTTGCGGATGGCCTTCTTGGCCTTGCTGATGTGCTTGAAATCGTTGACCGCGACCCGTTCGATGTAGACCGCGCCGCGCAGGGTGGCCAGCATTTCGCTGACATTGATCGGATAGCCCTGGAGTTCGGCCTGGCGGCCGAAGGGCGACGTCGTCGTGACCTGGCCGAGCAGGGTCGTCGGCGCCATCTGGCCGGATGTCATGCCATAGATGGCGTTGTTGACGAAGAATGTGCATGATCTTCTCGCCGCGGGCAGCCGCATGGACGATTTCGGCCGTGCCGATCGCCGCCAGGTCGCCGTCGCCCTGGTAGGTGAAGACCATCTTGTCCGGATGGACCCGCTTGATGCCGGTCGCGACGGCCGGTGCGCGGCCGTGGGCAGCCTGGACCATGTCGCAGGCGAAATATTCATAATTGTTGTAGGTGCAGCCGACCGGCGAGACGCCGATGGTCGTGTCGAGGATGTCCATCTCGCACATGCACTTCGGCGATGAGCCGGTGGATGATGCCGTGCGTGCAGCCCGGGCAGTAATGCAACGGCTTATCGGTCAGCCCCGTGGTTCTGGCAAATACTTTTTCCATTTGCTCACCTCCCCGCTATTCGTCCGGATCTGGTCCAGGATTTCTCTCTGCGTCGGCAGGTTGCCGCCGGTTCGGCCATAGAAATGAACCGGTTTGCTGCCATTGACTGCCAGGCGGACATCTTCGACCATCTGGCCGCAGTTCAGCTCGATATCCAGAAACGCCTTGACCGATCCTGGGCGGCCGCCGCGGCGATCGCCTCGCTCCGGGAACGGCCAGAGGGTGATCGGCCGGATCAGGCCGACCTTGATGCCCAGCTCCGCCGCCTGGCGGATGACATTGCGGCAGATGCGGCTGCAGGTGCCGAAAGCGGTGATGATGATTTCGGCATCCTCACAGTCTGATAGTTTCGACCCGGACTTCCTGCTCGCGTGACCACCTGGTATTTGGCCTGCAGCTTGTTGATTGACCGCTTCCATGATATCGGCTTCGATGTAAATCGACTGTGATCGTGTTATGCTCGGCCGCGGCCCTTGCGTCCGGTCAGCGCCCAGTCTTTGTCGACTGTTTCGATCGGTTCCTGGTCGCGGAATTCGACCGGTTCCATCATCTGGCCCAGGGCGCCGTCGCCCAGGATCAGGACCAGCATGCGATAGCGGTCAGCCAGGTTGAAGGCTTCGACCGTCAGTTCATAGAGTTCCTGGACGCTGGCCGGCGCCAGGACGATGTTGCGGTAGTCGCCATGGCCGCCGCCTTTGGTCGCCTGGAAATAGTCGCCCTGGGACGGCAGGATGCCGCCAAGGCCGGGTCCGGAACGGACGATGTTGACCACGACTGCCGGCAGCTCGGCGCCGGCGATATAGGAAAAGCCTTCCTGCTTCAGGCTGATGCCCGGGCTGGAACTGGTGGTCATGACCCGTGGCGCCGGCTGCGGACGCGCCATAGACCATGTTGATCGCCGCGACTTCACTCTCGGCCTGAACCATCGTCCCGCCGACCTCGGCCATCCGCTTGGCCATATAATGCATGATTTCGGTCTGCGGCGTGATCGGATAGCCGAAATAATGGCGGCAGCCAGCCCGGATGGCCGCTTCGGCAATCGCTTCATTGCCTTTCATCAAGACTCGGTTTGCCATCGTGACTTATCCTCCTAGCGCCAGACTTCGATGACACTGTCCGGACAGATCGTCGCGCAGATCGTGCATCCGGTGCACCGGTCCATGTCGGTCGACGCCGGCCGGATGAAAACCCTTGCTGTTCAGCTTGTCCTGCCGCAGCACGATGATTTTTCGCGGACAGACAGCCACACAAAGGCCGCAACCTTTGCAATTTTCTTCATCGAATACGGTCTTGGCCATGTGGACTCCTTTCAGGGGATCAAACAATGCATGTTCGATTATAGGCTTTAGCTGCTGAAGCCGCAACCGGCGCCAGGTTTTTGACAGGTGAAATCCGGGTGAACGGCTCTAGTCGAAGATCTAGCCCGGATTGGCAAATGGATCAGTCGGATAATGGATCGAACGGGTCAGTTTCAGCATCGGCAGCTCCGCCAGGGTGGTGAGATCAGGTTGAGGTCTATCATGCTGCAGCTGTTCGAGCAGGTCATCCTGAGTCGGAATCTCGGCCATCGTCGCCGTAAAAGCAATGGGAAGTCCAGCCAGGCGGGCACCTTCGGCGACAACCGGAAAACTATCGACCAGCTGGCTGAGATTTTGCATATCGAGCAGATTGGCATTGTCGACCAGGCTGGTCAGGCTTAGGCCGATCGTCGAAGTCAGTGAATCAGCGGTCCAGGCGATACCCTCAGGGGTGTTCGTCGCCGGCCGGAAGGGATTGACGACGAGATTGATCGCAAAATCCTGCCCGGAAAGCCGCTCGCGGAGTGAAGCGACAACCCTTGATCCGAGATCTTCGCCACCGATATCGATGACGGCAAGGACAGATTCATCGTCGAAAACAGAAAAGATGCCGGCGGGGACTGCCGGAACATCGACATTGGTATTGGCATAGATCGATGCGATCAGTTCAATCTGGTTTTCAGCCAGGATCGCTTTGGCATCGGCAGACCGATAGTACGGATTGATCGTGTCGAGATCGCACAGGACAACGCGCTGGCCTGCTTTGCGGACCTGACTGGCAAGCCAGAGGGCATAATTGACACTGATTTCGGACTTGCCGCTGCCATAGGCGCCAACAAACAAGGTGATGCGAGCCGGCTGACCGCGCAAGTTGAGATCCAGTCCATTCGTTGATAAATTCTGCGGCATGACTTCTCTTTCCAATCGAGGGTCCACGAATTCGGGGATCCACTAATAAGACTTCTTCTCTATTGTGAACATTCAGCCAGCCGCTGGCAAGTGTCAAAACGCTCAAAGCAATCTGTCGACCGATAGATTTGTCCTGTTTTCGATCAGGATTCCTGTATCAATTGACATTGCGGCTTTGCGCTGATTCGGCTAAAATAGCGACGAAAGACGGAGGTTTCACCATGCTGAATGCTGATCAACTCCAATTGTTCACCTTAGCTTTGGCCGCAGGCACTTTTCTGGTCAGTTTGCTGATGCTGACGGTCCTTTTGCGCCGGACTCGCTTGCCTCGCGAGGATAACGCCACAGTAGCCGGAAAATCGCTGGGCATCCAGTCAGCTGCGGCTTCGGCAGGCGAGGATCAGCAGATCGTCGCGGTCATCACAGCTGCCATCACGGCCGCCCAGGCTGATGAAAGTCAGGCTAGTCCGCTGGCGGCTGCCATTGCCGCAGCCGTGATAGCCAATCGAGCCGCAAGTGGTTCGACAGCGGGTTTTGTCATCCGCAAGATTCGCCGTGTCTGATTCACCGTGTCTGATCGGTGACGTCCCAAAACGCATGAAGAGGTTGATATGAAATACATTGTTTTTCTTGGTGACGGCATGGCCGATCTGCCCGTCGAAGCGCTTGGCCAGCGGACGCCGCTACAGGTTGCCCATAAACCGAACATGGACCGCATCGCCCGCGAAGGTCTCGCCGGGCTGGTCAAAACAGTTCCCGATGGATTGGCCCCCGGCAGCGATACAGCCAACATGTCGGTGATGGGATTTGATCCGCAACTCTACTACACCGGTCGTTCACCGCTCGAAGCGGTCAGCATGTCGATCGAAATGGAACCTGGGGATGTCGCTTTCCGGACCAATCTGGTCACCTTGACCAGTGAATCTGACTATAGCCAGCGGACCATGGTTGACTATTCTGCTGACGAAATCGGCAGCGATGAAGCGGCTCGGCTGATCGAAACCATCAATGACCATTTTGCCACGGACGATCTCCGCTTCTACCCGGGCAAAAGCTACCGCCATTGCCTGATCTGGAAAAACGGTGCTTCAGCGATGAAGCTTGTGCCGCCGCATGATATCCTGACCCAGAAGGTCACAAACTTCCTGCCCAGCGGCGAAGGCGGGCAGCGACTGCTCGACATGATGCAGAAAAGTGCTGATTTCCTGCCCAATCACCCAGTCAACAAAGCGCGTTCCAAGCGTGAACTCAACCAGGCCAACTCAATCTGGATCTGGGGTCAGGGAACCCGTCCGGCTTTGCCGATCCTTTCGGAACAATATGGCATCCGCGGTTCTGTCATTTCAGCGGTCGACCTGATCAATGGCCTGGGCATCTGTGCCGGACTCCGGGTTGTCGAAGTCCCCGGGGTCACAGGCAATATCCATACCAATTTCCATGGCAAAGCTGAGCATGCGATCATGGAGTTTGAACGGGGCCAGGATTATGTTTATCTGCATGTCGAAGCGCCGGACGAATGCGGCCATCGCGCAGAATTGGACAATAAAGTCAAATCAATCGAACTGATTGACCGCGATATTATTGGCCCGGTCTGGGACTATCTCGAAAAGAAAAAGCAGGAAACCGGTGAAGATTATCGCCTGCTGGTTCTCCCTGATCATCCGACACCGCTTAAACTGCGCACCCACACCAACGATCCTGTCCCTTTCGCAGCCTACAGCAGCGACGGGATATTCAGGGCCGGCACTGATGTGTATGATGAAATCAGCTGCCAGGCCTCCGGTGTGTTTGTCGAAGTCGGCCACACCCTGTTTGGCAAATTCATCGCCGGCAAAATCGAGTAACGTTATTTAAGGTCAGCTGGCGGACCTCTATCTACGTTATATTTGGGTATAACGTTATTTAAGGTTTGCTCTGGCAGACCTCTATCTTAGTCATTAAAATTCTATAACGTTATTTAAGGTCTGCCAAGGTGACCCCGTTGTCGCCCTCGCCGAAAGTACCGAGCCGGTAGGTCCTGACCCGGGGGTCGCGTTTCAGGTATTGGCCGACTGCGGCCCGCAAGGCACCGGTTCCTTTGCCATGGACGATGCGGACCGAAGTAAGTCCTGCCAGCACGGCGTCGTCCAGGTATTTATCTAAGGTTTGCAGAGCCTCCTCAACTGTCTGGCCAAGCAATTGAATCTCGGTCGACATCGACATCGCGCGCTGCATTGTCAGACTGTCTTTGGGCGTGCGGCGTCTTGTGGCGCCGGCGCCGCTTATTCTGGACTTGCTGACAGACCTGGTATCAAAGCTGTCCGCAGGTCCTTCGCTGTCCGCTGACGGATAACGCAGGCCTGCCGCCGGAACACTGACTTTCATCGATCCACTCTGGAGAATACACTGGCCGCGGTGATCCGGACCTTCGACAAGTTTACCCGTGAGGTCTAGTGCCGGCGCCGTGTAAGTCTGGCCGATCACCAGGACGTCGGGAGCTTTGCCGCTGCCAGCCGACAAGGTCGCACGGCCAATTTCACCTTCGATCCGGCTTCGGCTGCTGCGGGTTTTCTGGCGAGCTGCAGTCACAGCGTTGTGGCGCTGGAATACGTCCTGTTCTTTCATCGCCTGGCGAGTCTGCTCAAGCAGCTCATCGATTTCGAGCTGGGCAGATTCATAGAGTTCGCGGGCTTCTTCGCGGGCTTGCTGGATAATTGCTTTTGACTTCTCCTGCCAGGTCTTCTGTTCCTGTTCCAGGCGCAATCGTTCGCTGTTGGCCTTCTCTTGCAGATGGACGACTTCATCGCGGACACGGTCGGCTTCAACCCGGCTTTTCTCGATCGCGCCAACCAGTTCTTCAAAGCGCAGGCCCTCTTCGGAGAGCAGCGATTTGGCCTGGTCGATGATGGTGTCCATCAACCCCAGGCGGCTGGAAATCGCGAATGCATTGCTGACACCCGGTACACCAATCAACAACCGGTAGGTCGGCCGCAAGGTTTCGCTGTCGAATTCGCAGCAGGCATTTTCAACACCGGGGGTATTCATGGCATAGCCTTTGAGTTCTTTATAATGGGTGGTCGCCACGGTCCGGCAGCCGTGGGCCCGCAAGTGGTCCAGGATGGCAATCGCCAGCGCAGCCCCTTCGGACGGATCGGTACCAGAGCCAAGTTCATCAACCAGAACCAGGGTCTGTGGCTGGGCCAGATTGGTAATTTGGATGATGTTGCGCATGTGGGCAGAAAAGGTCGACAAGTCCTGTTCGATACTCTGGTCATCGCCGATATCAGCCAGAACTTGCGCAAAGACAGCGACTTCTGATCCTTCGCGGGCGGGGATCTGCAGTCCAGCCATGGCCATCAGACAAAACAAGCCACAGGTTTTTAGCGCGACCGTTTTGCCACCGGTGTTGGGGCCGGTGATGATCAATGAATGAAATGAACGGCCCAGCTCGAAATTGATCGGCACCACGCGGTCCTTGGGGATCAAAGGATGGCGCGCCGACTTGAGGACGATACGGCCTTCGTCATTGACAACGGGGGGCATGCCCTGATGCTTGAGCGCCAGCCGGGCTTTGGCGATGATAAAATCGAGCTCCGCCAGAATATTGGCGTCAGCAATCAATAAATCCGCTGAATCAGCAACCTGGGACGACAGTTCGATCAGGATCCGTTCGATCTCTTCGCGTTCGAGACCCATCAGCTCGCGGATCTTGTTGTTCAGTTCGACGACCGGCAGCGGTTCGATGAAAAGGGTCGAACCACTGGATGATGTGTCATGGACCAGGCCGGGAATGCTGCCGCGGTGTTCAGCTTTGACCGGCACGACATAGCGGTCGCCGCGCAGGGTGACCAGTTGTTCCTGCAAAGCTTTGGCCTGGCTGCGGACAATCCGCTGCAGGCTTTCCTTGACATCGACCTGGGCCTGGCGGATCCGGCGGCGCAGGCTGGCCAGCTGGCTGCTCGCGCGGTCATGGAGCTCTTCTTCCCCGGCGATGCAATCGTCGAGGCGGGTTTTCAAAGCCCGCTGAGGCTTGAGCTGGGCAATCAGGTTATAGACAATGCGATCGCCCGGGCCGTCACTGGGCAAAGCCAGGCGGACGCGGTCAACTGCATGGAGGAACGAGGCGATCCGGAGCAGTTCAGCGCAAGACAGGACTGAACCGCCATGCGATCGATGCACCGCCGGGCGGATTTCACTGATCCCGCCCAGCGGCAGGACGCCCTTTTCCAGGATCAGTTTTACGGCATCATCGGTTTCAGCCTGGCGGGCCAGGACAACCGGCAGATCCGGCGTCGGCTGCAACGCAGCACACAAATCGTGGCCGGGCGCCGAATGGGCCAGGCCAGTCAATTCCATGATGATTTTGTCGAATTCGAGGATTGAAAGCGAGCGTGCGTCCATTTAGACCATTTTCTTATGCTTCAGATGGGGAATGACGAAGCGGATACCATAGAGCAGATAGGCAACAATCGCCCAGCCGACAGGAACGATGAAGATATATTTGGCCAGATGTTTCTGATCAACAGGTAACAGGAACAAGGCTGCGAACGAAGCGACAAACAGGACCGTGGCCAGTTTACCATACCAGCGCGACTGGATGATGACTTTCCGACGTTTCAGCAGGAAAAAGCTACCGATCACCATCATGAATTCCTTGATGAAAATGAAAATCGGCACCCAGAGCGGCACACGGCTGGTCTGGTACATCGCGATCGCTGTAGCCAGCTGGAACACCTTGTCGACAAAGGGGTCGAACACCTTGCCGAAGTCCGAGATCTGGTTGTAATGGCGGGCGATGTAGCCATCGAGGATATCTGTCAGCCAAATAGCCGCAAACAAACAAAACGCCAGCGTATTGTAGCGTTCGCCGGCGTAGATGGCAGCAGCCATGAAAGGAATGGCCGCAAACCGAATCGTCGTCAGGTAATTAGGTATTGTCGGCTCAAATTTCAATTTCATACTGGCATTATACCAAGCCGCAGCAAACGACTCAACTTAATTCGTTGGCGGGCAGCAAAGATGGACCGTGATGCTTGGAGAACCATTATATATATAGGATGTATTTGCCGATTTATATTGGATGCAGATGCCGTGGCGTTCCAGTTTTTAAGCCTTCGACATGTTGAAAAGAAAAGTTTTCCAGGATGCCATGAGAAAAGTTATTTGCAAATTGCAATATATTAACAGACCAAAATGAATAATAGGCATATTTAATGTATTTTAGTGTAATTTTGCATATTATTATTATTCTATATTATTTTCTATAGCAATTTTTTAATAATTTCTTATATCTGCATTCAAAGATCGCGAGTTGACTTTTCTGACGACTTGAACGCCATTCAATCTGAATTGCAGCATTAGCAAAATGTGTTTGAACAGCATTGCATCGAAAAACGCAGGTTCAATGCCAGCTTCATTCCAATATCACTATTCAAATATATATTTTTCTGTTTTTGCCCTTTATTTGCATAAGCAGGCCAAATGTGCTAATATTAAGAAAACAACGAACCTTTTCAAGTCGAACCATCGAGTCGTCTCACAAATCGGGAAACGATGATCATCTGATCGTATCTGGACGCTTGATCAGATGGGAGCTAGCAGCGTAACCGGCCCTTATGGCCGGTTTTTATTTTTTCTACAGTAGTTGGTCCAGGCATGACCTCAGCGGTCAATGATCAATCCACTCGCGACAGCTCTTATTCAAAAACAACCAGCGATTGCATAACAAATGAATAAGCTGCCCTTTTCTTACGATCAGTTGGAATTGGGGGTGAGATTTTAGCACTTTTTACTGATTGAAAAAGACTTTCCAAGGCAGCATCCAATTGATTTCATATTCAAACAAGCCATGCTAGACAGTCAGAAAAATAAATTGCTTCAATAGATTTTTCATCGATATGAATAATCTCGAAAGGAGGAAGCAATATGCTGACTACAAGTTCAACTGGAAACAAAAAACGTTGGCAGAAGGTAGTTGTCTTTGCGTTGATCACAGCTTTGATGATCATGAACACCGGGCAATTGACTTTTGCAGCAGGCGGCGATTTCTCTTTAAACTTTGCAGCCTCGGCACCACTATCCTATAGCCATGTAACTGGCGGTGGTACCTGGGGTGATGGAACGAAAGACTATGTTGTCGAATCTCTGGAAAGCGGTTTCTTTTATTCCGGCAATATTGTCAGTTTCCTGACCCGGATCGCAGTTGATCCGGCTGCAACCGAAATTCAGACAATCCAGCTCGATTACGCGTTTTCTGCTGATACGACAGGCAGCTCTGGCGCTGCATTTTCCGATATCGTCAGCGTTGAATTACCTGCAGGCGATACTGGAATGACCGGCACTGCCACTGTGAATCTGATACCTGAATCCGAAGTAATCGATGGTGCCATATTTACGAGCGGCTCTGTCCTGAAAGGCAGCGTCATCGTTGGTGACCTTGATCCGGGCGAAGTCATTATTGTCCGCATCAATGTCCGGGTATTGTACCAGGAAGGTGCAAATCCGACAGGTAACTTGCAGGCAAGTATCCTCTCAGCTGCCGTTACCGCACCAACACCTGACGCTATCCCGGTGGGCAACCAGACCGTCCCATTTAAAATCGGCAATGCTCTACTGGTTGTCGAAAAGTCAAGTACAACCACATTAATCGACCATGCTGGCCAGGTCGTACCTTATACGTTCATTGTGACCAACAATGGCGATATTCCACTGACCGGCATCACCGTAACAGACCCGAATATTCCACCTCCCGGACCGGTTTATCAATCTGGCGACACCAGTAATCCTGGTGTTCTTGACCCCGACGAGAGTTGGACTTATACAGGCTCCCATACCGTAACCCAGGACGAGTTCATTTCCCTGGGTGGCGGCGATAGCGACCTTGATAACACTGTATCTGCCAATTCGATTGAAATCGGTCCTGCTACAGATAGCCTGGCCATTCCAATCACCCCGACCCCGGCGATTCATGTTGTCAAATCCAGCACGACCACATCAATCACCACCGCTGGCCAAATTGTTGACTACACTTTTGTAGTGACCAATGTCGGCAATATTGTACTGACCGGTATCACCGTGACTGACCCGATGTGCAATGTCGGACCGACCTATGACTCTGGTGATACCAACAGCGATGGCAAGCTTGATCTTACTGAAGCCTGGACCTATATCGGCAGCCATACCGTGACCCAGGCTGAGATCAACGCGGGCGGCAATCTCAGCAATACTGTCACAGCCGACTCGAACGAGTCAGGTCCGGATACTGATAGCCTCGATATCCCGATCATCCAGAATCCGGCCCTTAACATTGTCAAATCCAGTACAACAACCGAGATTGATCATGCCGGACAGGTTGTCCCGTATACCTTCACCGTAACCAACACCGGCAATGTGACACTCACTGGCATCACTGTAACTGATCCGATATGCGATGCGACACCGGTTTATCTGTCCGGCGACGCCAATGACTGACAGCAAGCTCCAGAAATCAGAGACCTGGATTTACACTGGCAGCCATACCGTGACCCAAGAAGAAATCAACGCAATGGCGGCGGCGATGGCGATCTTGACAACACCGCAACGGCCGACTCGAACGAGACCGGTCCGGATACCGACAGCTACGATATCCCGATCACCCGGAATCCTCAGATCAATGTTGTCAAATCCAGTACAACAACATCAATTACCGCTGCCGGACAAGTCATTCCCTACATTTTCACAGTGACCAACACCGGCAATGTGACACTCACCGGCATCACAGTGACTGACCCGAATGTCAGCCCTGCGCCAGCTTATCAATCCGGCGATACCAATGCCGATAACAAGCTTGATCTCACCGAAACCTGGATCTACACCGGCAACCACACCGTGACCCAGGCTGAGATCGACACAAACGGCGGCGGTGACGGCGATCTCGACAATACCGTGACAGCTGATTCCAACGAGACTGGTCCGGATACGGATGATCATGCAATCCCAATCACCCGGACCCCTGAGATCCATGTCGTGAAAACCAGCACAACAGACCATATCGATCATGCCGGACAGGTCGTCCCCTATACCTTCACAGTGACCAATACCGGCAATATTACACTGACCACTATCACCGTGACTGACCCGAATGTGACCCCGGCTCCAGCCTATCAGTCCGGTGATACGAACGCAGATGGCATGCTCCAACGCACCGAAACCTGGATCTACACCGGCAACCACACGGTGACCCAGGCCGAGATCGACTCAGACGGTGGCGGTGACGGCTACCTGGACAACACGGTGACCGCGGATTCTGCTGAATCTGCACCGGACACGGATGATTACATTATTGAAATCGTCACCGGACCGGCACTCCAGGTTGTCAAATCCAGCACGACAACTTCCATTACCACGGCTGGACAAGTCGTCCCATACACCTTTGTTGTCACCAATATTGGCAACATGACACTCACCGGCATCACCGTGGTGGACCACAACTGCGACGCAGCTCCGGCCTACGTTTCAGGTGATACGAACGCAGATGGCATGCTCCAGATCACCGAATCCTGGACATACAGTGGTCAACACACTGTAACCCAGGCTGAAATCGATTCGAACGGTGGCGGCGATGGTTACTTGAACAACCTCGTGACGGCTGACTCGGTTGAATCCGAATCTGATACCGATGTACATGCAATCCCGATCGCGATCAATGCGGGGCTCAATGTTGAGAAATCCAGCACGACAACCCTGATTACAGCAGCTGGACAGGTCGTCCCCTATGCCTTTATCGTGACCAATACCGGCAATGTGACCCTCACCGGCATCACCGTAACTGACCCGATGTGCACCGTCGGACCGGCATACGTCTCCGGTGATACCAATAGCGACAGCAAACTCGACCTCACCGAAACCTGGACCTATAACGGCAGCCATACCGTGACCCAGGCTGAGATCGACGCAGGCGGCAACCTCCACAACATGGTCACGGCTGATTCCAACCAGACTGGCCCGGACACGGACAGCCTGGATATCCCGATCAGCCAGACCCCTGCGCTCAATGTTGAAAAGTCCAGCACAACAACCCTGATTACCGCAGCCGGACAGGTCGTCCCCTATACCTTTATCGTGACCAATACCGGCAACATGACGCTGACCGGCATCACCGTAACTGACCCGATGTGCACCGTCGGTCCAGCATATGTCTCCGGTGATACCAATGGCAACAGCAAGCTCGAACTCAGCGAAACCTGGACCTTTAGCGGCAGCCATACCGTGACCCAGGCTGAGATCGACGCAGGCGGCAACCTCCACAACATGGTCACGGCTGATTCCAACCAGACTGGCCCGGACACGGACACTCTCGATATTCCGATCAGCCAGAACCCGATGATCAATGTTGAGAAGTCCAGCTCGACAACATCCATCACAGCAGCCGGCCAGGTCGTTCCCTACACCTTCCTCGTGACCAATACCGGCAACATGACGCTCACTGGCATCACCGTGACTGACCCGATGTGCGATGCAGCACCTCTCTATGTCTCTGGCGACGCCAACGGCAACAGCAAACTCGAAACCACTGAAACCTGGACCTTCACGGGTCAGCATACGGTAACCCAGGCCGAGATCAATGCGGGCGGAAACCTCCACAATACCGTCACGGCTGATTCCAGCGAGTCTTCGCCTGACACGGACAGCCTCGATATCCCGATCAGCCAGGTCCCAGGAATCAATGTCGAGAAATCCAGTACGACAACTCTGATTACAGCAGCTGGTCAAGTCGTTCCGTATACCTTTGTTGTCACCAACACAGGTAACATGTCGCTCACCGGCATCACGGTAAATGATCCGATGTGCACCGTTGGTCCATCCTATGTCTCCGGTGATATTGGCCTCGATGGCATCCTTGAACTCACCGAAGTCTGGACCTATAGCGGCAGCCATACCGTGACCCAGGCCGAGATTGACGCGGAAGTCGATCTCCACAACACCGTCACAGCTGATTCCAACCAGACCGGTCCTGACACGGACAGCCTCGATATCCCGATCGACTACAACCCGTTGCTTACGATCACCAAGACGGGTACATTCGGAGCGGGTCCTGACGGCTACGCCGATCCTGGCGAGATCATCACTTATTCGTTCACTGTCACCAACATCGGCAATGTCACGCTCACCAATGTGACGATTACCGACCCGTTGCCTGGCCTGAGCGCGATCACCCTTTCCAGCACCACCATTCCGGTGGGTGGCTCTATCACAGGCACGGCGACCTATGCCGTCACTCAGGCTGACATCGACGCCGGCTCCGTCTATAACCTGGCGACAGCAGATTCCGATGAATCTCCGCCTGACGATGGCGACAACACCGAACCGTTGCCTCAGAATCCGCTGATCAACATCGTCAAGTCCAGCACGACAACAGCTGTCATCGCAGCTGGACAAATTGTTCCGTATACCTTCATCGTGACGAACGTTGGCAATGAGACGCTCACTGGCATCACAGTCACAGACCCGATGCTCGATGCGCCCGCAGTCCTAATCTCCGGTGACACGAACCTCGACAACAAACTGGATCTCACCGAGACTTGGACTTTCACTGGCAGCCACACAGTCACACTGGCCGAATACCTGGAAGCAGCCGGTCTCAATCCGCTGCTGACCAATATCGTGACGGCAGATTCGAACGAATCGCCTCCCGATATCGATGTCTACAATGTCCCGTACACCAAGAATCCGGCGATCAACGTAGTCAAGTCCAGCACGACTACCGAAATCAATACCATCAACCAGACTGTTCCGTATACCTTTACTGTCACGAACGTGGGCGATATGGTCCTCACTGGCATTACAGTCGTTGACCCCACCCTGAGTTCGGGCCCGACCTATGTGTCTGGCGACACTGATGGCGACGGAGCACTTGATCTGACTGAGACCTGGATCTACACAGGCATCCGCATTGTTCCGCAGAGCGAACTGGAATCAAACGGCGGTGGTGATGGCTTGATTGACAACACCGTCACGGTCGACTCGATTGAATCCGGTCCTGATACAGATAGCCACAGCATCCCGATCAACCTGTATGTCCAACCCACGACAACCCCGACTATCACCGTCGCAGGCGCGACCTTCACGGTCAGCCCTGAGCTGGTTGTCTATGGTGCTGAATTTGAAACTGGCGACAACAGCTATGCCTTCGGCGTGATCGGTTTCACCCTCCTGCTGCTGGCTGGATCGCTGCTGGCCCTCTGGTTCAAACGGAAAAGAGAAAAAACGGCCTGACGATTGCCTGAGGCAAGCGTTGCAGAAGGACTGATCCAAACCCAAGCGCGACTAGCCAAGCGCTTCTAACCTCATAAAAAATCCCTGCAGACTGGATGATCTCCAATCTGCAGGGATATCTTTTTGTTTGATGAAAAAGACAATGTACTTCTCCAGACAATAGAAAAAATGCTTACCAGGCGACTGCGCCCCTATCATTTTGATCGATGGTTTTCCTGGCCACCACGACCATTCGACCTTCTTCGACCTGATAGCTGCAGGTCGACAAAGTCAGCAACTGGTCGCCGAATTCCGGTTTGATGCCCGTATCAAAGAGGGATTGAGCCAGTGCATTCTGGACATAGTCGTCGAACTCCTGCGCTGTATCAGCTTGGACAAACTTGTAATAGACGAAATCCTGATCACTGATATTGCCAACATCGACCAGGAAAGCGGCAAATATTTCATATTCGCCTGCTTCGACAACGGTGTCAAACTGGACACGTTTGTGATTCTTGTAGAACGATTCACTTTGATATTTTGCGAGCGTCGCGAACATACTGCCATCTCGCATATGATGGCCGTGAATCAGGATATTCGTGCTCCTGGGGTAGATACGCGATCCTGGGTCGACAAAGGGCAGGCCATATTTGCTGTCCTTTTTTTCAAAATTCCGATAAAGGTAATAATCGCCTTGAAAAGGCGTGTACATGACCGGGTAATCGACTGGGGTGCCTTCGATCTTGATCCAGCCGACGAGATCCTGGTTCTCGAGGAAGAGTTTCTGCAATGAGGGCAAGACCCGGAGGACTTTCTGGGTTGGCTCTGTCGTTGCAGTTGGCGATGTTGTGCTTTCCCCGATTGTGGATGTTTCACCTGTTGTCATCTGGCTACTGTTAGACTGCGTGTTGTCCAGACCTGTTTGCTCAGCCAGTTGCCGTAAATCATTACTGTTTTGCCGGCTTTGGTAAACACCATAAAGCAAAATCCCGACGTACACCAGGACAGCAAGGGCATAAAGATAGATCAGGAATCTGAGTTTCAATTTCATGGTGACACCCGGTCAAGCCATAGATGCAAGATTTGCATCGGTTTTTTGTTAATATTATACCACTGTGATTGATTCAAATGGATCGTGGCGTTACCGTATGGCACCATTTGACCATCATATCCATTTACTGATTGTTCACAATTTTCAGTGACGCGCATAAATTTATCTGCAAAATTTCGTCAATTGCCTGGTCTTTTTGTATTTTTTGATACCAATCGATTCTGATGCGGCCAAATCAACAGATATTTCGGAAATTTTCAATAAATAATAATAATTTTGTAACACTTGTATTTATTTTGTCATAGTAATGATATATGATGTTAACAAATGGGGGCCATGACGCTTGGGGATTATCTGGACGCTTTCCCCAAGCAGAGCCAACAGCGTAACCGACCATTATTATTATGGTCGGTTTTTTTATTGGTTTAAATAGCCTGAAAGGCTGAAAAACGACTAAAACCCGAACCATAAACCCATCCTTGCCAGTCCCGATCCACTGTACAAAGGACCAGCCAACGATTCATCAACAACCAGTTGCCTCTCGAGAATGAACTGCACCAGCAATGACATCAGTCGGATTCAAGAGGCCAGAGCAGCAGGTTCGCGAAAACTCAACGACAGATTGAGTGACAACTTCAGGAAGGTGTGAAAGATTATGCTACTATCCAGCAATTTCAGGCCACTACGTAAATTCTTAGCCTTTATCCTCACAACAGCCCTCGTCTTCTCTTTATTACCGATGACCGTCATCGCTGCAACAGATGAATTTTCCCAGTTTGCGAACAGCAATCTCGAATGGATCAACGGCAACCTGAATGCCAGTAAATCCGCATACAGCGAGGGCATGTCAGTACCCCAGCGCCTGATCCTGGGCGATATGAGCGCTGGAGAGCGCGATCATTATGTGACGTTCTCCTACGGCTTCACCAAGGGCGGCAAATATGCCTATGACTTCCTGACCAGTTGGGATCAGGCCATATTGACCGCCAATGACATCGGCAACCAGACTTGGCTTGACGAATGGAAATGGATCAGGAAGAGTGATGAAACACTCGCCAGCCGTTTGAGTGGCAATTTTGGAACAGCCGTCATTCCCGGCACGCCTCTGGCATCTGCCAAAGAAGTTGCCTATCAATCCAAATATGGTAACCGGACATTGACAATCTATGGCAATGCTCCCGTTGGCATAGTCACCATCGACGCACCTGTTTTCAGTGGATCCACAAGCGAAACCAGTGAATATGCGTTAACCGTTCACTGGACCGGTGCGGCCACTGAAGTCATGATTTTGTTTGGCGCGCACATCGCGGTTGGCGTCAATGAGATGCTGGACTATGAAATTGAGTGGGGTCCGGATAGCACCGGTGCTTCATCCATCTCAGGCTCGCCTTACCATGTATCCCTTGTCGGCAGCCTAAGTTCGGAATATTCCGGTCAGACTTCCAGGGATAACCAGCTGCAGACCGTCTACATTCCGACACAACCTGAAAAGATCGACATCACAGGGACCAAGATTTGGGTCGGTGGACCTACGCCAAGACCGACCATCCAACTTCAGCTTTATCGCGATGCAGTCGCACTCGGTTCGCCGGTTGACCTCGCCTCCGGCACAACAACCTATACTTGGACCGGTCTCGATAAGACCACCAGTGCAGGCGTGCCGTATGCTTACACCGTCGACGAGGTCGCAACGCCGGCCAATTACACCAGAATGAATCCGGATGCTTTGACCGTGACAAACACTTATGTTCCACCGCAGATCAGCGTCACCGGGACTAAGAATTGGGTCAACGGCCCAGCCACAAAACCGACTATCCAACTGCAGCTTTATCGCAATGCAGTGGCATTCGGCGACCCGGTTACCCTTGCCTCTGGCACGACCACCTATACCTGGACCGGTCTGGATGCAACGAATATCAACGGTGTGCCCTACACCTACACCGTCGATGAAGTCGCAACACCGACCAACTACACCAGGTCCAATCCTGATGCCCTGACGGTCACCAACACCTATGTGCCACCGACAACCAGCATCACCGGCACCAAGATTTGGGTTAATGGTCCTTCACCTAAACCGGACATCCAGCTGCAGCTCTACCGCAATGGTTCGCCATTCGGTGACGCAGTCACCCTGTCTGACGGTACAACCACTCACACCTGGAGTGGTCTGGCGGCAACAGATCTCAACGGAAATGCCTATAACTTCTCCGTCAATGAAGTTGCCACACCGACCAACTACGCCCGTACCAACCCGAACGCCCTGACCGTGACCAATACCTACGTCCCGCCGCAAACCAGCATCACAGGGACCAAGATCTGGGTCAATGGGCCTACATTGAAACCGACCATCCAACTCCAGCTCTTCCGCAATGGTTTGGCTTTCGGTTCACCGGTGAGCCTCGCTTCCGGCACGACCACCTATACCTGGAATGGTCTGGATACAACGGATCTCATTGGCAATCCCTATACCTACTCTGTCAATGAGGTCGCAACACCAAATAATTACACCAGATCCAATCCCGACAGCCTGACTGTGACCAACACCTATAATCCAGCGCATATCGACATCACAGGGACTAAAATCTGGGTCAATGGTCCATCGCCAAAACCAACCATCCAATTGCAGCTCTTCCGTGATGGCAGCGCATTGGGTGCCCCGGTCAGCCTGGCCGATGGTACAACCACTTACACGTGGGCTGGACTCGACGAAACGGCGAGTAATGGCATTCCTTATGTCTACACCGTCGATGAAGTCGCAACGCCAACCAACTATACCCGCTCGAATCCCAACGCTTTAACCGTGACCAATACCTATAATCCGCCACTGACCAGTGTCACTGGAACCAAGAACTGGGTCGGCGGACCTTCACCTAAACCGACCATCCAGCTGCAGCTCTTCCGTGACGGCCGTGCATTTGGTGATCCGGTCAGCCTGAACGCCGGTACAACGACCTATACCTGGACCAACCTTGTTGCAACCGATATCAATGGTGCCCCTTATACTTTCACTGTCGATGAAGTCACAACACCGTCCAACTATACCCGCACCAATCCCAACAGCCTGACAGTCACTAACACGTATGTTCCGCCGCAAACCAGCATCACGGGAACCAAGATCTGGGTCAACGGTCCTGAAGTGAAACCGACTATCCAGTTACAGCTCTTCCGTGACGATATCGCATTCGGCGACCCGGTCAGCCTGGCCGACGGAACAACAACTTATACATGGAACGAGCTTGACGCAACCGATCTCGATGGTGTGCCATATGTGTACTCCGTCGACGAAGTCGCAACCCCGTCCAACTATACCCGCACCAATCCGAACGCCCTGACCGTCACCAATACCTTCGAGCCTACACTTGTCGATATCACCGGAACCAAGATCTGGGTCGGCGGACCTACGCCAAGACCGACCATCCAGCTTCAGCTTTTCCGTGACGACGTCGCAATCGGCGATCCGGTCAGCCTGACATCCGGTCAAACTTCATACACCTGGGCCGGACTGGCTGAAACGGCCAGCAACGGCATCCCTTATGTCTATTCCGTTGATGAAGTCGCAACACCAGCCAGCTACGTTCGCACCAATCCAAACGCCTTGACCGTCACCAACACCTATACCGTTCCGCCAGTACCGGGAATCAACATCGTGAAAACGAGCACAACAGCTGAAGTCAACACGATCAACCAGGTTGTTCCTTACACCTTCACAGTAACCAACACCGGTAACGTTGCGTTGACCAACATTATCGTCACGGATCCCAACCTGACCACTGGCCCGATTTACGTCTCTGGCGACACCAATGGCGATGCTGCACTCGATCTGACTGAAACCTGGATCTACAGCGGCACCCGTGTAATCCCCCAGAGCGAATTGGAATCCAATGGCGGCGGTGATGGACTGATCGACAACACAGCCACAGTCACAGGCACCCCACCGGTCGGCCCAAATGTCAATGACACTGATACCTATAGCATACCGATCAACCTCTATGTACCAACTACTTCCCTGACAGTTGCCGGTGCGACATTCACAATCAGTCCTATCGCCGTGTATGCCGGAGAATTTGAAACAGGCGATAGTGAGAATTACGCATTCAAAGTTATTGCCCTGGTTATCCTGTTGTTGTCTGGTGCCATGCTGGCTCTCTGGTCTAAAAAAAGCCGCAAAAGAAATCCGGCAACCGAAGATTCAACTGAAATCTAAGGTCAAGCAAACGGACTAATCTGAGGAACAACTGAATAACTGCCAACAAGCTAAAGGGGCTGTCCGTTTGGACCGCCCCTTTTCAATCGTCACACTATAGGAGTACAGGTGGTTCTCATGTCATTATTCGACTTCGTTCATGCTGCAAAAAGTTGAACGATATAGACTTGACCAGCGGTGACATAGATGCCAAGCCCGGTCAGTGTGTATGAACTGTTTAATAAATTACTTCGGTGGACAGGCGAAGCCAGCCAGCTATTGACGATTTCCGAAGCCGTATAGGCATCTGCAGTGCAGGAGGAAAAATTCTCAGCCCCCGATCCGACGACAATGCCAAAATCAGAAAACACCGTGTAGTAAGGTCTTCCATCCGGACGAGTATGGGAGAGGCTAATCGATATTTCATTCGCCCTGCAAGCTGCAGCCTGATCCAGCAAGGCCGTACTCGAGAGTGGTGACAAGCCTTCAGCTATTCGCGCCTGATTCGTCAAATTGCGAATGTCTTCCAGAAAACTACCAGCAGACGTCGGGGCAGATTCAGTGGGTGGCGTTGCTGTCGTTGTTTCTGATGGCGCTGTAACTGCTGGTTCGGTGACAGCTGGCACTGTGCTTGTCGGCCGCGGCGTTTCCTGGGTCGTCAGTGCAGGATCGGAAGTGGTCGACTGAGCAACTGTGGTGCGCGTCACAAGTACTTGTGGCTTTTGACTTGTTGTCTCGACCGGCGAGGGGCTTGGGGGAGCCAGTGTCTCAGTTTGTTGGCTGATTGAGAACTGATCAGCAGCGTCGCGATTGAATGGACTGGGCGATTCAAATGAAGCTATTTGCGAGTTTTCAAAAGCAGCCTCCGTTGAACCATCGGTCGAAGGTTGACTGGGCTGGGCATGAATCGTTTGAGTTGAGGGATCAACTATTGCAGCAGGCCAGAAGATATTTCGAGCCACTGTTTGTATCGGCCAGAAATTGATTAGCCCTTCGACACACATGAATAGAATCAATAAGATTATTGCATTTTTTTTATATAACATATTCTCTTCTCTCTGGATATATATCATGCATTGGTGAATATTGTCTCTGATTATGCAAGCATTTATATAGTTTTTAAATAGATGTCAAGATAACATCATACACTTGTAACACAATATACTTATTCGGTCAAATCAAAGTGCACTAATTGATAAATTCAACATTCAGGATAAATGCAACAAAAAAAATCCGCCAGCGAGCTGGGAGTCTCACTGGCGGTTAATCGTTGATCTGGTTTAGTCGGATCAACGTATTGTCCCTATTGAGTTATCTGGCATGTATCTTTGTTTATTTTGGTGCTCTTAGTTCTTAGTTGCTGAAGAGCTGTTCGAAGTATTCGCTTTCACCGATGACGCCGTGGCCGACGCCGATCTGGGTGTATTTGCTGTTCATGATGTTGGCGCGATGTCCCGGGGAGGCCAGCCAGGCGTTGACGATCTGTTCAGGGGTGTAGGCATTGGCTGTGGCAATCGCGTAGTTCTCACCACCGGCACGGACACTGAAGCCAATCTGGCTGTAGATCGTGTAGAAGGCGTCGCCGTTCGGACGGACATGCGGGGCCGGGCTGGCGGGCAGTTCCGGGACGCGGATCGCGGCGCCCTGGTTGAGGGTGGTGTTGATCGAGAGCGGGGCGAGGCCTTCGGCGCTGCGGGCTTCGTTGGTCAGGCGGACGATCTCGTCGATCCACATGTCGCCCGTTGTGGCGACGACACTGACAGGAGCGGCAACGGGGGCCGGAGCGGCAACGGGGTGGCGGCAGGAGCTGCTTCAACGACTTGGGTCTCTTCAGTTTTTGCCGGAGCGGCGACAGGCTTGGCAGGCGCGGGAGCGGCTTTTTTGACTTCGGTCGGAACGGTTTCAGTTTTTTCAGCTTTCTTTTCAGCGACGGGGGCTGCGGCTGCGGTTTTGACCGGAGCAGCTTCGACCACGGCGACCGGACGTTCGAATGCCGGCCAGGCCTGTTCGGCTTTGGGGTATTCGCCCCAGACTTTGCTTTTTGCTTCGGCGATGCGATCAGAAATGCTGGTTTCCTGGGCGGAGACATTGGCGGAGGCAAAACCGACAACCGCGACGAGGGCGATGGCGGCTGAGATGATACGGGTAGCAACAGCTTTGGACATAAAGAAACCTCCCAGTTTCGGTAGCTGGCTGCCACGGGATAAATCCCAGAGACCCTTTAGCTTTGCGTCCCAAGCTTTCGCTTGGTTTGCCTTTATCGGCGGAAGGCGTTAGCCTTTTTGCCTGCATTTAATTGAGTGAGCCGTGTCGCGCGTGCGTCTTCGGTTCACGCTTTTAATATACATGATTTAGATATAAATGTCAATGTATTAATAATTACATGTCATTTTTAATGTTTTTGGTTTAACGTTTTTATCTGCCTTTTTATGTTTATGATCAAACAATTCCGGGGCTCAATTCCGGGCTCATTGATCAAAAAAAGGAACTGCAAAGCGTTTCGCCCTGCAGTTCCTTCGGGTGGTTTTAATCGTTTATTGTTGAGCCAATGAATCGATCAGATCAGTTGGACAACATTTGTGCCTGTACCAGTTGCACGGGATCGATGGTCTTGGTCATCTCAATTGCTTCTTCAATGTCGAGATCGACGATCTTTCCTTCTTTAAAGGCGATGATCCGGTTGAAGCGGCCTTCGTGCAGGCATTCGACCGCATGCAGACCCATCAGGCTTGCCATCTGGCGATCACGCAGGGTTGGGCTGCCACCGCGCTGCAGATGGCCGAGGATGGTTGCCCGAGCTTCAATACCCGTCAGGGACTCGATCTGTTCGGCGATTTCGGTTGCACGGCCAGCGCCTTCGGCAACTACGACGATGTAGTGGTGCTTACCACGGTTCCGGCCGTCGAGTACAGCTTTCAGGACATCCTGGTTGAAGTCCCAGGGACGTTCAGGAATGAGGACAACTTCAGCCCCAGTTGCGATACCGACATTGAGGGCGATATAGCCGGCAGCCCGGCCCATGACCTCGATGACGCTGCAGCGTTCATGGGAGGAGGCTGTGTCGCGGAGTTTGTCGATCGCTTCCATGGCGGTATTCATGGCAGTATCATAGCCGATGGTGTAGTCTGAGCAGGCCACATCATTGTCGATCGTCCCCGGGATCCCGATCACCGGGACACCTCTGCGGGCCAGTTCACGGGCCCCTTTGAAGGTACCGTCGCCGCCGATGGCGATAACCGCATCAAGGTTGAAGACTTTCGTCATCTCAATGGCGCGATTGATGCCTTCTTCGGTCATGAAGGTCTTTGAACGGGCGGTCATCAGAAAAGTGCCGCCACGCTGGAGTTTTTCAGAAACCGAGCTGCGGTTGAGTTCTTCAATGTCGCCGCGCCACAATCCATGGTAGCCGCGGCGAATGCCAAAAACGCGGCAACCGAAGTATAAACCGGTGCGCACAACAGCACGGATTGCAGCATTCATACCGGGTGCATCACCACCGCTGGTCAGGACGCCAATGTTCTTAATGACTTTCTGCTCTTCCATCTTGTAACTTCTCCTTAACACTGCGTCAGCTTATACTTTGTCGACATTTTGACATCTCTATCAGTTGTTTATTCCAACATGCATAGATGGAGTTATTATAGCAAGGCAATATTGCTAACGCCATATCTTCTGGCTATTTGGGCAAGGATTTTGTCATCCGGTTCGATCCAGCAGTCGGCCGGCAATTCATGGCCGGACCGGTCGTTGGCCAGGTAGACGCGTACCCGCATCGATCCATGGAAAAAACGCAGCATGGCCAGCAACCGTTGATAACCTGTATCATCCCGCTGACCAAAGTAACGGATCGCCAAGGTGCGTGCAGCTGCGGCATGGGCAGCTGACTGGCCGGTACTTTCGGTGTCCCTGGATGAAGCTGGGTTGGCTGCAGCTGTTGCAGCGGTATCCTGATGTTGATCGGCCGAGGGGCGCCTGTTGTTGTTGCCTTGCTGACGATTAAGGCCTGAGGCAGAGGAATAATTCCCTCCATTAGCCAGATAGCGGTCGAAATCCGGTGGACGCCTGGTCTGGTGGGGATCGAGCGGACTGATCATTTCAGCGATCAGTTTTGGTGTGTCGTCTTCGCGCAGGCTCAGTTTGCCTGCGATCAAGACCGTCTGACCTTCTTTCAGCAGATCCGTGAACTGGTTGTAAACCCGCGGGAAAGCGAGGACTTCGCAAGTCCCCGCAAGATCCTCGAGGGTCAGGATCGCCATCATCTCTTTGTTGCGGGTCGACCGGGCCCGCCGGGCGACAATCAGCCCAGCGAAGATCACTTTGTCCTGATCCCGGGCTTCTGCGTTCAGACTGCTGGAGACTTCGTCGTCACCTTCATGCTGGAGCAGGACACTGCTGTCCCGGGTCGCCATGGCCTGGATCGCTGTCCTGAATTCATCAAGCGGATGCCCGGTCACATAGAGTCCGAGCATCTCCTTCTCCATCGCGAGCAATTCAGCAGGGCCGAACTCCGGTAAATCAGGGTAAGCAGGTTCAGCCGAAGTCAAATCTGCAGGACCAGCGTCCATCTCGAACAAGCTGAGCTGGCCTTCCATATTGCGGCGCCTGGCGTTCGTCAATTGAGTCATGAAAGAATCGAGGACCGCGACGAGGCGTGAACGGGGAATGCCGAACTGGTCGAAAGCCGAGGCCCGCACCAGGCTCTCGATCATTTTCCGGTTGAGATCCGAAGCGCTGGCGCGGCGCAGGAAATCGCCATAGCTCAGGTAAGGGCCGTTATGGGCGCGATCTTCGAGAACGACCCGGATCGCGCCTTCACCGACGTTCTTGACCGCCGCCAGGGAAAAACGGATCTTGTCACCTTCTGTCGAAAACCTGGCCTGGCTGCGGTTGATATCGGGCGGCAGGACTTCGATGCCCATTTTGCGGCAGACACGGACATAGGCAGCGGCCTGGCCAAGGCTGCCGAGGTAGCTGTTGAGCATCGCAGCGATGAATTCGACCGGATAATAGCATTTGAGCCAGGCAGTGTAGTAAGCGACGACGGCATAAGCCGCAGCGTGTGACTTGTTGAAAGCATAGCCGGCAAAGGCCATCACGTCCTCGAAGATTTTTTCGGCGATTTCGAGGTCGACCCCATGGGCGACAGCACCAGCGACCAGGTTGCCTTTTTCGTCGTGGCCACCGTGCAGGAAGAGGTTTTTATACTTGGCCAGCTCGGCTGGTTTCTTCTTGGACATTGCGCGGCGGACATTGTCGGACTGGCCCATTGAGAAGCCGGCCAGATCGCGCACAATCTGCATGACCTGCTCCTGGTAGACGATGCAGCCATAGGTCACATTGAGGATTGGCTCGAGCAGCGGATGATCATAGCGGATTTTCGACGGGTCATGCTTGGCGGCGACATAGCGGGGAATCTGTTCCATCGGGCCGGGGCGATACAGCGAAATACCGGCGATGATGTCTTCGAGAGACTCCGGGCGAAGCTCTTTCATGAAGCTGGTCATGCCAGCACTTTCCAGCTGGAACACCGCTTCGGTGCTGCCTTCGCTGATCATTGCAAATACGCGGGGGTCATTCATCGGCAAGGTATCATAATCGATTTCGATGCCGTGGTTCCGCCGGACCATCGTGGCTGTATCCCGCATCACGGTCAACGTCCGCAGACCCAGGAAGTCGAATTTGAGCAAGCCGATCAGCTCGATGTTATTCTTGGCAAACTGGACCACAATCGCGTCTTCATTGCGGGACAAGGGGGCGAGTTCGGTCAGGGGGCGGCTGGAAATGACGACGCCAGCAGCATGCGTCGAAGCATGTCGCGGCATGCCTTCAAAGCGGCGGGCAAGGTCGATGACCGATTTGGTGACCGGATTCTCTTCGTAGTCCTTGCGCAGTTCCTGGCTTTGCTCCAGCGCTTTGGCCATGGTCACACCGGGCATGCCGGGACAAATTTGGCGATCCGGTCGGTTTCGGCATAAGATACGTCGAGCGCCCGGGCGACATCGCGGATGCAGGCACGAGCCGCCAGGGTGCCGAAGGTGATCACCTGGGCGACCCGGTCCTGGCCGTATTTGGCCGTCACGTAGTCGATGACTTCCTGGCGTCGTTCATAGCAGAAATCGATGTCGAAGTCCGGCATGCTGACGCGCTCTGCATTGAGGAACCGTTCGAAGATCAGTGAATAGTGCCAGCGGGTCGATGTTGGTGATTCTCAGGCAGTAGGCGGCCAGCGAACCGGCGCCGGAACCACGGCCCGGGCCGACCATGATCGACTGCTCACGGGCAAAGCGGATGAAATCCCAGACGATCAGGTAGTAGTCGGTGTATCCCATCTGGTTGATCACCGACAGTTCGTATTCCAGCCGTTGTTCGTATTCTTCGCGCGGAATACTGGTCGGCAGACGGAGGCGGTCGTCAAGTCCAGCCTGGCAGAGCTGCTCAAGATAGGTGGTATTGGGCAGACCTTCAGGGGTATCGAAAGCTGGCAGGTGGATCGTCTTGAAATCCAGCTCGACCCTGCAGCGTGCGGCGATCTGTTCGGTATTGGCGATCGCCTCCGGGACGGCCGCAAAAGCTTCGGCCATCTCTTCCGGCGACTTGAGGTAAAAGGCATCCGTCTCCATCCGCATGCGGTCCGGATCACTCATCCGCTTGCCGGTCTGCATGCACAGCAGGACTTCATGGGCGTTGGCATCTTCCTGTTTCAGGTAGTGGCAGTCATTGGTTGCGACGAGCGGGATGCCGGTCTCGCGGCTGATCGCGATCAACTGGGCGTTGACCAGGTTCTGCTCGGGGATACCATTGCTCTGCAGTTCGAGGAAAAAATTGCCCTGGCCAAAGATTTCGTTGTACTCAAGCGATAATCTGACCGCGCGGTCGCGGTCATTGTCGAGCAAGGCCCCGGGGATTTCACCGCCGAGGCAGGCAGACAGGGCGATCAGGCCTTCGGCATTCTGGCGCAGCAAGTCGTGGTCGATCCGCGGCCGGTAATAAAAGCCGTCGATAAAACCGATCGAGACGAGTTTCATCAGATTCCGGTAGCCGGTTTCATTCTCGGCCAGCAAGACCAGGTGGGCAGGTTCCTTGTCGAGGCTGCCCTCTTTGTCCAGATGGCTGCGCGGGGCGACATAGACCTCACAGCCGATGATCGGCTTGAGACCTTTGGCGATCATCGCGTTGTAGAAATCGATCACGCCGTACAGCGCACCATGATCGGTGATGGCGCAGGACTTCATGCCCAGTTCGATCAGGCGGTCCGGCAGGTCTCGCAGCCGGATCGCCCCGTCCAGCAGGCTGTATTCGGTATGCAGGTGAAGGTGTGTAAAGGACACTTAAATCAGAGGTAGCTGCGCAGATATTGTTCGACCTGGCCGCGCAGGGTGTTCAGTTGATTGTCACAGGATTCCTGGCTGTCCGCATAGACACCAAAATAGATTTTGATCTTCGGCTCGGTGCCGGACGGGCGGATGCAGAACCAGTCGATCCCGTCCATTTCATAGAGCAGGACGTCTGACTCCGGCAGGTCGATCGGGGCGGTCTGGCCATTTTTCAAGTCAATGCGCTCGCGCATTTGTAATCGCTCACGGCCAGGACGTCAACACCAGGGATCCCGTCAGCTTTCTTTTCGCGCAAGGCGGCCATGCCGGACTTGATCTTGGCAATACCTTCCTTACCTTCGAGCGTGATCGAGATGGTCTTCTCCGCAGCGAAGCCATAACGTTTGTAAAGGGCCTGCATCAGGTCGTACAGGGTCTGGCCCTGCTCGGCAGCGCTGGCTGCCATTTCGGCGATCAGCATGCTGGTGACGACAGCGTCCTTGTCGCGGACATCCGTACCCGCCAGATAGCCGAAGCTCTCTTCGAAGCCGAACTGGAAATGCATCTCGCCGAATTCGTCCTGTTCCTTGATCAGTTCGGCGATGAATTTGAAGCCGGTCAGGCACTCAAACAGGGTGACCCCATAGGCAGCGGCAATTCGCTGGGTCAGCTTGGTCGAGACGATCGTGGTGACGACAAAAGACTGGTCCGGCAAGGTTCCGGACTTTTTCTTCGCGGAGAGGATGTAGTCCATCAGCAGGAGGCCAATCTGGTTGCCGGTCAGGACCTGGTAGTCGCCTGAGCTGGTGCGGACGCAGACACCAGTGCGGTCAGCATCCGGATCGGTCGCAATGACAAGGTCAGCGCCTTCCTTCTGGGCCAGTTCGATCGCCATCTTGAGCGCGGAGCGTTCTTCCGGATTGGGGAAGGCGACGGTCGAGAAATCCGGATCCGGCAATTCCTGTTCGGGGACGACGATAATGTTCTCAAAGCCGATCCTCGACAAGATCCGGCGGACTGGCTTGTTGCCTGCTCCATGCAGCGGGGTGTAGACAATTTTGAGCTGGCTCTGGCGCTTGACCGCATCACGGTTGATCGCCAGTTTTTCGAGCATTGCGGTATAAGCTTCGTCAAGGTCGGCGCCCATATCCTGCCAGAGGCCGGTTGCACGCGCTGCTTCTTCACTCAGGCAGTTCAGGAGCGGCGGGAAATCCTCGATTGAGGTCATCACGTCAGCGACAACCTGGGCGGCTTCCGGCGGCAACTGGCCGCCGTCTTCGCCATAGGCCTTGTAGCCGTTGTATTTGGCCGGGTTGTGGCTGGCGGTGATCATCACGCCGCCGGCTGTGCCAAAATGGCGGATGGCAAAGGAAAGCATCGGGACCGGACGCAGCTCATCAGACAGGTAGACCTTGATCCCGTGGCTGACGAAGATCCGGGCGGATAAAACGGCAAATTCAGGGGAGTAACGGCGGGAATCATAGGAAATCGCAACACCGCGGGCTTTGACTTCTTCGCCCTGGCCAGCAAGGAACCGGGCGAAGCCTTCGGATGCACGGGCTACGGTGTAGAGGTTCATGCGGTTGGTGCCAGCGCCCAGGACACCGCGCAACCCGGCCGTGCCGAATTCAAGATCCATGTAAAAACGGTCCTCGATCTCCTTGCTGTCTGCGGCGATGGCCAGCAGTTCAGCTCTGGTCGAGTCATCAAAGTTCAAATCGGTGGTCCAGCGATTGTAGCGTTCCTGAGCTAAAGTCATAGGGGGTCCTCCTCATTTATGTTGACGCTGCTTACATTGACGGCTGTCCGGGCAAGGCCGGTCCAGGCAGTCGAATTGTAAAATATTATATCATATCGGCCCGCTGATAATGGATGGACGATCTTGACGAATCTATGGCAAAAGCAGGTAATTTCAAGTCAGCTTGCCGCGGATCAGGACCAGCAGGTCACGCAGCCGGGCAGCCTCTTCGAAAGCCAGTTTGCGCGCAGCATCCTTCATGTCCTTTTCAAGCTTGACCGCCATGCGCGCCAGTTCGTCCGGCTTCAGGCGATCGAGTTTGTGCTCAAACAAGGCTTCGGCACCGGCCTCGCCAACACCAGCTTCCTCAGCCGCTTCAACCACTGTGTCGATCACATCGCGGACGTCTTTTTCGATCGAACGCGGCGTGATGTTGTTTTCCTCGTTGACTGCTCTGCTGGATGGTGCGGCGGCGGTTGGTTTCGACGACCGCCTTGTGCATCGATTCCGTGACATCGTCGGCGTACATGATGACATGGCCGTTGACATTGCGGGCTGCCCGGCCGATGATCTGGATCAGCGAGGTGGCCGAACGCAGGAAACCTTCCTTGTCGGCGTCGAGGATCGCGATCAGGGAGACCTCCGGCAGATCGAGGCCTTCGCGCAGCAGGTTGATGCCGACCAGGACGTCGAACTCGCCTTGGCGAAGGTCGCGCAGGATTTTCATCCGCTCAACCGTTTCGATATCGGAATGCAGGTACTTGACCCGCAGGCCCTCTTCCTTGAAGAAGCCGGTCAGGTCTTCGGCCATTTTCTTGGTCAGGGTCAGGACCAGCGAACGCTCACCGCGGGCATTGTTGTCGCGGATCTCGGCCAGCAGGTCTTCGATCTGGCCCTCAACCGGCCGGATGGCTGATCTGCGGATCGACCAGGCCGGTCGGCCGGATGATCTGTTCGACCACCTGGCCAGGCATGCGCGGCTTCATATTTGGAGGGCGTCGCGCTGACGAAAATCGCCTGGCCCATCTTCTTCTCAAACTCGGAAAATTGAGCGGCCGGTTGTCAAAGGCGGACGGCAGGCGGAAGCCATAGTCGACCAGCGACTGCTTTGCGGGACCGGTCGCCGTTGTACATCGCGCCGATCTGCGGGATGGTCACATGCGACTCGTCGATCATCAGCAGGTAAGTCATCCGGGAAAAAGTCGATCAGAGTATTGGGCGGTTCGCCAGATGCGCGGCCGGACAGATGGCGCGAATAGTTTTCGATGCCCTTGCAGAAGCCGGTTTCCCGCAGCATTTCCAGGTCGTAGCGAGTCCGCTGCTCCAGCCGGTAGGCCTCGATCAGCTTGCCCTCGGCACGGAGAACAGTCAGCTGCTCTTCCAGTTCTTCACTCGATGGTCTGCACGGCCTGTTTCATTTTGAGGTCAGTGGTTGCATAATGGGAAGCCGGGAAGATCGAAGCATAGTTGCGACTGTTCAGGAATTTGCCGGTCAGGCGGTCAACCTCGACGATTTTTTCGATCTCGTCGCCGAAAAACGTGACCCGGGTGATCAGGTCATCGGAAGAAGCCTGGAAGATGTCGATCGTGTCGCCGCGGACACGGAAGCTGCCGCGTTTGGCTTCGAAATCGTTGCGGTTGTACTGGATGTCGATCAGTTCGCGGATCACGTCGTCGCGGTCCTTGTTCATGCCCGGCCGCAGGATGGACCATCAGGCTCCTGTAGTCCTCCGGGTCGCCAAGCCCATAGATGCAGGAAACCGAGGCTACCACGATGACGTCCCGCCGTTCGAGCAGCGAAGACGTCGCCGAATGGCGCAAACGGTCGATTTCATCATTGATCGCCGAGTCTTTTTCGATGATAGGTGTCCGTCGATGCAATGTAGGCTTCCGGCTGGTAGTAGTCGTAGTAGCTGACAAAATACTCGACGGCATTATCCGGGAAAAAAGCTTTGAATTCGGCAGTCAGCTGGCCGGCCAGGGTCTTGTTGTGGGCAATGACCAGGGTGGGCCGCTGGACACGCTCGATGACATTGGCCATGGTGAAGGTTTTGCCGGAGCCGGTGACGCCCAGCAGGGTCTGGGCCCGGTCACCTCGATTCAAACCAGCGACCAGGCTTTCGATTGCAGCCGGCTGGTCGCCATTGGGTTTCATATCTGCTGAAATTTTAAAAAGTGGCATATCGCTTTCACCCGAAGATTCATCGGACATCGTTCAAAGAAGTCACAAGACAGCCAGAATTCTGTTTCGATTATAACATAGCACCCCATTTAAGATTGCCCCAATTGGCCATCAAGTATTATAATATCCTTTAAATTATCAATCGCGGTTATCCGAAGTCTGACCAGGTCAGGATCCCATGACCGCATAAGGGAGTTGACGACGATGTTTCCAAGTATAACTGTCACCCGTACCAACCAGCCCAAGGAAAAGCCGGCTGCAGATGCAAAACTCGGTTTTGGCCAGATTTTTACTGATCATATGTTCAGCATGGATTACGTTGAAGGGGAAGGCTGGATCAATCCGCGAATCGAGCCTTATGCGCCGATCACGCTCGATCCTTCCGCAATGATTTTCCACTATGGCCAGGCCATTTTCGAAGGCCTCAAAGCCTACAAGACGCGCAGATGGCCAGATCAACCTCTTCCGGCCGCAGCTGAATTTCGAACGGGTCAATATCTCCAACGCCCGCATGGTCATTCCTCCTGTCGATCGAGGACTTTTGCCTTCATGCGCTGAAGGAACTGATCGAGATCGAACAGAATTGGATTCCGACCTCGGAAGGCACTTCCCTGTACATCCGCCCTTTCATCTTCGCCACTGACCCATTCCTCGGTGTCCGTCCGTCTCACACCTATCGGTTCATGATCATCCTCTCCCCGTCCGGCGCCTATTATCCGCAGGGACTCAATCCCGTCAACATCTATGTTGAAGAAGAATATGTCCGCGCCGTCAAAGGCGGCACCGGCTTTGCCAAAACGCCGGGCAACTATGCCTCCAGCCTGATCGCCCAGGCTAAAGCCTACAAAGCCGGCTATGTCCAGGTCCTCTGGCTCGACGGCATCCATCGCCGCTTCATCGAGGAAGTCGGCTCGATGAACGTTTTCTTCGTCATCGATGGCAAACTCGTCACCCCGGCCCTGAACGGCAGCATCCTGCCGGGCATCACCCGCCGCACTGTCCTTGAACTGGCCAATAAACTCGGCTTGACGACTGAAGAGCGCGAAATCGCGATCGACGAGATCGGCGAATTGGGCAAAGCTGGACGGATCAGCGAAGTTTTCGGCTCCGGTACCGCCGCAGTCATCTCCCCGGTCGGCGAACTGCGCTACAAAGAAAACGTCATGATCTTCAACGACGGTAAAATCGGCCCGATCAGCCAGAAAATCTACGACATCATCACTGGTGTCCAGTACGGCAAAATCCCCGACACCTACGGATGGATCGAAACGGTCTGAACACCGCAGGGCAACGCGGAAAGCAAAATAAATGACACTCCTTGATTCGCTCGAATAACGTTAGCGGGTCAGGCAAAATAAAAGACACCCCTATGGTTCGCTCAGACAGTCGCGCCGACCGATTTGCCAGCTCGCGCTGGCAAATCAGCGTCGCTCAACTCGCTCGGCCATAGGGGTTTCTTTTATTTTGCCCGGCGTTAGCTGATTATTCGGCCGAAAAAAGGGTGTTGTCATCTATTTTGCCCTGCGTTAGCGGGTTGTTCGATGTTATGGATGTTCATTGTTCAATATCTGGTGGACGATGTAGTCCGTTGTCTGTTTTTCATCAATGAAAACAAATCATCAGAATGATCGTACAACCTGAACATACCTCAACATTCATATCGCGTGCATTGGCGAACAACATAGAACAACCGTAACATCGAACAACTAACTATCGCAGGGTAAAGCCACGCCCCCCTTCTGTTCGCCCAAGTCGTTAACGCGGGGCAAAATCCACAACCCCCTTCGACAAAGCGAGTTGAACGAAGCTGAAGAGCCAGCGCTTGGCGCTGGCTCTTCAGTCGGAGTGATTGTCTGAGCGACTCGAAGGGGAGTTGTGGATTTTGCCTGACCAGCTAACGTCTCTTGGCGACTCGAAAGGGATCGTGGCTTTACCCAACGCGATAATGTTATCTATTTGATGTTACTGGAGTTCTTTCTTGTTTCGCTGGACCGTCATCAGCATTGCGGTGAGCTGTTCTTCGATGTCGGACAGACGTTTGCGGGCATACTCCATCGATCCGGCGCGGATTTTCTGCGCTGCCTGATTGGCTTTTTCGAGCAGATCGTTGGCCTGCAGCCGGGCTTTCTGGGTGATCTCATGTTCGTCAATCATCCGCGACATCCGGGCTTCGGCATCGCGCATGATGTTTTCTGCTTCTTTGCGGGCCTCGGCGATCAACTGGCGGTTTTGTTCCAGCAGCCATTTAGCCTGTTTCAGTTCGCCGGGCAGTTCGTCACGGATCATCGTGATCAGGACCAGCATCTCTTCGCGATCAACCATGCAGTTGTCGGAGAAAGGAACTGCACGGGCTGATATGACATTGTTTTCCAGACGCTCAAGCAAGGCGTCAATGTCCTGGTCTTTGCTGTGGTTGTTATATGCGGGCTCTATCATGCTAACTATTTAACCTCCGAAGTAAGTTCCTCATCACTAAACCCGCGGATCTGCCTTGCGCAGACGTTCAACGATCGTCGCCACAAGGGCCGGCGGGACCATATTCGAGATGTCACCACCATAAGTTGCGACCTCACGCACGATCGAAGAACTGTTGAAAGCCAAATCGATCCGGCAAGGCAGCAGGCAGGTCTCATAGGTTGGCAACAGCAATTTGTTCGCTGCAGCCAACTCTGCTTCAAAACGAAAATCCGATTCACTGCGCAAGCCACGCACGACGGCGGTGGCTTTTTTTTGCGAAAAAAAGTCGACGAGCAATCCGGCAAAGGATTCCACGGCGACATTGGGGATGTCTTTCAGGGCGGTCCGGGCCATGGCGACACGTTCATCGACGGTAAAATACGATTGTTTGCTGCTGTTGGTCAGGACAGCGACAATCAGTTGGTCGCAAAGACGAGCCGCGCGACGGGCTATATCATAATGGCCATTGGTAAAGGGGTCAAAACTGCCCGGATAAATAAATATTGCCATCGGTCTCCCTTAGTCTTGTTGAGAAAATCTTCAGCAAAGGACAACAAGGGGGCAGCCTGAAGCAGGTCAGCGGTCAGACTTGATAAAAGGATAGCATGGCCGTACCGTACTGACAACTTCTGGTTCTTTGCAATTCGGTGACATTATCCGGAGAAACCGAGCGTGAATCGTGTTCGAGGATGATCAGGCCGCCCGGTTCCAGCAGTTTCTTGAGATCCGGGGCCAGTTTGACCAAGTCTTCGATCGCCTGACTGTAGGGTGGATCGAGAAAGATCAAGTCAAACTGCCGGCCCTGCGCGATCAGCTGGCGAACCGCGGTTGTTACTGAGCCACGCTGGATTGATGTGACATCATCGAGCCGGGTTTTAATCAGATTGGCAGCGATCACATCAAGGCTCGCCTTGGCCTGCTCAACTAGAATGACTTGGCGCGCACCGCGGCTGGCAGCTTCCAGGCCGATCTGGCCGGTTCCGGCGTAGAGATCAAGGAATGAACAGTCCGGTATCCGTGTGGCCAGGATCGAAAAAAGCGCTTCCTTGGTTTTATCGGCAGTCGGCCGGGTGCCTTGTCCTTTTGGGGCGGCCAGCGGGATTCCCCCGGCGCGGCCGGCTATGATTCGTGGCATGTTCAATGTCCTCTTTTGTTGTTGCTCCTGACACAAGCTGTCAGTCACAGGCGTAGCAGTCTGTCAGCGGTCCGTTATCAACAGATCATTTGCAGATCTGATGCAGATCTGGTTCAGGTTTTAATGCAGGTCAGAGCTGGATCTGGCGGAAGGTATCACCAAAGCGGTGGATCAGGGCTCGGGCCATGGCCAGATGTTCAGGTTCGGTCAAGTCAGGGTCGCGGGCAAATAGTTCCTCGGCGGTGGCTTGCGCTTCTGCGAGGACGTCGCGGTCACGGTAGAGATTGGCGAGCCTTAAGTCTGGCAGGCCATGTTGGCGAGTGCCGAAAAAATCGCCAGGGCCACGGAGTTCAAGGTCTTTCTGGGCGATCGCAAAACCATCCGTGTTATGGCAAAGCGTTTTCAGGCGTTCGCGGACCAGGTCATCATCGTTGTCACTGATCAGGACACAATAAGATCGATGCGGGCCGCGGCCGATCCGCCCTCTCAATTGGTGCAGTTGTGCCAGGCCAAAGCGCTCGGCATTTTCGATGACCATCAGCGATGCGTTGGGATTGTCGACACCAACTTCGATGACCGTTGTACTGACCAGGATCGATATTTTCCCGGCAATAAAGTCAGCCATGACGAGATCTTTGGCGGCTGGTTTGAGGCTACCGTGCAGCAGGCCAACTGTCAAGTCGGGAAAGACTTCCTGGGCCAGGCGGTTATAGGTGCTGATCGCTGATTCGAGGTCGGACGATTCCTGTTCTTCGATCATCGGGCAAACGACATAGATCTGCCGGCCTTCTGTGACTTGGCGGCGAATCAGCTGTTCCAGGCGTGGCCGGTCACTCTGGCGGGCTGTATAGGTTGATATCGGTTCGCGCCCGGCCGGGAGCTGGTCGATCAGGGTCATGTCCAGGTCGCCGTAAAGGATCAGTCCCAGAGTGCGCGGGATTGGTGTTGCCGACATGACCAGGACATGCGGTGCGACCGTCCGTTCCTGTTCGGCATGGGTCAGGCGGACACGCTGGCGCACCCCGAAACGGTGCTGTTCGTCGGTGATGGTCAAGGCCAGCCGAGGCAAGGCGACCTTGTCCTCGATCACGGCATGCGTGCCAACCAGAAGACGGATCGTCCCTTCAGCGAGATCCTGGAGGATCCGTCGACGCTGTGCAGCTGGTGTCGCCCCGGTCAAAAGGGCAATCTCCTCCCCTGATGTGGCTAAAAGCCGTTGCAGGGTCTGGAAATGCTGGGTCGCGAGAATCGCGGTCGGAGCCATCATCACAGCCTGGAAGCCACAAAGGCTGACCTCCAGCATGGCCAGAGCTGCGACGACGGTTTTACCGGATCCGACATCACCCTGGATCAGGCGGTTCATCGGCCGGTCAGTCGCCAAGTCCTCACGAATCGCACGGACTGCAGCCTGCTGGGCATCCGTCAGGCGGAACGGCAAACCTTGTTCAACAGACTGGATTTTCAATTGCTGTTCTTCGTCCAGGTGGATCGGGATCCCGATCTGGCTGTTCTGGCGAGCCCTGCGCAACAGGAAAAGGCCAGACTGGAGCAGGAACAGTTCTTCGAAAACAAGCCGCTGGCGGCAGATTTCAGCTTCTTCCATCGACCCGGGCTGATGGATCCTGGAGATCGCAAAGTCGATGGCACACAAGTGATGCTTGCGCCGCACCCAGAATGGCAGTGATTCAGGTAATGAACTCAAGACTTTCGGCAGCAAGGGCAGAATCAGGTTACGCAGGACGCCTTGGGACAAACCCTCAGTCAGCGGGTAGAGCGGCCGGATTTTGCCCTTGCTATCCGGTTCGACCCTTTCGAAGGCGGGGTTCTGGATGGAAAACTGTCCTTCACGCCGTTTGATTTTCCCGAACAGACGAAAGGGCTGCCCGGCTGTCAGCTTGTCGGCGATCCACGGCTGATTGAACCAGACTGCGCTGATCGCAGCAGTCTCATCGCGAAAAACGGCACGCAAGATGGTCAGGCGGCCTTTGCGATGCGTCTGCACACGTCCGGACAAGGATGCGACAAAGCTTTGTTCAAGCCCATCTTCCAGCTGGTCAATGGTTATTTCGCCAGTCCAGTCTTCGAAATCGCGCGGAAACCAGGTGATCAGGTCAAACCATGTCACAATGCCGAGCCGATGCAAAAGCGCGGCGCGTTTGCCGGCAACCCCATTGAGGGCTGTTACAGGCGTGTCAAGTAGATCGGCCATAGCGACAAAGCGGTTTCAAGGGACAACGCTCACATTGAGGACGGCGGGCAATACAGATTTCGCGGCCGAGGGTGACAACCAGATGGCCGAATGCAGTTTGCTTTTCTGGCGGCAGGACAGCGGCAAGATCCTTTTCGATTGCAGCTGGATCCGACTGGTCGGTCAGGCCAAGCAATCTGGAAATCCGGGCACAATGGGTATCGACAACAACAGCCTGCTGACCAAACCAATCGCCAAGAATCAGGTTGGCGATCTTGCGGCCGATTCCCGGTAATCGGGTCAGCTCCTTCAGGGTTTGCGGAACCTCGCCACTAAATTCGTCGACCAGGACCTGGCTGCACTGCTGGATCGCTTTCGCTTTGTTGCGGAACAATCCACAGGATCGAATCAAGTCTTCAATCTCGCTGCGATCAGCAGCTGCATAATCAGCCGGTGAAGGAAAACGGGCGAACAAGGCCGGGGTGATCAGGTTGACACGGACATCCGTGCACTGGGCGGCCAGGATAGCGCCAACCATCAATTCGTGGGGTGTCCGGAAATCGAGCGTACAGGTTACATTGGGGTACAGGTTTTCGAGTTCAGCGACGATCGCTGCGGCAATTGCTTTTCGATCCATAGCGTCCAATATGTCCATTGGGTCCAGTTTGTCCATTTGGTTCATTTGGTTCATTTGGTTCATTTGGTTCATTTGTATTCCTTCAAATAGACGCTGATGTCATGGGATTTGTCATCGGAACGGCGGTAGATGGTCAACTTGATCTGATCGCCAGCTTTGTGCTGCGACAGGAGTGAGGATAGGCTCAGGTGTTTGTCAATCGCCTGGCCGTCAACAGCCGTGATGATATCGCCGCGGCGGATATCTGCGATATAAGCGGGGCTGTCACTGATGACATGGCTGACATAAAGTCCATCCGGGAATCGGTAGAGAGCCTGGAGCTCATCAAAGCTTTCGTCTTTGAGCACTGCCACGCCGAGCCAGGCACGGCCGGTCACATAGCCTTGCTCAATCAGACTGTCGGCTACTGACAGAATGGTTGACGCTGGCATCGCAAAACTAAGGCTGTCATAGGTGTCAGTCAGTTGGCTGGAATTGGAAAGGGCAATCACCTCGCCGGCCATGTTGATCAGTGGCCCGCCGTTTCCATTGGCCAGGATCGGCGCATCAGCCCGGATCATCTCGACTGATGTGCCATCTTCCAGCTGGATCGGCTGGTGCAAGGCGTTGATCATCCCGCTCGTCAGCGAGCCTGATTCGATCAGGTCGGCTGGAAAACTGCAGAAAAAGACATGCTGCCCGATTTTCAGGTTGGATTCAACGTCAAAGGTGGCTGGTTGCAGTTCGTATTTGCCGGGTGCAATCGACAAGACGGCGACACCGGTCAATTTATCTTTGCCGATCAGTTGCGCATCGAAAGGTTCGTTGCGGCCAGCGACGCGGACACGGATTTTAGTCGATTCCTGAAGTTCGCCATAACGATTGAGCGCAATGGACAGCAAATCGGCACTGGTCAGGATCAGACCGCTGGACTTGTAGATGACACCCGATCCGCTGTCAGTCATCGGCGTTGTCGAATCGGCAGACTGGACCTCGACCTGGATACCGACGACACTGGGGGCGATCCGGCTGTAAAGTGCTTCAACCAGTTTACCATTGGTCAGCATCGCCAGCTGCTCCTTGGCTGCGTCTCCCAATACGTCCGGATCAATCGATGGTGTCGGTGTCGGCTCCACGAATGTCGTCGGGATCGGCGTCGGTTCTGCTGTCGTCGCTTGAGTTGTCGATATTGGTGTAGTCTCCTGGCTGGAAGCATCGGTATCCGAATGCTGAGTGAACATCACTTGGAAGCCAAAGGGATTGGAATAAAAAAGCCAGGAAGTCAGGATCGAAGCTGTTAACGCCGATACCAGGCCGACTGCGATCAAGCTCGTGAATGGGCTTGCCTGTAATTTCACCCGGGTTCCTCCGAAGAACTTCTTTGTTTGTGCATTTGCACCTGTTTTAATGGCCTGGGCACGCTCTTTTAATTGTAAAAAAAAATGATGAATGGATTATGAACAATCGGCCAGGCAGTGAATGATTTTCCCAATTTCCTCTGCTTTACGGCGATGCAAGGGTGAAGCTGATACGAGCTCCGCCAAGATCGCTGTCGGCCACGGCGATCCGCTGGCCATGGGCGGACAGGATCGTCCGGCAGATAAACAGGCCAAGGCCCGACCCTTTGGCGGTCCTGCTCTTGTCCACCGTGTAGAATCGATCGAAAATATAGGGCCAGTCGCTCGCAGGAATCCCGGGGCCGCTGTCTTCGATAACAATTTCAAGTTGATGGCTCCGGCCAATCCGGCGCGTCGTCAGGGCGATGATCCCATCCTGGGGGGAGAACCGGATGGCGTTGGAAATGATGTTATAGACGACGCGGTTGATCGCTTCGCGGTCACCGACAGCGAGCAGTCGTCCCTGGTCGTTGGTTTCAAAATCAGTCTGGACACTGATGTTTTTCTCGTTCAGCAAAGCTTCGAGACCGTAGATATCTTCCTTGATCACCGCATTGATGTCAAAAACGCTTTCATCCAGCCGGACACTGCCATTCTCATACAAATTGGCCTCTGAAAGAGTGTTGACGAGGGTCTGCAGCCGAAGCACTTCCTGTTTGACGATTTCGAGGTAAGTATTGATCTTGGCTTCGGGTACGGTACCATCGAGAATGCCCTCAACGAAACCGCGGACTGAGGTGAGCGGCGTGCGCAGGTCATGCGACACGCTGGAAATGAAATCACGGCGGTCGCGTTCCTGGTGTTCCAGTTTCTCGATCATCGAGTTCATCGTCTCGACCAGGATCATCAAGTCATCCGTCACCAATGCCCGTTTACTGGCCTGGCGTTGCCCGGTCGTGTGCGGCCACTCGACCCTCGCGGAGAGATCGCCACGGTAGACACGATCCGCGGTGAGCGCCAGCAGGCGGATCGGCCGCGTGATGTTGCGGGAAAGCAAGCCGATGAACAACAGCGCCAACATGAAGGCAGCCAGCATCGAAAACAGGAGGCTGTTGGTCATCAGGAAACTGTTGAAGCTTTCCGTCACAACCGGACGATGCAGTTGAATCTCGCCGACATAGGCGCCGGTTGGCGAAGGCAACGGCACGACCGTGCTGATCCAGCGCTGGCCGGAGCTGCGGAACAGGCCGCGGAAGTCACCAATCGTCGACAAACCGGATGTGCCAAGGACGGAACCGCCGCGGTAGACCGCAGGCAAGGTGTAATTGCCATCAGTGGATTCGAGCAGGCTGGTGATTGTATTGGGGATACTGGTCTGATAAGCGAAAAGGCCCCTCCGGTCGACAACCCAAACCAGAGCACCGGTTGAGCGGGCCGTGAAATTGAGATAGCTGGTCACATTGGAACTGGTGATTTCGCCCCGGGCCGCATTGAATGATGGTCCGACGACTTCGGCGATCGCCTTGGCACTGGACAGCAGCTGGCTGGATTGCTGCCTGGCACTGGCGGTTGTGACGATACCGTAATAGACAACCCCCATCAGCGTAAAGACGATCAGGATCGCCATGGCCAATTGCAGGATTGTCTGCCCGTAGAGCGAGTGCATCAACCGTCGCGGCCTGAGCATCTACTCGCCTGCCTGGCTCAGAAGACTTCGAACTTGTAGCCGACACCCCAGACCGTCTTGATCTGCCAGTCCGGGTGGTCGCCGATATCCTCGATTTTTTCGCGGATCCGTTTGATGTGGACATCGACTGTACGCGATTCGCCGAAGAAATCGTAGCCCCAGATGTTCTCCAGAAGTTGCTCGCGCGTGAAGACGCGGTTAGGATGGGAAGCAAGGAAAAACAGCAGTTCCAGTTCTTTTGGCGGCATTTCGAGGTTGTGTTCTTTGACCGTGACACTGTACCGTGATTTATCGATGCGGATGCCGGGATATTCGACCCATTCCCCGACCGGGTGATTCGCGCTGGCGGTCCGGATATCGCCGTTGGGGTCCGCACGTCGCAGGACAGCCTTGACCCGGGCCAGCAGTTCCTTGGGTTCGAAAGGCTTCTGGATATAATCGTCGGCACCGAGTTCAAGCCCGACAACTTTGTCGAGTGTATCGCCGCGGGCTGTCAGCATGAGGATCGGTACCGATGACGAGCGCCGGATATCCCGCATGATATCGTATCCGTCTTTGCCGGGCAGCATCAGGTCAAGGATGACAATATCCGGATTGACTTGCGGAAAAACATCGACAGCCTCGATGCCGTCATAGCAGCTGACAACTTCAAAGCCATCTTTGTCGAAATATAAGCGGAGCAATTCACTGATATGGGGATCATCATCGACAATCAAAGCTTTTTTCACCGGGCAGCCTCCTGATTGGTCATTGGGCTATGCGCATCCCGGGATAAACCTGGGATTCACCCCGGATACTGTCTGTTTAGCCAGAGATTGTCATTGGGTATGGCGCAACATTTGATTCAGTTCATCCAGGAAAGAATTGACATCCTTGAACTGGCGGTAAACCGACGCAAAACGGACATAGGCGACTTCGTCGATCTGCTTCAGGCCTTCCATGACCATTTCACCGATTTCACGTGATGACATTTCGCGCTTGAGCGAATTCTGGTTTGATGTTTCGATGCTGTTGACCATCGCCTCGATCTGAGCGGTTGAAACCGGCCGTTTCTCGCAGCTTTTCAGGATTCCGGACATCAGCTTCTCCCGATCGAAAGGTTCACGCGTGCCGTCCTTTTTGACGACCAGCAGGGGCAGGTTCTCGACTTTCTCATAGGTCGTGAAGCGGGCGCCGCAAGCGATGCACTCGCGGCGGCGGCGAATCGCCGATCCTTCATCGGAGGGTCGCGAATCGATCACACGATCTTCATCGTGTGCACAGAACGGACAGCGCATGGATGACCTCCCCCGGTGAAAATCAGTCGTTGTAACGCGAATCGTTGTCCTGGAGGAACCAGGGCAGGATGCGCGAAGGCTTGCTCTTTTCACGTGTCGGGTCGTGCAGGCGGAACCGGATCCGGTTGTTTGACCGGTTCAGGACGGCTGGCGGCCAGATCGGTATAGGTCGAAGCAGGGCTGGCCGATGTAAATAACGAGTTGAAATTCGGTGTCTCCAGGGTATCGCCCAAACCTGGGTTGGATCCAGCGTTGCCACCGGCAGTCTCAACGGTTGCTACCGGTTCGGCTATTGGCTCAACGGCACCAACCGTGTGGAAACCGGAGCCGGCGGGTTTGGCAAAAGAAGATGTCTCCACCGGAGCAAAGGCATTTTTCAGGAAATCAGGGACAGAAGGATCGTTGACCGGAATTTCCGGCTGGGCTGCATAACCCGGCTGGGCTGTGTAACTCTGCGGCGCTGCATATGTGACCTGCGGGTTGACTTGAGCAGCAGTCTGGGCTGACTGTGCGGCTACAGCCTGCACACTTTTGACCGGCGGCGCTGCAAAGGCTGTTTCACGGTCGAAACCGCTGGCGATGACGGTGATCATGATCTCGTCATGCATCGTCTCATCCTGGTGCGCCGAAAATGATGTCGGCATCCGGTGAGACGGCATCACGGACAATCGATGCCGCTTCATCGACTTCGCGGATTTTCATGTCGCGGCCGCCGGTGAAGTTGATGATGACACCGCGGGCGCCATCGATGGTCGTATCCAGCAGGGGGCTGTTGATCGCCTGGCGGATCGCGGTGGCTGCGCGGCCTTCGCCGGAAGCACGGCCGATGCCCATGTGGCAGACGCCGGCCTGGGTCATGATCCGGCGGACATCAGCCAGATCAAGGTTGATCAGGCCAGGTACGGCGACGAGGTCGGAAATACCGGAAACACCATAGTTCAGGACCTGGTCGGCCAGGATGAAAGCTTCGTCAAGCGAGGTGTTTTCAGTAGCGATTTCGAGCAGTTTGTCATTGGGGACAACGATCAGCGAATCGACAAATTTCTCCAGTTCGCGGATGCCGCGTTCGGCATTCTGCATCCGGCGGGAACCTTCGAAACGGAATGGCCGGGTGACGACGCCGACGGTCAGGATGCCGAGTTCGCGGGCGATCTGGGCGATGATCGGGGCACCGCCGGTGCCGGTGCCGCCGCCCATGCCGGCCGTGATGAACAGCATGTCTGTGCCGCGGATCAGCTGGCCGATCTCGTCGCGTGACTCAGACGCCGCTTTTTCGCCGATTTCCGGATTGGCGCCGGCGCCCAGGCCGCGGGTGATCTTTTCGCCGATCTGGATGCGGTTGTTGGCTTTTGTGCGCATGGAGAGCCTGGTTGTCCGTATTGACGGTGATGAACTCGATGCCCTGGATCTGAGCCGTCGATCATCCGGTCCACAGCATTGCAGCCGCCGCCGCCGATACCGATGACCTTGATCGTTGCGAAATGGTCATTTTCCATACCGAAGCCCATTTTATAATCTGACAAGTGAACATCCCCTCTCAAATATGTAATGGATCACAAAGATCCGGAATCCGGTCTTGTCGATTGAACTGATCAGAAAGATCCATAATCCGGTCGCTTTGAGCTGACCGGGAATAGTCAAATGATGTCCAGGCAAATGCCATTTGTTACAATTTTACACCAATTATTACACGTAAACAACAATATTTGGTGTCTGTTTTAAATTGCAGTTACAATATCTAGCGATATTTATGCCGTTTCAAGTGCTGACCTCCGGACATTCGCCATTGGCCTAAATCTGGCCGGCATCCTTGAGCGATCGTTTCTGGTCGAACCGTTCGATCAGGATCCGCCGGATGGCTGAGAAATTGATGAAGATGCGGTTGCCGAAGGCGAAAATAGCCGCCAGGCTCAGCTGCAGATTGAGCTGGTCGCCCAAGGCTGCGAGCAGGACAGCGATGGCGCTGTTACCGAGGAATCCGGTGACAAACATTTTCGTGTTGAATGTGTTCTGCAGGTTGGCCGTCATCGCGCCAACCACCGAGTCGATGGCTGCGAGAATCCCGACAGCCACGTAGGATGAATAGGCACTGGGAATATCGATATTCACCAGCAGGCCGATCAGCAGACCGACAATCAGTCCGATCAATGGAAACATAGAATCCTCCTGTCAGGCATCCGGAATGAATACTTTTCGTGAACCGGTCAAGTCGAGAACACCTTTACCCCGGTTGTCCAATGCGCCCTGGTCCATTGCAAACCTCAGCCAGAGCATATCTTCAAGTTGTTCTTTGCTGTTCTGGGTGGCGACAGTCAGCTCTTCCCCGGTCGCCGGCAATGCCAAAGTCATGAACAAGCGGCCATCCGACAGCGGCCGGATTTTGCGGACCTGCGGCAAAAGCCGCTGGGGGGTACGAGTGTCTTTGTCGGCATCAATTATAGCACCGATCAGACTGACCGCGCTATTCATCGCTTCCGGCGCATTGACTGTCAAAACCTGGCCGAGGGTCAGTGAGGTCACGGTCACACCTTCGATGACCGGGATGTCTGCCGGTGACTGGCCGAGAATCCGCAAGGAGTAGCCTTCTTTGTCCAGCATGACGCAGCCGTCCGGAATTGCAACGTAGGCGACTTCCACGCGTTCTTCGATCTCAATGACCATGGCGGACGGGAATTTCAGACTGGCCTCGATTGATCGGATATAAGGGAAACGAGCCATCAATGTCTTTTCAACCGACCCATAGCGCAGACTGAATAAGCGCCGCAGGTCCGGACCGATCCCGGTGAACAGGTGCTGGCCGGGTTTGATCAGGATGGCCGCTTCGATATCTGCTGTTGTCATTGCCCGGGTCGGGCTGATCTCGTACCTGGCGAGGTGGAAAGCAGGCAGGAAGGCGATCGCCGCTATCAGTACCAGCAAGATCAGCAGGCTGCCGATCGGGCTCCTCAAGCGGTTTTGCCGGCTAGTCCGCTTCTTCTGCCGCCGATCCTGACGCGGGCTGCGGAGAGTGTCAGTCCCGGATGGTCGCATAGAGACTGCGGCAGATCTTGACTGCTGCATCGGGGATGGCAAGTGTCCTGGCCTGTTCGCCCATGTTATGCAGCAACTCCGCGTCTTCGAACAGGCGGATGAGCTGGCCGGCGAGGAACGATGGCGTCAGGTCATTATTGGCAATGCGGATTGCGGCACCAGCTTGTTCGAGGACTTTGGCGTTTTCAGTCTGGTGGTCACCGGCTGCGAATGGGTAAGGAACAAGAATGGCCGGTTTGCCGAGCGCCGCCAGTTCAGCGCAGGTCATTGCGCCAGCCCGTGACAGGACCAGGTCTGCAGCGGCCAGGTATTGGGGCATGTCGTGCAGATAATCATGGACTGAGAGCCAGGAAAGCCCCTTGGCGGCCGTGCGTACGGCCTCAGCATGCTGCTGGCCGCAGGCCAGGTGGATGGCGATCGGATGATGTTCCAGCAGGGTTTTGAACGCCGGTTCGTCGCGTAAACCGAGCACTGCGTCATTCAGCCGCTTGGCGCCGAGGCTGCCACCGGTCACCAGCAGGACTTTCGTCTCCGGATCCCAGCCTAACTTGGCCCGGGCAGAGGCGTTTTCCAGCTGAAAAAAGATCGGGCGCACCGGATTTCCAGTCAGCACGATGGGGGCTTTGGTGCGAAAATAGTTTTCTGCACCAGGCATGCTGATGCAGACAACCTGGCTGCGATGAGCCATCAGCCGGTTGGACCGGCCGGGAAAAGCATTCTGTTCATGCAGGAGGACCGGGATTTTCAGACTTGTCGCTGCCGCGACCACCGGACTGCAGACATAGCCGCCCGTGCCGATGACCGCATCGGGGCGGAATGATTTCAGCAAGGCTTTGCACTGGGCCCTGCCGGCAAAAAAATCGGCAACAGCGGTGAAAAAGTCACGGTTGAGGCGACGTGGCAAGCCACGGGCCCGGATCGGCACAAAATCGTAACCTGCGCGCGGTACCAGCTGGCTTTCAAGACCGCGGGCCGTGCCGCAGAAGCGGATCTCGGCATCCGGATGGTCGAGGCGGATCTGGTCGGCGATCGCCAGGGCCGGATTGATATGGCCGCTGGTTCCGCCACCGGCAATAACAAATCGACGCGCGCTCATGGCTGTTCCCCACGGGTCAGGGCATCGATTTCACCCATCAGGTTGCGCATCCGCGCATTCGGCATCTGCCCGGTGCGTGAGACGGCCAGGATAAAGCCGATCGCCAGCAGGAAGAACAGGTTCGACGTGCCGCCATAACTGAAAAACGGCAGCGAGATACCGGTTGCCGGCAGCGCACGGGTGGCGACACCAATGTTCAGCAAGGCCTGGATCGTGATCAGGACAGTGTAGCCGGCGGCCAGGATCGCCGCATGCGGATTGACCGCCCGCCAGGCGATGCTGATGCCGATCAGCAGGAAGACCAGGAACAGGAGCACGACGCTGACCGTGCCGACAAAACCCAGCTCCTCGCCGATGATCGCGAAGATATAATCGTTGTGGGCTTCCGGCAGGTAATTGTATTTCTGGCGGCCTTCACCGAGACCGACACCAGTCAGGCCGCCGGAACCGATCGCCATCAGCGACTGGTTGACCTGGTAGGCATCATCGGAATTCGCAGTGTCCGGATTCTTGAAGGTGTCGATGCGCTTGAACGCATGGCTGAAATTCTGCTTCAGTGCTTCCGAAACTGTCTGGTCTTTGAGGGTCGACGAAAAGGCGCCCAGGGCGATCGCGGCGACAACGACCAGGATGATCAAGAACTGCAGGATACCGCTGATCCAGGAACGGAGTGGCAGTCCTGCGGCCATGAAGGAGGCCAGGATCACGACACTGAGGATGACAAATCCGGACACATGGGGCTGCCAGATAATCAAGCCGAGCCAGACGGCCATGAGGCCGCCCGGAATCAGGATATCCCGCCACCCATCGCCGATAAACCGGCGCAATGATGATTTGTACTTGATTTCCTTACGTAACCGGCGCGACCTAAGGCGAGAAAAATAGCCGGCAAGGCAGATGACGGCGGCAAGCTTGGCAAATTCTGAAGGCTGGATGCTCAAGGGGCCGAGCAGGATCCAGCGTTTGGCACCGTTGACGATCGAGCCAAAGAACTTGACGTAAACCAGCAGGCCTGTTGTCACGATGTAAGTCATGAAGGTGATGATCGGCCGGTCAAAAAAGGATACCGGGATTGCAACCGCCAGGATCAGGGCCAGGAGCAACCCGATCAGGGTGATCGAGCCCTGTTTGATGATGTAATACATGGCGTCGCCCGATGTATCGCTGAAGCTGTCACTCATGCTGGCCGAAAACAGGGTGACCAGGCCAAAACAGATCATGATGAAGGTCACGATCAAAAGGCCGCCATGGATGCGCAGCGGCGGCCGCAGCTGTAAAGCCGGGTTACTGGTTCGGCTGTCGTCCCGGGTGCGGTTGTCATCCCGAATGCGGCGGTCATCGACAGTCTGAATTTCATTTTGGCGCATGGTCTTCCCTCCCCCAGGTCAGATTGTCAGGAGCAACAACAGACCGAGCAGGCTGCCAACGACAGTCACTGCGGTAAACACAAGGACGACTTTGTTCTCTTTCCAGCCGCCGAGTTCGAAATGATGATGGATCGGCGACATCCTGAAGATCCTTTTGCCGCCAGTCCGCTTGAAATAGGCCACTTGGATCACAACCGACAGGGATTCGGCAACATAGACAAAACCGAGCAATGCCAGCAGCCAGGGGGCGCCATAATAGAGGGCGATACCCGCTACACCTGCGCCGAGTGCCTGGGAACCGGTGTCACCCATGAAGACACGGGCCGGATGGACATTGAAAGCCAGAAAGCCGAGGCAGCCCGCGGCGATCATCAAGCTCATCGATACCCCGGGGGCAACCAGAGCGGGTTCAATCCCGGCACCTGCGAGCAGCAGGCCGGCGCCAGCAAGCGCCAGGGTGCAGGCCACCGTGACCGAACTGGCCAGGGCATCGACCCCATCCGTCAGATTGACCGAATTGGTGATGAAAAACAGATAGATCACGACCAGGATGCCATAGGGCAGCTTCCACCAGCCCGTAACCAGGATCGCGTGATCGACCCAGGGCAAGACCAGGAACGGTTCGACCGGCATCAGGAACAGATAATATACGGTGAAAAGAACTGAAAAGGATAATAGCAGCACTGTCTTCTGGCGGACTGACAGTCCTTTTTTACTGATCCGGACTTTGATGTAGTCATCGAGGAAGCCGCTGAAGGCAAAGGCCAGGATCACCAGCAGCAGGGCGATTTCAGGGCCGGCAAAACCTCGGATCAGGCCATCGGCCAGCAAAACGGCCGTCAGGGGGACAAGAAAGAAAAATCCACCAAAAGTTGGCGTGCCGGATTTGACGAAATGGGTTTTCGGGCCATCGTCGCGCACGGTCTGGCCGACGCCGAGGTGCCTGAGCAACGGCAGGCCAGCTGCGCCGCAGATGAGGGTCAGGGCGAGGGTGGATGCCGCTTTGATCAGGGTCGGTCCAGTGAGCAAGTCACTCCACATGACAATCTTCTCCTTTGGAAAAATGTTCCATGACAGCCCGGGTCACCTGCTCCATCGCGAAGCCGCGTGAGCCTTTGACCAGCAGGGCATCGCCAGGCAAAAGCAGCTGAGTCAACCGGCTGATCAATTGTGCCTGGTCCTGGAAGGTCTCGGCTCTCAGGCCAGGTGCGAGTTCGGTAAAACCTGCCGCCAAGTCCGGGGCTTGCGGGCCAATCGCCAGGACCAGGTCATAGCCTGCCCGGGCAGCTGCCTGGCCGACGCGATGATGGGCAGCGGTGGCATAGTCGCCGAGTTCGAGCATCCCGCCGAGCGCTGCGACGAGGCGGCGTGAACCAGCCATTGTCCGCAACGTCTCCAGGGCGGCATGCATCGATTCAGGGCTCGCATTGTAGGAGTCGTCCATCACCAGGATCGAACCGGCCGCGAGCAGACGCTGGCGGTTGCCTGTACTTGCAAAGTTGGCAGCCCCGGCAATCGCCACCGGCAAGTCGATGCCCAGGGCATCAGCAACAGCCAGGCCAAACAGCGAATTGCTGACCATATGGTGGCCGGGCACAGGAATTCTGACCGGCAAAGGCTGGTAGCCAGGCCGGGCAGGAATCAGCTGCAGGGTGAACTGTGCGGACTGTTCGGCGCTGATGATGTCTGTCGCCTCGTACACAGCCAGGCCGCATCGTTCTGCTTCGGCCAGGCTTCTGGTCGCGACAAAGGCGATCCGGAACCGGTTCCGGAGTTCAAGGCCGAGTTTTCTCAGATATGGGTCGTCGCTATTCAGAATCAGCAAGCCACCCGGCTTGAGGCCGGCGATTATTTCTGCTTTGGCTTTGAGAATTTCATCCTGGCTGCCCAGACGTTCAATATGGGCAAAGCCGATATTCGTGATCAGTGCGATATCCGGCCTGGCAATCTGGCTCAGCAGTTCGATTTCGCCGCGTCCTCGCATGCCCATTTCCAGAATGATCGCCTGGTCCTCGGCAGATGCCGCCAGCAAGGTCTTGGGCAGGCCGATTTCATTGTTGTTGTTGGCTTGTGTCTGGCAGACTTGCCAGGCAGCACCGAGGCAAGCGGCGACCATGCCGCGTGTTGATGTCTTGCCGACACTCCCGGTGATGCCGATGACAGGGGCCTTCAGTGTCTGGCGGTAACCGGCTGCGATTGCCTGCAGGGCTTTCAGGGTGTCTGACACCACAAGGATCGCCAGCGGTTTCATTGATGAATACTCAGCCGGTTCAGCAAGCGAGTCTTCGTCGACCACCAGGCCCGTGGCACCTGCGGCGATCGCCTGGGCAAGAAATTCGTGGCCGTCATACCGGGCGCCGCGCAGTGCCAGGAACAAGTCATCCGGGCCGACCGTCCGGGTATCTGTCGAAACATCGCGAAACCGGACCGAGTCCGTCATCCCGGTGATCGGCCGCTGCCCTCGGCTCGAATCAGCCAGCAGGCGGCCGCCGGTCCAAGTCAACAACTGGGTTAGTGTTATGTTATTCATCGTCGATCAGACCCGCGCGGTCCCGAATCCAGCCAGCAGCTCTGCGGCGGTTTCGGCATCGTCGAAGTGAATCGTGTGGTCTTTGAAAATCTGGTAGTTTTCGTGACCTTTACCGGCGATCACAACCATGTCGCCAGGTCCTGCGAGGGCGATCGCCCTGCCGATGGCTTCCCGACGGTCCGGCACGATTTCAAAGTTGCCGCCGGTCGGTGTGATGCCGGTGACGATGTCCGCGATGATCGCCAGGGGATCCTCGGTGCGGGGATTGTCCGAGGTGATGACAGTCAGGTCCGCCAGCCGGCCAGCGACTTCACCCATTTCAAAACGCCGGCTGCGGGCGCGGTCGCCACCATTGCCGAACAGGACGATCAGGCGGCCGCTGACATATTCGCGCAAGGTCAGCAGCAGGCTTTCCAGGCTGGCCGCATTGTGGGCGTAGTCGACGATGACTTGAAAGTCACGTCCGGTCGGAATCGGCTGGACTCGTCCAGGAACGGCGATCGTCGCCAGGCCGCTTCTGACGGCATCGAAATCGGCGCCGACAGCCGCGCTGCAGGCAATTGCCGCGAGGGCATTGTAGATATTGAACTTGCCCGGCATGCCGACAAATACATCGCCTTCAAACCAGGGGCTATGCAAGTGGAACTGGGTGCCGACACGGCCGTCCTGGGTGACTTTCTGCAGGTTTTCGGCACGGATGTCAGCTTCCGCTGACAAGCCATAGGTCAGGACCGGGATCCTGGTATTCTCAGCAGCAGCACGGACTTTTTCAAAAATATCAATGTCACGGTTGATCACAGCCAGATGGCAGCGGGCCAACAGCAGCAGTTTGGCACCGAGGTACTCTTCCATATCGGCATGTTCATGCGGTCCGATATGGTCATTGTAAAGATTGGTGAAGACACCGACCTGGTAATCGCAGCCATAAACCCGGTCCAGCATCAAGCCTTGCGAAGAGACTTCCATCACACAGCTGTCGAGTCCCTGGCCGACCATGTCATCAAGCAGGGCCTGCAGGTCGTAGGACTCCGGAGTCGTCCGGGAAGCATAGGTGACCTGGTCGCCGATAATATTGGCCACCGTGCCGATCAGGCCGGTTTTGCGGCCAGCAGCAGCCAGGATGGCCCGGGCCATGTAGGTCGTTGTCGTTTTGCCCTTCGTCCCGGTAATCCCGATCATTTTCAGCTTACCGGAAGGATGGTCGAAAAACCTGTCAGATACATGGGCCAGGCCGCGGCGGGTGTTGTCGATCCGGGCCCAGGCGACCGGGCAGTCCGACTTAAGCAGGGCATCGGTCACTCGTTCGACCAGCAGCGCTGAAACGCCCTGGCTAATGGCCTGGTCAATGTACTGGTGGCCATCGGTGACAAAGCCTGTGACGCAGACAAAAAGCGAGCCTTGCCGGGCTTTGCGGGAATCATAGACAACCTGGTTCAAATCACAAGACCAGTCGCCACCTTGTTCAATAATCGGCAAACCCGATAGAAGTTCCTGTAAATTCATGATTTTGCACTCCTGATGTGTTGTGTCAACCGAAATCATCCGTTCAGAATCCTTGACTACAGCCTTCTATTTTATGGCTTTGTCGTCGAATCGGCAACAGGGGTGCTGTCCGCAACTTTCTCCTCTTCGGCAACAAACTGGATGCGGACGATACTGCCGCGTGGCAACTTGCCATCACGCAGCAAGGCGGAGTAAGGGCTGTCAATGGTGCTGCCGGATGTTGCGCCTTGGGCAGCACCGGAATCAGCGACACCGGCTGTAGATGTCGCGCCTTGTGTGGCGGCAGGTGTCCCAGCCGCATCTGTTGTTGACGGGGCGGGCGATGGGGTGGGCTGGACCAGTGGGGCATCCGTGTTGAAGGTCGGCGTCGGATCCTGGAAGACCGCAGTCCCGAGGCTATTGCCGTCGATCAGGATGTTCAGCCCATTCGCTGCTGCGGCACTCATGCACTCGTCGACCGTTTTGTTGATGAAATTCGGGACGACCACATAGTCGTCCGGGATAGTCGCCGTGGGATAGACAAAGACCAGTCCATGGGTGTGGAGCTTGGTTTTTGCCGCAGGCGACTGGTATTTGATCACCGACTGTTCACCCATGCCGGAATCAGCAACTTCAAGATCCAGGCCGACTTTCGTCAGTTCTTTGCGAGCCTGGGACAGCGTCATCCCATTCAGGTCCGGTACTTCGTTCAGCTTGGCCAGGCGCGTGACATCCTTTTCACTGTAAATCCGGGGCTGGCCCAGATAATCGAGTGTCCGGGAGATGATCCGGCCGCTGGCATCCGCGGAAGGCGCCGAGGTCATTTTCTTGTCCAATGGCTTGTTGAGCACGACGAGCGTGACGATCTGCGGACTGTCTGCCGGGGCGATCCCGATGAAGGAAATCGTGTGGTCACCGGCCTCGTCAGTCGACGTGCTGGTCTTGCCGGCGACGGAGTAGCCTTCAACATAGGACTTCGAACCTGTGCCATACAGGACGACCCCTTTGAGCAGTTCGCGGACCCGGGTGGCCGATTGCTCGGAAATGACTTTGCGCACGGTTTCCGGCTGGTATTCGCGGACGACAGCACCGGTGCTGTCGGTGATCGACTGAACCAGCCGTGGCCGGACCAGGTTGCCGCCATTGGCAAAGACGCAGTAGGCAGTCGCCAGCTGCAGCGGGGTGACTGTAGCTGATTCACCGTAAGACAATGTGGCCATGTCGAGTTCGGTTGGCTGGACATGGATCTGTCCCACGGCTTCAGCCGGCAGGTCAACGCCGGTGATATCGCGGAAGCCAAAGGCCCGGACGTACTGATAATAGCGACTGACACCTAACCGCTGGGACAACTGGGCGAAAATCGGGTTGCAGGAATGGAAGAAAGCATCCTGCAGTGATTCATTGCCATGGCCACTGATTGTGTAGCAGTGGATTTCCTGGCCAAGGACGCGCATCGGGCTGTCGCTGAATATTTCACTTTCCGTGCTGATGTTTTCGTCGAAAGCCATCGCTGTCGTGATGCCTTTGAAGGTCGAACCCGGTTCATAGGTGTCGGAAATCGCCCGGTTGCGCCATACAGTGCTCGACAGGTAGTCGATTTCCGCCTGGGAAGAACCCGTCCAGGTCTGTGGATCCTGGGTGTCCGGGCAGGCGGTTGGATCCGAACTGGAAAAATAGGGATAGGACGCCATCGCCAGGATTGCCCCGGTGTAGGGATTCATGACAATCGCTGTGCCGCCTTCTTTGATATCATTGACGCGAATTGCTTCGGCCAGTTCTTCCTGGACGATTTTCTGGATATTGATATCGAGGCTGAGGTTCAGATTCTGGCCATCCTTGGCCCGCAGGCTGGTCGGAACGGAAAAGGGCAGTTCACCCTTGTGCTTGTAGTTGTCGGTTTCAACATAGGTGTAGCCCGGCGAACCGGTCAGCAGATCGTTATACTTCATTTCGAGGCCGAGCTGGCCGACCAGGTTGCCGCGGTCATATCGGGTGTATCCGATCACCTGGCTGGCAAAGTTTTCGTTGGTGTAGTAACGGCGTGGTTCGGAATCGATCGCAAAGCCACCGATGTTATGTTCACTGAGGTAAGCGATCAATTTCTCGGCTTGCTCGCGGACGACGTTCTTTTTCAACTGAACGTAGGAAGTATCCTTCTTCTCAAGAGCCGCCGCAAGATCCTCCGGCGGCAATTCAAGAAGCGTGGCGACTTCGACGCCAATTGCCTCACGTGACAGATTCTCACTCAGCGACCGGACGTCTTTGGGGGTCATGCCGATCTGGTAGACATACGTCGTACCGGCGATTTCGATCCCGTTGCTATCGTAAATCATCCCGCGGTCAGGCATCTCAGCGACTTTCTTATAATGCTGGGCGGCTGCTTCCTGGGCGTTCACCGCATAATCGACGATCTGGATCACATAGAGTTTCTGGATCAGGTAACCGGCGAAAGCGATCAGCAATAAACTGAACAAAACCAGCCCGAAACGGCTGGGTTTGCGAAAACGTGTCTTTTCGTTGCGGGTTGGGCGAGGCCTGTTCATGCGTCCTGTCCGGGTATGGTCAGGGTCTTGAAGAAGCCTTCGATATCTGTGAAGACATCGGCAAGCTTCGCTTCCTTGCTCAATTCCCGGTCGGCCGAACTGGCATAGACAACGCGGTCGGAGTCAGGGATATCCACGACGATCACCTGCTTGCCAGCCGGTTTCTGCAAGCCGAGCCGGTTGATCGCTTCACTGCGGATCAAGTCGAGGTTGGTCTGGCGGGCCAGGGATTCACTGATTTGTCCAGACGACTGGTTGATCTTTTCGATGGTGCGTTCGAGCTTCAGGTTGGCGAAATTCTGCTCGAGAATTCGCGCCTGGCGGTAGAGGATCGAGCCGAAAATAACGGAAACGCCAACGATCAGTACGATCAGCGAAGCCAGGCTCCGGAAACGGCGAATCGCCAGATTGCGGCGGACTGCCTTTGCTTTCTCGTGCATCGCCTGGGTCCGCACGGTCGCGGTCTCTTCAAGCAGGACGCGGCGGGCGAGGGACGGCGCCGGTGATGACCAATCCAGGGCTCCTTCACTTTCAAAAAAATCTGGTTCAAGTGCAAGATTGCCTGCTTCACGCATGGGGCTGTTCCTCCTGTTCAGGGTGTCTTGTGGCTGGGTGGCTGGGTGGCTGGGTGACTGGGTTTTGAATCGTGTGCTAAACGGGTTTCGAATCGGTGGGATTCGAAGGATAGGTTTCAAATACTCTCAGCTTTGCGCTGCGGGCGCGGGGATTCAATTTCATTTCCTGGTCATCCGCGATGATCGGTTTGCGGGTGATCACTCGTCCGATCGATTGCTTGCCGCAGATGCAGACCGGGAACTCGCGCGGACAGGTGCAGGGATTTTCCCACTTGCGAAAGGCGTCTTTGACGAGACGGTCTTCCAGGGAGTGGAAGGTGATGATGCAGGCGCGGCCGCCTGGTGCGAGCAGATCCGGGATTGACGCCAGCAAATGTTCCAGGGCTGACAATTCGCCATTGACCGCGATCCGGATCGCCTGGAAGGTCCGCTTGGCCGGATGCTGGGCTTCTTTGAGGCCATGGCCGGGCATGGCCTGTTTGACGACTGCAGCGAGTTCGCTGGTGGTCGAAAATGGCTGGTTTGCGCGATGCTGGATGATCGCCTGGCTGATGCGGCGGGCATAGCGTTCTTCGCCGTATTCAAACAAGATGCGGGTCAATTCCTGTTCACTGGCCTGGTTGACGAGATCAGCGGCAGTTTCTCCGGCTGTCTGGTTCATCCGCATATCGAGCGGGCCATCGTGGCTGTAGGAGAATCCCCGGTCAGCCTGGTCGAGCTGCCAGGATGAAACACCGAGATCGGCCAGGATGCCGTGGACTTTAGGGATCTGGTTCTCCTGGCAAGCTTCGGCGATATTGCCGAAATCGCGGTGGATCAGGCGGTAAGTCGCAAGGCTTCTGACCTGATCAAGACGCTCGCTGGCCGCTGCCAGGGCATCCTGGTCCTTGTCAAAACCATAGAGCACGCCGCCTTCGCCAAGCAGGGTGAGGATCCCGGCTGAATGGCCGCCGCCGCCCAACGTGCAGTCGATGTAGTGACCTTGCGGTTTGATCGCCAGCTGATCGATCGACTGCTGGTACAGCACCGAGAGGTGCCCGAACTCAGAGGCCGCGGACATCGAAGCGGGTGAGATCCATTTGGGCGAGCGATCTCTGCTCTTCCTTCTGACTGTCGTAGAAGGACTTGGCACAAATTTCGAGCTTGTCGAACATGTCGATGAAGCAGATTTCTTCGCCGGGTCCGACACCGATCCGGGCCCAGAGTTCATCACTGACAGAAATGCGGCCCTGGGCATCCAGGTCGCAAGGCATGGCCTCGCCGATGATCGTCCGTTTCAGCCGGCGGACAGCCGGATCTGTGCCGGACAATTGGCCGATCTGTTCACGGATCTGGCGGAAATTCTCAGGTGTGTAAGCGGATAAATAGCCTTCATCGAGGCTTAACGTCACGATCAAAGATGCCCCGATGCTGTCACGCAAACGGGCTGGCACGAAAACTCGGCCTTTGGCATCTATGGTGTGCGTAAAACGAGCCATCAGGGCCTCCGATCCGACTACTGCATCCGCAAAAATCCAGTTCGATCCAGTGAAGGTGAACAGCGATCAGTACGTTCGGCGTGAAAGGCACCACAATCATCCACAAATATGGAGAATTACACTACTTTCCACCACTTATTACGAATTTTACGCGTATGTCGAAGTTATTTCAACTTGCGTTACAAGAACAGGCGGAAATGTAAACAATTTGTAACAAAAAAGAGCCGCCACCTCATCAAAAGTGACAACTCTTCTTTGGAAAATGCGCGATTGACGAGACAAGTCTGTTCGGACTAGTCGATCCGCTAGCGTTTGATCAGATTTCGTTCGATCGAAATATTGAGCAGGACGCCAAGACCGATGAAATTGACGACCATCGACGTACCACCGAGGCTGACGAATGGCAGTGGGATGCCGGTAATCGGTAAAAGGCCGACACACATCCCGAGGTTTTCGATGTAATGGAACGCCAGTGACGCTGTCAGGCCGACGACCATATAAGCTGCGGCAGGACGATGTGGACTGATCTGGGCAGCAATGTAAAGACATCTGGCCAGGAAAAAGAAAATGAGCATCAGCAGAGCCGTCGTGCCGATGAACCCCATATGCTCGGAGACCGCAGTGTAGATAAAGTCTGACCATTTGATCGGGACATGGACAGGGTCGGCCCGGGTGCTTCCCGCCAGGCCACCTGCGGCAATTGCCGCCTGGGCTTGGAGCAGATTGTAAGACGCATCCGGGTCATGGCCAGGATAAAGGAACGTCAGGATCCGGTTCTTCTGGTAATCACTGAAATAAAACAACCAGGCCAGTGGGATGGCAATGACTGCGGTGGACAGGCCAAGCAGGACATAGCGCCATTTCAAGCCGAACACAAACAAGGTGCAGATGAACATGAAGACGATGACCATGGTTGTCCCGAAATCAGGTTGCATCATGATCATGCCAACCGGGACCAGATAGGTCACGAACATCAGAGCGGTTCCGGCCATGCCGCTAAACCGCCGCTGGTTGATCGATTCAAAAATGTCCGCTGAGACCATGGCCAAGCCGATCTTGGCCAGTTCGGAGGGCTGGAAAGTGCCGAGCAAAGGTAATTTGAGCCAGCTGTCGGCGCCCCAGGTGTCTGCCATGGAATAGCCGTCAACCAGGACCAGGGCCAGCAGGACGATGCTGATCCCATAGAGGGTGAAGCCGACCAGGCGCAAGGTTGGCAATTCGACCCGGCCCAGGGCCAGGGCGAGGCCCAGCCCAATCAGGACCGCTCCGATCTGTTTGTAAAAGACCTGGGGGTAGCCTTCAAAACCTGTACTCAGGACGCGATTGAGGACAAACAGGCCGATCAGGGTCACGGCCAGAACAGGAATCACCAGCCAGTAATCGATCGCGCTGAAGTAGCCATCGCGTTTAAGTTGGGTGACGCCGGTATCAGCCATTGATGGAGTCGTCTCCGTCGTCTTCGTTTGTGTCGTCTTGGGCGGACTCGGCCGTGTCATCCTGAGTCGATTCGGCAGCATACTGATCGACTGTTTCAAAAGTGCCGTCCGGACGGATTTCAATGAAATCGTCATTGGTTGTCAGCGCTGCGGCCAGCTGTTTTTTCTGAGCCCGGCGGCTGAGGATCACCATCAGCAAGGCTGATGCAATGACCATGGCAGCTGAAAGCACCATCGACACCCGGATCGAAGTGCCCGAGATCATCAACGCATCAGTGCGGATTGATTCGACGAAAAAGCGGACAAGTCCATAACTGAGCAGATAAACCAGTGACACTTGGAAGGAATATTTGCGATTGCGGCGCACATGGACGAGCAGGGCGAAGATCAGCAGATTGGCGATGAATTCATAGAAAAAGGTCGGATGGACCGGTTTCAGTGGATCAAGGCCAGGGAAATTCAGCAGATAAGCCGTGGTCTGCTCACTGATCATGCCCCATGGCAATGTCGTGTTGGTGCCAAAAGCTTCCTGGTTGAAGAAGTTGCCCCAGCGGCCGATCCCCTGGGACAGCGGCACATAGACGACGATAAAATCGAGAAAGTCAGTCAAGGCAATCTTTTTGAACTTGGTGACAAGGAAAATCGCAAGGATTCCGCCGATGACCCCGCCATAAAAAGCCAGCCCGCCTTCGCGGGTGTTGAAAATGCGGGTCAGATCCTCGCGATAGTAGTCCCATTCGAAGACAACATAATAAAGTCGGGCGAAAACAATGCTGATCGGGATCAGGAAGATGTAGACATCCATCACGTCGTCGGCTTTCAAGCCATAGCGATCAGCGTGGCGCATGGCCAGCAGCAGACTGAGGATAATCGAAAAAGCGAACAGCAATCCGTACCAGTAGACCGGAATTGAAAAAACCTGAAAGGCAACCCGGCTGACCGGCAGATTATTGATCCCGAGACCCGGGAAACTGACATTGACCGGCATGGCCGACAAGGCTGAAATCATGGACATTTTAAACCTCCGTTAGGCGCGTGATGATCGACTGGGTGTAACACCCGGGATCGGCAAGGAATTGCAGTTTTTCAGTTGCCGTTGCGGCATCCATCTTATCATAGAGCGCGGGATAATCGAAGAGATCGATGCCGTGCTGGTTGCACTGGGCCTGCACCAGGCCACTGTGTTCGATTGAGTCGAGCGAGCGGATAAAATCGCCAGCAGCCGCCCGTTTCTGGATCTCGAAAAGATTCTGGTCCAGCCCTTCCCGGAAAGCTTTCTGCAGGCCTTCGATCAGTGCATCGGCAGCAGCCTTGGGATCCTTCGATTCGCCACCGGCAGCCAGGAAGGCAAAGCTGGGCTCGCAGGCATAGTGGTAACCGAAGGAATCATTGATCAGTCCGCGGGCGAACAGGTCTTCATAGAGGGCCGAGGCCGGCGATAACAGTGTGTCGAAAGCGAGCCGTGCCATCCGCTGGCGCATAACCAGTTCACGGCCCTCCAGCGGTGTTTGCGGCAGAATCGTGGGATCCTTGATGCCGACCAGGAAGGAAGGTGCCGAGACATCCATCGGTTTGCTGACAGATTGGGCAGCCGGCTGTGCCGGTTCGTCGGGAAGCAGTGCTTTGCCCTCGGCCGGACGGCTGTTTTCCAGGCGGGTTGTCAGATGGCCAAGGATTTCCTTTTCATCAAAATCGCCAACCAGCGTCAACGACAGTTTGCCAGGCTGGTAAAAGGTTGACCAGACTTGTTTCAGGTGCTCGCTGGTGATTGTCCGGACAGAGTCCGCTGATCCGCCGATATCCTGGCGAACCGGGTGGCGGCTGTACATTTTGCCGAGCAACTGGACATAGCACACGGTGTCGGGATCATCGAGGTACTGGTCAAGCTCGGCCAGTATGACCGGCCGTTCGACTTCCACCCGGTCCGATTCAAGATATGGCGAAAGGACCGCATCCAGATACAAGTCGAGGCCTTCGCCGAAATGGAAGACACTGGAAAAATAATAGAGGGTATGCGTATGGCTGGTATAGGCATTGGCTGAAGCACCGAGAGCCGAAAGCTTGCCGAGCAGGCCACCCTCGTCATCGCGGCTGAACACGCAATGCTCAAGGAAGTGGGCCGTGCCATCGGGAACTGTGATCGTCTGGCCAGCCTTTTCAAAAGTGGTGTCAATTGAACCGTAAGGGACTGTCAGAGCTGCGAAACGGCGGGAAAAGCCGGGACGTGGCAGGATTTTGACAACAAATCCGGTTGGATGGCGAAAGGTGCGCAAGACGTGCCCGGTCAGGGGATCAAAAGTCTCGAGCAGGATAAAGGGTGAAAGCGGATCAGTCATCCGTGGCCACCTCCTTGGCGGTCAAGATAAAGCATGTTTCGAGGGTCAGGTTTTTAGCGTGGGCAATTACCTGGTCGCGAGTGGCATGCAAAAGCAAGCTGAGTGAATCCTGGATCGAAATCGACCGGCCGAGGGTGACGCCATTCATCATATGGGCCAGAAGGCTTTCCAGATCATCGGGGATCGACCGCATATGGCTTTCAACCAGGGTTTTGGCCCGTTCAAAGAGCTGATCCGGGAAACGTCCTTCTGCCAGGTTGCGGACCTGGTCGGTAATCGCCTGGCGCGCCTGGTCGACACGGTCCGGCGAAACACCCGCGATGACCAGAATGGTCGACAAGTAACGGCTGTTGACTGAATAAACACTGTAAGCCAGGCCCATCTGTTCCCGGACGACATCGAACAGGAGTGAGTGGACATCGCCGCCGAGCATGGAGTTCATCAATGTGTCAATGATCGACCGATGGCTGAAGTAGGGCTGCAAGCCGGAAAAGGCGAGGCAAATCCTTGCCTGTTCGACATTTTTCTGCTCACGCACATCCAAAGGCTGTTCAAGTTTGGCTGTAGCCGGGCTGAAAGCAGCCGGGCGCAAGGACTGATCTGGGGCAAAGGTTTTCCTGATGCCCTCTGCTTCAGCAGTTTGCTTCACCTCGGGCAGGTCATTAATATCGGCTGATCTGGTTTGAACGGCATCCTGGGGCCGGATGCGTCGGGTCTGTTCCATGACATGCTCCAACAGCTGGTCCGAAAGATCGCCTGCGATCGAAACCTGGCATTCTAGTTCGTCCAGCAGACGGTGATACGCCACGGTCAGGTCTTCGCGCTGAATCGAAGCGACTGTTTCAAGATCACCTGAGGATCTAAGGCCGAAAGCCTGGTCGCCGCAAAGCTGCTTCATGCACTGGTCCAGCGCATATTTCGCTTTGTCATTTTCCCGAGCCAGCAGTTCCATCGAAAGTCCTTGTCTTTCGGCTTCAAAATAACTCGCCTGGAACAAACCCTGCTCGTCAAAATCCGGCTCGAGCAGCAGGTCGAAAAGCACATCCAGGGCTTCGGCAAAGGGCGAAGACTGGTCCGTCCAGTGCATCAGGCCATTGACTGCGAAATGCAGGTTCAAAAGGTCGCCGTCCTTGCTGACGTCGGTTTCGATATTCGATCCATATAAGCTGTCGAGGGCGGCCGACAATCCTGAACGGCTGGGAAATCTCCGGCAGCTGGCTGACAGCAGGCGGGTCAGCAGGGAAAACAAACTGGCATCGCGGCGATTGATCCGGCAGGTGAAGGTGATGACCGCCGTCGCCTGAGCGAAACGAGTCGTCTTGAGCACGCGGACGGGGATATTGCGTATGCGAGCCAGCTCGTAGGATTGTTCGCTGTTGCGGTGGAAAGCGCGGGCTTCTTCCAGATCCAGCTGGACTTGGGCAACCAGTTCCAGCAAGGATTCATAGGCTTCTTCCGGGCGCAGGCGGTGCAGGAATTCGACAGTGATTTCCTGGCCATATAGACACAAATCCGCGTCGAACAGGAAGGACTCGATATTCGGCTGGGGGCTTGCATCCTGAATCGTCGGCCGGATGCCGATATTGGTGATGGATTCGTATGTCCGGTCGCCAACCCGGGTGCGGGTTGCATAGACACCGAATGCCGGGATGGCTAATTCACGGGCGATCGCGATGTTGGCCGTCGGGAAACCAAGTTTGCGGCCAAGTTTCTTGCCTTCGACAACTTTTCCAGTCATCTGGAAGGGTATACCCAGGCAGCTGGCTGCCATCTGGGCATCTCCCTGGGTGATCAGGCGACGGATGCGTGAACTGGATATTTTTGTGCCGTGCAACTGGACATCCGGAACGGCAATCAGTTCGATGCCTTTCTGGGCGCACCAGTCAGACAGCAACTTCAGGTCGCCTTCGCCATCATGGCCGAAGCGGTAATCCTGCCCGACCACAATCAGGCGGGCATTCAGCCGGCCAGCCAGGACGGTGTCGAGAAAAGCCAGCGGCGGCAGGGCGGCAAATTCCGGGGAGAAGTCTTCGAGGATGACTTCTTCGACACCGGTGTCAGCGATCCGCTGCAGGCGCTGGTCGAGGGTCGACAAGTAGCCGGAAAATTGACCTTCCGGCGAAATCGTGACCAGAGGGTGTTCGGGGAAAGTGAATATCGCCGGCTGCAACTTGTTTTTTTCACAATTGAAGACCAGTGTGCGGATCAGATCCTGGTGGCCACGATGGACACCATCGAAAAAACCCAGGGCGATTCCACGGGGCAAAGCGGAGTCAAGGCGGTCATTCGGGTAGTAGACATTCATGATTGAGGAATATCCTTTCCGTCACCAGTCGGTAAGTCCTCGTGCCAGCATCTTGATCGGCCTGGAAATGGCCAACCCCGAGCAAGCCGAATGAACTGTGCAAAGTCAATCGTATTGGGCTAGTTTCGTCCAGTTGTGGATCGAATGGCTGTGACCCTGGCATCAGTTGGGCAACAACCTGTTCAGCTGAAAAACCTGGCTTCTGGCCTTGGATGACCTGGCGGGCGAGTTTGTCGCTGAGCAAGAGAGCCGGAAAATGGACAAGTGCTTCGCCCAGGTCATGGATCAGGTTTTCTGCAACCAGCATTTGCCAGAGGCGATCCTGAACTTGCCGGCGGAGCTGGAGCGGCATGTCCGGGCCACTCGGGTTCGGCTTGCCAGCTTTTTCAGGCCGGGTTTCAAGGGCTGGCAGCACACCAGCCTCTGGCATGGCGGCAGCCAGTGCGTCAAAGTTTTTAGTCAGCCAGTCGAGCTGGATGGCCTGGCTCTGCGTAAAGGGACCGACAGCTGTCCGCACCAGGCGCTGGGCATGGGCAAAGTAGCCCAGGTTGCGGCCCAATTCATCGGCAATCACGCGAATATAGGTGCCCTTGGACACTGCCAGGGTCAGTTCAACGGCCAGGCAGGGACCGCCAGGTTCGGTTTCAGTCCGACAGTCGATTTTGTCAATCGTCGCCTGATAGACCGTGATCGGACGTGTTGACCGTTCGATCGTCTGGCCTTCACGAGCTAATGAATAGAGCGGCCGACCATCGATCTTGACTGCCGAATACATCGGTGGCAGCTGCTCCGATGGGCCGACGAGTCTGTCGACGGCCTGGCGAAGAGGTGCAAAATCCAGGCTGCGCAGGGCATCCAGTTCGCCGGGATCAAAGGTATGGCGGTCGACAACCGTGCCGGTCAAATCCATTGTATCGGTTGCTGTGCCGAAAACAACGCGCACCTGATACGTTTTGTCAAAGGTATCCATAAACTGGACGACCGAAGTCGCTTTGCCGACACAGACTGCCAGCAGCCCTTCGGCGAACGGATCAAGCGTGCCGGTGTGGCCGATTTTCTTGACACCGATCAGTCGCCGCAAACGGGAAACAACCCCGAAAGAGGTCATCTCGCGGGGTTTATCAATTAAAATGATCCCTTTTTTTGCGAGATCTGCCATCAGGATCCGCCGTTGAGCCATTGTCCTGATTCACTCAGAACCCGGCTGACGACTGTATCGAGATCGTGTTCCCGGACAGTCATCCCAGCAGCCCTGGCATGGCCGCCACCACCAAACTGTTTGGCGAAATTGGCGGCATGGAAGTGTTCGTTGCTGCGGATATTGACTCGAACAGCGCCATCAGCCAATTCACGGAACATGAACGCAACTTCAACGCCGGCGACATTGCGCAAATCGGCAATGATGCCATCAAGATCGTTGTCGGAAGCCTCAAGGCTGCGCAGCAGCGCCTGGTCGACACGTGAATACACGAGCCGGCCGTTTTCAACGAATTGGGCATCGGTGAACAGTCGACCGGTCAGACGCAGGCGGGCCCGGCTCGTCTCATGGAACAGGCGGTAGGTGATTGTCCTCAGGTCCGGCTCGAAAGTCATCAGGCGGGCGGCGGTTGCAAAAGAACGCGCCGATGTGTTGGAATAGACAAAGCCACCGGTGTCGGAAATGATCGCGGTCATCAGGGCCATCGCCGCATCCCGGGTCAACAGCTGCTGACCGAGGCGGCTTTCGAGTTCAACAACCAGGTCGGCGATGATTTCACCGGTTGCCGCAGCCTCGGGATCGATCATCTTCAAGCCGCCAGACTCACCACTGGATACATGGTGGTCAAGCGCTGCCTTTATGTCGGCGTCGAGATAGAGGCCTTGCCGGCAGCCGAGCCGTTCTGGCTCGGTACAGTCGACGGCAATCGCCAAAGCCTGGTCGGCGGGCCAGTCCGCAAGGTCAAGATCGGAAAAGACAGTCACCCATTCGAGCGCCGGCAGGAATTGCAGGCGCGGTGTGACCCGTTCATCGACGAAAATACGTGCCCTGGCACCTGCCTGATGCAAGGCGAGGGCAAAACCGATGGCCGACCCCAAGGCATCACCATCAGCGCCGACATGGGGATAAATCCCGATCGCACGGCCATGGCGAATCGTCTCCAGCAGGGCATCGACAATCCGGTCAAGTACTGGATTCATCAGTCTTCTTCCCGCCTGCGTCTTCGTCAGTCTGTTTTTTGCCCGCGGCTTCTTCTGCTTTGATACTGACCATCGCTTCGTCGATCAGGCGGGCCATGCGGATGCCGCGTTCGATGGAATCATCGACAATGAAGTGCAGTTCAGGCGCGACGCGCAGGCGGATCCGGCCAGTCATTTCACGGCGGATGAAGCCGGAGGCGCTGCGCAGAGCGGCCGCACAGTCTTTTTTCTGCTGTGCAGTCGCCCAGCACACTGATGTAGATATGGGCGTGGGACAAGTCGCGGGAGGCCCGGACCTCGACCACGGAAACCATCGGCGGCAGGCGCGGGTCCTTGATTTCATTCTGGATGATGTCGGCGACGACCCTCTGGATCTCATCACCGACTCGGTCTGAACGTTGCAGGCTGATCAGCTCCTTTCGATTTCCTGCATCTCGAAGGCCTCGATCACATCGTTTTCCTTGATGTCGTTGAATTGTTCAATACCGATACCGCATTCGAAGCCGGTGGCCACTTCGCGGGCGTCATCCTTGAAGCGCTTGAGCGAGGCCAGTTTGCCTTCGTGGATGACGATGCCGTCGCGCACGACGCGGATTTCGCTGGCACGGACGATCTTGCCGTCGGTGACATAGCAGCCGCCAATCGTGCCGACGCCGCTGACCTTGAAGACCTGGCGGACTGGGCGTGGCCGAGGATGATTTCCTTGAACTTCGGCGACAGCATGCCCTTCATGGCTGCTTCGATATCTTCGATCGCGTTGTAGATGATGCGGTACATCCGGACGTCGACGCCGGCATCCTTGGCCAGGTCGGCCACATTGGCCGCCGGCCGGACGTTGAAGCCGATGACGATGGCATTGGATACTTCAGCCAGGCGGATATCGGTCTCGGTGATCGCACCGACTGCACCATGGATGACATTGACGCGGACTTCTTCGTTGCCGAGCTTTTCGAGCGACTGGCGAACTGCCTCGACGCTGCCCTGGACATCGGCCTTGACGATGATGTTGAGGTCCTTGACTTCGCCGGCGGCCAATTTGGAGAACAGGGTGTCCAGCGACATGTGGGAACTGGAGCGCAGCTGCTGTTCACGCTGTTGGATGCGGCGGCTGTCAGCCAGGGCGCGGGCAACTTTATCGTCGGTGACGGCGTAGAAAATCTCGCCGGCTTCCGGGACTTCCGGCAAACCGAGGATTTCGACCGGGATCGAAGGACCGGCTTTCTTGACCATGTTGCCTTTGTCGTCGGTCATCGCACGGACATGGCCGATGATCGAACCGGTGACCAGGGTGTCGCCGGTGCGCAGGGTGCCGCGCTGGACCAGGACGGTGGCCACAGGACCGCGGTTTTTGTCGAGCTTGGCTTCGATGACGGTACCCTTGGCCTGTTTGTCCGGATTGGCCTTGAGGTCGAGGATGTCGGCGGTCAGCAGGACCATTTCCAGCAGTTCGTCCATACCGGTACCGGTTTTGGCGGAAACCGGGACCATGACTGTCGTGCCGCCCCATTCTTCGGGGATCAGTTCGTGCTTTGACAGTTCCTGTTTGACCCGGTCGATATTGGCGCCGTCTTTGTCGATCTTGTTGATCGCGACGACGATCTGGGTCTTGGCTGCCTTGGCATGGTTGATCGCTTCGATGGTCTGCGGCATGACACCGTCATCGGCTGCGACGACCAGGATGGCGATATCCGTGACCTGGGCGCCGCGGGCACGCATGGTGGTGAACGCTTCGTGGCCAGGGGTGTCGAGGAAGGTGATCTGGCGGTTCTTGACGCGGACGGTGTAAGCACCGATATGCTGCGTGATGCCGCCAGCTTCGCCGGAAACGACGATTCGCTGAACGGATGCGGTCGAGGATCGAGGTTTTGCCGTGGTCGACATGGCCCATGACGACAACAACCGGCGGGCGAGTCTTGAGGTCCTTCTCTTCGTCATCCGTATCGTCGAAGAGGATTTCTTCCTCAGTCACTTCAACCAGCTTCTCGCACTTGATGCCGAATTCGTCGGCGATGATTGTGGCTGTGTCAAAGTCGATCTCCTGGTTCATCGTCGCCATGATGCCGAACTTGATCAGTTTCTTGATGACTTCAGCCGTTGTCTTTTTGATTGCTTCGGCGAATTCCTTGACCGTCAGGGAATCCGGGAGGGAAACCTGGGTCAGGACAGCACGGACCGGTGCTTCAGGAGCGCGGCGCATACTGCCTCTGCCGCGTTTGCCTTTGACATTGTCCGTGTAGAGCGTATCGAGCACTGATGGATCATTCAGCGCATCGTTGATCCCTTTGCCGGAAACAACAGCCGCCTGCTGGCGCAGGGTATTGTGCTTGTCGCGGATATCCGCGGTGCTCTTGAGGGTATCTTTCTTGGGAGCGTTGCGCTCTTCGCGCTTCGGTTCGTTGCTGAAAGTCGGGCGCGGCCGGATAGACGTGTCCTTGCCCTGGAGCTCGGTCGGAACAGTTGGACGCGGGCGGGCAGGTCCACCGGCTGGACGGTTGCCATAACCCGGCGTCGGGGCGCGGTCTTTATCAAAACCACCGCCACCGCCATAACCACCACCGCCTTGCGGACGGTTGCCATAGCCACCTTGACCGGGGCCGCCTGGGCCACGGTTGTAACCACCCGGGCCTCCCTGCGGACGATTGCCGTAACCACCCTGGCCGGGGCCGCCTGGGCCGCCTTGCGGACGATTGCCATAACCACCCTGGCCGGGGCCGCCTGGGCCGCCCTGCGGACGATTGCCATAACCGCCCTGACCGGGGCCACCCTGGCCAAATTGGCCAGGGCCGCCTTGCGGACGATTGCCATAACCACCCTGACCGGGGCCACCTGGGCCGCCTGGGCCGCCTTGCGGACGATTGCTGTAGCCGCCCTGGCCGGGGCCGCCTGGGCCACCCTGCGGACGATTGCCGTAACCGCCCTGGCCGGGACCGCGGTCGCCGTAGCTACCCTGGCCGGGTGCACGGTCACGGTTGTAATTAGGATTGTACCCACCCTGGCCGGGGCCGCCTGGGCCACTTTGGCCGGCGCCGGGACCACCCTGCGGACGGCTGTAGCCAGCATTGTAGCTGTTGCCATGACCGGGGACGCGTTCACGGTTGTAATTGCCGCTCTGGGGACGGTTAGGGGTCCCATAGGCACTCGGTGTCGGCGGAGTCGGCGCTGCCGAACCGGGTGCGGTGGCAGCGGTTGTCGCCGGGGTACCCGGTGCAGCCTGCGCTGCCGGAGCAGCTGGAGCTGTAGCGCCGGTTGCTTGAGCAGGTGCTGCCGGCGCTGAGGGAGCTGAGACTGCAGGTGCAGATGACGCTGCCGCAACGGCAGGGGCTGCAGGGGCTGCAGGGGCTGTCGGCGAAGGCGGGGCCATCGGTGCTACTGGGGCAGCAGAAGCTGCTGGTGCAGATTTGATTTCAGCTGCTGTGCCCGTTGGAGTCGGCACTGAAGCTGAAACGCGGGCTGCAGCAGGGGCTGCCGTGGTGGGTGCCGTTGGGGCTGCTGCAAAAGCCGGCGCTGTTGGAGCCGCCGGTGCTGCCGGTGCTGGTGGGGCCATCGGTGCTGCGGCGGCCGCTGACGATGCCGGTTCAGCCGAGACGGCCACTGGTGCAGCATGATCAGTTTCATGATCAGTGTGGGCATCCGCTCGTGTCGCTTTGACAACTTTAACCACACCGGTGATCTTCTTGCCGGAGACTCCCTGCATTGTGATCGTCGGACCGGATACCTGATCCTGGTTATGCGCTGTCATTTCACCCGGGTGAACCTGGGTGTGTTGTTCCTGTGTCGCGTCCGTATGGGCCTTGTGGGCCTTTTTCGGTGACACGTTTTTTTCATCGTGATCTGATCCAGCGCGGATTTCGGATCCGGATTCGTCTTTTTTTACCATAATTGTTTGGTTATCCTCCAACGTCGTTATTCACTTTTTACTGCTTTGTCGGCTGTGGCCAGTGCCATGATCCGATCCGCAAATCCCTGGTCAGTCAAACCGACCACTACTCGTTCATCTTTGCCAGTCCAGTGCCCTAAGGATAGTCGGTCACCGACCATCAGCAAAGGAGTTTCCGTCACTCGCCCGACTTGTTCCAGGCGACCAGTTGTATTGGGTCCGGCATCGCCGGCCAGGATCAGCAGTCTGACTTGACCCTTTCGGGCTGCTTTTTCGACAGCATCACTGCCGCAGACCATTTTACCGGCTCGCTTGGCCATTCCAAGCATCCGCCAGATCGATTCAGGGGTTTGGTCAGGTGGTGTCGTCGCTGCTATTGTCACTTGGCGGCAGGCCCTCCATTTCAGTGACGAGCGCCGCGATGGTCGCTTCGTCGACACGGGTTTTCAGGCTTCGGTCCAGTTTGTGGCCGCGGATCGCCAGTTCCAGGCATTTGCGAGTGCGGCAGACATAGGCGCCGCGGCCTGGTTTCTTGCCGGTCGGATCGAGTGCGATTGTACCGCTCTGTTCAATCACGACGCGCAGCAACTCGCGTTTGGGTCTGGGTGTGCGGCAGGCCACACACTGGCGAACGGGAATATGTTTGGGCATTGGACCTCCGTCAGATCTTCAGGTGTCTATCGTCTAATATGGATCAGTTCTGGCTGTCGGCCGACGCCATTTCGTCACTTGCGGCGGCATTGTCAGCAGAGCTGGTCTCATCCTGGGCTATATTTTCTTCGATTGTCTGGGTGAAGCGGTTCATGAATTCTGCTTCGACAGCTTCACGATATTGGGACTCGCTCTTGATGTCGATCTTCCAGCCGGTCAGACGGGCGGCAAGACGGGCATTCTGGCCTTCGCGGCCGATCGCCAGGGAAAGCTGGTGATCCGGGACGATGACGCGGGCGATTTTGTCCTCCGGCTGGATGTCAACCTGGACGACCTTGGCCGGGTTCAGGGCTGTTGCTGATGAAAACAGTCACGTCCGAGTCCCATTCGATGATGTCGATCTTTTCGCCCATCAGCTCATCCATGACCGCCTGCACGCGCAAGCCGCGCTGACCGACACAAGCCCCGACACTGTCGACATTGCTGTCGCGCGAGGCGACGGCAATTTTGGAACGGGAACCGGCTTCGCGGGCAACCGAAACGATCTCGACGACACCGCCGGCGATCTCCGGGACTTCCTGTTCGAACAGCTTGCGGACGAGATTCGGGTGGCTGCGCGACACATAGACAATCGGGCGGCCCTTCTTCTCGTCTACTTTCAGGATGTAGAAACGCATGCGCTGGTTGAAGTTGTAACCGTCATTGCGAACCTGTTCGTTAAAAGGCAAAACAGCTTCTGCACGGCCGATATCGACGATGACCTCGCGGCGGTCCTTGCGCTGGACAACACCGGCGGCAATTTCACCGACGCGGCTGTTGAAAATTCGTTCTGGATCCGCTCACGTTCGGCACTGCACAGTTTCTGGTTGATGACATTCTTGGCGGTCTGGGCAGCGAGGCGGCCAAAGTCCTGCGGACTCAGCTGGTATTCCATCATATCGCCGAGATCGAAATCTTCGGAAAGGGCCTTGGCTTCTTCCAGGGACATTTCAGCGTTGGGATCGTCAACCTCCTCGACGACGGTTTTCGTCAGGTAGACGCGCATTTCACCGGTTTCGCGGTCAACTTCAGCGCGGATATTGTCGGTTGTCTTGGCTTCAAACTCGCGTTTATAGGCCGAAACGAGCGACTCCTCAATGGCTTCAAAGAGGATTTCCGCGTCGATGCCACGTTCCTTTTCGAGTAACCGGATGGCTTCAATGAGCTCTGCGTTCATGTCTTGTGACTCTCCTTTTTATTCATTCAAATACGACAATGCGTTTGATTTTGGCAACCTTTTCACGGGGAAAACTGAGCGTCGCCCCGTCGAAATCCTGCAATTCGATCTGTTCCGCAGAACAAGGCCCGAGCTTGCCGGTGAATTTCTTGCGGCCGTCCTGAGCCTGGTAGAGCGAGATTTCGACTGCGCTGCCCTGATAACGGGCCAGTTCCCTGTCGGTCTTCAAAGGACGTTCGAGGCCTGGCGATGATACTTCCAGATAGTCATGGGTGGATAGTTTCAACTCATGGTCGATGATCGGGTCCACCAGGTGGTTGACTTCCGTGCAGTCATCCAGGGTCACACCGCCATCCTTGTCAATCAGGATGCGCAGGATGAACGCCGCTCCCTCTTTGACAAAGGCCACATCAACCAGGTCGATACCTAAAGCCTCGATACGAGATGCGATCGCATCATATACAATTTGCGCGTTACGAGATCGTTCTGCCATGGCCTGCCTTTCGCGATCAATCCGGGATTCTGGCCGGTTCTGAAGCCGGCAACAGGGCTTTTAACAAGAAAGAGCGGGGCTTGCCCCACTCTTTGCCAAAAAACGTCTGAACAAACGCAGTATAGCATAAGGCTGGGGCGATGGCAAGCAATCTCACTTCGCTGAATAGTAGATGCTGATTTTCACTTTTTCGATGGTGACTTTGCCTGTCGCTGCTTCAAAGTAACCTCTGGTTTGGCTGTCTTTGGCGAACGTCACGGTAAAACGCGGATTCTTCTCGGCCGAAGTGCCTTTCACCGAGGCGCTGGCAGAGCGGACCAGACTGGCCATCACTCGCGATGCCTCGTAGGAGCCAAAAATCGAAGCCGAAGACAAGGCAGTGCCAGTTGGATTGACGACTACAGGTTTTGCAGACTGAACGGTCCTGGCACTGAATGTATAGCTGTCTCCAGCTGTCAAATAGCTGACCATGACGCCACTGACGGTGAAATATTGTGCGGTGCCGTAAGCCGCTGTCGAAGCGTCGAAAATCGTCACGCCGCCTACGCCATAAACTTTGCCCGTGTCGTCGTCAAGCAGCAACCCAGTATTCTCATCGACACCGAAAGCCATTTTAGCGCCAATATCACGCATTGCGACGAGGGGCCTGGCAAATCGGCCCTGGGCTTCGAAGTGGGAGTCGCACAGTGCGTTGTAAGGGGCTGTGAAACCGAGGCCTTTGACAAAGCCGCCATTGTTCTTGTTTTTCGGATCGGCTGTATTCACATCGCTGATCAGCTTGGGGATCAGGTGGTTGGCCTTGAGATAGCCATAGCTGTTGCCATCACCATAGGTCATTGCACCCTGGACTGCACAGCCAGCGCTGGTTCCAGCGATGACGCCACCCCGCTGGTAAAGCGCCCGGACTGCAACCATGACCGGCGTTTCAGTGCCGTCATCCTCGTACATGCAACGGGTGTGCCGCTCCTGCCAGCCGCCATTGAAAAAGACGGCGTCGCAGGAATTGATGGCGATGACATTCAAAGGATTGTAAGATTCGACTGTATAATTATCCAGGGCAACTGGGATGAAAATTGGTTGAAAACCATAAAGCTCAAAAAGGTGCTGGTAGGAGATCGAGCCAGGATCATCGATCGACCACTCATGCACTGCGTCCGTATAACTGGGCGAAGCGCTGCAGATTACAGCTATTTTCGGATCTGTTTTGCCTGTGGCCGCTTTCAATGCCAGGTAAACATCGGCATTGCCATCTTCCATCGCCCCGCCAAGGAGCATGACTTTCCCTGGCGTGGCAATCGGTCTTACGACTGGATCGGTCGTTTTAGCCAGGGTGATGGATGTGGTCATTATGAGGATTGTGATCGTCAGGAGCAGGGCGACAGCCAGCCGGTTCGATCGGAAATTCAATTTGCCCATATCATGCTCTCTCTCTCACCGGCCATTCAACGCGGGTCAGCAATTCGCTTTCAGGGACATCCTGCGGGGAGTTGAGATAATATTCATAATAAATGCCGGTCGGTTCAAGGTTGTTCTGCTCGATCCATTGCCTTAGATCGGCATACATGGGCTCCATCCCCGAATACAGGCCTTTGTAAAGACATGAAACAACCTGTCCTGCCGCTATTTCACCGGCTTCGATCTCACCGCTGTCCGGCCAGCCGCGGGAAACCGGGAAACCGATTTCGACGTCCAGATGGGCCATATCCATATTATGGTAAGCCGTGAAAGGAACCTCTGTCGGCTGCTCGCCAAGTCCAACCAGGTAGTTGTAGATTTTCATTAAGGTCGGACCGATCACAGTTGGGAGTTCAGTGACGGAAATTATCATCCGGATGGACAGGGTTGGGCGGCGTGCCTGATCTTTCAATTCAAATTGCCATTTCATCTTGCACCACTCCTTTTCTCAACAATATTGCCAGGTTTACAACAGATAATCAGGTTTGGGAATTAAAAACAAAAAACCGGCCTTTCGGTCGGTTACGCTGCCAGCTCAAGCGGGGGCAAGCGTCCAGATACACCCCAGCAATCATTGCTCCCAAAGATTTATTGGTCATCATTATTATACCATTGTTAACCTGTATCCTGACAGCTATCCTGACAGTTCGGCTGGCCGGTTTGGGTGAACACGACCTGTTTTCCTGCTCATTTCATAAACGTCGTTTCACCGGCTTTAACCACTCCATAATATTTGTGTCAAGCCCTATCTTTTCACCCACTTTGGGTTACAATGGTCTTAAGTTAGCCGAATAAATAGCTGGCTGACATCATAATCGTAAGGGAGAGATGCTTATGGTCAAGGTAATTGTTGGCCCCAAAGGCAGTCGGAAAACAGCTCAACTTGTCGATGAACTCAATGCTCAAGCCTATAATGATGCCGCTGATGTCGTGTGCGTCGCATATGGCGAACGGCTCAACCAGATGGTCAAATACAAGATCAGGTTGATTGACATCCTCGAATACCCGGTCAAAGGTTATCGCGAACTACTTGCTTTCATCGCCGGAATCAATGCTGAAGATTACGATCTCACACATCTTTATGTTGACTCCATTACCAAGGTTGCCGGTGATTCGGATATCACTCATCTGGAAGGTTTCCTGGGCGACCTCGAAGAATTTTCAGCGAAGAATAACCTGAACGTCACGATCATCCTCTCAGCCGAACTTGAAGCACTGCCAGAGAGCATTCGCAAATTCTGCTGAAACCTGTCGTTTCGTTTTGAACCATAAGATCCAGATTTTTCAATAATCCGTCTTCTATTATGGGGGTGCCGTGGCGGTACCCCCATTTTTTCAGAAGAATCCACTGCTGTGGTCCTATAGGAACCGGTAATCGGCTGGAGCTGAGAGCAATCCAGTCTCAAGCCATTTTCTGGTCGTTTTGCAACCACTACAGTCAAAGCAGTTGCCGAAAACCGTTCATTCATGCTAATTTGTGAGAAAGCTAGCCTGGGAGGTTATACATGCTGCAAAGTATTTCGATTCTGGTTGAAAATCGCGCTGGTGTTTTGACGCGAGTCACAAACCTCTTTGCACGCCGCGGATTTAACATCGAGAGCCTGGCTGTCGGTACGACTCAGAATCCAGCTATTTCACGTATATCGATCACCCTGAAAGGCGATCTTCGACTCGTCGACCAGATCACCAAACAATTGCATAAACTGCCCGATGTCCTTGTCGTCCGGCATTTGACGCCCGAAGATCACCTCTCCCGCGAGCTGGTCTTTGTCAAAGTACGCTGCACAGCAGAAAACCGGGGCGAAGTCTTGCAGATTGTCGACATCTTCCGCGGCCATGTCACCGATGTTTCGGCCAAGACATTGACCATTGAAATGACGGGCAATGAATCCAAGATCATCGCCATGCAGGAGTTGCTCGAACCCTATGGCATTCTCGAACTTGTCCGGACCGGAACGATTGCAATCGAACGCGGCGAACGATTCATGAATGTCGAGATCGAAGGTGTCTGACACCGAATCGTGCACTAAATCATCGTCCGTAAATTGCCAGAAGCGAAAAAATTGAAACGATTTCTATTGGGAGGATTGACCATGAAAAAAATCTACAAAGAAAATGAATGCCGCACACATGCCCTTGATAACAAAACTATCGCCATCATCGGCTACGGCAGCCAGGGCCACGCCCATGCGCTGAACCTGCACGAGAGCGGTTTCAAAGTTGTCGTCGGTCTCTACGAAGGCAGCAAATCCTGGGCCAAAGCCGAAGCGGCCGGCCTGAAGGTTGCCACAGCTGCTGATGCTGCCGCCATGGCTGATATGATCATGATCCTGATCAATGATGAGAAGCAGGCTGATCTCTATGAGAAAAGCATCAAACCGCACCTGACCGCAGGCAAGACTCTTGCCTTCGCCCATGGTTTCAATATCCATTTCAACCGCATCGTCCCGCCGGCAGATGTCGACGTTGTGATGGTCGCCCCGAAGGGTCCTGGCCATACCGTCCGTTTCCAGTACACTCAGGGCCGCGGCGTGCCGTGCCTGTTCGCAGTTTACCAGGATGCGACCGGCAAAGCCCAGGATACAGCATTTGACTATGCCTACGGCATCGGCGGCGCTCGCGCCGGACTGCTTGGCACCTCTTTCCGTGAAGAAACCGAAACCGATCTGTTCGGCGAACAGGCTGTCCTCTGCGGTGGTGTCACCGAATTGATGAAGGTTGGCTTCGAAGTCCTCGTCGAAGCTGGCTATGACCCGGAAAATGCCTACTATGAATGCGTCCATGAAATGAAGCTGATCGTCGACATGATTGCCCAGGGCGGATTGTCGCTGATGCGCTACTCCGTCAGCAACACCGCTGAATACGGTGACTACTGCATCGGCCGCCGCATCATCACCGCTGAAACGAAAAAGGAAATGAAAAAAGTCCTCCAGGAAATCCAGGAAGGCGTTTTCGCCCGCAACTGGGTCCTTGAGAACCAGGCTGGCTGCCCGAACTTCCTCTCCCGCCGCCGCATCGAATCCGAACACCAGGTCGAGCAGGTTGGCCGCGAACTGCGCGCGATGATGAGCTGGAACAAGGAAATCGAAGTCTGATTTCCTTGCCATCTCTGATTTCACCGTATATCTGACGAATTAAAGACTGCCGGCAAGCCGGCAGTCTTTTTCATTGAAATCTATACCTGGCAATGGTAAAAGCCGCTTTGAGACGTAAGCTGGATTCTTAACCGCGGCGATCTGTAAAGGCATATGTTACGGCAAAAATGAGAGCGCTGCAGAGGACAATCGTTGCACCGGTCGCCATGTCGAGGTAATAGGATAGCAGCAACCCGGAGATGCTGGCGACCCAGGCAAAGACGAGTGACAGGACATGGAACTGGCGCACGTTGCGTGCCAGGTTACGCGCCGCTGAGGCCGGCAGGATCAGCAGGGCATTGATCAGCAAAGTGCCGACCCACTGGATCGAAAGTGCAACCAAGACGGCGATCACAACCATGAAGGCATTTTCAATCAGGCGCACGCGAATCCCTTTGTTGCGGGCCAGGGCTGGATTAATGCTGTAAATCAGCAGGGAATTGTACGTCAAGACCCAGAAAATCAGCAGGCCGACAAGCGCCCCAGCCAGGCGGACCAGATCCGCCGGCTGGATCGAAAGGATGTCACCGACCAGGTAATTGTTGTAGCGGGCAAAGCCACCCTGCCGCGATAACAGGGCTATGCCCAGAGCCACGGCTGACGATGAGAAAATCCCCAGGATTGTGTCAGTCGACGCCCGGCCGCGGTTCTTGACCCCGGTGATCGCCAGGCCAAACAGGATCGAGAATAATATCAAGGCAAAAAGCGGATCTTTGAGGCCAATCAGCGTCCCGATCGCAATACCCGCCAGAGCGGCATGGCCCAGGGCATCCGAATAGAAAGACAAACGATTGCTGACGACCAGCGTGCCCGCCAGGCCAAATAGCGGAGCGATCAACAAAACCCCGACCAGGGCGTTTTTCATGAAATCGTAGTTGAGAAAATGGAGTGGCAGCAGATCCAGCAATTGATTAAACACGCGGCCGCCCCCCTTCAATCCGGACAGGTTCGAAGGCATCGAGGAACTGGCCGCTCGCCAGCACCTCATGCATCGGGCCAGCGGCCTGGATTGTCCGGTCCAGATAAATGACCGAATCGGCAAAAGCCGAGATGACATCGAGGTCATGGGAAACAATCAACGTCAGCAGATCGTATTGATCGCGGAGATGGCGGACCAGTTCATAAAACAGCTGCTTGCCGTCTTTGTCGAGCGCAGAAACCGGTTCATCCAATAAAAGGATATCTGGCCTGGGGTCAAGCGCGAAGGCCAGCAGGACTCGCTGCAATTCGCCACCAGACAATCCACCCAGGGGTTTATCGATCAGGTGGGCTGCCTCAACGTGTTCGAGTAGCTGGATGACCGCTTCGCGGCGTTTGCGGCGCGGCCCGAGGAAAACCGGCCAGCGGCTTTTGTTGGCACAAAGAAAGTCAGCCACGGTCAGCGGCGCCTGGCGATCGTATTCAAGCTGTTGCATCAGGTAGCCAATGCGCGGCTGAGCCATACCGCGCCCATGGTCATCATTGAAGATGACCCGGCCGGTCGAAGGCAATTCGCCGACGATCGCTTTAAGCAAGGTGCTCTTGCCGCCGCCATTCGGGCCTATCAAAGCAACGATTTCACCACAGTGCAAGGTAAAACTGATGTCGTGCAGAATCGACTGGCCGTCGCGGACAACGGACAATTTTTCGACCTTCAGCTGGTGTAGCGGATGTTTGGCTGGTTGGACAGCATTTTCACTCATGATTTTTTCCGTTCTTTTTGTCGGATTTATGACGGATTTCCGGTCGGGTCAATGGTCTGAATACTGGACTGGCCGGCTTGCTGGACGCGTCGGCTTATTGGAGGGCCAAGGCTAACGTCTGGCCATTCTGACGCATGATGTTCAGGTAGGCATCAGGGTCATTGAGCGGACCGCTGGACGCAGGATCGAGGGTGTAAACCTTGACGCCAGTCTCTTTGGCGATTGTCGCTGCAGTGTCAGCTGCATATTGAGGCTCGACAAAGACTGCCTTGACATCGAGCTGGCGGATCTGGTCGATCGTCGCGGCCAATTCAGCGGCACTCGGCCGTGAATCAGGTTCGCGCTCGACCACGGCGACAATATTCAGCTTGAACTCCTGGGCGAAATAGGGGAATGCCTCATGAAAAGTCACGATATCCCGCTCGGCAAGTGAGTCGATCTGACTGTGCAGATCAGTCTGCAGCGTTGTCAGTTTGTCGACATATACTTTGGCATTGGCAAGGTAGTCTGCCTGGTGGTCCGGATCAGACTTGGCCATGCCCTGGGCAATGTTCTCGACTTGCAAGATCATCAAAGCGATCGAGACCCACAAATGCGGATTGTCGTCAAGCGTTTCGATGCCCGTGCTGGCATTGATCATCTGGAGATCAGGCTGACCTGATGTAACTTGATCAAGGTAAGTTTCCAAGTCAGCGCCATTAAAGACAAAAGCGTCAGCAGCTTCGATCGTCTTCAAGTTGCCTGGTGTCAGCTGATAGTCGTGCAGGCAGCCAACAACCGTTCCCGCCATGTTGACGACCTCCACCCCTTCAATACCCTGAACCAGATTCAAAGCAGCCACATAAAGTGGATAAACCGATGTGACATAGGTGAAGGTTGCTGCATCGGAATTGGCAGCACCGGAATTGGCAGTACCAGAATTGCTGGAAGGACCGGATGCAGGTTGTTGCGCAGTCGATTGACTGCAGCCCACTGCGGTGAACGCGGTACTCATGATCAATACGGCTGGCAGGATCAGCCGCAGAAGTTTATTCTGGAAGTGTTTTTTCGAATGCATTTAAAGTGACCTCTTTATATTCTACTTGCAAATGATTTGCATATAAGATTATAATGACCTTCAATTGAGATGTCAACGAACTGTGACCAGGGGGCTTCAACCATGCGCATGACCAGGCAGCGAAAAATTATCCTCGATGTATTGAACGCTGCGGACTCACCACGTTCGGCCGAAGAAATTGCCCATGCCGTCCGCGCCCATGATTCCGACATGGCCTTGTCGACGATTTACCGAAACCTGGAAAAGATGCTCGAGCTGGGTATGGTTATGCAGACACGATTCCAGGACGGACTGGCCCGTTACGAGCAAACCGGTTCAATCCACCGCCATTACCTGATCTGCACCAACTGCGGCCGGCGCCAGATCGTCGATGTCTGCCCCCTCCACCACCTGCAGGCTCAACTTGAAGCCACGACCGGATACCTGATCACCGATCACCAGATGAATCTCTACGGACTATGCCCGGAATGCCAGAAGCAACGCTAACGCATGGGCAAATGATGCGAATGCGGGTTCTGTCTGTCTTGATCACGTTAGCGGTCTGGCAATAGCCACGACGGTCCTTTAAGTCGCTCAGTAAGCGTTAGCGGGTCAGGCAAAATTGAGGCACCCCTTTGGTTCGCTCAAACAATCGCGCCGACCGATGCACCAGCTTAAGCTGGCGCATCAGCGACGCTCAACTCGCTCGGCCAAAGGGGTGCCTCAATTTTGCCCAGCGGTAACGGCTTGAGCGAACAAATGGCGGTCGTGGCTTTTGACCGACGGTAGCGAGTCAGACGGACAGAACCCGCGTTCGCGGAGTTTGCCCGGTGTTAGCTGGTTGTTCAATGTGTGGGGCTGTTCGTGGTTCTGCGCTTGATGAGCGTGGGGTCCGTTGGATTTTGGAGATTAGTTATCTTTCTTAAAATCTGATGACCGTCTGGTTTCTCTCTGGAATTTCTTTCACTCGATCAGATTTAGGAACAGGAAACCGGCTCCTGGGTCCCTTCAACCGAACGTGTCGAAGGAGCTTCAGGAGCCGGTGTATTGTCTAGTGACTTTTGTGGTTTTTCTTTGCGAGTGATGTCTGAAAATATTTTGTTGATTCTTAGGCGATGAAGAGTTGTTCGTAGTATTCGTTTTCGCCGATGACACCGTGGCCGATGCCGATCTGGGTGTATTTGGCGTTCATGATGTTCTTGCGGTGGCTCGGGCTGTTCATCCAGGCGGTGACGATCTGTTCGGCAGTGAAGGCGTTGGCTGAGGCGATCGCGTAGTTTTCGCCGCCGGCTTTGACGCTCAGCTTGGTTTCCTTGAAGATCGTGTGGAAAGCGTCGCCGTTCGGACGGACATGGGGAGCCGGGCTGGCGGGCAGTTCAGGGACGCGGATCGCTGCGGCCTGGTTCAGCACGGTGTTGATCTTCAGCGGCTGAAGGCCTTCGGCCTTGCGGGCTTCGTTGGTCAGGCGGACGATTTCGTCGATCGTCGCGTCGCCGGTCGATTCGACGATGTTCGAGACGACGGCTTTTTTCACAGCGACTTTTTTCGTGCTCTTCTTGGTTGTCTTTTTGGCGACGGTTTTCTTGGCGGCGAGGGCGGTGGTATTTTCGCTGGCGGCGGCAACTTTGACGACGGTCTTCGGGGCGATTTCAGCGGCAGAGACCGGCGCGGTGAAAACGGCGATGACGGTTGCGAGGGTGACGACAGCAGTGAGGACACGGGCCACAATGGTTTTGGACATGAAGAAACCTCCCAGTTTCGGTAGCTGGCTGCCACGGGAGAAATCCCAGAGGCCCTTTAGCTTTGCGTCCCAAGCTTTCACTTGGTTTGCCTTTATCGGCGGAAGGCGAATGCCTTTTTGCCTGCATTTAATTCAGTGAACCGCCGCGCCAGAGCGCCAACCGATCACGCTTTTAATATACACGATTCCAACACAAATGTCAACTAATCAATAATTACATGTCATAAATAATCCCTTCACTTGCCGAATAGTGATCCAGCACAAACGGATCACCAAACGATCACGAACGTTATGGAAATCGCATAATTGGCGATAATCAAAAATACCATCCCGCCCCTGTATCTCCACTTTGCCCGATCAATGGACCACAACGCTACCCAGCCGAGGTGCCACGAACCACACAACATCGAACAACCCCCTGACGCACGGCAAAATCTGCGACTCCCCCCTTTCGGCCCGCTTCACCCGCTAACGCCGGGCAAAATAAAAACACCCCTATGGCCGAGCGAGTTGAGCGACGCTGATTTGCCAGCGCAAGCTGGCAAATCGGTCGGCGCGACTGTCTGAGCGAACCATAGGGGTGTTCTTTATTTTGCCTGACCCGCTAACGATGAAATTAGCGGAAACGGAAAGGGACATCGTAGATTTTGCCCACGCGTTAGCGTTGTTTCAGATATGTACTGCGATCGATTGCCTTTTGGCTTCGGATGCAAAGGCGGCATCGATGACTTGCATGACGCGGCGCATCTGGTCCGGTTTGACTGGCAGGTCCTTGCCATGCTCGACTGCGGCGGCGAACTGGCGGTAGTAGTCTTTCGCGTCGCTGACAACCAGCGGCAAGGGCAGTTCTTCGAGTGATTCCTTGGCGCGCGGGGCCATTGTCCGGGTCGGGCCAGCTTCGGTGTAGACGATGCCCTCATCCCAGTGGACAGCCAGCGTATTGGCTTTGGCCACTTTGCCATGGCAGGCAAAATCGTCGACTTGCACGGTGCCGGATGTGCCGGAGACATGCCAGCGCGGCAAATTGATGAACGTGTAGGTATCGACTTCGACCAGGACCGACAGGTTATTTTCGAAGCGCAGGATCATTTTGAAATTGTCATCGACACCGGGAAATTTGACGGACAACAGGTGGGCATAGACATCGACCACCGGGCTGCCTATCATCCAGAGAATCTGGTCGATCAGGTGGACACCCCAGTCATAGAGCATGCCGCCTCCGGCCACTTGTTCACAGCGCCAGTCACCCGGGATTCCCTTCGAGCCCTGGACGCGGGATTCAATATAGAAAGGCTGGCCGATGGTGCCATCATCGATCAGTTTCTTGATGATCAGGAAATCGCGGTCCCAGCGGCGGTTCTGGTGGACTGAGAACAGACGCTTCGTTTCACGGCTGACTGCAAGCACTTCCTCGAGATCGGCTGAATTCATCATGACCGGTTTCTCGCAGATCACGTGTTTGCCGGCGCGCAGGGCAGCAATCGACAATTCCTTGTGAAAATTGTTTGGCACAGCCAGGATCAGGGTGGTGATGGTCTTGTCGCCGAGAATATCCGAAAGGTGGTCGTATGCCTTCAGGCCAAGTTCGCGTGCTTTTTCATTCTGTTTGGGGTTGATGTCATGAACCGCGGCGAGCTTGAATTCAGAGGGGACGGACAAAAGCTGTCTGCCGTGCCATTCACCCATGCCACCGTAGCCTATGATGCCAAATGTATGCATACCCATCTCCCTCAGGCCCAGAACATATTGACTTGGTCATCTTCGAAGATGATCGTCTGTTTCAGGACAGCAATCGCTTTTTCGAGGCCTTCTTTTGGCGTCATCAAGCCATCTTCATGTTCGATGGAAATGATGCCGTTGTATCCAGCCAGGCGCAGTTCAGAGAAGATCGCGCGCCAGACTTCTTCGCCATGGCCATAACCGACAGATCTGAAAATCCAGGGGCGGTCGCCGAGACTGTCGAGCCGGGATGTGTCGAGAACGCCTTTGATGGCACAATTGTAGGGATCGATCTTGGTATCCTTGGCATGGAAATGATGGATCGCGCCTTTGAGGGCACGGATCGCCGCGATCGGATCGATGCCCTGCCAGAACAGGTGCGACGGGTCGAAATTGGCGCCGATCACCGGGCCGACTGCCTCGCGCAGGCGGAGCAGGGTTTGCGGATTGTAGACATTGAAGCCGGGGTGCATCTCGATCGCGATCCGGACATTGTGGTCAGCGGCGAATTTGCCGGCTTTTTTCCAGTAAGGAATGATCTTCTCTTCCCACTGCCATTCCTTGACGATCTGGTGGTCCGTCGGCCAGCTGGCGACAACCCAGTTCGGGTACTTGGATTCCTCGCAGTCACCCGGGCAACCTGAGAAGGTGACGACTGTCTGGACCCCGAGTTTTTCAGCGACTAGCACGGTGGCTTCAAAATCTTCATGGTCCTGGCGGGCGATTTCCTTGTTCGGATGGACGGGATTGCCGTGGCAGGACAGCGCGGCAATTTTTAGACCGGATGCGTCCACTGTCGCTTTGAACGCAGCGAGAGCAGCTGGATCGGCAAGGAATTGCTTCGCATTGCCATGGGCTGTGCCGGGATTGCCACCGACACCAATTTCGAGTTCCTGGACGCCCTGGGATTTGAGGTATTTGAGAGACTGTTCGAGCGAAAGATCGCCGAGGATGACTGTAAACACACCAAGTTTCATAGATATTCCTCCACATTGGATTGACGATATACAGGTTTCTTAATCGTCAGCAGATTTGAAAAGCTCCGGATTTTAGTTGTATAGCGACTGTCTGATCAGTTGAAAAAGACTGGTTTGCCTGTTTTGGCTGATTCATAGATGGCTTCAAGGATGCGGGTGACGATGGCGGCCTGTTCAGGTAAAACCGTGATCTGACCTTTGCCCTGGACCGCGTTGATGAAGCACTGCTGCTCGAGCACGCGTTCTTCCATCGCATCGCCTTCAAAGAACGGGACATCGCCGGCTTCGAGCAACGGTTTGGTGATGTACATGCGATCATGCTTGACCCCGTTGATCCGCAGGCTGTCATCCATATCGGCGCCTGCCTTGGTGCCGCAAAGGACCGTGCGGGCTTCGAAGGCGTCGATCATGTTCAGGGCCCAGCTGGCTTCGAGACTGATCGTGGCCCCGTTTTTCATGACGATGAAGCCGAAAGCGCTGTCCTCGACGGTGAATTCCTTCGGGTCCCACGGGCCGAAGACGTTGCCCGGCGCCGTTTCATGATTGAGTTTGTGGTAGGTTGTGCCGACGACATAGTTCGGCTCATAGTTGTCCATCATCCAGAGCGTCAGGTCCAGTGCATGGGTGCCGATGTCGATCAGCGGTCCGCCGCCCTGTTCAAACTCGTTGAGGAAAACGCCCCAGGTCGGCACCGCACGGCGGCGGAGCGCTTTGGCCTTGGCATAGTAAATTTCGCCGAGTACCCCATCTTCACATTCTTTCTTCAAATACTGGCTGTCCGGGCGGAAGCGGTTCTGGTAGGCAATCGACAAGATCTTGCCGCTGACTTTCTGAGCTTCAATCATCTGCTGTGCTTCGGCGTAGTTCATCGCCATCGGTTTCTCGCACAGGACATGCTTGCCGCTCGTCAGGGCCGCAATCGTGATCTCGGCATGCGAACGGTTGGGTGTGCAGACATAGACAACGTCGAGGTCAAGTTTGACCAGTTCGCGATAATCCGTAAAAATTTTGGCGTCTGTCGTGCCGAACTTCTCTTTGCTGGCTATGGCTTTCGCTTCGATAATGTCACAAAATGCTATAACATCGACACCACCAAGTTCCTTGATCGAACGAAGGTGCTTGTTGTTCGCGATGCCGCCGCAGCCGACAATTCCCGCTTTGATTGTTTTCATGTTATTTCTCCTTTATTGGCCAGCACTTTGAAGTTTTGGCGCCTCGGTGCGCCGTATCCATCCGTTCAGCTGTGCTTCTGATATACTTAGTATAGAAATCCAAATTCAGGCTGTCGTGTTAATTCTTGAACTCGAAGTGACAAAATTCGCTGAAATTTTTTATGACGAAAAATGAATTTGAACGAGGCCAGGAGATCTCTTTATGAGTCAATCGACAAACGGCACCTATGAATATACGCGTGACTCTGACCGGCTGCCCCTCTGCTGGGTCTTCCCCAACAACACCTGCCTGCCGCATTTCCACAGCAACCTTGAATTTATCTATGTTCGCAGCGGTGAGTTGAAAGCTACGCTCAATGGCCGACAGCAGTCGGTCAAAGCTGGCGGCGTCATCCTGGTGCCCAGCTATGTCGTCCATCATTTCATCACCGAGACAGCTTCAGACACCGTCATCCTGATCGTGCCACTCAATTACATCCCCGCTTTCAAGACTTTGTTCCATAAAAAGACTTTCACCAACATGGTGCTATCCGATCCAAGCCAGCCAAGCGAATTGTTGCACTGCCTGGAAATCCTGGCCAGCGGAAGGTACGATCCTGAACATCCAGTCTACCGTGGCTATGTCCAAGTGGTGATCGGACTGGCGATCGACCTGGGCCAGCTCACTGAGGTTGAAAGTGACCAGACCGGCGAGCTGGTTCGCGACATCCTGACCTACCTGCAGGAGCATTTTCTCCAGGACCTCGACCTGGAAACCCTGGCCAGTCATTTCGGCTACAGCAAAAGCCGCTTTTCCCATATTTTCAACGAATGTTTCCAGACGTCGATCTCTGCTTATCTCAACAGTCTGCGCTGCCGCCACGCGGCTAACTTGCTGCTGGATGGCGTGCCGCAGCTGGACGCAGCCCTGCAGTCGGGTTTTGAAAACATCCGCACCTTTTACCGCGCGTTCCGCCAATATTACAAAGAAACGCCTTCGCAATACTGCGACCGGATGGGCGACGCCCGGATGAGTGGCGCCCTGAAAGACGATGCTCGAAGCGGTAACGCTCGGATCGGTGGTGCTCGAACCGGAGCCCTTGAACTTTAACGGATCTGATCCTACCAGAGCCGAGTCTGACAATCGGGTAGGAGCCCGGCCATTATTTGACCGGGCGACCTCCCACAGCACCGTACGTACCGTTCGGTATACGGCGCTTCCAAAGTTTACAGATTACGTTGCAGAATAGCATTCCATCAAACTGAGATATCCAGCACGTTTAAGCAGATCGTTTGATATGGCACGTTTCAAGATTGGGCTATTGGCAGTACGCCAGTAGCCTTTTCTTGTGTTTGCCCACATCCATGCTTGTTCTTCGTCGATTCCGGCTCGTTTCAGGTTCTCAAACCGTCGTCCGGATTCTTTTCCATCGTTTCCATGTGACCATCCGGATTCTCCGTCTGATCCATTCGTCCATTCTTTTGAGCAGATTCTTTGCATCTGCCAGTTTGAAGTAGTTCATCCAGCCTCGAACCAACTGGTTCAGTCTGGTTTTGCGTTCCTCAATCCCCATCCCGTTGCTGCGTCCTGTTACTTTCCGGATTTTATCCTTGAGTTTCCTGACGCTTTTGGGATGGATTCTCAGTCGGCCTTCTCCTCGGTAGATGTAGAAGCTGTAGCCCAGATATTTGACGAAGTTGACGTGTGCGACCTTCGTTTTCTCCCGATTCACCTTGAGGAATAATTTCCCTTCAATGAATGGCAGAATATTGTCCAGCGTACGCTTGGCTGCCTTCTTGCTTTTGCAGAAGATCATCAGATCGTCCGCATAGCGGACAAAGCGGTGTCCTCGCCTTTCCAGTTCCCAGTCACATTCATTCAGCATGACGTTTCCCAAGTAGTGGACTTAATGGTCCGCCTTGCGGCACGCCTTCCGGGCTGTCCTCGAACATTCCGCCGACCATCACTCCTGCTTGCAGGAATTTATGGATCAGCGAGATCACTCGTCCGTCCTTTATCGTTTCCGATAGTATCTGGATGAGCTTGCTTTGGTTGACCGTGTCGAAATACTTTTCCAAATCCATATCGACTACATATTTGTAGCCTTCTGTGATGTTGGTCTGGCATTTCCTCAGCGCATCATGCGCACTTCGTTTCGGTCGGAATCCATAGCTGTTGTCCGAGAACTTGCTTCTCGTAGATCGGTGTCAGGACTTGGCAGATCGCCTGTTGGATCAGTCTGTCCACGACGGTTGGTATTCCCAGTTTTCTGGTTTTCCCGTTTTCTTTGGGTATTTCTACCCTCCGTAACGGGGTTTGGACGGTATTTCCCGTCCCGGAGGGATTGCACGAGTTCGTTCTGGTGTTCTTTCAGGAAGGGCAGAAGTTCATCCACCTGCATCCCATCAATTCCACCTGCACCTTTATTCCTCTTGACCTGCTTGTAGGCCAGGTTCAGATTCTCCTGGGTTAGAATTTGCTCCAGCAATCCTTCCGTCTGCTTCGTTCGTGTTGGTGATGTCGGTTTCAGTTATCCTTGGTGACTCGCACACTTCTGCATACTCTTCCTGTTCCGCAGGTATCCCTTTGCAGATAGTCCCTCAATGTGAAGTTGTCTGTGCTTTTATATCATCACTTCCGGTAACTTTCATTGACCCTCACCTCCTTTGGTTCAGCCCTTCCCAGTCGGTCTCGCGATACCGTCTGGTACTATGGCTTCTGCTGACTTCTCACGATAAATCTTGTTTCAACCGGGTTTCATACTCTGTTTCCACCCGTCCGTGAGACCTCCCACGGTAAGACGCTTCACTTTCCTTCCATCTACCCGCCACATTTACACCTGGCATGTCCGTGTAGCTTTTGGACTTTGGCTTGTTCTGCAGCCTCATCCCACGCTTTGTGCCTGATGCTGTTCGTGTTCCTCAGGCCGGAACTTTGCCGCCGGCTTCCTTCAGATTCCACCTCGCGATGGACACCCTTGCCTTGGCTAATGGTTGGTCGCTACATACCCCCATAACGGACTTTCACCGTCTAGTGAAGCGCCATGCGTGGCGCACAAATCAAAACGGATGCGACCTAGTCAGGTCACATCCGTCTGCTATCTATAATTGGGGTTTTGGGCGAATTCTCAATTGAGTGTCAAAGGCTTGAAATTCGTCAGGTGTTGGAATTTGTCAGGCCGATGAGGATTTTGGCTCAGGCGTAGATCTTGACACGGTGTTCGAGCGGCATGAAGGCCTTTTCGGAAGGCTCTGCCACTGGCATGCCGAAAGGCATCTGGGCGGTCAGTTTCCAATCAGCTGGCACTTGCCATTCCTGGCGAACCTGATTTTCGATCAACTCGGTATAATGCTGCAGCGAAGCACCGAGCCCGACATCAGACAGCGCGACCCAGACATTGCTCTGCAGCATCCCATTTGCCTGTTGTGACCAGACCGGGAAATTGTGCTGGTAAAGCGGGAATTGATCCTGCAATGCTTTGACAGTCGACAGATCTTCAAAGAAAAGAACGGTTCCATAAGCTGCTGCAAAGGCGTTGATTTTTTCAGCGGTGGCGGGGAATGATTCAGCCGGCACAACAGCTTTCAGCGCATCATGAGCGAACCGCCAGAGTTTATCGTGTTGTTCATTCAAAAGAACCAGGACGCGTCCATTCTGAGAGTTGAAAGCAGTCGGTGTGTGCAGCGTCGCCTGCTCGACGAGTTCGATGATTTTTTCATTGGCAACCGGTGATTTTCTGCTCAAGACATAGTGAGTACGACGATTTTTAATGGATTCGATCAAGCGGCTGGACATTTTTTCCTCCTGTTATTGCTCGGCCCAGTTCTGGATCGCGTCCATCACGGGCTTGAGCTGCTGACCTCTTTCGGTCAAAGAATATTCAATACGGACTGGTTTCTCGGGGTAAACCTGGCGGGTGACTAGACCCGCATCTTCAAGTTCCTTGAGTCTTTCAGCCAACAAACGATCACTGAGGTTGGTCGCTGCTCCAGAGATTTCTGAAAACCGTTTCGGCCCATCCAGAAGAATCCGGATGATCAGGCCAGTCCAGCGTTTGCCAAGTAGCTCAAATGCTTGTTCGAACTTCGGACACAAGTGGAATTGATCCATGTCGTTCACCCCATGGCAGCATCTTATCACACGCGATTACGAATTATTAGTAACTTACGAAACGTAACTAGCCGTTTATAAATAATTATTTTCTGGTCTCTCTCGATCACTAGACATGCAGGATTTCCCGGTCAGCAGCAATGATTTCGACCTCCGAGAACTGGGCCACATGATCTTCAATCGACTGCAGAACCCGTTCCACCTGCCGTGCATCCTGACCTGCGACCGCAAGGCCAAGGCCCAGACGGTTCCAGAGATCCTGGTTTTCAACCTCGGCGACAGACGCCATGAATTTGTGCTGCAAGTCCGCCATCAACCGCCGGCTGACCGATCTTTTGTCCTTCAGCGAATTAGAAACATAAATCATCAAGTCCAACTGCAAAATCCCGACGACCATGATGAATCACCTCCACTACTCTTATCGTAACCCAAAAACGGACCGGATAAAATCCAAGACCCCCTTCGAGTCGCTAAGCTAGCGTTAACGGGTCAGGTAAAATCGAAAATGCCCCTCGAGTCGCTATTAACAGCGTTAGCGGGTCAGGCAAAAACCACAACTCCCCTTCGAGTCGCTCAGACATGCATGACGACTGATTCTTCAGCGCGTTGCGCTGTAGAATCAGCGTGACGCAAACTCGCTTTGTCGAAGGGGGTTGTAGATTTTGCCCTTCGTTAGCGGGTTAATCGGACAAAATGGCGAATGTAATTTTGCCCGGCGGTAGCGGCTTGGGCGAACAAATGGGGTTCGTGGCATTTACCCGGCGTCTACTGGTTACTCAATGTTTAGTGTGGTTTGCTGGTCTGCGTCGGTGGAACACCATGGTCTGTTCAACTGAACATCGTAATAACATAGGTCAAGAGCCACTACCCCCTTCTGTCCGCCCAAGCCGTTAACGCGGGGCAAAATAAAAACACCCCTTTTCCGCCCTCTTGAATCGTTAACGCTGGGTAAAATAAATACACCCCCATGGCCGAGTGAGTTCCGCAGCCCGCTGCTAAGTGGGCGAGGACCTGTTCGAACGAACCATGGGGGTGTATTTATTTTACCTGACCCGCTAACGGTACTTGAGCGACTCGAAGGGGAGTCGTTGATTTTGCCTGACCCGCTAACGCTGCTTTGAGCGGATCAATCCATTCCCGGCATGATCAGATCGTTCGGCATGCGGCCGGCGGGGATCATAGGGTAGACATTTTCACCGGTGTCGACGATGCAGTGGACGATGTAGGGACCGTCTGTTGCTACGGATTTTTCGATTTCGCGGGCCAGGGTGGCTTCATTGTTGGCAAATCCACAGGGCAGGTTGTAGGCTTTGGCGATCATGTTGAAATCCGGGGTGCCTTCCATGCCTGAGTGTGAATAGTGTTTGTTGAAGAACAGCTCCTGCCATTGGCGGACCATGCCGAGGCTGCCGTTGTCCATGATGAAGACTTTGACGGGCAGGCCGAGATTGGCAAGGACGCCAAGTTCCTGGAATGTCATCTGGAAACCGCCATCGCCGACAAAGAGGATCGTCGGGCGCGAATGGTCGGCAAAGGATGCACCGATTGCTGCCGGGAGGCCAAAGCCCATCGTGCCGAGTCCACCGGAAGTGATCCAGCTGCGGGGCGACTCGATCGGGAAATGCTGGGTGGCAAACATCTGGTGCTGGCCGACGTCAGTGACGACGATCGGGTTCTTGCCCTTGTTGGCTTGTGCGACGCGGTGAATCACGTATTGCGGCAACAGGGGGTAGGTCGGGACATACATCTGATCGACCAGTTCATCGTAGCGTTTTTTCTTGGTCATCAGGCTGTCGATCCAGTCCTGCCAGGCCGGCGAATAGAGGCCGCAAGTGTGGTCGGCCGGGTAATTGGCGGCCATGGTCCGGAAAAAGTCGGCGGCATCGTCTTCGATGGCGATATCGGCGCGGACATTCTTGCCGATTTCGGCGGCATCGATATCGACGTGGACGATCACTCGCTTTTTATCTTCATTGTACATATCCGGATCGCCGATGATCCGGTCGCTGAAACGGCAACCGACAGCAATCAGCAGGTCGCAAGTTCCCAGCGCGGTGTTGGCTTGAGGCGTGCCGTGCATGCCAATGTGGCCGAGGTATTTCGGATGGTCCGCAGCGATCGCACCTTTGCCCATCAGGGTTGTGGCAACCGGAATCCCGAGGCAGCGGATGAATTCCATCATGTCATCAACACCGCCTTTGGAAATCACACAACCGCCGCCAGCGATCATCATCGGTTTCTTGGACTTGGCGAGTGCGGCATAGACTTTGTCCGTCATCGCACCTGTCTGGACCTTGGCCGGGCGGTGGCGTTTGTAGGTGCTGATCTGGGGGATGTCAGTGGGCGCTTCCATCTGCATGGCCAGGAGGTCTTTGGGGATATTGACCAGGACCGGTCCCGGCCGGCCTTCGGTGGTCAGCTGCCAGGCTTCTTCGAGAATCGGCAGCAGATCTTCCGGATTCATGACCAGGTAATTGTACTTGGTGATCGGCTGGGTGATACCGGTGATGTCAGCTTCCTGGAAAGCATCCGTTCCGGTCGCTTTGCGGGTGACTGCGCCTGTGATGGCGAGTACCGGCACGGAGTCGAGCATTGCATCGGCCAGGCCGGTGACGAGATTGGTTGCCCCTGGACCTGAGGTCGCAATGACGACACCAGGAATCCCGGTGACCTTGGCGAAACCTTCAGCAGCATGGATCGCGCCTTGTTCATGGCGGACCTGGACGTGCGGGAAGGCTGCGTTGTAGATGGCTTCATAGAGGACGAGCACGGGGCCGCCCGGATAGCCAAACGCGTGTTCGACACCTTTGTCTTTTAAAAACTTGACGATTAAGTCGGCACCATTCATGATTCATCCTCCTTCCCAAAGCGACGCAGACGTGCGCCCTGGCTACTGTTGACAACTTGGGACTGATAGCGTTTGAGTACGCCGCTCAAGTTGCGGTCCGGCTGTCTGGCCGGTTCGCGCTTGGCCAGCTCTTCAGCCGGCACGAGCAGTTCGATCGAGCGGGCCGGGATATCGATGCGAATCCGGTCACCCTCCTGGACATAGGCGATCAGGCCGCCGACTGCAGCTTCCGGACAGACATGGCCGATCGAAGCGCCGCGTGACGCGCCGGAGAAACGGCCGTCGGTAATCAGGGCAACACTTGTATCGAGGCCCATACCGGCCAGGGCACTGGTCGGGGTCAGCATTTCGCGCATGCCAGGGCCGCCCTGCGGGCCTTCAAACCGGACTACAACTACATCACCGGCTTTGATCTGGCCACTGAAGATGGCTTCGGTCACTTCTTCTTCACTCTCATAGACGCGGGCCGGACCTTCGTGTTTCATCATTTCCGGCAGGACAGCGCCCTTTTTGACCACGCTGCCATTGGTCGCCAGGTTGCCGGTCAGGATGGCCAGGCCGCCATCGATGGAATAGGGTTTGTCAATCGTATGGATCAGCACGCCGTCAGCCCCAGTTGAGCTGGCGAGACGTTCGGAAAGCGGGCCGCTGACGGTCAACGCATCAAGTTCGATATGGTTGCCTTTGGCCAGTTCAGTCATGACCGCCTTGATTCCGCCCAATTCATTGAGGTCGGAAAGATAGTGGTCGCTGGCCGGGTTGAGTTTGCACAATTGCGGGGTGCTGGAGCTGATCTTCTCGATTTCGGCGAGGGTCAGGTTGTAACCGGCTTCGCGGGAAATCGCCAGCATGTGCAGCACGGAATTGGTCGAACCACCGAGAGCCATGTCAATGCGCATGGCATTGCGCAGGTTGGCCGGGGTCATGACATCGAGGGCTTTGACGCCTTCAGCCAGCAGACCCATGATCCGTTCACCGGTCAGTTTGGCCAGACGCTTGCGGTCTGAGTATACGGCGGGAATCGTCCCGCTGCCCGGCAAGGCCATGCCCATGGCTTCAGTGAGGCAGGCCATGGTATTGGCGGTGTACATTCCGGAACAGCTGCCACAGGTGGGGCAGGTCGACATTTCATAGGCGGTGAGCTGGGCATCGGTGATTTTACCTGCGGCGTGTGAGCCGACAGCTTCGAAAATATTGCTCAGGCCGATGCGGGTGCGGTTCAGATTACCGGGCAGCATCGGGCCGCCGGTGATGAAAATGCTGGGGACATTCAACCGGGCGGCAGCCATCAGCATGCCGGGGACTACTTTGTCACAGCTGGGGATAAAGACGACGGCATCAAACTGATGCGCCATCATCATGATTTCGACGCTATCTGCAATGACATCGCGGCTGATCAACGAATATTTCATCCCGGCATGGTTCATGGCAATGCCGTCGCAGACAGCAATGGCCGGAAATTCGAACGGCACCCCGCCAGCGTTGCGGATCCCGTCTTTGACGGCATCTGATAACGTGCGCAGATGAATATGGCCAGGAACGACTTCATTGAAGGAGTTCACAACGCCGATAAATGGCTTTTTCATTTCGCCCTCGGTCAAACCGAGCGCATAAAGCAGGGAGCGGTGAGAAGCACGGCTGGGACCTTTTTTAATCGCGTCACTACGCATTATTGCACCTTCTTCTTAGCTTTAATGATCTGACGATTTCCATGTCCAAAGCGATTTCAAAGATTATACCACGGAAGGTCGATCTTCAACGTATCCTGGAATACATCACTTGAGCAGCTGATCGCCCGATGATGCTCAATCCTGGGGCATTCAGGCCAAAACAGCATCGACAACAATGCGGGTCATCTCACGGGTGCCAACCAGTTTTTCATCCGAGTTTTCACCTGTTTTCTGCAGGATATCGCCGGTGCGGTAACCATCAGCCAGGACCTTGTTGACTGCATCGACGACCGCATCGGCTTCCGCGGCCAGGCCGAGCGAACTGCGCAGCAGCATGGCGGCTGACAGGATGGTGGCCAGCGGATTGGCTTTGTCCTGGCCGGCGATGTCGGGCGCCGAGCCATGAACGGGCTCATACATGCCAGGTGTTCCGGGTTTGCCGAGCGACGCGGAGGCGAGCATCCCGATCGAACCGGTGATCTGAGCGGCTTCGTCCGACAGGATGTCGCCAAACATGTTTGAGGTCACGACAACGTCGAAATCGGATGGACGCTTGATCAGCTGCATCGTGGCATTGTCGATGTACAAGTGGTCGAGGGCAACTTCAGGGTATTCCTTTGCAATGCGGATAACCGTTTCGCGCCACAACTTCGAGCTTTCGAGAACATTGGCCTTGTCGACACTGGTCATTTTCTTATTGCGCTGCATGGCTAGTTCGAAACCAACACGGGCGATCCGCTCAACTTCCATCACGCTGTAGCATTCGGTGTCATAGGCTTCCAGGCCATACTGACCTTCGCGGCGGCCGTGTTCACCGAAGTACATCCCACCGGTCAGCTCGCGGACGATCATGATGTCGATCCCCGCAGCAGCTGTCTCCGGATGCAGCGGGCAGGCAGCAGACAGGGCCGGGTACAGGGTGGCTGGGCGCAGGTTGGCATAGAGGCCCAGCGCCGAACGCAATCCGAGCAGGGCACGTTCCGGACGTTTGTCGATCGGCAGGTTGTCCCAGTTGGGGCCGCCAACCGCACCCAACAGGACCGCGTCGCTCTTCTTGGCTGTCGCGACGGTTGCAGCAGGCAGGGTTTCGCCGGTCGAATCTATTGCGATCCCACCGGCCAGCAATTCTGTATATTCAAAGACATGTCCGAATTTTCCGGCGACTGCATCGAGGACCAGGCGGGCACTGTTGATCACTTCCGGGCCGATTCCGTCACCAGGGATAACTGCAATATTGAACTTTGCCATTGTTGTACGCTCCTTTTTTCTGCTTTGCGACGGGCAGTCCGAATGGGCAGCCGCAGCGATCTTCTTGAAATATGTCTATGACATCATGAAATGATTATCTGTCTTCCCAACCGAGTTGTTTACGCATCAGCTTATATTCGAGGGAATCGACCAGGGCCAGCCAGGATGCCTCCAGGATGTCTGTCGATACACCGATGGTATGCCATGAATTCGTGCCATCCGTCGATTCGATCAGCGTGCGGACCATCGATGCAGTCGCCTCCTGGTTGAGCACGCGGACTTTGAAGTCAGTCAGGCGGACTTGGGTCAGTTCCGGGTAAAAGACTTCCATGGCTTTCTTGAGGGCACGGTCCATCGCATTGACCGGGCCTTCGCCCTCGGCGGCCGTGACTTCTTCAACCCCGTCAACCAGGATCTTGATATAGGTGAAAGCGCTGAAAGCTCCGACTTGCGGCTGTTCACTGATGATCCGCAGTTTTTCCAGACCGAAAAACGGCTGGTACAAACCGAGCTCTTTGCAGACGAGCAGCTCTTGCGATGCTTCGGCGCCCTCGAAGTGGTAACCCTGGTGTTCGAGCTCTTTCATGGTATGCAGCACGCGGGCAACTTCCGGCGCATCGCGGTCGATACCCGGCTGGATCCGGCGAATGATATCGAGCACCGCCGAGCGGCCGCTGATTTCGGAGAGCAGGAAGCGCCGGGAATTGCCGACCACGGTGGGCTCGATGTGTTCGAATGTTTTCGGATTTTTCTTGACCCCGTCGACATGCATCCCGGCCTTGTGCGAGAAAGCCGAGCTGCCGACATACGGTTCGCCGTTGGGCAGCTGGATGTTCGTGATCTCAGCGATCGTCCGGGCGACAATCGTCAGCAGGTCCATCTTCTCCGGCGGTATGCAGTCATAGCCGTATTTAAGCTGGAGATTGGGGATGATCGTCGACAGGTTGGCATTGCCGCAGCGTTCGCCGATCCCGTTGAAGGTGCCCTGGACGTGCGTTGCGCCGGCAAGGACAGCAGCCTGTGAGTTGGCAACGGCCATACCGCTGTCATTGTGGCAGTGGATGCCGATGCGGATACCCGGCAAAGATGCGACGACTGCCGCGGTCACTTGGGATACTTCGTCCGGCATGGTTGCACCATTGGTGTCGCAGAGCACTGCGCAGACCGCGCCACCATCGCGGGCAGCCTGCAGGCATTCAATGGCATACCCTGGATTGGCACGGAAAGCTTCAAAGAAATGTTCCGCATCAAAAATGACCTCACGGTCCTGGGATTTCAAGTAGGCCGTCGTCTCAAAGATCAAGTCGAGGTTCTCGGCATTGGTGCAGCGTAGAATGTCTCGCACCTCGAGATCCCAGGTTTTGCCGAAGATGACGATTGTCCCGGTATTGGCTGAAAGCAAGTCCTTCAAACCGGTGTCGTCCTCGGGCAGGATGCCTTTGCGCTTGGTCGGGCCGAATGCCACAAGCTCGGACTGGCCCATGTCCAGTTTCCGGTCATTGTAGCGGTTGAAAAACTCCCGGTCCTTCGGGTTGGAACCAGGGTTACCGGCCTCGATATAGCGCACGCCCATCGTCACCAGGTTGTCGAGAATCTGGAATTTGTCATTGACAGAAAAGGAAACGCCCTCCATCTGGGCACCATCACGCAGTGTCGTGTCGAGGATTTCAACTATAGGTTTCACTTGACGTTCCTCCTTCTTCGCAGCCTGTCCGCATTCCTTGACCGGATCGGCGGCAACTTTGTTGCCGGGCACTCTGTTGCCGGGCAATGATATTGCCAAGTCACGGATACAGGTATTCAGGTTATTCCAGCATACTCGTTCGTCTAGTGCTGGACAAGGCAATCCCTCCCCCTTTTTCTTCACGCTTTCTGCTAACTTTGCGGGCACGTTTCAGATCGTGCGGCCATCATGTTCCAGCTGAAAAAGTGGCGGCAGGCACTCGTTTTGTGCTATACTAGCGGCGCATTTGACCGGACCGGAATTTAGCGTCAGACCAGTTCTGGCATCCGTCAGACAAGCGTTCTGATGGTGAGGATAATCCATGAGCTTAATCACCCTGCAAGCCGTTCACAAAGCCTATTTCGGACGCCCTGTCCTTGCGGGCGTCTCTTTGCGTCTGGACCGCGGGGACCGTCTGGCGTTGATCGGCGAAAACGGCGCCGGTAAAACGACGCTGCTGCGCCTGATCACCGGTGCGGAAAAGCCGGATGCCGGCCTGGTTTCCCACCCAGGCCATGTCGTGGTCGGATATCTCACCCAGCATGTCGAGGAAATCTGCGATCTCGACAGCCATCCGCTGGCGAACCAGGAACTATCAGCGCTTGAAGACGAGATGCGCCAGCTTGAACACGAGATGGGCAGCGCACCCCATGACCGGAGCTTGATGGCGCGCTACAGTGAATGCACCGCACGCTATGAGGCCCTGGAAGGCTACGATTTTCCTCGCCGGATGCAGGAAGCCCTCGATGGCCTCGGTCTATCCGGAGAAATCCTCAGCCGCTCGCTTTCAACCTTGTCAGGCGGCGAGCGGATGCGCGTCGCCCTGGCCCGGCTCCTCCTGATGTCCCCGGATGTCCTGCTCCTCGATGAACCGACCAACCATATGGATGCATCAGCCCAGGAATGGCTCGAAGATTATCTGAAAAGTTTCAAAGGTGCAGTGATGCTCGTCTCGCATGACCGGGCGTTCATCGATAAAGTTGCCACTGCAGTCGCCGAACTCGCCTTGGGCCAGCTGACCGTCCGCCCGGGCAATTATTCCAGCTACAAGGCAATTGAAGCCAATGAACAACTGACTCTGGCACGCACCATCAAGCAAATGGAAAAGGACCTCGCCCACCAGGAAGAAGTCACGCAAACGATGCTGTCGCACCGCAAGATGGCCAGCTACCATGCCCGTGAACGGGTGGTAGCCAAATTATCTTCTGAACTGCAGCAAATCAGGGACAGGGCGAAGCTGCACCAGACCCAGCTGAAATTCAATTTCCTGCCGGTTCCCAACGTCGGCGACCCGGACAAACAGCTGCTCTCCGCGAGCGAACTCGAGATCGCATTTTCCGGCCGAACCCTCTTTTCCGGGGTCAGTCTCGAAGTCCGCGGCCGTGACAAGGTCTGCGTCTGCGGCCCGAACGGCTGCGGCAAATCGACCCTGCTTGCCTTGCTGCTCGGCAAGATCCCCTCAAGCACCGGTACGATCCGGCTCGCTGAACGGGCTGTCTTTGGCCATATGGGACAGCATGTCAATTTCAGCGATGAACAGGCGACCGTTCTTGAAGAATTGCTCAGCCGCTTTGATCTCGATGAACGCAGCGGACGATCCCTGCTTGCGCGCTATGGATTCCGTGAAGTTGATGTTTTCAAGTCGATCTCGGTCCTCTCCGGCGGCGAAAGGGCGCGGCTATATCTCTGCTGCCTGCTGCTCGAGCAGCCTGACCTGCTGCTGCTTGACGAACCGACCAACCATCTAGATATTCACTCGCGGGAAATCCTCGAGCAGGCACTGCTTGATTTTCCCGGGGCAATTTTTGCCGTCAGCCATGACCGCTATTTCATCGACCGGATCGCCCACAGGGTCCTCGGTTTCATCGGATCGAGGGTTGACGCTTTTGACAGCTACGAACAGTACCGCCAAGTTGCCCGGGCCGAACTGGCTGCCGTGGCCGCAGCTGCCCGCAGTGCCAAAAACGCCATTGCAGCAGTGGCAGACGCCCCATCAAGCCTGGCTGGTGAGCCAGGAGACGATCGAGGGAATACGAACCTGGAAAAGCCTCCCCGTTCAAACGAACTGGGATTTCGTGGTGAGAAGCTCAACAAAGCCCAGGAAAGACGGGAAAACGCCCGCCGCAAGGAACAGATCAGGGAAACAGAAGCGCGGATCGAAGCACTTGAACAGGAGCGTGGCGAGCTGGAAGGCCGGTTTGGCCCGAATGCCAGCCCGGCTGATTACGAACGTTATTCAATCGTGCTCCAGGAAATTGACGACGCCTACAGCCTCTACCTGGAATTAACCGAAGGATAAACCGAAGGATAAAATCACGCCTGCCTACGGCACGATCAGGCGGAGAGCTTTCGGCAGGACTGAGATGTCGACCGGCAGGTCATCGCCGCGCTCACCATCGATATCCAGAGAAACCGGATGGCCGTCGAGGCATTCGACACGCAGGCTGGGTGTCTGGAAATAAGTGATTTTCGGGTGTCCGACATGGTCGCCATTGGCAATCTGGACTAAAAGTGGCAGCAGTTCGAGGAAATTCTGCCGAAGGACGATAATCACATCGAGCAATCCATCGGAGACAGAGGCTTCCGGCGCAAAGTTGCGGAAGCCGCCGACACTTGTCGTATTGGCGACGATGAACAACAGGCAATCTTCTTCAAACGTCTGCTCCGGTGTCACCAGACGAATGCGGATCGGCTCCATTGTCTGGGACAAGTCACGCGCGCCCTCAAGCAAATAAGCCAAGTTGCCCAGAACGGTCTTGGCATCCGACGGCACTTTATAAGCGACATCCGTCAGCAATCCCGCAGCTGCCACATTGAGAAAATACCGGCTATTGGCGCGGCCGACATCAACCAGCCTGATTTTCCCCTGGTGGATCATCCGGCCGATTTTCTTGACATCCGAGCGGGGCAACCCCATGGCATAGGCGAAATCATTGACTGTACCAGCCGGTACAATGGCCAAAGGCGTATTGTGTTTGCCGTCGAGCAGGCCACTGATCACTTCGTTGACGGTTCCGTCACCGCCAACCACCAGGATCAGGTCGAATTGCCAGTCCTGGTAATAGCGGGCCGCACGGTAGGCATCGCCAGCACCTGTCGTCCTGACCGTATCGGCATCACTCAGCGTACCGTCGGCCAGGAGCGCTGCAATCAAACGATCCGCATGGCGCTGCAGGATTTGTCTGCCGGACGATGGATTGATGATTATACGGGCGCGCATGCTGGCCTCCTTTGCAGATTGAATGATCGTGTATTGTTAATTTCATTATATCATTCCCGAAATAATCATTCCCAGAATGAGAGTGCGGATCATCGACTTTGCATTTGGCGAATCGCCGCCTCCGCCGAGTGCGGATCATCGACTTTGCATTTGGCGAATCGCCGCCTCCGCCGAGTGCGGATCATCGACTTTGCATTAGGCGAATCGCCGCCTCCGCCGAGTGCGGATCATCGACTTTGCATTAGGCGAATCGCCGCCTCCGCACAGCGTAACCCGTCGACGGCGGCAGACATGATGCCGCCTGCATAACCGGCACCTTCGCCACAGGGGAAAAGGCCGCGCAGATTGCTTTGCATGGTTTCATCGCGCAGGATCCGCACCGGTGACGAGCTGCGGGTTTCGACACCGGTCATGACGGCCGATGGTGAGGCGAAGCCGTTCAATTTGCGGTCAAGTTCGGGCAGCGCTTCACGCAGGGACTGGACGGCAAAATCTGGCAGGCACTGCTTGAGATCGGTCCATACGACGCCTGGTGTATAACTCGGTGAGACTGTTTCCGGACCAGTCGATGGCCGGCCGGCCAAAAAATCGCCGACCAACTGGGCTGGAGCCCGATAGGCTTTTCCGGCGAGTTCAAAGGCCTGGTGTTCCAGCAATCGTTGCAGCGTGATACCGCCCAGCGGGCCTGGTTCCGGGAAGTCGGCCGGAGTGATGTCAACAAGCAGGGCACTGTTAGCATTGACCTGGTCGCGGGCGTGCAGGCTCATGCCATTGGTCACGACACCGCCCGGCTCCGAAGCGGAAGCGACGACCTGACCACCGGGACACATGCAGAATGTGTAAACCGAGCGGCCGTTAGGCAAATGGACCGCCAGTTTATATTCAGCCGGTGGCAGATCAAGGTGTCCGGCCTGAGGGCCGTATTGGCTGCTGTCGATCAGGCGCTGCGGATGTTCGATGCGAACGCCGATTGAGAAAGGTTTTGGCTCCAGTTTAAGCTGGAGCTGGTGAAGCATGGTCATCGTGTCGCGCGCGCTATGGCCGACCGCCAGGATCACGGCTGAAGCAGTGATAGACTTAAGGGTCCGGGTTCCGTCCGGCTGAAGCTGGCTGACTGAAACACCGCAGATCCGACTATCGTCCTGGCCCGGATCTGCCTTGATGACCAGACGATCCACGCGGGCACCAAAGCGGTATTCGCCACCGAGCTGTTCGATCGTTTCCCGGATCCGGGTGACAACCCCGCAGAGCAGGTCAGTGCCGACATGGGGCCGCTGCTCGATCAGGATCGAGTCAGGGGCACCCGCGAGAACTAGTTCTTCGAGCACAGCCCGGCTGCGGTAATCTTTGATATTGGTCGTCAGCTTGCCATCGGAAAAAGTTCCGGCCCCACCCTCGCCAAACTGAACGTTGTTTTCCGGATCGAGCTGGCCGTCGGACCAGAAGAGGTCGACCGCTGCTTTGCGCCGGGAGATTGGCTGGCCTCGCTCAAGCACGAGCGGTCTCAAGCCGGCTTTGGCCAGAGCCAGTGCGGCAAAAAGCCCGGCCGGACCACTGCCGACGACAATCGGTCGTTCAGTTGCCGGTTGAATTCCAGTCATCGGGGGGGTGTTTTCAACTTTTAACCCGGGCAATCCGGCGATTCCAGCCAGGATCGATGTCGACGCACCCAGCCTGATCGAGTAATTGAAGCGGATATCGCCTTTGCGCCTTGCATCGATCGATTTGCGGGCAATCTGCCATGGGCCGATCCGGTCGGGAGGACAGCGCCGTTCACGCGCGATCGCCAGGATGAGGTCTTCTTCAGTGTGGCCAAGCGGCAGATTCAGGGTCAATGGTTCATCTTTGTGTTCAATATTCCTGATTTCGGGTTGTCTGCGATCAGGTCGCCTGCCGTGCTGGCTCATCATCTGGCCTCGATGATCTGGCGGGCAGCCTGGTATCCGGCCAGGCGTCCGCTGGACCACGCCCACTGCAAGTTGAAACCACCGCAGTCACCATCGATGTCGAGCAACTCACCGGCTGCAAAAAGGCCTGGTGCTAGCTTGGATTCGAGCCGTTCTGCATGAAATTCGCTACAATCGAGACCACCGGCTGTCACCTGGGCCTGGGAAAAATCCCGGGTGCCTGTCACGAGCAGATCATATTGCTTGATGACGCGCGAAAGATCGGTCACGTGGCTGTGGCCTAATGAGCGAACCGGTGTCGCCTGGTTGAGCGGAAGGGTCTCACGTACGATCTGCTGGCCGATTTTCTTGTGGACCAGCCCGGTCAACAGCTCACCAACCGGCAGTTCAGGATTCAGTTTTCGCCGATTTTCGATCAGGTCTGATATCTCGGCAGCAGTGAGTTCCGGCAGCAAATCGAGGCGGATTTCCAGTTTCCCTTTGTCCAAGGCTTTGCTTTGGGCAGAGCCTTGGGCAGAGCCCTGGGCCAATAATTCGCCAATCAGCCGCGATAGTTGCAGAATCGGGATACCGGACAAGCCGTAGTCCGTAAACAGCACTTCGCCAAGCTCGGATGCAACCCGGGCCTGGTTCTGGTACAAGGAAAGTCCGGCTTCCACCCGGATTCCGGACAAGCTGGCGGTTTTGCGGCCGGCTGTTTCGATCTGAACCAGGGCTGGCCGTGGTTTGACCAGCTGATGGCCGGCATGGGCCGCGAGTTTGTAGCCGCTGCCGTCACTGCCCAGGTTCGGGGAGGCTTGCCCGCCGGTCGCCAGGATGATACGCGGTGCCTGTACTTCATAGCCTTCAGCCGTCGTGAGGCGCCATTGTGCAGGTCCGCTCATGGATACTTCGCCCAGGTAAAGCGGTGGAATCTGCTCCAGACCATTGACGTTAGCGGCAGTCATGAACTCAACCTGCAGGCGATCCGCTTCCTGCCGCAGCAAGTCGAGCACGGCGGCAGCCTGCTGGCAAGCCGGATAGATGCGTCCTTCACCCTCTTCACGGCAAGGCAGGCCAAGGCTCAGGAAAAAATCAAGCGTCGCCGATACGCCATAACGGAAAAGTGCCCCGCGTGAAAAACGCGGGTCGCGGCCGTGGTAGCTGTCAGGCGACGCTGTCTTGTTGGTCAGGTTGCAGCGGCCATTGCCCGTGGCGAGCAATTTGCGGCCGACTTTATCATTTTTTTCGAGAACCAGGATCCGATAGGCGGTTTTTCGCGGTTGTCTGGAACTGTCATCGCGCAGCGTGCGGGCGGCTTCGATCGCGGCAGCCAAACCTGCTGCGCCGCCGCCGACGATCACAAGGTCGGCGGATTCGGTTGGTATGCGGCGGTTCTCAGTCATGCCTTGTGCTGTTTTTCCAGCAGGGCCAGGCAGCGAGCATACTTACTGAGCGCTTCGGGTTCGACAGGAAGCTGGTCCTGCATCTCCTGGCCAAGTTCGACCAAGTCGCGGACATCGCCTTCTTTGAGTTCAACTTCGATTTCATAAACAGGCTCGGTCAGTTCCCCAGCGATCAGTTTACCGCTGTCCAGCGCCAGCTCCAGCAAGGAATCGCCATAACCGATATCAAGTGTTGTCCGATCAAAACGGGCCTCGCAAATCGCAACCAGCGGCTTGGCCTTAAGCAGTTTCAAAGCTTCCTGCAGTTTCGCATCCGGATCACCGTTACTGGATGCTTCGCGCTTGAACCAGCTGGTGTCGAGGCCATCTTTGAGATCGCCATCCCAGTCTTCCGGCAAAACAGCTGACCATTCGAAGCGCTGGTGCAATTCGCTTTCCGCTACATCGCCAGCTTTGATGGTGACGGTCGTAAGATCGCCCGCCTGGCGAAGCCGCAGGGTGATCTGGCGCTCCGAAAGGTCATGGGCGGCGGTGTCATAATAGACATTCACCAGCTCCATTTCCTTTTTCGAGTCCGGCATGGTCAAGCGATTGATCAGCGGACTTTCGAGGGTGGCCATCAGTTCTGATTCATTGCGCAGGCGTAGTTTGATTTCGGATTCCAAAATAGTTCCTCCTGTTAATGGGTCAAACAACAATTCTCCGGCTAAGACGCCGGTCAGGGCAGTTCCAGTAGTGTTTCCAACTGATTCAAGGCATCGGCAAAAACAGTCATGGCCGACTGGATCGGCGCCGCTGTTGACAAGTCAACGCCGGTTTTCCGGAGCAGGGTGAGTGGGTAATCGGCACCGCCGCCGGACAGGAAAGCAATGTACCGATCGACAGCCGACTCTCCCTCACTGAGAATCTGCTGGCTCAAGGCAACGGCGGCTGAAAAGCCGGTTGCGTATTTATAAACATAATAGGCATTGTAAAAGTGCGGGATGCGGCTCCATTCCCAATGCATGAATTCGTCGATCTCGACGGCATCGCCGAAATATTTGCGCAGCAAATCCCGGTAAAGCGTCGTCAGGATCTCGGCGGTCAAGGGCTGGCCTGCTTCGGCCTGGCAATGGGCCTGGTATTCGAACTCGGCAAACATCGTCTGCCGGAAGACAGTCAAGCGGAATTCCTCAAGGAAATGGTTGAGCAGGGCAATTTTTTCCGAACGGCCTTCCGGTGTGGTCACATCGCACTGAGCCAGCAAATGGCGCATCAGCAGGTTTTCATTGACGGTCGAAGCGATCTCGGCAAGAAAAATCGGATAATGGGACTTGGCAAAGGGTTGCCGGCTGGAAAAATAAGTATGCAAGCTGTGGCCGACTTCATGGGCCAGCGTGAAAACGTCGTTGAGCATGCCGCTGAAATTGAGCAAAACATAGGGGTGCGAGCGGTATGTCCCCCAGGAGTAGGCGCCGGTCGTTTTGCCCGGTGTTTCATAAACGTCGATCCAGCGGTCACTCAAGTGCTGATCGAGCACTTGCAGATAGGCCGGGCCAAGCGGTGCCAAGCCTTGGCGGACAAGGCCACAGGCTTGTTCATAGTTGAAGTGTCGCTGACTCTCGGCGACCAGCGGTATATAGGTGTCGTAGATGTGCAGCGTCTCAAGCCCCATCAACCGCCGGCGCAAGTCGAGATATCGGTAAAGCGTCGGCAAGCCGTCCTGGATCGCCGAGATCAGGCCAGTCACTGTTTCCTTGGGCAGGTTATCGGCGAAAAGCGCACCAGACAGGGTATCGGGGAACCGCCTGGCAGCAGAAAAGGCGATGTCGGTCTTGACCCTCGTTGCGTAGAGGGCGGCAAGCGTCCGGCCAACTTTGGCATAGGACTCATGCATCTGCCGGAAGGCCCTGGCACGCTGATCACGGTCGGGGTGTTCGCGCAGCTGGGCAAAGCGGCCTTGGGTCAGGCGGGTTTCCTGGCCATGCTCATCGATGAAAGTGCCAAGATCGATTTCGACATGGTCCAGCATGCCAAAGACATCATTGATACCTTCGCTGGCCGGGCCAAAACGCGACAACAGCGCTTCTTCGCTTTCACTCAAAGTATGCGGCCGATTGCGGATACTATCTTCGATCAGCATCGAAAAATCAGCGAGCGCAGGCTCGGTATCACGCCAGTGTTTCAGTTCAGCCTCCGGAATCCGGGCCAGTTCAGGCAGGATGAACGAAGCTGCTTCGGCAAACTGGTAATAGAACGCAGTGATCCGGTCAGTCATCGCCTGGTAGGTTGACTGGGTATTGTCTTCGTCGCGATGCATCCTGGCATAGGCCAAGTGTTCCAGGCAGGCCTGTTCCAGATGATCAGACACCGCAAGGGCTTCCGCCAGTTTCCTGGCTGACACGTGAAGTTGGCCACGGCTGGATTTCAGCTGCTCCAGATGGTTGGGCAGCAAGGCGAATTCTGCCTCCCAGGCAGAATTATCGGGAAAGATGTCCGTAAGACGCCAACGATAGGTTTCGGGAATGTCGGCCCGGGATGTGTAATGTCGGGGAACGGTTGATTCAGCCTGGTCTTTCTGACCAGACTGCTGAGTTTCTCGAGGGGGATCCGCCTGGGTTTCCATGCGCGCTCCTTTTAATCAGGGTTGTTCAACTGACAATCGGCGGACACCTGAGCCCGTCACAACGGTCAGCAGTTTGGAATCGACGAAGTCAGCCCGGACGATCTCGACTGCGAGGTTGCTGTCCATGACCAGTTGCCGTTTATCGGCGTCATAGACATAAACATGGGTGCCGCTGCCAAATGTGACGAACTGGCCGGCCACCGCCAACGGTGTCACCTGGTCGCCAAGTTCGATGCCTGGACTCAATTTGCCGTCTTCGCCGAGCGAACTTATTCCCAGTTTACCACCGGATCGCTCTCCCGCCAACACAACAGGTTCGGCAGATGTTCCAGCGACGGATTGAATCTCCGGCAAATCGACTGTAAAACGGAAATCGTCACGTTCATAATTTACACCGATCAGCTTCGTATTGCTACACAAAACCGGTTGTCCGCTGCGATCGTAAACGATCAGCGGGTAAATGCCTTCCGCATCGATCACCCTTTGGCCACTGGCTTCCCCGCTGATGGCGAAGCGCTTGAGCAGAGGCCTGGCCTTCGCCCCGTCCGTATTGACCACGGCGACGTCAAATGCCTGGCTGTCCGGCGTAAATCGAACGGACAGGACATATCCCGACTCCGGGAAAAAGCATTCATAGTTCATCTGTCCCGTCTGGCCATCGAGGATGGCGACGACACCGGTGCTGTTATGACGGTCCTCGATCAAGGCAAGGGTCTGGTCAGCGGCAAATGCTGCTCCGACAACACGGCCTTCACGGTTACCTGTGAACAGGACACCGGTTTCATCGATCACCACATAACTTGTGCCCTCGCGATCGGCAGCGATCAGACGCTGGCCGGATTTGACCACATAAGGCGAGGACATGTCGATTTCCTGGGCAAAGACTTCAGTCCCCTCGATGGTCAGGTAGGCCAGGCGGTTATTGGTCAATTTGACAACACCCTGGCCGAACGGGAACAACTTCTGGGCTTCGACGGAATCGCAGGCAAAACCCAGTTCGGAAACCGCCGCGGTTTCAACTGGAACGGTGCTGTCCGGAAGGACAGTTTCTTCCGGGATGCTGATCGCCAGCATGACCGCGGCAATCAGCAAAAGGAAAGCCAGCATGATCAGGACGACCAAGCTGGCTTGACTGCGTTTTGGCTGACGATGGGCGGGGCGTTGCTGAGTGTTCATTCGGTGAGCTGGTAACCCTCTTCTGTGTTGAATACGCCGTTGACAGCATGATCAATCGCATATTGCAGTTTGAGATAGGCAACACGCAAACCTTCTGAACCTTCGCGGTCCTCGGTAAAGGCATCCTGATGGTTCACAAAGTAGCCGGTATACTTGCCGTCAACAAATACGTAATCAGTATACGCATCGCGGCGGGCGAATTCAATTGTCAGGTCTGTGGCCGGCTGTGATGTTTCCTGATTCGCTTCCAGATGGTAGATAATCCTGCTGTCAGCAGTGTTTTCCGGTGTGGCTGCCAAATCGAAGCCGGTCAGGCTGATGCCGATCAGCTGCTGGTAGAAATTGCTGAACAGACTGCTGTTCTTCTGGTCTTTGATGTTGGCGTCCTGGCCGTCAAGCTTCAGGACGATGTCCTTGTCTGACGAATTCTGCCCTTTGTCCATCTTGATTTCGATGGTGAATTTCAAATCACCCAGGTCGATGTCAGCAGATGAAACTTGCCAGATATCCTCGAGGGCCACATAACGGTCGACATAATCCTCGAGGGCCATGTCGACAGCTTTGAACGTACCGGCATCGATGGTCATCACGATCGGCAGTGCACTGCTGGTCAGATAATACTGACCTTCGCCGGCATCATTTCCGACCGAGAAGGTCACGCCTTGCACTTCAGCCGAGTCGAGCTTGAACTGGTAACGTGCCAGGTCAAGGCCATACTTGCTCATATCCAGCGGTTTCAAGTCAACAGCCTGAAGGCTGGGCAGCCCGAGGATCGAGTTGACGAGCGTGGTCAGGTTGCCTGGATTGCCTGTCCGGGACACCGGCTCGGACAATTCAAACGCAAAGCCTGCGGCCTGGTCTTCAGGATTATTGGCCTTGCATGAGGCTGTCAGATGCAGGGCATCTTCAGCACGATCAAAGGTCAGACCGGTGATGTTCTTGAACGTCAGCCCGCCGACCGCTTTGGTTGTGTCGATGAGAGACAGCAACGTCGTCGATGCCTGCTGCCTGTAATTGGGATTGACAGCTACGACCCGGTTTTCCTGGTCGATCCGGGCATACGTGGCAACACCGGAGCTCAGATCGTTGCCCAGCCAGATCGTCCGAGTGCTGCCATCCTTGCCGGTCACCGCCAGCGAGGTCATGTTGTCAGCCAGGCCAAATGAGGCCAGATCGGTCGTGTTCTCTGCAATGACTTCGGTATAGGTAACCTTCAGTGCAGCGTCCGCAATGCCTTGCAGCATCGCCTGGCTGACCGGCAAGCCGGCTGCTTCAGTCACAGCCCAGACTGTGGTGGCCTTGCCGTCCGTGCCGGTCTCAGACTTCGGTGTGAGTACAAATTCACCAGATTTGTTGTGGACAGTGATCTTGGCAACGGCAGTGGCATCAGCTGCGAAAAGCGTCTGTTCAGCGGCGGTTTCCGAGACTGTCGTCGTCACTTCCGGCTTGAGGCCGGGAATCAGGGTCGATCCGAGCCAGACAGCCAGCAGGGCCACGAGAGCCACGCCAAGTATGATCAGCATTCGTATTTGTTTATTCATCGATCGCTCCAGTGAACTTCAAGTGGTCATTTTGCATCGGGACTCAGGATCATCAGAGGTGTTTGCGTTTGCGGTAGACAACCATGGCCAGGATCAGGAAAAACAGCGGCAGCAAGACCATGACAAAGACTGCGGTCAGCGCATTGATCGTTGTGCTGCCTTTGGTGACGGCGTATGTCGGCGGCACTTTGGCTTCAATGAACAGCTTGTCTGCAGCGTCCGAACCGGCAAGCCACTGGACACCGTAATAGAACAGTCCGGCATTGATGATGTTCTGGCCATAGGCATTGATCAGGGAATCGTCAAAGATACTGCTGGAACCGACAACCATGAGCCGGGTACTGTCGGTCACGGAGCTGCCGTCCATGAACCCGGTATGCTCACTGAGCAGGCCGAAAGTCTGGGTGCCTGGCGCAGAACTTGCTGCCGGGTCTCCGGCGGTTTCGATCACACCTTGTGCGGAGGATGTCAGCAGCGGTTCAACTTTGATATAGCTCTTGCCACTGGCCAGCGTGGTGATCGCCCGCACATTGTCAGCCAGGGTATAGCCGTCGATTTCCTGAGTGGTGATCGAACTGACCGGGGCAATCGCCCGCAACACGTATGGATCGTCATTGAAGCGGTGATCCTTGTCGCCCTCACGGATTTTGTCGTTGGACACTGCAAGGTCATAGTCTTTCAGCAGGGCGTTCAAATTGGCAAAGGAAGTGGTGTTGAAGCTGGTGATCAGCATCAGGCTGCCGCCCATTTCCAGGTAATCCTTGATGACCAGGGCTTCACCGGATGTGATATCTTTCTTCGGATCAGCCAGGATCAAGGTCGCACAGTCCTCCGGCAAAGCAGAGCTGCTGAACAGGTCGACCGGTTTGACTTCAAAGTTGTTGTTCTTGAGAATGCTGACGATTGCCGAGTAATTCTGCGCATAATCAAGTTCGTCGTGTCCCAAAGTGAAGTAGATTGTCGGCGTCGTCGTGGCCAGGACGAACTTGATCGCCCCAGTCAGGCTTTGCTCAGCTGTCACGCCAGTCAGCGTCGTCTGGTAAGTCGTATAGTCGGTCTGGGTCTGGAAAATGGCGTCATAATTGACCAACTTGGCTTTTCCGGTTGCGGCACAGGTGACGACGAAATCACCCTTCTTGGCACCGAGGTAACCCGATGGATCAACTTCTTTGAGAACCGCCGGAGTTTTGTCCGGATCTACATAACGCAAAGTGACTTTGTCTTGACCAGCAGCCGTGTATTCGCCCAGCATCGGCAGGATGCTGGTGTAGCCGTAGGCAGCAGCCTGGTCTTCAGTGAACAGGGCCGTGATGACGACGGGTTGCTCGATATTCTCGAGGATGCCCTTGCTGACATCGCCGATGGTGTACATTTTGGAACTGGTCCAGTCCCATTTGAGTTTTTCACCGAGCAGTTTGTCGAAAACAAGATTGAACACGAGCAGGATGACCAGGAACAAGGCAGTGGATGAAATCGAAAAGATTTTCAGGTTGCGGTTGCGATTGTCGACTGGCTGTTTGGCAGTCTTGGCGCCCGATTCAGCAGCAACTGCGGCTTTGTCTTTTGGTTTGATGCTATTCATGGCGGATCACCTCTGGCTCCAGCGACGTTTTTCGATCATGCGGTTGGTCAGGAACAGGAATGCAGCAATGATGCTCAGGAAAAACACCAGCGGAGAAATCTCGAAGATGCCACTGACATAATTGCTGAGGCGAGTCGACGGATTGAGCCACTGCAAACCAGCGGTCACAGCCTGTCCGATGCTGTCAATTTTCGTGTCGGCCAGGTTGAAGAAGTTGACCTGGCTGATCAGCGAGGAAACCATCGAGCCGACGACGTTCGCCACGGCATCGATCAGGGCTAGGGTGATGATCACGACAAAGGTGATGATGGCGGAGACTATCTGGTTTTCTGTCGTCGCCGAGGCAAAGACCCCAATCGACAGGTAAGCGGCCGACAGGAAGATGAAACCGATATAGGCGCCGAGCACATTGATGTCGATCAGGCCGCCATAGAGCACTGTGATCACGACGTGGATCAGGGTACCGGCGAGCATCGTCAGCATCAGGGCCAGGGTGGCGAGATACTTGCCGAGCACAATTTCGAAGGTGCTGGCCGGCGAAGTGTAAAGCAGGACCTCCGTGCCGTTTCTGCGGTCTTCGGAAAAAGAGCGCATGGTCAGCAGGGGCACAATGATAAACAGGAAAGACTGGAGAAAACTGAGTTCACTGACGATGTCCTGGTAGGACTGGATCACGCCAGCGGAAAAAAACAGACCGCTGACACTCAGGAAGATGGCAAACACGACGTAGCCCATCGGTGAGCGAAAATATGCGGTAAAGTCGCGTTTGAAAATGGCGAAGACTCGCTGCATGGTCGATTACCCCCTCTTGCCTTCCGCATTTGGCCCGGTGACCTGGAGGAAGATCTCCTCGAGGGTCGGATCCATGGATTTCATCTCAATGATCGGCCAGCTGTTGCGGGCCATTTCGAAGAATATCTGCTTGCGGACATCAATCTCCGGATCGATGTCGATTTCGAACATCGTCAGACCGTCTTCTTTTTCAGCATAGATATCAACCCGGTTGACACCGGTGAGCTGGCGCAATTTCTGGATGATGTCGCGGGCCGGGCCTTCAGCAGTCAGCGAAATTTTCGATGACTTGGCCATTTTCCGGGAAAGGCCTTCCGGGGTGTCAACGGCTGCGATCGATCCTTTGTTGATGATGACGACCCGCTCGCAGACAGCCTGGACTTCCGGCAGGATATGGGAGCTCAGGATGACCGTATGCTGCTTGCCCAGTTCTTTGATCAGGTTGCGGATTTCGATGATCTGTTTCGGATCGAGGCCGACCGTCGGTTCATCGAGGACAAGGACTTCCGGATTGCCGACCAGGGCCTGGGCAATGCCGACACGCTGGCGATAACCTTTGGACAGGTTCTTGATCAGGCGGTCGGCGACATCCGTGATCCGGACCAGCTTCATGATCTCAGCCAGCTGCTTGATCCGGTCCTTGGCTGCGACACCCTTCAGTTCGCTGACGAACTGCAGGTACTCGGTCACCGTCATGTCGAGGTACAGCGGCGGATTCTCCGGTAAATAGCCGATATGGCGCTTGGCTTCCTGCGGGTTGTCGAGAATGTCGATCCCGTCGATTTTCACCGTACCGGAAGTCGCTGACAAAAAACCGGTCAGAATATTCATCGTTGTCGATTTGCCTGCACCATTCGGGCCGAGGAAACCGAGGATCTCCCCTTTTTCGACGGTAAACGTCAGGTTGTTGACGGCATGGATATCGCCATAGTTCTTAACCAGATTGCGAATTTCAATCATTCATATTCCTCCACTGCCGATCGGAAAATCCAGATATTGCCGGGGACTGACTGCCCACGGCCAAACAAGGCATTTTTCAGCCAGGAATGGATTTCTCATCGTTTGGTTTTCAACTTTTCTGATTATAGCAGAATCTATTTGCTTTGGAATCGGATTCCATGTGACGGTTAGGTGAATTTTCGAGCTAGGCAAATTGCATCCGGGCCCGGAACGACGCGGTCGACTGGTCGGACTTAATGCCTTCGACAACAATCGTCCGGACCGGTTCTTCGATAACCTGTTCAACGAAAAGATGGACACGCTCGCCCGGCCGGATCTCGGACAAGTAGTTGATGTCCATCGCCCGCAGATCCAGCGCTCGTGCGGCCGGATTGGCCAGTTCCTGCAACCCGCCAAACAGCGAGGCATAGGCGGCATCCATGCTCCAGGCAATGTAGCGCGTATTGTTGACATGGCGATTGCGGTCGATTTCTGAAAAATCAGCATATTTCAGCAGATCGGGTTTACGATCCGGCAGGCCGGGGCCAGTTTGGCCCTTTCCATTCAGACCTGGGCCAGTTTGGCCTGGGCCAGATTGGCCCCGGATACTTTCAATCTTTGGGCATTGGAAATCAAAAACGGCAGGCGCTTCGTTCGTCAAGTTCAGGTTGTAGTTGGAGAAAACCTGGTCAGGGCGCTGGGGACGATGATTGTCCCGCCGGACGACCAGCCATTCCGAGGTCCCCCGGCCAAACGGCGGGGCATCCGGCGAACCGGAAATGAATTCGAAATCGCGTTCAAAAAGCAGGCGACGGGCACCGCGGCTCCAAGTCCGGATCCAGACCTGTTCGCCCCAGTGCGGCAGACGGTCGAGACGGACGGAAATCCTCGACAACATCCAGGTCAAATCCAGCGCATCCAGCAAGCGAGTGCCGATACCAAGCTGTTCAGCATGGTGATAGGCTGATTCCTGCATCAGGGCGAACAATGTGGAGACCTGCAGCCGGTCGGCGAAGTCCGTGTCGGCGCTGCGGATTTCAAAAGGGTATAGACCAGGCCTGGCATCGATCGTGGCGGAATCAGGTCCAGTGGCCAGGACAGTTTCAGGCATGGCTGTTCCCATTGCGAGCGTCATCTTCTGCTGCCAATGCCTGCAATTCGACGATCGCCAGTTGTTTGCGGCCGACCCGGATGATGATGAAGCCGATGCCAAAGAGGATGATCAGGCCGAGGATGCCAAATGATGAACGGCCGGTCAATGAGGCGATCGTTGAATAGATCGTTGGACCGAGGACTGCGGCAAATTTGCCGAAAATGTCAAAGAATCCGAAGAATTCATTGGAGCGGCTCGGCGGGACGAGTTTGCCGAAAAAGGAACGCGAGAGGGCCTGGATACCGCCCTGGCTGGTGCCGACGAGAACGGCCATCGCCCAGAACAGTTTCGTGGCCGTCGCAACCGCACCAGGTGCGCCGGATTCGACGATGATCCCCATGTAGAAGCCGACAATGCAGATCAGGAAATAGACAACAATGGCGGCACTGATCATGTTGATCGAGCCGAACTTTTTGGCGAGACGGCCAAAGGCGATCGAGCAGGGCACGGCGACAATCTGGGTGACCAGCAGGGCGAGAATCATGCCGGTTGAATCCAGGCCGAGCGTCGATCCATAGACCGTAGCCATGTGGATCACGGTATTGACGCCATCGATATAGAAGAAATAGGCGACCATGAACACCATCATGGCTTTGTTGGCGACAATTTCGCGGACAGTCTTGCCGATGCCCTTGAAGGCATTGCCGATCAGGTCTTTGGCCGGCATTTCAATCGAGTGGACTTGTTTGACTTTGAGCAGGATCGGCAGGCTGAACCCAGCCCACCAGGCCACACAAAGCCCGACGGACAGTTTGACCGCCAGCGTGGCGCTGATGCCGAAATTCTTACCGAACATGATCAGGCCGATCGACAAGATGAATGGAATGGTGCTGCCGCCAAGATAGCCCATGGCATAGCCCCAGGCGGATACCTTGTCCATCCGGTCCGGTGTTGTGACATCTGTGATAAAGGCGTCATAGAACAAGAGTGAACCCGTGAAGCCAATATAGGAAAATATATACCCGATCAGCATGACCTGCCAACTGTCCGTCAAGGCCATCAGCGAGGTGAAAACAAGGCCGATTACCAGGAAAGTCATGAGCAATTTCTTCTTCATGCCATGGAAGTCGGCGATCGCGCCGAGGATCGGCGCGAGGATCGCGACAGTCAATGTCGCAGCTGATGAGCCGTAGCCCCACCAGATATCGCCGCTGACACCGGCACCCTTGGCAACATTGGCGAAATAGATCGGAAAAACGGCCGCCATAATGATCGTGGCATACGCCGAGTTGGCCCAGTCATACATGATCCAGCTGCGTTCAGTTGGCGTAAACCGTTTCGTTTTTTCCTTTTTCATCGGATCTTCCTTTCGTAATCAGGCTATCGTGATTCGGGAAGGATTAAAGCGTTTGAGCTGGTTGACAATGATTTCATCCGGAGTGAACAGGACAACGACACGTTTGCCCTTGAAATCGGCTCGGATCTCATAGTGTTTGCCGTTACTGGCTGCACCGCGGCAATCGATGACCTGTGCTGCGCCGGCTGACTGGCGGCCGGCCGCTGCTTCTTTGTTTGCAGTCAGGGGAGCCATGGATTCAAAATTGCGTGCCGCTCCGGAAAAAACGCGTTTACGTTTGCGCTGTGCGACGATCATGTCGATATCGATCTCACCATTGGTGATCGTATATTCGAACTCGCGGTTGAAGCCGCGCAGGAGATAGAAAAGCCCATACCCGACACCGACAACCAAAAGCGGCATGAGCATGCCCAGCACGGAGCTGAAAATGAAAAGTAAAACCAGCAGCACCAGGCTGGCCACGACCAGGCCAATCATTTGCAGTGCAGCATATTGCGTCTGCTTTCCTTTGACAATCATTTCATGAAAAGAGTCATCCATTCGAATCCACCGCCTTCCTTTGCTTATTCTAACGATAAACACAACGATGGGCAATCCAGTTTTCGACTTAAAAAAAGAACAGGCCGGTGTGGTTACCGGCCTGGCTTTTATATACATTACCTTTGTCATTCAATTTTCCGACAGACGCCTGACATCTGTTCGATGCCGGGTTTTCCGTTCAGGACCAGGATCAGGAATTCGGGGCGCCCTTGATTTTCTTCACCGGATCAAAGGGGAACGTTTTTTCAAAGATGAATTGCTGCACCAGCGGGATCATCCCATTGTAATCACACAGGCTTTTCCAGACGTCTGTGCTGACATTCTTGTAATAGCCTTCGATCGGGATCTGCAGCTGGGCAATGGGCTTTTTGAGCATGAAAGCAGAACGCATGCCAATCGCAGCCAGTTCACCGACCGACATGTTGGTCGTGATATTCGATAAACCAACTTGCATCAGGTTGTATTTTTGCGTCAGGCTGGCTTTCATTGCCGACTTGAAGATCTGCTCGATCACTTCGCGCTGGCGTTCCATGCGGGCATAATCGTCATCAATTTTTCGGATTCTGGCGTAGGTCACAGCCTGGCGCCCATTTAAAAGTTGTACTCCAGACTCGGTCAACATCGGCGAAGGTTCCGTGTTCTTGAATGTCTTGTTGATCATCGCCAGCTCTGCATTGAGGGCTTTGAGCATTTTTGGCGTAATATCGACTGTCACCCCGCCGGCAGCGTCGATGATTTGTTCGAGGCCGGCCATGTTGACCAGGACGAACTTGTCGATATCCAGGCGGAAGGTGTCGTTGACGACGCGCATGGCGAGCAGAGGTCCGCCCAGGGCATTGGCGGAGTTGATTTTTTTCGGCGTGTTGTCACCGGGGAAATAAACCATTATATCGCGCTGCAGCGAGGTCAGCTTGATCTGGTTGTGGATCGAGTCAATGGTCATGATGATCATCGTATCCGAACGATCCTCGACACTGGTCGAACTGGCGTCACGATTGTCGACACCCAGCAGCAGGATATTGGTGATACCTTTGACTTCCGGCAGAGGATTTTTGAGTGTCGCAGCTGCGACGTTGTATTTTTCGTCGAGCTTGGTTTTGGGGTCAAAGGTATTGATATTCTTGCTGACAATCAGCCATAAGGTACCGAAAAGCACCAGGGCAGCGACGAGCAGCGCGCAAACCAGGCCCAGAAAAACCCGTAAAATGACTTTACCAGGCTTCTTACTGGTCTTGCCGGCAGACTGTCTGGCGCTCTTTTTCTGCTTGACGCGAGAATAGACATGGGTGTTGCCATTTTCGTCAGTCACATGGATATACTGGCTGTCCGGATCAACCAGATGGGCCGGTATCGATGATGCATTGGTCTGGGCTGGCCCACCAGCGGGCTGGTTATTCGATGCGGCAGGATTTTGCCTGGATCCATTCAGATCATCGTTGGATTTATTATTGTGCTTATTCATTATTTTGATCCCTACATTTATCACTATTTATACAACAATATGTATTAATAGCTCTATTATGCTAATCTGTCAACAATTAATATGGAAAACCGCCCCGATCCAGCGATCTGCCGGATCGGAGCGGGTAAAAGGTCGGGTCTATTGTCTAATCTGAGATGAGGTCATCATTCTGCTCGATCTGCGGGCGGGACTTAGTACATGCCGCCAGGACCGCCGGCTGGCATCGGCGGTTCTTTTTCCGGGATATCGGCGACAACTGCTTCGGTTGTCAGCAGCATCGCAGCGATCGAAGCGGCATTCTGCAGGGCGGTGCGGGTGACTTTGGCCGGATCGACGATACCGGTTTCCATCATGTCGACATAAGTCTTCGTTCAGGGCATCAAAGCCGACACCCGGCGGGCTGTTCTTGACTTTTTCGCAGATGACGCTGCCGTCGAGGCCGGCGTTGGTCGCGATCTGGCGGACCGGTTCTTCGAGGGCCTTGAGCACGATGCGGATACCGGTCTTGACATCGCCAACGGTTGTCGGCAAGCAGGGCTGGCAACATTCGGCAGGACATTGATGTAGGCTGTGCCGCCGCCGGCGACGATGCCTTCTTCAACAGCTGCGCGGGTTGCGCCAGGGCATCTTCGATGCGCAGCTTCTTTTCTTTCATTTCGGTTTCGGTCGCTGCGCCGACTTTGATGACGGCAACGCCGCCGGACAGCTTGGCCAGACGCTCCTGGAGCTTTTCACGGTCGAAATCGGAGGTGGTTTCTTCGATCTGGGACTCGGATCGAGCCGATGCGAGCCTTGATGTCTTCTCGTTGCCGGCGCCGTCGACGATGATCGTGTTTTCTTTCTGGATCTTGACCTGGCGGGCGCGGCCGAGCTGGTCAATCGTGGTTTCCTTGAGTTCGAGGCCGAGTTCTTCGGTGATGACCTGGCCGCCGGTCAGGATGGCGATATCCTGCAGCATGGCTTTGCTGCTGTCGCCAAAACCAGGAGCCTTGACCGCGACGCAGGTGAAGGTGCCGCGCAGTTTGTTGACAAGCAGGGTTGCCAGGGCTTCGCCTTCGACATCTTCGGCGATGATGACCAGCTTGTTGCCGGCCTGGACGATCTTTTCCAGAACGGGCAGGATTTCCTGGATATTGGAGATTTTCTTGTCGGTGATCAGGATGTAGGGATCGTCGAGGACCGCTTCCATCTTGTCGGAATCGGTGACCATGTAGGGCGAAACATAGCCGCGGTCAAACTGCATGCCTTCGACAACTTCCAGCTCGGTGCCCATGGTCTTGGATTCTTCGACGGTGATGACGCCGTCTGAGGTGACTTTTTCCATCGCATCGGCAATCAGTTCGCCGATGACGGAATCATTGGCGGCGATCGAGGCGACCCGGGTGATGTCCTGTTTGCCGGCAACTATTCTTGGCGCTGGTCTGGATGCCTTTGACAGCTGCTTCAACAGCCATGCATGATGCCCTTTTTGAGGATCATCGGGTTGGCGCCGGCAGCGATGTTCTTGATGCCTTCGCGGATGATCGCCTGAGCCAGCAGGGTCGCGGTGGTCGTGCCGTCGCCGGCGACGTCGTTGGTCTTGGTGGCGACTTCTTTGACCAGCTGGGCGCCCATGTTTTCAAAGCGGTCTTCCAGTTCGATTTCCTTGGCGATGGTCACACCGTCATTGGTGATCAGCGGTGCGCCGAATTTCTTGTCGAGAACGACATTGCGGCCTTTCGGGCCGAGGGTGATCTTGACGGTGTCAGCCAGCTTGTTGACACCTCTTTCCAGGGCATGCCTGGCATCTTCTGCATATTTTAAGATCTTTAGCCATGTTGATTTACCTCCTGTAGTTGTACTTGCTGAATTAACGTGAATTTACTCGACGATGGCGAGAATGTCGCTCTGCTTGAGAATGGTGTATTCGACATTGTCCATCTTGATTTCGGTGCCGGCATATTTGCTGATCAGCACCCGGTCGCCGACTTTGACTTGCATGGTGACTTCCTTGCCTTCGATCACGCCGCCGGGTCCGACTGCGATGATTTCGGCAACCTGCGGTTTTTCCTTGGCTGTTCCGGCAGGACGATGCCGCTCTTGGTTGTTTCTTCCATTTCGATCATTTTGATGACGACACGGTCACCTAAAGGTTTGATGGTCATAATATATGCCTCCTTGTAATGAAATTATGATTGAAGATTTAGCACTCAAGACCTGAGAGTGCTAATTCCAGTACTGACTATAAAATTTCGCTCTAAATTTGTCAAGAGTTAATTGGCAAAATGACATAAGCCATCGGCCAGATTGAACGCAAGCGTTAATAAACCGCATATCAGCGTCAAAAAAGGATCGAGCTAAAAATGGAATCAGGAGAACTCAGACAGACTTGAGAAACCGTGTCATCCAGGCAACGATCAGGTCAAGCCGGAAAAACGCAGCAACAATCTGCGATTCTCGCATAGCTGATCCGAGTTTTGGGACATATGGGGCCAGGAAACCGGCAACCATGACGCAAATGACCACGATCAGCAAACCATGGAGCGCACCAAGAACCAGACCGGTCACTCGATTGAGAAAACCGACAATCGGCACATGGTCGAGGATATTCGTCATAATCGAAACCAGCGTGCGAACGGCCAGTGATATCAACAGCAAGAGAACGAAAAAAGTGACTGCGCTGATGGCGAACTTGGCCAGGACACCCGACAGCTGCGGCCAGGCATCGAGCAGAGGACTGTCCGGATCGGGGAACCTGGCAATCAGTAAATCCTGGATTGGCTGCGGAAGCTCCAGCTTGCCAACGGCGTCTTTGAGCGTACCGGCAACCGGAAGCAATGGCCGGATCACCTTTTCATTGATGGTCTGTGCCAGCGAATCGAGGTAAGGCAGGTAATTCAGGACCCGGGCGGCTGGTCCGAGCATCAGCAGGGAGACAACGATGGACAGAATCAGGATCAGCAGCCGACCGGCCAGCACCAGGAAGCCTCGCCGAAAGCCATTGATGGCAAACAGAGCCAGGATCAACAGGATCGCAAGATCAAGCAGCATGGATCACCTTGTTGTTCGACTTCAAATTGCAGCCAGATTTCAAGTTGTTGAGCGATTTCAAGCAGCCGTCTCGGTTATTTCTTTAGTTGTTTGAGCGGTTGTGGCTTCTGTGGTCGCTGCGGTTGTGGCTTCTGTGGTCGTTTCAGTCGTCGTATCAGCGGTTGTTACGGCAGTTGTTGTGGCTTTGGTTGTCGCCTTGGTGGTAGCCTTGGTCGTGGCTGTTGTTTCAGCGACAGTCGTCTCACTGGTCTGGGTCATTGCCGGATCGATGGATTCATCCGGGTTGGCTGTTTCAAGGATTTTCCTCTCATAAGAAGCTGGCAGAGAGATACTGGAATTCGGAGCACCCGGAATTTGTTTGACGGCGTCAAAATCGTAGGTCTTGCCGTACATGAACTGCTGGAGCTTGGGAATCATCGCATTGAAGTCGCAAAGGTTCATCCAGATCGAGCCGCTGTATTCACGGAAGTCGCCTGGAATCGGCAGCTGCAGCTGGTCAATTGTTGTGTTCATCAACGGCAGGATATCGATGCCCATCTTGACGATGTCGGTATCGCTCATGTTCGTCGTGATTAAAGGCAAGCCCTTGTTGAGAACGTCCTTCTTGGTATTGAGATCAGCTTTCATGAACGAGTCAAGCATGATCTGCAGCACTTCGCGCTGGCGGCCCATGCGCATATAGTCACTGTCATTCTTGCGGATACGGGCATAGATGACAGCCTGGCGACCATTGAGCAGCTGCAGGCCAGGTGTTTTGAGGTATGCGGCTGGTTCTGTGTTCGGGAAGGTCATATTGATCATCGTCAATTCTTCATTCAGGGCTGACATCTCGGCAGCGGAGACATCGACATTGATCCCGCCAAGCAAGTCAATAATATCTTCCATGCCGATCATGTTGACGATGACGTACTTGTCGATATTGAGGCGCAGCGTGTCATTGACAACACGCATCGCCAGCAGCGGTCCGCCTTCGGCATTAGCTGCATTCAACTTGTGAATGCTGTCAGAGCCGGGGAAATAGACCATCATGTCTCGCTGCAGCGAGGTCAGCTTGAGCTTCTTGTTCTTCTCATCAATTGTCAGGATCATCATCGAGTCGGTTCGTTCCTGGACCACGTTGAACGATTTGTTGCGATTGTCGACACCAAGGAGGAGGATATTGGTGACGCCGGGTTCAGTCGGGATCTCATATTTAAGCGACTCAGTCGGGACATCATATTTGTCAGGGACTGTTTCAACAAAGTCACTGTTGTCATTTTGATTGATCTTGTTCAGGAAAGTGCGGCCGATCAGGACCGCCGTTATACTGACTACTACGAAAACAGCAGCAACTGCGACGGCCATGATCTTCCAGCTTGACGCTTTGCGCCGATTATTTCTACTCATGAACAAACCTCCGAGATTCGTATTGAATCCATGTCTATTTAAAATAATTACAATTTGATGGAAAAACTTCACGAAACAACGTGAAAAGACATGACAATGATTATAGCATCATGCCCGAAAATAAACAGAGGTGAAAATGCCGGCAAATTGTAAATTTAACGTTGCAGAAATATCAAAATTTCATATTATGACATAATCGATTGTTTTCGCCCAATTCACCTGAACGGGTGACCTTCCTGCTCTGTCTGTGCTGATACTGGCTTTATCGACGTTGATTAGGCTGTGGGGAATGAATATGGTAAAATTGACAGGAAATCGTCAGAAAAGGGATCACGGGGAAGTTATGGAACGCACTGAACTAGCCACAACCAAGCTCATCATTCTTTATATCCTGCGCAGTCTGCCTGCTGTTGCACTGAGCCAGCTGACTAGCCTGGCCCTTGATACCCTGTATATGGATTATTTCGGTTTTGCCACAGCCTATGAAGGTCTGCGCAACGACCAGATGATTTCGGCATCGGTCCGCAAAGATGAACAATCCCGTGACGCTTCCGGACGATCGCTCGTCCGCTGTGACCTGACTGAACAAGGCCTGGCCATCCTTGAAACCCTCGAACACAAAATCCCCTTGCCGATCCGTTCCTATCTGGCCCAGGAAAGTGCAGTCTGGCAAAAGGACATCCGCCGCGAACGCCAGCTCTCGGCGAGCAGCGACCCGGACGGCAATGGCCAATACCGCGTCCGCCTGCGCCAGATGGAAGGCGAGAAATCGCTCGTCGACTTGTCCTTGACCATTCCGGACAAACTGCTCGCCCAGCAGATCTGCGACCGCTGGCAGCGGCTCCCGCAAAGCATGTATCTCGGCCTGCTCGCCCTGTTGTCCGATGAACCCGTCCTGCGCCAGGAAAGCCTGCCCAGCCTGCCGGTCAATGGCAAGAACAAACCGGTCGACCTGTCACCCACAGCACCGATGAGCGGGCAACAATCATTGGTCTGACAACGTAGCGCCGGGTAAAAGCCTCGACTTCCCTTCTGTTCGCGCAAAGCAGCGTTAGCGGGTCAGGCAAAATCCAGGACACCCATTGGTTCGCTCAGACAGGTCCTCATCCGCTGATGAATCAGCGGATTGCGGAACTCGCTCGGCCAATGGGTGTCCTGGATTTTGCCCTGCGTTAGCGGCTTGGGCGGACAGAAGGGCGTCGAGATTTTTCCCCTGTGCTAGCGGGTTGTCAATGTTAGGGTTATTCATGGGTCAGCGACAATTTTACGTTGCGGTCCGTTTATCTTTATTTTTTCGGTCTTTTCTGCGTTGATGTGAGCTAATTGCAGGGATTTCTTTCAAAAAATGTAAAGAAATTTCCTAAGTTCTTATCGTTCGATCAATCTTCGGACGCGGCAATTCTCAGGTTTGTCGCAAACTCCAATGATTAAAACCATTAAGCTAACTTTAAAAGTCCAAAAACCTCAACGAGAACCATGACCCGAATAACGAACGACAAGGACCTTGAATAACTCGCTAACGCAGGGTAAAAGCCACGACCCCCTTCGACCGAGCGAGTTTGTATCATAAAGATAGACCAACCGCTTAACCAGGTCGGTCTATAATGATCTTGCAGGGGCAAATGATCTGAGCGAGTTGGGGCTTCGAGCCCGGTGCTTAACCTATTATCCTGCCTTTGTCCGACGAGCCTGGTTAAGCTGGTTGGGTCTTAGAATCCGCAAGAGAATTACAAACATCGGCCAGGACAAAGTAGTAGGGATGCCCCTCGTGTGAGTCAAATATTACATGAGAGAGGGGGTGAAACACTATGAATCCAGTCGTAGGTATCGATGTTGCGAACGGAAAGAGCGTTGCCACGGCCTGTTTAGGCCTCAATGAGATTTTCAAGCAGTTCTCGTTTACCCATACAATCACCGGTCTATATCAATTGCAGACGGTCCTGGATCTCTTAGAACGACAAGCAGGTGCCAGACCGGAGATTGTTCTCGAGGCGACCGGCCACTACTCCATGCCACTCTGCCGCTACTTTAACGAGAACCATTACATGTGCCATGTTGTTAATCCTTACGTTTCCAGTCGCTTCAACAAATGGGGACTGCGCAAGGTCAAGACAGATAAGATCGACAGTTTGGCCCTGTGCAAGCTCTACTATCTGGAAAATCTTCATCAAAATCCTGCCCGTCCTTATGAGTACGATGACGTCAAGGCTCTGTCCCGGGCGTGCAGAGCCGCCATCCATGATTCAGTCCGGCAAAAAGTCAGATGTCATGGTTTAATCGATCGCTGTTTTCCAAGCTTTCAGAAGTTGTTCAGCGATCCTTACCATGAAGATGCGTTAGTTTTACTGCAACTGTTTCCGCACCCGGACGCAGTCAGAAAGATCCAGCCTCATGTTGTCACGGTTAAAATCAAGGCGAAGTTCAAGCACCGGAAAAGTACATGGTGCCAGGAAAAGTCGTCAGCAATTCGCGCGTTGGCCCAAGATTGTTATCCTTCGGTTTCGTTGGATAGTGTGCAAGTCAGTCTGTTGGTCGATGCCGTAAAAAAGCTTCAGGTCTTGATTTGCACCGTTGATGAACTGAAGCACGATCTTATTGAAAGCGTGCGTTCCAATCACGATTTTGGCCGGATCGCCGGAATCAAGGGGTTTGGTGAATACCAGGCTGCGATCTTTCTGGCAGAAATCGGTGATGTTCGGCGGTTTGAAACGCCGCAACAGCTGATCGCTTTTTGTGGAACTGAGCCTGGTGTGTTTGAGTCAGGCGCTTTCAAAGGCACAAGACAACATCTGAGTAAACACGGTAATTCTCTTCTGCGGTCTGCTCTATATATGGCGGTTGTGGGAATGGTGAATTACCAGCTCAACCCGGTCATTCGAGCCTTTTTCGAAAAGAAGCGACTTTGTGAGGGAAAACCCTACAAAGTCGCTATCTTTGCTTGTGTAAACAAGCTGCTGCGAATTATCTTTGCAATTTGCACCCGCGAAGTTCAATTCACAGCTTGACCTGATTCAATTATATGCCTTTCAGCAAAAGCCGGAAAGTCACTGGCTCTCTTAAATCTTGCCTGATTTCTCTCAAAATCTTTTTCTTAAGGCCCTTGACTTTACCTTAGCTGGTTCCGCAGGCACGTCAGTGCCGAGGACCTGTTCGAGCGAATCGAAGGGGAGTCAGTGGCTTTTACCAGAGGCGATAACGTTATTTAAGGTTTTTGCCTTTCGTTTACCGGGTCAGTTCCGGGAGTGCCAGGATCTTTTCGGCGAGATTTTTGGCCAGCGTATCGAGCAGTGCGAGGTCTTCATCGCGCGGCAGGCCTTTGACCAGGACGGGATCGAGGCGTTCAGCCTTGAGATTGGCGGTGAGGACACCGATGATATTCGTGATCTGGGTACCCCAGCCGTATGAGCCGATCAGGCCGATATATTTAGCCTTCGGACGCATGGCATTGGCAACCAGGGCTGCATAGGCAACGGCAGGATGCGGGCCGCCGAGTACGGTCGAAGAAGCAAACACAACGGCAGCTGCATCGACGAGGTCGGTGATGAAATGGCCGGTCTCAACAGCCATGCTGTCGGTGTCTTCACCCAGGTTGCGGCAGACAACCGAGAGTCCCTGTTCGGACAATTTGACAGCGAGACGGTCGACCATGACGCGTGTCGAGTCATGCATGCTGATATAGGGGATCGTCACGAGACGTTTGACGGTGTCGCCAGCCCACCGTTCGTAGCCGCTGAGGATGACTTCAGGATCAGACCAGATGGGGCCATGCGACGGCGCAATCATCCGCGGGGCCAAATTGCGGGTCTTGGCGACGTACTTCTGCACATGGGTCCGGTATGGCATCATGATTTCAGCATAGTAATGCTTGGCAGCACGAACCTGGTCGGAACTCGATGTTGAGAACGCCTTGTTCGGCGAGGAAAAGTGCGAGCCAAACAAATCACTCGAGAACAGGATATTGTCTTCGAGGAGATGGGCCATGTAATTGTCCGGCCAATGGGCAAACGGAATCATCGTGAACTGCAGGGTCTTGCCGCCAAGTTCCAGCTTATCACCTTCAGCAATCAGCTTGATCTTGTCCTCGGCCAGATGCAGATGCGTGATTGCCATTTCCTTGACTTTTGCGTTGGCCACGACGATTGCTTCCGGATATTTTTTCAAAACTGCATCGATTGATCCTGAATGGTCCTGCTCTGTATGCAGGCTGACGATATAGTCCAGATGAGTTACCCCTGCGTCAGCCAGGTTACTCATCAGGATGCTCGTTTTTTCAGGATCAACTGTGTCGATCAGCGCAGTTTTATCTTTGCCGACAATGAGGTAAGCATTGTATGTCGTCCCATGGGGTGTCGGCATCAGGCAGTCGAACAGGGTTCGATCGGGATGAATGGCACCAACCTCGAACAAGTTGTCACCGATTGTCAGGTAGGGCATGAGCTTCTCCTTCGGGCATACGTCTGCGCACCGGTTGATTCAACCGGTGCGCAGTCAACATAAACTTCAATTAAGGATAAGTGATCGGGTGGATCTGGTCAGCGTTGGGATTTGTCGATTATTCTTCGCTGAAACCATCTTTGCCGACACCGCACAGCGGGCAGACCCAATCTTCCGGGATGTCTTCAAAAGCAGTTCCTGGGGCAACTCCGTTATCCGGATCGCCATCGGCGGGGTCATAAACATAACCGCAAAGGTCACAAACATATCTTTTCATTGCGAAAGCCTCACTTTCAAATTTCCGAGCAACTGCTCGGTTGTTTCAGCGCTGATTATACCTTTTTCGCAAGACACTGAACAATGCAAATGTTACAGCAATCACCGGGAAAAGACAACTGTCCGATACTTTCTTCAGGATTTTCCACTGCATGAAACCAATCAAGCAGCAACCTGAAGCAGACCCGGCCGGATCTGGTCAGAACGGCAAAGTCATCGATTTGCCGAGCTTGGCCAGTTTGGGTGAGTAGCGGTAGAAAACGAGGCGACGGCCGATCACCTGGACCACTTCAGCACCGACAGCTTGCGACAACTGCGCGGCGATCTGGTCAGCAGGTTCGTCAGCGGTCTTGAGGATGGTGATCTTGACGAGTTCATGGGTCGTCATATATTCATCGAGGCTCTGCACAACTTTTTCATCGACTTCGCCTTTGCCGATCTGGAACTGGCTGTCGAGTGTGTTGGCGAGGCTGCGCAGAAAAGCGCGTTGTTTGCTGGTCAGCATGTTTCTCTCCCTTTGTGGATCAATCTGGTTTGCAGTTACAGTATCAAGTTATTTGATGTATTCGAATTCGAAATCGTCAAGGGAGACGAGATCGCCTTCCTGGACGCCGGCATCGTCAAGCGCGGCGATGACGCCTTTTTTGCGGATCAGGCGCTGGAAATACTGCAGGGAATCCGTGTCATCGAAATTCGTGGAGGCGACCAGGGTCTTGATCCAGTCACCTTCGACTTTGTAGACGGCGTTTTCCTTGCGAACGGTGAACAGCGCCTCCTGTTCGTATTTATACAGGGTCCGTGCCGTAACGGTCTCGGTCAGGACGGTTTTCGGAATGACCTGGAGGCGGGCGGCGACGTGCTGCATCAACGGGGTCACCCCTTCGTTGATGGCGGCGATGATCGGGAAAACTGCAAAGCCTCGGCTTTCCAATTCGGCTTTGATCCTGTGAAGGTCATCGTCTTCGACCATGTCGATCTTGTTGAGCGCAATGACTTGTGGCCGGGTTGACAGGCCTGGATGGAACGACTCGAGTTCTTCGTTGATGACGTCGAAATCGTTCAGAGGGTCACGGCCTTCGCTGCCGGAAGCATCGATCACATGGATCAGCATCCGGGTGCGTTCGATATGCTTGAGGAAATCGATCCCGAGGCCGGCGCCAGTATGTGCGCCTTCGATCAGGCCGGGGATGTCGGCGAGAACGAAGGATGAGTCATCGACGGAAACGACGCCAAGGTTTGGCGACAGGGTCGTAAATGCGTAATCGGCGATTTTCGGGCGGGCTGCGGAGACAACGGAAAGCAGTGTCGATTTGCCAACATTGGGGAAACCGACCAGGCCGACGTCCGCAAGGAGTTTGAGTTCGACCTGCAGGTTGAACTCATCGCCGGGTTCGCCAGCGCGGGCAAAGTTCGGAGCCTGGCGGATGCTGTTGGCATAATGGACATTGCCTGCACCGCCGCGGCCGCCGCGAGCGATAACGACTTCCTGGCCTGCTTCGTTCAAGTCAGCCATGATCTGCCCGGACTCTGTATCCTTGATGATCGTGCCGATCGGAACCGGAAGGCGAAGATCGTGGCCGCTGTGGCCGGACATGTTGCGGCGGCCGCCCTTTTCGCCGTCTTCGGCAACATATTTGCGTTTGAAGCGGAAGTCCTGCAGCGTGGTCTTGTTCTCATCGGCATAAAAGATGATGCTGCCGCCGCGCCCGCCGTCGCCGCCGTCGGGGCCGCCATTGGGCACATATTTGGCTGTGTGGAACGAGACCATGCCGTTGCCGCCATTGCCGGCCCGCACATAGATCTTCGCGCTATCAATGAACATGTTTTTCTCCTGTTGTGCAAAAAAGGATCCTGCCATTTGCACTGGCCGGATCCCTTGCTTGTGCTTCTCTTTGTCGAATCAACTGTAAGTAGCTTATTCGGCCGGGTAGACGCTGACTTTTTTCTTGTCCTTGCCGAGACGTTCATACTTGACTTTACCGTCGATGAGCGTGAACAGTGTGTCGTCCGAACCGATACCGACATTTGTTCCGGGATGGATTTTGGTGCCGCGCTGGCGAACCAGAATGTTGCCGGCGGTAACGACTTGTCCGTCGCCTTTTTTAGCGCCGAGACGCTTGGACTGGGAGTCACGGCCGTTGCGTGTGCTGCCGACGCCCTTCTTATGAGCCAAAAGCTGCAGATTGACTAAAATCATGCTCTTGCACCTCCTTTGTTTTGATATTGTACTTCTTTAACCTGGACATAGGATGAACCGTAACTGGCTTCGATCTGCTTGCAGCCGATGGACATCGATTCCATCAGGACGCGGGCAATTTCGATCTGCTGATCTGTCAGGACCGAAAGGTCCGGCAGTTCGCAGCTGATCTCGCCGTCGCGCAGGACATAGGCGGGAGTGATCCCGGCAATATCTTCGAGCGAGCCGATCACCGTCTGGGCGATTGCGGAAACACCGGCACAGAGAATGTCTTCTCCATGAGGGGCATATCCGGCGTGGCCGGTAGCGGTGAATCGCCGGATCAGTCCGGACGATGTGCGAGCCAGTTTAATCTTCATCATGTCAATGTCCGAATGCTGCGGGTTTTAAGGGAATGGATCCCCGGCCACTCGCGGCGGCTTCAAATCAAGCGTTGATCGCGTTGATACGAACGCGGGTGTAAGGCTGACGATGGCCTCTTTTATTACGGTAAGTTTTCTTGGCTTTGTACTTGAAGACAATGATCTTCTTCGCTCTGCCCTGCTTGACGATTTCAGCTTCGACAGCGGCGCCCTCGACATTCGGGGTGCCAACTTTGAGGCCATTGTCATCGGAAATCATCAGGACTTCTGAAAACTTGATTGAAGCTCCGGCTTCGCCTTCGAGCTTCTCGATGAAGATCTCGTCGCCGACCGAAACGCGGTACTGTTTACCGCCGGTTGCAATTACTGCGTACATTTCGTGTTCCTCCTGTAATCAGTCTCGATCATCCCAGGCATGCTTTGTCATTTACATGACATCAGTCATTTGCATGACATCAGTCGTTTTCATGACATCCAGCATTTTAAAGAGCCCGGACAAAACGGTCACCGAAGCATATTAACATCAGCACCCGGGACTGTCAAGCAAAACCGCAACCGATGGCACGGGCGGCGGCGATGGCTTTCTGCCAGGCGATCTGGCGCTGCCGGTGCGCCTGGTCAACTGGATTGGGCTGGAAAATCTGGTCGCACTGGCGAAGGTCGGCAACGGTTTGCAAACCGGGCCAGACTGACAATCCGAGCCCGGCCAGGGCAGCAGCGCCAAATGCAGTGGTTTCAGTGACCCGTGGCCGGTCGACCGGGACCTGGCTGATATCCGCCTGCAGCTGCATCAGCAAATCGCTGACCGAAGCACCGCCATCGACACGCAGCTTCGGGATCCGGTAACCGGCCTCATCATGCATGATCTGCAGAACATCCTGGCTTTGCAGGGCGATCGATTCCAGGACCGCCCGGGCGATATGGGCATTCGTCGTCCCGCGCGTTATCCCGCAGATCAGGCCGCGCGCGTCCATGTCCCAGTAAGGTGCACCGAGACCGGTGAAGGCCGGGACAAACTGGACACCGTCAGTACTGGCGACTGACGCGGCGAGGGTGTCACATTCGGAAGCGCGGCTGATGATCTTCAATTCATCCCTTAGCCACTGGATCGCCGACCCGGTATTGAAGACACTGCCTTCGAGGGCGTAATTCAGGCCCTGGCCGATATCCCAGGCCACGGTCGTCAACAAGCCCTGGTTTGAAAAAACCGCGGTCGTGCCTGTTTGCATCAAAAGGAAACAACCGGTGCCATAGGTATTCTTGGTCATGCCCGGTTCAAAACAAGCCTGGCCGAAAAGCGCGGCCTGCTGATCGCCAGCCAGACCAGCCAGCGGGATTCGGCCCGGAAGGATGGATTCATCGAGGACACCATACTGCCCTGCGGAGGGGACGATGGTCGGCAGGATCGCAGCTGGAATATTGAACAGCTTGAGCAGGTCGTCATCCCATCGGCCAGTCTGCAAATTCATCAATAGCGTCCGTGAAGCATTGCTGACATCTGTCACATGGGATCGTCCTGCTGTCAGATGCCAGATCAGCCAGCTGTCGATTGTGCCAGCCAGGAGTTCGCCAGCCCGGGCCCGGGCAAGTAAGGCGGGATCGTTTTCAAAGAGCCACATCAGCTTGGTTGCACTGAAATAGGCGTCGAGCACCAGGCCAGTCCGCCGGTGCACCCAATCTTCCTGCCCTTCATCTCGCAATCTGGAGCAGATCTCCGCTGTACGCCGGCACTGCCAGACGATTGCCGGATAAACCGGCTGGCCTGTCTGGCGATCCCAGACCACCACGGTCTCCCGCTGGTTGGTGATGCCGATCCCGGCGATGCTGCGCGAATCGGTGCCGAACCGGTCGGCCAATTGCCGGGCCACATCGCGCAGGACCTTGATCTGGGTCTGGAGAATTTCAACCGGGTCCTCTTCGACCCAGCCAGGCCGCGGGTAATACTGGGCTATCGGTTGCTGGCTCTGGGCGACAGGTTCGCCCTGGCTATCGAAAGCCAAGGCGCGGCAGCTGGTAGTGCCCTGGTCAAGTGTGATCAGAAAGGGTGGCTGTGGCAATGGCAAGCACCTCCCAAAGAAAAGGTTGATCGGCGGTTACTAGACATAGTTGGCAGACGAAGACCTGTCCGGTTTCGGCCGGACAGGTCTGTTGAATCAAGAGGTAGGTCAAGTGTCGGCGGTAGTTGGCTAGTGGGTGATCAGGCGACAATCCGTTCAGTCCAGGGCTTCCCCATTCTCAGCGGCCTGCGCCTGGGCCAGCTCGAGGGCTTCATAATATTTTTTCAGAACTTCACCTGACAGGCGGTCGCGGAATTCGGAATTGATCGGATGCACAATGTCTTTGAATTCGCCATCCTGAGTCTTGCGGCTCGGCATTGCGATGAAGTATCCATTAGTGCCTTCGATGACTTTGATATCGTGGACGACAAAGGAGTTGTCGAAGGTAACCGAGACGATGGCTTTCATTTTACCCTCGCTGCCCATTTTTCGAATGGTTATGCTTGTGATTTCCATGCAGATTCCTCCATTCATTTCGTGTCGTGTCAGCCAGTCCTAGCGCTGTGAAATTCAGCGTTTTATATGAATAATTATAACATTATTTTCGTTCTTTAGATAACCTGCCAATGGTTTGGTCAACTTTTCTGTCAACCTGTCCTCATCGCGGGCCGTCCATTGATGTACCGCCCTGGACATGGCATGGTCAAGCTGGGCGAACTGTGATAGGATATTTTGAGATTTTGACTATAAGGAGCGCCTTTGACCATGGCACATCCGGAAACCAACCTGAATTTCAAACTGCAGCCTGGATCACGCATTTATTTCATCGGTATCGGTGGTATCAGCATGAGCGGACTCGCCGAAATCGCGTCAGCCAGCGGATTCCATATTGCCGGTTCCGACCGCCATCTTTCCGAGCGAACTGCCTACTTGAGCGCTCAGGGTGTTGCGATCTTTGAAGGCCACAAAGCTGAACAACTGCTGGATTTCAAACCCGATCTGGTCGTTTACACGGCTGCGATTCCCAAGGAAAATCCCGAATTATCGGCAGCCCGTGAAGCCGGCCTTGCTACGATTGACCGTGCCGCATTTCTCGGCTGGCTGAACCGCCGATTCAACCAGGTAGTCAATATTTCAGGTACGCACGGCAAGACAACGACAACTGCGATGTGCGCCCTGCTCCTGATCGAAGCCGGCCAGGATCCGACTGTACACCTCGGCGCCGAGCTTGAGCAATTCCAGACCACTGTCCGACTTGGCCAGAACGAACAGCTGATGGTTTCCGAAGCATGCGAATACAAGAATAGCTTCCTCAAGTTCTACTCGACGGTCGCAGCGATCCTGAATATCGATTACGACCATGTCGACTGTTTTGCCGACCTCGATGAGGTCATCGACGTCTTTGCCGAATTCGCTGACAATCTGCCTGACCATGGCAATCTTGTCCTGCCGTCGTTTGATCCGAATGTCCGGATCATGCTCGAGCGGCTCCGCCAGAAACGTTCAGATGACAAACGCCAGATGCCCAACCTGGTCTGGTTCGGCCTGGACCAGGATCCTGCGGACTGGCAGGCGCGCAACCTGCAATATATCGACGGACTGCCGCAATTCGATGTTTACCACAATGACCAGCTTTACGCCCACCTTGAGCTGAAAATCCCCGGCCAGCACAATGTTGTCAATGCGCTGGCTGCCATCGCCTGCGCTGACTTGTGTGGCGGGACACCGGCGGCCGCTGAGAAAATCCTCAACAGTTTCCAGGGAGCCGAAGGCCGATTCACCCGGACGGGCATTTACCGCGGTGCACAAGTGATCGCCGATTATGCCCACCACCCGGCAGCAGCCCGGGCGACCCTGGCCGCAGCGGCGACAATTCCCCACAACCATACCTGGGTGGTTTTCCAGCCTCTGACGTTCAGCCGGACCCAGATCCTGTTCGATGAATTCGTCGACGCCTTGAAAGACTGCGAATGGGTTATTTTCTCTGAAATTTTCAGTGACCGCGAGACCCGGCGTGACTATGTCAGTTCGCGCCAGCTGGTGGAGCGGATCAATGAACTTGGCGGCCATGCTCAGTTTGGCGCCAATTTCGCCGAGATCCGTGAAGAACTGGACAAGCGGGTCGGACCCGGCGACCTGATCCTGGTCCTTGGCCCGGAAAATATCCGCAGCCTGGCCGACCAGCTGACCGGCCGGACCCATCCTCACAGCTGATGCCTGGATAAAAACAAGCAATTCACAAGTTCATAAATATTGGAACGAGATCAAAAAAGATGCCGCCTCTTCGCAATCCAGCGAAAAGAGGCGGCATCTTTAATGTTATTGGCGAGGTCCGGGTTGGACTACTTCGCCTCTGGCCCGGTTGATTCGGTTGGCTCGGTTGGCTCTGTTGTTTCAGCTGATTCAGCTGATTCGGCAGGTTCGGCTTCAGCGGGCTCAGCGGGCGTGGTAGACTCAGTTGCATTTTCGACTTGCGTCGGGACACTTGCATTTTCAGGCACTGCAACCGGCGTCGGGTTGCTCTGCTTCGGCAGCGGCCGGATGCCAGGGGCATATTTCTGGATCAAGGTTTCGAATTCAGGGCCTTCGATCTTCTCTTTTTCCAGCAAAGTTTCAGCCAGCGCAACGAGCAGATCATGGGCATCGCGCAGGATCTGCAGAGTTTTTGCGTAAGCCTCATCGATGATTGTCTTGACTTCCTCGTCGATGATGCTGGCCAGTTTTTCACTGTAGTTCTGGACATGGCCGTAGTCCTTGCCCAGGAAGACCTCGCCATCGCTGCCGAAGACCAGGTTGCCGAGCTTGTCGCTCATGCCGTATTTGGTGATCATGTCGCGGGCGATGGCGTTGCAGCTCTGCAGGTCGGACGCCGCACCGGTGCTGATTTCGTTGAAGATCAGCTCTTCGGCGGCCCGGCCGCCCAGGGCGATCATGATCTCGGCGATCAGCTGGCTGCGCGTCGCGTAATAGGTGTCCTCATGCGGCTTGTGGGCAGTATAGCCGCCGGCGGCGCCGGCCGGGATGATCGAGACGCGCTCGACCTTGTCGGTTTCGGAAATCGTGCGCAGGACGATGGCATGGCCGGCTTCGTGATAGGCGGTCAGCTTGCGTTCTTTTTCGCTGATGATCCGGCTCTTCTTCTCCGGACCGATCATGATCTTGAAGACAGCTTCGGAAATATCCTCATAGACGATGACTTTCGCACCTTTGCGGGCGGCCAGCAGGGCGGCTTCGTTCAGCAGGTTGGCCAGGTCGGCGCCGGTGAATCCCGGCGTGATCTTGGCGATTTCGCGCAGGTCGACGGCGGGTCCAGCGGTTTGTTGCGGGCATGGACCTTGAGGATTTCCTCACGGCCCTTGATGTCCGGGCGCATGACGGTGATGCGGCGGTCAAAGCGGCCGGGACGCAGCAGGGCCGGGTCGAGGATGTCCGGACGGTTGGTCGCGGCCATGATGATGACGCCTTCGTTCGGTCCGAAACCGTCCATTTCGACCAGCAGCTGGTTGAGTGTCTGTTCACGTTCGTCATGACCGCCGCCCAGTGCCGGCGCCGCGGTGGCGGCCGACAGCGTCGATTTCATCGATGAAAACGATACAGGGCGAGTTCTTCTTGGCCGTTTCAAACAGGTCGCGGACACGGGAAGCGCCGACACCGACGAACATTTCGACGAAATCGGAACCGCTGATCGAGAAGAACGGCACGCCGGCTTCACCGGCGACAGCCTTGGCCAGCAGGGTTTTGCCGGTGCCTGGCGCGCCGACCAGCAGGATGCCGCGCGGGATCTTGGCGCCGAGTATCGGCATATTTCTTGGGATTTTTCAGGAAATCGACGATCTCCTTGCAGTTCTTCCTTCTCTTCATCTGCGCCGGCGACATCAGCGAAGGTGATCTTGTTCTTGGTCGGGTCGTTGAGCTTGGCCCGGCTGCGGCCGAAGCTCATGGCGTTCTTGCCGTCGCCGGCCTGCCGGCTGTAGGTGAACCAGATGAAAGCACCCATGCCGACGATCATGACCAGGATCAGGATGATGTTGGCCAGGCCGGCGATAGTCAGTCGGTTCGGTGTAGTCGAAATTTCGATCTTGCCGGCGGTCTTGGCGTCATTGCAGCACCGTGTAGAGGTCAGCCATCCACATCGGCGAAATTTGCTTGCTGTAGGTCTTGACGCTACGCCAGATGTCGTGTCTTCTCGGTGACCTCGATCGTGTAACCGGTGACAATGACTTCGCTGATCACTGCGCCGCTGTCGATCTTGGCGATCAACTCGGACAGGGTGATCGGTCTGGCTGGGTCATGCGGGACATGAAAAAGGACAGCGACGATGATGATAGCCAGCAGGACGACATAAAACGACATGCCGCTCAGCGGCTTTTTCGGGTTGCTCATTTTTCTCCTCCTTGGCTGTCGTCGCCCAAGGATGGAAACATCCGGGAGATTGCGGTATTTGCCATCGAAATCAAGGCCGTAGCCGACAATGAATTCATCCGGTATCTGAATGCCGATATATTCGACCTCAATATCGACCTTGCGGCGGTCTGGCTTGTCAAAAGCCGTGCAGAGCGCGATGCTGGCCGGATTGCGGGTGCCGAGCAGCTGGCGCAGATGCTTGAGCGTCAGGCCGGTATCGACAATATCCTCGACGACGATGATGTGTTTGCCCGTAGATGTCGGAATCAAGATCCTTGGTGATCCGGACGACGCCGGATGTCCTGGTCCCGCTGCCATAGCTGGAAACCGACATGAAGTCAATCCGGCACGGGACATCGATATACCTGGCCAGGTCAGCCATGAAAACGAAGGCTCCCTTGAGAACACCGATGAGAATGATTTCCTTGCCAATATAATCGCGTGTGATCTGTTCACCAAGCCGACGGCACATGCTGTCGATTTCCGCCTTGGGGATCAAGATGCGTTTCACTACTTTGTTCATCTGGAAAGAGGCCTCCTGCAATTGGTATCGTAATATTATAGCAGTCAATCGTCTGGAAAACGTGTAATAGAAGTCACATTTGGTAAAGAATTTGTGTCTTTTCGCCTCGCAGCGACACGAAAAAAGCGTACTTTCGTCACATCCAGCTCGATCACGATGTTCTGTGGCCAGTCCAGATGGCCGCGCCGGCGGGTGGAATCGCCAATGAAGTCCCGGGCGATGCGCAGATGGCGCCATTCGATATCACGATGCTGGCCACTTGCCTGGCGCCATGCCCGGCGCAGCAGACGGTTCTGGATCGCCGCCGGTTCAGTGCGGAAGGCCCGGCAATCGAATTGAACAGGCCGGGCTGTGGTTTCTGCAAAAGTAGCCGGGCTGGCTGGGTTATCAGCATCGCCAGCTTCGGGATCGACTTCCGGCAGGGCCACGCGCAGCCAGGCCGCTTCAGTCAACTGGTCCAGCAGCTGCTGATCGTCGCTGACCAGTTCTGCGGTGCGGGCCAGGACGGCGGCCGGATCATAGCCGAGCGCGTCACGCCAGATCGGCAGGACTTGCTGGCGCAGGCGGTTGCGCAAGGTGAAAGGTTGTTCATTGGTCGCGTCGAGCCGCCAGGGCACTTGATGGCTGGACAGGTAGTCGAGGATTTCGGTCCTGCGGATACCGAGTAACGGGCGGATAAATGCACCAGTCAGCGGGCGCATCCCGGTCAGGCCGTCCAGGCCGCAACCGCGTCCAAGGTGAAGCAGAATTGTTTCAGCCTGGTCATCGAGATGATGGGCGAGGGCGATCCGCACCGTCTGGACCGAGGGTGTTTGCCTGGTCCAGCGCCGAGCGCAGTCGGCGAAAAAAGCGTGGCGGGCCTGGCGGCCGGCAGCTTCCAGCCCGATCCCCTCAGCCTTGGCCAAGGCTGCGACATCGATGGCTGTGACGTCCAGTTCGATCTGCCAGTGGCGGCAGTAGTCGCGCACCAGGGCCTCATCTGCATCGCAATCACCCGGGCGCAGGCAATGGTTGAGATGGGCTGCACGCAGGGAAAAAGTGCCGATACGGCGCAACAGATCGAGCAAGGCCATCGAGTCAGGACCGCCGGAAACGCCGACAAGCACGCCAGTCCCAACCGGGACAAGCGTGCCTGCAACTATTGCGGCCTCGACGCGATCCATGATCGTCGGATTATTTCTTAAAGGATTCACCTGGGCCATCATCTGGACAAAATATCCAGAAAAGCCTTGTTTTCAAGTTTCAAAGCAGAGCTCCGGTTCTCTTTAAAATGGTGGCGGTTCACTGGGGATCCGGCCGTCTTCGTGTTCAAAGAACATCGTATATTTGGGCCACCAGCCGAGATGGACACTGCCAGTCGAACCCTGGCGGTTCTTGGCGATGATGACCTCTGCCTCTTCGGTCTCCAATTGCATGTGGTTGGGGTCATAATAATTTTCACGGAACAGGAACATGACAATATCGGCATCCTGTTCGATCGCACCTGAGTCACGCAAGTCCGACAGCATCGGTTTTTTGTCCGAGCGCGCCTCACAGGCACGCGATAGCTGGGACAGTGCAATGACCGGCACATTGAGTTCGCGAGCCATGATTTTCAGCGACCGCGAAATCTCGGAGATCTCCTGCTGGCGGCTGTCCGAGCGAGAATTGCTGCCGCTCATCAGCTGCAAGTAGTCGATGACGATCAGGCCAAGCTTGTTTTCGAGCTTCAATTGCCGGCATTTGGAAATCATTTCCATGACCGAGGTTCCCGAACGGTCGTCAATATGGATCGGCGCCGCATAAAGCGGGGGAAGGGCGCGGGCGATTTTGTCCCAGTCATCGCTTTGCAGCTCGCCAGTGTTGAGCGAGCGAGCCTGGACCAGCGACTGGGCACTCAGCATACGGTTGCCGATTTCTTCCTTGGACATTTCGAGCGAAAAGATCGCGGCTGGCACATCATACAAAGTCGCCGCTTTCTGGGCGATATTGAGGGCGAACGCAGACTTGCCCATCGCAGGTCGGGCAGCGACAATGATCAGGGCGCCCGGTCGCAAGCCACCCAAGGCGCGGTCCAGCGCATGAAAGCCAGTCATCACATAGCGTTCGTGGATTTTCCCGCGGGCCATCGCCGCCAGTTCGTTGACCGTCCGGCCCATGATGTCCTTGATGCTTTCAAAACCAGTCGCGTCGCGGTTCTCACGGATCTCGTAGATCCGCTTGGCTGCAACGTCGAGGAGGATATCCGCTTCGTTGGCTTCGTCAAAGCACAAGCCGGTGACGTCATCCATGGCAGTCAGCAAGCGCCGCAGCAGCGATTTCTGGCGCACCAGGTCGGCATAGTGCATTGCGTTGGCCATGACAGGGATGGCATCCGGCAAGCCGCTGATATAGGCGATGCCACCAGCTTTTTCGAGCAGCGACTTGCTCTCGAGTAGGTCAGCGACAGTCAGGATATCGACTGGCTTGTTCGACAGGTAAAGCTCACAGATGGCATCGTAAACCAGGCGGTGGTCGGGACGGTAGAAATCCTCGGTCTTGAGCAAGGCTGTGATCTCTGCCAGTTGACGTTCGCCGGACATCGCACTGCCCAGGACCGATTGCTCGGCCTGGACATTGTGCGGCGGGATGCGGCCGATCGGCCGCGACTTGACTTGTGAATCAGCTGCCATCAGTGGAGCGCGACGACTTCGAGGCTGACTTTGACGGTCACTTCATGGTGGAGCTTGATTTCCGCTTCAAAAGTGCCGACTGATTTGATCTGCTGGTGCAGGGTGATACCGCGTTTGTCGACTTTGAAGCCGCTCTTTTCGAGTGCTGCGGCGACATCCATCGCAGTGACTGCGCCATACAGGCGGCCGCCATCGCCGGCTTTCATCGCCAGGCGGACAGTCTGGCCGCTGAGCCTGGCTCCGGTTTCCTTAGCCTCGGCCAGTTCACGAGCGACTCTGGCGGCTTCAGCCCCTTTGCGGTTCTTGACACTGTTGATATTCTGCGGGGTGGCTTCAAGCGCGAGATTCTGCTTGAAAAGGAAATTCCGGGCGTAACCGTCCTGGCACTCTTTGATTTCGTCGACTTTGCCCAAACCTTTGACATCCTTGAGTAAAATGACCTTCATGCTGGTTCTCCTGTCTGTTCAGCGACCGGAAACGATCGCGAGTCTTTGCTAAAGCAAAAAATATTATAACATAAAAAGAACGCCCATCATCTGGGCGTTCTCTTGTTATTATCGTCTGCAACGCTTGCGAATCTATTCGCTTGCGAATCTATTCGCTTGCGAATTTTCATTCGTGAGGCGAATATTATTCGCAGGCGATAAATTCATGAAATGAATTTATTCGCCAGCGTAGGGCAGCAGGGCGACATGACGCGCCCGTTTGATTGAGATGGTCAGTCTGCGCTGGTGTTCAGCACAGTTGCCGGTCATACGCTTCGGCAGGATTTTGCCGCGTTCGGAAACGAACTTGCGCAGGCGGTTGACGTCCTTGTAGTCGATGACTTCAACCTTGTCGGCGCAGAAAGCGCAGACTTTACGGCGTGAACGTCTCGGACGCATGCCGCGGCCTTCTTTATCGCCGCTGTCGCGGCCACCACGTTTGTAATCAGCCATGGATGCTTGCTCCTTTCAGAAATTATCATGAACACAGATTAGAGATCGAAGGGCAGTGAGGTGTCGTCATCCGGCGCCGGGAAGAATCCGTCATTGGCCGATGATGCCGCGGGGGCACCACTGGCCGGCTGGTTGTCATAGCCGGTGCTGGTCTTTTTCGAGTCACCAAAATGGATTTCATCGGCGACAACTTCAGTCGCTGTGCGCTTGTTGCCATCTTTGTCATCATATGTCCGGGTTTGAATCGAACCAACGACAACCATCCGTGAGCCTTTGTGGAAATATTTGGCCACAAACTCGGCCTGCTGGCGCCATGCGACGACATTGATGAAGTCAGCCTGGCGTTCGCCACTGGCGGATTTGAAGCGACGCTCGACAGCCAGGGTGAAGGTGCAAACCGGCACCTGGTTTTGGGTCGTGCGCATTTCGGGATCACGGGTCAAATTACCCATCAGGATCGCTTTGTTCATTTCTCACAGTCCTTTCTGACAATTATTTTTCGTCAGGACGGATAACCAGGTATCGCATAACACCTTCGGAAATCTTGAGAACACGCTCAAGCTCCTTCGGGAATTCGGCTTCCGCACTGAAGTTGATGAGGAAATAAAAACCTTCCTTTTGATCATCAATCTCGTACGCAAGACGTTTGCGACCCCAAACTTCGATCTGCTCTAGCGTACCGGACGCTTCAACCAGACCCTTGACTTTCTCGACGGTCGCGCTTAATGCGTCTTCACCGAGTGTCGGGTTCAGAATAACCATTGCTTCATACTTTCTAGCCACTGTTTCACCTCCTCCTGGACTAACGGCCCTACATTTCGGGCGAGGATTGTTCTTCAATTGTAAAAGAACACCTGCGACAAGATTGCGCAGTACGAAAGAATATATCACGCATCAGGAAAACCGTCAAGTTTGACAGCATGATCTGACAGGACAAATTCGGCAGCCAGTTGATCGACTCTCAAGGTGCAGCGGGGAAATCCGGATCTGTTTCCAGAATACCCCGACAACGGTTAAAAGTCCTTAGACTGGATCAGAAGTTTTTGTCGAATCTGGCCATGATGCTTTCGATCAAATGCTGGAGCAGGACTGCTGTCTGGTCGTAATAATCCTGGGGCATGCCGAAAGGATCGAGGATTTCAAGGTCCGGTTCACCGGCCAGCACGCCGATCGTCTCGACCTTGTCAGCCATATTCGGCTGCATGGCGACGATCTGCTCACGCTGGCGGACATTCATCGTCAGGATCCAGTCGAATCGGCTGGTGTCGACGTCGGCAAAACGCCGGGCCCGGTGACTGGACAGATCGCGGCCGTTGAGTCTGGCCACTGCCCGGACGGCCTCCGGCATCGCGGACTCGCCAGGCCAGGCAGCAAGCCCGGCTGATTCGGCCATTCCAGCCGGCATCAATGCTTCTGCCATAGGACTGCGGCACGTATTTCCCGTACAGACAAACAAGATTTTCATCATTTGCTTCTCCTGGTTTTCCAAGCCAATCATCATGAATAAACAGAATATTTTAGGCTGGCTGCTGCTCAGACCGGTTCGCCGCCGCCGGCAGCTTTGCGCAATCGGTTCATGTAGGCAACCCCGGCGCCACTCGTGGGCAGACCCTCTGCAATGATCAGGTCAACTGCCTCGCGGTCAAACGAACGCAGGGCATCGAACAGATGATGGGAGGCCTGGCGCGGCGCAGGACTTTCCGCGTAGATCTGGACTGTTAAATCGAGCGGTCCTTCGCCGGCATGGCAGTGGGCCGGCAGGTGGTCGTATGTCGCCTGGCAGAGGTACAGGCCGATTTTCAGCGGCTTCCCTGATTTTAAATCATCCAGTGTGCGGGAGATCCAGCTGGCGCGTGCTTCGACTAGAGGCTCGTCGCACACCAATAGCCTTGCTTTCGGTGCATAGTGGCGGTATTTCATCCCTGGCGAGCGCGGTGCTGTCTGGCCCTGACCCTGCTGACCCCCACCAGATCTGCTTTTCGCTGCCGGCTCTGAGTCGTTATCGGCATTGACGTTGCCAGTCTCGGAATTGACCTGGTCGATGACCTGCTGAATCGCTTCCGCAGTGACCGCACCGGGGCGCAGGATCTGCGGCTGAGGCCCGGTCAGGTCGAGTACGGTCGATTCCAGGCCGAATTCGCAGGCACCCCCATCGATGATATACGGGATCAAGCCGTCGAGATCATCAGCAACATGCCAGGCCCGGGTCGGGCTTGGCCGGCCTGAACGATTGGCCGAAGGCGCAGCGACCGGTACACCGGCCAGTTCGATCAGCCGTCTCGCAACCGGATGAGCCGGGATTCGGACCGCCACGGTGTCCAGGCCGGCAGTCACATTGTCCGGCACCAGCGAAGACCTGGGCAGGATCACCGTCAGCGGGCCAGGAGCAAAGACAGCGAGCAGCCGGATGGCTAACGGCGGAACAGTGGTCGTCAAGCGCCGGATATCTTCCACCCGGGCGATATGGACGATCAGGGGGTTGTCACCCGGGCGGCCTTTGGCGGCGAAAATCCTGTCGACCGCGGCCGGGTTGAGCGCATCGGCACCGAGGCCATAGACCGTCTCGGTCGGGAAAGCGACCAGCTGCCCTTCGCGCAGGGCCCGGGCGGCTGGCAGCAGCAGGCGGTCGAGTTCGGGTCCGGTCAGGTTTGGATCGATGACCACGATCTCGGTTTTCATCCGGTCAGGTGACTTGGCATCAGGCTGCATCAGGCATCTTCCTCGTTCGCCACACTGAGGCTGTTCGATCGTGCCGCAGCCTGGAGAGCCCGGATGAGCTCGCCGATATCGCCATTGAGAATTTCCTCGAGGCGATAAAGTGTCAGGCCGATCCGGTGGTCGCGTCACGCGGCCCTGATGGTAGTTGTAGGTCCGGATCCGTTCGCTGCGGTCGCCCGTGCCGACCTGGCTCTGCGGTCCGACGCGATCGCCCCGGCCTGGCGCGGCCTGTGTCCAGTTCGAGCAGACGGGACTTGCAGGACGGCCATCGCGCGGTCCTTGTTCTTGTATTGCGAGCGCTGGTCCTGGCAGGTCACGACGAGCCCGCTCGGCTTGTGCGTGATCCGGACAGCGGAATCGGTCCGGTTGACATGCTGGCCGCCGGCGCCGGACGCCCGGTAGGTGTCGATTTCAAGGTCGTTCGGATTGATGTTGACTTCGACGTCGTCAGCTTCCGGCAGGACGGCGACGGTGACCGTCGAGGTGTGGATCCGGCCGCCGGATTCGGTGACCGGGACACGCTGGACGCGGTGGACGCCGCTTTCAAATTTGAATCGGCTGAAAGCACCGCGGCCTTCGATCATGAAGACGACTTCCTTGAAGCCGCCCATTTCGGTCTCGTTCAGGTCGACCAGTTCGGTACTGCCAGCCCTGCGGCTTCGGCATAGGCGCACATACATCCGGTACAGGACCGCGGCAAACAAGCGCCGCTTCTTCGCCGCCGGCACCGGCGCGGATCTCGACGATCACGTTGCGGTTGTCGTTGGGGTCCTTCGGCACTCAGCGCCTCCTGCAGCCGGGCTGTCCAGTTCAGTCGCGTTCTGCCTCGAGCCCGGCCAGTTCCTCGCGGACCAGCTCGCGGAAATCACGGTCGTCCGTCTGCGTACAGCATCTCCCGGTGCTCCTCGGATCGACTGCCTGGTCTGCGCGCAGACGCACGGATAATCGTCGACCAGCGGGGCCAGCTCGGCGTGCTCCTGGACCAGCTTGCGATAGCGGTCCTGGTCTGGCCAGAACCGCCGGATCGGACAAGCAGCAGATTCAGTTCTTCATAGCGGTTTTCAACCGCCGCTAGCTTGATCCAGCATAAGCCATCCCTTTCGTATATCCCGATTATCGCATGATTTGTCAGCATAAAGCATGTATATGACACCAGGACCTGTGCGAACTCCGCGACTGGTAACAGCACGTTCGGATTCGGCTATAATCGACCTGTGGATCACTGGCTTATCGCCGAGCCTACGGTATAATACTGAGCCGATTTTCGGCCCGGCAGACTGCCCCTGCAACGGTCCGCAAGCCTGGCGCATGACGCATGGACCAGTCTTTGAAAGGGGAAACAGACATGCTGAAGACACACGAAGTAGAACAGATGACTTGTGTGGCCAAAGGCCCGAACCACGGCCCGGCGCCGATTCCCGAGGAAGGCCGCTGGGTCCAGGCCCGGGAGATCAAGGACATTTCCGGCTTCACCCACGGCGTCGGCTGGTGCGCACCGCAGCAGGGCGCCTGCAAGCTGTCGCTCAATATCAAGGACGGCATCATCCAGGAAGCCCTCGTCGAGACGATCGGCTGCACCGGCATGACCCATTCCGCCGCCATGGCCGCCGAGATCCTGACCGGCAAGACCATCCTCGAAGCCCTGAATACCGACCTGGTCTGCGATGCGATCAACACCGCCATGCGCGAGCTGTTCCTGCAGATCGTCTATGGCCGCAGCCAGTCCGCTTTCTCCGAAGGCGGCCTGCCGATCGGCGCCTCGCTTGAAGACCTGGGCAAAGGCCTGCGCAGCACGGTCGGCACGATGTTCAGCACGGTCGACAAAGGTCCGCGCTACCTGGAGCTGACCGAAGGCTATGTCCTGAAGATGGCTCTGGATGCAGACGATCAGATCATCGGCTACCAGTTCCTGAAAATCGGCCCGATGCTGGAGATGATCAAGAAGGGCGTCGACGCCAACGAAGCGTTCCAGAAGAACATCGGCACGTATGGCCGTTTCGCCGAAGCCGCCCGCGTCATCGATCCCCGGCATGAATAAGTCGAACGGCGTGAAAGGAGCTAACCGATTATGGCACTTTTTGAAAGTTATGACCGGAGAATCAGACAAGATCAACGCCGCCCTGGCCCAATATGGCATTGCCTCCATCGAGGAAGCCAAGGCGATCTGCGACGCCAAGGGCATCGATCCATACAAAATCTGCAAGGACACCCAGCCGATCGCCTTTGAGAACGCCGCCTGGGCCTATGTCGTCGGCGCCGCGATCGCCATCAAGAAAGGCTGCAACAAGGCCGCCGACGCCGCCGAAGCGATCGGCATCGGCCTGCAGTCCTTCTGCATCCCCGGTTCTGTCGCCGACGACCGCAAGGTCGGCCTCGGCCACGGCAATCTCGCCGCCATGCTGCTGCGCGAAGAAACCAAGTGCTTCGCCTTCCTGGCCGGCCACGAGTCCTTCGCCGCCGCCGAAGGCGCGATCGGCATCGCCAAGTCCGCCAACAAGGTCCGCACCGAGCCGCTGCGGGTCATCCTGAACGGCCTCGGCAAGGATGCCGCCCAGATCATCTCCCGCATCAACGGCTTCACCTATGTGCAAGACCCAGTTCGACTACGCCACCGGCAAGGTCGCCGTCACCGAGGAAATCGCCTACTCGCAGGGCGACAGGGCCAAGGTCCGCTGCTACGGCGCCGACGATGTCCGCGAAGGCGTCGCGATCATGCACCTGGAAGGCGTCGACGTTTCGATCACCGGCAACTCGACCAACCCGACCCGCTTCCAGCACCCGGTCGCCGGCACCTACAAAAAAGAATGCATCGAGCAGGGCAAGAAGTATCTTCTCCGTCGCTTCCGGCGGCGGCACCGGCCGCACGCTGCACCCGGACAACATGGCTGCCGGCCCTGCCTCCTACGGCATGACCGACACCATGGGCCGCATGCACTCCGACGCCCAGTTCGCCGGCTCGTCTTCGGTCCCGGCCCATGTCGAAATGATGGGCTTCCTCGGCATGGGCAACAACCCGATGGTCGGCGCGACCGTCGCCGTCGCCGTCGCGGTCGAACAGGCCGGCTAATCCGAAACCCACAACAGGCCGTTTCAGGTCAGTCTGGAACTGATCATCCTGCCGGCCAATTTCGCACAAATAAGACAGCCTCGCACAGTTTTCAAACGCTGCGCGAGGCTGTCTTTTATTGTCCGGGAAAATAATCTAGAATAATCCTAAAGAAGATGTAACTATTCCCTGTATCGGCAACTCATATTAATCAGGAGGTGATACCATGAAATATTCAACCAAGAAGAAATTTATCAGCTTGCTGATCATTGTCCTGGTCTTCTCGATGTTCTCGCCAGCTGTTTTCGCAGCTAAAAAGACAACGACGGCTTATACGTTGAAAAGCATCACCGGCGGTGGCAAGGTCACAAACACGGTCGATGACGTCAGCATTTACACCTTAGGATTCAATGTCCGAAAAATAAAGGCAGACGGAAACATCTGGGCCGTCAACCTAACATTCATCGATCCGAAAAATGATACAAATCCAGAGAATGATGTGAAAATCAAAATCAATAGACGAGATGTCAGCCTCTCCATTTTACCGACGCCTCTAGACCGGTCAAATTTCGTTATATCATTCGAGGCAGATGCCAAAGTTAAACTTGGAACTGCTGATCCTGTTAATAAAAGGATCACTGTGACGATTCGCGTGACGGATAAAACTTCCACTGTTGTTGATTCAATTGCAATCAGTGGAGTGACTGCTATCACAACGGACTACCCAACAAGCGAACTAACCAATGGCAACATCGTTGCCCATTTCAAGAAGACCAAATCCTGATTCCCATCCCTCAACATCTTAGCCATCAATAAAAAGTTGCCGGGCCTTTGACTTCACAATCAAGGCCCGGCAGTTTTATTTTTGTCCAGGGTCAATCACTTCTTTCAGCGCCTTTTCCAGCAGCCGCCGCGGCCAGACGTTGAAATGGCCGCAGCCGCAGCAGGTGCAGCCGATATCGGCGCCGATCCGGTCGACCCGCCATCGGTCGCTGCCGCAGGGATGCTTTTTCTTCAAGACCAGGGTCTGGCCGACTGCAAACGGAAAAAGATTGAATTTTGCAGGCATAAGTTGCTTCCTCGTTGATGTGTTTGCGTTAACGCAACCAGCCGCCGGACACGCGTGGCTGGCCGCCAAAATCATAGACTTGGATCCGGTCGACGAAACCTGTGCGACGCAGCAGATCATCGATTGCGAGAGCCTGGTCATAACCGTGTTCCAGCAGCAGCAGGCCCGGACGTTTGAGGTGAACCGGCGTTTCGTCGATGATGCGGCGATAGAGGTCCAGCCCGTCAGCCCCGCCATCCAGAGCCAACTGTGGCTCATAGTCTGCGACATCCGGCATCAGGGTCGGGATTACCGAACGCACGATATAGGGTGGATTGGCGGTGATCAGGTCAAAGCCCAGCGAAGAGTCGTCCAGATCCGGCCAGAGGTCAGCTTCGCTGACTGACGCGACCGCTTCCAAGCCATGGCGGTGGACATTTTCCCGGGTGTAGGACGCTGCGAGCGGATCCATTTCCACGAGGGTCAGGGAAAATTTGCGATGCTTGATCCGCAGGTGATGGGCGATGCTGATGCCGACACAACCAGTGCCGGCGCAAGTGTCGAGGATTTGCAGCGGCGAAGTAACGGCAAAGTCAGTGTTCAGGGCATCGAGTGCGATTTCCACCAGACGCTCAGTATCAGCCCGCGGAATCAGGACCCCTGGTCCGACCGCAAAGGTCAGGCCATAGAAGCCGGTCGATCCGAGGATATAGGCGATCGGTTCATGAGCCAGGCGACGCTCGAGGTCCCTTAGCAGTTGTTCGACTGCTGCCTCGTTGACCGGCTGTTCGGGGCGGCTGTAAACCTGAGCCAGCGACAGGCCGGTGCGGGAACTGATCAAGAGCGCAGCTTCATGGCGGGCGGATTCAAAACCGTGCTCCGTCAAACGGCCGCGAAATTCACGCAGCAGCTCGCCGACTTTAATCACAAAGTCACCACTTGTCGCGGCCTTCTTCCTTGGGCAGAACAGCTTCCATGGCCGCAATCGCAACTTCGAGCATGCTGTCGTTCGGCTCAGCCGTGGTCAGACGCTGCAGCCACAGGCCAGGCTGGGAGATCGCCCGGGTCAGCACAGTTGTCGAAACGGCCAGCCAGGCGGATGATTTCATAGGCGATCCCGGCGACAACCGGCACCAGGGCGAAGCGGATCAGCAGGTTGATCCAGCGGTTCCACCAGCCGATCAGGGAAAAGACGATGATGCTGACGATGATGACGATGAACATGAATGCAGTGCCGCAGCGCGGATGAAAACGGCTGAACTGGCGGACATTGTCGACCGTCAGCGGCATTTCGGCTTCGTAGCAGGCGATCGTCTTGTGCTCAGCACCGTGATACATCCAGACGCGCTTGATTTCGTCCATCCGGGAGGCCAGCATCAGATAACCGACAAAGATGATGATCCGGATCGCACCTTCGATCAGGTTCATCAGGATCGCTGAAGAACGGCGCTGGTCGCCGTGAGTCCAGTCAGCTTGCCGACACCGCTGGTCAGGAAATTGGGCAGCAGGATAAACAGAACGACACTGAACAGGATGCCGCCGACGGCTGAAATGTACAGCATCAGATCGGAATGGTGAGTCAGGAAATGGTCAAGTTTCTGATCGAGGGCTTCGCGGCGGTCTTTGAACGTGCGACGGCTCTTCTTCCCGGCATCTGTGGGATTGGCTGGTGCTTCAGAGACCGTTTCGACAGCGGACTTTACAGTTGAAACGGGTGCATCTGATTCAGTTGTTGATTCAGCTGTTGCAGCTGAATCAACAGGATTGATCGTTGTTGTTTCCAGTGTGGAAGCTGATTCGGCAGGTTTCGTATCGACTGAGGCTTCATCGAGCAGTTCGGCGGAACGCAGCAGCGCTTTGGTCCCGCTGACCAGCTGGCGGAACAGTCGGACGGAACCGCGGACAAAAATCAAGTTGGCCATCCCTTTCAAGCGGGTCATCGGCATTTCTTCAAGCTGGATCGACCCGTCCGGCTTGCGGACAGCCATGGCTTTTTTGTCCGGTCCGATCATCATCAGGCCTTCGATCAGGGCCTGGCCGCCGATTGTCGTTTTCCGCGCCGAACGGCCGACCGGTCCGGCAGTCTGCCGTGTTATTTTTCATTTTTCATATCATCTCCTGTTAAAACAAAAAGGAGGCTTGAACCGCCTGCCTCCCTTTGGTTTGAAGTTCTTACTTCTGCTCCAATCTCTTCTTGAACTTGTCGACGCGTCCGCCGGTATCAACCAGTTTCTGCGTACCGGTAAAGAATGGATGGCACTTGGAGCAAATGTCCACGTTCAAGTTGTCCTTGACTGATCCGGTTTCGAAGGTTTCACCGCAGGCACATTTGACAATGGCCTTGCCGTACTTCGGATGGATGCCTTCTTTCATGACTTTCACCTCTTATAGGATACGGCGCGTATCCTCCGCAGATGGCTCCGGACACGTATGCCGCACCAAATTATGCGGAATCATGCCGATTTATTCAATGCTACAGCGATGCCCTCGGCGTTTGTCAATCACCATCGCGTGTCATAACCGCTGTTGCCGCGGCGCTGGTCCTGTCATGCCGCATTTGTGTCTGCCATTGGCTCGTGGTTCTGCGCCGCTGGCGCCGCGCATCGCTTCAAAGACATTTTTGTCGTTGAACGAGACGTTGATCGACGAGATGAAGTGCTCGTTGTTCTTGGTTTTGAGCAGCAGGTTGATGATCGCCTCGGTGACTGCCGACGGTGTCGAGCTGGCTGAATGCCTTGCGGATCGTCCAGACAGCATCGAGTTCCTTGCTGTTCATCAGCAGTTCTTCACGGCGGGTGCCGGACTTGTTGATGTCGATGGCCGGGAAAATCCGTTTTTCGGACAGCTTGCGGTCGAGATAGACTTCCATGTTGCCGGTACCCTTGAATTCTTCGAAAATGACTTCATCCATGCGGGAACCGGTTTCAATCAGCGACGTGGCGATGATCGTCAGGCTGCCGCCGTTCTCGATGTTGCGGGCGGCGCCGAAGAAGCGTTTCGGCCCATAGAGGGCACCCGGGTCGAGACCGCCGGACAGCGTCCGGCCGGTCGGGTTGATCGTCAGGTTGTAGGCGCGGGCCAGACGGGTCATGCTGTCCAGCAGGATGACGACGTCTTGCTTCAGTTCGACCAGGCGCATGGCCCGCTCGAGCACCAGTTCGGTCACCTTGGTGTGGTTTTCCGGGGTCTTGTCAAATGTCGAGTAGACGACTTCGCCGTTGATCGAGCGCTGCATGTCGGTGACTTCTTCCGGACGTTCATCGATCAGCAGGACGATCAGCTTGACTTCCGGATTGTTGGTGCTGATCGCATTGGCGATCTTCTGGAGCAGGATCGTCTTGCCGGCTTTCGGCGGCGAAACGATCATGCCGCGCTGGCCCTTGCCGATCGGTGCGACCAGGTCGATGATCCGGGTCGACAGTTCGTTGCGGTATCGTTTCCAGGATAAAGCGTTCGTTCGGATAGATCGGCGTCAGCCGGTCGAAATGCGGCCGGCGCAGCATTTTTTCCGGTGACAGGCCGTTGACTTCCTTGATATACAGCAAGGCCTGGTAGCGGTCGTTCTCGCGCTGCAGCTTGACCAGGCCGGTGACAAGGTCGCCGGGACGCAGATCCGAAGCGGCGGATGTATTGCGGCGGTACATAGATGTCCTTGTTGCCTTGGAGGTAATTGTCCTTGCGCAGGAAACCATAGCCGTCCGGCATGATTTCGAGCACGCCGGTGATTGATTCACCGGACTCAATGTGCTTGCGCGCAGATTTGTCAACAGTCAGTTCTTCAGCGTCACTGTCGCGATTGTCGCGCTCTGCAGCAGCATTTTCAGCATACTCGGCGTTCATCTGTGCTGCATCAGCAGCCGACAGGTATGCCGAAGAAGCATCGGTGGCAGTCGTGCCTGCGGGGGACATCTGGGAATAGGCCTGAGGCTGGGCTGTTGTTCCCTGATTCGAGAGCGAAGATTCTGCCACTATCTGGCCAGGTTGGGTTGTCTGGGCAGATTCCGTCCATGTCGGATTGATCCGGACTTGCTCGGCATCACTTTCGCGCAGAGCTGTCTCATGTTCCTCAGACTGGGCAGCCATTGGGTTAGCAGGAATCCCGAAAACCTTGACTCGAACCGGATGCGCAGGCTGCTGATTGGCAATTGCCTGGTTCATTGTTTTGCCAGGGCCGCGCTGCTGTTGCTTGCCGCGATTCCTGTCGGTTTGGCCGGCGACCGGTCGGCCTGTGGACCGGGCAGCAGATTGCGCATTCGGGCCGATTGCCGGACCTGCGTTGGGTCGGTTGGTTGCAGGACGGTTGATCGGTGTCCTTCCGTGCGGCGCTTGACCAGGTTGAGCTGGCCCATTTTGGGCTGGCCCATTTTGGGCTGGGGCATTTTGCCTGGAGGGTAGACGTTCAACTGGACGGTTTGCAGCCTGGGGATTATGCTGGCGAACCGGCCGGTTGGCCGGTCTTGGGCCTTGCGAGGTGCGGGTGAAAGTCGGTTCGGATGCTCCGGTCGTCGATGCCACGATGGTCGGATCAGGGAATGTCACAGCTACTTCAGAAACTGGACCAGGCCCTGATTGTTGGTCAGCCGGTTCAGTCGATGAAAGGGTCGTCGGTCCTGGCTGTGCTTCAGTACTGATCGCAGGGCTTGGCTGATCCTCAGTCGTTATTACCGGATTGGGTTGATCGTCTGACTTTGCCGGGCCCTCTAAGGTTTCGACAGCCTCATCTCCCGATTTGGCGGTCGTACGTGATGCCCGCTTGACAGTTTTCCTAACCGGTTTTTCGGCCGCTGTATCTGTTTGCTCATCCGTCTGGGCAGACTTTCTGCCGGCTGGTCGGCCAGCAGGCTTCGCCCCTGGTTTAGCTGCCGATCTGACGGATTTACCGGCAGGCCTGGCTGTCGGCAATGGGTTTGCCGAACCTGTGGATTCACCAGATCCGGTCACTCTTTCAGATTCGGTTATGGCAGACATTGGTTCTGCAGAGATTGGTTCGGCGGAAACTGGTTCGGCAGAAACTGGCTCTAAGGAAGCTGGTTCGGCAGATTCCACCGCAATGGATTCCGCCTTGGCAGATTTTGCCCGGCCGGATCTGGCCGGTTTGGGTGTCGTTTTTTCGGCAGGTTTGGGCGACTCTTTTTCGACTTGCTTCAGGAATTTGAGCAGTTCTGGTCGCGTCATTGCCCCGGCCTGTTCCTTGGTCAATAGACCTGAGACGACCGCGATGGTGGCAAGGTCTTGCTTCGACTTGCCGATAAGCGTGGATGAAGCCATTAAATGCACCTCAAAATGTGAAAATCAAGCGCAAAGAAGCGCTTACAAAAAGACCCTATGCAAGGAAAAACAAAAGTGGAGAAGGGAGTTTGTCAACTGATAATATAAGAAATGATCAGTTCGATATGCTCGAAAACCAGAGAAAAGATGGACGAAAAGTCGTCAATTTGCTCTGATTATAGGCTTTCGCAGAAATTGCGTCAAGCAGTCAACAGTCTAAATAATCTTTGAGAAATTTGAAGGCGGAATTTTCGCGCGAGATATTCGGGGCAGGCGAAAAGCCCCGGCTATTGAACAGCCGGGGCTTTGTCAATTCTGCTTCTTTTATAGATCCGATCGGGGGGTGAATCAAAGTCCGTCGCTCAGGGCGGCGAATTTGTCCATCATGCCCAGCGCTTTGCCGGTGCCGATGGCCACGCAGGAAACCGCATCATCGGCAACGACGACATCGATGCCGACCTTGGCGGCCAGCATGCGGTCCAGGCCATAGAGCAGCGACGCCGCCGCCGGTCAGGACGATGCCGCGCTGGCTGATGTCCGCCATCAGTTCCGGCGGCGTCCGCTCGAGAACGGAGTGAACGGCTTCAAAAATCTGGGCGACCGGTTCTTCCAGTGCTTCGAGCATTTCGGTCGAAGTGATCGGAAATGGTCGCCGGCAGGCCGGTGATCAGGTTGCGGCCGCGGACTTCCATGGTCAGTTCCTCTTCACGCGGGTAGGCGCAGCCGATGTTGATCTTCAGTTCCTCGGCGGTCCGTTCGCCGATCAGGATGTTGTGCTTGCGCCGGACATGCTTGACGATCGCCTCGTCAAACTTGTCGCCGGCCACCTTGAGCGAAAAGTCGACAACCGGCTGGCATCAGCGAAATGACAGCGATGTCGGTTGTACCGCCGCCGATGTCGACGATCATGCTGCCGCAGGCTTTGGTGATGTCGATGCCGGCGCCGATGGCGGCGGCGATCGGTTCGCGGATCAGGAAGACATCCTTGGCGCCGGCATGCTTGCAGGCATCTTCGACCGCCTTCTGCTCGACCGGCGTGATGACGCTCGGTACGCAGACGACGATGGTCGGTTTGAAATACTTGGCGCGGAGGCCCTTGCAGACCCGGCCGATGAAAGCCTTGAGCATGACTTCGGTCACTTTGAAGTCAGAGATGACGCCGTCGCGCAGCGGGCGGATCGCATCGACGATGCCCGGCGTACGGCCGAGCATCAGGCTGGCGCTCTCGCCGACCGCCAGCACCTTGCCGGTTTTTGAATTGATGGCGACAACTGATGGTTCGCGCAGGACGACGCCTTTGCCTTTAACATAGATCAGCACCGATGCGGTGCCCAGATCAATGCCGATATCCATGCCCAAACCCATATGATACCTCTTTCAATCTATCGACGATCGCTGCGCAATGACGGCATGCTTTGTGAAGCGATGCTCATACAATGATACAATAGGTTCGTCAGATAATCAAATATCTGCCATGATTGTCTACAGCACGATCCTCTGACTGATGATTTATGCCGGAAAGGACTGGATCGGATGCTCAAATTGCTTGCATGCCTGTTCATGTTGCTCGACCATATCGGCTATTACTTTCGATATCCTGCCTGCCTGAACCAGTGTATGATCTTCTGCGCTGCATCGGCCGGCTCGCTTTCCCGATCTTCGCCTGGTCGGTCGCCCGCGGTTTCACCCGGACGCAGCAACCTGGTGCGCTATTTCGTCCGCATGGCCGGTTTTGCGCTGATCTCGGAACGTGATCATCCGCCTGGCCGATCGCCTGGCCGGACTGCAGCATGCCCAGTGGACCAATGTCCTGGTCACCTTCACCCTGGCGATCGTCCTGCTTGGCCGGTTACCAGCTGGCCCCCGATGCCGGACGCTCGACATGATCGCCAGCCTGCGCCCGATTCTCGCCGACGCCGAACACCGTGCCGATGCCGCCCGCGTTTCGATGTCCGGATCAACCTCGGCGGCATCGAGCTGGACCGCCGGCCTCGGACTTGCCGCTCGGCCTGGCCGATGATGCTTGGCGCTTGTCGGCGACCCTCTGGCTGCATGCCGGATTATGGGACTCTATGGCATCCTGCACCGTCCTGCTCTTTTTCGTCGTCCACGACCGCATCCCGGAAAAAGACTGGGAAAAGCGTGCCGTCGACGGATTCTCCTGCCTCGAACCTGGTTTTCCTGGTCATCCGCATCATTAACCGGCGATGACGCCGATGTCCTGGGCCGTCATGCAGATGCCTCTCCGTCCTGGCGCTGCCCACTGCTGATCGACTACCGAGCCGGGAAAAGAAGCCGCCAGCCTGGCAGAAATATGCCTTCTACCTCTTCTATCCCCTGCACATCCTGCCTGTGTGCGATCTGGCTGCTTGATCGGTCCGATCAGTTGATCAGGTCGCAAGATAAACTAGTGAACTTGCACGGCCGGATTCTTGTAAAATCGTGTTTTTAATGCAAGTACGCGATCTCTGGTCGCGACCGCCATATCACACGATCAAAATTTCACAGAAGATGAGGTAATCCAACATGGCCTATTCAGTTGAAACCGACCGCAAATGGCAGAAAATCTGGGAGGAGACCGGCCTGAACCGTTTCAATCCGGCACAATATCGACAAGAAGCTCTATGTCCTGGAGATGTTCTCCTACCCCTCCGGCGCCAACCTGCATGTCGGCCACTGGTATAATTACGCCCTGTCAGATTCCTGGGCCCGCATGAAACGGATGCAGGGCTATGAAGTCTTCCAGCCGATGGGCTTCGACGCCTTCGGCCTGCCGGCCGAGAACTATGCGATCAAGACCGGCATCCACCCCAAGGACAGCACGCTGAACAATATCAAGACCATGGAAAAGCAGCTGCGCGAAATGGGCGGCATGTTCGACTGGGATTACGAACTCGCGACCTGCCTGCCGGAATATTACCGCTGGAACCAGTGGCTGTTCCTGCAGCTTTACAAGCATGGCCTGGCCTACCGCAAGAACGCGCCGGTCAACTGGTGCCCGCACTGCAACACCGTCCTGGCCAACGAGCAGGTCGATCGAAGGCGCTTGCGAGCGCTGCCAGCACCGAAGTCACCCGCAAGAACCTGACCCAGTGGTTTTTCCGGATCACCGCCTATGCCCAGGAACTGCTCGATGGCCTGCCCGGTCTCGACTGGCCGGAAAAGACCAAGAAGATCCAGACCAACTGGATCGGCCGGTCCGAAGGCGCCGAGATCGTTTTCGGCGCTGAAAAGCACGGCGCAGCCGACTCCTGGACGCGGATGGCAACACCGGTCAGCCTGACGGTCTTCACCACCCGCGCCGACACCCTGATGGGCGTCACCTATGTCGTCGTCGCCCCGGAAAGCGATCTGTGCGACCTGCTGACCACCGATGACTGCCGCGCAGCCGTCGAAGCTTATCGCGACCAGACCCGCAAGGTCTCCGACATCGAACGGATGTCGACGGTCCGCGAAAAAACCGGCGTCTTCACCGGCTCCTACGCCGTCCATCCGATCACCGGCGCCCGCGTGCCGATCTGGGCCGCCGACTATGTCATCGCCGGCTACGGCACCGGTGTCGTCATGGCGGTTCCCGGCGCATGACGAGCGCGATTTCGAATTCGCCCGGAAATTCGACCTGCCGATCACCCGCGTCATCCGCTCCGCAGACGGTTCGCCGGATGAACTGCCCTTCTGTCGAAAAAGGCATCCTGATCAACAGCGGCGAATTCGACGGCCTGGCTTTCGACCGGCTGTCGATCCGGCCATCCTCGACAAGCTGGCCGCCGACCGGCCAGGGCAGCCTGCAAGATCAACTACCGCCTGCGCGACTGGCTGGTTTCCCGCCAGCGCTACTGGGGCACGCCGATCCCGATCATCCATTGCGAGCATTGCGGCGTCGTTCCGGTTCCCGAGGACCAGCTGCCGGTCGAGCTGCCCTATGATGTCGCGCTTCACGCCGGACGGCGAGTCACCGCTGAAAAAGTGCCGCAGCTTCATCGAAACCACCTGCCCGATCTGCGGCGGTCCGGCCCAGCGCGACCCGGACACGCTGGACACGTTTGTCTGCTCATCCTGGTACCAGTTCCGCTATGTCGACAACAAAAACAGCCGGCAGGCCTTCAGCCCGCGACAAAGTCAACCGGATGTGCCCGGTCGACAAATATATCGGCGGCGCCGAACATGCCGCCATGCATCTGCTCTATGCCCGCTTCATCACCAAGGCCCTGCGCGACATGGGCTACCTCGGATTTCGACGAGCCCTTCCAGTCCCTGGTCCACCAGGGAACCATCCTGGGCGCCGACGGCCAGAAAATGTCCAAGTCGCGCGGCAATACGATCTCCCCGGATGACTATATCCACAAGCACGGCTCTGATGCCTTCCGCATGTATCTCGGCTTCGGCTTTGCCTACACCGACGGCGGTCCCTGGAGTGACGACGGTGTCAAAGCGATCGTCAAATTCCTCTCCCGTGTCGAGCGCCTGGTCGACGAAGTCGCCGCCTGGCCGAAAGCCGGCAATCGGCATGCCTCGACACAGCGCGCGCGAAGACTGCAGTATGCCCGCCATTATGCGATCCAGTGCGGTCACAGTCGATGCCGACCGCTTCCAGTTCAATACCTCGATCTCGCGCATGATGGAATTGCTGAATGCCATCAGCAAATACCAGGCCACTACCGGCACAGGTCGACACCGGCCTGCTGCGTGATGTGACCGAAGACCTGCTCCGCCTGATGGCCCCGTTTGCGCCGCATTTCTGCGAAGAGTCCTGGCACCAGCTCGGCTACACCGACACCATCTTCCATCAAAAATGGCCGACATTTGATCCTGCAGCGCTGGTTCGCGACACGATCGAAATTGCCGTCCAGATCAATGGTGCTGTCAAATTCCGTCTCGACATCCCGACGAATGCCGACCAGGCCCAGGTCGAGGCGATCGTCATGGCAGATGAACGCACATCATCCATTCTCACCGGCAAACAGCTCGTCAAATTCATCTACGTCAAGGGTCGCCTCGCGAACCTCGTCGTCCGCTGATCCGAAACCGGCGTGATGTTTTATATTGTTCCACTCATCGTCGCCATCCTGATCGGGTCTCTCGTTTCCCGACAGCTTAAAGTGCTGATGCTGTGGGACCTACGTGTCGTCTTCCTGCTGCCGCTGGCCTTGTTCGCCGGCTTGATGCCGCTCTGGATCGGGACCTATTGGCCGGACCTGATCTGGACGGCTGACCGCAAACTGCTGATGGGCTTGCAGGCAACCTCGCTTGGCCTGTTCCTGGTTTTCACTTTAGTCAATCTCTACTTCGCACTGCGACTGGTCGACTGGACTGACATCTGGAAAACGCTGCGCAATCTGCGTTTCAAACATATCCACCGGGTCTTTGACCATGAACCGGTTCCCGGTGTCCGCCGTTTGCATCGCCTACGCCAGCTGCGCATCCTGCGCCGGCCAAACCGGATCCCCCTCGGCCGCCACCTGCAGGCTTACGCGAAAATCCTGTTCCAGAAGGCGCTTGCCGCAACAAAAACGGCACTGCGCGAGCTGCCCTCAACCCTGCTGCGAGTGATCAAGCATCTTCTGCTGCGGTTGTTGAGCGTCTCCCTAGTCCACCCGCGGCGGATTCTCGCCCCCGACCAGGATGCACCACCGATTTCCCGCCATGCCAACCGCCTGCGCCTGATCGGCTTGACGCTGGGGGTCCTCGGTTTCACCGGCCAGCTGCTGGTCCTGCTGACCAACCAGGGGTACTGGCCCTTGTCCGAGGCCTACCTGAAGTACATCAACGACCCGCTGCTGGTCCTGGGCATCCGGAATGGCGCGCTGCGCCTCTCCCGCCTGATCAATGACCAGTCTAACTGGACCTGGCTCGGCAAGGTCCTGCCCTGGCCATCCTTTGACAGCCATGCTCCAGCCCGGTTCGTTTTCATCAGCCCCACAGAACTGATCCTGGCTGCCAGCCTATTCCTGACAACCCTTAGTTTGTTCCCATCCCGTAAGGACCAATAATCTGTACCTGTCCCGGAAAGACCTGTAATTTTGCAATTCCCTGTTCCACACCCGAAAAGACCAGACGACGACAGAACAATGAATCGAGGATTCTTTTGATGAAAAAGCCCTTTTTCAGCCGCCCTGATGGGACCTACCTGCGCGACTTGGATCCATTCATGCGCTTTTTCCCTTTCATCATGCAGAAGCGCAATGAGTCGGCGATCTATTTCAAACAGGAGATCGACATCACAGAGCTGAAAGCATTCCTGCACCGGCATAACCATGAGTCTGTGAAAAATGGCATCGGCATCAAGATGACGCTCTTTCATGTGGTTCTGGGCGCCCTGATCCGCGTCGTCGCCGAGCGGCCGCAGATGAACCGCTTTGTCATCGGCCGCCGCGTCTACCAGCGCAATGAATTCTCGATCGCCTTTGTCATGAAACGTGAATTCAAGGACGATGCCAAAGAAGAGATCGTTGTCATGAAATTCGACCCGACCGACGACCTCAACACTCTGGCCGACAAACTCCAGAAAGAAATCCACAAAATCCGCACCGAAGCCAAGAAGGATGAGGTCAAGCGCAGCGGTATCGTCAACTGGTTCAATGTCCTGATGCTGATCCCGCGTTTCATCCTGCAGAGTATCGTCTCCTTTCTCTCCTGGGTCGACTACCATGGCTGGCTGCCCAAATTCATCATCGACCTCGATCCGATGCACACCAGCATTTTTGTCTCCAACCTCGGCAGCCTCGGCGTCGATGCACCTTTCCACCACCTCTACGAATGGGGCACAACGTCGATCTTCCTGACCATCGGCGTCAGTGAAAGAGTCCCGAAAGTCCTCGCTGATGGCACGATCGGGATCCGGGAAATCGTCAACCTTGGACTCACCCTCGACGAACGGATCGGCGACGGCTTCTATTACGCCCGCTCCCTCAAGCGCTTCAAGCAGATCCTCGAAAACCCGGAAGAGCTCGAAAAGCCGTTTGTGCCGACCATTGCACCCAATGTAGCAAAACCTGCAGAGGCTTGACAGGCCCGACCTTTTTGCATAAACTAGTGCGTGCGCGAGTGATCAATTGCTCACGCATCACATGCCTGTTTAGCTCAGTCGGTAGAGCAGCTGTTTTGTAAACAGCAGGTCGGGGGTTCGAATCCGTCAACAGGCTCCAAGATAAAGCCCTGAAGTTTTCACAAGACTTCAGGGCTTTTTTATTTTTTAGAAGCTGACAGAAATAACCAGAATCTGTCTGCTGGCGGGGGAGCTTTTGTAATTCATGGTGGTTTATACTGTTCAAAGAACAGATGATCAGGAAATGAATGTTACAGACTGATCCTGCAAGACTGATAGAAGGATGGAATGACGATGGGTGGATTTTTTGGTGTTGTATCTAAGGAAGACTGTGTCCTGGATGTTTATTTCGGCACAGATTATCATTCGCATCTCGGAACCAGCCGTGGCGGCATGGCTTTCTGGAGCGGCAACGGCTTCAAGCGGTCGATCCACAATATCGAAAACATCCAGTTCAGGGCCAAATTCGAAGCGGAAATCCCGAAAATCAAGGGCAACATGGGGATCGGCTGCATCAGCGACACCGATCCGCAGCCGCTGACGGTCCGGTCCCATCTCGGCCACTACGCGATCAGCACAGTCGGCCGCATCAACAACCTGACTGCCTTGACCGAGCGTGCTTTTACCAACCAGAACGTCCATTTCCTGGAGACTAACCAGGGCCATATCAATCCGACCGAGCTCGTTTCCGTCATCATCGACCAGCAGAAGTCATTCAAGGACGGTTTGCTGAAAGTCCAGGAGCTGGTTGAGGGGTCCTGCTCGATCCTGTTGCTGACACCGGAGGGTATCTATGCTTCACGGGACAAATGGGGACGAACCCCGCTGGTGGTCGGCAAAAAAGACGGCGCATACTGCGTCGCCTTTGAATCCTGCACCTTTGCCAACCTGGGCTACAGCTTTGAATATGAACTCGGCCCAGGTGAGATCGTTTTGCTCACCCAGGAAGGACTGGAGAAAATCTCCCCACCCCGGGACCAGATGAAAATCTGCGCTTTCCTGTGGGTTTATTATGGCTATCCTTCATCCACCTACACCGGGATGAATGTCGAGGTCATGCGCTATCGCAATGGCGCAGCCCTGGCGCGGCAAGATGGCATCGAAATCGATATGGTGGCTGGTATTCCGGACTCCGGGGTCGGGCATGCCATCGGTTACTCGAATGAAGCCCATATTCCTTTCGGTCGTCCCTTCATCAAGTACACCCCGACCTGGTCGCGCAGCTTCATGCCTCAGGACCAGAAAGTCAGAAACCTCGTGGCCCGGATGAAGCTGATGCCCATCCCGGAGCTGGTCGCCCGCAAGCGCCTGCTCTTCTGCGACGATTCGATCGTCCGCGGCACCCAGATGCGTGAAACCGTGGATCTTTTGTACAAATGCGACGCCAGGGAAGTCCATATCCGGTCGGCCTGTCCGCCGATCGTCTTCGGCTGCAAATACCTGAACTTTTCGACCTCCCGGTCGCACATGGACCTGGCGACCCGGCAGTCGATTCTGGAGCTCGAGGGACACGAACCGGAGTCGTTGCAAGCCTATTGCAATCCATCGACTGAGCAATACAAGACCATGGTCGAGCATATCGGCAAAAAGCTCAACTTCTCCTCGCTGAAATACCAGAATATCCATGACATGGTCGATGCCATCGGTATTGGCGCGGAAAATGTCTGCACCTACTGCTGGAACGGTATCGAGTAAAATCGGTGTGCAGCCCTTCGGCTTAGCTTCAGCTACTGCTTCTTAGTTTCGTTTCTGCTACTTAGTTTCGTTTGCTGCACCTTGTTTTCAGCTATTTCCTTCTGTTTGCGGAAGTGTTCGCTGATCTGTCTGACCGGGTTGAGTTCCGGCATATTGGTCCTGGCTGAACTGATCAGAAGCTGGATGCCATCGGTCAGCAGCTGCTTGGTTTCCGGATCGTTCTGGTGCAGGCTTTTGAGCATGATCCGGGCGTTTTTGAACCAGTCGGCAGTCAAGTCGGCCAACGTTTCCGCCTTAGTGGCGACAAACGCGTCATAAAAAGCATCGATAAATTTCTGTCGCTGCGACTCACTTAAGCTTTTCAGCCAGTCAGATAAGGTTCGATCGATGAACTGGCTGCCATCCGTCAAACTATCCATGCAGACAAAGCCGTCTCGCGTGACCTCCCAGGAAAATGCATCGTGCTGGTTAAAACCAGTTTCGGTGCTGTGAACGACGGTGTGCGTCTCGTCCTGTCCCATCAACATGCCAATAATCGAGGACTGTGGGAGGTACTTGTGAAAGCGGTCAACCACGTTCCTGTAGCCACTGCTGGCCAGGATGCTATCCGAAAAGCCGGGGCCATCAAAACTTTGGACCTGGTCGATGCGAGCCTGGATTGAAGCTGGGCAGAAGGCCGCCGCATAAGAAGCCAGATTGCCGCCTTTGGAATGACCACCGATTGACAGCCGGCCCTGACAAAATGCAGCTGCCTGCTGCAGGTATCGGGTCGCTTCCAGCTGCGCAGGTACAGCGCTGAGGAAGCTCATGTTGAAGTCTTCTTTCCAGCCGACCAGGGTGTTGTCGGTGCCGCGGAAAGCGATGTAATTCAGCACAACGGCCTGCGGTTGGCCAAGCAAGGAATTGAAAAATTTCCGGAGGGGTCTGACAGATGGCCCCGGTTTGAAAATAGTCACAGCAGCGAACTGCTTTTGGGCATCGGGGTCAATACTATTGACATACCCGATCAGGCGCAAGTCGCGAAATCGCTCACTTTCGCCCAGTGCACGGATCAATCTGACATATTTCTCGGCCACATACAGCTGGCTGGCAATCATCTTCTGGTCAGCGCCGGTGCCAAAAAAAGTCCTGGCTGCTTCGCCGATTGTGACCGGCTGCTCGGCATGTGAACTCGGTACGATACCGTCAAAGTCAACATACGAAAGCAGCGACAGAATCATCCCATCGACAACATTAAAACCAGACTGTTCGAAACCGATATCGCCACGCCAATCAAGATAATCGAAAATATCAGGCATATGAGTCCCCTGCTCCCGCAACGCTAACACGGTCAATCCAGGCGCTGCGAATTATATTGCTACTCCTGCTCGCACTTCTGAATGAACTGAAGTCGATAGGATTGAACTTATTTTATAGCATTGTTGTACAATAATAGTAGTACAGAAATATCAGGAGTGAGTTCCCGGCAACTCGAATCATTCCAGACATGTAACTTTTCTTGGATTAATGGATTCACGGAATCGATGATTCTAAAGCGTATTTTCGACAATGAATTAGGCAGGATCATCATAAGTTCAGGTTTGGTCAATATGAAAAGAATGAAGATTCTATGCATCATATCACTTTCATTCTGCCTGTCTCTGCTGGCAGCGTGTTTGCCGATTATGAATCAGACATTCACAACGGAACAGACTTTGGCCGGACAACAAGTGCCCAGTGCAAAGCATGCAGATGCACTGACATTTACTGCCAATATCATTATCTCGAAAAATGCCGAAAATCCAACAGTCAACAATACTGTGAGCGCGATCTCCCTTGAATTCAGCGAGCCGCTTGATCCAGGCACGATTGCAGGCGCAGTCAAACTATTTCAACTCGATCAAAACGGGAATCAGATCGAAAAATCCTGTATCACAAAAATAAATCCGAACAATCCAGCCATTCTGAATATCTACAATAATCCGATCGAAAAATTTCCTGACGGTGAAGCCTATAGAATTGTCATCAGCACAAAGATCAAGTCAGCAAAGGGCTTGGCTCAGGCTGAAGAATTTACTGGTTATTTCGCGACAAACTGCACCTTCAACCTGACTGATTCGGCATCTTCAAAAAGCACACGGTCACAAATTGTCGTGATCAGCGATCTGCATCTGGGTATTGATGCTGAACTCGCCGAGATTCAAGTGAACAAGCAATCCTTGATCGATTTCCTGACACAAATTAAAAACGCCCCCAGTGTCAAAGAACTTGTCATCGCCGGCGATCTGCTTGAAGAGTGGTATTTGCCGATGGATTTCAAAATGCCCGCCACTCAGCCAAAATTTGTGGATGCAATTGCTGCTGCCAACAAATCCGTCCTCAATGTCATCAAAGCCATCATCAAAGCCGGCAAAATTCAAGTGACCTATATGCCAGGCGATCATGATCTCCTGGTGACCGAAGCGAATATTGAGCGTATTTTACCGGGGATAAACCAGGCCAGGACCGGTGAACCGGGACTGGGGAAATATGTGACCGGATCTGATTCGGAAATTGTCATTGAACATGGGCATCGATACGATTTTTTCTGTGCGCCGGATCCCATTTCAAACCGGGACATACCAGAAAACAATTCCTCCATTCTGCCCCCCGGATATTTTATGTCGAGAATTGCAGCATCCTCGGATTTTCAACGTCATCCGGCAACAAGTAATGTATTGCCGACGATCAGTGCTGATGTTAAGGATACAAGCCAATACCAGTACTTCCTGTATTTCAAGGCATGGCAAAACCTGATCGAACAATTCCCTGTCAATGATCCGCTGGCGGACAAGGTCATCAAGACAAACATCGATGGCTATACGCTGGATTATTCGATCAATGATTTTCTGCCCTGGCAAGATCAGGCGACTGGCAGGATCGATGTGAATATGTATAAGGGCATCCAGGATACCTGGGGAAAACGGCAAGCCCTGAACCGGGTCAAAGTAGCACTTCCATGCAGTGAAGCAATAGCCGGGGCCAAAAACAGCAGCTATATCGATGGTCAGGCGAAAACTCAATACTTTTACGCTGATGAAGACTCACGGATCGTGGTATTTGGACATACCCATGTCGCCTGTGTTTTGCCGATGACGAATATCAAAGGCAAAAAAACAATCTATGCGAATTCAGGTACGTGGATTGACAAAGCTAACGGCAATCCGACGAGAACCTTTGTCGTAATCACCCCGCCAGATTCCGGTTCGGCTATCATGCTGGTCAATCTATATCAATACGCCGCAAACAAAACGGCCACCCAGTGGGCAGAAGCTCAGGCCATCATCATTGGAGGGTCGTGATGTTCACGACGGGCAAACTGTATTTAACCTTCCCGCATCAGGATCTCATCGGCTAATGCCAGGTATTCGGCTGCTCCTTCCGAGTTTGGCTTGAAGGTTATCCCATCCTGACCTGTTGTCAGGAACTCATCGATGCTGATATTTTCACGGACACGAGTTTTAAAGAGAATACCATTGAAATGCGTCCGGAGCAGTTCGTCGATGTCGCTGTTGGCTCGCACCTGATGATCATCGCTGGTGACAATGATTCCTGAGATTTCAAGCTTGGGATTAAGCCTTTTTTTGATGTCAGCGATGGTATCCAGCAAATTTGTCAGCTCGTCAATGGATGAAAACTCAGGCTGGATCGGGATAAAAACCTTTGATGCGGCGACAAGCGCATTGATTGTCAAAAAGCCCACCCCGGGCGGGCAATCCAGGAAAACATAAGCGTAGTCGTCTGCGCTCGAGTCCAATGCTTTGCGGATAATCAACTCCCCGTCCGGTTGACTCGCCAGCTGCATGACCGCACTAGCCAGGTCTTCCGATGACAAGATCAGGTCGAAATCCTTCTGGCGGATCATCGCCTCTGCTGCGGTGTTGCGGCCAGTAAGCACATCAAAGACCGTTGGGCCGGTTGAATGGATACCCAGCGAATGATTCAGTGACGCCTGTGAATCGAGATCGACCAGCAACGACCGTCGACCCAGCACAGCCATTGCGGCCGATAGATTGACTGCTGCTGAGATTTTGCCGTCGCCGCATTTCTGGTTAATAATTGCGACTATCATAATGTGCCTCCGTCAAATTGTGTGCCTGTGGCGATCAAAATATTTTCGTCAAAAAGTGCGAGAGTTTTTCGCTCAACTACTTATATTATGCTCCAAAATCTGTTGCTTTCATATTTATATGTCATTAGTGACATTTCAAACATGATACAATTAAATTGTCAGGACAATGCTGGCATTTGTTTTCAAGACTCGTCAAGTACATCAGCAATGCGTTCGAGCTTTTGATCTGGAAGGGAGTCTTATTATGCTTTACAAAGCTTCATCTCTCACAGGATTCAGACTTAATTGCCTCGATGGTGAAATTGGCAAAGTCAAAGAATTCTTCTTCGATGATCGATACTGGACCATCCGCTATCTGGTTGCTGAAACCGGCAACTGGCTCACAGGACGGCAGGTGCTGATCTCGCCCTATGCATTATCTGCAGTGAATCGTGACGAGGAGAACATCGCGGTTGACCTGACCAGACAACGTATCGAAGAAAGTCCGCCGCTGGAAAGCGACAAACCCGTTTCCAGGCAGTACGAGGAAGACTTCCATGGTTATTATGGGTTGTCCATGTACTGGAAAGGCCCGTTCCGGTGGGGTTTTGAACCATATTTATTGAGTTCCGATGAAAACTGGCGAAAACCAAATCCGAATGACTATCCCTGGGATCCGGATTTATATAGCATCAATGATACCATCGGTCACCATGTCCAAGCGTCGGATGATGTGATTGGTCACGTCGAGGATTTTATTATCGATGACTTAACATGGACGATTCGTTATCTCGTAATTAATACCAGGAACTGGCTACCTGGCAAGCATGTTCTAGTTGCACCGGAATGGATCGATAAAGTCAGTTGGACCAAGGCGAAAGTGTTCCTGTCGCTGCCGAGTGAATCCATCGAAAAAGCCCCGGAATATGACGATGAAAAGCCGATTGCGCGCGAATACGAGGTCAAGCTCTATCAACACTACAATTGCGAGGGTTATTGGATCGATGAGCCCGACAACGGCAAGTGGGACGACAACGACTAAACTCAAAACAGATTAAAAGCATTTCAATTTAGACAAGCTCAAATAAAAAAGACAGGCTGGCCGTTTTGGTCATCCTGTCTTTTTTCTGTAGATAATAAATTGCTGGTGATAACAATCTGGCCCAATTGATCAGGCATTGATTGAGTGCCTTTCGGGGTCATGACCTGTTATTTGTCATGCAGCGTTGTTTCGGTACTTTCCATCTTGTTTCCGGACCGCCGAGTCGACAGTTTGATGATAACCCAGCCGATCAAGGCAATGACAATCATCGCAATCAGAGTCGCCGGTTCAAAGATCGCCTTGACGTCGGTACCCTCAGTTGTCACCCTGGAGAAAATACCTGAGAAAATGCCGACGACGGGCTTGGTGATGGCGTAGATTGCTTTGACAAAGCCACTGTCCGGGTTAGCCCCCAGCAGTTTGAAAACCAGGCGAAATCCCAGGATGATCTCAAAGATTGAAAAGATGACACCAACGATTCTGACCAGGGTTTGGCTTCCCGGCTCGGTATTACGTGTCTCAGTCTGTCTGGTCATTTGTTCCATATGAATGCCTCCTAAAGTTCGATTGATATATCGATTCTGTCAACTATATGATTTTTCGTCCCTGGAGCAATCTGATGACAACGATAACCAGCGCGATGACGAGTAGAATATGGATTAATCCGCCCCCGATACTGGTCAACAGACCCAGCAACCACAAGACTAAAAGAATTACAGCGATCGTCCATAACATATAATTCACCCTTTCTTATTCGTAGATTTTGTAGATTTCATTGTTTTCATTTTTCGTGACCGCATGCGCAACAGTATGTAAGCGATCAGACCGGCTACAATCAGAAGAATAAGGCCAACCCAAGTGGTATAATCCAATTCGCCGGTTTCACCGGTTTTTGGCACAGCCACGCCTGTTGCGGTTACGGTTGTAGCTCCCGGAGCAGTTGACACTGCAGTTGTAGCGGTCGTTGCCGGGCAAGCCCCGTTGGTGATCGTGTTGGTATCCAACGAAACTGCACCATTTCTAGCCAACAACTGTCCCTGGATTGTCGCGCCAGTCGTCGCGGTGATGGATTCCATCGCCAGGATATGGCCGACAAATGTCGAGTTCGTACCTAATGTCGCAGAGCTTCCGACTTGCCAGAAGATTCGGCAGAAATGTGCGCCATTGATGATGTTGACTTGGCTGGCCGATGCGGTGATCAGCGTCGAAGCCATTTTGAACACGAACACACCATCGGGATCGCCTTCGGCGTCTAGTGTCAGCGTGCCCGTAATCTGGAAAGTGCCTTCAGCTGAATCATACACGCCAGGTTTCAATGTGGTTCCACCGAGCTCGCTGGCAATTCGCGAGACGGGGGTTCTGCCTGCGGCGTCATTGTAGGCTGTGACCAGGTCGGTCTTGGCCGTGACCGCCACAGCATCCGCCAAATGCAATGCGCCACTCTGGGTGACACTGGACTGGCCTGTAAACGCAGTCCCCGGGGATAAGCCGATGTCACCAGTAATAGTGCTTGTCCCGGTATTTGTAATCGTCGAACCTGCCAGCACCGCAAAACTTTCAGTCGTTCCGAGGTTCACCGTCGGTTGAGCAGCCATCACTTGCGCAGGTGTCGTCAGGACAAAGACCAGAAACATGACCAGGAGCATCGAAACAAACCGATACTTGGAATGAATTTTCAAAATCAACTCAGACCCTTCTACTCGTTCTGCTTCATGCGAGCGAACCCGACAAGAAAATAAACTTACGGACAAAGCAGTAAATTTCATAGTATCTATTTATATTTGTGCTTGATGCTGCTGGCTTGGCGGATTATCTGATAAGCTATCTTCTGCTTGTTTCTCTATTTAACTTCTGAATTGATTGTCTGGGCCAGGTCCTGGCCTTCAGGGCTCTCAAGATAGGCGATGAATTCGGAAATTTTCTCATATTCGGAGATTGAAATCAGAACAGCATCCGGCTGATTGTTTTTCAGGATAAAAATCTTACCGAAACTCTCAGCTTTCTCACGGCAGCTTTTGTAATTCTTCATCATATCCGAGTTCGAGACGATGGCCTTCAAATTTGCTTTCATACGGTTTACCCTTTATGTAATCTTCTTTCTCCTTTCATTATACGCTATTCTAATAAATATAAGTATAATTTTATTTATTTTTATTTATATTTTTATTTTAATTTTTATTATTATATTTATTGCTATTCATATTCGAAACACTTAAATCCTGGCAGTGCAGGCGGCAAAATGGTTTCAACGACTTCGTCTTAAATCTGTGATCATGCGATTCGGTGATATTTGGTTATATGAGGACACAAAAAAACATCCCGGTGCATGAGCCTCGAGATGTTCAGGGAGATGTTGACTGACTTATATTTTTGTCAGCGTATTCTCAAGTTTTTCTTCTGCTTGATTGATCGGGTTCAATTGATCCTTTTGAAAAGATGCATCTTCTCTCGCTTTAAACAACGTTGTCAATTCGTCCTTTGTTTTATATCGAGTCAATAACTCATTTTTTGCTGCGTCAGTCAGGTTATGCAAGATATCTTTCAGGGCTCGTTTCATCTCCACTGGAGATGTGTAACGGTCTTCTGACCTGAATGCACAGGCCTTCAGAATAACCTTCGCCAATGCAGCTCCCGCCTGGTCTGGCCTGGGAAACGGGACGCCCTTCATTCGCTTTTCAAACGCCTCTTCACTGTCCCTGGAACAGATGGGACCTGGATAGGGCGGCATGAATGGCAGTCGGCCATGATTCATCAATCGATACATCACGATACCGAGCGAATAGAGATCAACTGAGGCATCGAATGGTTCGCCGCGATAGACTTCCGGGGCCATAAAATGAGGTGTTCCACTCATCGAGGTGGTCCATCCGTCTCTTGATAGTTTCATCGCAATGCCAAAATCACCTAGCTTGAAAATGCCATCATCATTATAGAAGATGTTATCGTCTTTGATATCGCGATGAATGATCCCATGTTTGGAACAGATGTCCAGGGCTGTACAGATATCGATCCCAAGAGAAATGATTTCAGCCCTGGACAGCTGCTTTTCTGTGAGATATTGGCTGAGTGATTTGACATATTCCATGCGGATCAGAATATCCCAGCCAATCTTGTCTTGATGTTCAATGATTTTATGGTCGTGATAACCGAGGATATTGCTGTTGCCACTGAGCGAGTAAAGAATATTGACTTCATTCACCAGGCTCTGAACCATCTCATGGAAATAATTCCTCAAGGTACCATTCTTATCCCCAATCATTGACTGGGCAGTTTTATACTGCTCTTCACTGGGGATCGATATCATTTTGACCGCTGAAGTATAGGTGTGACCATACTCTTCATGCGATACTCGGTAAACTCGACCGAAGTTTCCTTGACCGATCAGCCCATCGATCTGCCATTTGCCCCATAGAGGTTGGTATTGATAGATGCTATCTGGTTCATCCAGCATAAGCGAACCTCAAGTTCTCAATCTGGCTTTCTTTGTCAATGAACCTTCTGATTATCTTCTACCTCGAATCATATTGAACAGGAAAAGCAAAACGATTGCCCCGCCGATGGCGACCAGAAAAGTGTAGAAATTGAATCCAGTCATGCCCTGGACGCCGGCAAGCTGCAAAATGAAGGTGCCTGCGAAGGCGCCGAGGATGCCAACAATGACATTGGCCAGGATTCCCATTCGTTTATTGTTCTTAGTCAATATGCTGGCGATCCAACCAGCCACGCCACCTAAAATAACCCAAGCCAGCCATCCCATACTACTTAAACTCATCTTTTTACTCCTTCTAAGATGTCGGATCTGAAATCCGATCGGAAAAAGCTTCGTTCTTCAGATTACATGCGCAGTTATTTTGTCCCAGGCTGATCATTTCAGCAAAGAGATTAGCCTATGCCAAGCAGTTTCAAAATGACCAGAATCAGAACGATCGCGATCAGAATATGAACCCAATTACCAGTTTTAGGGAAGTTTGGAATAACTTTACCGCCGAAGGCACCGAGTAACCAAAGAATAAATATGATGATGATCACTGTCCACATGTCGATTCCCTCCTTAATTATTTCTGCTTACTTCTACTGTCAACTGAGCGCATGTATATCCTTTGACTGATCCCTTGTCCCTGTAAATTTAGTATATAATTATTGGTATAAACAAGCAAATTTCCAGCTGTTATCATCAATATTTGAATATTTTTTTGAATTTTTACGTAAATAATGATCAAGTGGTTCTGATGGAGGCTGTTGGATGAATAAGCCTGAATTGCCAGAAGAAATGCCGATAACTATAAACAGTACAGTGTAATGATCGATCAAAATCAGAATCACAAAGACCCGGCCACCAGCCAGCAAAAGCTGTTTCGCCGCGTCCATGGCAAACCGTCCTACTCTGGCCGGCTGAAAAGTATCCCACGTACTTTCAGTATCGTTTTCGGGCGGGTTATTTTCCTGGCCCTGGTCCTTTTTCTGGCCATTGCCTTCCTTTTTGCCGGTATCGGTGGCGGCATGTTGTATAGCTATATCAAAGCCGCTGTGCCGATTACGGCTGACTTGATGACCAGGGGCAATGAAACCTCCCATATCAAGGACATCAACGGGAATGACATCGCACTCCTGACCGGAAACCAGAATATCAACCGCGAATATGTATCCTTCTCGTCGATCAGGGAAACCTATATCGATGAAGCTTTCAAAGCGATCGAAGATGAACGCTTTGATGAACATATCGGCATCGACCTCAGCCGCATCGGCAGTGCCATCATCAGTGCGTTGGCCAACGAGGGGAATGCTGCCCATGGCGGATCAACCATCACCCAGCAAATCGTCAAAATGCTCTCCGGTGCCAATAAACGTTCGGCTCAGCGCAAGATCCAGGAATGGTACAATGCAATCCAGATCGAGCAGCATCACAGTAAAAATGAAATTATGGAGATTTATCTCAACCTTGTCCCGATGGCTAACAACTACGTGGGCATCCAATCGGCAGCTAAAGCCTATTTTGACAAGGATGCGAAGGACCTGTCCCTGATCGAATGTGCATTCCTGGCTGGGATACCGAACTTGCCAGCCGTCTACAACCCGCTGACTGAAACAGGTCGGCGCAACGCCCTGCGCCGGATGCGCATCGTGCTCGGTAAAATGCATGACCTGGAATGGATCTCCGATGTGGAGTATGAAGATGCAATGAACCAGGAGCTCGTCTTCCGCCAGAGGTCACCCGCTGTTTCATCGAATCAGATCAATTCGTATTTCGTCGAATATGTGATAGAACAAGTGATCCATGACCTGGCTGAACAGCGTGGCTATAGCCAGGAGACAGCAGCTTTTGCTGTATACAACCTGGGACTCACCATCGAGACCACCGTCGATTCCAGCGTTCAATCGAAGGTTGAGCAAGTCTTTAATACCCCGTCTCTCTTTGCCCAGGACCCATCGATTCTCAGCGAATTACCGGAAGGTCCCCAGGGCAGTGTCGTAGTCATCGAAAACTACCCGAACGCCGGAAGAATCAAGGCGATTGTCGGTGGGTATGGCCTGAAGACTGGCAACTTTGTCCTCAACCGGGCCGTCAATGCCCACCGCCAACCGGGTTCAAGCATCAAACCACTCGCGGTCTACGGGCCGGCAATCGACACCGGCAAAATTACTGCAGCTTCGATCTTCTCCGACAAACCGGTCTACCTGAACAGTGAAGAGCCAACTGTGCGGTATCCGAAGAACAGCTATTCCGGCTACAAAGGCAATATGTCGGTGCGTAATGCAGTCAAAATATCCTGCAATACGATTTCAGCTCAGATCTGGAATAACGTTCTCAAGGGGGAAACTTCGTTGCGATACCTCGCTGAAGTGGGGATCGAACGACCAACGGAGAATTATGTCGCAATTGCTCTCGGTGCATTCAGCCAGGGCATGTCTGCCCTTGAAATGGCTGGCGGCTACGCGACCCTGGCCAATGAAGGCAGGTACACCAAGCCATATGCCTATACCCGTGTCCTCGATACAAACGGCAAAATCCTGCTCGAGCATCGACCGGTCTACACCAGGGTCTATCAGCCTGAAACAGCATTTGTGATGACCGATATCATGACCGGCGTTTTCATGCCAGGCGGTACGGCGGCTGGACACTCCCCTTCCGACACGGTTGCGGCAGGTAAAACCGGAACGACCGACGACAATCGGGATAAATGGTTCTGCGGTTATAGCCCGTACTACACCGCTGCCGTCTGGTACGGTTATGACAACCGCCTCAGTGGCAACGTCATTCCGACACAGGACAGGGGCAATGCGATTCTGATTTGGCAGGCGACCATGCAGGCACTTCATGAAACACTCCCGGCCAGAAATTTCACTGTACCGCAGACGATCAATCAGGACTTGATCTGCCCGGTCTCAGGGCAATTGGCAAATCCCACCTGCCCGAATGCCTATCAGGAATATTTTGTCCCGGGGGCGAGCATGAATCCGAGAGTCTACTGCACCATCCACCTGGAATATCCGGAACTGCTGCCGTTTGAATTTTTTGAAACGTTGCCGGAAGAGACTGGTCAGGTCCCAGTTGACTAGACCATCAATCCGGCCATCCGGAAAAAGACATTTGGAATTAATTGTCATTCGAACAAGCCATGGGGTCAATCCCGCTTGTAATATAACTCTACAACAAGCTTAGACTCTTCTTTTTCACCGGTTATGAGCTTGATGACTGCAAATCCCGACAACATATGGAAAAATTGTTTATCATCATAATCATTTTCAGCAGATGGCCAGCTATCCCCTTTGAAGGTCAGGTCATCAACCAGAGCTTGCGGAACATTGCCAACCTGTGTTCCATCAGGGGTGAATACTTCGATCTTCTGCTTCCCCCAATTCCGGCTTTGAACATACATCAATCCATCGTCAACCTTCAAACGGTCCAGGATGTTCTCGTTCGTTGTGTTGTCGATCGGTGTTTCAATATGATTGTACTGGCTCAAATCTGACTCAGCTATTTTCTCGTTGAACTTTCGTTGGAGCTCTTCGTCTGAACTAAACAAATTCAGCAGTTCCATACTGCCACCCCCCAGTTCGATCCGCATCGAATCTGATTTCAACTGATTATTCGATGACGACCACATTATTCGATGACGATCACAGCTGTTTTGCCAATTTCGCTCCAGTCGAGCAGGAATTTGGCATGACTGGTGTAATTCCTGACACATTTATGGGACCGTGGCACTGTACCGATGGTAAAAAGGTACTCTCGCATGGGCGGATACTCCATGCCTATTTTATCAATCGGGACGCCGTGGATGTAAGCACCGCCACCGAACCTGATCCCGTAAGGTGCATAGCCAGCCAGTTGCCTGGTGACATCATCAAGATACAGGAATTTGTCGACTTTCTGAATGGCCATGAAATAGCCAAGGCTGGTCGGCTGCTTGAATTGAGCAGATTCTCCCGTTGTTGCATAGATATAGGAAATCAAGTTCCACTGATTGTCGATGTATTCAAAGACGCCTTCGTTCTGATTATTCCGATCAACCACAATCACCTTGGTCAACTGATCAATCGAATTGCTAAGTGACACATACCGCTTTGGCACATAAAAATCACCGGCAAAATTCAAGGTGTTGATCTTGTAGAAATTTTCGCGTTCCTCCAATATTGAAACTAAAGTGCCATCTTCAATATATCTGAACCCGGATTCTGTGTTCGCTTCAAAATACGCAGGTGCAGACTGATACCTCTCCACGCCATATGCATCAACTCCCGAGCCTGAGTAATAGGGCGGCTGGCCATTGATGTTCTTATAGTTGGAAATATAAGCAGTCAGATGATTGTCTGCATCATTTTTCAAGAGCGTGATCGCTTCAGACATTTTGGGAAACTGGAAAGTGCGAAGCTGCGCAAGTGAACTCAATATGTAACCGTGAAGGGTCTGCTCGCCTGTGCCGATCACAACCCGATACCATAAATCAGTCTTCTCAGATTCGACAAATATGCCTTGCACCTCGGCCAGGACCGTCACTTTTTCATAGTACTTGGCTTTGCCGACGATTGCGGCCTCCGGGTCCGGCAACGCTCTGACGTTGACCGAACTGGATGTGATCAGGAGGTAGTCATTGGCGACTTTATACTGTGAATACTTCAAGTTCTCGACCATCGAATCAGGAATTCTGGTATCAAAGCCCCTGATCACATTGATCGAATCACCACCAGCAAGGCCGGTGTCCAAGGCATCGGGAATTTCCTTCGGCAGAATGATTGAAATGTTTTCCACGATGTTATTGGCCAGCGCCTCTGCAGTCAATGCTTCGTCTTCTGTCAGACTCACCGCATTGATGTTCTCATCAACGACATCGATAATATTCGATTGCCCGTTCGGCAAATACGGTTCGATGTTGTCTGTGCTGGTAGTATCTGTTACTGCATCCTTGGACTGTTCAGAGGCGCTTGCCAGGCTTTGCGCCGTTATTTCATTGATGGCGCTCAAATCAGGTCCTTCGCAACTGGTTAAAAGATAAGCTCCGATGGTCAGGACGCATAGGATAATCAAGGCATTTTTTCGTCTGATGCAATTCAAGAACAGCCTCAGGGGGTTAACTGTCATTCAGACTGTATCTTCCGGGCAACCTTGATGACAGCGTAGATTTCAGTTTCAGGGTCAACCAGTTTGATGCCTTTGGGCAACTTGAAATCGGCTCCGGTGATAGACTCGCCGGCCACTTTTTTAGTGACGTCGACAACAGCAACATCAGGCATTGATTCGGTTGTTCCCGACACTTCGATATCCTGTTTGTAAACCTGCAAATGGAGCTGCTGGTTTTCCAGATCATCACGGCCATGGAATACGATCGGCAATGGCATATGGATATCCTGGTCTTTGGACACCAGCTGGACGGCCACGTGGATGACTCTGCCTTCCACCGGATGTCTCTGGACCTCTTTAATGTAACCGTAAGTTTTCACGTCATCGAGCTTGACCCATATTTTGGCATTTACCCCATGCTGCGCGATGACTTTGTTCAGCGGGGCGGATTCAAATTGCACGGCTGTCGATGTTGCAGCACTGTCATTCAGAACACCCGGAATGAATCCGGCATCCCTGACCTGTTTTGCGTTACCACTTTTCTGAGTGTAGCCTTCAATGTTTTATCTTTCATATCAATGACCCCTTTTCTGGTTTCCTGATGATTTCAGTAGAAACCCATTTGTTAATCAGGCTTTTTTCGACTTGCGATTTTCATCGATCTTGTCATTGATCTTTTCGGCGATTTTTTCCTTGATTTCTTCCACTTTGTTTTCAACGCTCAGATTTTCTTTCAAATCTGCCTTGGCGGCCTGCATTTTACCTTTCAATTCCAGCTGTTCATTGTCAGTGATTTTCCCGACGATTTCCTTAGCTTTACCACTGAATCTGTCTGACACATTCTTGTATTTTCTTTTAAATCCGGCCATAAAAGTACTCCTGTTTTTTCTGCATTCTATTGTGAATGCGTCATTAGCATTTCTTCCAACTACCTTCAGTATACTCCTATCTAAATGATAATTACCGTTTTTATAAGAATAATTATTCTAATTTTTATTGTTATTTTTATTATGATTATTTTTCATCAACTTTTTCCAAGCCGAATTTTGATCTGATCTTTTTGGAATCAAAGTCGGTAAAAGTCATAATGGCGGCCATAAAATTTTAATTCTAGATGTCAAATTGAAAAGCATCATTGTAGATATAGTGTGGCGTGATAAAATAATGTTGTCATATCCTTTCTGCAAATTGAATAGTTGGATGCAAAGACTGTCCGGTCCTATTTGGACGCTTCGACCGGACAAGAGCAAGCAGCGTAACCGGCCACCCAGGGCTGGTTATTTTTTTTGAGGAGGTTGCCATGAAATTCAAGAGGATCTGCCTTTTCATCCTGGTCGCGGTCATGGTTGTCAGCCTGACCCAGATCGCTTATGCTGCGCCAGCTGGCAAAGACGTCAACGACACGAACTCGGTACAAAAGAATGACAACAAATCTGACCCCATGACCGAAAACCTGCTGGAGCTGCGGGAAAAGGGCCTGGATGCGAGCCTCAATGGCAAGGCTTATGGCAAGAAGACCTATCAGGTCGCGCGCGGCCAGTATGTCCAGCTCGCCCGCGAAGGCGAAGGTGCAATCTGGACCGTCCTCGGTGAATTTGCCGATTTGGCGCACAATTCGATCGCTGAGCCGGACCGAGCCGTTAACAACACTTTAATCTGGGAAACTGATTTTAGCCGAAACTATTACCTGGACATCCTGTTTAATGAGTCACCCGGATCCAACTCGATGCGCAATTTCTATATCGAGCAGTCCTCCAACCGCTATACGGTTCATGGTGATGTCACGGATTGGGTGGAAGTGCCGGGTAATGCAGCCTCCTATGATGATAATCCGGACTCACAGGTCTGGAATTTCCTGCAAGAATCCATCAATGGCTGGTACAACGCCCAGATCACAGCGGGTAAAACGCCGGCTGAAATCAATGCGTATCTCAGCCAGTTTGATGTCTGGGACCGGTACGATTACAACGGGAACGGCAACTTTGACGAACCGGACGGCTATATCGACACCTTCCAGTCGGTCCATGCCGGCGAAGGTGAAGAGGCCGGCGGCGGGGTGTTGGGTGATGCCGCGATCTGGAGCCACAGCTGGTACGCACATTATGAGCTGGAGGGGAAAGCCGGTCCTGCAATAAATATGCTCGGCGGTATCCAGATCGGTGATAGCGACTTTTGGGTCGGCAAGTACACCATCCAGCCGGAGAACGGCGGGGTCGGCGTGTTTACCCATGAATACGGCCACGATCTCGGCCTGCCGGATCTGTACGATTATTACGGCGAGAATGGCACGGGATTCTGGACCCTGATGTCGAGTGGCTCGTGGCTCGGTGATGGCACGATCGACATCGGATCGAAGCCCAGCCACATGGGTGCCTGGGAAAAATTCCAGCTCGGCTGGCTGAATTACGAGGTCGCCCGCGCTGGCCTGAAGTCTACAACACAAAATCAGCCCGATGGAATTCAACACCAAGCAGGCCCAGGGTGTTTTCGTGATCCTGCCACAGAAGCCAAAGACTGAACTTATTGCTGATCCATACGCGGGCAGTTATTTCTACTTCAGTGGTTCAGCAAACAACCTGCGCAACACGATGACCAAAGCCTTCACCCTCGGAGCTGGCACCAACTTGACCGCCAAGGTCAATTACGGCATCGAAGAAGGCTATGACTATGCGAATCTGATCATCTCGACCGATGGCGGTTCGACCTGGCAGACAGTGCCGACGAATCTGTCGAATTCATCTGTAGAAGACAATGGTATCGAGGGGTCTTCCGGCGGCTGGGTTGATTTGTCTGCCGACCTCTCGGCCTTTACCGGCAACGTATTTTTAGGGTTCCGATATATCAGCGATGGTGGCGTCAATGAAGCAGGCTTCATGGTCGATGATCTCCAGGTTTCTGGCTTCTCACTCGACGGTGCTGAAACGGATGCTGGCTGGACTTTCACCGGCTTCCGCGTGACCACTGGCACCGAGGACAAACTCTATAACCAGTACTACGTGCTTGAGAATCGCACCTATGCCGGTTACGACTCGACCTTGAAAGTCGGGCCTTACTATTTGGGCTACCTTGACAATCCGGAGTTGGGTGATTTTGTCGACCACTTTGCCTACCAGGATGGCCTGCTCATCAATTATTGGGATACATCCATGGCGGACAACAACACAGGCCTGCATCCAGGCTATGGCTTGCTGCTGCCGATCGATGCCCATCCGGAAACACTTTACCGGATGGATGGAGGACGCTGGCGCAATCGCATCCAGACCTATGACGCGACCTTCGGGTTGGAAAGCACAGATGGCATCCCGAATATTCATCATCTTAGCGCACTTTCACCTGTGCCTAGTCTGCCAGCTGTCCCCGTATTCGACGACACAAAATCGTATTATGACCCGGAAAATCCACTGGGCAGCGTGATCACGCCGCACACCGGCACGCAGGTTATCGTGACCAGCATGGGTGGTCCGACTGGTTTCATGCAAGTCCAGGTGGCTCCGGTCAAGAAGAGCAAATGATAAACCATGCCATTCCTGATTTGAGTCCTGCGCAAAAACGCAGGACTCAAATTTAATCTGGATCACCAAAACATGCAGCTAGGCGTTATCGGTATAAATAATATTAATATTAGTCAAAATTAACATAAAATGTAACATACGCATGTGATTTCTTTTACATTTTGTTAGAATATAAATACAACAATTGTCAATCCATCTATTATTTTCAGGAGGGGTTTTATGATCAAGCAAAAGTTACGCAAACTACTCGGTTCTTGTCTCATCCTCTGTTTAATCATCATGGCTTTAGGCGTTCCGGCCGCTGCCAATGCTGGCCCAGATCGTGCATTGTTGATCCAGGGTGCGCTCCCTTGGAACTCCAGTGCAAACACAACTGTACTCGATCTTCTGGTTACTGCTGGTAAATACAGCAGTTATGACATCAAAACAACAGCAGATATCTCAGACCCAGCCTATGACCTGTCAGTCTACAAAACGATTATCTTCGCTAATGACCAACCACAATCCGCATACGATGAATATAATGATACCGTCAAAGCCAAGTTGGAGGCTTTTGCCTTCGCAGGTGGTGTCGTCATTTTTGGGGTCTGTGATCAAGGTTGGGCCGGTGGAACTCTGTCGGCAACTTTGCCCGGCGGAATCACCAAGGTCAATATCATGCAGGACCACAATTATATCGTTGATTCTACCAACCCCATTGTGACCGGTGAATTAAGTGACAATATTCCACTGGTTGATGCTGATCTGGTCGGAAATGCGTGCAGCCACGTTTCCTTTGTTGAAGCATCTTTACCCGCAGGTTCGATTGTTATCTTCAGAGGAACCGACGACAATTTGCCAACATTGGTTGACTATCCCTATGGATCAGGACATATCATCGCTTCAGGTCTGACCTGGGAATATTGCTATGAACGTGCTACCGATTTCCCGTATGCGATGAAATCCTATGATGATCTGATGATCTATGCGCTCAATGTTGCCAAAGGGGTGTACGGCAATGCTGAACCCAGAAAGGTCCAGCCGACCACCATCCTGACCAATCCGACCAGCGGGATCCAGACGGTTGATCTGGAATGGCTGGTTTCGACCCCTGACCAATGGCAGGAAGACACAGCCAGTGTCGAGTTCTGGCTCGATACAACCGAAGTCACTGCAGCTACGGCAGATTACGCTTTCATCGGCACCGCCAGCACGGCTTTGTCAGGAGCGGGACTCAATCTGTTGAAGGCCTTCAATATCGACCTGATGCAGCGCGTGACCAAAACCAGTGGTGCAGTCGCGGTCGGTAAAGTCGGCAATGCCGATATCAAAGGCAATATCACCGTCCGCATCCCGATCCCGAAAGAACTGCTCGGTCTCACAGACCTCGGCATCGTCTACATTGACGAGAACGGCGCAACCGCTACCCTGACAACCAAACGCGTCACAATCGCCGGCGTCGACTATCTCGAATTCGCCAACAACCATTTCTCCGTCTATGGCATCGTCTCCGGTTCGAAAGTTGCCGCAGCTGCTGCAGCACCGGCGATCCCGAAGACCGGTGAGCATGACAACCTGCTCTGGGGCCTACTCCTGTTGACCGCTGGCGCCGCACTGGGGCTCGGTCTTCTGAAGCAAAAACGTGCCCTGCAATAAGGGATCAATCATCACTGAACGATAACCACTGACCATAAACCAGGAATCCGGGGGGCTGTCCACACGACAGCCTCCTCTTTTTATTTCTTAGTATACTGTCCGTTTTTTTCGATCGCGCAGTCAAAATAGATGCTTCGCCGACATCCGCGAAGGACTTATAATGTAAGTATGAGAACCATGAGATTTCAACGTATCAACCGACCTGTCACCTTGAACAAGGGGATGATGGCACCATGCTGAAAATCTTTACCAGGCCACTGAAAAAGTCCCAACTGCTCGCAAGTGCAGGCATTTTGGCCGTGGTGATCATGATCGGCGGCTGGATCCTGCCACAGGTTTTGTCGCGGCAAGCCAGTAATCCGGCAGCGTCGGCAGAAGCGGATGTTCAGGCGACATCAGATGAGACAACACCCGCTGCAACAAACAGTGCCGCAATCCAGGTGTCTGCGCAGGCGACCTCCCAAGCCTCCACACTACCCGATTCATCATCACCGGCCCGCGCCGCATCACTGGCCAAAGACACGTCATCCTACCAGGTCTCCACGAAGCTGGCTGAAGTCCTGCCGCTCAATCCGGACATTGTCGGCTGGGTCAAAATCCCCGGCACGGTGATCGACTACCCGATCGTCTGCGGCGACGACAACGTGCTGTATCTCGACCATGATTACCAGGGCAAAAAAAACAAGTCCGGGGCGATCATGATGGATTTCCGCAACCTCGGCAAGGTCGATGGCCGCCACAGTATCCTCTATGGCCACAACATGAAAAACGGCACGATGTTCCACAACCTGCGCTACTACAAAGACAAATCCTTCGCCAAAAAGAACAGCCTGATCACGGTGGAAACCCTGACCGGTACAAGCCAGTGGAAAGTCTTTTCATGCTATGTCTCGGATACCAATTTCTACTTCATCCAGACCGATTTCGCCAATGATAAGGAATATGCCGGTTTCCTCGACAAGATCCAGGACAAATCAAAATTCGATTTCGGGATCGATGTCCAGAGCGATCAGCAGATCCTGACCCTGGTCACCTGTTCCTATGAGTTCAACGACGCCCGATTTGTCGTCCACGCGGTGAGAGTCGATTAGCCAGCCGATTGACTACTCAAAATAAAATGGACTTGATGATCAGCCTGTAAATTGGCTATAGTGATGCAGGAGCTTATGACAAAATACTGATGCATCCAATTAAACAGCATACAATCAAAGCAATTAACTAAAGCAAAACAATCCAAAGCAACACAATCCATGGCAAAAAACGATGACATAAAACGGAAGCGAGGAATTTGAGATGTCCAAAGCATATGACTACTTGATCGTTGGCGCAGGTTTGTTCGGGGCGACATTTGCCTATGAAGCGAAGAAAAAAGGCAAGACATCGCTGGTGATCGACCGCCGCGACCATCTCGGCGGCAATGTCTACTGTGAAAATGTCCACGGCATCAATGTCCATAAATACGGCGCGCATATCTTCCACACCAGCAATAAGCAAGTATGGGACTACGTGAACCAGTTCGTCGAATTCAACCGCTACACCAATTCGCCGATCGCCAATTTCCATGGCGAAATCTACAACCTGCCCTTCAACATGAATACGTTCAACAAGCTGTGGGGTGTCATCACCCCAGCCGAGGCCCAGCAGAAAATCAACGAGCAAAAAGCGCACGCCAATTTCGGCACGCCCAAAAACCTCGAAGAACAGGCAATCTCCCTGGTCGGCACCGATATTTACCAGAAGCTGATCAAGGGCTACACCGAAAAGCAATGGGGCCGCAGCTGCACTGAACTGCCGGCATTCATCATCAAACGGCTGCCAGTCCGCTTCACCTATGACAACAACTACTTCAATGACAAATACCAGGGAATCCCCGAAGGCGGCTACAACGTGATCATCGAGAAAATGCTCGAGGGCATCGAAGTCCGCCTCAATACCGAATATTTCCAGGACCGGGCCAACCTCGACAATCTGGCAGACAAAGTCGTCTTCACCGGGATGATCGATGAATTCTACAATTACCAGTTCGGCAATCTCGAATACCGCAGCCTCAGATTCGAAAACGAACTGCTGGACATGGAAAATTACCAGGGCAACGCAGTCGTCAACTACACCGACCGTGAAACGCCCTACACCCGGGTCATCGAGCACAAGCATTTTGAATTCGGCACCCAGTTGCAGACCGTGGTGACCAGGGAATATTCCCTCGAATGGTCCAAGGGCGATGAGCCCTACTACCCGGTCAATGATGACAAGAACAACGAATTGTTCAAGCAGTACAAAGACCTCGCCGACAAGGAAGCAAATGTCATTTTTGGTGGCCGCCTGGCCGACTACAAGTATTACGACATGCACCAAGTCATCGCCAGCGCCCTGGTCCGGGCCGAAAAAGAGCTGGGGTAAAACGGCAAAAGGTGTCTGACACCAAATCAGGAAATTCCGAAAAAGGTGTCAGACACCAAATCAATCACGTTCGATTTCCCATTCCGGGTTTCGCAACATGCCGTACGACAGCCCCAGGAACATGAAGAAAAAGGGCGTCGTATAGAACATCGTGTTGCCAAAAAGCGAGGAGATCAGGTAAGCGCCGACCGTGGCGAAAACACCGATCACGGCCAGGTCCAGCCTTCTCCACCGCTTGAGGAAGTCGCTCAGATGGGCGAGCAGGCCGGCGACATAGAACAGCAGGCCGGGAATGCCGAGCATCGCTGCGAACTGGATGAACTCGTTGTGGGGCCTGCCATCAGGTGAGATGCCATCGATCAGATACCTGGCACCCAGATTATCCGGTCCGTAACCGAAAATCGGTTTCTCCGCAACATATTTCAGCCCCAGTTGCCACAGGTTCCAACGGCCAGTCCCGGCACTGGAGGCCTCAGATTTACCCTGGGCAATATTCGCCAAGTCTCGACCCAAGTTCAGCAGATCATTGCCGAGATAATTGATAAACAGATTGATCGCGATTGTCATGCCAATAAACAGGACAATCGGCAGGGCGAGTCGCCAGCGAAACTGGCGAAGCTGGCGGAGTTCGCGTGTTTGCTGCAGCTGACCTGATGGTTCCATCTGACGCGAGGGATGCAGCAGGTTGAATACCATGCTCAGGACGAGTCCTCCGATGACTGCCAGATAGGGGCCCAATGATGTATTCAAGACCAAGGCAGCGGTAAGCAGTGAGAACATCACAAGCCACAACGCGTAATCTTTTCGACTTTGCTTCATAGTGGTCAACAGCATATGGCTGGCCATGATCGCCAGGCAGAGATAATACGCCAAGTGGTTGAAGTGATTGAACACAAAGCCTTTTGTGGACTGCGGCTGCCAGCTCATCATATACGGTATGGTCAGAAATGCTGCGACAATGACTAAAAGCGAAATCAGTCGCTTCACCCGTTTGCGGTCGCGGAGGATCAGCGGCACAGCTGAAAATCCCTGTGTAGGCGAAATAGGCAGTCAGGCCATCTTTGCGATAATCAGAGCCAAAAAATGAAAGCCCCACGTTGTCAGACAAGAAGCAGGAAAGCGCACTCCAAAGCAGCATCAGGAAAAGAAAGACGGGCAGCAACCGACCAAGCAAATAGTGCTTGAACGTGGCACCGTCTGTTTTTGCCTGCAGGCCGCTTTTCCAGCAAGCGACCAGGGCCAACACCAAACCGATGTTCCCGGTTTGTTGCAGGAACATTGACCAGTCTCCCATCGCGAACATCTGGTTGAAATTTGCATCCATCGTCGTGAGGTTCGGTTCGGAAAGGCCTAGCGTGACCAGGACAATAAAAATAACGAATGGTGTCAGAACCCAAAAACTTAAAAGATAATAGGCAATTCTTTCAAGCAAGGCGTTGGGAATGTATCCAATCAACTGGTTCAAGTTAGTCATCTGACCCAGGTCATCTCTGACCTTAGCAACAGAATTTTTCAGCTGGCTCAACTTATTCAAACTTTTGCCCCCGTCGAGATATTTCGCACGTCGATTTATTTCGCACGATTTGTTCCCCCTGTTGAAGGTTCCGAATTTACCATTCCCAGGCAAATCGCTCGATGTCCGACTCGGATAATTCATTGCCGATCTGGACTTCGATGAAGTGCAAATCGGTCACAGCTTTGATCGAATGCTTCATGCCTTTGGTGATGTAGGCGACATCACCGCGGCGGACATTGCGGACATGGCCGTCGATCAGCAGATAGCCGGTGCCGTCAACGATTGTCCAGATTTCATCGCGGTTCTGATGGACCTGGTAGCTGACATCCTTGCCAGCTTTGATATACATGTATTTGGTCAGGAAAAGGCCTTCGTCGCCGCAGGTGTCGAGTCCGAGGACTTTGTACTCACCCCAGCGCCGTTCCTCATACATCGGTCGCTGGTTGATCGTATCGACATAGGGTTTGAGGTAGGAGCTCTGCTGTTTGTCAGAAACCAGGATGCCATCCGGACTGGCCGCAATGACCATGTCTTTCGCACCGAGCACCGTGATCGGGATGCCCAGTTCGTTGATGACGTGGGTGTTTTCGCAGGTATCGGCCATGATCACAGGGCCGACCGTCTTGTCTTCCATCACTTCCGTCAAGGTGTTCCAGGTGCCAAGGTCTTTCCAGACGCCGTCGTATTCGACCATCGCGATCGAGGGTTCTTTTTCAACGACCGCGTAGTCAAAACTGATTTTTGACAAGCTCGAAAACTGGTTTTCGACGTCCTGAAAGTCTGTGAAATCGATCTGGCTGCGGACGATATCCATCAGGTAACCCAGCTTGAAGGCGAAAACGCCGCCGTTCCAGAGCGCGCCTTCAGCGATCAGCTGTTCGGCCATCGCTTCAGTCGGCTTCTCCTGGAATCGCTCGACGGTGTTGTAATGAATCAATCCCAGAGGGGATGACGACAAGTTCGCGGCGACCGCGGGCAATATGTAGCCATATTTGGCAGATGGATAAGTCGGCCGGATGCCCATCAGGGTTATATTTGCGATATCGGCTTTGACGACAGCCTCCATCTTCTGCAAAGTCAGGAAATAGTTGATGTTGGCATAAGGATCGACAGGCAAAACGACGACGACTTCCTCCGGATCCATCCCTTTCTGCAAAGCCAGGTAACTGCCGGCCAGGGCGATGGCCGGGAAGGTGTCCCGCCGCTCAGGTTCCTGGACGATATCGACAGTCTGGCCGAGTTGGCTCTTGATCGAGTCGACCTGGCTTTTGCTGGTGGCGATGACTATATTGGCATCGATACCGGCCGACCGTATCTGGCGGTAAACCCGCTGGACCATCGACTCGGTTTCATTGTGCTCATTCTTGATCAATTTCAGGAACTGCTTGGACCGCGTATCATTGGATAGCGGCCACAGTCGTTTCCCGGAACCGCCGGACAGCAAGATAATGTTCATGAATTGGGGGTCTCCTGTTCTTTGTCGAAAGGCTCGACAGTGCTCGCTGCAAGGTGTTCGCTGCGCTGCGCGTGATCTAAATAGTCCTGATAGGTGACGCGAAGACCTTCGCGCAGATCGGTTTTGAAAGTCCAGCCGAGGTTAGTCAGCTTACTGACATCGAGCAGTTTGCGCGGCGTACCGTCGGGTCTTGCCGGATCAAAGACAATCGCACCGGCATAGCCAATCGTTTCTTTGACCAGGATGGCCAGATCGGCAATCGAGAGTTCGCGGCCAGTGCCGATATTCACCGTTTCGTTGCCCGAGTAATTTTCCATCAGGAAAAGACAAGCATCAGCCAGGTCGTCGACGAACAGGAATTCACGCAGGACGTTGCCCGTCCCCCAGACTGTGACCGAAGGCAGATCGCTGATTTTTGCTTCATGGAAACGGCGAATCAGGGCAGGCAGGACGTGGGAATTTTCCAGGTGATAATTGTCGTTCGGTCCATAGAGATTCGTCGGCATCACGCTGATGAAGTCCGTGCCGTACTGGCGGTTCAAGTATTCGCAGTACTTCAGGCCGGCGATCTTGGCCAGCGCATAAGCCTCATTCGTCGGCTCCAGTTCACCAGTCAGCAGGCTGTCTTCGCGAATCGGCTGATCGGCAAATTTCGGGTAAATGCAGGATGAGCCGAGAAACATCAATTTCCTGACATGATTGGCTTTGGCCGCCTGAATGACGTTCATTTCGATGATCAGGTTGTCATACATGAAGTCAGCCGGATAGGTGTTGTTGGCGAAAATTCCGCCAACTTTGGCTGCGGCAAGAAAGACATAATCCGGTTTCTCAGCAGCAAAAAACTGCTCGACATCGGTTTGGCGACGGAGGTCCAATTCATTGGAGGTGCGAGTGACAAGATTGCAGAAACCGGCCGCTTGCAAACACCGGACCAAGGCGGAGCCGACGAGGCCCGTGTGGCCAGCGACATATATCTTGCTGTTTTGTTCCATTGCCGTTTAGTCCCCCTGCACACTAGTTTTCAGGCGCAGTTCGGCTTTGACCAGAGCCGTGTCGGAAACCATCATCAGGCGGACAAGTTCGTCGAATGAAGTCTTGCGCGGATTCCAGCCGAGGAGTGTCCTGGCTTTCGTCGGATCACCGAGCAAGGTTTCGACGTCGGTCGGGCGGAAAAAGTGCGGATCGACTTCGATCAGAACCCTGCCGCTCAGGCGTTCGACACCCTTTTCCTGCAAACCCTCGCCCTGCCAGTCGATCTCGATCCCGGCCAAGGCAAAGGCGCGTTCACAGAAATCCCGGATCGAATACTGCTCGCCGGTCGCAATGACAAAATCCTCCGGCTCATCGTGCTGGAGCATCAGCCACATGCATTCGACATAATCTTTCGCATAGCCCCAGTCGCGCAGGGCATTCAAGTTGCCCAGGAAAAGCCTGTCCTGGAGGCTGGCCGCAATGCGGGCCGCGGCCAGGGTGATTTTGCGGGTCACGAAAGACTCGCCGCGGCGCTCCGACTCATGGTTAAAAAGGATCCCGTTGACGGCGAACATCCCGTAGGCTTCGCGGTAGTTTTTGATGATCCAGTAAGCGTATTGCTTGGCGACCGCATACGGCGAATAAGGATAAAACGGGGTCGTCTCCTTCTGGGGGATTTCCTGAACCTTGCCGAAAAGTTCCGAAGTCGCAGCCTGGTAAATCCGGCATTTCTTCTCCAGCCCCAAAATTCGCACAGCATCGAGTAGCCGCAGCACCCCGATCGCGTCGACATCGCCGGTGTACTCCGGCACATCGAACGAAACCTGGACATGGCTCTGGGCTGCCAGATTGTAGATCTCATCCGGCAGAGATTCCTTGATCAGCCGCACCAGGCTCAGCGAGTCCGACAGATCACCATAACGCAACTCGAAATTCGGATGCCCCAGCAGATGGTCGATCCTCTCCTTCTTCTCCGTCGACGAACGGCGGGCGATCCCAACGACCCGGTAGCCCTTTTCCAAAAGGAACTCCGATAAATATGACCCGTCTTGTCCGGTGACCCCGGTGATCAGCGCAGTTTTCATGTGGTGCTCCCTATGTGTTTTTCCAACACTTCATTTTAACTTCATATTCATCAAAAATACTGAGCAATTTTGGAACAATACCGTCACCCGTCAGTTCCTGAAGATGTTTCTTTCCTTTCAGAATCAGACTGTCACGCATTTGATCATCATTCATCAATTGGACCAAGTGATTTACCAGGCTATCCGGGTTGATCAAGTCGCAATATAAGGCTGCGTCACCAGCTTGCTCCCGAAAACCCTTAAGGTCCGAATAAATGACAGGTGTTCCGATAGCAAATGCTTCCAGCGGCGGTATGTTCGTAGGACCGAAATATGTTGGCATGACTAAAGCTAACGATTGATAATAAAGAGAATAAATTTCACTGTCCGGGGCGAATCCAATGTATTTGATTTGGCTTTCAACACCTGATTTTTTCGCGTAATCCAAGACATATTTCAGATTGCCTTTGTCCGAACCACAAAATACCGAATGCAGCTTGATCCCTTTTTGCTTCAAGCTGGCCAAAGCGTCGATGATATAGACATGGTTTTTATGTGACCAAAATTGAGCTGGATAAAAAATATATTTACCATCTATCTCATACTTCTCTTTGATATTGATCGACTTCGAGAGTGATGCGTTAGCCGAGGGCTGGAAAGAAATTGCATGTATTCGCTGTTCATCGATCCCATAGCGACGAATAGCATTTTGTTTTCCCATTTCAGAGTCTGTAATCACAGCAATCGCTTTTTTCAAGCTGCCATTATAAAGCTTTTCTCTGGCTTCAAACTCATGATGATAATGAACTTCGGGGAATTCAGGTTCGTCGCGATGGCACAAGTCCCAGACCGTGTAAATATAATTGTGAGCCAGCAAATATTGAGCACGAACCGAAGGAACAAGAAAATAGACAAGATCAATTTGATCTTTATCGAGAGTCCGCTCCAGTGCTGATTTTTTTCCTAATGTGAAATATAGCCGGTTTTGATACTGTTGTCTTCTTATGATACGGAATAAGTAGTCAAAGATATCATAATTGACGAGTTGGGAATGAATGCCTCGTTCAATTAGAATCCGCTTGTTTTTCGGAGAAAAAACGAATGTTGTGATGTTGTGCTTTTCAATTTTCTGCAAATCTAGAATAGTTGATAATTGTTGTTGGAAGCCGCCACCGACATCGAGTTGGCCTTCAAAAACCACAGCGATATTCATAAAACCATCCTTAAATGCCTTTTACGATAAAACAAACACCCCAAGTATCAAATCCTGGTGTATCACCGCTCATCCATTCCTCAGCGCCTAGCAGTGCAAAACCTGTTGATTCCAAGATCAGCATAATTTCCGGGGTGAAAAGATATCTCATCCGATGTAGTTCATCAATTTTCTCGTGAGTTTTCTTTTCTTTGTCATAAATATCAATATCATATTTAACGTTTACGATATTTTCATTGGGCAGCATTTCAGGTTCGGCAATTCTCGTGACTTGAATCAAATCGTTCTCACATCTTTTTACCCGGACAACAGGCCGATCTGTCAAAACTGTAGGTCCATACCAGACATCAAAAATGAAAATGCCACCTTGCTTAAGGTGTTTTCTTACAGTTGCAAATACTTCCATCAAGTCATTATTTGAGGTCTGGTAGCTGATGACATGAAACAAGGCAAGTGCAACATCAAATGTTTGATTTAGATTGAAATGCCTGATATCGCCTTGCGAAAATTTCAGATGATGTTTGAAATTCTCCGGCAGTTTTTCTCTTCTTTCGATTGCGCATTGCAACATCTTTTCACTCAGGTCAATGCCTTGGACAGATAAGTTTTGCTTAACAAGTAGCTCTGCGTGATGACCCGTTCCGCAGCCCAATTCCAGTACCTTCTGGGCTTGCGAAGAATAACGTTTGATCAGATTTAGAATATAATCTGACTCACCCTGATAGTCTTTATCAGAATAAATCAGGTCATAATATTTTGAATAATTGTCGAAAGCACTCATGAGCAGATCTCCTTGATGGCTACTGAAACACGGAAAATCTGGTCATCCGTCAAAGCCAGGCCGCTAGGCAGATAAAATCCTCTTCTGGCCAAATTTTCAGCAACCGGAAAGGATCCCGACAAATCAAGTCCCATATTGATCAAGACCGGTTGTTCATGCATGCACCAGAAAAAAGGCCTTGTTCCGACACCTTTGTCAGCAAGTTTCTTCATCGCAACATCAGCATCAAAAGGCACTTCTTTCTTCAGAACCACGCCGAAAACCCAGTAAATATTCTCGGCATATGAAGTCTGCTCCTGAGGCAGTTGGAGCCAATCAACCGAGGACAGTAGCTTCTGGTATTTGTGACCGTTATTTCGCTTTATACTGATAAACTCATCGAACCGTTCCAATTGTGCCACCCCAAGAGCAGCCTGCAGATTGGTCATCCGGAAATTGTACCCAAGCTCGTCATGAACAAATCTCTTCTCTGGTTTAAAACAGAGGTTTCTTAACGAACGGCATCGATCAGCCAATATGACATTGTTCGTGACAATCATCCCGCCCTCGCCAGTTGTCAAATGCTTATTGGGATAGAAGCTAAAAATACTGATATCGCCAAATGAACCACAAGGACAATTATAGCAAGTCTGCCCATGAGCCTCGGCGGCATCTTCAATAATCAGCAGTCCATACTTGCTTGCAAGTTCCAATACAGGATTCATGTCCACTGGAAGTCCATAAATGTGTACAACCATTATCGCTCTGGTGCGCCTGGTAATTTTGGACTCGATCTGCTGAACATCCATATTCCAGTGATTCGGATCACTGTCAATGAAGACAGGTGTGGCGCCACTTCTAATCACGGCAGCAGCACATGAAATGATGGTGAAAGTAGGCATAATAACTTCATCATCTTTACCTAGACCAAGAGCTGCCACTGCGGCCTCTAAGGCTACAGTGCCATTACTGACTGCTATGCCGTATTTGCGATCGACCCTGGAGGCAAACTGCTCTTCAAATTTACTGACAAACGAGCCTTCGGAAGAGATCCAACCCGTATCAATACACTCATTGAGGTACTTTTTTTCATTGCCATTCAGGAGCGGTTCATTCACCGGAATGTAAGCCATATCTATTCCTTTACCAGACGAATCTCCTGTTTGGACACAGAAAATTTCGTTTTATCCATTTCACCTGTGTATGGGCCTTGTTTAACCTCAATCATTTCAACATCTTCGAGGACTTCGAATCCATGGCCACCCTGGGCCAGTAAGATTGTATCTCCAGCCTCCAGATTATAGCTGTTGATATACTCCCTATTATCGTCGTAAAAATCGACCCTGAGCAGACCCTTCTTGATGAAAAGGACTTCTTTTGTCAATAAGACCTCTCGCTTAACCGGATTATGGACATGTGGGTCAATAAGTTTTCCGGCTGGATGCTTCATATAGGCCAGTTGCTGTGAAAATTCATCTGCAGTAAAAAATGTAATACCGCTTTCCGAGAATCTATCCTTGATGATGATCGCCATGATTTCATCATGATGCAGGACCTTGATAACTGAATTTTCACTCATGGTGATACCTCTTGAGTCATGTGAATTGTTGGCTGCAATGTCTGCTTGATTTCGATATTTGATGATTATCAGGAGGATTTATTGAATATAGGTTTTCTGTAAAATCCAGTTTCTCAATTCTGGATCCATGTGCGCCTGCCTTTGATGATAAAAATAACCTCGATAGTATCCTTTGCTAATGTATTTCAAATATGTGCGTTCTCTTCTAAACAGAACTCTTAATTGGGTATAAATATACCGTATTTGAAGCTTATACTTTTTCATTATTGAATTGGCCATTCCTGTTCGAATTGCTGTATAAGAGTCGCTAATACCTTGGGCATAAGATCTCTTGAAAAGGTATTCAAAGGTCATTCTTGATTGAGGAACAAAATGATAAATAGATGCATGCGGATTGAATATTGTTCTATATCCATTTGCCAAAATAGCTTGGGAAACTGCAGTTTCGCCATCACCTCTAAATCGAAGCAATTCCTCTGGCATACCGTCAGGATGAAATCCACCGAATTCAAGTAAGACTGATTTTCGAATCGAAAAATTACATCCCCATACATATAAAGGTGATATTTCCGTTATGTTATTACCGAAATCAAGGATGCTAAAATGACTATTGGCTTTCCCCCATGGCGTTTTAGTCCATAAAGCTTCAACCCATTGAGGTGGGTTACTTTCATAATCTGGATAGTTATTCCCGCCAACTAGAGCAACATTGGCATCAGAAAACGACTCAGTAATTCCGTCCAGCCAAGTTGGCATGGCTCTAATATCATCATCAGCATAAACTAGAATGCTTCCTTTGGCTGCTTCCAAACCAGTGTGACGCCCAACATGGAGGCCAGGTTGGGAATTATATTGATAGTTAAAATTCTTTATTTTTGCTGCGTATTTTTCGGCTATTTGTTTTGTATTATCAGTAGACCCGTTATCTATAACAATAACTTCAAAGCAATCAGGTTCACAGGTCTGATCCAATATTGACTGGAGTGCTTTGTCTAATAATGCGGCCCGGTTTCGGGTTGGGATGATAACCGAAATGATGTCTTTATTCGGCATCTCTTAATTTCCTTTCATACCAGCACTTTGTATTAGTTAAAGTTTTATTTATTTGTAATATTTTGCCAGTACTCGCATATATCAACTAGAGATTTAAAAATATCGTATTTCAGAGTGAATTCGAATTCATTCAAAAGTTTTTTGTTTGAACCAATAACAATTGGGTTATCTATCGGTCTAAGTAATGTTACGTCGGTTTCAATATCAACATTGATTCCTAAGATTTGATTAAGCATAATTATGATGTCGGATAGTCTTTGCCCTTTGCCTGAACATATATTATATACATCACCCGGTTTTCCATGATCTAACAAGCAATCATAAGCTCGAACAACATCTCTTACATCAATAAAATCTCTTATTAAACTGATGTTCCCACAAGTTAATTTTGTTCTATTACCATTCTTAATTTCTATAGATTGTTTTACAAATGAACTAACAACATAATGTCCTGGTTGCCTTGGCCCCACATGATTAAAAGACCTAGTGCATATAATCGGAATGCCATATCCAGAAAAGTATATTTTTGACAAGAATTCTTGAGAAACCCTTGCTACAGCGTAAGGGCTAGTTGGGTGTAATGCAGTACTCTCACCTATTGGCAGATCAACTTCTGAAACTGAGCCATATTCTTCAGATGATCCAACAGAAAGAATTCTAGTATTGATCCCAGTGTTTCGAACAGCTTCAATAATATTTAGGAAAATATTCGTATTATTTAAAAAGCTATCTGCAGGGTTTGTCCAACTATATGCCACCGAACTATTAGCAGCTAAATGTATTATAAAGTCAGGTTTTGTTCTTATAAGTATTCGCTCTATTGCGGCTCTGTTAAGAAGAGAAAAGTGAAATGTCTGGATTTTTTTTTATTTATTGAGGATAAAAAACTGAAATTGGGAACGTTTTGGCAAATTCCATATATTTCAACATCTGTTTTCTCTGCTAGTAAATACTCAATGAAATGACCAGCAACAAATCCTGAAATGCCTGTTATCAAATATTTTATCGGCATTTGTGTCACCCTACAGTTTATTTATTAACTTTTTCAGCGTTTTTTTGATTATGTGTGTTTGCTTTAATTAGGTCTATAGGCTTGTATTCAATTTTCGAAATTATTGATATTTGTTTGTCATATACTGTATCCAGATGTTTAAATGTATGATCGAAAGTCATATATTTTTTCACATATCCAAACGCGTTTTGTTTGATTCGGTTAATTTCTTCTTTGTTATATAAACAAAACAGTAATTTTTCAGCTATTTCACTACTATTATCGCCATCAACAATTATTGCATTTTGTCCATCCACTAGAATATCTCTGCTTAGACCAATATTTGTACTTAATACTATACAATTGGATGCCATTGCCTCAATTATAGTTACGGGTCCGCCTTCTACATCTGACAACATTAAATACACATCCAAAGATCTGTATAATGATGGCATATTCTCATCACTTACAAAACCTACGTCAATAACTTCAAAACCTTTTTCACGACACTGCAAAGCAAAATCGCTCCAACCTTCTCCTGAAATCACTAACTTAAACTTATCTTGGTGATGCATATTGATTAGTTCTTCGATTACTTTTATTAGGTGACGAGTACCCTTTCGATCTTGTTCATTACTATCACGTTTTGCAAAAAAACCGATAGTCATTTTTGCAGAGGGTTCCAATAGTCTTTCCCTTTTTTCAAAATATTTATTGTCCACTCCACTATGCATAACACATATTTTTTCTGGATCAATGAAATGGTCAACCAATCTATCCCTCCATTGATTCGAACCGGTGATTAGAAAAGACGATTCTTTTGCTGCGTTTGCAACCGAGTTCCAGTCCATCCAATGATGAGTAGTTGTAATAATTGGTTTTGAATGATTAAGTTTATGAAACAATTCAAAACTATGGGGTAACAGTAAATGAATAACATCAACCTTCTTGATTAGTCTTTTTGTATAGCCAATTTTCTTATTAGCATGAAACATACTCATTAATATAAAATCATATTTAAAAGAAAACATTCTAACAATGTTTGTTGCCCACTTATATAAAATCCAATCCGAATAGTCATAAATGATTAGGATACGAGGTTTATGTTTAACAAGATAATAAAAATGGCTTTTTGGAAATAAATGATTACCGAAATGTTCAACAAATTCAAAAAAACATATTAAGTTTACGAGTTTCAAGGTTATTCTTACTAGAGTGAAATTGTTTATAGGATTTCCCATTTTGTGATCTACTTTTAATGGCGATAACAGCATCCAAAACAGAGTCCATCTGAAACTTTGACCTTCAACACTTGTAACATCAAAACCATTTTGATTCAACGCTATGGTAAGTTCACTTCTTTTAAAAATGTTTACATGTTCACTTTTCTGAAGCCATTTATGATCGCAAAACAGATAGAATTTTTCAGATAAATACGTTGGTACCGAAATCACAATTATTCCATCTTGCTGAAGTAAATTAGTAAATTGAGATATTATTTTTTCATAACTAACAATATGTTCTAAGACTTCTCGGCAAATAATTAAATCAAATTTCTGGTTAGACGTGATTGTTTCTTTCTCAGCATCAAGCAAATAAAAAGTGAAAAACTCACTTTCGCTTTCATTAATTTTACTTAAAACCATTGCTTCAGAATTGGGATTTATATCAACTCCAACAACCGTGCAACCTTTTTTAATAAAAAAGGAAGCCACAGTGCCGTCTCCACATCCATAATCTAAAACATTTTTATTTTTCAAATCACCCAACCGAGACAGATTAATTCCTTGAAATATCTCCATTTGACCTCATCAACTATTCGTTAAAACTCTGTAGCACCAAGAGAATATTACTTTACTAGACAATGTAAACTCTTCCCATAATATAAACCCCACCAGTTGGGGATCCAATCATTTTACCTGTTCCATATACATCATCAGCCTCAACATTCAATGTTAAAGCATGATTAATATAGTCAATCCATTCTTTTTCATCCTCAACAATGTAAAAAGATACAGTGTATGTACCAGGTAGTAATGAAACACAAGGCAATTCAAAAACGGCTGTTCCCTCTTCAATCTTTTCAAAAGAATTTCGATTTAACATGTAGTTATTTAAGGCAAACATATATTGTCCATACAATGTTTCTATCTTTACCCCATAACCACCATTAATTATTGGTTTTTTTAATTTAAACCTAAAGCAAAAACGTGCTGGAGCGCCCATCAGAATATTTGTTGAAATAATTTTATCCCAATTTTCTATCCACCCTTCAATAATTGCATGTTGGTTTCCTTGAGTCCTAGCTACGGCATGTAAGTCTTTTGTGCCAGAAGTACTTAATTCGCTTAACTTGACATACTGCTCAATGATTTGATCAGTCCCTCCTGAATTTATTAAACTCCCATGATCTAGTATCATACATTTTGTACTCATGCTCCTTATCAAAGGCATATTATGGCTAACCAGAATTACCGTTCGCCCTTGGCTCCCAATCTCACTCATTTTCCCCATACATTTGTCTTGAAACTGAGAATCACCTACAGCAAGCACCTCATCAACAATCAGAATTTCAGGCTCCATATGTGCTGCAACTGCAAAGGCAAGACGGACATACATACCAGATGAGTAACGCTTGACTGGTGTGTCGAGGAACTTCTCAACCTCGGCAAAGGTGACGATTTCATCGAATTTTTTTTCAATTTCCTGTTTGTGCATCCCCAAAATAGCACCATTAAGAAAGATATTTTCGCGGCCTGTCAGTTCGGGATGGAAACCAGTACCAACTTCTAATAGACTCGAAACCCGACCCTTTATTGATATCCTGCCAGTGGTTGGTTCGGTTATTCTACTCAAGATTTTAAGCAGGGTTGATTTTCCAGCCCCATTCCTGCCAATAATTCCAACCTTATCGCCCTGTTTGATTTCAAAATTGATATTTTTTAATGCCCAGAACTCTTCCGTAGTCAGGTGTGATACTGTCTCATGATCGCGATGGAACGGAGAGATAAGTTTTTTCCCAGCAGCCTTAACACCGTTGGCCATTGTGTCTCTTAATGTCGAATATCGCTCCTGCTGTTGATGCTTGATAATATATTTCTTGCCAAGATTTTCAACTCTAAATGCTGTACTCATCGGTCGCCCTTCAATCAGATAACATCTGCAAATACTCGTTCGGTCTTTCTGAAGTACCATATCCCTGAGAAAAACAAAAGGAAAACCAAGCCAAGTGAGATGATAAAACCTGGCCAATAAAGCTCGGTCCCACCACCTAAAATTGACCACCTGAATCCATCGATTACGCCAACCATCGGATTCATTGAATACAAAAGGCGCCATCGATCGGGAACAATATCACTGCTGAATCCGACCGGAGAAACATAAAGTCCGAATTGAACAACAAACGGTACGATATATCGAAAATCACGATATTTGACATTTAATGCAGCAAACCACAAACCAGAACCTATCGCAGTCATAAACATCATCATGAAGAATAGCGGCAACAGAAGAATGTGCCAGTCAGGCTGATACCTATAAACGATCATTAGAAAGAACAGCAAAACAAATGTTATCAGGAAATCAACGATGCAAACAACCACTGAACTCCCAGGAATGATTAATCGCGGGAAATATATTTTCGAGACCATTCCTGAGTTACCCAATAAGGAATTGCTGCTCTCTGATAATGCACTGGCGAAAAACTGCCAAGGTAGCATAGCAGCAAATACCAAAATCGGATATGGGACGCCGCCAGATGGCACACCGATGAGGTTCCCGAAGATCAATGTGAACACAATCATGGTCAACAAAGGACGAATAACAGCCCATGCTATACCGATAACTGTTTGTTTGTATCTCACAAGAATGTCACGCCAGGACAGGAAGCCAAACAATTCCCTATACCGCCATAGGTCTCGCCAATATTCCAAATTGGCTTTCCCTGGTTCGATGATTAGATCGAATTCTGTTTCTTTGTTCATTCAATTTAGCCTCTTGAGAATATATTTTCACAACAACTAATCTAATTGCAGGTAGGTAAAAATTTCTTGAAGTTTGTGTTGAACTATCTAATAATCCTTCGACATGTCCATCGATACATTTTCGCGATTGATTTCAAAGTGATCAATTCGATTTTAGATGGCACTCTTCCTAATTCTCGTTGAAGGATATTTTGGTCCTCTTGAAGACTTCGTGCCCGATGTTTCTGGTTTCTCTGCTGAGGATAAAACCTAAACCGGGATAGTGTAACTGGTATGTGATTAAGGTTTGCGAAGTGGCTAAACCGGGCAAACAAATCGCCATCCATCGAGAGTGAAAATTCACTATTCAACCCACCGGCTTTTACGTACAATGATTTTTTCCAAAAGGATGAAGGTTGAGGAATGTAGTTGTAAGAATATAGCCATACCCACTTCTTAAACGGGATTTCCTTCCTTTCATATAGAATATTTGAACTCTGGTCAATCCAATAAGCATTGCCAAAGACAAAATCTTCTGTGGGATTATTGATAAAATATTCAGCAACAATTTTTAAGGTATTTGGTTCGAAAATATCATCACTATTCAACCAACAATAGATATCTCCGGTAGCCCTTTCAAAACCTTTAATCAATGCATCCGTTTGGCCTTGATCTGGTTCACTTACCCAATAACTTAGTTGATCGGAGTACTTCTGGATTATTTCTCGGCTGCCATCAGTTGAGCCACCGTCAATAATAATGTATTCCAGGTTTGAATATCCTTGGCCAATCACGCTATTTATTGTGGCTTCGATGTAATTCACCTGATTATATGAGGGTGTAACGACAGAAATCTTTGGCCAGTTCATTCTTCCCCCTAATGCATATTCAAAAGACTAATTAACTATTTCTGAGTATATCTGATCTTGCTTTTGATAATTACTTTCATTGTTAAAATTTGCCAAGTAGTACTGGTAAGCTTTGTAACCAAGCTGCTTTCCATCCATTGTTTCAAACCTCAAGACTGCTCTATGCAGACCTTCCGGTGAATCATACTGAAATCTTATGCCTGTAACACCGTCTTTGACCAGGTCTTTGATGTTACCGATGTCACCAACGATCGCAGGAGTCCCATTGGAGTAGGCTTCGATGATGGTCAGGCCAAAGGTCTCGTAACATTGTGAGCACACGATCAACGCTTTGGCATGTCTCAGAAAACTGTTCAGTTCTTTTCGCTGCCGATATCCTAGAAGCTCTATATTTTGGATGCCTTGTATTTTCAATCTGATCTGGATTTTTGCATCAAGGTCACCTATTCCAACGACCAATAGATTGTGGTCTGGTAATCCTTTGAACGCGTCAATTAGAAGATCAATACCTTTTATTTCCTCTAGTCGACCAATGAACAAATAGTAATCCTGTGGATCGGAATGACCACCTTCGTCTGAGGTGAAATTCGGCTTAACAAACACCCTTCCATCATCTATAATCTTTCTGTCTTTACTGTTCAGTTGCAGCAGTTTCTGCCGGTTGAATTCGGTCAGGCAGATGTAGTTAAGCTTTTTGTAAGTCCCGAGGAGGCGGTGGATTTTCAGGGTGATCACACAGGCCAGGGTTTGCGAGAAGCTTCCGCGATAGCATTTGTGTTTCAAGGCGCATTTCAGGCCTTGGCTGACGCAGTCTTCGCAGATGTGGCCGTCACGGTAGAAGGTCGCGCCGGGGCAGAGCAGGCGGAAGTTGTGGATGGTCTGGACGACGGGCACTTTGCAGCTGAAAGCTGCGTAGTAGACCGATGGGCTGATCAGACTGAGGGTATTGTGGACATGGACGATGTCGATCTTCTTGTCCTTGATCTGGTGTTTGATGTCCTGGTACGTTTTGAGCGAAAAGACGGTTGTGAATGGGAGCAGCAGTTTTTGAAAAAGTGAGAATTTTTTCAGCTCGTTGTTGTGGCGGCTGTAGAGAAAGACTTCGTGGCCGTTGTCCTCCAGCAGCTTCTTTTCATTGGCGACAACGGTATCTTCGCCGCCAGGGATCTGGTAGTAATTGTGAACGATCAAAACCCGCGGTTTTTCGGACTTGTCCATTGGTTGATCACTCGGTTCGACCGGTTGATCAATCGCTTTCAGGGGTTGATTGCCTGATTTCTTTGAGTGATCTGTCATTGATCTCATTTCCCTCGTGCAATCAGCCAGATAAATTTGAAGTTGGTAGTGAGGTAACGTTTGAATAGTTTCCGGGGGTTCTGGATGAGGCGGTAGAGCCATTCGAGGTTGGCGCGCTGCATCCAGGCGGGGGCTCTTTTGATGTTGCCGGCGTGGTAGTCGAAACCGGCGCCAACGCCGATCATCAGGCCTTTGACGAGGCCTTGATGGCTGGCCATCCATTGTTCCTGTTTGGGGGCGCCGAGACCGATCCAGACGAAATCGGGGTCGGCTTCGTTGATTGCGCGGACGATGGCGGCATCTTCCTTCTCCGTAGTCGGGCGGAATGGTGGGCTGTAGAGGCCGGCGATCTGGATACCTGGGTAGTTTTTATGCAGATTGGTTTGCAGGCTGGCTAGAGTTTCGGCAGTGGAGCCGTAGAAATAATGCCGGTAGCCATTAGAAACAGAAATTTTGAAAAGCTCTGTCATCAGGTCGGGTCCTGTGACTCGGGCCATGGCAGGGTGGCCACGTTTCCGGCCGAGGGTTGAGAGGGGGCCGCCGTCCGGCAGAGCCATCAGAGCACTGTTCTGAATGACACGATATTCAGGATTTTCGCAGCTGATGACGGTGGTGTGGACATTGGCTACACAAATGTAGTCACCGGACAGCTCATGGAGATGCTGCTGGATGTAGCTTTAAACCTGGTTCATACCGACTGCAGCGATGTTCACGCCGAGGATGTTGCAGACTGGAATGGCCGAATGATCGATGGTTCGCTTGATGTTGCTCGGCATGTTCGAGCGCTCGTCTTTTTGACAGAACGCGTTTTCATCGTACACATGGCTGCCCACACCGCCCACCATCAGCTCGCCCCCTTACGCAGCAGGACGACGGGGACGGTTTTGGCGAGGATTGTGAGGTCGAGCCAGAAGGACCACTGGTCGACGTAGGCGGTGTCCATGTCCATCCACTGGTCGAAGTCGACGTCGTTGCGGCCGCTGATCTGCCAGATGCAGGTGATGCCGGGACGGACGGAGAGGCGTTTGCGGTGCTTGGGATCGTAGTAGTTGACTTCACTGGGCAGGGGCGGCCGGGGGCCGACGAGGCTCATTTCCTGCCGGAGGACGTTCCAGAGCTGGGGCAGTTCGTCGAGACTGGTCCGGCGCAGGAACCGGCCGAATGGGGTTACACGCGGGTCGTTCTTGATCTTGAAAACCGGGCCGTGCATTTCATTCAGTGCAGTGAGCTTTTCTTTCTGTGCTTCGGCGTCCTGGACCATGGAGCGGAATTTGTACATGTTGAACAGCCGGCCGTTGAGTCCGACGCGTTCCTGGACAAAGAACACAGGGCCTTTCGAGGTGGTTTTGATGATGATCGCGATGGTCAGTAACAGGGGGCTGATCACGACGAGCCCGACTGATGACACAACCAGGTCGAATGCGATTTTCATCAGTTCTTCCCAGGTCTTGCGAGGGTGGGCATCGAGGGCGACCATCGACAGGCCGCCAAAATCGACCGGCCGGTATTTGGAAATCTGGTGGAAGATTTCGTCGATATAGAGCACGGCTTGTTTACCCATCGTCTCCATCAACTGGACACATTCCTGGACGCGGTCTTCAGTGATCGATGCTGTGACAATGACCAGATCGACGACCTGGCTTTTCAGAACGGTTTCGAGCTGGTTGTAATCCCCCAGATAGGATGTTTTCAAGCTGGTTGGCTTCGGGCTGATGTATCCGATCATCTGGTAGCCGAGGCTCGGGTTGTCCTGGACGCGGTTGAGGGTCATTTCGGCGGCAGGACCATTGCCGAGAATCAGGCAATATTTCGTGTTCCGGCCGGCTTTGCGCAGGTGCTGGATGGCCGTGCGGACGACGAGGTGGACGAACAGGGTCAGGAGCGCCGAAGTGGTGATGAAATAATAGATGAAGCGGTTGCTGATCAGCATCGGGTCATAGAGGTTCAAAGAGATCAGGCTTAAAGCCGAGGCCAGGAAGTGCGCTTTGACCATGACAGAAATTTCGTTGAACAGGGTCATCAGGCGCCGGGACTCGTAGACACCATTGAAATTCGAACTCAAGATCCATGACAACACGTAGGACAGGAAAATCAGGATGTAATTGAGTGGAATATCCGTGTGGATGGTGCCTTTGTAGCGATATAAGATGACGATCAGATAAAAACCTACGCCAATCAAGGAGACGTCGGTCAATTTTGACAGTTGGCCCAATTCTTTCGAATGTTCTCTCAGCATTGAATATGAAATCCTCTCAGAGGCGGAAGATCTGGTTCGTGGTTGAGGACAACGACCTGATGGGTTTTTGACAATTAGGTATTGCTTATTTTACCACACTTTGCCAGCTTGGACAGGTTTCGGGACCATGCTCTGTTGAAGTTAGAATGCCTGCGATCTGGGTCGATGAGCTGTCCAAGGCCGTGAGCCTGGGTTTACTGATCGCCCTGGTGATCTGTCAATTTTATAAAATACATTTATGAATATTTTCATCTTTGCTAGAATCAGAACACCTGCAACCTTGCATGGAATCGCCTCACGCGGTATCGTGCTTTTTAGTTAAATATTATTTTATCTCCGGAGTTATCAATATGAGGATATTGCGATATTCTTCTATTTTCCCAAAGTTATTGGCCCTTTCACTTGTTTTCGCTCTGTCACTGTGCTGTTGCTGGCCGAGGCCAGGTGCGGTGGTCCATGCAGCTGAGTTGCCGCCCTATTTCGCGGGTGCCGGCACTACTGCTGATCCCTACATCATCGAGTCTGCCAGTCAGCTGGCACAATTGGCGGTGCTGGTCAATGCCGGTCAGGCAGCGTACGTCGCAGCCAGTTACCGGCTCAATGCCAGCATCAGTCTCGATCAGGGTGCGAGCTGGACGCCGATCGGGATCGACCTCAGCCATCCGTTCAGGGGGAATTTCGACGGTGATGGCCATGTTGTGACGGGGCTGAATGTTTCGGCCAGTCTGGCTAGCGGGGCGACCGGATATTTCGGTTTGTTCGGGGTCATGAACGGGACAGTCCAGGATCTGGGGCTTTTCCGGGTTAATATCGCGGTCACGGGTGCCGGCAAGGTTTTTGCTGGTGGTCTGGCTGGCTATATTTCAACCAAAACGGTTAGCCAGGTTTACTGCACGGGGACGATTAACGCGGCCGGTTCGACCGTTTACGCGGGTGGCCTGGCTGGCAGGAACACGGGGACGATCACCAACGCCTTTTCGCTGGCGGAGGTTTCCGGGACGGGGGCGACGATCAAAATCGGCGGTCTGGTCGGCCTCAATTCCGGAATCATCACGACAAGTTACAACGCGGGCGCTGTCGACGGCTCTTTTTCCGGAACGGGACAGATCGGCGGGATCACAGGATCAACTGATACTGTCAATCAACTGAGTCGCTGCTATTACCTGGATTCGGCCGCCAAGAGCGATGGCGCGGGAATTGGTGTTGCTACGGCTTGTTCTTTCGAGCAAATGAAAAATCCGGCGACTTTCAGCGGATTCAGTTTCGCAGCTGATTCTGTCTGGGAGTTCGATCAGGCCAGCGGCTATCCCTTGCCCCAACTGCAAAAACTGGAGACTTTCAGCTACACATTCGGTAGCGGAGATGTCCAGCAGACGCATGACATCAGCGGGTCAATGGCGCAGCTGGTGGCTGGTACGACTTTGGACTGGGAGATGACTGCGATGCGCTATCTGGCGACGATCGATTCGCTCCAATATCAGGAGGCTGGATTTGTCCTTTCAAACGTCAATCCGGATCCGCTGATCGACGCGCCAGGCTGCCTGCTCCGGGCGACCCGCACGGTCTACACTTCAATCGCGGCAGACGGCGAAACCGTGACAGCCGCATCGCTCGGCGGCGCCTACCTCGTCGCGCTGACCGTGAACAACATACCCCAGGCGGCATTCAACCAGACCATTTACATCCGTTCCTATGTGAAAAAGCCAGACGGCAGCATCAGTTATGGCGAGCTGAAAACCTTCAGCGTCAGCCAGTTTTTCCAATAATTCGAGGAGCAGTGACGATGGCGAGAGGTGTTGAGAGTATGGCGGATAAGAAACTTTACGAAAAACCAGTTGTTGAAATCATCCGGTTCGATGCAGTGGATGTGGTCACGATGAGTGGCCTCTTGGTCAGTCAATTTGGTTATGGCGACAGCATCGATTACTTCAATTTGCCGAATCAGTGATTGCGAGGTTGAGATTTGTCGTGAAGCAGTTTTTTTCGAAATCAGGAGGATTTTGAAATGATCAAGCACGTATTCTTTGACCGCAGACGGATGCTGCCGATCCTGCTATTGGCCCTCCTGATTGCGATCACCTGCTTATTTTTCGGCTGTGCATTGAAAAAGCCGAGGCGATCCAGCAGGCAGTTGATGCTGAACGATGGGGACAGGAGTGGACAACTGAGCTAACGGCAGCGAGCAGATCTGGTTTGAAGGATCTGGGGCATGCCGACACGGCCGAAACCAGCTGGGGCAAACTGATCGGCTGATGTTTTGCGGCAGACGGGGTTATTGATTCCAACCCCGTCTTTTTTATTTCGGCTATTTTGGTAACATACGGCCTCTTTTATTGGAAAATCGTGAAAAGGCGCGCAAAATCACGTTTATTTTGACAAGTGAGCTATAATGAAAGTACAGCTACCTCATAAGGAGGGTCCTATGCCAACTTTCGAAGAATACCTATATATCGACTATGAGAATGTCCAGGATGTCAATATCGACGTGATCAAGAAGACGCTGAAGGTCACGATCATTGTCGGCCAGGACCAGACCAAGGTGCCGTTCGACCTCGTGCAGAAGACGCAACCGTTCGGCAACGCCGTGGAATGGATTCAGGTCAATGGCAAGGGTCGAAACGCGCTCGACTTTTTCATCGCTTACTTCCTCGGCAAGGATGTGGCAGCGGACCGGGAGAAAACGTTCATTATTTATTCCAAGGATACGGGCTATGACCCGCTGATCAATCACCTGAAAAAGAGCGGGGTCAAGGCAAAACGGATTGTCAGCTTCCAGGAGCTGAGCCAGGACAAGGCGATCAAGATCGACGAAGCGGGGATCCGCAAAGTCAAGGAGAGCCTGAGTAAAGTGGCCGCCAATAAACGGCCGAAAAAAAGGACCAGTCTGACCGGTTTCATCGCAGCCATGCTGAAGGGTGCGGCGATCCAGGATGTTGACAATATCATCGAGGATCTGTTCATCAAGAAAATCGTTTACGAAGAGAATGGGATCATCAAATACGCGCTCGGCGACTAACTTCGTCGTCCGTCGATGTGCGCAAGGTGACTGAAAGACTTGACTAAAAGGCGCAGGATGACTGAAGTTGCGCCAGTCGATTTGAGGGGTCATTATGAAACAATTTACGCGAAAGCCCTTCTCCATCATCTTAAGCATTCTTTTCATTGTTGCCGTTTTGACTGTCAGCCTCTTTCCAGTTGGCCGTGTCCAGGCCGAAACCTGGACCACAAATGCCGACAATCCCTGGATCCAGGTGGTCCAGCAATACTCGGCTGCACCGCCGCCATCGCTGATCGTCAATCTGCAATACACCAACTACTACATCCCGGTCAATTACCTTTTCATTACCAGCGGAGCCAATATCCGGGCTTTGCCGGACGGCAATTCGGCTAAAGTCGGCAGGGCCGGTTACTATGAAAAAGTGACAGTCCTGTCCCTGGTCCATGGCAAATTCGCTGTATCGGGTCAGACGGATCTCTGGTACGAGGTCGTGCAGTACGTCAACGACCAGACAATCCACGGCTATATCCTGGCTACACTCGGCGAGTTCCGCACCTTCCAGTTCCAGAAAATGGTCGATGTCGCGACGGCTTTGAAAAGCGATGTCGACAGCCACCTGACGGCCTATATTTCCAACTACAAAAACTGGACCGCCAGCCCGCCTTTTCATAAGGGCAACGCGTATGACGACTTCGGCGTCGAGCGCGACCAGGCTGCGCCGGCTTACTACTCGCCGAACACGGCCGCTGATTTTCGCTACATGGCTGATGGCACGATGTTGTCGATCATCGCCAGTGTCGGCACTTTTTACCAAGTCCGGACGCTGAATTTCGCCGGAGATTATTATGTGCCGAAACGATACGTGTCGCTCGCCAATTCGATTGACCAGCTGACCAAGGTGATCGTTGTCGACCGCAAGAACCAGAACGAAGGCGTCCTGGAATATGCAGGCGGCCAGTGGCACATGATTTCCTACACCTTCGCCACGACCGGTGCAAACGCCAAGTACAAGGAACCGACAGACCTAGGCTATTACATGGCGATCGGCAAACAGGACAAGTTCATTTACAAGGACGACATCACGAAGAAAATGGCCGGATACGCGCCGTATGCGATCCGCTTCGGCGGCGGGGCCTACATCCACGGCGTGCCTGTCGATGTCAAGAAGTCGCGGCAGGTTTACAACCGGCTCACCTACTACCCGCCGATGCAGGAATATTCCCTGACCATCGGCACCACCCCGCGCTCCCACAAATGCGTGCGCAACTACACCAGCCACGCCCTGTTCCTCTACAACTGGAGTGAGATCGGCAAGACCGCAGTGATCGTGATTGAGTGAAGTTCCGGAAAAGGTGTCACGGAAAAGGTGTCAGACACCGAAGTGGGAAGTTCCCGCCAAGGGCAATTTCCTGTTTAGGTGTCAGACACCGCCCCAGGAAGACACCGCCACAGGAAGACACTGCCCAGGCAACTACCCGGCTAGCATCTCAATAGGTCTGAGTGGCAAATCCGTTCCAGGGATCGCTCCATCCAGATGCCCCTTCTTTATACATAATCAGGAAGCCTGGCGATACGTTCCAGAACGCTGACGTCGAAAAACTGACTGGTGCTTTGCCTGAGAAATAAGCAAAATTTAATTTGATGCAACCATTGAAAGCATTTTCTTCAATACTCGCTAAGCTGCCGGGGAAGGTCACACTCATGATTGATTTATTCCCCTTGAAGGCATTTGCCCCGATACTGATCACCGGATTCTCTTCGATTGCAGCAGGAATGATCACACTGGCTTCGCTGCCGCTATACTTGGTGATCATGACTTTGCCATCGACCGCCAACCAATAGGTAAATGAACCAGACGGTGAAGTCGGGACAGGCGTTGGTGTGGGCGAGGGCGTCGGTGTCGACGTGGGTGGGGGCGTCGGGGTTGGTGTGGGCGAAACTGATGGGTCGATCGGTATCGTGACGGCTGAATCTGTCGAAGCAGGCGTTGTTGACTGCTGGGTTAACATTGATTTTGATTCTTCGATCGATATAAGGGTCTTTTCTTCCGCATCAATTTTCTGCAAATAGTCATTGGCATCAAGATAATTACTAACATACTTGAAGTATTCTTTGGCTAAAGTATATTTCTGAGCATTATATGCGTGGACGCCGCGCTGGTAGTATGTCTCCTGATCTGCTTTTTCACAGGAAAGCAGCGAAAATGAAATAAGTATCATAAGTAGCAGGGCAAGTGCTCTCTTTAACATTTTTAACCTCATTAATTAATGTCACAATTAATCACTCATACGATTATACAATGACCAACTGATAAAACGAACTGATAAAACGAACCGATTTTTGGTGTGATCAAAAAAATTGTATTTCCGGCCAATCTATAAGATTTTTCTGCTGCATGATAAGCACATTTTAAAGCGTTTGCAATTTCACAAGTCATTGTAAATTTAACATGAATATACCCATGTTCAACGAAATAACAGATCAACGTTCAGCTTTTGTTGACTGTTTATTAACAAAATATCAATCAAATCGTCCAATTCGATTGTTATGCTGTGGGTACGGAGGTGTCTTCAATGGACAATTCACCGCGCAGCCAACATTTACGCTCAACGATTGACAATTATCTGCATGTCTTGCCGCAGATCAAAACTGGCCTGAATCAGCAGGAATCAATTGCCCGCCGTCAACGGACAATTTGCAGCCGTCTGCATGCGACGGAAGCCCAATGGGCGGATTACCGCTGGCAACTGGCCAACCGGGTCACGACGGTCGAAGCCCTCGAAAAGCTTCTGCCGCTCGATCCGATCACCCGGGAGCAAGTCCGCCAGGTCGGCAACCAGTACCGGTTTGCGATTTCGCCTTATTACTTGTCACTGATCGATCCTGACGACCCGGACTGTCCGATTTACCGCCAAGCTGTGCCTTCTTACCTCGAGCTTAACCCGGAGGGCGAACTCGACCCGATGGACGAAGCCCATTCCAGCCCAGTACCTTCTGTCACCCGGCGTTATCCGGACCGACTGATCATCAAGGTGACCAATCAATGCGGCATGTACTGCCGTTTTTGCCAGCGCCGCCGCCTGATTGGTGAAACAGATCAGGCGATCGCCCAGGAGACCCTGCACAAAGCAGTGGCCTATGTCCGCGAACAGCCCGAAATCCGCGATGTCCTGATCACCGGCGGCGACGCCCTGATGCTCCCGGACGTGGTACTCGGTCAATTGCTCGCAGATCTGCGGGCCATCCCCCATGTCGAGATCATCCGCATCGGCACTCGGACGCCTGTGACCCTGCCGCAGCGGATCACGCCGGAACTGGTGGCGATGCTCAAGAATTACCATCCACTCTACATTAACGTCCATTTCAATTCGCCGATGGAAATCACCGAGGAGGCCCGGACTGCCTGCAACCGACTTGCCGATGCAGGCATCCCGCTCGGCAACCAGATGGTCCTTTTGAATGGCATCAACAATAACAAATACGTTGTACGGCGGCTGAACCAGCTGCTCTTGATGCTGCGGGTCAAGCCATACTACATTTTTCATCCGAAGACCGTCCGCGGCACGGCGCATTTCTGGGTGCGCCTGGAGGAGGGTCTGGAAATCATGGAAAACCTGCGCGGCTTCACGTCCGGCATGGCAATTCCGACCTACATCGTCAACGGGCCGGGCGGCTTGGGGAAAACGCCGCTGCTGCCGAATTACCTGCTATATATCGGCAAGGACAAAGCCGTTTTTCGCAATTGGGAGAACAAGACATTCGAGATCGAGAACCACGCCGACCGCGGCCTGCACGACCCGGGTCAGTTTGAGTGAAACTTCCTGAATCGGTGTCAGGCACCGGAAGAGACATTGGCGCGAGACTTCCTTAATCGGTGTCAGACACCGGATGCCCACCGAATTCCCGAATTCCGCGTTGTGTGATATGGAGGACGGCGGCGATGTCGGCTGGTTTGTAGCCTTTGGACAAGGCTGTTGCAGTGAAAGCGCGGCGGAATTTGACGATAATTTGCTTGCGACTCGTGGAACGAATTGCTTTGGCAGTTAAGCCGCTTTTCTGCCGAAGCAGTTCACGAAAAAGAATCTCGAGGTTTTCGATCTGCCCTTCGCGGATAAAGTCGCTCTGTGTCCGGATAGCCGCTTCGGGATTAAATGGTGCGAGTATTATGGCTTTGTAAATGTCTTTGCCTTGTTCAACGGAGTCGCCGAGGATTTCAAACAACCGCCGTTTGGCGATAATTCCCGGTTCGCGGGCGACGAGTTCCGTGTGGGCACACCAGCGGTACTCCCTTGGCCGCCGGACCATGCCAGCTTTGACCGGATTATTGGCAATATAGAAAATCAATTGCAGCAGATAGGCCTTTTCGGTGATCAATAGGGATTTGTAGCGGCCACCGTAAACCGTCCCGCTAGAATGGTATTTCAAATTGTAGTATTTGCAGTAGCTCATATTGATCCGTCGCATGATTTCATCAATCGGTTCCGTCATCATTTCAATCAGGAAATGGTAATGATTGTCCATCAGCACGTAAAAAAGAACCTGGCACGGCAAATCGGCGATCGTTTCCTTAACCTGGTCGAGAAAAACGGCCTTGTCTTCTTGTTCATTGAAAATGAATGCGCGATTGTGACCCCTCTGGATCACGTGATAAATTCCACCCGGAAAATAATTGCGCGGCTTTCTGCCCATTTTGACCTGCCTTTTGTGGTGTTGCTTCCTATTTGGGTGTCAGGCTACGAAAGTGGAAATTTGCAGCAGTGAAAAGCTTATTAACGCTGATGTAAGAAAAGCTGCCTCGAATTGGTAACTTCCTAATATGGTGTCTGACACCGAGTTCGTGACACCGAGTTGGCGCGCGGGTCCACCTACTAAGCATAACTTGATGTGCGTCAATTTGTGCGGGCTACTGTGCGACAGAAGTCGACAAAACGCGCGGATTTCGGGCGGTGGATGCTGGCGTCTAAATTTCGCACTGGAGGAACCTCTGGAATTCCAATGGGGGGTGAGTTTCAGCCAAGTCGTCATGATGCGCTGAAGCGAAACTTCCGGGAAAGGTGTCTGACACCAAGTTGGCGAAACCGAGTTGGCGACACCGAGTTGGCGACACCACATCAAAGGAACTTTTATCTGTTTCCAACGTCAAAACAAGAGTAAAAAGATCTGCAGGCGCGGCGAGGTGGCCACAGTCAATCTTATATCCCGAAGATATGCGAGGGTTACTTTTTTGAAAAAGCTCAATTTGGTCATCATAACCATTGTGATTATTGCTATGATTCTGTCAGGCTGCCAAGCTGGGAAAGTAGTCCAGCCTATACGGTCCGAAGAAGTTGTATCGATTACTTCGTCGGCCACCGCGACACCCTCTTCCTCCGACCGGCCGATCCCAACCGAGTCAAGTGTCAGCCCCGCCGAAACAACCGCACCGATTTGGCCAGAAGGCACCGTGCTTACTATCACAAGTAAGGATGACATTAAAAATGCACTCCTACGCTCAATTAAAGGTAACAGCCAGTTGCCGGTCCTTGATATTTCCAAGTGCGATCTGGGTTCGCGGCCTGATCTGGCGCTGATCAATATATATTTCGACGTGATCAGCGAACAGCCGGAGCTTAAATATGCCTATAAAATGATGCCCGACTATCAAGCCACCGAAAATCTAATCGCCAGCGAAATCAATTATATGCCGTTTAAAAGCGGTAACTTTCCAGAAGATTTTGCAGGAAGCGATGTTCATAACTATGATGAGCTGATCCGGGCAGCGGAAACCGGCCTTGGCCAGGATTCGATGAGCATTCGCATCACTAATCCCAAGCTTGATGTGGACACGATGAACCGCAGTTTGCAGCAAGTTGGCGGCGCGTATGTGGTCTGCGGCCTGAACAATGATGCGACGAAGATTGTTTTTCAGCCGTCGGAACAACGGACCATGGCAGAATGCCTGGACTACCTGGCGAAAGTCGACAAAATGGCCGATGCGGTCATCGCCGAACTGATTACACCGGATATGAGTGACGAAGATAAGGTCCTGGCGATTTATTCCTACCTGACTTCACACGTGAAATATGACCAGCGATTTTATTCGGATCCTGCTTCGATGCCCTATGAATCGCGCACAGCGTATGGCGCCTTCAAGGACGGCCTTGCGATTTGCGGCGGATATGCCCACGCGCTGAAGTTGCTGCTGAATAAAGCCGGCATCGAGTGCTATTTTGTCAGCGGCGTATCACACGGTGAGGATCATGCCTGGAATGTCGCCTTTGTCAGCGGCCAATGGATTTATTACGACGCGACTTTTGATCGTAACAGCGGTGGCGACCCGCGAAATTTCCGTTACTTCGGCGTTGGGCGCGACGTGATGGAGACTGATCATGCATGGGATTGGTGTCAGGCAGATACTTCCGAAAAGGTAGCCTGACACCGAAATTCGCCATTCTCTGTAACAATGGAAAGTTGACCATTTAATTGCGATACCAGTTGCTGGATGCTTCTCAATCCGATGCCATGTGCTTTTGTGTCTCTCTTGCTTGAGATATATTTTCCATCGACAACAGTCGGCTGGGTTTCGATCGGGTTGGAGATCAGTATGGACAGATCGCCATTATTCCTGCGCAGTTCAAACGTCACTTGCTTCATCTCCGGCGACTTGTTTTTCTGGCAGGCTTCAATTGCATTGTCAAGTGCATTGCCAATGATCACGCATAAATCATCAACGGGTAGACCAATCGTGGCGCTATCATCGAGCTGGCAAGTTAGATTGATCCCGGATGCAGCTGCGTGATGGATTTTCTGGTTGATCAGGACATCAAGATACGCATTGCCGCTTTCGATAAGCTTACCTTCTTTATTGATCATGTCAGCCAATTCATACACGTAATCCAAAGCTTCATTTTTCTTGTCTTGTTTGATCAAAAAGACCAGTGGATAGAGCTTGTTTCTCAGATCATGCTGTAGTTGACGGAGTTGATTTCGGGATTCATGGAGCTGGTGAAGCTTATCCAGGTCATGGTCCGTATGCAAGGCGATCAGTTCCTGTGAATGTTCTTCTTCGACGACACGGACACCGGCTTCAAAAAGGTTGAAAATGAATAAATTGGCAAACAGCAGGGTTAGACTCGATACAGCAAAAACCAGGAAAAGCTGGCTGGAATAACTGAATCGACCCAGGTAATACCAGGACAACGTTGTGACCAGCGTGGCCAGGGGAAACATGAACAAGTGAATCCATTTCCTTAGCTGGATATTACCTCCCACTTTGAATCGATACTGTTGAATGACTTTGAGTAAAATGAACTGAAACGTTTTAGAAACTACAATTCCTGTTAATCGATAGAGGTTCTGCTGGAAAATATCTTCCATGGAAATCGTGAACAGGAGACCGAGTATTAACACGGTGCAAAGTTCGATCATGAACCAGACTGCATGGTAAATGAACATCAGCATCAAAGCGTTTCGCCATTTGACGCGGAAAAGGATGATCGCATAAATCATGCTGAGAGAAATGAGGATTCCCGTCGACTTTAACATGTCAAGGCCAAGGGTGTTCGTGAAAGAAATCAGACCAGCATGCAGAAGGGGCGTCAAGTGATAAAAGATAGTTTTCGCGTACTTTCGCGTCAAGAAAGTATCGAGAACTGCAAACAGAATCAGAGATTCGAACAAATTCGCCGCCAGCTCAATGAAAATCCAGATCGAGGACTGGTCCATTTAGTTTTCCTCCAGATCGAAAATGGAAATGATGTCATGGAAAAGGTGTCAGGCTACATTTCCGGTAATTTTCGAAAAATGTGTCAAGCAATAATATAAGAAATTATAGCACCATAATATCAGATAGATGTCACTTCGATAGTCCCTGTCACTCGAAGCAGGAAAATTCCGAAAAAGGTGTCTGACACCGAAGCGGGAACATTGTCAGGCTTCGCATGACGAACTATGATAGATGTATCATGTTTTTCGTGTTTATTGCGGGGGAAATAATATGGAAGTTTTTGCAGATTTCCTGGTGCATATTGATGACCCACAACATCGGGCTCGAACGGAAGAGGTTTTGGGATGGGTCACTCAGAAATTCCCGAATTTATTGCCAAAAATCGCGTGGAATCAGCCAATGTTCACCGATCACGACACATTTATTATCGGCTTTAGCGTAGCCAAAAAACATTTGGCCGTGGCCCCTGAAAGGGCAGGGATAATTCGTTTTTCAGATGAAATTGAGCAGGCTGGTTATGAACACACCAAGGAGCTGGTCCGTTTCCCGTGGGATCGTCCGATTAATTATGCATTACTTGAGAAAATGATCGAGTTTAATATTCTGGACAAAGCAGGTTGTGCGACTTTTTGGCGGAAATAGGCGATTAGGGCCAGAACTTCCGAAAAAGGTGTCTGACACCGAAGCGAAGCGACACCGCCGCCGACACCGCCGCCGACACCGCCGCCGACACCGCCCTCAGTCCGATGAGGTAAGCTATCATGCGAAACTTCCGAAAAAGGTGTCTGACACCGCCCTCTGTCATCCTCGCTCTCATAATAGTGGTAGCCCTCCTCGCTTCCAGCTGCATTCGCAACAACACGGCCCGGCAAACCGCGAACGTCGCGCCGAACTGGATTGATGATGCAACAATTTACGAAGTGAATATCCGGCAGTATACGAAGGAGGGAACTTTCGAGGCGTTTGCCTCTCATTTGCCGCGACTAAAGGCGATGGGTGTCAAAGTGCTCTGGTTCATGCCGATCCATCCAATTTCTGTGAAAAACAGAAAGGGAACTTTGGGCTCGTATTATTCCGTGGCGGACTATAAGGCAGTCAACCCGGAGTTTGGCGATCTGGCGGCGTTCAAGGCGCTGGTAAAAATCAGCCACGAAATGGGTTTCAAGATCATCCTGGACTGGGTTGGCAACCATACCGGCTGGGACAACCCTTGGATAACGGAACATCCGGACTGGTATACGCAAGTCGGCGGCAAGATCGTCATGCCCGCCAGGACGGACTGGACCGATGTGGCTGACCTGAATTATGACAACCAGGACATGCGGGCTGCGATGCTTGATGCGATGATATTCTGGGTCAAAGAAGTTGATGTGGATGGCTTTCGTTGTGATGTCGCCAACGGTGTGCCTCAGGATTTTTGGGAAAATGCGCGGATTGAACTGGACAAGATCAAGCCGGTCATCATGCTGGCTGAGAGCGATGACAACCTCAAGCGCTTGAAAAAAGCGTTCAATGCCAACTACAACTGGGATCTATTATTTTTGATGAACGAGGCAGCCGCTGGCGCAAATTCACCCGGTTCGGAATCAGTTGACGAAATCGGTTCATCATTACTGAGTTCGATGAGCGCGTATCCCCAAGGCACTTTCCCGATGAATTTCACGACAAATCACGACGAAAATTCCTGGAACGGGACTGAGTTTGAACGTCTGGGTGCGGCGACAGATTTGATGACCGCTCTCACCTTTGTCGCACCCGGCCTGCCCCTGATCTATTCAGGGCAGGAAGCTGCCAACCCCAAGCGGCTACTCTTCTTTGAAAAAGATGAGATCGACTGGTCGAATTTGTCGGCACAGGACTTTTTCCAGAAGCTAATCCAATTGAAAAAAGACAACCCATCGCTGGATGCGGGCAGCCAGGGCGGCAAGTTGACGATGCTCAAAGTTGATCAAAAAGCTGTCCTCGCATTCGCGCGCGAAAAAGACGCCAACCGAGTGGTTTTTATCGGCAATTTCAGCCAGGAAGCGAAAACCTTCGACCTTGAAGCAGAGGATGCAAAAGGTACCTATATTGACTATTTTTCAGGAAGAAAGGTTGAGTTACCAGGCAGCACAACCATGACCCTGGAGGGATTCGGGTTTGTCGTCCTTGTTTCCTGAAAAGGTGTCAGGCACCGCAAGTGCGTAAAAAAGGTGTCAGGCACCGAGTTGGCAAATTCCTAAAAAGGTGTCTGACACCACCCCAAGGTCTACCAAACAGCACAATCAGGAGGTACATATGGAATGGGAAAAAGCTTCTCCAGAACTCGGTATTGTCTTGAGTGAATTACTGATCGGATATGATTGTCAGAAAAAGCCGATGTTCGGCGCACCTGTCTACTTTGTCCATGACAACATGTTCACCGGCGTCAAAGGCGGGTCAGTATTCCTTCGACTTTCCGAAAGCGATCGACAAGCCATCATGGCCGAAAGCGACGAAGTTTCGCCCTTTGAGCCACGTCCCGACTTCTTCATGAAAGAATATGTCCAATTACACGAAAGCAAGTTGTTCGAAAAAGCATTTATTGACAGGTGGCTGCAGATATCCTATCAATATGTTAACTCATTGCCTCCCAAAGCAAAGAAACCACGGAAGATTAGATAATGAAACTTCCGAAAAAGGTGTCTGACACCGAAACTGACACCGAAACGACACCGAAACGAAGCGACACAGCCCCGACAACACCCCGACACCAAAATGACGAATGAGAGGGCTAGCCAATGACTGACGATAAGCCTGAGAACGAAGAAACGAGGGCGAATCGACTCACCTCGGACCAGATCCTTGATTTATGGTCCAAGACGTACAATGCCGATGGGAAGCCGGACTGGTCCCACCTATTCCCCTATTATCATCCAGACATCGTTTTCCAGGATTCGATCCAGAGGATTGAAGGTCTCCCGGCGTTCACGGCGATGTGCAACCGGTTGGCGGACCGGTGCAAGTCTTTACGGATGGATATCCTGTCGATTGCTGAAAATGACCGGATGGTCCTCATGGACTGGAAAATGACCATGTCGTTCAAAAAATACCCCGACACGCCGGTTTTCGGAGCTACCAAGCTGACATTCCACGATGATGGCCGGATCATCGAGCAACGCGATTATTTCGACCTTTGGGGGGACATTTTCAATGGGATCCCCAGGTTTCGCACCTTATACCGGAATTTTCTCCATAAAAAGTTTGGCTGAGTCGAATCGTTTGGCTGAGTCGAATCGATCGGCTGAGTCGATTGCACGGCTGAGTCGATCGTATGGCTGAGTAAAAATTCTGCTAACAGGAATAGACAATTGAGGGTGGACGATGACACGTGAATTACCTGACGAATTAAAGTTCCTGGCCAACCGCAAGGCGCCGCAAAAGGCTTTTACCGAATCGATGGCTGGCAAGATCTGTGTGATCACCGGTGCAACATCGGGTGTCGGATTTGAAACGGCAAAATGTCTGGCCAGCCACGGCGCGCAGCTGGTCCTGATCAGTCGCAACGCCGGTAAAGCGGACGCCGTAATTCGGGAAATCCAGGCGAAGTGGCCCGTGCCGATCGACTCGATCCTTGCCGATCTTTCAGATCTTGACCAAGTCCGGCAGGCAGCTGCCATCGTGCTCGAGCGTTATCCCCGCCTCGATGTGCTGATCAATTGTGCGGGCATGCATTCCACCCGACGCACGTTGACCAGCGCGGGATTTGAGACGGTTTTTTGCGTCAATCATCTGGCTTCGTTCCTGTTGACAGCCTTACTGCTGGACCGGATGATCGAGTCTTCGCCCGCGCGCATCATCCAAGTGAACTCCGAAGGACACCGGTTCAATGGGCTCGACCTGAACGACTTGGATTGGCGCAAAAGGCATTACACCGGACTTCGGTCCTATGGGGCGTCGAAAACGGCCCAGTTGCTGACGGTCTGGGAATTTGCCGATCGGCTGCGCGGCACGGGCGTGACAATCAATGCGGTCCACCCCGGCGACGTCAAAACGAATATTGGCAGCAACAATGGCTGGCTCTACCGGTGGTTCACCCGATCTGTCACGGGCCTTTTCCTGAATGATGCGGCACAATCCGGTCCTGCCATCGGCTATCTGGCTTCAGCGCCGGAACTTGCCGACGTGAGCGGCCGGTTTTTCCATTTGACGATTGAAGAGAAACCGGCAGTCCACGCACTCGACCGGGAACTCGGCAAACGCGTGTGGGCGGCCAGCCTGCAATTGACAGGACTGACTCAGGATTTCGGCACCCCAATCAATCCTTAGCCCGTCGTTTTTTCAAGCGTTTGATGACGCGGTCGGCCGCCAGTTTCCCGGTCAGGATCGATATGGGCAAACCCGAAGGACTGTACACCCATTGCCCGGCCTGATAGACATTCGGGATCGGTGTGCAGACCGATTGAGCGACTTTCGGCAGACTGTGGACGACCGGCAGGCTGCTGTTGGTGAAAGACCACCCCGTGATGGCGCCATCCGTGTTGCCCGTCAGCCTTTCTAGGGTCAGTGGCGTCGAAACAAAATGGTTGATGACTTTGTCTTTCAGGCCGGGAAAGATGGTCCGGTCCAAAATGTCAATGATCGACTGGGCGCAGAGCACCTTGAAGTCTTCATACCAGCCACTTTCAGCGATGTGCCTGGCTAGTGGATAGTCAAAGAGCGTGCTGATGATCAGGCCGGTCTTCCCTGCCGGGGCCAGGTTTTCGTCACGGATCACCGGGCAGGAGATTTCAAAGGTCGTCAGTTCAAGGAATTGAGCCAGCCAATGCGAAACTGCATCCCGGTCACTGGCGTCGTGTATCGATTGTGTGAGCGGCGATTGTGGCTGGCCTGGTGTGAGATCCAGGGGTTTGAGGCTGCTCAGGCCGGTTTTATAAGGCGTATAGAAAAAATGGGCATTGGCAATGGCGGCAAAGTATTCGCGGTCCAGGTCGACGGTGAGGTATAGCGTCAAAATTGAGTCGTTGCCGATCTTGTCCACCAGGGCCTGTTGCTGCCGGCAGATCAATCGCCGCGTTTTTTCATCCGCGGTTTTTTCCATATCGAGGATTTGATAGAGTCGCTTCATATCCGAACACCAGACCAGACTTTGATAGGGGTACTGATTTCCCTGGGAGTCCTGCACAACTTGGCGCACCGGGTCGATGTAGCTGATCTCGGTTTCACAGCGGATCTGTCCCTGGTGAGACAGGATATATTGCCGCATCGTCTCGACCAGGGTGCCGGTCCCGCCGCGCGGATACTGGTAATCCAGATATAGGCTGAAATAACTCAAGGCGAAAAAGGTCGGTGTATCCTTGAAAAAGTGTTGGGCGATCATGTCGATCAAGTTCTGATTGGTTGAGATCTGGCCAAGATAGTCGACGACAGAGTTATTCAGCCGGGCAATCTTGGGCATCGTCAGCAGGTATTTGAACATCCAGGGCAGGATGGTCTTGACGAGATACTGCCGGTCGTTTTTCAGATCCAGAAACAAGGGATTGTCAATCCCGTAGAGGATGTCCATATACCCCATGATCTTCTCGATCTCTACGCCAAAACGCGCGATGTCGCGGCTGTTCTCCGGGAACAGGCCACGCAGCAGCTCGAGATAATCTGCCAGGCTGTCTTTCGATTTCAAGCGGATGACCTGGTTTTCGATCCCGATCGATACGCCATTCTTCACGAAAGGGACGTCCAGACCCAACTGTTTCAGCATGGGGATGACAATGCCGGAATTCTCGATTGCACGGATGCCGCCGTCAAATGTGAAGCCCTGGTAATCGAAAGAGTTGACCAGCCCGCCGACTTTGGCCTGCTTTTCGCAAAGAAGAACCTTGACCCCCGCCCGACAAAGATACGCTGCGGCGGTCAAACCCGCCATTCCGCCACCGACAATGACAACAGGATGATCCATGTTCGCAGCCTCCAAGTAGGTTCTCTGATGTTAATGAAATTCTACCAGATGTGGCCGGAAATTTCCTAGTTCGGAAGTTCCTGATTTGGTGCCTGACACCGCCCTTCGGAACTTCTGATTTGGTGCCTGACACCGCCCTTGGCGGTGTCAGGCACCAAGCCGGGAACTGGGAAAGTTGAGTATGGTACAATTAGATAGACATTTTGGCATTAATGAAATTTTCTTTCGCTTTAGTGAGGTAATCATGCAGAACGGCAATTTGAAAGTAGGGATCGGATTTGCAACCGGTCGCAGAAATTTCCAGCAAGTGCTGAAAACTCATATCTACAGCTTGAAGGACTCAGGGCTCATCGAAAATGAGAGGATTAGCCTAAACCTGCTGGTAGCCTATGATCTGTCCTACCAGAAGACACGTTCGACTGACTTCACTCGGATCCCACAAGAACTGGCCAGTCAGATTGATGAAAAAATCTTCATCAGCAGTACGTCGATTCGCGATGAGGTTGACCACCTGATCAAGGAAAACGTGATCTCTGCCGTTCAGGCTAACCAGCTTTTTGGCAAAGGCTACGCCGCAAAGCGCAATGCAGTCGTTTACTTTGCAGTCAAGCACAAAATGGATTTCCTTGTTTTCCTGGACGACGATGAATATCCGATGGCAGTGACGAACACCCGCAAAAAAGCGGTGTGGAGCGGCCAGCACGTATTGTCGACCCACTTGAAATATATCAACCGCGCCGACATCACCCATGGTCATCACTGCGGCTATGTCTCCCCTATTCCCCATGTCGAATTCAACGAGACCATGTCCGAAGATGATTTTCGCCTGTTCATCGAGGCAATCAGCAATGATATCGTCAAGTGGGATAAAATCAAAACCCTCATGGAAGATGGCGGTGTCACTTATGCTGATACCTGGACACTGATTGAAAATGACGCAATCGAGGTACCTGAAATCAACCATGCCAAATTCATCTCCGGCGCGAACCTGTGTATCAACTTGACCAATCCGTTGCGGATTTTTCCTTTCTACAATCCGCCCGGCGCACGCGGCGAAGATACCTTCCTGAGCACATGTCTTAGCGAACGGATGGTCCTGAAAGTTCCCTGTTATACGTTTCATGATGGTTTTTCGACTTATAACCATCTGCTGGACGGCGTATTGCCGGTGCGTCTCAATTTTATCAGCGCTGATAATGAACAGGTGATCAACCGTTTCTATCGCACCTGCCTCGGCTGGATCCGCTACAAACCCCTCCTGCTTTTCATCACGCAGCCGGACAATTATGAAGAACGGATCAAAGAGATGCAGGATCGGCTGACCTTGACCCTGCCAAAATTGGCGGCCTATTTCCACCATCCGGAATTCATCAACATTCTTCCTGAATTGAAAAAGTACCACAAACAAGTCCGCAAGCATTATCAGGATTTCCAGGAGACTAAGGAAGCATGGGCAAAAATAATGGATTATCTGGCGAAAGACACGTCCACCACCCCCTGAAATGAGCCAGGTCCCCCCGCCGATTTTTCCCGGTCCGCAAAAGATGGTCATTTCAGGCGAAATCCCGAACCAGGCCTTTCATCTCGATGGGCCGATCGGTTTTTTCCTGGTTCCGGAAAATCAGGTTTCACAGGCCATCACGCTTGGGGATGAAATGCCCGCCGGCTGGGAAAAGGACCATCTGGACAAATTAATGGAGGTTCTGACCGGCCAATTGAATCTCGAGGGCCAACCTTCGATTATCCGGATGACAAGGAACCGGAAATTGCCGGCAGATGGCTATTCCATCCGGATCAGTCCGGCGGGAATCGAGATTGATGCCTGTGATGGTGCTGGCTTATATTACGCCTTGAAGTCCTTGAGGCAGATCTTTGTCATTTACGGTCCTGCAATCCCATTCCTGGAAATAGAAGACTTCCCTGACCTTGGTCTGCGCGGCGTTCTAATCGACATCGGCCGAGGCAAGATCCCTCTCATCGAGACGCTCTATGAACTGATCGATTTGCTATCTGACTTGAAAATCAATCACCTCCAGCTGTATATGGAGGGCTATTCGTTCGCCTATCAAAAATTCACGGCGTTTTTTCCGAACGAAACACCGATCAACTCAGAAGAAATAAAACTTCTGGACGCCTATGCCCGGCAAAATTTTATCGAACTCGTCCCCTGTCAAAACTGTCTGGGACATATGGAGGCTTGGCTGGCTTTGCCTGAATTCAAGCCACTCGCTGAGTCACCGGATGGGCTGGCATTGATCCCCGGCCTTCCCCCACAGACAACCACCCTGGATCCGCTGAATCCCGGCTCATTCGAACTGGTCCGCAACTTGTTGGACGAATTGCTGCCGCTTTTTTCAACAGGTTCGGTGAATCTCAATTTTGACGAACCCTTTGAATTGGGTATGGGCAAGAATCTTGAGCTGGCCAACTCGCAAGGTGTTGGACGGTTATACCTCGACTTCCTTAACAAGGTATTGGCCGTCGCCAGCTCACATCGAAAAAAAGCATACATCTGGGGAGATTTCCTGTTTCATCACCCGGAATTATTAACGATGATACCGGAAAATGTCACCGTTCTGGACTGGCTCTATGAAGGACGTGGCAGTTTTGAACCACATGCAACCCGGCTGCAGGAATTGCGAGTCCCTTTTATCCTGTGTCCTGGCACCAGCAGCTGGAATTCAATCGCTGGCCGGACCAGCAACATGAAGGAAAATATCCTGGATGCTGCAGTTAATGCACATCTATATGGCGCAACGGGTCTTCTGGTCACTGATTGGGGCGACCATGGCCATTGGCAGGTTCCTCCAGTCAGTTTCCCAGCCTTTGCCTATGCAGCAGCCTGGAGCTGGAATATCGAAGGCAACCGGAATCTGGACGCCGCTGAATTCCTGGACCGGTTTGTTTATCAGGATCAAAACAAGGTCATGGGGACTTTCTGGCAGGAGCTAGGCGATTATTACCATTTTGAAAATGCGTATCTGCACAATATGACCCTCACTTTCCTTGTGCTCTCGCCGCTGACCAATTGGGACACCCGGGAAGATTTCATTCCGAAACTTAATCTCTATTTCCAGCTGATGAACACCTTGGCCGGCACATACGGCGGTTTCTCACCCATCTTGAACGCTGATTATGATTACGAAGGGCTAATGACATTCCTTTCAGCCATGAAAACCAGGCTTGAGCAGCACATGATGCATTGCCGTCATTCAAAGCTGATTTTCCGCGAGGCTCAGTATACGATCAAATTGATCGAGCATGGGGCCAACTTCTACCAACTGGCCCAAGAGTCATCCACGCTGCCAGTTCCGGTAGTCAAAGCCCGGCTGGTCGCACTGCTGGACGATCTGGGGGAGATTCTTGACACATTCAAGCAGCTCTGGCTGATGCGGAACCGGTTCGGCGAGTCGGTCAACTACAATGCAATGGGATTTTCGATACTCCTGACAAAATACGAGGAAAAACTCAAGCAGCTGAGCGGTTCAGCAGACAGCGACTGTTTGGTCAGCCAGTGAGAAGGTGTCTGACACCGCGTTGGAAACTTCCGCAAAAGGTGTCTGACACCACGTTGTGGCGACACCTTCACCACACCTTCACCAACACCCATCATGCCCGTAAAGTAGTATAATTAAATTGCAGACGGTGTAAAAATGGTGCTTATTTAGCAAAGCCTGTCTGATCTGCTTTGGACGCTTTGTCTGACATGATCAAGCATCGTGGATTTTGGGATTCTTTTGGTTTGGATTGTGAAAGGGGGAGCTTTTCATGAACTGGATGTCAACTAAACGGATCATCGCAATGACGCTGGCGATCCTGCTCGGTATCTTTGTATCAGGCGGGCTGGTTTCAGCCGCGCCTCTGCCAGGTGGTGAACTTGGCTGGAAGGGCATCGTCCAATTCGAAGCTGGCACTGGTCCGGCACTCAAATCGGCGCTTGTCCGGGGCGTTGGCGGTGTTGTCGAAAAGGATCTTGACGCGCTGAACATGGCTATCGTCAATCTGCCCAATGAAGCTGCGGCAAACGGCCTGGCACATGCCAAAGGTGTTTTGCAGGTCGAAGCGGACAGCATCAAGACGTATTGCGAGCAATCGCTGCCCTGGGGTGTCAACCGGATCGATGCCGACCTGGTGTGGAACGATCCGAAAGGAACCCGGGGGGCCGGAGTGAATGTGGCGGTTCTCGACACCGGCATTGACACTAACCATCCCGACCTGGCGGCCAATCTCGCTGACAAGTACTCCTGCGTCAACGCGATCACGTCCAATGTCGAGGATTTGAACGGGCACGGCACCCATTGTTCGGGTATCATTGCCGCGGTCAACAATACCGTTGGCGTAGTCGGTGTCGGCCCCGAGATTGACTTGTACATGGTGCAGATTTCCAGGAAAAGCACCATCTCGGAGACTGATATCATCGAAGGCATCAACTGGTGTATCGCGACACATCGGGATATAGATCCCGACAATGATATCCAGGTCATGTCGATGAGCTTTGGCGGTGGTTATTCGTCGGGCGAAGCCGATGCATTGGAAACTGCCTACAATGAAGGGATCGTTCTGGTCGCAGCAGCCGGCAATGAAAGCGGCGCAGTGATCTACCCCGCAGCCTTGCCGAATGTCATTGCAGTTTCCGCAACGGATTCGAGCGACAGGTTTGCCACTTTCAGCAATTTCGGCACAGCAATCGATCTGGCAGCCCCGGGGGTGAGCATTTATTCCACGTACCTCAACGACGGTTACGCAACCATGAGCGGCACTTCGATGGCTTGCCCGCATGTAGCCGGTGCAGCTGCCATGGTCATCGCCAGCGGCATTAATGACAACAACAGGAATGGCCGGATCAATGACGACGTCGAGGCACGGCTGAAAGAAACAGCGGAAGATATCCATTTGTCAGTCTTACAGCAAGGCGCTGGCCTGGTCGATGTCGAAAAAGCAGTCCTCGGAACAGTCAATCCACCGGCAACAGGTTCGATCTCCGGCACTGTGACTGATAGTTCGACAGAAGCTGTGATCGCCGGTGCCACGGTCAATGTGGGCGGTACCAGCTTGACCGCAACGACCGATGCCAATGGTGCCTACATGATCGCCAATGTCGCTACAGGAGTTTACTCGGTCACAGCAGCCAAATCCGGCTACGTTAGTGCGACCCAAACCGGCGTTGCAGTCAGCGAAAACACCACAACAACGGTCGATTTCGCACTCACCAGGCAAACGATCATCACGATGAAAGTTGACGATATCTCCTTCTCCGGCAAAAAAGCTGGCAAGAACCTGTTCCTCTATACAAAAGTCCAAGTCAGCGACGAGAACAACAATGCGGTCAGTGGAGCCACCGTCAACATGAAATTGGATCTGACCTCTTCAACACCGATCAAATCCTGGACATTCTCCGGGGTCACTGCAACAGATGGCACAGTCACTTTTACCCTGTCGAAAGCCACTGCCGGCGAATACACCGCAACAATCACCAACGTGAACCTGACCGGATATGAATGGAGCGGGGGAATTAGCACGGCAAGATGTACGTTGAGCTCAACTGGAACGGCCACGGAAAAATAAGCGATGATGCTATTGAAATGACGAATTCGGTGACTGGCGATTTCGGTGTCTCGATTTTGGTGTCTGACACCAATTCCGGAAAATTGCTAATTCAAAACAAGACCTCGTGCGCTAGCTAATTGCTAACGGACTTGGTCTTGTTTCATAACTTCCTGAAAAGGTGTCAACTTCCTCAAATGGTGTCAGACACCGAGTCGGCACTAACCGACACCTTTAACCTGACACCTTCAACTAATCAAGATATTTCTTGGCCATGCTTTCCAACATGGTGTGGAGGCGATGGTGGGTGCCCGGGCCCATGACCTTTTCTTCGAACGCCTCAAATGCTTCGAGCAGGCGGGTCTGTTCAGCTTCTGGCAGACGCTGGTCACCCATAACGAAGAGTACATTATTTTCCTTATTGATATGCGCCCTGAGCAAATTGATATAATTTTCTGCTGCATCGGCAAATCCGCCGGGGGCGTATGTGTCTGACAAGGCCGAAGTCATCAGTTCGATCAGGGCTCTACCCTCGACATGTTCCAACAACATCTGACCGATCGGGCCGCCCTCCCGAGGGATACCAGCCTTTTCAAGACTCGGGAAATACAAGCCTTCTTCTTTTCCGTGATGGCACTTGTCTGCGAAGAGCTGTAGAAAATGAACCATACTCTCAAGATCTTCAACCTCAACTGGTTGTGAATCCCTGAGGCGAATCGCCATTTCTTCGAGAATGTTCAATCCAAAGAGAATCCCTTCATGCTCGTTTCTGAGATCTTCACTTGCATACTTCATGGCTTTCCTCCTAACAGATCGACAATTGGATCAAGTTTATACTCTATTTTCATTATAGCCCCTATGAAATTGAAGTGGTGGGAAATTGGTGTCTGCGTTACTTCCTAAAAGGTGTCTGACACCGAGTTGGCGTGAATAAGGTGTCTGACACTGAGTCACATAAAGTTATAAAATGAAGTGAGATTGTTCTTGATGGGGTATATCAATATGGCATTCATACAGAAAAAGCAAATCATTGTTTCTTGCCTACTTTGTCTATTGATCCTTATGAGTAGCTGTGCAGCTCCGAAAGGTGAAGGATTTGCTGTTTACTTGACCAAAGATGAGGTCCTACCCAGTCAAATGGAAGACTTTCGCCATATTGAAATAACAGACGAACCAGTTTTTTCCGTCAAAGACATCATTTCCTACGATGCACTAACCCATGAAATCAAATTGACCGATGCTGTATATACACGAGTCATTCAGTTGGACATACCGATGAACGGGAAATCATTCCTGGTTTGTGTCGACAAAACCCCTCTTTACTGGGGAGCATTCTGGGTCCATCTCTCTTCCCTGTCCTTTAATGGCGTAACAATCATTAAACCGCTGACGATCTCGGAAACGAAAGTCATCAAGATTGATTTAGGTTATCCAGACGCTTCGTTTTATACCGGAAATGATCCCAGAAGCAGCGGCGCCATTGTTAGTTCATTGGATCAGTCTGGCAAACTGATTAACAAACGTTGAAAAACTGAAAAAGGTGTCTGACACCGAAAATGTTCCGCAAAAGGTGTCAGACACCGGAATGATGATGTCCTCGAAGCAGATGGCAAGGAAGATGATCATGAAAAAAATCATGTTAGCCATATTGATGCCGCGAATGCGACTGCGAATACGCAACTTGTCCAAAGCCAGATGCAGGCGACGACCGTCAATACAACCGCACCGACGACTGTCACTTTACCAACAACGGTAGCACCATCAGCGACGCAGACTACCGCTGATAACCCGATCTATCAGGCCGTGATCCGGATCGAGGGCATGGATGAGATCGTGAACTATCGGCTAATTGAGGGCCGATATGATTATACGATGCCAATGGATGTAGAACGCTTCCGGTTCAGGGCGGGCGAGGAAGCCGATTTTTTCCATGCCCTAGCCAACGATAAAGTATTCATGACGGTCACGTTTATTGAAGACACGGATATCACGACGGAAACGGTGATTCGGAAAAATGTCGCAGATGGCATCAAGGTAACCACCGAAAGCGCTGAAGGCTTTGGCGCCTGCATGCATGCGATGGCGCAGGGGTTCATTATTCAATAGTCCGGATCCACGAAACTTCCTTAAAAGGTGTCAGGCACCGAAATAGGTTGACACCGCGAAACTTCCTTAAAAGGTGTCTGACACCGAGTTCTGACACCGAGTTGTGACACCGAGTTGACGATTTGCAGCGCTCATGTTACGGAAATGCAGATGAATTTTCTTTTATACTATGATCAATCAATCCAACAACACTCATCTGTTAAATAAATTATCATTCAGGAGGACGTGACAATGGACGTCAGACTTCAAAAATTAAAACGATTCAACCTGATCATGGGCGGGTTTCATCTGATCCAAGGGATTTTGATGCTGTTTTTGGCTACAAACGTGATCCAGAAAATCTCGGAATTCCAGCCGACCATCATCCAATTTTTCATTCGCTACAATCCGCAAACCCAGTCTCTGGAAACGGCCAGCAAAGAACTGTTCGATCTGCCATTCGGCATCTTTGTCGCTTCATTTTTACTCATCTCGGCTGTGGCCCATGGCCTGATCGTTCTCAACAGCGAGCGATACTTAAGCGACTTGCAAAAGGGCATCAACAAATTCCGCTGGTTTGAATATGCTTTAAGCTCATCGGTGATGATTGTCCTGATTGCCACGCTTTTCGGCATCTATGACATTGCAACCCTGATCCTGATCTTTATCGTCAATGCTTCGATGAACCTGTTCGGCCTTGACATGGAACTGATCAATTCCGGCGCAGAAAAAACCAAAGTCAACTGGGGGCCCTTTATCTGGGGCTCTGCTGCGGGCATCGCGCCCTGGATCGCCATCCTGCTCTATATGTTTGGCACCGGCGATTTTGACAGGGTCCCCTGGTTCGTCTGGGCCATCGTCGGAACCTATTTTGTCGCTTTCAACACATTCCCGATCAATATGATTTTGCAGTACAAGCGGGTTGGCAAATGGAAAGACTATCTGTACGGCGAAAGAACCTATATCGTCTTGAGCCTTGCGGCCAAATCGATCCTCGCCTGGCTGGTCCTTTTCGGTGCAATGCAGCCTTGATCGATTCCATCTCAATGTGAATCTGCTTAATGTAAACGAACGCCAGATGCTGCTTTTCGGCATCTGGCGTTTTTGCTGTTCCTGGTTTTGAAAATTTCAACATTTGGCGACTTGATTTGGCGACTTGGCGTAAAGTGCTTCACAAAGTTCCGTTAATGGTGTCTGACACCGAGCTGGTGTTGGTTATGATACTTCCGTAAAAGGTGTCTGACACCGAAATATTAGTTGTTTTCTGATGGTTATTCGGGTAGCTGCGGGATAAGAGGCCAGACAATCCCCTCGATTTTCTCACCCATGTGGATTTCCATTTGTTCAGCCGACAACTCACTATCAGCACGGAAGTAGTACTCATTATAATATTGCTGATTCGTCGCGTTACCATCTGTGTAAAGAACAACTCTGCCTCGATAGTTGCACAGTCCTTCTATCGTGAAACGGCCATAAGTATCTGTGGGCGCTACGGCTTCGGGTCCTTCTTCCCAAGTCTGGTCGCCAGCCGGATCATAAGCTGCGACCATCGTTCGAACCTGCAAACCTTCGACTGGACTACCAGAAACAGCGTCGATGATGGTGCCTTGAACGTTTGCAAAGTCTATCGGCTCAAGTTTGATGACATTATCAGATGGTGTTTCAGGATCCCAGTCAAAGTTGAGATCAATCATCTCGACTGTGCCTGGATTCGGCAGCCACGTATATTTGTCAAAACAATACATCTGGAAATCTTTGTACCCACTCTGATAGCCGATACTCGGTTCCGGTTGTTTACTGGGATCTTTACAATAAAACGGGACATTGACCCATAACATCCAGGGGAATGGCTTGACACCCTTGATTTCAAAATAGCCGGAATCATCAACTGCAGTGTTCACCGTTTCAAGGCAATTGATTATGCAGGTATCCTGGACACAAAGGGAAACCGGAATATTACCCAATGGAAGATAACCCAACTCGCTATCGGGTATTGCATCAACGATGTGGCCAGTGATTTTTCCAGGTGTGTCCAAGGTGACACTGACGCGGCTGGTCGTTTGTCCGGATTTAACTGTTACATTATCGCCGACAGCAATATAGGCTGAATCCGGATAAGCTTCCATAGCATATGTGTCCAAATCGTTGGGGATAAACCAAATCCTGTATTCACCTGCAGGCAGGTTCATTTTATAAGTTCCGCCCTTGCCGGTTCTGGTCATGGCGATGAATTTGGTCCAGCAAGGTGTGCCAAAACCATCTGTCGCTTCCCATTGTCTTTGATAAGCCACAACGACCGTGTTGGCGACAGGTTTCCCCGCCTGGTTTAAAACAAAGCCTGATATTGAACCATTTAAGGATCGTGCTGCAAATACCGAAGATGGCATCAGCGCCGAAATAAGTAATACAATTATTGCTAATAGCGCCAGAAATGATTTCGTTGTTCTTTTCATCACAATCACTCCTATCCTGCACTTCATTCCGGATATTGACCCTATCCCCCCTACTTCTTTGAAATCCGGATGTCCAACGGGTTTCATATCTGTTGAATCTAACTGTTGTCATCGTACACTACAGAATTAGAAGTCAATTTACGACTATCTATCCTGTTTTCTATCTATATTATAACATTTTTATATATATTTGATGTGGACATATCTACGTTTGGTGGATTGCCAACAATCGGATAAGATGTTAATCAATCAAGCCTGGAAAGGATATCAGACAATGCTGTGCAATCGATTATGAAAAAAGGTGTCTGACACCGATAAAAAAGGTGTCTGACACCGAGATGGGAAACTTCCGCAAAAGGTGTCTGACACCGAGTTTGTGATTTGCATGGTACAATGACTGTATTCTTCAGTCATAATTGGCAATTTCGATTCGCAGATTATGGAGGTAAATTCCATGCCGAAACGAATGACTGTTCATTTTTACCGACTTTTTCCGATTTTGATGATTCTTTTGATAGTCATTTCGTTTGGTTTTCTGACAGCCTGTAGCGGATCTCAATCCACTACTGCAGCCGAAGCAAAGGCGGTCAGTCAAGAAACGGCAGCCGTTACAGCCGAAAAGACCTTCACGCCCGATGAATTAGCTGCATTCGACGGCAAGGGTGGTAACAAGGCCTATATCGCAGTCGATGGCATTGTCTATGATGTTACCGCAGTATCCCAATGGGGATCAAAACTTCATGCAGGCAAATTCCAGGCTGGAAAAGACTATTCAGAGGAAATCAAGAGCGCCCCTCATGGTGTCGACAAACTTTTGACCGCAGTCAAGGTTGGCATTCTAGCCAAATGAATTTGAATATAAATGTCGCATGATGATGCGAAAGAGGTTTTGGAGTTGAGTTGATATGTATTTGTTCGGTAGGCTGCTGGGTTGGCTGATTGTGACTTGCTTCACGCTGACCGTACTGAATTATTTCGTTAAGCGAATCAATCGCAGGTTTATCTCGAAACTGCCCAAGGACTCCGAGATTCGTTTGAAATTTTCCGTTTTCATGCGGTTTATCGTCAAAAACCATCGTTACTTCGCGATGATGACAACGCTCGCACTTATCACACATTTTGTGATCCAATATTTGAGTTGGGGTTTCGCTAATGGAAAGACCGGCGGCATCATCCTTGGCGCTGTTGATACGCAAACCGGAAGACAACCGTTGCAACGAAGTGCTCAGCGAGCTCTGAGACGTACTCAGGTTACGTTGAGCGTTTAATGATGATACATTGGTATTGACTGTTAATGCCATGACAGCTCTCCTGTTTAGCCCGGATTAAGATAGTTTTCCGGTCTGTATAAATTGGGGTGCTTGATCTTTGTGATAATTCCCCCACCTGTCATGGTTATCGACCGGTGTTTTTTAAACTTTAATATTTTTTTGTCACGATATTCAGTTGAATTAGCTGGCCAATACAATCTGGTTTCTGCCGTTTTCTTTGGCTTTATACATGGCATCATCGGCACGCTTGATGAAAGTATTCAACCGTATCATCGTCACGCAAAGCACCCACACCCAGGCTTGCAGTGATCTTGATGGTTGCCATGTCGTAAGCCAGGGTATGAAGTTCAATGGTATTGCGAATGCGTTCCGCCAATAATTCAGCGCCGGCAAGATCGGTATCGCTTAATAAAATCACAAATTCTTCACCGCCATAGCGGAAAACAACATCACTGCTGCGCAGACTTTCCTTGATCCATTTAGCTGACAGCGGTCAGCGTAATATCGCCGCATTCGTGCCCATGCTGGTCATTAATGGCTTTGAAATGGTCAATGTCCAGAAAAATAATGGATAAGCTTTTAGCATGACGCACGGCCAGACTCATTTCCCGTTTAACAGAATCATTAAAAGAAGTTCTGTTATTGGTTTGAGTAAGCGGGTCGGTATACGCCATTTTTAAGGCTTGATGAAATAAAGTCGCATTTTTCAACGGATAAATCAGGCAACAAAGCAACGTTTCCAGCAACTTGATTTCAGCATCGTCAAATCTGATGGTTACGCATCAGTTTTAATTCGCCCAGTTGTTGATCTTCAACTTTAAGTGCGTAACTGCAGGAATGACGTGTAAAAACGCCGCTTTTAATTTCCAGTCCAAACTCTGCATTGGTATAAACAAAAGCGCTATGAGGAATCATGCTTTCGATTTTGCTGCTGAAAATCGGGATCAGCTTATTAAATTCCAGCGTCGTTTGTAAGGCGCTGCTGATGTCATAATGATTCAGGTTAACAACTTTTGTTGCTTCAAAAGTGTTGTTGCTGATAATGGCCAGGTTTGTTGATTTTTTTGTCATTGCGGCTTCTTCGTACTTCTTAAAACTTACTGTTGCAATAGCTTAAGCAAACACAATGCCAAGTTTTAAAAATAAAAATCAATAGGTTATCGTCTATTTTACATTGTAAATACACTGGTGTTGAAAAATTGGCGTTTATGGGGCGTCAAATAATTGTCATTCGATTGGACGGTTAATCATTAAATAACTATTAAAAAAATAATGTGGTAGTCATTCTCATTGGTCAAATCTTGACGCTGTTACCTGGAGTGACTTTTCGATACTGATTGACAGCCGAAATCACCCTTTCACCCGATACCCTGTTTCTTTATAATAAAACAGCTATGTTCACCTTATATGGATTGTCAAAGACATCTTAAAAAATAGTCTATTAATATTATTTTAATATTAAATGCGGTTAATTATGATTGTCACAACAGACACTATAAAAGACGGCGCAGGTAAAACCGCGTTGATTGTAAATCAAGTGATTATATAGGCGCCGGCTGGCCGTGAATGTAAATTACCTTAGCGAGGAGGATGGCAAACGAAATCCGGATCCGAATTTAAGTACATAATGATTTTCGACAACAGTCCTGCTTCTGGCACTGAATGATTAACAGCCGTTGGGACAGGTGCGAGCAGATGCACAAAACCGGTGTATCATCGGGATCGGCGTATTAAAAATACACCTTTTTGGATTGATAAAGGAATCGCATACGTAATTATAATATTTTAATATTAAAAAAGGTTAATTATGATTGTCACAATAGGAACCGGGGATGGCGAAATTGTAAGGCCTTTAGCTGAATGACTTTGAAATTAAAACAGAGGGACTCCCGCCGAACACTTATGAAATCCGGCAAGGAAAAAAGCACTACACGCTTTCCGGACCTCTTGCTCAATGTCATCCTTCGTTGATTAGCGACTCAAAAACGGAAAAGCCGGATACTCGATCACCTTTTGTTAACCGCCTCCAGGTTGTGAATTCCCCTCCCCGTCAATGGTGAGCATCCGAAAAATAGAAGAGTATATGTAAGAATCCCCATGCTGTCAGAGAGAAATCAATGTCAGTAACAAGTCAAAATTACTCTTTCGCTCCCCCGCCTCTTTATAAAGAGAGAGAAATGTTCACCTTATTGGATTGACAAAGCGATCATAATCGATACGATGTTAATGTTATTTTAATATTAAATACGGTTAATTATGATTATCACAGTAGGCAATACAAAAGGCGGCGTAGGTAAAACCACTTTGGCTGTAAATCTAGCGATTGCGCGGGCGCTGGCTGGTCGCGACGTGTGGTTGATCGATGGCGACCGCCAACGCACGGCACAAACAGCAATTACCATTCGAGCCGATACCGGGCATACCCCGGGTATCGCATGCGATACTTACCCTGATGGCCCAACGCTACGCGCTCAAGTGCAACAGCAGGCATCAAAATTCGATGACATTATTATTGATGCGGGCGGTCGAGATTCAACGGCTCTACGGGCAGCTCTGGTTTTATCTGACGTGCTCTTGGTGCCATTTCAGCCACGCAGCTACGACGTTTGGGCCCTGGATGATATCGCTATCCTGGTAGATGAGGCTCGTAGCGTGCGTGACGGGTTACGCGCTTTCGCAATCCTGAATTGCGCCGATCCTGGCGAAACATCGACCGACAATATCGAAGCTGCAGCAGCCGTGGCAGACGTACCGCAATTTGAATACCTGTCTGCACCGATACGCCGTCGAAAAGCATTTGCCAATGCCGCAGGGCAAGGACTGTCGGTTTTAGAAATAAAACCCGGTGATAAAAAAGCAAAAGACGAGTTAAATGCACTTATTAACATATTGTTTTAATATTAAAACAATATTTATATTAAATTATTCAAGGTGACTAACAATGGCAATTACGAAACCGAAACCGAAAAGCACATCCGCCGATGCATTTATTTCAGGAGCACCAGACTCCGAAGTCAAGCCTCGTGGTGGCGTAAAGAAAGGGAACAAACAACAGATAAGTTTAACGATAGCGCCCACGCTGCTTGATAAGGTTGATGAATTGGCTACAGAACTCGGACAATCGCGCGCCGCGATAATCAACATGGCCATTTATCGCGCGGTAGAGCATGGATTAATTATTGAAGGATTACGCAAGTAACTGACAGGGTTATAAAAAGCATTATTCATTGGCGACGTCACTGTACATCGTTGCGTTCTTTGCTAGCGCTACCGGGACTGTTTCTTCAGCGGTTGGTGCCGTACCTGTAGCAACCTGCAATCAAAAACCCACAAACCAGCAATCAGCGCATTTTACGACCGGAATTAAATGCAATTGTCGGTCGTTCGAACCAACATTATTTGCAACTGAACCTGCAATCGTTACCGCCGACTTGCAATCATCCAGCGCAAACCGGAATTATTTGCAACTGAAACCATAGCGGATTCAGATCGGTAATCCAGCCAGACGCATACGATCCCGTAGCTCGCTGGCACGGATTGGATCGAGTTGGTTAGCGAACAGGGCTTTGATTTCAGCTGGTTTCGCGTCGAAGTTCTGAACCAATTCCCGCAGACCATATCCTTGCCGGGTTATGGCAGCCTCCATATCGTCCAAATGCTTGGAGAGTACTGTTTCGACCAATTCAACGCTGACCGGCGTTTCTCCTGATTGATACCCCGCTTCAAAGGCTTGAGTGAGATGCCATTCGATCTGTAAGGCTGTCCTCAACCGGCTAGCTAAGAGATCGATAGCATTGGTGGTCATCAGTGCCTCTATCCCTTCCTGGCGTCCGGTGCAGGTAGTAAGCAACCATCGAATGTATTCACGCTGGCTGCCAGTGATACCATCCAGTGAGAACATATCGGTACGCAAGCCGATTTCTTCCAATTTGGGGCGGCGCAAATCATTACGCAGCTTGGGCCAACCCGCGAGTACCACGGACAAACATCCGCCATCACCTTCAATGACTTCCACGAGTCGTTTGATCCCGGTGAGGGCGTCATCCTTCAGGGCATGAGCATCATCGACGAATAAGGTTACGGGGCGTTTACTCTTTTTTACCAATTCCAGCAATTCCCGCTCGCGGTCCTCTGCACGGGAAGGTATCCTAGCTTTTTTTCCAGAGGAAAGATCATAGAACAACGCCGCAATCAAGGTGCTCAGCTTAATGTTGTGTTTTTCCACAGCCAGAGATCGGGATACGGTGATGCGGTTTTCATCTTTCAGTTGTTGCTGCAATCGCCGTAATGTGACGGTTTTGCCGCTGCCAACTACGCCGTAGAGAACGACAATCCGGCCTTCAAGGATAGCGCCACGAATATTTTTAAACAATTGGCTGTGATGTTCGGTTTCGTAGTAACCGGCCCGATTCAGTGGTTTGATAAGCCCATAATAGTCCATTACTTCAACCCGCATGTTGTCCCCCTTGGTTTTCTTGGTGTCTAAAATAGTGCCGAACGCGAGCAAGGACGATACTTTGCGCGAGGGTTTCGGCTAGTACGTTGTCAATGAAAGTGCGATCATCGGACGTGAGTTTGGCTAACGGCACCGCAATTTCATCGGCGATAGCCAGTTTAGCGGCAATCTTACTGGGATAATGGTATTCCTGGAGTTCAGCGTTGAAGGGCTGTCGTGGCAAAGCTTCCTGCGATGCCACCGGTTCCGCCAGATGGAAATCGGTGTCACCGGCCAATGCGGCGATGGGGAGTCCGAGTTGATCGGCAAGTTGCCGGATGCGGTCGGCTTTTTCATCAACCGTGGTTTTCTTAAATGCCCGATACCGGTTGAGGGGAATGGGTCCGGAAACGGGGGCATAAGGCCCCGAACGCTCGCCGTCGTATTCAACATAGAGCTCGGTGTCGAATAACCCCCACAGCAGCAATACGGTTTCACCGGCCAGTTCCGGTGCTACCTCATAGGCGGTGCCGTCCACTGAAACCCGTGCATCGGCCCCGACCTTACGCCGCTCCGGCTCGCGAGCAAAACGGCAGAATTGTTCCCAGGAGCACATTTCCCGAAAACCGTCCGCCGGCAGGTTGGCGAGCCAATCTTCTAGCCGTGTATGAGGTTCGCTCCGATGCGCCTTCCGGTTGTAGTCCAGCAAATAACGTTGCAACCACAAGTTGGCTTCGGCTTCATTCTGCGGCTGGTGAAAATGATACAGGGTTTCATGCACCTCTTTCACGGTACGAAATGGGCGTTCAACTTTGCCGGTGGCACGAGCCGTGACGCGGCGGCCATCTTTTCCCGCTGGCATGTGGGTTTGCCAATTGACTCCCAATGCATCCATAACATTCTGGAATACCTTGCTCTTGGACACCGGGCCACAATCCATGTAGATCATTTCCGGAATGCCTTGAAACGAAAACTCCGGCATGTAGGGTTTGGGCGCCATGGCATTGAACAGAAACCGCAACGCCGATTCAGCATCCTCGCCGTAGACACAGCGATATTCCACGTACCCTATGCCACTGCGGTCATCGACGATGCTGAATAGCATCAGGGTTGGCGCACCCCCGTCCGGGTTCTATCCACAATGGGGCCTCGACATGCTTAAGTTCGGAAGTTGACATATCGAATTGCCAGCAAGCATTGCTTGATTCGGCCTGGAACCGAACCGCCGGAGGCTGTCGGGTCAATCGTGGTTGATCGAGTTTCCAACAGCTCAGGTAATGGTTCACTGTACTCGCACTTAATAAGCCTTTGGGAACACGAATCAGTCCTTGCGGTGTTTCCAGGCCATAATCTTCCATCAGTTCAATGGCTCGGCGAGTGGAAAGATGACGACCCTTCTTGTTAGTCGTACGCAGTTTCAATGCCGCAATCAGTTCGCAGTAATGTTCCAGTTCTGCTTTCGGCAGCACACGCGGTCGGCCTCGGTCGCCGCGTTGAGCGGCCTTGGGTTTGTGTAACTCTCGAAGTGAACGGTAAACCGTATCGGTGGAAACACCATAGAGTTCTGCGATGGATTTGACCTGAGTAGCTCGTTCCGGACTTTTTGGTGATAGCCGATCCAGCCGTTGGCGCAATGCCAACAGCGAGTCGGCTGGAATGGGGCTATGCCGCGTCGCGGGCATTGACACCCTGCTCCGCGAGATAGTTATACAGGGTACTTTTGGAAATCCCCATGATCCGGCAGATTTCCACGATGCTGTGTTGGCGTTCCTTATAAAGGCGTAACGCTAGCTCGCGTTTTTTCGGATCAAGTAGCTTTGGCCGACCACCTTGACGCCCTCGCGCTCGCGCTGCCGACAATCCCGCCTGGGTGCGTTCGCGAATTAGGTTGCGTTCGAACTCAGCCAAAGCGCCGAACAGATGAAACACCACT
>CAWHBQ010000004.1:0-150426 GCA_963827665.1 uncultured Oscillospiraceae bacterium
GGACTGGCAGTTCATACCACCTGATGCCAGAATAAAACTCAAAAGACTTTATCCGCAGTTTAAGACTTAACAACGTACTAGATATATATCTGACAAAATACTATTATTGACAGCTTGAATTTGTAAAGCCATTCTCATTGCCTATTTATTTAGATTTATAAACATTTAATATCATATTATACATTGCAAACAGATTTCCGCGTTCAACGACATACCCCATGCCTTCTCTAATGGTTTCAGGACTACCGCCCGTATTATCTGTGATTACTAATGCGCCACAGGCCTGTGCTTCTAAATTGACTGTTGGATAATTATCTTCATATGTTGGATTAATAAAAACATAGAATGTTCGAATATATTTCCGCTAATTTTCTAGTTGAACTGGTTTTTTCAATTCCAAGGATGGTCTTAGGTAATTTTTTTATTTGTTTGAGTGTTAATCCAACAACAACAACTTGAAATCTGTTGTCAAGCATTTCAGATAACTTTAATACGTCAATAAACTTTGGATCGTCATCCCAAACATTAGTTACGCACAATACGACAAACTTATTAGCTAAAAAATGCTTGGTTCTAAAATCGCTTTCAGCAACATATTTAAACATCGAATAGTCAATAACATTATTCCTAACTTCAATAGGATAGTCTTTTAAGAAGCTTTTCTCAACTTCAAGTTTTAACCAATTCGACGGTGTCAATATGGTTAAATTGGGAACACCATTAAATATTCTTTTTTTTTAACTTGTAATTTGACTTCGATCTATCAAACAGAAAACAAGATGGATACTTTTTCTTTTGCTGACAGCAACTGCATTCAGTCACCCATTTGTTACATTCAGCAATTCCATAGCAAGCACAATGTCCGGTAAATGCCCAACAATCATGCAATGTCCAATATACCAATTTATTAGACGATTTTAAATAATTGAATAATATTTGCATATTAATATAATATCCATGGATATTATGCAAATGTATAATATCTGGATCATATTCCTTAACAACTTTTAAAAATCTTTTAGTTGCCCCCACTGATCCAAATCCATGTAAATCAAATAAACGTGACAATAAACCATGCCAATAATAATCAAATTTCGTGCCTATTCGTATTGTTGGAATATCTTCGCAGTTTAAAGCATTCCTTCCATATGCAACACGACATTCTTCTCCCCGAGCAATAGCTTCTCTACATAAATCTGCAGTTATTCTTCCAGTACTCCCAATTCCACAAACTGAATTTATCTGAAGAGTTCATTTGAACACCTTTATCCAATAAATTAACTTAATGATAGTATTGTTTTCGTTATAGACTCTGTTGAATAATTGTTTTTTAAAAACTGGTAAGCATTTTCTCCATATTCAACCAAATTGCATTTTCTAGAATTTCACTTATGCATTTATTAAAGTCATCTATGTTATTGCTCGGGCACCACCAGCCAAAGCCGCCATCAACTATAATTTTTCCAATATCTGTATTTCTATCGGTACACGCTAACACGGGTAGATGTGCTTGCATATAGCCAAGCAAACGACTCGGAAAATTTGGGATAGTAAATCTATAATCCAGAAAAATTAAACCAACATCACATCCAGCAATTAAATTATCATAATCCTCCTTTGGGATATATGACATTAATTTGACATTCTTCGGTTTATTAATCGATATATATTTTCGCAAATTTTCATATTCTGTACCTGATCCCACAATTAAAAAGTAAGCCTCATCACTATACTTTTGAGAATCAATGCATTTAATAATAAATGGCATTCCCTGAGGTTTTCCTAAATTTCCGCCATATGCAAAAACAATTTTATCAAGTGGAATATCATATTTTTTTCGAATTTTTTTCTTATCATCATCGGAATATTGAATGTTTAGAATATCAATACTATTAGGGCATACTTCTATTTTTTCAGAATCAATTTCTTTATTATGTTTCAAAACATATTCACAATTTGCAGGTGACATACAACCAATACGATCCGATATTTTATATAGTAGCTTTTCTTTATATCTAAAATATTTATAAAGTAGCCCCCCTGGTTTTATCAGTCCCAAATCAGCTGCATTTTGTGGAAATATGTCTTTCAATAACAAATAAGTGCGAGCTTTATCGCGCTTTTTGAAGCTAGTTACTGTTTTAAGTATTGAAATTGGCGGGGTCGTATAGATAATTAGATCAAAATTTATTTCTTTACAATAATAATTTAGTATTTTGAAATAAATAGTATCAATCGATGCTCGAGATATAGCTTTTTGAATTAAATTTGAGGAAAAGAGATTGCCTGTCCTTGCTTTTATAACAGTAATATCACCGTAATGCTCAAGTTTTGTTTCTTTGCAATGTCTTTTTTCCCATGGAGTTATTACCCATACATGATTTCCGTGTTTCTGCAAACACTGAATGAGGTCTGTATATAGAGTATGATCATCTAAACTGCCAAAGTCACTCATTGTAATAAATAAAATATTTTTACTTTTGAATATTATCATTTATCATTTATATGACTACCTATATTCATATCTATTTCGCAGCATGTTTTTTCAGTACCACCCATATCAAATTTATATTTCTCATTTCCATGGATTAGATCTATTATTCTATAGTCTGTTTTATCAAGTAAATATTTGATGCTTTCATTTAATAACAATATGCCTGGACTGAATTGATTAAATTTGTCTGATATTGCTAGTCTTGGGAATAACAAGAGTTTTATGATCTCTTTCTGTAAATGCAGCCATAAATGCTATTGGTGAATCATTTAAATTTAATATGAACCATAAGACACGATTATTAAGTTGCTCAAGAGCTTTACTACCTGCGTCGAAATGGTTTAAAAACAACTTATATAAAAATCCACCCTTTTTATCATATCTATTTGTCATTCTGGTAATATATATAGAGTTAATTTCATTTTTTACTTTTACAGGAATGTTATCACTATCATATACACACAGATTAATTTTACACATATTCTTATTAATGCGGTTGTAAGCGGTTCGTATGTTTTGTCTGACATTTTTACTTAAACCTTCATTATAGATTTCATATTCATCCGGTAAATTGATAACTACATATTTTGTATAGTTGCCAATACTATTATATTTATCTGTTAAATATTTTCCTAATAGCGAAGTTGTTTTAACATAGTTATAATGTATAGTAAAGTCTTTCAAATTGTATTTTAATGCTGAAAAACATTCATCAAAGTCTTCGCTGGTAATATTTGGGTAATAAATTGCATCCAAGTATGCACAGCCTGTTTTATTTCCAAATAATGTATATCTATTTTTCCACCATTTCTTATAGAGTGGTAATATCAATATTAATTTTTGGTTCTTATAAAAGCAATAAAACTTTTCATTCATCCTAAGTATTATCTTGTATATTAGTAATTGTCTATTAATAATTTTTGCATAGTCAGGATTCTGATATATTGATTCATTTGAGTTTTCACTATATATTTCAGTCCACATAGATAATATATCTTTTAATTTTTTTCTTTTTTTTACTACGATCAATTTTATATCTCCGTTTATCAATATATAGGCTATTTTGCACGGTATAAGGGGAAAAACTGATTTGCTTCAATATTTGAATTTCTCATACGTATTTGAACCAACTCTTTATAAACACCCGGTAGAAATATTTTCTTTTTTCCAATATGAAATTCACTATCATTCCCTTTATAAAAGGCTTTTTTAACCTTGTAAAGACTATCATTTGCAGATCCAACACCGCCTCCTAGATGTAAGTTCTTAAGTCCATTGTTGCTCGCCCACAGCGCAGCCTCATATAGTAATAAATTTGATGGTGCAATGCTTTTATATTCTAATCGGGATGCCGATAAGTGATAGTGCATATTTCCATTACAATATAAAAATATTGCTATAGCAGCAATTTTATTGTCATTCTTTGCAAAGAACCACATTGCGTTATACTTAAGGTCTTCCAAAATACTATTGTAAAACGACTCATTAAAATAGAAATATTTATCTGCCTCATCTTTTTTCATTGTTTCGTTATATATTTCCATGAAATCTGGAATTATTGAGTTGTCTCTACTCCAATACACATTCACTCCTGATTTCTGTGCTTTTCTTATAACATTACGGTTTTTACTACTCATATTTTCCCAAATATTTTCTTTGTTTGAAGTATCAATACAAACAGTATTTCCTAAATGTGTAGTATCATAAACCTCTTGTAAACCTATCCAATTATTAAGGATTGGAGAAAATCTTACAAACTCACAAACAATATTTTCTTTTATACAATAGTCTGAATAACATTTATCTAGTTGATTATTACTTACTTCACTACTTTGGCTTGATTCAACTAAAAATCCACCATATCCATATGGTGATGTTAAATCAAATAATTTATTAGTTTCTAATACTCCTTTAAAATAATTACAGCTTGCAATATCGCGTTTCATTACAATATTAATCGCTCTAATTGTATTATCTTCGTAATAAAGTAAAAGTGGCTCGCCGTCCCCATTAATATAAAAGGATTTGGCATAGCCGTTCAAATAATACACATCATAATTTTTAAATGATTTTACAATGGAGTCCCATTTTAATTGATCTCTAATTGTTACTGTAGTAATACCCATGTTTCACCTAATTATCATTTTTTAAATTCGTATTATTGGATAACTGTGTTGAACGGATCTCTGCTAGATTTCCCTCAACATTATCTGTTGCAACAGCCACTCCTTTTCGCATAAGTACATTTTCAACTGTCACAAATAATATTTTAAAATCAGCGCAAAACGAAACATTATTAATATATTCAAGGTCTTTTTGAAGTCTTTCATTCCAATCAAGATAGTTCCTTCCACTAATTTGGGCCAATCCTGTTAACCCTGGACGCACATCATGTCGATGCTTTTCATTTTCTGAATAGAATGGTAGATACTCAATTAACAGCGGTCGAGGCCCAACAAGACTCATGTCACCCCGAATAATATTCCATAATTCTGGAAGTTCGTCTAAACTAATAGATCTGAGAATCTTACCGAATTTAGTCAAACGTAATCTGTCTTCAAGAAGTCTACCCGTTTTATCCTTAGCATCCGTCATAGTTCGAAATTTGTACATTGTGAAGATCTTCTCATTTAAACCCGGCCTTTTTTGTTTAAATATAACGGGACTGCCTAAATAGAGCCTAACAAGAACTGCGATGATCAACATAACTGGTGCTAAAACAAATATCGCAGACATAGCTAGTATGAATTCAATCGGTCTTTTGAAATACTTGTAATAGATCATTTATTACCACATTTTCTGGATCAAAACAGCAACTTTTGAAAGTTCATGATCCGTCATTTTGGAATCACTTGGCAGACATACGCCCGTCTCGAAGATTTTTTCTGACACTCCATCTCCAACAAACCCATATTGTCTAAATACTGGCTGTAAGTGCATCGGTTTCCAAATCGGCCGAGACTCGATATTCTCTTGTTCCAGTTTCATAATGATGTCCAGTGGCTTTACCTTGCCACTCAATGTGATGCAGCTCAGCCAATAGTTCGGCTGGTCCCAAACATTAACAGGCATAAAGTTGACACCATCAAGATTGCCCAATTCTCTCTTGTAGAATTCGAAGATATATTTCTTCTTTATAACTCGCTGTTCAAGAACTTTTAATTGGCCACGGCCTATTCCAGCAACGACATTACTCATTCGGTAATTAAAGCCGATCTCAGTATGCTGGTAGTGGCGGGCAGCATCGCGGCTCTGTGTAGCCCAGAAACGGGCTTTGGCGATCCTCTCTTCATCATTTGAGACGAGCATACCTCCACCCGAGGTAGTGATGATCTTATTGCCATTGAAGGAATAGATTCCATAATCACCGAAAGTACCGGTTGCTTGACCTTTGTAGAAGCTACCAAGGCTTTCCGCAGCATCTTCGATCAAGACGACATTATGCTGTTTGCATAGTGCGACAATCCGGTCCATATCAGCCGATAAGCCATAGAGATGAACAACGATAACCGCTTTGACCTCTGGATATTTCTCGAACGCTAACTCAAGGGCGTCAGGCGACATGTTCCAAGTTTGCTCATCACTATCAATGAAAACTGGAACTGCATGTTCATAGAGGATCGGATTGGCCGTCGCCGAGAAGGTCAGACTTTGACAAAATACAATATCACCTTTGCCTACGCCTGCTGCTTTAAGAGCTAAGTGAATTGCAGCAGTACCTGAAGACAAAGCAGCGGCAGCTTTAATGCCTACTTTCGCAGCCAATTCCTTTTCGAACTCATTAACATTAGTTCCCAAGGGTGCAATCCAGTTCGTGTCAAAGGCTTCTTTAACATATGCTTGCTCATAGCCTTCATCACTCATGTGGGGTGATGAAAGGTATATTCTAGGTCTTGATTGATTTATCATGTTTTTGTTTCCTCGAAAGTTATTTACTTGGCTATATGTAAATGCATTTAGAACTGAGTTTAACTCTATTTGTTTCGTATTATTCACGTTCAAATATCAAGTCATTCTGATTTCACAGCGCCGGTCTTGGCCCTATAATTGACATCTCCCCCGCCAATATATTCCATATCTGCGGCAGCTCATCCAAACTCGTCTTCCTCAACACCCTACCAACCCGCGTAATATAAAGCTCCGGGTCCGCCAACAAATGTGTTGGCGGACCCTTCGGCGTACCTCGTTTTTAATAACCCCACTCAGGAATCCGTATCTTTAATCTGATACGTGTCTTTGCTCGGAGCCTCCGGCGTTGGCACAACGCCAAATTTCGACAGCCGATAAATCTCCTGCATGATCAGAAGCGACTGCAATTCAATTGCTTTAGTCACTCGATCGACCTTATCAGCACCCAATCTTTCGATCAATTCGGCTTTTTCCTTTTCCATTTTCTGCCATTCAGGATCATTGCTCACATCCTCCATGGCCTGATCAAAACAATTCCAGAAGTCGTTATCAAACTGCATTGCTCGTCACATTTCTCACAATCGATCAGCGATTGTGAAAATCCTTTCCAAATTCATTTTTGTCATCTTGCTGTCTTATTGATGCTGGAGTTTAACATAGCTTCGCCATTCGTATGGGTAATATCTTACACCCTACGTTTTTTCTTGTAACTTTGACGTGTCCATCCAGCCCTATCGCACGTTGGCGTCTATGCTATCCGGATACTTTTGACTGACTAGTCTTTAACCTGCTCGATCCATTCTGCGGTCAGCGATACGGTCCGCTTCTGTCCATCAAACTCGAACTCAACCCAGGCCCTTCGCTTATGCCTATCGAGTTTCGTGATCTTCCCTGTACAATCCTTCAGCGGTCCATCGATCACCTGGACGGTATCCCCGTCACTCAAGATTTTCGACGGGGCGATTTTCCCCTGGTGCCGGTAGATCCACTGCGCATACGCTTCGTCCGGTCCGGTCAGTTTCGCCATGCCATGTTCGTACTCGAGGATCTTGTAGAGGTCATTGGCCTTGGCTTTCTGCTTGATCGGCATCTCGCGATCGACATATAAAAAGACGTATCCCGGCAGTAGAGCGACTGTGCGTTCAACCCACTTCCCTTGACGTCTTTCAGAGAGGATTCGGTGGGGAGCGATCGCCGTCAGCTCCGGATCATTCTGGGATATGGCCTTCGCGACTTCCGTTTCGGAACCGGTCCGGCAAAAGACACAATAACTGTAGATGATCACTCCTCCTTTTCATATACATTATCTTCTTACGGTCAACGGATTAACTATAATATTAAGGTCATCCGTCGTTTGTTGTTCCAGGATGGGGGTGTCAGTACTGGAGCTGTTGGTTAGCTGGTCTTCAATTCGATTGAGTGACTGTGCCTGATCTTCCTGCCGTCGCTTGGGCGGACAACCACTGTCATCAAAGTTTCTGTCTGAGATCAGATCGATCATCAGGGAAATAATTCTGTCCTTACTGTTACCGATGATCCCGGTCAGTGTTTCGATCTCCGGCCACAATAGCGAACTGTCACTGACCGGATTGAGGACCATGATCTTCTCGTGCGGGGTCGGATTCAAGGGTTCGTGACTGAGGCTGAGTTCCTCGTACATCTTCTCCCCAGGCCGGAGGCCGGTGAATTCGATCTTGATGTCGATGTCCGGTTTGTAGCCACTGAGGCGGATCAGTTCGCGGGCCAGGTCGAGGATCTTGACCGGTTCACCCATGTCGAGGACGAAGATCTCGCCCCCTTGGGCCATCGCACCGGCCTGGATCACGAGGCGGGCCGCTTCCGGGATCGTCATGAAGTAGCGCGTGATCTCCGGATGGGTGACGGTGACTTTCTTCTCGTTCTTGATCTGCTGGCGGAACAGCGGGATGACGCTGCCATTGCTGCCGAGCACATTGCCGAAGCGGACGGCGACGAAGTTCGTCCCTGGGTAGCGCCGGTTCAGGTTCTGGATCAGGAGTTCACAGATCCGCTTCGTCGCGCCCATGACATTGGTCGGACGGACGGCCTTGTCGGTCGAAATCAGGACGAATTTGCGGACACCACACTGGGCGGCCTGCCTAGCGACGTTGAAGGTACCGAAGATATTATTCTTGACCGCTTCTCCCGGGCTGTCTTCCATCAGCGGTACATGCTTGTGGGCTGCGGCATGGAAGACGACGGACGGACGATAGTCGGTGAAGATTTTCTCCAGGCGGGCGGGGTCGCGGACCGAGCCGATCAGGATCTTGAGGTCCAGATTAGCGCCGTGCTGGCCCTTGAGCTCATACTGGAGCTGGTAGGCGTTGTTTTCATAGATGTCGAAGACGATCAGCTGCTTCGGGCCGAAGCGCGCGATCTGGCGGCAGAGTTCCGAGCCGATCGAACCACCGCCACCGGTGACGAGGACAACCTCATCGCGCAGGTAGTGGGCGATCGAGTCCATGTCCAGTTTGATTTCGTCGCGGCCGAGGAGGTCTTCGATTTCGACTTCCTTGGCATCGGCGAGACTGACCTGGCCATTGATCAGTTCATTGAGGAACGGGACGATCCGGACCTGGCAGCTCGTGCTCTGGGCGATCTCGATAATCGCGCGGATCTCCGAACGCGGGGCGCTGGGCAGGGCCAGGACGATCAGGTCGACGGCGTATTTCTCGACCGCGGCGGGGATCATAGAACGGTCGCCATGAACCGGGACACCGAGGACTCTCATCCAGCGGACCGCCGGATTGTCATCGATCACGACGACCGGCTTTTTGTCAGGCACATGGTGCTGCATGTCGCGGATCAGCTGGCTGCCGGCTTCACCGGCGCCGATGACCATGACCCGGACAATATCGCTTTCAGGCTTTTCCCTCGGGCCCATAATTTGCTGTAGAAGTCGATTATCAGTGTGAGACCGACGTGCCATCCGATCGAGAATCCGGATGCCCACGCGGACACTGAACACTGAGAAAAAGGTCAACATGCCGTAGATGATATAGAATGACCGCGGGAATATGTGACCATGGATGAGCATAATCAGGATGAGCAGGATGATCTGGACACTCACGCCGGCGACGATGACAGCGTACTGGCGTAGTCCGGCATATCGCCAGATCTGGTCATAGAATTGGAAAGTCAGGAAGACGATTGCTGCAGTCAAGGCAACATAGGACCAGTGACTATAAGCTAATGACAAATAGGGTTCTGGCGGGAGACCATCGAAGCGCAGGATGAGGGCAAACCACATCGACACAACAACAGCGACAAGATCAAACAGGATGAGTGTAGTTTTCCGCCAGCTGATTGTCTGATTGCCAATACAAACCATTTTTGACTACACTCCTTTCATGTATCATTATTAATGAATTTCTTTGGTCCGCTGAGGGTCGCGGCCGGGGTGTTCCCCCGACCGCACCCCTTGTGGATTCGAGAATCCTTTGTTCTTTCTGAAGCTTGCTTTTTTATGATCAACTCAGATGTCAGGACATTAGTCAGATTTTGTTCATGGCTTTGCGGACGCGGGCACTCACGGCGATGACGCCAGCGAGCAGGATCGAGAGCAGACCGGCGAGAGCCAGGCTGTAATCATTACCTGTCTGCTTGACTGCGGTAGCAGAAGCAACGGTCATGGCAACCTGTCTGCCAGTTGCATCAACGATGCTGATTGTGCCAGTTGTCGTGTTAATCGTTGCGGTCAGGTCGACAGCTTTGGCTGCAGCAACAATGTTGGCGAAGATGGCCGTTTTCTGGCTGGCGGTTAACAGGGCTGGGTCAGTCTGACCTGCGGCCGTTGCAGCAGCTAAATTGATGTTTGCAACGATCTGGTCAGCCTGATTGGCCGTAGTGTTGTACGTAGCAAGAAAGGATTCCGCCTGGCTGATGTACACGGCCGGTACCTTAGCATTTGTCAGCGCAGTGATAATGTCAGCTTCAGTCGCAGCGGCAACGGATGTACCCAGGGCGATGATCATGGTCAAAACGAGAAGAACTGTCAGTAATTTTTTCACTATTTTCCTCCTTTCATCCTTTGATGGTGTGTCTATCTGCAAGCAACAGAAAGCTATTTCGGGAGCCTGAGGTTCACGGTCCGGGCGACCGTCAAGGTGATCAGCCCCAGGCTGGTGATGGCAAAGACCAATCCACTCCAGAAAATCATGAAGATATTCGCACTGGTCAGGAGCTGGTCAATCGCATATTTGAAATACGGTGTCGAGATCGACAGCCGCTGGGTCAGGCCAAAATAATGAAGGACAATGGACGGGACCAGGATCAGGCTGACCGACAGCCAGCCGCCGATGAGGATGATGCGCAGCCAACTGCGCCAGTTCTTGCGCAGCAGGATGCCGGATATTCCTAGTGTCAGAACTAGTAGGGCCGAGAACAAGAGGGTCTGGCGGGATATCGCATCCAGCATCGTGATGATGCGGACGACCAGCGAATATTTCAGCAGTCCGGTGAGATTGATCAGGGTGCTATGCGTGACAACGATCGCGGCTGACTGGTCAGCGACCTCGCGCAGGGCGGTTGTCTGCTCTGGCGTCGTCACTTGGCCGGATTGCTTGTTCTGGGCATCGAGATAGACTGTCAGTGGGGCCAGGAACTGTTCGCTCGGGTAGGTCAGTGGCTGGATGTCCGCCTGGCCATTGAGGACAGCTGCGACATTGTCGACGTGCTTTCTCAGCAGGATGTGGATCTGGTCGTCATCGATGCCGGCGAAGAGGACTTCGTCCGGGACGCCGACATAGGAGGCTTGGGCTTGGAGACTCTCTTCGATCGACTGATGGACCAGCGGCAGGTAATCGCTGTTGGCAATGACCTGCTGATAATAACGCTCGGAAAAGATCGTCGAGCGCAGCCACACGCTGACCAGCAGCAGGAGCAACAGGACGCTGACGGTCAGGCCGAGGAGGAATTTACCGAGGATGTTCAGGATGATGTTCATGGGTTCACCTTCGCTTCGATCAGCTTGCAGATCACCACATAACGCTGCGGCGCGCTGCCGACATAAGTGAACGGATAGCAGGTGTACATCGTCAGCTGTTCACTCGATGTATCCTTGGCGATCGAATTGTCCTTGCCGTCGATGATCTTGAATTCGCTGACTTCATAGGTGAAGTTGCCATAGGTTGTTTCAAAATAGACGGGGTCGCCGATTTCCAGGTATTCGAAGTTGCGGAAAAACGAGGTGCGGTGGCCGGCGATCAGGATATTGCCGTCCTGGCCGGGAAAATACGAGCCGGCGTAGTGACCGACCCCTTTGCGGAACTCTTTTTCACTGTCGCCATGGTATGCCCCGACGTCGATCTCGACGGAAGGGATCCGGATCGTACCGAACTGGTCGCCGATATAGAAGAACGGCACAATCAGGCGGCCGGTGGCATTGGTTGCGGCGGTCTGGGGCGCGGTCGTTTCGGTGGTGGTATTCAGGTTGACTGATGACAGATGCGTCAAGGCCTGGACCTCATCGCGCTGGGTGATGAACATCGCCAGGATCGATTCGTTCTCGACATAGCTGAAGAAGGTCACCGAAATCAACGCCAGACCGACCAGGTAGAGGACGAATGGCAACAGGGCGAGCGACAGCGCGCGAATGATGCGCAGGCGTTTGCGTTTGGTGTGGTGTTTCCGCGAGCGGTGGCGGTGGGGGGTGGCGGCGGTGGGGGTGGGGGTGTCGGTCATTTGGTGTTATTCCTCTGGGTGGGTGTCAGGTCTGACCTGACACCCGGCGGTTCCTCTGGGGGGTGGTGGGGTGCTCGGCTTGGGTCAATTGCTGCGCAATTGCCTCCAAGCGAGCACTGGGGACGTTATATCGGTTGGTTGGCGATGATTTTCGCCGGGTTGGTCTTGGTCAGTTGTTCGGCCATCTCGGCTCCGAAGCGGAGGCTGAGGGTTTGCCGGGCCAGGTGCTGCTGGACGGGGCGTTTGGCTGGGTGGTGGGCGTCTGAGGCCACGAAGTGGATGATGTTGCGCCTGGCGAGTTCCCAGATGTAGGCTTCGCGGCGGCGATAGTGCTGCTGGCGTTCGACCGGCAAACGTTCGTCGAGGACGAAACTGCTGGCATTGACTTGGACGAGCAGCCGTTCATCGTCGACCCAGGCCTGCAGGACATCGAGAAACTCGGGATTGTTCATCGAGCGCTCGGGGTGGGCCAGGATCGGGGTCAGGCCGTTGATCTGGAGACGGAAGAGCAGCTGGTCGAGGACCTGGAAGCCGCCGGTCAAGGTGCGTGGCAGTTCGACCAGGATGTAATCGGACCCTGCCAGCCTGAGGCGATCCTTGTATTGCTGGACCGCGAGAAGGCGGACGATATCTGCGGCCAGCATGATCTCGGCGCCCAGATGGAGCTGGATCGGCAGTTTCAGCCGCTCGATCTCCACATTCAATAACTCGAAGGCGGACTGGCGCTGGCTGAAATAAGCGGTCAGGTTCTCCGGCCGCTGGTAGTGGACTGGTTCGAAGTGCGGTGTGCAGATGATCTCGGTCACACCCTGGCGAACATAATCCTGCAAGAGCTGCAGGGAATGCTCGAGGTCCGGGGCACCGTCATCGATGCCAAAGAGGACGTGGCTGTGTATCTCAATCATCTTCGGACTGGATGTCTTTCTTCAGGCTTTCGAAATTGATCTGCGGTTTCCTGGGCTGCTCGTTGACCTTGCGCACCCAGTTGTAACCGTCGGTTTTCACCGGGATCTCACCGACCGGAATCGCATGATGCTCAGTCGTGGCAGCGGGTGTCTGGCTGGCGTGCTTGAAGGTCGTCTGCAGTTCCCGGTAGCGGCGGCCATTCTCCGGTTCGGCCGGGTTCTTGGATTTGGAACGGCGGCGGCCTTTGGCTGGCTTGGTGTTGGAATCCTGGGCATAGGAGTCCTGGTAGTAATAGTACTGGTAGTAGTCATCGGTCTGCTTGTTTGTCCCGTTGAGAATGAACCCAAGAACCTTGGCATTGACTTTTTTCAGGAGCTCGGTCGACCTTGTGAGCTGGGCTTTGTTGACAATTCCGGCCCTGACGACAAAGATCGTACCATCGACTTTGGTCGAGATGATCGCCGAGTCGGTGACGATACCGACCGGTGAACCGTCGAAGAAAATCAGGTCAAACTTTGGCTTCAGTTCGTCGATCAGGCGCCACATGGTCTTGGACATCAGCATTTCAGCCGGGTTTGGCGGGATCGGCCCCGAGGTCAGGAGCGAGAGATTAGGGATACGCGAGTCCTGGATATAGTTCTCGGGATTGGAACCCTGGACAATTGCACTGGACAAGCCCTGGCGGTTCGAAAGGCCGAAACGGCGGTGCAGCGAAGGGCGGCGCAGGTCGGCATCGACGAGCAGGATCTTGCGGCCAGCCTGGGCATAGGAGATGGCCAGGTTGGCGATCGTGATCGACTTGCCTTCGGACTGTTGGGTCGAGGTGATGTTGATCGTCTTCAGGTCCTGGTCGATCATCGCGAATTCGATATTGGTACGGGCGATTTTATACGCTTCGGAAATTTTCGACAGCGGATCGTGGTGGGTCTGCAGATCGGCGTCGAGATATGGATGATTCTTTTCGATCATTTGCGGGCCCCCCTTCACTTGTTGTGTTCGAACTCAGGGATCACCCCGAGCATCGAGTAACCGGTCAGTTGTTCGATATCTTCGCTGGTCTTGACCCGAGTGTCGATCAGTTCGAGCAGCAGGGACAGGCCAACACCGAGCATCAGGCCGATCAGGAGGCCGAGCGCGAGGTTCATCGGTTTATTCGGGAATGACGGATCTTTGGGTGCCACGGCTTCGTCGATGACGCGGACATTGGCGGCGCCCATTTTCTCGACGACGAAGGTCGAGAAAACCGAAGCCGTTTTGTTGGCAACTGCGGCGGCGAACACTGGGTCGGTGTCGGTGACGGATATCGTCAGGTGGCGGGTGTTGTTCTTGGTACTGACCGTGATCTGATCGCTGAGTTTTTCCGATGCAGTGGCATCCAGTTTGAGTTCCTTGGCGACTTCGTTGGTGACGAGGCGGCTCTTGGCAAGGACCTGGTAGTCGTTGACCAGGGCCGAAAACAGAGCTAGGTCGGACATCTGGATGTTGCTGTTCTCACCGGCGACTTTGTCTTCCCAGATGTACATCAGGACATCGGCCGTGTAACGCTCCTGGACCATGACGAAGGTATAGAGTCCGGACAGCGTGATGCCGAGGATAGCCAGGCTGAGGATCAGGACCATGCGACGGCGGAGAATGTGGTAAAGTTTGATCAGGTCGATTGTTTCAGTATCCAAGGACAGTCCCAACTTTCAATAAAGATAACCAAGAAAAAATGCACCTGTCTTGGCCGGTGCAACAAATATTTATTTCTTTTGCTATATAATTTAAACATAATCAGAGTTGTACGCAATTGAAATGTCCCGAATTTACGAGATAGCGGCCTTGTCATGTTCAATAGTAAAAAGATCGTTTTTAAATAAATAATGAATGATGTAACAAATTACTAGCTTATATGTCAATTTTCAGATATCGGTAGGAAGAATATGAAAAACATTCTAATTCTTGAAGCGAGCCAGTCCTTGGCTGAACAAACCAGACTCTTGGTCCAGGTTAATTTTCCGGAAATCAATTGCAGCACCTGCACGGATCTCATCGAAGCTCAGAAGCTGGCCTTGACCGATTATCGTTCGGTATTTTGCATCAATCTGGAACGGGCGCAGGGGACCGGGCTTGAGTTCGCCGTTTGGCTGCGCAAAATCCCGGTCTACCGCCAGACACCGATTATTTTCTGTGCAGTTGGCGTTGAGCAGTCGGTCGCGGCGATCAACCAGGTCAAATGCCTCAATTATATTCTCCGGCCAAATCTCGAATCTGAACTGCCGAAAGCGTTGGCCGAAGCCTTTGCCGTCCATGCGGCCGGCGGAACCGATAGTGATAGTGAATTTATCAGCCTGAACACCAAAGGCGCCCGTTTCAAGGTCAAGCTCGAAGATATCGTTTACATCGAGGTCAACAACAAAATCGTCCATGTCATCACAACAGAGCATCGCTTCGAGTTGAAGCGGGTGCCACTGCAGGAAATCGTGGACCAACTGCCCCAGATGATGTTCCAGCAATGTCATCGCTCCTTTATCATCAATATCAAGTGCATCTCCTCGGTCGAGACCAGCGGGCGGACGACCGTCCTGCGCCTGAAGAATATCGAGCAGCTGATTCCGGTCGGGACTCGATATGTTGAGAAATTTGTGAGCCGATGAGCGTGGATGACACGAGGTGTGGGGGTCGGGAATGATCGACGTGGCTAAATTGGTTGGGAAATTGAAGCAGCTGACGAGGCGGCAGGTCTTGGCGGGTGCGTTGGTGACTGGTCTGGTCGTGCTGGGACTGGGCTGGGGGATCAGTGGGCTGGGCGGACCCAGTGTGCAGGGCCTGGGCAGCAGTTTGACGAGTGTGTCTGAACTGAATGGGGCCAATGATAGTCTGAAGACGGCTGTCACGGCTGACGCGGCTATGTCAACTGGGACGGCTGACACATCGGTGACTACAGGCTTGGCGGTCGATGGGCCTGCTGGCGCAGAACAGACAAGAGGGACATCTGTAGTCTCCACAATTGAAACAACAGCAAACATCACAGCGAATTCCATATTACCGAGCCGGGAAACTTTAACCAGCCCGGAAGCGGCTGCGACTGAAACACCGGGCGCCGATTTCCAGCCGGCTTCCGGCCAGCTGGAAAAAGTCATGGCGCTGAATGATGACATCGTCGCGTGGCTGAACATCCCAGGTACCGAAATTAATTACCCGGTTGTCTATAGTGCGGACAATTACTACCTCGATCATGATTATCTGGGAAGAGCCAGCAAAGCCGGCGCGGTCATCATGGATTCCTGCGCCGAAGGACCCTTGAATGGCCGGAACACCATCATATCCGCCCACAATATGAAGAATGGGACGATGTTCCACGATCTGCGCTATTTCAAGGACCGGACTTTTGCCAAGTCCCATGGCCGCTTTACGATCGAGTCGGAGGATGGCATCACCGAGTGGCAGGTTTTCTCTTGTTATGTCTCGGATATCGGCTTCAATTTTATCAAGAGCTCGTTTGCTTCGGATCAAGACAATGCAAAGTTTCTCGAGACCATCGAGGGCAAATCCAAGTTCGATTTCCAGCAGGATTTGTCGAGCTCGGATCAGATCGTGACGCTTTACACCTGCACCTATGAGGTCGCGAATGCGCGATTTGTCGTCCATGCCAAGCGTGTCGGATAAGCTGCGGGGGATGAACGGGCAGCGGACGGGCGGCGAGCAGCGCGGGAACGGTGGGGTTATGGCGTCGGGCGGCAATGTGCGTCGGCTTGGCGTTGTCTACTGGGCGATTGTTGTCGCCTGGATCGGGCTGATCTTCTGGTTCTCGCACCAGCCGGCGACGGAGTCGGCACAGCTGAGCGGCGGGGTTCTGACGCTGCTGCGCGGTTTGCTGGGCGGGCTGCTGCCGGAGAGCGCGTTTGCCCCCTCTTCCCTGCTCCATACGTTGATCCGCAAGGCGGCACATTTTCTGAACTTTGCGGTGTATGGGGTCTGGGTCGCGCTGGCGGTGCTGCAGAGCGGGACGCCGGCGATCCGGGTGGCGTCGGTGTTCAGGCTGTCTTCCGTGGGGCTTTTGACCGGCGAAGTGATCGGGTCGCGCTTTGCGCTGGGCCTGTTTTTGCGCCGCCTGTGGGCGACGAAGATTTTCCAGGCGCTGCTGATCTGCCTGCTGACGGCGATTTCGGATGAGATCCACCAGTTGTTCATTGTTGGGCGCTCGGGTGAGGTCCGCGATGTGCTGATTGATCTGGCGGGCTCGGCTGTGGGGGTGGCGGTTGTGATTGGGGTAAGATCGTTGGGTCGGGCGGGTCGGACGCTGGTTTAGGATTGTTGAGCGGCCGGACCTTGTCGCACGGTGCGGGTTATGTTCAACAGAATCTGTTCGATACGTGTTTTTGTTGAATATGTTCAACGGATGATGAGACTAAATGTATTTACGATTTCGGCAGAAGCTGACAGTGGAAATTGTCGGCTTTCTTTTGTCGACGTTTTTTGTCGGGTTTTGTCGGATTTTGTCAATTGGCGGGCAGCCTGAGGGAGTTGGAAATTGAGGATAATGGACGTAATGCGAGTGAGAAACTTGATTACACGTATTGTTACGTAGTAATATGAAAGAGGTTAGCATATGACCCTTACGCCAATGGAGTACTTATGAAGAAATTGTTTTTTCCAGCTATTTTTCAAGTGGAAAATGATGGTTTTACCGTTTTCTTCCCTGATGTTGAAGGATGTCATACCCAAGGGGACACAATGAGCGACGCATACGAGATGAGTGTCGATGCCTTGGGACTGTCTTTAACCTATCTTAAAGACAGGGGGCTAAAAATCCCCTCACCTTCAGCGCCAAACCAGATTCAACTCGGTCATAATCAATTCCTGGTTGTCATCGAATTCGACTGGGCCGATTATATGCGCAAATACGATACGAGGGCAGTCAAAAAGACCCTCTCCATCCCCTCCTGGCTCAACCAGATGGCGATCGATGAAGGTGTTAATTTCTCGCAGATTCTGCAGGAAGCTTTGAAGGAGCGATTGGATCTGGTCGAGCATCGGAAGGTGTAAGTGATCCCGGTACGGCTTTATTCATGCCAAACGTACATTATGTACAGAGTGTACATTTATGCTATGATTAGAGCTGAAAGGGGTGATTTCATGAAGACAATTAATGCGACTGAGGTTCGCAAAGATTGGGGTGGTTTTATCGATTCGATCGTACGGGACAAGCCACAAGTCATCAAACGCTCGCGTGATTATATTGTTGCGATAAGCCTGGACATGCTAAAAGAAATGCTCTCTTTGGAGAAATTGACCATCACCTTAATGAATGAAGAAGATCAGACTGTAACAGCCGTCATCGAAGAACTTGACCTGATGGCCAATGCGCAGACCAAGGACGAGGTGATTCGAACACTCGCTCTGGATGCCATAGAATACGCCGAAGATTTTTATCGAGAATTTGAGTATTGGCATTCGGCCCCGAATCGGAAGGCACATCTTCCCTATGTCATGGCAATTCTGGCTCGAGAACCCGACGAAATCATCAAGGAGCTTTTCAGATGCCAAGTTGGAAAGACTTAAAACGCTTCTGTGAACGGGATGGTTGGGAGCTATATAAAGTTACTGACCATTACTTTTTCAGAAAACGTTTGGCAGATGGAAATATTCTTTTTACAAAAGTATCAATGGGCTCAGGTCAAATTGGACCCAGACTCTGGGCTGAAATCCTGAAACGCCAACTTAAAGTAAGCCGAGAGTATTTTAACCGGATAATCTAAAGTGCGTTGAATATTAGTACTATCTGTGGTACTATATTTACACAATTTAGTAATTAGTTAATTAACGGTGGGGAAAAATGAATACTGATTATCCAGTTACGATATATCTCGATGAAGATGGAATCCAGACCCACTGGGTCGCAGAAAATCTTGATCTTCCTGGTTCATTGGCGTCGGAAAGAGCCCTCAGGAAGCACTTGAAGAAGCAGTGATTTTTAAAGATATTTGGATTGACACTGCACTAAAAGCAGGAAAGGCTCTTCCTTTAGCGAGAAATACATATTCAAAAGAATATAGCGGTAAATTTAATCAGAGAGTGTCGAAAGATCTGCATCGTCGGCTTGACGTATAGAAGCCGAAATTCAACCGGTGTCAGTATGCAATTTCACTAAATTGTGAAAGGTAATCTGATCGAGGACTTGTGGAAGATTACGAATCAAGCGAACTGAATAATTGAGCTATGCGACTTTTCGTTCACAAAACGGATGCCCTCTTTGGCGATCTTCTATCCATCGGTGAACCATTGCTGATTTCAGCAGATTGAAAAAGGTCGACATCAACATTCAGTGTTTGAACGATGTTCAATCAACCTCAGATCATCCCGAAGGCCGTTAGCTTGATATAGCCACCAAGGATAATCACCAGAGCGATCAGGACCCAGCCCCACCACGGAATCTTCTTGTACCATTTCTGTTTCATCTGGTTTGCCTCCTCTTATTTTTTGAATCATGATGATCGAACTGATTAAATTTCCGCAAATGGTGTCTGACACCGAGTGGGTGCCGAGCGTGCCGAACTCACTTGCCGCGAAAGGTGCCTGGCACCGAGTGGGCATTGCCGGCGGAGCCTAACCTGGCAGCCTAACTATGCAGATCCCTCTTCTGGAAGAAGAAGTATGTTCCGGCGATGGTAGCGATTGCGACGGTGAGGGACAGGATGACAAACGGGATCCGGATGTCGTGATTGAACATGACGTCGTAGGACTTGAAGTAGCGGAACGGGGTGAGGAATTCGAGGTAGTGGATCTCTTCCTTCAAGTCGATGAAGACTTTCAGGAGGAAGGTACTGAGGATGACGGTGGTCGCCAGGCCGGACGCTTTTTCGGCGTTGTGGGCCCAGGCGCCGAGGAGCAGGCCGATCCCGAGGAACATGATCTGGACGACGAGCAGGGCTGAGGTCAGGCTGAAAATCGGCCCGGTGAGGGATGTGCCGGAGTCATTGTAGGGTGCGACGGCGATGGCCGAGGACACGAAGGTCACGAGGTTGAACAGGACGACGAGCACCAGGGCGGCGCAGATTTTGGCGGTGACGACCTGGTAGCGGCGGACCGGTTTGACCAGGAGGAAGTCGGCGGTCTTGTCCCGCTCTTCTTTGGCGATGATCGAGGCGCCGAGCATCGTGCTGTGGACGGACATCATCAGCATGAAGTAAAGAAAGAAAATGCTGTAGAAGACGCCGACCGAGGTCAGGTCCTGACCACTGGTGATGCCCATGACTTTCATCATGCCGGCTGGCAGATCCTTGAACATGTCGTTGATGGCATCGCCGGTCTTCTGGAAGGCGGAGTATTTCAGCATCCCGCCCATCACGAGGAAGACCATCGAGGCTGACCAGACCAGGAGCGATTTGGTATGAGCGCGCAGCTCGCGCAGGAATATATTCATGTTGTACTCCTCTAGACCGCGTGGATGTCTTTTCGCTGATATAGCCAGTAGCTGAGGGCGGTCATTACGACGAAAAACGCCAGGTCGATTGTCAGGTAGACGGGGTCGTAATGGCGGTTGGCGAGGATGCCTGAGCCCTTGAAATAGGCGAAAGGCGTGACATAGGTCAGTTCTTTGAGGAGCAGCGATTCGTTGATCATTTCGATGATGAAGAAAAAGAAAACGATGCCGAGGGCGACTGGCATGACCGACTTGATCCGGCTGGCGAGGGCGGCGATCGCAAAGCCCAGGCCGAGGAAGAACAACTGGACATAGAGGGTCGTGAAGGATTGCAGAGTGAAGACCGGGATGTCGACCGGATCTTCGATGACGAGTTTAATTGTCAGCAGGCCAAGGCCGAAGAGCGCGATGTTCTGGGCGACAAGTAAGGCCAGGGCAGCCACAAGTTTGGCGGTCACGACCTGGACGCGGCGGATCGGCTTGGTCAGGAGGAAATCGGACGTCTTTTTCCGCGATTCTTCGGAGAGCAGCGAGACACCGAGTTTCATGCCGTAAACGGCGCCGACGAGGACGATATAGCTGCTGACAAAGCTCAGGTAACCGGAGATTTCACCGAGCTTTACATCGGCGAAACCGAACGCGGCTTTGAATTCGGGCGGGAAGTTCTGCAGCAGCCGGTCGAGCAAGGCGGCATCTTCTTTGAAGAAGCTGAAAAAGTAGACGAAGATGACGAAGGTCGCCAGGAGGCTGAAGGTGTAGTATGCCCACGAGCGATAGGACCGCTTGAGTTCCTGCATCAGTAGATTCATATCAGTCCACCTTGCTGTAGTAGTGCATGAAGATCTCTTCGAGGTCGGGCTCCTCGATCGACAGGTTCAGGAGCTCCTGGGCACTGATCGCGCGCACGACCTCATTGATATTGCCTTTGAACAGGAAGGAGGTTTCGGTTCCGGTCTGCTTGAAATCGGTCACGCCGGCCAGGCTGGCGAGGGCTTGCGGCGCCCCGTCGGCGAAGGACAGCCGGATCTTCTTGTAGGCGGTGTTGCGCATCGTCTGGATGTCTTCGATTTTGACGATGCTGCCTTCCTTGATGATCGCGACGCGCGAGCAGAGTTTCTGGACCTCCGGCAGGATGTGCGACGACATCAGGACCGTGGCGCCTTTCTGGTTCTCGGCCTTGATCAGGTCGAAGAACTTCTGCTGCATCAGCGGATCGAGGCCGGAAGTCGGCTCGTCGAGGATGATCAATTTCGGGCTGTGGAGGAGGCCCTGGACGATGCCGACCTTCTTCTTGTTGCCGTAGCTGAGGTCGTCGATCTTGCGCTTGAGGTCGAGGTCCATCATGTCGGCGAGGTACTTGATCCGCTGCATGTCGATCTTGCCGTAAAAGGAGGCCGAGTATTTCAGCAGGTCGATGACCTTCATGTTGTCGTAGTAGAAGACTTCCGATGGCAGGTAGCCGATGTCGCGGCGGATCTCGTGGCCGAACTGGATGCAGTCCTTGCCGAAGATCGTGGCGCTGCCGCTGGTCGGGTAGATCAGGGCGAGGAGGGTCCGGATCGTTGTCGACTTGCCGGCGCCATTCGGGCCGATGAAACCGAAAATCTCGCCTTCCTGCACGTTGAAGCTGACATCTTCGATGCCGCGCGATTTCTTGTTGTAGAACTTGGTCAGGTGATTGATCTCGATGACGTTGCTCATGCGGTTTCCCTCGTTCTATCGGATTCTTGTATTCTATTATATGATAAATATAAGAAGTTCTGACAATAATTAGCATATTTTTGGACGAACCAGGGCTGGAATGGGGGGATTTGCCATGCAAATGATCCACGGCCAATATAATTCCGCGAAAGTGTTTTCGGACACCCTGGAAGCTGAAGCGGCGAACCAGATCGAGCGGCTCTTAAACCAGCCATTCGTCAAGGACAGCAAGATCCGGATCATGCCGGACGCCCATGCCGGGGCGGGCTGCACGATCGGCACGACAATGACGATCCGGGACAAGGTCGTACCCAACCTGGTCGGGGTCGATATCGGCTGCGGCATGGAAACGGTGGTCCTCAGGCAGATGAAGCTCGATCTGCAGGAGCTTGACACCTTCATCCATCTTGGGATTCCCTCTGGATTTGCGACCCGGCGGCAGGAGCATGACTTTGCCCGGAAAATCGATCTGAATGACCTGCTATGCAAGAAAAACCTCAACATCAAGCGGGCTGAACTCAGCATCGGCACCCTGGGCGGCGGCAACCATTTCATCGAGGTCGACCGGGATGACGAGGGGCAGCTCTACCTGGTGGTCCACAGCGGCAGTCGGAACCTCGGCAAACAGGTCGCTGAGCACTACCAGAATGAGGCGGCGCGGCGCCTGCGCGGCAAAGTCGACCATGCCCTGGCCTATTGCGAGGGCGAGCTGCTGGCGGATTACCTCCACGACATGGCGATTATCCAGCATTACGCCGACCTCAACCGCAAGGCGATGATGCAGGATATGGCGCGTTTCATGAACCTCGACATCATCGACCGCTGGACGACCGTCCACAACTACATCGACCTCGAGGCGATGATCTTGCGCAAAGGGGCGATTTCGGCCAAGGCCGGGGAACGTGTCCTGATTCCGATCAATATGCGCGATGGGTCACTGATCTGCATCGGCAAGGGGAATCCGGACTGGAACTATTCGGCGCCGCATGGGGCAGGCCGGACGATGAGCCGCAGCCACGCGAAAAAGACGCTCAAACTGGCCGATTATGAGCGGTCGATGGCGGGGATTTTTTCGACGACGATCGATTACAGTACGCTGGACGAAGCGCCCTTCGCCTACAAGCCGATCGAGGAGATTGTCGCTGCGATCGCGGACACGGTGACGATTACGCAGCGGATCCGGCCGATCTATAATTTCAAGGCCTCTGAGTAATTGGCCAAAGGCCAATTACTCTCGCAAGAACAGCATGACGAATTGGCCTTAAGCCAATTCGTCATGCTGTTCTTGAGGTTATTGCGAAGTTGCTGTCCAATCAGGCTCGCAAGAACGGGTTTGGAGCTCGTTCTTGAATTTCTATTTAGATGAAACCTGTGATAAGATAGTGGCCATCTTGTCTTTTTAAGGTGGTCTTCCATGCCGAACGCTATTCCGTTCATCGTCATCCTGCTCGTCTCGACGTTTACTCCGGGTCCGAACAATATCCTCTCGATGACCCGGGCGGCCCAGGTCGGTTTCAGGCGGAGCTTCCGGCTCAATCTCGGCATGCTGCTCGGCTTCCTGGTGATCACAGGCACGATCACCGCTTTTGACCACTACCTCGTCGCCGCCCTGCCGATGTTCAAGCCCGTGCTGCAATTTGCCGGCGCGGCTTATATCCTCTGGCTGGCGGGTTCGATCTGGTTTGGGCCGGAAAAGAAGCCAGAGGCCCAGTCGGGCTCGACCTCGTTCTGGGTCGGATTTGCGATGCAGTTCATCAATCCGAAGGTCATCATTTTCAGCCTGACGATGATCTCGACGTTCGTCACGCCCTATTATTCGGACGCCCCTACCCTGGCCGCTTTCGCGGTCCTGCAGTCTGTCACCGGTTTTATCTCGACGTGCTGCTGGGGCTTGTTCGGCTCGCTGTTCAGCAAGCTCTTCTTCGCTCACCAGAAGGTGATGAACCGGATCCTCGCCGTGCTGCTGGCCGGGAGCGCGATCTCGCTGTTTTTCTGAATCGCAAAAAAAGCGCGTACGCTTTTGGCTGGCGTACGCGCTGGGGTTCGTTGTGCGATGGGTTAGTGAGTGCGGCTTTTCAAGGTCTTCCGATCGATCAGGAAACGGATAATTCGCCGGACATCCAGTCGCCGTATTCTTTCATCGCCTCATCGGTCAGGTGGTAGGTCGTGTTGATGGTGTCGAGGATTGTGTCGGCTTTCTTCTGGGTGGCCTCATCCAGCTTACCGTCATTCGCAGCGACAAGGGCGGTGAATGACGTAACGAGCTTGGCCATCTGAGTGCCTTCGAGCGTCTGCACATCGTTAAATACGGCTTGGGATTCGTCGGTGAATTTCCGGGTTTCGTAGCTGTAGGTCGGCGTGTTGTTGACGCCGTAGAACACGAGCGTCATCTGGTCCCTGAACCGGACGGCCATATATTTTTCAAAGCGGGTGCCCTGGTAGTCCTTGAGCTTCTGTTCGATGTTCCAGGCGCGGGCAGCCAGGGTGCTGTGATCGATCAGGAATGCGGCGTCGGAAGCGACGGGGTCGAGGGCGTCGATCGCCAGGGTTTCAATCAGCGCGGCCATCGGTTTGGTGTTGTAGTTGCGGTACTTGGCGAATACGCTGAAGTCGACGAGATAGTAGAGCATCCCCTCGCTGCTGGCAACGTAATAGCCCTGGGTTGTGGCCAGGTTGACCAGCTCTTTCACCTTGGCGTCCGTGATCGCGGCCGGATCGTGGCTGAATTTCAGGTAGTTATAGCTCTTGATTTTGGCTTCTGCCAGGAAGCGTTCGAGGAACGTGGCGTCTTTGGTGTAATTTTTCTCGATCACGGTGTAATCCTGGAAACTGTTGCGGCGCATGCCGGAGATCGCCAGGGCGGTGAAGGTGTCGGCGTTGTCCGGTGAAAGCTGGGTGATGCCTTTGAGGTAGAGGGTGTAGAAGTCCTTGCTTGAGGCTTTATTGGTATAGAGCTGGGTCATCTGTTCGACCAGCTTGGCCTGCTCGTCCGCAGCTGCAGCGGTGCCGGGCTGTTCAGCCGGCAGGTCTGTGAGGTAGGCGTCGATCTTGGCCTGGAATGACTGCTCGACGGGATTGACCGGGGCGGTGGTCGCAGCTGGCGTCGTGGTGGCCGCGGTGGTTGTGGCTTGGGTGGTGGCCGCGGTGGTGGTCTGGGTTTGTGTGGTGGTCTGGTTACCGCAGCTGGTCAAGGTCATAGCCAAGGCGGTTATGGCCGCAATGACGGCCATGGATTGCCAGTATTTTTTTTGTTGTTTTGTTTTCAAGGTGATGTCCTCCTGTAAGTCGGTCTGAATGTCTATTTCGATTGCGTCCAGTCCTATTATGTTGCTTTGACGAAGAAAGTGCAAAATAAGTTCCCTGACGGGGATGACATTCTGTGGGGTTTTGGTTTTTACTTTGGTTCGCAGGGTCTGCATATTGGTAGCTATAGCAACTGATTATAACATCGGAAACGTGTACGATCAAGTCAGCTGATCGGTTCCGAATGGGTCGGGATCAAGTTCGGCGTAAGTTTCAGTGAGGTACAAGACGATGATTGAACAAGTTTTCAAGTTTTCGCGCAGTGATGAAATGGCCGTCGAAAGGGTCATTCTCGATGAAAACCTGCATTATATCCATATGGTTTTCGGACGTGACCAGGGGCTGCCGGTCCATTTTGCCAACTCCAACGTTTATATGACGGTTGTGCGGGGGACGCTTTCAATCGTGCTCGACGAGCAGGAGATCAATGAATATGGCGCCGGGACGGTCCTGGTGATCCCGGTCAAGACCAAGATGAATGTACGTAATTTGCACGATGATACGCTCGAGCTGATTGTTGTGAAGGCGCCGGCTCCTTTGGCTTAAGCAAGGCTAAGAGCCTTGCTTAAGCCTCGGGAAAAAACCTGAAGGTTTTTTCTGTAGCCTCGGGAAAAAACCATAAATGATTTTTTTCAGTTGATCTTGGTGCCGTGGGTGCCGGTTTTCGGCAGTTTGTCGAAGGTGATGGTCTGGCCGTCCGTGGTGGCGACGATGTCGCCGGCCAGGTCGGTGCGATAGATTTCGATGTGGCCAGCCATCAGGTCGTTCAGTACTTCAAGGTCCGGGTATCCGTAGGGATTGTCCGAGCTGACCTGGATGACGGCGGCGCTGGGGTTGACGGCTTCGAGGAAGGCGACTGAGGTTGAGGAATCGCTGCCATGATGGCCGATTTTGAGGACATCAGAGGTGATGTCATAGCCAGTGGCCAGGAGCTGCTCTTCTTCTGTGACTTCGGCATCGCCGGTCAGCAGGAATGCGTTCTGGCCTAATTTGAGCTTGAGGATGATCGAGGCCGCGTTGGTTGAGAAATATTTCATCGCCGGTTGGGACAGGATCTGGAAGGTCGCATCGCCTAGCGTATAGACCTGGCCGAAATTCGGATGAATGACGGTCAGGTTTTTCTTTTTGATCGCGCTCATCAAGTCGGTGTAGGTTTTGTAGCCGGTGGCCAGGTCAGGCATCAGGACTTTGCCGATTTCAAAGGTACTCACGATATCGTCGAGTGAACCGATGTGGTCTTCGTGCGGGTGGGTCGCGATGATGTAATCGAGGTCGGAGAGCCCCTGCATTTTCAGGTAGTTGATGATGTAATCGGCATCGTCGTTGTTGCCGGCGTCGATCAGCATCGACACGTCGCCCTGGATCGCCAGGATGCAGTCGGCCTGGCCGACATCGAGGAAATGGACGGTTAACTGGCTGGTGACTTCCGGTTTTGTCGATGGGACGGCTGATGTGGCGCTGGTTGCTGACGTGCCTGTCTGTTGGGTCGGATAACTGGGCTCGGCTGCTTTTTGTCGACTGGTCCGGTGAAAAGCGGTCGTTGATCGCGGCCTGGAAGTCAGCCGGCGTGCAGCCGAAATAGAGCGCGACGGTCAGCAGCAGCGCGGCGAAGAGGGACAGGCGTGGGCGGCGTCTGCGGAATGGATGACGGGATTTGAAAGTCTTTAGCGTTGCAAATCTCTTAGCCATCCACATCCTCAATGTTCAATTTTCTAGAGTGCGCAGTATTCTTCTCGAGATTGAAGGCATTTATGCCTTCAATCAAAACCAGGCGGGTTCGCTTGTGCCGTCGTTCTTGACCTGATAGGGCATCCAGACCAGGACGAGGGCTTTGACCAGGATGTCCTGTTTTGTCGGGCGGATGCTGATGGTCAGGAGCTCCTGGTTGGCTGCGTCGAAACTGGCCGCGACGGCATCGGATTCGGTTTTGAAGGCTTCCTCGAGCTCGGTCAGATCGGCGCGGTAGACTTCAACCGTGTCTTTAGAACGGTCGACATCGCCTTTTTCCTTGAGCGCGCGGCTGGCGCCGCGGACCGCGGTGGTCGCCCGGCCGAGGGATGAGGCGCTGACGCGCTTTTTGCCAAGGAACGAGCTGAGGATCGTCGCGCCGACCGAGATCGCCGTCTGCATCGACTGCTGCTTGGCCTGCTCCTGTTCGCGCTCGACCGCCTGCTGGCTCTTGCGGATTTTTTCCTCGAGGGCCTGGATTTTGGCGGCGTATTTCTGGCGGAGTTTGTCGACGGCCTCGTCGCGCTGTTCGCGGGCGGCTTGGGCCAGGCGGATGCGGAACTCGCGCTCCGACTCACCGAGGGCGGCGGTCATTTTCAGGGCCGGGCTTTGCAGGATCGTCAGCTGCTGGGTCTGGTAGAGCCAGTTTTTCAGGTCGCGTTCCCAGGCCGTGAAATTCTTGCTGTCTGCGGCGGCGGCGGGCAGGGCGGCGAAGGCGATGCCGCTGGTGGCGGTGGTTTCGAGGTCATTGACCGGGGTGTCGACGACGATCGCTTTGTCCCAGTCGACGGCGAAAACAGTGTCCGTGATGTCGGTGATGAAAGTGCTTTCAGTGACCTGCTGGACGTTGGCCTTGAGGTTGCGGAAACCGATCTGGGCGTTGCCGAGGACCATCGGCTGGTAGCGGAGGGCCGCGGTGCTCTCGACCCGGCTCCTTATCGGCATGAAGTATTGCTTGATCGATTGCGGCAGGGCGGGCGCGGCGGCGGCGGGTGCTGCCACGGCAGTTGCTGCCGACGAGGTGCCTGACACCGAAATAGGAAGAACCGCCGCCGGAACCGAATCAGGAACTAACTGCTGGATCTGGTTTCGGGTCAGGGGGCCGCGCAGATAGGACATGCACCAGCGGGTCTCGAAGAGGGTCGGCTGGTCGTCATGGACGTTGTGCATCAGGAAAATGCGGTTGCCCAGACCGGCGAGGATCTGTTCCATTTTCGACGCGGTCGAAAGCGACGCCCTGGGTGGCCGAGGCGCCTTCGAGGCCTTCGAGGACGCGCATTTTGTCGCGTTCGGTCTGCAGGCGGCCGATGAACCAGGTGCCGGTGTTGGCCAGGCCTTTGTAGTCGAGGTCGACCGGGTTCTGGGTCGTCAGCATGATGCCGAGGCCGATAGGCGCGCGCTTGTTTCAGCAGGGTCAGCAGCGGGCCTTTGGTCGGCGGGTTGGCGACCGGCGGGAAATAGCCGTAGATTTCGTCCATGTAAAGGATGGCGCGCAGGCTGCTGGTGCCGGACTGGGTCCGCGTCCAGGCGAGGACCTGGTTGAGGAGCAGTGAGACGAAGAACATGCCGCTCGGCTTCGCTGAGGTGGGCGATCGAGAAGATCGCAGATCTGCGGCTTGCCTGCGGGGGTGTGGAGGATCTGGTCGATGTCGAGCGGGTCGCCCTGCAGCCAGCTGGCAAAGCCGGGCGAGGCGAGCAGGTTGTTGAACTGCAGGGCCAGGGCGAAGCGGTCTTTGGCCGGATAGAAGGATTCCAGCGGCATGACGCCGACCTGGCTGACCGGCGGGTTCTGGATCAGGCGTGATCAGGCGAGGCGAGGTCGAGGTCGCTGCCCTGCTGCCAGGTGTTGAGGATGATCGTCGACAGCAGGATGTGGTCGCGGCTGCTGATCGGGTCGGCGTCGAGGCCGATCAGGCCGAGCAGGCTGGCTGCGGTGCCGCTGACCTGCTCGCGGAGCAGTTCATCGTCATTGAGGATGGCCTGCGGCGGTTCGGCGAACGAGCGGAGGATCGAAACCGGGATCCCGGCGGTGCTGCCGGGGGTGTAGATGGTGAACTCGGCGTTGCTGCGCATCTGGCGGATCCGCTCGCCGCTCTGGCCCCAGGACGGCCAGCCCTTTTTGCCAGAGTTTCGGCCTGCTGGGCGGCGAAATCGTCCGGCGTCAAGCCCTTTTTGCGGGCGTCGTCTTCGTTGATCCAGGGCCGGAAGTCAGCCGGCTGGCAGGTCGGGGAAGGTGAGCAGGAGGTTGGCCATGTCGCCTTTCGGATCGATGATGATCGCCGGGATGCCGTCCATGGCGGCCTCTTCCAGCAGGTCGATGCACAGGCCGGTTTTGCCGCTGCCGGTCATGCCGACGCAGACCGCCGTGGGTCATCAGGTCCTTGGCGTCATACAGCAGATAGCCTTCCTTCGGTTTGCCGGCGGCCAGGTCGTACGGCCGACCCAAATAAAACACGCCGAGCTTTTCGAAACTGTCCATGGTCTGTCCCTCCCTGATGGTTTGTCTCATTAGATTTTAGTTGAAGTCAAAGTCAACGACAAGTCATTCGCCTGGCGGGGCTCGCTTTTGGTTGACATTCGCTTTTAAAGGAATAAGCTTTAGGTTAGATAGTCTATTTGTTTTTTACGAGAAAGGAGTGTGTTTATGACAAAATTAAGCGAAATCGAAGGCATTGGTGGCTCTTACGAGGAAAAGCTGAAATTGCTGGGAGGAATCGCTTCGGTCGAAAACCTTCTCGAAGTCTGCGCGACCAGCAAGCGCCGCGCTGATTTGGCCGAAAAAGCGGACATCTCCGAAAAGCTGATCCTGAAATGGGCCAACCGGGCTGATTTGATGCGGGTCAAGGGGATCGGCAGTGAATACGCCGATTTGCTCGAGGCCGCTGGCGTCGATACCGTGCCGGAACTGGCGCAGCGCAATGCAGCGAACCTGATGGCGAAGTTGACGGAAGTCAACGAGACGAAGAACCTGGTCCGCAAGCTGCCGACGGAGCATCAGGTCGAGGGCTGGATCGCACAAGCGAAAGAGCTGCCGCGTGTGCTCGAATATTAGATTTGGAGGTGCGCGAAATGGGTTTGGACGATTTGACCAAGTCGCTGGGCGGCCTGGGTGGTTTGGGAGACAAACTAGACCTGGATAATTTGAAGCTGGATGAGCTCCTGAGTGATTCCTTCATTGAGAAGAATACCAAGCTGAAGACGGTCAAGGAATTCATCGACAAAAGCGGCTTCGACGTCAAGAGCATCCTCGATTTCAAGAACCTGCCGGTCGACAAACTGGACGGCTTTGTCAAGAGCATCAGCTCGTTCGGTTCGTGGAAGGAAATGCTGGCCAAGGCGGCTGGCGGCAAACTGGGGGGGGTGTTCTGAGTGGACTAAATGGTGTCAGGCTTCGACACAAGTGGTGTCCACTAAATGGTGTCAGACACCAAAAGAGGAAGTTTCTCGAATACAGGATTTCACTTGAAGGCGCTTCGGGAAACCGGTGCGCCTTCTTTATTTCATAAAAACACAAAAAGGTGTCAGGCACCGAAAGAGGAAGATTGAATTTCCGCAAACGGTGTCTGACACCGAAATCGAGCCACCGAATTCGAGCCAACAAAGGCGAGTTTTCTAAATCAACGGAAATTCTAAAAAGTTTTTATTGCAGACTGTTCTGATTGTATTTATCTCTTTTTTTGAACATTCGCTAATGACTTTTTGTAAAACATCAAGGTCTCTTTGAGATTTCAGGATATGTGGAAGAATGTTTCGGACTGACTCAATGTCTTTTTCCTATTTTGATACAGGTATACGATATTGGTTAATTATTACTTTTTGCAAAGCGTATACAGATGGCTCTGGTACATTGATATTGCAATTTCCTGCAGATAATAGCAAAGGGTAGCGAGCTAAAATATTCACATCCCTTAACGACTGACCTCTTACCCCTATACCTGGAATATTCAAATAAAGTTCCCGGCCTGAACCCACTTGTCTGGTTATGAACTCAATTTCAAGTAAATCTTCTTTGAACATTTTCACTACTTCTGTATGAGTATCTCGGTCAACAACATAACCGGCTGCGATCATTATTTGTTCGAGATTAATTGGAACTGATGGTCGTCTGATGTTTGGATATAAGAAATCAACATCCCTGGTTCGTATGTTCGGCGTAAAATCCGATTGAAAATAGTACGTGTATAAATATTCTGCCCAGCTGCCAATGACCATGATATACGGCAAAGCTGCAGATTTATCCAGGACATTGATTGTTGTCCAGAATGCTTCTTCCTGACGACTATCCATTTTTATTTCCCCTTAAGAATCTCTCCATATCCAACTGTTCTTTTTTTAAACTTCGCAGCAGATTTTCGAGTTGCTTTCTTCGAGCGATTTGCTTTCTGAGCAACTCAACATCGTTATTTTTGCTGGATAGATACTTGTTGACCACCTTGCCGTCCTGCCTGTACATCAAGTAGAAATAATCATGTCCCTTTATATGCTTTCGAGTAATCGACCCACGAGGAAGAAGTGCAATTTCCTGATTATAGGTATCCTGCATGCGTTTGTTTCGATTGTATTCATCTAAGATAACTGATTTGATAACACCCATTTAATTAACCTCATTTATACTACATATATTCAATATTAATCCAAGTGTAGTATAACTTCAAGTTATACTACACTTGGAGAATTTTATGTCATTTGTAGTATATCTGTTGTTGTGTGATTATTTATAATCAGGTTTTCCCTTTTTCGGTTTAATCGAATCGAAAGGCGCTTCGGGAAACCGGTGCGCCTTCACTTATTCACAAAAAAAGGTGTCAGGCACCGAAAGAGGAAGATTAAATTTCCCCAAAAGGTGTCTGACACCGAAATCGAGCCACTATTTGCGCCGAAACCCGGAATTTATGATCTACAAATCGTTGGCGCTGAAGGTGTCGCCGCCGTTCATGTCGCCGGTTTCGAAGCCTTGGGTGAACCAGCGGACGCGTTGTTCGGAGGTGCCGTGGGTGAAGCTGTCTGGTACGACGTAGCCTTGGGTGCTTTTCTGGATCCGGTCGTCGCCGACGGCAGCAGCAGCGTTGAGGGCTTCGTCGATGTCCCCGGCTTCGAGCCAGTTGGTCTCTTGGGAATGATGGGCCCAGACGCCGGCGAAATAATCAGCCTGCAGCTCGAGTCGGACCAAATATTCGGTTTTAAATTCTGTTTCACTGACTTTACTTTGCATCGCCATCACCTGGTCGGTGATGCCGAGCTGGTTCTGGATGTGGTGGCCGACTTCATGGGCGATGACGTAGGCCATCGCGAAATCGCCAGGGGCGTTGAGCTTGTCGGCGAGCTCCTGGTAGAAGCTCAGGTCGATGTAGACTTTCTGGTCCCCGGGGCAGTAGAACGGACCGGTTGATGAGCCGGCCACGCCGCAGGCTGAGTCGACGCTGCCGGTGAACAGGACCAGTTTCGGCTGGATGTATTCGCGGCCATCAGCTTTGAATAATTCGATCCAGATGTCTTCGGTATCGGCCAAAACGACTGACACGAACTGGGCCAGTTCGTCTTCCTCCGGCGTGGCCGAGTAGGATGTCACGGCGCCGGTTTCGGCCGGGTTCACATTTTTGATGACCTGGGTCGGATCGCCGCCCATCAGGAAAACAATTATCGCGAGGACAATGGCGCCGATACCGATTCCGCCGCCGATGACGGGGCCCCCAATGCCGCGGCGGTCTTCAACATTGCTGCTTCTTCTTCTCGATTCCCACTTCATAAAGATTCCCCTTTCATGTCTTTTGTCCATTCAGGGCGAAAATGATGTCATGCTTCATTACTTTCATCATAGATCAGCGGGGGGCGGGTTACAACCAAATGGCGTTCAACCGGGGCGGCTGATTGATGTGCGCGAAAAGGTGTCAGACACCGCGCCAGCGGTGTCTGACACCCAAATAGGAAGATAACACCAAACAACAGGCAACGCACTAGCGGTGCCTGCCAGCGGTGCCTGACACCAAAAGAGGAAGGCCTAAAATGGATGACCAAAAAGGCAACCTAGAACAACCCCCAACGGACGGATTGCTCGGGCTCGCTATGCTATAATTTTGGATAGTGAGTCGATAACCAATGCGGAGGGACAACATGCAGCCTTATAAAGTCGGTGTGATCGGGATCGGGGACATTTGCGACATTTATTTCAAGAACCTCAGGAAATATGACGTTGTCGAGGTGGTGGCCTGTGCCGGGCGTGATCTGGGCAAGGCGCAGCGGATCGCGTCCCAGTACGGGATTGCCAAGGCTTACGCCAATGGGTTCGAGCTGATCGCGGATCCGGAGATCGACATTATTCTGAACTTGACGACGCCGGGGGCGCATTTTGAACTGAACAAGGCGGCACTTGAGGCCGGCAAGCATGTCTACACCGAAAAGCCGTTGGCCGCGACCTATGACGAGTCGAAAATCCTGATCGATCTGGCGACTGAAAAGGGCCTCTATGTCGGCTCCGCGCCGGACACTTTCCTCGGCAGCCGGCTGCAGACCTGCCGCGAGCTGATCGATCACGGTGTGCTCGGCGACATCCTCGGGGCCAGCGCTTTCGTCGTCAGCCACGGCCACGAATGGTTCCACCCCAACCCGGCGTTCTTTTACCAGGTGGGCGGCGGGCCATTGCTCGACATTGGGCCGTATTACATGACGGCGCTGCTGTCGCTTCTCGGGCCGATCCGGACGTGTGCCGGCATGGCGCGGAAAACATTTGAACAGCGGGTGATCGAGAGTGAACCGCGTCGCGGCGAGGTGATTGAAGTCGAGGTCGACACGCACATCACCGGCACATTTGAATTCACGAGCGGGGCGATCGCCACGATCATCGCCAGTTTCGATGTCTGGGACTCGGAGCTGCCGCGCCTGGAAATTTATGGTACCAAGGGTACAATCTGCCTGTGCGATATTGATCCGCTCGGGGGGCCGAATCTTTTTGGTGGCGAGGTGCTGCTGCGCACGCGTGAGAATTACCGCTGGATCGGCTTGCCGCGGAAAGAGCCGATTCCGGAATGGACGGTCGTCCCCGTGACGCGGCCTTTCAGCGAAAACAGCCGCGGGGTCGGACTGGCCGACATGGCCTATGCGATTCGCGACGGGCGGCCTGAGCGGGCAAGCGGCCGGATGGCGCTGCACCAGCTTGAGGCGATGGAGGGCCTGATCCGCTCGGCCCATGAAAAGCAGTACTACGCGATGTCCACGATGTTCGACCGTCCTGAACCGCTGCCGGTCGATTTCCCGGCGAATGAAAAGTAATCGATTTTGTAAAATTCGACTGTTATTGTAAATTTTGAACGATTTGTAATTTTTGACCTTTTTTGAAATTTTCGACTTTTATCGAATTTCGGAGGATTTTGTCGATGAAAACATCTAATTTGGCTGCCGAACAGGATTTCAAGACTTTCCGTGCACAGGAAGAAGCGCTGACTTTCGATGCCTTTTCGCGGGCGGATGCGCTGGCTGTCGGGTTGAAAATGATCGATCTCGCCAAGGCCTATCCGGACCCGGTCGCGGTCGAAATCACGATCAACGGACTCGTCGTTTTCCGCCATTTCATGGACGGGGCGCTGCTCGACAGCGAGCTCTGGCTCGAGCGCAAGCGCAATTCGGTCGAACTGATGGCGATGTCGTCGTTGCGTTTCCGGTCATGGCTCGAGATGTATGGCAAGACGCTCGAGGACCGCAAGCTGGACCCGGCTGACTACGCGGCCGGTGGCGGTGGCTTCCCGATCCTGCTCAAGGGTACCGGGATGATCGGCTCGGTCTGCATTTCCGGGCTGCCGAACGACCTCGATGACCACCAGATTGTCGTCGAAGCACTGGGATGGCTGAAGGGGAAATGACCCTGGGGGGGCGCTGATGATGCGTTGCTGATACGCTGACAAGCCCTTAGGATTCTTAAGTATTTAATCGACAGAGTTGTGCTGAAAAATTTAAGGGGGCTGGCTTTTTTAGCCACCCCCCTTCTTGTTTTGCCTATTTATGTTTTTTCGTCAGGTTAAGTGCGGCGGGTTTTCAGGATCTGCCACACTTGTTTGGCGATGGCCTGGCCGAGTTTCCTGTGTTCGCCGGCCTCGAGGTGGATGGCGTCGCGCGGGCTGGGTTCGGCGAATTCAGCGGCGTTCAGGTAGGCGCAGCCGAGGGTTTCGGCGACGGCTTTGTACCAGGTGGGGAACTCCAGGGAGCGTTCGTGGCTGTCTTGGCCAAAGATCTGGCCGAGACGGCTCTGGCCCAGCAGGCCGGCTGCGATGTTGGCGCCGACCGCGATCGGCGAAACCAGCAGCACTTTCGGTGCGCGGCCATGGATACCGGTGCCGCTTTTCAGGGCCAGGTCGACCAGGACGCCGGCGCCTTCGGCGATGTCGGTCGCCGGCAGGGAAAAGCGCTGTTTCAGGTCGTTGGTGCCGAGCATGATGATGACCAGGTCGAGCGGGGTGTGGCTTTCGAGGCTTGCCAGGAAACAGGTTTTGCCGTTTTTGTGCAGGCCTTCGACGGGATCGTCCCAGACGGTCGTCCGGGCGTTCAGCCCTTCTTCGATGATTTCGTAGTCCGCGCCGAGGGATTCGGCCAGGACGCCCGGCCAGCGGATGGCGCGGTCGTAGCGCTGCGAGGTGGTCGGATCATAGCCCCAGGTGTTGGAATCGCCATAACAGAGTATCCGTTTCATCGAGCGACCTCCTTTAGGGAGAATTTTCTACTAAGGGGTGTTTTTCGACTTGGGGGTGTTTTCGAGCGGCTTGGCCGAGCCTGCCCAGTCGCGCAGCAGGGTGTAGACGATCGAGGTCAGCGGGATGAAGAGGATCATGCCGCTGACGCCGAGCAGGCCACCGCCGATGACGACTGCGGCGAGGACCCAGATCGCGGGCAGGCCGATCGAACCACCGACGACACGGGGGTAGATCAGGTTGTTTTCAACTTGCTGGACGACGAGGAAAATGACGATGAAGGCGAGGGCTTGCAAAGGGTTGATCAGGAGGATCAGGAAGGAACCGATGGCGAGGGCGATGTAGGCGCCGGCCATCGGGATCAGTGCGGTGAAGGCGATCAGGACGGCGATCAGCAGGGCGTATGGGAAGCCGAAGACCATCAGGATGACGAGGAAGATCGCGCCGAGGATCATGGCTTCGATGAACTGGCCGGCGAAGAAGCTTGAGAAAATTCTGTGGGCGAGGCTGAAGAAGTATTTCAGCGGGTTGACGATTCTGGCGGGCAGGGCTTTGTCGACCAGGCGGAGTACTTGGCCTTGGAGGTGCTCTTTGTCGAGCAGCAGGTAGATCGCGAAGATCAGGCTGATCACGAGGGAGACGAGCCAGCCGAAGACGGCTGAGACGAGGTTGACGGTTGAGTTGAACCAGCCGGCGCCGCTGCCTTGGAGCAGGCTGAGGGACCAGTTGATCAGATCGGTCGAGGTCAGGTTGAAGGAGCCGAACAGGTCGGCCAGCTGCGGGTAGCTGGTCAAAAACTGGCTCGCCCAGGCTTGAGTCCGGCTGATGTAGTCGGGCATGTTTTTCGACAGGTCAGTCAGGCTGGTGATGACTTGCGGGATCACCAGGAGCAGGACAGCGACGATCAGGCTGATGGCGAGGAGCAGGGTCAGGATGAGGCTGATCGCGCGGAGGCGGCGGGGGTTTATCGGTTTTGTCGCGTGGGTGGCTGGGGTGGCGGGGTTGGCTTTTCGTCTGGCGAGCCGCTGCTCGATCGCTTTCATCGGCAGATTCAGGATATAAGCGAAAACCATGCCCTGGAGTAAGGGCATGGTCACTGCGATCAGGCGGAGGAGGGCTTTGACCTCGATCTGGGCGTTGGCCAGCAGCCAGTACAGGCCGATGGCAAAGGTCAGGATGAGGATGACGATCCGTGGGGTCCAGGGCTTTGTTTCGTTAGCATTCATTCAATGATCTCCAGGGGGAGATGGTGGGGCGATGCTGCCTGACACCTTTTGCGGAAACTTCCGCAAAGGGTGTCAGGCACCGGGTGGGTGGCACCGAGCTGGTGGCACGGCGGTGTCGGCAAGCGGGCCGGTGTCAGACTCGTTTTTCGGAAACTTCCGAAAAAGGTGTCTGACACCTAGTGGGTGGGAACCGCAGCGGAGCGGACCCCCAGGTCGTTGCTTACACCTGCAATGTGACGGTCTTTTCTTTCTTGATCTTTTTAAGTTCGGATTTGAGTTTGGCTTCGTCGACGGTAAGACCGTCGAGGGTCATGTAGACGCCGGAGGTCGGGTGGTTGCCTTTGAGGCGGATGGCTTTGACGTCGAGGAAGGATTCCATCTTGTTCTGCTTGGCCGAGGCGACGAGGTTGTTGTACAGGTCGCGTGAGCCTTGGCTGGCGCAGGTGTCGCAGAAGCAGACGGTCAGCTCGTGGGTCATGAAGGCCGAGTTGCCCTTGTTGCGGACCATGCTGGTGACGTTGTCACCGAGCATGGCGTTGTAATGGGTGTGCAGCAAGTGGTGGGCCAGCTCGGAGTTCGGCTCGCCGTAGAATTCGTTGTACAGGCGAAGGATGTCCGGGTTCTCCTGCGACTTGCGATAGGTCGAGGTCTTGTCGATGTTGACCAGGACCTGCTGGCGCTTGTCGAGGGAGTCGATTTTTTCCGGGACCGGGTGGCCGGCGCCGCAGATGCAGCCGCCGGGGCAAGCCATGACTTCGATCAGGTCGTAACCGACATCGATGCCCTGGATGATTTTGTGGACGATCGGCTCGGCGTTATGCAGGCCGGAGATGACGGCGACCCGGACGTTAGTGCCATCGGCATTGATCGTCGCTTCCTTGACGCCTTCGAAACCGCGGATTTCTTCGAATTCGAGGTGTTCGACCAGCGGCTTGTTGGTCAGTTTTTCGACGGCCATGCGCAGGGCGGCTTCGGCGACACCGCCGGAAGCACCGAACAGGATGCCGGCACCGGTGACCTGTTTGTAGGGTTCGTCAAATTCGCAGGGGATGATCTCGGACGGATCGACCCTGGCCTGGACTTTCATTTCAAGCAGTTCGGTGGTGGTCAGGACGGCGTCGACGTCGCGGTTCTTGCCGACGGCGAATTCGGGGCGGGCGGCTTCGAATTTCTTGGCCAGGCAAGGGACGACGGAGACGACAAAGAGGTCTTTGCGCGGGATCTTGGCCAGTTTCTCACCGAAGTGGTTCTTGACGGTGGCGCCCATCATCTGCTGCGGCGATTTGGCCGAGGACAGGTGCGGGATCAGCTCCGGATAGCGGCGTTCGACGAGGTTGACCCAGCCCGGGCAGCAGGAGGTGAACTGCGGCATGACACCGCCGGAACTGACGCGGTTGAGGAACTCGGTCGTCTCTTCGACGATCGTCAAGTCGGCGGCAAAGGTGAAGTCGAAGACCTTGTCAAAGCCGAGGCGCTTGAGCATGCCGGCGGTGAACGGTGCGGCTTCGTTGAACGGGATGCCGTAGTGCTGCGAGATGACGCTGCGGACGGCCGGGGCAACGAAGGCGACGACGGTCTTCTTCGGGTTGTGGATCGCGCGGAAAACGCGGTCGCGTTCGTGTTTGTAGTCGAGCGCGCCGCAGGGGCAGGCGTTGACGCACTGGCCGCAGCTGACACAGTCGGTCTGGTTCAGCGGCAGGCCGCTCTTGGTGCCGACGAGCTGACGGCCATGCTTGATGTAGAAGGTCAGGATATCCGGGCCTTCGATTTCGGCGCAGGCGGCGATACAGCGGCCGCAGGAGATGCACTTGTTGTGGTCGCGGATGATGAACGGGTGGTCTTCGACGATCGGGATGTACGGGCGGTCGTGGACCGGCTCGCGGTACTCGATGCCGTGGGCGGTCGCTTCATCGCGGAGGTGGCAGTCGTAGCGCTCACCGCAGCCGCACTTGAGGCAGCGGCGGGCTTCGGTGACGGCGGTGTCTTCGGACAGGCCGAGTTCGACTTCGTCAAAGTTGAGTTTTCTCGCTTCGAGGGCGATCGCCGGCATGACTGCGCGGCGGAATTTCGGGCGTTCTTCGAATTCCCAGCGCGGCAGGTCTTCGAGGGAGCCGCGGCTGCAGCTGTAGTCAATGTTGGACTCGCGGACATAGCCGTTGTTGAGGAAGCTGTTCATCGCGTCGGCAGCACGGCGGCCTGCAGCGACGGCCTGGATGACGGTGGCCGGACCGGTGACGCAGTCGCCGCCGGCGAAGATGTTGTCTTCGGAGGTCTGCGAGGTCTTGCCGTTGATCTCGATGTCGCCCCATTTGTTGAGCTGGACCGGCAGGTCGTTGTAGAGGAACTGGGTGTTGGTGCTCTGGCCGATCGCGCCGATGATGGTATCGGCTTCGATGATGGTCTCGCTGCCTTCGATCGGCATCGGGCGACGGCGGCCGGAACGGTCCGGTTCGCCGAGCTGCATTTTGATGCACTGGAGGTTTTTCTTGCCGTTCTGACCGGCGGTGATTTTCTGCGGGGCCATCAGGAAGACCATTTCGACGCCTTCATGGATGGCTTCTTCGACTTCGAAGGATTCGGCCGGCATTTCTTCCTGGGTACGACGGTAGACCAGCTTGACCGACTTGGCGCCTTTGCGCATGGCTGTGCGGGCACAGTCGATCGCGGTATTGCCGCCGCCGACGACGACGACATCACCGAGGACAACGGTGCGGTTGCGGGTGACCTGTTCGAGGTAGTTGATGCCGAGCATGACGCCCTCGAGGTTTTCACCTTCGATTGACATCGGGGTGGCACGCCAGGAGCCGATGGCCAGGTAGACTGCGTCGAAATCCTTGTGCAGGTCTTCAAGGCTGATATGGGTGCCGAGCGCTTTGCCGGTGACGATCTTGACGCCGAGGGCACGCATGGTGTCGATTTCCTTGTCGAGGGTCGCTTTCGGCAGGCGGTATTCCGGGATGCCATAACGCATCATGCCGCCGGCATGGGGCTGGCGCTCGAAGACGGTGATGTCATGGCCGTTGATCGCGCTGTAATAGGCTGCGGCAAGACCTGAAGGGCCTGCTCCGACGACGGCGATCTTCTTGCCGGTCGAGCCTGCTTTGGTCGGCAGCCAGGGCTTTTCACGGTCCATGTCCCAGTCAGCGGCGAAACGCTTGACGTGGTTGATCGCGACGGGGGCGTCGACGAGGCTGCGGCGGCACTGGGCTTCGCAGGGGTGCGGGCAGACGCGGCCGCAGACGATCGGGAAAGGATTGCGGTCTTTGATGATGCGGACGGCGGCTTCGTAATTGCCGTTGCTGACTTGGGCGAGGTAGCCCTGGATATCGATATTTGCCGGGCAGGTCTGGACGCAAGGGGCGACGCAGTCGGCGTTGTGGTCGGAAAGGAGCTGTTCGAGGCGGACTTTGCGGTAGCCTTCAAGCTTGGGCGTGGCGGTGTTGATCACCATGCCTTCCTTGATTGGGGTCTGGCAGGCTTTGACATCGCGCGGGCCTTTGCTGTCGACGAGTTCGACGACGCACAGACCGCAGTTGCCGTTGGCACGGTCGAGCCGGATGTCATAGCAAAGATGCGGGATATGGATATCTTCCTGTAAAAGGGACTGCAGGATGGTCAGGTTGTCGAACACTTCGATCTGGCGGCCATTGACCGTCACTTTGATCCGGCTTTGGTTGGAAATAGATTTCATGGGTACCCCTCGCTTTTCATGCCAATAAGCAGTCAGACAAATGAAAGATTGGATGTTTTTGTCACACATGTTACGATCACTACCATTATAGCGAAAATAACCGCGTATGCAATGGAAAATCAACGGAAACGATTGCGAAAAATGGGCAATTTGAGCTTGTTTTTAGTGCTTCAAGGGCCGCTTCGCCGCTTAACATACTCACTATTTACCAATTTTTCGACAATTTCATGGTCGTTCTTGATTATTCTGGTAGTTTTTTGGATAGATTGACAGTCGCCAGCCCCTGACACAAAATGGTGGTGGAAAATGAACGGGAGGAAATTCGCGATGTGGATTGCTGTTTTCAGATGATGAGTGTTGTTTTAGCCGGTTGGCCGGTGCTCAAGGGAGCCATGGGACTCGGCCTTTTCCTATGCCTGGTGCCAGCCGCCGTGATCCTCGTCACCCAGCGGATCATGCTCGGCGACCTCAAGACGACGCTGAAATGGCTGGCTGGGCACACGGCTGCCGCGATCACCGAACTGGTCCTGGTCGATGCGGTCCTACTGATTTTCCTCGGGCTGACGAACCGCTATTGGGCGGCATTTACCGTGACGATGTTTTTGGCCTACGTGTTTGCCTCCGCTGACCACATCAAATATGAGACGGCCCTGACCCACTTCCTCTGGTCTGATCTGTTCAAAACCAGCGACCCCGGCAAGTTCAAGGAAATGGTCGGCCACTATATCCAGGCGCCGGTTTTCATCCCGATCGCGGTGATCCTGGCCGTGGGGAATCTTGTGCTGCTGGGACTCGATCCGGCGCCGTTCGCGCGCGGCCTCGCCGGCTGGCTGCCTCGTATGGCAGTCTTGCTTGGCGGCCTGCTACTGATGATCTTGTTTCGCTTCTATGCACTATGGGTCAACCTCCCCTTCTGCCGCCGCGTCCTCCGGCTGCCGGCTTTTACCAGCAGCGACTACGACGGCAATGTCAATGCACATGGTTCGTTGCTGGCATTCTGCGGGCATATCACGACGGTGGCGATTGAGCAGGATCCGCCGCAAGATTACGGGCGGGAGCAGGCTGCGGCGATTGCGGCGGTGTGTAAAACGGTTGCGGCGGCGGATGATGCGGCTGGTGCTAAGGCGACTGGTCCTAAGGCGGCTGGTACTGCATCTGATCGGGCTGCACCGGTGGATCTGGCCAAGGCTGATGGCGGGCAGCTGCCAACGATCATCGTCCTGGCGGTCGAGTCGATGTGGGATATCACGCGGGTCAAGGGGCTTTCATTTCAGGAAGATCCGCTCGAACCATTTCGCGCCGACTATGTCGGCGAGGCGCGGGCGAACTGTTTCGCCGGCCTGACCTCAAACACGGAATTTGAATTCCTGACCAGCTTGTCGATGCAGTTCCTGCACGATTCTGCCTGCCCGTTCATCAAGATCGACCGGCCGGTTCCGGCCATGCCGGCACAACTGCGCGAGCTAGGCTACAAGACAACAGCGATCCACAGTTACACGCGGACTTTCTATTCGCGCGATTCAGTCTATCCGCTGCTCGGTTTTGACCAGTTCTTCGGTCTCGAAGATCTCGAAAAAGCTGGGCCGGTGGCCAAAAAGGGCTGGTACATGGGCGATGAAGCGCTGGTGCAGCCGATGGTCGACCTGCTCGAACAGGAGAACGGGCCACAGCTGATCTACACCCTGACAGTTCAAAACCACGGGCCATACATCCCTGACCGCTATCAGGAAGCCGAATTCGAGCCGGAAGCGACACCGAATTTCGCCCCTGACCTTATTTTGTCGTCAGCTGACCGGCGGGCGATCATCAATTACACCCAGGGCGTGCGCGATGCGGCGAAGATGTACCGGGCGATCCGTGACTATTGCCAGCAGCTCGATCGGCCGGTCATCATCCTGGCCTTCGGCGACCACCTGCCCGGGATCGGCGACAACTCCGGTTTCCGCGTTTTCATGCAAGCCGGGATGATCGAAACAACCAGGGATGACGCCCTCTACTCGCTGCCGGTCTTTTGCTGGACCAACCCGGCTGCCCGGGCGAACGGCTTGACGACCGATATCGGTGGCGTGGACCTACGAGGCGAGGTGAGCGGGATGGCAGGATCAGTGATGAACGGATCTGGCGAAGCCAAAAGCGAACCGTTCGGCTTGGCCAAACGCGAACCTTTTGGCCCAATGTTCGGCTTTAACACGCTGGCGCCGCGGTTGCTGAGGTGCGCCAATCTGCCGCTCAACTCGATCCAGCTGCTGGCACTGGCCGCGGAGGCCAGACAACGAAAAACCCGCAGCCTGACCGATGACGATCTGCTGCGGGCCTATGCCTGGCTGCAATATGACTGGCTCTGGGGCCAGCAGTTGATTGATCCGAAGGATTTGTAAGCGGGGATCGAACGGGGTTTGAGCGTCATTATTTTTGACTGGGTTCGAATGGGCGGATTTGAATTAGAGGTGCAGGTGTATTCCTTCGTCGCGGGCCAGTTTTTTCAGTCTGTCGACTTTCTCGGCATCGCCAAGCACGATCAGGGAGTCGCCAAGTTCGATTTTTTCATCAGCCTTCGGATTGAAGATCATCATCCGGCTGCCGCTCTTTTTGATCGCCATGACAATCAGGCCGGTCTTGTCCGGGATATGGGCATCGCGGAGCATGAGGCCATTCAGCTCTGATTTCTCGCTGAGCTGCACTTCTTCAAGGTTGAAGACGTCGTCGCCGGCGTAGGTCACGACGTCGAGGAACGAGAATATCGACGGACGAAGCACCATCGCCGCCATCCGCCGGCCGCCAATTTCATTCGGCGAAATCGTGCGGTCAGCCCCGGCCATGCGCAGTTTTTCATGGGCGTGGGGCTCGATCGCGCGGGATATGATGTATAGATCGGGATTCAGGTAGCGTGCCGTCAGGATCGTGAAGACATTTTCGGTGTCTGACGACAGGGCGCAGATCAAGCCTTCCGCCTTGTGGATGTTCGCTTGTTCGAGTGCTGATTCATGGGTGGGGTCGCCGTGGATCGCCAGGATGCCGCGCTCGTGGAATTCCTTGATCTTGTCTTCACGCAGGTCGACGACAACAAAGGGCACCTTGCCGGACATCAGCTGGGCCATGACGTTCTGGGCAGTTTCGCCAGCACCGGCGACGATGTAGTGCTTGTTCAGGGCGCGAATCCTGTTTTCCATTCGATTCCTCCGCAAAGCATGGCCGAGTTGACCCTCGGTGAAAAAGGCGACGAGGCTGGTTACGGAATAACCGACCAGGCCGAGACCGGCAAAAATCATGATGATCGTGAAGATTTTAGCTTCGGGGGTCATGGTTGCGACCTCGCGGAAACCGACGGTCGCAATGGTGATGACGGTCATATACAATGCGTCGAGCAGTGTGACCTCAAGGAGCAGCGAGTAACCGAAGGTGCCGGTCAGCAGCAACGCCATGAACAGGATCATGAGAATCAACAGGCTTCTGTGTTCATGCAGCATGTTCGATCACCCACTTTGGTCCATATTCTGAAAAAGTCCCTCTGACTGGCTAGTCAAAGGGACTCGATTCATACAGCGGCAGATTGCGAATCAGACATTCGCTTCCGGCAGATCCTTGACTTCGAAATAGCTGTTCAGTTCGAAGAGCAGATTTTCAACGTTCAAACCATGGACCATGCAGGCTTCTTCAATCGTTTCGCCAGAGGCCATCACGCAGCCCAGACAATGCAGGCCGTTTTTGAAGAAAATCGGCACGGTGCCCTGGTCAAGGCTGAGCACATCCGAAATAATCATATCTTTTTTAATAACCATGTTCATCCTCCTGTGCTTTTCGCACGGATTTATTCTACACCAGCACCGGCCGCTGTGGCAACCGGTAGGATGTGGCGGATCTGGCTCAGCAAGCTGAGCCCGCTCAGCAAGCTGAGCCCGCTCAGCAAGCTGAGCCCGCTCAACGTGTTGAGCCCGGTCAATGTGTTGAGCCCGGTCAGTAAGCTGACCCGGGTCAGCCTGCTTACCCAAGTAAGCAAGCCCAGGCTTTGGGGCCGGACTCGTAGAGGTTGTTGCCCTGGCTGTCGATCAGGACGATGACCGGGAAGTCTTCGACCACCAGCCGGCGGATGGCCTCCGCGCCGAGGTCGCCGTAAGCGACTACTTCCGCTGACTTGATCCGCTGGGCTAAAAGCGCGCCAGCGCCGCCTGTCGCGCCGAAATAAACGGCACCATGCTGCTTCATCGCTTCGATGACGGCCTCTGTGCGGGCGCCTTTGCCGATCATCGCAACCAGGCCCTGGGCGAGGAGGCGTGGCGCATAGGCGTCCATGCGGCCGCTGGTCGTCGGGCCGGCTGAACCGATCGGCCGGCCGGGCTTGGCCGGGCAAGGGCCAGCGTAATAGATCGTTGCCCCGTCTATGGCGAGCGGCAAGGGTTCGCCCTGGTCGAGGGCGGCTACCAGCCGCTTGTGGGCGGCGTCACGTGCTGTATAAAGCACACCGCTGAGGCTGACCAGATCGCCCGCCCGCAGGGTTTTGACTTGTTCGGGGTCCAGGGGCAATTGAAGTTTAATTCTATCCATTGGCGCGTCCCTCTAGATGGTTTGGGCAACGAAGACAATTTCGATGCGCAACCTGCATTTACCCAGGCCGGAATTTATAACGTGACGGATGCATGCCGGGTCGCATGGCAACTCATATTGACTGCGACCGGCAGGCCGGCGATATGCGTGGGATAGGTCTCGATCAGGATCGCCAAGGCTGTGGTCCTGCCCCCCAGACCGGATGGGCCAATACCCAGCTGGTTGGCCGCGGCCAGGAGTTCCTGCTCGAGTTTGGCGATATGGGGATTGGGGTTGACACTGCCGACCGGGCGCAGCAACGCTGACTTGGCCAGCTCGGTGACTTTTTCCAGCGTGCCGCCAATCCCGACCCCGACGATGATCGGCGGGCAGGGATTCGGGCCGGCTTTCTGGATGGTTTCAATGACGAACTGGCGAACGCCCTCGATCCCCGCCGACGGACTGAACATCCGCACGGCTGACATGTTTTCACTGCCGAAGCCTTTCGGTGCGACGGTGATCTCGAGTTCGTCGCCCGGGACGATCTCGTAGTGGATCACAGCCGGGGTATTGTCCCCGGTGTTGACCCTAAGGAGCGGATCCGAAACGACGGAGGCCCGCAGGTAACCGTCGCGGTAACCGGTGGCGACACCGGCGTTGATGGCGTCCGTGAGACTGCCGCCGACGATGTGGACATCCTGGCCGATTTTGACAAAGATGACAGCCATGCCAGTGTCCTGGCAGATGGCCATTTGTTCCCGGACAGCCAGGCCGGCATTTTCGATCAGGTCATCGAGCACGGCCTGGCCGGCTGGTGATGGTTCGGTGCGGCGGGCATTCTGCAGGGCTAAAAGAATGTCCGGGCCTAGTTCAATATTGGCTTGCTGGCACAATCTGGCGACAGCATCAGTGATCGTCTGACAATCGATTTGTTTCACGGGCTTCTCTTTCTGGCTTCTACCGGATCTGCCTAACGCCTGCGGCTTATAGGTGCCTATCGCCTGCGGCTTATAGGTGCCTAACGCCTGCGGCGTTAGGCAGATATCGCCGGGCTATAGGGCTGCATGTTTCTGCGTCCCATTATACAATGCCTTGCCCGTGCTGCCAGCCTCTCCGGCAAATGATTTTGATGGTTGAGCAAAATTGACTTCAGTGGCTGTGCAAAGTAACATCCGAGCCTATTATTCGTCAAATATACAAAATGTTTATGGAAAAATGAGCTGTCAATGTGAAAACTGTTGCAAATTGGCCATTTCGAAGCGCTTTAAGACTTGACACTGCGATTCTCCGCGTACGATAATATCAAAAGAAATTTCTTATTGATCCAATGAAAACACTTCCCGAAGGAGGCTCTCTCATGAACAAAACTGACCTGATTGATGCCGTCGCCAAGGCGACCAAGTTGAGCAAGAAGGATAGCGAAAGCGCGATTTCAGCCGTTCTCGATTCCATCACAGAAGCCCTGGCCAAAGATGACAAGGTCGTCCTGGTTGGTTTCGGAACCTTCGAAGTCCGCAAGCGTGCCGCTCGCAAGGGCCGCAATCCCAGCACCAAGCAGGAGATCAAGATCCCGGCTTCCAAAGCACCTGTTTTCAAAGCGGGCAAAGGTCTCAAGGATACCGTCAACGGCTAATCGCCATGTAGCTGTCGTGGATCTGATCCACGCACTGACTCCAAAGGCAGGATCACTGCCGCCAATCACTGATTGAATGTAGCATAGCTGCCCATTGTCGCTTCTGCGACGGTGGGCAGTTTTGTTTGTCGCGTCCAGAGCGCAATCAGGGAGGCGACCTGATCGCTCATTGCGCAAATCGCGGCTGTGTTGGAGATCGGCTGGTCCGGTCCGGGGCGGCATTTCAGGCTATAGCGGATGTCGCGTTCGATCTGGGCGTAGCTGACTTTGAATTGCTCAGCCACAGACGGATACAAGGTCTTGCTGATCGGCCGCAGCACGAAGTCGTTGCCGGCGGCGAGGATTAGGATATGGCGCAGGAAGCGATAGCCTTTTAGACGGTTCGGCAGCTGCCAGCGGCGGAGTATTTCGTCGACTGCCATGACACGGATCGGCCTGAGGTCATCGGGATCGAGCAGTTGGTCACGAAGCAGCCGCTGGGTGGTGTCGAGGATCCGGCGGGCGGCCAGTGGCGATCCGCGGCGGCCGTCAACCAGGTACTGCAGGCGGCCGGCAGTATCGATCATCCCCAGCATGCCCTGTTTGCCGATCAGGCGTGAAACCTGGCCGAGCAGTTCATGGTCGCTCGAGGCAATATAAAAACCGGTCTGGTCGCTATTGATCACCTGGGATCCAGAAAAAGGGACAGTCAGTTGCTTGTAAGCATTCACGTGGCAAATACTCCCTTCACGAATTGCATGCGCGGGTGCATGGGTTTGCTGTGAAGCTATTTTGTCACGAACGTGGGAGAAGCAGAATAGACTGATTCAGAAGTTTTTGTCGAATTTGCAGCACTGCAGATGTCGTTTATTCGCGCAAATTGGCGATGAAATCGACCAGGGTCTGGAGGGCGATTTCCTCGTCTGGTCCGTCGCAGTGGATGGTCACGGCATCGCCCTGCCGGACATTGGCAGCCATCAGGTCAAGAATTTTACGCGCCGATATGTAGCGGCCAGGGGTCCTGACGACAACCTGGGACTTGAACTGCTTGGCAGTCGCACAAAAAAGGCTCGCGAGACGAGCATGCAAGCCGGATGGGTTTCGCACGATGACTGTTCGGGCGATCATCCTGGGACCTTTCTTCGCTTAAGTTCTTTCATTTGCGATCTTCATCGTTGGTGATGCCAACGATTTTCGGGCTGGCGACAACGGTCTCGACCAGGGTTGCGCTGACGAGGTAACGGCTACGGGGTGTGAACTCGATGCGGTATCGCTGGTCTGGCTTGATCTCGATTTGCCACTGGTTATAGAAAAACCGCCGGCCATCGATGGTCAGGCTGTTCCAGCCCAGGCTGTCCGGCTGGACCTCGATTTCTTCGATCGAATAGGTCCTGCTCACCAGGGCGACCGTGTCCAGCAGACGCGGGATGGTCAGCTGGATCGCCAGAAACAGGAACACGATCGTGAGGACGACCGGTGAAAAAAAGCCGATCGCCAGGCGGTTCTTGCGTTCCTGATTGATTTTGAGCGCTCGAAATAACAGAATCAGGATGACGCTGGTGATGGCGATGCTCAAAAAAAGACTCCAGAAAAAAAATACCACCGATTGCCTCCCAGATGACACAGGGTTTATGTAACCTTTCGCTGCACGGCGTGCACAAGCAGCCGGAATCGAGCGTGGCTCCATTATAGCATGATGTTAAATTCTGGTGAATTAGCTCGACCCACCTGGCAAAAACGTGTAAAATAGAGTTGATCGCATATGAGCGATTTTGATTGTGACCCTTTGCCCTCCGGGGCTTTCGATAGATGAAAGGACGCCTTATGGCTACCAATATAGAAATTGTCAGTGAATTTTCAAACCTGATCCTCAACTGCAAAGGTCGTGTGACCTTTATCACCAGCCAGGGTGACCGCCTGGTCACCGACAGCATGCTCTCGGCCCTAGTCGGCTTTGCTTCGCTGATTTCGGTCGCCGAATCGATCGATGTCTATTTCGAATGCGAAGATCCTGCCGATGAAGCGGCGATCCAGGCCTTCATGGACAAGCATCGCCTCGGTGAGTACCGCGCAAAGCCGGCATAAACCGGCTGTTTTCCGGCTGTTTTCCGACTGAGTTTCCGACTGAGCCAAGCCACTTTTCCGGTCGCATCGTTTAATTCTGTCATTTAATCTTGACAGTTTCCCTGCTTGCGGTAAAATGTTAACCAAAGTTAACATTTTGCAACCGCCTGACGCGGCTGCTGCAGCAGCTTTGAAAGGGACGATCCGATGCATAAGCCTTTATCTGATTTAAAACCTGGTGACAGTGGAACAATCCTGTCGGTCGGAGGTGATGGTGCGCTGCGCCGACGCCTGATCGCGATGGGCGTTACGCCGGGGACTTGGCTGACGGTCCGCAAATACGCACCGTTCGGCGACCCGATGGAGATCCGCCTGCGTAATTACAATCTTTCGATCCGCAAGAAAGATGCGGCACAGATCGTCGTTTCACCGGAGGAATGACCTGATGCAGATCCATCTCGCACTGGCTGGCAACCCCAACAGCGGTAAAACGACTCTTTTCAACCGGTTGACCGGCACTCGCCAGACCACCGGCAATTGGCCCGGCGTGACTGTCGAGAAAAAAGTCGGTGTGATCCAGCGCGGCAGCAACCAGTTCACATTGGTTGATTTGCCCGGGATCTATTCGCTGGCTCCGTTTTCGATCGAAGAGATCGTCACTCGCAATTACATCCTCGAAGACCGCCCCGATGTCATCGTTAATATCGTCGACGCGACGAACCTGGAGCGCAATCTCTTCCTGACCTTGCAGCTCAAGCAGCTCGGCCAGCCGATGATTGTTGCCCTGAACATGATGGACGAGATCGCAGCTATTGGCGACCAGATCGACCTTGACAAGCTTGAAGCATCACTCGGTCTGAAGGTCGTGCCGGTGTCGGCAAAACACAACAAAGGGGTCGAGGAACTGATCGAAGCTGTCCGGTTGCTCGCCCTTTCCCTTGGCCACCAGGATGGCACCCATCACCATATTTTGACCGAGCAGCCGTTTCCGGACCTTTTGACCGAGCACGACCATTCGGCCGAGCAGCCCCAGACGATGGCCGCCCTGCCCACTGATTACCGCGAAGAAAGCGAAGCCGAAACGCAGGAGATGTACCGGGAGGCCGCGCGGATCCGATCGTTGTCCGTTACCCACCGCGATCCGCCGGGATCCCTGACACGTTCCGACCGCATCGATCATTTCCTGACCCACCGCTATTTCGCCTTGCCGATCTTTCTTTTCGTGATGTTCCTGATTTTCCAGGTCACGTTCAATGAAAATCTCGGCGGCCGCCTGACGACCTGGCTCGACATCTTTTTCAGCCAGATCGTCACGGACTTCGTCCGTTCCTGGCTGACCCTGGCGCAGGCCCCGGCCTGGATTGACTCGCTGCTGGTGGATGGCATCATCGCCGGCGTGGGCGGGGTGCTGACCTTCCTGCCCCAGATTTCGCTGCTCTTCCTCTTCCTCTCGGTCCTTGAAGACACCGGCTATATGGCGCGGGCGGCTTTCATGGTCGACAAGATTTTCCAGAAGTTCGGTTTATCCGGGCGCAGCTTCATTCCGATGCTGATGGGCTTTGGCTGCACAGTGCCGGCAGTCATGGCCGCGCGTACGCTCGAAAATGAGCGCGACCGGCGGCTGACGATCATGATCACGCCGTTCATGTCCTGCGGCGCGCGCATGCCGATCTATGCCTTTTTCGGTTCGATCTTTTTCGCCACGCACAAAGGTCTGGTCACGTTCTCGATGTACTTGCTGGGCATCATTGTCGCTGTGCTTTCGGCGATTCTACTCAGCAGAACGGTCCTCAAGGGCAACGACTCTTCGTTCCTGATTGAACTGCCGCCTTACCGTCTGCCGGACATCAAGTCGCTCGGCCTGCATATCTGGGACAAGATCCGCGACTTCATCATCCGGGCCGGGACGCTGATTTTTACAATGTCGATCGTGATCTGGGTCCTACAGTCCTTTACCTTGACTTTGCAGCCGGCGGTTAACAGCGCGAGCAGTATTTTCGGCTGGCTCGGCGGCTTGATCGCACCTGTTTTCACACCGCTCGGCTTTGGCAACTGGCAGTCCAGTGTGGCGCTCTTGACCGGCTTGATCGCCAAGGAAGCCGTCGTTGCGGCGCTCGGCATCCTGTTCACGCCGGAACAGGTGCTGAGCCATTTCACACCGTTGAGCGCATATGCATTCATGACTTTTACCCTGCTCTACACCCCTTGCGTCGCGGCCCTCGGCGCAATTGCCCGCGAAATGCACAGCTGGCGCTGGACGACAGCGACCGTTTTTTACCAGATCGGTGTGGCCTATGGTTTTGCCCTGCTCGTTTTCCAGGGTGGCCGGCTGCTCGGTCTAGGGGGTTGATCCTATGACATTTTTGACGTTGAGTCCTTACCTGGTGGTCGGCATCTTGCTCGCCATAGCCGCGGCGATGGCTTTTAACAGCATCGTCCGGATGGTTCGCGGCCGGCCTTCTGGTTCCGGCTGTTCACGATGCTCTGGCTGTTCGAGCTATTCGAGTTGCGCGGCGAAGGATGCGCAAGCAAGTCCGGCTGGCGCGACTGACGAAGCCAGCCAGGCCAGCTTGCCTGGATCAGTGAACCCTTACGGCTGTGCGAGTTGCGCGGGCTGTCCTTCGGCCAGCAACTGTGCGGCGGGCAAAGCCGATGCTGACAGGCAGTATCGACAGGTGTCCGGGCAGGCCCGCCCATGACACGCAAGCACCTGAGCCGGGCGGTTGAGGATTACCTCGAAGCGATCCTGACCTTGACCAGCGATAGCGAGGGTGTGCGCTCGGTTGAAATTGCGGAACACCTCGAGCTGTCGCGGGCTGCGGTCAGCAAGGCGATGGTCAACCTGACCCAGGAGGGTTTGATCGAGCACACGCTCTACGGCCGGATCCGGCTGACCGAGGAAGGCCGCAGCAGGGCGAGTGAAATCCTCGCAACCCACCGCATGCTCAAGCTTTTCCTGGTCGAAACCCTGGGGGTCTCTGAGCAGGTGGCCGAAGCGGACGCCTGCCGGCTCGAGCATGCGATCAGCGACGAGACGCGCGAAAAATGGCTCTGCCACATCGAGCTGAGCCGTAATCTGAAGTAAAGACAAGTTCCTGAAAAGGTGATCGATAGTTCCTCTTTCGGTGTCAGGCACCGAAATCGGGCGAACGAAGTCAGTCGAACGAAATCGCCGAAAAAGGTGTCAGACACCGAAATCGGGCTAGATCGTGGTCAAGGCCAGCAGTTCGGCTTCCGTGATGATCGGGATGCCAAGTTCGCTGGCCTTTTTCAGTTTGCTGCCGGCGGCTTCGCCGGCGACGACGTAAGTTGTTTTGCGGGAGACGCTGCCGGAGACTTTGCCGCCGGCGGCTTCGATCAGCTGGGTGGCTTCCTCGCGGCCAAGGGTCGGCAGGGTGCCGGTCAGGACGAACGTCATCCCGCTCAGCGGCCTTGAGGTGCGGTCGATGACATTGCCGCGCAGATTGACACCGGCAGCGGCAAGGCGGTCGATCAGCTGGCGGGTCTGTTCCTGGCTAAAGAAATCGACAACGGCCCGGGCGCTGACGGCGCCGAAGTCCGGCAAGGCCAGGAGTTCGAGTTCGGTGGCCCGGGTGATCGCCTGCAGGTCGGGAAACGACTCCGCGAGGACGCGGGAGGCTTGGCGGCCGATGTTGCGGATGCCGAGGCCGGTGATCAGGCGGTCGAGCGAATTGGTGCGCGATTTTTCGATCGCGGCAAGGAGGTTGTCGAGCGTTTTTTGCCGGGTTTTGAACAGGTCGGACTGCTGCAGTTCGTTTTGCCGGGCCGGTAATTCATAAATATCGGCCAGGGTCTTCAGATAGCCTGTTTCGAGCAGTGATTCGACCATGGCCGGGCCAAGTCCTTCGATATCCATCGCTTGTTTCGAGGCGAAATAGACAAGGTGGCGGGCCAGCTGGGCTGGACAGTCGGAGCCGGTGCAGCGCAGGTCTGCCGTGTCTGGTTCACGTTCGGCCGGGGCACCGCAGACCGGGCAGTGGGTCGGCAGGACGTAGCGGGGCAGGTCAGTCCGGCGCAAGTCGGTGCGGACGGACAGGACCGCGGGGATGATGTCACCGGCCTTCTGGACCAGTACGGTATCGCCGATCCGGACATCGAGCTTGTCGATCATGTCCTGGTTGTGCAGGGTCGCGCGGCCGACCGTCGTGCCGGCGAGGCGGACCGGTTCGAGGACGGCCATCGGGGTGATCCGGCCGGTCCGGCCGACTTGGACGATGATATCTTTGAGGACCGTTTCCTTCTGCTCCGGAGGATATTTGTAAGCGACCGCCCAGCGCGGGACTTTGCTGGTCGCGCCGAGCTGATCGCGCGCGGCCAGGTTGTCGAGTTTGACCACGGCACCATCGATGCCATAGGGCAAGGCGAAGCGCTGCTCACCGATCGCTTCGATCGCGGCCCAGACTTCGGCGCTGGTCCGGCAGACCTGGTAGGCCGGGCTGACCGGGAAACCCTGGCGGCTCAGGTATGCCAGACTTTCGGCATGGCCCGCGAACTGAACACCGGCGGCAGCCTGGACATTGAAGACGAAAATCGACAATTCGCGCTCGGCGACGACAGCCGGGTCGAGTTGGCGCAAGGTTCCGGCGGCACAGTTGCGCGGATTGGCAAAGATCTTGCCGCCGCTGTCCTCCTGCCGCTGGTTGACCCGGGTAAAAGCGTCGTTGGGCAGATAGACCTCGCCGCGCACTTCGAGCTCGGCGACCGGAATTTTCAGCTGCTGGGGCAGGTCGGCGATCATGCGGATATTGGCGGTGACGTCTTCACCGACTTCGCCGTCGCCACGGGTCAGACCGCGCACAAGCTGGCCGTTTTCATAGCGGAGGGCGACCGAAAGGCCGTCGATCTTGCGTTCGACGACAAAGACAGCTGTCGGGTCTTCGCCCAGGATGCGGTCGACAAAATCGATGACATCGGCTTGGGAAAAGACATCCTGCAAGCTGAGGAGGGGCACGGTGTGGCGGGCCGACGACAATCCGCGGCGGACAGCGCCGCCGACTCTGGCGCTGGGCGAGGTTGCCGAGGCAAACTCCGGAGCCATCGCTTCGAGAGTCCGCAGGCGCTGCATCAGCTGGTCATAGTCCTGGTCGCTGATCGTCGGTGCGTCTTCTTCGTAGTAGCGCCGGTTGTGGGCTTCGATTTCGGCGCGCAGTTCGCTGATCTGCTGCTGCAGATTGTCGGGATCTTGCTTGCTATTCATGACGGGGATTTACCTTTCACGGTGGAATGTTGCCGGTGCAGTTTGCGCCAAGGTGCATTGTTCTGCCAAGGTCAGCGTCTTCTCGATGAAGAGGTCTGGCCGTGGGTCAGGGCCATCATGGGGATGATGGCAAAAGCGAGGCACAGGATGGCCCAGATCAAAAGCGGCATGCCGAGCCAGCCGGCCAGATTGAGTACCGGGGCCTGGTCCGGGATGGTCAGGACGGGAGCCAATGCGTCGAGCGGCCAATTGAAGACCTCGAACACGCCGGCGAAAAAGGTGTTGATGACCAGCCAGGCGGCAATCGACAGTACAAAGGCATCTGACAGCCAGAGGCTCGGTGTTTTGCTCGGAATCAGCAGGAAAAGCAGGGCCAGGGCCAGGCCGATCGTGATCGGCAGGGACACGTCGTAGATCCGGTCATTCTTGACACAGATCCAGAGATGGTAGATCACTTCAGCCAAGGCACTGAAACCGGCCAGGTACAGGTGCTGTTTCGTGCGGCCGAGCCACAGCAGGAGGCTGAGGATCGCAGACATCAGCAGGAAACCGAGCAGGGTGGCTAAGGCGTCCGAGGCTTTGAAATAGCTGGTCAGCCAAGTCACGGCAGTGAAAATCATCTCGGCGAAATAACGGAAAGGGGCGGCCAGCGGTGTGGACCAGGTCAAAATCAAAACTACGCTGACAATCCACGCTCGGGTTTGGCTGTTCATCGCGAAGGCTCCTCAATTTTTGCTATTATTATAGCAGACCGGAGCAATGATCTGCTCAAGCAGATCATTGCTTTGGAAGTTCTTGCCTGAAGTCAAGAACTTCGCATTTCGACTCTTGCCTGAATCTAACCTTGTGAAAGGCATATGCACGATGATCGATGGCCTGGTCCTGATTGACTCCACTTGTCTGACCCGTGCGCTCTGGGCGATTGTCTTTGTTTTCGCAGCCCTGGTCCTGAGCCGCGCTTTGCGCGAACCCTACGACCTCGAAGTAACCCATCCCGAGCTCGAAGCCCAGGGGTTTGCTGCCAGCCCCAAGCCGCGGCAAGCGACCTATAGCGGGACGAAAACCGGGGACATCCATGAGACCTCCGGCCGGCTGAGGATCGCCTTGCTGACCGACCTGCACGCCGAGTTCCTGCGGATCAAGCCCGCCCGGATGGGTGCGATCCTGGCAGCTGAAGATTACGATGTCCTGCTCTTTGGCGGTGACCTTGCCGGCCGCCACCACAAGCCGAAAATTGCCAGGCGCTGGCTGGACGCGATCCAGGCAGTGGCCGCAAGCCGCAATATCCCCTGCTATGCGGTCGTCGGCAACCATGATTCCGCAAAGTCCCTCGACTTGCTGAGCCAGGCCGGTTTCCGGATCCTGAAAAACGAGAGCGCGGTGATCAGCGACCGCGGCGGCCAGGAATGGCTGCTGCTCGGCCTCGATATCCTCAAAGTCGGACAGCCGGATTTCGGCCAGACGTTGATGACCAGCGGCAGCGCAGCCGCGGCGATTCCGCCGCAGCGACGCGTCGTCCTGGCGCACAACCCGGACACGATTTTAACCCTGCCGGGATCAGCGGCCGGTTTTTTCCTGGCCGGACACTTCCACGGCGGCCAGATCTATATGCCTTTTCATCTGGAATTTTTCCTGCTGCGCCGCGAGAAAGTCGGGCGGATGGGCTTCCACAAAGGTCAGTTCAGGCTAAATGGCATGACGTGCTACATCAGCCGCGGCCTGGGCAGCGTCCTCTTCCCGCTTCGGCTCTTTTCGAAGCCGGAGCTGCCGATCATTGAACTGGTCGACTGAAATCCTCCAGACAGATCTCCATGCCGGATTCGCCGCTCGAACCTGCGTAGAGGAGCTTGCCTTTGTGGCTGGTCAGCCGGACGGTGACCTGGGCAGTGATGCTCTCGATGATTTCCCGGTCCATCATGCCGTCAACTGGGGCGCGCAGTCGGCCACCACCTGCCATCCGGGCTGAAAATTCCAGCCGGCCAGCTGGCCCGGTCAGGACGCCGGAACAGGTCCCCTGACCGGGGTCGGCATGCCAGTCGAGGAGCTTGGAACGGTTATAGGTCGCAAAGCGGACCGCGATGTCGTCGAGATTGGTGAAATAGGCAAAAAAGCCGGGGAATTCACTGCCCAGCATCGGAATCCTCGCTCTTGAGAACACGAACGAGGCGTTGCCGCCGTCGAAATGGCTGGCTTGCAGCCAAAGGTAGGTTTTGGGGAAAGAACGGCCGAAATCCTTCTCGATGTAGCCTGCGCCACCGGTAAAATCGAGGATTTCGCCATCGAGTTCGATGGTGCCGTGCAGGCGGTGGTCGAGGTGGATGATCGCGTGGTAGCATTCCATCGGGATGAAGGAAAACGGACCCATGATCCCCGGGTTGATCCAGGTGGACGGGAACGGATGGGCCTCGGTAAAGTCGAGCTGGCCGCGAACCTGCCCGGCAGGCTGGTCGATCTGGACCGACAGGCCTTTGCCGTCAAAGGTATTAGCACCGATCCTGATCGAAAAGCGGTCATTCGGCGATTCAAATTCGCTGTAGGCAAAGGGAAAATACCAGGTTTTACCGGAAACGGCGTTGATCAGCTGGATGAACGCATGCTGTTCACCCCTGACATCGACTGACATGCCCGGAATGAAAGCGATTGCATGCTTGCGGTCGGCGCTGATGCACTTGAAGTACCAACCTTCGAAATATCGTTTCCTGCGTTTTTCCCCTTGGAAAAATGCCGGGTTTTTCATCCTGAACCCCCTGGGTCACGTGGAAAACTGGGCTGGAGATCAGACTTTGGCCGGATCGACATGCCAGATCTCGCTGGCATATTCGCGGATGGTCCGGTCGGAGCTGAAGCGGCCGCTGCGGACGATGTTGATCCAGCATTTGCGGGCCCAGGCCAGGTCGTCGCGGTAAGCCTGGTCGGTGACCTGCGCGGCAGCGGCGGTATTCATCAAAGTCGCCGAGCACATAGAATGGATCGGCCGGCTGCCAGTTGGATGCCGTAGAGCAGGCCGTTGTAAAGGTCCTGGAACATGCCGGTGCCGCTGTCGTTGAATGTGCCGTCGATCAGGGTGTCGACGCAGCGTTGCAGGCCGGGGATATTGTTGTACTGCCATTGCGGGTTGTAATAGCTCCTGGTGCATGTGAAATCGTCGACTTTGCAGCCGAAGATGAAGCAGTTCTCCGGTCCGACGCTGTCTGCGATTTCGATATTGGCGCCGTCGCAGGTGCCGATGGTCAGGGCGCCGTTCATCATGAATTTCATGTTGCCGGTGCCGGATGCTTCGAGGCCGACGGTGGAGATCTGTTCGGACACGATCGGCGGCCGGGAAGATCAGCTCCGCGCGGGAAACATTGTAGTTGTGGATGAACACGACCTTGATCTTGCTGTTGACAGCTGGGTCATTGTTGACCAGGCGGGCGATTTCATTGATGAATTTGATGATCGCCTTGGCCCGGAAATAGCCGGGTGCTGCTTTGGCGCCAAAGATGAACGTCCGCGGGACGATATCATAGTCCGGGTTATCCTTGAGTTTGAAATATGGATCCAGGATCATGCAGCGCGTTCAGCAGCTGGCGTTTGTATTCGTGCAGCCGCTTGATCTGGACGTCGAAAATCGAGTCTGGATCGACGGTCACGCCTTCGGTTCTGGCGATAAAATCGGCCAGTTTCTGCTTGCTTTTCGTCTTGATCGCCAGGAAGCGTTCCATGACACGGTCATCAGCCGTGTATTTTTCCAGTTCTGCCAGCCGGTCGAGGTCGGTGATCCAGCTTTCGCCACCAGATAGTTCAGTCAGAAGCCCTGCCAGGTCCGGGTTGCAGATGCGCAGCCAGCGGCGCGGCGTGACCCCGTTGGTCTTGTTGCTGAATTTCTCCGGCCAGAGTTGAAAGAAGTCGTGCAGCGTTTCCCGCTTGAGGATCTGGGTATGCAGGGCGGCGACGCCGTTGATCGAGAAGGCTGCATAGCAGGCCAGCCAGGCCATGCGGATTTTGCCGTCACCTAATGGGGCGAGGTAATTGATCCGGTCGTACTGGAGACCGCGGTTCTGCATTTCGGTACGGAAACGCTGGTCGATCTGGCCGACGATTTCCATGATCCACGGGAACAGGAACTGGAAGATGCTGATATCCCATTTTTCCAGCGCTTCGGCCATGACGGTGTGGTTGGTGTAGGCAAAGGTCTGGGTGGTGACCGTCCAGGCCTCCTCCCAGTCGAGGCCGTTTTCGTCCGTCAGCAGGCGCATCAGCTCAGGGATGCCGATGACCGGGTGGGTATCGTTCAGCTGGATGCTGTGCCAGTTCGGCGAAATTGCGCAGGTCGTCGCCGTGGATGAGCTTGTGCTCGCGGACGATGCTCTGCAGCGAGGCGCTGAAACGAAAAAGTACTGCTGGCGGACGCGCAGAACCTTGCCATCGTACGATGTGTCGTTCGGATACAGCACGCGGTAGATATCGTTGACCCGGTTGCGGGCGAGTACTGCGTCATCGAAACGCTGGGAGTTGAACAGGTTGAAGTCGAATTCCTCGGCCGGTTCGGCACGCCACAGGCGCAGGGTATTGACATTGCTGGTGCCAAAGCCGGTGATCGGCATATCGTAAGGTACTGCGAAGACGTCCATGTCCTGGTAATGGATGCGGACGCGCTCTTCAGCCCGGCGGACCAGGAACGGATAGCCCTTTTCCATCCAGACATCCGGGTATTCCTTCTGGAAGCCGTTTTCGATGTTCTGGCGGAACAGGCCATAGCGGTACAGGATGCCATAGCCGGTGACCGGCAGATTCAACGTGGCGCAGGAATCGAGGAAGCAGGCGGCCAGTCGGCCGAGACCGCCGTTGCCGAGGGCCGGCATCGTTTTCCTGTTCTTCGAGCAGGGTCATATCAAAACCGAAACTGGAAACAGCTTCGCGAATTGTCGGATAGATGCCAAGATTGACCAGGTTATTGACGAGTGAGCGGCCTTCGAGGAATTCGGCTGAAAAATAATGAGCCTGGCGTTCGTGGGCATACGTGGTGGTGGTGCGTTCCCAACTTTCAGCGAGCAGTTCGACGACGGTGCGGGACAAGGCGGTCCAGAATTCAAAAGCGCTTGCGGTTTCCGGCTGACGCGCATATTCAGCTTTCAAGTGATTGACAATTTTCTCTTTGATCTGAGCGGTGGTGTACATGTCAAATCCTCCTGTCAAATTAACAAAACATGAGTCATTATACTTTAATCTGACAAATCGAGTCAATGAAGCTGTGTCATTCGAATGACAGTTTATGATCTGCAAGCCTGTTATTTGTGACATTGTGCTCAGTTTTGGCATAAGTTAATATGGATTAACAACAAGCTACTGCATGGAGTGACCAACATGGACTGGATCGTTACAATCGCCTGCCTGGCCGGCTGGCTGGCAGGTTTAGGCCTATGGCATGTTTTCCGCCGCTTGCCGACCGATTGGCTGCTGGAATACGGCGAAACCGAAATCCCGGTCGAATTGACGGTGGCCCAGCGCTCGCGGATCTGGCCGGATGCGGTGGTGATGATGGCAACCGGTGCGATCCTGGCGGGAGTCGGCTGGATCCGCCTCGGCTTGACGCCGGCTTTCCTGCTGTTCTGCCTCAGCGCCGCTGTCCTGCTCCTGATCCTGATCGCCGACTGGAAAACCAGGATCATTCCCGATCCGCTGACCCTGTTGCTGGCAGTGCTGACTGTGGTTACCATCATCTATCAATTCTGGAGCGGGCACCAGGCGTGGCTGGCTTTACTCTGGCGCCTGCTGGCCGGCATCGGCGCCGGCGCCTTTTTCCTCCTGATCGGCTGGATCGGGGAGAAAATGGCCGGGCAGGAAGCGATGGGCATGGGCGATGTCAAATTGATCGTCGTCTGCATCTGGCTCGTCGATTATCCCAACACGGTGGCCGTGATCTTCCTGTCCTTCATTACCGCCTCGATCTTCGCCGTCCCATTGCTCGTGCAAAAATACTGGCCTGGCTCATCTGGCTCAACCATTCTGGTTGAGCCTCGCAAATCTGCGCTAAGCGCAGATTTGATAAAAGACGAAACGGATGTGGCCCAAGGTGAATCGTCTGATGAAGTTGACGAATCTGACGAAATCGACGGGATGCTGGCGTTCGGCCCGTTCATCGTGATCGCGACATTGCTGGTCCAGCTAGCCCAGCCGGAGCTGGCCACGTTCTGGCAGTTGTATCTGGGTCAATTCTGATGAAGCGGTCGACAGCTGGCCTGCTCCTGATCGTCCACACGTCGCTGACCTTGATTTTGCAGTTATCGGCCATGGCCATCCCTGATCTTGCTGTGTGGCTGGGCAGCGACACCCTGGTCGGAATGGTCAGCCGGACGGTGCTGATGCAAGGCGGCCTGATCCTGCTGCCGAGCCTGGCTTTCATTGTTTGGCAGCGAATTCCCGCCGAATCCGTCGCGGGCGGCCGCAGCCGGCCGAGCAGCCTGATGCTTGCGGCCTTGATCGGTGTGCCGGCAGCCGTTGTCTTCCAGGGGCTGAACAACCTGATTCTCTATTTTCTGGTCCGTTTCGGCTGGGAACTGCCGAAAGTCAATACGGCTGCCGACCGCTATTCATCCGGCCTCTGGCAGCAATCAGCCCAGGTGATCCTGGTCATCATCCTGATCCGAGTCCTGGTTCCGGCCGTGATTGAAGAACTGATGTTCCGCGGCGTGGTCCAAGGGAGCCTGATGACCCGAGGCGCTCCCGCCAGTGCCATTTTCTGGCAGGCTGTGGCATTTTCCCTTTTCCACAATGATCCGCTGTTCATCGTGCCGCCTTTGCTCGCCGGCCTGTTGCTTGGCTACCTGCGCCACAACAGTGAAAGCATCCTGCCCGGCATGGTCGCCCACACATCCCTCAACCTGACCCTCCTGGCAATTTCCCCGATCCTGCCGCGGTTGACCGCCCAGTACCTCAGGATATCCACCCAGACCTCCCTGTCACTGTTTTATGCCTCCCTGATTGCCACCTTTATTGCAGCGGTCGCCCTCGTACCCTTGCTCGCGCTGGTCAGCCACCTGAAACCAGCCAATGAACAGGCAAACCCGCAGCTGGTCATTTTCCCCGGTGACGGGAAATTCGCGTTGGCATTGCTCATGCTTATTGTTACAATGATGGTGACTTATTATCACTCGATTTAGGACATTCTGCCGATGAAAGCCTGCCGGTTCAGATACTTTTCAAGCACGCGAACAACAGGAGAAAGCACATGCCGGAAACAAACAAAATCCAGCGCGACCAGGCGACAATCCTGGCGATCATCAAATATGTGTTGATCACCGCCATCGCCGTCGGCGTGGTTTATATCAGTTTCAGACTATTCATCCTTGTGCTGCCCTTTATCGCCGGTCTCGTCCTGGCCAGGACTTCGATCGCCCTGGCCAATAAAGTCCACCCCCTGATGAACAAACCCGGCAAAGTCGCCGCCAGAAAAAATGCTTCTTTAAAGATCAAAACCAGCAGGGCTGCAGTCAAGCGCAAAAAAAAGCCGGACACAATCATCCCCGACGAACTGGAACCCGGCATTGTGACGGAACTGGATGCACCCCCAGCCCTGCTCAATGTCCGATGGGCGGTCGGCTTCTATATCATCCTGGTGATCACGCTGATCGCCATGGTTGCAGCCGTCATCTTTGCCAGCGTCGCCCAGTTGCGAGAACTGGCCACCTTCATTCCAAAATTCCTCAGCGAGACCGATTTGTCGACTTTGCTGATTGCACCGATTAGCGGCCTGCAAGGATTGCTCGGCGATTTTCTCGACAACAAGACCTTGGCGATGATCCAGCAGGCTCTGGTCGACTGGCAGAACAGCCTACTCGATTCAATCCCGAAGCTGGTCTCTGCCATCCTCAACAGCCTCGGCGGGGTCGTCGGCGCACTCCCGGCTGTGTTCCTGACGATCATCGTGATCCTGCTCTCCGGTTACTATTTCATCACCGACAGTGCCAACCTCTACCGGTTCCTCGACCGCAGCATCAATAACAAATCCTTCCTGGAAAAATCAGTCAGCCTGTTCAATATCCTCTCCCGGACCCTGCTACGGGTCATCGGTGGTTATATGCTGCTCTTGATCATCACCTTCGTGATGGTCCTGGTCGGCCTGCTGATCATCGGCATGCCGTATGCGGTCATCCTGGCCCTCGTCGCCGCCATTGTCGATTTCCTGCCCGTGCTGGGGCTCAGTGCGACAATGATCCCGATTGCGATCTATTTGTTCATCAATGGCAATATCTGGGGCGGCATCGGGGCGGTCATCATCTTCCTGATCGTCACCCTGATCCGCCGCTTCATCGAACCGCCGATCCTTGGCAACGCCCTGCGCCTCCATCCGATGGCCACCCTCTTCTCGATGATCGTCGGCGTGGCGATCTATGGCCTCGGTGGCGTCCTGGTCGGCCCGGTCATCATGGTCATCGCCAAGGAAATCTTCTCCCAGTTCGGCTTCGACACCAAGTTCAGGCGCATCACGGGGGACTTGCTGACGAGGATTCTGGACTGAGTCCGGATTGAGCGTTGATTCTGGCTCGATCATTCGGGCAACATTGCTAATAGCTCAGTTAAAACCGGTACTTGCAGCGTCATTTTGTTGATCAACAGGTTACGTTAGTGGAACTGCAGGGGAGCAACATTTGACATCCGTTCGCTCGAACAGGTCCTCGGTGCTTCGCACCTGCGGAACTCGCTCGGCGGATGTCAAGTTGCCTCCCCTGCAGTTTTTATCGTTAGCTGTTGATCGAACGCAAAAGGCCTGCCGGATCCGGTTTTGACTGAGCCATTGCCATGTGGCGGGGTGAATGACCGATCCAGAATCGGCGGTTCGACCTCGTCGATCGTCCAGAAGACTCGTCAGCTGCGTCGAATGTTCCGACAGGGCGGCCTGGGATCGACCTTGCCAACATGAAGACAACTTGCCGAAGGAGAAATAACCGCTTTCGTTGCAAGGTGTTGGATCGCTCAATGCGCTAACGCTGGGCAAAATAAACGACACCTTTCAGTCCGATTAACTCGCTAACACACGGCAAAATCAACAACCCCCTTCGATCAAGCGAGTTTGCGTCACGCTGATTCTACAGCGCAACGCGCTGTAGAATCAGTCGTCACGCATGTCTGAGCGACTCGAAGGGGAGTTGTGGATTTTGCCTGACCCGCTAGCGTTGAAATTAGCGAACCATAGGGGTCTTTTTTATTTTGCCTTACGCACTAACGCTATTTGAGCGAATCTATCATTTGAACCGCAGCAGCTATTTCGCCTTCGGTTTGTCTTTGTCGCCCAGTCGGCGGAGGAAGGATCCTTGCTTGACCGGCTCCGGGACGGGCAGGTAGTAGAACATTTTCGGGTGGGGGGTCGCGGTGATCGGCTGGCGCTCGAGGTCGAGCAGGCCATCGGCGACGAGGTCGAGGTGGCGGCCCTGCGGAGAGACGAGTTCGAGGGCTTCGCCGGCGATGATTTTGTTGCGCTGTTCGACCAGGGCCAGGCCGCTGTCGGGCAGGTAGGCCTGGACGATGCCGACGACGGCGGCTTCGCGGACTTGGGTGTCTTCCAGGAAGATTTTGGCATCGGTCTGGGGCGGGGTGAAATAAAAGCCGGTGTCGAAGGGGCGATGGACGGTTTTACTCAGGTCCTGCATCCAGGTGGGATCGACCTGGTAATTGGCCGGATCAGCCTGGTAGCGGTCGATGGCTTCCCGGTAGGCTTTGACGACGGTGGCGACGTAAAAGGCGCTTTTAACCCGGCCTTCGATTTTGAAGCTGGTCAGGCCGGCGGCGGCAAGTTCCGGAATGTGTTCGATCATGCAGAGGTCGCGGGCGTTCATCAGGTAAGTTCCGCGGGTGTCTTCGCTCAGGTGGAGGACCTGGTCGGGTCGCTTGACTTCGCGGACTTCATATTCCCAGCGGCAGGGCTGGGCGCATTCGCCCTGGTTGGCGCCGCGGCCGACAAGGAAGTTGGACAGCAGGCAGCGGCCGGAGTAGGACATGCACATCGCGCCGTGGACGAAGGCTTCCAGCTCGAGTTCTGCCGGGATGTCCTGGCGGATTTCGGCGATTTCGCGCAGGGTCAGTTCGCGGGCGAGGATGATCCGGCTGGCGCCCTGGCTGGCCCAGAAGCGGGCGGCAGCGGCATTGGTGACACTGGCCTGGGTGCTGATGTGGAGGGCGATTTCGGGGGCTTCCTGGCGGATCAGGGCGAAGATGCCGGGATCGGAGACGATCAGGGCATCCGGGCCGATCGGGCGCAGGGCGCGGACGAGGTCGCGCAGGCCGGGCAAGTCTTTCGGGTGGGCCAGGATATTGGCTGCGACGTAGACTTTGACCTGGCGCTGGTGGGCGTAGTCGACGGCGTCACGCAGCTGGTCGAGGGCGAAATTGGTGCTCTGGGCGCGCAGGCTGTACTGCTGGCTGCCCAAATAGACGGCATTGGCCCCGTAGGCGATCGCCATTTCCATTTTGCTGCGGTCACCGGCTGGAGCGAGCAGCTCGATCCGGCGCGGCTGGCTGATCTCAGCCATTGGCGGCTTGTTCTTCTTTGTATTTGGCAAAATACTTGGCGACATTGGCGTCATGTTCTTCGATGGTCGTCGAGAAGGCATTGCTGCCGTCCCCTTTGGCCACGAAATACAGGTATTTATGTTTCAGCGGCCACAAGGCGGCTTTGATCGCCAGGTCGCCCGGCGAGCAGATCGGGCCGGGCGGAAGGCCGATGTTGGTGTACAGGTTGTAAGGGCTGCTATAGATATTGATTTCATCCGAGGACAGCCACAATTTCGGATCAAGACCCTGTTCTTTGCGCAGGTAGTTGATCGTCGAGTCAGTGCCGAGCGGCATGTCGATTTTCAGGCGGTTGTAGAAGACGCCGGAAACGGTCCGCATTTCTTCGTTGAGCGCGCATTCGATCTGGATCATCGAGGCCAGGGTGATCGCATCGTCGAGGGTCATGCCCTGTTCCTTGGCGCGCGCGGTGTATTCGTCAGTCAGCCTGGCCTCGGTATTGCTGAGGAATGTCCGGATGATTGTCTCTTCGTCGGTGTTCATGTCAAATTCGTAGGTATCCGGGTACAGATAGCCCTGGAGCAGCCAGTCGCGGCCGGGTTTGGCCTTGATCGCGGCGACAATGGGGTAGTCGGTGAACAACTGGGGATTGCGCATCATGCTGTCGAGCAGTTTTTCGTCGAAGTTGACACCGGCATCCTTGAGCTTCTGTTTGACTTCTTTGTAGCTCAGTCCTTCCGGGAAGGTGACGCGAACGGCGTTTGGCTTCTGGGTCAGGATGTACATGATTTCGTCATAGCTCATATCCTTGGTGACGTAATGTGTCCCCGACAGATATGAACCGTCAAAACCGTTGAATTTTGACAGCACGGTGAAAACGAGTGGGTTGCTGATCACCTTGGCCTTGTCGAGAATTTCGGCGATGGCCTGGGTGTCTGAAGCCCTTGGGATGTAGATTTCGATCGCGCCGGGCGAGTCTTTGCCTATTTTGTACTTGTTGGCGGTTTCAGGCTTGGCAAACTCCTGGTCGAGATTGTCAAAGCGCGTGTTCTGCGAGATGACATAGGTCATGCCGAAATAGAAACCGATGGCCGAGATGACCAGCAGGACAAAAACGGTGACAACGACGAGCATGGTGCGTTTGACGCGGCGAGCTAACATAGTACCTCGAGAGGATGGATTCAGGTTGGCAGGTCGGCCAGACTGGCAGTGGTCGCCTGGGGTCAGGCGTTCTTCTTGGATCTCTGCTTGGCGCGCATTTCGGAATTGAGGATACGCTTGCGCAGGCGGATGTTCTTGGGTGTGATTTCGATCAGTTCATCGTCGGAGACAAATTCGAGATGCTGTTCGAGGCTCATGATGACCGGCGGAACCAGACGCAGGGCTTCATCCGAACCGGATGCCCGCATGTTGGTCACGTGCTTCTTCTTGCAGACATTGACGACGATGTCTTCGTTCTTCGGGTTGCTGCCGACGATCATGCCTTCGTAGACCGGCGTACCGGCGCCGATGAACAGGTTGCCGCGTTCCTGGGCGTTGTACAGGCCGTAGGCGACGGCTTCGCCGGTCTCCCAGGCGACCAGGACGCCGTGGCTACGGGTCTCGATTTCGCCTTTCCAAGGCTCAAAGCCGCTGATGACGCTGTTCATTATACCATTGCCCTTGGTGTCGGTCAAAAATTCCGAGCGGTAGCCGATCAGGCCGCGCGACGGGATCCGGAATTCCATGCGGGTATAACCCTTCTCCGGCGGCAGCATGTTGACCAGTTCAGCACGGCGGCGGCCGAGCTTTTCGATGACTACGCCGACAAATTCTTCCGGGACGTCGACCAGCACCAGTTCGATCGGTTCCATCATCTGGCCGTCGACTTCCTTGACGATGACCTTGGGCTTGGAGACCTGGAACTCATAGCCTTCGCGGCGCATGGTCTCGATCAGGATCGAAAGGTGCAGCTCGCCGCGGCCTTTGACGATGAAGGACTCGGTGGTGTCGGTCTCTTCGAGGCGCATCGACACGTTGGTCTCCATTTCGCGGAACAGGCGTTCACGCAGGTGGCGCGAGGTGACGAATTTGCCTTCCCTGCCGGCAAACGGGCTGTCGTTGACGCTGAAGGTCATGGCGATCGTCGGTTCGTCGATGTTGACGAAGGGCAGCGGCTTCGGCGGCACCCTGGGCACAGATCGTATCGCCGATGTTGATCTCCGGGATACCGGCGACGCAGACGATCTCGCCGACACGGGATGTCGCTGATCTTCAGTGCGGTGCAGGCCCTCGAAGCGGAACAGCTTGACGACCCGGGCGTTGCTGCGTGACTGTGTCTTCAAGCTGCAGACGGTGATCATGCTGGGCCTGGCTGATCTGGCCGCGCTCGATGCGGCCGATGGCGATCCGGCCGATGTAGTTGTCATAATCGATATTGGATACCAGCAGCTGCAGCGGCGCTTCCGGATCACCCGTCGGGCAGGGGATCTGGTCGCGGATCGCGTTCAAAAGGGGCAGGAAGTCGGCCGGTGGCCTGTCTGGTTTCGCCGCTCGCAGGTCTTTCAGGTCGGTGCAGGCGTAACCGTCGCGGGCAGATGCATAGATGACCGGGAAGTCGAGCTGGTCGTCATCGGCACCGAGTTCGATGAAGAGCTCGAGCACCATGTCGACAACTTCCAGCGGACGGGCGTCCGGGCGGTCGATCTTGTTGATGACGACAATCGGCTGCAGTTTCATCTCCAGGGCTTTGCGCAGGACGAAACGGGTCTGCGGCATCGGACCGTCGTATGCATCGACCACCAGCAGAACGCCGTCGACCATTTTCAGGACGCGTTCGACTTCGCCGCCGAAGTCGGCATGGCCTGGGGTGTCGACGATGTTGATCCGGACATCGCTCGAAGGTGATCGCCGTGTTCTTGGCCAGGATCGTGATGCCGCGTTCACGTTCCAGGTCGTTGGAGTCCATGACCTGGTCGACGACTTGTTCGTTTTCGCGGAAAATACCGCTTTGCCGCAGCATGACATCGACCAGGGTGGTCTTGCCGTGGTCAACGTGGGCGATGATGGCGATATTGCGCAGATTTTCATTTCATATGACACTTCAGGACTTCCTCCGAATTAGCCTCGCGGCTTCTCATACTTCGCTTCTACTACTGGACTGTTCTTATGATCGACCAGTCGTCCGGGAGATCGGTTATCGTTGTGATCGGTTCATTTTCAGGATCAGGCTTCTTTTGTGGTCAGTCTTCTTGTCTTTCGCGGAGCATGAACCAGATCGGGGTGCCGCTGAAACCGTAGTTCTTGCGGAACTGGTTTTCCAGATATCGCTCGTAGGAAAAATGCATCAGGTCGTGGTCGTTGACGAACAGGACGAACTGCGGCGGGCGAACGCCGACCTGTGTGCCATAGTAGATCTTCAGATGGCGGCCTTTGTCCTGCGGCGTCGGGACCATGGCGACCGCCTCGACGAGCAGGTCGTTGAGCATGCCGGTCGTCAGGCGCTTGCCGGCATTCATGTAGACTTCGTTGATCAGCTCGAACAGCTTGTCGACGCGCTGGCCGGTCTTGGCCGAGATGAAAATGATCGGCGCATAGTGCCATGAAGGGAAATGTCTCGCGGACCTGGCGGCTGTAGCTTTCCAGCGTGCCGGTCTCCTTCTCGACCAGATCCCATTTGTTGACGACCAGGATCGAAGCCTTGCCGGCGTTGTGGGCATAGCCGGCGACCTTGGTGTCCTGTTCGGTGACGCCTTCAGCGGCGTCGATCAGGATCAGGCAGACATCGGCCCGCTCGATGGCGGCCAGGGAGCGGATCATGCTGTATTTCTCGACGCTGTCGTCGATGCGGCTTTTCTTGCGCAGGCCGGCGGTGTCGATCAGCGTGTAATGGCCGAACTGATTGCCGAAATCGGAGTCGATCGCGTCGCGGGTTGTGCCCGGGATATCGGAGACGATCGTGCGCTCCTGGCCGAGCATCTTGTTGACCAGCGAGGACTTGCCGGCATTCGGCTTGCCGATGACCGCGACCTGGATATAGCTGTTCGTCCTCACCGTCTTCGCTTCCGGCGGGGAAGTAGTCGAAAACCTCGTCGAGCAGTTCGCCGAGGCCGAGGCGGTGGGCCGAGGAAATGGGAAAAATATCGCCGAGCCCGAGGTTGTAGAACTCATAGGCATCCGGCGGCGTTTGGCCGACCTGGTCGGCTTTGTTGACGCCGACAACGACCGGTTTGCCGGACTTGCGCAGCATTTCGGCGATTTCCTGGCATCGTCAGCGGTCAGGCCGGTTTTCAGGTCGACCATGAAAATGATGACATCGGCCGTGTCGATGGCGATCTGGGCCTGTTCGCGCATCGAACGCAGGATGACATCGTCCGTTTTCGGCTCGATGCCGCCGGTGTCGATGATCGAGAAAGCGCGGCCGCGCCATTCGGCTTCGGCATAGATCCGGTCGCGGGTGATGCCGGGTTCGTCGTCGACAATGGAGATCGCGCTCGCCGGCCAGATAGTTGAAAAACGTCGATTTGCCGACATTCGGGCGACCGACGACCGCGACGATCGGTTTGCTCATGGTGTGGTACTCCTTTGTGCGATGATCCAGGCGAGGCTTGAAACCAGCCCTTCGGCATCGGCTTTGACCGCATAGACCGGCACACCCAGCTGGGTGGACAGGTCGGCGAGGGTTATATCGTCGAGCAGCACCGGGCTGTCTGCCTTGAGCAGGCAGTCCGGGACCAGGACTAAGCTGTGAGGATCGAGATGGGGGCGGAGCTGGTCACGGACATCCTGGCCGGTCAGCAGGCCGGTCACCGTGATCGTGTCGCCAAAGAACAAGTTTTTGATCGGCACGACCTCGAGGAAGAGTCCGAGCTTTGCGCCGAGTGAAGCGGCCGCGGCTGTGAGGATCGGGGCGGCCATCGTCCCGGTGACGATCTGGATGCGGTCCGGGTCTGAGACATCAAGGGCTTCTGGCTCGCCCGGGTGGGCCATCTCCAGCGGTTCACGGGCCGGGATCGAGATTTCTCCGGCGAGGTAGCCGGTGAGGGTGGCCTGGAACAGTGAGGCCATGCCGACACCGTTTTCGAGCTGGGGGAAATCGTCATAGTGGTCGGCCGGCGGCAGGGGCATTTCTCCGCGCAGGTAAAATTCGTCGGCGGCGTAGAAAACTCGGCTGCCGGTTTTTTTCAGGAAATAGGCCTGGTACCGGTCAACGGTTGCGATCACATCACGGCACTCCGCGATCGTGAACGGCCGCATTTTTTCGAGGCCGTTTTCATCCCGAAAACGCGTGACACCGACCGGGACGACGGCGATGCTCTGGACAGCAGGCTGCAAGTGAGCCAGGTCCTGCAAGGTCCGCTCGAGGGCGGCTTTGTCGTTCCAGTCGGGACAGAGGACGATCTGGGTGTTGAGGGCGATACCGGCCGCGGCGATCCGCTGCAGCCGTTCGAGGATCTGCCCCGACTTGGGGTTTTTCATCATTTTCAGGCGCAGTGCGGGGTCGGTCGTGTGGACTGAGATATTCATCGGGGAAAAACGGTAGGAGATCAGGCGATCCAGCTCTTCATCGCTGATGTTCGTCAGCGTGACATAGTTGCCGGTCAGGAAGGTCAGCCGCAAGTCATCGTCCTTGAAATACAAAGTCTTGCGCAGGCCTTTCGGCAGCTGGTCGATGAAGCAGAAAACACAACGGTTGTGGCAGTGCGTGCATTCATCGAGCAAGCCTTCTTCAAATTCGAGACCGAGATCCTCGTCCTCGTCTTTTTCGATATCATACTCGACGAGCGACCCGTCACGATGTTCGATCGTTAATAGGAGTTCGCAAGCCATCTGGCGCAGCCGATAGTCGAAAACATCGCGGACTTTCTGTCCGTCGATCAACAGCAGGCGATCTCCGGCCGCGAGGCCAAGCTCTTCCGCGATGCTGCCGGGCAGACAGCTTTTGATCAGCTGCCCTTTCTGTTTCGGCATGCAGTTCTCCTTCCATAGAAAAAGCAGCGAGTCCGAATGCTCATCCCCGCTGCGTCATCGATCCGTTGCCGATCTCATGAAATTGCTTAAAGTGAGCTTACTGGGCTACTTTGACAATTTCTTTGCCGTCGTAGAAACCACAAGATTTGCAGACCTTGTGCGCCATTCTCAGCGTGTGGCACTGCGGGCAGTCAACCAGCCCCGGCACTTTCAGCTTAAAGAGTGAACGATGCCGTGCTGTTCTAGCTTTGGACCATTTCCGTTTGGGATTCGCCATTGTAATTCACCTCCATGTTGTCCGCAGGGTTTTGAGTCACTCAATCCTGCAGCAGTTGTTTCAATTGGTCAAAGGGTGACACCTGGCTTGGATGGTCATCCCCGCACTTGCAGTGTCCTTGGTTCAGGTTCTGTCCACAGGTCGGACACAGTCCCTGGCAATCCGGTTTGCAGATCTGCTTGGGTGGCGAGATCAGCAGGAGATTGTCGTGCAGAGCCTGTCGAATATCGATCACATGGCCTTCGTACCGGTAGCCTTCTTCGTCGAGACCGGTGTTGGTCGCAATCGAGCCTGGCGTATACATTTCGTCGACTTCGGCTCTGAGCTGGGTCGGAACCGGGGTCAGACAGCGGGCGCACGGTGTGGTCATTTCAGTGATCGCAGTCCCCGTCAGGCGGTAGGAAGCCTTGCCGGTGTTTTCCATCCGGCCGGTGAATGTGATCGCCGAATATTCGGCGTCTTCCTGCGTGCCCAGTTGCACATCGCCCGGACGAGTTGTCAGGTCGAGGCTCAGGGATTGGCCTGCACTATGCGAAATCGATGTGATATCTATGAGCACAGGGAACCTCCAAACACGCGAACAACATTATCCCAGACCAACGGAAATCTGTCAACCTTTCAGGCGAATTTCCATCTCCAATTTGGTGGTGGTCGTTTCCTGCTGGTTGAAGTCCATCGAGTACCCCAGCTGGATCCGGCCGCCGCGGGCATCGAGATCGGAAATCACGGTATTGGTGTAGATGCCGATGTCAAGGTCGCCATAGGGGGTCTGCATCTGGGTGATATGGCGAGCGCCTTTGACAAAAACCAGCTCCATGTCGTGGCTGCCTTTGCGGGCGAGGGTCACCGAACCGCTGCTGCTGACACTGAGTTCCGTGCGGGTGCCGGCCATGCCGGTCGCTTCACTTTCATCGTAGGCGACATGCCAGGCGTCATTCTGGTAATAGAGCTGGCCTTCAGTGGTCAGGCGGATGGTCTGGGGTGTCTCTTCCGGGCCCCACTGTTGGCTTTCAAAGGTGATCAGGACATTGGGTTGCATAGGGCTCCTAACTTGCGATCGGGTCGGTTGTCTATTGCCTGGTTGCTCAGGTCGGTCAACTAACATTTAATTTGGTCATTATACTCTCATCGAGGCTGGCGCTCAATAGCGCTCAATAGCGCTCGATATCGACCCGGCCAGTGGCCTGGACGGGCCGGTCGAGGAAAGCACTGCCAAGCTGCTGGAATTGGGCGACATCATCGCTGGTGTAAAAGGTGTGGCTGGCCGGACTGGTGCCGGGATTGAGCAGGCCCTGGGCCTTGAGCACAGCCTCGACTTTGGCGGCAACTTTGCTGCCGGCGTTGATCAGGTGGACATCCTTGCCCATGACCCGGGCAATCGCCGGTTTCAGCAGCGGGTAATGGGTGCAGCCGAGAATCAGGGTGTCGATGCCGGCTTCTTTCAAGGGCCTCAGGTATTCGCAGGCGATCGCACTGGTAATGTCGTGGTCCCACCAGCCTTCTTCAGCCAGGCCGACAAACAGCGGGCAGGCTTGCTGGATGATCATCGGGTCGTCCTTCGAAGCGGCGCGGACGGCGCGGACATAGACACCGCTATTGACGGTGCCCCGCGTGCCGATGATGCCGATGCGCTGGTTCTCTGTCGCGCTGGCGGCAGCTTCGGCCCCTGGGGTGATCACTTCGATCACCGGTACATCGACCATGCTGCGAACGGCTTCAAAAGCATGCGCACTGGCGGTGTTGCAGGCGATCACAATCATCTTCACCTTTTTTTCGAGCAGGAAGCGACTGATCTGCTGGGAGTATTTGATGATGGTGTCCGGCGATTTCGTGCCGTAAGGTGTGCGGCCGGTGTCACCGAAATAGACGGTGTTTTCGTTCGGCAGCAAATCATGGATCGCCTGCAGGACGGTCAGGCCGCCGAGGCCGGAATCGAAGACGCCGATTGGATTCTCGGCCAGCAAGCTGGCTGGCGTCGATGAAACGGCCGGGCTGTTCATATCAGTTCCTGGCGGGCGCGGGATTTTTTCTCGGCGATCGCCAGCTGGCAGAGTTTCTTGACCAGGGCATCGAGCTCGATTCCGGACGCTGCGAAGGCTTTCGGGAAAATGCTGATCGGCGTAAAGCCCGGCAAGGTGTTGACTTCGTTGAGGTACAGATGACCGCCGTCACGGGTCAGGAAAAAATCGACGCGCGAGAGGCCGCGGCAGCCGAGGGCTTTGTAGGCTTTGAGGGCCAGGCGGCGGACACGGGTGGCCATTTCCGGGGTCAGGTTCGCCGGGACGAGGACTTCGGCACCGTCGGCTTTGAAGTATTTGGCTTCATAGTCGTAGTACTGGACCGATTCACTCGTCTGCACTTCGCCGATCACAGCTGCCTTGGGGCTTTCATTGCCCATCACGGCGACTTCGATCTCGCGGGCGACGAGGAATTCTTCGATGATGACGGTGCTGTCGTAGGTGCTGACCTCGGCCAGGGCGCTGGCCAGGCTGGCCATATCATCGGCGCGGCAGGTGCCGACCGACGAGCCGCCGTTGCTCGGTTTGAGGAAGCAGGGGAAGCCGATCTTGGCGGCCACTTTCCTGGCGACAGCTTCGGGGTTGCGGGCGATGGCGGCGCGGGTGACAGCCAGGTATTTGCACTGGGGGATCCGTGCCGCGCGGAAAATCATCTTGGCGTGGAGCTTGTCCATGCCAGCCGCTGAGGCCAGCACGCCGCAACCGACATAAGGCAGGCCGCTCAGCTCGAGCAAGCCCTGCAGGGTGCCGTCTTCGCAGTTGATGCCATGGACAGCCGGGAAAACGACATCAGGGGCCTGACCATGGAACTGGGTCAGGAAATCACGCGGTGATCGGACCGGAGTGGCCGGGCGATGGGATTCCTGCTCGCGGGCCAGCTGTTCCCAGGATCCATCGGGGATCGATTCATCCGGGCCATTGTAGGCGAGCCAGTCGCCATTTCTGGCGATGCCGACCGGCAGGACAGTCAGGCCGGCGCGGCGCAAACCGCTGATGATGTTGAAAGCCGATCTCAGTGAAACCAGGTGTTCGGTGGACACGCCGCCGAAAAGCACCAGAACCTTACGCAATGCCATTGTGGAATATTACCTTTCAAATAACAGAATCAAATAATCGAAAGCCGATCAAACAGCTGAATATCCGATCTATTTTAGCCCACCCTGTCGATCAGGGTCAAGTCAACTTGACAAAGCAGCATGCTTTGGTAAAGATGGCTGTACAGGAGCGTGAATACGATGGCGTTGAAAATGGAACAAATTGCGGCGAGCTGGCTTTTTGTCAGCCGAGTCCTGCTGGGACTTTGTATCGTATTAACTGCGCTCACCTGGTGGCGAGGCGGCTGGCTGGTCGCGACGATCCCCGGCCTGATTTTCCTGATTGCCGCTTCAGGTGCCTTGATTTATCGAAATTTGCTGTTAGCCGGTCGAGTCGATCCCGAAGCCTCAGCGCGCCATCATGCACGCAGCCGGATGGCTGAAATCATCCGCCTGGTGATTTGGCTGTTCGCTTTTGTGGCTTTCCTGATCTGGGGTCTCAACGGCGGCTGGAGCCTGGCCTGGACGGTCCTGCTTGGAGCAGCGCTGATCGAGTGGCTGCTCGACCGATATGATAACCGACGGAGGTCCAAATGATCCACCATCAGATGACTATCCAGGCGACCGGCAGCAGCCAGCGCCTGATCCCTGCCTTGATCGCGGCCGTGCCGCAGCTGACTTCCGGGCAGGTCTACAAAGCCCTGCGCAAGAAGGATGTCCGGGTCAATGGCAGACGTGTCACATTCGACCAGGCAGTCGAACCGGGTGACATCCTTGAAATCTTCCTGCCGGATGCCGGTGCAGCCGCTGCGGAAAGCAGCGATACTGCAGGACAGCCGGCAAGGCCCAATCCGCTGCCTTTTTCAGTTGTCTACCAGGACCGGAAACTGGTCATCCTCGAAAAAAAGGCCGGGATCGCCGTCCACGGTGGCAGCGAACCAGGCGCAGATGACGAAGCGACCTTGATCGCACTGGTTCGAAGGCACCTGGGTGATCCGGGCCTGACCCTCTGTCACCGGCTCGACCGCAACACCGGCGGCCTGATCATGCTGGCCCGCTCGACTGCGATCCAGCACGAGGTCGAGGATTTGATGAATAACCGCCTGATCCTCAAGCGCTACCGTTGCCTGGTCCGCGGCGAACCGCTGGCCGGCCAGTTGATCCGCAGCGAAGACAATACCAAGTTCTGGCAGCTGGAGTCTTTCCTCGAAAAAAGGTCGAGGCAGAACGAAGTCTACATCCATGATGAGGAACAGCCCGGCGATGTGCCGGTGATCACGCGCTACCGGATTTTGCGCACTTTTCCGGGTTTTGGCCCGAATGAAGAACCGGTCAGCGAACTCGAAGTCGAACTGGTGACCGGACGGACCCACCAGATCCGCGCTCATCTCGCCCATTTCGGCCACCCGGTCCTGGGCGACGGCAAATATGGCCGCAACAACTACAATCGCCATTTCAAAGCCCGCCGGGGTTCAATGACGCACCAGCAACTGTTTGCCTGCCAGCTCCTCTTCTCGCTCGAGATCAAAAAAGGCCCGCTGGCCGATCTGGCCGGGCGGACCTTCAAGATTGAACCGGAGTATGATCTGGATCTGCCGGGGTGAGTCCGGCGTTAGCAAAATCTGACTTTTATGAGGGATTCGAATCAGTAGGCTTTCCCCCAGATGACGAGTTTGTCGGCGGGTTTGCCGCAGCAGACGCAGGTTTCGCCGATGTGTTCATGGCCGAAGGGCAGGCAGCGCGAGGTCGCGGTCGTCTGTTCTTTGATCTTGAGTTCACAGGCGAGGTCGCCGCACCACATCGCACGGACAAAACCGGGCTTTTCAGCGATCATCCGGGTGAATGTCTCCCAGTCATGGGCGTCGTAGATCCGTGACTCGAGGCTCTTCTGGGCTTTGGCGTAGAGACCGTCGTGGATCGAATCGAGCAGGCTGGCCACGTCAGCGGCCAGGTTGTCGAGCGACAAAGTGACTTTCTCACCGCTGTCACGGCGGACAGCGACACACTGGTTGTTTTCAAGGTCGCGCGGGCCGATTTCGAGGCGCAGTGGCACACCTTTCATTTCATATTCAGCGAATTTCCAGCCCGGCATCTTGTCGGACTCGTCGAGCTTGACACGGAATTTTTCGCCGAGGTCAGCGGCTACAGCGCGCACTTTGTCGAGGACGCCGGGCTTGTGGGCGGCAATCGGCATGAGGACGACCTGGATCGGGGCGATGCGAGGCGGCAGGACGAGGCCGTTGTCGTCGCCGTGGACCATGATGATCGCGCCGATCGAACGGGTCGAGAGGCCCCACGAGGTCTGGTGGACATAGCTGCAGCTTGTTGTTCTTGTCCGTGAACTGGATGTCGAAAGCCTGGGCGAAACCATCGCCGAAATAATGGCTGGTCGCCGACTGCAGGGCTTTGCCGTCGTGCATCATGGCTTCAACGGTGTAGGTGCGAGACAGCGCCGGCGAATTTCTCCTTGTCAGTCTTCTGGCCGCGGACGACCGGGATCGCCAGGTAGTCGCGGTAGAAATCAGCATAGGTCTCGAGCATGCGCAAGGTCTCTTCCTGAGCTTCGGCAGCGGTGGCATGGGCGGTATGGCCTTCCTGCCAGTAGAATTCGGTCGTGCGCAGGAACGGGCGGGTCGTCTTTTCCCAGCGGACAACGGAAACCCATTGGTTGTAAAGCTTGGGCAGGTCGCGCCAGGACTGGATGATGTGCGCGTAGTGATCGCAGAACAAGGTCTCCGAGGTCGGGCGGACGCAGAGTCTCTCGGTCAGCTTTTCACTGCCGCCATGGGTGACCCAGGCGACTTCCGGGGCGAAGCCTTCGACGTGGTCCTTCTCCTTCTGGAGCAGGCTTTCCGGAATGAACATCGGCATGGCCACATTCTCGTGCCCGGTTTCCTTGAACAGCCGGTCAAGATTGTGCTGGATGTTTTCCCAGATCGCATAGCCGTATGGGCGCAGGATCATGCAGCCTTTGACGGCTGAATAGTCGATCAGCTCTGCTTTGAGCACGACGTCGGTGTACCATTGGGCGAAATCCTGGTCCATCGCGGTGATGGCTTCAACCAGCTTGTCTTGTTTAGCCATGAGGCTTCTCCTTTGAAATGACGTGAAATTGGATGAGCGAGGCTGCTTCTTTTTGATCAGAAGCAGCCTCGCATTAGTTTACATCAAGTTTTCGGGTCTGTGTAGATCTCGAGTCGATCAGATTGAGAAGCCGCAGATCCGGGCCGTTTCCCGGGCGATGGCCAGCTCTTCATTGGTCGGCACGACCAGGACCTTGACGACGGGATTCATCGGTGGAGACGAAGGCTTCGCGGCCGCGGACGGCGGCGTTCTTGTAGGGGTCGATCTGGATGCCCATGAAGCCGAGGCCTTCGCAGGCGCCCAGGCGGATGTCGGCGGTGTTTTCGCCGATGCCGGCAGTAAAGACGACAGCATCGACACCGCCCATGGCGGCCGCGTAGCATGCCGATGTATTTGCGGCACTGGTACTTGAAGATGTCGAGTGCCAGGCGAGCCCGCTTGTTGCCTTCGCCGGCTGCGGCATAAAGGTCGCGGAAATCGCTGCTGACGCCGGAGATGCCGAGCACGCCGGACTTTTTGTTCATCATGTCGTCGACGCCCTTGGTGTCAAGGTGCTCTTTTTCCATCAGGAAGGTCACGATCGCCGGGTCGATGTCGCCGCAGCGGGTGCCCATGCAGATACCGGCCAGCGGGGTCAGGCCCATGGACGTGTCAACGCATTTGCCATTCTCGATCGCGGTGATCGAGGAGCCGTTGCCGAGATGGCAGGTGATGATCTTGATGGTTTCGATCGGCTTGCCGAGCATAGCCGCGGCGCGCTGGGCGACATAGCCGTGGGAGGTGCCGTGGAAGCCGTATTTGCGGATGCCATGCTTCTCGTACAGCTCGTAAGGCAGGGCATACATGTAGGCTTTCGGCGGCATGGTCTGGTGGAAAGCGGTGTCGAAGACGGCAACCTGGGGCACGCCGGGCATCGCTTCTTCGCAGGCTTCGATGCCGGTCATGTTCGGCGGATTGTGCAGCGGTGCCAGATCGAAACAGGCGCGGATCGCACGTTTGACTTCCGGGGTGATCAGCACCGAGCTGGCGAATTTCTCACCGCCATGGACGACTCGGTGGCCGACCGCGTCGATTTCGTCCATGCTCTTGATGACGCCGTGTTCTTCCGAGGTCAGGATCGAGCAGGACGGCCTGGACAGCGACTTTGTGGTTGGGCATGTCGATCGGCAGGGTGACGGCATCACCGCCGTTGCTGGTATGCTTGACCATGGCATTCGTCAGGCCGATGCGCTCGGCGCCGCCTTTGGCCAGGACATCGCCGGTCTTGGCGTTCGAGCAGCTGGTATTTCAGGGAGGAACTGCCGGCATTGATAACCAGAACGTTCATGAATCCTCCTTCAAACGGCAGGTGATTGTCTCTGCCGCTGTTTCGCTGATGCCTGGGCCTGGACGGCTGTGATGGCGACGACGCCGACAATGTCGTCGGCGACAGCAGCCGCGCGAAAGATCGTTGACCGGGCGGGCGATGCCCTGGGTAATCGGGCCGTAGGCTTCGGCCTTGGCCAGGCGCTGGACCAGTTTGTAGCCGATGTTGCCGGCGTTGAGGTCCGGGAAGATCAGGCACGTTGGCCTTGCCGGCGACCGGGCTGCCCGGCGCCTTGCTCTTGCCGACTTGCCGGCACGATGGCGGCGTCGAGCTGCAGTTCGCCGTCGAGGTTGAGTTCGGGGGCTTTTTCCTTGGCCAGGCGGGTCGCTTCGATGACTTTGTCGATCAGCGCGCTTCTTGGCGCTGCCGTAGGTCGAGTAGGACAGCATGGCCACGATCGGGGTCGACGCCGGTCAGCTGGCGGAAGGATTTGGCGGAGGACATGGCGATTTCGGAGAGCTCGTCGGCAGTCGGGATTTTCGACCAGGCCGCTGTCGGCGAACAGGAAGGTGCCGTTGGCGCCGTAGCTCGCAGTCCGGGACGATCCATCATGAAGAACGAGGAAACCAGCTTGGTGCCAGGTGCTGTCTTCAGGATCTGCAGGGCCGGGCGCAGCGTGTTGGCGGTGCTGTTGATCGCACCGGCAACCATGCCGTCTGCTTCGTTCATCTTGACCATCATGACGCCGAAGTACAGCGGATCCAGCATGGTCTTCTGGGCTTTCTCCAGGGTGACGCCCTTGGCTTTGCGCATTTCGTAGAACGCGTTCGTGTAGGCTTCGAGCTTGTCGCTCTTGGCCGGATCGATGATGGTCGCACCTGAAATATCCCACTGCGGGGCGACCGTCTTGACCTGCTCAGGGTCTCCGAGCAGCACGATATTGGCGAATCCTTTTTCAAGTACCTTGGCAGCTGCTTCGATTGTCCGTTTGTCCGATGTTTCGGGTAAAACGATGGTCTTTTTGTCCAAGCGTGCTTTGGCGATGATTGTGTCAATGAATCCCATGATTTCTTCCCCTTCTCCTGATCGACCAACAAAAACGCGCCGCCGGCTCACCGGCAGCTGTTGATGCGGTGCATAACTGTTTTTTTACTATTCAAGTATAGATTAAAATCAATCGAATGCCAACAGGAGATGGGGCGAAACCGTTCCGAAAACGTTTTAAATCTGGTCAGGACAGGGCCAGCAAGGCCCAGATATTGTCACTAGCCGTCATGCTGACGACACCATTTTCAGTCTGGCGGAAGACCGCGCCGCGAACCTGGCTGGTCAGACTGGTCGCGAGATGCCACTGGAGACGGTCTGTGGCCTTCCGGTAAAGGGCCTCCTGGCCGGTGATCCGGGCAATCCGGGCGGTCAGGGCGTATCCAACCAGGCTTTCTTCGCTGCTTGTCGCCTGGCCCTGGGCAATATGGTAGGTCGTGAACAGGGCGCTGTCATTCAACAAGTGCTCGCCAAGCCAGCTGAGGGTACGTGGGTCGAGGCGGCCGACTTCGGCCAGGTGCAGGGCAACCAGCAGGGAGGATTCGAGGTCGATGACCGGTGTTGTGCCTTCAAACCGGACATATCCGCTGTTTTTCGGATAGTAGCTTGTAGCATACAGCGGCAGGACATCGCTGATCAGACCGCCTTCGACCAGCGACAGTGCTTCGTCGTATCGGGCCTGGAAACGGGGGTCGAGGACCGCGATGTTCTTCAAGGTCAGCAAATCGAGCGAATGCAGCTGGATGATCTGTTCTGTCGGCGCAACCGGATCCGGGGTCGGGGTGGCGGTGGGTCGCGGGGTCGGGGTCGCTCCCGGATCGACAGTCGGGGCCGGGGTCGGGATGACTGTCTTGCTGTCCGCGACAAGGCGGTCGCCGATGACACGGCCAAGGTTGTCGACCCCCGCGCGCTCGGCCCGGTCGAAGTCGTTCTGCGGCCAGCGGGCATAGGCCATTGCCAGGGCCCGCACGTAAAGCAGTGTATCCGGCCAGGAAGTCGTCGCCGGGTCTGGGGCCTGGAGCTGCGGCTGCGAAGCTGGTGTCGCTGCAGCGGCTTCTTCTAAACTGCGGCTTTCGTAAACTTGGCCGTCAGGGCTGATGAAATTGGCCTGGAAACTGCTGAGCCAGGCTTTGAAAGCAGGTTTGTCACCTTGCTCGACGAGCCAGATGGCATAGTAGATCTGCTCGCTGGCATCGAGTAGCGAGGATTTAGCGGCCGGCATGGCCAGTTCGCGATTTTCCTGCTGGTACCAGGCCAGGAGCCCGGGGGTGGTTTCGAGGTTGGCCTTCAGCCGACCGGCAATGCCGCTGACGACCTCGCGATTGACGGAATAGGCACTCGTTTCAGCGCTGGCCAGCGATCCGGGGACAGCAAATGGCCGCTCGTCTGGCGCGAGGAAAACAAAATAGACCAGTGCTCCGATCAGGATCAGGAGGACTAGGCCGCCCAGTAAAAGCCAACGACGGCGGTTCGGATTATGGATGTGTTCGATCTTTGCCACAGCGCCATCATAGCAGAATCAGGCCGTCACTGCTATAATGAACGCCATGAAAACTGCTGGAATCATTGCTGAATACAATCCCCTGCACAACGGCCACGCCTGGCAGATCGAACAGACCAAGCTCAAGTTCGGTTCCGACTGCGCAGTCATCGTGGCGATGAGCGGCTCGTTCACCCAACGCGGCGAACCGGCTGTGCTTGACAAGTGGACGAGAGCCCGGATGGCGCTGGCCTGCGGCGCCAGCCTCGTCCTCGAATTGCCGTTTGCCTGGGCGACTGCCAGCGCCGAGCGTTTCGCCAGCGGTGGCGTCCAGCTGCTGGCTGCGACCGGCATCACCCGCACGCTCGTCTTCGGCAGTGAGCATGGTGAATTGCCCGCCCTGCAGCAGCTGGCCGAGCAGCTCATCAGCGAACCGCCCAGCTTCAAGACCGAGTTGCAGCGCTGCCTCGATGAGGGGCTTTCTTTTGCTGCAGCCCGCCAGCAGGCGTTGGCGGTGAGCCTTGCCAACCCGGCTGCCGCAGAATTGATCAAAAGTTCGAACAATATCCTCGCCGTGGAATACCTGAAAGCTAACCTGCGCCTGCCAGCCCGACGCCGGTTCGAACCCGTGACCTTCCAGCGCCAGGGCCAGGCCTACCTCGACGATACAATCGACGCGCCCTTATCCAGTGCGACAGCCATCCGGAAGGTCATCGCCAAAGCTCGGCGTGACCCCGCGGCTTTGCTGCGCCATTTGGCCCACACCATGCCGTCCGCTTCACTGGCCATCCTGCTCGAATCCGTCGCTGCCGGGAACGGCCCGGTCCTGAGCGAGGACCTCGCCTTGCCGATGATCAGCCTGCTGCGGACAAGAAGTGCCGAGGAGATGGCCGACATTCCCGGGATGGGTGAAGGTCTGGCCCAACGGCTGATCGCCGCAGCCCGCCGGCCAGAAAGCAGCGACACGATCAACAGCGGCGCTGGTGGCGCAAGTTACGGCCACCTGGCGGCGATTGTCGAAGCGGCGATGAGCCGCCGCCTGCCGCGGACGCGTGTCCAGCGGGCTTTGCTGGCCTTGCTGATGAACCTGACCAGCGAGGACTATGAGCGCTTCGACCAGGCTGGCGGCCCGGCCTATATCCGAGTCCTTGGATTTGACAAAAATGGCCGTTACCTGCTCAAGCTGATGCGGGAAAAAGCACGTCTGCCGATCATCACCCGGGCTTCGGACTTCCTCGAATACGGCGACCAGGCCATTCTCCAGCGCCAGGCCCAGCTCGATCTCGCCGCGACAGACCTCTGGATGCTGGCCGCCGGCCAGAAAACCGGCGCAGATTTTGACAGGCCGGTTGTGATCCGCTAGAATACCATAACGTCCAAAGCGGCTATTTTGCCTGGCTTGTCGTCCAAGTCCGATAAACATCACGTCGGACAGTTCTCAGAAAGGGAGTGTATTCTCCATGGCAACTTCCTCCGTCTATGATCTGCTTAAAGCCCGCGGCTACCTCGCCCAGGTCACCCATGAAGCTGAAGTCCGGGAGCTGCTTGCCAAGCCGGGCGTCACTTTCTATATCGGTTTCGATCCGACCGCTGACAGCCTGCACGTCGGCCATTTCGTCCAGATGATGGTCATGGCCCACATGCAGCGGGCCGGCCACCGGCCGATCGCCCTGCTGGGCGGCGGCACCGGCATGATCGGCGACCCGTCCGGCCGCTCCGATCTGCGCCAGGTCCTGACCGCCGAAACGATCCGTCGACAATGTCGACCGTTTCCGCGACCAGATGAAGATCCTGCTCGATTTTTCGGAATGACCGGGCCATCATGGTCAACAATGCCGACTGGCTGCTGAACCTCAATTATGTCGAGTTTCTGCGCGATATCGGCGCCCCATTTCTCGGTCAACCGCATGCTGACCGCCGATTGCTACCGCAGCGGCTGGAAAAGGGCCTGACTTTCCTCGAGTTCAACTACATGCTGATGCAGGCCTACGATTTCCTCGAGCTGTACCGCCGCTACAACTGCCAGCTGCAGCTGGGCGGCGACGACCAGTGGTCGAACATCCTCGGCCGGCGTCGAACTGGTCCGGCGCAAAGACCAGGGCGAGGCTTTCGGCATGACCTTCCGGCTGCTGACCACCAGCGCCGGCATCAAGATGGGCAAGACCGCCAAAGGCGCAGTCTGGCTGGATCCGGAAAAAACATCGCCGTTCGAGTTCTACCAGTACTGGCGCAACATCGACGACGCCGATGTCGACCAACTGCCTGAAACTGCTGACCTTCATGCCGCTCGAGGAAATTGACCAATACGCGAGCCTGCAAGACTCGGCGATCAATGAGGCCAAGAAAAGACTGGCCCTCGAAGTGACGACCATTGTCCACGGCGCGGAGGCTGCTGCCGCGGCCCGCAGCCAGGCTGAAGACCTGTTCGAAAAGGGCGGCCGTTCCGACGCGATGGCCAGCACGACCTTCAGCCAGGATTCGATCGACGCCGGCCTGACGCTGCTCGACGCCATGCTCGCGGCCAAACTGATCCCATCCAAAGGTGAAGGCCGCCGGCTGATCGCCCAGGGTGGTGTCTACCTCAACGATGTTGCGGTCAGCGATGTGATGCACCAGCTCTGCGCTGATGATTTCGCGACAGGTGAAGCGATCGTCCGCAAAGGCAAAAAGAGCTACCACCGGCTGGTGATCGGCTAAACCAGGGCGCAGGCCATTATACTTGAAAGTATTAAAATTGACCTGTCCGGCATTGAATCAAACAGATTGAAAATTACAGATCAAACGTTACGGCATTTCGTCCGTGCCTGACCTACGATACCGATAGTTTTTTACAACTTGAAGATCGGAAGGTTTCGCATGGCAAAATTCAACGCACCAACACCCGATGACCTGACACCCCAGGAAATTTACGACTACACCCTTCACAGCGGCATTCGCAAAGCGACCCGTTCAACCCTGGACCTTCTGATCCTGGCGATCCTCGGCGGGGCGTTCATTGCGTTTGCCGCCGAAGGTTCAAACATGGCCGCATTCAACCTGCTGGCCAGGGCAGAGACGTATGGGCTTGGCAAAGCGCTGGCCGGGAGCATTTTCGGCACCGGTCTGATGCTCGTTGTCATCGCGGGTGCCGAGCTTTTTACCGGCAACACGCTGATCCTGACCAGCCTTCTCGACAAGAAGATCCAGCTGCCGGACATGCTCCGCAACTGGGCGACTGTTTTCGCCGGCAATTTCCTCGGCTCGATCCTGATCGCCTGGATGATGAACGCGTCCGGTCTTTTCCACAGCGGGGGCAACGGGCTGGCCGCCATCACAATCAAAATCGCGGTCTACAAGGTCAACCTGACTTTCCTGCAGGCTTTTGTCCTGGGTGTGATGTGCAACTGGCTCGTCACACTCGCGGTCTGGATGGCCTATGGTTCGCGCAGTATTGCCGGGAAAATCTTCGCGATCTTTTTCCCGATCTGGCTGTTCATCACCAGCGGTTTTGAGCACAGCATCGCCAACATGTACTATATCCCCGCCGGCATTTTCGCCAGTCAAAATCCCGAGTTCGTCCAGGCGGCGGCCGGACTGGGTGTTACGCCTGAAAAGCTGCAAAGCCTCAACTGGGGCAGCTTTGCGGTCAACAACCTGATCCCGGTGACGCTCGGCAACATTGTCGGCGGGGCGGTCTGTGTCGCCTTCATCTACTGGTTTGTCTATGGCCTGAAAAACCAGGTGGCCCCGGTAAAATGAAAACGATAAAAAAGCAGCTGGCTTGTTGAAAGCCAGCTGCTTGATTTTGACGAGCCAGGAAAATCAGATGTTCAATTACTTCGTCAGGGTTTTGATCGCTTTAGCCAAGCGGGATTTTTTGCGAGCTACGTTGTTCTTGTGCATGTAGCCCTTGGCCGCGGCCTTGTCGAGTGTCGCCTGCGTGTCTTTGATCATATCGGCAGCACCTTCCACAGAAGAAGCCACAGCGGCTTTGGTCTTCTTGACGGCTGTGCGAATTTCGCTTTTCTTGATCTTGTTGGCAGCGGTCTTCTTGGCAGCAACCTTGACGCGCTTGATGGCTGACTTGATATTCGGCATGTCTTTTCACCTCCTGGGAAGACGCATTCTTTGCGCTTCGTTTTTTGCACTGATGTATTTTATCACGTGAATTAGCGGATGGCAAGCCTTGCCGGCATAGATAATGATATCTTTATCCCGAAATGCATGTTATGATGGGTGCAGATGAAAATCTTAATTTTTCGGAGGAAAAAACACTTATATGCCCTTTAATCCCAAACGTAAACCCAGCCGACCGGCGTCGGAAAACCCAGCCGGTTTGGTTGAATTTGTGCCGAACGCTGAAAGCACCCCTGCTGGTGCACCGAGATCCAACCCGCCCAGAACGCCTGCAGTCAAAAAAGAAATGCCTCGTGAAGGTGTCCGCAAGCCCCGCCCAGCGTCGGGTGCCGCACCTCGTCCTGCCAACCGGCCGTCTGCCAGGACTGGCATGAATCCAGCCAAGGCTACGGATGCTACCACGCCCAAAGCTAATCCTTCAGGACCGAAAGCCGGCGCTGCAGGGCCGAGACCTGCCCGTGGGCCGAGACCGGATAACGGTCAGAGACCCGAGCGTGGGCCGAGACAAGACCAAAGTCCGAAAACGACCCGAGACCAGCGCACCTCTGGCATATCCGACCGTCCTTTCCAGAAGTCCCCGGCCACCCCGAACGCCAACCGCCAGTCCTCATCAACTGCCGGCTCGCGTGATTTGTCCCGTCGGCCAGACCAGCGCCAGGGCGCGGGTCACCCGCCTGCCAGCGGCCGCCAGCAGGCGTCCGCCTCGACGGTGACGACGCATCCGCGCACCGAGCGTCATCCGCTCAAGCACGGCGCAATGCTGCCGAAGCTGACGATTCCGCCAGCTTCTGCCGGAGCCCCCCGCCTCAAAGTCATCCCACTCGGCGGTATGCGCGAGATCGGCAAGAACATGACGGTCTACGAGTATGGCGATGAAATGATCATCGTCGATTGCGGTATCGCCTTCCCGGACGAAGAAATGCCGGGCATTGATGTGGTCATCCCGGACTTCTCCTACATCAACGACAATCGCCACAAGCTGCGCGGGGTTTTTGTCACACACGGCCACGAAGACCATATCGGCGCTTTGCCCTACCTGCTGAAGGATATCAAGGTGCCGGTCTACAGCAACCACATGACGATCGAACTGATCCGGCGCAAGATCGAAGACCGTGGCACTGGTGTCAGCAATGCCCAGCTGATCAAGGTCCGCGACGGTGATATCGTCGGGGTCGGCAGCTTTTCGGTCGAATTCGTCCGTGTCAATCACAGCATCGAAGATGCCAATGCCCTGGCGATCCGCACCCCGGCCGGGACCATCTACCATTCCGGCGACTTCAAAATCGACCACACCCCGGTTCATGGCGCACCCATGGACCTGGCCCGGATTGGCGCGATCGGTGACGAAGGCGTCCTGCTGATGGTCTGCGAAAGCACCAATATCGAGCGCAAGGGTTATACCCCGTCTGAACGCAAAGTCGGCGATTCGTTGATTGAACTGTTCGGCAAAGCCACCGGCCGCATTTTCGTCACGACGTTCTCTTCGAACGTTTCCCGTGTCCAGCAGGTCTTCACAGCCGCTGAAATGTACGACCGCAAGGTCGCCCTGGTCGGCCGGAGCATGCTGAATGTCTTTGACGCGGCCAACTCCCTCGGTTATATCGACATGAAGCCGGACACCCTGATCGACGTCAACCAGATCGACCGCTACCCGGCCGACAAACTGGTCCTGATCACCACCGGAAGCCAGGGTGAACCGATGTCGGCGCTGACCCGCATGGCCTTCTCCGAGCACCGGTCAGTCGAGATCGTCCCCGGCGACACCGTCATCCTCTCATCTTCAGCCATCCCCGGCAATGAGAAGTCGGTCTACCGTGTCATCAACGAACTGTACAAGCGCGGCGCCCATGTCATCTATGAGTCGCTGTCCGAGATCCATGTCTCCGGCCATGCGTACCAGGAAGAATTGAAGCTGCTGCACAACCTTGTCCGGCCGCAATATTTCATCCCGGCCCACGGTGAATACCGCCATCTCTATCGCCACGCCGAACTGGCCAACCAGCTCGGTTGTGCCTGGGAGAAAATCTTCCTGCTCGGCAATGGTGATATATTCGAATACCAGCCGGAAAACCAGCTGGCTCGGATCAGTGGGTTCACCAATGCCGAAGGTGTCCTGATCGACGGTTCAGGGGTCGGCAATATCGACAACCTGGTGCTGCGTGATCGCCGCCTGCTCTCCGACGACGGCGTTGTTGTCGTCTTCATCGCGGTCGACAAAGAGAAAAATGAACTGTTTGGCCAGCCGGACATCCAGACCCGAGGCTTCATGTATGAGAGCGAGAACGACCGGATCGTCCAGGAAACCCAGAAAAAGATCCTCGCCTTCGCCCGCAAGGCCGACCAGGGGAACAAACCGCTGGCTCCCCTGCTCGAAAGCAACCAGCTCAAGGACCAGCTGCGCGACCTGCTCTTTGAGCGGACCCGCCGCCGTCCGGTGATTCTGGTTTCAGTCGTCGTGATTTAGTCCGACCCCTGGTGGATCTGAAAAATACAGCTGACTGATCGCCAATATTGTTAATAATAAAAATCATCGCAACATTCACACTTGCGATGATTTTTTTATTTTTGGAATACATTTATTCAATCGGCAGGATTAAAAGCGGATTCCGCTTATATGTAATATTTATGATGATTATTGTAATTATCTATCTATTTATGGCTGGACCCATGTTAAAATTATAAAAACAATACAGGAGGACATGGCATGAAAAAATATTTGTCTTTAATACTTATATTTTTAATTGTTCTCAGCTTTCCGGTTAGTGTCTATGCAAAACCAACTGGTGGAACAACTGTCGATTCGATTACTTTCAATCCTGAATCCCCCTCAATTATAGCTGGCAGCTCAATCACGATCACAGCTAGTTGGAAATCGACCTTTGCGGTAAACCAAACACAGTGGACGGTCGAGGGAAGCCCGCAAACGGCGACAACAATGAAAACTGCTAAGACATCCGGAACATCAAGTTATACCTATAATAGTACAACCACAGGCCAAAAGACGCTTACTTTCAAATTCTGGAACAGCAAAGATTTGTCAAAATTTATTGTAAAATCTGTTATTGTCAATGTCACCCCTGCCACAACGCCAGCAATCCGATACGTTTCATTGGGTGATTCGATCGCAACAGGGACAACAACGCCTCTCACTTCACCAACAAATCCATATGTTGATCAGTTTGAGAATTATCTGCGATCAACCAATCCTGGTACCGACATTATCCGCAGCGCTTTCGAGACAGACGGTGATCGGACCAATGAGCTCCTCAATAAACTGCAGACCAACACGTCAATGCAAGATGCCATCAGAACTGCTGATTTCATCACCATCAGTATTGGCGGCAACAATTTGATGCAGGCCTGCAAGACCTGGTTGGGACTTTATGATTTTTTCAACCCTAATCTATCGATTGCAGAACAGGGTTACAAAGATTTTGTTGCCCAGTGGGAAGCGATCATGATCAAAATCCGTACGCTAAATCAGGATGCCGTTGTCGTTGTCATGAATCAATATAATCCCTTTAACGTTGCAGATACTGAAATGCACACTTTTGTCGATAATTACTACTTCAAGGCTGATCATACAGGGATGAATGATCTGATCAACAGTCTAGCTTCAACATATTTCTATGAAGTCGCCGATGTCTATTCGGCGTTTGATCAATATAGCTCTGGTAATATGAATCAAGTGACCCTGCTATATCCATCCTCTTTGACCCGCAATCCGCATCCAAACCAAACTGGACAGAATATTATCTTTGGACTGCACAAGAATATTTACGATCTTCTAGGACTGGAACTAATGCCAAAGGCAAGTTGATTCTCTAACAGGTTTTCATCATATTTCGACTCCTGAATGCAGCAGCCCCCACTTGATAAACAGGCGAGGGCTGCTGTTTTTATTTTGTTATGGGGGGGGTCATACTGACGTCAGATAAAATCCTTATCTCCCGGTCAGGTTTTTTCGGGGCGGGCCCGGCCGCGGGACTCGCGGTATTTTCCCGGGGTGATTCCGGTCAGTTTTTTGAAGACTTTGGAGAAATAGCTCTGGCCTTCAAAACCGACCAGGGTTGAGATGTCTGTCAGCGAAACCGACTCGTTGAGCAGCAGTTTCCTGGCTGCTTCGACACGGATCTGATTGACATAGCTGTTGAAATTTTCGCCCATTTCATCTTTGAAAATCCGGCTGAAATAGGCCGGACTCAGGTACACCAGGGCTGCTGTCTCCTCGAGCGTGATTTTTTTCATATAGTTCTTCTTGACATAATCGACTGCCCTGTAGATGACATCGGTGTGTTTGACGTGCGACAGGTTGAAAACCTGGTCGGTGAAGCGGGCCATAATGCCGGAGAGCCAGTAGGCAATTTCATCGATGTTGCGGAAAGCATAGATCTTCTCCAGGTAGGTGTAGTTCAGGCCGAATATCTGCTCGACATCGGCGCCGCCGCGGATCGCCGCACGCGACAGGAGGACGACCAGCTCGATGACCCGGGCGCGCATGACTTCGATGCTGCCGCTGCTGGAGAAGAAGATATGGCCAAGGATTTCATTGAGAATCTTCTGTGATGCGGGCTTGTCGCCGATTTCGATGGTTTCCAGCAGCTGTTCTTCCTTGAGGATCGGGTAATTGAGGGCTTCTGGTTCGACGTAGGTGTAGGATTTCAGGAAATTGATCTGCTCCCAGAGTTCAGCCTGCAGATCGCCTGATTTGCGTTTCTGCAGCAGCTGCTCGAAAGACTCGTCGGAGATGGCGCCGGCCGCCATGTACAGCAGCTCGCTCAGGCTGTTGACCCGGTCAGTCGAGAGAACCGGAACGTTATTCATCCGCTTCTGCAGTTCGGGCAAATAGCTCGGATGAAAGCCAGCTTGTCGGCCAGGTCATCGAGAATCAGGAATCGTCAGGCTCGGTGAGATGGACGGGTCCGCCGACCAGAGCTCCGACAACCTGGCCCTGGTTGAGCATGATCGGACTAGCCCAATGGGTCATCCCGGCCGGGCAAAAATAAACATATTGGCCGCCAAAGCGTTCCGCCTGGTAGCAGCCATACAAATGGGAATTATTGCAGACACTGGCGACCGGTTCGGCTGAGGGCAACAGTTTGCCGATCATTTCGCAGATCGAAAGCTGCCCGGCACCCGGATCGGCTGTATATAGTGTTTCGCCTGCGGCATTGATCACGCGGCAGGGCACACCGCAAGCTTTACTGTAATGCAGAGCGGCGCGGCGTGCTTGATCGACATCCAGCACAGGATTAAGTCCCACGGTGGACTTCGATGACGTCGCGGATGGCCTTGATCCGGCCCAGGACCCGGTCAAACTGGTTTTGGCTCGATGACCTCGATGGTCATGATCAGTGTGGCGGTGACATCTTTCATGGCGGTCATTTGCCCGGACAAAATCGAGACTTTCTCCTCGGCAATCGCGTTGGAGACGTCGGCCAGCAGGTGGCGGCGGTCGCGGGCGATGATTTTCAAGTCAACCTGGTAGGTCGAATTGCCGCCATCCTTGGCCCAGGCGACGTCAATCAGGCGCGAGGCTTTTTCAGCAGTGGTCGCTGATCCGTCGTTGCTTTCCAGCAGCTGGCGGATATTGCGTGCAGTCTGTGCGGTGGACGGCGACACCCTTGCCGCGGGTGACGATACCCGATGATCGGATCACCGGGCACCGGGCTGCAGCAGCGTGACAGGCTTGACGAGGCAATTGTCGATCCCTTTGACGACAACGCCCTGGTCGTAGCGCTGTGACTGCTTGGTTTTGGGCTGGCGAGTCAGGGTCTGGCTGCCGTCTTCTTCTTCCAGTGTCGTGGTCTGCGGGCTGTAGACCAGCTGACCGGACGGACTGATCCGATAGCCGAGGCTGGTTGCGTTCATCTTCCGGCAGATTGCGGATGTATTCGTCGCGCAGGCGGGGGACTATTTTACCGGCAGAAAGGCCGCCGTAACCGATTGCCGCAAAGAGGTCGTCCAGGGTGCTCAGGGTATAACGGCGGTAGAGCGGTTCGAGGAATTCCGGTTTGAGCAGCTGATGGGCCGTAAAGCCGGTTTTCTTGATTTCGCGCTCGACGATTTCCTTGCCGCGCAAGACATTCTCTTCGCGCATTTCCTTTTTGAACCACTGGCTGATCTTGTTGCGCGCTGAAGTGCTTTTGACGATTTTCAGCCAGTCGCGGCTGGGGCCATGGACCTTTTCCGAGGTCAGGACCTCGACGATGTCGCCATTTTTCAGCTCATAGGTCAGCGGCACGATCCGGCCGTTGACTTTGGCGCCATACATGCGGTTGCCGATGCCGCTGTGGATATTGTAGGCAAAATCGATCGGCACTGAGCCTTCCGGCAGGGAGCGAACTTCGCCTTTGGGCGTGAAGACAAAGACTTCATCGGCGACCAGGCCGCTCTTGAGTGATTCCATGAATTCGCCGGCGTCGCGCATGTCCTTCTGCCAGTCGAGCAGTTGGCGCAGCCAGGTCAGTTTGCCTTCGAAGCTGTCGGCTGCGGCATTGTGGGATGCGGTATGCGAGGTGCCGCCATGTTCAGCGTCTTCCTTGTAGCGCCAGTGCGCAGCGATGCCGTATTCGGCCGTGCGGTGCATCGCCAGGGTGCGGATCTGGACTTCGAACGGGATGCCTTTGGGGCCGATGACAGTCGTGTGCAGGGACTGGTACATATTCGGCTTGGGCATCGCGATATAGTCCTTGAAACGGCCGGGCATCGGCTTGTACAGCTCGTGGACGAGGCCGAGGACGGCATAGCAGTCTGCAACCGTGTCGACGATGATCCTGGTTGCAAAAAGGTCATAGATCTGGTCCAAGGCCTTGTCCTGGGCTTTCATCTTGCGGTAAATGCTGTAGAAATGCTTCGGACGGCCTTCGATATCGGCTTTGATCCCCATGTCGGATATTTTCGTCTGCAACTGGACGACGATCGTCTTCGAGGTACTGTTCACGCTCGGACCGTTTCTGGGAGATCGAGCCGACCAGCTCGTAATAGGCATCGCGGTCGATGTAGCGCAGGCAAAGGTCCTCGAGTTCCCACTTGATTTTGTAAATGCCGAGGCGGTGGGCCAATGGGGCGTAGATATCGAGGGTTTCCCGGGCTTTTTCGAGCTGTTTCTCCGGTGACATGTTTTTCAGGGTGCGCATGTTGTGCAGCCGGTCAGCCAGCTTGATCAGGACGACCCGGATATCCTTGGCCATCGCCAGGAACATCTTGCGGAAATTCTCAGCCTGGATTTCTTCCTTGGACGAATAGGGAATCCGGCCCAGTTTGGTGACGCCATCGACCAGGCGAGGCGATATCTTCGCCAAAGCGGGTGGCGAGTTCCTCGATAGGATATCCCGGTGTCTTCGACCGTGTCATGAAGCAGGGCGGCGATCAGGGTGTCCGCTGTCGACTTCGAGTTCGGTGAGAATCTCGGCGATTGCCAGCGGATGGATGATGTACGGTTCACCGGTCGCCCGGCGCTGCTTTTCGTGGGCAGCGCGTGCGTATTCAAATGCCTCGGCGATCCGATGTCCATCGTGCTGGCCCGAATATTCCTCATATAGCCGGATGATCCGCTGCAGGATTTCGTTGCTGTTATCTTGACTCATGAATAGCCTCCCTGGGCTTTCAGGATTTGGTACGAAGGGGCATCGGACAGGCGAACTTTGTTTTCCAAGTCGACCGGGGCGAGTTCAATCCGCATCCGGTCTTTGCCGAGCGGCTGGATCTTCAACAGGTTGATTTCGCTGAACACACGCAGGATGCGAGCCAGTTTGAACAGGTTGAGCGGCCGCTGATAGCTACGGGCAATGCGGCGGGCGAGCAGGGACAGGTCGGTCTGAACCGGGCGGTCAGCATAAGAAGCCCGCAGGTACTGGTAAGCAGCAATATAATCCTGCTGGTCAGGTACCAGCCGGTCGGTCGGCACCTGGTAGTGCTGTATCAATTGCGCCAGGTCAGGCTGTTCGGCATAGGTCTGGGCCAGATCTGGCATTTCATCCTCGAAGCGGTCGCCGGTCAGGCTGGGATGGATATCGCGGACTTGCAGCTGGAGATTGCGGCGGCCCTGGAACTCGGAAATTTCGAGGGCGAACAGCAGGTCGACCCGGTCGCCGGCTGAAAACAGGTCGTCAGCACTGCTGAGGTTGAAAGCGATGCCGGCAATCGGCCGGTTCTGGGCACCCTGCACAGCGAGGCGGACATGTTTGCCATTGCCGACCAGACGCCAGTCGGTCAGCAGCAATTCGCGGCAAACCAGCAGCGGCTGTTTGTTGCTTTCGCCAAACGGCGCCAGGCTGGCGAGCGCTGCCGCGTTCTGTTCTGTCAGATCACCGAGGGTCACGAGGGCATCGGCGATGATTTCCGGCCGGAAGTCGAGCGGACTGACTCGCATGGCAGCATAGGCATTGACGGCTTTGCGGAAATCTTCGAAGCTGGCCAAGTCGAGCTCGACGCCGGCCGCTTTGCGATGGCCGCCGAACTTCCGGGCATATTCTGTGCCGGCACGGATGGCTTCGAGGATATCAAAAGAGCCGCAAGTCCGGGCTGATCCCTTGAGACGGTCCCCTTCGCCACCGAGGACAATGACCGGGCGATGGTAAAGGTCAACCAGGCGGGAACAGACGATTCCGACGACGCCGGTATGCCAACCCTGGCGCGCGAGGATGATCAGGTCCGAGGTGCCGAAATCGAAATCGCTTTCGATCATTTCGACCGCTTCAGCCAGGATCGCCGCTTCCAGGGCCTGGCGCTGCCGGTTCTGTTCCTGCAGTTCTTCGGCTAACTGGCGCGCACGGTCAGCATCGTCCGTCAGCAGCAGTTCGAGGGCCGGCATGGCGGCGCCAAGCCGGCCGGCGGCATTGAGACGGGGGGCGAGGGTGTAGCCAATTGTTGTGGCGTCGACCAAACGCTCGGTCTGCATGCAGACAGCGAGCAACGCCGTCAATCCAGGATGGAGATGGCGGTTCAAGGCATGCAATCCTTCGCGGACCAGGATCCGGTTCTCATCGAGCAGTGGCACGACGTCAGCGACGGTGCCCAGGGCGACCAGCGCATATTCGCCCGAATCGAGTTCGTCGAGATGCAGGTATTGGCCTAGGGCCTGGATCAATTTAAACGTTACGCCGACACCGGACAGGCTGGTGGTCGGGTAGCTGGAATCGACTCGTTTCGGGTTGACCACAGCCCTCGCCGCAGGCAAGGTCGGCAGACATTCGTGGTGGTCGGTGATGACCACCGCGATCCCGGCGGACTCGAGTTCGGCGACGGCATCGACACTTGTCACGCCGCAGTCGACCGTGATCAGGAGATGGGCGCCCATGGCCCTGGCCCGGAAGACACTGGCATCGCTAAGGCCATAGCCGTCTACCAGGCGGTCTGGAATCAGCGGCTCGCAGTCGACACCATTACGGCGCAAAAAGCGAACCAGAAGGGCTGTGGAGGTCAGGCCATCGACATCGTAATCACCGTGGACGACGATCTTGTGGCCGGACTCGATTGCGGCGCCTATCGTCTGGCAGGCTGCCGCCATATCCGGCAAGGCAAATGGGTCAAAAAGCGCCGAGGGCGACGGATTGAGAAAGCGTTCGCGCGACTCGGCATCCGGCAATAGACGGCCGCGCAGGATGCGTTCCGGCAGGGTCGCTGAACCGACGGCTGTGTCGAGGATACGCCACTCTTTCTGGATCAGCACGATCGGTCCTCCTTTCAACTTGCTGGCTGCGGGTCGCCTGAACACCGGGAATCGATGCTGTTTTGCCGCTGTTTGACAGCTTGTATCACGTAGCTTTTACAGTATAACAAAAAGAGGCCCGATATCGAATGTGATATCGGGCCTTTTGTGTCGGATCGGTTTTGAATCAGCCGAGCAACCGTTTGACGATTGCATTGACCAGCTTGCCATCGGCTTTACCTTTGACGTCAGGCATCAGCACTTTCATGACTGCGCCCATGTCGCGGGCCGAATGTGCGTTGGCCTGTTCGATCGCCTTGCGGACAAGTTCTTCGATTTCGGCTTCGCTCAGCTGGGCTGGCAGGTAAGCTTGGATCAAGGCCATTTCGGCTTTGTTCTTGTCAAGAATATCGACACGATCCGAGCCTGCCAGTTCGACAATGGTCTCGGCGCGTTTCTTGTATTCTTTGGCGATGATTTCGGCGACCCCCGAATCATCCAAGGTCACTTGCTGGTCTTTCTCGACCTGCAGGACCGCTGCACGCAAAATCTGCAAGACATCCTTGCGCAGCGTGTCTTTGGCTTTCATGGCCGTTTTGAAATCTTCCAGCAGTTGTTCTTTGATGCTCATCGTTATCAGCGTTTCCTTTTTCTTGCGGCTTCCGATTTTTTCTTGCGACGAACGCTAGGTTTCTCGTAATGTTCGCGTTTGCGGACCTCGGCCAGAACACCGGAGCGTGCGCATGAGCGTTTGAAACGACGCAGTGCGCTGTCAAGGGACTCGTTTTCTTTCACTCGAATTTCAGACATTGTTGTTTTCCCCCCCCTCGACGGCGATTTTCAGGTCGTCTTTTTATTCGTTAGATCTGATTTTCCGGATAAACCGGCCCGTTCAGAACACCAGCATTATACAGGCAAAATCACGTTTTAGTCAATCAGAATGTCATTTTGTCCGGTCCGATTCTGTCGATTTTGTCGGCAGTTCTGTCGGCTGTTCTGTCGGCTGCAGGCGTGGTTTGGCGCTTCTGTTCAGACCATCCGGTCGCCGAGGTTGCGGCCGCCCAGCAGGTGGAAATGGACGTGGTCGATGGTCTGGCCGCCATCCTTGCCAAAGTTGTTGATCAGGCGATAGCCCGATTCAGCGATGCCAAGCTTATCAGCCACCAGCGGAATCGCCCGCAGGATTTGGCCGAGGATGGCCTCGCCGGATTCATGGCGGGCCAGCTCCTCAATGTTGCGGACATGGGTCTTCGGCACGATCAGCACGTGCACCGGGGCTTTGGGGTGCATATCATGGAAAGCGACGACCGACTCGTCTTCATAGACCAGGTTCGCCTTAATCTCGCCATGGGCCAGTTTGCAGAAAATACAGTCTGACATTGGGGTTACCTCCGGATGGCGCTGGATCTCAGGCGCCGGTCATGTGCAGCGTTTTATGCGCCAAGTTGCTTTTTCGCGAGTTCGACTGCGGCCTTAAGTGCGGTGTCGATCGCCTGGACATCCTTGCCGCCGGCCTGGGCCATGTCCGGACGGCCACCGCCGCCGCCACCGGTGATTTTCGCGGCTTCACGAATCAGGCTGCCAGCATTGGCACCGGCCTTGACAGCTTCCGGGCTGGCCATCGCCACAAGGGCGACTTTGCCGTCCTGGGCTGCAGCCAGTACGATGACCGCAGGAGCGATCTTGTCGCGCAGGCGGTCGGCCGCCTGGCGGAGCTGGTCGGCATCGGGGGCGTCGAGGCGGGCCGCGAGGACTTTGAACGAGCCGACCGGGATCGCCTGGGCGACAAGATCGTCGGCTGCCCCGGCGGTTTTGCGGGCTTGTTCAGCTTCGATCGCCTTTTCAAGCTCACGGGTGCGGCTTAATAAGGTTTCAAGCCGGTGTGGCAGTTCATGGACATGCGCTTTGACGAGGGTGCTGGCGCGCATCAGGATATCGTCCTGTTCGCGGACCCAGTCGAGTGCGGCCTGGCCGGTGATCGCTTCGATGCGGCGGACGCCGGCGGCGACGCCACTTTCGGAGACCAGGCGGAACAGGCAGGCTTCGGAAGACTGCTTCAGATGGGTGCCGCCGCACAGTTCCTGGCTGTAGTCGCCGACATTGACGACGCGGACCTTATCGCCGTATTTCTCGTCAAACAAGCGCCATCGCGCCGGTATGGCGAGCCTCGTCGAGGGACATGACGCGAGTCTTTACGTCCTGGTTGTCGAGGATCACGTCGTTGACTTTCTGTTCGACCAGTGCTTTTTCGGCTGCAGTCATCGGCTGGAAGTGCGATGAAGTCGAAGCGCAGGCGTTCCGGTGAAACAGACGAACCAGCCTGGGCGACATGGTCGCCAAGGACCTCGCGCAGGGCCTTGTGCAGGATATGGGTTGTTGTGTGGTTGCGGGCGGTCGCCAGGCGAGCCGTGCGATCGACGGTCAGGGTGACTGCATCACCGGCCGCAACGCTGCCCTTTTCGACAACCGCAGCATGGAGGAACAAGCCCTCCGGGGTCTTGGTCGTGTCAGTCGACGCGCAGTTCACCGTTCGGTCCGGTGATCCGGCCGATGTCGCCGACCTGGCCGCCGGAAGCGCCATAGAACGGGGTGAGGTCGGTGATCACGGTGACAGTCTGGTCTTTCGACCGCGAGGTCGGTCAGCGCGAGTGCTTCGGTCGCTTCGTCGGCGACCAGGATGGCGCGGACTGTCCCGTTGTCGGCCAGGGTGTCATACCCGGTGAAGACAGTCGCCAGGTTGCGGTCGACGCCGTCGGGCAAGGTCCCCTGGCCCCAGGCAGAGCCACCTTTTTCACGCATGGCTTTGCGGGCCATGTCCTTCTGGCGGTTCATTTCCTGGATGGAAGCCGTCTTCATCGATCGAGAGGCCTTGTTCGGCGGCGATTTCGCGGGTCAGGTCGAGCGGGAAACCATAAGTATCATGGAGCCGGAAGACTTCTTCCCCGGTCAGGTTGGCACGATCCTCACTGCGGGCCTGGGCGATCATCTGTCGACGATGGCAGAGCCCTGTGGATCGTCTCGGCGAAGCGCTCTTCCTCGGTGCGGATGACTTTGACAATGTAGTCCTGGCGTTCTGCCAGATCCGGATAGGCTGACGCGGATTCGCGGATGACAATCGGCGCAGACATCGTACAGGAACGGCCCTGTCGATGCCGAGCAGGCGGCCGAAACGGGCGGCGCGGCGCAGCAGGCGGCGCAGGACATAGCCGCGGCCTTCGTTGGACGGGATGATGCCGTCGCTGATCATCATTGACGGTGCTGCGGATATGGTCGGTGATGACGCGGATCGCCATATCGGTCTTCTCGTCTCTGCCGTAGTCGACTTTGGCTTTTGCGCAGACATAGTCGAGGATCGCACGGATCGTGTCGACTTCGAACAGGTTGTCGACACCCTGCATGATGACAGGCCGAGACGCTCCAGGCCGGCGCCGGTGTCGATGTTTTTCTTGGCCAGCGGCGTGTAGGTGCCGTCTTCTTCGCGGTTGAACTGGGTGAAGACGAGGTTCCAGAATTCGACATAGCGGTCGCAGTCGCAGCCGACCTGGCAGTCCGGCTTGCCGCAGCCCTTATCCGGCGCCGCGGTCGAAATAGATTTCCGAGCAGGGGCCGCAGGGGCCGGTGCCGTGTTCCCAGAAATTGTCCGCCTTGCCGAGGCGGAAGATTTTCGATGCCGGCAGACCGACATCCTCGTGCCAGATCTCGTAGGCTTCGTCATCTCCTGGTAGACTGTCACGATAGAGCTGTTCTTCGGGCATTTCCAGCACCTTGGTGCAGAATTCCCAGGCCCAGGGGATGATTTCCTTCTTGAAATAATCGCCGAAGGAGAAATTGCCGAGCATTTCGAAATAGGTGCCGTGGCGGGCGGTTTTGCCGACACGTTCGATATCCGGCGTGCGGATGCATTTCTGGCAGGTGGTGACCCGCGGGGCCGGCGGGGTTTCAGCGCGCCGGTGAAATACGGCTTCAGCGGGGTCATGCCGGCATTGATCAGCAGGATCGACGGGTCATTGCGCGGCACCAGCGAAAAACTGGGCAGGCGCAGATGTCCTTTGGATTCAAAAAACGCCAGGAATTTTTCCCGGATGACATTGACGCTTAATGGTTGCATGATGGTCATTTCTCCTTGTCGGGCACCGATTAAGGACACAAATCGGGCAGTATCCCAACGATTTTACACTAAACCGGGGTTTCGAACAAGGGACAGCCCCTTGCGTAAAGTCTGCGCAAGCCCGGGCGGCAGTCAATCCATTGTTGCTGTCTTTTAAAGCACCAATAGCCGAATCTGGCTTTAGATCCTGATGCTTTCATGCTAGAATCTAGGTGATTTTGCACACCTGAATGGTCATTTTTGTACTGAAAGAGGTTTTACCCCATGACAAACGCCACTCGCAATGGTCTTACGGCCGAAACTCTGGAAAAAGCCCGCCAGCTGGGCATAGAGATCCCCACCCTGTACCTGCCTGGACCTGGCGTCGACCTCAAGCGCTGGGCAGTCGTTGCCTGCGACCAGTTCACCTCGCAGCCGGAATACTGGCAGGCGGCCGAACAGCAGGTCGGTGTGGCGCCTTCGACTCTGCGCCTGGTTCTGCCGGAGATCTACCTCGAGCACCCGGGCGACACCCCGGTCGCCGATCGGGTAGCCCGGATCAACGAGACCATGGCAACCTATCTCGACCAGCAGACGATCATCCCCTTGCAGCCCGGCTGCATGCTGATCGACCGAAAGACCAGTCTTCACCCCTCGCGCAAAGGCCTGTTGCTGGCCATCGACCTGGAACACTATGATTTCCAGCCTGGCAACCGCGAGCTGACCCGCGCCACCGAAGGGACGGTCCTCGACCGCATACCGCCACGCCAGGCGATCCGCCAGGATGCCCTGCTGGAGCTCCCGCATGTCCAGCTGCTGATCGACGATCCGACCCACACGGTCATCGAACCCCTGTTTGCCGCAGTCGACCAGAACGAGCCGCTGTATGCGACCGAGCTGATGCAAGACGGCGGCGCGGTGCGCGGCTGGGCGATCCCAGCAGACAGCCAGGCTTTGGCCGCGGCGATCGATGCCCTGGGCCAGCTTGCTTCGCTGCACGAATTCGGTCTTCTGTTTGCTGTCGGCGATGGCAACCATTCCCTGGCGACAGCCAAAGCCCACTGGAACAGCCTCAAAGCCACCGTCGCACCGGATCATCCTGCGCGATTCGCCCTGGTGGAAGTGATCAATATCCATGACGCCGGCCTCGATTTCGAGCCGATCCACCGGGCGATCTTCAATATTGAACTCGATCTCTTCCTGAGCCATTCCCAGCGATTCTTCGCCAAGACAGCAGCTGCCAGGTCCGCGGCGCAATCAGTCCCGGCGTCTGGCGGTGACGCTGACAGCCTGGTCACCCATGCCGTTCCGGTTTTCGGTCCGGGCTGGTCTTCCGAATTACAGGTCACGCTTGGGGCAAAGGAACTGCTGGTCGGTGCGATCCAGGCCATGCTCGACGATCTTGCCGTCCGTCATCCGGAAACCCGGCTCGACTATATCCACGGCGATGATGTCGTCCGTGAGCTGGCCGAAAAAGGTGCCGTCGGCCTGCTTCTCCCGGCTCTAGACAAAGCTGATTTCTTTGGCATCATTGCCCGGGATGGCATCCTGCCACGCAAGACATTCTCGATGGGTGAAGCTTTTGAAAAACGCTACTACTTTGAAAGCCGCAGGATCAGAAACCCGGGCTGACAAGCTGACCGGAGCCAATCCATGAACGGTGTCATTCAATCGGCCAAGGTCAACTTGTCGACCCCTGGTAACAGCCGGTGGTGGTGGTTGCCCCTGCCGGTTTCCTGCACCGGTTTTTGCGTGACGTCGATCTGGTTGCTCGGCCGTGAAGATGGTCTGGCTTTCCTTGGCTGGTGGCTGATCCTGCTGGCTATCGGCCTGATGTTCTGGCCACTGGCGCAGCGTATTTTCCATACTGCGGACCATAACCTCAGCTACTTGCCGGCCAAGGCAGCTGGACTTTGTGTCCTGGGGTTGCTGCATTGGACAGGCGGCCATCTATTGAAAATCGGCCTCTCCGTTCCATCGATTCTCATCCTCTTCATGGCCCTGGCGTTGGTGATCTGGGGGGGTGCCTGGGTCCGTGGCGACCGGTGGTCTTTCGGGCTGCCCGGAAGTCGATTCGCAGCTGAGGCCTTGGATAATCCAAGGCGTAACTGGCGGCAAGTGATCGGCCACGCAACCTTTGCCGAGGCCGGTTTTGCAGCCTTGCTGCTGGCCGGGACATTTGCGCGCAGCCTCAAACCAGACCTGGACAGCCTTGAAAAATTCATGAACGTCGCTTTCATCAACAGCATCCTGCGCAGCGATGGCTTACCGGCTGCTGACCCCTGGTTTGCGGGGAGCTCGATCAATTACTACTATTTCGGCCACTACATTTATGCCTTGCTGACACGCCTGTCCGGCTTGAAAACAGCCGTGGCCTACAACCTCTGCATGGCGTCCCTCTGGGCTTTCGCAGGTTCACTGAGTTTCGTCCTCGGTGCACAGCTGGTCAGGCTGGCCCGCCAGGCATCGAATGCAGCCAGTCCGGATCCTATATTCCTGCCTGGGATTGGCGGGGCCTTGACCTGGTTCCTCGTCACGATCGCCGGCAATGGCCAAGCCTTCTTTTACAGTGAACAAGGGCCAGGCAAGTCATTCCTGAAATGGCTGGCAGCCCACGATTTCCTTGTCGGGGATTTGAGCAAGCCTTACTGGTTTGCCGATGCAGCCCGTTTCATCGGGTACAATCCTGACACGACCGACAAGACGATTCATGAATTCCCCTTCTATTCCTTCCTGGTTGCTGACCTGCACGCCCATGTCATTGACCTCACGTTCGTCCTCCTGCTGCTGATTTTGCTGACCGGCCTGATCAGTCAGACGGGAACCGGCACAAAGCCCTATCCGGAACTGGTTGCAGTCAGTCTGCTCCTCGCTGTTTTCAGGATGGCGAACTACTGGGATTTCGTGATCTACCTGCCACTGGTCCTCTTGGGCATCCTGGGCTACAACCTGGTCCAGGCCGGCCTGCCGGCGAACCGCAGTCTGTTTTTTGCGGTGATCAGGCGAACGATCCTCCAGGGATCGGGCTGTGTCGTCCTGTCGCTTTTGGTCAGCTGGCCCTTCGATGCCCGGTTCCAACCCATGAGCAGCCGGGTCGCCCTGTCGGTTGCCCATAGTCCGCTTTTCCAGTTGTCGATTCTCTGGGGAGCCCCGGTCCTCGCGGGTTTGCTCTGGATCATCGCGCTGGCTTTCCAGCCTCGGGTGAATGGCATAGGCCCATACGGCGTGAATGTCCGGCGCTGGCTTGGCACCGACTGGATCGCCGCCTTGCTGTTCGCCTATGCGCTGGCCCTGATCGTCGCACCGGAGCTGGTCTATGTCGTCGATATCTATGGTGGCGACTACAAGCGGGCCAACACCATGTTCAAGTTGACTTACCAGGCCTTTGTGCTGCTGGGGCTGGTCTGGAGTTACGGGATTTGCCGGCTCATCGCCATGCCAGGCAAGGGCAGGATAACAAAAGGCCGGCTGATCGCCGGCCTGATGATCGTTTTGATGCTGATCCCGGCCTGGTATCCCCTGATTGCCGTCCGCCAGTGGCTCGGCCCCTTCACGCTGGCCAATCGCAAAGGCCTCGACGGCCTTAAACCCCTGGGGGCGAAAAACTCCGCCCAGATTGCCGGCGAGGCCGGCCAGGAACTCGCAGATGATCTGGCGGCGATCGCCTGGCTCAATGAAGAGGAGGCCGGCCAGCTGGTGGTGCTCGAAGCTGCGGGGCACAGCTACACCGATGCGAATCGGATCAGCACATTCACGGGTTTGCCGACTGTGATCGGCTGGGAGACGCATGAATGGCTGTGGCGGACCAGCTCAGCTACACCGGATGCCTATTCTGCCGCCATCGTGCCGCGGCAGAACGATGTCCGCACAATCTACACAACGACCGACCAGGCTTTGCGCCGCGAGCTGATCGCCAGATACCAGATCCGCTATGTTGTGATCGGCAGCATCGAGCGCACCGAGTATGGCGACCAGGTTCAGGATGACCTGCTCACCGCACTGGGCGATGTCGTCTTTTTGCGGCCGACTTTGCAACTGATCAGGATCAGAAATTAAGTACAGATACCCGGATGACCCCATCGATTGCCTTGAGGGCGTTGATTGTGGTGTCATCGACTGGCGAATCGACTGAAATGAAGGATTGGGCCCGGGCGCGGTCGAGCTTGCGGCTCCAGTGCATGGTGGCAATGTTGATGTTCTGCTGGCCGAGGATCGTGCCGACCCGGCCGATGATCCCCGGGACATCGTTGTTCTGCATGGCGATGACATGCGGCGACAGTTCGAAATCCATATGGTAGCCGAAGAAACTCGACCAGGATCTCCGAATCCTTGCCAAAGACCGTGCCGGAGACTGACAGTTCTTTTTCCGGGGTGACAAAATTGACGGTGATCAGGTTCGTGTATTTCTCCAGGGCGGTCGATTTGCTTTCGACAACCTCGACACCCAGGTCGGTCAGGCGCGACTTGACATTGACAAAGCTGATCCGCTCACTGGTGATCGTGGACAGGAAGCCCTTGAGCACGGACAAGGTCAGCAAGCCGGTGTCCTTGTCCGCCAGTTCACCGCAGTAAATGATTTCGATTTTACTGACCGGTGTCGATTCTGCCTGGTAATAGATCGCGCCAAGTTTTTCGGCCAGGCTGACGAAAGGCCGCATCTTGCCGCCATGCTGCCGCTGATGGTCGGCATGTTGATCGCTGCGACCAGTTCGCCTTTGAGCGCCCGGGCGACCAGTTCAGTGACGGCGGTGCCGACATTGGCATTGGCTTCGTGGGTCGATGCGCCCAGATGGGGCGTGTACGATGCAGTTGGGCAGGGTGAGGAGCGGGTTCTGGTAATCCTGCTCTCCGGGTTTCTTGTCATAATCGGGTTCCTTGTCGAACACATCGATGCCGGCGGCGGCGACCTGGCCGGAAACCAGGGCGTCATACAGGGCTTTTTCGTTGACCAGGCCGCCGCGTGCGGCATTGACGATCCGGACGCCCGGCTTGCAGAGGGCCAGCTGCGGCGCATCGATCATGTTGTAGGTTTCCTTGGTCTTGGGCGTGTGCAGCGTGATCAGGTCGGCTTCCCGGAGCAGCCTTCAGATTGTCGCAGCGGCGGACAGCCCAGTTTGTCAAAGCGCTCGGCCGGGATGTACGGATCGTAGGCGATGACGTTCATGCCGAGACCCTTGAGTTTGCGGGCGACGATCGAGCCGATGCGGCCCATGCCGATGACGCCGGCGGTCTTGCCATCCAGTTCGTTGCCGATCAGCTGGCCGCGGCGGAAATCATCCTGGTGGCCGCCTTCGTTGGCGATGCAGATGTTGCGGAAGGCGGCGAAAGCCAGGGCGATCGCCAGTTCGCCGGCAGCCATGATATTGGCTTCCGGTGTGTTGACGGCGATGATGCCCTTGGCTGTGCAGGCTCGCACATCGATGTTGTCGATGCCGTTGCCGGCGCGGCCGACCACCTTGAGGTTTGTGGCCTTGTCCAGCAGGCTGCGGTTGACCTGGGTGACGCTGCGGACGATCAGGCCGTCATAGGGTGCGACCGAGTCCTCGATCTCCGCCTGCGACAAACCGAGTTTCTCATCGACTTCAAAGCCCTGCTGGCGCAGGTATTCGACACTGTCGGCGGCAATTTTTTCCGGAATCAGGATTTTCATGAAGTATCTCCCTTGATAATTCAAACAGCACAGGCCGGTGTCCCGGTCTGTGCTGAGAGCATCCGGAAGGCCGGATGACGCAGATGATCTAGGTCGTTGACGATGGATCGGATCAGGACTTCGGTGGGATCTTGATTTTCTGGCCCAGCTGCAAGTTGTCCGATGTCAGGTCGTTGTAATCCTTGATCTTGTCGATGATGGTCTGGGAACCATCGCCGAAATACTTGATCGCAATCGAGTAGAAGGTGTCGCCGGATTTGACCGTATGGATGACATCACCGGCTGGAGCAGCCGTTGTCGCAGCGGTGGTTTCGGCAGCCGTCGTTTCCGAAGCAACCGGTGCCGTGGTCTCACCGGCGACGGTTTCGCTGGTCACCGGTGTCGACTCGATCGTGGTTTCTTCACTGACTGATTCGACGATCGATGTCTCGGATGTGGGTGACGGTGTCTTGTCTTTACCGAAGACCATATTGTAGATGGCGAAGACGGCACCGATCGACACCGCGGTGATCACCATATACAGCGCCAGGCGGCGAATGCGGCCGCCCTCGTCACGCGGTTTCTCGAAATAGCCCTTGTCATAAGGGGTCTCTTCTTCTTCAAAGCTTTCTTCAGCCTGCAGTTTGGCGGTTGCAGCCTCAAGAACGTCGTCCTCCGCTGTTTTGGCAGCAGCAGCTGCTGCGCCTGAGCGGCCAGGCAGGCCGAACCGGCCGGTGACTTGCTGGAGCAGGCCGGCTTCCGCCGCGGCACGGCCGACGGCAGGCTTGGCGGTCTTGTCGACCAGCTTGATACCTTCGACGAAGCAAGCCAGGACCTGCAGCGGGACACCCGGCAGTTTGGCTGACGCGGCGGTGATAATCAGCCCTGCGGCATCCGCCTGGTCTTCTGCTTCGTAAAGCAAGCGCAGGATTTCGTGCTGGCCGAGGGTGTTGATGATTTCTTTGTTGCAGACCAGAACACAGTCATCAGCCTGCAACTGGGCGATATTGGAATAGCGGACGGTGCCGGCGACACCAGCACAATAGATATCCTGGCCCGTGACCGGTTTGCCGTGGAAATCAACAGCATCGAGGGTCACATCGTCGTGGGTCAGCGGATACAGGGCATCATTGCGGTAGAGATAAGCACAGCCATGGCCCATGGTGATCGCAGCCAGTTCGGCATCTTTGACCATGACACCGGCAAAATAAGGCTGGCGGACATTCTCATGCTGGAGTGTGACGCGGCCGGCGATATCGACTGCACATTCGGCAAGTTCGTTGATTTCAGCGTCGATGTTGCGGACATTATGCTTGACGTCGTTAAGGATCCGTTCGAGTGATTTGTGAATCCGGGCCACGGCAGTTTCGTCGAGGCCATGTCCGGCCTGGTGCGCAAAAGCGGCATAAAAAAAGCCCCGGTCTTCGCGATCGAGCGTGACATCAGCGGCGCGATGTTCACGGCGGCTGGTCAGCCGTCCGTCGAGGTAATAGCTGTCGATGACCCCGGTGCCGGGGAAATAGCGGGCGGTAACTGTAGTTGCAATGCGGCAGGAAGCCGCATGTGGGGTTTTTGCCATAAGATAGATTCCTCCTGTTTATACCAGATTCCCATTATAGCATAGAAATTTCGGCATAACATTTCAGATGTTTTTCATTAATGTCCGAAAAAACGCCACTCTTCGGCCTTTTTAATGAGCAATTCAGCTGAATTCCGGGCGGGCTCCGTCTGGACAAAGGAGAGCAGGCGTTCGAGCAGAAGTCCGAGGCGCGGACCGCGCAGCGGCGTCCGGCGGACCAGGTCGCTGCCATGCAAATCAAGCTCAGCAAGGGCGACGGGCAATTCATAATTGGCATTGCGATCGAGGTCCAGCTGGATCTGCTGGCGTAAATTCGTCAGTTCGTGCTGAAAACAAGGGCGATCCGGCAAGGCCAGGACAAGGATGGCCCAGCCATCGGCCGCACAGCGGCGGGCAGTCGCCGGATCAAAAGCCATCGACTTGGCCAGCACCCGCAGCAGGACGGCCAGGTCCATCGCCGAGCATTCCACCGTTGTATCCAAGTGGAGCCGCATCCCGGCAATGTACAAGGCTGCATAGCCATGGCGGGCGGCGAGGCGGGACATGCGGCAGTCTTCCTGCAGCTGGCGGCTGAGGCCATCGATCGACCGCGGCGCCAGAATGTCGCGGAGTGAGCGCTCGGAAAGATTGGCACTTGTTCCGCGGGATACGCCAGACGACAGGTTGCACAGGCGGCAGGCAAGGTAAAAAAGCGGCATGGTCTGGTCGGCATGCCAGGCTGGCCTTATCCAGGCCGCGAGGATTTCGGTCAGCATCCTGTTGTCCGGATCGATCCGGAAAAGCTTCCTGGCGATGACCGGCAGGATCTCGCTCGGTTCGAAAGGGCGCAGGGAATGGCCATGGGGGCTCTGCATCATCCGGCCCAGTTCGTGGGTGATCCGTTCGACACTCAGGCGGCTGGTTCGCTGCCGTTCGACGCGAATCGCCTCGATCAAGTCGTGGTCAGGTTTCAGGTTATAGGTCAGGGTGAACCGGACCGCCCGCATCATACGCAAGGCATCTTCACGAAAGCGCGTCCTGGCATCGCCGACAGTGCGCATCCGGCCAGACTCCAGGTCTTCCCAGCCGCCAAAGGGATCGAGCAAACCGCGTTCCGGATGGAAGGCCATGCTGTTGATGGTGAAGTCGCGACGGCTCAGATCGAGATGGATATCTGTTTCAAATGCGACACTGTCAGGCCGGCGGTTGTCGGAATACTGGCCTTCACTGCGAAAGGTGGTGATTTCGATTGGATGATGTTCGATCAGGACTGTGACGGTGCCGTGAGCCAGACCAGTCGCAAAAGCGTGGGGGAAAATCGCGAGGACTTCTTCCGGGCGGGCGCTGCTGGACAGGTCAAAGTCAAGCGGCGCGCGACCCAGGGCCAGGTCGCGGACACAGCCGCCAACCAGCCAGGTCTGGAAACCACTGGCATCCAGCATTGCAATGACATAATGGACCGGCCCTGGAATCAGGGGCGTCCACTCCGCTGGCATCACCATACCAGGCCACGGCAGTCTGTTTGCATATTCAAGATTCTGCGTGTATCATTTAACGACATATTCAAATTCTAACCTAAGTTGTGAAAAGTAGAAATGAGCATGCACCATAATCATATGAAAAAACCCGAACGCCACATCACACACAGAAGGCTTTATGCCATCTTTTTCTATATTGCGATCCTTATTGGGGTCATGGTCAGTTTCCCGATCATGGTGACGCCTAATTCCGGCCTGGCCGATGCCAATCCGGACCTGGTTCCGATCGAGCCGGCTGCCCAGGTTGCAGCGGGCATGGATCACAGCGTCTTCCTCGATTATGACGGCCTCGTCTATGCCTGGGGCGACAATGCATATGACCAGATCGGCATGGATATCGGCGACCATGCCGAAATGGCGGTCCAGCTCGATTTGCCTGAACCGGCGATCTCAGTCAGCGCCGGGGCTTTCCATACGCTGGCCGTTGGGGAAAGCGGCACAGTCTACGGTTTTGGCCGCAACGCTTTCGGACAAGTCGGCAATGGCACGGTGGCCAATGTCGGCACACCGGTGGCGATCCAGGGCCTGCCACCGGTCAAGACCGTCGCAGCCGGCGCCTATCATTCGCTGGCTTTGGGTGTCGATGGCAGTGTCTGGGCCTGGGGTCACAATACGCAACACCAGGTTGGCGATGTCACATCGCAGGAAGTGCTGGGACTCGATGGCAAAGTCATCGCCCTGCGCAATACGACACCTGTCCAGATCGTCGCTTCGGGGGCGACCGCGATCGCAGCTGGCGGCAACTTTTCGATGTATATCGATGACCAGGGCCAGCTTTTTGCCTGGGGCGATAACAGCAAAGGCCAGCTGGGTGACGGCACATCCGAGTCGCATGGCACGCCGGCACCGGTCAAAGGGATCAGCCAGGTTTCATCGGTTGCCGCCGGTGATGAACATGTCCTGGCCTTGAGCGACACATCCGGTTATCGCCAGCTTTATGTCTGGGGCAACCATGCGCTCGGCCAGCTGGGACTCGGCAAGATCAATGACAAGAATGCCTTTGTCACCCGCCCGACCTTGCTCGATATCACAGGCAACCTTGACCCGAGCGATGAACGGCTACTTGAAGTTGTCGCCGGTTATGCTCAGTCTGCCGTCATCCGGGATGTCTCCTATACCCGCTTTTTCAAGCCGGTCCTCAAGAACCAGCTTTATGTCTGGGGCCTGAACGTCAATCAACAGCTGGCGATCGGCAATGCCAACAGCCAGTACAAGCCGGTCCTGGTCAAGGGTTTTTACGATGGCTATTTCAGTGACCGCTTCATGCCTTTCGAGAGCATCGCCTTTGGCTCTGAACATCTGCTGGTCTTGAGCACCAAAGGGCTTCTGGCTTCAGCCGGAGCGAATGACCGCGGTCAATTGGGCATCGGCAGCACCACAGAACAGCCGCGGCTATCGGCTATCGTGACCCAGGACCTGATCCGGCCGCGCTGGCTTCTCGGCCAGTCGGTGAAAATCAGCTGGAAAGACCAGAAAACCCTCAGCCTCAAATGGCCGCAAGCCCAGGACAATGCGGCGGTCGCCGGCTACTGGATCGAAGTGACCAAGGCCGGCCATGAGCCTGTCATCTATGACGCCGGGCCCGGCACGACATACAAAGTCCCCGGTCTCGACCAGGCCACCCCGGTCCAAGTCTCGATTTTTACCTATGATGACAACAGCAAAGAGGTCAACCGCGACGAGCTCGCCCACTTGACCGGCTATAGCCTGCCGGAAAACGCCAGTCCTGCTGACTATTTCCTGCCCGCCAGCCCGGTGACTGCCCCAATCGATCTCGACTTCCATAACTGGCTGCCCCATCCAAGTGGCAAAAGACAACCAGCCGAAGTCCCCTGGTCAACCCGATACATTGAAAACCAGCAACAGATCATCAGTCCCTACACGATCTGGATCAGCCTTGGTGTGCTGTTCATCCTGTTTGCGGCGACTATCGTGCTGGCAATCCGGTTTAAACGGATCAGAAAGCAATAATCACTCGTTGAAGTGAATCCCGAGCGCGAAATAGAGGCTTGCTGACAGCATTGAGCCCATCGCTTCGAGATCACGGGTAAAGCTTTGCAGCTGGACAACGGGATCTGCGGCAATCATGCTGCGGGAAAATTGGCCAAGGAATGCGCAAAGCAGACTCGGCTTCTGGCCATAGGCCAGTTCGACTTGTTTCGAATAAGGCCGGATCAGGCCGAGAGCAACAGCATGGGATAAATTGGCCGCAACCAGGTCGGGGGCGATGGCAGATGCTACGATATGCCGCGCGTATCGCTTGAGTGATTTGCGGAAGACATAGCCAATGTTAGCCTGGCGGTTGCCTTCACCGGTCAGATAACGGGATTTTGAACCGTAGAGGAAAAAGTATATCGCCGGCAACAATAAGAGCAGGCCGGCGAATGAGAAAAGAAGAATCGAGATCAGAATCCCGAGCACGGTGTAAACCAGCCCCAGACTGATGCCGATGATTTTCCCGACCCGGTACTTGGTCAGGTCGATCAGGCCATCTTTGACCATTTCTTCATTGACTAGTTTGATCAATTGATCATAATAGGCGGAAAATTCCGGCGCGCTCCGGCGGTCCAGTGCATACTTGCGGATCTGGGCGGTCGAAATCGTCGACGACTTGGTTACGCGCTCGAATAGCCATTGGACCAGGAAGATTTCATAGACTGCCATGCCGCGGTAATCCACTGGCTTGGTTTCATTGAAGCTGAAGACATGGCCATCGAGGCGAAGTTTACCTCGCTGCACCAGATCGAGCAGCGTTCCGAGCAGGATCTGGCCTGGATGGTGGAGCCGGAAGAGACGGGCCAGGACTGCCGGCCGGTAATTGGACCGCAGCTGGGTCTTGATTGAATGGCGGAGCTGGACCAGGCCCTCATGGTCGAAAAACAGCACGACGAGGATGATCAGGAAGACCGCAGCCAGCAGCAGGATCCAGATCAGGCTGAACAGAACCTGATCTATACGTCCGCCGCGGGCGACCCGCTGGACATCCTGCTCGATCCGGGCGATCAAGGCCGCGCGATCATGGTCGTCCGGCAATTCGGACAAGGTCGCGGTCAGCCCGTCAGCCGGCAGGACCAGGGCAGCTTCCATCGATTGGCCGGCAGCCAGGCGGGGCGTGCTCATCTGCACGGTATTGGCATCGACCTGGGCTGCCAGGAAAGGCGCGCTCGAGATCGCCTGAAACCAGACCGACTCGGCCTTGATTTTTTCTGGATAGTGCAGCATCAGGATCGGCTCAGTCACACCTGTCCTGCCAAGGGACGAAAAAAAAGTCCGGCGCAGTTGAACCGAGTCCCCGGCGCGGACGACAGCGCCTTGGAGTATATAGATAATCACAATTTTGCGTTCTGTCGATGACGCCCCGAAAGCATTGATTTTCAGGCGTAGTGGATCGGTTTCTTCATTTAACGTGTAACTGAGCGTCTGGCTTTTAGCTTGCTTTGATGATTCTGCCGGCATCACCTCGAGCAGTGAGACCGCGCCTCCAGTCGATGTATCGGCGGAAATCGCCACCGACTGCAGATTGAGTGTGGTTGCCTCTTCGAGCGGCAGTTTGAATGTGATCGATTCTGTGTCAGTCAGGTATTGAAGATCAACAGCCTCCGTGACCAGCACAGAACCATCGGTTTGAATATCACAATCGACACGGTAGCCTTCGACAGCATATGCCGGGAGAACTGCACCAGCGACAGACACAGCAGTGCTGACAGGCATTAGTTTCGCCAGGACCGTTGGCGCGGTAAAAACCAGACTGGCGATCAACAGGCCAGCGATGAATAAACGTATCAGCTGAAATTGTGTGTTTGCTCCAGAAGCTGTCACCGAGCGGGTTTTCAAATACATATCGGTCAGGTCCTCCTGATCCAGGTCGACTGATCGAACAAATCTTAAGCCACATTATAACATACGGTGTCTACCCGAATTCGCTAACATAATTTTAACATCTGATCACAAGACCGTTACAGGCTTGGGGTGCAAAAAAAATCCCGGGGACTTTCCTGTTCCCGGGATTTCGATGGACTGGGCCTGGATGATGGTCTGGCGCCTTTAGTTTAGTGGTTTTTGATCACATTGACTCGGATGATGCCATCGACTGCTTTCAGTCTGGTGACAACGGATTCCGGGCACTGGCCGTTGATTTCGAACACGGCATAGCCCATTTCCTTCTTGCTGCGGCTGGTGAGATTTTCGATGTTGAGGCCTTCATTGGAAAGCGCGGCAGAAATCTGGGTCAGGATGGTCGGTATGTTCTTATGGATGACACAGACGCTTTCGTCGCCGCCCTTGGGGTTCTGGACGTCCGGGAAGTTGACACTGTTCTTGATATTGCCGTTTTCCAGGTAGTCAATCAGTTCATTGACGGCCATGACCGCGCAGTTGTCTTCGCTCTCCGGCGTCGATGCACCTAAGTGCGGGACGGCGATCACGTTTTTCATGTTCATGATTTCGGCCGACGGGAAGTCCGTCAGGTAGCAAGCCACTTTACCGCTTTCGAGCGCTGCAGCCATATCCGTATTATTGACCAGGTCGCCGCGGGACAGATTGATGATCCGCACGCCCTCTTTCATCGTTTCGAGGACTTTGGCATTGATGAAGCCCTTGGTTTCCGGCGTCGAGGGGACATGGAGGCAAATATAGTCGCAGTTTTCGTAGATGGCCTTCGGATCGGCTGCGCGTTTGACACTGTGGTTCAGCATCCAGGCATTGTCGATCGTGATGTAAGGGTCATAGCCGTAGACATTCATGCCAAGCTCGGTTGCGGTGTTGGCCACCATCGCCCCGATGGCGCCCAGGCCGAAAATGCCCAGCTTCTTGCCATAGATTTCCGGCCCGACGAAATCCTTCTTGCCGTTTTCGACTTCTTTGGCGATGTCAGCGGTCAAAGGGATTTCCCTGACCCAGTTCACACCGCTGATAATCTTGCGCGACGTCATCAGCAGGGCGGCAATCGCCAGCTCTTTGACGGCATTGGCATTGGCGCCCGGGGTGTTGAACACGACGATACCTTTCTGGGAGCACTGATCGATCGGGATATTGTTCACGCCGGCCCCGGCGCGGGCGATCGCCTTCAGGGTCTCGGGCATTTCCATGTCCAGCATATTGGCCGAGCGGACGAGGATCGCGTCCGGCTGCTCGACACCTGTACCGACCTCGTATTTGGTTTTGTCAAACTTCTTCGTGCCGACCGCGGCGATCTTGTTGAGGGTCTTGATTTTATACATTCTTTTCGAACTCCTTCATGAAGTCGATCAGGGCATCGACACCGGCTTCGGGCATCGCGTTGTAGATCGACGCACGCATGCCGCCGACACTGCGATGGCCTTTGAGGTTGACAAAACCGGCCTTTTCAGCCTGTTTGCAGAACTTTTTGTCCAGCTCATCTTGACCGGTCACAAAGGTGACATTCATGATCGAGCGGGAGCCGACTTCGACGGGAGCCTTGAACAGGCTGGAGGAATCGATAAAGTCGTAGAGCTTTCTGGCTTTACGATAATTGATCTCTGCCATTTTCCCCAAGCCACCGATCTCGTCGCGGATCCACTCAAGCACGAGTTTGGCGACATAGATCGAATAGCACGGCGGGGTGTTGTACATGCTGTCATTGTCAGCCGCAACCTTGTAACTGAGCATGATCGGGGTGATGTCGCGTTCGTGGCCGATCAGGTCGTCGCGGACGATGACAACGGTCAAACCGGCCGGCGCCATGTTTTTCTGAGCGCCCGCATAGATCAGGGCGAAGCGGGAGACATCGATCGGTTCTGACAGAATGCAGGATGACAGGTCGGCGACCAGCGGGACATTGCCGGTATCCGGGATCTCTGGGAACTTCGAACCAAAAATCGTATTGTTGTAGCAAATGTGGACATAGTCGGCATCCGGACGGATGTCTTCGACCTTGAATTCGGGAATGTAGGAGAAATTCCGGTCTTTGCTGGAGGCCAGGACTTTAACATCGCCATAGCGCCGGGCTTCTTCATATGCTTTGGTTGAGAACTGGCCGCTGAGGACATAGTCAGCTTTGCCCGACTTGGTCATCAGGTTCAAAGGCACTGCTGCGAACTGGGTCGTCGCCCCGCCCTGCAGGAACAGGACTTTGTAATTGTCTGGAATATTCATAATCGAGCGCAGCAGGGACTCGCACTCTGCGATGATCGCTTCATAAACCGGAGATCGGTGGCTCATTTCCATTACGGACATGCCACTGCCTTGGTAATCCGTCATATCGGCGGCTGCACTTTCAAGAACCTTGAGCGGCAACATCGAGGGGCCAGCTGAAAAATTATACACTCTGCTCATCTGATCAATACTCCTATACCTGGATTTCCTGATTCTATACACGGATGCCAGCTTAATCTGCCCCACTATATTACCAGAGTGTTCGGCTTTGATAAACCGAAAATGTTATTTGCGTCACATTTCATTGGAAAATTTGCACGATTGTAAACGTTTTCGGCCTGTCGGGGAATTCAAGGTATCCGTATCCGGCTTTTTATGAATCTTATCGGGCAGGCTTCAGGGTTCCCAAGTCCTGATCCAGTCGTCACCCGGCGGCGGCCAGATAAAAAGTGTCCCGCTGTCGACCTGCCCCCGACCATCATTGAACGTGTTTTGTCCAACAGTTGGCGGGCAGATCGATCGGCGGGACACTCGGATGGATTGAGAGAAGGTCAGTTGTTCGGACGGATTCAGAAGGTCAGTTGTCTTATATCGGGATGAAGCTGGTGCGATACTGGCTTTGTACAGGAGCCTGGGCAATGGGATTTACTGGGCCAGTTTGCTCGGGTGGGACTTTTCGAATTCGGTGATTGCGCTGTCGTTCAGCAGGGTCAGGCTGATATCGTCGTAGCCGTTGAGCAGCTTGGTGGTGCTGAAATCATCAAGCTGGAACGTGAATTTGAGGCCGCTGGCATCGCTGACCGTCTTGGTGGTCAGGTCGATCTCCAGCTGGTAGCCTTCGCTGGCAGCGACATTCTTGAACAGCTGGTCGACAGCTTCAGCAGACAGTTTGATCGGCAGGATGCCGTTGTTGAGGCAGTTGTTATAGAAGATATCGGCGAAACTCGGGGCGATGATGGCGCGGAATCCGTAGTCGAGCAAGGCCCAGGGTGCATGTTCACGGGAAGATCCACAGCCGAAGTTGGCGCGTGACAGCAGGATCGTGGTGCCCTGGTAACGCGGCTTGTTGATTTCGAACGCGGGATTTGGCTTGCCCTCGTCGTCGAAGCGCATTTCAAAGAACAGGAACTGGCCGAAGCCGCTCCGTTCGATGCGTTTCAGGAATTGCTTCGGGATGATCGCGTCGGTATCGACGTTCATCTGGTCGAGTGGGGCAACTATGCCGGTTAATTTTACAAAAGGTTCCATTGTCTATTCCTCCTGAAATGACCTGTCAAAGGTCCCTGACATCAATGAAGTGGCCGGCGATTGCCGCTGCAGCCGCCATCGCGGGCGAAACCAGGTGGGTCCGGCCGCCGCGGCCCTGACGGCCTTCGAAGTTGCGGTTGGAGGTTGAAGCGCAGCGTTCGCCGGGTTTCAAAACATCCGGATTCATGGCCAGGCACATGCTGCAGCCAGGTTCGCGCCACTGGAAGCCGGCTTCGATGAATATTTTGTCGAGGCCTTCCTGTTCTGCCTGGATCTTGACCTGGACGGAGCCTGGCACGACAAGGGCTATGACCTTGGGGTTGCACTGGCGGCCTCTGGCAACAGCGGCGGCGGCGCGAAGGTCCTCGATGCGGCCATTGGTGCAGGAGCCGATGAAAGCATAGTCAATCGCGATCTGGTTCATCGGGGTGCCGGCGACCAGGCCCATGTAATCGAGCGCCCGCTGGGCAGATTTCTGCTGGTCGGCAGTCGCAAAGTTCTCCGGATACGGGACGACATCGTTGATGCTGGCGCCCATGCCCGGGCTGGTGCCCCAGGTGACCTGAGGTTCAAGCTGGTCGGCGTCGAAGGGGCGCACGTCGTCATAAACGGCATCGGCATCCGTCGTCAACAGCTTCCACTGTTCGACGGCCTGATCGAAATCAGCACCTTTCGGCGCATATTTCTTGCCTTTGACATAGGCGAAAGTCGTTTCATCGGGGGCAATCAGGCCGGAGCGGGCGCCGCCTTCAATGGCCATGTTGCAGACCGTCATCCGTTCTTCCATGGACATTTTCCGGAAGACATCGCCGGTGAACTCAATGACATAGCCAGTGCCGAAGTCAGTGCCGTACTGGCTGATGATGCCGAGGATCAGGTCTTTGGCTGTCACACCCGGCTTGAGAGCGCCACTGACCGCGACGTTCATGGTTTTCGATTTTTTCTGCTGCAGGCACTGGGTGGCGAGGACATGCTCGACTTCGCTGGTGCCGATGCCAAAAGCGAGGGCACCAAAAGCACCATGGGTCGCCGTATGGCTGTCGCCGCAGACAATTGTATTGCCAGGCAACGTCAGGCCGAGTTCCGGACCCATGACATGGACGACACCCTGGTATTCACTCTGGAGGTCGAACAGTGTGACGCCGGTGGCCTCACAGTTTTTCGACAGGGTATCCATCTGGAGTTTGGAGATCGGGTCGTCGATTTTGTAACGGTTCAGGGTTGGGACATTGTGATCCATGGTTGCGAAGGTCAGGTCCGGGCGGCGGACGCTCCGGCCGGCAAGCTTGAGACCTTCGAAAGCTTGTGGCGAGGTGACTTCGTGCACCAGGTGCAGATCAATGTAAATGAGGTTCTGCCCTTCGTTGGAGAGCACAACATGCTGATCCCAGATTTTTTCGTACAGTGTTTTGCCTGGCATAATGAATCTCCTTTGGCGGGATTGAGGGCCGCGCGTCTTGCAGAATCGATGTCTATTCCTGAAAATAGATGGTTATGATTGAATAATAGGTATGCCGGCAGATTCTTTCAAGGGACTTCGGCGCCAGCGGCAAAACCCGTCCATTTACGTTCATTATTTCCTGCCTTTTATTCAAATCCGGGAATTTTTCTGGCGATATCCTGATCCCCTTGAGCCCCGGAAAACCGGATTGCCAGGTCATGTCGAACCGTCACATCTGGCCAGCTGCGGATCATCACTCCTGCATGTTTTTCAGTCCATCCGCCATCGAGATCCGGAATATTTTCCGGCCAGTGACGGTGCGGGTCAACAGATAGGTCGAGTACAGCAGGGCAAAGGCAGCAGCAATATATTCGGGACTTAACACCAGGGGCAGCGACATGTCGATCTCTTCAAACGAGTTTTCCAGCATCCGACCATACAGTCGCAAGAGCAGCGGAATGCCCAGGGCAAATCCGACCAGGACGGGGAGATTGAAAGTCCTCAGGATCAGGCGCCGGATTTCCCTGGCCTCATAGCCGAGGATCTTGAGCAGGGCGATCGACCGGCTGTTCTCTTCGATCAGCAGCGCGATCAAAATGTACAGGATCAGCAAAGCCATGACACTGGACAAAAGCCCAAGGCCGAGCAGCATGGCCTTGATCATCCCGGCATAGGTTTCCAGGGAAGCCATCACATCGTCCATCTGTTCATTCAGGAACAGGTCTTCAGCATCGATCGCCAGCGGCTTGGCGCTGAAAACACCGATGAAGCTGTCCTCCGGCAAATCGTACATCCGATTGAAGGCTTCGATCGGCAAATAAACCGCAAGTTGGGTATAGTTCTGTGCAATGGCACCAATGCGGATAAAATAGATCTTGTTTTCAATGTTGTCGATAAAAGACAACGTGTTGCCAACGGACAGGTTCAGACGGTCAGCCAAAACCCGGGAGATGATGCCTGCGCCAGCTGAATCATTGACCGAGTCACTGACCAGGTCACTCGATCTGCTCTTGATTTCAATCAGCCGGCCTTCTTCGTCGACCAGATGCAAGAGCTGCTGGTTTTCGCTCAGGCCGTAAATGGCAATCGCTTCGCGGGTCCTGGTCTCGAGAGCGGAACGCAACTGGTAAGGTTCGCCACCGTAGTCATTGTCACTTTGCATCACTTTGAAGACATAGTTTTGGTCATATCGAAAAGTCCCCCGGATCCCCTCGTCAATCAGATTCGTGTAGGAATCATGGACCAGGAAACCCGTCAGCATGAACATCGCCGCAAAAGCAACACCGATCACTGCCGCAGACAATTTGCCGATGCTGCGCACCGACTGGCGGATCCTGAACTTGGTTTCAAAGCTGACATGGTGAAGGTGGATCCGTTTTTCCAGCTTCATGGCCTTGGTTCTTTGCCGGTAACCGCGGATCAGGGCCAGGGGCGGCAGGCGAACTGCCCGGAGAATGACCAGGATGGCGGTGGCCAAGAGCAAGCCGATCGGGATCAGGGTACCAGCCAGTAACAGTCGTAGATCAACTTGGAGCTGGTCAACCGGCAGATTGAAAAATTCAGCGTAATAGACCAGTACCGGCTTGGCAAGGGCCAGGCCGCCAGACGTGCCGATGGCGGAGCCGACCGAAGCCAGGCCCAGCGGCAGCGCCAGATAATGGCGGAGGATCTCACCCTGGCCAAGACCAAGGGCTCTAAGGGTGCCGATATATCGGAATTCCAGCCGGATCATGCGCCAGAGAATCGAAGCCAGCAATGCGCAGTTGATCAGGAAAAATGCCGTCGGAACAGCCGTCGTGATCTCGCGGATACCGGCGATCTCGCTCTTGACCATATTGACACGGGCGTTGTCCTTGATTTCCAGCCAGCGGACCAGTCCGTAATGCGTCTTCAACAGGTCCTTGACATCGCCATGGCCGGTCAGGTAGCGGATGCCATAGGACCGGTCCACCGCAATATCTTCATCGGTCTGACCAACCGCATGGAGCAGGTCGATCATCGCTTTTTTCGAGATGATCCCGATCCCGAAATGCTGGGGATCCGAAATCAGGTCGGATTCATGCCGGGTCGGGTAAATATAGTCCGGCAGGGTGAAATAACCGCAGATCAGGTAGTTTGCACCCAGCAAGGAAACAGGGTCGCCGATTTCGAGGCCTTGTGCGGCGGCGTAGGCCGGATTGAGAAGGATCTCATGCTCATTGCCCAAGTCCCGGCCGCGCAGCACAACCGGCCGGTCGATCCGTTCACTGCGGTCGAACACCCTGAGCTCGACATCACCAGGTTGTTCAAGATCAACCGATGTCCGGCTTTCAATTTCAAAATGATAGTGTCGGCCAAAATTCTCCAGGTTTTCAGGTTCGGTGACCAGCCATGCCCGGACCTGCTCGACCTGGCCTGTTAAGCCAATTCGGTCGAAACTGTACTGCAGGGTATCCTTGACGATGTTCAGTGTAATCAAGGCGAGGCTGCCGAGCGCGACGAGCAGCGTCAGGCTCAGGTACCTGACCTGGTGCTTTGCAACCTGACGTGGAAGGCGCCTGTAAAGTGTCATTACCAGCTCACATCCTCTGCCCTGGTTTTATGCGGATTGAGGCCGTTTTCGACAATTTCACCGCTGCGCATCCGGATGATCCGGTCTGCCATGGCGGCTATCGCGAGGTTGTGGGTGACAATCAGGAGCGTTGTCCCGTCCAGCCGGTTGATTTCTTCCAGCAGCTTCAACACATCGTGAGACGACTCGTAGTCGAGCGAACCGGTCGGCTCGTCACACAGCAGCAAGGATGGCCGTTTGACAATCGCCCGGGCGATCGAGACCCGCTGCTGTTCGCCGCCACTGAGTTCATGCGGGAACTTGTCATTCTTGCCAAGAAGTCCCACGCGCCGGATCATTTCATCAACTGGAACCGGTTCATCGCTGAGATGGGCCGTCACTTCGATATTCTCCTGGACCGTCAAGTCCGGGATCAGGTTGTTGAACTGGAAGACAAAACCAAGCTGCCTACGGCGATACCGGGTCAAGGCCCGTTCATTCATCGTCGCCACATCTTTGTCATCGACCTGGATGGTGCCGCCATCCGGCCGGTCGATCCCGCCGATCAGGTTGAGCAGCGTCGATTTCCCGGAGCCCGATGGACCGAGGATCACCACAAGTTCGCCTGCCTGGATCTCGAGGCTGACCTTTTTCAGTGCATAGAAGTCCACCTCACCAGTCGTGTATTTGCGAGTCACATTGGCCAACTGAATCAAGGCATGCACCCCCTTGTTCATGTATTGCTGTTCACTCTAATTATACATCTGGTTTGATCCCGGTTTGTTTTGAAACAATTGGATCTGGTACATCAGATCAATGAACCGGTATAATTAAATTATCTACTCATTCAAAGCTGATCAATCTGTTCGAGCTGATCAATTCATTCAAAGCTGATCCATGAGGAGCTGCTGATGATGGAGTTAGGCCAACTGGTTGCCCATGACTGGCATACGGTCGTCCAGGTTTGCCGGAAGATCCGTTCCTGCGCGACCATTCTGCGTTTCCCTGACAACAGGGCGGCGCGGCTTGAAACTGTCTTGTCTGAAATCTGCCTCCAAGTGCTATCCGCGGCCGAGCGCATTTCCATCAGCCTGTCCGTCGATGATTGGCATGGCGAGTCCTGTCTGCGGCTGGTGTTTTCGCCAGTCAAGCCGAATGAAAGCCTGAAATTTGCTGATGAGTTTTTTGACCAGACGACGTTCATCGCGTTGCCGAACGCCCTCCCATTACCAGAAGCCCCTGAACAACTCGGCTTTCAAGCCCTGCTGGTCCCCGAGCAGAATCCACTGCTGGCCATGGCGCTTGGGTCATCCGCCTGGTCTGACGACCTGATTGAAGCTGTCCGCCTGATGCTTTCAACCAGGACCCAGGACGAATTGATCGCCGAAATCTCCCGGAAAAACAAAGAACTCGCGTCCAGTCGTCAATTCATGGAGACGGTGATGGACAATATCCAGTCGCTTGTCTATGCCAAAGACCTCGCCGCCCGTTACACGTTTGTCAACCGGGAGTGGGAAAAGATGCTGGGCATCAGCCGCGACAAGGCCATCGGGCACACTGCGCTGGAGCTGTTTCCCGGGGAACAGGGCAAGACCTATATGCAGCAGGACCTGCAGGTGATCCGGAACGGCGAAACGGTCAGCAATGAGCTGATCTTGCATAGCAACGGCAAAACCCTGACGACCTGGTCGCTGAAAATGCCGATGAAAGAGGATGGAAAAATCATCGGTCTTTGCAGCATCGCGACGGATATCACCGAGCGCAAGCAAATGGAAAATGAGCTGGCAGCCGCGAAAGCAGCCGCTGAAAGCATGGCCCAGGCCAAAGCTGATTTCCTGGCCAATATGAGCCATGAAATCAGGACGCCGATGAATGCCATCCTCGGCATGACCTATCTTGTCCAGCGAACCGAACTGACGAGCAAGCAAAAAGACTACATCGACAAAATCGCCAGTTCAGGCCAGCATCTGCTCGGGATCATCAATGACATCCTTGATTTCTCCAAAATCGAAGCAGGCAAACTCACCCTCGAAGAGACAGACTTCTGCCTGAATGATGTGCTGGAAAACCTGTCGACCTTGATCGCAGAAAAATGTTCAGCCAAAGGCCTGGAACTCATTTTCGAGATTGACCCGGATGTCCCGATCTATTTGCGCGGCGACCCGCTTCGCCTCGGCCAAGTCCTGGTCAACTACACCAACAATGCTGTCAAATTCACAGAAAAAGGCGAAATCATTGTCCGCGTCAGCCAGAATGCAATTCAAGACGGAAAAGTCCAGCTGCGATTCGAGGTCCAGGACACCGGCATCGGCCTGCTGCCCGAGCAGAAAGACCGACTGTTCAAGTCCTTCCAGCAGGCTGACACCTCGACCACCCGAAAATATGGGGGTACGGGGCTTGGCCTGGCGATTTCCAGGCAGTTGTCGGAAATGATGGGCGGCGAAGTCGGTGTCGAATCAGAATACGGCCGGGGCAGTACGTTCTGGTTCACGGCCTGGCTCATGATCGGACAACAAAAGCCGCAAGAGAGGGTCTCGGATCTCAAGCTGAATGGTCGCCGTGTCCTGCTGGTTGACGACAACCGGCAAGCGCGCCTGATTCTCAGCGAAATGCTGCGCCTGATGCACTTGCGGCCTGACGAAGCGGCATCAGGTGAGACGGCTGTCGAAATGGTCCTGTCGGCCTGTGCTGCCAATGACCCTTATGAGCTGATCTACATGGATTATCAAATGCCAGGCGTCAGCGGTGTCCAGGCGTTTGCCAGAATCCAGGCGCTGCATCTGGCCGACTCGCCGAGGTGCATCATCATAACCGGTTTTGGTCGTGAGGACGTATTGCTGGAAGCCCGGAATGCCGGTATCGAAATGGTCCTGGTCAAACCCGTCACGCCTTCCGTGCTTTTCGAGGCGACCCTGCACTCCTTGCTGGGCCCTGCAGCCATCGGCAGTCTGCCCCAAATCCGTCAGCAGACGGCAACCGATCACCGCCAGTTGATGCGGTCGATCCGGGGAGCCAGGATCCTGCTGGTGGAGGACAATGAACTCAATCGCCAAGTGGCGCTTGAGATTCTCGAGGAAGGCCTGTTTAAAATCGATGTTGCAGTCAATGGCGAAATCGCTGTCGCCAAGGTGCTGGCCAAGCCCTTTGACCTGGTCTTGATGGATATGCAGATGCCGGTTATGGACGGCCTTGAGGCGACGCGCCAGATCAGAACGCATGGTCAATTTGCCAGTCTGCCGATCCTCGCCCTGACTGCAAACGCCATGGCTGGCGATCTGGACCGCTGTATCAGTGCCGGCATGAACGACCTGGTCACCAAGCCGATTGATCCGGACCAATTGTTTGCCAAACTTGTGCGCTGGATTCCGCCGACACCCGAAGGTCAGATGGCTATGGTCCCACCGGACATTGCCAGTGCGCAGCAGGCGAACGGCCAGGCTAGAACCGAAGCGATGCCGGAACTCAATATTCAAGGCCTGGATGTTCAGGCTGGTCTGAAAAGAGTCCTCAACAAACCGAAGAGCTATATCAGCCTGCTGCGAAAATTTGCTACAGGACAAGCTGGCGCCATCACCGAAATCCAGGCTTTTCTCGCTGCGGGTGATGCCGCCGGTGCCCAACGGACAGCCCATACCCTCAAAGGTCTCGCAGGCAGCATCGGTGCCACGACGCTGCAGGGCGCTGCAGCGGAGCTCGAACAAGCCATCCGGGAGGCGCTTGGCGAAGACCAGCTTTCGACACTGCTTGAACGGACCCAGCTTCTCCTCGAAACGCTCATCCAGGCACTTCGTGCAAACCTGCCGGCTGAAGTGACAAAGACAATTCCGCTCGGCCCGGTCACGCCAGCTGCTCAACTGCGCAAATTCCTTGCCGACCTGTCACCGTCCCTCGTAGCCCGCAAACCGAAAAAATGTGCCGAAATACTGGCAGCCAACCAGACACTGATCTGGCCGGCAGACTTGCAGCCGGATGCTGCAGCTCTGGAACTGGCAACCACCAAGTACAAATTCAAAGAAGCTCTGGAACTCGTGCATTCACTTGAAGCGCGACTGATGGAGGGTGCAGAATGAAGCAGATCAGCGAATGTTCAGTCCTGATCGTCGACGACATTGAAGAAAATATCGATATCCTGGTCGGCGCCCTGTCTGACAGCTATGAGCTGGCCGTTGCGATGGATGGCGTGTCAGCACTCGAAGCAGTCGATCACGAACTGCCGGACCTGATCCTTCTCGATATCATGATGCCCGGCATGGATGGTTATGAGGTCTGCAGACGGCTGAAGGCAAATCCCGATACGATCAATATTCCGATCATCTTCCTGACCGCCATGACAGACATCGGCAGCAAAACCCGGGCTTTTGAAACCGGTGCAGTCGATTATGTCACCAAACCTTTTGAAATTGCTGAAGTCAAGGCCAGGGTCCTCACCCATCTCACCCTCAAGCTGGCCCGCCAGGAACTGGCCATGCAGAATGAAATCCTCGAAGAAAGGGTCATCGAGCGAACCCGGGAAATCAGCCTGACCCAGGAAACCACGATCGATGCCATGGCTTGCCTTGCCGAATTTCGCGATCCGGAAACGGGCGGCCACATCAAGCGGACCAAGAATTATGTCAAGCAGCTCGCCGAGCAGCTGAAAAAGCTGCCTGAATTTCAGCACCAGATTACCGATAGCTGGATCGACCAGCTCTACCGTTCAGCACCACTGCACGATATCGGCAAAGTCGGCGTGTCGGACGATGTGCTGTTCAAGCCCAGCAAGCTGACCGACGATGAATATGACGAGATGAAGGAGCATACCCTCAAGGGCTATGAATCACTACATATTGCGTCGAAAAGGCTTGGCGATTCATCATTTCTCCAGACCGCCCTCGAATTGACGCGCAGCCACCAGGAGCGCTGGGATGGCAGCGGCTACCCGGACGGCCTCGCCGGACAGAACATTCCGCTTTCAGCCAGGATCATGGCCATTGCCGATGTCTACGACGCACTGATCAGCAAACGGGTCTACAAACCGCCGTATACCCACGAAGAAGCTGTCGCCATCATCAAAGCGGCCAGCGGCAGCCAATTCGACCCGAAGCTGGTCGAAGTCTTCCTGAACATTCACGAGGATTTCCGGGCCATTGCGAACGAATTTGCTGAATAGGGAATCGGCAACTCGGTGTCGACAACTCGGTGTCAGACACCTTTTCGGGAAGTTTCCATTAGCCGAGGCGGCTGATTTCCTCACGGGCGATTTCCGCCCAGCGGGTCAGGTTGCGCGGATTCCTGCCCAGGGTATGGTTGTCTTTCATCACGATTTCGACCCGGTTATTGCGCGTCAGTGCCAGGCAGTCGCGCAGTTCCTGACGGACGATATTTTCATCCAACAGGGCCAACGCCAGGGGCGAAGGGCTGGGTTTCATCGAATAGACATAATCCGCACCCAGTTTTTCGGCCATCAAACCGCGGTTCGCCCAGGGCGACACCGAAACCCGCCGCAGGTTCGTCGATGCCTTGACAATGTCAAAGCGATCATCCATCGGTTCACAGCAGCCATAGCACATCAGGCCGAAACGGTCCATGATCCGTTTCTGGTATGGGTAGATGAATTCGGCAAACATGTCCGGCGATACACCAATCGTGATCTGGCTTTCACAGTTCCCCCACATGTCCTGGGGCCTGACCTGGCCGTTGAAGCCTGCTGCAGGCAGCTCATGGGAGTAACCGATACCGCCGGTACCGACATAGATGTTGTTATTGTTCAGGGCAAACAAGTTGTTGTTCTGCAGGTAATCGAAACGGTCGAGGGTCCCCTGGGTGAGAATTTCCATCATGGCATGGACAGATTCCGGTTCATCGTAAAAATCAAACAGGAGATTTTCCATCCCCCTGAGAAAGGCATACTCGTCTGTCAGGCCGAATGACCAGAACCAGGAGGTGTTGATCCGGACCGTCAACAAGCCATCAAAGAGTTCATGGGCCAGACTCAGCAAGTGCTCTGTCTTTTTGAAATCGATAGTCAGCTGGGGCCGGACGATCTTGTCGATCATCGCATAATCTTCGAGAATCGTGTCGATGTGGTAGGCGCCACCGTCAATTTTCGTCTCATGCAGCGTCACCTGGTGCTTGCTGCCGGCCACTGTCCAAGGCGTGTCCTGGTACAGGTATGGCAAATCGAAAATGGCTTCGACGACATAATCATCGCCCATCTGCTCGCCCCAGAAAATCTGCTTGCGGAAATGGCATTCCCAGTGGCGGGCCATGCTGTTGGTGCACTCGATCTGGTCGTCGGTGATGATTTCATTCCAGCCATTTTCCGGATCGCAGAGGATCAGCGGCCGGGTCGCTTCCAGCTGGTTATGCTGGTACCAGAGTTCGCGCCGTTCTGCCATGACCGGACGAGCGGCGATTTCAGCCACTCTGGCAGCCAGTGCTGTGAGGATCTGGCGATCAGCAGCAGGAAAATTCAAATCGCTCTTGTCAGCTGCATTGAAATTGACCCTGAAATTGCCTTGTGAAAACATGGGGGCCTCCTGGTTTGTGCTCATAGTGTCCTCTGGAAGTTGCGAATAAAAATCCTCGGGATGACTAATCTTGTTCTGTTATGCGAATTCTATGATTCACATAGTTGGCGGATTGTTGCCTTGCAATACAGAGCTTATAATAGAAACCAGGGCATGGCAGTACATATTCTTGACGAAAAATATACATTTCTTGATATCCGATGCAGTCTGACAGCCGGTCGAACTACTGCCCGCTATCCCTAAGGAAGTGTCATGATCACAAAAGAACCCGGCGTTTTGCCTGATTCAAAAATATACTTGAACGATCCCTCTGCCTTTGCGCGTCGGGCTTTGATCCATGTCCTCTTCAGTGGCAACTACCACTGCAGCGAACCCTACCAGATCGACCGGACGTTCCTGGACAGTTTTCTCTTGTTATTGATCGACAGCGGCCAGCTTGAGCTGACTTATCAAGATCAGAAAACCAGCCTCACGGCCGGCTGTCTTTGCATCATCGACTGTAAGAATCCACAAATCTACCGGGCTGTCGGCGACTTGCATTTCCGCTGGGCGCACTTCAATGGTGGCAACAGTCAGCTGTTCTATGGCTATCTGGATAGCCGACATGCGGCCAGCCTGAACACTGGCCGACAATTCGCAGTTATCAGCGAACTCAACCACCTGTTTTCGCTTTTAGCCGAGCCCATAGTCAACGAACTTCACGTCAACCTGGCCATGGTCCAGCTGCTGTCATCGCTGGTCGAGATTTCCGAAAGCCAACCGGCCGCGGACAACTCCGCAATTCACCGGGCTATCCTGCATATCAACGACCATTTCCTGGATGACCTGCACCTGGATACGATTGCCCGCACCGTCAATATGAGCACCTGTCACTTTGCGCGGCTTTTCCGCCGCCAGTATGGCATCCCGCCACATGAGTACTTGCTCAACCTGCGGATCAGCGAAGCCAAGAAGCTCCTGTTGACAACAGACCAGTCGATCGAGGTGATCGCCAGCACTTGCGGTTTCAATTCGACCTCGCATTTCATCCGGGCCTTCGGTCAAAGGGTCGCGATCACACCCGCCCAGTTCCGCAAGCAGAAATTCTGAGCGGCGGTTGATTACTTCGTGGGGGATTTTCCTGAAAAGGTGTCAGACACCGCTTGGGGCGGTGTCTGACACCTTTTCAGGAAGATTCAGCGGTCCGGCCAGTATTGGGCGCCCGGTTGTTCAACCCAGAGATGTTCCGGTTCGAAGGTCGGCTTTATGTAAGGATTGCCATCGAGGTGGCGGATAATCCAGAGAAAATACATCGCATAACCAGGCGCAGCCACTTGCGGATGAACCAGGTCCGGGCGGATCAGGACGGTGTCGTTATGCTCCAGGAGCACGCCTTCATCGCCAAGGCGGAGCAGGCCAAAGCCGTTTTCCGGGTACATCTTGTAAAAGTAGATTTCCGGCTGGGCATGGTAGTGAGATGGGAAACCTGCCCATTTGCCAGGGTAGTGGACGTCTTCGCCAAACATGATTTTCGACTGCGGTGAAATCGATACGTCCTGGGCTGTCCTCACGATCCGGGTTCCGGCCCCATTCATCGAGCCTTCGCCGCGGACTTCACGGACAATCGCTGCCCCACAGCGCACAGTCGGCTCAAAACGCGCGTCGTTTTCCGTGCGAATGACCACAACTTCACTATCCTCTGCCAGGCCGACAATCTCGACTTTTATTCCCGCCGGGACATTCAGGCACCACAGGTTGTCATCCAGATACGATTGCCGGCTGACCACCTCTCTCGAGCCTGCCCATCGTATTTCAATCTTTCCGTACAGCAGGATGAAGATGCGTTCCAGATCTGCGTCATCGTGAAAAAAAAGACCTGCATTGGCTTTGAGCAGGCCGAAATCCATCAGCATATCCTGATACTGCCCCTCCAGGGTTGTAATCGGATGAAAACCAGGTGTAAAATCTTGCTTTTGCTGAATCTTCATGGGTTCAAGTTCCTCTCTTCGCGCTTCAGGGATATCAGGATTTCATAAGCTTTTTCACCAGCCAGCCTGGCCGGCCGTTTCATGAGCCTCAAGCGGTCAAATTCGTCGGGATGCAAGTTGATCTCTTCCCGAAGCGTCTGGCCGATGATGTAACGAAAGACTGTGCCAAAGTTCAATTTCGCGACTCGGGTTTGTTTGAGCCGCTGGATGTCCTCCTCGAATAAGCCGGATGCCCCATGGACAACCAGGGGGACATCACAGGCCGATTCAATCACCTGCAACGTCTGGAAATCAACCGGTACTTTGCGGTCGGTCAAGCGGTGGACATTGCCGACTGAAACCGCCAGCCAGTCCAGGCCGCTTTCCCGGCTGAGCCGGCCTGCTTCCATGGGCGATGTCATTTCGACCAGCTTTTCACCTTTGTCATCGTAGGGAACAGTGCCAACTTCGCCTTCGACTGCCAGATCCAGGGCATGGGCCAATTGCACGATTTCCCGAGTGTTGGCGATATTTTCCGCCAGAGGCAATTTTGAACCGTCATACATCACCGAGGTGAAACCATGCTGCATCGCCCGAACAATCAGGTCTTTGTCTGTGCAGTGATCCAGGTGGATCCCGACCGGCACGCTGGCCTGACTCGCGATTGAAGCCAGCAAGGCGCCCCAGTGGGCTATATCCATCCCCATCCGGGCATCGTGGTTGACCATGAGCAGGACCGGAGTCCTGGCCCTTTCGGCAGCCTCGACAAAAGCCAGCGCGTCCTCGTGGCCAAAGACGTTGAACCCGGGGACGATACTGCCATCAACAGCTGCGTTTCTAACCCGTGCGTTGATTTCTTTCATCTCATTGACCGCCTTGACTGATAAACGGTGCCAAAGGGTGTTCTTTCAGGTATTGGCGGGCTTGGCTGAAGCTGGGCATGGCATCGGCACAGCTGATGGCCCCGGTCAGGACAATGGCGGCACAGGCCGTGCCCAATTCCATGGCGTCTTCAAGGTCCATATCCCTGAACAGGCCAAAAAGCAGGCCTGAGGCGTAGGCATCCCCGGACCCGAAAGTCTTCCGGATTGGTACCGGGATCACGCCGCGCTCGACCACTACGCCATCCTTCCGATAGGCGATCGACCCATTCGAACCGTCTTTGATGATCACCAGTTCGGCTCCCTTGGCCAGAAATGCTGCCGCGGACCTCCGGTTATCTCGGTTTTCCGGCATTGAAAGCAACTCAACGGCGTTGAATTCCTCGCGGTTACCCAGGATCACATCGCATTTCTCAGCGGCCAGTGAATAATAGATTGCAGTTTCCAAAGGGCTTCTCCAGCCAAAGGGACGAAAATCGACATCCAGCATGACCACGGTGCCATGGCGCCGGGCGTATTCGATGATCGTAAAGACCGCTTCGCGCGACGGACTCTCGGAAAGCGCAGTGCCTGAAATCAGGACAGCGGACGACGATGCGATATAGGCTTCGGAAATTTCGTCTGGCGTCAACAGCAGGTCCGCAGTCTGCTCGCGATAAAGATACGAACCACTCTGCCCGGGGCTGATCACTTCAGTCAAAGCCAGGCAGTTCCTGGCGCCAGACTGATCACGGACCAGTCCGCTGACATCGATCCTTGCTTTCTGGAAGGTTTGAACGATGTAGTCACCCATACCATCGCCGGCGATCTTGCCGATGAAACCGGTTTTCAGGCCTAGGCGGGCAACACCCTGGGCAATGTTGGCCGGTGAACCGCCGACCGATTTGGTATAGGACTCGATATCGGCGAAGTGGCAATTGAGCTGAGTGGTGTTGAAGTCGATCCCTGCCCGGCCAACCAGGATAATGTCCAATGCGCGATCGTGCGCCATCTTCATAGCTTTTCCCCCGGATCATTGCCTGTCATTCAGATCTAGTCCTTTGTCAATGAACTGTCGCAACGCTGATCAGTCATAACCTAAACGTATTCCCAATGAGTTTCGTTGTCAACTTTCGATTGTTATATTTAGGGTTTCGATTAACGCATGATGACCTTTTTCTTAACAGAAATCCGCGCGCCGGGTGCGCCATGCGTGGCTCGCCCAGCAAAAAGCTCCACCGCCGGAATGGCGGAGGAGCTTTGAAAAAGCATGAATGTTCAGGGTAATCTTTCTGGGGTAGTGTCGGGGCGGTGTTGGGGATGGTGTCTGACACCGTTTCAGGAAAATTGCGTGACGTTTCCTTGTTCATCGATGGCCTGGATCTGATAAGTGTAGTTCTTCAAATCAGCAACCAGCGTGGCGCTGCAGCCATTGTTATCCCAGTGCAGTTTCAGGATATGCGGTTCGCTGGGCAGAACGGTCAGTTTGGCGTCAAAGCCGAAGGCCTTGCAGGTGTTCCTGAACCGGAGCAGGGCTAACTGCTCCTTGACGACCCGCTTGTCCATGTCCGCTTCAACCTCGGCCAGGCTCACATTCGTGCGGTTGATCTCCTTGTGCCCGCCCGAACCGGCTTTTTCGACCGCTTCATGATTGTTTTTCCCGGCGAGAAGATCCAGATACCAGACTTGGGGTTTCCCGGGAACGAACATCTGGATCGCCCGGGCCAGGAGCAGTTTTTGTACATCTTCGCCCAAGGCGCTGAAATAGGTCGCGTTGACTTGATAGTAGATATTTTTCTGGCCATGAAGGTCTTTGACATAACCGCCGCGGCTGACAACCGTTTTGATCAGGCTTTCGATCTGTTCATCGCTCAGCAAACCTTTGAGATCGAGGAGCGGGATACCATCGTGGCAGCCGAGCATATTGACCGTCCTGATTCCTTGGCCCTCGATATCCGCCATCCACTTGAGCAAGGTTTCGTTGGTCTGCCGCTCAAAGGCATCGATGATCAAGCCTGGCAAAAAGAAGTCGTAAGTCAAATAACCTTTTTGCGAAATCTTCTCATGGATTTTCTCTTCGTATCTGGAATGGATTTCCGGCAGGAGGGTCAAGCCGTATCGCTCGGCCAATGCCCTGACCCGCTCGAGCAGATCCCAGGTGCCGGGATCATTGAGGAAATTTTTCTCGCCCGGTTCCTTTGGTGCGTAGGCAAAAGCATCGAGCCGGACGATCTGGGCGCCATAGCCCGCCAGCTTCTTCAGGGTATCCTCGTAGAATTCCCAGACCAGAGGGGATTTGATGTTCAAATCCATCTGGCCGAGGTATTTGCGTCTTGATTCCAGCAGGTCGACCACGCTGACCTTGTGTGTTTCAAACCGGCCAAAATCGATTTCCTGCGGCTTTTTGCCGGCGGCCAGCGCGGTATTGACAACATTGGCCAGCGCTTCAGCAGCTGCATACTGGATATTGGTCACAGCCATGAGATCCTGGGCATCGATTTTGCCATATCGGACTTCCTGGTAAAAGGTATTCCAGTAAGGGACTTCCTTGCCATCCGGCATGCGCACCTGGAGAATCGGCAAACCTGGTTTCCGGAAAAACATATCCTTGATCAATTCAGGGTCGGGCTGGATATAGCCTTCCGGCTGCATCTGGCCATGGCCGGCCCAGAACTGGTTCCAGTTGATGAAAAAATCCTTGTAAGCGGATTTCTCGCCGTTTTTCAGGATGTCCTGGAATTGCCTGGACAGGACAGAAGCGTGGTTCAGGATGAAATCAAACTTGAACGAAATCCCGCAGGCTTTCAAAGCCTGCAAGTCATCGGCGGAAGCCAGCATCTCGTTCAAGTCGTAATCGATCACGGAAAAACCCCGGTCGAGGTCTGTGTTGAAAAGGCTGGGCAAAATATAGAAAGTCTCGAAGACATCCTTCAATTCAGGCTTTTCCAGGAATGTGACGATGTCTTTCAAGGTTCCGCCGATGCTGTCCGGGTAAGCATTGAGCATCGGTCCGGATTTGATGGTTGTCGGGGTTGATTTTTCGGTCATTCAAGTCACCTTATCCTTCTTCAATCAATCAAGCCATTGACTGGAGGTATTCTTCGAAACCAACCAGGTCACCGGCTTTTGTGACGATCAACTTGGCTTTTGAAGCCTGTGAATGCAGCAAACCCTGCTCGATCGCGAGCACCATCGTGGTAAAGGGGCTGTCGACGGCACCGTCCCGGTTCCTGGATCTGCGGTGTTCCAGCGTTTCCTGGGGGGTGCTGTTCAACAGGATCGGGATATCCACGCCGATCAGATTGTCATTGTTGCCGTGGGTCCACTCAATGACCAGGACCTGGATCTTGTTCATGTCGACCGCATCGTACCAGAGCGCCTTCTCTTCACGTCCCATGCGCTTCAGCATCAGGCTGTCCGCACCGTCTTTAAAACGCGCAATGATCGAGCTGACTTCATAGAAGTCGATTTCGTTATTCGTGCCCAGATAATTCTTGAGTCCCTTGCGCCCGGCTTCCTGATACACAGCCAGCCACGGCAGGTCCTTGCACAACTCAATATTCGAGTCGGAATCGTTATCCTGAAGCTCCTGGAGTTTCAGGTTTCTTTCCATGGTGAATTCATTTTTGGCAACCAGCCCCTTGATGCCGCTTTCCCGGAAGACGCGGACCCGCTCGGCGTCGTTAACTTTGGGAATCCGATGCGGATAATTGTCGCCGGACATGATATAGCTGCCGATCCCCAGGTCGTTCAGGTAAAAGGCCAGCAGTGAGCCGATCTCCGACTTGCCGACACCGGATCCGCCGTGGACCGAGACCACTGCGCGGTGAAAAGGCTGGTCATTCAGGACCGGCTTCAATAGTTCGAGCAAACGGGGGAAAATCCGTACGGCCTTCTCGACGTGCTTTGGACTGATGCTGATTTTATCGCCTGGCATATCGCCCTTAGGGATCATATTGAAATCTTTGATTTCAGGGGCAGTCCACAAAACATCCTGTTGGCCTGGTTCTATTTTAATTTCGCCGTTCATCTTAAATCCTCCATTGATCTGGAAATACATCACACTATTTGATCATAATATACCAAAATATTTGCGTATGTTCAACGTATGACATATAGGCAATTTGCACAAATTTACAACCCGTTCGTCGTGGCTAAACCCTTATTCTTGTCGACCTGGCGCAAGATCGGAATGGCCACCAGTTGAGTCGCAACTGACATGGCAACCAGGGCCGACATCGTACAAAACGCCCATCAGGAAACTGCCGACAAACCAGAACAAGCCAAACCCGGTATTGAAAATGCCAAATGCAGTAGCCCTTCTGTTCTTGGCGACCAGGCTGGTGACAGTCGATTTCAGGATCGATTCCTGAGCGCCCATGCCAATGCCCCAGAGGAGAATGCCAAAGATGATCAGGAGTATGAGGAATGAATAGGCTGCCTTTTTGGCATCGGTCCGCTGCTTCATGTCTTCACCTCAAGATATTGTTGTATCTCATGGCCTGCTGATTTAAATTATATCAGAACCTGCGCATTCAATCGGAACACCCTTTGCATTCAGTCAAATCTGCCTTGGCATTGCGGAAAGCCGTGGCGATCATCAGCTTGATCCGGTTCAGCTGGTTGACTTCGCTCGCACCGGGATCGTAGTCAATGCGGACGATGTTGGGCGGGGAATCGCCGGCGAAGCTCTTTGATCATCCCCTTGCCGGTCACATGGTTCGGCAGACAGGCAAACGGCTGCGCACAAATGATGTTGGGCACGCCGCTTTCAATCAGTTCAACCATCTCCGCCGTCAAAAACCAGCCCTCTCCGCTGTCGTTGCCGAGGGACAGGATCGGCTTGGCCATTTCCCGCAAGCTATCGATAGTTGCCGGGAAACTGAATTTCCCGGTTCTGCTCAAGGCCTTGGCCACCTGGCTGCGATATCGCTCGATAATTCCGATAAAGGTGTCAGACACCAAAGCGGAGCTTCCGCTCATGCCGAGATTTTCATGTTTCCAGCGGGCGTTGGAAAATCAATAGAGAAAGAAGTTCAAAAGTCCGGGGATCACGACTTCGCACCCTTCGGACTCAACCACGCTGACCACATTGTTGTTGGCGTCCGGATGGAACTTGACCAGGATTTCACCGACGATGCCCACGCGCGGTTTGTCGCGTTCTGGCGCGATCTGCAACGCGTCGAACTGGCGCACGATTTCATTGATCAGGCTATTGTAGCCGAACTTGTGCTGATGGGTCGGTGACCAGCCATCCTGACGCAGCCATTCACTGGCGACCTTGTCCCAGTACTGGTAGAGTTTGTTCGCACTGCCGGGAACGATTTCATATGGCCGGACCCGCAGCAGGACACTCTGGAACAGATCACCGAGGACAATCGCCTGGAAAACGCGGTGGAGCAGCATCAGCGATATCCTGAAACCAGGATTCGTCTCGATATTGCCGGCGCTGAGCGCAACGATCGGCACCTGGGCGAAGCCTGCTTCGCGCAGGGCTTTGCGCAGGAACGCCACATAGTTGGTCGCCCGGCAGCCCCCGCCGGTCTGGGTGATGAAGACCGAACAGTTGTCCGGTGAATAGGTGCCCGAGATAAAGGCATTGACCAACTGGCCGACAACCATGATCGACGGGTAACAGGCATCATTATTGACATATTTCAGGCCGGTATCGATGTCTTCCTTCGTCGCATTTTCAAGGATCTTCAGGTTATACCCGCTGCGGTTGAAGGCAGCTTCGACCAGCGAAAAATGGATCGGGGACATTTGGGGCGCCAGGATCGTATGCCTGGCTCTCATATCCTTCGTAAACGGGCTCGCGGCATCACATGCGACGTGGTTCCGGCCTGATTCAGCCGGCTGTCTGGCCTGGTCTTCTCTTTTTCCCGCTCTTCCATGGCGACTTTCAATGAGCGCAGCCGGATGCGGGCCGCGCCCAGATTGCTGACTTCGTCAATTTTCAGCATCGTGTACGACTTGCCCTGGGCTTCGAGGATTTCCTGGACCTGGTCAGTCGTGACGGCATCCAGCCCACAGCCAAACGAGTTCAGCTGAACCAGCTCCAGCTCAGGTTGCTTCGCTACAAAAGCAGCGGCTTCATAAAGACGGGTATGGTAGGCCCACTGGTCGACCACCCGCAAGGGCCGCTCCAGCAATCCCAAGTGAGCAACGCTATCTTCGGTCAGGACAGCCAGCCCGAGCGTATTGATGATCTGGGGTATGCCATGGTGGATTTCCGGGTCGATATGATAGGGACGTCCGGCCAGAACAATCCCCTTGAGCTTCTTTTCCCGCAACAGTTGGATTGTCTCTTCGCCTTTGGCACGAATATCGGCCTGGCAGGCATCCTGCTCCTGAAAAGCTTTGGCCAAGGCAAAGCGGATTTCATCTTTACGGATACCCAGGTCGGCCAGGGCCCTAAACAACTGGTCGACAAGCTTTTTCCGATCGTGCAGTGCCAGGAACGGATTCAGCAGTCGAACCTTGAAATCTTCCAGTTTTTCGACATTGGTGCGGATGACCTCCGGATAGGACACGACAATCGGGCAATTGAAGTGATTGTTTGCTTCCTTGTATTCGCGCTGTTCATAGGATATGTCAGGATAGAAAATCAGTTTGACCCCTTTATGGATCAGGTCCGTCACGTGTCCATGCGCCAGTTTGGCGGGATAACAGACGCTTTCCGAAGGGATGGAGTCCATGCCCAGTTCGAACAGTTTATGGTTGGAGCGCCCGGAAATAATCACGCGAAAGCCAAGTTCACTTAAGAATGTGAACCACAGCGGGTAATTTTCGTAGATATTCAAGGTCCTCGGAATGCCGATGATCCCGCGACGTGCCTGGTTCAGCGGCAATGGCTTGTATTGGAACAGACGCTTGTACTTGTAATCGAACAGGTTGGGCAGCAACACCCGGTGAATTTCCTGGCCAGTCCCGCGCTCGCAGCGATTGCCGGAGACAAACCGTTCGCCATTTGAAAAGTTGGTGATCGTCAACTGGCAATGGTTCGTGCACAGTTCACAGTGCGTCAGTTCAGCATCAGCTTTGAATGCATGGAGCGACTTCCATTCGATCAGGGTCGTTGGTTGGCCGCTGTAACGCTCGCGGGCAATCAGCGCCGCTCCGAAAGCCCCCATCAGACCGGCGATATTCGGCCGGATAACTTCCCGCCCTGTCACTTTTTCAAAACAGCGCAGGATGGCGTCGTTGAGGAAAGTTCCGCCCTGGACCACGACCTTCTGACCCAGCTGGTCCGGATCTTTGATTTTAATCACTTTGTACAATGCATTGCGTACGACGGAATAGGACAGGCCGGCCGAGATATCACCGACACTGGCGCCTTCCTTCTGAGCCTGTTTGACCCGGGAATTCATGAAAACCGTACACCGTGTACCCAGGTCGACCGGATTTTTGGCCGTCAATGCCGCTTGTGAAAAAGCCTGGACATTCAATCGCAAAGACTCGGCGAAAGTCTGGATAAAGGAGCCGCAGCCGGATGAGCACGCTTCGTTGATCATGATGCTGTCGATGACACCATCCCGGATCCGGATGCATTTCATGTCCTGTCCGCCGATATCAATGATGAAATTGACGCCGGGCATGAATTGCTCAGCCGAACGGTAGTGGGCCATGGTCTCGATTTCACCTTCATCGACACCAAGGCCAGCCTTGATCAGGTTTTCCCCGTACCCGGTCACGCAGGATCGGGCAATTCGAGCGGCAGCCGGCAACTGGCGGTAAATCGAATCGAGGATGGTGATCGCACATTGAATCGGATTGCCTTTGTTCTCGGCATAATATTTGAACAGCAATTGTCCATCCTGGTCGATCAGGACAGCCTTGGTTGTCGTACTTCCGGCGTCAATACCGAGGAAGCAATCCCCTCGGGCCGCCCGGATATCCTGCAAGTCAACGACAGCCTGGCCATGGCGCTGCAAAAAGGCCTCGATCTCGGCCGGTGAGTCAAAGAGCGGACTGATCCGGGCGATCTCGGCTGCCATCGACTCGGTCCTGTTTAGTCTGGCCCGGATCCCGGACAATGACTCGGCTTGCCCATTGGCCATCAAGGCCGCGCCAATTGCAACATAAAGCTGAGCTTGCTCCGGCGTATGAAAGGTCGAGCCTTCGTTGGCCAATGCTTTTTCGAAAGCGGTGCGCAGCTGGGGCAGGAAAAAAAGCGGGCCGCCGAGGAAAACGATATGGCCGCGGATCGGCCGGCCGCAGGCCAGGCCGGCGATCGTCTGGTTGACCACAGCTTGCAGGACCGAGGCTGCGAGGTCTTCTTTGGAAGCCCCTTCATTAATCAAAGGCTGCAGGTCGCTCTTGGCAAAAACCCCACAGCGTGAGGCAATCGGGTAAAGGCGCTGGTGGTCACCGGCCAGGCGGTTTAATCCCGAAGCGTCCGTCTGCAGCAGTGAAGCCATCTGGTCAATGAAAGCGCCCGTACCGCCGGCACAGGTACTGTTCATCCGTTGCTCGGGGCTCGGTTTCAAATAGGTAATCTTGGCATCTTCGCCGCCGAGTTCGATGATCACATCGGTATCCGGGATCAGGAGGCGGATCGTTTCAGTTTCCGCGATGACTTCCTGGACGAAATCCAGGCCTAAGAACTTGGCAATTTCCACTCCCCCCGAGCCCGTGATGCTGGTTTGCAGGATGATATCAGGATACTCCAGGCCAACTTCCGCCAGGATCCTGCCAAGTTCACCACGGACATCCGAGTGATGGCGACGATATCGCGAAAGAATGACTTGGCCAGCCTCGAGTAAAGCGACTTTGAGGGTGGTCGAACCAATATCAATGCCCAATTTGTAAATGTTGTCATTGGGCAGGGGATTTTTATTTAAGGGATTCTGGAGGGGAATTTGAGTATTGTCTTGAGGTGTCACTTGGATGTACCCTTTTCCGATCAATCTGGATTCGTCAATCAGGTTTGAACATAACTGAATCATTTTATTGCTATTTGGCTTGGAAAGCAAAGCCATAACCGAATTGTGCTGCACCAGTTGTCACTATCAGCAATCATCATCCAGCAAGGACGTCGACGGAAAGAATGGTTGCCGAGAATCTACAGATATTTTGCAGTCAGTGAATCGAAACAAGATTTAAGATCTGCGGGGTTCCCTTCAAAAAGAATCTCTCCGCCTTTGCTGCCGCCTTCCGGCCCCATGTCGATAACCCAATCAGCATTGCGGATGACATCGAGGTTGTGTTCGATGACGATCACGGTATTGCCCTTGTCCACGAGGTGGTCAATCAACTTCAGGATGCCCGTGATATCGGATGGGTGCAAACCGGTGGTCGGCTCATCCAGGATATAGATATTACCCTTCTTGCTCAGTTCCTTGGCCAGTTTCAGGCGCTGGCACTCGCCACCGGATAGCGTATCCAGCGGTTGTCCAAGCGTCATGTAATGCAAGCCGACATTGACCATGCTTTGTAATTTGTGACGGATTTCCTTTTGCGTGAAAAATTCGATGGCTTCAGCGATTGTCATGTCCAGGACGTCGACGATTGTCTTCCCCTGATACATGTACTGGAGCACCTCCGGTTTGTACCGGTTACCGCCGCACGCTTCGCAAGTTGTTTCGACCGAATCCATGAAAGACAGGTCTGTTTCGAGATAGCCGCGTCCATTGCAGGTTTCGCAAGCGCCTTCCGAGTTGAAACTGAAAATCCCGGCACTTGACTGATTGGCAATGGCAAACAACTTGCGGATCTCATCGAAGATACCCGTGTAAGTTGCTGAATTGGAGCGCGAATTCGTGCCGACTGGTGATTGGTCAATTCGGACGGCCATTTTGTATTCCTGGGCAAAGACCCCATTGACCAGTGTTGACTTACCGGACCCGGCAACTCCGGTCACGACAGTGAAAACCCCTTTGGGGATTCTCAAGCTGACCTGTTTCAAATTATGCAGGCTGCTTCTACGCGTGACCAGGAACTCCTGGCAGACCCTGGGCTTTTCTTTGATCGGCAGGCGCCGGTCGAGAAATTCGCTGGTCAAGGTCCCGGCATTTTTCAAACCACTGTAGCTGCCAGCGAACATGATCTGGCCGCCCTTCGTTCCAGCCAGCGGACCGACATCGATGACATGGTCAGCGATCTTGATCACTTCAGGATCATGCTCGATGACTATCACTGTATTGCCCTTGTCGCGCAGTTTGACAAGCAGTTCATTCAACCGGTGGACATCCCTTGTGTGCAGGCCGATGCTTGGTTCGTCGAAAACATAGATCGCATCGGTCAGGCTGCTGGTCAAGTGTTTTACCATCTTGACGCGCTGCGACTCGCCACCCGACAGGGTCGATGTTTCGCGGTCCAGACTGACATAATCCAGTCCGATATCGATCAAATCAGCCAACCGGCTGGTCAGATTCTGAACGACTGGCCGGACAGTGGGGTCATCTATTTTCCGGACCTGTTCCAGAAGCTCGTCAACCTGCATCGCTGTCCAGTCCGCAATCGAAGAGCCTGCGATTTTCGAATTCAATATCCGTTCATTGTACCGCTTGCCCCCGCAGTGATCGCAGGTTTTTTCCAATGTATAGGGGGCGATTTTCTCCTTGGAAGCCTCTGATTTTTCAAACTCGGTTTTAACATTTTGTCGGATAAACCGTTCGACCAGTCCGAAGTAAGTCGAGTTGATCCCTTCGGCAAAGATCGAGCTGACTTTTTCCGCCTGACCATAGACAAGCTTGTCATATTCTTCGGGAGAATAATCCCTGATCTTCTTGTCGCAATCAAAAAAGCCCGTGGCGGTATACTGCTTCCAAGGCCAGGTGCCCGGCCTGTAACCCGGCAGGAGAATTGCCCCTTCATTAAGTGATTTATTCGGATCCAGGGCTTTTTCCAGGTCCAAGGTCACAATCCTGCCGATCCCTTCACAGGACTTGCACATGCCGTTCGGGTCATTGAATGAAAAGTAACTGGATGGACCGATAAATGGTTGCCCGATGCGAGAAAACAGAAGCCGGATCAGGGGGTTGATATCTGTGATTGTCCCCAGCGTGGAGCGGGAATTGCCACCAATTTTCTTCTGGTCAATAACGATCGTCAAAGACAGGTTTGTGATCGAATCCACGTCCGGATGGCTATATTTGGGTAAAAAGATCTGGACAAACTTGCTGAAGGTTTCATTCAGTTGCCGTCCTGCTTCCTGGGCGATCGTTTCAAAGACAATCGATGACTTGCCTGACCCCGAAACCCCGGTGAATACCGTAATCTGCTTCTTAGGGATTGTCAGGTTGATATTTTTCAGATTATTGGCGCGTGCACCGATGATTTCAATATGGTCGTGTTGCATATTCTGACTCCAAAAAGTGCGACCTATGACGATGAAAAGCCCGGAAACGTCGTGTTCCCAGGCTTTTCGAGGTGGTGGAGATAACGGGAGTCGAACCCGTGGCCTCTGCCTTGCGAAGGCAGCGCTCTCCCAACTGAGCCATATCCCCTCATTTGTGACGTTGATTATTATAGGGGGATGGCTGGTAACTGTCAACGATGTTCGTTCTGGAGCGCCACCTGAAATGGTAATGCGAGGCAAATAAACTTGCCTCAGACCTCGATTTTAGCTAGTTCCTGGCGTTCGAGCGCGACAAAATCAATCTTGCCGACTTTGGTCCGCGGCAGGTCGTCGCGGAATTCAATTTCCTTGGGGACGGCATAGTTCAGGAGCGATTTTTCGCACTGGGCTATGATCAGGTCGCGCAGTTCGTCCTTGTTCGCTGTCGGATCAGCTGCGACGACAAAAGCTTTGACGACTTGCATCTTGTAAGGGTGCGGGATACCGATCGCACAGGCCATGCGGACGCCTGGCACTGAACTGATCACGTCTTCGATCTGGGAAGGAAAGACGGGGATGCCAGACACTTTAAGGATCCGTTTCATCCGCTGGGTGAAATGGAAATAGCCGTCATCGTCCATGAATCCGAAGTCGCCGGTATGCACCCAGTCGAGACCATCAGCATGGGGCCGGATCGTCTGGGCCGTTGCTTCCGGGTCGCGGAGATAGCCGATCATCATGGTCGGCGCATGGACGCAGAATTCCCCGCTCTGTCCATTGGGCAGGGTCTCAAGGGTTTCCTGGTCGATCACTTTCATCAGGACATCCGACAGCGGCAGGCCGACGGTGTCGGCCCGGGCATCGATCTGCGGGTTGACGGCACACACAGTCACAGTTTCGGTCAGGCCATAGCCCTCGCGCAGGGAGCATTTGGCGCCGCGTTCACGGATGAAGCTGTCGAACCGATTTTTGAGATCCGATGTCAGCGTGTCGCCGCCGCAGAATACGGCTTGCAGGCAGGAAAGATCGGCTTTGGCGAGTTTGTGGTTCTGCAGGATACCTTCGAAAAGGGTCGGGACCGCAGCAATAAAGCTCGGCTTCTCTTTGACAATGATCTCGGCGAGAACCTCCGGGCCGAACTGCGGCACCAGGATGCAGCACATGCCGTTGGCCAGCATGGTGTGCATACCCATGCACAAGCCAAAGCCATGGAACAGCGGCAGGATCATGACCATCGACATGCCTCGCGGGTCGAACTTGTCGTTGTTTTCATAACCGATGATTTGCGGGCCCTGGATCGCCAGAGCATTGAAATTGAAAGACGAGAGCATGATCGTCTTCGGTTCGCCGGTCGTCCCGCCGCTGTGCAGGTAAACAGCGCAATCGTGCGGATCGATCTGCCGCTCGTATGGTTTTTTATTGGTGAAAACCTGGGTGGGGTCGATGCGGCCCAGTTCGAGGAAATCAGGCCAGCGGACATAAACGGAGTCCTTGGGCGTCGGTTTGATCTTGCGGCCTTTGGTCAGGTAGAAGGCCATTTTGAGCGCGGTACCCATATAATCCATGATAGAGCAGACGATGGTTTTGCGAAGCTTGGCTCCGGCGAGCATCTCGGTCTGTTTGGCCAGCATGGCATCGAGGATAATCAAGTATTCGGATTGGGCGGTGCGCAGGTAATGCTTCAGTTCGTCGGCCGGTGACAGCGGGTGAACCATGTTGCAGATCCCGCCAAGCCGGTTGACTGCATAAAAGAAAATCACAGCCTGGGGGACATTGGGCAGGCAGATCGTGGCGATATTTCCGGGTTTGAATCCCATGACCGTCAGGGCATCGGCAGCCTGGTCGATCGAGGCTTGCAGCATTTCAAAATTCAGCGACCGGCCAAAAAAAGTCAGGGCCGGGTAATCGGGGAATCGCCGCGTGGTCCGCGCCAGCAGCTCGTACAGGGTGGCATCCGGGTAGTCCAGGTTCGGTTTGAACCAGGGGTCGTAATGGGCTGTCCACGGAGTCGGGACGGATCGGGCTCCTTGGGTTCCTGGGGTTTCAGAGGTTTCAGAGGTTGCAGGGGATTTAGCAGAAGCAGCGGCAGCAGGATTTGTTCTAGTGATTTTCTCGGTTGAAGCATTTACAGGGGACGAATTGAACAAAGGTTTCATCAAGTAGAGCCTTTCAGTTTCTGTCCGTAATAGGCTGATTTGCCATGTTTACGAAGGTAGTGACGGTCGAGCAGTTCAGTCGAGATCGGCCGGACTGCAGGCTTCAGCAAACGGGTATGCCAGGCCATCATCGCACATTCCTCGAGGACGACGGCGTTGACAACAGCTTCAGCGGCGTCCTGGCCCCAGGTGAAGGGGGCATGGCCAGCGACGAGCACAGCCGGGACATCCTTAGGATCGAGCTGGCGCTGTTCGAATGTTTCGAGGATGACCTTGCCGATATTGCTTTCATACTCGCCTTTGATTTCTTCAGCGGTCAACGGGCGGGTGCAGGGGATCGCGCCGTGGAAATGGTCGGCATGGCTGGTGCCATACACGGCCAGGTCTTCGCCAGCCTGGGCCCAGATGGTCGCCCAGCGCGAGCGGGTGTGGACAATGCCGCCGATTGAATCGAACTTGCGGTACAGGGCCAAGTGGGCCGCCGTGTCGCTGCTCGGGCGGTACGTTCCGGTAATGACCTTGCCGTCGAGATCGAGCACGACTATGTGGCGGGCCAGCAATTTATCATATGGTATGCCGCTCGGCTTGATCGCGATGAGTCCCTTGGCCCGGTCGATCGCACTGACATTCCCCCAGGTGTAGAGCACAAGCTGGTGGGCAGGCAATTCGCGGTTGGCATTGAGGACCTGATCGATCAGACGTTCCATATCGTATAACCTCCAGAGGTGATTTGGCTAACAGAGCTGATTACCATTATAATGAAAATACTACCCCGGGAAAAGGAGAACTTCATGGCCAAAGCCAAGACGAGTTTTTTCTGCAGTGAATGTGGCCACGAAACCAGCGGCTGGCTCGGCAAATGTCCGGGCTGTGGATCCTGGAATACCCTCGTTGAGGAACGGGTCGTGACCGGCAATGCAACGGCCAAACCCTCCCGGCGCACAGGCTGGCTGGCTGATAGCAATGGCAGCGCGGTTCGCGCCGCCAAGGCTGAAGTTGTCAGTCTCGATACCGTCGTGACCGGCAAGGACATCCGTCTTTCCAGCGGTCTGTCAGAGCTGGACCGAGTCCTCGGCGGCGGTTTCGTCCGCGGCTCCCTGATCCTGCTCGGCGGCGACCCGGGCATCGGCAAGTCGACCCTGCTCCTGCAAGTGCTGGGCCTCTTGCCCGAAAGTGCCAGCACCCTCTATATCTCCGGCGAAGAATCGCCGGAACAGATCCGGCTGCGGGCTGACCGCCTGGGAACACCGGCTCATCGTGTCCACCTGCTCTCGGCGACTGATTTTGCCACAGTTGCCGAATCCCTGGAAAAGCATCGACCGCAGCTGGCGATTGTCGATTCGATCCAGACCCTCTATGTCGAGGAATTGAGTGCCGCACCGGGCAGCGTCAGCCAAGTCCGTGAAGCTGCGGCTGGTCTGCTGCGCCTGGCCAAGGGCCTGGGCATCACGATCGTGCTGGTCGGCCATGTCACCAAGGATGGGGCAATTGCCGGGCCGCGGGTTCTCGAACACATGGTCGACACAGTGCTCTATTTCGAAGGTGAACGACACCAGGACATCCGTATGCTGCGCGCGGTCAAGAACCGGTTCGGCGCGACAGATGAGCTCGGCCTTTTTGAAATGTCAGACATGGGGCTGATCTGTGTGACCAATGCGTCCGAAGCTTTGCTGACCGGTCGGCCACTCGCTGTGCCGGGTTCGGTGATCACGGCCTGCCTTGAAGGCACCCGCCCGCTGCTGATCGAGCTGCAGGCTTTGATGAACGCGACGAACTATGCCACACCCTTGCGCATGGCCCAGGGGATCGAACGCAACCGGCTGTCCATGTTGCTGGCTGTCGTCGAGAAAAAGCTCGGGTTGGGTTTGAACAACCTGGATGCTTATATCAACGTTGTCGGCGGCATGCGGGTCACTGAGACAGCTGCCGACCTGGCGATCATCAGCGCCGTGGTATCCAGTGTCAAGAACCGTCCGGTCTTGAACCAGTCGATCATCCTTGGCGAAGTGGGCCTGACCGGCGAGGTTCGCTCCGTCAGCCAGCTCGACCGCCGCGTCGTCGAAGCCAGCCGGCTGGGTTTCAACCGCTTCATCGTCCCGGCGAGCAACCGCCAGGCCCTGGCCAAGGTCGTCCTGCCTGCATCATGCGAGGTCTATTTTGTCGACAAGATGACTGAAGCCATGGATATTGTATTCCAATAATGGATATCGTTTAATCAAAATCGTTTTTCAACCAAAGAACAGGAGGCAATTTTTGTGACCGAACAGGAAAAACCCTCACCAACAACAATTGCCCAGCCCCATAGGGCAGGTGAAAATCCTGCAGGAACTGGCCGCCGGGAGCAACCGGTTTTCGCCGTCATCCCGGCAGCTGGCAGCGGCAGCCGGATGGGCGCTGGCCGCAACAAACAATTCCTCGAGGTCGGCGGTCTGCCGCTGATCATCCGGACATTGATGGTTTTTGAACAGTCACCGCAGATCAGCGGCTATGTCGTCGTCACATCCCGCGAAGATGCTGACGCCATGGCCATCCTGATCCAGCGCTTCGACCTTAGGAAATTGATTGCTCTGGCCGAAGGCGGTACAACCCGTCAGGACTCCGTCCTTTCGGGACTCAGAAAAATCGGCGAACTGCGCAAGGAAGCCAGCCAGGCGATCGCCCTCGTTCATGACGGAGCCCGTTGCTTTGTCAGTGCGGCGATCATCGACCGCTGCATCGAAGGGATTTGCAGTAAAGATGGCGCCTGTGGAGTTGCTGTCCGGGTCAAGGACACAATCAAATCAGCCAATGAAGCCGGCCTTGTTGAGCAGACACTCGACCGCAGTCGGCTCTGGGCGATGCAGACCCCCCAGGGCGCCGAATTCCCGGCCCTGCTGGCCGCCTACGAGCAGCTTGAAGCCTCCGGCCAGCAGGTCACCGATGATCTGGCTGTGATGGAAGCTTGCGGCCAACCTACCTACCTGGTCCCGGGCGAATACACGAATATCAAGATGACAACCCCGGAAGACCTCGTGATCGGTGAAGCCCTGGTCGCAGCGCTTTAAATTGAAGCCCTGGTCGGAGCGCTTTCATTCAAATCCCCGACCAGGGACGTCATCAATCGATTTCCGGCCGCCGTGCGGTCAGGATGCAGAAAACCTGCAGACCATCGCCACGGCCAAAGCCAGTCAATCCTTCGCCGGTTGTGGCGGTCATCCCGATCGCATCACGCTCCAGACCGACCAGGGCAGCGATGCTGTCGCGGATCTGGTCGATCGAGCCCGATAAATGCGGTCGTTTGCCTTCGATGGTGAATGAGAGATGGCGGATTTCCCATTCGCCCAGGTAATTCAAGGCTTGTTCGAGATAGACCCGGCTGTCGGTGATCCCTTGTTCGAGGCATAATTGGTCACTGATTTTGCCGAGGATATTGACGCCGGTCAGACCTGATACTGCATTGGTCAACGCGTGCAAGATGACATCCGCATCGCTGTTTCCGGCCAGCCCGACCGCCGAATCGAGCTGTACACCACCGAGTACCAGCGGGCGGGTGAATTCCTCATCGGCTACAGGCCGGGACATCCGGTCGACAAAGCGATGGCTGTCCTGGCCGATGGTGCTGCAGTATTCGTACGCCATATCAGTCGTCCGTTTCCGGAGCCTGGGGGCCGGTTGATTTGCCCTGGCGGATTTCGACGCGGCGGATCTTGCCGCTGATCGTCTTGGGCAGTTCGGTGACAAATTCCAGCACACGCGGATACTTATACGGTGCCGTATGCGTCTTGACATATTCCTGCAATTCAATCCTCAGCTCCTCGCTGGCGACATAGCCGCGGGCCAGGACGACGGTTGCCTTGACCAGCTGGCCGCGGACCGGATCCGGCTCACCGGTGACCGCACATTCCAGGACAGCCGGATGCTCCATCAGGACACTTTCGACTTCAAATGGCCCGATCCGGTAACCGGAGCTCTTGATGATATCGTCGGAGCGGCCGACAAACCAGAGATAGCCGTCCTCATCCTGCCAGGCCAGGTCGCCGGTGTGGTAGATGCCGTCATGCCAGACACGATTGGTCAGTTCAGGATCCTGGTGGTAACCGCTGAACATGCCCGGCAAGGTGTGGGGTCTCGATCCGGATGCAGATTTCGCCGGACTGGCCGGCTGGAGACCGGCTGGTCCTGGTCATCCAGCAGCACGATGTCGTACACCGGTGACGGGCGGCCCATCGAGCCGGGCTTGGTCTTCATCCAGTAATTGGTCACAACAGCCAGCGTCATCTCGGTCTGGCCGTAGCCTTCTTTCAGCTCCAGGCCGGTCGCCCGCAGGAACTGCTCGTAGACCTCCGGATTCAGCGCCTCGCCGGCGATCGTGCAGTGCTGCAGGCTGGACAGGTCGATACTGGGCCAGGTCTTCCTTGATCAGGAAGCGGTAGATGGTCGGCGGCGCACAGAAGGTCGTGATCTGGTCGTCCTGGATCTTCTGCAGCAGGACCGCCGGCGACAAAGCGGTCATAATCGAAGACGTAGATGCCGGCTTCCATCAGCCACTGGCCATATAGCTTGCCCCAGGCCGACTTGGCCCAGCCGGTTTCGGCAACCGTCAGGTGCAGGCCGTCCGGATCGACTTTATGCCAGTATTTGGCTGTCGGAATATGGCCGATCGGATAGGTAAAATCATGGGTGACCATTTTGGGCATGCCGGTCGTGCCGGATGTGAAATACAGCAGCATCATGTCGTCGTTCTGCCGGTGCCGATCGCCGGTCGGCCGGACAAACGGTGCGGCTTGGCCAGGCCATCTTCGAAGGACAGCCAGCCGGCCCGCTCGCCTTTGGCCATGATCCGGATCAGTCGCTGGCCGGACTGCTGGCAGGCCTGTTCGACATAGTCGGCGATATCGCCGTCCGGTGTGCAGATGACAGCACGGATGTCAGCGGCCTCAAGCGGTAAACCAGGTCCTTGACCAGCAGCTGGTTGGTGGCCGGGATGGCGACTGCACCGATCTTGTGCAAGGCCAGGATGGCAAACCAGAACTGGTAATGGCGTTTCAGGATCAGCATGACCCGGTCGCCCTTGCTGATGCCCAGTTCCAGGAAAAAGGACGCGCAGCGGTCGCTCTGCTCTTTGAAGTCGGCAAAAGTGAAAGTCGCAGATTCACCGGCTTCGTTGCACCAGAACATGGCCCGGCGGCCAGGTTCCGCAGCAGCGATCGCATCGACCACATCATAGGCAAAATTGAACGGGCCGGGGACATGTAATTGGTAATCTATGACTTCCCCATCGGGTGACAGTGTCTCAGTCAGATAATGGCGGTAAAGATTCAGCATGGTTTACAGCACTCCTTTTTTTGGTGAAGCTTTGTCCTTATAATTGCTTACTTGGTGACGATCGCCAGAAACTGGCAGGGCATGCCATCGATGGCAACCATGCCGTGGGGGACGCCAGAGTCATAAATGATCGAATCACCTTCTGAAAGGACTTCGATATGCTCATCAATCTGGATCCGAAGGCTGCCGGAAAGGACCAGGTCCATCTCCTGGCCGATATGGGTGTTCAGCGCAATGTGGTTGGCTTCAGCACCTGTTTCATAGGGGGCAGTGACCAGGAAGGGTTCGATCTTGCGGTCTTTGAAACGGTAGGCCAGGTTGCGGTAGGAGAAACCGCGGCGGCGGTCGATCGGCAGGCCCTCGCCTTTGCGGACGATTGAATAGCCGCTTAAACGGGCCGGTTCACCGGTCAGGATTTCGGTCAAGTCGATCTTTAGAAATTGGGCAGCCTTGTACAAGAACGAAAAACCAATGTCGGCTTCACCACTTTCGATTTTGGCATAGTCACCAACCGTGCAATCTGTCGCTTGCGCCATGGCCTCGGGCGAATAGCCAAGATCCTCGCGCATTGCACGTAAGCGAGATGCGATCAAGCGAATTTTGTCATCCATCGTAATGCCTCCTTCAACGATTGCTATTCCATCCTGATCAACGGCATCTGCCGCACAGGCTTGTTCAGCAAATTACTAACTATAACTCTAACGGATCAAGGACGAAAAAAAAAGGTGCGATCACCGCACCTTTCTTCAGTTTTTCAGATAAGCAGACACCAGTTGCTCCAGGTTTTCCGGTCCTTGACTGTCATAACCGACGAGCGTTCGTTTGACTGTAGCATCAACCATGACCGTAAACTGCGGCAAATTGGTCGCGCTGAAAGACTCTGCCAGTTTGGCCTGCCTGGTCGCATCGATCCAGACAATGGTCAGCCGCCCCTGGAAATCGTCAGCCATCTGTTCCAGCTGTGGCATGACTTGCGCATTGGACTCGGACATCGGATTGTAAAACGCGAGCAACAGTGGAGTTTTAGTCGCGGCGACCAGGGCCGGGAAATCGTTGACCTCACGGTAGACGATTCCCGATACACCATCCTCAATTTTTTCAAATTGCAGGACAGCCATGCTGGCCTGGTCATTAATTTCCCCAACAGCCGATTTTTTGGCGCAGCCCGCCAAAACAGACATTGAGACGACCAGCACAATCACCGCCAGGATGACGCTGGACAGTTGCCTGGCAGTCATCTTGCTGACCTGTCCTGACTGGACGGTCCAGCCAGAAGGTCTTCGATTGCAGCTATTGTTCCGGACAGATAATCGTTGTCGAAAGTTTCAATCGTTCCGGCATCGACATGCTCGGCGATTCGCGGATCGAGCGGCAGGCGATCGAGCAGCGGCACATTCATGGCCTTGGCTGCCTCGGCCGTCTTGCCTGGTCCGAAAACCTGATGCTCCAGGTCACAGGTCGGGCATTTGACATAGCTCATATTCTCGACAAACCCGAGGACATGGACATCCATCATCGTAGCCATGTTGCGGGCTTTCTTGACAATCAGTGAAACCAGATCCTGCGGCGTGGAGACCACAACGATACCATCAAGCGGGATCGACTGGAAAATTGTCAGTGGCACATCGCCTGTGCCCGGCGGCATGTCGAGCAGCAGGACATCAATTTCATCCCAGAGGACATCGGTATAAAATTGCTTGACGAGACCCGAAAGGATCGGTCCGCGCCAGATCACCGGCGCTTCAGGATCTTCCAGCATCAGGTTGATGGAGACAATCCGGACTCCATGCAGTGGGGTCTTGGAAGGGAAAATACCGCCATCAAATCCCTCGAGGCGCTCAGTCAAGCCGAAGGCCTTGGGGATCGAGGGGCCGGTAATGTCCGCGTCGAGAATACCTACCCGCATACCTTTGCGGGCCAGATTGGTCGCCAGCAAGGTGGTGACCATCGATTTGCCGACACCGCCCTTGCCGCTGGCGACGCCAATGACACAGCGGACTTTCGAAAGTTCATGCAATTCGGCGATCATGGATACGGGCTGCTGCTCACCCGAAGAACAAGAACCACCTTCTCGGGCCGAAGAACAATTTGATTTGCTGGAACACGAGCTACATGAAGACATGATTTTCACAACCTTTCAATATGGTTCAGGCCTTGGCGCGGATGATCCAGTAGCCAGCGGAATGTTCGATGACATCCACCTCGGCAAAAAGCTCTTTCAATTTCGCCAGTGCTGATGGTGCACCCTGCTTCTTTTGAATCACAACATAGAGCAATCCACCCGGTGCCAGTTTATCATGCGATTCACTGAAAAACCGATGAACCACAGCCTTACCCGCGCGAATCGGCGGGTTGGTCAAAATATAATCGACTGGCCCTTCGATCGCTGCCAGTCCATCGGACTGCAGGATGCTCAAATAAGCGACCTGGTTCGCCCGAGCGTTCTGGCGCGCCAATGTCAAAGCCCGCTGGTTGATATCGCAAAGTGTCACCTCCAAAGCCGGGAAGGCACGTTTGAAGATAATCCCGACAGGACCATACCCGCAACCGAGGTCGATCAAACGGCCACTCATTTTTTGCTGGTCCGCGATGACGGTTTCAACCAGGAGTTCTGAACCATAATCGAGACGGCTCCGTGAGAAAACGCCCCGATCCGTGATGAACTTGAAATCAATACCATGGATCCGGACTTCAAGTTCGCGCGTCTGATGGCCAGTGTCAGGATTTTCATCGAAATAATGCGGCATGGGGCAACTCCATTTTCTATTTATGGGATCCGGATGATCTTGGCCCGCTTGAGGCCAAGCATCAGTGGCCAGCCAATCAGGTAAACAACAATCGCCTCGGAAATGAAAATCCAGATCACAAAACTCAGGATTATTCCGAATGTAATCGTCTCTTGAAGGATCAGGTACGGCAAATAAGTGCCGACGACCAGCGCATTGACCAGGACAGGCGGCAGCAAAATCAGAACGCCACGAAAAAAGCGGCTGGTTTTTGTTCTTTCCATCTTATTGGCAAGCAGTTGGGAGAGCCACCAGGTCAACACCGCTGCAATCAGTGTCGCAGTACTGCCCAGCAGGATATCAACCAGACCGAGTGGCGATGGATTGAAAAATGCGTTGGTCATCAGACACCCGATAAACAATCCGGGAATCGCTGCCGGTGTCAGCGCTGCGAGGACGGTTAGGGCCTCAGCGAGACGGAACTGGATCTGGCCGAACGCGAACTGCGCGAAAGGCAAGGTCAGGACGATGTAGGCCGCAGCGATGACGGCCGCCTGGGTCAGGAACAAAGGGCTTCTTTTCATGGGATCCTCCTGTGCTTGGGTGAATTTGTCACCGGCAATTTATTTGGTTAAACGGAAGGCCTGGCCTGCAACTTCGCAAGTGGCGTTTTCCGGAACCATCGGGCAATTGGGACTTTGTTGATCATTGGTCGTTTTGAATATATGACACTAGAATATATAACACTAGAATATATAACAAAAGAGCCGGTATTTCTACCGGCTCACTCTGGCTCCTCAAGTAGGACTCGAACCTACGACCCTGCGGTTAACAGCCGCATGCTCTACCAACTGAGCTATTGAGGAATATTTAATCCGGCGGAGACTTATCTTCCCAG
>CAWHBQ010000005.1:0-58848 GCA_963827665.1 uncultured Oscillospiraceae bacterium
ACCACCGGGAAAATCCGATGTCAACACCTTTTCCAGCCTATTTTTCCGAATTTCCGCTGCGAAATTTCAGCCAAATTCGCTTTGGTTTATTGCCATTTTTCTTCAGATCCTCTTACACAAATGTAATTTACTACGTATATTCAGGTCATAAGATATGTTTATTTACGCAATTTCTTAATATTCCGCGAATATTCGATTGACAAATGGCTGATCAGCTCCGAAGATTAAATTAGATATTCTTTTTTTTCAAAGATCCGAGGTGTTACTGATGAGTACAATATTATTCCCGGTCATAAGAGAATCTGAACATGTCTTACCTTATATCCTCAAAGGATTGGCCAGTGATTTTTCGGTTGACCATATAGCCCGGCCAATCGGCAGCGAGGTCGGCTGGTGGCTGCAAACGAGAAGCGGATCCGGCCGAGTCATCGCCAGGGATTTCGAATCTGCTGTCGGACCTGGCCAGGCCGTCTGGATTGCACCCGGCGAGCCCCACGAACTGATTGCCGATATCCGCGGCTGGACCATTGACTGGCTCAGTGTCAGTGGCAGAGGCTTGGAACTCATGTCAGAAGGCAATGAGCGGCTGGCCCACACGCTGGTTGTCCAGTTGTCCGAGACTGACAACGAAAAGTTCCATGGTCTTGTTGAATCCATTTTAGCCACACGTGAAGATCTGTCGCCTTCGGCCAACCGGTTGCGTTCGACTTTGGTCTACACGTTCATGCTGGAAATCGATAAGCAGAGTGCAGACACTGCCGGCGGCAGCAACGCTCAACGTGAACAGCGCCTGATGCCGGTGCTCAATTATATCGCCCAGCATTACCAGGAGACGATCGCCTTGACCACGTTGTCCAAGTTACTCGAGGTGACACCGCAGCACCTGTGTACGATGTTCAGGAAATTCATGGGGATGCGCATTTTCGAGTACATCAACTTGATCCGCATCCAGATCAGCAAAGCTGAATTGATCGCCAACCCTGACAAGCCGGTGCGGTCGATCGCTCACGAATGCGGATTCGACGATGTCAGCTACTTCTGTTCGATCTTCAAGCGCTTTGAGAAAATGACACCTGGGGATTACCGCAAACTCTATATTTTTCCCCAATCAGGCAAATCTATAGCAGACTGAATCTTGCAATCGCTGAAAAGAATGCATGAAGAGCTGCTTTGACAGCCACGATGTCCCACCAACTACTATTTCACCAACTACTATTTCACCAACTACTATTTCACCAACAAAAAAAGAAGCCCGCCGGGCTTCTTTTTTTGTGATTGAACCGATTTTGTTTCGGGCTGTTTTGTATTGATCGGCTTACTTCTGGCCGAGGTTGTCGCTGCCGGCGATTGCAGCCTGGGCAGCGGCGAGGCGGGCGATCGGCACGCGGAACGGCGAGCAGGAGACGTAGCTGAAGCCGAGCGAGTGGCAGAAGCTGATCGAGGACGGATCGCCGCCATGTTCGCCGCAGATGCCGAGCTTGATGTCCGGACGGGTTGCGCGGCCGCCTTCGGTGGCGATCTTCATCAGTTTGCCGACGCCGACCGGGTCGAGGCGGGCGGTCGGGTCGCTCTCGAAGATCTTGGCCTTGTAGTAGGCGTCCAGGATCTTGCCGGCATCGTCGCGGGACAGGCCGTAGGTCATCTGGGTCAGGTCGTTGGTGCCGAAGCTGAAGAATTCGGCTTCTTTGGCGATTTCGTCAGCAGTCAGGGCGGCGCGCGGGATTTCGATCATGGTGCCGACCTTGTACTTCAGGTCTGACGCCGGCTTCGGCGATGATCTGGTCGGCGGTCCGGACGATGATGTCCTTGACGAACTTGAGTTCCTTGACATCGCAGACCAGCGGGATCATGATCTCCGGAATCGACGTTCACGCCTTCGCGGTTGACTTCGATGGCGGCTTCGATGATCGCCCGGGTCTGCATCTCGGCGATTTCCGGATAGGAGACCGCCAGGCGGCAGCCGCGGTGGCCCATCATCGGATTGAGCTCATGCAGGCTGCTGATGATCGATCTTGAGATCAGTCCGGCGGTCATGTCCAGGGCGGCGGCCAGTTCGTCGATTTCGGCATCTTCCTGCGGCAGGAATTCATGCAGCGGCGGGTCGAGCAGGCGGATGGTCACCGGCTTGCCTTTCATGACCTTGAAGATGCCGACGAAGTCGTCGCGCTGCATCGGCAGGATTTTGTCCAGCGCGGCGCGGCGGGCGTCTTCGTCCTTGGCGACGATCATCTGGCGGAAGGCAAAGATGCGGTCTGTTTCGAAGAACATGTGCTCGGTGCGGCAGAGGCCGATGCCTTCGGCGCCGAGCTCGACAGCCTTGGCGGCATCACGGACCGTGTCGGCGTTGGTGCGGACCTTCAGGTGGCGGACATCGTCGGCCCATGCCATGATCGTGGCGAAATCATCGGACATGCTGGCGTCCACGGTCGGGATCGCTCCGGCATAGACCTGGCCGGTTGATACCGTCCAGGGAGAGCCAGTCGCCTTCGCTGAATCGCTGGCCGTCTTTGGTCAGGAAGTATTTCTCAGCTTCACTGATCGACAGGTCCGAACAGCCGGAGACGCAGCATTTGCCCATGCCGCGGGCGACAACCGCCGCGTGGGAGGTCATGCCGCCGCGGCCGGTCAGGATGCCCTGGGAGACATTCATGCCCTGGATATCTTCCGGGGAGGTTTCCAGGCGGACGAGGATGACTTTTTCGCCGCGGTCGCTGGCTTCGGTGGCATCGTCAGCATCGAAAGTAGACCTGGCCGCAGGCGGCGCCCGGCGATGCCGGCAGGCCTTTGGCGATCGGCTTTGGCCGCCTTGAGGGCGGCCGGCTCGAAGGTCGGGTGCAGCAAGGCGTCCAGCTGCTTCGGATCGATCTTCATCAGGGCTTCCCGGCTTGGTGATCATGCCCTCGCCGACCAGGTCGACGGCGACCTTGAGGGCGGCGGCGGCGGTGCGCTTGCCGTTGCGGGTCTGCAGCATGAACAGCTTGCCGCGTTCGATGGTGAACTCCATGTCCTGCATGTCTTTGTAATGCTTTCCAGCGTCTCGGCGATCTTGACGAACTGCTCGTAGACATCCGGCATGACATCGTCGCAGCTGGTCGATGGTCTGCGGGGTGCGGATGCCGGCGACGACGTCTTCGCCCTGGGCGTTCATCAGGAATTCGCCGTAGAGCTTGTTCTCGCCGGTGGCCGGGTTGCGGGTGAAGGCGACGCCGGTGCCGGATGTGTTGCCCATGTTGCCGTAGACCATTTCCTGGACGTTGACGGCGGTGCCCCAGTTGCCCGGGATGTCGTTCATGCGGCGGTAGATGATCGCGCGCTCATTGTTCCAGGAACGGAAAACGGCCTTGACGGCTTCGATCAGCTGTTCGCGGGGATCCTGCGGGAAATCGTGCCCTTTGACCTGGCTTGTAGAGCGCCTTGTAGCGGCGGACGACTTCCTTCATGGCGTCGGCATCGAGATCGGTGTCCAGCTTGGCGCCGGTCTGTTCCTTGACGGCGTCGAGCTCGTGCTTCAAACATGCTCTTGGCCACATCCATGACGACATCGCCGAACATGGCGATGAAGCGGCGATAGCTGTCATAGGCAAAACGGGGGTTGCCGGTCAGGGCAGCCAGGCCTTCGACCACATCGTCGTTGAGGCCGAGGTTCAGGATGGTGTCCATCATGCCCGGCATCGAGGCCCGGGAACCGGAACGGACGGAGACCAGGTAGGGATCTGTCGGGATCGCCGAATTTCTTGCCGATCAGTGCTTCGGCCTTGGCCAGCGTCGCGAAGATCTCGTCCTCGATGTCCGGGGCGATCTTTTCGCCATCCTCATAATAGCGGGTGCAGGCCTCGGTCGTGATCGTGAAGCCGCGGGGCACCGGCAGGCCGAGGCCGGTCATTTCGGCCAGGTTGGCACCTTTGCCGCCGAGCAGGTTGCGCATGCCGGCGTTGCCTTCGGAAAACATGTAGACATATTTGGTCATGGTTGATCCTCCTGTTGCAATATGATCCATTCACTGTTACGCAGGTTTTGTCTCGTATAGGTCGAATGTTTCATAGACATCAAGAACAAAGGTCTGTCCGAAGACCAAGCTTTCAGATGTAAACTTGTCGGCGAAATAGCTGTCGAGTTCATCGATCGGGATGCCGGACCTGCTGCCATGCTGTCGCGCTCGCGGATCGTGACGCACTGGTCTTCGAGGGAATCGAAGTCAAAGGTGACGCAATACGGCGTGCCGATCTCATCCTGGCGGCGATAGCGCTTGCCGATCGACTGGCGGTCGTCAAATTCGCAGGACCAGCTTTTGCCGAGCTGGTGGTAAGATCGGCTCAGCTGCTGTCGGACAGTTTGGCCGGACAGCGGCAGCACGGCAATCTTGACCGGCGCGAGGGCCGGCGAAAAGCGCAGGACCGTCCGGACATCGCCGGGGGCGATTTCTTCTTCGTCATAGGCTGCGCAGAGGAAGGCCAGGGCAACACGGTCGGCGCCGAGCGATGGTTCGATGACATAGGGGACATATTTCTGGTTGGTTGCCGGGTCAAAATAGGACAAGTCCTCATGCGCAGTACTCGATATGCTGCTTCAGGTCGTAGTCCGTGCGGTCGGCAACGCCCCAGAGCTCGCCCCAGCCAAACGGGAACATGAATTCGAAGTCGGTCGTGGCCTTGGAGTAGAAAGCCAGTTCCTCCGCCGAATGGTCGCGGGTGCGGACTTCGTCCGGCCTGCAGGCCGAGGTCGAGCAGCCACTGGTAGCAGAAATTGCGCCAGTAGGCGAACCATTCCAGATCGGTGCCCGGTTCGCAGAAAAACTCCAGTTCCATCTGCTCGAATTCGCGGGTGCGGAAGGTGAAGTTGCCCGGGGTGATCTCGTTGCGGAAGGATTTGCCGATCTGGCAGATGCCGAACGGAATCTTGCGCCGGGTTGTCCGCTGGACATTCTTGAAATTGACGAAAATGCCCTGGGCGGTTTCCGGACGCAGGTAAATCTCGGCCTGGCTGTCCTCGGTGACGCCCTGGAAGGTCTTGAACATCAGGTTGAACTTGCGGATATCGGTGAAATCATGGCCGCCGCAATCGGGGCAGGGAATCTTCTTTTCCCGGATATAGGCGACCAGCCGGTCGTTGTCCCAGCCGTCGACAGCCAGTTCAATGCCGGTTCGCCCGGTTGAAGTCCTCGATCAGCTTGTCGGCGCGGTGGCGGGATTTGCATTGCCTGCAGTCGATCAGCGGATCGCTGAAACCGCCGACATGGCCGGAAGCGACCCAGACCTGCGGATTCATCAGGATCGCGCAGTCAACGCCGACATTGTATGGGTTTTCCTGGACAAATTTCTGCCACCAGGCGGCCTTGACGTTGTTCTTCAGCAGGACGCCGAGCGGGCCGTAGTCCCAGGAATTGGCCAGGCCGCCGTAGATCTCCGAACCCGGATAGACAAATCCGCGGTTTTTGGCCAGGGCGACGATTTTGTCCATGGTCTTTTCGACCTGCATCAGGCATCGTCCTCCACCTCGGCATCAGCTGATTCAAGTGCAGCCAGCTTCGGCTGCATCTTCTGTCGTGGCTGCGGCCTTGGTCTTTGACCAGGTTTTCGGCGATCAATCCGGACGTCGCGTTTCGTCGAGATCTTCGTTGGCACCAGGCCGGCCGACCTGGTCGAGGCATCCTTGATCGCTTCGGCCATGCTGGCATGCAGCGGCAGCAGTACGGGCAGCCAGCCGGGCAGCTTCGATCTCCGGGCGCAGCGGGATGTACGGGTAAACATGGCCCCTGGACCAGCGTGATCCGGTTGTGAGGCAAGCTCTTCACAGGCCACTGTGACCAGATTCGGCGAATCGGATTCAGACAAGCGGCAGGGCGCCGTCGACGAGCTGGCGGGCGCGCTTGGCGACCAGGATCGCCAGGGTGTAGCGGTTGTCGACTTTGGGCAGCAGATTTTCCATCGGGGGTTTGACCAACATCGGCTATATCCTCCTTATAATTACCATGTATACATTTGGTCAGCGGCCAGGACGAATTCTTCGATTCCCTTGAGCCGTTCATAGCGGCAGTGTTCGGCGTCGATGATCGCCAGGATCCGGTCGACCGTCGCGTCGAGTTCGTCATTGATCGACAACATAGTGGAACAGGTCTGGCTTTGTTGATTTCGCTCCCGGCCTTTGATCAGGCGTTGTTCAACGACTGCTTCTCCTTCTGTGCCACGCTTGTTCAGGCGGCGGCGCAGCTCGGACAATGAGGGCGGCATCAGGAAAAGCAGTGACCACGTCCGGGCAATTGCTGCATGACCGCCATCGAGCCGGGGACAGTGATGTCCATCAGCACATCATGGCCTTGATCGACGCATTTTTTCAAGCGGGGTGCGCGGGGTGCCATAGTAGTTGCCGCAATAACAATCGTGTTCAAGGATTTCGCCTTCAGCCAGTAGCTGTTCAAACTCGGACGGTGTGCGGAAATAATAGTCGACACCCTCAATTTCACCAGTGCGTGGCGGCCGGGTCGTAACCGAGATGGAATGGACGATCTGCAGGCCTGCGGCGGCAGGACCTCATCGATGACTGTTCCCTTGCCGACACCGGATGGTCCGGACAGGCAGATGACCAGCAGGCCGCGTTGCTTGGCGAAAATCAATCATGTTGCTTCCTCCCGATCAGTGGCCAGTTCTGTGGCAGCTCATCGACCGTCAGGGCTGACAAAACCAGGTGGTCGCTGTCCATGACCAGGACGGCCCGGGTCTTGCGGCCGGATGTCGCATCAATCAGGACGGCTCGGTCGCGGGCATCCTGGATCAGACGCTTGACCGGCGAACTGATCGGGGCTGACGACTGCGATGATCCGACTGGCGGCGACCAGATTGCCGAATCCGATTTTGAGAAATGCTGCCTGTTCCATGGCGTCTCCTGATCCTTATTCCAGGTTCTGGATCTGTTCGCGGATTTTTTCCAGTTCGCTTTTCATGTTCGACGACACATTGGACCAGCTCGAGATCATTGGCTTTGGATCCGATGGTGTTGATCTCGCGGTTGATCTCCTGAAGCAGGAAATCCAGTTTCTTGCCGATCGCGCCGTCTTCGCCGAGGATTGTTGCCAGCTGGTGGAGGTGGCTGTCCAGACGGACAAGTTCTTCATCGATCGCACATTTGTCGGCAAACAAGAGCGACCTCGGCCGCCAGGCGCTGTTCATCGTAAAAACCGCGGGCCTGGTCATTGAGCAGTGAATCGACCCGGTCGGCCAGGCGCTGGCGGTATTCCTGAGGGACTAACGGGGCACGGGCTGCGACTTTTGCTTTGCGATCGAGCAAGTATGCGGCTTTGTCGCGGATGTCAGCGACGAGCTTGTCACCCTCGCTGGCCCGCATGGCCATCAGGTTCGTGATGGCCTGGTCGAGTGCGACTTCAAGCAGCTGCCAGATTTCTTCAGGTTCGATCTGGGCCGACTCAACCCGCAGGACATCGTTGAAACGGCTGATCTGGTTGGCAGAGATATTGTCCGTGCTGGCGATCGCTTCGCTAATCTGGCGCAGGGCTAAAGCGTAAGCTTTGGCCAGGCCGATATCGCAATGGACGCGGTAGGCCGATTCGCTGTTGTCTTCAAAGCTGATCGAGACATCGATCTTGCCGCGTGCCAGGCGGCGGGTGATCACATCACGGGTTTTCGCTTCGAGCGGTGCCAGGACGCGGCTCTGGCGGATCTGGATATCACAGAAACGGTTGTTGATCGACTTGATTTCGACGGTCACGCGGCGATCGTTTTCTATTCTTTCACCACGTCCATATCCGGTCATGCTATAGGCCATTCTGCACCTCAAAACGTCAAATGAATCTACTAGGGAAACCAGCTTTTCGATTATATACCAGAGCTGGCAAAACACGCAACTGGCAAAAACGGCTGAAAGCCTAGAGCCGCAGCGGTTTGAAGGAAAGTCTGTCTGCCGATGCAAGGGTGTATTTGACGCCTTCGAGAAGGAAATCGGGTGTTCCATAGGCGGCCATCGGGGCATGGATGTGGCCAAAGATGCAGCGAGAGACTGCGTATGAAGAAAGCAGGCTGGTCAGATCAGTCGGCCGGCGGTCCTTGGCAAAAGGCGGGAAATGCAGCATGGCGATCAGCTCACAATCCGGCCTGCCCAGGGCAGCCGCGGATTCGAGCGAGAGCCGCAGACGGCCGATTTCCCGGGCGTAGATCCGGTGATCATCCGTGCTGAAAAGCGGGTCACCAGGCAGGATCCAGCCGCGGCTGCCGCAAATCAGATACCGGTCTTCAACCAGCATGGCGTTGTTGCGCAGGAACTTGATGCTGGTCAGACTATGGGTCTGGCAAAAATGTTCAAGTTTGGCCAGCGATGTCCACCAATAGTCGTGATTGCCACGGGAGAGGATTTTAGTTCCCGGGAGGTCCTGCAGGAATTGCAAATCCGGCAGGGCTTCGCCCAGCGTCAGGGCCCAGGAGATGTCGCCCGGGATCAGTACGGTATCATCCGTTCCAACCGTCGCCAGCCAATTTTCGCGGATCCGTTCGGTATGGTTATGCCAGTGGGCGCCAAAAATAGCCATCGGTTTGTCGACCCCATTAGCCAGGTGTGGATCGGACAGGGCGAAGAGCGCCATGGTTATTCCTCCCGGTTGAAGTGCTGGAATACGGCAGCAGCGGCAGCGGCGCCAAGGCCGTCGACGGCGTTCAGCTGATCGAGGGTTGCTTCACTGACACCCTTGATGCTGTGGAAGGCTGTCAGCAGCAGGCGGCGGCGCGCCGGACCGATGCCGGGGATGGTTTCGAGCGACATCTTTACTGTCCGTTTTTTCAAAAGGTTCTGGTTCAGCCGCTGGGCAAAGCGGTGCGCTTCATCCTGGATCGCAGTCAGCAGGCGTAAAAGGCCCATCGCCTGGGCATCCTGCTGTTCGATCCGGCTGCGCAGCTCAAGGATTTCACCGCCGGGCAGGGCCAGGCCGCGGGTCCGATGGCGTTCGTCCTTGATCATCCCGGCCACTGGGATCGCCAGATTGTATTCACCGAGAACGGTGAGTGCGGCATTGACATGGCCTTTGCCGCCGTCAATCAGGATCAGGTCCGGGCGGCTGCCGAATTTATCATCACCGAGGTGGCTCAAACGGCGCCGGAGCACTTCGCGGATCGACTCGTAATCGTCAGGCGCATCGAGGGTTTTGATCTTGAACTGCCGGTACTGCTGGCGAGCCGGCTTGCCGTCGCAAAAGACAACCAGGCTGGCGGCCATATCATGGCCGCCGGTGTTGGAAATATCGATAGCTTCGATCCGATGGATGCCATTGGCGACACCGGTCACTTCCGACAGTTCACGCATAGCTTCCTGCAAGGCTGTCTGTCCGTGGCCGCCGAGCATGGTATGGCGGTGCAGCGCCTGTTCTGCGTTTTGATTGGCCAGGGTGAGAAGCGAGCGCCCTGCCCCGCGCTGGGGCCACTTCAGCTGGCAACGGCCATGGCGCAGGGTTCGCAGGTATTCGGTCAGACTGTCAGCATCGGCAGGCATCTCGGGGATAAGAATCTCACGCGGAATATCCGGCGCGTTCGGATAATACTGCTGGACAAATGCGTTGAGCACTTCAGATGTTTCCGTCTGGTCATCCGGGAAAAAGAAAGACGCGGAGGAAACGAGGCGGCCTTCGCGAACTTCAAGTTTTTGCAGGCAGATTTCGCTGCCATTGCGGGCAATCCCGACAATATCCTTGTCATCATCGTTGTCGCTGACAGCCTGCTGGCGTTCCATCAGCCGCTCAAGCGCCTGCATGCGGTCGCGCCACAAACTGGCTTGCTCAAACTTCAGTTCTTCGGCAGCCTGTTCCATCCTGTTTCTCAGCGATTCGATAATCGGACTGTATTTACCTTCGAGGAAACGACAGATATCCTCCATCACCGCCCGGTACTCTTCAGCGGAGACATCGCCGCGGCAAGGCCCGATACAACGGCCGATGTGGTAATCGAGGCACGGTCGCTCCTTGCCGATGTCACGGGGCAAGACGCGGTTGCAGGTCTTGGTCGGGAAAATCCGCCGCAGCACGTGCATGGCCCGGTAAAGGTCGCCACTCAGATAAGGGCCATAATAGCGCGCACCGAGCTTTTTGTCGTCACCCATCCGGAAAGCTTTGAGAATGCGCGGATAAAGTTCATTCAGTGTGACCCGGATATAGGGGTAGCCTTTGTCATCGCGCAGCAGGATATTGTAATGAGGCTGATGCTGTTTGATCAGGGTCGACTCAAGCATCAGAGCTTCCAGTTCACTTGAGACGAGGATCGTCGAAAAATCGGCGATATGTGAAATCATCGCCAGTACTTTGGCATTGCCCAGAGGATTGGCAGTAAAATAGCTGCGCAGGCGGTTGCGCAGATTGATCGCTTTGCCGACATAAATAATAGAACCCGAAGCGTCCTTCATCAGGTAAACACCCGGGTTCGTTGGTACAAGGTCTAATCTGGCATCAAGGGGCTGAATCGTTGAGGGTTCTTGGTTCATCGGTCAGGGACACTCAGCAAGCATTAGAATTCAGGATTGGCCAGATAACTGGTGATCGCTTCGAGTGCTTCAGCTTCATCGCTGCCATCCGCAGTGACGTTAAGTTCCATGGCGTTTTCGATTCCAAGCGACATCACGCCGAGAAGACTTTTTGCGTTGGCCCGGCGTTCGCCTTTGACCAGGTAGACACTGGAACGAAAGGTTGAGGCTTTCTGGATTAAAACAGCGACGGCTTTCATTTGCAAGGCGTCATCACAGTTGAATTGAACAGTTTTGCTAACCATTCGACTTCCTCCTCTTCATTGACCGGGAAAGACCGCCTGACGGCGGCAAATCTAGGGTAAGTATAGGGTTTGAACTTGGCTCTTGTCAATATCGCTTAATTATTGATCGGATTCTGGACATTATGCACAAAGCCATTGAAAGTTCAGGGGATTTTTTTAAGCATTATGTTGGCATCTTCCCCATTATCTTCATAGTAATGAGGGCGTTTCCCGACTATAGTGAATCCTGCTCGCTTATAGACAGCGATGGCGGCTAGATTGCTTGGCCGCACCTCAAGGTCAACTGCGGTGACACCGGAAACGGCAGCCCAATCTAAAAGCGCCGTGAGCAACCGGCTGCCAATCCCACGCTGGCGGGCGCCAGGCAGAACGGCGAGGTTGTTGATCTGCGCCAGATCGGCGGCCTTGTAGCAGGCGATATAGCCGACAACAGCTGGGGCTGCACCTTTATCTGATGCCGATAAAACCTCAGCGACCCATAGAAAAGCCGTCGAGCTATTCTCCAAATCAGCCTTGAGCGACTGTTCACTCCAGGGAATCGCAAAACAGCTCTGCTCGATCAAGACCAGATCGAAAAGATCATCCAGTGCCGCCCGCCGGATGACGACTGCATCCGCACTATTCATCAGTTCTGAGCTTTCTTGCGTTCAGCCGCGGAGGGGGTCAGATATTCCGCCTGCAAGGCAAAAGGATCATGCTCCGCACCGGCAGCATATTTTCGGGCAGCGAGCCAGGCGACAACTGCGGCACTTGGCGCATCATGGATCCGATTGAGACGGATCAGCTGCCAGGGCCAGTTTTCTGCTTGTGTCTGCGCCTGGAGTGCCGCCTCGGCACCATCGCCAACCAGCAGGATTTTCGAATCAGCAGACCGGGGTGGATTGCCATGCAAAGCTGCGGCCAACTCGTGGAGAAAATCGCTGGCCAGGTAATTGCCAGGGGCGAGCAAAGGGAACAGTCCTGATGCAGGCGCCTGGTCGTCAACAGCTGGCGATGTGCCATCAGCCGAATATGCTGCGGCATAGACACGGCCATTCCTTGCGTCCAGCATCGGGCAGATAATGGCCTGTGGCCACTCGCGCCATGGCCAGGCCAGCGTTTCCAGTGTCGAGACACCAATCGCGGGTTTTTTCGCTGCATAAGCCATGGCTTTGAAGCTGCTGATGCCAATCCTGGTGCCGGTAAAGGAACCAGGACCGTTGGTGCAGGCGAACAGATCGATTGTATCAATGGCGACCTCGCAGGATTTCAGCAAAGCCATCACCTGTGGCATATGGGTCACAGCATGGTTGTAGCCAAGTTCCAGACGAATTTCGCCGATCAGGCGGTCGTCGCGGACGAGGGCAACGGACAGGCTTTTGCCTGTTGTGTCAGAGGCCAGTACAAGCATCCTGCCAGCTCCTTTCAAGCAAAGAGAGTTCGGCCGCATGATTTGGCCAATACAAGGTCAGCACGCGCTGATCCGGTGTTTCTGGGGAAGTCAGGCGGATCAGGATTTTAAGGGTCTGCAGCGGCAGGACATCCTCGATCAGGCTGCCCCATTCGATGACACAGACACCGCTGCGGTCGAAATACTCCGAAAGACCCAATTCAAGGAATGCTTCGCCGTCTGTCAGGCGGTAAACATCAAAATGGTAGAGTGCCAGACCGCTGTCGCCGGCAGGATGTTCCATGACCAAGGTAAATGTTGGGCTGGATACTGCTCCACGACAGCCCAAGCCGTCAGCGATCCCACGGGTGAGGGCGGTTTTGCCGGCACCGAGATCGCCTGCGAGACTGACGACATCGCCCGGCTTAAGCAATGCGGCCAATGTCAGGCCGAGACGTTCGGTCTGTTCCGGCGATTCACTGACCAGATGCAAGGGATGCAGGCCATGCTCCTGGTTCATGTTCCCTCCTGCACCCATACCGTCTGTCCTGAAATCAGGACGCGCAGGGTTTTTGTGCGATAGTCGAAAGGATGTCCTGTCAGGATAGCCAGATCAGCCTGCTTGCCGATCTCCAGGCTGCCGAGCTCGCTGTCGATCCCGGCCAGGCGAGCCGCTGTCATTGTGATGGCGGCCAGGGCGAGGTCTTCCGGCAGGCCGGCACGCGCTGCAATGGCCGCATTGAGGGCCAGGTACTGGATCGGGATGACCGGGTGGTCCGTCATGATCGCCACCGGCAATCCGGCGGCGGCAAGGATAGCCGCGTTGCGGACTTCGGACTGGCGCAATTCAGGTTTGCTGCGGTCGGACAGAATCGGGCCGACAATGACACCTTCGAGGCGGCCGTCGACCACCTTGGCCCTGGCCAGAACCAGATTGCCGGCCTTGTGCGAATTCCTCGGCCAGCAGGTCGGCGATCCGGTAACCTTCAGTACAGTGGTCGAGGGTGTAGCGCAGGCCGAATTCATTGGCGACGCGGACTGCGGTCAGGATGTCATCGGCCCGGTGGGCGTGGAACTTGACGATCATGTCCCCGCACAACGCCGGCAGCAGGGCTTCCCAGCGCAGATCGAGGTCAGGCAGTTCGGTATCGGTCTTACCTTCAGCCAGCAAGCTTTCTGCTCGTTGCACCTTGTCCCGGTAGCGGGCGGCTTTGAGCAGGGCACCTCGGATCACTGCTGCAGTTGCCATGCGGGTCGCAGGACTGCGGTCTTTTGCTCCGTGGACAGCTTTGGGATTCTCCCCAAGGGCAGCTTTCAAAGCAGCCTGGCGGCGGATGGTCATGGTTTCGACACGGCGGCCGGCCGTATGCAGCAACGCAAACTGACCGGAAAAAACGTTCGCGCTGCCAGGTCCTGTCAGCACCGTGGTGATGCCCGCTTCGAGCGCTTCGCTAAAACAGCGGTCCTCACTGTAGATGCCGTCGGTTGCCAGCAGCTGAGGGGTCACTGGATCAGTCTCTTCATTGCCGTCTTCGCCTTCTTTGCCAAGGCCATCATTGAACAGGCCGACATGGCAATGGGCGTCGATCATTCCCGGCATGACCCAAGCCCCATTCAAGTCAAGGATTTCACAGGCGGTATCGGCCAGGCCGTGTGGCAATTCGCCTGCACCGATCGCAGCGATCCGGCTGCCGTCAAGCACCAGGTAGCCATTATCGATTGCCGGTCCGGCTATTGTCAGCAAATGGGCATGGATGAAAACAGTTGTCATCAGTTCAACACCTCGAGACTGAAGTTAAGTTGGCCTGGAAAGCTAATACCAGTATAGCTTAAATCGGGTGGAAAAGAATAAACCGGACAGAGGAGAAACCCCTGTCCGGTCGTTGGTATCTTGCGTAGACTGACATTCCTGGCGAGCTGTAACTTGCCTGGAAAATGCGAATCAGCGTTTCGAGAACTGGGAAGCTTTTCTCGCTTTTTTGAGACCGTACTTCTTACGTTCTTTCATACGGGAGTCGCGGGTCAGGAAGCCAGCTTTCTTCAGGATGGCTTTGTTCGCTTCTTCGTCAGCCTTGAGGAGGGCGCGGGACAGACCGTGGCGAATCGCCCCAGCCTGGCCGGAAAGACCGCCACCGACGACTTTGCAGATCAGGTCGAATTTGTCGACGTTGTTGGTGGCGACCAGCGGTTGGCGGACAATCAACTTGAGTGTCTCCATGCCAAAGTAATCGTCCATGTTTTTGTCATTGATCGTAATCTGGCCTTTGCCAGGCAGGATACGGACGCAGGCAACTGCGTTCTTGCGACGGCCTGTGCCGTAGAAATAAGTCTTTGCAGCTTTCTTAGTAGCCATTTCTTAAACTTTCCTCGCTTTCAATCAGATCGAGAACTTGAGAACTTCGGGCTTCTGGGCGGCCTGGTCGTGTTCGGCTCCGGCATAGACATGGAGCTTCTTGAACATGGCGCGGCCCAAAGCGTTCTTCGGCAGCATGCCTTTGACAGCGAGCTCGAAGACCTTCTCCGGTTTGTTCTGCATCATGTTGCGGTATTTGACTTCCTTGAGACCGCCAGGATACTGGGTATGATAGCGGTAGAGCTTCTGGTCAAGCTTGTTGCCCGTCAGGACAATCTTGGAAGCGTTAATGATGATGACATAGTCACCAGTATCGAGGAAAGGGGTGAATTCAGGTTTGTGTTTGCCACGCAGAATGCTGGCGACTTCGCTGGCGAGACGGCCCAGGACAAGGCCTTCGGCGTCGACGACGTACCATTTTCTCTGAATCTCTGCGGACTTGGCCACAAAAGTACTCATGTGTCTGTTTACCTCCATTGATGGGACCTTAAGCGGAATACTAGATCCTATTTGCTTTTCAAATGCTTTCTCATTCTAGCAGGTCTTCGCCCGGTGTCAAGCATGAATTCAAATTAGACGACTGGTTTCTTGATTTTCTTCATTTTTCGCCTTGTTTTGGCCTTGGATGATGTGCGAACCGCGGGATTTGGAAGGGGGATTCGAACAGGAAATCGAAGCGTGGGAATCGAATGGGAGATTCGAATTGATTGTTTGTCAGATTGATATCTGGTATAGTTAAAAGCTGCATATCCTTTTTCAGCCGCAGGGACTGACTGATCGCAAGACCAGGTTGTCCCCTGCCATCGTCGGCCGCCAGGAGACATCATGTTCAACGTCAAAATCAGCACCATCCGCGAACGGACGACTAATGGCCCAACCTATATGAACGGGCGGGCCTGCTTTCGCAATGGCCAGGTCAGCGATGTCCAGTTCGACCTCGAAAAGGGTTTGATCCAAGCCCAGGTTGATGGCACTCAGCCTTACCTGGTCAGGATCATCCTCAACCGCGACGGTGCCATCCATGACACAAGCTGCACCTGCAGCGCATACACGTCCTACTGGGGCGACTGCAAGCATATTGCTGCAGTCTTGTTGTATTGCGTCGACCATTTCAGCGGCACCAAGAGTGATCAAGTCCAGCAGCAGACGCGTAAAAGCCGGGTCAAGGCCAAGGAATTCATCGCCCAGACCAATCGGCGGGCGCAGATTTATTTAAACCAGAACCGCCAAGTGCTAAGGCTCCAGACCACTCTCTATTGCGGAAACAATCCGAGCACTTTACCGTCGATTGCCCTGTCCATCTTCAATGGTCGCCTGCATCCAGTCAACAACCTCGAGCAACTGCTCGATGCCATCGCGCGCGATTTACCGATCGAAATCGACGAACAGCTGACGTATGACCCTTTTCTCCATCGCTTTGATCCCAGCGACGAACCGCTGCTCACGCTGTTGCTCGATGCCTATGAGCATGATTACAAGGCGGCTTTTGGTTCGGCCACTGCGTCACGCTCCGAAAAAACCTTTGTCCTCAATGCCAGCCGGGCCGCTGCTTTCCTGCGTCTGGCTGCCGACCAGCCGCGTTACCGCTGGACAACGCTCAAGGGCACTGAAACCTGGCCAATCCGGGTGTCCACAGGATCCTTGCCGATCAAACTGCTGCTGACTGACTCAAAGGCAGGCGATGGACTTTTTTTGCTGCAGCGCCAGCCTGGGCCGGCCTTGCTTCAATTGACTGCTTCACGCAACGTCTACCTGGTCGACGATACATTCTATCTGCCCTCTCGTGAAACAATCCGCCTGCTTGACCCGGTGCTCTCGGTCTTCTCGACCCAGGGACTGACCAGTTTGACCTTGAGCAGTGAGGAGGTTTCCGATTTGATCGGCCTGCCAAGTCCGGTCCTCGAGGATATCTGTCCGATTGAATGTGCGCCTGAACTGGCCAGCCGACTCGTTCGCCAGCCATTGCAGGCGCAACTGAGCCTGGCCAATGAACAGGAGGGACTGCAAGCTGACCTGATCTTCCACTATGGAGACTGGACACTCAATCCGTTTTCCCCTGTCGCGACCGCCTCCGGTTCTCCGACCGAAATGCCAGCCGGAGAACCGATCATTGTCCGCCATCGTTTTGCTGAGCAGTCCATCTGTGACTTGCTAGAGCAAAGTGGATTCAAGCGCCAGGGCCAGGTGTACCTGCTCAGTGAATTCGAAGCGATATACCGCTTCCTGGACAATACTTGCGAAGCTTTGCTGGCAGCCGGTGTCGCAATGACGGACAACCAGGGAAAGCCCTTCCAGATCATGCCTGCACCAGACCTGACCATCGACATCGAGCCGAACGGCGACAATAATGAACTGGAAATGCGGATCAACTGGGGCGATCTGACCATTGACGATCGCCAGGCCTATATCCAGGCCTTGCGTGACCAGAAACCTTACTGCCAGTCCAAATCCGGGCGTTTCCGCCGGGTCAGCGCCACACAGGCTCCTGAAATCCTGGCTTTTTTCGATCTGCTTGAATCCTGGGGGGCCAAACCCACGCGCGACAAGTTGTTTCTGCCGCGCTACCGGGTGCTCAGCCTGGTCTCCCTCGCTGGTGAATTCGCCACACGTGAAAGCCGGCCAGAGACGGAAAGCTCGACTGGCGCAAGTGGCGTGGACGAGAAAACCTTGCCGGCTGGAAGCTTGACCGACGGACAAGCCAGCAGGTTGGCCAGCGGGCAAGCCAGCCAGCCTGTCAAAATTGCAGCCGAGCTGGTCCAGATGGCGGCGGGTCTCCAGGATCCCGGGCAATTGACTTTCCGTCTGCCCCAGGGGATCACCGTGCCACTTCGCCCCTATCAGAAGCTCGGCTTTAATTGGCTATGCACCCTGGACTATTATGGCCTGGGCGGCATTCTTGCCGACGATATGGGCCTGGGCAAGACCCTCCAGGCGATTGCCTACATCGCCTACAATTTCCGCAAGAAGCGCAAACCGGCTCTGGTCATTGCCCCGACCAGCCTGGTCTACAACTGGCAGCGCGAGTTTGAGAAATTCGCGCCGACTTTGCCGGTCCTGGTGATCGACGGCAACCGGCAGCAGCGTTCCGCACGCCTGGAGTCGATCCGCCGCCAAGCCTGCGTCATCACCTCTTATTCGCTAGTCCGGCGCGATTACCCCGAACTGGCTGAGATTTCCTTCAGCAGTTGCTTCCTCGACGAAGCCCAGAACATCAAGAATCCGGAAACACTCAACGCCCGGTCGGTCAAACAGATCAAGGCCGAACGCACGTTTGCCCTGACCGGTACGCCGATCGAGAATTCCCTGACTGAACTCTGGTCAATCTTCGATTTCCTGTTGCCTGGTTATCTGTCGAGCCGCAGGCGGTTTGAAGCCCTTTACGAGATTCCATATTGGAAAGACCAGAATCCGGCTCCTCTTTCAGACCTGCATCGCCAGATCTCGCCTTTCATCCTGCGCCGCATGAAAAAAGATGTCCTGCGTGAACTGCCGGACAAGATCGAAACCCGGATGATCTGTGAGATGACGCCGCCCCAACGGGCCTTGTATGAGCAATTCCTGACCAATGCGCGTCATTCTTTCGAAAGCGAAGTCGCCGAGAATGGTTTTGCCAAGAGCCAGCTCTATATCCTTGCTTTGCTCACCCGGCTGCGTCAGATCTGCTGCCACCCAGCCCTGTTCCTCAATGACTACAAGGACGAAAGCGGCAAGCTGCAGCTGCTTGAAGAATTGATCGCCGATGCGCTTGACGGCGGTCACCGCATCCTGATCTTCTCGCAGTTTGCCCAGATGCTGATGATCATCCGCGAGCGGCTGGCTTCGATCGGGCATACCTGTTTCCTGATCGATGGCCAGGTTCCAGCCGATGAACGTCTCGCCCAGGTCGACCGATTCAACGGGGGTGAAGGCCAGATTTTCCTGATTTCCCTGCGGGCGGGTGGGACCGGACTGAACCTGACCGGCGCAGACACGGTCATCCATTATGACCCCTGGTGGAATCCGGCGGTCGAGGACCAGGCGACCGACCGCGCTTACCGGATCGGCCAGGAAAACATCGTCCAGGTCTTCAAGCTTTATGCCCGGGATACCCTGGAGGAAAAGATCCAGGCCATCCAGGAACAAAAGCAGACCCTGATCGAGGCTGTCATCAAGCCTGGCCAGAATCTGCTTTCACAGATGACGGTGGATGAAGTCCGAAGCCTGTTCGAACCCTGATCAGCTCTAGTTGCCGCTGATTAAATGGATGCGGCAGCTAATGCCTGCTCGATGTCGGCAATGATGTCACCGACATATTCGATCCCGACTGAAAAACGGATCAAGTCGGTCGGGATCCCGGCCTCTTCCATTTGCTTGTCCGACAATTGGCGATGTGTGGCATTGGCCGGATGCAGGACACAGGTTCGGGCATCGGCGACATGGGTCACGATCGCAGCCAGTTTAAGTGATTTCATGAAATTTTCTGCAACTTGACGGCCACCCTTGATGCCAAAGGAAATAACACCGCAGGATCCGGCCGGCATGTACTTCTGGGCCAGGCTGTAATATTTGCTCGATTCGAGACCCGGATAGTTGACCCAGGAAATCGCCGGATTCTCCGCCAGGAATCGAGCGACGGCCAGGGCATTGCTGCAGTGGCGTTCAACGCGCAAATGCAACGTCTCCAGGCCCATGTTGAGCAGGTAAGCATTGAAAGGGCTGGCAGCAGCGCCCGTGTCACGCATCAGGTGGGCGCGGCACTTGACGATATAGGCCATGTTGCCAAATGCCTTGGTATACACAAGGCTATGGTAGGACTCGTCAGGTTCAGTCAATTCCGGGAACTTGCCGTTGTCCCAATTGAAATTGCCACTGTCGACGATGACGCCGCCGACACTTGACGCATGGCCATCCATGTATTTGCTGGTCGAATGAACGATGATATCGGCACCGAATTCAAATGGCCGGCAATTGATCGGGGTCGGGAATGTGTTGTCGACAATCAGCGGAACCCCATGGCGATGGGCGATCCGGGCAAATTTCTCGATATCGAGGACAACGAGGCTCGGGTTGGACAGCGACTCTGCAAAGACGAGCCGGGTATTGCTGCGGAAAGCCCGGTCCAGTTCAATTTCATCATCATCAGGGTGGACAAAAGTGAACTCAATGCCCATTTCATGCATTGTCTTGTTGAAAAGATTGTAAGTGCCGCCATAGAGGGCAGCCGAGCAAATGACATGATCGCCGCTATGGGCGATGTTAAGGACCGAGATCATTGATGCGGCCTGGCCGGCTGAGGTCAGCAGGGCGCCGACGCCGCCTTCGAGCGCGGCAATCTTGGTTTCGACTGCGTCCCAGGTCGGGTTGTGCATGCGCGTGTAAATGTGGCCGGGGTGCTCGAGGTCAAAGACCTTGCCCATGGTCTCGGAAGAGTCATACTTGAAGGTTGTACTCTGGTAGATCGGCAAAACACGGGGTTCGCCTTCCTTGGGTTGATAGCCACTTTGGATACAGCGGGTATTGATGTGTAATTCAGCCATTTTTCACCTTTCCCATATACGGTTTCCTGATCGTATCTATAGTTTCCTGATCGAGTTTCCTGATCGGATTTTTCATTTCATGCAGTTTCGGCAGCCTGGCCCTGCTATCGTCACTGGGATTTGTCACGGACGATGTTATCATATTCAGCTGCCCAATATCGGTCAAGTTGTTTGACGACACCGGATGGAATCCGTTCACGGTCATAGACCCGGCCATTCTGCATGATGACCATTTTGTTGCTCATAGCCTTGATCGACTGATTCAGGGTACTGACTTGCTGGAAATAGGGCGATTTGACTGCGCCGGCCAAGTCAAGCACGGTCGTGCCAAGGAAATTCGGACTGGTCACATCGCTTTTACCCTGCGGCAAATCATATTCCGCCCAGGGCAATTCATAATTGGCCCAGATCAGCCACGGCGTTTCATAGAGTTTTTCGGTTTCACTGAGGTTCAGATCGGACAGGCTCTTGTCATAGAGCATTTCGTAAAAGTTCTTGAAGCTGTTGTTGTTGCCCGGCAAATGGTCACCGAACAGAACAACTATGGTCGGTTCATCCAGATTGGAAACATAGAAAATCAGGTCACGCAAAGCATCATCAGACTGGCGCAGCAGGCTCAGGTAAAGCTCGACTGATTCGACCTCGGTCATTTTCGGCAGCTTGATATTGTACTTCAAGCCGGACAGGACTTCTTCAGAGCTGTAGTACGGGAAATGGTTCTGCATCGTTACGGAAAATACAAACAGGCGCTCATTCGGCAATTTGGCGTCGAAGGTCCTCGTGATCTGTCTGAAGTCGGTTTCATCGCCGACAAAGTCACGGACGAGGCCTCCTTCAGGGAAGTCTTCCAGGCTGATGAATTTATCGAATCCGATCGCTGGATAGACCAGGTTGCGGTCCCAGAAGGTCCGCAAGTAGGGATGGATGGCCACGGTCCGATAGCCCTGCTGGCCGAGCAGGTCCGGCAGGCCATGGCTTGGCGCAGTGAAGTAGCTGTTGTACGGCAAGCTGCCGTCAGCCATGAAAAGCATGCTGCTGCCAGTCAGGAATTCGAACTCGGTGTTGCAGGTTCCGCCGCCAAAGATCGAAACCAGCAGGTTGCCGTGGCGAGTATTCGGTGAGTTCAGCAACAGGTCATAAAAAGGCGTGACCGGCTCGGATGTTTCGATGGTCTGGATGTTGTCGAAATCACAGAATGACTCGCTCATGATGGCGATGATATTGGGGCGATCCATGCTCGCGAGTTCACGGCGTTCCGCCTTCGGGATCTGGTACATTTCCGGTGTGATATTGATCGTCCTGGCCGGGATCGCTGCATTCAGGTTGCGGGTGCTCTGGACGAATGGGATGATCGTACCATTCTGGTTATAGTTGACCATCTGGCTCCATGGGTATCGTGTGATGCCAAGATATTTCTGGATCAGATTGGTGTTCAGGATCAGGCCGTTCAATATTGCAATCAACAGAGACAGCATGATCGCACTCGCGATCCATCGGCTTCGCCTTGTTCCGCCACGGCTGCGGGTTTTCCAGAACAGCATCAGGTAGATGATGGTCAGGAGCAACGCGAGCAGGAAGCGGCTGCTGATCAGGAAGCGCAATTGATTGATCGTGTGTGCAGTTTCAGTGAGCGAATGAAGGTCACCTGCAACAAATGGATCGCCGCGGAAAAACAACTTCATATGGTTGGCAACACCCAAGGCGACAAAAATGACATGATTGATTATGAGGGCCAGCCGGTAGCGGCCAAAAAGGCTGGCCAGGAGCAGTTCGAAGATCAGGATCGTCAGCAGGCTGAGCCAGAAAACCGGCAGAGACAAAAGGATATTGGTGTTCAGGGTGTTGAGAAGTTCAACAGTGGTCAAGGTCAAAAATGGCGCAATCAGCAGTGGCAGCAAGGCAACCTCGCCAAACAGTCTGTCCAGGGCGGGCAAAGGCACGAAGGTGATCACGAAAATCAGCCCCAGCAGGAGGACGGCTGCCAGGAAAGCCAGCCAGTTGAATGTCCGGAAAGTCAGCATCATCGTCGTGGCCAGGCCGGCCGAGCGGCCATTCACAACCATCGCATCGTTTCTCTGATGGGTGCTATGGATCGAAAGGCGGGCGTTATCAGCCAGCTTTTCCACTTTCAAGGTCAGCAGGTAGCTGTGGCCGGCCGTCTTGCGGCCAATTGAAATCGGGATTTCCGTCCTGGCAAACAGCTTGAGATTTTCTTCGGTCAGGAGCAGCTGCTCAGCTGGATCTTTGTCACCAACCGAGCTGATCGTCATCCGGATCTGAGTGTCTTCGGGCAAAGACTGGTCAGCTGGCAAATCGAAAGACAACGTCATGTGGGTCAGGCCATCGCGTGTCGGCCGGAAAGACTGGACAAGCACGTCGCCTTCGTGGAGCCGATAGGGCAAGTAGTCACCCTCGCCCATCACATTGATCTGCTCGGACTCATAGAATGACGGCCAAGCCTGCCACGTTGTGACTGCTATGCAAAACATGAAGAAAGCAAGCAGAATGATCCGCAAACGTTCCGGATTTCGCAGATCAGTCCAGAACGACCGAATTCGTTCGCCCCAGCGTTGTTGACGTTGGTGATTTGAAGATTTTGCAGACCTGTCCATATGTTCCTTTATAATATGTGTGTCGGAAATACTATGTGTATCGGATATACAGTGAGCATTGGGTATCCTGTGACCGGCAAGTATCGTTTCAGCGTTGAGCATGACTCGAATTTTATCCGACTAGATTTTAACACGCTCACCGTCCGGACGGAACCGAAATCGGCTAATTGGTCAGAGTTGACCAGAATTGTACGTTTATTGAATACATTTCACCTGAAACTACATCACCTTACGTTGCTCATGATACGCTAATGATGTGAAAAAGTCTTCTGTCCATCCGAAGAAAACAACTTTGGAAATCAGCATTTCGTGGGTTTGAGACGATTTTCCAGATCGATCAACCCGAGATTCCGAAAATTTTTTCGTAAGCGTTTGCTGGTCAACCTTATGTGATTTTGTTACAATTACTTCCGTCAGCAATTCACTTGGCCACCCTATCAACTGAAAGAGGAGTACAAACATGAAGAAAACTGCTTTGATTCTTGTCTCTGTTGTTGTCCTGCTCGCCTTTGCTCTGTCCGCTTGCGGCCAGGCTGCGACGACCACGACAGCTGCAGCCACCACTGCTGCCCCTGCTGAAACCACCACTGCGGCTGCTGCAACGTCCGGTCTGCGCCTGGGCTTTGGCTCAGTCGTCACGGCTGGCCACAGCACTCAGAAAACAGCTGAAAAGCCTGCAACCGCTGAGTCCTATACCTATTATGCCGCCGTCCTGATTGACAGCAACAGCAAAATCGTCAATGTCTGGATCGATGCTGTTGTCAATGCCATCACCCTCGACGAAAAAGGTGTGATCACCTCTGACATCAAGGCCCTCGGCGCCACCAAGCGCGAGCTTGGCGACAAGTATGGCATGAAGAAAGCTTCCGCCATTGGCAAAGAATGGTGGGAACAGGCTGATGCTCTTGAAGCATTCCTTGTCGGCAAAACTGTTGCTGATATCGATGCCGCCGCAACCGAAGGCGACAAGAAAATTTTCGTCGACCTGAAAACATCTTCCACATTTGGCCCGACCAGCTATATCGAAGCGCTGAAGAAGGCTGTCGCCGCTGCTGAAAAAGCAAAACCGACTGCTGCCACCAAACTCGGCTTCGGCACCGTGATCAGCTCCAGCAAGAGCGCCAATGCCACCGCTGAAAAAGCTGGTGTCGCCGAAACCTACACCAGCCTCGCTGTCGTCGCCGTTGACGATTCCGGCAAAGTCCTTGACACCTGGATCGATGCCGTCGTCCATGATTTCGCTTTCGACACCAAAGGCGTCATCACAACCGACCTCAAAGCCCTCGGCCAGACCAAGCGCGAACTCGGCGATGCTTATGGCATGAAGAAAGCTTCTGCCATCGGCAAAGAATGGTGGGAACAGGCTGACGCCCTCGAAGCTTTCCTCGAAGGCAAGACCGTTACCGAAATCGACGCTGCCCCGACAGAAGGCGACAAGAAAGTTTTCGTCGACCTGAAAACTTCCTCCACCTTCGGCCCGACCAATTACATCACTGCTTTGAAAAAAGCTGTCACTGCTGCTCAATAATCACAAATAAGCTGGTCATACCGGCCAGTTGCTGACCAGACCCACAGGAGGGCTGTCTCAAAACAAAGTTTTGAGGGGCCCTCTTGTTTATTCCAGGGAAAGCGATAGAATACGTGCTATGCAAAATCGAACAAAAACTCAATCCCTTTTGATCATCATCCTGATCGCCGTTTTGACCTTAAGCAGTTGCTCCGGATCTACTGTCTCGCAAACGACTAGCCAGGCGATCAGCCAAAGCACAAGTCCTGTTGCACCCAATGGTTCAACAGATACTTCAACGAGCGACCAGACACCAGCATCGGCGGCTCTGCAGAAATTCTCCTACTCTTTTACGTCGAGCTTTGACACAGCCATCACGATTATTGGCTACCATGCGAATCAGGCTGATTTCGATCGCCTGGCCAAGGCTGCCGAAGCTAAATTCATGGAATATCACCAGCTTTATGATATTTATCATGAGTATCCCGGGATCAATAACATCATGACAATCAACAAGAACGCCGGGCAAGGTCCGGTCAAGGTTGATCCGAAAATCATCGACTTGCTTGATTTTTACCTTGAAAACGATCATCTGGCGCCAGGCAAAGTCAATGTCGCGCTCGGTTCTGTGCTGGCCATCTGGCACGACCACCGTACGGCAGCTGAATCAGGCAAAGGTACTGTCCCGGACTTAAAATCTTTACAGGCAGCAGCGCTGCACACCGACCCATCGACAATCAAGATCGACCGCGCTGCTTCAACGGTCGAATTGACCGACTCAAAAACCAGACTCGATGTCGGCGCAGTCGGCAAAGGCTATGCAACCGAAGCCGTCGCCCAATATCTCAAACAACTAGGTATGACCTCCGGGATCATCAGTGCTGGCGGCAGCAATGTCCGCCTGATCGGCAAACCGGCCGACCCGGCCCGAAAAACCTGGGCAATCGGCATCCAGAACCCTTTTATCTCGATGATGATCCCGAGCGACCAGTCCCTTGACGTCATCGAAGCCAATGACACATCGATCGTGACCAGCGGTGACTATCAGCGCTACTACCTCGTCGATGGGGTCATGTACCACCATCTGATCGATCCGGTTACTTTGATGCCAGCCAATTATATGCGTGCCGTCACCATCATGGTCGACGACAGCGGCATGGCCGACTTTTTATCCACGACGGTCTTCCTGATGCCCTACGAAGACGGCCGCAAACTGATCGAGAGAATCCCGGACTGCGAAGCACTGTGGATTTTCGCCGACGGCTCGATCAAGGCGACCGATGGCATGATCGCCGTGCTTAAAGACAAAGCGCAGGCAAACGCAATTGAAGCTGCCAAAGCAGCCAGCGAAACTAAAAAATAAGCAGCGACTTGAAAAATCGCTGCTTTATTCGCTGATCAAGTCACTGCTTGACTCAATCGACTAATCTGTCTGGCCTGAACTGTCAAATCTTGACCGATAGCCCTTAATCGATATAGGAACAGCAGTAATCGGTGACCGATTTGACAATCAGGTCAAAACTTGAATTTTTCGGGACTTCAAAGGTCTGGCCGCCGATGAATTTCTGCCAGATATCTGAGCCTGGAAAGCGGACGTCGAGTTCTCCTGCCAGGATTTCCATGATTTCTTTCTTCTCTGTGCCAAAAGTATATTCACCAGGCAGCATGATGCCGAGGGTCTTTTTCTCCCCGTCAGCGAATAGCACAGTGCGGCTGGTGACTTTGCCATCGAAATAGACGTTGGCTTTCTTGACGATCGTGACCTGTTCAAATTTTTCCATGGTTATTTCCTCCGAAATCCATATTCAAGGACATGACAAGGGCAAATATCAATGCATTCGCCACAGAGCATGCAATCCGGATCACTGATGATACCTTTTGCAACATAGGACTGGACGGGAATGCTCATTGGGCAGTTCTTTGAACAACGGCCGCAGGAAATGCAGGCTTCCGGGCTGGTTCTGATTTTATACTGGGGCAGGTGCAGCAGGCGGCCAATGCGGTCACCGCCAATCATGAACGGCGCCATCCAGCAGATGGTGTGGCAGGAAGCGCGCCGGCCGAGCACTAAATTAAGCAACAAAAAAGCGGCAATGACCGTGTAATACATCGCAAAGCGGATTGGCTCGCTGACTGAGACAATTGATTCCGTCATGTACCAGAGATTGAGCGAAGGTACCTTTTTACTGATTAGAGTGACTAGAATCAGCACGCCAAACCAGATTGCAAAAATAATCCAACGCACCAGATGCGGCCAACGTCGATTGATAATCCTGTTGTTTACGTGCTGGCAGGCTTCATTCAATCCGGCTGCAGGGCAGATCCAGCCGCAAAACAAACGCCCGAAGATCAGGGAGCTGATAAACTGGCCTGCAAATACAGCAACACTCAAAGTGATGTAGCCAGCGGCCAGGCCGGTGATTGACACATACGGCGAGAAATAGTTCAGCGTCACTGGAAACAACAGCAAAGCAAAAAGAATCAAAGCATGGCGCCATTTCTGGCGGGTGGGAATCTGTCGGGGGCCACCCTTGCCGCGGATCATATCAGTCGGTACTGGTTTGACCGGTTTAGCCGGCTGGTCATCTGGCATGGGATAGCCCCCTATGATGATTTGGTGATTTGGTGATTTGATGATTTGATTATTTGATCAGTTTTGATAGTTGTTTGAAGAGCGGCGTGCCGGACACTTTGAGCAAATCGAAGAGCAAGGTCTCGACGTTGCTGATCACCCCGCCACAAGCTGCAATGAGACTAAAGCCACTGTCACGGTTGGCAAGGGTCCTCGAACCGACTGCATCACGGTCTAAAAAGCACTGGTATCCGGCAGCCTGCAAGGCACGGACAGTCTGGAAGACACAGACGTGGGTCTCCATGCCGGCGATGATCACCTTGCGCCGCCCGGTTGCCTCCAGGGCGGCCATGACATCCGGGACACAGGCAGAAAAGGCCATTTTTTCAAATACACCGCGCAGGGAGGGTGCCTGGCTGAACCAGTCTTTCACGGCCGGAACAGTCGAACCCAGGCCTCGCGGATATTGTTCTGTGACGATAATCGGCAGATCCATGGCGATTGCCACTTGGACCAGGACGGCGGTTTTCTCAACGATCGACTCATGATCGACAATCGCCGGGACCAGCTTTTCCTGGACGTCGATGATTAGAAGCACCGTGTCTTCAGCATTGACTGTCAGGGCATCAAAATCAACCATTTTCAATTCTCCTCAAACAAGATAGCGTCACCTCATACATAGATAGCATCGCCATATACTATGATAGCATCGTTTCATACCAGGTAGGCACGCAATTCTTCCGGCAATGCTTCGGCCAGATACTGTTCGATCTCGGCGGCTGTGCCGAGTTCCAAAGCCTTTTGGGCAACTTCCTGGGCGTAGCTGAAGTCGACGCTGTTGATGATTTTGCGGATCCGCAGCAGTCCGGCCGGACCGACTGAGAATTCCTGCAGGCCGAGGCCCAGGAGGACCAGTGTCGCACGCGGGTCGCCGGCCATCTCACCGCACATCCCGGCGAATTTTTGGCCGCCGGCGGCGCGGGCCGGTTCGATAACCGACTTGATCAGGCGCAGCATCGCCGGGTGGAAGCTGTTGTACAGGTAGCTGATCTTCTCGTTCATGCGATCGACTGCCAAGGTGTACTGGGTCAGGTCATTGCTGCCGATCGAGAAGAAGTCGGCTTCTTTGATCAAGACGTCGGCGATCACGGCTGCTGAGGGGATTTCGATCATGATGCCGACCGCGATCTGGTCGTCAAAGGTCTCGCTGCGCAGTTTCAGCTGTTCCTTGGCCTGTTCGACCTTGGCCTTGGCGGCGCGCAGCTCATCAAGCGAGCAGACCATCGGGAACATGATCAGGGCCTTGCCATGGACTGCCGCACGCAGGATCGCCCGCAGCTGGGTCAGGAACAGGTCGTCGCGTTCGAGGCAGATGCGCAAGGCGCGGTAACCGAGGAATGGATTTTCTTCCTTGGCGATGTTCAGGTAATCGACGCTCTTGTCACCACCAATGTCCATCGTGCGGATGATGACTGGCTTGCCGCCGAGCCCTTCGATCACGGTCCGGTAGGCGTGGTACTGTTCGTCTTCATCCGGGGCTTTGTCGCGGTCCATGAACAGGAATTCAGTCCGGTAGAGGCCGACGCCTTCGGCACCGACACTGACACATTTGTCGACATCGCCGGGACCCATGACATTGGCCGCCAGCTGGACATGGATACCGTCTTTGGTGACGGTCGCCATATCTTTCAAGGCGGCGAGGGATGCTTTGACGGCCTGGCGGCGGTCTGCTTCGGCTTTCAGGGCTACTGCTGTTTCATCGGTCAGGCCGACATGGACGGTACCTGTGCTGCCGTCGACGGCCACCTGCACCTTGTCCCCCTGGGCTTTGGCGAGTGAAACGATATCGTGGCAGCCGAGGACCGCGGGGATTGCCATGTTGTTGGCCAGGATCGCGGTGTGCGATGTCTTGCCGCCGATCTCGGCGACGATGCCGAGCAGGTTCTTCGAATCGACGGAGGCCATCATCGACGGCGTGATGTCGTGGGCGATGAGTATCAGCGGCTGGGGCAGCACAGAGATATCCGGTTCCTGGATGCCGAGCAGGATGTTGACCAGGCGGCGGCCGATATCGCGGATGTCCTGGGCCCGTTCGCGGAAATAGGCATCCTCGAGCGCTTCAAAAATATCGGCTTGGGCACCGATCCCTTTCTGGACCGCCCCGACTGCCGGGATCTTCTCGCTGGCAACCATTTTCATGAAGCTTTCGGTCAGGACCGGGTCACCGAGCATCATCAAGTGCGCGTCCATGACGGCTGCCTGTTCTTCGAGGCCGGCATCTGCAGCGCGGTCGCGGATCGCAATCAACTGTGATTCGGCCAATTCCAGGGCGATTGTGACTTTGCCCTTCTCTTCTTCAACCAGATTGTCGGCGATTGAGTGATGCGTGAAATCCGGATGATGGATTTCTTCCAGAACGAGGCAAGATCCGATGACCAGTCCAGGGGCAGCAGCGACACCTTTAAGTTGCATGGCGATCTCCTTTTTAAAAAATGATGCGGTTGGATACAATTTCTATTTTAACAAAAATTCCGCAGACAGCAATAAGCAATCACGCAAAGCAATCATATTTGAGCGTCAAAGTTTTATCAACATGCACAATATGCCTAAAGGTTTCTTAACCATTTTCGCCAAATTTCATTTTTTTGACTAATACCCCCTTGCATATTCGCTCACAAATGATAGAATCCAATCATTAACAATCATTCACCTGCAAACAGCCACGCGAACTGTTCCACAATCCAGCAGAAAATTTCAACTCGCTGTCGCTGACATCCATCTGACATTTTCTGCAAAAAACCTGGAGGAAATTATGCTTATTACTGAAGACCTGATTGTCATGAATCTGCCCGCCAAGACAAAAGAAGAAGCGATCCAGCTGCTTGCCGAAAAAGCTGCAGCAGCCGGACGGGTCGCAGATGTAGCTGGCTATCGTGATGCAGTCCTGCATCGTGAATCAGAGTATTCAACCGGCATGGGATTCGGCGTCGCCATCCCTCACGGCAAAACCGCAGCGGTCACTGAACCACTGCTCCTCTACGCGACAGTCAATCCAATGGACTGGCAGTCACTTGACGGCAATCCGATCGACATCATCTTCATGATCGGTGTACCGGCCGACAACGCCGGCGATGTCCACCTCCGAATTCTTGCCAACTTGTCCCGCCGCCTGATGAAAGAAGAGTTCAGGACGAACCTGCGGGCAGCAACGACCCCGGCCGAAGTGCTTGCCGTTCTCAAACAATACGAAATCGGACTCTGATCAGTATGCTGCAGGGAGAACGCCACCTTCGTATTCTTGAAATGTTGAAACAGAGCCGGACGATCACCGTCAAACAACTCTGTGATTCGCTCGAGGCATCTGAAGCGACCATCAGGCGTGATCTGGCAGGACTTGAACTGGAAGGCAAACTCGAACGGACTCACGGCGGAGCAATCCTGACTGGACAAACGACGCTGACCGTTGAGGACAGCTACAACCAGAAAGAGACGATGTTCGAAGCCCAGAAAAAGGCGATTGCCGTAAAAGCTTTTGAAAGGCTCAGTGACTTTGACAGTATCGTTCTTGACGCCGGTACAACCACCCTTGAACTCGCCCGCCTGATCGGCCAGTCAAATATCCACCTCACGGTGATCACCAATTCAACTACAGTTTCGAGCGTGATTGCTCAAAATCCGAATGTTGAACTGATTGCCGTCGGCGGCAAGGTCCGACTCAATGTATTGGCCGCGGTCGGTCATCTGGCTATCGAATTCCTGCACCGCTTCAATGTCAACAAAGCCTTTGTTGCAGCCAACGGGATCTCGCTAGACAGTGGTTTGACAACACCTGATCTCGACGAGGCCGAAGTCAAGCGCGCCATGCTCGGCTGTGCCAATGAACGCTATGTCCTCGTCGATCATTCCAAGTTCAACCGGGTTGCCTTGTGCCAGATCGCACCCTTGTCGATGGTCGACGTGATTATCACTGACAATGGCATCGACCAGTCAATTCTGGAAATTTATGATAACAATGATATTGAAGTGATCAGATCGTGAAAGGACACAACCCATGATTTCAACGGTCACCTTGAATCCAGCCATCGATCGGACTGTCGTTGTCGACACTTTCGAATTTGGCTCAGTCAACCGAGTCCAGAGCGTTCGTGAAGACATGGGCGGCAAAGGGATCAACGTCGCCCGCATCCTGGTGTCGCTTGGTTCCGAAGCCAAAGCAATCGGCTACATCGGCAAGCAGAATTACGGACATGTCCGCACATTGCTCGATCGTGACAACATTGCAACCGACTTCATCGAGATTGACGCCGCGACACGCACCAATACCAAGCTGATCGAAAGCGCATCGCGAACCACAACAGATATCAATGAAGCCGGCTTCACTGTCGGATCGGCCGACATTGCGGCGATCGAACAGAAAATTGACGAATTATCCAAAGACAGCACTTATATCGTCTTTTCCGGCAGCATCCCCAAGGGATTGCCGAACACCTTCTACCGCGATTTGATCAGCAGAGTCCAAAAGCCCTGCCTTAGCGTCCTTGACGCCGACGGAGCCTTGCTGCTCGAGGGCCTCAAAGCCTCACCCGCCGTGATCAAGCCTAATATCCACGAACTTGAAAGTGCGCTGGGTGTCAGCCTTGAAACCGAATCGGCGATCGTGAACGCTTGCCGGAAGCTGATCGAAGACTACAATATCGTCCATGTGCTCGTCTCAATGGGCGGCGACGGCAGCATTCTGGTCACCCGCGACCAGGCCTTGCTGGCTGAACCGCTGAAGGTCGAAGTCCGCGGGACGGTTGGTGCCGGAGACTCGATGCTGGCCGGATTCATCCATTGTCTTTCCCAGAACACCAGCCTGGAAAAAGCATTGTCCTGGGCGACGGCCTGCGGAGCCTTGGCCGTCAGCAAAACAGGCACAGAAGCATTTACCAGATCGGAAGTTGAAGCGATGGCCAGCAAGGTCATCATCCGACCTACACGTTAATAAGCCGTCGCGGCTTGTTATAAAGATTCAATTATTTTGAGGAGGCGTATTAATGAAAATCCTAGCAGTCACAGCCTGTCCGACTGGCATCGCCCACACCTACATGGCTGCCGAAGCCATTGCGGATGCCGCCAAGAAGAAAGGCTACGAAGTCAAAGTCGAGACCCGCGGTTCAGTCGGTGTCGAAAACGAATTGACCGCAGCCGACATCAAATCCGCAGACGCCATCATCCTGGCTTGCGACACCACAGTTCCAATGGAGCGTTTCGGTGGCAAGAAACTCCTGATGTGCGGCGTTGCCGAAGCACTCAAGAATTCCGATGCCCTGATCGAAAAAGCCCTGACTTCCCCTGTCTATGGATCTGCCAACCTGGCTGACCAGGTCAATGCGATCAAAGAACAACGCTCTGCCAACCGTTCGGGCATCTACAAACACCTGATGAACGGCGTTTCGCACATGATCCCGTTCGTTGTCGCCGGTGGTATCGCCATCGCCCTCAGCTTCCTGATCGGCGGCTATGAAGGGTTCAAAGTTGAAGGCTCCATCGCAGCCTGGCTGATGGGCATCGGTGGCTCAGGCGCTTTCGGCCTGATGGTTCCGATCCTCGCCGGTTTCATCGCTTACTCGATTGCTGACCGTCCCGGTCTTGCCGTTGGTATGATCGGCGGCTCAGTCGCCGGACAAATGGGCGCTGGCTTCCTCGGCGGTCTCGTCGCTGGTTTCCTCGGCGGTTATGTCGTCGTCCTGATCAAAAAATACATCAAACTGCCTAAGACCCTGCAAGGTATCATGCCTGTCCTGATCATCCCGGTTCTCGGCTCCCTGATCGTCGGCCTCCTGATGTTCGGCGTCCTCGGCGGACCGGTTGCTGCCCTCAACAAAGCCATGAACACCTTCCTGACCAATATGTCCGGCACCAATGCTGCGATCCTCGGCATCCTCCTGGGCCTGATGATGGCCTTTGACATGGGCGGTCCGGTCAACAAAGCCGCTTATGCTTTCGCAACTGGAACCCTGGCAGGCCTCGCCGCCGGCACTGGCTCACCGATCATGGCTGCTGTCATGGCTGCCGGTATGACACCGCCGCTCGGCCTCGCTCTCGCAACCCTCATCTTCAAGAAGAAATTCACCGATTTCGAAAAAGAATCCGGCAAAGCTGCCTGGGTCCTTGGCGCTTCCTTCATCACTGAAGGTGCCATCCCCTTCGCCGCTGCTGATCCGCTCCGCGTCATCCCCTCGATCATGGTCGGTTCCGCGATCACCGGCGCCCTGTCGATGCTCTTCAACTGCACCCTGAGCGTCCCCCATGGCGGCATCTTCGTTGTCTTCGCAGTCGCCAACATCCCGATGTACGTTGTATCGATCCTCGTTGGCACGGTGGTCACCGCGCTGCTGATTGGTGTCCTCAAGAAAAATGTCGCTGAAGTCTGATATAATGACATCAGTTAAGCAAAGACATTCAAAGCAGATTAGGAGATAAGTATTATGCAAAGCATCCAAGTCACTGTTCCGTTCAAAGAAGGCCTGCATGCACGTCCGGCCACTGAGCTCGTCAAAATCTGCATGGGAATCAAAAGCGATATCGCCCTGATCAAGGAAGATACGCATGTCAATCCGAAAAGCATCCTGGGCATCATGTCCCTCGGCGCCACCCATGGCACAGCACTGACTGTTCAAGTCGAAGGCGCAGATGAAGTGGAATCGATTGCCAAACTCAAAGCTTTCTTCGAAGGTTGAGCTTAAGCCTTATCGAGTGATGCAAAAACTTATGGCCTGACCATCCCCCTGGTCCCCCCACCAGGCAAAAGCCTGCCGGATTCACGTCCGGCAGGCTTTTTTCATTGGAAGTATTCTGGCAGGCTATTGACAATATTGAAGTGCAGATCAGAAAAACAAGCGGACAGCAACGATTGCAGTCATCGCCAGAATCACATAGCGAAAAGCCTTTTCCGGCAATACTTTGATCACCCAAAGGCCGACCCTGGTGCCAATGAAAATGGCCGGTAACGTCATCAAGGCGATGATTACAGTGTCCCAATTGATGTTTTTCCAGACAAAAATCTGCAACGGCAGTTTGGTCAGATTGATGATCAGGAAAAACCAGGCTGTTGTGCCCATGTAATTCTTCTTGTTCAGGCCCAGGGCCAGCAGGTAGATTGCAAAAATCGGACCGGCCGCATTGCCGATCATCGTCGCAAAACCGGACAATGCACCGATCAGGAAAACAAACCAATAACTTTTCGGAACCTTGATCTGGCCGCCCTTGATTTCCTGCCAGACCATGAAGATCAGGCAGATGATGATCATGCCGGCAATCAGGTACTTGAATTGCTGGTCGTTGACGTATTTTCCGACTACACTGGCGATCGCCAGGCCAACCAGGGCCGAGGGCAGCAATTTCCTGATTTCATCCCAACGGCCATGCTGGGCATAGGCTTTGACGGCAAAGAGATCGGCGATCAGCAAAATCGAAAGGATCAGGCCGGTCGATTGACGTCCACCATAAGCACTGGCCATGATCGGGATGGTCAGCAATGAAACGGCACCGATACCGGTCTTGCTGATGCCGATCAGGACGGCGACGATCAAGGTCGCGACAATCTGCCATTGGCTGAGCTGTTGAAGGGGCGCGAGAATATCCATGAAAATCTCCCGAATTCCGGGCCAAGATGTGCTAGCCCTTTGGCTGAATACTTTTTGACAACCATTTTATGCTAACAGTAGTAGAAACTTAGCGCAAATCTGACGTTGCCGGCTGGGCCGGCCATTGGTCCTGTGGCACATTGCGGTAGACATCTTTCTGGTTGTGAAAACCACTTTTGATGATCACCTCGTCAATGTTAGCCTTGTCCACAGCGATCGGATGGATACGGTCGAACGGAATCTCGATGCCATCGACCAGCACTTTGTCATTTACCGCAGGTGCTTCACCCTTGGCCAGGGTGATTGCAGCCGTAGCTGCGGCCTTGGCCAAAGTTCCGATCGGCTTGAAGACGGTCATCAGCTGGGATCCTTCAACGATCCGCTGGCAGGCGTCAAGGTCGGCATCCTGGCCGGTCACAGCGATCTGACCGGTCTGCCGGTAAAGCGCCAGGGCACGGACGGCAGCGCCGGCAAGGGCGTCGTTGCCGCAGAAAATACCATCGATCTCCGGATTAGTGCTCAGCATCGTCTTGAATTTTGAAAAGGCGTCATCGGCACTCCAGTTATCGGCTGTTTCTTCGGCAATCACGGAACAATTCGGATGATTGTCAAGCACGGACTGGATGCCCTCCCTGACTAACGCCGAATTGCGGTCGGCCACAGAGCCTTTCATGATCACAAACCGGCCTTGCGGTTTGGCCTGGACCATGGCTTCAGCCATCATTTTCCCGACAGCGGTGTTGTCAAAAGAGATATAAAGATCGACACCCTTCTGGTGAATCATCCGATCATAGGCGATCACGTTGATGCCATGTTCTTTGGCCAGCTGGATTTCATCGCCAAGCTTTGATTCATCAATCGCGACGATGACCAGGACATCGATATTCTTCTTGATCAGGTAGCGAATCTGGTTTTCCTGTTCGACACTGTCACTGTTGGCATTCTGGACGATAACCTCGCCGCCGAGTTCGCCGACAGTTGATACAAAAATATTGCGGTCACTTTCCCAGCGCTCGATCACCAGGGTGTCCATCGCAAATCCGATCAGGGGCGTTTTCCGGGTATCGCTGGTGATCGGTTGGCCGGACAAGCCGGCCGGTTTGCAGCCGGCCACTGAAAACACAATGCCGGCAGATATTGCCAGGGAAATGCAATTGCGGATCACTTGTCTGATCATCTTGATAGCCGTCCTTTCAACTGCGATATTCCGATGGTGTCTGACCGATGATTTTCTTGAAGATTCGACTGAAATAATTGGGGTCGGCATAGCCGATCGCCGAGCTGACTTCCTTGATCGACATCCTGCCCTCGCGCAGGAGCTGGCAGGCTTTGGCCAGACGCAAGTCGGTCAGGTAATCGATGAAAGTCTTGCCGACTTGGCTGCTGAACAAGCGGCTGAAATAGGGCGGGCTGAGCGCGATCGATTCGGCCACCGATTCGAGTGAGATGTTGCCGGCAAAATTGGCATCGATGTAACTTCTTGCCGATGCGATGATGTCACTGACTGGACGACCGCGCGTTCCGGAGAACTGGACCGTCAGGTCACGGACTTTTTCCAGAGCGCTCTGGCGCAGGTCATTCAGTGTCAAACTGGACAAAATGGCAGCGTAGTCCGGATTGATGGCACTCGATTCGCCAGGCGAGTCGAATTGCCGGCTGGCCAGAATCAGCCACTCCAGGACTTTGCTGCGGATCCGGGCCATTGCCGGACCTTCAACAGCCTCCATCGAGCTGAGCAGCTGGCCGAGATACTGGCTGGCCAAGTCGAAATCGCCTTGGCGGGTCGCCTGGAGGAAGCTCGTCTCCAGCCATTCAAAATGGCCTTTTTCATTTGCGATCATCGTTGGCAGCAGATCTTTGAAAAAACGGATTTCTCCGGCCGGTGTCTGCTGCAGGGCCAGGATCGACTCCTGATAGGCATCATGGAACTGGCTGATCGATTCGACCATGCTGCTGACGCCCATCCGCAGTTCACTGCCGGTTTCACGTTCGACCCGGCTGAATATCTGCCTTGCGATTTCCGGAGCCTGTTCGTTCAAGCTGCTGGTCAACTCGGCCTCGACCGGCACAAAGACAACCAGGCGATTGAGCAGCAGCGGTCCAACAAGGCAAGGGGTGATCAGCTTGATCGACTCGCGAAGCGAGCCGAAATCACGATTCAGCCGGACATGCTGGCCGATCCTGTTCGGTGACAAGCCATTGCCCAGCCGTTCACCAAACTCGAGGGCCATGATCAAACCGTTAGATGATGGGATGTCCAGCAACTCGAGATAACGCCGGGTTTCCTCCATCTGGTCGTCGGTAAAGAAAATTGAATAGAAAAAACCGGTCTCGAGAATCGAGCGGACATTTTCAAGTTTCTCACGCATCGCCAGCTCGGTCATCCGCCGATTGCGGGTCATATCAATCAGGGCCATGGCCGAATCGACAGCCTCGATGATTCGCTTTTTATTGAATGGCTTCATCAGGTAATCCAGGACACCGAGTGAGATCGCCTGTTTGGCATAATCGAATTTGTCAAAAGCAGTCAGCAGGATGAACTGGGTGCCCGGCGACAGTTCACGGATCGTTTTGATCGCTTCTATCCCGTTGATCCCCGGCATATTGATATCCATCACGGCAAGGTCCGGATGGGTCTGTTCAGACTGTGTTATAGCCTCGCGTCCGGAATGAGCGCAGGTGACCTGGCACTTATCGCCATACTGTTGCCGGAGGATAAACTGCAGTGAATCGAGAACGATCTGTTCGTCATCCGCAAGTAGGATCTTATACACAACGAGGCCCTCCCGTTCTGGTGCTTTTCTGGCGGTGGACTGGTGCTTGTCTGGTGGTGGCGGTCTAGTCTGGTGGTGGTCGATTCGTTCAGTCGGGTGACTTGGGGATGGTCAGACGGACTGTTGTCCCCTCGATGCCAGGGCCGCTGATGATGTCTATCACGTCATCACGGTGATAAAACAGGCGCAGCCGGTTGACCACGTTGGTCAATGCGATGCCGGCACCGGGCGAGCCTGAAAGCAACTCGCCCTCAAGCGGTGCTTCGGCCATCGGTTCAGCATCGCCAGGCGAAGTGGCAAGGATGCGGCGGATTTTCAGCTGTGACATCCCGCGGCCATTGTCATGAATCATCACATCGACATGATCCGCAAGGTCGCGGACAACAATGTCAACCTGGCCACCCTTCTCGACATCACGCAAACCATGGGCGATCGAGTTTTCCACGAGGGGCTGCAGGATCAGGCCAGGCATCATCACATCCAGGCACTTCGGATCGATTGAACTGACAAAACTGATCCGGTCCGCAAAGCGAACCTTCTGGATATAAATATAGTCCTGGGCCATTTGCAGTTCCTCGCCCAATGTGACATCGCGGTCGAATAGCTTGATGTTATAGCGGTAGAAATCGGCAACATGTTCGACAAATTCCGACGTGCGGTCTGCCCCTTCGAGCATCGCCATCTGGGCGCCGGTGTTCAGGGCGTTGAACAGGAAGTGCGGATTGATCTGCGCCTGGAGGTTCTTCAATTGTGCGACCTGAAGCAGGTTTTCCATCACCAGGTCGTGTTCTTTCTGGCGGGTTTCACGGATCACGTTCTCACGGATCTGAGCGAGATAGGCGCGCAAGCTGACAATCATCGCGTTGAAAGCATTGGCCAGGACGTTGACCTCGTCATGGGAATCGACCGCAATTGGCGCGACTTCCAGGTTGCCGCCGGCGACCAGATCGGCCCGTTCAGCCAGCTGGGCGATTGGACGGGTGATCCTGAGGGCCGTCAGCAGGACGATGATGAAATTGAGTCCGAGGATCATGGCCAGTATCGCCAGGTCCAGGAAGCGAATCTGGTCGAGCAGACGCCCCATTGTCTGGTATTGGGCATAATTGCTCTGGAACACATCGGCGTTCAGCTGGTCGGCATAGTCTTGGATATAACTGAAAATCTTTGAGGATTCATCGTAGTAACTCGTGTAGGATTCAATGTCCCGGCCCCGTTTGGCAGCGATCGCCTTGCCAGTCAAATCGGCATAGGTTTCGATCATCCGCCGGATATTCCGTTCCAAAAGGAGCGAGTCCGTGGCGATTATTTGGTCATTCAAGGATGATGATTTTTCTGCCAGTTCCTCCGAGGTCCGGTAATAGTTTTCGAGCGCGGTCGAGCTGCGTGTTGAAAGGTAGCTTTCGGTGTGGGTCTGGACAGCGGCCAGCGTCTGAGTCAGGTCGAAAATTGCAGCATTGCTTTCGTAAGTGGCATTCAGACGGTCGACAATGTCATTGATCGACAGGATATTGTAAACCGTCGATCCCCCGATCAGGAGACCTGTCAGCAAATACGGGATGAGCAGCCGTTTGAATAGTGTGTTGGCAGAAAACAATCGCCGCAATCGGCTGGTCTTGTGAGTGACATGAACCTGGTCCTGGCCCTGGTTCTTCGCGATGCCCTGGTCCATGTTCATGGCAGCCACCGGGTGAATGGGCTGGATGATTTTTCCAGCGGTGTCAGGGGCACATGGGTTCCGACATTTTCAATGTATTCGTCGACATTCTGCTGGTTGATCGTCACAAGGTCCGAGGGAATATATTCACTGGTGCGGTTGTTTGTTTTGATTTCCGCCAGGGCCTGGATGCTGTCATAGCCGATTTTGTAAGGGTCACTGGCGATTACGGTCTGGATCAGGCCGCTCTGGACATACTCGAGGACATCGGCATTTTCCTGGTAACCCAGCACGGTGACCGCATTGGTCTTGCCATAGTCGACCAGGACTTCGACCACGCGCAACGTGTCCTCAACGTTCAGGCTGATGATGGTCGATACTGATGAAGGATTGTCCAGCATCAGCTCGCGAATCTTCCGCTCCGCCGAAAAAGCACTATTCCGGCTGATTTCGAGGCTATTCAGGTTGATCTGGGGGAATTGCGCCAGATATTCGCGCAATCCGGCGACAATCTGGTTTTCCGAAAGGCTGCTCGACTGCGGATCGTCGCTGACCAGGATGACAACCTCGCCACTGGTATTGGCTTTGGCGATCAGCTGGCCGAAAGACTGGCCAAGGGCGTAGCTATTGACCCCGACGAAACACTGGCGCTGGCTCAGACTGGCATCATATTCCATGGTCACAACCGGGATGTCGGCTGCAACCGCCTGATTGATCGCAATCGTCGAGCTCTGGGTGTCGACAACGCAGGTGGCGATTCCGTCAAGCCGGGCTGCAGTTGCAATCATGATCTGCTTCGTCGATTGGTCAGCTGAGAAATTCTTCGAACCGGCAAGTTCAACAACAGCGTCAACTTCTGCCGCTGCGGCCTTTGCACCGGCATAAACCTCGAGCCAGTAGGGCGAGTCGATTTGTTCGGCGATCAGGACGAAATGGTATTTGGCCTCTTTCGCTGCAGACTCTAGAGCCACCGGCTTGTTGAGCCGCAGGCGAAGACTGTTCATCGCCAGCAAAGCCAGCAATGAAGTCAGGATGATCGTCACAACCGCGATCTGGTACAGGTGGCGGATGATGTAGCTGCGAATTTTGATAGCGATTCGCCTCCTGCAGGAGCTCAACGGGTCGGATGAAAATGTTTGCGAAACATCGAATCAGGCCGATGATGCCCTGGTTATTGCCGGTGATGGTTCAATCGATATTTTCCTTGGTTCGGATATCGCTTTTTGTGAATTGATGTTTTTCGGTGATCTTGTGATCATAAAGCAGCACATCGACAAGCAGTTTGATCGGCAGGTAGCCCTGTCGCTGGGGCTCCTGCAGCAGGCTGAAATCGATCCAGCCATCGAGCATCAGCTGTCGGGTCGTCGGCAGCAAGTCATAGCAGATGACACGAGTTTTGGGTTTGCCGAATTTCTGAATCGCCCGGACCATGCCATCGATCCCGGAACTCGTGATGAAAAATGCATCGGCTGGTTTACCGCTCATGAGGTATTCACGCGTCACCTCATAAGAAGATTCCGAGTTATTCTCATTATGCAGGACGGAACCGATCACCAGGTCCGGACACTCTGATTTGAGGTAAGAGCGGAATCCGTTGAGGCGATCACCAAGGGATTTGAACACAGCCGGACCCGTGATGCAGACAACCGTACCCCCATTGGGCAATATTTTTTTCATCAAGTCGCCCGCAACCCGGCCGCTGCGGCGGGAATCCTCACCGACATAGCTGAGGCGGCCGATACCGGACAAATCCGAGTTGAATGTGATAACCGGAATACCAGCTTCTTTGAACTCCAATAAGGCTTCACGAATCGACTCATCATCAAAGGGACTGATGGCAAGTCCTGATATCTTGCTCTCCTTGATTTTTTGGATGCACATGAGCTGCTGCTCTGCAGTGTTCCGGGCGGTCTCAAGGACTTCAAACTGAATGCCGAAATTGGAAAATTCGGTGATGCCGCGGCGGATGCCTTCAAAAACATCGAGAAACAAAGGATCGGCGGCACTCGGCACAATGATGCCGATGCAGACTTCCTTTTTCTGGAAAGCCAGGGCTTTGCCGGCAAGGTTGGGTTTGTAGCCCAGTTCATCCGCGATACGCTGGACTTTGTCCCGCACTTCCTGGCTGACACCGGGGCGGTTGTTGAGGACTTTGTCGACAGTGCCGCGGGATACATTGGCCGCCAGTGCGATCGAACGAATCGTTGCCATAGGTGTGACCTGCTTCTCAGTTTGATGTAATTATTGTATTATATTCTGATGTGAATATTGTATTCTATATTGACATTTCTTCCCAGCCTGCAATTCATTCCAAACGATCAATGCACACCAGAATGAATGGCAGATTTCGATTTTTAAGGAGTTTCAAGCAATGACGACACTCAAAGACGTCGCAAAACTGGCCGGCGTCACCGTGACGACGGTATCGCGGGTACTCAACAACCGCGGCTATATCAGTTCTGAGACGCGCAGTAAAGTCATGACTGCGATGAAATCCCTGGACTACCAGCCCAATGAGCTGGCCCGTTCCCTGATTTTCCAACGTTCCAGGATTATCGGCCTGATCGTGCCCTCGGTCTCACACCCGTTCTTTGGCGAGCTCGTCACAGCGCTTGAATTCGAAGCAGCCCGGCGTGGTTACAAAATCCTGCTCGCCAATTCGCGCCACGATGCGGAAAAAGAAACCGACTACCTGGATATGCTCAAACGCAACAAAGTGGATGGCATCATCCTGGCCAGCCGCACGGTCGACACGAAGCCGTTCCTGAATGTCTCGCTGCCCTTGCTATCCTACGACCGCGAATTGTCCCCTGATATCCCGGTGGTCAGTGTCGACAACCGCGAAGGCGGTCGCATCGTTGCCCAGCACCTGATCAGCCGAGGCTGCCGGAACCTGATGTACATCGGCGGCAGCAGCACGGTCCGGCAGCTGTCCAACCTGCGCGGCAATGGCTTTGCCGAAGCTTGCGAAGCGGCCAAGCTTCCCTGCGCCTATATCGAGACTGAAGAAGTATCGTTCATCAGCCAGCACTATGAAAAGCACATCGAAAAGGCTCTCGACGCCAATCAGAAAATCGATGGTATTTTTGCTTCCAGTGATGTCATTGCAGCCCAGGTGATCCAGGTCCTGGCAAACCGCAAACTGCGGGTCCCCGAAGACGTCCGGGTCGTCGGTTTTGATGATGTCCTGATCGCCCGGATCCTGCAGCCAGCCTTGACAACCGTGCACCAGCCGATCGAAGCGATGGCGGTGCAGATGCTCGAACTCCTCGAACGCAAAATCAAAGGCGCGCCGGCGCCGTCAAAAACGATCCTGCCAGTTGAGCTGGTGATCCGTAAATCGACTTGATCTTTGAATAATCTTCCCGGAAAAAGTGAAGGAGAATCATTTGAATCCGAAGAAACCGATCAGCTGAAACTGGCCGGTTTTTTTAATGGATCAGTTCATGCTTGAGCCAGCGCCCGCTCCGTAAACGCAGCAGGAACAAAATCGAGCGCAGCGTCCAGTCGGAAAGCATCGCGATCCAGATCCCGATCAGACCGACCTCCAGGACGACGGTCAGGACAAAACCGAGGCCGATGCGAAGCGCCCACATGCTGATCATCGTCACGGTCAGCTGGTAACGGACGTCACCGGCGCCACGGAAACCCGCAGGTAAAGCGAATGAAGCCGGCCAGAAAAATGGCTGTGCGATCAAGTAGATGACCATGATCGTTACTGTCGCCTGACGGGTCGCCAGGTCTCTGGTAAACAGTCCAACGATCGGCTGGATCAGGGGCAAGCTGATCGCCGACATCACAAACAGGATGACAAAACTGAAGGGCATTGCAAACGTCAGCAGCTTCTTCGCGGATGGTTTGTCATTTCGTCCGACCGCCTGACCGACGATCGTCGTCAAGGCCATGCTTAGCGCAATTGTCGGCAGGGTTGCCATCGCCGCGATCGAATTGGCGATCGCATTCGCAGCCAGCGCAGCAGTCCCGAGCCTGACGATAAACAGCTGGACGATCAGCTTGCCGCCATTGAACATCAGCTGTTCAAAACCTGCCGGCACCCCCAGCAGGAGAATTGTCAACAGCATTTTCTTCTCGATGCGCCAGAATTCACGTGGGGCAAACGAGAAAGAAAGTTCACTTTTGGCCAGCATGGCAATCGCCAGGACAAAACCGAGCAAACGCGCCAACGTCAATCCGATCGCGGCGCCGGTGACACCGCGGCCGGCAAAGGCAACGCGGGTCCAGCCCAAGTCAATATCAAGCCCATAGATCAGGATGGCACTCATGATGATATTGGCCACATTCATAATGATCGAAATGATCATCGGGGCACGCATGTTGCCGTTGCCGCGCAAGAGGCCGAAGGCTGTCGTAGCAAGGGCTAGCGGCGGATAGGACCAGACCACGATACTGAGGTAATCGAGCGAATTCTGGCGGACGATTGGCTCTGCATTGCCATAGAGCAATCCAATCAGGCCATGCTGGCTAAAAAAGATCAGCAGCGTCACGAGAGCCGACAGCACGACACTCGCCATCATCGCCTGGCCGGCTGCCCGGCTCGAGGATTTGACATCATTCCGCCCGGTGTACTGGGCGACCAGAATCGTTCCGCCGATCGCCAGCGATGAAAAAACCGAAATCATGATGTTGTTGATCACATCGATATTGCCGACTGCTGATACCGCATCGCGGCCGAGGTTACTGACCAGCATGGTGCTGACCACACCCATCAGGACGATGAAAAATTGCTCCACCAGGATCGGCAGGGTCATCCGGGTGATCGTCCGGCTCAGTTCAATTGTGGTTTGACGGTCGTACATCCGATGCCTCCCTCCGATCATTTCCCGGATCATTTGAAAACAGTTCCTACATTATCACCCCGTTCGTGTTACTGGTCAAAGTTTTTTAACATCCTTGCCATTTTTCCCGAGGCCAAAAATTGTCGTGCTATAATTAATCTATGAGTGCTGTAGATTTGATCATCCGTAAAAGGGACGGGCAGCGACTGTCCACATCCGAGATTGCAGCTTTTATCGACGGTGTCTGTGACGGCAGCTGGCCGGACTACCAGGTGTCAGCCATGCTGATGGCGATGTTCCTACGCGGACTCGATGACCGTGAGACGAGCGATTTGACGCTGGCGATGGCCAGGTCCGGCCGGCAACTCGACTTGTCAGCCTTGCCTGGCGTCAAAGTCGACAAGCATAGCACCGGCGGGATCGCCGATACTACGACATTGGTATTGATCCCCCTGGTCGCAGCCTGCGGGGTTCCCGTGGTTAAAATGTCCGGCCGCGGCCTCGGTTTCACCGGTGGAACGATCGACAAACTGGATGCCATTCCCGGATTCAAGACCGACCTGCCCACCGACCGGGCCATTGCCCAGGCAGCCCGGATCGGCGCCGTGATCCTGGCCCAGACCGATGACTTGACCCCGGCTGACAAAAAGCTTTACGCCCTGCGCGATGTGACCGGCACGATCGAGTCGATTCCCCTGATCGCCGCCTCGATCATGAGTAAGAAAATTGCCGCTGGCGCAGACGCGATAGTCCTCGATGTCAAATGTGGCAGCGGCGCCTTCATGCCCGACCTGCCGTCAGCCCGGGCGCTGGCGCAGCAGATGGTCGCGATCGGCGAACAAGTCGGGCGCCGGGTTGTCGCCGTCATTTCCGGCATGGACCAGCCGCTGGGCAACCTGATCGGCAACAGCCTGGAAGTCCTCGAAGCGATCGATATCCTCCAGGGCCGCGTTCAGGGTGACCTGCTCGATGTCGTCCTGACCCTCGGCAGTGAAATGCTCCAGCTCGGCAAACGGGCCACTTCGGATGAAGAAGCTCGCACCCTGTTGCATAGCGCACTCGACAGCGGGGCTGCAGCGGCCAAGTTCCGTGAACTGATCACCGCCCAGGGCGGCGACCCGCGGGTCGTCGATGACCCTTCCCGCCTGCCCCAGGCTTCGCAAAAAACCGTGATCCGAGCTGGCCGGGATGGCAAGTTGAACTTGATCCACGCAGCCGAGCTGGGCCGGGCTTTGATTGCCGCGGGGGGCGGACGCGAACGCAAGGGCGAAGCGATCGATCTTAGTGCCGGACTGATCCTGCACAAACGATTGGGCGACCCGATCGAAGCTGGCGATGTCCTGATTGAAGTCTTTGCCAACGATGAAACCCGGCTGGCAAACGCCGCCGCAATCGCCGGCCAGGCGCTCGTCATCAGTGGAGACGAAAGCCAGAGAAACCCGGTCATCCTCGAAATCATCCGCGGTCGAAACTGACAGGAGGCATCCGAATGCATCCATTTTATGGACCGAGCAGTCAATTGATGGCCGAAGGCAGCGCCTGGTGGCTTGGGCTGGTTTCGATGGCGATGTACCTGCTCTTCTGGGCGGTTGTCGTCTTTGTCGCTTACCGGCTGTTCAAGAAATACTTCCCACGGTTCATCCACCCCAAAGCCGCTGAAGACACCGCGATGACGATCTTGCGCGAAAGGTATGCGCGGGGGGAAATCGACGCCGAAGAGTTCAGGCGCAAAAAAGCCGATCTTGAAACCTAGACCGGATATTCCGGGCAGGGCATTGTTCCCTGCCCTGGCTGATAGCCGGCGGGCTCTGCGAGGTGTTCCATGAAGAGTCGATCAGTGCTGCAGTTGTCCGGAATTGGTCTTTCCACCGTGTTATGGAACAGGAACCGCCCAGTGGTCGGATCGGTTATCCTGACCGACCGCTGCAATCTGAAGTGCCAGCACTGTGCGGTCAATAACCTGACCGGTGTCATTTATCCCTATGCGCAGATCAAGTCCGACCTGCAGGATATGTATGCGAGCGGGACTCGGATCATATTCTTTTATGGTGGCGAACCCTTTCTCTGGGCTGACAGCGGACGAACCTTGAAAGACCTGGTGAGCGAAGCCCGGCAAATGGGCTTTATCCTGGTCAATGTCGTGACCAATGGCACCTTCCCGCTGGATCTGCCGGAAGCCGACCTGATCCTGGTCAGCCTCGATGGCAGCCGGGCCAAACACAATGAAATCCGCGGTGACACCTATGACCGGATACTCGGTCACATCCGGGAATCGTCGGGCGACAATATCTGCCTGTATATGGCGATCAACCGGATCAACCAGGGCGACATCGAAGCCGTCGCCGAGACCGCACGCCAGACCCCTCATGTTGTCGCCGTATCCTTCAACTTCCACACACCATACCCCGGGACTGAGACGCTGAAGCTCAGCCAAGCCGAAAAACAAACTTGCTGCGAACGGATCGAGCAGTTGATCGACCAGGGCTTCCCGGTCCTGAACCTCCGGAGCACTTTTCCAGCCATTGTCACAAACACGTTCAAAACGCCCTGCCGTCAATGTGTGGTCATGGAAAACGGCGAGCGCTGGATTTGCGGCCGCTGCCTGGACATTGACGGGCTATGTGAGAAATGCGGCTATTTTTTCGCTGCCGAGTTTTCACAGCTTTTCAGCGGCAAACCCCGAGTGATCCTCGACTTGTTCCGAACCTACCTCAAATACATCTAGATCAATCAGAAATACACTTAAGACAGACCGGGAATACATTTAGGGGGTCGCCAGGATGTTGCTCGTATCCCTGCTGAGGGTCCTGCTGACAAGATCATTCAAGCCGTTCGTCTTGACCGACCATCGAGACGAACGCCTCGACTTCGCCGGACTCGATGACCTCGGGCTCTATGTCCATATCCCGTTCTGCCGCTCGCTGTGCAGTTTCTGCCCCTATTGCAAGGAAATTTTCGATCCGGCGAAAGCGGCTGTTTACCAGACCGCCCTGCTCGGGGAAATCGACCTGGTCTGCCAGGATCTGAAAGGTCTGAAACCAGCCACCAGCCTGTATTTCGGCGGGGGGACACCCACCTTGATGATCGACGAACTGCCCGCGATCATTGACCGCCTGCGGCAGCATTTCACGATCAGCGGCGGCGTCGGTGTCGAGCTTCATCCGAGTGACATCACTGCCGAAATGCTGCAGAAATTGAAAGCGGCCGGCGTCACCATGGTCAGCGTCGGCGTCCAGTCCTTTAATGAAAACTGCCTGGAGAAACTGGGCCGGAACGGTGATGACTTCATCGGCAAACTGGAGCTGGTCCGGTCGATCGGCTTTGATGTCGTGGATGTCGACCTGATCTTTGCGATCCCCGGCCAAACTGATGACAGCCTGACCCAAGATGTCCTGACCGCCTTTGCCCACGGCGCGACCCAAGTTTCGACTTATCCGTTTATCGACTTCACCTTTGCCGATAACCAGTACAAGCCGATGCCGGAAAAGGTCAAGAAACGCATGCTGCATATGCTGGTCGACTGTTGCCGCGCGGCCGGCATCGAACGGACATCCGTCTGGACCTTCGGCAAACCCGGTGCGAAGAAATACTCCTCTGTCACTCGCGACACCTTCCTGGGGTTCGGCTTATCGGCCACGACCCTTTTGAAAGACAGCTTCAAGATCAACACGTTTTCGCTGGATGGCTATGTCCAGCGGATCAATGGCGGAAACCTGCCGACAGCACTGACGATCAATTTTTCACCCCGGCAGCGGGCCGCCTATTATCTGTTCTGGGCTGCCTATGGCATGCAGATCAACAGCGAAAATTTCGCCAAAATTGTCGGTTCACCGTTGCTGAAACTTTATGGTTTCGAGATTTTCGCCGCCGAGAAATTGGGCTACCTACTCAAGGACGGCGATCTATACCGACTGACCGATAAGGCCGCCTGCCTCTACCATCATGTCGAACAGGTCTATACCACGGCCTACATCGACAAAATGTGGCGAATCGCGCGTCTGCAGGCCTTCCCGGATAAAATCATTTTGAAATAGGCCGAGTCGGTTTCCGCCCCTGGCGGCCCAAAGACAGACCGATGCCGAAGGCCAGGATCAAAGTCACGATCATGCCCAGCGTTATTAATAATGGCTTCAGCAAAGGCCATTCCAGAATAGATGGCACCTGGCTGCCAGATTCACCGGCAGCAGTGCCCGCAGCGGTTTCGCCGCCGAACAGCTGGTCAATCGGCGATACAACTGGTTTGGCACTATAGCGGACGGGAATGGTCAGGACAATTTTGCCATCCTGGACGACGGCGATTTCCCCTGCGGTGTCAGGCACCAAATCCGCAGCTGCCAAATCGGTGTCAGGCACCAAATCCGGAAGTTCTGCCTGTGTGGGCCAGACCAAGTGCAGATCAGTTGGCGAAGTGGTCGCCTGGCCTGGATTTTTCAGGATCTGGAGAGACCTCGCCGGGATCGCCTGGAGTTTGCTGTCCGGCACATCGATCGCCTGGTCTTTTGTCACGAACACAGTCTGGTCGGCTGGGCTGGCCTGGGCCGCTTTCAGGGCGGCAGCTTCGAGCAGCGTCCGGGTGTAACTGGCCGGGTTGCCGCTTTGATCTTCGGTATCCACCCCGAACAGGGCACAGATCAATTCATGACCATCCGTCGTCGTCGCAGCTGTCACCAGGCATTGCCCGGCTGCTTTGGTCGTCCCGGTCTTGATCCCGCTGATCGAGGCCAGCAAAGGCGAGCGATAATTGCCGCGATCGGCCAGCAACAGGCGGTTGTTGGTGTTGGTCAGGATCGCCCAGCCATTGTAAAGGTGCTTGTTCGTCGCCGCCATAGCATAACTCGACGTGCTGACGAGCTCGCGAAAAGCTGGGTAATGCATCGCTTCGGCTGCGATTAAAGCCATGTCGTAGGTGCTGATCTTGTGGTCACCGTCGTTCAGGCCATGCGGATTGACGAAATGGGTATGCAGCGCATTCAGTTCTTGAGCGCGCTGGTTCATTTTTTCAGCAAAGGCGGGCACACTGCCGCTGATGGCTTCGGCGAGCATATTCGCTGCATCGTTGCCGGAAGGCAGCATCAGGCCGGCCATCGCATCGCGGACAGTCGTCGTCTCACCCGCGACAAATCCAGCTTTTGTTGCATCCCAATCGAGCTTGACCGCCGCTGGCGAAGCCGTGATCTGCTGCTCGAGCGGCAAGTTTTCCACGGCCAGCAAAGCAGTCATGATTTTGGTCGTGCTGGCCGGATTATAAGGTGTGTTTTCATCTTTCGCCAACAAGACAGCACCTGACAGGCGGTCGATGACGACGTAGGAGATCGCGCCCACTTGTTCTAATGTCGGCCAGGGGGTCGCGGCCAGTGACGCCGGATCGGACCAGTCGATCGCATCCGGGGTCAGATCGGCGGCCAGGATTGGGGGTGTGGTTGGCGCTGTTGTGGTTGGAGCGGGCACAGTTGTCTCTGCCGCCGATGTTGCAGCAATCGATTCTGCGTGGACCAACTGGATTGGCGCCATTGTCATTAGAAACATCAGGATCAGGACTGCAACAGCCTGGATTTTCCTGGTCAATTGATTGGTCTTGGGCGAAAGAGGTGAATGAGGAATATCAAGCATGGTCGTCTCCAGTCGGGTTTAACTTATGCTTCACTTTAATCAATCTCAATCCAAGCGTCAAACCACCCGGGTGACATTTAATGGATCGCAGATGTTAAAAGTGAAGTCGCCAAAGTCTGCTGGATCGCCCGCAAACTCTTGCATCGGCGAGTCGTCTGTGGTATATTCTTCACTGCTGACCCACTACGTCAGCATTAACCTCTAGATTGCCGGATTGTGTAAGGGTAGCACAACTGACTCTGACTCAGTTTGTCTGGGTTCAAATCCTAGTCCGGCAGCCAAAAGAAAAACCGCTGAACCTCTAAGGTTTGGCGGTTTTTTATTGCTTTTTTGTTTGCTGCAATTTGTCTCAATTAACCTTGATTTTTAGGTACAATTTAGAACACTTAGGTACACTTTAAGTACATTAGATATTTAACTATGCGGAGGAATTAACATGGCAGATAGGTTTTCTCCTGACTTTTGGAATTATTATGATAAGGCATCAGATCTTGCACAGTATAAGTCTGAATGGCTTGAGCTGGAGGCGAAAGTAAACGCTTATTTAAATAAAGCACCGAATAGCAATGAATTACAGGAAGATTTAGTAAACTATATTGACCGCCAATATATTATATTAATGAGTGAAATGTTTAAGCTTCTAAAAATGAGTAATTTTATTTTACTGAATGACGATAACTCATTTAGTTAAATGGAGACGAAAATATGAGCTTTAATTTAGGTTTAGCAATTGGACAAGAAATTGACAACAGTAAGTTAACCGATATTTTCAAATGCAGTCCTCAAGGCGGCATGCGAAAATCTAATCAGACAAATACATTAGTGCTTGTTACTGACTCAAGCAAATTGTATCACGATCGCTGGGAGGGTGATGTCCTTCAATATACAGGTATGGGCCAAATTGGTGATCAAGAACTGACTCGAGTCAATAAGACCCTCGCTGAATCAAAATCAAATGGTGTCGAAGTACATTTATTTGAGGTTCTCGTAGAAGGTAAATATACATATCGCGGTGAAGTGTTTCTTATTTCAAAACCATATATTACTGATCAAATTGGAGCAGATGGTAATACTAGAAAAGTCTGGATGTTTAATTTAAGAACCAAAACTATTTTTGAGTCTGTTATCGAACAAGAATCTCTAGTTCGGATTAATGAAAATTTCCAAAAAAAGGCAAAACGGTTATCTGATTTTGAACTGCTTCAAAAAGCAAAACTGGCCATAGCTCTATCATCAAAAAGAAACACTGTCACCACATATTTTGAAAGAGATCCATATGTAGCAGAATATGCACTAAGAAGAGCAAGAGGATATTGCCAGTTATGCTCGAAATCTGCTCCTTTTTTAAAAAGGGATGAAACCCCGTTTTCTTGAAACACATCATATAATTTGTTTATCAAATGGTGGCGATGATTCAATAGAAAATACTATAGCCTTGTGTCCCAATTGTCATAGAAAAATGCATATACTAAATAGAACTGATGACATCGAAATTCTCAAAAGCAAAGCAAAAATGAAAGCTCAGTAATCAAATTGTTTAGTCGAGCATGGAGATGCAAATGGATAAGTTTGATATTCTGAAGAATAAGGCGATTGATTTTAGAGACAAGAGAGACTGGAAACAATTCCACACCCCAAAAGATATGTCGATTTCTATTGCAATAGAAGCCGCTGAATTAATGGAATGTTTTCAATGGAAAAACGCAGAAACATTAAAGCAATATCTCTCTTCTGAAAAGTCAAAGAATGTCAGCAAGGAAATGGCTGATATTCTTATCTATTTGATAACCATGGCTCATGATCTAAATATTGACTTAATTGAAGAAGCTCTTATGAAAATCGATGAAAATGACAAAAAGTATCCTATTTCCAAGTCAAAAGGCAATGCTACGAAATATAAGGAGTTATAAGCATGAAGGTTTTGCTCCAACCATGTTCAGGAAAAGGTGGCTCCGATCATTTTGTTGATACTATTGTAAATGGCATTGAACCTGTTTTTTTTAGAAATTATCTACCAGATGATACTTATCAAGATTTGATTAAAGCATGTCCTGAAAAGATTGAAGTATGGGGTATGGTTCCAAAGGCAGACACTGATGCAAGAAAAGAATGGGATGATCTTGAAATTGGCAATTGGGTTCTTTTTTATGCCAAAAAGAGATTCATTTATTCTGCCCAGGTACTTATGAAGGTTCGAAACGAAAAATTGGCACAAGATCTTTGGGGGTTCGATAGCGAGGGCAAAACCTGGGAGTTTGTATTTTTCATTAATAATGGACAACAACTCGAAGTTCCATATGATCCGACGGTTATAGGCTATAGTGAAAAACACATAATTCAGGGAGCATCAGTATTAAAAGAAGATCAGTCATATGCTTTGATGAATTATATTGGAAAATCAGCTGATGGGCTTGAAAGCTCTGAAGATATCCAACCTACCGCAGCAGAAGTAAAGGAAATTTCAAAGAGAGCAACCAGGATCAATACTCAACAAGAAGCTTTTGCTGAACTTTCAAAAATATCAAATGAATTAATTAACAAACCAGTTCGAACTCGAATCTCCACTGCAAAAGTTCTCGCAAGAAATCCAAAATTCTCTCGACTTGTAAAAGAGAGAGCAAAGTACATTTGCGAATTATGTGGCCGAAAACCATTTATTCAAATATCAGGAATACCATATGCTGAAGCTCACCATAAATTTGAAATAGCAAAATATTTACTTGATAACCCTAGCGCAGCAGTATGATCTGTGCGTTGTCCTAATTGCCATAGGACTCTGCATTTCGGGAATAAAGAAGAAATATTCAATATATTGAACCGTCTTAAATAATCCGGTGAAACAGATAACAAATATATTTATTTGCATTAATTTTTAGATCAATAACTAAGTAACGCAATAATTGACTTGTTATGTGTCAGCACTATTATAATCCTCAAGCAACTTTCTCCTAACAAATTGCTTGATTTTTACGAAATCTATGGTGGATTCTCTACTTGTAGAATTTGTACATCTATAATATATATAAAAAAATGTTAAGAAGAGGCTGCTTTGTGTTGATTCGGAAGGCATTAGCGTATTGAAGTTGAGAACTGTATTAATATCTCCTGTAAATTTTATGTATGTAAACTAGTTTCAAATCCTTTAACGAACTATCACCTTTGACCCAAATGGCATCATACATTCCACATTTTTCAAATTCACTTTTCCATTCATCAATAAAATAACCATATCGATCATTGTAACTGTTTGAAACAGAATTAATTTGGATCAATTTATATAAATCATTTCTCTCATTCTGGACAATAGTCACTAAAAAAAATCACAAATTCAGCATAGGATTTCCACAAGCTTGTTCTGTATTTTCTACTATAATATTCAGACAAGAGTAATTTACATTTTTTATCAATATCTGTCTTCGGATCGATTCTTGATAAAATGTTATAGCATTTTTTTCACAAATATAATATATCGCTATCAGTAACTCTGAAATATGTCAATCCATAGCAATCATATGGCTTAGAATCTCTATCTTCTATTGGCACCATAGTTTTCCAAGAAACAATTTCAGACATAATACAGTCTGGATCCAATTGCTCATCTTCAATTTTTTTGAGCTCTGTCTCAGCTTTTTCTATTCGTCACTAGCAGCTGCATGTTCGCATGCGGCTTCTGATCCAGCAACTAATACCTTCTTCAGATTAACCTGTTCCCTTAAATATAATATGTAATTTTCCTGGAAATGGGAAAGACAAAGTCTAAACAATTCGATTAACAAAAAATTGGAATAATAAATAACTTTATGATGTGAATATATCCATAAATATTCATAATTTCTTGCAAGAAGTACATTCTGAATAACACTTAGGGAGCTTTTATTATATCCAAGTTCTAATTTTAATTCTCCACCATTAATCGAATAATCACCTAATATATCTCCTTTAAGTCGACCCGATATTTGACCATTCACGAATACTGACTTGAATTTAATTATTTCTGCTTCAATTTCAACATATCCATAAAAATCCTCATTTAAGAATATCTCAGAACCAGACATCTCGAATTTTTGTGTTGCGTTACCAAAAATTTCAATGTGTTCTTCATCTCTTGAAGCTGATAGTTCATCATCATAATAAACGCCACCTATCTTGGTAAACAGTCCATATTTCCGACTTTTGAAAATCTAGTCTTTGATTTTAATCTAGCTTTTCCAAACACAGATATTGTGTCTTTCATTGATCCTGAAAAATTTCGCAATATTGTTCTTTCGTTATAAGATCCACTATTTTCCTTTAATTGCCCCACAATATGTGCTTTCTGATCGATGACGTTCACCGATTTGTCTCAATTCCGCATCAAACAAATTTGCACTTACTTGCATATTCACTTGAATATCTTTGAAATTAGTTTTTTCTACAATAGTTAGCGAGCCTAATAACCTATCAATATCAATTGCCATATTCTTGAATCCCAGAAAGTTTTGAATCGCGAATAATATAGTCAAGTTTATCAACGTCAAATGAATGTTCATGGTTTAATAAATTTATGAGGCAGTTTTTAATATGATATTTATTTTCATTAGATTTATATTTGCATCCAATAATCATTCTAACAATAAATTCCATATCATCTTCATATGATTCGGAATCTAAAAATAGGTTCTTTTTCGATAATTATTTCCTCGATAGCACTCCTAAATTCCGTGCAAACCATAATAGCACTCATAACTTCATGAGGTTTCCCATGCCCACGAAAATCTTCATGAAATGTTTTGCCGCAAATTAATTGATTAAGTTTTTTTCGAATTTCAGAATTTAATTCATAAAGATATTCAAGTGTATGAGAAAAAGGCGAATGACCACAATCATGTAGTAGACATGCAATTAAGAACAGCGTTTCACACTTGTCCCAAAATTTATTGTTAATTTTATAATCAGGATATATCTTAAAATGGTTTTGAGATTCTTCAGACTTATTTGAATAGTCGTTCTGAACATTACATCTGAATTTACTAAATGCTTTGTTGCCGAGATGGAATGTACCGAGCGAGTGGATGAACCTATCATGTCTTGCAGAAGGATAGAGAACTCTCATACTCGTCTGTTCAATATATCTTAGTCTTTGAAATATTTCGGAATCAATAAAATGGTTTACGAATTCAAGTGGGACCTCAATATATCCATGAACGTTATCTTTGAACGTCTTGTTTTTCTCAAAAAGCATATTTGAGCCCCATATTGAGTATTATTTCAATGCTTCTACTAAAATTTCCTGAACCTTTGTGTTATATCTTTTATTAAACAATCTAATATTAAATCTCTCATTAATATAGAATTTCTCTTGAAACTGTCTAAACTCGATTTTATATTCCGAAAGAGCATTCTCAAGCTCAAAAGAATTTGAAGCTATATAAAAGCTTTTAATATTATGATTCTCTTTAAATATTGACTTCAATTTTTCAGAATAATCATAAATATCATCGAAAGAAACTCCAATGTTTGAATATTTCTGATCATTAAGTAAGTTTGCAAGTAAAACTTCAGATCCAACATGAATACACATAATTAGTATTCCTTCTCTTTGGTTTTATTATTAATTAGTGTATGTTTATGTATTTATGTATATATGTGTATTGTTTAGATCATTCTATGTATTAATTTTCAATGCAGTCAATCTAATATGTAAAATTGTCTTGAAATTGTAATATGTCAGTTTTGAATATTATAATATACTATTAATCTTATTTTTAAACTTCGTCTTCTATTCATTCCCTATAACACCATTTTTTTCAAATTTACATGGGTGAAATTCTTTTATATCTTATTACCGCCCACACCGATTTGCTCAGCACAATTGGTTATCTTATTTGCTATATACTTCAGAAACGAAAGCAACTATTCCGCAAACGCCAAGAACAAAGGCGCATAGCTTTTTATGTCCACGTTTTGATAACGGGATACCTAGAATAAGGGCAATAAGGAGAACTACTCCTAGGATAATGCTGATTCCGAACCCAGCTAATCCCAAATTCATTCCAGAATGAAATTATTATCGCAGGAAAAAGCTTCAGAAGGTTTAGAATCCCTTCTTTGATTCCATTTATGATTACTTCCTGATATGCACTTTTTTCCATTTTTTTACCTTCGGATATGATTGGACATTATATCAGTTTTCAAATAAAAACTCCCCCGTCCCGGAAAACTCCGAGTCGAGGGTTGCCATTTTGAGGCCATGATACAATGTGAGTATAAATTATCAGGAGGTTTATATGATTAATCTTAATACCGCAGATGAGTTAATTGCCAAGATTAAGAAAGCTATTGTCAATCCAAATTTCAAAGGCCACCATCTTGCTTTTGCCGAAGATGTTGATCCAAGTTCGACGGCAAAATTGGTTGCATTTAAACAAACTCCTGATGAATTGATCAAGGTGATTGAAACGAAGGCGAATTGTGTCGAAACCGAAATCTGTAAAATTCGTCATAATCTAGTTGTTTTCATAAGAAATGAACAGAATATACCTGCTGTACTTGGTGCAATTGAGTTTTTCACGTCAAATTGAATAAGGCCCTCGACCCGGATAGATCACTCCGGGTCGAGGGCACTTTCATGTCCTGGCAGTAAGTCCAGGTCGTATTTGGTTGGGTGCAGTGGGCAACGGATCAAGGTTGAATCATCGCAGGTGCCTTCCCAGGTTGCGAGACTGCAGCGTCGTTCGGTTGTTGAAAATGGGCACCGAAATGGCGGCCAGTTCGATATCATCCCACCCAGCGAGCCCGGACCGCCCTGGTATCGACATGGGTGAATGATTTATAGATCCCGATCCCACCCATCCCGAGTGCATTGGCATAGTCCGCAATCGCCTGTGGAGTGACCCCACGGATCACGATATCCGCCAGCCATCCCATTCATATGCAGTGATTCACTGGCGCCACCAACCGCCGCATTATATGATGGCGACCGATATGCTGAGTTGATCGTGATCGATTTGCCAAAGTGGTCCCTGATCTTTTCCAGGTAATAGACCAGCATCGTGTCGATCAGGATCGTGTCCGATCCGTCCTTGCAAGCAAACTCACTGACAGTGAAATGGGGCGAGAGTTTCTTATCGCCCTCAGTATTCTTTGAAAATTTCTTAACTGCCATTTCCTATACCTCCAGCCTCATCATTGTTATCACTTGGCACTTTTTCCGGCTGAGATTTGGCTCTTAATTGTTCAAACGACTTGCGCACAATGTCCGGGAAGGCACCCCCATGATTCCGAAATTTTCTAGACTACACTGATGCCCTCATTGCCAATGAAAAATGGAGTGACGATCGTTCGGACCACTCCTGGTGAATGAAGTGAAATGTCGATTTGATTCCCGATCAGGACAGCTCCAAGTATTATGATTTTGCGGCATAAGCCTTTGAAGCCTGTCGACTTTCCAATGCTCCGCCCTTGCTTTTGGGCGATCGTCGCCAGACCAACGCGATCATAATCCCTGTGATGTAGTCCGCCGCCATGATGATAATCAAAGTTGTCATGGCGCTGTCCCACCCCCCAAATACTTCTGCGATCCCGGTGCCGATTGAAGCTCAGGATCAATAGTACGACGTTTTTTGACTGATAAATGTCATTGATGATTTCCTTTCCGCCGTTTGGCTATGGAGTGATTTCTTTTCCAGAGATCATGTAGTCTATGGCTGTATCTGCGCTGGCCAAGCCCTCAATAGACCATTCACATTGATGATCTGCCATCCAGTTGGAAAGGATAATGCTGCTGTTCGCGGTTATCTGCGTTGCGGAATACAAGCAGAAACCGTCCAGTTTGAGTGTTACTGTCACAGCGACCGCAGTCTTGTTACAGAGCGCGATCGATTTAACGATTACGAAGGCCCCGGTTGTTACCGGGGCCCAATATAGTGTGGCGCTTGATGTTGTGAGCGTGCCTGCAACAAGCCGCTTGTCTGTAATGGTCAAGTTACATCCCTCCCCATATGTCTGTGTCCTTGAGGATCCAAGCAGTTGCATAGTCGGTGTGGCAGTTTTCGCCAGAATCATGTCCTGGATCCTCCGGCCGGCAGAAAGGCTCCGTCTGCAATCTTCGCAATGTGCTCATTGAACGTTCTGCTCATCTCCAGTGTATCCACCTGCTACTGCTGCCTGGTATGCGACTGCTCCGACCGCGCTGCTTCCGGTGGTTGCACCTGTTGTGGTACCGCCTTTGATGTAATCCAGCAGGCGCCGCTGTCGGTTGGCTCGCCCATGCGGCCAACATACTCGGCTCATCACCGTTTCAGGATTTTCCGGTTTGAGATCGTTCCGCCGGATGTCACCGAGAAGCTCGTAAAGTATCCGCTGTCGCCAAAATCGTGCTTGATATTGGTGGTTGTACTGCGACCCGGGGCGAGTCGCCGCCGGTCACATAGGCCACATCGCCTATCTGCAGCCATGGCCGGATTGGTCCGTCGAATTGTTCTACGACGCCGCTGTATTGCATACCGTCGACCAGCTGTGTTGATATCCGGTCCATGTCCGCGTCGCTTATCGCGTCAGGGACGTCCTGGTAGAACGTGCGGTGTCCGGATATGTACCAGCCGTCATAATACGGAACATCGGCATAGACTTTTCTCGGGTTGGTTCCATTTCTTCTGACGCATACCCTGGAATATAGACCGTCGATTTTTCTATTTAGGGAAGCGAGGTAAAAATTTCGAGAGCCACGGCTGAAACGAGTAGATGCCAGTCGATGCAACGTTTCGTTCTCCAAACTCCGAGCTACCGACGACAATGGTGCCGTCCGGCTTGTCTTCGGCGTACCAGTCGGCAATGGCTAGTGCATCAGGGATTCCGTTTCTTCCTGGCCAGCTCCCAGGTGCGCTCGGCCAGCGCGATGCGCGCGTTGTTGTAGACCACGCCGACGGCGATGACCCCGCAAAGACCGTGAGGATCGGGGCTGATGATCAGGATGTTGCGCGCCGCTCACCTCCTGCATGTTGCGCAGCAGGCTGGCCTTGCTGAAGGCTCCCGCCATGCGCGGCATCTCGCGCGTGGCTTCCAGCAGCGCGGCAGCTCGCCGCCTTCCCCAGCAGAGCACGAAGCCGTTGGCGAGTTGCCGTCGCCCAGCAGCGCGGTTGAGCGGCCTCGCGGCCCATGAAGGCGTTCAGGCCCATCATCTCGCGCACCGTGCGCTCCACCAGCACGCTGGGTCGCGTGGCGGCCTTCGCAGCACCTGGGCCTGCACCACGGTCGCCCACTTGCACGCCCAGCTTGTCGGCCAGGCGGTCGGTCATCACCAGGCCGCGTCCCTTCCAGCGTGGTGGCGCGGTTCTCGGCGTCGACCACGCGGTACAGCACGGCGCGGCCGTCGTAACCGCGGATCAGGCCGCGCTCGCTGCGGTGGCCGTGGTGCATCGTCACCGCCTCACGAAACGCGTCGACTCCGACCGACGTGACCTCGGGCAGCGGCGCTCAGCTCCAGCCGGGCCACGTCGTCGCCGGGCTCGACCGGTCCACACCGCCACGTCGTTGCGCATCGGCCTCGTGGAACTGGCTGTCGACGATGTACTCGATGACGTCGCGGAAGAAGTTGCCCAGCACGACGATAGCCACCGCGGCCGCCACGCCGGTGATCGAGCCAGCAGTGTCCGCCAGCGGCCGGCGCTCCATCTGCCGCAACACCATGCGCGGCGCGGATGACGCGGGTGATGCCCAGCCGCTCCAG
>CAWHBQ010000006.1:0-670363 GCA_963827665.1 uncultured Oscillospiraceae bacterium
GATCATTTCAAGGCCATCGGGTAACCCCCGGTGGCCTTGTTTTTTTCGTTCTCCGCTAGTTGCTCGGATAACCGGGCTTGAACCGCTGCCAGCCAATTTACATCGTTGGCGGAAATCATGTTATAATACTTTCAATATGTCCAGTGAGATGGAAAAGTCCTTCACCAAAATGACAATCAAAGCAATTGATTATCGCATCTTAGGTCAAAACTTTGCTGTTATGATCCATTTAAAATTAGGTGCTGTGAACGGAGGTTCGGTCTGTGGGTGCTAAAATCCTGATCGTCGATGATGAACACAATATTGTCGATATCCTCAAAGCCAATCTCGAGCGTGAAGGCTACCAGACACTGGTAGCTTATGACGGCGCTCAAGCCGTTGACATGGGGATCAGTCAGAAGCCTGACCTCATCCTGCTCGACTGCATGTTGCCCAAAATCGATGGTTTCGATGTGTGCCGCAAATTACGCCTGCAAACAAATGTGCCGATCCTGATGTTGACAGCCAAGAGCGAAGAAATCGACAAGGTCCTCGGCCTCGAACTCGGCGCAGACGACTATATTACGAAACCTTTCAGCGTCAGGGAAGTCCTGGCTCGTGTAAAAGCCCAGCTTCGCCGGGTCAGCATTGCGGAACTTGGCGGTGAAGATCATCCCAAGATCATGAACTTCGGCGATCTCGAAATCGATCAGGAAGCCTACCAGGTCAAGCGCGCTGGCGATATGATCGACCTGACCCTCCGCGAGTTTGAGCTGGTCAGATTCCTCGCCAAGAATGCCGGCCAGGTTTTTTCAAGGGAGTCCCTGCTTGAAAAAGTCTGGGGATACGAATACTATGGCGATGTTCGCACCGTCGACGTCACCGTTCGCCGGACACGTGAAAAACTTGAACCCGATCAGCACAACTACCGCTATATCATGACCAAGCGCGGAGTTGGCTATTACTTTGATAAAAATCCCCAGTCAGGAGCTATCACCTGAAGATGATGTTCGTTACCGGGTTCGCACTTTCCAGTGTGATGCCCGTTTTAGCCCAAGTGCAAACCATCTGGCAATCCATCGCGGTTAGCCTGCAGTTCATCCACCCCATAGTCCTGATTGCTGCGGCCATCGTTCTGACACTTCTCGTGCAGACAGTGGTCTTCATGCTGATGACCCGGCATCGCGCCCGCGCCAACAACCGGGAAATCTCGACTTACGTCCGCCAATTCGTCGAAGAACGCAGCAAGTCCGAAGCGATTCTGGCCGACCTCGATATTGGTGTCCTGGCTTACGCCAGTGACGGCCAGCTGATCAATACAAATCCGGCGGCTAAAGCGATCCTCTACCCGCAAGGCATTCCTTCCAGCTTGAACGAATTCACAGAGCGCTATGGTCAGACCAACGGTCTGCAGGCTGCCCTGCTGCTTGGGCGTGAAGATATTGCGGTGCAAGTCACGATCGAGGATAGAATCCTGCGAGTCCGTCTCAAGGAATCGCGCTTTGATGAAGGCCGTCGGGCCGGCACCATCGTTGTACTCCAGGAGATCACGGACCAGGAACGCCTGGAAAAACAGCGCAAGGAATTCGTCGCCAATGTCTCGCATGAGCTGAAAACTCCACTGACGACGATCAAGACCTACAGCGAATCCCTCCTCGACTGGGGCCTCGAAGAGAAAAATCTCGATGCGGTGCGCAAGGATATCACCAGGATCCATGATGATGCGATCCGAATGGAACGTCTCGTTGCTGATTTGCTGCTCTTGTCGAGTATCGACAGCAAGGGCATCCGCGTTCGGATGGAACAGCAGGATCTGGCCGGACTAGTCCGCCTGACGGTCGACCGTCTGATGCACCAGGCCCAGGAAAAGAACATCACTCTAGAGAGTTTCGCGATTACCAATATTCCGCCGATTTATGCTGACCGCTCATCGATCGAGCGAATCCTGGTCAATCTGATTTCCAACGCCATCAAGTACACCGACAAGGGCGGATCGGTCAAGGTTTATATTGGCCATTTGATCGATGACGTTTATGTCAAAGTTGTCGACACCGGATTTGGCATCGAGAAAGAGCACTTGCCGCACATATTCAACCGTTTTTATCGTGTCGATATGACAGGTTCACGCATGTTCGGCGGTACTGGACTTGGTTTATCGATCGCACGCGAATTGTCAGAGCTTCATGGCGGACAAATAGCAGTTGACAGCACACTGGGTAAGGGTACAGAATTTTCTGTAATCATCCCGAGCGCGCGAAAGGTTTTCCGCGATACACTGACCGCAATTCACGACGGAGTCAACAGTTTCGACTTGTTACATCAGTCCGCCGCAGGTGACCTTGAGGTCGCTGCACACGACTTTATTCCGGAACAGCACACTTTAGACATACTGAACCAGGAAGAATGCGATAAGCTGCTCGGCCGGGTGCTCGAACTGGCCGACGTCATTTAGAAATCGAGGTGGCCATGAACCCACTCAAGGTGAGCCGAACCCGGTTCAACCAACTGACCATCGACCAACTGACCATCGATGAACTGAAAATTGATGAACTAACCATCAATGAATCGATAACCGACCAACTGACAACAGATGAACAGACCATTGATCAACCAACTAATAGTCCACAGGATTTGCGACCTGAAGTGCCGGATTATCCCAATGTGCCGGTACATATTGAACAGAAAAGAGGGATTCCCTTGGCTAGTTACCTTGTGCGGGGCGGAAAGCGCCTGGCTGGAGATGTGACCATCAGCGGTTCGAAGAACGCGGCGTTAGGCATTATAGCGGCTGCGACGATGCTCGACGGTCCATGCAAGATCGAAAACATTCCTGATGTCGCCGACATCAATGTCCTGCTTGAAATCATCAAAACCCTGGGTGCGGAAATTCGCCGTGATCATGAGGGTTCGCTTTATATTGACCCACTCCCGATCCACACATTTGTCGCCGAAAATGAGCGGGTGCGCAGCATCCGTGGTTCCTATTATCTGCTCGGTGCGATGCTCGGCCGTTTTCACAGTGCCTCGATCCTGATGCCGGGTGGCTGCAATTTCGGGACCCGGCCGATCGACCAGCATATGAAAGGGTTTGAAGCACTTGGTGCCCATTCCAGCCTTGAGCATGGCCGGATCAACCTGCATGCCGACCGCCTCCGTGGCGAGAATATCTTTCTTGACGTCGTCAGCGTCGGTGCGACGATCAACATCATGATCGCAGCGACCAAAGCCGAAGGGGTTACCGTCATCGAGAATGCCGCCAAAGAGCCGCACATTGTCGACGTCGCCAACTTCCTGAACACGATGGGCGCCAATATCCGTGGTGCCGGCACCGATGTCATCCGAATCACCGGCACGCCAGTCCTGCCGGCGGGCTGTTCCTACGCCGTCATACCGGACCAGATCGAAGCCGGCACTTACATGATTGCAGCTGCCATCACCCGAGGCGATGTCACGGTTCATGGCCTGATCCCCAAGCACATGGAACCGTTGAGTGCGAAACTCGAAGAAATGGGCGCCCAGATCGAGACCGGCGACGATTCGATCAGGGTCTTTGTCGAACCCGGTGACATCCTGCAGGCGGCGAGTTTCAAAACGATGCCGTATCCGGGCTTTCCGACCGATTTGCAGCCCCAGACAACTGTCCTGCTCAGCACCGTCCAGGGGACGAGCCGGATGTTGGAAAGTGTCTGGGACAACCGTTTCCAGTATGTTGATGAATTGAAAATGATGGGGGCCCAGATCATGACCTCCGGTCAATTGGCAATCATCGAAGGCGTACCGGAATTGTCCGGTGCTGTCGTCACTGCCCGCGATTTGCGTGCGGGCGCCGCGATGGTTCTCGCCGGACTCGTCGCAGATGGCACGACTGAAGTCAAGGACATTGCCAAGATCGAGCGCGGCTATGAAACATTCATCCAGAAAATGCGCTCGATCGGCGCGGACATCACGCGCGTCGAAAATTGAACGCGGTCAAAGTCTGCGCGCTGCGCAGCGGTTCAAGTGGCAATGCGATTTTTGTCCGCAGCGGAGATACCCGGCTCTTGATCGATGCCGGTGTCAGCCTGCGCGACATTGAGCTCGCGCTGCAGGAGATCGACGAACAGCCCAGCCAATTAACCGGCATTCTTGTGACCCATGAGCATACAGACCATTCCCGTAGTGTCGGCGCGCTGATGCGCCGCTACCGCGTACCGCTTTACACGAACGCCGGCACTTTTGATGCCATGCGCAATCAAATGGGCAGATTTCAGAATAACCTGGTTCATCTGTTTGCCAGCGGCCAACCTTTCGAAGTCGGCGACTTGAAGGTCTCTGGCTACAGGACGTCGCACGATGCTGCAGAATCAGTCGCCTTCAAGGTGGAAACAGCACGAGGCAGCGTTGCCGTCTGTACTGACCTTGGCTGGCCTGACCCGACTTTGCTCGATCAGCTGAGCGGCAGCCGGCTGATTTTTGTCGAAGCCAATTATGACCCGACGATGCTTGCGGCCGGTCCCTATCCACAAATGCTCAAACACCGGATTGCCAGCGATTTTGGTCATTTATCCAATCTCGACAGCGCCCGGGCGATCCTCCATTTCCTCGGCCAGGGTACAGAGCAGTTTATCCTGTCACACCTGAGCAAGGAGAATAACTATCCTGAGCTCGCGATGCTGACTGTCCGTGAGCATCTGCATTCCCATGATGCCCTGCTCGACCGCGATTTGCAGGTCGCCATCGCCAAACGGTTCAAGGTCAGTTCCCCGGTCGAGTGGTAATGTATCTTTTCGACCTTCAAGTGATCCATGCATAAGATCCGGATTATTTCACCCGGCAGAATTCGCGAGGGCTATTTGCGTGACGCCGTCGAATCAGCGCGCCAGTCGCTTAACCGACTTGCCCCTGTTGAGCTTGTTGAAGTTGAAGACAGTCCTGACAGCTGGCCGGTCGAGCGCGCCCTTGCCGCAGAAGCCGAGCGGATGCGCGCCAAGTTGAAACCACAGGATACACTCATCGCATTGGACCTGGCTGGTCAATGGGTCAAACCTGATGCCCAAGGTTCGCTGCGGCCCGCCCTGGAGCGCTGGCGCGACCTGGCGCAGGGCGATCTCGTCTTTTTGATCGGCGGTTCAAATGGTCTCGATCCGCAACTGCTGAAACGGGCACAGGCTCGCATCTGCTTGTCCCGGTTGACCTTCACTCACCAGATGGCCCGCCTGATCCTGCTCGATTTGCTGGAACGTTCCTGGCAGGACTAAACCTTCCTAAGCTTATTCCTGTGGTTTCAGGGCTGATTTGAAAGGGTTTCATAGCTGTATCATGGCAGAAGAAAGCTGATCTTATTTATGATAGGGCTGGTTTTCGAGGATGCGGAAGGCCCGGTAGATCTGTTCTGCGGTCAGGAGGCCGGCAACATCGACACTCAAGGCCAGCGGACTCAGCGACAAACTGAAAACATCATCCGAATGTAGAACTTCACTTCTGACTTGTGATTTTCCTGATTCTGAGTCAGTGCCGCGAGATCCTGGCACTGTATCTTCAGGCGTCTTTCCAATCAGCAAGACCAGATGACTTTTGCCCTGGCTGGCCCACAGCTGGATTTGCTGTGCCAATTGCGGCGAAGTCAAGGTCTGGCCCTTGCGATCGAGCAAGATGACCTGGATTTTTGAATGTTCATCCGAAAGGCCTGCTTTTGCGCCTACAGTTGGATTTGCTTTGACTTGAGGTGAAATGCCGGCAGACCAGTTGAACTGGCAGGATTTGGAGAGCCGCTTGCGATATTCGGTCAGACCGGCGGTTGTTGGAGCGGCCAATGATTTTGCTGCAAAATATATTGAAATTTTCAACATCGCGCTGACCTGAGGGCTAATTGAGGATGAAAGAGCGGAGCATTTGCTGGCCGGAGTCGGTCAGGATCGATTCGGGATGGAACTGCAGACCATAGACCGGAAGCGATTTGTGGGCCAGGGCCATGATCAGGCCGTCTTCGCTCGTTGCCGTGACACAGAGGCAATCTGGCATCGTCTGGGGATCGACCATCAGGGAATGGTAACGGCCGACTTCGATTCTGGCTGGCAGGTCTGCAAAAAGCGGACAGGTCTTGTCGAGTTCGACCAGGGAACGTTTGCCATGCACCGGTACCGGGGCTTGGATGATTTTTGCGCCAAAGGCTTCGGCAATGCCCTGGTGGCCGAGACAAATCCCAAGCAGCGGGATTCTGCCGCTGAAATAGCGGATGACGTCAGGCATGATACCCGCATCTGCCGGGTAGCCAGGCCCGGGCGACAGGATGATGTGAGTTGGACCGAGATCCTCGATTTCCCGGATCGTCAGGGCATTGTTGCGGAAAACCTGGATATCGGGATGGAACTCGCCGACCATCTGGTAAACATTGTAGGTGAAGGAATCAAAATTATCGAGCAGCAGTATCATAAGTAGTCACCTGCCTGGTTGATCGCCGAAAAGAGGGCCATCGCTTTGTTGACCGTTTCCTGGTATTCGGTTTCCGGGACTGAGTCGGCGACAATTCCGGCACCCGCCTGGACATGGATCTGGCCGTTGTGCAGGATGGCCGTGCGGATGGTGATACAGGTGTCGAGCAGGCCATCGAAACCGAGGTAGCCGATCGCTCCGCCGTACGGACCGCGGCGGACATTTTCGAGTTCGTCAATGATCTCCATGGCGCGGATTTTCGGGGCACCGGAGAGTGTGCCTGCCGGGAGCAGGGAGGACAGGACATCGATTGCGGCGCGATCGTCGCGCAGGACACCTTCGACGACACTGACCAGATGCATGACATGTGAAAATCGTTCAACATGGCAGAAATCGCGCACCGCAACCGAACCGAACTGGCTGATCCGGCCGACATCGTTGCGTGCCAGGTCGACCAGCATCGCATGCTCGGCGAGTTCCTTGGTGTCAGCCAGCAGGTCATCAGCCAGCTGGTCGTCCTGTTCGACTGTCTTGCCGCGCGGCCGGGTGCCGGCGATCGGGCAAGTTTCGATTCGACGACCGGAAAGCCGGACCAGCATCTCGGGTGAAGCGCCGATCAAGATTGCCTCGGTCTGGCGGACAAAAAAGAGGTAGGGTGACGGGTTGACGTGGCGCAGTGCGCGGTAGACCGCAAAAGGATCGGCTTTGTAGGGGGCTGAAAATCGCTGCGATAGGACAACCTGGAAAATATCGCCGTTGCGGATATATTCCTTGGCGCGGCGGATCTGCTCGAGGAATTCGTCGCGGCTGACATTGGCTTTGAAATCGAGCTGCATCGAGCGGCGGCTGGCATGGGGCAGAGCGATCGGCATGGTTCCTGGCTGCGGGCCAAACAGCTGGCCGATCAAGGTGAACAGTTGGGCTGATGCCCGGCTGTAATCCTCAGCATGATTTTCACTGACCAGGCAATTGCAGATCAAAGTCATTTCGTTTTTCAAATGATCATAACGGACAACCTCGCCAGGCGCCATCAGTTCGCAATCCGGCAGATTGAGCAGATCCGGATTTTCGTCCGGCAGTATTTCAAGGTAGCGGATAAAATCATAGCTGAAATGGCCGACAAGTCCGCAGCGGAAACCTTCTTCAGGCGCAGCCGGCGGCAGGGCATGGTCGCTGAGCAGCTGGCGGATCAGGTCGAGTGGCTGGATGGCGTCCTGCTTCTTCAGGGGTTGTCCATCATAGGCCAACTCGACGGTATTCCGGTAGCTGACAAGGCGCAACAGCGGCCGGCGGCCCATGATCGAAAAGCGGGCCCACCGCTCACCGCCGACGACCGATTCAAGCAGGAACGACTGCTGCTGATCATCAAAACGCTGAAACAGTGAAATTGGCGTCACGGTATCAGCTGGCATTCGGACAGCAACCGGGACAATTTTGTACTGAGCTGCCAATTGGTTGAATGTTTCACGGTCAGGAAAAATGGGCAAGCCATATTCAGCCATAAGTGTCTCCTTTTTGTTCAGCCTTGGGCAGCGAGGGTCCCTTCATCCAGGGCCGTGCGCAGGCTGGCGACATAATCGCCGAGCCGGCTGGCCAATTGGTGGCTATCAAGTCCTTCTTCAGCACCTTCACCGATCCGGCGGACAATGGCGCTGCCGACGATAATTGCATCCCAGCCTGCTGCGAGTTCGCGAACCTGCTCGGGGGTGGAGATCCCGAAGCCGAGGGCGCGGGGGATCTTGCAGACACCGCGCAGGTCGTGCTCAAAGCGAGCCAGGTCTGCGGAAAGTTCGCTGCGCTCGCCGGTGACACCCAGTGCTGCGACGCAATACATAAATCCACGAGCACCGCTGGCAAGTTCGGTCAGACGTTCGCCGGACAGTGGGGAGGCCATACGGGTGATGATCACATTGGCCGCCGCGGCGATCGGGCCAGCTTCGTCCTGTTCTTCGACCGGGAGGTCAGGTACGATGATCCCATCGACGCCGACTTCGCGGCAGGTGGCAAAAAACATCTCCAGGCCCATCTGGACAACGGTGTTGTAATAGAGCAGGAACAGGATGGGTTTCTGGGTTTCTGCGCGCAGCTCGCGGACCAGGTTGAAGGCATCAACGATCGATGTGCCCTGGGCCAAAGCCCGGCTGTCGGCGGCCATGATTGTCGGACCATCGGCGCTGGGATCGGAGAAGGGGACGCCGATTTCCAGGATGTCGGCCCCATTGTGGAGGATCGCCCGGGCGATCTCGAGCGATGACCGCAGGTCCGGGTCGCCGGCGACGATAAACGGGATCAGTGCTTTGCGGCCTGATGCGGCCAGTTCAGAAAGCTTCTTTTCGATTCGGTTCATTTCCATCGTCATTCCTCCCGATTGTCCGTCATCAGCAGACCATGGTCTTGCTGATAAGCCTGGATCGCTGCGACATCCTTGTCCCCGCGGCCGGACAGGGTGACGACGACGATGTCGTCAGGTCCGAATTCGCCGGCCATTTTGCGCAGCAGGGCCACGGCGTGCGAGCTTTCGATCGCCGGGATGATCCCCTCAAGTCGAGCCAGCCAGGCAAACGCTTCAACAGCTTCGCGGTCAGTGACGGCTGCATATTCAGCGCGGCCGGACAGCTGCAGCCAGGCGTGTTCAGGGCCGATTCCCGGGTAGTCGAGTCCGGCGGAAATCGAGTAGACCGGTGCGATCTGGCCGGTTTTGTCCTGCAGGAACAAGGAATGCATGCCGTGGAAAACACCGGGCTTGCCGAATGCCATGGTTGCGGCATGGCGCGGGGTGTCGATGCCTTCACCGGCTGCTTCGGCACCGATCAGGCGTACGTTCGTATCCTCGATAAAGGGATAGAATGTCCCCATCGCATTGCTGCCGCCGCCGACACAGGCAATCAAGGCTGTGGGCAGGCGGCCGAGATCTGTCAGGGATTGCTCACGGATTTCATCGCCGATGACTCGCTGGAAATCGCGGACAATTGTTGGATAAGGATGCGGTCCCATGACGGAGCCGATGACATAATAGGTGTCATCCGCCCGCCTGGTCCATTCGCGCATCGCCTCGCTGGTTGCATCTTTCAGGGTCGAGGTGCCGGAGGTCACTTTATGGACGGTTGCCCCGAGCAGTTCCATACGATAGACATTGAGCGCCTGGCGCTCCATATCTTCTGCCCCCATGAAGACGGTGCAGGACAGGCCGAACAAGGCGGCTGCAGTCGCAGTGGCTACACCGTGCTGGCCAGCGCCAGTTTCTGCGATCAGGCGTTTTTTACCCATCCGCCGGGCCAGCAAAACCTGGCCAATGACATTGTTGATCTTATGAGCGCCGGTATGGTTGAGGTCTTCCCGCTTGAGGTAGACTTGGGTACCCAGCTCGGCACTGATCCGTTCGGCGTGGTAAAGAAGCGAAGGCCGGCCGGCATAATCGCGCAGCAGGCGCTTGTATTCGCCAATGAACAGGGGGTCGGCCATCGCCGCAGTGTAGGCTTTTTCAAGTTCGAGCAGGGCCGGCATCAGGGTTTCCGCTGCGTATCGGCCGCCGAAAGGGCCAAAGCGGCCCGGTTTGCTGCTGGGTTGTGTTTCATTGTATTCGTTCATCATTTCACGTCCTTTCAGTCTGCCGGACATTCCGGCAAAAAGCATCCATCAAATCGGCTTGCTTGATGAGATTGCGTTCGACACCGCTGCTGCAGTCGACGATCGCTGGGTGAAGGGTGCGGATGGCATCCGCGACATTGGCGGGATTGAGACCGCCGGCACAGGCCACAGTGTGGCGGGCGGCAAAGCCGCTGAGCAGGTCCCAGGGAAAGGTGCGCCCGGTGCCGCCGGACTGGCCGCCAATTTCAGTGTCGAGCAGCCAGACATCCGGCTGTAGATCGGCCGGACCAGCCGGGCCTTGCGGGTTGATCCGCCTGATTTCATTTTCCACCATTTCGAGCCGTTTGGCAGCCTCTATCCGGTCAACCGGGATCGCTATTTTTTGCCAGATCGCGACTGTCGAGGGCAGGAGACTTTTCAATTCAGCCCACTGCGCACTGCCCTCGTGGCCATGCAGCTGGACAGCCGCCAGACCGGCCGCGGTTGCTATGGCAGCGATCGTGGCCGGATCCTGATCGACGAAGACACCGACGGGGGCGATTCCGGCGTCCAGCTGTCCAACTAAACGACAAGCTTCTTCCGGTGTGACTTGGCGCTTGCTCGGCGCAAAAATCAGGCCGATATAGTCTGGCCGGAATTGATTGGCCAGCTGAATATCTTCATCCCGCCGCATGCCGCAGAATTTGATGCGGGTCATCAGCGAAATCCCGGCATCTCGCTGTAAAGCTCGCGGATGGTTGCACCGACGGCGTCGAATGATCCTGAAGCGCGCATCAGTGTTTCGCCAACCAATACGGCATGGGCACCGGCGCGATAGACGCGGGCCATGTCCCTGGCAGTGACAATACCGCTTTCCGAGACAACCGTCCGGTCATTCGGGATGATCCCGGCCAGCCGTTCGGTTGTCGTCAGATCGACATGGAAGGAGTGCAGGTCGCGGTTATTGATCCCGATGATCTGGGCACCGCAATCGATCGCCCGCATCAATTCATCGAGTGAATGAACTTCGACGAGCACGGACAATTTAAGACTCCGGGCGATGGCCAGGAATTCACGGATCTGGTCATCGCTCAGAATGGCGACGATCAGCAGGATTGCCGAGGCACCCAGCAGGCGTGCTTCATAGATCTGGTACGGATCGACGGTGAAATCTTTGCGCAGCAGGGGCAGCTTGACTACTTCGTGGATCGCCCGCAGATAGTCATCCGAACCGAGGAAAAAGTCTTCTTCAGTGAGGACCGAAATCGCCTGGACTTCTGCCTTGTCATAAGCGATGGCCTGTTCGACCGGTCGGAAATCCGGGGCGATGATCCCCTTCGATGGTGAAGCCTGTTTGATCTCGGCGATCAGGCCGAGGCTCTTCGGGACCCGCAGGGCCGATGCGAAATCGACCGGCAGGTCTGTCAACGCTTCTGCCTGGCGGCGCAGGTCGTGGAGACTTAGCTGGCTGTGGCGCTGGTCAAGGCGGAACCGTTTCTGCTCGACAATACGGTCCAGGATGGTGCCGGTTTGAATCGTCTTGCTCATAGGACAGTCTCCTCAGCCTGGTGGCGGAAGCTGCGCAGCTGCTCGACCAGCCGGAGGACCGCTCCGGAATCGATCGCTGTTTTGGCGAGCTCGAAAGCTTCCTGCAGATTGGCGGCACGTTGGCCGACATAAATTGTTGCGGCGGCGTTGATCAGGATGACATCGCGGACAGGCCCGGTCTGGCCATTGAAAACCGCTTCGATGATCCGGACGTTATCGGCCGGGCTGTCCCCTTTGATGGCTTCGAGCGGGGCGGTCTCGAGGCCGAAGTCACGCGGGTGGAGCGTGTAGGACTTGATTTCGCCGTTCTTCAGTTCGACAACTGAGGTCTCACCGCTGATCGTAATTTCGTCGGTGTGGTCGCAGCCGTGGACGATCATCGCATGAACGACCCCGATCGCTTTCATTGTTTCGGCGACAAATTGCATGATCGAGGCATCGTGGACGCCAATGACCTGACCCTTGGCGCCGGCTGGATTGGATAACGGCCCGAGGACATTGAAGATCGTACGGATACCGAGTTGGCGGCGAACCGGTGCGGCGTGACGCATTGCCGGGTGGAAAAGCGTCGCGAACATAAAGCCGAAGCCAAAGGTTTCGATGCATTTTTCAATTTCTGCAGGACTGAGGGTAAGGTCGAGGCCGAGTGCCTCATAGAAATCGGCGCTGCCGGATTTGCTGGAAACCGAGCGATTGCCATGCTTGGCAACTTTGGCACCGGCCGCGGCTGCTACGAGGGCGGCGGCAGAACTGATATTGACCGTGCCGGTCTGGTCACCACCGGTACCGACCGGGTCGACAAGAAAGTCAACCTTGGGATGGATTTTGACACAGACTTCACGCATCGAGCGGACGCCGCCGGTCATTTCTGCGACCGTTTCGCCGTTCATCCGAAGTCCGGTCAGAAAGGCTGCGATTTCGACTGGCTGGGCCTCGCCGCTCATGATTTCACTGATCGCATCGAATGATTCAGCCTCAGTCAGATGCTTGTGTTCAGCAATTTTTCTAATGATTTGCTTGATCTCTCCCATACCAGGTCCTCCTTAGTGGTCCCATTTCCAGCTTTTGCCGGAAAATTCCAGCTTGTGGCTGGAAAAACAAAAAATACCCTTGTCCACTCTGGGACAAGAGCATCTACTCCTGCGGTACCACCCGGATTGGTCTTCAAATAAAAGACCCCCTCGATCGACGTACAACCATACGTCCTCGCTGGATAACGGGTCGAGATCCCGTCAGCGCCTACTCGCAATAGCTTTCGGGCTGCCCTCCTGAATCCATTCGATCCGACTTGCCATACTGCACTCTCACCATCGGCAGCTCTCTGGGATGACCCATTCGGATGTACTCGCTTCAGTCATAGGTTTAAGACTGTATGAAATTATATTAATAATAAACGGCTCAAAAGCAATTTGTCAACAGTTTGGGAAATTCCCATACAATTTGCAAGTAACAACCTCACTGTGGGAAAGTGGATATCGTTGTGGAGAAGTGGCCGGGAAAGTGGAAAAAACGGCAGGTGCAGTGGAAAAACCAGCCGGACAGGTGGAGAAACGGGCGGCGAAATACGAGTTTTCCACAGGGTTTCCGACCGAATGATTGTTCGGGGTCGTTTCTTCTGCACAGAAAAAAGAAACAATGAGGGCCTGATTTTAGGGCTTTTGCAAGGTTGATGCAATGTAATTGAAAAAAACGCAGGCGTGGAACATAAACAGGTAAAATCCGTGAAACAACTATGTTGCAGAATCTTTACAGAAGTATTACACGTGAAACGAAAAAATGAGTTATGCACAATTTTGTCCACATTATCCACAATTTTGTGAAACCCATTATCCACAGGATCTTCAGTTGTTTTACACCGATTTTACGCTCGAGTGTGTGAAAAAAAGCTGCTGCCGGATGATGGAGGGATCAAGGCTATCAGTCTGCCAGAACATAGCCAGGACATAAAAAGTTTATTAGGATGGCGATTTTCGATCTGCTATAATGGCGGGTGGAAGAATATATCCGGAGGAATACCCCATGCAAGTTTGTGCTGTCGTCCTGGCTGCAGGCGAAGGTAAGCGAATGAAATCCAAGCACGCCAAGGTTGTCCATCAGGCGGCCGGCCAGCCCCTCGTCGGGTGGGTCAAGTCAGCTCTCGATGCAGCTGGCGCGCATGATCAAGTGTATATCGTCGGTCATCGTCAGGAAGAAGTGCGCGCCGTCCTTGGCGAATCGGTCGCTTTTGTCCTCCAGGAGCAGCAGCTTGGTACCGGCCATGCTGTCCTGCAGGCCTCCCATTTCCTCGAAGGCCGCCGCGGCGCGACCCTGATCCTCTGTGGGGATACCCCGCTGGTTACCGCCGACTCCCTGCGCAAAGTCCTGACCCAATTCGAAAATGGCAATTACGCCGGGATCGTGGTCACCGCGGAAGCCCCGGATCCGACTGGATATGGCCGGATCATGCGCGATGATAGCGGCAATCTCCAGGCCATTGTCGAACATCGTGATGCAACAGAAGAACAGCGCGCGGTTCGTGAGGTCAATGCCGGCATGTACTGTTTTGATACAGCCCTGCTGCTTTCTGCGCTCGGCCGGATCGGCTGCCGCAACACCCAGCAGGAATATTACCTGACCGACACGGTCGAGATCCTGATCCAGGATGGCCATACGGTTGGTGCCTGCACCCTCGATTTTGAAGAAATCCTGGGCGTCAATGACCGTCGTCAGTTGCAGGAAGCGATGGCGATCCTCAACCGGCGCATCCTGGACCAGCATATGATCAATGGCGTGACGATTGTCGATCCGGCAACAACGTGGATCGAGAGCTCGGTTAAAATCAGCCAGGATTCCACGATCCTGCCGGGTTGCTGCCTGAAGGGGCAGACCTTGATCGGCGAAGATTGTGTGGTCGGACCAGATACCCACCTGACTGATGTCGTCGTCGGTACAGGTGTCACCCTTGACCACGTGACAGCATTTGAAAGCAGGATCGGTGACCGGTCCTGCATCGGACCCTACACGCAGATCCGCCCCGGGTCGAAAATCGGACCGAACTGCAAGATCGGCAATTTTGTCGAAATCAAGAACTCGACCCTCGGCGCGGATTGCATGCTGATCCACCAATGCTATATCGGCGACACGGATGTCGGCCACAATGTCAACTTTGGCTCCAGCATGTGCACGGCCAATTACGATGGGGTCAACAAGTCCCGTTCGACCGTCGGCAGCCACGCGTTCATCGGCAGCAACTGTTGCCTCGTCTCACCTGTCGCCATCGCAGAAAATGCTTATGTGGCGGCTGGTTCGACGGTTACGGAAGGCGTCCCCGAATACGGCCTGGCCATCGCCCGTGCCCACCAGATCAACAAGGAAGACTGGGTCAAGACCCGCGGCCTGATCCGCAACCAGCGACTCAATCCATAAGGGAGCCTACATCATGGAACAACAGCTCTGGCTGGTCGCAGGACTCGGCAATCCCGGCCGCCAGTACGAAAAAAACTGGCATAATAGCGGCTACATGGTCCTCGAGCTGCTCAGCCAGCGTCACCAGATCGCCATCAACAAGATCCGCTTCAAAGGCTTGACTGGGCAGGGCGTCATCGCCGGCCAGAAGGTCATTTTATTGAAGCCAACGACATTCATGAACTTGTCTGGCGAGAGTCTGCAGGAGGCGATGGCTTTTTACAAAATCCCGGCAGAGCGAACATTGGTCATCTATGATGATCTTGATATTCCGGTCGGGCAAGTCCGCATGCGCCCCGGCGGTGGTACAGGCACCCACAATGGCATGCGTTCGATCGTCAAACTGATCGGCAACCAGACATTTCCGCGGATCCGGGTCGGGATCGGCCCTTTACCGCCGTCCTGGGAACTTGTGAATTATGTCCTTGCCGATATTCCCAAAGACCAGCAGGGCGTCTTTTTCGAAGCACTCGGCAAAGCGGCCGATGCCGTCGAACTGACGCTAAGCGAAGGGATCGAAGCGGCAATGAACAAGACCAACCAGGTGAAATCGCCGCCTCTGAAACCGGCCAGACCAGCTAAAGTGAACGACCCGGACAGACTAAACGCTGATCAACAGAACAATACGGATCAACAGACCGACCGGATAAAGGACACCGATGCTGCCAACTGAACTCAACCGCTTGCTGCAGCAAGCCCAGAATGACCCCGCCTTTGACCGCCTGAGCGGCCTTTTTGCGCGCGGCCTGAAACAGCCGGTCAATGTGATCGGACCGCAGGACACCCAGAAAATCGTCCTGGCCCTGGCTTTGACACAACCGACCGGCGCAAAACCTTGCTTCCTGGTGTCCGATGAATTGCGGGCCCGAGCCGTTGCGTCTGACCTGCGCGCGCTGCTCGAAGGACCGGTCCTCGTTTTCCGGCCGCGTGAGCTCAACCTGACCGACGCCGAAGCGACCAGCCATGAAGAAGAACATGCCCGTCAGGCGATCCTCGGCCAACTACAGTCCGGCGATTTCGCCGCCCTGGTTGTCCCGGCAGCTGCGCTGCTGCAAAGACTGGGCAGCCCTGATGATTTGCGGGCGGCTACACTTGAACTCAACGTCGGCCAGCGCTTCGCACCGAAAGAATTGACTGACGCTCTGCTCGCCCGCGGGTATGAACGGATGCGCCTGATCGAAGGTGCCGGCCAGTTTGCCATCCGCGGCGACATCGTCGATATCGGTCTCGCCAATACGGATGACAGTGATGAAAGCAACGGCATCCGGTTGTCCTTTTTTGACGACGAAATCGACGCGATCAAGTCCTTTGATATCGAGAGCCAGCGCTCACAGGCGATGCGCCAGTCCGTATTTGTCACCCCGGTTCGTGAGCTGCTGCCTACCGAAGACCGGCGATCCATGATCGCCGAGCAGATGGAGCAGGTTGCCAATTCGATTTTCAAGGAAATGATCGCCCACGGAGCGTTCCGCGATGAGGCCGAGGCGGTGCGCCAGCTGGCCCACCGCGACTGCGACCGGTTCCGCCAGCGTGTCAGCTTTTCGGGAATCGACCGCTGGCTCAGCCTGTTTGCCCCGGGCCAGACCACGATACTCGACCATGCAGTTGCCGCCGGCTGCGCGATCTTCCTTGATGAACCGCTGCGCTGGCGCAACCGCCTCGATGCTGCCCAGGCCGAATTTGACGAGCGGATCCGGGCCATGCTCGCCAAGTCCCAGGTTTTGCCGCTCACCCATGATGCCCAGCTGCGCGGCGTCGACATTGCCCGCTGGATCGACCAGCATGGCCGCGTGATCTCACTGGCCCAGATCGCTTCGTCCGGCAATGGCCTCCCGGGTGCTATCGCCATCGATATCAACGGCCGTGCGGCTGACGGCTACCGCGGCCGCGAGGAAAAGCTCGTCGATGACTGCAGCCAACTCGCGCGCAATGGTGCCTATGCCTGCCTCTTCGCCGGATCAGACAGCCGCCGCCAGCGATTGCACGAGCTTTTCCGTGAACATGGCCAGGCTGTCGATATCTCCGACAGCCCTCTGAAGGTTGGCTTTACCTGGCCTGCCGCCAAACTTGCCCTGGTCGGCACCCAGGATATTTTCGGCAGTGAGCGGGCCAGCCGCCGCCGCCATTCCAACGGCATCAAGATCGACCTGTTCAGCGACCTTGTCCCGGGTGAAATGGTCGTCCATGAAGCCCACGGCATCGGCCGCTACAACGGCCTGGTCCAGATCGAAAACGGCGGGGTGCGCCGGGATTACCTGCTGATTACCTACGCGAACAACGACAGCCTGTATATCCCGATGGAAAGCCTCGACCAGATCCAGAAATTTGTCGGGGCTGAAGGCAAGGAACCCAAACTGTCGAAACTCGGCGGCCAGGAATGGGCACGCCAGAAAGAACGGGCCCGCGAGTCGATCAAGAAGCTCGCGACGGACTTGATCAAGCTCTACGCTGAACGCGCCGCCCGCAAAGGCAACGTCTTTGGTGAAGACACAGTCTGGCAGCGTGAATTCGAAGAAGATTTCCCCTTCGATGAAACGGCTGACCAGCTGACCAGTATCGCTGAAATCAAACGCGACATGGAGTCGGACAAGGTCATGGACCGCCTGCTTTGCGGCGATGTCGGTTTTGGCAAGACCGAAGTGGCCTTCCGCGCCCTGTTCAAGTGCGTGACGGGCGGCCTGCAAGGCGCCTTCCTGGCCCCGACGACTGTCCTTGCCCAGCAGCATTTCGAAAATCTCAAGAAACGCATGGCAGGGTTCCCGGTGACGATCGGCTTGCTCTCGCGTTTTGCCAGCGATGCGATGCAGAAACAGACTGTCAGTGGAGCCGCGACCGGTAAAGTGGATATCGTGGTCGGCACACACCGGCTGCTTTCCCAGGATGTCCATTTTAAAAAACTCGGCCTGCTTGTCGTCGATGAGGAACAGCGCTTTGGTGTCGACCATAAGGAGAAAATCAAGGCCAGCCACCCGACGGTCGATGTCCTGACCCTGTCTGCAACACCGATTCCGCGTACGTTGCATATGGCGATGTCTGGCATCCGCGACATCAGTGTCCTCGAGGAACCGCCGCATGACCGCCGTCCCGTCCAGACCTACGTCATGGAGTACGACGAGGACATCATGACCGAAGCTATCCTGCGCGAACTGTCGCGCAAAGGCCAGGTCTTTTACCTGTTCAATGACACGCGGCGCATTGTCGAAAAAGCCGCCCAGCTTGAAAAACAGCTGCCGGGCGCGCGGGTCACGGTCGCCCACGGCAAGATGAGTGAGAAAAGGCTTGAAGAAGTCATCGAAAGCTTCATCCAGGGCGAGGCGGATGTCCTGGTCTGTACAACGATCATCGAATCCGGGATCGACATGCCCCATGTCAATACGATCATCATCGAAGATGCTGACCGGCTTGGACTGGCCCAGCTCTACCAGCTGCGCGGCCGTGTCGGCCGTTCCGACCGCCAGGCTTTTGCCTATGTCACCTACCGACGCGACAAAATCCTCACTGAAATCGCCGAAAAACGCCTCGCCGCAATCCGTGATTTCACAGAACTCGGTGCCGGTTTCAAGATCGCCCTCCGAGACCTCGAAGTGCGCGGTGCTGGCAATTTGCTCGGCGGCGAGCAGCACGGCCATCTCGATGCGATCGGTTACGACCTCTACTGCAAAATGCTCGAGGAGGCGATCCATGAGCTGCAGGGCCAGACGGTCGAGAAAGCTGTGGCTGCGACAATCGATCTCAACATCGACGCCTTTATCCCGAAAGCTTACATCCCCGACGAAGGCCAGCGGATGGATATGTACCGCCGGATTGGCACGATTGCCACCGAGCAGGATTACCAGGATGTCCAGGACGAGCTGATCGACCGTTACGGCGACTTGCCGGAGGCGGTCGGCTGGCTCACGGACATTGCCCTGATCCGGGCCAGCGCCGGGCGCCATGGCTTCACCAAAATCGAAGTGTCCCAGGACAACTTTGTGCTCACCTATGCCGAAAATAAAAAGCCAGACATGCAGCTGCTGTCTGGCCTGCTGGGTGCACCGGCCTTCCGCGGCCGGATCCTCTTCAATGCCGGGACCAAACCTTACCTTGTCTATCGTGCGGCGGCCAAGTCCAGACCGGATTGGACACGCCAGCTACGAGAGCTGTTTGCCCAGATCGAGCGCCTGGCCGGCGTCAGCCAGCAATAGATCGATTGACTGCTGCAAGCTATTGTCAACGATACCGACCGAGATGGTGGAATAAACTTGATTCGAATGACTAGGAATTCTGGCTTGATCAACGAGAAGCCGGAGTTTTCCAGCGAGAATACCTGCCCCATTCTGACCGGTTTCCGGCAGCAGGATGAGAAAATCATGCCCGCCCCATCGGGCGACAGAATCCTGTCCGCGCACATTGGCTCTCAAGATCCGGGCAATCTTGATCAGGATCTGATCGCCATAATCCGGACCCTGGCTGTCGTTGATCTGCTGGAATTGATCGACACGGATCATCACCAATGAGTAGACTGAACCATTCCGAGTGTGCCGGACACGTTCATAGTCGATGCGGCGCAGCATTTCCCGGCGGTTGATCAGACTGGTCAAAGGATCGGTCGAGGTTTCCATCTCAAGCTTCAGGCGCAGTTGTCTGAGTTCAAGCTGGGTCTTGATACGGGCGATCAGTTCAAGCAGGTTGATCGGCTTTCGGATATAATCTGCTGCCCCAAGTTCAAAACCGCGGACAGCACTTTCAACATCGACTTTGGCTGTCATGAAAATGATGGGTGTATCCCGATGCGGTTCCAGGCCTCTGATCGCGATACAGGTCTCGAAACCATCCATTTCAGGCATCATGACATCGAGCAAGATCAAGTCGACTGCGACATTCCTCAACAGGTCAAGGGCGGTCTGGCCGGAATGTGCGATGTAAACATCATAGTGATGCTGCTCCAGGATCATGCCGACGATCTCGAGGTTTTCGGGTGTATCGTCGACAACCAGGATTTTTGCCGGTTCCAGATTGATTTCGGTCATTTTCGCAAACTCCTTACATCAGCTCTAAATGGTTTTTGCCTGCAGACCGATTCATTTAGCAGCTTTCAACTGCTCCAGAACCTTCGGGAATTGTTGGAGCAATTCCTGGATTTTCTGAGAGTGGAACGATTCAACCGCAGACTGTAAATCGGCCGCATAAGCCGACAATATCGGTGCGCCATGATTTGTCCCTAACGACTGCAAGGTCTTGGCAAATTCTCGCGTATCACTGACCCGGTTGCTGCGTGTACAGACCAGCCATTGGCTGGACAATTGTCCCTCCAGCTGGGCAACTAGATCCAGATTCGAGGTGTTAGGAAGATTTGGAATTTCAGACGTGGATACAATTGTTGGTTGACCTGCGCCTGCACTTTGCAGCTCTTTCCTGGCTTCAACCGGGGCAACTGATCCGACTGGCAGTTCCGATCCGCCTGGCTGGACTTTATTCCACCCAACCGCCAATTTGGGGATCAACACCGTGAAGGTCGATCCAGCGCCCGGTTCACTTACGAGTTGGATCTGGCCGCCCATCATTTCGATCAGTCTTTTGGTGATGGCCAGGCCCAAACCTGTACCGCCATATTTTTTACTGCTCTGGCCATCCTGCTGCCGGAACGGTTCGAAGATTGATTGCAGCTGACTCTCGGCGATCCCAATTCCTGTGTCCTGGACGATCAGCGTCAGGTCGATCAGATCCGGGCTGCCAGGCGAGCTGCTGGCTGTGGCCGATAAAGTGATTGCGCCCTGATCGGTGAATTTGATGGCATTCCCGACCAGGTTGAAAAGGATCTGCCGGGTGCGCAATTCATCCATCATCAGTGCTTCTGGCAGCTCCGGATCGATCTGGAGCTTGAAAGCCAGCTTCTTTTCATAAATTTTCAACGAAAAAATATCACGGATGTCGGCGAGCAGAAACCTCAGGTCGACATTGTCTTTATGCAAATCAACTTTTCCAACCTCGATTTTTGACAAATCAAGGATGTCATTGATCAGGTCGACCAGCGTGTTGCCGGCTTTCTGGACAGACCGCAGATAATTCTGGCCTTTTTCCGATTCGACATAATTCTGCAGCAAAGTTGTGTAACCCAGGATCGCATTCATGGGGGTCCTGATTTCGTGGGAAATATTGGCGATGAACTGGCCCTTCACGGCATTGGCTTCCTCAGCGGCCTGTTTGGCTTCCTCCAGTTCCATTTCTGCCTTCAGTCGGTTGGTGACATCATCGAAACACTCCAGCCGCCCGATCTTCTCGCCGCGAGGGCTCAGCAGTTCAACCACATTTTTTGAAATCATTCGGGAGTGGCCAGCCCGGGTCTGGATCTGGCAGATCACGTCCCGAGCGGGCAATTGTTCGGTTGCGAGAATGGACGGGCAATTGAAGACACAAGGATCACAGTGGAAAATTCTGCATGGCTGTCCGAGAACGTCCTCAGGCAAATAACCGGTGATTTCGCTTGCTCGCTTGTTCCAGGTTGTCACCAGCCGCTCTTGATCTGTCGTGTAAACGCCGCTGGGGATTGTATTGAGCAGCATTTGGGCGTACCGGTTCTGTTCCTCCAGCCTGATACGCAGTTCGAACGCTTTCTTTGCGGAATAATACCTCAAGTTGACCGATAGTATCCCCAAGATCAGCATGGTCCCAAGGTAAAACAGACTGGCCACCACGATCTCCGTCGACAACTGGATTAGGGGAACCCGGGACCAGAACCACAAGGCGCCCAGTGCGGTCAAAGACGTAGCCAGGTAAAACCTGAACGGATGCCAGTTGATGGCCAAGGCCAAAGTCAGCATGGTCACGCCGATCGGCATGACATATGTCAGGGTGTGACCATCAACAAGCGAAATCATATATTCGAGTTCAAAATTCAGCATCAGGATAATCAGCATGAAAACAGTATTGATCTGTTTGCGGTAGGGTTTGAGACGGACCAGGACAAGCATCAGGATTGCGATGGCGACTATCACCAGGCGTATGGACAGGAAATGGAGCCAGAGGCGAGGCAAAAGAAGATGGTCGACGACAGTCCAGAGCATAGTCGCAGCCAAGCCTATCCACAGGGAAATGTATGAAATCCTGAACGTCAGTTGTTTGATTTCATCGAGCAAGTCCGCCCGGGCTTCATAATTTAACAGATTTTCGCTCATTTGCTCTCCCTATACCTGGTGATCAATCGAGGATATTCTTCGAGTAGTGAATCAATCAGTTTCGAGTTGTAAGATTGTGCTGCATTGCCGAGTTGTACTGCGTACTGCTTGAGACCTTCATTTGAATGCACTTGAGCTAAATGTGAAACCTGACTGGCAAATTCCTTGATATCCTTCATTCGATGACTCTGGCTGCAGGTTTGCCACAGACCGTTATTCAGTGCCAGCAGATCTTCGCATAGTCCGGTGTTAACCGGGACGGTTGTCTGGCCAACTGCCGGGTTCATCGCAGCTGAATCCTCAGAGGACTGAAGGGTTTGAGCCGGTGAAGCCGGTTCAGCCGTTGGCAAAGCCAGTTCAGCGATCGCTACATCCGGGATGGTCAGGGTAAAGATCGAGCCTTCACCGACTTGGCTGTCCAGGGTGATTGTCCCGCCCATCAGCTCGGCGTATTTCCGGACAATTGCCAGGCCGAGCCCCGTACCGCCAAAGCGCCGGGTGCTCTGGCCATTCATTTGTCGGAACGGTTCGAAAATCAGGTCCTGTTGTTCTTGAGGAATACCGATCCCGGTATCTTTGACCGAAAATTCCAGGGTCAGCCTCTTGCCATCATCGCCTCGGCTGCTGACTTTGACAGAAACCACAACTGAACCGGATTCGGTAAACTTGAAAGCATTGCCGATCAAATTCAGCAAGACTTGCCTCAGGCGGACTTCGTCGAGGTACATTGCGGCCGGCAGTTCCGGATCGATGCTCAGGATGAGGAGGATACCGCTCTGGACAGACTGGAAAGTGAAAATATCCTGTAGTTCTGCAAGCAAGAGCCGGGTGTCAGTCGGTACCTGTTCGAGCTTGAGCTGGCCGGCCTCGGTTTTTGAATAATCAAGAATATCATTGATGATCGTGAGCAAAGATTTGCCGGATTTCCTGATCGCAGCCAGATATAAAAGTTCATCAGGCTTTGTTGCGCCGAGTTCCAACAATTGCGTATAACCCAAAATCGCGTTCATGGGCGTCCGGATTTCATGGGACATGTTCGAGATGAATTCACTCTTCAGCGAATTGGCAAATTCTGCATTCTTTTGCGCCTCCAGGATCTTGTTTGTGGCGTCACCTAGCTGCTGTCCCATCAGGACAACATTGGCAACTGTTTCGTTGAACTCGTTGACCATATAGTCCGGTCGTTCATGGTAGAAATGACCCATACCGATTTGCTTGACCATTTCATTGATCTGCAGCAGCGGACCGGCGATTTTCCGGCTGAGGCTGTGCGATTTCCGGGACAGGAGCAGGAAAAAGAAGAAGTAGAAGGTGACCAGGCCGGCGATCATCAGAAAACCGATCCTGAACAGTTCTGCTTTAATTTGCAGGATAGGCGCAATGATGGCTGTCGCCGGGACGATGATCAGGAGATTCCAGCCGGTGTTCTCGATTCTCGACCAGGAAATTGTCTTGGCTTCGCCACCCAACATCACACTGGTATAGCCCGATGCGGCATTAAGAACCTGGTCAGCCAGTGCCGCCAGGTTTTCCCGCCTGTACAGGTTGAACGATTCGGGTTTGAACGTATCCTGCTGGATCGCTTCCGAGTAATGGAAATCCGTGACTTCCTGCAACCCCCAGTCCCTTTCACCGGCCGGTGGCAGCGCCAGAAGGGTCCCGTCCTTGCCGACCAGGACGCCATATCCGCCCCAGGGAATATCAAGGTTCAGGATATCCCTGGAAATTGTCTCGACGGTCATATCCAGACCGATGACACCAGCAAGGACATCGCCCTGACTATAGACTGGTGCGATCGCCGATGTCATCCAGCCATGCCCGGCCGGATCAAGATAGACATCGGTCCAGCGGACTTTGCGCTCGGGGTTGTGCTTCAAGTCAGCCTCGTAGTAGAAGTTGTACGAAGGGATATCCATCCTGGCTGGATATTGATCGATTACATCAAAGTAAGGGTAAATGATATTCAGGGAATCATAGGTATTCAGATAGAGCGAAACGACCAGAGGATTGGCCTTCTGGAGATCCTTCATCATGTTTTCGAGGGTCAGCACATCGGCGACTTTCTGGCGTTCTGCCGGACCTACCGGAAAAATGCCACTGTAAAAGATCGCTACACCACCAGACGCTTTATCGCTGTTGGTGAAGTAAACATTCTCATTTGAATAAGCCAGGCGAGAAGCGTCCTCGGGGGATATTTCGCTATGGTTTGTCAACGCCTGGAGCGTCTGGCTGCTGTAAAACCGGGCTGCGTTTTCAACACTGGCCAGCTGGGCTTCGATTTTGCCCGTGTGCTGCTTGGCAATTTGCGTTAGTTGCTTCTGCGAATCCGTATTGATGTAATTGATCGCTGCAGCCTGCGACCAGTGGTTGGCAAAAAAGTAAATGACCAGGAAAGCGAGTTCTACGATCAATAGCGGAATCAGGGCTGAACGGAGAAAGGCGTGCCAAATCCATGAAAATAATGATACTGATTTGGATCTGACCTGCTTTGCCATTCCACGACCTCGCTATATGAATAAATTTGCGATCAGCTTAGGAGACCGTTCTGGATGGCAAAGACTGCCAGTTGGGTCCGGTCCTTGAGCATCAGCCGGGCAATGATTTCAGTCAAGATGTTGCGGACTCGTCCTTCAGCCAGAAAGAGCGACTTGGCCATCTCGGCAGTCGTTTTGCCCTCGACCAGCATTCGGATGATCGCCAGGTCGCGCCCGGACAAGACGATCGGATAGCCATCGATCTGGACGGTTTTACTGTTGTCATTGCTGGCGGAAACTTGGGGAATGTTGCGGGCAAAATCGCGGACATCCCGGTGGATGACTTCCATCCCGTTATAGACGCTCTTGATCGCCAGGATCAGTTCGTCCTTGCTGACGCTTTTCAGGATGTAGCCGTCTGCACCACTGCGGATGGCCTCAGCGACATCGGCCTGGACATGTGAAGCTGTCAAAACCAGAACCTTGGCAGCCGGATTGCCCTGCTTGATTTTCCGGGTGGCTTCAAGTCCGCTGCCATCCGGCATTTCCAGATCCATCAGGATCACATCGGGTTGGCAAACCTGTGCCTGTTCCAAAGCCTCGTGTCCATTGCTGGCTTTTGCAGCCACTGTTGTTTCAGTGCTGTTTGTCAGCATGTGCTCCAAAAGGTCTCTGAACAATTGCTGGTCATCGACGATCAGCACTTTAATCATATTTTGCCTCCGTTGCCTTTTCCTGGCTTAGCGGTCTTTCTGACTGGAAAAAGGCTGTCAGTGTAGCGGCAATCTGATCGATTGCCATGGATATATCCTGAAGTGTATTCTGGAGGTCAACGATTGTTCCAGCATCCGGGATGAACTCGAGCGACTCTGTCAAGCGCATTGCCTTGTATGCGTTAAAGATCGCAAGCTGGCCCTTCAGTGTGTGGGCATCACGGCGGGCCGCTGCCAGGTCGCCGGTTTCGAGATCGGCCTGGATCGTCGATACCATTGACTTGGCGCTGGCCTTGAATCTGTCGAGCAATGTCACGAGAAAGTCGAAATCACCGCTGGTCTTGGCCAGGATCGCCTGCAAGTCTGCAGCTGAATAGGCAAAACGGGGATCTTCCGGGACAAGTTCTTGTACAGCCTTGATTGGAACCTGACCGCAGGCTTCAGCCACAGGCTCAGGGTTGTGTTCGGCGATCAGAGTCGATGAATCGTGTCCTGGCCACCTGATCTTGAATTTCTCGACTATGGCAGCGAGCAATTCCGATACATCCTGGGGGTAAAATGGTTTTGGCAATTCAAAATCGAGTCCAGCGGCGGACTTGCTGGCTGTCGGATTGACAAAAGAACGTCCGCCGAATTTCCGCACGTTTGTTGAATTGCCGGACAGCGCTGCGATGGGCAGGTGCGACTTAGTTGCCTCTTCAATTTGCCGGATTTGCCGGATGACTGCATAACCATCGAGACCGGGCATCTGGAGATCCAGCAAGGCCGCATCGAAAGTTTCCTGCCGATAAAGTGCCAGAGCTTGCGTGCCGTCCGCAGCTGCCCGGTATGTATACCCCAGGTTTTCGAGGATATCGCAGAGGAGCAAACGGTTCAATTCATCATCTTCGGCAACCAGGATATGTAACACGACAGGATGGGCTGCTTTATCCAAGGTGACCCCTACTTTCACATGCTCATCTTTTATGCTCAATTTTATAACAAAGCAGAGTTTTTGATCCTGCTTTTTGAGGTGTTTTCTGCAATAAATCCTGTTTTAGCACACTTAGGACAGACCCCCGCGTGCTTTACCGAGCTTGCGCTGCAGGCTGATAAATTCCCGGGTGTCGCCGACCAGCATCAGGCCGGTCAGGATGTTGTTGCGATAGATGAGCTTGCGGTAGTTGCCGCCCTGGATATCATGATCCAGATCGATATCCGGTTCGACCTCGCCCGGACCCCCGCGGTCGCCCTGGACAGCAACTTGGGTGTCCATCGCCTGGACAATGTAGGGCGGAATGTATTTCGAATAAACTGTATCACCGCCTGCGGCATTGATGCCGGCCACCCGGCCCTGGTCCATCGCGACCGGCCACAGTCCGAACCAGTACTGGTCCGGCTCGGCAGCATCCCCGGCCGCATAGATATCCGGATCGCTGGTCTGCATGCCGGCATTTGTCACGATACGGCGGGTGATCGCCAAACCTGCAGCTTGCGCAAACGAGATATTGGCGCGCACGCCGACGCTGACCACGACCAGATCCGCATCAATGACTCGGCCGTCGCCCAGGCGTACACCGGCGACCGGACCATCCGGACTGTTGTCGGCACTGTAAATCGCCTGCGTGTCGGCACCAAATTCGACTGCGATGCCAAGACGGTCGACATGCCCTTTGAATGTTGCAGAACCGGCTTCGTCCAGCTGGTTTGAAATCAGGCGGTCCGCCTTTTCGAGAATCGTGGTCGTGGCGCCGGTGCGACGAATATGATGCGCTGCAAGCAAGCCGAGCAGACCGCCGCCAATGATGACGACCCGGGTCCGGGGTGAAAGCAGCGCTGCGATCTCGCGTGCATCGGCTAGCGTCCAGAGGGTTTTCACCCCCGGATGATTGACACCTTCGATTGGCGGCACCATGCTCATGCTGCCGGTTGCAATAACCAGCCGATCATAGGTTTGTGCATCCCCGCTGGCGAGCTGGACTGTTTTACTGGCGCGGTCAAGGGCGACAACCCTTTCATTCAACCTGAGTTCAAACTTGTTTTTTTCATACCATTCACGGGGTTCAATGGTCAGGTCGCTTTCGACTTCCGGATGGTCGAGCACTTCGCAGAGCCGCAAGCGATAATAGGGCAAGTCATTTTCCGCTGAAAGCAGGATGATCCGGGCCTTAGGGTCTTGCTGGCGGGCGGCTTCGGCGGCGCTGATTCCCGCGATACTGCTGCCAATGATGACAATCTTCTGCGCCATGTTATGATCCTCCAGACGTGATAAAATGAATCATAAGGATAAATCGATCAATCAATCGAAATCATGCTAATTATTATACGACAGTAATTGTATCCATTTCGTTTCATAGGAGGCGATGACCGATGATTTATGACTTGACCTGGCCCCTTCTCGATCAAATGGCCGTTTACCCGGGTGACCCCGCCTGCAAGATCAGCCAGACCAGCACCCATGAAAAAGACGGCGTCCAGCTGACTTCGATCGCCATGGGCTGCCACACCGGAACACACCTTGACGTGCCGCGCCACTTTGTCGCATCCGGCCAGGCGATCGAGTCCGTGCCGCTGGAACGGTTCATCGGACCGGCCGCTGTGATTGCCGTTCCCTGGCAGCCAGACCTGCCGCTCGATTTGGAACAGGCTGACTGGAGTGCCTATCAACACGGCGACTTCGTCCTGCTGTCTACGGACTGGGAGCACCGTGGCGGCACATCGGCCTTTTACCAGGATATTCCATCCTTTGCCGCTGGCACATCGGAGTTGTTGATCAAAAAGGGCGTGCGATTGTTCGGACTCGACCTGCCGACAGTCCGCGAGGTCGTCAGGCCTGGATTCGATAAACGCCATATGCACCGGATGATCCTCGGCAACGGCATGATCATCGTTGAAAGCCTGGCCAATCTGTCGAAAATTGTCGGCAAGCGCGTCTGGTTCAGTGCCGTGCCGCTGTTGATCCCCGGCTCAGACGGCAGCCCGGTTCGGGCTTACGCCCAGGAACTCCAACACGATTAAAGGTGGCCTGCCACTAAGGGTGGCCTGCCACGTCAGTCTGGTCATTCTGGCCTGACGGAACTGGACATGACGGGTTCTCCATTGCCATTGCCTGCGGTCTCTGCTATAATCCCTTAAGCGTCACATGTCTCGGTGGCCTAACGGATAAGGTAGCAGTTTCCGGAACTGTTGATACGGGTTCGATTCCTGTCCGGGACGCCAGATGTAACCGCTGAAGCTCTAAGCTTTGGCGGTTTTTCTTTTTTCTCTGGTCCCGCGTTTGGGCCCACATTCTGGCCGATGGCCTTTTTGAGCACTGCTGTGATATCAGAAAACGCCTCGTCAATCGTCTCAGCCATGCGAACCTTGTCGGCATCCAGTTGGTGTTTGTACCGCTCAGTGTTCATGGTCGCAGAGTGCCCCAGCGCCTGTTGCAGCAATTTCCGCTTCTCTTTGTCATAAACATATGTGACAAAGGTGTGGCGCATTGAATATGGCGACACGCCGACCAGGCCGCGCTCGATGCGGTATTTCTCCCATTCATAGTACGCGGACCGGGCGTTGGGCTGGCCAGCTTGCTTATCACAGAACAGCCAGGGTGATACAACCTGCCAGCGCAGTTTTCTGGCTTTCTGGCGGGCCAGGATCAGCCCAGATATTTCCGTCTCAAGCATGTCACGCTGAGCGTTCGTGTTTTTGCCCCTGGTAAGCTTATTTCTCGCATTGATGGCTCGTTTGATATCCAGGACCCCGTCGGCCGTGTCGCTGTCCTGGAGGCCGTACGCTTCGCCAGGACGCAAGCCTGTGACGCAGGACAGTTGCCAGGCGCCGAGATAAACATACTTGTCGTCATCGTCTAGCAGAAAGGCGAGCAATTGCTCCGGCTGCAGGATCTGCCGGCCGACATATTCAGCCGTGGCCGGGATCTCAAGATCCTCTGGCTTATGGTCAATCAGTCGTTTCTTCTTGGCATACTTGGCGAACAGCATGATTTCGCCGCGGATATTCATCAGCGTTTTTCGGGACAGCGGTGCCGACCGGCCGGCGCGCTGCGGCTTGGCATATAGTATTTCCTGCCAGTCCTGGTCTGTGATGTCGGATATTGGCTTTTTGCCGAGTTTGGGCAGGATCTGTGCCTTGCCGACCTGGTAAGCGGTCAAATAGGCATTGCTGTCCAAGCCCTTGCGCTTCTTGATATCTTCTAGGTAATCTGCCCAGGCTTTTTCAAGCTGTACCATTGTTGGATCGATCTGTCCGGACTTTGCCAGGCCAGCCTTGCGGCGGCACTCGGCCGGTCCAGCCTTTTCTGATGGATTCGAGCTGTAGAACGACCGCCTGGTACCGTCGATAACTACCCGGTACCGCCAGCGCTGTTCTGGCTCGATCCATTGCGGGATAGATGCGTTTGCTCGTTTAGACATAAAGGTCACTTCCTTTCATCGATATAGTTCCAAAGGATCGAACCATAGAAGATCTGTACCTGAACAGAAGCATGGCCCGATCGTAGTTTTCCAAATTTCGACAGCCTTCCGGAGGTAACTCTCGGGCAGTTCAAGCCGATCAGACAGATCCGGCCAGCTGCGAACGCCATCTTTGATTGCATCGATTATGTCTGAAGGTTGAACAGTCAATTCAATAGCTTTGCGAATGGCGCGTTCTTCTGATCGGCTTATTCTCAGTCGATCACTTATCCGAACCGTATCACCAACACTTGTCATCAAGTGGCCATACTCTTCAGCCATGATTGCGATTCTATTTCGTCGGCATAAGCTTGGATTTACAAAAGCAAGCCGGATATCTCCCTTGCTGACTAGAAGTCCGGCGTGACCATCAACGGCTTTATGGATAACGGTCACCCCGATGTCAAAAAGGTATTGCTCAATTGTCTCATCCCGTTCCATTTAATACCTCAAATAAAATGATGCAAAATAAAGAGAACATACGTTCGATTATACACAAATACATAAAAATAACGACATAAAAAATCCCCTGACAAAAATGAAAGGGGATTCTGTACCAAATAGCGAACACTTAATTATTCTGTTTGTGTACCTTCTTTGATGTGGTAATCGATATCACGATCATTGCAGAATTCAATCGTCTTGCGAGTCAAATCATTGTAAAAGTTTTTATAATCCTTGTATGAAGTGACCAACGAATTATAGTTCAGTCTTCCGAAGATAATACGATCTACAAAATCAACTGATGAAAGGATCTCAGAAAAATCTTGTTTGATAATGTTTGGAGTTGGATATGGCTCAATGCTCACCCAAGTCTTGAAGCCGTTATTATGCATTTTTTTTAGAGCATCTATACGATCGGAATACGGTGCTGCGCCGGGTTCAAATTCCTCACGATACTGTTCATTCAATGAAATCAATGTTATTCCATATGAGTTGATTCGATCGGTCTCAAGCAATTGATCAGGAAGGATCCCTTTTGTAAGTACTGTGCACGGAATGTTATAGCTGTTAATCTCCTTGATAATTTGAATGCTTGTTTCAGATATTTCTTCATAACCATACATAAACGGGTCAGTCGTGAAACAAAGTTGAACTGAAGTGATCTTAGATGAGAGCTTCGAAAGTTCAGCTTTAACTAGCTCAAGAGCGTTTGTAGCCAATACCGGCTCACACCATTGTTCATATGTTTTAACTCGGCCAAATCGCTTTGCAAGTAGAAACGCATAACAAGGATAAAGGCATCCGTGCGAACAACCTAAAACATGATTGACTGTAAAATCTCCATATTCAACATCAGTTTTATATAGCATAGATTTTCTTTCAATATATTTTAAACTTGGCAATTGGATATTCACTTTCATCACCTCCTATAGTTTAATAATTGCACAAAACAAACAAATGTTCTACATCAATCACAGGTATTTATTTTCAAAATATTATCAGCAATCTTAAACGCTAAATTTTGTGCTTTTTCACTTGGGTTTGACACCGCAAAAAAAAGTGCAAATAGCGGACTATTTTTCGAATTTCTTAGAATTGCAGGATTTCTACTAACTTTCTGGAATACTGAGTCTAGGCGATTATAAATATAATCGAGAACACATTGCAAGTCAGCTGTACGTTCGAGATCGTTATCGCCAAAAAGATTTAATTGCTTTGGTTTGCAATACAGAATATCTTTCCAGGAATCAGTACCAAAAAGCATCTTGAGCTTTTCTTCACCCCAAGGTTGAATTGCTCCATTAATTGGCATTAAGCGGTGAACAGCGTTAATTGGGAAGAGGTACCAAAGATCGATAACAGTAGTTTTTGCAATTGCTTCAATTGTTTCCCATCGTACCTGTGTACTATATGGATCCAGAAACAATAGAATTCGATAGTATTTTATGTTTGGGCGATTACAATAATCCTGAATTAAGTCATTACAATCTTTTTGGAATATCATTGCTTTTCGATCGGGGAATTCTTGACATAAGGATTTTAATTCAGCAACGTGATGAGGATCTTGCTCAACAAAGATATATAGATCAAAAGGATGCGAACTTTGCAAAGCAATTTTTGCAGAACCAGCTATTGTTAATTCATCTCCATTGATTTTAATATCTACTGAGCCTGTTCCAGCAAAAGCGTCAATATAGATAGGACGAACTTTCTGATGTTTAAAAACTTGCGAGTATGCGTCAATATATTTTCCGACTATATCCAGCTTATCAATTGTCCATTGCCCACCAAATTTATGTGACATTGATTACCTCTCAAAAAGTTTAAATTATAGTTATTTTATAACGACGTTATTAACCAGTAAGTCGACAAATTCATCTTCAGAAATTATCTGTAAGCATGAACCACTCTGAATATATTGTTCAGCTTTTACCAGTTTTGATGTCTTTTTTCCATTTTCAAAATCAATAAGATCGCTGTATCCAACTACAAGAAAATTGGTGCATTTTGTAACATTATCTTGAGGGATCGCACCACGTTTTGCTGCCATAAGTGCTGCATCATGGCGATTTGACATGATAAGTTCTCCTGTAAAGCATATGTTGGCTCCATTCAGCGGATTGTTTTCCGCTAGTTCTGGATCTGCGATACAGTCAATCTCGGAAATGCGTTCAAACATAGGCTTTTTATCCCGGATGCACGACATAGGAAAACCGTTTCGAGCCACACATGGGGTATATCCGTTGTCGCAAACATTGCCAACATGCATACTCAATTTTTTACAAAAGTCTTTATGGGATTTTGCGCCAACTATTTCAATTGACTTCTGCATGATCAATCCACAGGCCACGGCGTCCGATCCTGCTTCGTGATGGTTCAATGGAATATGGTGCATCCGACAAATAGTATCCAAAGTGTGCCGAGGCGCAGTCGGAAATAATAATCGTGATGAAACGAGAGTGCATAAATAATCAAAATGAGGATAAGCATGATTTGTAACATCACACCAATTTCTAATACAACTGATATCGAAAGAAGCATTGTGTGCTACTAAAAAATCCGGCTTATATTCAAATATCTTTTCTATATGATTTTCAAAACCCGATAGACCGGCTGTTTTATCTGGAGTTATTCCATGCACACGAATATTCCACGGATCAAAATAATCAGGTTCTGGTCGGCAAATATCGGATCCAGATTCAATCAATTGCCCATTTTCAAACAAGGCAAATCCATAAGCACAAATGCTAGACCTTTTAGAATTTGCGGTCTCAAAATCTATGGCAAGGAATCTCATATATTCACCTCAGAAGTAATTTCTGTTTTCACCATAGAAGATTCGTCCGTTGAACTTATTCTTGCGATATTGGCAGGAATATCTTAGTTCCTTATCCGGATTTAAACACTGAAGGGCATTCGAACACTCTAAGAATCTTGAGCAACAGCCAATATTTTCTGAACCTGAATTTTCCGAATAAATGTGCATCACTCTATATAGAAGCCAATACAATTTCCAGTAAGTGCAGTCAAAACCAAAAGATATAGATAACTCATTGTCTTTTTCTCTATAAGGTAATTCGAAGATATTCGAAATATCTAGTTTTAAGAAAGTAAGCCGAGGTTGTATTGATGCCAAATTAATATAGGAGAATGTGTTTCCTCGAATTCTAAAGTACATAAAACCAGCATAATCATCTTCACCTCGAACTGAATTGTAATACCAATCTGGAAAATCAAGTTCTTTTGAAATAGTCCTGCAGATTTCATCAACTTCATCAATCGAGGAAACAAATTTAATCATATGCTTAACCTCTATAATTTATAGATATTTAATTGACAAGATAAAAAAATATAAAAAGCCGCAATTTTAGCTAGTCCAAATTCAGTTTTTGATCACCATGATTTTCATGCCGAGTCGATCGTCAGACTCAAGACGCTCAATATAATATGCCGACACGTCACCCAGATCTTGGATTTTTTTGCCTTCAGTAACACTTGTTCGGCCTATTATTCCAAACGTGGAAGATATATCAAAGCTATCACTATCAATCGATTCATTTAACTGAAGCTTGTCAAATATTTTTACATTATCGATGTTTTCTTGACGATCTCCGCGTTTAACTGCTTTCAGTTTTAAAATAAGTTGATCTTTGACATCAGAGTTCTCGAGATGTTGCTCAAAAGCAGCCTTGCGCTTCAAAAACAATTCATTTTGTTGTTTAAGATATTCTTCATGAATCTTTTTTGCCTTTTCTCTTTTTGATACTGTAATCAACTTATAAAGACTAAATGCTGCAACGATAAAAGCAAAGCCACCAATTGAGACCAAGAACGAGTCTTTTAATGCAGGAATAGCATTAGCGATTATCCCGACAATGAATATGGATCCGCTGACAAGTGTAATGGTCTTCCATTGCTTTGATGTCAATTTCATGAAGCTTTCCTCCGTCTAACTTATAGATATCTAATTGACAAGGTAAAAAAATATTAAAAGCTGCTATTTCAGCAGCTTTTTCTTAAAGGCAATATATTCTTCGTCTGTAATTTTGCCTTCGTCATGTAAACGGGACAACTTTTCTAACTTATCAACGATATCCAGGGCATCGGTCAGGGGCATGCCGGAGGTCGACGGGTCGCGATGGGCGTGGATCTCGAATCCATCGCCGCGATCGTCTGTTTCGCCGCGAAGATATTCAACGGTAACACCGAAAAAATTTGCCAAAATCATTTGTTTATCGAGCTTAGGGATAAATACCCCGTATTCATACTTTTGAATTGTAGATTTTGCAATTCCAAGAGTTTGAGCAAGTTCGCCTTGCTCAATTCTTTTCTCTGCCCTTAATAATCTAAGTCGATCAGCCAATGTTGCCATGGATACTAACCTCGCAAAATATCACATATCATCCTAAAAACATATTGACACGATCTTTACAGAAACGTAATGTATGCATATAGGAGCAATTACACATACGCAAACGAACACTCAGAGCCTTGAAAACCGAATAAGCGAGTGATGGAACAACTGGAATCAAGCTATCAAATTAATTGCTGATTTGTTCAGCGGCCGAAAGGTAAAGAGGGCAGGTGTTACCGATAGGGCATTTCCCGAAGGAAGCTTCAGAGCATGTGAACAATCCTTTTGTGTAGATATTGGCTTGGGTCAAATTGCTGGCATCAAAATAATCAATCTCGATACTGTGATCATCTCTGAGAGTTGGGCAAAAGCCGTTTCTTATAATGACTCGTTTCAATGTGTCAAATCCTTTCAACTAGAAAAACTCGAAAGATTTTTACAACGTCTCGCCTATTCGATTATCAAGGTACTTTTACGTATGTTTATGCATTTAAGAATAACAAACAATTCAAAAAGTTGCATTAGAGGAAACAAGATTACATAAGTATCTATTTTGGAAACTTTTTGAATGAGAAGGGAGGTTAAGCAAATGGGAGAACAGCTTTACACGACCAGGGAAGTGGGCGACATACTCCGTGTTCAGGAAGCGACGGTCAGATCCTGGCTAAGAAAAGGAAAACTCCAAGGCATCAAATTGCCAGATGGAGATTATCGAATCAAAGAATCGACTGTCAATGAGATCCTCGGCAAACAATCCGCATAAATTGCAGTCAACCGAAGGTGGGAGGAAATGATTATGTCAAAGACAATGTGTGCCATTGAGGAAAAGATCGAGAAGATATCAAAAGAAACGGGATATGAATTTGATTATCTGATTGACCGATTCAACGAGCTCATCGAAGATGACCGCGAAATAGACGAAGCAATTGATGAGGTTTCAACCATCGCCTCTGAACAGGACTATTAAATCCCCTGTATTCAGTTTTCAAGGTCCGGCTTGCCATTTTTCAGGCAAGACTTCTGATATATCCCAAGCATAGGCGGAAAGAAGGCAGAAATAAATGAGCAGGCACGCCACAAAAGCAGCCGAGAATGTCTACTGTCAAGCACGATACCGGGCCGCCGAATCAAACGAAAAACTTACCAGCAGGGAAGGCGCAGCAGAGCAATTGTTTTGCGGCCGGGATGTCATTGCCAAGATCGAGCTGGATCTGGTTCGTCCGGACCCGGAGCTGGTCACCATGATGGCGGATTTGTATAACGCTCCTGAATTGCTGCCATTCTATTGTGCCCGTGAATGTGCGATCGGTCGGTCCAGACGGATGGAGTCAACCGAAGATCTTTCTGTGGCACAAATAACAATCAAGATTCTCAACACCTTGCATGGCATATCAGACAAGACGGATCGATTGGTCTCCGCAGTGGCTGACGGATATATCGATGAGACAGAAAAAAAAGACGTCGAAACCATCATCAAGACACTTGATGAGCTGACAAGGATAAGAGACGACCTGATTGTCCACTATGAACGACAATTCCATAAAAAATAATTTGCAGTCAACCGCAGGAAAGAGGGGACGATGGATAAGCAAGTACGACCAGACATGCACACTTTGAAAATTCAAGATAACTTGATTTACCTGGATGATATCAAAGTTAAGTTCGATAAAAAAACGTTCGAATTGGAATTGACATTTCGCAGGGCAACGTCGAGGTCGAAGCAATTATCACCCTATTGGTTAATCCCAAATTGGCCTTTGATTATTTCGGTGATTATGTTAGCGGCGATCCCGATCAAGGCCCTTAAAGATTCTGAACCGGTCTTCTTAGCAACTGTTTTGACTTCTTCCCAATTTGAGTCTGATCGGATATCAGCAAGGAAAGAATGACCAGTTGGAGATAGATCGCGTATATGAACATTTCCGGCAAGAAACATCGTATAACCCGAGATTAACCCGCTTTCGTTGCACTGCCTTAAATGGTACCGAACTTTATCAGGGTCATATTTTTTAAGTCTGTCGGAATCTTCGGGGAAAGAATAGAAATTTCGAATGTCACATTTATCTTCGAGGTCAAACAAAATATCGCGAATGCAATCAGGATCAAGTCTCACGCATATCACCACCAATCAAAATCAGTATAGCAATAAAAAAGCCGACCAGTTACAGCTAATCGGCGTGGGCTGGAGCCCAGAAAGACTATTTAGACATGCAAAGTATATCAGTTTTTGAGTTCACGAACAAACAGATCCGGACGATCGTCATCGATGGAGAGGTCTGGTTTGTCGCCAAAGATATTTGCGACATGCTGGAAGTTGGCAATGTTACAGATGCGATGAAGCGTCTGGCTGAATCTATGAAGGGGGTCGATACTATCGAGACCCTTGGCGGGATACAGAGAATGAACATCATCAATGAACCTGGCGTTTATAAGCTGGCATTCACCAGTCGCAAGCCGGAGGCCGAAGCTTTCACCGAATATGTAGCCGGCACGATCCTGCCGACTATCCGCAAAACCGGGAGCTATTCAGCCAAACCAATGTCACAAATTGAATTGATTGCAGCATCAGCCCAGGCACTGCTAGATCAGGACCGCCGCCTAAATTTGGTCGAAAAGAAGCAAGACGCCATGATCGAAGCCCTGACAGCGCCGGCCATGATGGACTGGGCGGCGGATATGAATTATCGGATCAATATGATTTGCAAATCCCGGAACAAGAATTACCAGACATACCGACACGAATTGTACGCAGTTTTGGAAGCAACGGCACATGTCAACCTGAAGGCTCGCCAGGACAGGCTCAAGGATCGCATGCGGGCAGCAGGCCACAAGAGCAAGGACATTCAATCAGTCACTCAGATTCATGTCATAGCTGACGATCCAAAGCTCCGGGCTATTTTCGAATCAATCGTTCGCACAGAGCAGGTCAAATATGCCGGGGGTGAAGCGTCATGAATTACATAACGCCAACATGCCCTCAATGTGGACAAATACTTGATCATGCCGGCCGTTGTTTTTCCTGCGGTTGGCTGCGGAGGTGAAATCACATGCGACAAACATATCCGTCACTTAGAAAATACGTTCGCCAAGCTGGTTATAGCTCAGTTATCTGGGGGCTATCGGCGATATCTGGTAAATCCTATTCCCGAATGAAGAATTGTCTGCGCGGTGCCAGGAGCTTCCAGCCAGATGAGATAAAAGCGATCGCTGAAGGACTCAACAAAAACTCATCCAAAGAAATCAATAAACTTTTTCCAGCACTCGGCATTGAAGTGGAAGATCAGGAGGTTCGTCAGTGGAACTATTAAAAACTACTTTCGGTCTTGTGATCATCCTGGGCTTTGGAGGCACAGTCGTCATGATCGTCAGCGAATGGCGGAAGGCGATCAAAGCCCGTAAAGGAAATCGCATTCGCTGGGGGAGAAAGCCGTGGTAAGAATCAGTGAAGACACTCCAGACCTCAAAGAAAATTTTCTGGCATTGCTCGGCGCAGGAGTCTATGGCCTGACGACTGACGAAGCTTTTGAAGCCGTAGGGCTAGGATACCGGGCAAAACTATCGCAAGCAACTTTGGATAAACGCGATGCCAGGATTATTGAGCTTCGTAATACTGGATTAACTTGGCACGAAAACGGAAGCGTCATGAAGATGAACAAACAGACAGCTCAAAAAGCTTGGACCAGGCGAATGAAGGCGGAGAGGGATAATTCATGAAAAAGCATTGGATGGCATTTGTTTTCTGCCTGATCGTTTTTCTGATGACCACCAACAGCCTTGAATTGGTATTCGACTGGATTTGGGGGTTCAGATGACACAAGGTGAATTTCTCGTATTTCTAAGCAAGACGATAGATCTCCAGAGAAGCAAGGCCAAACGAGCGCGAAAAAAATCAGACTATGGAAGATCCCAATATCACGACGGCGCAGCCGATGCTTTCGCGAAAATCTGGGAAATGGCTGTTGAAGGTGAAATCAAAATTGCGGAGGTTCCCAATGAAGCATAAAAAAATGACCGCCAGCACGGGAATGCTAACGGCCGAAAAAACTAAAGTGAACTTATCTGATGTTGCTATGCTAACACGCCGAGAATAAAGATTCAAGACCTAACTATAAGAGGCGGCCCGGGCCACCGGGTACTCGACCTCGTAATGGGTATTATCTTATCGACGTTGGGGGTAAGCATGCGGCATCGGTATCGAGAGAAGCGGATTAAATCAGGTCCGTATCTTGAGATCGAGATATACCCGGTGTCAGTCCAGGAAGCATCGAAATCAAGAGCGGCGAAGAAAAGGGAATCCAAGCAGAAGCAAAAGAACCTGAATGACAAGAATGCCAAGAAGCAATTGATCCGATTGATCAACACGAACTTTGACAGCAAAGACCTGGCCATTCACCTGACCTACGATTCGGAACACATGCCGGGTGACATCGAGGCGGTGCATCGGGATGTAGCGAACTATTTCCGGCGTGTCCGGGCGCATCGGCGAAAGCAGAGATTGCCAGAACTGAAATATGTCACGGTCATGGAATACAAAGATCCGGAGCTGACCGACAAAGGGATCCGCATTCATCTACACGTCGTTATGTCTGGCATGGATCGAGATGCTGCCGAACAGCTTTGGGGCAAAGGACGGGCGAACGCTGATCGGCTGCAGCCGGATGAATTCGGTCTCGAGGGATTGGCCCGATATATTGCCAAAGATCCCAAGGGCGCCAAACGCTGGATCCAGAGCAAGAACCTGCAGCAGCCGGAGGTCAGCATCAATGACAGCAAATGGACCAAGCACAAGGTACATCAACTGGCCCAGGTACCAGACGATCGGCGGCCATTGAAAAGCTATATCCCGGATACACACTCACGGAGTGCAAGCCGGAGGTCAACCCGGTCACCAGCGAAATCTATATTGCCATCAAGATGCGGCAGAAAAAGCCACCAAAACCAAAGGAGGAACACCATGATTACAAAGGCAATCGAAAAGACAACCTCAGAAGTCAACAAATTAAAAGGTAGAACAGCGCAGCACTTAGGTGAATATCTGATTGATCATGTGGCAGAACAGAAAGTTGAAAAGGTGTTAGCGGATGCCTAATTGCCTGTCCTGCGGGACGCCAATCAACTGGGTTGTCACGGCCAACGGCAACGACATGCCGGTCAATGCATCCGAGGTGCCATTCGTGGCAGACGAGTCAGCCCAGTACCTGGCGGCAGATCCCAAAGGCAAACTGGTTCGCGGCGGCCGTGCTCGGAGTCTTATGAGGACGAGCAGTGGATCTATGCACGAATCAGCCATTTCGCAACATGTCCAAATGCTGAAAAATATCGGGGCGTACGAGGAAGGAAACAACATGAATAAAGCAATTTTAATGGGAAACATGACCAGAGATCCAGAGATGCGAACCACTCAAAGCCAGGTGCCGGTCTGCACCTTCACCTTGGCAGTCGAACGCCGCTTCAAAGACTCCTCCGGCCAGCGCCAGGCTGATTTCATCAACTGCGTGGCGTGGCGCCAGCAGGCTGAATTCGTGACCAAGTATTTTCATAAGGGCAGTCGGATGGTCGTAATCGGCGCGATCCAGACTCGGACCTATAATGACAAGGACGGCAACAAACGATATGCGACGGAGGTTGTCGTGGATGAGATTCATTTTGGAGAGAAGAAGGCAGCCTCCGGAGGCGATCATCAGTCCGCACCTTCAAACGATGGATTCTATCCGGATCCAGGCGAAGACACAAGTCTGCCGTTCGATTTGTGAGGTATAAATGGGCCAACCGAAAAAGAGTCCGCCAAAAACTTATATCAAAGACTATAAACCCAGCAAAATTGACATCGAATCATTCGCTATGCTGGCCGAAGCTAAAAGGCGAGCAAACGGAACATATAGCGACATTAGAAAGAAGGTGATGAATGATGACGCGGCAAAGAATGACAGTAGACGATTACAGAAAGTTAAACCTGCATCCCGAGAGAGGACCGTCGACAATTAAGCGGAAATACAAAAATGTCCTAACCGAGGTAGACGGAAAAACATTCGACTCGAAGGCGGAGGCGAGACGGTACAGGGAATTGAAGCTGCTGCAGCAGTCGGGTGAAATCAGCGGATTCGGGGAGCAGCCATCATTCATCATTGCCAAAGATATCAGGTATCGACCAGATTTTATCGTTTGTGATAAGTCGGAGAAAATCTGGGTTGAAGATGTTAAAGGCAAAGAAACAGCGGTATTTGTCATGAAGGCTAAGTTGTTTAGGGATAAATATCCATGGTTGGAGTTGAAGATCATCAAATGAAAAATAAATGCGAGAAGATAAACAAAAAGCCAATTGATATTGTTGAAATAAAACGTCACGTCAAAGAAGATAAGCTTTCATTTTTTATTGAAGGGAAGAATATATATGCATCGGACAAGGCGACAGGCGAATCAGTCATCGTCGGTCAGACAGATCAGAGGTGAACAATGTCAGATCGTTATAATATTAAATCGGCGCTGAAGCATTATCGTTATCTGGAAGCCTTCATTGAAAATGCTGTTGATGCGATGCAATGGTATATCGATGACTTCAAGATCAGCAGCGAAGTTCGATCGATCACCCAGAGTAGAATGCAGACCATGGTCTATAAGGCTCATATGGATAAAGCCCTTGAAATGTTCAAAGAGCTTTGTGAGCAAGATGGTACGATCAGGCAATATAACCTGATTGTTCGGAAGTATATCGATCCAGCCGGAGGATCAGACGGAAGAGGAAAACCATACACAAATGACCAGTTGGCTGATCGGTTTGATTGCGAATTGCGAACGATCTATCGAGATTTAGATAAAGCATATCAAAAGCTCAGTGTCTTATTCTTTGGTATCAATGGGATACAACAACATAAGGTGACACTATCGTGTCAAAACCGTGTCATTGTGCCCGATGATATACTGTAAATAGGGGCGTTGACCGAAACGCCACATGTTTCACAGAACGAGAGACTACGACATGCGCGTCGCAGTCTCTTTTATTTTTTGCAGTCAACTGCAGGCAAGGACAATCAGATGGCAAAGTGCGAGACGTGTGTCTGGGGTAAGCGGTGTATTGATTCAATATCCGAATCTGGACATCGGGTTCTGGTTTACTGTCACAAGACAAAATGTCAGCAACAATCGACAGCTAATCCTCAATCGATCAGGGCGGTCGGCGCTATTCCTCCGGCGTCGGCCGCCAAAACATATTCCATAAGTGAGGAAGATGAAGAGAGAAATAGCTCTCATAGTTCTTAAGAATATTATGACACCAGAATTGCTTGAACGACTAAAGAAATGGATTGCAACCGGCGATCCTCGACCGTTCTATAGGTTGTGGGTCTGGAAGAAGTTGCGACGTGAGGTTTTAGAAAGCGACAAAAACGAATGCCAGTGGTGCAAAGCCAAGGGGTACTATGCAGTAGCCGATACGGTTCATCATGTGCAGTATCTTGACAAGCATCCGGAGCTGGCGCTGAGCAAGACATATATTTTTCTGGGCAGAGAGTATCGCAACCTGGTTAGCCTTTGTCGAGATTGTCATGAGAATCATCACGATCACAAAGCAAAAGTAAAAGTCGATCCGTTGACGATTGAAAAGTGGTAAAGGTGCCCCCCGGTCGGGAAATTTTGCGTTTTAATTTGGGAGACCGCTGCCGGAGGAGGGTCCCTGACAAGAGAGATGAGCCTCGCGCATGAGAAAATTCTGAAGAGAGGGTCAAACCAATGGCCAGCAAGTCGAATATCAAGAAGGAATTGATCAAGCAGTTGTCATTGAAACGGGCCAACATTGACCCGTTTCTTTCGTTGGTTGATGACTATCTGGATCTTTGGAGCATCAAAAACGAGCTGATCAAAGACATCAAATCAAACGGATCGGTACTTAAGGACTTGGATTCTACTGGCCATGGATGTCGAGGAAAGAACAACCCTTCGGTCAAGGAACTGGTTGGCGTCAACAAGCAAATGCTGTCGATACTGAAAGAGTTGGGATTATCGACTGCCAACGTTGGCGGTGATGAGGATGACGATCTGTAAGATTGATCCAAGAATTCTCGCCTATATTGAAATAGTCGAATCCGGATCTGTTCAAGCCTGCATTGAGCAGCATCTCCTGGTCAGCTATGTCCGGAATGTTTTTGAAACAGAAGATATCAGAGTTGATCAGAATCTCCTGGATAAGTACCTGGATCAGATCAAATATTTTCCTTACGATCAGCTATTTCCGTGGGAAGAGTTTGCGCTGGCCCTTCACTGCTGCACGTTTAGAGCAGATGGACATCCTCGCTGGCCAGATCTTTTTTTGCTGATGGGCCGTGGTGCTGGCAAGGATGGTTACATTGCATTTGAATCCTGGTGTTTAGCCGGACCTTACAATGGCATTCCCAGATACGATGTCGACATCTGCGCCAATAATGAAGATCAGGCCCGGGCGCCGTTTGATGACATTTGGAATGTCCTCGAGGATCCCAGCAATCGGAAAAAGCTGACAAAGCATTTCTACTGGAATAAAGAAGAGATCATTGGTCTGAAAACCAAATCACGGATCAAGTATCGGACCAACAACCCCAAAGGCAAGGACGGTCTGAGGTCGGGGATTGTGGTTTTCAACGAGGTTCATCAGTATCAGGATTACGCCAATATCAACGTTTTCACGACAGGCCTTGGCAAGAAGCCGCACCCCAGACGGACGGTTGCCACGACCAATGGAGACGTCAGAGACGGGCCACTAGACCATTACGTTGAAAAATCAATTGAGATCCTCAAAGGCAGTCAACCAGACAATGGATGGCTGCCTTTGATTTTTCGTCTGGACAAAAAAGAAGATGTTCAAGATCCGAAAAATTGGCCAAAAGCCAATCCTTCTTTACCCTGGCGGAATGATCTGGTTGTTGAAATCACTAAAGAATATTCGGACTGGGTGAAGCATCCGGAACAGTTCACAGCATTCATGACGAAGCGCATGAACCTGCCAGAGGGCAATCCAGAGATTCAGGTAACCGAATGGGAAAACATCCTGAAAGCCAATGAAGAAGTTCCGGACCTTTCCGGTTGCTCAGGCGTTGGCGCACTAGACTATGCCAGCATTCGGGACTTTGCTGCAGCAGGAATCATGGTCAAGAAGGATGGGATCAGGTACTGGATAACTCACAGCTGGATGTGCTTGAAGTCGAAAGACCTGAGCAGGTTGAAGATTCCATGGCGGGAATGGGCAGAAGCCGGATATCTGACCTTGGTGGATGATATCGAAATCAACCCGGACTTGATCAGCGAATGGTTTGCCGAGCAGGCAATATCGATCAACATCTCCAAGATCGTGATCGATAACTTCCGCTATGCCCTGGTATCCAGCTCGCTTTTAAAAATCGGGTTTGATGCAAGGGAATATAAGAACGTCAAACTGACCCGACCGAGCGATATCATTCGAGCCGTTCCAGTTATCGATTCTTCTTTCAATAATGGCCAGATCTGCTGGGGAAAAAACCCGCTGATGAACTGGTACACGAATAACACCAAGAAAATGCCAGCCAGTCCAAAAGAGAAAATGATGACTGGTCCGGACGAATTTGGCAATTACAAATACGGAAAAATCGAGCCAAAAACGCGAAAAACAGACGGATTTATGGCCTTTGTTATGGCCATGACTGAGGATTCTAACCTGGTTGATAGCGGGTTGACGGTGGACACACCAGATCTGCCCTGCTTCACATTTTGAAAGGCGGTGATCAATTGGCAACTATCCTTGACTGGCTGCGTGACAAGTTGTTTGGTGGCACAACGCTGGCCGTCGCATCGCCTGATTTATCGGAATTCTGGTCGATGGCTTCATCGATTTATGTCCGTGAACTGGCTCTGCAATCATCTATCAACCTGATGTCTAAAGCGTTTTCGAAATGCGAAATCAAAACCTATGTCAGTGGCAAGGAATTCCGTGGAGATGAATGGTACCTATGGAACATTCAACCAAACCGGAATCAGAACAGCTCGGTATTTCTAACGAAGCTTGTCACCAAGCTGATGGAAAACAACGAGGCCCTGGCCATTGAAACCATGAATGGCGATCTGCTGATTGCTGACAGTTACCAAAAAGACACGTTTGCAGTCAAAGACTATGTTTTCACGAATGTGACAGTTGATGACTACACCTTCAATCGGACATATTTCATGCCGGAGGTTTTGTACTTCCAGTTGAACAACCGGGATGTTCGTGAACTGATCAATGGATTGCATGAATCTTACGGTAAATTGCTTGAGTATTCGCAAAAAGCATTTCAGAAAAGCCGAGGTCAAAAAGGAGTACTTGAAATATCTGCCCAGGCAGCTGGTAGCAAGGACTTTGAGAAAACCCTGTCAAAGATGATGAATGAACGGTTCAAAACATACTTCACATCAGATTCAGCCGTGCTGCCGATGACTGATGGATACAAATGGACCGAACATGAACGCAAGACCTACAGCAATGACAACACCAGAGATATGCGTGCCCAGGTAGATGATGTCTTTGCCTTTACTGCCAGGCCCTATGGCATACCGCCGGCTTTAGTACTGGGTGATGTAGCAGACCCAAGCAAGGCGGTTCAATCATTACTGACATTCGGTGTTGATCCTTTGGCTGACATGGTTTCTGAAGAAATCAATCGAAAGCGTTATGGAAAATTGGTCCTGAAGGGCAACAAGATCAAGATCGATACCAGTGCAATTCTGCATGTCGATCTTCTGACAGTTGCCACCTCGGTTGATAAGCTGATCAGCTCAGGTGCCTATAGCATCAATGAAATTCGTAAAGTCACCGGTGATGAACCGATACCTGAGCCTTGGGCTGACCAGCACTGGATGACCAAAAATTACAGCTTAGCTGCTGGGGGAGGTGATTCCCCTGCTTAGATCGAGGGAGCCGCCCAAATGAAACATTTGAATACACAAGGGAAGGAGTGAATGAAACTGGCACGAGAAAAATTTAAACCCATGTGGGAATTTAAGCAGTCTGCTGAAGCTTCGCTTGATCTTTTCATTTATGGAGAAGTCCAAGATGACGGATATGACTGGTGGTCTGGTCAAACCATTGAATCAGAAACATCTGCGAATTTCTTCAGATCAGAGCTGGCCAAATATCCAGACACGAGACAGATCAATATATTCATCAATAGTTATGGCGGATCCGTTTTCGAAGGAACAGCAATCTATAATCAGCTGCGTCGGCATCCGGCACAAAAGACCGTCTACATTGATGGATTTGCCTGCTCGGTGGCATCTGTTATTGCCATGGCCGGCGACAAGATTGTCATGCCGAAAAACGCCATGATGATGATCCATAACATGTGGACAGTCGCCGTTGGCAATGCTCAGGAATTGCGCAAGACCGCTGATGACCTGGATGTGATCAGCAAAGGAAATCGTCAAGCCTATCTGCAAAAGGCTGGTGACAACATCACAGAAGACAAGCTGATTGAACTCTTGGATGCTGAAACCTGGCTGACTGCTGAAGACTGTATGATGTATGGTTTCGCGGACGAATATGCGGAAAAAGATGCGGATATGTCCAAAGCATCCGAAATCCTGCAGAAAGTCAATTTGAACCTGAGTCAGCGGATCCAGATCAACAAATCGCTTGCAGCTCAACTGAGAGAACTCAATTCCCATCAAGATCCAATTGAACCACCGGTGCCTCCAACAAATCCCGAACCACCGGCTGAGCCGGTACAGAACAAAATCCTCAATTTGTTCGCAGCCCTGCGCTGAGAAAGGAAAGAAAGAATGTTGAATCTCGACACAATCAAAGCAAAGAAGGCCGAAATCCTGCAGCAGCTGAGCGATGCAGTCAAGGCCAATGACCCGGAGGCGTTTGCCCAGGCTTTCAATGATCTGGCTGACAATCTCCAACAGGCTGTCATGGCTGAAGCTCGGGGCCTGATGGCATCCGCTGACAATACCATCCTGGCAGGCCGCGGTGTTCGCCAGCTGACAAACGAAGAGAACAAATACTATCAGAGACTGACGGATGCTCTTCGTTCGTCCAATCCGAAACAGGCCCTGACAAGCATGGATGATGTGTTGCCCAAGACCATCATCGATACAATCTTTGAAGACATCATGGATGAGCACCCTTTACTCGACATGATCGACTTCCAGAACACCGGAGCTCTGACTGAAATTTTGGTCAGCACAACCAGTGGCGTTGCCGCCTGGGGAGAACTGACTGCGGCAATTACCGCCGAGCTCGGAGCGGCTTTTGACCTGATAAGCCTTGGCAAAATGAAGCTTTCGGCATTCCTTCCTGTTGCAAAAGCGATGCTGGATCTTGGTCCGGTATGGTTGGACCGTTATGTCCGCGCAATCCTGGTCGAAGCTCTGTCCACCCAGCTTGAGGCCGGTGGCGTCGATGGCGATGGCGACGAAAAACCGATCGGCATGACCCGTGCACTGTCCGGTGCAGTTGATGGTGTCTATCCTCGCAAAGCCGCGACCGTGATCACCAAATTTGATCCTGCCACAATGGGTGCTTTGCTGAACACCATTTCGACCGGCCCAAACAGCAAGCGCCGTGCTGTACCCAAACTTTTGCTGGTGGTCAATCCTGCAGACTACTACACCAAAGTTTTCCCGGCGACCACGATCCTGCAGCCGGATGGGACCTATCGCAACAACGTCTTCCCATATCCGACCGATGTTGTCATTTCGCCGGCTGTTCCCAGCAACCATGCTGTGCTTGGTCTGGCCAGCAAGTATTTCATGGGCCTTGGCACTTCGAAAGGCGGAAAGCTGGAATTCTCCGATGAATACAAATTCCTCGAAGATCAGCGGGTCTACCTGATCAAGCTGTACGGAAACGGCAAACCGCTTGATGCCAATGCTTTCGCTTACCTGGATATTTCGGGACTGGTCGCCAACAACAGCATCGTCAGTGTCGCAAACCTTGATGAAATTGTTGTGCCGGCATATCCGGATGCCCGTCTGGCCAGCTTGGCAATTGGCAGCCTGACCCTTGATCCGACCTTCAACAAGTCTGTCATGATCTACGAAGCCGCAACAACCAACGCGACCAACACGATCACAGCTGTTGCCAAGGATGGCGAAGCAACAATCGCGATCAAGCTCAATGGTGCAGCGCATACCAACGGCGCAGCGGCAACCTGGAACACTGGCGCGAACACCGTCGAAGTAACCGTCACGGTTGGCGGCGAGTCTGAGGTTTACACGGTTGCCGTGACCAAATCCTAAGGAGGATTGAAAGATGACCGCTAATAATCTGACAGCTGAACAGCTGGCCGAATTGCTGGCGGCCGTCCGAAACCACCTTGATATCACCTGGGCTGACGCCTCGCTTGATTCCAAGCTGACTGGCTACATCAAGCGAGGCATAACCAGGATCAATGAGCTGGGTGGCAGTGAATTCAGCTATTCGGTGGAAGGACTGCCCAGGGATCTGCTCTTTGAACGTTGCAGATATTTCCGATCCAACGCGGGTGAAATATTCGAAAAGAATTACCAGTCTGAGATTGTCTCGCTCCGGTTAAGTCAGGGGGTTGATCAATTTGCAATCGATAACCCAGACGTTTAATGATGGTCTACTCTCGATTTACCGGTCGGACAATACAGCATCACCCGGCGACATGCCAAACGACACATTAACAATACGGCACACCGGCATACGGTATGCCAACAGGATCGTGGGAATGTCACGGTTCTGGCAGGCCAAACAAGAAGATATTCGGATTGAAAAGCTCGTCAGATGTCCAAAAATTCCGAACATTCATACGTTGGATGTGGTTGTCCTTGAGGACGGAAATCAATACAAGATCGAACAGATCCAGGAGCCACAGGATATCAAACCTTCATGTCTGGACCTGTCGCTAAGCATGATCAAGGTCAGGCTGGAACTGAATCCAGTAATTCAGGAAGAGGTGCCAGATGATCAACCTGGATAACTTCAAGGCATTACTACTGACCGCGGATCCTGATGCAGACAAATGGAAGGGCAAGGGCCAAGGGGATCGTACAATCTGGTATCCATCACAAATCGTCAAGATAAGATCGGATGATATGGATGATGATTCCTGGCTCAAGATTCAGGTCAATAGATTTACCAAGTCTGATTCAGATCCAATAGTATCCAAAATTTATGACACATTAACCCAAGCCGGCATCCCTTTTGAATACATTGTTGATTATGAAGAGGATACCGACTTTATCAATCACATTTTTACCTGTTTTTACAGGTAATACACAGAGAAAGGAACTCAACTATGACATATGTCGCCAAGCCCATTGGCGCCAGGAAACTTACCTGGTTCCCGATTACAGCCAACACGGACACAGAAACCGTGCCAGTAGCATATGGGGCGCCTGTCAAGCTTTCTCGCCTGATCAACATCCAATGCACACCGGTCTTTTCTGAAGGAACGCTTGAATCTGATGACGGCATTGAGGACAGTGTTTCCAAGATCGTCGCCATTGATGTCACGATCAATGCATCCCAGCTGACTGACGCGATTCGAGCTGTTCTGCTTGGCCATCCGATTGATGCCGGAGGTGGTGTCCTGACCACTGGCGTTGATGTTGCTCAGGAAGGTGCGCTTGCCTGGGAAGAAGAGCTTTCCAACAATATCTCTGGCAGCACGACTAAGTATAAAAAAGTCGTGCTCTATAAGGGAAAATTCAAGGAAATGGCTGAAACAGCCAACACCGTCTCTGAGAGTGGAATCACCTACCAGACCCATAATCTGACCGGACGATTCTACAAACGAGTGAATGATGGCTATATCAAGTACAGCATGCGGGAAGACACTCCAAGTGCTGACGCGACGAAGCTGGCAGCCTGGTTCTCTGCTCCGCAGGAATATGGCGATGCGTTCGCTCAGACCTGTGCTGCTCCGACTGCAGACCCGGTCGCCGGTGCTGTGGCAGCTGGTACCGATATCGCTTTGTCAACCGTCACTTCGGGCGCTGTCATCCGCTATACAACGGATGGATCAACTCCGTCCGCGACGAGCACTCTGTACGATGGCCCGATCGAAATCAACGAGGCGCTTACCATCAAGGCAATCGCACTCAAGGCCGGTCTGAACAACTCGACGTTGTTCAGCGCAGCCTACACGGTCACACCTTAAAGAAAGGAATGGGAGATGGCCAAAAGGCCATCTCCCATTTGGCATATTATGGACATTGATATCACAGATCTGTATCCACTTGAGAATTATGCCGTGTTCGACCGGATACGGCCATTAGTCTGGAGTAATGCTGCCATCGTTAATGCTTGCCATTACATGATGACTTTGTATCAGAAGAAGACAACCTATGACGAAATAATCAAAGAATTCCTGTCAAAAGGGACTATTGAATCAACGATAGCTCTACTTTATGGAGCGACAAAAGCTGCAAATGACCGAATGGACGTGTTCTGGTTCGGAAGAATATATAGATCATCCAATCTCGACAGTTATATCAATGCAGTCATTCAAGGCGTTGCGTCCTATTTACCAGAGCCAGAAATCAAGGACAGTGGAAACAACTTGGATGAATCATATCCTGATACCCAAGCCGAGGTAAAAAAAAAGAAAATTCGAAAGGGTATGACTGGGGATACTGGTTCTGGTTTGCAAAATCAAAGCTCAACATCTCGGCGGCCGAATTCGCAAAATCGACGCAGCGGGCGATCTATGAACAATTCAAACGATACTGGAGTGAGCACGGAATCGACATGATTTCGACGGATGACGGGAGCTGGCTGTAATGGTTCGGTTTCGAACTGAGGGACTTGAAGAGCTGATTGCTGATATGGATCGCATGGGTCAAACATTTGGTCCATTGGCTGAGTCCATTTTAGTGGCTGGGGCTGAAGAGATTAAGCAAGCCTGGAAGCAGGCGGCGATCATCCATCGTTTGAAAAGCACAGGTGAAATGATCGATTCAATCTGGTATTCAAAAAAACCAAAAAATCTTTATGGCATTCTGTCGATTGAAATATATCCAAGAGGTTTCAGCAGGGAAACCATCACCAAAGGCAAAAGATACACTCGCAAAAAAATGGTCCGCAATGCGGAAAAAGCATTTGTCTTGCATTATGGATCTTCGCGCCTGCCGCCAACCCACTGGGTTGATACAGCAGATAACATTGCCGGGCCAAGAGTGGAAAAGGTTGCCCTTGAAAAATATGATGCCTGGTTGAAGCAAAACGGATTCGTAAAATAGGGGGAGCACAATGCCGACCAGAGAGATCAAAACGATATACTCGCTTAGTGGCGAACAAAAATATGTAGACGCGATCAAGCAAATCAACAAGCAGCAATCGGTCTTGAATGCAGAACTGAAAAAGAACAATGCAGGGTTTGATCTGACTGGCGACAAACAAGGCAAACTTAAATCCCAAATTGAAACCCTGAATCAACAGATACAGTTACAGCGGCAAAAAGTTGAGGAATCAAAAGCCGCTTTTGAGAAATATTCTGCACAAACCAATCAAAATGCTGAAACAACAAGAGAGCTTCACATTCAATATCTGAACGCTGAGACCTCATTATCAAAGCTTCAGACCAAGCTTATTTCAGCAAACAAGGATCTTGCACTTCAGGAATCTAAACTCAAGGCTGTAGGTGAAGCTGCTGAAAAAGCAGGCGAGAAAATGCAAAAGGTCGGGGACAAGATGTCATCGGCCGGATCCGCGCTGACAGTTGGTGTGACTGCTCCGATCGTTGCGGCGGCGGGGTATTCTGCTAAAGCTGCTATCGATTTTGAATCGGCTTTTGCAGGTGTAAGAAAAACAGTTGACGCTACAACAGAACAGCTGGATGGTCTTGAAACCGGCATACGCGAAATGTCGAAAGAAGTTCCTGCATCAGCAGTTGAGATTTCTGCTGTCGCGGAAGCAGCTGGTCAGCTTGGCATCAAGACCGATAACATCCTCGGATTCTCTAAAGCCATGATTGACATGGGTGAGTCGACAAACCTGACTGCAGATGAAGCAGCGACTTCATTGGCCCAGTTTGCCAACATCACCCAGATGAATCAGGAGAATTTTGACCGGCTTGGATCATCAATTGTCGCAGTCGGCAATGCAGGCGCATCAACTGAAAAAGACATCACAGAAATGGCGCTAAGACTAGCAGGTGCCGGAAACCAGGTTGGACTCAGCGAGGCCGATATTGTAGGGTTAGCCTCTTCGTTGTCAGATGTGGGTATTGAAGCTGAAGCCGGTGGCACGGCATTCTCGAAAGTCATGATCGAGATGCAGCTTGCTGCAACCACTGGATCAAAAGCCAATGAAGTGCTGAAGAAAACTGGCATGTCACTTCGTGACCTTGAAATGTACGCAGACACAGATGCCAAAGGCTTCAAAGCCATGGCCCATGATTTGGGCTATACCGCTGAAGAGCTTAAAGGATTTATGAGTGCATCCAAGTCACTTGGAGCATTCTCAAAAGCGACTGGCATTTCAGCAGCTGACTTCAAAAAGGCATATGAACAGGATGCGGTCGGAGCCATCCAGTTGTTCGTGAAAAACTTAGCCACAGCTGGCGATCGCGGCGAAGATGCAATCACAATACTTGAAGACATGGGGATCACAGAGGTCCGCATGCGCGATGCCTTGCTCCGGTCCGCTGGTGCGGGCGACAAGATGGCTTCGTCGATCAAACTCAGTAATGATGCCTGGGTAGCAAATAATGCGCTGACAAAAGAAGCATCACAAAGATATGAGACAAATGCATCAAAATTGAAAATGTCTCAAAACAGAATGACTGATGCTGCGATAACCGTTGGTGAACAGCTATTACCGGTGATATCAGACTTAATGGAAGATGTAGCCAAGGCGGCTGAAGCATTCGGGAATATGAATCCTGAGATGCAGAAAACAGTCATGGTAGCACTCAGTATAGCTGCAGCAGCTGGTCCAGTGTTGAAAACTCTTGGGGCTGCAACCACTGTTGTCGGAGGATTAACTTCAGCCTGGGGTAAACATGCTGTCAAAGTGGCTGCCAGCAAAGCAGCAACCGCTGCAGCAACGTCAGCCACCGGAGGTCTATCTGGTGCCACCGCAGCGTTAACCGGATCACTTGGATCTGGATTGCTTACTGTGCTGGGGCCTGTTGCACTTGGTCTTGGCGGTATGTATCTGGCTTACCAGAACGCAACAGAAGGATCCCGGGCTGCCGGTGATGCAGCTGAGGAATTCTATAACGGAGTATCAAATTGGCATTCAGAAGTTGAAGTAGCAACGTCTATTCTTGACGGACTAAACCAATCGCTTCTTGTGAATGAAGCAGCCATGTCAGACTATGATGCGGGTATAACAGATGCTCAATCAAAAATCATCGGCCTGGCTGAAACTGCAGCAAAAGAAAGCCGTAAGTACACCGACAAAGAGTTGCTAGAGATCCAAAAACTAATTGGATTGATTGACGATTACACCAGCAAGAAAACCGAAGCATTGAAATCACAAGATGATGTTATTCAAACGATGGCAAATTATGAATCGGACATGACCGGTTCAAAAGCCAATGAATACATCAAAGGCGCACAGGAAACTAAAGATAAACTGATTGCCATTGCTGATCAAACCTATACAGATAAGATTGCGCTGCTGACTAAGCAATATAAAGAGGAAGGATTACTTACCAAAGCTGCTTTTGAAGCTTTCGTCACTACCGCCCAAAACGAACGAGACGAAAAAATCAATTCAGCAAACAAAAAACATGGCGAAACTCTTTCAATAATCCAAAAAAGCTATGAAGACCAGAATGCTGCAGCTTTATCAAATTTTGAGAACGTTGGAAGAATCAGCGCTGAAATTGATGAGCTTCGCGATCGCAATCTTGAAAAATTCAAAGAAACAGGAAACGTTGAAAAAGACTATCTTAAAAACAAAAAAGCTCTTGAAGAAGAGCTGGCAATTGCCTATAAGGAAGCGGAAAAAGCTGGATTAGATAGCTGGGTTGCAATGGCGTCCGATACTCAACTTTATGGTGGACAAGTTTCTGATGAATCGGAAGCGATCATTGCGGGACTAATAGCAGGCGTTGATCGACTGCCTGAAGAATACAGGCAGTCTGCAAGAGACGCTATCGATGGGTTGATCAAAGGTTTCGCGGAAAAAGAACAGGACGTCTATGACAAGGCATCTGGTATTGCCGGCGGTGCTATCAGCCGTTTAGACCGTGGATTTGATAACAGATCACCATCACATCGACTGGAAAAAACAGGAATATTTGCTGGCCAGGGGTTGGAGATAGGGATAGATAAAAGCGGAAAAGAAGCAATTAAAACTGCTGGAAAAATAGCTGATGGAGTAATTGATGAGACTGATCGACTGGCCCAGAGCCGGGAATATTTGCTTAACAAAATTAGTCAGAGTGGTCTCACAATTCCATCATTGCCGAACAGCAACCCGGTCAGTCAATCTCAACTTTCTTTGCAGTCAAATGCAAATCAAAAAATTGTCCACAGCGGGAAAGTTGTCGTTGAGGGCGTCAATGACAAAGGACAGCTGGCCGGAGTAGCAGAAATCATCCTCGACCAGCTACGAATGGACTTGATGATGGCCGGCGGATAAAAAGGAGAGTCGCATGACTAACTACGTCACGAACGATTCCGGCACACTGATCTACTGCCGCGGGCTGCAGGTCAGGCCAAAAAGCTCAACCACAAAGATAACGTCGAGAATGCTGGATGGCACATACACCATCCAGCAAATCGGCAATGCGGCAACAGCGCTTCAGGTGACAGTCAATGTCATAGACAAAACCACTTTTAACGGAATCTGCGAAACATGCGCTCCGATCTATATCTACCATTTCAACAAACGGTACCAGACCATCATCACGAGCCCCGAAATATCCTGGGAACCGAACACGATCGGCAACGACAACTTCAAGGGGTCATTCGAAGCGGCTGTAATCGAGGTGGTTGACCGATGAGGTACATTGATCCGACCTTAAAGGCCAGGATCCTACAAGCACAGCAAACGTTGTACAACAATAACAACCCGCAAATGGAAGTCATCGCAGCCCGGGCAAAGACAGCCATAACTAGGAAAGAACTTTGGCAAGAGCTGATCATCACGCCTGGCGTCACGTCGACGTGCACGAGCATCGCTGCCAGGAAAACAGGACGATCGCCGGATCGCGTATTCGCTGCTTATATCTCGGGCGGAGTGCTGACGGTCAAGTCGTCAGCTATAAAATTTCCAGTTAGCCTGATGACATGGGATCTGGAAACAACGATCTCTGGATGCATCACCTGTTCGCTCGAATTTAACGGCATTTTTGTGAAGATCGGCAAATACAAAAAAGAGTACAGGACCGAAACGCTGCCATGGCTTTTCTATGTAACATCAGCCGGTGCGATTATGGCGGGCGTCCTTGGCGGTCCGTATGAAGCAATTGCAGCAGCGAACGTCACCGCGCTCGATGCAATCCACGGTGTGCGCAGCCTATATGGCGACACGGACCAAGGCATGGTCGTGTTCTACATTCTGTCCGGAACACTCTATTACAACCAGTATGTTGATGGCGCCTGGTCTGGCCAGCAGCAGCCTTTGATTTCAGATGGCGAAAGCATGATTCCAATCGCTCCGGCTGTCTGCACTGAAGTCCATGCCGAACGAACATTCGATTGGAAAATTGTCATGCAGGTCAGAGACAATGCAGGTGCGCTGTTTGAAATATTTAGTAAACCGGCGATCTCAGGCCATACAAATATTGAACAACTGACAGTTAACATGGCCATGACAATGGATGTCCATGAGATCACATACTGGGACACCTCAAGTGACGACGAGCACTTGGCAGCGACTGTCGATGTGGCGGTCTGGGCGCTCTGGTCAATGGATACCCAGGTTGAGGAAGCGGTTAACCAGGCGAACGTGGACGAGGATTATGGCTACGATGTTCTGGTCACATTTGCTCACGGCCTGCACGGCCTGGCCGACAATGCCGCGGCATTCGCGCTGCATGACGACTCCGCCGCCGGATTTGGCGCGACCTCTATCGTCCAGATAACTGAAAAGGTTGCACTTTTCACGTTCCAAAACTTTAACAACGCGGTCGGAAATTTGACTTTGACCTACACTCCAGGAACCGTCACCGGTGAGTCCGGCCAAGCCCACGCCATGGATCCGTTTGCGTTCACCCCATCTAGCTTGGTTCCATACGAGGTCATCCCGCCAGCGCCAGTAAGCGTGGCAAACATAATCGACTGGAGCGTAACATGAGCGTTTTAGACTATCAGGCTGCTATCCAGATCACATTTGACAAAGCGATCGTCACAGATCCGGCTATCATCACGGGGACCGAATATTACAAGCCATCCTATAACGAAGTCACGCCTATGGCGGCCATCAGCAGTTCAGACCGCGCAGGCTACCCAAAAGAACAAGCATTTGATGGAAGCGTATCAACTTATTGGCGAGCTAATAGCACTACATCAGGACAATGGATTGGTCGAGATTATGCCGGCCCAGTAACACTGTGTAAGTTTCAAGCTAGAGCTGATACTGTGGATGGTCGAATAAAAGACTACAAATTGCAGGGGAGTAGTGATGGCGCGACCTGGGTGGATGTAGTTAGTGGAACTTTTACGGATTCTGCAGGATGGCAGGGATCAACGTTTGCTGCAACAACCTATAGATACTGGCGATTATATATGGTTAGTAAATATTGGAGTTATTATACCTGCACTGAGCTGGAGTTCTACACCGCTCGCAGCGTTTATTCGACAGCTGGCTGGACTGTGACGGGATACGAGCATGACTGTGCGCCAGGTGGTAATCTCCTTGCTGCGACATACACAGTCCACAAGGTCACTAAAACACCGGACAACCTATCTGTCATTCTCTGGCTGGACGTGTTCGACCGGATGCGATCACCGGTCGGACTTGTTACTGTAAGCTACGACAAGACGCTTGGCAATCTCCAAGGTGCACTGCTGGCTGCTGTAAATAGTTTTAGTCTGACGTTCACACCGAACAACATCGTTCGGTATGACAATCCAAATGACGCCGAAAATCTGACCGCCCAAATTATTATAACGGTCACAGTATCAGAGATTGCATACAAATACATGCCTGCTGAGTCCAACACATTCTTGATTCTCGATTGGGACAACCCGTACATGGACGAGAACATATCAGCTTATGCCAATATGACAATCATTGTGACAAACGTTGGCGGCTTGCCGCTATAACAAAAGGAGCACCTAATGAAACAAACCATCGCCGCCAATTTCCACAATCGTTTCGACATTGAGGTTCGAGACGCGGTAACCGGTGAGCTCAAGCTCCAGGCATACGCAGAAAACATCGTCCTCAATCAAATGTATGACCGGCTTTGCGCCAGAGCGGCTTATTTTGTCAACATCAATTTCGGTACCGGGACCGGCACCCTTGCGGCCTCCAGGACGTCGCTGTTCGTTCACCTGGGCACCAAAACAGCCGTCAACGATGCGCAATCCAAAGCCCTGCCAACATCCTACTGGCGACAAAAAATCGTCCTTAATCCGGAGGAGTACGTCGGCAGCACGCTGTCTGAGGTCGGCGTCGCATACGGCGCGACCAGCACAAACCTGGTAACCCACGCGCTGATCAAGGATATGAATGGAAATGTCATTACGCTGACCAAAACCGCACTCGATGTCGTCACCATCTACGCGACCGTCTATGTCACATTCAGCACAAGCAACGCCAAGCTGAAAATGTGCGGTTTGCCCAACGCCAACCCTCTGATCAACTATTTGATTGGCGGAACAACGTTCCCGACCTGTTATTTTTTCACCGGCGAAGCACCGCTTGCAACGGTTGAAGGATCGCCTGGACTTTTGTCTTTGCCAGGTTTGGGGACCAGCGCGGCGCTAACCTGGACGAGCGACACAGCAAACAAAAAGACCTATTCATCCACCCCGCGCCTTGCGATCGGTGACTCAAACGGCCATATTGCCGAGGTCGTACTAGGCTCATCTGTCACCGCGCCAATATTCCGCTTGCAACTGCCGGCGACTGGGATCTATTCAGGCCAGGCCATCACAGGTGCGTCCATCGGCACGGGCGACGGATCCACGACCAAATTCCTCTTGCCCAGTCGGAACATCGATGCCGGCACCCTGGTCGTCAAGGTAGACGGTACTGAAACCACGGCGCTGACAACGGCAGCGGTAAACCGAGCAGTCAACTACAAACGGAGCGCACCCGTGTCAGCTGCTACCTGTTACGGGGGAATCACAATATCCGCCAATCAGCAAGTCATAGCACTAACAATAAGCGGCGCGCCCTATTTTGCAACTTATCACCGGTCGGGTGACGAATGGATTCGCCGGCCCGCCCCCGCCGTGTACCCATCAACTACCGCCATGCGCTGCGCGCTGTCGGCCGACGGTAACGTCCTTGCTGTCGCCTGGCAAGCATCACCTTACATCTATGTGTACGACTGGTCCGGGTCTGCCTGGATCAAACGCATCGACGTCAGCGCCCCATCTGGCTGGGCGAAAGACGTCGCGCTATCGGCCGATGGCACCATCCTGGCAACGGTTACCACCAACGTTACCGCCATTTATGTCTGGAACGGCAGTAGCTGGTCCACACGAACCGCGCCGAGTCCAAACATCAGCGATGGTGTGAGTTGCAGTCTGTCCTCTGACGGCAGCGTCCTGGCTGTCGCAAAAACCAACTCACCATACTTTTATACAGCGGATTGGTCCGGATCCGCATGGATTGCACGAGCAAACCCGACAACAATGCCCGCTGGTTTCGGGTATATGGCGCAACTAACACCATCTGGAACGACGCTAATTGTGGCATTTGCTAATCCGAGTCCATATTTTTATGTGTATGATTGGATTGAATCTGCTTGGGTCAAACGTGAAAATCCAGTGCAAGCCCCATCAGGTATAGCTTATGAGGCAAGTATTTCTTCTGATGGAAATACTATAGTTATAGGTACAAATACAACGCCATGGGTCGCAGCCTACCGCTGGATCAACTCCGCCTGGTACAAACTGGCCAACGCGACCGGCGTCGGTACAGAAGCAGGCTTTGCCAGGGCCTGGATGGCCCCCGACGGATCGTTCTTTATGCAAGGCAGTTCCGGTCCGTTCGAGTTTGACCTGACCGCACGTCAATTGGAGGTCACGTTCAACACCGCTCCAGCCGTCGGCGCTGTTCTCACTGCCAACTACACGGTAAACGGGATTCACAAAACGACTCAGTACGTCGTCGACCTTTACGCAGAGTTAGTTTTTGGCGAGGTGACATGATGGATATTGGAATCGGCATAACGGCTGTATTCATGATCTTCATGGTCGGACTGTATTGTGGCGCTCGTCTGAAAGGCGGGTGATCCTATGGAGATTGTTTGGGACTTCGCCAGGCAGTTAGATACAGGCGTCACGCCAGGCAACACAACCAGCTATTTTGATGAAATGTGCCAGAGCTTCTATACGGACTCTGGCACTATTCGTACCCAGGTTGGCGAGCTGAATTTTGGACAATGGGAAAACCTAACCAGGGATCCAGAGCAAATCATCAGCGACAGCGGATACAGCATCCTGGACATCGAACACCATTATAACGGTCATGTATGGGGGACGGCACAGCACAACGCTGATGTCGTCCTCCTGCTTTATGCGTATATGATGGACGTTACCAATTGGCTTAAATCAGGCGAACAGCAGCTGCAGGCCGACAACCAGATCAAGACTGGCCGTGTCACGCTGCTGAACGTCGACAAAAGCCAGTTCGAGGACAATGTGTTCACGCTGTTCGCGCCTGGAAACCGTATCATCATGAACTTTATGAGCGGAGACTCGGATCAGTTCGAAATGGGGCAATACTTTATCGAGGACAGCCCATACGCAGAAGCAACGGCAGACTTCACATTCTCCGGCAGGAACCGTTTCGGGTTCAGTCTGTCAAATCAGTCATACGACGAGCGGACAACATATACCGGAACACTGACGGATATCTTTACACAAATGCTGCTAGATGCCGGCGTCGAAAGCCGGTACATACTGGTCGAAACGACAGCATCAACCGGATCGTTCACTTTCAATGAATCTGACAAATACATCAACGGAATCCCTGATGCACTGGCCATTGCCGACTGGTATGCCGATGACAAGCCGGACGGCACCATTGTTGTCGGTAGCTCGGAGTTTGTGAGAACCAACGTTGCATCGACTGGCATCTACTCGTTCAGCCGTGGCTCTGAAATTTTTACTCGTTCCCTAAATAGAAAAATCGACGGTCTATATTCCAGGGTATGTGTCAGAAGAAACGGCACGAACCCTAGAAAAGTCTATGCCGATGTTCCGCATTATGATGGCTGGTATATATCCGGTCACCGGACGTTCTACCAAAATGTACCTGACGCGACTAGCGACACTGACATGGACCGGATATCAACACAGCTGGTCGACGGCATGCAGTACAGCGGCGTCGTAGAACAGTTCGACGGACCGATTCGACCTTGGTTACAGATCGGCGATGTGGCATACGTGACCGGCGGGGACTCACCAAGGGTCGCAGGGATCATCACTAATATCCAACACTCGTTCGGCGACAGCGGATACTTCACAAGCTTCTCGGTGACGTCCGGCGGCACGATTTCAAACCCGGATAACCCTGAAACGGTGATGAGCCAGTACGTTGGCCGCATGGGCGGAGCCAACCGCCAGCGGCGCTTGCTAGATTACATCAAGGGCGGGACAACCACAGGATCAACATCTGGCAGCAGCGCAGTCGGAGCGGTCGCTTACCAGGCAGCAGTAGCCGGTGGATATACCGGCGATGAGCAGTCGTTCAACGAACACATAGCGAAGATTGCAGCCGGAGCCTATCTGCCGGCCGGAGGATCCAAAGACATGATCCTTGCAAAAACAGCCAACACCGACTATACAGTCGCATGGGTCCTCAAGGACACAGATATCTGGGGAGGGATGTAACTTGACCATCACAGACAAGCGGCTTGCTGCTGGCACGCTCACAACATCAAACGCCACACTATACACGGCCCCGGCAACAACCGGGGCCTTCGTAATTGTCAAATCGATTGCACTCTGTAACAAGACGGCGGTCGCTGCGGCAGTAACACTCAAGCTGGACGGTTTCTGCTTGTATTCCGTAACGCAGATAGCCGCGAACAGCAGCATTATCCTTTCCAATCTGGACCAGATCATCAATGTGAATGGTCTCATTGAAGGCTTGGCCAGCGCAGATACAGCCATAGACTACATGATCTCAGGAAAAGAAATTACTCCATAGCCTAGCGGCGGAAAGGAATTCATCAATGACAATTTATCAATTCAAAAACATCATCCTATTGGTCCTGGCTGCAATCGGCACCGGGATTGCAGAAGCATTAGGAGGTTGGGACAGCGCCATGACAACGTTGATTATCATCATGCTGGCAGACTATCTCACGGGGATTATGATTGCAGCAATCTGGCGACGATCGCCAAAAAGCGAGGGTGGGGCTTTGGAAAGCCGAGCAGGCTTTAAGGGCTTATGCCGCAAAATCATGATACTTTTAGCGGTTCTGATTGGTAACCAAATCGATGTTTTACTTCATTCACCAGGAGTGGTCCGAACAATCGTAATACTATTTTTTATTGGGAACGAAGGCATTTCAGTAGTTGAGAATTTCGGCATCATGGGGGTGCCTTTGCCGGACATTGTGCGCAAGTCGTTTGAACAATTAAGAGCCAAAGCGCTGCCGGAACATGTGCCAAGTGATAACGATGATGAGGCTGGAGGCATAGCAAATGGCAGTTAAGAAATTCTCAAAAGAAACTGAGGGCACGAAAAAACTCACGCCCCATTTCAAAGTCAGTGAGTTTGCATGCAAGGACGGCTCAGACACGATCCTGATTGACACAATGTTGGTTTATTACCTGGAAAAGATCAGGGACCACTTTGGCAAAGCAATCACGATTAACTCTGCATATAGGTCACCTGCTTATAATGCATCAATCGGCGGTGCCAGTGAGTCGCAGCATGTGAATGGTATGGCTGCAGATATCATGATCAGCGGAGTCATACCTCAGGCTATCGCGGACTATGCCAATGTGCTTGGCATGGGTGGTATTGGTGTTTATAAGACATTCACACATGTAGACACTCGAGAAATCCGGGCCCGCTGGAACGGATGAGCCCAGATTGGCCGCCCTTTCGGTGTCCATATTCAAAAGTAGAACGACTCTGCTACTTTGCATCTGAAGTGGGTACCTGCGATGATTCAACGCTTGTTCGGTGCCCACTTCATCCAACTAAAAATGACCTGGCTTTATTGTTGAAACATGAAAAAGCCCCTGACTCGGAATGATGAACCGGGTTAGGGGCTTTTTTTATTATAGAATATGCAATGATTGATATTATTTATCGACCAACATTACGTTTCCACTTTCTGAATCGATCCTTAACATGCAAGGTTGTCCAAGAGCATTTCTTACTCTTGTTTGTACATAATGACACGGAATGTTTGTGCTGAAATGGACTCCATCAAGTACATACGCATGTTCAGGATCACTTGTTTCGACTTCGAATACTGTTGTTTTCCAATAGCGTGAATCAATTTTGAAGACTTGAGTTTTCCCGTTGAGAACTGAGCAGATTTCCTTTGCATCTTCATTTGATATATCCAAACCCAAAATAACGGCTTTTAATGCGTTTGAAAAATTCAGATAGATTTTTTCTTCATGCTTCTTACACAATGCTGCTATCCGATATTCAGATTCGGCTTTCCATGGGTATGTTTTTGAAAACAGATAATCACTTACATTTTTATTCAATTTACTAAATAAATAACTGTCGCCCTCTTCATGAAAATTATGAAAATCGATTGCAAATGGATCTTCAGGATTGTTGAATAATTTTCCATATTCTATTGGGCCATGAAAAAATATATGACTATCATCATTAATAAGACATTCAAGTAATGCTTTTCTGTCAAATACAAGACATACTCCTTTATGTTTATCCGCATATTGATCCCACATTCTCATATCATAGAATGCGCGAGAATTTTCATGGTCATCATGGAACTCATTTACTTTGCATCCATATTCATGCTTAAAGCACGCAATAAGAGAATGTGATTTCATATAATCATCTAGCGCGTTGAAATGATCTAATGAGATTGCTTCACTTGAATTTGAAAAAGTGTTGTCATAAAAATAAAATGGCCATTCATGAGCCTCTTTTGGATCGTTAACTGCTCTAAAATTATTAATTTGTATTGTTGAATTAGGAAGAATATTGTTGATTGCAGTTTTGGCTTTTGTAAAATGATATAGATTATCTTGTGCTAACACTTTCATTATTTACTTATCCTTCGAAAATAATTTATCAGTTATTCAATAAAACATACTACTCATCGATCCACCACCGGCCATCCTGGCACTGGACGATATCCTTGCTTTGGATCATCACAATCAAACCTCCGACTGGAGCGATCCGGTCGGGGATCTCTTTTATACTTGATTGTGATTTTGTTCTATCAAATCTAATTGATTTCTAATTTCACTAATCTCCGGTCGCTTCATTCTGGTTGTGACATCGTTTTTCAATTGATTCAATTTTGTGATATCAATTTTTGCGTTACCAATGACTCGTTCAGTATCTATCATCATGGACGTGTTTAGAGCTCCTCTTGATAGAAGACTTTTCTTGTTGTTTTGAAATTTCTTTAATATATCCTCAGATTTCTTGATAAGGCATTCAATTCTTTCCTTGATTTCATATATCTCAATTTCTTTAACCTTGCTCTTTTTTCGTGTAATTTCCCAAGCTTTATCAAGTGAAAAACTCATTAAAGCTTCTAGAATCATTTGAAGAACCTCCTATATTTACTGTTTTCATTGTATCACGGGCTCAAAATGACAAATAAACCCCAACTCGGAGTGATCCGGGCTGGGGGTATTTCAATTCGCAGAATTGTTATGGTACTGACAACTGAATGACATGCAATAGGTGTACGATAAATTAACAGGATGGTCGACGAGGTGGAACATGGATCCCACAATTGTTGTGATCGAGGGCATGCTGATCTCAATTGTCATTCTATGCATCATCTGCATCTTCTATTTGATTGGTATTAAAACCATTTAGAAAATAGTCCTCGGCCAGGAGTGAATCTGATCGAGGGCTATTTTTGTGGTGAGATTATGCAACAATCTCAAAGCCATTATCAATTAAAACATCTTTTCGCAGTAGAACATTGATTTTCGGGGTGGCGTAGAACTCGCCATCTTTTTTTAGAATCGCATGATTTGACAGGTATAGTGACAACTCTTCGGCATCTAATGTGCTGCCGAGTTTGATTAGGATTTTGACCTTCAGATCCATATCGCACTCTACTGTCTGAAACATATAACCTCCAAAAGCTCCGTGCTGATTCATCAAGATGTCCTCTCAAATGTCTATAATGCAATATTATACGCAATAATATGACATTTTTACAACGAAGAGGATATACTATAGAAAAACATATGACAAAATCGGGAGGCCATATGCGGTGCCAGGACTGCCCAAAAGAATGAGATAAACCTCGACTCGGAGTGATCCGGCCGGGTGATCTTTTATTTAGAAATTTGAAATGATTTGCAAAATGCTGCCAATAACTACAAGTATTATCCCTAATATGGATACTTTTCGGTTAAAAAATATTTTTCGCAAACCTTTTGCGGTAGGAATGGTATAAATGAATTCTGCGCCATCCTTATCAGGATTTCTTCTTGCAGTTAATCCAATGACTGATATATATTTCCAAACCATGACAGTTCCAGTTGTGACCAATAAAATTCCAATAACGTTGACTTTTGACATGCAATCCAATGTTAAAAAGAGCGCAAACAATTTTCCCATAGAAAACCTCAAAATAAGTGATGACTTTATTTTAGCATAGGCTCAAAATCAAATAGATTCGGATAATAGTTGACACTATCCATCAAAACTCGCTAAATAGTTGCGTGACACCTTTGACAACCAAAACTAGACACCCCCCGACTCGGTGTGATCCAGGTCGAGGGTCTTTTTATTTGCTGAATCTTTGAGCGTGATGTTCCGCTTCGCGCATCAATGCAATTCTAGCTTCTGGTGAATCCATGCATGTCTTGCTGAATTGAATATCGTCGCCTGGATGGATTTCTTCTGCTGGGAAGTCAAGGTGTAACATATAGTTTTCTGAAAAAAGGATTACATCGTTCTCGGAAAATAGGGTTTCTTGCATATTGATACCTCCAATGTTTGATAAATAGATTGTAGCATTGCGTCAAAATGGGAATTAATAACCCCCGACCGGAGTGATCCTGCCAGGGGCTTTGTGTTCCGTAATGGTTTTGTAGTTTGCAATTCGGTGATAAAGTCACTTATTCGCTTTGTAAAATCCGATTCCACTTAATATTAATCCAATGCCACCAAGTGGTAAAAGGAAGTCATACAAATTTTTATATATTACAAATTGCTTCTGATAAAAATTCTCGAATCCTGGACCGGAAATGCTGCTTGCGGTTGGATAGTGAATACGAAATTGAGATGTAGCATAATCCATTGATAAATCGTTTGAATAAATCAAATAATAAAAACCAATAATTAATATCACCAATGAAATTAGTGAAGTAATAGTCAAGAACAGTCTTTGTTTTTTCATTCTCGCGCCTCTTAGCCATAATTCCGACTTCACTTGATGCACTAATTAAGAATAACATAACTATGGTTTGCTCAGGCAATAGTAAATATCAAGAATCATGAACTGATTTCAGCGATTGCAATCAATTCGAGGTGCTTGACCTCAACTGGCCATACTGCAAGGTGATAGAGGATTTCATCACCATCGATCTGGACGGAACGTGCCAGGACTGCCCAAAAGGATGACGAAGCCCTCGACACGAAGCGATCTGGGCCGGGGGCTCTTTTTATTCGACCATTGTTATATTTGGGGATTTTGTAACAAATATATATATTTACATATCGAAGTGATGGTAATATCATATTAGATGCTAGTCAGGAGGTTGACCGGTATGTATTTTGAAATTATGTCTGATGTTTCTATTTATGCAAAACCAGAATGCATTGAAGCACAAAAAGAAAGAAAAACTTCAGAAAAAGAATGAAAAATGAAATAAGGAGGGGTAAATCCCCTCCTTATTTTTGTGATAACTTTATCGTGCTTGATATCAAGCCTTTCGTAATACGTCTTTTTTCTTTTTTCTCAGTTTCTTTCAATTTAGCCGTTTTTTCATTCCAATCACAATAAAGATCAATAATATTTGTAAATAGTTTATCTGCTACATGCCCGTCGTTGTACATTGAAATATCATAGTATAAGCACTTTATTGCTCTCAACATTTCAACATGCAACGATTGAAAAACAGCATCTGGATTTGCAACTCCTGAATTAAAATGCATGCAAAACCATTCTAACCTATTAAGCAAATTCATTTTTCTTGTATAAAATGATTGAAATGCATTTATTTCATTTACTGCCTGTAATTTTTTTGCATCTACTTCACTCTTACAAATCTCAATTTCTAATTTATGCCCAAGTGAATTTGCAGCAGATTTGTTGAGATGAGTGATTGTTATCCCTCTTAGTGCTTCGCTTATTTGGATTTGTTGACTTTTTGTAAATATTGTATTTAACTCTTCGACCGTAAAATCCTGAGCATTTTGAAGACCAATATTGTCATCAAGAATTTTAAAAATTCCAATCTCTTTATAGACATTTTTTATAAACCCTGCCTCAAAAATTATCTCGTCTGCAAATATCTTCGCAAGCGATATAGCCTTCTCGGACGACTTTCTTAAATTTTCTTTTTCGCTTACGCCCTTCGTTATATATATTTGCCAAAAAGCTGCAACAACACCAAACGCTATAACTAGATTCAAAATCAATCCAATTATTGTGGTGATAATTTCAAAATTTGAAAGATTAACAATTACGTACGTTATATTATCGTTTGGCATGAATTACCCCACAATAGAAGTTTTAAATCAATAAAGATAATAACATAATAAATCAAGTGTGGGCAAAATGACCACGATCAAACGCCTGGAAGAGCTCGAACGCATCAATGTATTGCGTTGAGATAATAGAGTTTGGACATCTCCATTATCTGGTCCGGATCGATGACGGACCGCCGCGATTAGTCAATAAATGCGATCAACATCGGATCTTGTTTATGACAAAGCCCTCGACTCGGAGCGATCCGGGCCGGGGGCTTTATTAATTGTGAACAGTTTTAAAAGTATGCTTATATTGAGCATACGGACCAATCAGTAGCGCGATCAATCCAAGTGCAATACTTACTAATGTCTCACATTCCATTTTCCTATAATAAATGGAGTGCCAAATAGGAACTCCAAAAGTTAGAAATAATGAAAGGACAATAATCCACCAGTTTTTTATCCAAAATGTCTTGATTGTAATAATACTTGGAGGAAGAGCGGTTGCTGTTGTTTGAGCCGTAAGAGGCTTTTTAAGTATATCCTTTTTTATGCTGGCACTTACTTTTGTTTTTGCAGAACCATTTTTCTTAGAATTCACCATTTGACAGTGCCTCCTGACAATTGTTGATTTCATTGTATCACGGGCTCAAAATGACAAATCACCCCCCGACTCGGAGTGGTCCGGGCTGGGGACTTCTTTTAGTTCTTGAAAAACTGAATTATCATAGCCACGGTTTGGATAATAGCTGATGCAGCCAATACATAAGTTAATTTGCCAATGGTTTTCATGTGTTTCGAATTATCTTGAGAATCTAACCGTCCCAGTTCAGCTGTTTTCTTGTTCTCAATCATCATTCGAAATTCAAAGATCAACTTGAAGTTGGCTTCTTGACTGGTCCTGCTAAAAGGTAACTGACGAATTTGTTCTATTTCAACATCGGTCCAAGTGAATGAGCGTGCAAATCCATAAAGATCAGGATTGGTTTCATGTAGTCGTCTAAATGGATCATTAATATCGATTGCTTTTGACATTAGTGATTATTCCCCCATTATAATTTGATACCTTTATTATACAGGGGTTGCTGAGTGCATTATTCTGACAGAATGACCCAGACTCGGAGTGATCGGCCGGGGGTGTTTTTATTTAATCTCAACAGATTGTAAAAGTAGAACGAAAAAAAGTTTGTGTTACTATTAATCATGTTAACTGTCTTCTTGTTTGATTAAGTGGGGTAAAACATTGGATTTGAAGCAAAAACTTACAATAGATCAGCAGATTGAGCATATGGAAGAAAAAGGTATTAAATTTACTATAGTTTCAAAGGAAGAAGCAAAGAGCTTTCTTTTAGAAAGCAATTACTATTTCAAATTGAAATCGTTTGCAAAGAATTATGAAAAATATTTAAAAGATCCTAACAAAGGTAAGTACATAAGTCTCGAATTTGCATATCTCAAAGAATTAGCTGTTCTTGATATGAGACTCAGGAAAATATTGTTTTCGATGACTTCTGATATTGAACATTTTTTAAAAGTTGAACTTTTGAATGCTTGTTCTGAAAATCCTCAAGAAAACGGATACGATATTGTTTCTGAGTTTCTAAATAAATGGGAGTATATAACACCTACCATTACAAAAAAATGCAATGACTCAGCCACAAGTGACTTGGTGAAAAAGTATTGCGATAATTGGGCAATTTGGAATATTGTAGAGATTCTCTCGTTTGGGGATTTCATTAAACTATACGAATTCTATTTCTCAAAATATCCAAACGAAGGCACAATATTAAAATATTTGGGCTCAGTTCGTTTTTTACGAAACGCAGCGGCACATAATAACTGCATATTAAATAGCCTAAGAAAGCCGTACCTTCTAAATATTTGTCAGCGATCGGTTTGTGTTAATCCAGAAAGATTCATTTCAAATCGCCCGTTCTTACAAACTGTATCATTAACCAAGGAAATTGAAAAAATTCAGAATGACATTAAGATAACAATTGATATTCGGAAAAAGATGTTAAGAAATCCGGTTGTTCATGATTTAACTGCACTCTTCTTAATACATCCACAGATTTGTAGTAGAGGGGTTGTTAATGCCACTAAAAGTGAGTTGAGAAATTTTTTTGATGATCGTGTCGGACGTCACAGAGAATATTTTGATAGAAATCAACCAATTAAAGAAAGTCTGAATTATCTAAAAAAAATTGTTGACTACTATTATCCGTAATGACATAATAAGTTCGATGAACAAAAAGAAGTTCTTTTTGGCTAGAAAGGCGCCTGCGCCGATCTAGTCTTTTTCTATTTTGGGTCTTTTTTAAGTGATCATATGTATTCACTCCTCGATCCACCACTGTACATCACTGCACAGCACCACATCCTTACCCTGGATCCTCACGACATAGCGCATGCCGGTTTCTGTCTCACGGTCTTTCCTGGACTTCATCGGGCAAACCAATAAAATGCGCTCAATCCGGAGGTCAGGATCGTCACCAAAATTAATGGCCATCGGGCGAACCCGGCCTTTTACATCCACTTCAATCAAGACTTTCTTTAGCCAAATCATGGATTCAATGACAGAATGATTGTTCGGATTGTCAATGCTGCATGATTGTATTAGGTTCCAATTTCTGGGACCGCTTCAATTCCAATGACATGTCTGTTATGATTTGGTGACAAGCTAGATGGCTCGTATTTGGCGGTTGCGGAATTTGCGTCATGATATAAAATCGATAGGTCAAGTTCGATTCCTGTCCGGGACGCCAGATGCAACCGCCGAACCGTCTTTTACGGATTCGGCGGTTTTTTATATTCACAGACTTTGCCAAAGGTGAGGAATATATGCCCAACCCATACCTGCATCCCTTGAAAATCGGCTCGCTCCAGTTGGCCAACAACCTTGCCCTGGCGCCGATGGCCGGAACGACAGATGCTACCTTTCGCCCGATCTGCCATGAACTTGGAGCCGGGCTGGTCGTCACAGAACTGGTCAGTGCCCGGGGGATCTGTTACGACACCGACCTGCACCGCAGCTGGCGGTACCTGGAAATAGTACCGGAGGCTGAAAAACCTGTCGCGATCCAGCTTTTTGGCGCCGACCCGGCTGATTTCGCGCGGGCCATCCTGCGGATCCATGAAAATCGATTGCTCTCGCAATGTGACCTGATCGATCTGAATATGGGCTGTCCGGTGCCCAAGGTCGTCCGTGGCGGCGAGGGCAGCGCGCTGATGAAAGACCCGGGACTCGCCGGACGGATCATCGAAGCCTCGGTTCGGGCGCTCGAACAGGTGGCCGCAGCAGGATCTGACGTCGCTAACACGAGCAGCCGCCTGGTCAAGCCAGTCACCGTCAAATTCCGCAAAGGCTGGGATGGCCAGACTGTCAACGCGGTCGAGTTTGCCCGCGTCTGCGAAAGCGCAGGAGCTGCGGCCATTGCTGTCCATGCCCGGACGCGCGACCAGTTTTACAGTGGGTCGGCAGATTGGGACATCATCGCCGCCGTCAAACAAGCGGTGATGATCCCGGTTTACGGCAATGGCGATATCAACAGCCCGGAGGCCGCCCGGCGGATGATCGACCAGACCGGCGCCGATGGCCTGATGATCGGCCGCGCCGCCCTTGGCAACCCCTGGATTTTCCAGCAATTGACGATAGAACTGGCCGAGCACGACCTGACAGGCACAATGGAGACGGCGGCCCTGGCATCCCCGGGAATTGATTCAGCCGGATGGACACCACCTGCGGCTGACGAACGGGCGGCGATGATCCACCGCCACCTGCACGGCCTGGTTGACCGCGTCGGTGAACAAACCGCAGTCGCCGAAATGCGCAAACAATTGGCGGCCTATTTGCGCGGCTCACATCAGGCCGCCCACTGGAAAAATTTGTTCATGCAAGCCCGCACAGCGGCTGAAGTTGAACAGATTCTTGCCGATTGGGTATTGGAAATGACGAAAATCTCTTGAAAAAGACTATTCAAGTTGTCGATATCGCATAGTATAATGGTCAAGACGGTGCCTCCCGGCAGGGCGTTTTGCACAAAACATACTGGCGTGACGCCTGGGCCCCGACATCGATCTTCGATTTATGCAAGGGGGAATGATTGGGTATGAAAAATTATCCAGCAACGAATATCCGCAATGTGGCCCTTCTTGGCCACGGTGGATCAGGCAAAACAGCTTTCGCGGAGGCAGTCCTGTTCAACGCGAAGGTGACCGATCGACTTGGCAAGTCTTCTGACGGCAACACCGTCCTCGACTTCGACCCTGAGGAGATCCGCCGCAAAATTTCGATCAACACCGCCGTGGCGTCCTGTGAATGGAAAAACTGCAAGCTCAATCTCATCGACACACCAGGGGACTTCGACTTTGTTGGCGAAGTCATGCAAGCGCTCCGCGTTGCGGACAGCGTCCTCGTCGTCGTCAGTGCCAAAGACGGTGTCTCGGTCGGTACCGAGAAGGCTGTCCGTCAAGCCCGTAAAAAAGACCTGCCCTGCTACTTCATGGTCAGCCGCATGGATGAAGCCAATGCAGATTTCCGCAAGACGATGGAAAGCTTGCGCGAGAGTTTTGGCAACAAGGTTGTCCCTTTTGCCTTGCCGATCATCAAAGATGGCAAAATGACTGGTGTCGTCGATGTCGTCGGCCAGATTGCCTATGCGCTTGACCCAAAAACCGGTGCAGCATCCAGGATCGACATGCCTGCCGATATGCAGGCCCAGATCGATGAGCTGCAGGACCCCCTGATGGAAGCTGTCGCCGAGAGCGACGACAACCTGATGGAGAAGTTCTTTGCCGGCGAGAAATTCACTGAAGAAGAACTCTATCACGGGTTGCATGACTCGGCACGCACCGGCCATGTCTACCCGGTTTACGTTGGATCCGGCACTGCCAATTGGGCAATCAGTTTCACGATGGACCATCTGATCGACATCATGCCGTCAGCCGCCGAAGTCGGCGCCGCACCGGCAGAGACTGCGGATGGCAAAGCCGTCGAGATTCCCGTTGACGAGAAAGCGCCGCTTTCGGCCTTTGTCTTCAAAACCATTGCCGACCCGTTTGTCGGCCGCATCTCCCTGTTCCGCGTCTACAGCGGCACCTTCAAGGCGAACGCGACAGTATACAACACCGCCAAGGAAAAAGACGAACGGATCGGCGGATTGTTCCTGATGGTCGGCAAGAAGCAGATTCCCACAGAAGCGATCAGTGCCGGCGATATCGGCGCTGTCACCAAACTGCTGTTCACGACCACCAACGATACGCTCTGCGACAAGGCCAAAGCGGTCACGATGCAGCCGATCAAATTCCCGGTGCCCTGTCTTTCGATGGCGATCCTGCCGAAAGTCAAAGGTGAAGAAGACAAGATCGTCTCCGGCCTTCACAAGCTGCAAGACGAAGATCCGGTCTTCACTGTCCGCAACGACCCGGAAACCCACCAGATCGTGCTCTCAGGCCTGGGGGAACAACAGCTCGACGTCCTGCGTTCCAAGCTGAGTGCCAAATTCCATGTCGAATCGTCACTGGAAGAACCGCGCGTACCTTATCGCGAAACGATCCGCAAAAAGGTCAAGGTCCAGGGCAAGCACAAGAAACAGTCCGGCGGCCATGGCCAATACGGCGATGTCTGGATCGAATTCGAACCCGGCCCGACCGAAAAACTGACCTTCGAAGAGAAGATTTTCGGCGGTTCGGTGCCGAAATCATTCCATCCGGCGGTCGAAAAAGGACTTCAGGATGCAGTCCTCAAAGGTGTGCTGGCCGGTTATCCGGTTGTCAACCTCAAGGCAACCCTGGTCGATGGCTCCTATCATGATGTTGACTCATCTGAAATGTCATTCAAGCTGGCAGCTCGCCTGGCCTATAAAGCAGGACTGCCGCAAGCTTCCCCGGTTCTCCTCGAACCGATCAGCATGGCGAAGATTTTCATCCCGGATGACTATCTCGGCGACATCATGGGTGACATGAACAAGCGCCGCGGCCGGATCCTCAGCATCAACCCGGATGAGGGCATCCAGGTTGTCACCGCTGAAGTCCCGACTTCGGAAATGGCCAAATACGCCACCGACCTGAAGTCGATGACCAGCGGCCGAGGCTGGTACAGCATCGAATTCGCCCGTTACGAACAAGCTCCGCAACTGGTCGCGGACAAAGTCATCGCCGATGCCAAGAAACATATGGAAGAAGACGAAGACTGATTTGATTGACGACTGGCAACCTGTTCGCCAGACCCGTTCAGATTCAAACAGAAAGAAGGCGCCACCTTTGCGGGTGACGCCTTCTCTTTGTGTCAGACTTTCCAGTGGATGATCCGGCTGACAAAGCGCTGGAATTCCGGTGAATCGGACTGGTAATAGAGGGTTTCGCTCGGCCCGCTGGCTTTGACCCGGCCGTCACTGACAAACGCGACTTGCTCGCAGGCGTGGCGGGCAAAGCCGATTTCATGTGTGACCAGGATCAAGTCGCGATTTTCTTCGCGCAGCCCGTTGATCACGTCCAGAACCTCGGCAGTGATCTCCGGGTCCAAAGCAGAAGTCGGCTCGTCGAACAGGAGGATTTCCGGTTTCAGCGCCAGGGCTCTGGCGATCGCCACGCGCTGTTTTTGTCCGCCAGACAATTCGTTGGGAAATTTGTGGGCATGCTCAGCCAGCCCGAAGCGCTCGAGCAACATTCTCGATTCGGCAACGGCGGTTGAGCGTTCAACACCGCGGGTTTTGACAAGCGGCAGGACGAGGTTGTTTTCGGCATTCAAGTGCGGAAAAAGGTTGTAGGCCTGGAAAACAACGGCAACTCGCCGGCGATGCGTAGCGAGTGCGTTTTCTGAAGAAAAATCGATTGAACGCCCGTTTAGAATGACCGAACCACTGTCGGGCGTTTCCAGGCCGCCGAGAATCCGCAACAGGGTCGTTTTCCCGCCGCCGGAAGGACCGATGATCGCCAGCGACCCGGTTGCATTCATTGACAAATCCAGGCTATCGAGTGCCTTCATCCCGCCGAATGTCTTGGTCAAGCCCCGAATTTCAAGTTGCATACGTCATTTTCCTTTCCAGGTGACGGGTCAGCAGCGAAATTGGCAGCGTGATCGCCAGATAGAGAACTGCCAGCAAGGCCAGGTTCTCAAAAGTTGTGAAGGTCAGGGAGTCGACTTCGAGGACATTTTTAGTCAGCTCATTGACCGCAATGAAAGACAGGATGGAAGAGTCCTTGATTAATGAAGCGAACTGGCCCGTCAGTGGTGGCAGAACGATACGCGCCAGCTGTGGCACGACAATGTAGCGCATCGTCTGGGTTCTGGTGAAACAGAGCGACCGGGCAGTCTCCAATTGAGCTGTCGGAATCGCGGCCAGGCCCGCCCGGATGATCTCGGCGACATAAGCGCCGGCGAAAACGGACAGGATCAGGACACCCATCCAGTAGCGGTTGTTCAGCTGGTAGGCCGTGCCGACAAAGTAGAAGAAAAAGATGGTCTGCACCAGCAATGGGGTGCCGCGGATCGCTTCAATATAGACCCGGGCGAGATAGCGATAGGCCAGGAAAGTCGAGCGACGCCCCAAAGCTGCCAGGACACCGAGAAACAGGCTGCCAGCGAGCGAGGCTACGCTCAGCAGCAGGGTGATGCCAAAGCCGAATGAGTATTTGTTGCGATATTCCCACAGTCTGGCCCACTGCCAGTGATGGTCGAGCCGCCAGGCGGCATAACCGAAAAACAGGACCAGCAACAGGAGGACTGCTGCCGCGTGGGCCAGGCGAACCAGGAGTGATTCGTTTTTTTTCACCGGCTCAGGCAACATCAAAGAAGAAGGGGATGCCCAGATCGGCGAATGTCTTCTGCTCGTCTGTCAGGTATCTGGCCGCCAGCTCATTGAAACCGCCGGACTTGCGATAATCGGCAATAAAGGCGTTGACTTGGGATTTTAGCTCGTCATTGCCCTTCTTGATGCCGACGCCCCAGTATTCCGGTGCTTCCTGGTAAGGTGCAAGGTTCACGCGAGTGGTGTCCTTGTTGTCCTGCCAGTTGCGGTAGATGGTCAGCTGATCATAGGTGAAGGCGTCAGCTTTGCCCTGGACCACTTCGAGGATGCAGGCACTTTCTTTGTCAAAAACCCGGTAGTTGGCAGCCGGAAGATTCTTCTCCGCATAGATGTGGCCGGTCGAGCCTTTCTTGACGGCGAGCATGCGGCCATCCGCAGCCAAGTCGGCATAGGAGTTGACCGGTGAATTCTTGCCGATCAACAGGGCGAGATTGCTCATCGCGTAGGGATCGGAAAAATCGATAGTCTTCTGGCGTTCGGCGGTGATCGTCATTGATGAAATGATCAGATCGATCTTGCCTGTTTCAAGCGCTGGGATCAGACCGGACCAGGCGATGTTTTCGATGACCACTTCACGGCCGAGCTTGTCGCCGAGTGCCTTGGCAAAGTCAACACTGATCCCGGTCGGTGTATTGTCGGTCGAGGTGGTTTCAAACGGCGGGTATGCCAGCTCCATGCCGACGACAAGTCTGGTGGATTTGGCCTGGCCGCAACCGGCGAGTGCTCCGGCGGTGATGGTCAAGATCAGGAAAAGAGACAGGACAAGCATCAATTTATTCTTCATCAGGCAATACTCCTTAAGGTCAACAGGTCTTTTGAGGAACACTATCGATTTTATCTGATTATCAAAGAAATTATAAATGATCTCTTCAATTGTTATTGTAACATGGGCGCGAGACTTGGCCTAAATCACCGTGCGGTTGCCCGGGCATCCGAAAACTGGTATGATCAACAATTGATAAACCAAATCAATTCGCCGGAAATCCGGTGCGCGCCGCCCCTTTTATCTGATCAAGGACTGCGCATGAAGGAGTAACAAACCAGTGGAAGACAGCAGTATATGGTTAGCTTTAACCGCTGCAACCGCATCCCCTACCAGCAATTCCCCCTTGTTTTTTGACCTTCTGGTCGTCGCGATCCTCATTTTTGTCAATGCATTTTTTGCTGCATCCGAGATTGCGATCATCTCTCTGAATGACAATATGGTTCGCCGTAAAGCTGAAGAAGGCGACAAAAAAGCGATCAAAATCCACCGCTTGATCAATGAACCCAGCCGTTTTCTGGCGACGATCCAAGTTGGCGTCACCCTGGCCGGCTTCCTGTCGTCGGCATTTGCTGCTGAAAAATTCGCCGATCGCCTGAACCAGCTGATCGGTATTGATTCGCCATTGGTCTATACCTTCAGTGTTGTCGTGGTCACGATCATCCTGTCTTTTTTCTCCCTGGTGCTCGGAGAACTTGTCCCCAAGCGCCTGGCCCAGAATAATCCGGAAAAACTGGCCAATGCGGTAGTCGGGGTGATCACCACGGTCGGGGTGATCATGAAACCGTTTGTCCGCTTGCTGACCTTGTCGACCAACCTGGTCCTGCGCCTGCTGCGGATCGATCCAAACCAGACCGACCGCAATGTCACCGAAGAAGAAATCCGGATGATGGTCGATGTGGGCCACGAACTCGGCAGCATCCATGAAGAAGAAAAGGAAATGATCGAAAACATTTTCGATTTCAATGATACAGCAGTCAAGGAAAGCATGACCCACCGCACCGATATCATCTCGCTGGATGTCGATTCTACCTTTGAAGACGTGCTTGAAATCGCCCTGAACGAGCAATACACACGCATCCCGGTTTATGAAGACAATATCGATAACATCATCGGGATCCTTCATGTCAAGGACTTGCTCAAGATCGCTGCCAAGGGTCCGCAGGAGGAATTCTCCCTCAGGAATATCATCCGTTCGCCTTACCTTGTGCCTGCCACAAAAAACACGGATGAAGTTTTCCGTGAAATGCAGCGCGACCGTATCCAGATGGCGATCGTCATCGATGAATACGGCGGCACGGCGGGCATTGTCACAATTGAAGACCTGCTTGAAGAAATTGTCGGCAATATGCAGGACGAGTATGACGAAGAAGAAGTTGAGATCGTCCAGATCAATGAAACAACGTATCACGTCGACGGCCGGACCCCGCTTGACGAAGTCAGCGAAGCAATCGGCATCGAACTGCCGTCGGAAGGCTTTGACACGCTGGCCGGACTGGTCATCAGCCTGATCGGCAAGATTCCGGACGAGGACGAACATCTTTCCGCCACCTACAAAAACCTTTTGTTCAAGGTTTTATCGATGGACGATAAACGTGTCGCCAAGGTTGAGATCAAAATCCAGCCTGAGTCCGAGCCGGAGGCTGAAGAGGATGAAGCCTGATCAACTCAAATGGGATGCCATACTTTTTGATGTCGATGGCACCCTGATCGATTCAATCCCTTTTATCGTCGAGTGCTTCCAGCACGCTTTCACCCGTCAATTCGGGCATCCCTGGGAAGAAGCGGATATCATGGCAGGGATCGGCACGCCGCTCGAGTCCTATTTCAAAACGCAATGGTCAGCCGAAGAGGCCCATGAATTGATGGCGACTTATCTTGAATACAACCTGGCCAATCTTCACCATGGGATTGGAATATTCAACCATGTGCCTGAGATGCTCGAGCGTTTGCGCGGGTTTGGCCTGCCGATTGGCATTGTCACCAGCAAACGCCTGGCGGCTCTGTTGCCAACCCTGCAGGATTTCGATCTCGCTTCTTACTTTGACCTGATTATCACCAAAGAAGACACACAGCTTCACAAGCCCAATCCCGAACCGTTATTTGAGGCGATGAACCGGCTTGGACTTTCCCAACCTGGCCGGATCATCTACGTCGGCGACAGCATCCACGATCTGGAATGCGCCGTCCGTGCCGGATGCCAGCCAGTGATGGTCGGGTGGACGCGGATGCCGAAGAACGCTTTGCAGCAGGCATATCCGGCGATCTGGATCGAACACCCCAACGACTTGATTGAATTCGTGGAGGAATAGGATGTCCCGCTATGCATATATGCTGCTGGATCAAGTTGAAAAGGATGTCAGCCGCCAGGCGATGCAACTTGACACCATCGGTGGTTTTGACAAAATCTTCATTGAACGGCTGAGCCCGCGATCAGAAGCCCGTGACCAGCGTCAGCGATTGCTCGAGGGCCTTGTAGCCGGTGATGTCGTTTTCGCTGCAGCTGCCGACCGGCTCTGCCGCCAGACCCGCGATTTCCTTGAAATCGTCGAATCAATTGAAGCTAAAGGCGCCGCGCTCGTGCTGCTTGAAGAGGGCTTCGACAGCCGGAGCAACGCCGGGCGCCAGAGCTTGAAGCTCATCCGCACGTTTGCCGGCCTCGATTTCCAGTTCCAGTCAACACGAAAAAAACTTGGTATCCAGACTGCGCGCGGCCAGGGGCGCCGGATCGGCCGCCCACCGGTATCGATTCCACCTGCTTTTCGAGAGATCTGCCAACGCTGGTCGTCTGGCCAGATCAATGGCCGTGAAGCTGCAAGCCAAGCCGGCCTGCGCAGTACTTCATTCTACAAGAAGGCCGCAGAACTTGGATTCAAGGCGCCACCGAAGCAACCGCCGAAGCAACCGCTGAACCGGCAGAACAAGTCTGGCCAGTCGTAATGGCCAATCTGGCAGCAGGTGGCAGCAGTTTTTCATGAAAGCTTTTGAAGCTGCCATTAAAGTCCCGCTTTTATCCCACAGATATTGTTCATTGTCAGATCACGCTGAGGTGTTATAATAATTCCCTGTGCATTCCAGTCTGCCGGATCTGGCGCTGGAAAAAGCCCTGGCTAATGATTTCAATGCAAGAATAAAGGATGGTAAACCCATGAGCGATCAAAAAACTGAAAAGCCGTGGAATGCAGAGACGGCTCGCGCGGCGCGCAAGGAACGACTCAGTAAAATGAAGGACAAGAATGGCGGCAAGAAGCCGATCAAATTCGGCAGTCCGATTGTGCGCATCGTCATCGCAATCGTCCTCGTTGTAGCTGTGGTTCTGGCCGGCGGCTGGTATACACTGAACAGCGGCTTGCCGCAGCAGCAGCTTTCGGCCATGACGATCAATGGTGACAGTGTCAAAGTCGTCGAATTGAATTACTACTATTACATGATCGCCAGCAACTTTGGCATCGATTTCACGGATATGGCCACTGCAGATGAGGCCTTGAGTGGTCCGAGCAATGTCGAAGGATACGAAACCCTGCACGATTACATTCTTAAAACCGCGGCTGATGCGGTGCAGGAAAACTACGTGCTCGCTGCTGAGGCAACTAAAGCAGGCGTGACCCTTGATGACACCGCCAAATCCCAGATTGACAACTTTTTCACTTCAATCAAGAGCTCAGCTGAGACCGCCAAAATCAGCATGACCAACTATATGGCCCAGTATTTTGGCAAGGGCGCTTCCGAGGCCAGCCTGACACCGGCATTTGAACGCCTGCTGCTGGCCCAGAAATATTCCGACCAGAAGAGGACCGAGTTGACCGTGTCGGACGCTGATATCAAAACATACTACGATGCACACCGCGACGAATTCGACATCGTCACGTACCGTGCGTTCGAGTTTGCAGCCACAACTGCTGACGGCGCAACAGACGAAGAAAAGACCAAGGCGCTCGAAGAAGCCAAGACCAAAGCCAACGCCATGGCTGCGCTGATCAGTGATGAAGAAAGCTTCAAAGCGCAGGCTATCGCCAATGCCACTGATGACCAGAAGGACGCCTACACCAATAGTGATGCTTCCCTGTCTGCCAGTGTCCGCTACAGCAGCATTGCATCGCTGCCGCAGGCAACCTGGCTGTTCGACGAAACCCGTCTGGCCGGCGACAAGACAGTTGTCGATGAAACAACCGGCAGCACGGTCATTTATTTCATCAAGCGTTCGATCGACGATACCAAGCGGGTCAATGTCCGCCACATCCTGATTAAAGCAGATGAGACTACGGCAACTGAATCTGAAATTGCCGCAGCCAAAACGAAAGCTGAAGACATTCTCGCCCAGTTTACCGCGGGCGCCCGGACTGAAGACGCCTTTGCCGAATTGGCTAAAACCAATTCCGAAGATAACGCTGAAGCCGGTGGTCTCTATGAAAGCATCGCCCCCGGCCAGATGGTTGAAGCCTTCAACAACTGGATCTTTGATCCAGCCAGGAAGACAGGCGACTCAGGCATCGTGCAGACCAATTATGGTTTCCACGTCATGTACTTCGTCAAGGATGCAGGCCAGGAATGGTCGCTCAATATCCACGACGTCCTGATCGAAGATGCGTACAAAGCTTACCTCGAAGAAAGCAAAAAATCCTACGCTTATGAATTGAACAATCTCGGCTTGAAGTTCATCCCTTAAGCTAGAACGCCCGTTCGATTCGCTCAAAGCAACGTTAGCGGGTCGGGCAAAACAAACGACACCCCTATGGTTCGCTCAGACAGGTCCTCGGCACAAAAGTGCCTGCGGAACCAGCTAAGGTAAAGTCAAGGGCCTTAAGAAAAAGATTTTGAGAGAAATCAGGCAAGATTTAAGAGAGCCAGTGACTTTCCGGCTTTTGCTGAAAGGCATATAATTGAATCAGGTCAAGCTGTGAATTGAACTTCGCGGGTGCAAATTGCAAAGATAATTCGCAGCAGCTTGTTTACACAAGCAAAGATAGCGACTTTGTAGGGTTTTCCCTCACAAAGTCGCTTCTTTTCGAAAAAGGCTCGAATGACCGGGTTGAGCTGGTAATTCACCATTCCCACAACCGCCATATATAGAGCAGACCGCAGAAGAGAATTACCGTGTTTACTCAGATGTTGTCTTGTGCCTTTGAAAGCGCCTGACTCAAACACACCAGGCTCAGTTCCACAAAAAGCGATCAGCTGTTGCGGCGTTTCAAACCGCCGAACATCACCGATTTCTGCCAGAAAGATCGCAGCCTGGTATTCACCAAACCCCTTGATTCCGGCGATCCGGCCAAAATCGTGATTGGAACGCACGCTTTCAATAAGATCGTGCTTCAGTTCATCAACGGTGCAAATCAAGACCTGAAGCTTTTTTACGGCATCGACCAACAGACTGACTTGCACACTATCCAACGAAACCGAAGGATAACAATCTTGGGCCAACGCGCGAATTGCTGACGACTTTTCCTGGCACCATGTACTTTTCCGGTGCTTGAACTTCGCCTTGATTTTAACCGTGACAACATGAGGCTGGATCTTTCTGACTGCGTCCGGGTGCGGAAACAGTTGCAGTAAAACTAACGCATCTTCATGGTAAGGATCGCTGAACAACTTCTGAAAGCCTGGAAAACAGCGATCGATTAAACCATGACATCTGACTTTTTGCCGGACTGAATCATGGATGGCGGCTCTGCACGCCCGGGACAGAGCCTTGACGTCATCGTACTCATAAGGACGGGCAGGATTTTGATGAAGATTTTCCAGATAGTAGAGCTTGCACAGGGCCAAACTGTCGATCTTATCTGTCTTGACCTTGCGCAGTCCCCATTTGTTGAAGCGACTGGAAACGTAAGGATTAACAACATGGCACATGTAATGGTTCTCGTTAAAGTAGCGGCAGAGTGGCATGGAGTAGTGGCCGGTCGCCTCGAGAACAATCTCCGGTCTGGCACCTGCTTGTCGTTCTAAGAGATCCAGGACCGTCTGCAATTGATATAGACCGGTGATTGTATGGGTAAACGAGAACTGCTTGAAAATCTCATTGAGGCCTAAACAGGCCGTGGCAACGCTCTTTCCGTTCGCAACATCGATACCTACGACTGGATTCATAGTGTTTCACCCCCTCTCTCATGTAATATTTGACTCACACGAGGGGCATCCCTACTACTTTGTCCTGGCCGATGTTTGTAATTCTCTTGCGGATTCTAAGACCCAACCAGCTTAACCAGGCTCGTCGGACAAAGGCAGGATAATAGGTTAAGCACCGGGCTCGAAGCCCCAACTCGCTCAGATCATTTGCCCCTGCAAGATCATTATAGACCGACCTGGTTAAGCGGTTGGTCTATCTTTATGATACAAACTCGCTCGGCCATAGGGGTGTCGTTTGTTTTGCCCGGCGTTAACGGCCTGGGCGGACAGAAGTGGGGACGTTAAAGGCTTTTCCCTGCGTTTGTGTTATTCAATGTTAAGGTCGTTTGGCAATCCGGTACTTTCGAGCATCAGGATCCGTTGAGGGATTGAAAGACAAGGACGAAAAGGGTGGGCTTGCGCAAAAAAAGATCAACAGGGCGCGCTTGGTTGGTGGGGGAATATCCAATTGCTCTTGACAGGACATAAAAAAGAGTGTCAATTTCGTTGACACTCTTGAAGACCGGTGATAATATACTATAACGCGCCTAGAAGGTGGAGGGGTTTCCCTTGCCCTTTTTGGAGTGAAGATCGACTTGATTTAAGTCAATTATAGCATCAGCCGGGGAGTCGTCAATCTTTTTGTTGAGTCCCGGCAATCAGGCCTGCGAGGGCCTAGAACGTGCGTGAGGTGATCATTGATGGTGCGTCCCGTCAAATTGGGAAGAGCCGAAAGAATGTCCTACTCAAGAATCGATGAGGTTATCGATATCCCGAATCTCATCGAAATTCAGAAGAACAGCTACCAGTGGTTTCTTGATGAGGGCTTGATGGAGGTCCTGCGTGATGTATCGCCGATAACCGACTATTCGGGCGACATCGAACTCTCCTTCATCGACAAAGAATTTGACACCACGAATCCGACGTATGCCATCGAGGAGTGCAAAGAGCGCGACGCCAACTACGCCGCACCAATGCGTGTCAAAGTCCGCTTGCACAACAAGCGCGACGATATCCTCAAGGACCAGTATATTTACATCGGCGAATTTCCGATTATGACTGATAACGGCACCTTTATCATCAACGGTGCCGAACGTGTCATAATCAGCCAGCTGGTCCGCTCGCCGGGCGCTTATTTCAGCAAGGCTGCCGACAAGAGCGACAAGGAGCTGATCTCTTCGCAGATCATCCCGAACCGTGGGGCCTGGCTCGAATACGAAACCGACGCCAACGACCTGCTCTGGGTCCGCGTCGACCGCACGCGCAAGTTCCACCTGACCATTTTCCTGCGTTCACTGGGCTTTGGCACCAATGAGCAGATTATCGAGACCTTCGGTGAAGAAAACAGCCTGACCCAGACCATGCTCAAGGACGGCTGCCGCACACGTGAAGATGGTCTCCAGGAACTCTACAAAAAACTCCGTCCGGGTGAGCCTGTTTCGGTTGAAGGCGCAGAATCCCTGCTCCACAACATGTTCTTCGATCCGAAGCGCTATGACCTTGCCCGTGTCGGTATCTACAAACTCAACAAGAAACTCAGCCTCGCCCGCCGCCTGGTCGGCCATAAAGCGGCTGAGAATGTCGTTGACGAGAATGGAGAATTGCTGGCTGCCGAAGGTGAAATCATCACCCTCGCCACGGCTGAAGCGATCCAGACCGCCGGTATCAATTCGGTGACTGTATATCCGATGATCGTCGTCGGCGACACCGTCACCCAGCAGGAGAACAAGCTGCGCGTCATCGGCAACAACCGTGTCAACGCGACTGATTATCTGCGCGCCCGCCTCGGCGAAGACGTGATCGGCGATCTTGATGTCGCTGCTCTCGGTGTCACCGAGCGCGTCCGGACAACGATCCTGCAGCAGATTATCCACGAATCCCAGGCCAGTGAAAATCCGGCCCAGGTCCTGCGCCAGCTCCTCGCAACCCGCGTATCCGAACTGATGCCGAAACATTTGACGGTCGAAGACATTGTCGCTTCCGTCAGCTACCTGATCGGCCTCGAATATGGCGTCGGCAACAAGGACGACATCGATCATCTCGGCAACCGCCGTGTACGTTCGGTCGGCGAACTGCTGCAGAACCAGATCCGTGTCGGTTTCTCGCGTATGGAACGTGTTGTCCGTGAACGCATGGGCACCCTGACCGACATGGCCGCGGCAACCCCGCAGATGATTGTCAACACGCGTCCAGTCAGCGCCGCAATCAAAGAATTCTTCGGCTCCTCACAGCTGTCCCAGTTCATGGACCAGCCCAACCCGCTGGCTGAATTGACCCATAAGCGTCGTCTTTCGGCCCTCGGCCCGGGTGGTCTGTCCCGTGAACGTGCGAACTTCGAAGTCCGCGACGTCCACACTTCCCATTACGGACGCATGTGCCCGATCGAAACACCTGAAGGTCCGAACATCGGGCTGATCAACTCCCTGGCGACCTATGCCCGGGTCAACCGCTACGGTTTCATCGAAACCCCGTACCGCGTCTACGACAAGAAGAACAAGCTGGTCACCCGCGAAGTCCGCTACATGACGGCTGACGAGGAAGACTTCTACTACATCGCCCAGGCCAATGAACCGCTCGACGAACAAGGCCGATTCATCGACAAACAGATCGTTTGCCGTTACCTCGACCAATTCATCGAAGTCGATCCGGCCCGCGTTGACCTGATGGACGTTTCGCCGAAACAGCTTGTCTCGGTTGCGACCGCCCTGATCCCGTTCCTTGGCAACGACGATGCCAACCGCGCCCTGATGGGTTCGAACATGCAGCGCCAGGCTGTCCCGCTGATCAAGACCGAGTCGCCGATCATCGGCACCGGTATGGAATATTATGCGGCCAAAGACTCGGGTGTCTGCGCAATCGCCAAGCATGACGGTGTGGTCGAGTTTGTCTCGGCCAACAAAATCGTCGTCAAGACCGGCTCCATGAGCCAGGACACTTACAACCTGGTCAAATACCAGCGTTCAAACCAGGGAACCTGCATCAACCAGCGTCCGCTGGTCAAGCGCGGCGAACAGGTCAAGGCTGGCGACATCATCGCTGACGGCCCATCGACCGACAATGGCGAAATCGCTCTCGGCCGCAACGTCCTGATCGGGTTCATGACTTGGGAAGGCTACAACTACGAAGACGCCGTCCTGATCAGCGAGAGACTCGTCCGTGACGACGTCTACACCTCGATCCATATCGAGGAATACGAGTGCGAAGCCCGCGACACCAAGCTCGGGCCGGAAGAAATCACACGTGAAATTCCCAACGTCGGCGACGACGCGCTCAAAGACCTCGATGAAGAAGGCATTATCCGCATCGGTGCCGAAGTCCGCGCCGGTGACATCATCGTCGGTAAAGTCACGCCGAAGGGCGAAACGGAACTGACTGCTGAAGAACGCCTCTACCGCGCGATCTTCGGCGAGAAGATCCGCGAAGTCCGCGACACTTCCGTGCGTGTGCCCCATGGTGAATCCGGTATTGTCGTCGATGTCAAAGTCTTCACCCGTGAAAACGACGATGACTTGAAACATGGCGTCAATCGTCTCGTCCGTGTCTACATCGCCCAGAAGCGTAAAATCTCGGTCGGTGACAAAATGGCCGGTCGTCATGGTAACAAGGGTGTTATCTCCCGCATTCTGCCGGAAGAAGACATGCCCTTCCTGCCGGATGGCACCCCGCTCGACATCGTCCTCAATCCGCTCGGCGTTCCGTCGCGTATGAATATCGGCCAGTTGCTCGAAGTCCATCTCGGCCGCGCAGCACGTCAGCTCGGCTGGAAAGTTGCGACGCCTGTCTTTGACGGTGCAACCGAATCCGACGTTGTCGAAGCTTTCAAGCAGGCTGGCATCGATGATGACGGCAAGACGATCCTCTACGACGGCCGCACCGGACAACCGTTCGAAAACCGCATCACCGTTGGTGTCATGTACTACCTCAAGCTCCTCCACCTGGTTGACGACAAGATCCATGCCCGCTCGATCGGCCCGTACTCGCTCGTCACCCAGCAGCCGCTCGGTGGTAAAGCCCAGTTCGGCGGCCAGCGCTTCGGTGAAATGGAAGTCTGGGCTCTCGAAGCTTACGGCGCCAGCTATACCCTGCAGGAAATCCTGACCGTCAAGTCAGACGATATCACGGGCCGCACCAAGACTTACGAAGCGATCGTCAAAGGCGAAAGTGTTCCGGAAGCCGGCGTCCCTGAATCCTTCAAGGTCCTGGTCAAAGAACTTCAGAGCCTGGCCCTCGATGTGCGCATCTTCTCGGAAACCAATGAAGTGCTGGACATCAAGGAATCTGTCGATGAAGACACCGACGTACCCGAGATCGACCGCAGCAAGCTCGATGAGCTGATCGGCAACACCGACATTGGCGAAGACTTCGCAGCTGCCGGCTTCTCAGAGGGTATCCTCGACGAGGAAGGCGGCATCACAGCTGATCTCGACATCCCGGATGCTTTCGCCGAATTCGAAGACTTCGCCGCCATTGAAGGCGACAGCGAAGTTGCCGATGACATCGAATAAGTTGCGGAAGGAGACCGAACGCAATGTTTGAAATGAACAATTTTGAGGCCATTGGCATCAACCTGGCCTCACCGGAAAAAATCCTTGAATGGTCCAGAGGCGAAGTCAAAAAGCCTGAGACCATCAATTACCGCACGCTCAAACCAGAACGCGACGGCTTGTTTTGCGAAAAAATCTTCGGGCCGACGAAAGACTGGGAATGCCATTGCGGCAAGTACAAGAAAATCCGCTACAAAGGGATCGTCTGCGACCGTTGCGGCGTCGAGGTCACCAAAGCCAAGGTCCGTCGTGAACGTCTCGGCCATATCAAACTGGCAGCCCCGGTTTCCCATATCTGGTACTTCCGCGGCATTCCGAGCCGGATGGGCCTGCTTCTGGACATGACCCCCAGGAATCTTGAAAAAGTGCTCTATTTCGCGTCCTATGTCGTGATCGATCCTGGCCAGACCCGTTTTTCGGCTCGCCAGGTCATCAATGACAAAGAATACCGCGATGCAATCGATGAATTCGGCAAGAATTCTTTCCGGGCCAAGATGGGTGCGGAAGCGATCAAAGAGCTGCTTGCTTCGATCAATATCAGCGAAATGGCTGTCGACTTGCGCGAAGAATTCCGCGTTTCCAGCGGCCAGAAGAAAGTCCGTATCGTCAAGCGTCTTGAAGTCGTTGAAGCCTTCAAGAAGTCCAACAATCGGCCGGAATGGATGATCCTTGATGTCCTGCCTGTCCTGCCGCCGGAATTGCGCCCGATGGTCCAGCTCGATGGCGGCCGCTTTGCGACCTCCGACTTGAATGACCTGTATCGCCGCGTCATCAACCGCAACAACCGCCTCAACAAGCTGCTCCAGCTCGGTGCGCCGGAAATCATCGTCCGCAACGAGAAGCGCATGCTCCAGGAAGCCGTTGACGCCCTGATCGACAATGGCCGCCGTGGCCGCCCGGTCACCGGCGCCGGCAACCGCGCCCTGAAATCCCTCTCTGACCTGCTCAAAGGCAAACAGGGCCGCTTCCGCCAGAACCTGCTCGGTAAACGCGTCGACTACTCCGGCCGTTCGGTTATCGTTGTCGGACCGGAGCTCAAGCTGCACCAGTGTGGTCTCCCGAAAGAAATGGCTCTCGAGCTCTTCAAGCCGTTTGTCATGAAGAAAATCGTCCAGGCCGGCCATGCGCACAACATCAAGACCGCCCGCCGACTGGTCGACCGTGCCAATGACCTCGTCTGGGATACCCTGGAAGAAGTCATCAAGGACCATCCGGTTCTTCTGAACCGTGCGCCTACGTTGCATCGTCTCGGCATCCAGGCCTTTGAACCTGTCCTGGTCGAAGGTCGCGCGATCAAACTGCATCCGCTCGTTTGTACCGCTTACAACGCCGACTTCGACGGTGACCAGATGGCCGTTCATGTGCCGCTGTCCGCTGAAGCGCAGGCTGAAGCCCGCTTCCTGATGCTTTCCGCCAACAACCTGCTCAAACCGCAGGATGGCAAGCCGGTCACTGTTCCTTCACAGGACATGGTCATGGGCTGCTATTACCTGACGATTGCCAAAGAAGGCGAAAAGGGCGAAGGCAAAGCCTTCTCCAGCGTCGACGAAGCGGTCATGGCCTATGACGAACACGAACTCGAACTGCACACCAAGATCAAAGTCCGCCGGACAAAAATGATCAAAGGCGAGATGCACACCGCGTTGATCGATTCGACCCTCGGCCGGATCATCTTCAACGAAATCATCCCGCAGGACATCGGCTATATCGACCGCACCAATCCGGAGAATGATTTCAAACTCGAATGCGACTTCCTCGTCGGCAAGAAAGAACTTGGCCAGATTATCGAGCGTTGCATCCGCGTCCACGGTATCACCGAAACGGCGATCACCCTCGACAAGATCAAATCGCTCGGCTACAAGTATTCGACACGCGGTGGTATTTCGATCGGGATCTTTGACATGATCATCCCGGACGTCAAGCGCAAGCACATCGAAGAAGCTGAAGCCAAAGTCGAGTTCATCAGCAAACAGCATCAGCGCGGTCTGCTCAACGAAGACGGCCGATACAAGGCTGTCATCGAAATCTGGCGCAAGACAACCGACGCGATTACTGAAGCCCTGAAGGCCAGCCTCAGCCAGTTCAACCCAGTCTACATGATGGCCCAGTCCGGTGCCCGTGGTAACATCAACCAGATCAAGCAGCTAGCTGGTATGCGCGGTAACATGAGCGACACGTCCGGTAAGACGATCGAAATCCCGATCAAGTCCAACCTGCGTGAAGGCATGAACGTGCTCGAGTTCTTCATCTCCTCACACGGTGCCCGTAAAGCCCTGTCCGATACCGCGCTCAAGACCGCTGACTCTGGTTACCTGACCCGCCGTCTCGTCGACGTCGCCCAGGATGTCATTGTCCGCGAAGTCGACTGTGGCACTGAAGAATATGACAATGTCCGCGAAGTCACCGTCGGCGGCAGCAGCAAAGGCAAGGCCAAACGCGTCGTCAAATCACTTGAAGACCGCATCACCGGCCGTTACGCTGCACTTGAAGTACTCCACCCTGAAACCGGCGAAGTACTCGTGGCCAAGAACCACTTGATCACCGACAATATTGCCATGGCGATCGTCAAGAGCGGCCTGACCAAGGTGCCGATCCGCACCGTCCTGAACTGCAACGCCCGCATCGGCGTCTGCGCCCATTGCTATGGCCTCAACCTGGCCTCGGGCGAATCGGTTGTCGGTGGTGAAGCTGTCGGTATCATGGCGGCCCAGTCAATCGGTGAACCGGGTACCCAGCTGACCATGCGTACCTTCCATACCGGTGGTATCGCTTCCGGTGATGACATCACCCAGGGTCTGCCACGTGTCGAAGAACTCTTCGAAGCACGAAAACCGAAGGGTCAGGCGATCGTCACCGACATCGCCGGCGTCGTCAAAGTCGAAGAGACCAGCAAACGCAAACGCGACGTCACCATCACAGCTCCGGACGGCGAAACCAAGGTTTACACCATCGCGCTCAGCGCCCCGTTGATCGTCTCCACCGGTGATACCCTCGAAGCTGGTGACCAGATCACTGATGGTTCGCTCAATCCGCATGACATCATGCGCATCAAAGGCGTCGCCGGTGTTCAGCGCTACATCATCCGTGAAGTTCTCAAGGTTTACAAGAACAACGGCGTTGAGATCAACGACAAGCATATCGAAATCATCACCCGCCAGATGATGCGCAAAATCCGCATCGACGATCCGGGCGAAACAGAACTGATGACCGGCAGCCTGGTCGACATGTTCGAGTTTATTCGTGAAAACGACAAGGCCATTTCGGCCGGCCAGATCCCGGCCAGCGGCAAACGCGTCCTGCTCGGTATCACCAAGGCCTCCCTGGCCACCGACTCGTTCCTCTCGGCCGCTTCATTCCAGGAAACCACCCGCGTGCTCACCGATGCCGCCGTTAAAGGCAAAATCGATCCGCTGCTCGGCCTCAAGGAAAACGTCATCATCGGTAAACTGATCCCGGCCGGCACCGGCATGGCCCGTTACCGCAACATCACCCCGGTTCCGAACATTGAACAGAACCGTGAGCTGATTGAACAGGGCTAAGACTCAACCTTAACGCGTAGGGTAAAATCTACGACAACCTTTTCGAGTCGCTAATTTCATCGTTAGCGGGTCAGGCAAAATAAAGAACACCCCTATGGTTCGCTCAGACAGTCGCGCCGACCGATTTGCCAGCTTGCGCTGGCAAATCAGCGTCGCTCAACTCGCTCGGCCATAGGGGTGTTTTTATTTTGCCCGGCGTTAGCGGGTGAAGCGGGCCGAAAGGGGGGAGTCGCAGATTTTGCCGTGCGTCAGGGGGTTGTTCGATGTTGCTGTGGTTAGAGGTTCGATGCATAACGGACGTTGCGGTCCGTTCAAATATATCCAGACTTTTTCGCCAGGCAATCAACAGTTTCCAACGGACCACTACGCCAACCAGGGTAGGGCCATGAACTGCCCCAAACATTGAGTAACTTGCAAGCGCCGGGTCAAACTCCGCGAACGCCCATCTGTCCGTCTGACCCACTACCGCCGGGTAAAAGCCACGACCGCCATTTGTCCAATTAATTCGCTACCGCCGGGCAAAATCCAGGGTGCCCTTTGGCCGAGCGAGTTGAGCGCCGCTGCTGTGCCAGCGAGAGCTGGCACAGCGGTCGGCGCGACTGTCTGAGCGAACCAAAGGGCACCCTGGATTTTGCCTGACCCGCTAACGTTGTTAAGAGTGAATCAATGAACCGTCGTAGCCTTTGCCTGACCCGCTAACGTGATCAAGAAGGACAGAACCCGCGTCCGCGCCTTTGCCCTGGCGTTTCGTGATCAAGTGATCTCGTATCCATCGCCGCTGCCCGGATTGTTTTCGGCGACTCGGGGCAGGTTGTAGTTCGCGGGTGTATAGGGCTGGATATCTTCATCGCGTATTGCACGGAGTTTTTTCAGGACGCCGAATTTGACCGCTGAGTCGACAGTCAGTGCGAAATCGGTAATCCCGGTCAGGTAATCAAGGGAGATTCCGAGAATTGCGGCCATATCGACGAGTTGCTCGATTGTTGGCTGACGCATGCCAAGTTCGTAATGGGTGTAAGTGCTCCGGGATAAACCGAGCAGCATGGCCATTTTGACTTGGGTCAATTTGCGTTGGCGGCGGATGAGTTTTAGACGCGGGGTGAGCGGTCCTTCCATATGATCAACCTATCTTGCGCATAATCGCGCCTTCGATCGTTTCCACTGTGTTACTCAGGATTCCGGTGCGGCCGTGGTAACGGTGGACGATTGCCTGCAGCAGTTTCTGATCTTCGCCGCTGAAGATCAGTGGTGATATCTGTGATAAGCAGATGAGCCAATCTTTGCGATGCATGATCAACCCTCCTGCGTCAGGAAACGGATATTTTCAATGCGGTCTGTCCAGCTCAGCGATGAGGTTGCCAGCGGTCGTGAATGGGGATTCAGCGTCACTTGCCTGAGACGGCGGCTGACGAGAATTGCGTGGGTCTCGGTTGCTGCGACCATGGTATTGGCGGACCCGATCAAGGCGCCAGTTTCGGGCCGGTCGAGCAAAGCTGAGGTGGCAGGCAATCGTTCATTGGCGGGGGTGGGGATCACCATCAGGTCGAAACGGCCCTCAAGTGCACGGCTTGCCAAGTCCGGCCAGTCGGCCGCGACGAATTCCAGCTGCAGCCCCTTTTGTTGCAAGGGCTGCAGTGCCCGTTCCGCCATCTCCCGGTTTTCGGCCAGGCCATTGGCATCGATTCCCTTGTAGAAGTAGCAGCTGAGCTGGCTGGCGGACAGGTCTGCCAGAATTTCCGGATCGCCAGGCGTTGCTTGCATTCCAGCCAGGGCGGCAAAAACTGCATCCTGCTGTTCGATCGACTGCAGGACCGAAGAACCGCCCGGTGTGCGGTTGATCAAGGCGAAAGCCGCAGTCGCTTCATATTTTTTCCAGGTATAGGCCTCCAGCGAGTCCAGTCGTTCTTTAAGGCGTGCGTCCCAGATCGTATAAGCCAGATCGATAACCCCTGATTTGAGTAAGTTGAATTTCTCGGCTGAATCAATTCGCTGGAATTCGATCGTTGTGATCTCGCCGCCAAATCCTGGACGAAGGGTCAGAACAGTCCTTTCTGCCGACTGCTCACTGAGTTCAAATGGTCCGCTGCCTTCTGGCGTCGGGGTATTCAAGCCCAATGTGTATACCTTAGCCAGATCGACAGGATATGCATCCGATTTGAGCACGCCCACTGTAAACCAGGCCATGTCCGGTTCCGAAACCCAGTCCGCTAGCTGGAAGATGACCTTTCCAGCATTCGCCGGATCGGGCTTGATCCCTGTGATAGCTGACAGGTGGCCTTGAAGCTGGCCGTCATAGGAATTCGCCAGGATCATTTTGTAAGTCATGACGACGTCCCGCGCTTCGACCGCCCTTCCATCGCGAAAATAATGATCATTGCGCAACATGAAGACGATCTGGTGACCTGCGGCATCAAAAGTGTAACTTTCAGCTAACTCAAGATTGACTTGACGGGACTCGTCGAGTTGGACGAGGGATTCGAAGATCAAAGCTGCTGCATCATTTTCGCCAGTTCCCGTGGCATACAATGGATTGATCCTGGTGATGGGCTCGTCAACGCCAACGATGATGTGGTTTTTGCGTGCAAGCGCTGAAGGGTTGATCACGGCGAGGGCCGACTGGTCATCCATTTCCACCACTTGAGGTTCGGTTTCGACAGTATCCGCCATGGATGTTTCCTGTGTGACGTGTTCCTGCCATTGACGGACAACGATGGCCAGGACCAGGAGAATGATCAGCATGATCAGCATGGCCGCGCCGAAAACCAGGTGCTGCGTCTGGCTCAAAGGTTTTCGTGGCGGAACCAGGCGAACTTGCGGAAGCGGGTTGTTTTTCTCCGGTGAAGGGCGAGCGGATTTCACACGCGAGGGCTCCTTTGCGACGGATTAATTTTTCAATTATATCATAGCTTCGATAACCGGATTTGCCAGCTGATTTTCTGCGAAAAGGTACTTGAAAAATCCAACCAGCGATTTATAATAATGTCAAAGATAGTCAAAGTCAAACCAAGGAGGTGAAAAACCGTGGCAAAAATCAGTGACCTTGTCGAAACCATGATCAAACAGCTGATCGAACAAAATAACGGGGTTGTCGAAATCACGCGCGGTGAGCTTGCCGACCGGGTCAATTGTGTCCCCTCGCAGATCAATTATGTCCTTTCGACGCGATTTACCAATGGCCAGGGCTATCTGGTTGAAAGTCGCCGCGGTGGCGGTGGCTGGATCCGGATCCGCCGGGTCATGCTTGAGTCGCCAACCCGCTATCTGATGCATACGATCAATTCGCTTGGCAGCCAGATTTCCGAGCACCAGGCTGATATTCTGATCCGGAATTTCCTGGACTATGAAATTGTCAGCCCGATGGTAGCCCGTGTCCTCCACGCCGCGACCTCAGACAGATCATTGCATGAAATCAATGTCGAAAAACGCGACCAGGTGCGGATGACTTTACTGAAGAACATCCTTGCCAGCCTGATCGTGCAGTCGACATAATTAGACGACAAGGAGGGAACTGCGATGCTTTGTGAACGCTGCCATCAACGCGAAGCGACCATACACTTATCCCAGACCCATCAGGGCCAGACGGTTGAACAGCACCTGTGCGAATCATGCGCCAAGGAGATAGGTCTGGAAACTAATCTGGAATCGGTCTTTGACAATTTCTTTGGCCAATCCGTTTTTGGTTCGTCGATTTTCAATACAACCGGGGGCATTCCGGCATTTGGCCAGCCGGCACCACGCAACCTGGCTTGCCCTTCCTGCGGCTTGTCTTTTGATGAATTCCGCAGTTCAGGGCTCTTCGGCTGCAGTCATTGTTACGAAGCTTTTGCTGACCGGCTGGATCCAGTGTTCCGCCGTGTCCAGGGTGGTACCCGCCATGTCGGCCGTAAACTGCTTGAGAGCGCCGATGTCCAGGAACGCCAGCTGCGCCGGAGCAAGATTGCTGAACTGCGCAAGGAATTGACCAAAGCGGTCAAGGATGAACAATACGAAAAGGCGGCCCAGTTGCGCGACGAAATACGCGTCCTGGAATCAGCTGATGCGAATACAGGTTCTGATGCGCCGGAGTCAAACACACCTCCTGGCGGTGATTCCAATTCCCCAAAAAAAACGGAAGGAGGGGAAAAACCATGACCTGGTATATCGACAAAGGACCAGAAAGTGATGTCATTATCAGCAGCCGGATTCGTCTGGCGCGTAATCTGGCCCAGTATCCTTTCCCTCACCGGATGGACAATGTCCAAGCTCGCCAGGCTGCTGACGAAATCATCAATTCATTCATGGCTGCTGATGAAAGCCGCCGTCGCGATTTCCTGACGATCGACCTCGAGACCCTGAATGAAATCGACCGGATGGCCTTGGCTGAAAAACATCTGGTCAGCGATGACCTCGCCCGGACAGGCAAAAATCATCGGGTCATTATCAGCCGGGATGAATCGCTGTCCATCATGGTCAATGAAGAAGACCATATCCGGATCCAGGCGATGCAAGCCGGTCTCGATCTTGAAGGCGCATTCGCGATTGCCGCCAGTGCTTCGCGTCAGTTTGAGGAACGTCTCGGTATCGCCTATAACGACCAGTTCGGCTTCCTCACCGCCTGTCCAACGAACACTGGAACCGGCATGCGCGCATCGGCGATGGCCCATTTGCCGGGTCTCGTGATGACAGGGAAAATCCGGACAATCGTCGACAGTCTCGGTAAAATGAGCTTCGCGGTTCGCGGCTACCACGGTGAAGGCAGCAAGAGCCAAGGCAATGTTTTCCAGATTTCCAATCAGCTGACGCTCGGGCTTTCGGAAGAGGACCTGATTACTGACCTCAAACGGATGCTCAGCCAGCTGATCGACCAGGAACGCAAGGCGCGTCGTGCGATCTACCGGTCACGACCGATCTTTGTCGAAGACAAGGTGATGCGTTCCGCTGGCTTGCTTCAAAATGCCCGTCTGATGGCTGCCGATGAAGCCCTTGACTTGCTCTCGGACCTGCGTCTGGGATTGGCCCTCGGCCTGATCCACGGGATTACGGAGTCAGCTGTCAACCGGCTGATTGCATCGATCGGCCCGGCGAGCATCCAGAAAAGCAGTGGCCGCCCGATGACGCCGGAGGAACGGGATGTCGCCCGCGCAACGGCCGTTCGCGGCATTTTCGGGGAAACCAGCTGACGTGGGGTAAGATCCATTAACAGAAGCCATGTTTAACCAATAGATGCAAAAAACAGGAAACAACTGTAGATCAATAAAACCGTGACCCAGTCAAAGGTGGGTCTAAACGGTGGTTGGAGGTAATTTACCATGATGATGAGATTTTCAGACCGGATGGGTTCAGTGCTGGGCACCGCCTATCAGCTGGCCCTGTCCTACAAACTCAATTATATCGGCACCGAGCATTTGCTCGGCGGAATACTGGCCGAGGGTCACGGTGGCGCCTATGAAGCGCTGACCAATAGCGGCCTTGCTGCCGAAATCGTTCAGGAAGCTCTAAATCAGCTGACTGGACGGGAGCCGGAAGATGTCGATCTCAAAGGTGAGATTGATGGCGAAAAAATCATGAATATGTTCACACCGCGCACCCGCCGGGTTGTCGACCTGGCCGCGATGGCCGCCCGCAAGCAGCCTGGCTCTGCCCCGAATGTGATTGAGCCGGAGCATCTGTTGCTCGGTATCCTGAATGAAGGTGAAAGCGTCGCCATGCGCATACTCCGTGCGGCCGGCGTCGATATCAAAGCCCTGGTCAAACAGCTCCAGGAAGCTCTGGGCGAAATGTCTACGAGTGGCAGCAATGAAAATGAAGCAGAAGGCGACAATGAAAATCCGCTCGCTGGTGGCGAGCCTGCAGGCGACGCCGACATCGACGAAATCAATGCAGCCCTGCGTGAAGGCGGCGGCAAAGCTGGTGGCGGCACCAAAGGCAAGAAGAAATCATCGACACCGACTCTCGACAAGTTCAGCCGTGACATGACCGAAATGGCCCGCGAAGGGAAATATGATCCGATCATCGGCCGCCAGGATGAAATGGACCGGGTCATGCAGATTCTCTGCCGCCGGACCAAGAACAACCCCTGCCTGATCGGCGAGCCGGGTGTCGGCAAATCCGCGATCGCCGAGGGGCTCGCCCAGCGCATTGTTGCCGGAGACATTCCGGAGCCGCTGCAGGGTTCGCGCCTGGTCGCCCTCGACATGGCGGGCATGGTCGCCGGGAGCAAATACCGCGGCGAATTTGAAGAGCGCTTGAAAAAGGGTCTCGATGAAGCCATGGCGAGCAAAAAGATCATCCTGTTCATCGATGAACTGCATAATATCATCGGCGCTGGCGGCGCAGAAGGTGCCATGGATGCTGCCAATATTCTCAAGCCGATGCTGTCCCGCGGCGAACTGCAGATTATCGGCGCGACCACCATCGATGAATACCGCAAACATATTGAAAAGGACAAAGCACTCGAAAGACGTTTCCAGCCTGTCAACGTCGGCGAGCCGACACCTGAAGAAACACTGCTGATCCTGAAGGGCTTGCGGGAAAAATATGAAACACACCACAATGTGCGGATTACAGATGACGCCCTGGAAGCTGCGGTCACGCTATCGACGCGATATATCCAGGACCGCTTCCTGCCGGACAAGGCGATCGACCTGATCGACGAAGCAGCTTCCAAGTTGCGCCTTTCACGCAATGGCCAGCCTAATAACCTGAAAAGTCTCGAAGATCAGTTGGCTGCCCTGAGCGAACGCAAGAAAGAAGCAGCCGAGAAGGAGGCTTTCGAAGAAGCAGCTTCCCTGCGCAAAGAGGAAATCGCTTTGCAGGCCGAAATCGAGAAACAGAAAGCGCTTTTTGAACATGAGGAACGTGAGGTCCACCGTGTCCTGCACGCCGATATGATCGCCGATGTGGTTGCCGCCTGGACCAAAATTCCGGTGCGTAAACTGACTGAAGATGACAATGAACGCCTCAAGAATCTCGAGGTTGAGATCGGCAAGCGGGTCATCGGCCAGGATGCCGCAGTGACTGCCGTATCCAAGGCGATCCGCCGCGGCCGCCTCGGGCTTAAGGATCCTAAGCGCCCGACTGGTTCATTCATTTTCCTGGGCACAACCGGCGTCGGCAAGACCGAATTGGCCCGCGCCCTGGCTGAAGTGATGTTTGGTGATGAAAATGCGATGATCCGGATCGACATGTCGGAATACATGGAAAAATTCGACGTCTCGAAACTGATTGGTTCGCCGCCGGGCTATGTCGGCTATGAAGAAGGCGGCCAGTTGACCGAGAAAGTCCGTCGCCGTCCCTATTCGGTCGTGCTTTTTGACGAGATTGAAAAGGCCCATCCTGACGTATTCAATGCCCTGCTGCAGATTCTCGAAGACGGCCGCCTGACGGATGGCCAGGGAAGGACGATCAACTTCCGCAACACGATCATTATCATGACCTCGAACATCGGCGCTCGCCTGCTGACTTCATCGTCCGGCCGCCGGATCGGTTTCGAAGTCCAGGGTGAAAAGGGCGGCGACGATGCTGGAAATGGCCATCTCTACGGTGGCAAGACTTACAGCGAAGCCCGTTCGATGGTCATGGACGAACTCAAGAAGACCTTCAATCCAGAATTCGTCAACCGTGTCGACGAAATCATTTTCTTCCACATGCTGACGCGCAATGACATGCTCAAGATCGTCGACATCATGCTCAAGGGCTTGCGTAAACGTGTCGCCGAGGTCGGACTCGACCTTTCGGTCACTGATGCGGCCAAACAGCTGCTGGCGAGCAAAGGATACGAACCCATGTTTGGTGCCCGCCCACTGCGCCGCCTGATCCAGTCGGTTGTCGAGGACAAGTTTTCTGAAGCGTTGCTCGATGGTGTTGTCAAAGCAGGCGGCAAAGCCGTTGTCGATGCGGAGAATGACGAGATTGTCATTCGTGGCGAAGCTGCGGCCGCACCAGACCAGACCCCTGCAGAACCGTCGGCAGCAAGCCCGGCCAATGATCCGTCGACGGCGGCTGAACCCAAGCCTGATCCAGAGCCGGAAAATCCGTCAGCTGAGACATCTGGTGGTGAATCCAAATGATGACAAATTTCCATCAGGTCCTGGCCCAATGCCCGGTTTGCTTCAATGAAGAATCATTGACGATCTGGGATACCATCGATGCATCGACCGACCCGGACCTGCGCGAAAAATTGCTCCATAAAACCTTGCAGTCGCTCGAGTGCCGCAATTGCGGCCACTCGACGCTGATTGCGTCACCGCTGACCTATTTTGATCCGGGGCTGGATCTGCTGTCTGAATGCCGCCCGGATCTTGACCGGGAGCAGCTGCAAAAGCGCCTGGAAGAGCTTCAGCTTGAGGCAGCAACAGATGAAGCTTCCAGAGCCGAAGCTTCATTTTGTCGCCTGACTGCGACGACCAATGACCTGATCGAAAAAATCCATGCCCGTGAACAGGATCTCGACGATCGGGCGCTGGAGATCGTCAAGTTGGCGGTGATCAACCACGGAGCCGGTGAAGTGAATGTGGAAGATCTCCGCTTTGTCGGTATTTCAGCGAATGAACTTAATTTTGTCATGAAGCTCGAGGATGGCTGGTTTCAGTACGCGCTGCCTTTGGATGCTTATACCAATGCTGAACAGATCGTTGAGCAGCTTGAGGCGGATCAGATTGTAAAAAACGCGGCAGACCCTGTCTTTAGCCTGGTCGACCGCGCCTATGCAGAGGCTATGCTGGCCGCATTTACAGCGGCAGGGTCTGATCGAGAAGAACTTTAAAGACCGGCAAAGCCAGGCTGAGAACCATTGCCAGGACCGATGTGAAGATGATCAGGATGAAGGTCAACAGCATGAAACAGCGGTTTTCTTCGAAATTGGTCAGTTGGCGCAGCGCCAGGTAAAGTGCGACCGCTGCGACGGCCAGACCGGCTGCCAGCGTCATCAGGCTGCTGATCGGAATGGTTGTGAGCGAGAAAATCGCCAGCAGCAGGAAGAGGGCCTGGTAGAAAATGACCGGCACGAAGCTCGTGGCAATGCGGTTGAAGGAAAAACCGGCGCGGAACACATAGCGCAAAGCCAGATGGGTGATCAGGATCAGCAGTAAATCCAAAGTCAGCGTCAAACCGACACCCTGGAAAAACAGGAAAATCGTTTCAAGCAGCGAGTTGTCTGCTGAACCGACGACTGTCAGCTGCATCATCAGGTCCAGCGTCCCTTGGCGGCCTACCGCCAGCACAGCGAAACCACCGAGCACAGCATGGATCATCAGGAAAGCCATCAACCGGTTTGTGTTGGCGTACTGGACCGACTGGCGGATGGTTTCGACTGGACGAGCCAGGTATTTGCCGATCTGTTGCAAGCCAGCCAGAATGACAGCCCAGTCAACCGGCCTTCCAGAACCAGAACCTTTGCCCGCTGGCCGTTTTGGCTGACGGGATTTTGCTTGTTGCGCCTGGAAACGGGACCAGAATGACGGCCCTTGGGGACCCTTGGCTTTCGGGCCGGACTGGCTGGAGCTTGAGGCGGAAGCGCTGCTTGACCTTCCAGTTGTACCAGCTGACCCGGCCGAGCCGGCAGAACTTGTGGATCCTGAAGTGCCGGCACTGCCGGCAGATCCTGCATTTGAGCGCGTTGAACGGTCGCCTGCAGAAGCACTGCCTGCAGCAGCGCTTCCTTTAGTGGCACCGGATGAAGGCTGGACCCGGCAACTGCACTTTTCCCCGGTTGCTAATTCCCGGCCGCAATAAAAACAATATCGAGCCATCTGTCAGACAGGCCTCCTGAGGGGTTTTCGTTCAGCATACACCGAATATGTTATCATAATGTGACTAAAGCAAGAACAAGGAGTGGCGTAAATGACAATCCCCGAAAATCTTTGTGCTGCGTTCAATCTGCAGCGTGAGCATATCGACAATATCATCGCCCTGCTTGACGACGGTTCGACCATTCCGTTCATCGCTCGCTACCGCAAGGAAGCAACCGGGAATCTCGACGACCAGGTACTGCGTTCAGTAGCTGACAGACTGGAGAGCCTGCGCGCTCTCGAGGAGCGGCGGTCTGATATCGTCCGCCTGCTGGGCGAACAGGGTGTCACAGATCCTGCACTTCTCGAAGCGGTAGCTGTAGCCGATACGTTGACCCGGCTTGATGATCTCTATCGCCCGTATCGGCCAAAACGCAAAACTCGCGCTTCGGTCGCCCGCGCCTACGGTCTGGGCGATCTCGCCGAACTGATTCTTGCCCAGCAGAAGCCACTTCCTGAGCTGCTGAAAATGGCTGCGGCCAAAGGTGCCGAGGTCCCTGAACTCGGCTCGGAAAAGGCTGCCCTGGCAGGTGCTCTGGATATCATTGCCGAACAGCTGGCTGATGATGCAGCAATCCGTTCGGCCTTGCGGTCCCTGCTCTGGCGCGAGGGAATCATCGCATCCAAGGCCCGCAAAAAGGAAGACAGCGTTTACCGTCAGTATTACGCCTACACCGAACCGGTCCGGCGTGTCGCCGGGCATCGGGTCCTGGCGATCGACCGCGGTGAGCGGGAAGAATTCCTGGCGGTTTCGATCGAATTGGTCCCCGAAGCGGCGCATGAAATCCTGGCCCGGTTTGCCGTCAAACCGCGCAGCAGCTGTGCGGAGCTGATCCACAGCGCCCTGACCGATGCCTGGAAGCGACTGCTGGAACCGTCGCTCAGTAACGAAGTGCGCCAGGAGTTGACCACCAGGGCTCAGGAAAAGGCTATGGTTGTCTTTGCGGAAAATTTGCGCAGTTTGCTGATGGTGCCGCCCTTGCGCGGCAAAACCGTCCTGGGTCTTGACCCGGGTTTTCGCAATGGCTGCAAACTGGCAGTCGTTGATCCGACCGGGCTTGTCCTGAAAACCGGGGTCATCTATCCGACGCCCCCGGTCAACAAGCTGGCAGAAGCAGAAAAGACAGTCTCCGCCCTGGTTCGCCAATTCGGAATCGACCTGGTTGCGATCGGCAACGGCACAGCTTCGCGCGAAACTGAGCAGTTCGTCCGTGCCTTGATTGAAAAAGACCAGCTGCCGGCAAAATCGCTGGTGGTCAGTGAAGCCGGGGCTTCGGTCTACTCGGCGTCGCCACTGGCTGCCGCGGAGTTCCCCGATCTTGATGTCAATGTCCGCAGTGCGGTGTCAATCGCCCGCCGGGTCCAGGACCCGCTGGCCGAGCTGGTCAAGATTGAACCCCAGTCAATCGGTGTTGGCCAGTACCAGCACGATATGAATCAAAAGCGCCTGGCTGCAGCGCTCGGCGGGGTTGTCGAATCTTGTGTCAACGAAGTTGGCGTCGATCTCAATACGGCCTCAGCTTCTTTGCTGTCCTATGTCGCCGGTATCACGCCAGCCCTGGCTCGCTCAATCGTAGAAAAACGGGAAGCCAACGGGGCTTTCACGTCGCGCCGCCAGCTCCTGGAGGTACCTCGCCTCGGGCCGCGCGCGTTTGAACAGGCCGCGGGTTTCCTGCGCATCCCGGGGGCAGCCGATCCCCTCGACAACACCTCAGTCCACCCGGAAAGCTATGCCAAAGTCAAAGCTCTGGCCAAGCTGCTGGGTGCGCCGATTTCACCCGATCTGGCCGGCAAGGCTCGCAGCCGTGACGTGGCCGAACTAGCCAGCCAGCTTGAAATCGGAACTTACACGCTAGCCGATATCCTCGATGCCTTAGCCAGGCCTGGACGAGACCCCCGCGATGATTTGCCACAGCCGCTGCTTGACCAGGCGATCCTCGATCTCAAGGACCTGAAACCAGGCATGATCGTCCGCGGGGTAGTGCGCAATGTAGCTGATTTCGGGGCATTCATCGACCTTGGCCTGCATCAGGACGGTCTTGTCCATGTCTCAGAACTGGCCGACCGATTTGTCAAAGATCCGCTGACTGTTGTCCGGATTGGCCAGGCTGTCACAGTCCGAATCCTATCGGTCGACCTCGAACGCAAACGGATTGCCCTCAGCATGAAAGGTCTCTCCACGGAAACCTGACCTTCGGGCCGGCTGAAAGACAAGAATAAGTCTTGCAGCCGGCCCGATTTCTCATTATTGTAATACCAGCTAACAGGCTCAAGGTGAGGGATGTCCCTGCCATCGGCCAGGCATAATCGAATATCTGCTGGCTGGAAAGGCTGGCAATCCCCGGAGGTTTGAGTGATGAAAGGCTATATCTGGAACCAGGAAATGGAAACCCTGCCCCAAGAAGCACTGCGTCAGCTACAGGGCGAACGGCTTGCTGATTGTGTCCGCCGCATTTATGGCAATGTACCTTTCTACACTGAAAAAATGCAGGCAGCCGGGATCACTCCGGATGACATCCGCTCGCTCGACGATTTGACCAAACTGCCCTTCACCGACAAACACGACCTTCGGGACAACTACCCGTTTGGTACCTTTGCCGTGCCACAGTCCCAGATTGTCCGGGTCCATGCATCTTCCGGCACGACCGGCAAGATGAAGGTGGTCGGCTATACGAAAGAAGACATCGACCTGTGGACAGAGTGCATTAGCCGTTGCCTGGCCATGACCGGCATGACCGCCGAAGACAGCCTGCACGTCGCTTATGGCTACGGTCTTTTCACCGGTGGCCTCGGTGTCCATTGCGGTGCCGAAAAGATGGGCGTCATGGTTATTCCGGTCTCCTCCGGCAACACGCAGCGCCAGCTCGACATCCTGGTCGACTTCCAGCCGACTGCATTGGCCTGCACACCAAGCTATGCGCTGCACCTGGCTGACGAGATGGATGTCCATGGCATCGATAAAAGCCAGTTAGCCCTTAAAGTCGGTGTATTTGGCGCTGAACCCTGGACCCTGGAAATGAAGCATCAGATTGAGCAGCGTCTGGGCCTCAGGGCTTTTGACATTTATGGGTTGTCCGAAACCCTCGGGCCGGGTGTGGCGATGAGTTGCGAGCACGGCGATCTGCTCCACATCCAGTCTGACCATTTCATCGCCGAAGTCGTCGATCCTGACACGGGCGCAGCGCTCGGCGAAGGCGAGCTCGGCGAATTGGTCTTTTCGAGCGTGACCAAGACTGGCACACCGCTCCTTCGCTACAACACCCATGACTTGACCCGCCTGTTTTACGGGACCTGCGCCTGTGGCCGGACAACCGTTCGTATGGAAAAAGTAACCGGACGTGCCGATGACATGCTGATCATCCGCGGTGTCAATGTCTTCCCGAGCCAGATCGAAGCCATCCTGCTCAAATATGGCGAACTCGAACCGCACTACATGATCCATGTCGACCGCGTCAACAATATTGACAAAATGGAAGTCCAGATCGAAATGTCGAAAGCATTTTTCTCCGACTCGATCCGGGAAATCGAAAACATCGAACGCCGCCTGACCGCTGATATCCACTCCGCGCTCGGCATTTCCGTTAAAATCACCCTGGTCGAACCAAGAACCTTGCCGCGCAGTGAGGGCAAGGCCAAGCGCGTCATCGACAAGCGGAAATTCTAATTCGAATAGTTTTATAAATCAGCTGTGCTTGACGCTGGATGGAACAAGGGCGCAAAATGAACAAAAACAGGCCTGTTTAGCCATTTTTGACGGGAGATGCCGCATGATGACAGATGACCAGAACACATCTTTCGACCCGCCGGAACCGATTCGCGTCGGTGTTGTCGGCTTGGGCCTGATCGGTGGATCACTGGCCAAAGCCCTGGCATCCAGAGCCAAGGCCCAAGTCGTCGGAATTGATCCGGATCCTGCAGTCATCGCCCAGGCCCTCGCTGACCAGGTCCTGGTTTCTGGTGCCGTCATGTCACTTTTGCCGGAGAACGGCCCGGAGAATCGACCTGCATCACCTCGCTCGATTCTTTCGGTCATCAAACCGAGTTCCGCTGAAAAGAGTTCCCCGGAGTCTGCCGCTCAAAGTGCTGCTGCATCAGAAGCTGAGCGGGCGAATGGCCAGGCGACAGCCAAAGGCACCCCCCAATCTGACTCATGCTGGTCCTTGCTTGCAGCCTGCAGTGTTGTTTTCCTTTGCACTCCGCCCGCGACGATCCCGGCCCTGGTCCGCGCGATCCGCCCGATGACGGCGGCAATCTTGACCGATGTCGCCAGTGTCAAGCAACCAGTACTCGACCTGATCGATGATAACCGGTTTGTCGGCGGCCACCCGATGGCTGGCTCGGAGAAGCACGGCTATGCCAATGCCAGCGAAATCCTGTTCGAAAATGCAGTGTACGTTTTGTGCCTGCCGGAACATTCAGCGGTTTCGATGATCGATTTCCGGCATCTGGAAACCTTGATTTTCGCAGTCGGAGCGACACCGCTCTGCCTGGATGCCCGCGTCCATGACAAAGCCGTAGCCGCAGTCAGCCACTTGCCGCATGTCGCAGCAGCCGCCCTTTCGCTTTTAGCCGCCCGCCAGGCCGACGGAACACTGACCCGGCTGGCTGCCGGCGGTTTTCGCGACATCACGCGCATCGCCTCATCCGATGCCGGCCTCTGGTCGGCGATCAGCCTCGAATCGCGCTATCAGCTCCTGCCGCTGATCGACCAGTATATTGCCATTCTTGAGGAGTTCCGCGACGAGCTTCAGGCGGAAGACATCAACCGGATGCGCCAGTATTTCTTCCAGGCTTCCCAGTACCGGGGATCGCTGCCGGTTGATGGCCGCGGTGCCCTGTTGACCCAGAGTGCTCTGAATGTCTATATCCCGGACCAGGTGGGCATCATCGGCAAAGTCACCACGTTGCTCGGCGAGCACGCGATCAACATCACGAATTTGCGGATCCGCGAATTCCGGACCTACGAGGGCGGATGCCTGCAACTGTTGCTCCCCGATTCAGCCCAGGCAGCCCGTGCGGCCTGGTTGCTCAAGGAGGCCGGCTATGAGTGCGACTAAACCCGCTCGCTACGGCCTGCTTGGCTTTCCGCTCGGACACAGCCTGTCGCCGCAGATCCATCAGCGGCTGATGGCTGAGGCCGGTATCGAGGGGACCTATGAGCTCGTCGCGACAGCTCCGGAAAACCTCGATGAACAACTGAAAGGCCTGGTCCGCGATTTCACCGGCTTCAACATCACAATTCCGTACAAGCAGCAGGTCATGGCCGTCCTCGACCGGATCGATCCTGAAGCTGACCGGATCGGTTCCGTCAACACCGTCGCCCACAATCTGGATGAGAAGGGCGCCTGGTTAACCACAGGCTACAACACTGATCTGGAAGGTTTCCTCGCTGACGCTCCGCCAATGGCAGGCCAGCGGATCTTGATCCTCGGTGCTGGCGGAGTTTGCCGGACCCTCGCCTTTGCGGCCGGCCAGCAGCAAGCCCGCACGATCCGTTTCCTGGTCCGCCACGCCGACAAAGCCAAGCCACTGGCCGATGCCGTCGCTGCAGCTTTCCCAGCTTGTGTCGTTGAAGTCACCGACAACGCGTCCAGCTGTTTCGAAGCGGGCCAGGAGACGTCGCCGGAAGATCGCTGGGTGCTTTTGAATGGCACTCCTGTCGGCATGTGGCCGCATACCGGCGGCATCCCGATTCCGTCCAGCCTGCTCGACCATGTCCAGGCCGTCTATGACACGATTTACAATCCATACGCCACCCGACTCGTCCTGGCCGCTCAGGCCCGCGGCATTCCCGCCAAAGGCGGGCTCGGCATGCTGGTCAACCAGGCGCTCCTCGCCCAGAAGATCTGGAACCCCGCTGTTGATTTCCCTGCTGACGTAGGCCGGGCGATTCTCGGAGACCTGGCCGCCGAGATTTACCGCCACTCCCCGCTGACACTCGTGCTGGCTGGTTTCATGGGTAGTGGCAAGAGCCGTCTTGGCCGTGAACTGTCAGCCCATCTCGGCTGGCCGCTGGTCGATCTCGATAAATTTGTCGAACAGCGCGACGGGCGGACCATCCCTGAGATTTTTGCCGCCGATGGCGAAGCCACTTTTCGCGCCCTGGAGCGTGAAGCTTTACGTACTGTACTGGCCGCTGACCATTGCCAGATCCTGGCAACCGGCGGTGGCGCTTTGCTCAGCGAAGAAGCCGAGGCGATCGTGCGTGCTCATCCGGCACTGGTCATCTACCTCGACGCCAGCCTGGAAACCATCGACCATCGTGTCGGTGACGGTTCCGGCCGGCCGTTGATCGCTGGCGGCGAAAGGGAACGAATGGCCCGGCTTTATGAATATCGACGCCCCCTTTATGAACACTTGGCCGACCTCACCTTGGATGCTGATCAGGCTTTAGAGGTCAAAATCGATAAAATCATTAACACAATGGGTCTTGGAGGACAACAAAAATGATTCTTATTCTCAAACATGGCACAACCCGCGACAAGGTCGACGAGATCTGCAACTGGCTGCAATCGAGCTTCGGTGTTCAGACCAGCCCGATCTTTGGCGAGGAACAACAATCATCGGTCTGGTCGGTGATACCTCGGGCATCGAAATCGACGCTATTGAACAAAACGATGCTGTCGAACGGGTCATGAAGGTCCAGGAGCCTTACAAGCGGGCCAACCGCAAATTTCATCCGGACAATTCAGTCATCCGTATCAACGGGGTCAAGATCGGCGAGAAGCGGATCGTGCGTCGCGGCCGGACCCTGTTCCGTCGAGTCGGAGGACCAGATCCGCCTCGTGGCCGAAAGCGTCCAGGCTTCAGGCGCCACGCTGCTGCGCGGCGGCGCGTTCAAACCGCGCACCTCGCCTTATGCGTTCCAGGGACTGAAAGCCGAAGGCCTGATGTACATGAAGCGAGCCCGCCAGGCGACCGGCCTGCCGGTTGTTTCCGAAATCACCAACCCGTCCCAGCTTGAGCTGTTCATGGAATTTGTCGACATCATCCAGGTCGGCACGCGCAACATGCAGAACTTCGAACTGCTCAAGGAGCTTGGCCGCGTCCGCAAGCCGATTCTGCTCAAGCGCGGCTTTGCCAACACGATCGACGAGCTGCTGATGTCGGCCGAATACATCATGAGCGGCGGCAACCAGGACGTCATCCTCTGCGAACGCGGGATCCGCACCTTCGAGACCAGCTACCCGCAACACCCTGGACATCAGCGCCATCCCGATGCTCAAAAGCCGGACCCATCTGCCGGTTTTCGTCGATCCCAGCCACGCCGGCGGTATCGCCTGGCTGGTCGAACCGCTGGCCAAGGCGGCTGTTGCCGCCGGCGCCGACGGACTGATCATCGAAGTCCACAACGACCCGAAACATGCCTTGTCGGACGGCCAGCAGTCGCTGACGCCGGAAGGTTTCGAAGAACTGATGGGCAGACTGCGCCCGGTCGCCGAAGCAGTCGGCCGCGAGATCTGAAATAGAAAACAAGGGAGGATCGACCATGCCAGAACTTATTGCCAGCACCGCCAGCGGTGACTACCCGATTCTGATCAAGAAGGGCGCCCTGAATAGCGTCGGCGAAACTCGCTGCGGAGGCCGCCGTCGGCCGCAAGGCTTTCGTCGTCACCGACGAAACCGTTTATCCGCTTTATCTGCAACACGGTCGCCCAGTCCCTGTCTGCCGCCGGATTCGCTGTTTCCGGTTTTGCCATTGCCGGCAGGGGAGGGCAGCAAAGTCCGCGACTACCCTGCTCGCACTTTATGAACAATTCAACATGGCCGGCCTAGTCGCGGACGGATGTGGTGCATTGCCCTTGGCGGCGGTGTTGTCGGCGACCTCACTGGCTTTGCGGCAGCGACCTACCTGCGCGGCATCCCGCTGATCCAGGTGCCGACAACCCTCCTGGCCCAGGTTGACTCGTCGATTGGCGGCAAAACCGGCGATCGACTTGCCCTATCGGCAAGAACCTCGCCGGTGCTTTTTACCAGCCGAAAGCGGTCGTCATGGACCCGCTCGTCCTGCGCACCCTGCCCCGCAGCCGGATGGCCGAAGGCATGGCCGAAGTCATCAAATACGGCCTGATCCGCGACTGAACGCCTGTTTGATCAGATCGAAAGCCAGACATACGATCTTGAGTGGATCCTTGAACGCTGTGTCCGGATCAAGACGACGGTGGTCGCTGCCGATGAGAGCGACTCCGGCGAGCGGATGCTGCTCAATTTTGGCCACACCGTCGGCCATGCGATTGAAAAAGTCACCGGATTTACCACGATGACCCATGGCGAAGCCGTGGCGATCGGCATGATGGTTGCCGTCGGGATCGGTGAGAAATTGGGCAAGACACCGGCCGGGACGTCGGACCGCCTGCGCCTGGTGCTCCAGCACCAGCAGCTGCCGACAGAATGCCCTTGTGCGGTCGATGAACTGATGGCGGCAATTCAGTCAGACAAGAAACGTCTGGCCGGTAAATTGTACTTCATCATCCTGAACAAAGTAGGAGAAGCAGTGCTCAATCCGATGGATCCTGCCGATTTGAAAAAATTGCTGGGAGAGGTGCTGGGCCGTGTCTGATCGTCTGGTCCGTCCCGGCCGGCTGCATGGCGCGCTAACCCCGCCGCCATCAAAAAGCGACGCCCACCGCGCGCTGATTTGTGCCGCGCTCGCGGGCGACCTGCATCTGGCCAAAGGCCTGGGCAGCCAACCCTCTGAAGATCTGCAGGCGACTAAACGTTGCCTGCAGCTGTTGGCCGGGGCAATTGCCGGGAGCCCCCAATCAGCTGCCCTATCGACCCGTTCCAAACCTTCACCCCTCACGCCGCCGATAATCCTTGATTGTCATGAATCGGGCACAACACTGCGTCTCCTGATCCCTGTTGTCGCTGCCCTCGGCGTCACAGCCACTTTCACCGGTTCCGGCCGATTACCGCAGCGGCCGCTGCAGGAGTATCGTGATATCCTCGCGGGCCATGGCATTTCGCTAGATTTCCCGGAAGAAGGCAGCCTGCCCCTGACGATCAGCGGCAAATTGTCGCCGGGACGCTTCAAAGCCCCCGGCCATGTCAGCTCCCAGTATCTTTCCGGGCTGCTCCTGGCTATGCCGCTCCTGGACGGGGATTCCGAAATCATCCTGACATCCCCCCTGGAGTCCGCGCCTTATGTTGAAATGACCCGGCGTACGCTGGGTGAATTCGGCGTTGCGGTTGAGAGCACCGAGACCGGATTCCGGGTCCTGGGCAACCAGAGTTTCCTGCCGGTTGAGTATCCGATCGAAAAAGACTACTCCCAGGCAGCCTTCTGGCTGGTTGCCAATTACCTCGGCAGCAAGATTAAAGTGGCTGGCCTGGCTGAAAATTCAGTGCAGGGCGACCGGGCCATTTTACCGATTCTCGCCGGACTTGCCCGCAAATCAGCGTCTGACCAGCCCTTGATCATCGATGCCGCGCAGATTCCTGACCTTGTGCCGGTTCTTGCCGTCGCGGCCAGCTATACGGCCGGTCAGACCCGGATCATCAACGGGGCGCGCCTGCGCCTCAAAGAGAGCGACCGCCTGACTGTGACCTCAGACGTGCTGAGTGCCATTGGTGCGGACATTCATGTCGAAGGCGACAGCCTGGTGATCGAAGGCCAGTCCATGCTGACCGGCGGCCGTGCAGACTCGCACGGCGACCACCGGATCGCGATGGCCCTCGCGGTGGCTGCCCTGGCCTCACGCGACGGGGTGACGATCACCCACGCTGATGCTGTCCGCAAATCCTACCCCGATTTCTTTGCTGAATTTGAACGACTTGGAGGCGAATGCCATGAGCTCCCATTGGGGTAACCTGCTGACAATCAGCCTGTTCGGCGAATCCCATGGCCCTGGAATCGGGGTCGTCATCGATGGCTTGCCGTCCGGACACCTGCTTGACCTTGATGACATCCAGACTTTCATGCAGCGCCGGGCACCTGGCCGCACCGCCTGGTCGACGCCGCGACAGGAGAAGGATGAGCCGGAAATCCTTTCAGGCCTTTTTGAAGGCTATACCACCGGCACCCCGTTGACTGCAGTCATCCGCAACACTGACACCCGCTCGGGCGATTACCAGGAACTGCGCATCAAACCGCGCCCCGGCCATGCCGATTTGACCGGCATGGTACGTTATGAAGGCTATAATGACCCGCGCGGCAGCGGCCATTTTTCCGGCCGCCTGACTGCGCCGCTTACTTTTGCCGGTGCAGTCTGCCGCCAGATCCTGAAACAGCGCAGAATCGAGATTGTATCCCATATTCTTGAAATTGCCGGCATCCGCGACCTGCCGCTCGACACAGTCGCGCCAGATGTCGCCGCGCTGGCCGCCCTGGCTGAAAAACCTTTGCCGGTTTTGTCCGATACCGTGTCCGAAGCCATGCAGGCAGCCGTCCTTGAAGCTAAAAACAACCTCGATTCTGTCGGCGGTATCGTCGAGACGATGATTGTCGGCTTGCCGGCAGGGATAGGCGATCCAATCTTCGACGGCATCGAGTCACGCCTGGGCAGTATCCTGTTCGCAATCCCGGCCGTCAAGGGAGTCGAATTTGGCGATGGCTTTGCCGTCACCAAACGCAAAGGCTCAACGAACAACGATTCACCGGTCTTTGCCGGCTCAGCGATCCGATTTGCGACGAACCATGGCGGAGGTGCCGACGGTGGAATCAGTAACGGCATGCCCATCACATTTCGTGTGGGTTTCAAACCGACAGCTTCGATCAGCCGTGAGCAGCAGACCATCAACCTGATGACCAAAAAGTCCGACACGCTCGTGGTCCATGGCCGCCATGACCCTTGTATCGTCACGCGGGCCGTCCCGGTAGTCGAGGCCGCTGCGGCAATCGCCGCCCTTGATATGCTGCTTGAGGCCGAAGGCCGCCACCAGGTGATCCGTCATCGTGCCCCGGCTGCCGCAAGTGAAACTGAGGAAAACACCTGAATCTGCATTTGCCGTCAGTACTGCACCAGTTAGGTACAATACAGGAGCATAACAACAACGTACAGAAGTGTGGAGGACCAGAACAATGCATAACTTTGAATTTGATTGGACTACCGGCCATCGCTCCGAACGGGATGCCCTGCTGCATATCGACCCCCAGTCGGCCCACTTCAAATCAGACCACCGCCTGCTGCTGTTGAACGGACCGAATCTCAACCTGCTCGGCCGCCGTGATCCGAACCAATATGGCACTTTTACCCTGTCTGACGTCGAGACGATCGCCCGCAGGAATGTCAATGCCCAAGGCTTTGCCCTCGATAGCTTCCAGTCGAATCATGAAGGTGAACTAGTCGATATCATCCAGGCTGCATCGAGCCGATATGCTGGAGCTCTCCTCAATGCCGGTGCCCTGACCCATTACAGTTATGCTTTGCGGGATGCCATCGAAGCTTGCAAAATTCCAGTGATGGAGGTCCATATCTCCGACATCGCCCTCCGCGAGCCTTTCCGCCAGTTGTCCGTGATCCACCCGGTCTGTATTGGTCAGGTCAAGGGACTCGGCCTGGACAGCTATATTGTCGGGGCCCGCAATCTGATCAACTACATTGTCGGACAGAGGAGAGATTAATTGATGATCGACAAGGACAACCTGACCGATCTCGGCCAACTGCGCAAGCGGATCAATGAGATTGACAGCCAGCTTCTGGGCCTTTTTGCCGAACGCATGGAATTGGCACGCGATGTCGCGCGGACCAAGGCTGTTTCCGGTGCTGCTGTGTTCGACCCGCTGCGCGAAGACGAAATCGCTGCTGCCGCCCGGGACAAGATCAAAGGCGATGACGGCATCCGGGCTGAAAAACTGCTGCGCAGCTTGATGCGCCTGTCCAGGGGCGTCCAGTACGACCTGCTCCTGCCGTTTGACAAAAACTTCACCCTGGGCCAGAAAATTGCTGCAGCTCTGCCGGTTGAGCCGGAAGTGCGGCGGATTGTCAACCAGGGTTCGTCGACTTCCTATTCCGCCCAAGCCTGTGCCCGCCTTTTCCCGGGCCAGCCGGTGCGGGCCGTCCAGACTTTTGAAGAAGCTTGTGCCCTGGTCGACAATGGCGATGCCGATGTCGCTGTCCTGCCGCTTGAAAATTCGACCGCCGGTACAGTCGGCGATGTCTACAATCTGCTGCAACGCTATCACCTGTATATCTGGCGCTCCTTTGATTTGCCGATCCATCATCATCTACTGGGTGTTCCCGGTGCAACGCTCGATGGGATCCGCACCGTCGTGTCTCATCCGCAGGCCCTGGCCCAGTGTTCGGACATGATCCGCGTCCGTGGCTGGCGTGCGGTTGAGTCGCTGAACACGGCCTTTGCAGCCACCCAGATTGCGCAGGAAGGCGATCCGACACGGGCGGCGATCGCTTCCCTCGATGCTGGCCTGACCAGCGGTCTCGAGGTCCTGAGTGATGAGATCAGCAACAGCCGCGAAAACCTGACTCGCTTTGTGGTCATTGGTAGGCAGTTCGTGATCAGCCCGGATGCCAGCCGGCTCAGCCTGGTCTTGCGTACGCCGCATGCCAGCGGCTCCCTGGCCGCGACCCTGGCCCTGTTTTCCGACCGCAACCTCAATTTGTCCAAAATCCACTCCCGGCCTAATCCGGCTGAACCGTGGTCGTATTTATTTGATCTCGATGTTGATTGCCCGGCGCATGACCCCCAGGCCTTGGCAACGCTTTACCAGCTCAGCCGCGAAATGAGTTTCCTGCAGCTGCTAGGCTGGTACAAGGCCGAAACCGGCCAGGCCTGACAACTTCAGACGATCTGAAAGAAGGTAGTCCGATGATCGAACTTCAGCAAGTCAGCAAGAGTTACAACGGCAAAATCCTCGCAGTCGACCAGATCAATCTCTCGGTCAAAGGCGGCGAGATTTTCGGTTTTCTCGGTCCGAATGGCGCCGGCAAGACAACCACGATCAAAATGATCACAGGCATCCTTGATCCGGACCAGGGCACAATCCAGGTCAACGGCCATGACATCAGGCACGAGCCCATTCTGGCCAAACGCTCCTTTGGCTTCGTGCCGGACGACCCGAACATTTTTCCGCGACTGCGGGCGGTCGAATACCTGCGCTTCATGGGCGATGTTTATCAAGTCGAACCAACAGTGCGGGTCGACCGGATCAAACAGCTTGCGGACCGGCTTGCTTTGACCGATGCTCTTGGTGACCGGATCCAGAGCTTTTCCCATGGCATGCGGCAGAAGCTGATCATCATCGGCGCGCTGCTCCACCAGCCAGCTGTGTGGATTCTCGATGAGCCGATGACCGGACTCGATCCGAAAGCCTCGTTTGAGCTTAAAGTAATGATGCGCGAACATGCCGATGCTGGTAAAACCGTCTTTTTCTCGACTCATGTCCTCGATGTTGCGGAAAAAATCTGCGACCGGGTGGCAATCATCGACCACGGACGGATCTTATCCTGTGGCACCCTGGCTGAAATGCGTGCTCAATCAGCCAATGCAGCCTCCCTTGAATCGATGTTCCTCGACCTGGTCGAGCAGGATGGCACCCGATGAAAACGACTTGGCTTCTGGCTCGGACAATATTCCGCGGCAGCAGCTTTGCCAACCTGACTGGCGATGCAACCGCTCGCAAGAGCCGCTGGCGGGGCATTGGCAGCCTGCTGCTGTTCATTGTGCTCTCGGCTTATTTTGCGGCCATCAGCAGCGGGTCGGCGTTCGCGCTGTTCGACCTGCTCCATCCGGCTGGATTGGAAAGCATGCTGATCGGGCTTTACATCAGTTCCGGCGTGATGGTGGTCTTTTTCTTTGGTGCGATGTATGTCCTGAGTGTCTTTTATTATTCCAGTGATGTCGACAAGCTCCTGCCGCTGCCGCTCCGCCCGGAACAGGTCATCGGTGCGAAATTCATTGTCTCTGCTGCTTATGAATATATCTTCGTCGCTGGAATCCTGCTGCCGCCTTTGCTGGTCTATGGTGTAAGGTCAGGCGCCGCGTGGTTTTTCTACATCAACCTGGCCCTGGTGTTCATCCTGCTGCCGATCCTGCCGCTGGCGCTTGCGGCGATCCTGACGATGCTGATCATGCGCTTCACCCCGTTGGCCAGGAACAAGGACCGCTTCAATACAGTCGCCAGCATCCTGTTGCTGGGTGTATCCCTGTCAATTTCCTACCTGGTTTCATCATTGACCAACCGTTCAGCCGGTAACCTTGTCGCCTTGCTGTCGAGCGGTGTCGAGAATATTGCCCGGATCACCGCGTCGGTTTTCCCTGGCACTGGCCTCGCCGTCTCATCCCTGGCATCAGTTCATCCATTGGCTGCTTTTACTGATGTCTTCTTGCTGGCTGCCCTTTCAGGGCTCGCTGTTGTGCTGATGTTGATCGCCGGCCGATTGCTCTATTTCAAAGGTGTGATCGGGCTGTCAGCGGCAGCTAACCGGCGCAGAGTCCTCTCCGGTCAAGCGATGGGACAGGAGATAGGCGCGGCCGGCCACCGATATTCTGCTTTCTGGACTTACGCGCTCAAAGACTTGCGCGTCCTTTTCCGCACACCGATCTTTTTCGTCAACAACGTGCTGTTCAATTTCCTCTGGCCGCTTTTCCTGGTGATGCCGATGATCGGCTCTGGCGGCAAGGACAATGACCTGGCCCCGCTCATCGCGATGATCAGCGGCCTCATCAATGGATCAGATCAATCACAGGCACCCGTCCTGCTGGCGATTGTCTTTGGCCTGGCTATTTTCGTCAACGGCACCAATGGCATCGCTGAGAGTGCGCTGTCCCGCGAAGGCCGGCAGTTTTACATCATGAAAATATTGCCCATGAGTTATACTCGCCAGATAGCCGCCAAGCTGACCGTCGGCATCGGCCTGGGTCTGGCCGGGATGCTGCTCAGTTTCACGCTGGCTTTTATCTTCTTACGGCTGCCGCTCTGGTTCATCGGCCTTTCTGTCCTGACTTTCCCAGGCGCCCTGTTGCTGCCCAACCTCTCGGGGATCATTTTCGAGCTGTACTGGCCTAAGTTGAATTGGGACAATGAGCAGAAGGCCGTCAAGCAGAACATGAATGTGCTTTACGGGATTCTGGCCGCCATGCTCCTGGCCGGCCTGGTGATCGCTCCGGTTGTTTTCTTCAAGCTGAGTTTACCGGTAGCTGTTGTCCTGCTGATCGCAGGCCCACTGGCATTGTCGTATGTCCTGTTTATGATTGTGCGGCGGATTGCACCGGTGAGAATGCGGGCGATCGCACCCTGAAAACGTCGCTTGTGGAAGCTTCGCGTATTTTGACATTTCTGTCTATGTTTCCGAAAATTCCCCCATTCATGTGCCTGTGCTCAGACAGGTCCTCGGCACTAAAGTGCCTCCGGAACTCGCCAGCACATGAATGGGGAAATTTTCTGCATTAATCGAAATTTTAAAATAGCAAGCTTATGCAAGCGCGGTTTCATGTGCTTAGGCAAAATTGGTCCTCGACAACCAAGTGGTCCTCGGCTTATGAGCGGGGGTTTCGATATTGCCGGAATTACATGTCAGGTTTTGGATCAGGAAGTTTTTGTTTCAGATATTTTTGTTGTATTGGGCATCTTGTCCAATAAAAAGTGTGAATTCATCACATAGGCTATGCGAAGAAATATGCTATAATCTCGAAATGAAGTGCTCGCTTTGACATTGCTGAGCGTAATCGGCCCAAGCTGGCCGCATATTGGGAGGTTGACCACCCATGCCAGATCAGGATTTTCTCACCCGGATAAAGGATGCCGAGGCAGCTGCCGAAGCGATGGTTGTCCAGGCAGTGGAACAGGGCAAATCAAGTCTGGAAAAGGCTCGCCAGGATGCTCAGGCGATGATTTCCAAAGCCCAGCTCGAGGCTGACCAGCTGCTCCACCAGCGGCTGAAAGCTGCAGAACTCGAGGCCGCGGCGCTGATCGCCGAAAAACAGCGCGAAGCTGAGCAGGCAGTCCTGATGATTGCCGAGGAAGCGAAACCCCGTCTGGCCGCCGCTTCTGCTGCCCTGCAAGAAAGGATCGTGAGCGACAGTGTCCATCGTTAAGATGAGTCGTCTCACCCTGGTTGGTTTGACCGAGCAGAAGGCAGACGTCATGGACGCCTTGATCCGTCTTGGGGCCGTTGAAATGGACGAAAGGGAAGGGGCTACTGAACCAGTTGTCGAATCCTTTGACGACCGGCTGTTCATGTCCCTCAATGCTGTTTCCCGCCTCGAATTGGCTGTTGATTATTGCCGGCAGCGTGATGCGGCCGGCCAGAAGCTCGGTTCTGACAAGCGTACGGTGGACGTTGACGATTTTCTCCATGCCGGTCAACGCGAACAGGAAATCATGCAGGAGCTTCGTCTGTTCGAACAAGCCCAGGAACAGATTTTCGAAATCAAGACCGCCCACGCACAGGACGCAACCCTGCAGGAATTGCTTGCACCCTGGCGTTCGCTGGCTTTCGACCTGTCCGTAACCGGAACTCGTGAGACCTCTGTGTTTGTGGGTGCATTTCCGGATCCTGAGTCGGCGCAGAAATTCCAAACCAACACGGAACAGGAAGCCCCCGAGACGCATGTCGAATGGGTCGATGAACAGGATACCGGCATCCGAGCAGTGATCGTCACCTTGAAAGCCCATGAAATCACGGTCCACAGCAGCTTGCGCCAGTATGGCTTCCACGCCTTGCCGGCCCAGGGCCTGCGGGGCACCCCTGCCCAGATTCTCGAACAAATCGACAGCCGGGCGAAAGATTATGCCGAGCACCTGGAGCGGCTGGAAAAAGAACTCGCCGATTCGACCGCCCATGGCAGAGATTTCGAACTGCTGCACGATTTCTATCTGATGCGCAGCGACAAAATCGAAGCTTTGCGGAATTTACCGGGTACGGCAAGCACATTTTACCTGGTTGGCTGGATTCCGGCTAAGATCGCCGCCAAAACAGCCGAAGCACTGAAAAGCAAATTCCTCGTCGCAGTCGAGACCCGCGAGCCCACCGCCGACGAAGAACCACCAGTCCAGTTCAAGAACAACAGGTTTGTGAAACCTTTCGAAGTCATTGTCGAAATGTACGCCCCACCTTCTTCAGCAGACATTGACCCTACTCCGATCCTTGCGCCCTTCTTTTTCTTTTTCTTTGGCCTGATGCTTGCCGATGTCGGTTACGGACTAGTCCTGGTCATCCTGACCGGATGGCTGGTCTTCAAGAAGAAAGCAACCGGGGAGATGGGCCGCCTTGCGCATATGCTTTTCCTGAGCGGCATCGGGGCGATCATTTTCGGACTCCTGTTCGGCGGCTTTTTTGGCGACATGCTGACGGTCATCAGCCAGGGCAGAATTGTCGTGCCTTCGTTCTGGTTCAATCCGATGAACGAGCCGATCAAGATGATGATCTGGAGCATGGTTTTCGGTGTCTTGCATTTGTTTACGGCGATGGGGGCCAAGATCTACCTCCTGGTCCGCTCGGGCCAATGGTTTGATGCGCTGGTCGATATTGTCCCCTGGTATCTGGTCATCATCGGGCTTGGCCTGATGATCAGCGGCAACAGCATCATCCCGGGCGTTTCGCTGAGCTTTGCCGGACAGGTGATGGCCATTGCCGGCGCAGCAGTTGTCCTGCTTTTTGGCGGACGGTCGGCAAAGAATCCGATCATGCGCCTGTTTGGTGGCCTCGGCGCACTTTACAGTGTCACAGGCTACTTCAGTGATATCCTGTCCTACACCCGTATCCTGGCCCTGGTCCTGGCTGGCAGTGTCATCGCGATGGTCATCAATCTGCTCGGTTTCATGCTCGGCCCGACCCCCGCTGGCTACCTGATGTTTGCCGCTGTTGCCCTTTTTGGCCACACCCTCAACTTGGCCCTTTCGGTCCTCGGAGCCTATGTCCATACCAGCCGACTGCAATATGTTGAATTTTTCAGCAAGTTCTACGAAGGCGGCGGCCGGATTTTCAAGCCGCTCCACGCCCGAACCCGGTTTATCCGGTTCGAACAGAAAAAATAGCCGCCCAATCCGACAAGAAATACCTGATCTGACCTGACTCATCAATATCAGCTTGGAACTCCCGATCTGACCTTGTCAATAATTGCTTCAGTAGATCCAAATTCAGGAGGTAAATCAACATGAACGATCTCATCAGCTACGTAGGACCTGGCTTGACCCTGCTCGGTGGTGCGCTGGCCGCATTGCTGCCAGGCATTGGTTCGGCCAAAGGCGTCGGCCGCGTCGGCGAAGTCGCTGCCGGTGTTTTGACGGAAAACCCTTCCCTGTTCGGTAAAATCCTGATCCTCCAGGCGCTCCCGGGCACGCAGGGCATTTACGGCCTCTTGTCGTGGTTCATGATCATGAATTCATCCGGCCTGCTCGCCGGCAGCACCGCCATTGCCTGGCAGACCGGCCTGGCTTATTTCATGGCCTCTTTACCGATCGCCTTTGTCGGCCTGTTTTCAGCCGACTACCAGGGCCGAGTCTCCGAGGCCGGTGTCGCCCTCGTCGCCAAACGCCCAGGCGAACAATCCAAAGCAATTGTCCTGGCCGCGATGGTCGAGACCTATGCCATCCTCGCTTTGCTGGCCACCGTCCTTTCTGTCCTGAGCATCAAGCCGGTCTGATTCGTCAGCTGTCATGCCAAGAGGGGGAACCCTCGTGAAAGGAGCTTGTGCAGTGGACGGAATGAATGCCATTGTTGAACATATCATGGCTGGCGCCCGGGCTCGGGCTGCCCAGACAGAAACAGAGACATCAGCGGAGGTCAAGGTGATTCTCGCCCAGGCCGAGGAAGCCTGTGAGCGAATCCGGCATGAGTCCGAAATCAAAGCCCAGACTGCTGCAGATGCCGTCATCAGCCGTGCAGCCAGCCAGGCAGCGCTGGAATCGCGCCGTTCGTCACTGGTTGCCCGCCAGGCCCTGATCGAGCAAGTTGTCGTTGACGCTGTCGACCAACTCTGCAACCTTGGCTCTGACGAAAAAAGCAGCCTCTATCTAAAATTGCTTCGATCCTTAGGGGCTGACAGCGGTCTGGTGACGGTCAACACCAAGGACCAGCCGCTGATGCGTGCAGTCCTTGCGAAACTTGGCGGCACATTTGAGCTGAGGGATGAGCCCGGGAATTTTTCCGGTGGTTTCCAGCTGCGCCGCGGCCGGATCGAAGACAACCTGACATTTGACTTGCTCGTCCGCAACAAGCACCCGCAACTCGTCGCCCTCGCAGCCGGAATCCTTTTCCCCGATGCCGGTTGAGCGACAGAACGAACATACAGCAGGGAGTAAGAGGATGCGAAAAAGACCGATCGTCGATGAGAATCGGTACGGTTACGCGACAGGCCGGGTTCGTGCGCTGGAAGCCCAGTTGATGGATGCCAGCCGCCTGAGCCGGCTGTTTGACGCACGGAACCAGGAAGATATCACCCGCCTGATGCAGGAGAGCGGTTATTCTGCAACTGAAACAGAAGCTGGCCTGGAGCAGGAAACTGCAGCAGTCTACAGCCTGGTCGCCAGCCTGATGCCGGATCGCGAATTTGTCGAAGCACTGCTGATTTTCAATGATTTCCATAACTTGAAAGTCATCGAGAAATACCTGGCCACCTGGTGGCCGCGCCGTGTGGAAAAACCTGAAGATGCTTTCGAGAAAGACCAGCTGGCTGCAAACGAACCTTCGGCTGAATTCACTGCTGCCGAAATCCCAACGGTCAGCGAACCTGTGAACTTCACCGCAATCGAGAAGCTGATGGCCAGCCCCTCGCTGGTCGACCCTGAGAAACTCTTCCGTGCGATCCGCGATCGCCAGCCTGAACTGGTGCCGGACTGGCTTTACAAAGCCGCTATCCTGGCAGCGTCAGCGATGCAGGCCCGCTACAATATTGCCGAAATCGACCAGGTCCTTGACCGGACAGCTTATGTTGAATCCATGCAACGGGCTGAACGTCTGGGCAACCGGTTTTTCCTGGATTACCTAAACCTGCGCGCCGATTTGACAAACCTGGATCTGCTGCTTCGTGTGCGCGCGCTCAGAATGGGACGCCGTTTGCTGGACAACTCATTGCTGCCCGGTGGCCGGATCCAACGGGAAAAACTGCTAGGCTGGTGTGATGCCGAGGCCGAGACGGTCGCCGCTGACTTGAACGATGACCAGTTCAAGCCGCTTGCCGCGTTTTTCCTGAGTGCCGGGACCCGGGGAACTTCAACCCAGTTCAGCCGCACCGCAGACAACATGATGCTGGAATTCCTGCAGCGCGCCCGGTTTATCCTGCGCGGCCCGGAAGTGCCGCTGGCTTATCTGATTGCCCGGCTGGTTGAGATCAAAAATATCCGCATCGCCCAGACGGTGCTGCGTAACAATATCGCGATGTCCAAAGCCCGCGAAATGGCTCGCGAGAGCTATTTCGCCAGGAGGTAAGCGATGTATCAAGTCGGTGTGATCGGTGACCGTGACAGTATTATCGGGTTTCGAGCCCTCGGTATGACCGTACTCGAGGCCAAGACCCTGCTCGAAGCTGGCCGGTTCCTGCAGCAGCTCGTCGATGAAAATTATGCTGTCGTGTTTATTACGGAAAACCTGGCCGAAGGCAACCATGACCTGCTGCGCGAATTGCGTTCCCGGAAGTTGCCCGCGGTCATCCCGATCCCGTCACTGATGGGGTCGACCGGTCTTGGTATGCGCCAAGTCCGGGAATCTGTCAGGAAAGCTGTCGGTATGGATATCTTCGCTAATGACGATGAAATTCAGTCCGGTCATAAATAAGGAGTGATTGCGATGTTGAGCAAAAGTAAGGGGACTATCGTCAAGGTGTCCGGACCGCTTGTTATTGCCGAAGGCATGCGTGACGCCGAAATGTTCGACGTCGTCCGTGTCTCAGACAAGAAACTGATCGGTGAGATCATCGAAATGCATGGCGACCGGGCCTCTATCCAGGTTTACGAAGACACCGCCGGGCTCGGCCCCGGTGAACCGGTCGTTTCGGAAGGCGCACCACTTTCGGTCGAACTCGCCCCTGGCCTGATCGGCCAGATTTTCGACGGCATCCAGCGGCCACTCGACCGCCTGGTGGCGATCGCCGGCAACAACATCGCCCGCGGCGTCTCGGCACCGGCAATCGACCGTGATCGCAGCTGGGTTTTCCAGCCGGTTCTGGCGAGCGGCGCTACAGTCGTCGCCGGCGATATTCTGGGCACGGTCCAGGAAACAGAACTGGTCCTGCACAAGGTCATGGTGCCGCCAGGTTTGGCTGGGACGCTGGAGTCAATCAAATCCGGTGATTTCCAGGTCACCGATACGATCGCCGGTCATCCGTACGGCCAAGGGCGATACGGTCAACGTTTCAATGCTGCAGAAATGGCCCGTTCGGCGCGGCCGTCCTTACACCGAGAAAATCTCCCCGAACGCACCGCTGGTCACCGGCCAGCGTGTCATCGACACCTTCTTCCCGGTCGCCAAAGGCGGCACCGCGACAGTCCCCGGCCCATTCGGCAGCGGCAAGACCGTCATCCAGCACCAGCTGGCCAAATGGGCGGAATCCGATATCGTCGTCTACATCGGCTGCGGCGAACGCGGCAATGAAATGACCGACGTCCTGCTGGAATTCCCGGAGCTGATCGACCCCAAATCCGGCTATTCCCTGATGAAACGGACCATCCTGATCGCCAACACCTCGGACATGCCGGTTGCTGCCCGCGAAGCCTCGATCTACACCGGTATCACGATTGCCGAATATTACCGCGACATGGGCTACTCGGTCTCGATCATGGCTGACTCGACATCCCGCTGGGCCGAAGCGCTGCGTGAAATGTCCGGCCGCCTTGAAGAAATGCCTGGTGAAGAAGGCTATCCGGCCTATCTCGGTTCGCGCCTGGCCAATTTCTATGAACGCGCCGGCTGTGTCCGCTGCCTCGGCCAGGACGGCCGCACCGGCGTCCTGACCGCGATCGGCGCCGTTTCGCCGCCAGGCGGCGACCTGTCCGATCCGGTTGTCCAGTCGACCCTGCGTATTGTCAAGGTCTTCTGGGGTCTGGACTCCGCTTTGGCCTACAAGCGCCATTTCCCGGCGATCAACTGGCTGAACAGCTATTCGCTTTATGCCGACAAGATCGACGCACTGGATGAATCGACAACGTCACGCCGGACTGGAGCAAACTGCGCGGCGACGCCATCCGCCTGCTGCAGGAAGAAGCCGAGCTGGAAGAAATCGTCCGCCTGGTCGGCCAGGACTCGCTCTCGGCCGTCGACCGCCTCAAGCTGGAAGCGGCACGCTCCGTGCGCGAAGATTTCCTGCACCAGAACTCCTTCGACGAAATCGACACCTATACCTCGCTGAACAAGCAGTACCGGATGCTCTCCCTGATCATGCACTTCTATTATGAAGGGCAGCAAGGCGCTCAGCGCAGGGCGCTCGTTCCGCGACCTGATCAGCCGCTGCCGGTGCGCGACGGGATCAGCCGCCTGAAACATCGTGCCGGAAGCTGATGTCGAACCGAGTCTGCCGATCAAATTGGCAAGGACCTGATGGAACAGATCAACCGCGATCATGCCGCAGGGGGTGATCTAAGATGCCCAGAGAATACCGTACCATCGATGAAGTCGCCGGACCGCTGATGCTGGTCCAGCAGGTCGAGCGGTGTCAAATACGACGAACTGGGCGAAATCGAGCTGCCCAACGGTGAAATCCGCCGCTGCAAGGTCCTCGAGGTCAACGGCACCAATGCCCTGGTCCAGCTTTTTGAAAGCTCGCTCGGCATCAATGTCCAGGACAGCAAGGTCCGCTTTCTCGGCAACGGCCTGGAACTGGCCGTCTCGCCGGACATCCTCGGCCGCGTCTTCGACGGCATGGGCCATCCGAACGACGGCGGTCCGGAAATCATCCCGGACACAGCTGCTCGATATCAACGGCCAGCCGATGAATCCGGCCGCCCGCGACTATCCCGAACGAATTCATCCAGACCGGCATCTCGGCCATCGATGGCCTGAACACCCTGGTCCGCGGCCAGAAGCTGCCGATCTTCTCGGCATCCGGCCTGCCGCATGCCCAGCTGGCTGCCCAGATCGCCCGCCAGGCCAAGGTCCGCGACCGGTCCGGCAATTTCGCCGTCGTCTTCGCCGCCATGGGCATCACCTTCGAGGAAGCCGACTATTTCATCAGCGATTTCCGCCGGACCGGCGCCATCGACCGCGCGGTCCTGTTCATGAACCTGGCCAACGACCCGGCCATCGAACGCATCTCCACCCCGCGCATGGCCCTGACGGCCGCCGAATACCTGGCCTTTGGCCTGGACATGCACGTTCTGGTCATCATGACCGACATCACCTACTATGCCGAAGCGCTGCGCGAAGTCTCCGCCGCCCGCAAGGAAGTGCCGGGCCGCCGCGGCTATCCGGGTTATCTCTACACCGACCTGGCGACCATGTACGAACGCGCCGGCCGCCAGAAGGGCAAAGCCGGCTCGATCACCCTGGTGCCGATCCTGACCATGCCGGATGACGACAAGACCCATCCGATCCCCGACCTGACCGGCTACATCACCGAAGGCCAGATCATCCTGAGCCGCGAGCTTTACAAGAAGGGCATCCGGCCGCCGATCGACGTCCTGCCGTCCCTGTCCCGCCTCAAGGACAAGGGCATCGGCGAGGGCAAGACCCGCGCCGACCACGCCAATACGATGAACCAGCTGTTTGCCGCCTATTCACGCGGCAAGGACGCCAAGGAACTGCAGGTCATCCTCGGCGAAGACGCGCTTGTCCGAAGTCGACCGCATCTACGCCCGCTTTGCCGATGCTTTCGAACGCGAGTATGTTTCCCAGGGATTCGACAGCCGACCGGCCGATCCTCGAAACCCTGCAGATCGGCTGGCAGCTGCTGTCCATGCTGCCGCGCAACGAACTGAAGCGAATCAAGGAAGCGTTCATCGACGAGTATCTACGGGAAGGACTGACCGCATCATGGCCAAGACGTCAGGTCAACCCCAACCGCATGGAGCTGCTCCGGCTGAAAAAACAGCTGGTGACGGCGCGTCGCGGCCATAAACTGCTCAAGGACAAGCGCGACGAGCTGATGCGCCAGTTCCTGGACATCATCCGCCAGAACCAGCATGCTGCGCCAGCAGGTCGAGACAGCTGCTCGCGAGCGCCAACCAGGCAGATGGTCCTGGCCCGGGCCGTCATGATCGCCGCGAAGTGCTCGAAACAGCCCTGATGGCCGGCCACGAATCCCTGTCGCTTGACATGGACACCCGCAACATCATGAGCGTCAATGTTCCGGTCTTCACCTCGCCGTTCGACGCTGACGCGGCCAGATCGAAAACCTGCCCTATGGCATGGCCTCGACAGCCGGCGAACTGGACCAGGCTGTCACTGGCGCTTGCATGAGGCTTTCCCGGTGATGCTCAAACTGGCCGAAGTCGAAAAGACCGCCCAGCTGCTGGCTGACGAGATCGAGAAAACCCGCCGCCGCGTCAATTCGCTGGAATACGTCCTGATCCCGGAGCTGACTGAAACCATCCGCTCGATTACCATGAAAATGGATGAGAATGAGCGCGGCAACCTGACCCGCCTGATGAAGGTCAAGGATATGATCGTCAAGCAGGCGATTGAAAAGGCGCGGGCTAAGGAACTGGTTCAGTAGGGTGGATTTCAATGCTGGAAATTGATTTTTTCCTGGATTTGGCGATTATCCTGATCAGTACGAAGGTCTTGGGGCTGTTGACCCGTCGGATGGAGCTACCGCAGGTTGTCGGCGCATTGATTGCCGGGGTCATTCTTGGCCCTTCGGTTTTCAATGTCGTCCACGAGTCGGACTTCATCCATAAAATGGCTGAGCTCGGGGTCATTGCCCTGATGTTTACGGCAGGACTGGAAACAGATACACAGGAGATGAAGAAAAGCGGCAAAGCAGCGCTTGTCATTGCCATGCTTGGTGTATTGGTCCCGCTGGGCGGCGGCTTTCTTGTCGCCAATCTGTTCTCTGCTGCGCCAATGAGCGAGATGTCCAAGATCGAATTGCTGCAGAACATATTCATCGGTGTCATCCTGACCGCAACCTCGGTCAGCATCACAGTAGAGACGCTCCGGGAAATGGGCAAATTGAAAACACCGACCGGGACAGCGATCTTGGGGGCTGCGATCATCGACGATGTAGTCGGGATCATTGTTTTCACGATTGTTTCGAGCCTGGCTGATGAATCGATCAGCTTAGTGGGGGTCTTTATCCGGATTGGCCTGTTCTTCCTGTTCGCCGCTGTGGTTGGTTTTGCTTTCAACCTGACCTTTAAATACCTGAGTCACAAGCATGGCAAAAAAAGAAGAATCCCGATCTACGGCCTGGTGTTTGGCTTGCTGCTATCCTATGTAGCTGAGCGGTTTTTCGGCATTGCCGATATCACCGGAGCCTATCTGGCCGGCTTGATCATTTCCAATGTCAAGCAATCCGACTATATCGCGAACAAATTCGAAGTCCTGTCCTACATGCTGTTGTCTCCGATCTTCTTTGCCAGTATTGGGATCAAAACGCATATCAGCAACCTGACCGGGCAAATCATTGCCTTTACCGGCGTCCTGCTGGTTGTCGCCGTATTGACCAAAATCGTCGGTTGTGGCTTGGGTGCCAAAATGATGGGCTTTTCAAGACAGGATTCCCTTCGGATTGGCGTTGGCATGGTTTCTAGAGGTGAAGTCGCGCTGATCCTGGCTGGAAAAGGTGCGGCGATCGGATTGATGAGTGAGGTTCTGTTTGCACCGCTGATCCTGGTTGTTGTGATCACGACCTTGATGACCCCCATCTTGCTGAAACTTGTCTATCGCAATGCCAAAGGACCGATTCCGGTGGCTGCAGAAAGCTGATGGATGACGACCCGATGCTTGGCATTTCCCCTGGTGCTATAATAGAAGTGTAATCCAATCCAGTTGCTTCACTGTTTGAATAATCGAATTTTGAACGGAGGTGAGGCCTTTATGAAGACGATTCTGGTTCCGGTTGATGGGTCGGAATGTGCTGACCGGGCGATCGACCAGGCGATTGAACTGACGCAGTTTTACAATGGGAAACTGGTCCTGCTCCATGTCATCGACGATGAGTCCTTTTTTCTCTTTGCCGATTACCCTTCGGCCGCGATCAATTTCGAGACCATGGATCTTCTGATGAAGCGGCTGAAAGTTGCGGCCGAGGTGATTCTCTCGCAGGCAAAGGCTCGATGCGCCGTCCTGGGGGACAAGGTGTCAACCGTCTCCCTGGAGGGAAATCCTGTTGACAAGATCTCCGAATATGCAAACCGTGATGACATCGACATGATCGTCATGGGTTCACATGGCCGGCGGGGCTTGCGTCATTCCAATCTGGGCAGCACAACCCACAAGGTTGCAGCAACCACTGTCAAACCATTATTGATCATTCGCTGACCGATTTTCCCGATAACGGCTGACCCGAAACACCTTTGTGGTTTAGAATTAAACCGCAAGGGTGTTTTCAACTTCTGTTGTTTTGATGAAACGGGGTTGACAGGTTTGCGGCCGGCTGACATAATAACCCCAATACTTTATCGCTTTACCAATTTACCTTGGTAAAGCGAGCGACGGAAACCAGGTTCGACACCTGGCCCAAATCTTCAAAAGTGAGGATCGCTTCATGGGACAATGGCAATTCCACACCCCCGATGGTGTGATGGATATTCTGCCCGACGACTGTTACGCCAAGCGCCAGCTGGAGAATCAGCTGCGCGAGCTTTTCTGGCGCAGCGGCTACAGCGAAATCGAAACTCCCGGCATAGAATTCTACGATGTCTATGCATCCGGTTCCGGCCTGGCGCCGCAGGAGGGGTTGTTCAAGTTCTTTGACCAGCAGGGGCGTATCCTATGCCTTCGCTATGATGGTACAGTGCCGACTGCCCGGCTTGCCGCGACGCTTTACCGCGACAGCCAACTGCCGCTTCGTTTTTCCTATATCAACAGCATGTACCGTTACAACGAATTCGGCGGTGGCCGCCAGCGTGAATTCACTCAAGCGGGCATCGAACTGATGGGCAGTCAGTCCCCGGCGGCTGATGCAGAGGTTATCGCCATGGCCATCGAAGCTGCCAAATCGATCGGGATTGTGGACCTGCAGGTATCGATCGGCCAGGTCAACTTTTTCAAGGGTCTGGTTGCTGAGTGGGGCCTTGATGAGGAGGTTGCCCAGAAGCTGCCGCGCCTGATCGATGCCAAGGACATGGTGGCCCTCGAAGAGCTCGCCGACCGGATCGGCTTGCCGGAACGGGCACGCGAAGTCCTGCTCCTGATGCCCTCGCTTTACGGCACTTATGATGTGCTCGACCAGCTGGCCGGGCTGGTCACCAATACGCTCTGCCTGGACGCCCTGACCAATTTGCGCGCCGTCCTCGACCAGCTGGCAACATTCGGCCTGCTTGAATATGTTTCGCTCGACCTTGGCCAGCTGCAGAGCCTCAACTATTACACAGGCATCATTTTCAAAGGCTTCACCTATGGCCTCGGCTTTCCGCTGTTCAGCGGCGGCCGATATGACCAGCTTGTCAATAATTTCGGCCGCGACTTGTCTGCGACAGGTTTCTCAATCGGCTTGAATTTTGCCCTGACTGCCCTGCGCCGCCAGAACAAGCCGCTCGCCAAACGGCCGGCTGTCGATTTCCTCGGCTACCACCCGTCCCGCCGCAGTGACGCCCTGGCCAAGGCGCGGCAGATGCGCGAAAACGGCTGGGCCGTTGTCTGCGATTACGATGACAAAACCTACGCTGAACTGCTTGCCCTGGTCCATAACAGCGACTATGCCGCAATCCTCTATCTTGGCGAAACGGCAGATGAGATCGAAGAGCTGACGGCCAGTGAAGAAACAGGTGAAAATCCAGAAACAGTTGAGTCTGTTGCGACAGGAGGACCGGCCCATGAATAAATTGACGATCGCCCTGTCGAAAGGCCGCCTGGCCGAACAGGCTGTTGAACTGCTCGAGCAAGCTGGTTACGACTGCAGTGCCGCGAAGGAGAAAAGCCGCAAACTGATTCTCGAAGACCCGGCGTCAGGACTCCGCTTCATCATGGCCAAACCGGCCGACGTTCCGACCTATGTCGAATATGGCGCGGCTGATATCGGCGTTGTCGGCAAGGACACCCTGCTCGAAGAAAGCCGCCAGCTTTACGAAGTCCTGAACCTGGGCTTCGGTGCCTGCCGGATGTGTGTCTGCGGCCCGACAGCGCTCGCGGGCAAATTGGACAGCATTGCCCAACAAGCGGATTGGCACCAAATACCCGCACATCGCCCGTGAATATTTTGAAACCAAGAAACGGGAAAGCGTCGAGATCATCAAGCTGAACGGTTCAGTCGAGCTCGCGCCGCTGATCGGACTGGCCGATGTCATTGTCGATATTGTCGAAAGCGGGCGGACCCTCGAGAAAATGGCCTTGCGGTGCTGGAGACGATCGCCGACATCAGCGCCCGGATGGTTGTCAACCGGGTCAGCATGAAAATGAAAGCTGACCGGATCAACCCGCTGATCCAGGCGGTACGGACCCAGCTCGACTTGAACCGTCAACGGGAGCGACTGCAAAAGGAGGGCCTCTGATGAACAATCTCGTGCCCATCATCCACACTGAACGCGGCGATTTGGCCGAGATGAACGCCAGGCTGGGCTTGCGCGACAAGATGGACCTCGACCCGGTCATCACAACGGTCCAGGCCGTCTCGACCAGGTGCGCACTGCACGGCGACGCAGCCGTTCTGGAGCTGACTGCAAGATTTGACAAGGTCCGCCTGCCAGGCTGACCAGTTGCGGGTCAGCGAAGCAGGAAATCAAAGCTGCCCTTGAAACAATCGATGCCAAACTGCTCGACATCCTGCGTGAAGCGGCGGCCAATATCTCGCCGGTTCCACCAGGCTCAGCTGACCCCCGATTTGCACCTGCCAACCGAATTTGGCGGCTATATCGGCCTGATCAACCGTCCGCTGGATTGTGTCGGTGTCTATGTCCCCGGCGGGACGGCGCCACTGCCGTCATCGGTCTTGATGAACATCCTGCCGGCGCGGGCCGCCGGCGTCGGCAAAATCGTCATGTGCACGCCGCCGCGTCCGGACGGGACGGTCGATCCGGCAATTCTGGCGGCTGCTTCGATTGCCGGCGTCGATGAAATCTACCGTGTCGGCGGTGCGCAGGCAATCGCGGCCATGGCCTATGGGACCGCGACGATCCCCGTGTCGATAAAATCAGCGGTCCCGGCAATATCTATGTCAATACCGCCAAACGCCTGGTTTTCGGCCAGGTGCGATATCGATATGTTTGCCGGACCCAGCGAAATCCTGATCATTGCCGACCAACACGGCGACACCTGCCTATGTTGCGGCCGACCTGCTTTCCCAGGCTGAACATGACCCGCTGGCCTCGAGCATCCTGGTCACGACCAGTGGAACTGGCCCAAAGCGTTGCTGCCGAGCTGTCTCGCCGCGTGCCACTGCTGCCGCGCCGGGCTATCCTTGAACGCTCACTGGCCGATTACGGTGCGATCCTTGTCGTCCCGGACCTCGATACGGCAATTGAATTTGCCAATGAGCTGGCACCCGAGCATCTTGAACTCTGTCTTGCCGATGATGTCGCCGAGCATGTCATTTCCCGCATCCACAACGCCGGTGCGATCTTCATTGGCCATTACAGCCCGGAACCACTAGGCGATTACTTTGCCGGCACGAACCATGTCCTGCCGACCAGCGGCACAGCCCGTTTCTTTTCACCGTTGAACACAGCTGATTTCATGAAGAAAATCAGCCTGATCCGCTATACCCGCCGTGACCTCGAAGCCGTCTGGAAAAAAGTTGCCCGCTTTGCCGAAAGCGAACAGCTGCAAGCACACGCCGACGCGGTCCGCGTCCGCTTTGGTGCTGATCTCGCGGCTGAATCGAAGTTGCCTGGACAGAATGCCGAATAACTCGCACGGAAAGGATAAAACGATGGTCAGTCCGCAACCACCATCTGACGCTCCACCGCGCCGCGCGATGCACGGCGGCTCTGGAGCCGCAAAGTCCATGATCTGACGCCGTATGTTCCGGGTGAACAGCCGCGTGACCGCCCGTTCATCAAACTGAACACAAACGAAAATCCCTATCCGCCAGCCCCTGCGGTCGTCGAGGCGCTGCAGGCATTTCCGACCGAGCGCCTGAGACTCTACCCCGACCCGACCGGCCTGAAACTGCGCACGACCATCGCCGATTATTATGGGCTGCCGATTCACAGATTTTTGTCGGCAATGGTTCGGACGAAGTCCTGGCCATGGCCTTCCAGGCTTTTTTCAACCACCACATCAACCCTGCCGCGGCTTCTGCTGAAGACCAGATTGTTTTTCCGGATATCACCTACAGTTTTTATCCGGTCTATGCCAAACTTTACGACATCCCTTTCCGCCGCGTCGCCTTGGCAGAGGATTTTTCGATCCCTGTCAGTTCCCTGTGTGAACCTTCTGCCGGGATCGTCCTGGCCAATCCAAACGCACCGACCGGCATCGCCCTCACCCTCGATGAAATCAGATCCCTGGCAGCCGCTGACCGGGATCGCCTGCTGCTGGTCGATGAAGCATACATCGATTTCGGCGCTGATTCGGCTGTCACCCTGCTTAGCGAGTTCGACAACATCCTGGTCATCCAGACCTGTCCAAGTCCCGCTCGCTGGCTGGACTGCGCGTGGGCTTTGCATTCGGCGCCCCAGATCTGATCGACGCTCTCGAACGGGTTCGCGATTCGTTCAACTCCTACACCCTGGACAGCCTCGCCCAGACCTGTGCGGTCGCTGCTTTCGAAGCTGGGGACTGGTTTGAGACGACACGCGCCAAAGTGATCGCCACCCGGGAGCGGACAACCGCAGCCATGCGCCTGCTCGGGTTCACAGTCCTGCCATCGGCGGCCAATTTCCTTTTTGCCAGCCATGAACAACTGGCTGCTGATGAACTATATGGCTGGCTGCGCGAGGCTGGCATCCTGGTCCGCCATTTCCGCCAGCCGCGGATCGAGAATTTCCTGCGCATCAGTATCGGTACTGATTCGGAAATGGATGCACTGGTCGCTGCTTTAACTGAGATCGTCTATAATAGAACCATCGACAAGGAGGAATAAGCCATGCGCAGTGCCCAACAGGACCGCAAGACCCAGGAGACGGACATCCATGTGACCCTAGATCTCGATGGTCAAGGCAAATCCGACATCAGCACCGGTATCGGTTTTCTCGACCACATGCTGATCCTGCTGGCCAGGCATGCCCAGATCGACCTGGACGGTTAAGGCGGAAGGCGACTTGCAGGTTGATGGCTCACCATACCGTTGAGGATATCGGCATCGTGCTCGGCCAGGCCATGGCCCGAGCCCTTGGCGACAAGCGCGGCATTCGCCGGTACGGCCAGGCGCTGATCCCGATGGATGAAGCCCTGGCTCGAGGCGGTTGTCGATTTGTCCGGACGGCCCTTCCTGGTCTTCAATGCCGAGTTCCACACCCCGCAGGTCGGCGATTTTGAAACCCAGCTGACCGAGGAGTTCTTCCGCGCCCTGGCGTTCAACGCCGGCATGACCTTGCACCTGACCTGCCACTATGGCCAGAATGACCATCACAAGATCGAAGGTCTGTTCAAGGCCTTTGCCCGCGCCCTGGCCGATGCGGTCCGCATCGACCTGGCCGCGGCTGGACCAGATTCCCAGCACCAAAGGCGTGCTCTGATTTACTTCCGGAGGATTTATGTCATCAGCTGCTCAACGACACCATCTTCATCGACCTGCCGCTTTTTGTCCGCGGCAAAGTCCGCGATGTCTATGATCTCGGCGACTCGCTGCTGATCGTGGTCACCGACCGGATTTCCGCCTTTGATGTGGTTTTCAACGAACTGATTCCCGACAAGGGCATAGTCCTGAACAGCATTTCGGCTTTCTGGTTTGACTAGACCCGGGACGTCATTCGCCAACCATGTCATTTCGACCGATCCGGCTGACTATCCGGCCGGCTTGTCCCAATATGCCGACCAGCTGGCCGGCCGCTCGATGTGGGTCCGCAAGGTCCAGATGCTGCCGGTCGAGTGCATCGTCCGCGGTTACCTTGAAGGTTCTGCGCTCAAGGAATACCGCCAGACCGGCACGATCAGCGGCGGTCGCGATGCCAGCCGGCCTGCGCCAGGCCGACCGCCTGCCGAAACCGATGTTCACGCCTTCCACCAAGGCTGAAGAAGGCCATGACACAACATCACGATTCGCCGAGCTCGGCAAGCTGATCGGCTCTGCCATGGCCACAAAGCTCGAGGAGAAAAGCCTGGCCCTTTACGCCAACAGCCGCTGAATATGCCGAAAGCCGCGGCATTATCCTCGCCGACACCAAGTTCGAATTCGGCCTGCTGGATGGCCATCTGGTTGTCGCCGACGAAATTTTCACGCCGGATTCATCGCGCTTCTGGGATATGGCGGATTACGAACCGGGCCGCGCCCAGAAAAGCTTCGACAAGCAGTATCTGCGCGAATGGCTCGAGACGCTGGATTGGGACAAGACCCCGCCGCCCCCGCCTCTGCCAGACGATGTCATCGCCAAGACAGCGGCCAAATACCGTGAAGCCTTTGAACGTCTGACCGGCAAGCCACTGAACTGACCGCGAACATCAAAGCAAAAGAACTGGAGAATCCATGATTGTCATCATCGACTATGACATGGGCAATCTGGGCAGCGTCGCCAAGGCTTTGACTTACCTCGGCCAGCCGGGCCGAAGTGACCAGGACCCGGAGCTGGTCGCCAGGGCCGACCAAGTGATCCTGCCCGGCGTCGGCGCGATGAAATACGCGCTCGAGCAGCTGCGCAGCAAGACCTGGACCAGGCGATCCTCGCTTACCTGAAGACCGGCCGGCCTTTTCTGGGCATTTGCCTGGGCATGCAGCTGATGTTCGAACACAGCGAAGAAGGGGACGCCGAAGGTCTCGGTATCCTGCCGGGCACGGTCCGCCGTTTTCCGCCGCAGCCCGGCCTGAAAATCCCGCATATGGGCTGGAACCGACCTGCAGCGATCCCGCCTGGACCTTCTGCCGGAAGGAGGCAGTTTCTATTTTGTCCATTCCTATTATTGCGATCCGAAGGATCCGACCCTCGTCGCAGCCTGGAGCAATCACGGCATGCCATTTGCGGCTGCTGTCCAGACCGGCAACATCCTGCTGACCCAGTTCCATCCGGAGAAAAGCGGCGACAGCGGCCTGAAGCTGCTGTCGGACTGGATTTTCGGAGGTGAAATGGAATGAAGGACCTGATCATCTACCCGGCGATCGATCTGCTGGGCGGCCAATGTGTCCGCCTGCGCCAGGGCGATTACAACCAGGTCACGGTTTACCACGAAGATCCGCTGCGATGGCCCGCCAATTCCAGCGATGCCGGTGCATCCTGGCTGCATGTCGTCGATCTCGATGCCGCCCGGACGGGTGTGCCGGCGCATGCCGAACTGATCCGCAGGATCCGCCGCGAAACCGGCCTGAAAATCCAGACCGGCGGCGGGATCCGCGACGCTTGACCACCTCGAGAAGCTGCTGGAGAACGACCAGATCGACCGGGTTGTCCTCGGAACGGCAGCCGTCCGTGACCGCGCACTGACCGAAAAGGCCCTGAAACTCTACCCCGACCGGATCGCCATCGGCATTGACGCCCGTGACGGTGAAGTCAGCGTCGATGGCTGGACCCAGGGCAGCGGCCTGAACGCCCTCGATTTTGCCCGGATGATGGAATCACTCGGCGCGCGTGCTCGTGATCTTCACCGATATTAGCCGTGATGGCATGCTGGTTGGCACTGCGACCGATCGCATCCGGGAGATGGTCGAATCGAGCAGCCTCGAGATCATCGCCTCCGGCGGCATCGGCAGCTGGGCCGACATCGAAGCGGTACGCCAGACCGGCGCTGCCGGCGTGATCGTCGGCAAGGCCATTTATGAAGGAAAGGTGAGACTCGACCAATGCTGGCCAAAAGAATAATCCCCTGCCTCGATGTCCGCGGCGGCCGCGTGGTCAAAGGCATCAATTTCGTCAACATCCGCGACGCCGGCGACCCGGTCGAAATCGCCAAGGCTTACAATGAGCCGGCGCCGATGAGCTGGTCTTCCTGGATATTTCGGCGACGCTCGAAGAGCGGGGCATCCTGATCGACGTCGTCCGCCAGGTGGCCGAGCAGGTTTTCATCCCCTTCACAGTTGGCGGCGGTATCCGGACGCTCGAAGATATCCGGGTCCTGCTCCAGGCCGGAGCCGACAAGGTCTCCCTCAATTCGGCCGCAGTCCAGAACCCGGCCTTGATCACCCAGGCTTCGGAACGTTTTGGCAGCCAGTGCATTGTCGTGGCGATCGATGTCCGCAAAAATCCGCTCGGCCGCTATGAAGTCATGATCGCCGGCGGTACCCGCTATACAGGACTTGATGCCATCGAATGGGCGACCCAGGTCGAAAAGCTCGGCGCTGGCGAAATCCTGCTGACCAGCATGGACCGAGACGGCACTAAAAGCGGCTATGACATCGGGATCACCCGGGAGATCGCCGACCGTGTCTCGATTCCGGTTATTGCTTCCGGCGGTGCCGGCCAGTTGGCCGATTTCTACGATGGCGTTGTCCAGGGCGGCGCCGATGCGGTTCTGGCGGCCAGCCTGTTCCATTTCGGCGAAATCGCGATTCCCACCCTCAAGAGTTACCTCAATCTGCGCGGCGTAGCTGTTCGCCCGCCGCATGAAAGCCAACTGCAGCCCGGCAGCCATGATGCTGAATCCAGCGCCACCGGTAAAGGCTTGACCTTGACCGGAGCTTACTGGCCGAAGTTCAAACTGGACGAACATGGCCGAATACCAGTCATCGTCCGCGAACAAAGTACGCAGGAAATCCTGATGCAGGCTTACATGAACCAGGAAGCTTTTGAAAAAACCATTTCGTCCGGCCTGATGCACTACTATAGCCGCAGCCGCAAAAAACTCTGGCTCAAAGGTGAGACGTCGGGCCACTTCCAGCAAGTCCGCGCCCTCGCGATCGACTGCGATGCGGACACCCTGCTCGCTGACATCTACCAGATCGGACCCGCCTGCCATACCGGCAGCCATTCCTGCTTCTACCGCCAGCTCAACCAGATCCTGCCCGATCCATCGGCCAGGTAAACCTTGGGTTGTTGAATGATCGATCGGATCAGCCAATAAAGACAGCGACTAAAACGCCGCCCATTACAAAAACCATTAACCTCAGGAGGAACACCCATGAGCCAGATCGGATCCATAATCGACGAACTTTATGCCGTGATCGAAGACCGCCGCACCAATCCCAAAGAGGGTTCATACACCAACTACCTTTTTGACAAAGGCGTCGACAAAATCTGCAAGAAAATCGGCGAAGAAGCGGCTGAAGTGATTATCGCAGCCAAGAACAACAACGCAGGCGAAATCATCTATGAGGTTTCCGATTTGCTTTACCATCTGAACGTCCTTTTAGTGGCCAGCGATATTCCGCTCGACTCTATTTACGCCGAATTGAAGAAAAGACGCTAAGCTCGCCAATCCGTCGCTGCCAGTTCCACGCCAATCTCGCCTATCCTGGCCATAGTTTTTGTTTGACAAGGGTCCCTCCCTGTGGTAGAATTCGTTTGCTCGTCCACAAGAGGGATCTTTTTTTTATGGAAAGAAACCCGATTTGAAGAATAGAAACACATCAGGCGGAGGTACCGAAAATGGCAAAAGCAGGCGCTCGCGACAAGATCACACTGTCTTGCACAGAATGCAAGCAGCGCAACTACAACACCATGAAGAACAAGAAGAATGATCCGGACAGACTGGAAATGAACAAGTACTGCAGTTTCTGCCGCAAACACACCGCTCATCGCGAAACCAAATAATATCGGCTTCACGCTGGTCAGGATGTGTTGAATATGTCAGACAGCAAAATTGCTAAGCAGCCCGAGAAGAAGAAAGCCAACAAGAATGTCGCTAACCGCGTCGCTTCTGGTTTCAAGAATCTCGGCAAACGTCTCACGAACTTTTTCGTCAGCATGAAGGCAGAAGTCAAGCGGGTCATGTGGCCGGATCGGAAACGTCTGATCCAGAGTACAGCGACCGTTCTGGTCATTGCATTATCGCCGGTGTGCTTTTGTTCGCCGTCGACACTCTGCTCGGCAAAACCTTGGAAGCCGTCGGCTTCTACACACCGGTTTCGACGACTGTCGCCACAACGGCTACTGAGACGACTGCCGCTGCAGCCGAAACGACTGCCGCCACAACCGCGGCGACAACGGCCGCGACAACCGCAGCTGCAACCACAGCAACAACCGCCGCCAAGAACTGACCTTCAGTTTGAAGCGAGGCTTTAAGGAGCAAAGCGCATGGCAGATGGTTGAATAGTGAGCTCAACGAGGCCAAGTGGTATGTTGTCCATACTTATTCCGGCTATGAAAACAAGGTCAAGGCGACCCTTGAACGGATCGTCGAGAATCGCGGCATCCAGGACTTCATTCAGGAAGTATCCGTTCCGATGGAGGAACAGGTCGAGATCAAGGACGGCAAGAAGAAAACCATCCAGCGCAAGATCTATCCGGGTTATGTGCTGGTCAAGATGGTCCTGACCGACGAGATCTGGTACATTGTCCGCAACACCCGCGGTGTGACCGGCTTTGTCGGTCCGACCAGTTCAAAGCCGACCCCGCTGACCGATGAAGAACTGATGCTGATGGGCCTCGAATCCGGCTGGGAACCGGTTGTCGATTATGACATCGGCGATTCGGTCAAAGTCATCGGCGGACCGCTGGAAAGCTTTATCGGCACCGTTGAAGAGATCAATCTCGACAAGAAGAAGGTCCGCGTGCTGGTTTCCATGTTTGGCCGCGAAACGCCGGTCGAACTGGAACTGACCCAGATCATGCGCATCTGAGATCCGATTCGAGCCTGCATCAGACCGCATCCAGGACCTCGCATCCGGCCTGATCAGCACAATCGTCACACGACGGTGTATCAGACACCGACTAGGCACTGCAGATAGGTCAGCCAAGAATGCACACATTTTGGGAGGTGGACGTTAAATGGCAAAGAAAGTCACCGGGTATGTAAAATTACAGATCCCCGCAGGCAAAGCCACGCCAGCGCCGCCGGTAGGACCAGCCCTTGGCCAGCACGGTGTCAACATCGCCATGTTTGTCAAGGAATTCAATGAAAGAACCGCCAAGGATGTCGGCCTGATCATTCCGGTCATCATCACGATTTTTGCGGACCGATCCTTTTCTTTCATTACGAAGACTCCTCCGGTACCTGTGTTGCTGAAGAAGGCCTGCAACATCGAAAGCGGCTCAGGCAAGCCGAACAAGGACAAGGTCGCCAAGATCACCAAATCCGAAGTCATGAAGATCGCCCAGATCAAGATGGTCGACACCAATGCATCCGATCTGGAATCCTGCGCCCGCATGGTCGCCGGAACAGCCCGCAGCATGGGCATCGTCGTCATTGACGATTAAGCGCAGGAGGAGTGAGTAGAGATGAAAAGAGGCAAAAGATACTAGGAACTGGTCAAGCTGGTTGACCGCGCCGACGAGCTTACGAGCCGGCCGAAGCAATCGATCTGGTCCAGAAGACCGCCAAAGCCAAATTTGACGAAACCGTCGAGCTGCACATCCGCCTCGGCGTCGACTCCCGCCATGCCGACCAGCAGGTCCGCGGCGCTGTCGTCCTGCCCCACGGCACCGGCCGCACCAAGCGCGTCCTGGTTTTCGCCAAAGGACCGAAAGCTGATGAAGCCACCGCCGCCGGCGCTGATTTTGTCGGCGCCGAGGACATGGTCGACAAGATCACGCAACGAAAACTGGTTTGATTATGACGTCGTCGTCGCAACCCCGGACATGATGGGTGTTGTCGGCCGCCTCGGCAAGATCCTCGGCCCGAAGGGCCTGATGCCGAACCCGAAGTCCGGTACCGTCACCATGGATGTCGCCAAGGCGATCGCCGAAATCAAAGCCGGTAAGATCGAGTACCGTCTCGACAAGACCAACATCATCCACTGCCCGATCGGCAAAGTATCCTTCGGCCAGGAAAAGCTCGCAGAGAACTTCAAGACGCTGATGGATGCCGTCATCAAGGCCAAGCCAGCCGCCGCCAAGGGCCAGTATCTCAAGAGCGTGACCATCACCTCGACCATGGGCCCGGGCATCAAGGTCAACACCACCAAACTTGGCTGATCGTTGACAACAGGCACCTGACCGCCGCCTATAATCAACCAGTGCGCCCAAGACAGCAGGAATTGACCTGCAGCGAGACCAGGAACCGCTTGAACCGCTGACGATCAATTGAAAAATCCATGCGCCGAGACAGCAGGATCCAAATCAAAACGCCAGACCGTCCTGCCGAGGTTGCGGATGCTGCCATCCGTTTAGTCTACCGGACCAGCAAGCCAGGTCCGCTGAATTGTCCGTACCCCTCTGTCTCGTGGCGCGAGGGGTATTTATTTCGAAAAAAGGAGGTACTACCCATGCCCAGTAAGAAAGTTCTCGCACGAGAAGAAGAAGATCGTCGCATGATCTGTCCGAATGAGTTCAAACAAGCCCAGTCAATGGTTTTTGCCGATTACCGCGGTCTGACCGTCGAACAGGACACCGCGATGCGCGCTGCACTGCGCAAAGCCGGCGTCAAATACCAGGTCGTCAAGAACACACTTTCCGGCCGTGCGCTCGAAAGCATGCCGGCGTTTCCGGTGCTGGACGACATGCTCAAAGGACCGACCGCGATTGCTTACAGCAAGCAGGATGTCATCGGCTCCGGCCAAAGTGGTCAAGGAATATGCCGACAAGTACGACAAGCTGACGATCAAAGGCGGCGTCCTCGAAGGCAAGGCGATTTCTGCCGATGACGTCCAGACCATCTGGCCAGCGATCCCGGCCAAGGAAGTTCTGTATGGCCAGGTTGTCTTCGGCCTGATTGGCGCCGATCGCCAGCTTGGCATGTCGCTGAACGCGATCTGCGAAAAAGGCGAAGCGGCTGGATCAGCGTGCACGTCGCAGTCGTAGCTGATAATCCCGGAATCTGGCAACAGATCGCCGACTCCGGTCTGACGCTCGGCAGAATGACCAGCAATGCTCTCGACAACAAAAAACAGATCCGCAAAGGATCAATTTTAATGGAGGTATTTACCATGGCTAGTGAAAAAATTACCAAATTCATCGAAGAAGTCAAGGCCCTGACCGTCATGGAACTGTCCGAACTCGTCAAAGCCCTCGAAACCGAATTCGGCGTTTCCGCTGCTGCCATGGCTGTTGCTGCTCCGGCTGCCGGCGCTGCCGCCGCTGCTGCCTCGTTGAGGAACAGACCGAATTCACCGTCATCCTCAAGGGAGCCTGGCGCCAACAAGATCAACGTCATCAAGGCTGTCCGCGAACTGACCGGCCTCGGCCTCAAAGAAGCCAAGGACCTGGTTGATGCCGCTCCGAAGACCGTCAAGGAAAATGTCAGCAAGGAAGATGCCGATGCGGTCGCCAAGAAGCTCAAAGAAGCCGGCGCTGACGTCGAAGTCAAGTAATCAACCTTGTGTCGAGCGGCTGTGAAACAATGCCTGTCCACGAGTCATGCAAAGAGAGGCTCGCCAGCTGCATGGAAACATCAGCGCGGCCTCTTTACTGTTTCCAGGCTTCATCTCCGGCAATTCGACGATTTCGAATCTGGAAAAAATCCTCAGACAATCATGAAAGATCACAAAAAATCTTTAAAAAGCATCCTTGACAAAGTGCACCTCCGCTGTTAGAATCATAAGCGTCTTAAAACACGTTAGTGCCTCAGATATGGCGGCGTAGCTCAGTTGGCCAGAGCATTCGGTTCATACCCGAAGTGTCGTTGGTTCGAATCCGACCGCCGCTACCATATGGCCCGTTGGTCAAGCGGTTAAGACATCGCCCTTTCACGGCGAAGACAGGAGTTCGATTCTCCTACGGGTCACCAATATGTGGGTGCTTAGCTCAGCTGGGAGAGCACATGCTTCACACGCATGGGGTCGCAGGTTCAAGTCCTGTAGTACCCACCAGATACGCGGGATTAACTCAGTGGTAGAGTGTCACCTTGCCAAGGTGAAAGTCGCGAGTCCGAATCTCGTATCCCGCTCCACTATTCTGGCCGGTGAATAATCAGTCGGCCAGATATATTATGGCACCATAGCCAAGTGGTAAGGCAGAGGTCTGCAAAACCTTTATCTCCAGTTCGAGTCTGGATGGTGCCTCCAAAACCAGAGCCTTCGCCATAAGCGGAGGCTTTTTTATATGATGATCAACGAAGGGGAGATAGGACATGCTGGACAATCCAATTCTGACCGCTTTGATGGACAACTACAACAGCTGGTACAGTGAGCGTTTCGAGCAAGCCTTGGCGCAGTTCGATGCAGAGCATCTCGAGGAATCCGGATCGATCCAGGTCGACTGTGCGCCCTGGTTCACCGAGCCGGTCATCTTGCTCGATGACAAGACCCAGGCTGTCGTGTTCGAAGGCAAGCCCCTGGACTGGCTGGGCGCCCAGCCGACACCAGCGCGGGAAATCGAGCTAGCCTGGTATGCAGCTGCTTTATGTAACGGCGAATTGCCGGCAACAATCGCCAGGCGTATCACATCGGATCCGGCCATCCTCAGCGTTTTGGTCGCGGATCTGCTGCTCGCAGACTGGAACCAGATTCTTGATGAAGAAGAAGACCCGGCGTCGCTTGCCTTGAGTCGACTGATCGAAACAGCCGGCCCTTGCCTGACGACAGAGCAGCTGGAACAGTTGCTCGACCGGTATATGACCACCGATCGGCCGGATGACCTGGTCACGACTGCCCTGAAATCCGCTTTGACCGCGCATGGCGACTATGCGACCGCCCAGTTGACCACACACCTGCAACAAGCTCTCGCAGCTGGTTTACCGGTTGAAGGGCCAGTCGAATACCTGATGATCTTCCTGGGCGGTGCCGGCCACAAGCAGCACACAGCCGAAAGTTTCGACGCAATGCGGACTGCTTTTCGCCGAGCCGCCAACAAACAGGTCGCAGCAATCTGCCTGGGCGACTTTGGTGATCCACGCGGGATTGCGGTCCTGCGTTCCTGGCTCGACAACCACCCGGAAACCGACCGGGCCACACGGCTCGAAATTGTTGCCGCGATCAAACGCTTAGGCGGCGAAGTCGAGCAATAAAGTAGAGCAGAAAACCGAGCAAATAATCCAGCAAATAATCGAGCCATAAATCCTGATTTGGCAATTGACAACCGAAGGTGATTTTTTTATAATCATCTTCGCGACTTGCGGGATTAACTCAGTGGTAGAGTGTCACCTTGCCAAGGTGAAAGTCGCGAGTCCGAATCTCGTATCCCGCTCCAGCAGAAGACCGGACTTTCGTCCGGTTTTTTCTTTTCTTTTCCGTCAGCTCCTTTTTGTTCTATAATCAGACTTGAAGTTCGCCAGCGGCCGGTGCATAACCGTCCGGTCGCTCAAGGCGAAGTAAACCCACAGTCGACTCGCCGGAGGATATCTATGGCACCCGTATCACTTCCAGAGCATCATCAAGGAATTCGACCTCGAAGTCATCACCGAATACGGCAATCTAGATGAGATCCGGATCTCGGTCGCCGATGTGACGCGCCCCGGCCTGCAGCTGGCCGGGTATTTCGACCATTTCGGCCCCGACCGTATCCAGGTGCTCGGCAATATGGAGACCGCCTATCTGGACCGGCTTGAACGCAAGGAACGCTTCGAGCGGCTCGATGCCCTGTTCGCGAAAGGGATTCCCTGCCTGATCCTGACCCGCAACCACCAGCCGTTTGCCGGAATTGCTGGAATGTTCGAGAAAATATTCGATCCCGCTTCTGCAAACTGGCCGACATCACGGCAGCTTTCACTCAGTTCGCTGGTCAAATTCCTGAATGTCGAACTGGCGCCGCGCACGTCGCTGCATGGGGTTCTGGTCGAGGTTTACGGCGAAGGCATCCTGATCCTGGGTGAGAGCGGCGTCGGCAAATCGTGAAACCGCTCTTGAAGTTGTCAAGCGCGGCCACCGGCTGATTGCCGATGACCTGGTCGAAGTTCGACGCGTTTCCGACACGACCTTGCTCGGCCGGGCGCCGGAGATCATCCGCCATCTGATCGAAATCCGCGGGATCGGCATTCTCGATGTCAAGGAACTGTACGGTGTGTCTTCGGTCAAGATGCAGGAGAATATCGACTTTGTCATCAATCTCGAGCTCTGGGATGAGAAGAAGACCTACGAGCGGCTGGGCATCAATGAAGAAACGACCGATATCCTGGGCATCGACGTCCCATCGATCACGATTCCCGGTCCGTCCCGGCCGCAACCTGGCCATCATTGTCGAAGTTGCAGCGATCAACTTCCGTCAGAAGAAAATGGGCTACAACGCGGCCAAGGCACTGACCGATCGGGTTTTCGGGCCTACAGCCTGAGTTTGAGTTCGGCTGATGACAACTGAACCAGACAACGCGCTGTCGCTTCCGGCAGCACTGGCCCAGATTATCGACCCTTTAACCGGACGGTTTCTTCCGGCTGAACCGATGGCGTCCCATACAACTTTTCGTGTCGGCGGACCTGCCGATTATTATATCGAACCTGCATCTGTCACGGAATTGGCTGAGGTCATCCGCAGAGCCCGCCAGGTTGGTCAGCCGGTCACGATCCTGGGCAATGGATCCAACGTTGTTGTTGCCGATCGCGGCATCCGCGGGGTTGTGATCAGCCTGGGCCAGCCGTTTTCGTCGATTCGCCGCGAAGGCGACACCTTGATTGTCCAGTCTGGCGCCCTGCTTTCCAGTGTTGCCGCATTTGCGGCTCGTGAAGGCCTCGGTGGCATGGCTTTTGCTTCCGGAATTCCCGGGACAATCGGCGGTGCTGTGATGATGAATGCCGGTGCTTACGAGCATTGCATGTCAGAGATTATCATCGCGTCGCAATTCCTCGATGAAAATCTCGACGTGCAGACTGTCGCGGGTGAACAGCATCAATTCGGCTACCGGGACAGCTGCTTCAATGGGACGACCAGGATCATAACCGAAACGACCGTCCAGCTTGTTCCGCAGGACCCGGAAGCGATCTTTGCTGAAATGGCAGCCTTGGCAGTCCGCCGCCGTAGCTCCCAACCGCTCGAATTACCGAGCGCCGGCAGTGCTTTCAAGCGGCCGCCCGGTTACTTTGCAGGCAAGCTGATCGCCGATTGCGGCCTCAAAGGTTGTCGAATGGGTGGCGCTGAGGTTTCGACCAAACACGCCGGATTCATTGTCAATGTCGACCATGCCACTGCGACAGACGTCGCGCGGCTTTTCTGCCACGTTCAGTCGACAGTGCTGGAACGGACCGGCGTCCTGCTCGAACCTGAGGTGCTGTTCCTTGGCGACTGGGCCGGTATCAACAGACCCAGGCCTGGCGCTCACAATTAAATAACAACTTCATACAGCGAGGTGTGCCAATGGAAATTTTGATTCTGACCGGAATGTCAGGTGCGGGGAAAAGCCTGGCGGCCAATTTCCTTGAGGATATGGGCTATTTCTGCGTCGACAATCTGCCACCTTCGATGATCCCGGACCTGATCAAAGCATTCGCCCAGGCTCATATGGGGGCCGCTCGCACAGAGCGGCCCCCATATGAGCCAGATCACGGGCTGTCCCACGATCAATCTCGTGAGGCCGATTATCGGGAGGCTGACAGCGAGCATGGCGACCGTCTGGCGATTGTCATCGATGTGCGCAGTACCTCGCTGTTCAAAGAAGTCATCCCGGCGCTTGAAAAAGTCCGCGAAATGGGTCATACCTTGCGGATCATTTTCCTCGATGCCGCAGACCAGGTTTTGATCAATCGCTACAAGCTCAGCCGGCGCAGCCATCCGCTGGCCAAAAACCGCAGCCTGGCCCAGGCGATTGCGCTCGAACGGGAACGCCTGGCGCCGCTGAAAGAGATGGTTTCGGATATAATCGAAACATCGAACCTGGGATCGTCCGAACTGCGCGACATGATCTATATGATGCTGTCACATTCCGGGCAGGATGAACGGATGACCATCCTGGTCCAGTCTTTCGGCTTCAAATATGGCGTGCCAGTCGACAGTGACTGTATCCTCGATGTCCGGTTCCTGCCCAATCCATTCTATATCGAAGACTTGCGGCCTTTGTCGGGCCTCGATCCTGCGGTGCGCGACTATGTGTTTTCATTTCCTGAGACGGTGACCTACCTCGAGATGCAGGAAAAGGTACTCGATTTCACCATTCCGCTTTACATCCGGGAGGGCAAGGTCCGCCTGATGATCGGGGTCGGCTGCAGCGGCGGGCGACATCGTTCGGTGGCGATCGCCGAGGCTTTGGCGCAACGCCTGAAAGACAACAATGTCACGATTATTGTCGACCATCGGGATATCGAAAAAGACAACCGCTATTTCCGGAAACGCAATAGCTGAGGATCAACCATGCTTCAATTTGATGAGCGCCTGATCAATTTCGCCAAGAATCCCAATACCGGCCCGCAGGTCGTCGTCATCGGCGGAGGTACCGGTTTGTCGATGTTGCTGCGCGGTCTCAAACTCTACTCCAACAATTTGACGGCTATCGTTTCTGTCGCCGACAACGGCGGCTCATCCGGCATGCTGCGCGAAGACCTGGGCATCCTGCCGCCGGGCGACATTCGCAACTGCATCCTCGCGCTTGCCGACACCGAACCCTTGATGACCGACCTGCTCAACTTCCGTTTCCAGGATGGCCGACTGCAAGGCCAGAGTTTCGGCAACCTGTTCATCGCCGCGATGAATGCGGTGTGCGGCAATTTTTCCGATGCTGTCCGTAATGTTTCCAAAGTCCTGGCCGTCAAAGGCCGGGTCCTGCCGGTCAGTCTGCAGGATATCAACCTGGTTGCCCATCTGGCTGATGGCACCACGATCTACGGCGAGTCCGAGATCGGCGCCCGCATCGCGACCGAAAAAAACCGCATCGAACGGATCACCATGAATCCGCCCGATGCGCCGGCGCTGCCAGGAAGCTGTCGAGGCTATCCGTGGGGCCGAGGTGATCGTCCTGGGCCCCGGCAGCCTTTACACCAGCATCATCCCGAACCTGCTGTTCCCTGAGGTTGTCCAGGCTATCCTGGCAAGCTCTGCACGCAAGATTTTTGTCAGCAATATCATGACCCAGCCGGCCGAAACACTAGGCTATGATGCCGCCGACCATGTGCGCGCGATCATCGATCATGCCGGCTTGACCAGCGTGACGGGACTGATTGACTATTGCATCACGAACAGTGCCTGGATCGAAGACCGCCTGATCGAGAAATACCAGCTCCAGAGCGCGATCCCGGTAGTAACTGATGTCGAAACGCTCGAGGCGCTTGGCCTCCAGGTCATGCAGTCACCTTTGGCCTGTGTCAGCAATGGCGTGATCCGCCATGACCACACCTTGCTCGCACGCCTGATCCTCGGTCTGGGGCTGGCGCATCCATGAATTCGAGCCACGTGCAACTGAGCTTTTCCCAGCAAATCAAAGACGAACTCAATCAGATTGTTGCCCGCAACCGGTCGTGCCAATTGGTCGAACTGGCTGTAGCCTTGGCCTGCGCCAACCGCCAGAGTGAAGATGAAATCGTTGTGACGACCTCCAACCCCGGTTTCGCCGGGCTGGTCACCCGCCTGGTCATCGAACGCTATCACCGCGATCCGGAGCTCCTGGCAGGACGGGAAACCTTGAGTGTGATCCTGTCGCCAGCTGATTTTGTCCGTGAAATCCGTGATGACGTGATCAATTCCCTGGGTACAGATCTTTTCGGCACACCATTTGAACCGGACCGGACGAAAATCCGGGCCTGTACCCAGGCTGCCCTGCGTGTCGCCTTTTTGTCCTGCGGTTCGGTTCGCGATCCACACCAGGCCTACCACCTTGAATTCGCCCTGCGCCGCCAGGATGTCGCGCATTGGCTGATTGGCCTGCTGGTCGAGATCGATGTGCGAGCCGGTGAAATCCCGCGCCATGGCCATACGGTTGTGTATATCAAAGAAGGCCAGCAGATTTCTGACGTGTTGCTGCATAGCGGTGCACATCAGTCGCTCCTGGCGTTCGAGTCGCTGCGCGTCGAAAAGGAAATGCGCAACTCAGTCAACCGGGTGGTCAATTGCGACAGTGCCAACAGCACACGGATCGCCAACACATCGGCCCGGCAGCTCGAACTGCTGCACCAGCTCGAAGCGGCCGGCCTGTTCAGCTCGCTGCCAGAAGATCTGGCTGCAGCTGCCAGGGCCCGGCTCGACCACCCCGACTTGTCACTCAAGGAGCTGGGCGAAACCCTGAGTCCGCCGCTTGGCAAGTCCGGCATGAATCACCGATTGAAAAAACTGGAACAGCTGGCGGTCGACCAGCTCGAACGGGAAAAGAGAAACCACCATGCTTGAAATTGTCCTTGTCGAGCCGGAAATTCCCCAGAATACCGGCAATATCGCCCGCACCTGCGTGGCAACCGCCTCGCGCCTGCATTTGATCGAACCGCTCGGCTTTTCGATCAGTGACCGGCAGCTGAAACGCGCCGGACTCGATTACTGGTTTGACCTCGACCTGACAGTCTGGCCGGACCTCGACAGCTGGCTGCGCGCTTTTGCCGGCCGACCTGTCTTCTACGCCACGACCAAGGCGAAACGGACCTACGCTGATGTCGTTTACCCGCCGGATGCGGTCCTGGTCTTTGGCAAAGAAACAAAAGGCCTGCCAGAGCCGTTGCTCGTCGCCCACCCTGAACAATGCATCAGGATTCCAATGCAGGCTGAGCGACGATCACTGAATCTTGCCAATGCGGTGGCGGTCGTGGCTTATGAAGCCTTGCGCCAGCAGGGGTTTCCCGGCCTCCAGCAAAACAGCGACTTTCTCTGACAATTTTCATAAAAGGATGATGATCCATGATCGATGAAGCCAGTCTCAGCCAGCTTTTCCTCGGCCTTGCCAGCCTGGACGCACCGTCTCTTGGCGAACGTTCCGTCGCCGATGCTGTCATAAGCTACCTCGCTTCACTGGGCTTGACCGTCGAGGAAGACCAGGCAGGCCAGGCGATAGGCGGCAACTGCGGCAATTTGCTCTGCCGCATACCGGCCAACTGGGCGTTGGGTCGAGGGTTGCCAGACGACGTAAGAATCGATGCCGAGCGGCCGCCTCTGTTATTGTCCACGCATATCGACACGGTTCAGCCCTGCTTCGGCAAGCAAATAACACTAGGCTCTGACCGCGTTTTCCGATCAGATGGCAAGACCATTCTTGGGGCAGATGACTTGGCCGGTGTCGTGGCAATTCTGGCCGCGATCCGGGAACTTGGCGAAAGCCGACTGCCGCACCGCAGCCTGGAACTGCTTTTCTCGGTTGCCGAAGAGGTCCATCTCCAGGGCATCTCCCAGTTCGACACCAGGCAGCTGACTGCCCGCGAAGGCTATGTGCTGGATACGAGCGGTGCGCCAGGTGCGGGTGTCATCGCAGCCCCCGGCCACTTGCATCTCACGTTTAATGTCACCGGCCGGTCTGCCCATGCCGGTATTGCCCCGGAAACCGGTGTCAGCGCCATTACCGTGGCCGCCAAAGGGATCGCGGCAATGCGCCTTGGCCGAATCAACGCCCGGACGACGGCAAATATCGGCCAGATCAGCGGCGGTGGGGAAACGAACATCGTTGCCGAACAATGCTCTGTGACAGCAGAATGCCGCTCACTCGATCCGGAGGAGCTGGCCACCCAGGCTGACCATATGTGTGCCTGCATGACCGATGCAGCTCGTGCGCTCGGTGCGGTCGTGGCAACTGAAATCCACCAGTCCTACCATCCTTACCAGGTGGATCGCATGGAGCCTGTTGCCCGCCGCTTTGAAACGGCCTGTGCCGCGATCGGCAAGACCCCCCGCCTGATTTCAACCGGCGGCGGCAGTGACATGAATGTCCTGGCCCGGGCCGGAATCCGGGGCATGGTCCTGTCCTGCGGCATGCAGCAGGTGCATTCGTGCGATGAACATCTCTTGCTTGACGATCTCGTTGACTTGACCCGCTTAGTGCTTGCGCTGATCAACAGTGAAGTCTGATGTCATAAACAAGCGCATTTTTGTTACAATCAGGCTGCTGGCTGTTTCAATAACAGCAAAATCGTGCTATAATATTGCAAATTGACATCAAGAAACCGACAGATGGATTCAGGATGGATTTCGAGGTTAACGGAATGACCGCTCGGGACATTGAATCGCTCGACTGTGAGCTCGCTGTATACCGCAAAGGATTTTTGTCGGTCCACATTAATCTGGCCCGCGGCTATTTGACTTGGCGCGAGAGCAACAGCTGGAACAACAATTTTACCCGTTCGCTGCGTCCCGAACAAATTGAACAATTGCGCCATAACCTGGCCAACTCCGGCTGGCTGCTGCAACTGCCGGAAGCAATCGATGAGGCAATGGCCTGCACGGAAAATGAGATTCCCGACCCCCACCACATGAGCATTGCCTGGTCACTTTGTCTCAAAACCCAGAATGGCTGTCGACGCGATGCCGGCTGTGACACCTTGCCGGACGGCTGGTCCGAGTTGCGACAAATGATCGAATCAGTCAGCCGCATACCCTTTTCACTCCACTGAAATGACCTGATCAGGCACTGTATCGAAATTCAACAATACGCACAGATTGACCAGCACGACGCTATCCGGCGCCGGGGCTGTTTTTTATTGCCGGGTTTATGCTAAAATACAGCCAAATGCCTTAAGCCAAGACCCTTGAAGGTGGTGTGGAATGGACTTTCTGGAAGGCTTTCTGATGGGTCCTCACTGGAGTGACACGGAATACGAAACCAGGCACCACATTGGCTTCTACCTCCTGATCGGAATCCTGGCAGCAGCAAGCTTCGGGTATCTGCTGATCCGACCCGACCAGGCAGCCCGGTGGGTCTGGCCCTGGCCTTTGCTTGGCCTTATGCTGTTGTTGCTGATGCTCATCAACCCTTTCCTGTGCAGCCGCTACTACCGGCAGAACCGCCTCGTCCGTGTCCTGATCCTGCTGATCCTGTCTGTCAAATACCTGCTTACTTTCCTGCTCCTTTTTGCGATCATGCTGCCTAAGTTCCATCTCGACCTGGCAACAATTGCTGAGGATTTACTCTACTTGACGAACGAATCGATCGCCGAGATGACCGATCGCTTCAGCGCCTTGAACAATGCATCAGCGATGATTTTCGGCATTGTGGCCGGCAGTTTGATGATGCTCCTGCGCGCAGCCCTGGTTATTGCCATCGCTTCACTGATTCCCTGCCTCACTCTTCTGGCTGTCCGCTGGCTGCAACGAGCCATCGACTGGATCATCCGCAAGCAATTCATACCTGAACTGGATAAGGAATAAGGAGAAAACTATGCGTAAAACAAAAATTATCTGCACCATGGGCCCGGCAGTTGACCAGGATGATATCCTGGTCCAACTGATGCAACGGGGGATGAACGTCGCCCGCCTCAATTTCTCCCACGGCTCTCATGAAGAACACCTTGTCCGCATCAATCGAATCAAGCGCCTGCGTGAAGAACTCAACCTGCCGATCGCCCTGCTGCTCGATACCAAAGGCCCGGAAATCCGCACAGGCAACTTTGAGAACAATCGCATCCAGCTTGAAGAAGGTGACCGGGTCACGGTCATTGCCTCGAGTGCACTGGGCAACCAGTCCATGATCACTGTCACTTATGCCGATATCCATAAAGACCTCAAGCCGAACGACCGCATCCTGATCGATGATGGCCTGATCGAGCTGGAAGTCCAGGAAATTGTCGACAAGGAACTGCATTGTGTCGTACTGAACGGCGGTCCGGTCTCCAACCACAAGAGCATCAATTTGCCGAATGTCGAGACCAATCTGCCATCCCTGACGGAAAAGGACATCTCGGACATCCAGTTCGGCATTGAACAAGGGTTTGACTTCATTGCTGCCTCCTTTGTCCGTAAAGCCGTCGACGTCCTCGAGATCCGCAAGATCCTCGAAAAAAACAACGGTGAACATATCCACATCATCGCCAAGATTGAAAATCGCGAAGGTGTGGCCAACTTCGACGAAATCCTCAAAGTATCCGATGGCGTCATGGTCGCCCGCGGTGATCTCGGCGTCGAAATCCCGATCCAGGAAGTCCCGACAGTCCAGAAATCCCTGATTGAAAAATGCTTCCGGGTCGGTAAACCTTCGATCACCGCAACCCAGATGCTCGACTCGATGATGCGCAACCCACGCCCGACCCGCGCTGAAGTTTCGGACGTCGCCAATGCCATCCTCGATGGTACCAGCGCGATTATGCTATCCGGTGAGACCGCTGCCGGCAAGTACCCGATCGAAAGCCTGTCGATGATGGACAGCATCGCCCAGCAAACCGAAAAGACGATCGACTACTGGGGCAATTTCATGAAAACCAACTACCAGATGGTTCCGAGTGTTGGCAATGCGATCAGCCATGCGACTTGCATGACCGCGATGGACCTTAAAGCCCGTGCCATCGTTGCAGTTACCCACAGCGGCCGCACCGCCCGCCTGATCTCCCGTTTCCGCCCGGAGTGCCCGATCATCGCTACAACCGTGTCACAGCGTTCCCGGCGCCAGCTGGCCTTGTCCTGGGGTGTTTTCCCGATCCTGGTCGAGGAAATTTACGAGACCGACGCGATGTTTGAACTTGGCATGAACAAGGCACTGGAATCAGGCTTTGTCAGCAATGGCGATGTCGTGGTCATCACCGGTGGTACGCCGATCGGTATGAGCGGCACGACGAACACACTCAAAGTCCAGACGATCGGCCGGTTGTTGGCCGAAGGCAAAGGCATCGGCAAGGGCTCTGTCAGTGGTGAGGTGCTGGTCATCGAAGGTCCGGAGGATGTCCGCAAAGCAGACCTCAGCGCGGACTATATCCTGGTTGCCCGGAACACAAACAACTCAATGCTCGGCCTGATGAAGAAAGCGATCGCCCTGGTTGTCGAAGATGAAGACGCACTCTGCCACACCGCGACAGTCGGCCTGGCCCTGGACATCCCAGTCATCTATGCCTGCGAGAATTCGACTAAATTGCTCAAATCGGGCACGATCGTCACTATCGATGTCGACCGCGGCACGATCAGCTGAAATGAGGCTTAGCCATGTTTGACAATAACAACAGACCGGACTTTCACGGTATGGATGACGACTCTGGTTTTGTCTATCCACATGGTAACTACAGCCAGCCGACGCCAGGCGGCCAGAAACCACCCAGGCGCAAGGCCGCGCATGTCATTGGCCTGGTTGCTGCTTTCCTGGCCGTCGCCATCCTGTTTTCGGCGATGACCGGAACTGTTGTCTACCTGGCGCTCAAGGGCAGCCCGCTGCAGGGCAAGTTCGCTTTGCCGACACTGCCAGCCGTGAGTGAGCCAAGCGGCGAGACAACAACCTTGCCCCGTGAAACGAAAACCCCGGCTGAATCGGGCGGAACGGTCGACAAAGCACCGCAGGACAAGAACTTCTCGATCGGAGACGCGGCGGCCAAGAGCGATCCGAACAAGCAAACGCTGTCCATCATCGAAATCGCTGCGCTCGGCAAACCAGCTGTCGTTGCGATCAACACCGAAACGCTCGTTTCGACGCCTTTTGGTGAAACCGGTTTGATTCCTGCAGCTGGATCTGGATTCATCATCTCCAAGGACGGCTATGTAGTGACGAATCATCATGTGATCGCGGGCGCGAAAACGATCTCGGTTGTCCTCGACAATGGGGATGCCTACAAAGCTTCGCTGGTGGGAGCCGATACCTTGAATGACCTGGCGGTGCTGAAGATTGACGGCCAGAACCTGCCGACAGTTGTACTCGGCAGTTCTGCCGATCTCGATGTCGGTGAGCTGGCCGTTGCAATCGGGAATCCGCTCGGTGAACTCAGTGGCACGGTCACTGCAGGTATCATCAGCGCGCTCGACCGTGAGATCAACATCGACGGTCAGAAGATGTACTTGCTGCAGACGGACGCGGCGATCAATGCCGGCAATTCCGGCGGTGCACTATTCAATTCATTCGGTGAAGTCATCGGGATCAACACGGCAAAAAATGCCGGCACCGGCATCGAAGGCCTTGGCTTTGCGATTCCGATCGACCATGCCAAACCGATTATCGAGAACCTGATCCGGAATGGATCTGTCGTCGGACCGCCACGAATTGGCGTGTATACCCAGGATATCGATGACCAGATGGCGACCCAATACAACCTGCCCGTCGGTGTCTACATCGCCCAGGTCGAACCCGGCAGCCCTGCCGAAGATGCCGGCCTGGTCAAGGGCGATGTCATAATCGCGACGAACGGCCAGGAAACGTTGACAACCGACGCGATCAACCAGATCAAGAACAAATTGTCACCTGGCGACCGCGTTGAACTGACTGTTGTCCGTAATGGCCAGCAAATCAATATCACAGTCGTCCTCGGTGAGGAAGTGGCTTGATGTTCGGTTGGCGTCACTGGTTCAAACGCGAGGTTGTCATTCCGGCTGGAATGCTCGTGTTGACCGGGATCGGCCTGGAATGGCTGGCTGAACAACTGAAGCCACTGCTCAAGCAAGAAGACTTTCGCTGGCTATTGTATACATTCCTGTGCTGTGTCGGTGTATACGCACTGTTTGCTTATGTGACCATGCGCCATATCCTGACAACCTATACCCTCGAGCGATTCGATCCGGGTGATCCTGACAGTGTCAATCGATTAAGCCAAATGACTCGATTCAATTACCCGGCACCCGAATCGGACCCTGCACGGCTGACTTCAATCTTGCTGGCCTCCCTTGAGGCTTCAGGATTTTCAGTTGAGGCCAGTCATCCGGTTGTCGGCCAGGTTCTGGCCCGCAGTGCCCCGGCCCCGATACCCATCCTGTTCCGGGCTCGTCGGGAACGCGTCTTCATTGTCGAGAAAAAACCGCTGAATGTCTTCATCGTTGATTTCACAATCCGTGACACCCTGCGGTTTCTTGGTGACCAGATCGAACAACCTTCCGACCATAACCTGCTGATCTTTGTTACACAGGAAACGCAAGCCCTCGAGGCTGCCTCGGCTGCTGCCGGGGTGGTCAATTTCCTGGGCAAAACTGAAGAAGGTACGCTAGGGGCACTATTGTTCGATGCGTGTGGTAACCGAATGTATTTTCCGATCGATCAGACCCTGATCCCCTTTCCGCAACGATGGTATTTTCGCAAGATGCGCAGGCAATTGTTGGCAGCGATCCAGTCTGCTGCTGGTAAACCGGCTGGTGCAATCCAATGACCGGCCCGGTTGTCGCGATAAAAAACGGGATGCAGAAGGCGCTGGCCCAAGGCCATCCGTGGGTCTACCGAACTCAAATTGACACCATCACCGGTGACCCACCGCCGGGTAGCGCGGTCGATGTGATCGATTTCCGCGGCCGATACCTGGGCAGTGGTCTTTATAACCCGGCCTCGATGATTACCGTCCGTATCCTCACCACTGCGCATGAACCGATCGATGCCGCACTGATCCGGACCCGCGTACAGGAAGCCGTCGCCTACCGGCGCCGCTTCCGCCGCCCGGACACTGATAGTTACCGTCTGGTTTTTGGTGAAGCTGACCGGTTGCCAGGCGTAATAGTCGACCAGTTTGCAGATACCTTGGTCGTCCAGATCCTGTCCCTGGGCATGGAGACTTTCCTGGAGACAATCTGTGACACTTTGCTGACGGAGATTGAACCCCGGCGCCTGATCCTGCAGCATGAGGAAGCGATTCGGAGTAAAGAAAATCTCCCTCTATACCGTCGAGTTTATTTCGGCGACGACTGCGAACGGGTGATCATTCAGGAAAACAGCCTCAAGCTGATGATCGACCTCGCCAGCGGCCAGAAGACTGGCTATTTTCTCGACCAGAAAGCCAATCACGCGCACCTGCGTCACTATGTCGCCGGCCAGCGCGTCCTCGATTGCTTTACCTATATTGGTGGTTTTGCCATGAATGCGCTCGCCGGTGGGGCCCGTGAGGTGATCGCGGTCGACTCTTCAGCAGCCGCCATCGAACTTGCACGCGAAAATGCCGACCTGAATGGCCTTGGCGACAGATTGACGACTGTCACGGCGAATGCCTTCGATTTCCTGCGCGAACAAGTCCGCGCTGGCGAAAAATACGGCGTCATCGTGCTTGACCCGCCGGCTTTTGCCAAAAGCCATGCCGCCCGCAACGCTGCTGTCCGCGGCTACAAGGAAATCAACCTCAGTGCCTTCCGCCTGCTCGAATCCGGCGGAATTCTGGCCACCCATTCCTGCTCCTACCATATGCCTGAAGACTTGCTCCTCGCGACGGCGCTCGAAGCTGCCCGCGATGCCCATCGCTTGGTGCGGATCCTCGATGTCCGCCGCCAGGACTTCGACCACCCGGTCCTGGCTGGTTATCCCGAATCCCATTACCTGAAGAGCATCTGGCTCCAGGTGATCTGATCAATCTTCCAGTAAATCGGAGGTCACAGCGATGAAAGTCACATTTTTTGGCGCTGCCCAGACGGTAACCGGATCCTGTTTCCTGGTGGAAACCGAAAACACTTCATTTCTGATTGATTGCGGGTTGCATCAAGGACAGCCGCATGAAGAACGGCTCAATTACGAGTCGTTTCCATTCCCGGTCAGGCAGATCGACTTCCTGCTCCTGAGTCACGCCCACATCGACCATAGTGGCCGCCTGCCCAAACTCTATGTTGATGGTTATCGCAAGCCGGTCTATGCCACCAAGGCAACCGCAGACCTCTGTTCGATCATGCTGCCGGATTCGGGCCATATCCAGGAGTCCGAGTTCAACTGGCGATCGCGCAAGAACAGTCGCGCCGGCCGGTCGATCGAATCGCCCCTGTATACCATGCAGGATGCGATCGATTCGCTGACCTTGTTCAAACCTGTCCATTATGACCAGGAAATCCAGCCGGCCGAAGATGTCCGGGTCAAATTCCGCGACGCCGGCCATATCCTGGGTTCAGCGATTCTCGAAATCTGGGTCAACGAACATGGCACTGAGTCGAAACTCGTCTTTTCCGGCGATCTCGGCAATAAAGGCGTACCGATCATGCGTGACCCGACGATCATCGATAGTGCCGATTTCCTGATTCTTGAATCAACTTACGGCGACCGCCTGCATGAAACGAGAAAAAGCGAAACAGCGCGGTTCGTCCAGATAATCGAAGACACCCTGCACCGGGGCGGCAATGTCATCATTCCATCGTTCGCTGTAGGCCGCACGCAGGAACTGATCTATGAGCTCAACAAAGAGGCCGAGCGATATGAGCATCAGCGGCGTGAAATCCAGCAAACCCCTGTCTATATCGACAGTCCGCTGGCCATATCCGCAACCCAGGTTTTCCGCAACAACACCGACTGTTTTGATGAAGAAGCCAGGGCTTATATCGAAAGCGGCGATAATCCGCTTGACTTTGACCACCTGCATTTTGTCCGGACTTCAGATGAATCCAAGCTGCTCAATGACGACCCACAGAGCAAAATCATCATATCCGCCAGTGGCATGTGCGATGCCGGGCGAATCCGCCATCATCTCAAGCACAATCTCTGGCGCCGGGACTCGTCGGTCATTTTCGTCGGTTACCAGGCCCGCGGCACGCTCGGCCGCATGCTCGTCGACGGGGCGAAAACGGTGCGGATTTTTGGCGAAGAAATCGCCGTCAAAGCCCGGATCGAGATGATCGACAGTTTCTCCGGCCATGCCGACCGCGATGGCCTGCTCGCCTGGCTCGATGCCATGCGCCAAAAACCGCAGAAAATCCTGCTGGTCCATGGTGAACCCGCAGTCATCGCCAGCTTCGCCAAGTCGATCCACAGCCGATTCGACATTTCGACGGTTGCCGCCCAGTTCAACCAGACCATCGAGCTCGGTTTGCCGATCCTGCGAGCGAGTGTCGTCGCCCCACATCCTGCTGCTGAAGATATCACTGACGCTGTCGAGATGCTCGAAGCGATCGAAACAGAATTTGCTGCCCTGATCGAAAAGACCAAGACCGAAATCCTGACAGTTTCCCCGAGTGTGCGCTTCCAGATTCTGGCTACGCTGAAGGATCAGCTGACGCAGGCGACAACCGCGATTGTCCAGCGCAACCAGTCGGAATAAGACCCGGCATCAGCCGGAAATCTGGCATCAGCCGGAAATCCGGCAACGATCGGGAATCTTGAATTTTCCGGGGTTCAGAAATCGAAGTCAAAATTGGTTTCTGTGTCAGCTGCGATGGCTGTCGTCACGGCATCGAAAATTGCCAGACCTTCATCCAGCTGGGCGTTGGTGTGGGTGGCTGTATAGCTCGTCCGCAACAAGCATGACTCAATCGGAACCGCCGGTGGCAGGACAGGATTGACATAGACACCATTTTCAAGCAGCAGCCGCGCGGTCACCAAGGTACGGCCGATGCTGCCGGTCAACACAGGGACGATCGGCACGAGATCATTGCCGCTGTCGTGGATCCGGACATGGGGAAGGGCCTGCAAACCATGTTTCATGTAAGCGGCAATCTCGTTTAACCGGCGGACCCGCTGCGGTTCCTGCTCAAGGATGCGCAAAGCTTCGCGAGCTGCGCCGATCTGGGCCGGCGGGATAGAGGCGCTGAAAATGAAGGGCCGGGCATTGTGCTTGATGTAATGGATGACCGGTTCCGATCCTGCGACGCAACCACCGAGTGACGCCAGGGTCTTGGAAAAGGTATTCATGATCAGGTCAACTTCTTTGGCCAGCCCGAAATACTCGGCTGTACCTCGGCCGCGTTCGCCGAGCACGCCGATCGAATGGGCGTCGTCAATCATCGTCCGTGCCCCGTATTTTTTAGCCAGGCGGACGATTGAGGGCAGGTCGCAAATATCACCCTCCATGCTGAACACACCATCGGTGACAATCAGGATACCGGCATTTTCTTCGGTTGCGCATTTCTCGAGCAGCCGCTCGAGATCAGCCATGTCATTATGCTTGTATTTAAGCGTGCGGCCGACCGCCAGGCGGGTTGCATCGATGATGCTGGCATGGTTCAGTGAATCCGACAGGATGTAATCGTTACGTCCGACCAGAGACGAGATGATCGCCAGGTTGGACTGGTAGCCAGTCGAGAAAACGAGAGCGGATTCCTGCTGCAAAAACTCGGCAAGAGCCTGTTCCAGCTCGATATGGATATCGAGTGTACCATTCAGGAACCGGGATCCGGAACAGCCTGTGCCGTATTTTTCGATGGCTTTGATCGCAGCTTCTTTGACTCGAGGATCAGAAGTCAGTCCGAGATAATTGTTTGAGCCGAACATCAGGGTGCGCTTGCCCTCCATGATGACCTCGGTGTCCTGCCCTGAGTTCAGGTGATGGAAATAGGGGTAGACATTCATTTTCATGGCGAATTTGGCGCGGGTGTAATCATGGCATTTCTGAAAGAGATCCATGGGGTGACAGCCTCCAAGTGAATTGAATTGTTAAGAGAATAAATTCAATCATATCATAATCAGGCGTAAAGCAGTCGTACGAATGCCCTGACCAGTCGGAGGGGCAGCAATCGTTGCAAGGTTGTCAATAGCTTATAGCCCATCCCGGGTGTGACCAACAGGTGCGGGTGCTTCCGTTCCAGTTCGCGGACAATGGCTGCAGCGATGATTTCCGGCTGCATTCCGTTCTGTTCATCATGCGCCATCCTGGTAACTGAGCGGGCCAACCGTTCCCGGTAGGGGGATTCCGGATGGTGTGCGGCGGTTTTCCGGGCATTTGTGAAGCCAGTGCGCGTATCACCCGGCGCAATTTCCGTGATGCTGATCCGGTGGGGATGGATTTCATCGGCCAGGCCGAGCGCGAAAGCATGGACTGCGGCTTTGGCTGAACTGTAATAAACCTGGAAGGGGATGGGGATCGCGGCGGCGACTGAACTGACCAGAACGATGCGACCGCCGCCATGGCTCCGCATTTTGGGCAGGACCGCACGAACCATACGGATCGTCCCGAACAATAAGTTGTCATATTGCCAGATCGCCTGGTCCATGGGAATTTCTTCGACCGATCCAGCTATTCCAGTACCAGCACAGTGGATCAGCGCGTCGATTGGGCCTTGGCTGAACACCTGGCTGACGGCCTGGACACAACTGGCATCATCGAGGACATCGAGCGTCAATGTGTGGATCAGCCATTGTTCGCCTGTTTCTGTCTGCAGCTCATCCTGATGCTCCTCGATGTTGCGTGAAGCAGCATAAATGATCCAGCCGCGCTTTGCCAGCATACGTGCGGTCGCCAGACCGATCCCGGAGCTGGCGCCGGTGACCAGGGCGATACGACGCTTGCCTGTCGAGGCTATTCGACGTGATATTCGGATCTGTCCGTCCATGGCAGCCTACCTTATCCAATTCCGATTTCATTCTAATTCTGATCTTGATTTCCAGACCTCATTTTACTTGATCGCTCGAACTTTGTCGTGTATCGTGAACCTCAGAAGAGGTAAAGGAGATTCAACACATGCCGCTTTTTCTGCTGATTATCATCTATGTGTCCTTCATCAGCCTTGGGCTGCCGGATGCCTCTCTTGGCGTCGCCTGGCCGGCGATGTACGGTGAACTCGGCGTATCCATTGCATCAGCAGGTATCATTTCATTTACGGTAACTGCGGGCACAATCATCTCCAGCTTGATCAGCGGCCATGTCCTGCGCCATTTCGGGACTGGAAGGGTCAATTTTTTCAGCACCTTGATGACCGGCCTGGCCATGGTCGGCTTCGCCCTTTCGCCGAACCTGGCCTGGATCCTGGCCTTTGCCATTCCGCTCGGCCTTGGCGCTGGTTCAGTCGACGCCGGCTTGAACAGTTATGTTGCCCTGCATTACAAAGCCCATCATATGAACTGGCTGCATAGTTTCTGGGGTCTGGGTGCGACGCTTGGTCCGGTGATCATGGCCCAGATCATAGCAATCTCCGGCGCCTGGCGCACCGGCTACTGGACGGTCGCGACCATCCAGCTCTCCTTGGCGCTTGTGCTCTTCCTGACTTTGCCCTTTTGGTCCCGCGTCGAAGCGCATCGCCTGGTCCGGGTTGACAACGCGAACCATTCCAATGATGAAATGAAAACGGGGGCAATTGATTTTGCTGATATTGCCAGTCCCGGAGAGGGTTTGGCCGCTGCAGAAGCCTTCCACGACAGTCAAGCCGAGGTCGCCAATCATGTCGTCAAGCCAAAGCTGAACTTGGTCCGGACCCCTGGTTTGGCATTGGCCTTGTTGACTTTTTTCCTGTATTGCGGGGTTGAAATTACGATGGGACTGTGGGGCAGCAGTTTCCTGGTCAGTGTCCGCGGCATGACCGTGCAAGCTGCAGGCATCTGGGTTTCCCTCTACTTTGCCGGGATCATGGCCGGCCGTTTCCTGACCGGATTTCTGTCGCTCAAATGGCAGACTCGCCAACTGATCCGCCTGGGCCTGATCATTAGCCTGATCGGTTCAGCTTTAATCCTGATTTCCAGCCAGCCGGCCTTGGCGCTGCCCGGATTCATTATGGTCGGGCTTGGTTTTGCACCCATTTTCCCTGGGATGATCCATGAAACACCCAATCGCTTTGGCTCGCGAAATTCCCAAGTCATTATCGGCTACCAGATGGCATCAGCTTATGTTGGCAGCACATTATTCCCGCCGGTCATCGGCTGGCTGGCAGCCAGCGTATCGCTAAGCATTCTGCCACCGCTGGTCCTGGTTGTGATCATGGCACTGTTTGCCAGTACCGAATACATCAACCGCGTCTGCCGCTGAGCCAAGGCTTCTCAAAAGTAAGCAGCACAAACAGGTTAAACCAATCCGAACCCCAAAGCCTATGCCTCGGATTGGTTCGGCTTGAATTTCAGCGCGACAAAATAGTTGACCAGAGACATCGCTGCGGCGATGAAAAAGACATATTGCGGTCCGATCGTCGTCCAGATCACCCCGCCGAGTGTTGCCATGGTAATCGAGACGACATGGTCCATGCTCTGGCCGGTCGACAAGGTCGGTGAAATGTCATCTACAGAAACCGCTATCGACCGCAAGTACATCGTGCGGACTATGCCCATCTGCATCGACATCCGGTCGATGATGAACAAGACGAATGTCGCGATCACGGCCCAGCCTGATTTCGGGAAAAGCCCGGTGGTGAAGCCGGCCGCAAGGATGCCATAGCCGATATAAACGCCAATGAACGAATAGGCATCGAGAAACAGCATGTTGCGGATCCCGAAGCGGTCCAGCCAGCGGCCGATCGCTGGTGTGAAGAAAATGCCGATGAAGGAACCGATCATCATCAGCAAGGCCAGGGTGTCGGCCTTCTTGTTCAGTAAGTCGACCAATACCCACGGGGCATAGACCAGCATGATCTGCTTTTGCACGCCAAAAACAGTCGCCAGGATATAGTAGTTGCGGTATTGCCGGCGAAAGACGAACCGCGGCCGGCGCGACGTCTTTTCCCCTGGTTCAGCGATGGCCCCGATCATGGTCTGGCGATGGTGGAACAGGTAAAAGAGCAGGATCACCGCGACCAGCGATGCTGTGGCCGCGATCAGGAAGATCGATTTGACCTTGGTGACGAAACTGAAAATCCCGATACGAAAGCCGATGAATGTGATCAGTGAAGCCAGCATGCCGAAAGCTGTGCTGACCCCCTTGAAACGGCCGAAGATCCGGCCGGCCGTCGCCTCGTCGCGAATCAGGCTCATGCCGATGCTGCTTTCCAGCGGATACCAGAGGTGACCGCCGACCGAATGGAAAAAGACAATCACCAGCATGACAGCAAAAGGCGGAGTTAAGAACCCCAGCAGGATCAGGCCGATCACGGCCATGGCCTGGGCGATCATGGCCATCCGGAGATCGCCAAACACGGCAAGGACTGAGACCAGGAGGACCGTGATCATACCCGGCAATTCACGGGGGAATTCGATCAGGCCGCGCTGCAAAGCATTGACCTGATAAGCGTCCTTGAAATAGTTTGACAGGACGTTGTCATAGAACCCCGCACTGATTGCTGTGGCCGCAAGAATGGCATAGAAAATCCAGATCGATCGCTGATGCGCCTTGCGGGTCAGGTCCTGAGTTGTCGAGTGATTTATCATTGTCTATTATTCTTGTAACCCTAATCAGCCAGTTGGGCGCGCAGTTTGGCGATCTGAGCCTGGTATTTATCATCGCTGAGGTAGACTTTACCCGGATTCATTTCAAAAACCATGCCCCACTCGGCCTGGTTCTCATATTTCGGCACCAGATGCATGTGCAGATGGCTGGGCCGTTTGTCACCATAGGCGCCATAGTTGATTTTGTCCGGGCCAAAGGCGACTTTGATTGCTTTGGCCGCTTTGGCGACGTCAGCGATGAAAGCTGTGCGGTCTGCCTCGCTCAGATCGAAAATTTCTTCGGCATGGCCTTTGAATGCGACGATACAGCGTCCCGGATGGGTCTGTTCCTTGAAGAAGAAGAATTCTGAGACGGAAAGGTCAGCAATCTTGAACATCAGCGCAGACTGGCGTTCGTCGGGCATGCAGTACATGCAATCTTTGTTTTTTCCCATAATATCCCCCTTGAATAGCTGATATTGTCTCGGCTTTATTGATCAAAGCCATTATACGCTTTCCATTATCTTTTGTGGCACATAAAACGGTACAACACACATCAAGCTGTTCAAGTTGTTGCCAGGAGGCAGCGATGATAGAATGGAAGAAAAAACGGGCTTCATTCGCAGCAGGTGATGTATGAAACAAAATTGGTTTGATTTTCCGACCAACCTCCCACCTGAATTCAAAGATCCCATGGCCCGTTCACTCCTGCGGGCCAATTTGCTGCGATTGATGATCGTGGCACTCGTTCCAGGCCTGGCCATCTTGCTGCTTTCCTGGCTCTGGCAATCGGCTGCCCCTGGCATCACGCTCGATTTGCCGATCCTGCTGCTTTCCCTGGCCCTGGCCATACTGCTCCTGCTCAGCTGGTTCCTGGGCAAATCGCTGTCGATCGCACTTCTTCGTGCGTTGCAGACTATTTTCGGCCTGGGCATCATCTTGCTCAGCATTGTTGTGGGAACCACCGCGAGCTGGCAGCTCGGACCATCCAGCCTCTATCTACTGGCCCTGGTGGGTGTCTTTTCAGTGACCGTCCAACCCTTGGCAGAAAGACTTGTCCTCACCATGCCATCCTTCATCGTGTTTGCCATACTGCTGGCACAGTCCAGTGAACAGGCCGCATCCTTCTGGGGTACGCTGCTTGTTGTATTAGCCGTCAAACTGTTTTTGCTGTATCTGAGTCAGAAGCAGATGTCCTCGTACGCCGACAGCTGGACCGATCAGGTCCTGCTTGCTGACCTGAAAAACCGGGTCAATGAGATAAATCAGCGAGACTCCGCAACTGGTCTGTATAACCGCTTGACGATCCGCGCCCGACTCACGGACGAAATCGCCCGGGCCAACCGATTCAAATCGCCCCTCTGCATCCTGACGATCGACATCGATGACCTGGATTTCATCAACAAACAGCATGGCACGGCCATAGGCGACCTGATCATTCAGACCGTTGCCCATGCCCTCGCCAAAACCATGCGGGCAACCGATGTGATCGGTCGCCATGGGTCCGATGAATTTGTTGTCATCCTGCCGAATACTAATCTGGAAAATGCCAAAATAGCAATTCGCCGGATCCAGGATGCGGTCGCTGCAATTGATCCAGGGACGACTGGCCAAGTGACCATCACCATCAGTGGCGGCCTCAGCCAGCACAAAGGGGAACAAGCCGAGACCATGATCGTGATCAACGATGCGCGTCTGCGCCAAGCCAAAAGCCAGGGTAAGAATCAATTTGTCATGGAGTGAGCTGCGATCTGGCCAGCCCGGAAGACGATCAGGCCGGCTCGAATAAATAGTAACCGTTGTTTTTAAAAGTTTGCTTGTAATCTCTGTCCTCCGACAGATACGTAAACAAAATATCCGCTTCCTGCACGATCAGATGGGTGAAATCATAGCGGCTGATGAATGTTTTGTAATGCAGCCGGCCTGCTTGCAAGTCGGTATATTCTTTCATGACATCCTTCTGTCCATTGTTTTCAATCAGGAAAACCTCGGCACGCGGATCAATGTAGGCCTTTATGCCCAGAAATTCGACATAAGCGCCATCATTGTAGCCGGTATAGACGGTCACCAGTCCGGTTTTGCTATCCTCCAGGATGATTTGGGCGACTTCATCCAGCTGCAGGATTTGTATCGCGTCATTATCTTCATAGCTGTTCAGCCTGAAGAATGACAGTGTAATCAGGATGATGATCAGAACGATGATCGCCTGCCGTATGGTTTTAGTGCGTTTCCTTGCTCTGACGTCTTGCTCCAGATCATTGGCCCAATGTTTTTTGGATACCGGCAGGGCCAAATCGCTGAATAATGAAGACAATGGGAACACCCCGATTGCGAGGAAGAGCAGGAAGCTCCGCACCGATGAGAGGGCCATGTAAGCCATACCAAAGATCAGCAGCACATAGCGCAACTTGATGCGACCTTGCCGATAGAAGATCAGCGCGATGAAAACGAGCAGAATCACGCCGAAAATAAGTTTTCCGAGCGGGGTATTGATATCCGGCGCTTGCATTTCGGCAATGAAACTACTGATTTCCTTGTGGCCATAGGATCGCGGCAAATAGCTCATTGCGCTGAATCCGTAGGGATTGGCCAGACCGGCTGCAAACATCAGTAAGGCACTGACCCCCAAGGGCCAGACAGGGTAGTTCACTTGGGCGATCCCCCAGCGCTTGTAACTGAAAGCACCCAGAAAATAGGGCAGCAGCAGGACGAATTGCAGCGGCCACATCGCAGCATGCAGATTGATCAGCAAGGCTGAAAAAACAGGCAGCAACAGCAGCAAAGTTTTACGTTTTGAAACGGCATATTTTTCCAGAACGATCATGATCTCGATAAAGACTATCGTGGACAGGAGATAGGGTCGGGTGACCATGAACAAACCAATGACCACGCTGGTCAGCATGGTGAGCGAAAAGGCGACGAAGAAATAGTGCTGTGAAACAATCAGGTTCAATCGTAACAACGACCAAGTCAGGATGGCATAAAAAAATGCGACGAGGATCAGAAGGCCGATCTTGCCCCAGGCGTCGAAGACCAGCCAGAAAATGACAGCTGACAACCATTGTTGCAGCATGAAAGAAAATCCACTGTGAAGGGTGAAGGGTTCGGTCAGCGGAAAACCATGCGCAAGGACATATCTGCCGCTGTTCAACAGGAACCAGAGATCGTTGTTCAGACTGCGGTTGATGAACAGAACGGGTACAAAAAGCAGGGCAAAGAACAAAAAATGGTCCTTTTTGGGTATATCTTGACGCAAATTGATTTCTTTTTTGAGTCTATTCTGTTGCGTTTTGTTTTCTTCAACCATAAGGACTCTGCCACCTCATTTTGATCTGTTCAGCAACCCTGGTTTTGCATTTGACAATAGCCGGGCTGATCGATACTTTGAATATATGCTTATGACGAAGCGATAATAACTTGCAGATTCGTATAGGATACAAAGCGATTATAGCTTATGGATTCGTTTGCGATCACCTTCAGGAGGCTTATGCCGCAACTTTTCCTGGTTTACGTTCCAATTGGGGCTGCTCTCAGCCTCTTAGCCTGGGCCTGGACCCGACTGATGATCAAAAAACGCGGATCCGATCCTCGCGCTCTCGGCTTGGACCGCCTGGCTACGGCCTGGATGTGGCCGGCAGGTGGCATGCTTGCCGGCTGCTTGATCGCCTGGCGTCTGCAAAGCCCGACAGTTGCTGCCTTTGCAGGCGCTTTCCTGCTTGTATTGGTCTCGCTGTCGGTGACAGATTTGCTGATCCGCAAGATCCCCAATGAGGCGCTCCTGATCCTGATCATTATCCGTCTGGTCCAGATCGTCAGCCAGCACCGCTTCGCCGATCTTGCCACGAGCCTGGCCGGGATGGTCGCCGGCTACTTTTTCTTCCTGCTGCCAACATTGCTGAAAATGAACATCGGCAGTGGCGATATCAAACTGGCTGCGGTGATCGGATTTTGCCTCGGATTTTTCGGCATGGTCCTGTCTGTCATGATCATGGGACTTCTGGTGGGCATTATGACAATAATGTTACTGTTATCCCATCGTGGCAACCTGAAAACGAAAATCCCACTAGGTCCATTTCTGTCGGCAGGTATGTTTATTTCGCTGTTTTTGCTATAATCATATAAAATGACATGAGGAGGGGTTGCTATGAAATGGTTCAAAAATCTCTTGAAGGATGAAGAAGGTCAGGGCATGGTCGAATACGGCCTGCTGATCGGCCTGATCGCCATCGTTGTTGTCGTCGCTCTTGTCATCCTGGGCCCAAAGATCGCCGGCCTCTTCAACAAGGTATCGGACCAGCTGAGCTGATCCTGATCTGCTGTTGAAGCTTGTCAACAATACAATTTTTGCGAGTCTTGTCAGGCCCGGTGTATAATCAAAATATACACCGGGTCGACTTATTTTCCGATTGATCAATCAGCGATCCAAAACCAAAAGGGACAATGAAAGCGCACTTATGATGTGGGAAAAGCGACTTTCCGATCCACGCCGTGAACGGGGCCAGTCTCTGGTAGAGGCTGCCCTTGTCCTGCCCATTTTCATCCTTGTCTTGTGTGGCATCCTTGATTTTGGCTGGCTGTTGTCAAACCAGCTGATGGTCAATAACGGCAGCCGTGACGGCGCACGCTATGCCATCGTCAACAGCGACAGCACCACCCTCTCAACGCTGGTCGCAACCCGTGTCCGGACCAATCCAGGGTTGTCCTCAACGACGGATGTCACCGTTACAGTTGAAAAAATTCCAACGACAAATCCCGTTGATATTTCGGTCACGGTGAGCAAGACCGTCCGCGTTCTGACCCCTTTGACCGGCATTTTCATCAGTGGCCAGCAGGTGCAATTGACATCAACAACGATCATGCGGATTGAATGAAAGAGGTGACAGCATGTCGGGTAGACGACTGACAAGTAAATTGAAACGCAAACGTGGCGCCATAATCATCCTGGCTGCTTTCCTGTTTACAATCATCCTGGCGATGACCGGTGTTGCAGTCGATCTTGGCACTGCGTATGTCGATATTTCCAAGCTTCAGGCTGCGGCGGATGCGGCGGCTTATGCTGGTGCAACCCTGCTCCCCGTCGGTGTCTCGGATACAACGAAACAGGCAGAGATCGTAGCGTTAGTCAACGAATATGTGCAAAAAAACGGTGACAGCAACTTCCAGGTTGCCGGTGTTGATTTTGGTGACAGTTTTGTCGATAGCACAGAGGGTGCGCTCAACACCTCCGTCAGGGTCAGGCTGCGCCGTGAGGTCGAATATCTGTTTGGGCCGATCGTCGGTCTGCACGGAACGACTGTCAACCGTTCGGCCAAAGTCCGCATTGAAGCTGTTGTCGGGGATACCAGGATCGTCCCGCTTGGCATCTCGCTGGACAAACGGGCTGCAGAAATATCCGGAGAAAGCACGGCCATCATTTTTGACAAAGATGATCTGGAGCAAATCAATGGTTTTTACGGTTCGCTCGATCTGGACGGCAATCCCAATGGCGGAGCCAGCGTCTTCAAGGACCAGTTCATCAACGGCTACCCCGGTGATTTGATTTTAAATGATCCCACTCATTTGCTGATTTCCGAAAATGGTGTCATGGCCGGACCGGTCAGCCAGGCTTTCGACGCCCGCTATGATGCCTGTACGCATTTCGTCGGCCAGGGCGGCTGCACCCCGGATCATTTCGTGCCGACCTGTCCGCGTGTCGTCGTCATTGTCATATACCAGCGAATTGTCGATGCCGATAACAAGTTCAAATTCATGCCCGTTGGGTATGCCCCCTATGTGCTGGATCGATATGACACGTCATCGAAATCGCTCTTTACTCGTGCGGTGTCGATGCGCGTCAAGGTCGGCAAAACAGCCCAGTTAACCGATTTGAATTACGATTTTGGCCTTTACAGGGTTCGCTTGGTCGAATAACAGGAGGACGACAGTGAAGAAGATCTACTTGCTTTCATTCCTGATGGCGCTGGTTGTTGGTGTGTCCGTTTATTTCTTTGCCGATAACCTGAAAAAGACAGCACTCCAGCAAACGGTCGTCAATAAGGGCAATGTCGTCATCGCAACGGTCTATATCCCGGTCAACACCCAGATCACAGCTGACATGGTCGCATTGGTCGACTTGCCGGTTGAAGCGATCAATCCATTGACGATCAATAAGCTTGACCTTGTCGTCGGCGCGATCACCCAATTCCCGATCGAAGCCCGGGAGCAGATTTTTTCCACGCGAGTCAAGAAAAAAGGCGAAGCCGCTGAAGGCCGGATGTCTTACATCCTGGAAAAAGGCTATCGGGCCATCACGATTTCTGTCGATGAAGTCAACGGTGTTGCCGGCCAGATCACGAAAGGCGATTATGTTGATCTGGTGGTCCAGTACCTGAATCCGGAAATCGATCAACTGCACGAGGTTTCTTTCATGATCCTCGAAAACATCCAGGTCCTGGAAACGGGCAAGAAACAAGTCGTCTCGGCAACTGAGACCGCCCCGGCTGCGACCGAATATGCGACCGTCACCCTGTCTGCGACACCGGAGCAAGTCCTCAAAATCAACTATGCGGCAAAGTTTGGCATCCGCCTGGTGCTCCGTTCGGTTCTCGATGACCAGGTCGTCGGCAGCATCTTCTACCCGACTGTCTTTGCCGACGGCACTCTGGTGCAGCCGGTTGAAACGCAAGCCCAACCCGCTGGATAAGGTTAATCCGGCGAATTGATAATCGCACGTTATGATTGAAGAGAGGCAGGTCGACCAACATGCCTAAGTACAAAGTCCTTGTTGTCGCTGATAATGAAGAAAAGCGGCTCCTCCTGCGCCAGCGTCTCTCACGAGCTGAAGGGGTTGCCCTGGTCGGTTTTGCCGGTGTCGATGCCGACATCATGACTAAGATCAAGGGCTATGCCCCCCATGTGGTCCTCCTGGTACAAGAACAGGGCGATATCGCGATCATGGAACTGGCCCAGCGGATTTACCAGGGTTTCCCTGGCTGTGCGGTCGCACTTTTGGTGCCGTCACTTGGCATGGATCAGGTCAAAGCTGCGATGCAGTCCGGCGTGCGCCAGATCATCAGTGAAGATAACCTGTCAGCCCTGAATGATTCCCTCGTCCAGGCCGCAATGTTCGAACAGGGGCGCGCTTACGATGTCGGCGGGGAACCCCGGGTTGTGACGATATACAGCGGCAAGGGTGGAACCGGCCGCACGACCATCGCCGTCAATCTGGCGGTGAGTATGGCCAGCGCTGGCCGACGGGTGGCCCTGGTTGACCTCAACCTGAATTTCGGCGACGCAGCCCTGCTGTTGAACATCAACGCCAAAGACACGATAGCCGATCTGGTCCAGGACAAAACCACGCTGATGATTGACGATATCAAGAGCTTCAGCATCCAGCATTCCAGCGGCCTGAATGTGCTTTGCGCGCCGACAAGTCCGGAATTCGCTGAATACATCAATTCACGCCATGTTGAAATGCTGCTGAACACCATGCGCCCCTACTACGACTTCATTGTTGTGGACTTGCCCAATGATCTGACCGAAACAACTTTGACAGCGCTTGAAAATTCCGATGACATCATCCTGATCGCGCGCAAGGACATCTCCAGCCTGCGTTCGACCAAAATCCTGCTCACCATCCTCACCACGTTGCAGCAGCATGAAAAAGCCCATTTGATCATCAATTGCGACCGCAAGAGCATCGTCAACCTCAAGGATTTTGATCGCGTCCTTGATGTGCCGGTCAGCTATGTCTTGCCGGAAGACACGAAGACGACTCAGATCAGCCAGGAACGCGGCATACCGCTGGTCACCGGCTTCCCGCAGACCGACATCGCCCGGGAAATTATCCGGATCGGGCAAGATATGATCGCTCTTTCGGTTCGCCAGGATCTGTCAGAAAATCCATCAGCTGATCTGGTTGAAGGTACAAAGAAGAATAAGGACAAAGCTAAGGCAAAAGCAGCCAAGCCAGCCAAGTCGGCCAGGAAACCCATCAAGCTGTTTGGGGGAGCGAAGAAAGGCGGCAAACAATGAGCCTTTTACGCCGAATGGAAGAGAAAAAGGGCGACACGACGCCGGTTGCCGCCAGTGCGCAGGAAACCGTCGCCAAGTCTGTTGTGGTCGATACCCTGGCAAAAGCCAAAGAGCGCCTCAGGAACCTGACGATCGCATCACTCAATGAAGTCAAAGACCCGACGGACCAGATCATCCGGGAAAAACTGGAGGAACTGGTCCAGACAGAAGCCACGGAGATTCCTCGCCAGGACCGGTCCAGGATTATCGATGAAATTTTCAACGATATCGTCGGTTATGGTCCACTTGAATCAGCACTGTCCGACCAGAAGATCACGGAAATCATGGTCAACGGCCATCAGCATGTTTATGTTGAATCTGGCGGCCGGCTCCGCCAGGCCGATTTTGTCTTCCGCAACCAGGAACATCTGATGACCATCATCGACCGGATCGTCTCTTCGATTGGACGCCACGTCGATGAAGCCAGTCCGATGGTCGATGCCCGTTTGAAAGATGGTTCGCGCGTCAACGTCATCCTGCCGCCACTGTCACTCGTCGGGCCTGTCCTGACGATCCGTAAATTCTCCAAGACGCCATTCACTGCGGCCAAGCTGGTTGAATTTGGTTCCCTTTCGCCCAAAATGGTTTCTTTTCTCGAATCCTGCGTCAAGGGCCGGCTCAATATCATTGTTTCCGGCGGTACCGGCAGCGGCAAGACGACGCTCTTAAACGTCCTGTCCAGTTTTATCCCGGAGGATGAGCGTATCGTCACCATTGAGGACGCTGCCGAAATCCAGCTCGGCCAGGATCATGTCATTTCACTGGAAAGCCGACCTGCCAATACCGAAGGCCGTGGCCAGGTCAGCATTCGCGACCTCGTCCGCAATGCCCTGCGAATGCGGCCAGACCGGATCATTGTCGGCGAAGTGCGTTCGAGTGAAGCGCTGGATATGCTGCAGGCGATGAACACCGGACATGATGGATCATTGACGACCACCCATGCCAACACCCCGCGCGACACCATCGCCCGTGTTGAAACGATGGTCATGATGGCAGGCATGGAGTTGCCACTCCAGGCCATCCGCGCCCAGATTGCATCCGCCGTCGACATCATTGTCCAGCAGAGCCGCCTGCGTGATGGATCGCGCCGCGTGACCAACATCACCGAAATCACCGGCATGGAAGGTGACATTGTCAGCATGCAGGACATTTTCGTCTTTGAAACCCAGGGCCAGCTCGATGAGAACGGCAGGTTCCGCGGCAAATATAAAGCAACTGGCATCAGGCCGAAATGCCTGGAAAAAATCCGCAACAATGGTATCTCGATCCATGAAGACTGGTTCACCTGATCTGCAATAAACTGGCGAAAGGAGATTCTGGTCTATGGAAATCATCCTGGCCGTTGCAACCGGCCTCTATCTCTTCCTGTTTTCCGTGACGATGCTGTCCATTGCCGCCAAGGATCGCCGGCGTGTCGAAAGCCGCCTGCAGGAACTGGGAAAAAAGGAAGTGGAACTGGACCGGCCAGTCCAGATCAAACGCGAGCGCAAGCACCGCACACCGGCTTTGCAGGCTTTAGCCAATGACCTGGTGTCTTCCGGCATCCGCATGCGGCCAGAGGAATACCTCGTTGTCTGGGGCATCACCGCAACATTGCCAGCCCTGCTGATCAGTTTGATGAAATTCCATTTCATCACGGTTATCGCAGCTGTGATCATTGGTGCCGCCCTGCCGCCCTATTTCGTATCACGCCAGAAAGCCAAGCGCCTGATCAAGTTCGAATCCCAGTTGAGCGAGGCGCTGGTCATGGCCGGGAATGCCCTGCGCTCGGGGTTGACCTTCCAGCAGGCAATGGCGAATATCGCCAATGAAATGCCGGATCCGATTGGCAAAGAATTTTCCCGGGTCGTGCGGGAAATCAATCTGGGCAGCAGTGTGGACATCGCCCTGGGCAATCTTGCTGAACGGGTCGATAGTATCGACCTCAGCCTGGCCGTCTCGGCGATCCAGATCCAGCGCCAGATCGGGGGCAACCTGCTCGACTTGCTGTCCAATATTTCCGAGACGATCAAGGACCGGATCAAAATCAAGAATGAAATCAGGGTCCTGACAGCGACCGGACGCAGCAGCGGCATGGTGATCGGCATCCTGCCGATCGCACTGGCCGGTATCCTGATGATCATCAATCCAACCTTTATCCAGGCTTTCTTCGAGACCCGGATGGGCATCATGATGGTGATTGTCGGCTTGTCGATGGAAACCATCGGATTTCTCATGATCCGGAAAGTTGTCACCATCAAGTACTAGGAGGGAGGACGATCCATGTGGACGATGACCATCAGTTCAGCGATCCTGGCCTTCCTGGTCATGATCATCCTGTTTCGCCACCAGATTCGCATTGAAAGAGTCAAAGCATCGCAGATCGAGAATTTTAAATCCAGGCGGCGCTACATCGACGAAGAACTTGAACTCAGCCTCTGGGACCGCTTTGTCAAACCGAACTTGAAGAAAATATCAATCTATCTCAGCAAGCTGAACAAGCCACGCCGCAGTAAAAGCCCGCAAACCCGTAAAACCAACGCTTCGGATATTGAAAAGAACCTTCGCCTGGCTGGCCTTAGGATACAAGCCCAAGAGTTTGTCTTCATCCGCATTGCCTCTGCAGTCCTGTTCATGTTTGGCGGCCTGGCTTTGGCTGGTGTCATCTTTAAAGAAGCAGATCTCCAGTTCCTGGTCTTCCTGGTCGGCGTGACCATCGGCATTATTGCGCCAACTTTCACCCTGCGCTACCTGGTCAGGAACCGGCAGGAACAGATCGAAAACCAGTTGCCGACGGTCATGGATATCCTCAGTGTCAGCATCGAAGCCGGCCTTGGCTTTGACGCTGCATTGCTCAAGGTTATCGATCGCTACGAAGGCCCACTGATCGACGAGCTGGCCCAGCTCTATCGCGAGATCCAGATGGGCAAACCGAGACGCGAAGCGTTGGCTGCCCTGATCGAACGGAGCAATGTTACTGAATTGCAGACCTTTGTGACTTCGGTGATCCAGGCCGATCAATTTGGCACGCCGATGAAGAATGTCCTCAACAGCCAGGCTGTCCAGCTTCGCGTCAGCCGCCGCCAGAAAGCCCAGGAAAAAGGGATGAAGGCGCCTGTCCGCATGGTCCTGCCCATGATCATTTTCATTTTCCCGGTCATTTTCATCGTGCTGCTCGGTCCGACAGTCATCCAGCTGATCGAACAGTTCGGCAGTTGACCGGCCAATACCGGAGGCTTATTGAGTGAATGTATTCTTTAGGGGTAAAATGATCTGGGAGAATGTGCGAGTTGCAGACAACCCCTGGAAGCGGCTTCGTGGCTTGCTCGGACGAAGTTCCCTCGGCCCGTCGGAAGGCTTGGTGATCAAACCATGCCAGCAAGTCCATTGTTTCTTCATGAAATTTGCAATCGACGTGATTTTTCTGGACCGTCAAAATGCAGTCATTGTGATCCACACCTTGAAACCGAACCAGGTCAGCCCATTGGTCCATTTGGCAGTATCCGTCCTGGAGGTTTCCGCAGGTTCCGCTGCCGCCAATGGGATCAAGATCGGGGATCGCCTCGAATACCAGTAAACTGACTTTCTCGATTCAACCCACGACCGGGAGGGCCGTCAAGATGAACCCAGCACCAAGAAAAAGCGCCAATGACTCGTATATCGATGAAATTCGCGACACAGGCGAACTCAATGCTGCATTGAAGAAGCATTTGGGCTTTTACCGGTCTGTCGATGTCGAAAGTTATGTCAATTCGCTACTTGACCAGATCCAGAATACCGAAACCGTCTACCAGGACCGCAGCGAAGAAATGCGTTCCAGCTTGCTGCTGATCACACGCGAACGCGATGAGAAAATCCAGCGGATCAAGGAAATGGAAGAGAAATTGAACGACGCACTGGATCTGCCGGCCAGGCTGACGGAAAAGGGCCTGGTTGCCATTCCTCGGGAGACCTATGTTCAGTTGGACAGTGACAATAAGAGACTGCTCCAGAAGAATGAAGAACTGATGCTGGGGGTTGAAACACATCCCGACCAGTCGCTGGTTCTGGAAGAACTACATCAGGCTGAGGCAGAGCTGGAAACCAAAGCAGCGACTATTTCCCAACTAGAACAGAATCTGGCCGCTGCCCAGACTCGAATCGCAGAACTGCAGAGCTTGCTGGATACTGCACAACAGGCCATCGGCGATTTGACGGAGGCTCGCGACCGGGCAGTCGACAAGTTTGCTACTTTGTCCGACGAAAAAAGGAAAATCAGCGAAGTCTTGCAATCGAGTACCAAAGAAAAAGAAGAATTGGAGATTCGACTCCAGACAGCTGAACAGCGGATCGAGAGTCTGGTCAAGGAACTTGGCGACATTGAAGACCAGCTCGGCCGGAAGAATGGTGAGGTTTCAAAGCTGGAACTCGATTTACAGGAAAAACGAAAATTGGCGGTTGAAAACCAGTTGTTGCATGACACCCTGCAGCTTCAGATCCATGGTTTGACCGAGTCGCTCAACCAGACCCGCGGCAAGCACCAGGTGCTGCAGTCTCAATATGAAATTGGCCAGAATATGGTCGCCAGACTGATGGCTGAGAAAACTAGCCTTGAAAGTGAAATTAAAAACCGCCAGCAGAGCTGGGACATCCAGCGTACGGCGATGATGACCCGGTTCCAGACCGTGCTCAGTGGCCAGAACCAGTTCCTGAAACAGCTTCAGGACAGCTTTGATGCATCGGTCCTATATATGCAGAACCTCACCGAGACGGGTATGAGGAACTTCATGGACGAAGACGAAACCGGACAGGCTGGTACCTGAAGCTGCACGGCCGGAAGTAAACAGCCATTATAAAACGACCATAATAAAATAGATCAAAATCGATCACATCATCAGCAGAAGCTGTTTGGAAATCCGTTCGAAAGGACGGATTTTTCTTGTTTTCACCCAATGTTCACCTGAAAGTCACAAAAAAAATTCATTGGTTTGGCATGATGAAGAAATTAGTGCCATGGCTTGTTTTTGCATGCTTGTGCGTTGAACAACAGCCGATCAACTCCGGGTGAACAAGGAGTGCTCCAGCGATGAACAAACCAATCAAATCTGCCGATGATCTCGTCCGTCCTCCCAAGCAAAGTCGCCGATTCATCATAGGCTCTGCCGTGGCCTTCGTCCTGGTTGCGGCCCTTGGTGTGATTTGGATGATCCACCCCTGGCAGACCGGACAGCAAGTCAGCCAGGTCCAGACTGCTATGGTCAACCAAGAGGCCCTGGCCCTCGGGATCAGTGCCAGTGGGACAACTGCTCTAGGATCTGTCCAGATGAAACTGCCCTCTGATTTGAACAATCTCGGCTTGACTGTCGATTCCGTGTCAGCGACTGTTGATGGTGATGTCCAGGCCGGCGAACCATTATTGACGATCGCTGCCGAAAGCCTGGCAGTTGCACGAGAGAGTCTGCAGACTGCCGTTCATGTAGCTCAAGGCACATACGACCAGGCCGCTGTTGATTACAAGTCTGTCCTGGTCAAGGCCCGCGATGAATTGTCCAGCAATCAACAGCTGCGCACCATAGCCGAACAGGATCATGCAATCGCGTTATTTGATCTGCAATCTGCAGTCGATCAAGCAAAGAAGGCCATGGATGAAGCACACCGGATTATTGCGGACTATCCTGGTGGAATCGCAGAACTGACGGTAAAACTGGAAACCATGAAAGACACCCTCAACCAGCTCAAACTAGATTCAGATAATTTGAAAAAGACAGCCGATGCTGCCCAGACCGCCTACCAGACTGCATTGACTGATCAATCCAAAGCGACCGCGATTCTTGATTTCCTTGATCATCATGGTGTCAGCTCCACATCGTCACTTGTCGAAGATGCCGGCAAAATGCTTACTGAAGCAACTGCAGCCAGCGCAGACCTGCAAAATCAGGCCGCCGCCGCGGCCCAGGCGTCCAATGATGCTGTCGCCTATTACAACAATTTGAAGTCTGACATCAACCATCGCCAGACACGCATTGACAAGCTCGAAGCAGAACTGGCCAGTGCCCAGGCCAACCTGGCTGAAACTGAGCTGTCTTATTACAAAGCCAACCTCGCCCTGATCAGGGGGAAAATCTCACTCGACGAATCCTACCAGACCAAACTGATTGACTACAGCAACGCCAAAAACACTTATGATCTGACAATTCAGAGAAGCCAGGCCAGCTTTGACGCTGCCAAACTTGCACTGGAAACAGCCAAAGCGACTTTAGCGACTTTTGAAGACACAGTCGGGAGCGGGTCATTGCTGGCCACGGGAAATTCCAAAGTCAGCGCACTCGGCTTTGCGGCTGGTGATCTGCTGACGTCATCCACCCCCTATGCAACGCTGATCTCATCGGAAACCGTGACCATTCCACTGACGGTCGACCAGACTAAAATCAGCCTTTTATCAATCGGAGATCCTGCTCAAGTCACCATCAGCCAAGCCGTCTATCAAGGGGAAGTCATCAGCATCCAGCCAACTTCATCGTCAACCAGCATGTCCAATGTCTATTACACCGTGACGGTGGAGATCAAGGGTGATCTGGGCGGCCTGTCCAGTGACATGAGCGCCGACGTTATCTTGAATCCGCAAACTTCCGCCAATTGACTATTCACGATGATCATGGAGGCCCTATGGAACAGCATCAGCGAAAAATGATCCGAAATACCGCGGCAATCCTGACCTTGCTGGTTGCCAGCGCAGTCTTGTTCAGCATTTTGCTGCCGCTGACAAGGCCTGAGTCGACTGTGTCGGCTGCGTCGGCAACCAAGGAAGTGAAAGCAGAGGTTGGCGACGTGACTGTTGGTGTCACTGAAAGTGGTACGGTCAGTATCGGCACCCGGGATCAGGCATACAGCCTAAGCCTGAATGCATCGGCATCGACTTCTGGTACTAGCCAGCAGTCAACAGCGAGCGGCACTTCAAGCCTTGCCCTGGAGGTCGAGTCAGTCGAGTCGCGTGTTGGCCAGGTTGTCAAAGTCGGCGACCCCCTGCTGAAACTGACGACTGCCAGCGTCGAGAATGTCCGAACATCACTTGAGACTGCTGTCGAAACAGCGAAGATCAGCTTGGCCGAAGCAAAAATCAGCCGTGACAAAGCCAAACTGGCGGCAAAATACGATTACGAGGCGAACAAAGCCCTGGGAGCAACAGCCAGGGCCGAATATGATGCGACGTTGGCCCAGCAGAACATCAATGTAGCAGATGCCGAAAAGACCATTGCTGAAACCAAAGCCAGGATTGCGGAAATTCCGACGGATATCGGCAATGTCCAGACGGAAATTGACAGCTTGAACAAATACTCCGACAGTTTCCAGCGAGCTCAGCTGAATGACCAGATCACGTCCCTCCTGGAGGAAAAGACTATCCTCGAAGCAAACCTGCCGACACTGGAGATGAAACTGGCAAAAGCCAAGCGAGACCGAACCGCAAACCAGGCGACCGCCAGGCAGACATATGATAACAGCATGGTCACCTACCGCAATGCCACCACACTCTATCAAATTGCCTTGAATGGCATTGACGACGCGGTCAACAGCGCCACGAAAGCGCTCGATACAGCCAATTCAAATCTCGAGGATTTCAATGCCCTCGTCAAGGACCAGTCGATCCTCGCCCAATATGCAGGCACGCTCACCACCATCGGCTACGCAGCCGGCGACACTTTGTCAGCAGGAACCGCGATTGCGACCATCCAGGACCCTACCGATGTCACTGTCAACGCTGATGTAGCCCAGGACGATATTGCCGTTGTGGCCATCGGCAACACCGTCAACATCGAGTTCTCAGCCTATCCGAATGAAATTTTCAACGCCACAGTATCCGCGATATCTGCCTCAGTCACCAACATGCGGACATCCTCGGTCAGCTACCCTGTGACGGCTATGCTGAGCGGCGATGTTTCGAAAATCTACGATGGGATGACCGGCAATGTCACCTTTGTCACCAAAGAGGTCAAGAATGTAGTCCACATCACCAACAAGGCGATCATTAAAGATGGGACCAAGTCGTTTGTCAACCTTAAAGCTGCTGATGGAACGGTCAGCAGAGTTGAAGTCGTGACGGGTTTCTCCAATGGCTACCAGGTCGAAATCAAGAGCGGTCTGGCTGAAGGCGATACCGTCGTCCTGGAAAGCCAGGTGACAACGCCGTGAGATTCACAGAAATTCTCCGCCTGGTCTGGATCAATATCCTCCAGAACAAGTTCAAAGTCATCCTGACGTCGATCGGCATCGTTGTGGGTGCAGCCACGATCGTCATGGTGCTGGCAATCGGCCGGGGCGGCCAGATGGACGTCGCCGACCAATTCAAGAACATCAATGCCGGCGCAATCGATATCACCTATTCGCGCAATTTTGGCGGCGGCCAGGGCTTTGGCGGCAATTTCCAGCCGCCAACGGGCTCTTCATCCGGCAGCAAGTCAGCAAGCAACACCCAGGCGGCCAGCCGCACTGCAGCTTCAGCCAGCAGCACTGCAGCTTCAGCCAGCAGTGGCAGCAGGACCGTTTTGCTGGCGACAAAATCGGACGCATCGGTGAGCCTGCTCAGCTCTTCCGGACAAGCTCAAAACATTCCGGCGCAGATGCCACAGGATTTCCAGCCACCGGATGGGGGAGGGGTTCCGCCCGAATTCTCCGAGAACGGCAACACCAGTGGTTCGTCAAGCCGCCGGGTCAATTTTGAACGGATCACACTTTCGACGACCGATGTCGAAGACCTGGAGATTTTCGTGCCGGACATTTCCGCAGCGACAATCAGCTATTCGACGAAATCAAATGTCAACGGTGGCAATCTGACCTCAGACACATCCTACACGATCGGCGGGGTTAAATCTGACTATGCCGCCTTGAGTAATCTTCAACTCGCGGTCGGTGATTTCCTGTCGGAATCGAATGGCCAGAGTGCTGAAAAAGTCTGCGTCCTTGGCGCCACTGCAGCGACAGACATTTTCGGCAGCGCATCAGACGCCTATGACAGTATCCTTTACATCGATAACCGTCCCTATGTTGTGAATGGTGTCCTGGAAACCGTGGGTACGGTGGCATCCGGCATCAGTCCCGACGAAGCTGTGTTTATCCCCTATGAGACAGGCATCAAGTATATCACTGGCCAGGATGTCAGTCCGACGATCACCGTCATCGCCGCGGACATGAGCCAGATCGATGTGATCAAGGAGAACATCCAGACGGTGCTGGGTGACAGTTATCCGAACGCCACCTTCACAATCGAGGATGCCGGTACGAAGATGACGGCAGCCAACGCTTCGAACCGTACCCTGACCCTGCTCCTGTTTGCCATGGCGGCGATTGTTTTCATTGTCGGCGGTATCGGGATCATGAACGTCCTGTTTGTCTCAATCAAAGAACGCACCAAGGAAATCGGCATCCTGAAGTCAATCGGCTGCCGCAAACGCGATATTCTCCTGGAATTCCTGATGGAAGCCAGCTTCATCAGCATCATCGGCGGCGTGATTGGTGTCGGGGTCAGCTTCCTGGTCACACCGGTCGTCCAGCTGCTGTCGGTGCGGGTTGAGCATACTGTGACCGGCTTCACCCTGGCTATCGTGTTCGCGATCATTACCGGCACTGCTTTCGGATTCTACCCGGCTTTAAAAGCCTCGAAGCTGATCCCCGTCCAGGCACTTAATGCGATCTGACAATCAACTCCTCAAGGAAGAAAAGGATCACAGCATGATGAAACGTGACTTACGGCCGATCAGGATCGCCACCTCGCTGGTCGTTGCGATTTTTCTTTTGACTGGCTGCACAACCAGCGGATCAACCGCGGAAACAACGATTCCGGTCAGTGTAAACCAGAAACTCGTCAGTGGCCGGATTGTGTCGATCCTCGGCAACGAAGTGACGCTGGTTGTTTTACAGGACACCACACAAACCGCGGCTTCAGAATCCGGCACAGCAGCAAACGATGCCCCTGTAAACGGCAGCATCCGAACCCGACCAAGCGGCGGCACCCGGACAAGACCCAGTGGTGATACTGGTGAATTCGCTTCCCCCACAGGGGAGTCGATGGCATTCATGATTCCCGTTGGCACAAAAGTGATGACGACTTTGGGCAAGACAACAACTTTTTCCCGCCTGGTTGCCGGGGACTCGATCAAAGTCCTGTTTGAAACTGCTGATGATGGCACTTCGGTCGTTGTCGGCATCTGGATGTCGGAGAACTGATATGGAAGAACAGCAGGCTATCATTGAATTGAAAAAAATCAACAAGACCTACCAGATGGGACGCGAATCCCTGCATGTCCTGAAAGATATCGACTTCACTGCCAACAAGGGTGAATTTGTCGCCATTCTCGGGCCGTCCGGATCGGGAAAATCAACGATGATGAACATCCTCGGTTGCATCGACATTGCGGACAGTGGCGAATATTTCCTCAATGGCCAGGCCGTACATAAGATGAAAGACTATGAACTGACCAAGCTTCGGAACCACCAGGTTGGTTTCATTTTCCAGAATTACAACTTGATCCCCACGTATTCCGTTGTCCAGAATATCGTCGCCCCGCTCCTGATGCGAGGGATGACTTACCACCAGGCCGAAAAAATCAGCATGAAGACCATCCAGATGCTGGGGATGGAGAAACGGCTCAGCCACAAACCAACCGAGCTGTCCGGCGGCCAGCAGCAGCGGGTTTCAATTGCCCGCGCCCTGGTTGGCGAACCGGCTGTCCTGCTGGCCGATGAACCAACCGGTGCGCTCGATTCCCATACTGGCGATGAAGTGCTCAAACTGTTCAAGCAGCTGAATGAAATGGGCAACACGATCATCATGATCACCCACAGTGATGAAGTCGCCAGCAATGCCAGTCGAGTCGTCCATATCATCGATGGCGAAATCTACTGAAAACCAAGCCTTCAGTTTGGCTTGTTCGAATGATCCCCGTCCTTTTTATCATCAGTCTGGTCCTGGTCGACATTTCGACCGGTGATATCGCGCAGCCGCAGTTTCTGGCGCTCCATCCAGTCCCTGATCTTGGCGATTTCGATTGGCCGGCGGACTTTCAAGGTTGTCGTCTTGACCATTTCCTGAAAGCTGAAGACATAATGGCGAATCCCCTTGAAGGACGGCAGTTTGCTGTTGATTTCCTTGATCAGTTGCTCGATTTGCTGGCGGATCGTTTCGTCATCGACATCCTGACCGTGCTTTTCGCGCAAGCCTTCTTTGTCAATGACCATTTTGGCGCTGACGACAAGCTCGCCATCGCTGTCCGGCTCACCCCAGACCAGGGATTCCTTGACGAAATCCGCCTGGGTCAGCAAATATTCGATCTCTTCCGGGAAGACTTTCTTGCCGCTGCGAAGAACGATCATTGACTTCTGGCGGCCTGTGATCGACAGGCACTTGTTCCTGGGATCAATCTTGCCGATATCACCGGTGTGAAACCAGCCATCTGCATCGATCACTTCCGCCGTTGCAGCCGGATCCTGATAATAGCCGAGCATGACCATCGGCCCGCGAACCAGGATTTCACCGGGCTCTCCATCAACCTCGGAATCGATGGCGATTTCAACCAGGTCGAGTGGATGGCCGACAGTACCAGGAACGAAAACCTTAGAATTACAACCGGCAACGACTGGTGATGTTTCCGTCAAACCATAGCCTTGGAGGATGTGAAAACCCACACTGTCAAAAAAACTGATGATTTCCGGATTGATTGGAGCAGCCCCGCAGATCCCGATTTGCAGGGAGCCGCCAAAGGCATCGATGATTTTCTTGTAGAATGTCTTCCTGAGGTCGATGCCGACTTTGCGCAGGCCATTTGTGACGGGGATCAACTTGTTGATCAGATTCGCTTTGCCGGTCTTTTTCAACGTTTCCTGAACCTTGGTGTAGAAGTTTTCAAACAAGGCCGGTACGCCGATCAACATTTCGATGTGGAATTCCTGCAAATTCTTCTGGATATAACGAAGCCCATCACATTCGTGGATTTGTGCGCCGTAATAGAGGCACATATACAGACCGCAGGTGTTCTCAAAGGTGTGATGGAGCGGCAGGACTGACAAGACCCGGATGCCCGGCCAAAGTTTGACGACACCGCCGACTGCCTTGACATCCGAGCAAACATTGCCGTTGCTGAGCATGACCGCTTTGGAAATGCTGGTCGTCCCGGACGTGAAGAGCAGCGCCATCATCGCCTGGGGGTCAATGGATACGTGATCGAACGAGTCATCGCCGGCCGCCCGCAATTGGGCGCCCCAGCTGATCAGGTCTTCCAGTTTCATGAGCTTGCAGGGACGGCTGTCTTCACCTTGATTTTCCCTGGCCAGCAGCTGAGTTTCCGGTTTGTCCCAGGTTGGCGACGACTCCCGGCCAAAACGCTCAGGCCGCAGGCAGATCAATGCCCGCAGGCGATTCGCGCCTGACTTGCCAGGTCTTGCCGCAGCTTGCATCAAAGTGGCGTGAAAGGAGGGGTCATAGAAAACGGCGTCGACATCGCCTCGGTCAAGCAGGCTGATGATTTCTTCACCGGGCAGTAAGCGGTCAAGTGGTACGGCGACTCCGACGCCACAGATGGTTGTCGCATGGGACAGGCACCAGGCATAGCTGTTTTCGCCGACGATGGCCAGCCGGCTATTGGCCAGGCCGAGTGTTTGCAGCGCGGTTCCGAGGGCCAGGATGTCCTGTTTGAATTCACCGTATGTTTTCGACAGCAATTCGCTGCCAGGTTGCTCGCGATAGCTGAAGGCAATTTTGTCCTGGTACAGGTCGACACTTTGCCATAACATTTCCCGCAAAGTCGAAAATGACCTGATCTTAAAATAGGGGTGACCCTTCATGGTTTGCATGGCAATCCTGCTTTCTGCGGCGGCCCGGTACCAGTGGACCGACTCCGCCGACCTGATAATGGTGCTGTTTCATTTATTATAAATCAACCGAACTGCGCGAGGACCACAACTTGTGTATAATTATTCTGTACAAATCGACGAAATAGTGAAACCGTGTGAGAGCGTTACGTTCACAACAGAAAACATGAGATGAAAATTCATGGAAACTCAGGGAAGTAACCGACTATATACAAAATCCGAGGAAATTTTCAACAGCGTCTCCCACGGGATCGGAGCGCTGCTTAGTGTTGCCGGCATGGTGGTCCTGATTGTCCTGGCGAGCAGGCGAGGGGACATTATCGGTATCGTCGGCTTTTCGATCTATGGCCTGACCTTGCTGGCCCTCTACCTGTCCTCGACGCTTTATCATTCCATCGTGCCGGTCAAAGCGAAAAGAATCCTGCGCGTCTTCGATCACTCAACCATCTACTTGCTGATCGCTGGCAGCTATACCCCCGTCACACTGCTGGCCATGGACAACGTCTGGGGCTGGTGGATCTTCGGTCTCGCCTGGGGCTTGGCGATCCTGGGCATCGCCCTCAATCTGATCAATTTCGAAAAAACCAAGAAATTTTCCCTGGTGCTCTATATCCTGATGGGCTGGATGGTTGTTTTTGCAGTCAAACCCATGCTGGCCAGCGTGCCAGCCGGCATGCTGGTGATGTTGCTGGTCGGTGGGTTGTTTTATACGGGCGGGGTCGTTTTTTATGCAGCCAAACGAATCCCGTTCAATCATGGCATCTGGCATCTTTTTGTCCTTGCTGGCAGCGTCAGCCACTATCTGGGTTTCCTGCTCTTTCTCAGCTGAACCATCTGCCGGACGAGACCTGCACGAGGCCTGGTCCGGCAGAGACGCTTTAGATAACATCGACAATCACGGAGGCTGACATGGCTGGATTAGGACTGGCATTGGGCGGCGGCGGTTCAAAAGGCGCATACCAGATTGGCGCCTGGCGTGCTTTTCGCGAACAGGGAATGCAGTTTTCGGCGATCACCGGCACCTCGATCGGGTCAATCAACGCAGCTTTAATGATCGGCACCGGATATGATCGTGCGCTGGAGATGTGGCAAAACCTGAGAATGGATCAGTGCCTGACTTTTTCCCCGGATGCCAATCTTAAATCGACTGACTTGCTGAATTTCCGCAACGCCAATTTACTGGCACGTGAATTCCTTGCCCAGGGTGGATTCGATACAAAACCTTTTCGTGACTTGCTTCGTGAATACATTGACGAAGCAGCTATCCGCAAAAGCCCGGTCCGTTATGGGTTGATGACCGTCCTGCTCCCCGATCTCAAACCACAGCCCATGTGGATCGATCAAATCCCGCAAGGTCAGCTGATCGATTACATCATGGCCAGCTCGCATCTGCCCGGCCTGCTGCCGGTCGAAATCGACGGCCGGAGGTATATTGACGGCGGATTTGCTGAAAATGTCCCGGTGACGATGCTGCGCCGGATCGGCATGCGCCGGATCGTTGCAGTCGACCTGGAGGTGCGCCCTTCCCTGCGTGGCCCACTGGAAGACAATACGCAACTGGTTTTCATCCACAACAAGAAAGATCTGGGCGGATTGCTGGACCTGACACCATCGGTCCTGCAGCGCAATCGCCAGCTCGGCTATTTCGATGCCATGAAAGCGATGGATTGTCTATGTGGTGAATTTTTCACCTTCGATCCTGGCGAATACGCCGAGTTGGTTCAACAGTTCGGGTATGACATGATACCCGGCCTTGAACAAGCCGCCCTGGTTTACGACATGGACCGCACGATTCTCTACAGCGCCAGCGAATTTATCCGTGAGATCCGCCGCCGCCGCCTGGAAAGCCAGGTCATATATGAAAAAAGACGCCAGGAACTGCAAGTCGAATCCAAGCTCAGGGCAATCGCCAGCGGCAAACTGAAAGTCCTCAACTTACTGCCGCCATTGAAAATGGCGATGCTGCTCGAAGTGAGTACGAACAACGTGCAGAACGGCAATGGCCCCAAAATACCCTTGAAGCTTTTTGCCGGTCTCAATACCGCTGCCATGGCTTTGCAGATGATCCCTGAGGAATAAAATTGCGTGTGAAATCTGCAGTCAAATCGCCCCATTATGCTGGTCAGATCCAACATTATGCCATCGGTCCGGATTTGCCGGCCTATATCGCTGACCGCTATGGCGCAGGCTGGACCCTGGCCATGGACCGCCAGATTTCGAGGCACGGCGAACCCCTGCTGATGGATGATTTTCGTCCAGGTGTCGGGTGTTGTTCAATCACCGCCCTGACGTATGTCCTGGACTTTCACCAGCGCAAGAATCCGCAGATTGTCTTCCCCGGCACGATCGAATCGTTGTTCACAACCATCGAAAGAGAAGCGGCCCATCACGGCTACTCGCTGTCCAGGGGCCGGATGAATCCACTGCGGATAGGCAGCGTTGTCAGGGCCGTCTGGCGAAACCTCGGCTACACCGCCCACAGCCGTTCGATTCTGCTGGTCGGTCGAAAAGTCTTGATGGATGAAATCGATCAAGATCGTCCCTTGCTGATGAATATCGCGTTTGGCTATTACCGTCGCCATACGGTTACTTTGGTCGGCTACCAGGTCTGGCAAAAGAAGATCGGATCAAAGATCCGGGAACGGGTTTTCCTGAAAGTGCTGGACGGTTGGACCCGTGCTGAGCGATTCATTGATCTGGCGGCTATCCGCAATCCTTTTTCAGGTGACTATTCACCGTTCAGCCTTTTTCTTGTTGCTGTAGAACAAAAGGATCAAAAGCCCCAGCATTGAGGCGATGGTTACGGTGAGGTAGACCTGTTTGAAGCCGACGTTGAGGGTTGTCTGGAAGGTTTCCTCGATCAAAGGCCGGCGATTTTCAATCTCCTGCAGGTAATTGGCCTTGCCAGCGGCAAAAGCGTCCGGAATGGCGGCTTTCAAAGCCTGCATCTGGCCGAGGGAAGTGACCATCTGGTCTTTGGCCGCTTTCACGCCGGCGAGGCCAAACATCATGCCCGTCTGGGTTGTTTTGCTTTCATTGATTTTGGCCGTGAGCGACTGGAGCGCTGCAGGCGGCAGGACCGCCTTCTGGGCCGCCAGTGACGCTTCCATGCCGGCAATGCCCTGGGTGATGCCGTCATAAGCTTGCTGCATGGTGGTGATCGTCTGATCGATTTGTGCAACACCACTGTTGAGACCAGTGATGCCGCTGTCCAACCCCTGGTCCACATTGGCCATGATCTTTGGCGTCATCATGGCGAAAAGCCGGTCCGCCAGGACTTTCGAGTTGTCGACAATTGTCGTGACATCCGACGTCCGCATCAAGGTGACGAGGTCGGCAGGCAGCTCGGCTCCGGAGCTCGAATTCATATCAATATTGACGGTCTGGAAAGCTGTGAGGTCTGGCACTTCAAGCTTGGCAAACTGGTCCATGGTCGCCGCATCGGATTTCAACTGATTAAAGGTATCCGTCAATTCCTGGGCATAGGGCAGCTTGGGCAGGACGACTTGATTGGGGAGCTGCTGCATGACATTGGCCTGGACAGACAAACCGGCATGGGCGATAAAGCCGATCATGATTGCCGGCGCGATCGCGGTGCCGATCGAACGGATCAGGGAGAGGGTTGCCAAAGCTGAGTTGGATTCTTCCTGGCGGGTATTGTCGAGCATCATGTAATTGAGTGGGGTACCCATAGTGAAACCGATGCCAAGCCCGATCAGGATGAGGCTGAAAATGACGGTGAACAGATTGGGATAATTGACGGTGACCAGGATCAGGAAAAGCGAGCCGATCACTGAGACCAGGAAACCGAAACCGAGGACGATTTTGACCCCGATCTTGTCAATCAGTTTGCCGGAAAAGGGTGCCCCGACACCGGCAAACAACCCGAGGATCAGGACAAAGTAACCGCCACTGCCGCTTTTGATTTTGAGTGTATTTTCAGCAAACTGCGGTACGAATATCATGCCGATGATGACAATGCCGGTGATGAAAGCGAGGATCAGGGTAATGACAATCTGGCGGTTGCTGAAATAGGACAAATTGATGACCGGATCGGCGGCTTTCTTTTCGATCCGGATGAAAATCGGCAGTAAAACGGCGAACACGATCAGGAACGGATAGACTGCGGTACTGGTCAGAGTAGCCTGGAAATCGAAGAAGTCGATACCCTTGAGACCATACATCAGGGAAAGGACCATGACCGTCAGGACCGAGATACCCCCGACGTCGATCGGCAAGGTCTGGCCGGACCTGGTATTGGGCAGGCTGATGAGGCCGCCGATCAGGATGAAGATGGTGATCGGGATATTGACATAGAAAATGTACTGCCAGTTGCTGGCGCCGAACAGATCGATGATCGCACTGCCGGCAGAGGCCCCGAAAATATTGGCAATACCATACACACCGCCGACCAGGCCGAGCGCCATACCGCGTTTTTCTTTCGGGAAAGTGGTGCCGAATTCAGCTGTTGCGATCGGCAAAATACCGCCGCCGCCGATCGCCTGGACCGCACGGGCTCCGAGGAGGAGGGGGAAACTGGCGAAACTTTGTGACAGGCCGCAAAACAGCGAACCGACACCGAACAGGAAGATGCTCAGCAGGTAGATGTATTTGCGCCCGAACTTGTCGGCCAGCTTGCCCATGATCGGGATGCTGGCGGCATAGGCGAGGGTGTAGATTGTGATCATCCAGATGCCGGTCTTTTCATCGACACCCAGGTTGTTCTGGATGACTGTCCGGGCCGGGGAAACGATGCCAGTGTCGATCGCCCCCATGAAGATCCCCAGCAGGTAGACGGCCAGGATCAAGCCGAAATTAGATTTCTTGTTCTGCAATTCCATTTTTCTGGTACTCCTGTCATGCTCATTGTTGTTAGATTCTCAGGATAGGTTCTCAGGTTAGATACTCTGGACCGGCTATTCAGTGAGATTTTCCCGGTGAAGGGTCTGAATCGCGTTCCGTGTCATGGTTTCAGTCAGTTTCCCGACTTGGCCAAGTTCTGTCTCAGTTAAACCGGTAAACACGGCCTGATCCCATTCAGCCATGATCTGGTTGATCCGCTCGATTATCGCTCGTCCGGATTCAGTCAGATCAAGCAGCTTTTCCCGTTTGTTCTCAGGGTTTTCCCAGCGCAGGACCAAGGATTTGGCTTCGAGTTTCGCCAGAGTCTTGGTGATCGAACCCTTGTCGATCATCAAGTGCCGGGCGATCGTTTCCTGGTTGATCCGGCCAAATGCCGAAAGCATCAGCAGCACGCTTTGCTCAGGGTAACCCAAGGCTACACCGTCATGTTCAAGCTGGCGCTCACAGTAAATTCGATGATATCGAACGATGACGGAAAGACCATGCATGACCATTGATAATCTCCTTAATGTTGCAAAGACAACTGTTGTTGTTGCAACAAAATAACACGCCTGAAAAGGACTGTCAAGATGAACTTGGTACAATTCGGAAAATCAGAATATATGACAGGTATCAGATGAAAACAATGCTGGCCATGGCCAGTTGGCCGGCGTTCAAGTGTTCGACCTTGATCCGCCTGCTCTCCAGCAGGAACAGGTCAACTGCTTCCCAGAGCGAAAAGGTTGCGACAATCGAAAAGAATTCGATGATGAATTGATCCGTTTTCATGCTGTTGAGCCAGAAGGAGAAAGCCAGAAGCCCGGCACCGAAAAGGAAAAGCAGCAGCACATTGATCAGATTGGCCTTGAGATCAAGCTTTTTGTCATGCAGGATCAGCGTATAGTGCTCGCGGATCAGACGGCAGACCGCAGCTTTTTCCACGTCTTCAAGCATTGCGTTGTGCAGCTGGATGGTCAGCGGGAAATGAACTGGAATTGGATACGCTTTGGCATCAATATAGTCGATCAAGTCCCGGTCGATTTCCAGTTGATGACCCATCGAGAGCGGGTGGAACCAATTTGTGATCGACTCACAATTGACCAGGATAACTGCATTCTTATCCTGATCCAGATAAGAATCGGACAAATATCTTTTAAGTGGCTTGAGTGATCGCTCATAGCGCTTGAGTTTCGTCAACAAGAAATTTCGCATCACCACGATCTCCTTGCGAAAAAATCTAAAAATGCCCAAGTTCCATCCGGCTAATTGTTATAATAGAAACAACAACACTATTATACCGTATCAATCCGGCAAGCCATACGGTCTGCATGACATGAGGTGAACGATGCTCATCAGTCTTTCCCTGATTATCATGACCGGCTTTGCGCTCAAGGGGATTTTCCAGAAAATCGGCTTGCCAGGGCTGCTCGGCATGCTGCTCTCCGGCATCCTGCTCGGACCCCATGTGCTCAACTTGATTTCGCCGGATATCCTGATGATTTCGGCTGACCTTCGGAAGATCGCCCTGATCGTGATCCTTGTCCGGGCCGGGCTGTCACTTGATTTGAGAGACCTGAAAAAGGTTGGCCGGCCAGCTTTGCTGATGTGTTTCCTGCCGGCCTCTTTTGAAATCATCGGCGTCGTCCTTTTAGGTCCCTGGCTGCTGCATATTTCATATCTGGAAGCGGCCATTCTCGGCGCGATCCTTGGCGCGGTTTCACCGGCGATTGTCGTGCCGAAAATGATCAACCTGATGGAACAGGGTCTGGGTAAACAGCACAATGTCCCGCAACTGATCATGGCCGGTGCATCGGTGGATGGTGTCTTCAATATCGTGATGTTCACAACCTTCATGGGCCTTTTCGCCGACCAGGGGTTCAGCCCAGTTTCGATCCTGAAGGTACCGGCCTCGATCGTCACAGGTCTTTTTGTCGGCATCGGTCTCGGGTTTATCCTGTCCTGGCTTTTCAAATTGATCCATATCCGGGACACTGTCAAAGTCATGATCATCCTGGGTGTGTCGTTCCTGATCGTAGGCCTGGAAAGCCAGGTCAGCCGGGTTGTCCCATTTTCCGGCTTGCTCGCCGTAATAGCCATGGGCAGCACAATCCTCAAATCCCATGAAGTTCTGGCCAAGCGAATCGCTGGCAAATTCAACAAAATCTGGGTCGCTGCCGAGTTGATCGTATTTGTCCTGCTTGGTGCTGTTGTCGATATCCGGTATATTCCCCGGGCAGGATGGGCGGTCGTTGCTTTGATCCTGGGCGCATTGGCCTTCCGGTCGATCGGGGTCCTGATCAGCGTCAGTTGGAGCGGGATACCGCCTAAAGAACGCCTGTTCTGCATCATTGCCTATTGGCCGAAAGCCACGGTCCAGGCGGCTTTGGGCGCATTACCACTTGCAGCTGGCGTTGCTTCTGGCAGCATGATCCTGACCGCAGCAGTCATTTCGATCCTGATCACGGCTCCATTGGGCGAAATCGGGATCGATAAGACCTATCGGAAGTTGTTGACATGATGGCCTGGCGACCACTCAACAAAGCGAAAATCATTGCAGTTGCCCTGGTCTTGACCATGGCCGCACTGATTGTCGTCCTGGCCATCGACCTGATCCCGATGCTTAAAGATGTCGTCAATCATGTCCGGGATGAAAAATCGGTTGTCTCGAAGATTCACGGCCTTGGCGTTGAAGGGGTCCTGATCCTCATTGCCCTGCAGGCCTTGCAGATCATCACCGTCATCTTTCCATCGATCGCAGTGCAGATTCTAGCCGGTTTGACTTATGGGGTCTTCGGTGGTCTCTTGATCTGCCTGGCCGGTTACCTCATTGGCAACACTGTCATTTTTGTCCTCATGCGGCAGCTCCATAATGCTTTCAAAACAGATGTCCCGCTGCCAATCCGTACCCATCGAAAATCAGGCTGGGATTTTTCCTTTATCAGGGAAGCACGTAACGCAACGATCCTGGCCTTTTTCCTGTTCCTGATTCCCGGTGTGCCGAATGGTATTCTGCCCTACATATTCGCGCGGACAAAAATCAGCCTTCGCAATTACCTTCTGTGCATCCTGGTCGCAGCGACACCAACCATCGTGCTCAGCAGCACCGTTGGTTCGCGAATCGCCCATGGTGATTTTCTTACTGCGGTGATCGTGGTCAGCTTGATGGTTGTGATGACGCTTGTCGTTTATTTCACACGCAACCGGATTATCCTGTTCCTCAAAAAAAGCGGCGATAAGGAAAAAATTGCAGTCAGCAGCGACCCAAACCATAAGACCAGGAACCGGAGGGAAAAATGAAATATGATGTCGTTGTCATCGGCGGCGGACTCTCAGGGCTGACGGCCGCAAGTCTCCTGGCTAAACGCGGGTTGCACGTTGCGGTCATCGATAAGAGCTACAATCCAGGTGGTTCATGCGGAATTTTCAAACGTGACGGGACCGTCTTTGACCAAGGGGCGGCCATGCTCTACGGCTTCGGTGAAAAAGGCTTCAATGCCCACCGTTTTGTTTTCAACTGCCTGGAAGAGCCGATTGATGTCATCAAGCATGATCTTTTATACGCTGTCAATTTCAATGGCCATCGGATCAAGTTCTGGCCCGATATCGACCGCTTTGCCGAAGAGCTCTCGCTTGTTTTTCCGTCCCAGCGCGACAATATCCATCGTTTCTACCGGGATCTTGAAAAATTGTACCGGCATATCATGGTGGAGAACCCGAGCTACTCGACTGCGGACGAGACTGATCCGAAAAGTGCGTTGAAAAGTATCCTCAAACACCCGCTTTCCTACATCCGTTTCCTGAGCTATCTGAATCAGAGTGCCGAGCACTTGCTCAAGCATTATTTCAGCGACCCGGAGATCTTCAATTTCTTTGACAAACTGACCTCGACGTACTGCTATGCGACCGTCAAGGAAGCACCGGCCGTCCTGGCGTCAGTGATGTTTATCGATAACCATGTCGGTGGCAGCTATTACCCGGCCGGGTCGACGCTTTTCCTGCCGGGCAAACTTGAAAAGGTAATCGAGGAGCATGGCGGGGACATGTGGCTGGAGAAAGAGGTTGTTCAGATCCTGTTTGAGCGGGACAAGCCAGTCGGAGTCCTTTTGATGAGTGGCGAGCAGATATTTGCTGACAATCTGGTCTATTCCGGCACCGTCTGGAACCTTTATGGCAAACTGATCGATCAGGAGCACCTGACTCAGGAACGGATGGACTGGGCTGCCAGACAGATCCAGACCTATCCCAGCGTTGTCCTCTATTCGACTGTCGCGCGGACAGCCATTCCTGACGACACCGTACCCGTCGAGATGCTGGTCGGCAACCCCGGCCAGATTGACGAAAGCGAAATCACCGCCTATATCCTCAGCATCGATGACCGGACCCTGTGCAGAGACGATGAACAGGTCGTGATCGCGATTGGCCCATCCTTCGAAAATTGGTCTTCAGACACGGAACAGGCATATGTACAAAAGAAGGAAGAAGAGAAAGCCCGCCTGATTAATGTCCTCGAGAAGCGATTCCCTGGCTTTACGAACGCGGTTCGCTATGCTGAAGTTGCTTCGCCACGGACGATCGAGCGTTATACCCTGAAAAACGGCGGTGCCGTTGCTGGCCCCAAGCAAATGCTCGGCCAGCACATGTTCCACCGGCTGCACACCAAGAGCGAATGGGACAATCTGTTCTGCTGCGGCGAATCGACCGTCATGGGTACCGGCACACCGACAGTGACGACTTCTGGTCTCAGTGCAGCCAATGCGATTCTGAAAAAACTGGGACAAGCTCCTTTCGTCCATCAAGATCAGGTGAAAAACCATGTCCGGATCGTCGAAAAGCCTTATACCAGCGATCGTCTCTACCAGGATTACCCGGAAAACACGCGCCAAGTCCTGCTCAAGGCATCAGCTTGCCAATTTTGTGAACAACCCGCCTGCTCGAAAGTGATCAACCTCGACATCCGCGGCATCATGCGCCGGGTCAGTGTCGGCAATTTGCCCGGTGCGAAGAAACTTGCCGCACAAGGATTGCCAGAGGGCTGGCAGGAGGCCAATTTACTGGCTGGCTGTGAAACCCTCTGCATCCAGAATGTCCGCCATGGCCAGCCGGTTGAGATCCGTGCTGTCATCGAATATCTGGCCCGCTGACAGGTCAGGACGAGATCTTTTTCGAAAAATGCTGGTAATCCTTGTCGATCCGCCAGTCGCCGCCCCAAGCCCAGCCACGCGCTATGAACAACTGGTAACAGAGATCGTTGTGGTCGATTTTGCCCGCAAAATCCCGCGTGCGGTCGACGTATTCAGCGCCATTCTCAGGCGCGATCCGGTCACCGACCAGATAAGGGTTGAGCATCGGATTGATATCGACTGCAGCCCCGTAACTATGCCACGACAGTATTTTCGTACCTGTGACATAACGGTAATTGAAAGCCGACGTGTTGTTGGCGGCCATTGAGACATTGTCGTCGCCGGGTTCGCCATAGTCATCGACGAGCCGCACTGAAGCCAAAGGATATTTTGCCTGGTAAAGTTCATAAAAGATGACCATGACTTCATCTGCCAGGCTTTTATGGACAATCAGCTCGCCTTCGTGAACCGAACCTGCAAAATCATAATGAAGCAGCTTGATGTAGCGAAGATCGTCGTAATGGACCGCGCTGTTTGAATCATCAGCGGGATAGCTCATGCCGGTGATCCGGGCTTTGATCGTATCATCCAGCATCACATAAAAGAAACCTTCGGCCAATTCGTTCCTGTCACTGCCTGAAGTGTCTTGTCCGGGGGTAGTTTCAGCCGACGCCGACGAGGACGCTGTGGCTGTCGGCTTGATCGGGGTGGGTGTTACTGTTGCTGGCTGAGTCGTCGACTTGCTTTGGGTTGGAGCTGCAGGCTCTTTCGTGATCTCAGTGGGCTGCTCGCTCGGCTGGGCCCGAGTTGATTCAAATGATGGCTCAGTAATATGTTCAAATACCGGCTCACCTGTTGTGCCGAGGGTTTCTTTCTCTACCGATTCAATTTCAGAATCCAGCCTGCTGCCAGTTGCCGCTGAACAACCGGTCAAAATGATTGCAGTGTATATGTATAGTATGACGATCAAATAAATAGAAGGCCATCGCTTCGCCAACCGTCTGTAGCTCAAACTGGTATCTCCGAATTTCGATGCTTCTGCAAGAAGGCAGCAGCTTTTCTGGCCACGGCTTTGCGGGGGTTGGTGAGCTGGGCGGCGGCGAATTCAATCATTTTTCCCTGGCTGCCAGACCGCGGGAAATATTGGTCGAAGCAATCGATCACATGGCCGATCATGATGTTTTTGCACTCAGGAGAGACCTGGCCTTTATAGAGATAGGTGTTGCCCGTGACCCGGAGCAGCCTTTCGGTTATGTCTGGTTCACGATCCGGAAATTTCTCGATGATCTTCGGGGCACAACCGGCAACATTGCCAGCTGTGATCATCGAGTCTGAATCAACCAGTGCAAAAAGATGGTCATAGACGCTGTCGATTTGGCGATCGTCATCGACAGTGACCAGGTTCGACAAGGTGATTATCGCCCCCCACTTGATGAAATTGTTGGGACTGTCGACCAGTCCGGCGACGATCTGGAAATAGGGATAGACGAGGGAAGGCTGCCGCTCACTGGTCAGCCGGATAACTTTGTCACAAAAGAACTTGATGCTGCCCTTGTCGACACGGATGATTTCGAACAGCACCGGCAGGATCGATGGATCCGCACCGACCTGATCGACAATATTTTCGACATCTGGTTTCTGCTTCAGTCTGGCGATCCACGTATCGATTTCATTCTGACTGTTTTGCATCGGGAGGCCCCCTTCACCATGAGCTGAACCACACCCCGCATTACAGCATGGCCTCATGATCATTTTAAACCTAATTTTAATCATTGGCATCGCACCCCGCTTTTTGTAGATCAGAATGATGGCCTGTACCCTGCGAAACAGGCCGCGGGTATCATTACCCCGGAAAGTGTGTTATGATACTTTTAATAATCAATAAATCCGCTTGAACTGGCCGCAATTTCCGTTCTGTGGAAATCGCGGTTTTTTGATGCATAAAACCCAACCGATTAGGAGAAACAATGACCTTTAACGACTTGGAACTAGCGCCCTCAATCCTCAAAGCACTCGAACAAGCCAAGTACAAACATCCGACCCCGATCCAGGAACAGGCTATTCCGCCGATCCTGACTGGCCGCGACCTGCTGGGTGTAGCCCAGACCGGTACCGGCAAGACTGCCGCCTTTGCGGTGCCGACGCTGCAGCGCCTGATGCACTCGGTTGCGAACCACAGTGACCATCGAGTCCACCGCCGGATTCGCTCATTGATCCTGACCCCGACCCGCGAACTTGCCTTGCAGATCCATGAAAGCTTTACAACTTATGGTCGCCACACTGACCTGCGCTCCTGTGTCATTTTTGGCGGCGTCTCGCAGCGAACACAGGAACAGGAACTGCGCCGTGGTGTGGACATCCTCGTGGCTACCCCCGGTCGTTTGGCCGACTTGATGAACCAGCATTTGATCGACCTGCAATTTGTCGAAATCCTGACCCTGGATGAAGCTGACCGCATGCTCGACATGGGCTTTATCCATGAGGTCAAACGAATCATCGCCAAAACCCCGGCCCGGAAGCAAACCCTGTTCTTTTCCGCGACCATGCCTGCGGAAATCGTCGGACTTTCCAATTCGATGCTGGACAATCCGGTCAAAGTATCGGTCACCCCGGACCAGCCGACCGTCGAGAAAATCAGGCAGTCCGTCTATCTGGTCGACAAGGTCAACAAAAGAAGCCTTCTGGTCCATCTGTTGCGCGATCCGGCAATCGATTCTGTGCTCGTCTTCACCCGGACCAAGCACGGCGCAGACCGTGTGGTAAAAGAGCTTAGCCGCGATAATATCAATGCCCAGGCGATTCACGGCAATAAGTCGCAAAATGCCCGCCAACAGGCACTTGGCAATTTCAAGAACAAATCCACTCGTGTTCTCGTGGCCACGGACATCGCTGCCCGCGGCATCGACATCGATGGATTGTCCCATGTCATCAATTATGACCTGCCGGAGATCCCTGAATCCTATGTCCACCGCATCGGCCGGACCGGTCGCGCCGGACACAATGGGATCGCGATTTCCTTCTGTGATTTTGAAGAAAAGAAATTGCTGACCGCCATCGAGAAGCTGTGTGTCAAAACCATCCCGGTGATCGACGAACACCCCTATCCGATGACCGTGATGACCATACTGCCCAAACCGGTCCAGCAGGGCCGCAATAATCCCGGACGCAACAATCAGGGCCGCCCACAGCATAATGGCACTTCGCCACGCGCCGCGTCCCAGAGCGGGCCACAGCAGCGCACAACCCCCCAGCAGCGCGAGCAGCCGCGAAACGTGTCAGAACCGCGCAATCGCCCCCAGCAGCGCGAACTGCAGAACAACGGTCCGCGGCAACATCGCCCCTCAACTCGTCTGGCCTGATCATACCGGATCAAACAAAAAGATAGGACTGTCATCAGACAGTCCTATCTTTTTTTGCCTGTGCGCCACGCATGGCGCTTCACTAGACGGTGAAAGTCCGTTATGGGTGTATGTAGCGACTAACCATTAGCTCAAGGCAAGGGTGTCCATCGCGAGATGGAATCTGAAGGAAGCCGGCGGCAAAGTTCCGGCCCGAGGAATACGAACAGCATCAGGCACAAAGCGTGGGATGAGGCTGCAGACCAAGCCAAAGTCCAAAAGCTACACAGACATGCCACTGTAAATGCTGCGGATAGATGGAACGAAAGTGAAGCGACTTACCGTGGGAGATCTCACGGACGGATCAAAACAGAGTATGAGATCCGGTTGAAACAAGATTTACCGTGAGAAGTCAGCAGAAGCCATAGTACCAGACGGATCTAGACCGACTGGGAAGGGCTGAACCAAAGGAGGTGAAGATCAATGAAAGTTACCGGAAATGATGATAACCAGCACAGACAACTCACATTGTGGGACTATCTGCCAAGGGATACCGCGGAACGGGAAGAGATAACAGAAGTGTGCGAGTCACCAAGGATAACTGAAACGGAAATCACCGACAGAACGAAGCAGATGGAAGGACTGCTCGAGCAAATTCTAACCCAGGAGAATCTGGAACTGGCCTACCGCCAAGTCAAGAGGAATAAGGGTGCAGGTGGGATTGATGGCATGCAGGTGGATGAACTTCTGCCCTTCCTGACAAACCACCAGAACGAGCTCGTGCAGGCCCTTCGGGACGGGAAATACCGTCCAAGCCCCGTCAGGAGGGTAGAGATACCCAAAGAAAACGGGAAAACCAGAAAATTGGGAATACCCACCGTCGTGGATAGACTGATCCAACAGGCGATCTGTCAAATCCTGACACCGATCTACGAGCAGAAGTTCTCGGACAACAGCTACGGATTCCGACCGCAACGAAGTGCGCATGACGCACTGAGGAAATGCCAGACCAACATCACTGAAGGCTACGGATATGTGGTCGATATGGATTTGGAAAAGTATTTTGACATGGTCAACCAGAGCAGACTCATCCAGATTTTATCGGAAACGATAAAGGACGGACGGGTGATCTCGCTGATCCACAAATTCCTCCATGCAGGAGTGATGGTCGGCGGGATGTTCGAGGACAGCCCAGAAGGCGTGCCCCAGGGTGGACCCTTAAGTCCACTTTTGGGAAACGTGATGTTGAACGAATGCGATTGGGAACTGGAAAGACGCGGACACCGCTTTGTACGCTACGCGGACGATCTGATGATTTTCTGCAAAAGCAAGAAGGCAGCCAAGCGGATACTGGACAATATCCTGCCATTCATTGAAGGGAAATTATTCCTCAAGGTGAATCGGGAGAAAACGAAAGTCGCGCACGTCAATTTCGTCAAATATCTGGGCTACGGGTTCTACCTCTACCGAGGAAAAGGCCGACTGAGAATCCATCCCAAAAGCGTCAGGAAACTGGAAGATAAAATTCGGACAGTAACCGGACGCAGCAACGGGATGGGGATCGAGGAACGCAAAACCAGACTGAACAGTCTGATCCGAGGCTGGATGAGTTACTTCAAATTGGCTGATGCCAAGAATCTGCTCGAAAAGAAGGACGAATGGATTAGACGGAGAATCCGCTTGGTCACATGGAAACGATGGAAACGGATCCGCACGAGGTTTGAGAACTTGAAACGGGCCGGAATCGACCGAAAACAAGCATGGGAATGGGCAAACACGAGAAAAGGCTACTGGCGTACAGCCAATAGCCCAATCTTGAAACGTGCCATACCAAACGATCTGCTTAAACGTGCTGGATATCTCAGTTTGATGGAACGCTATTCTGCAACTTAATCTGTAAACTTTGGAAGCGCCGTATACCGAACGGTACGTACGGTGCTGTGGGAGGTCCCCCGGTCAAATAATGGCCGGGGTCCTACCCGATTGAGGAGGCCGAAGTTAAGCGATCTGTATCAGGCGTTCAGGAAGGAAGCAACCAGACCGGCGAATTCGACGGAATGTTCGATCTGGGTCCAATGGCCGCATTTGCCAAAAATGTGCATTTGGGAATTCGGGATGAGCTCGAACAGCTTGTAGGCATTGTCGACCGGGATGACGAGGTCTTCGCGTCCATGGACAATCAGCGTGTCATTCTGGAGCGCTTTGATGGATTCCACCGGCGAGGCCATCATCTTGACCGAATTCTGGCGCGGAAAGGGGAACATTGCCGAGAATGCTTCGTGGAAACCAGGTTCCATGCTTGAGGTATAGCGCATCTGGGCCAGGTCATCCGTGATCATCGCGGTATTGTAGGCAAACATGCCCAGGATGTGTTTCATGGACTCGACAGTGCCTTCATAGCCCCAAACCCTGTCCAGGCCATAGGTGATCGGGAACTCGATGCCCATGCTGCCCATCAGGACCAGTTTGCGGACCCGGTGGGGGTATTTGATGGCCAGGGACATCGCCAGCGCGCCGCCGAAACTGTTGCCGACAACGTCAGCCTTTTCGATGTTCAGTGCATCCATCAGGTCAATGGCTTGCTGAACCCAGACATCCATATTATATGTGATGCCCTCAGGTCTTTCGGTGTAGCCAAAGCCGACCATATCTGGTGCGACGACCCGGCGGTCTTTCGCAAGGGTTGGCATGACTTTGCTCCAGTTGGCCAATGCAGTGACTCCGGGGCCGGAGCCATGGATCAGCAGGACGACTTCACCTTCTCCGACATCATGATAGTTGGTGACGAAATGACCGGTCTTGATGGAATTGGCGATTGCTGGATTTGACATTTCATTACTCCTTGAATTTTGCCAGCTGGTGCGGTGGTGTGACGACACCAGCTGGCTGTTGTAGAAACAATCGATCAATGGATGACGAAACAGGACAGCGGATCAGAAACGTGATGAAAACTTACGTCACGACCGACAGGAAGCGTTCATTGAGTGCCTTGTCGTAGTAGAAAATACCTTCGCCGACGTGATCGAAATCCCAGACGCGCAATGGCATATCCGGATAATAGAAGTAGCCGCCGCAGAAGACTTCACAACGATTGCCTGACGGATCAAAAAAGTAGATCGTCTGGCCGCGGGTGATGCCATGGCGTGTCGGGCCGATGTCGATCGAAATATGATTGCGGCCCATGATGTCGGCCGCGTGGCCGACCGCGTTCCAGTCTTCGAGATGGAAGGAGACATGGTGCAATTTGCCGGGTTTGTCATAGTCGAGGATGGCGATATCATGGCCGCGGCTGCCGCAGGTGAGCCAGACAACGAGGGGTTCGGAATTATCCGGCTTCATGACGCATTCGGTCATCTTCAGGCCACAGACTTCCTGCAGCCACTTGAACGTCGGCTGTGCGTTGCTGCCATAAAGCAGGGCATGGTCGAAACAGGACGGTTCCATGCCATGCGGTTCGATGTCACTCCAGATGTGCGGATTGATAATTTCGGGGTGGGATGCGGCCATTTCAACGTCGCTGTAGAACTGGATTTTGTGGCCGGTTGATGTGGTGACGGAAATGCGGCGGCCAAAGCCAGGCTGGTCGGAATTGCCGGTAATGACCTCAACCGGGAAGCCAAAGGCGATGGTGTCTTTTTCAATCTGGTTGACTGTCGCGGCATCAAGGCACTTGAATGCGAAAAAGTCGATGCCGGGTTCATCGGCAAGGCGGAGAACGACCGAATGATGGTCAAATTCATCATACGCCTTGAGCATGATACGGCCATCGGCTGTTTTGCCGACGACATCCAGCCCAACGTGTTTGGTGTAGTGTTCAAGAGATTTGTCGAAATCAAGCACGCGGAGCTGGATGAGACCTGGTCTGAGAACACCGTTGAGAGCCATGAATAAATCCTCCTGGTACTATTATTAATTGCTTTGGGAACCAAATTCGAGTAGATTGCCAGATAAATTTTATTTATTTCTGGTCGCCATTTCATGGGCGATTTCGATAATCCAGTCCTCCTGGCCGCCAACGGCTTTGCGATTGCCCAGTTCCATCAGGATGTCGCGGACATCGACGCCAAAGCGGGCAGCGGCACGGCGGGAGTGAAGCAGGAAGCTCGAGTAGACGCCGGCGTAGCCGAGCATCATCGGATCGAGCATGCTATTGATGTGGAGCCCTTTGGCTTCGAGAATCGGCAGCAGGATGTCGCGGGAGACGTCCATCGCCTTGTAGAGGTCAGCACCATGTTCAAATTTCATCTTGTTGAGAACGGCGATCAGTGTTTCAGTCGGCGTATTGCCAGCACCAGCACCGAGTCCGGACAGTGAACCGTCGACATACGTTGCGCCAGTTTCGACTGCCGCAAGGCTGTTGGCGATCGCACAGCCCAGGTTGTTGTGAGCGTGATGGCCGACCGGCACTTTCAAGTTGGAGAGCAGGGCCGAAACACGTTCCTTGACCTGGTCAGGCACCAGGGCACCGGCAGAGTCAGTCACATAAACGACATCAGCCCCGTAGGATTCCATTTTCTTGGCTTCTTCGACCAGCCGTTCGGCACTGGTCATGTGGGCCATCATCAGGAAACCGACTGTCCACAGGCCCATGTCCTTGGCTGCACGGATATGCTGGGCTGATACGTCTGCTTCGGTCACATGCGTGGCGACGCGGACGACCTTGGCGCCGGCATGCTTGGCTTCCTCGAGCATCTCCACTGTGCCGATGCCGGGGAGCAGGAGGACACAAAGCTTTGAGGTTGTGAGAACGCTGGCAGCTGCTTTGATGATCGAAAGGTCGTCATACTTGGCAAAACCGTAATTGATGGTCGAACCATTGATGCCGTCACCGTGGCCGACTTCGATGATGTCGACCCCGGCAGCCTGCAGGCCAGCTGCAACCTTGGCGACGTCATCCGGTGAAAACTGGTGGGATACGGTGTGGTTTCCGTCTCTTAAAGTCGTGTCATTCAGGAAAATCTTAGCCATTGGCAGCACCTCCCAGTTTTTTGACGGCATATCTTTCAGCGATGTTGACAGCTGCGGCTGTGATGATGTCGAGGTTGCCTGAGTAAATCGGCAAGTAATCGCCAAGTCCGGTGACCTGGACCATAGTGGTGACAATATCGTCTTGGATGATCGGTTCGAGCAGGAGTTTGTAGCCCGGGACATAGGTGCGGATTTTTTCGACCATTTCGTCGACTGCCGCCTTGACCTTTCCCAAGTCAGGATTCCTGACTTTGGTGTAGATCGTGTTGCGCATATGGATTGGCGGTTCCGCAGGATTGAGGACAATGATGACACGGGCTTCATCGGCCCCACCGATTTTTTCAAGCGCGTGCTTGGTTGTGACGGTGAACTCGTCAATGTTCGCCCGGGTGCCCGGGCCGGCGCTTTTACTGCTGATGGAGGAGATGATTTCGGCGTAGGATACGCCAACAGCTTTGTTGATTGCGGCCACAATCGGGGTCGTTGCTTGTCCGGCGCAAGTAACTAGGTTGACATTTGGAAGTTCAAGGACATCATCATCGAGATTGACTGCCGGAACGACATAAGGTCCGACTGCTGCTGGCGTCAAGTCGAGGGTGAAGATGCCCTTTTCCTTCAGCAGGGGTGCATTGGTCAGATGGGCTGTGGCACTGGTGCAGTCAAAACAGATATCGATGTCCTCGCAGTCTTTCATCAGACCTTCGATGCCGTCAGTCGTTGTCTTGATGCCGAGCTGGGCAGCTGTCGCAATGCCGGCCGAATCTTTGACACCGACCATATAAGCGACTTCCAGATTCGGACTCCGCTTAATTTTCTGCAATAGATCCATGCCGATATTGCCAGGTCCGATAATTGCAACCTTTACTTTATCCATAAACAATCGCACTCCTGTGAACGAAAATTGTGTGTAATGACTAATTCGATCCTAGCAGACGGCAAAATGATTGTAAATAGATTTTCGAAATATTATCACTATATCAAATTTGATTTGACAATGCCGTAAATATTAACTTATTATGAACATCAAAGAAACGGCTCTTTCATGCATCTTTTTACATGCGCATGCGGTTGCGAGTCTGAGAAAATGCAATTATGATGACGTCAAATGACGGAGGTTTTTATGCTGAAAGAAAGGTATGAAGTTGAGATTGTAAACAAAGGCATGACTTTCATCTGCCTGGCAGAAGAAAGTGTCCTGAATGGCGCTGAACGCGCTTTCCCACGCAATCCACTGGTTGGATGCAGGATGGGTGGATGCGGTTTTTGCCGTGTACGGGTCATTTCAGGCTCCTATGAATCAGGACGGATGAGCCGGGCCCACACTTCTCCTGAGGAGCAGCAGGAAGGCATAGTCCTGGCGTGCAGGATCTATCCGCGCAGCGATATGAAGGTTGAATACCTTGGCCTGAAATAGACCGCAGCCTTGTTCAGTCTCTCATCGGCAATCCTGCATCAAGTTCGGCTGTCCTTTCAGAATGTCAAAACCTGGCTTGGTCATTATTCGGTGATCAGAGTCAGTCAGACAACTGAATTTGGCATCAGCATAAAATTTACGATATTATCAAAATATATTGCGAAATCTTATCGGGCATGTTAGTGTCATCCTAGAATCTGTTTAATATATTCAAACGATCTGGAATTCAGAAGTGCATTTTCGGCCTTCCTGATCCCGGTTCATAGCCAGATGGATGAAGCACGATGATGAGTAAGCAGAAACCAGTTCAGTCCGTTGAACGAGCCATTTCAATCCTGAAATGTTTCACCAGCAAGAAAACCGAACTAAAATTGTCCGAGATAGCCTCGGAACTTGGTCTCAACATCAGCACGGTCCACGGCATCGTGATGACCCTCAAGCAAAATGGCTTGCTGGAGCAGAGCGAAGAGTACCAGAAATACCGCCTGGGTTATTCACTGATTGAATTAGGCGATCGTGCTGCGAATTCCCTCGACATCCTCCGCCTGTCGTTGCCGATCATTAAGCCATTGGGGGCCAGAATCGTCGAAACCGTCCACATTGCCACACTGGATCAGCTGGAAGTCATCTACATCCAAAAAGAAGAGTCGACACAGTCGATGCGTATCTATACAACAATTGGCTCACGAAATCCAGCCCACTGTACCGGCGTCGGTAAAGCCATGCTGGCTCATCTGGATGCTGAGGTCCTGGAATCGATCATTCCGGAAAAAATGGATCGGTTCACTGCCAATACCCTGACACTCAAATCAGAACTGATCAAAGAGCTGGCTACGATCCGAGCCAATGGCTATGCGATCGACAATGAAGAGATTACGGAGGGGTTGACTTGTGTGGCTGCTCCAATCTTCGACCATCTCGGCCGAGCCAGTTATGCCATCAGCATTTCCGGGCCGACCTTGCGGATGACCCGGGAGAAAATGCGTGAAGCAATCGAACTGATCCAGCCAGCAGCAGCCGAACTGTCGCATCGACTCGGTTTCCGCGGATAAAAACTGCCTGAAATCATCCTGTTTTTTAACATTTACAGCCACAAATCCTCGCCCATCCCGATTGCCCTGTATCCGTCAAATTCAATCATCAGGAGGAAAATCCACTATGAGTCAAGCCACCCCCGTTGCCCATGAAAAACTCAAGGAACTGGCTTCTGCCCTGCGCCAGGCTGAAAAAACGTGCGTCCCGATCGGACCCGTATCGAAACTTGCGGATCTGACCATTCCCGACGCCTACGCGATCCAGTTGATGAATATCAACGACAAACTGGCCGAAGGGCAGAGGATTACCGGTAAGAAAATCGGTCTGACCTCACTAGCCATGCAGAACCTGCTCGGTGTCAACCAGCCCGACTTCGGCCATCTGCTGGATTCGATGGCTGTCAAGAACAACACGATCGAAATCAAAACCATGGTTCAGCCCAAGGTCGAAGGTGAAATTGTCTTTGTCCTGAAAAAAGACCTCCAGGGACCTGGCATCACCGTTGAAGACGTCCTTGATGCCACCGATTACGTGGCCGCAGCGATCGAAATCGTCGACAGCCGTGTCGCGGACTGGAAGATCAATATCATCGACACCGTCTCGGACAACGCTTCCTCTGGCATGTATGTCTACAGCGACAAGCATGTCGATCCGCGGACCATTGACCTCAAGGCTGTGACCATGGACTTGCTTCGCAATGGCGAGAAAATCAACAGTGGCAAAGGTACGGACGTCCTTGGTGATCCTGCAAACTGTGTCGCCATGCTGGCCAACCAGCTCGCTGAATTCGACGTCACGCTGAAGGCCGGCGAAGTCATCCTGGCAGGCGCATTGTCAGCCATGAAAGCGGTTGAAGCCGGCGATGTCTGGACGGCATCATTTTCCGAACTAGGCGAGTGCTCGGTCAAATTCGTATAAGTCTGTGCCATTGGTTTGAATACAGATCCTGCCGGATTGATAAAACGATCCGGCAGGATTTTTTGTTCTGCGCGCCCGCTTGCAATAGCCTTGATGACAAATGGCGTAGATGACATCAGGAACAAATGACCTCTATAATGAAACTAAAGTAAATCACCCGGAGGCTTTGCATGGACTGGCTTGACTTCGTTTTTATGGCGGCACCGACACTGTTGCTGTTTGCGATCGGTTACCTGATCCGGTTTCGCAAAGCCTATTGGCTGATCTCAGGTTACAACACAATGTCTGCAGCCAAAAAGCAAAAAGTGGACACCGAGAAACTTGGCCGTTTGATGGGGAACATGTGTTTCCTCATGGGCGCGATCATGTTCACCGGTATCCTGCTGATCTATTTTCGGCTGGCTGTCCTCGGATTCATCATCCTCGGCTGTTTGATCCCGGTGATCTTATACATTCTCATTGCCGCCCAGAAATATGATGGCAATAATTTCGACGAATCCGGCCGCATGAAAACGGGTGCCAAAATCATTGTCGGGTCGATTGTCGTTGGTTTGCTGGTCCTGTTGTCTTTTGTCGGCAGCCTGGTCTACCAGGGTTTTCAACCCTCTGCAATCGCGTTTGATGGGGCCGTCTTGAAAATCAGTGGATCTTATGGCCAATCGATCCTGGTCCAGGATATCCAGGCCCTCCAACTGACTGAAGAACTACCAGTCATCGAAATGCGAACGAATGGCTCCGCGATTGGCGACCGGTTGCGCGGCCATTTTCGCCTGCAGGATATCGGCCAGGCGATGCTGTATCTTAAGATTGGCAATCCACCCTATGTCTCGATCCGGACTGCGACGCAGAAAATCTATCTCAATCTGGAAACACCTGAACAGACACAAAGCCTGTTTTCGCAAATCGACAAGGCCATGCACCCATAGCACACCAAAAGCGATGCAGCATTTATGCAGCATGAGCAGGGCTGCAAATTTACTGGCTGGCCATTGACTGGCTAACAAAGAGGGGTTCATATCCATATGGTACTGAAAATTCTGGATGGAGAATTTACCGTCGGCCAGGCGACCGATTTTTCCGAGGTCGATTTCCAGGCTGACTTCCTTTTCCTGGCTAAAACTGATGAAGAGGTTTCGATTGTTTGCCGGACAAAAAAGGCACCAGCCAACCTGACAGCAGCTGAGTATGGGTGGCGCGCTTTCAGGATCGAAGGACAACTGGATTTTTCCCTGGTCGGCATCCTGGCCCGGATCGCCTCAATCCTGGCTCGGCAGCAGATCAGTGTCTTTGTCGTGTCGACCTTCAGGACAGATTATGTTCTGGTCAAGTCAAAACAACTGGCACTGGCGATCGACGCCCTCACAGCCGCCGGGTATGTGTGTGAATCGTTGTAGTTTCGATAAATTGCCTGTTGAAGTGGTGAGGGACGATCGATGAACCGGAAAATCATCCTGAATCTGGCGATGAGTCTCGATGGTTATATCGCCGATGAGAACGGCCTTTTTAATTGGATTAAAGGTGATGGCAGCAAGGCTTTGGACACTCAAACCAAATGGGACTATGCCAAGTTCCTTGAGCAGGTTGACCTTGTGGTCATGGGCCGGAAATGCTATGACCAGGGATTAATCGAAGACTTCAAAGACAAGCAGATTCTTGTCGCCACATCGCAAAACCGCCAGGATGTCGATAACATCCGGTTTATCAGCGGGGATATTTGCGATTATGTCCTCCGGGAACGCCAGAAAGAAGGCGATGACATCTATCTGTTCGGCGGCGGCGTGCTGGTCGATCCTTTCATCAAAGCCGACATCATCGATGAATATATCATCGGCGTCATTCCGATCATTCTTGGCCGGGGAAGGCTACTCTTTTCAGGTGGTCATTCGGCCATCCCGCTTAAACTGGAAGAATACATCATCGAAGAAGGTGTCGTTATCTTGCGCTACATTCGGCGGTCAATGTAATATCCGAAGCGATCAACAGTCGATTGAACATTGTTTGTCACTCCTTCGTGAACCTGCAGGATCAGTCGTCCGAGCCAGCTTTGTCGATTGAAATCCATGGCATCATCTAGCTACCATTTTGGTACGGGCCAGATGGAAATATCCTCGAACAGGATGCATAATCAAGTTAGAGGATTACCTATGAATCATTCTGACGCGACTTCGGTCACGGATTCTGTTCGTCAGGACAAGACTTTGTCAGGTTTGGATGCTCAGACTGTCCTGGACCGCAGGGCCCAGTATGGCGAGAACAGGCTTCCCGGTGAAGTCGGTGTTTCGGTTTGGGAAATCCTGCAAAACCAAATCAAGAGTCCTTTGGTCTATATCATCCTGGCCGCAGCTGGCGTCTCGCTGGTGCTCGGTGAATTCGGAGATTTCGGCATCATCATGGTTGTTGTGGTTGTCGATGTCATCATGGGGTTGATCCAGGAATATAAGGCTCAGCAGACCTATGTCGCTTTAAAAGGCTTGTTGCACCCGACGACAACCGTCATCCGGGACGGACAGCGACTTGAAGTTGAGGTTTGGGAACTGGTTCCTGATGATCTGGTTGTCCTGTCTGCCGGTGAAAAAGTTCCCGCCGACGGGATTCTGATTGAAGCGACAAAATTGACCCTCGATGAATCGGTCCTGACAGGTGAAAGTGAACCGGTCAACAAAGAATCAGGGGTCATCAGGACTGGCTTGACAGATCAAGGCATGATGGCAGAGCCAGGCGTCTCGGCAACAGACATAGCTCAAGACACTCGTGTTTTCATGGGCACAACCGTAGTCACTGGAAGGGGCATTTTCCGGGTCCGGCAGACCGGACTCGCGACTGAACTGGGCCAGATCGCTGCAAGTATCAGCAGTCAGGCTGAGGAAGATACGCCTTTCCAGATCCGATTGAAATCTTTCAGCAAACTCCTGACTCGAGTCGTTGTCAGTTTCACGGTACTGATCCTCATCGTCGGCCTGATCATGGGCCGAGAATTCTTCGACATGCTGCGCACCGCAATCATTCTGGCGATCGCGGCCGTCCCGGAGGGATTGCTGATTGCTGTCACGGTCATCCTTGTCCTGGGCATGCGCAAGATCCTGAAGCGCCAGGGCCTGGTCAAGAAATTGCTGGCAGTTGAAACCTTGGGCTCAGTCACTGTCATCTGTACCGACAAAACAGGCACCTTGACTGAAGGCCGGATGAGGGTCAACCGTACCGATCTGGACGATGAGACCAAAGCTTTGCAGGCGATGGTGCTTTGCAATAATCTCGAGGGCCCCGTCGATATTGTCCTCTGGGCGTTTGCAGAGCAGAAGCTGGCGATCGCCCCGCAGACCTTGATGGATCAGACCGAACGGCTGGCCGAGGAATTATTCACGAGTGAAACAAAATTCATGATAGTCGAAGTCACTGGCGGCCCATTTGGCGCTGGCCATGCCTGTTTCCTCAAAGGCGCTCCGGAAATCGTCCTGGCGATGTGCCATGTTCAGGACGATCAACTGCAGGGCATCTCGGCAGAAGTCGACGCATGGGCAGGTGAAGGCCTGCGCCTGATCGGCTTGGCCTACCGCTTCGATGGCCCGTTCGAAGATCATAGTGGATATACTTGGCTTGGCTTGGTTGGCATGGAAGATCCGATCCGCGAAGCCGTCCCCGCTTCGATTCAGGCTGCCCGCCATGCCGGCATCCAGATCAAGATGATCACCGGCGATTACCGCCTGACCGCAGAGCGCATCGCTGAAGAAATCGGCCTGAAAGACGATGCAAGCCAGACTTTGGAAGGTGAGGAAATCGCCAGGCTGTCTGATGCCCAGCTTCAGGCAGAAGTCGGGCGGACCTCCGTTTTTGCCCGGATCCGGCCCCAGGATAAGTTCAGGATCATCAAAGCACTGCAGGCGAATGGTGAAATCACGGCGATGATCGGTGACGGGGTCAACGATGCACCCGCCTTGAAACGTGCCAACATCGGTGTTGTGGTCGGCTCTGCCACTGATGTGGCCAAAGAAACAGCGGACCTGATCCTGCTCGATAGTTCGTTCAGTACGATCGTCGCCGCGATCGAAGAAGGACGGGTCATTTTTGCCAACATCCGGAAAGTCGTTGCCTATACCTTGTCCAACTCATTTGCCGAAGTCCTGACAATTTTCACAGCGATGATCCTGCGCTGGCCACCCCCATTGATTGTAGCCCAGATTCTCTGGATCCACCTGATTTGCGATGGTCCTTCGGACATTGTCCTCGGGTTCGAACCCAAAGAAGATGGCATCATGGCGGAAAAGCCTCGAGCACTGAAAGAACCGGTCCTGACCCGGCTGGCGATCGTCCTGATCGGCGTCATCAGCATTTTCAGCGCCATTTTCACCCTCATCCTGTTCCATCACTTTTATCAGGTTCACCAGAGTGCGATTGAAGGCCGCAGTGTTGTCTTTGCCAGTTTTGCCATTAATTCGATGGTCTATATCTTTGCTTACCGCAGCATGCGCCTGCCCCTCTTCCGGATGAACCGCCTGTCGGCCAACAAGCCCCTGATCTGGGCAGTTCTCGGGGGCGTCCTGACAGCACTCGTCGCTTTCTGGGTCCCAGGTTTACGCGAACTGCTCGGACTAGTCCCCCTCACGTGGACCGAATGGGCACTCGTCTTCGGTTTTGCCCTGTCACTGCTAGGGATAGTCGAGATCGGCAAAGCAATCGCCAATCGATCGTCCGATATAAATTGACTGGGGTCAATTTTCTATGACTTGCTCCCACTACTCGACTCGTCAGTAATAAATTGACAGCGGTCAGTTTCTTACGACTTGCTCCCACTACTCGACTCGTCGGAAATAAATTGACAGCGGTCAATTTCTTATGACTTGCTCCCACTACTCGACTCATCGGTCATAAACTGACGGGGGTCAGTTTTCTATGACTTGCTACCGCTACTCGACTCGTCCGATATAAACTGACCCAAGTAGGGCTTCAGGCTCTGGACTGTCCTGGTGATGTAGTCGTCGACGGCCATGCTCTGGTTGAAGTTGCCCTTGTCGGCCATGGTCTTGACGAAAGGTTTCAGTTTCTCCTCCAGACCAGCAGCGGTGAGATCCCAGGCCGCTGATTTGGCCCCTTCGATACAACCTTTCCGTTCATTGTTCTCATAGTCAAACGCCCAGTGATAGGCCCATTTATACATGAAGAAACCGCCGATCCACTTGTAGGATACTTCAGGATCGGAGAAGTACTTGGCGTCGATCGAGCCACCCAGGACACTGCTGAAGCGATTGTAAAGCAAGTCATAGACGATGCCCATCCAGGTGTCAGTGCTCTTGACGGTGACATACTTGGCGATCATGTCCTGCGCCAATTCTTTGCACTGGGTGGCGACAATCGCGCCAATCGGACCGGTCAAGGTGCCGAGGACAACGTTGAATGCCCGGTCATTCAGCCATTGCACCCATTCGGCCGTGTAAAGGGCCCAGTCATACCAGGCTGCTTCATCATCATAGTCGGCTTTCTGCTTCATGATGATGTCGTACGCGACACTCCAGGTTTCCTTGCGGTACTGCTTCAGGTCATCGACACCCATGTAGTGCTTGCAGTCTTCCAGCTCGGCCAGCTTGGCTGGGCGTTTGGAGACCGGAAAGAAGTTATTGATGATCTTCTTGCAGTAATCATATTCCTGCTGCCAGCTGCCCTTGCTCTCGGACAGATAAGCCGGCAGGATCGCAAACGGAATCTCGACATCGAAATAGTCGAGGCCATTGTCGACCGTAGCCGTGAGGGTGAACCTGTAGCGTTCCCCCTTTTTACCTGGGATGACTTTGTCCAGGTAAATTGAGAATTTGCCGGTTGGTGTGTTTGAAGGGCGTTCGCCTTCGAAATTGGTGACGAGGTTGGCGGTTTCCAGGAGCGCTTCGGCTTTTTCATCTTTCGGATCAGGATCGGACAGCGAAAATTCATCACTGGCAAACACGGCAGTGTCCGCCTTGAGTTTCTTGCCCTCGTTGTCCCAGCGCTGGTAGCACAGGTCGAAGATAGACGCTTTCATCGCACCGCCGCTGCCTTCACTGCCCTCGGCCAATTCAGCCTTGATCAGGAACGCATTGGTTTCACGGTCAAAGTCCAGCGTTTCCATCCGGAACAGCCCCTCACGCCAGACATATACCTCACAGTAGTCGCTGAGCTCCTTATCTCCCTGGCTCGCCCGGACAACCAGCTTGCCTTTTGAATAGTGATCTTTGCTACCACCACTGGTTTCTTCGGAGTCACATTCCGTCACGACCAGTTTGGCCTTGTTGCCCAGTTCCGAAACGTCTTGAAGCTCGAAATTGCATAATTTCTCAGCACCAAATTCTGGCTCTGGGGACGACATCTGCCAAGGTTCAGCTCCCGGATTTTTAATGTCGACGGTGAACTCGGCGGACTCGCCGGATTTGGAGAGGAAATTGCAATTGAGCGGCTTGATCACAAGTGAGGCCTCGGCCTCATAGGGGAGCCGGAAAATGACCGAGTATTTCTTCTTGGCGTGGGTGCAGCGGGCTTTGATGACGATTTTCGCGGGCGGGGCGGAGGTGACATTTGCTGGTGTGATGCCGGTGACGATAACCGCAGCCCAGTCACCGATCATTTCCATCGGGCTGACATCGACCCAGCCAGTCCCTGTTGAGACCTGATAGGAGATGCTGGCTGTCTCATCGGGCAGGACGACAAGCCCTTGTTCGGTCATGGAACAGCATTGGGTATACAGGAATACCGGATCACCGCCGGAAACGATCTTTTCAACCCCTTCAGGCATCAAGGTTTTCTGGAGGAAAAAATTATCATCCCCTGGATTTTCCTGGTCCGGATTGTCTTGAGTCGTATCAACGTCCTGACAGTTGCAGGAGGCCAGGATACCTGCGAGGGTTGTAACGGCTGCTGCGGCAAAGCTGCTGCTGCTGGAGTTGGTTACAAAATCTGTTCTGTACTTCATAATCTCTAATACCTCGATCCTTTTTCGTCACAGAGCGTGATATCCGGGCTGATCGGGCAACCACCGAGACATAGCTCCCGTTTGCTGCACGAAGGACATGACTGTTGGTGGAAATTTCGGAACGCATCAAATGCGCTGCTGCGCCAGGCCTGCTGGATCGAATGCGTGCGCAAGGAAACGCCCCACTGCTGATGCTGGTCAAAACTGCAGGGCACCATCTGCAGATCAGTTGTGATATAGGCTGAATACCTGGCAGCTTCACACGCATCATAGCAGTCCTTATCGACGACCCGAGTGCTGTTCAGCACCCCGGGGACGCTGCAGCTGTCAAAACCGATTTTGGACAATCCATACGGGGTGTCGATCAGCGAGAAAAAGTGGCGTGTCCGCTCATCGAACGTGATCATATCTTCTTTGCGGCCTTGGCCAATTGGTTTGAACAACAGGAAGATGATCCGGTTGATGCCCTCGGGCAACCGCTGGTTCTCGATCAGATCGATTGCCTCATCGATGCTTTGCCGACTGAGCACATAATGGATGTTGACTTTCGATCCGGCTTCAAGCAGCAGGTCAATGGCCAGGCGGGTGTAATCATTGCGGTACCAGCTGACGGCCGATGCGCCGCAATACTGGCTGATCAGGCGCGCTTTTTCCCGGTCGAGCTGGAAGCCCGATGTCGTCATATTGGGAACAATCCCATTCTCCCTGCTGTAGGCGAGGATTTCCGCAAAATGCTCATGCTGGTCCGGATCGCCACGCCCGCCGAGCGCAAACTGGAAGACTTTCCCCTTGCACTGGTCGACAACGAGCTTGAAGTCCTCGAGCTGCATATTTGGCTGGGTGATCGTGGCGCCACTCTGGTAGCAATAATTACCAGCGGCGCTGCAACGCCCGGAAAGACCGTGGTTGCAATGGCCCATGATCCCGACATCCAGCAAATGGGGGAAGGAAGATCGGAAAGGATCAACCCCTGTGTCTGTGCCGGATTCATCAAGCAGGCCTGTGCGCAGGTATTCACCCGTCCGGGGATTGAAGAAGCTGTTAAACGACAGCTCTTCATCGGCGAGACGGATAAAGGGGCTGTTGCTATTTCCGGGCATGCTTGCCCCCTGTGAAATGCAGCACCAGGCCGGCGGCCAGGATGATCAAACCGGCGACAAAGCCGACAGGACTGTTGTAGCTTTGGGCAAACAAGCCAGGTACAAACGCGAGGGCCAGTCCGAGGGCAAAACCGGCGATCGAGATATAGGTGGACTGCATCGAGATCTTGAGGTTCTTGCCAGCCAGCAGCGGCAGGTCGCGCAGTCCGGTCGAAACCAGCCGGACCACCGGGCTGCCAGTCCCCTTGGACAAATCATCGACCAGTGCAACTGCAGCCAGCAGGCAGACCAGGTATTTGTCGATTTTGTTGTTCCGGGTCAGGATATTGGAGGCAATCAGGCCAAAGCCGCCGCTGATCAGGATGATTTTCGGGGCCACATGCCTGCCCCGCTTGATCACATTTTTGATCAAAGTGAAGGTGCGGCCGTAGCGTTCTTTGATCTGGGCGAGTTCGCCGGCCTTGATTCGTTTGATGGTTGGAATGATAGTCCGGCTCATGATCGTAATGAATGCTGCTTTACCAATAAATCCATTATAAGTGGCTGTCAGGAAAATCAGTGTCATGACGATTGAATTCAGCGCCTGCGGCATTCTGAGCATCGTCATCACTTTGATCGGCCAGAGGATCAGCCAGAGAAGCACCAGGGGTCCGAGCCAGTAAATGTCTTTTTTCAACCGCTGGGGCAAGGCTTTGAAATTAGCCAGGACGATACCGGTCAACAAGGTGAAGAAACCCTGGGTCGGCAACTCTGCGTCAATCCCGGCGGGTGTCTGGCCGGACTCGGCTTGCTGACCGGCTCTTTCTGAAAAGCCCCGCAGAATCGCACCGGTTGGCACAGGGATTGGGGAAATCGGGAATTTGTCACCTGGATCTTTCATTCAGGATTCTCCTCCTTGGCTTGCTATGGACATTCGATCGGTTATGATTCAAATGATTCAAGTGTCTGTGCGGGGTGCACGGGCGATTGGACAAAAAGCGCATTTAAACGGTCAAAATTTACTTCATTATAATGCAAAAGAACCAGAAGATGAGTATCAAAATAGGATAAAATTGTAACCAGATATGAACCACTTTTTCCGGGCCTGAAATCAATCTTCTGTGTGATGCTGATTTATTGAAAAAGTGTGATCCTGCCGACCTGATCTTGAGGTTGAAATAGCATGAAAAAGTTATTTGAAACACTCTTCGAAAACAATCCCGCTCCGATGGCGATCAGCTCGGACCATCAATTCATTGAGGTCAATTTGGCTTTCCTGGAAATTTTCGGCTATCCAAGGCAAGAAGTCATTGGCAAGTCGCTTTTTGAGCTTGGCCTCTTCAATGATGCTGAGATCTACCAGCAAATCATGGGTGAAATCAATACGACCGGCCGACTGAAGCAAAAGGAAATCCATGTCATTTGTCAGGATGGCCGAATTGTCGATGGCATGTATTCAGGCGAAATCATTGAGTACAATGACCGACAATGCCTGCTGTCGGTCCTGGTGGACATCACAGAAATCAAGGCTTTGAACCTGCGTATCGAGCAGGAACGGCAAAGATTGTTCAATGTGATCGAGGGGACAAATATCGGTACGTGGGAGTGGAATATCACCACTGGCGAAACGATTTACAACGAACGTTGGGCCGAGATCATCGGCTATACGCTGGCGGAATTGCAGCCGGTTTCGATCTCGACCTGGGAAAAATTCGCTCATCCGGATGATCTGATAAAGTCCAGTGAACTTCTTCAGCAGCATTTCGCCCGGAGACTCGAGTTTTATGAGTCTGAAAGCCGGATGAAGCATAAGAACGGCAGCTGGATCTGGGTGCTCGACAAGGGAAAAGTCGTGGAATGGGACAGTGACGGCCGGCCGCTCAAAATGTTTGGCACGCATACCGATATCACCGAGTTTAAGCAGCGGGAAGAATCTGAGCATTTCTTCGCTGTCAGTCCGGACTTGCTGCTCATCGCCGATTATGATTGCCACGCGCTCAAATTGAGTCGGTCCTGGACGACCGTTCTGGGGTACCAGCTGGAAGAAATCGAGAATCAAGTACTATATGATTTTGTCCATCCGGAGGACCTGGCTGCAACCCGCCTGGCTATTGGCGGCATTATCGCTAACCAGGAAATCACTATTTTTACGAATCGGTATCGCTGCAAAGACGGTTCGTACCGCTTCCTCGAATGGCGGTTGCAGCCTTTTGCCGGCAAGATTTTCGCCACCGCGCGTGACATCACGGAACTGAAGCTGAAGCAGACTGAGCTTCAGGAACGCGTCAAAGAATTGACTTGCCTGCACAATGTCAGCCGCATGATTGCCAACCCGGGCTTGTCAGAGGACGTTTTCTGCGCCGGTGTTGCCACCTCGCTCAACCTGATTCTCCACCATCCGGAACATGCGACCACGGTGATCGAGATCAGGGGCCGGCGATATCAGTCCGGACCAGTGATTGATCCGAATGGCGAGTCACTGGAATGCAGCATGGTCGTTAACGATAGGACTGTCGGCCGCATCGCCGCCTATCATCCGGCGGGCACAGCATTTCTGCTGCCTTTCGAGCAGAATCTGGTCAACAATCTGGCCAGTATGCTCAGCCTATGGGTCCAAAGCCAGGATTACAAGTCCGAGATGCACAAATTCGTCCAGGCTGTCGACCAGTGCGGCACGAATATTGTCATCACCAACACCTTTGGTATCATCGAATACGTCAACCAGGCTTTTCTTGCCACAACTGGCTATACAAAAGATGAAGTGATCGGCCAGAACCCGCGATTCCTGCAATCCGGGCTGACACCGGCTGAAACGTACGAAGATTTATGGCGGACCATTTTTGTCGGCCAGACTTGGCGCGGCGAATTCTGCAACCGCACCAAGACCGGGGAACTGTACTGGGAAATTGCTTCTGTCTCCTGCATCCGTGATCAGCATGGCAAAATCACCCATTTCCTGGGGGTCAAAGAAGACATTACTGCCCGAAAACACGATCAGGAACGCATCGCTGATGCCCTGGCGTTCAACAAGACCATCCTGGATTCATCACCATTCGGCATCCTCATCTACAAGGCGTCCGGCAGGTGTATTTCAGCCAACGCCGCAGCCGGTGTGATCACCGGAAAGACGCACGAGGAACTGCTGGCGCACGACTTCCATGCTTCAAAATCATGGAAAGCGTCCGGCCTGTACCGTGCAGCAATGAAAACACTGGAAACTGGCGATCCAGTCTCAGCCGCAGTGCATTGCCAGATTTCGACTGGCCGGGAACTCTGGCTCAATTACACCTTCAATCCATTCATGATCGGCGGCGAATTGCATCTGCTCCACATGTTCCAGGATGACTCCCTGCGCCAGAAAGCTGAGGAAGAATTAAAGCTTACCAATGAGAAACTTGAAGTTATTGTCAAAGACCTGGAAGTCAGCAGGAACAATTCCGACTTGCTCCGCCAGTTGGGCGATATGCTCCAGATCTGCCATGAGGTCAAGGAGGCGTTTGATATCATCGAACCGTTCATCCCCAGCCTTTTCCCCGATTCCACTGGCACCCTATATATGCTTGATGCCAACTTGCGAACGGTATCCGCAGTATTGAGCTGGGGCGGGCAGGTGGACTCCGATCCGGTTTTCAGTCTGGAAAATTGCTGGTCGCTGCGCAGCAACCAGACCCATTTCACCAACACAGCCCTGCCCGGGCCAAAGTGCAAGTATATGGATGAGTCATTCTCGGGTATCTACCTGGACTTGCCCCTGACAGCATCGGGCGAAACGATCGGCCTGTTCCATTTAGAGTGGTCAGGCCTCAAGAATCTCCCCACACAAGTCCAGAGTCTCGCCCAGATCATGACTGAGCACATCGCCCTGGCACTGGCCAATATCCGGCTTCGTGAGAGACTGGTCTACCAGTCCGTGCGAGATCCGTTGACCGGCGCCTTCAACCGGCGCTACATGGAAGAGACACTGGCGCGCGAAGTCATGCGCGCAAGACGGTACAATAAATCACTTGGCCTCATGATGATTGATATTGACTATTTTAAAAAGTTCAACGATACCTATGGCCATGCTGCCGGAGACCTCGTCTTGAAAAACCTCAGTACGTTGCTCGCGACCAATGTCCGGACCAGCGATATTGTCTGCCGGATGGGCGGCGAGGAATTCCTCGTCATCCTGACCGATGCCAGCAGCGAAATCGTTCACGAGCGGGCTGAATCGATCCGCCAGGCAGTCGCAGCTTTAAAACTGGTTTACGACGATCAGCCACTTGGTCCGATGACGGTGTCGATCGGGGTTGCCATGCATCCGGAACAGGGCAGCAGTGAGGAAGTACTACTGCGGCGAGCTGACGACGCCCTGTACCTGGCCAAGAATTCCGGCCGCAACCGGGTCGAAACTGCTATGCCGGCTTTGCCTTCGCCTTGAACTCAAAAGAGCCGCGTTCACAGTTCAGTGTGAGGCGGCTCTTCTATCGATCAGGCGTCATGAAGGCTACAGGAGGGGGAGACTATAGCTATCCTAACGGTGAGGGAGTTCAAAACCCAAATTAGCCGAGGTATTTTTCCAGAGTAGCACGGACAGCATCCGGGTCCGGCCACAAGTTCGCTGAAGAAGCCGATGACTTTCTTGTCGAGGCCGATTTTGACCAGGTCGACGCCGAAGATGTTGGCGTTCGCCAGGATCGGCTTGAGGGTCGCATCGAACGGACCTTGATCGCCAAGTTTGATGCCGGCCAGTTTGGCCTGCATTTCTTCCAGCATCGGATCCGGGCTCAGGGTCATCGCCTGGCCAGAATCGTCGACAGCCAGGAGATATCGCAGCCAGCCAGCAAAGAAGAGTGGGATATAGGTCAGGTTCTGTTCTTCGCCTTTGCCGCGTTTGATGTAAGATTTCAGGGTTTCACCGAAACGGACCGGGATCTTTTGGGAGGTGTCGGTGGCGATGCGTTGCGGGGCATCCGGCAGGTAGGGGTTCGGGAAACGGACGTCGATAACGGTCTTGATGAAGTCCATCGGCTTGATGATGCCCGGATCGACAACGACCGGCATGCTTTCGATGTAGCCGACTTTTTCGATAAAGGCCTTCATCTGGGGATCGTTGCCAATGTCGGCGATGGTCGGCAGATTGAGCAGGCAGCCATAAATCGCCATGATTGTGTGCAGCGGATTGAGGCAGGTCGTGACCTTCATGGTCTCGATTTTGTCAACTGTCTCACGGTCTGTGAACAGGACACCGCCTTTTTCAAGCTGCGGACGGCCATTCGGGAACCAGTCTTCGATGACCAGGTACTCGGTCGGTTCAGCATTGACGAAAGACGCGGTGTAGGTGTTTTTAGCGGTGATGATCAGGTCGGTGTCTTCGTAGCCGTCCGCTGTGAGGGTTGCTTTGACGACATCGGAAGGACGGGGGGTGATTTTGTCGATCATGCTCCAGTTGAAGGAGACTTTCTTGGGATCCTTGAGGTATTCGATGTATCCGGCGTCGACCAGACCACGCTTCAGCCATTCATCAGCAAAGGTCATGACGGCATCGAGGAGTTTTGTGCCATTGTGTGAGCAGTTGTCCATGCTGACCAGGGCGATCGGCAGTTTGCCAGCCAGGTAGCGCTTGTAGACGAGCATGGTCAGCAGGCTGATCAGGCTGGCCGGTTTGGACATCGGCAGGGCGTCGAAATCGGCGGCGATCCATTTGAAATACTGGCCGTCGGCGCCTTTGACGGAATAGCCTTTTTCAGTGATGGTGAAGCTGACCATCTGCAGGGATGGCGCTTCAAAAATACGGATCATTTCCGCCATGTCGGTGCTCGGTTTGACGGCATGGACGACACTGGCAACCACTTCTTTGCCGATCTTGCCGTCGGAATTCAAGGTCACGGTCAGGCTCAGGTTGTCAAAAGGCGTGTAGGCTTTGTCGATGATTTCTTCGTCAAATGCTTCGCCGACGATGATGCCTCTGTCGCACAGGCCCTGGTTGAGCAGGTGCTGGTGGACGGTGGCCGGGAAACCACGGAAAATGTTGCCGGCGCCAAAATGGATCCACATCGGTTCAGCAAGGGTTTTGGCTTTGACAGCTTCGATGTCAAACTGGGGCAGTCTGTATCCCTTGGATGTCCACTGTTCGGTGTTTTTCAGTTCCTTAAGATTAAGTTTCATAATTATCTACCTCTCGTCTCGGCTGCTTGATGTATTCATTTTGCGCGCTAAGTACCCATAATGGCATTGCAAAAACATTGCTAAAGACTGGTAAGAATTGCTGAAATTTGCGAATGAAATGGCTTCGTTTGAACAGATGTTATGAAATTGGGGAGCGTATTATTTATTAAAAAAAGCGATACAATCTGTCATACTGGTCATGAAAACAGTTGCGGCCATCAATCCAGGAGGTGTCCAGTCGATGCAAAATATAGACTATCTGATCAATGCTACTGAACCTTGGGTTGTTTATCGCACCTTGGTCGATCTCATGGGCTGCAGTGAGAATGATCCTGCAGTCAGACTTGCGCGGGAACAGATGCTGGGGCACCCATTGGTTCTGGGTCTAATTGAAGAATTGCAGCTATGGCCAGGGCAGGTCCTGAACAGCCATAAGAGCGCCGGCCAGCACTATCACAAACTGGCTTTCCTGGCCGACCTTGGGCTTACTCGTTCAGATCCCGGCCTTGAAGCTGTTATCGGCAAAGTGATGGAGAATCCGTCGACTGAAGGTCTTTTTCAGTTGCCGACTAATGTCCCGGTCCATTTCGGGGGGACGGGAAAGGATCAATTGGCCTGGGCTTTATGTGATGCGCCTTTGTTGTTATACGCTGTAGCCAGGATGGGTATAGAACAGACAGCTGAAGTCCGGAAGGGGATCGACTATCTGCGCAGCCTGGCGCGGGAAAATGGCTGGCCCTGCAAGGTTTCAAAAACACTTGGCAAGTTCCGTGGTCCGGGAAGGCTCGATGATCCCTGCCCCTATGTCAATTTGATCATGCTCAAATTATTATCGCTGGCTGAAAATGACCGGACCAGCAGGGAAGCCCGGATTGGCGTCGAGTGCCTGCTCGATCTCTGGTCTTGCAGCAAAGAACGCCACCCTTACATGTTCTTCATGGGAACAGATTTTCGCAAACTGAAAGCACCATTTGTCTGGTACGATATCCTGCATGTTGCTGATGTGCTTTCACACTACGACTTCGCAATTCACGATCGACGATTCATTGACATGCTGGTCGTCATCCACGCGAAAGCTGATGCCAATGGCCTATACCGTCCTGAATCGGAGTGGAAAGCCTGGCAGGCTTGGGATTTTGGCCAGAAAAAACAACCGTCACCCTGGCTGACGTTCCTGGTTTACCGGATTGACAAGCGACTGGAGCTAGCCGGCTGTTAATACCGGAATCTGGACAAAATTCATGTTTAGACTGTGGAAAATATGGCGATAGCCTGTTTCTGTAACGCAGGTTTCGTTTGTCAAAAGATGTGAAAAAATCACGCCGGACAGCCACTTTGTGGGTATTTCACGACCTCGCCCAAAAGAGTTGCCAGCTTTTATTGCTGATGGTAAAGTGAGCCTACAACCAAACAGTGGATGCTATGAAATTAAGGTCGTATCTGGATGCGTAGACCTTAACGGAGCAAATCGCATAACCGACCACAGGATTGTAGATGTGGCCGGCGTTTTTTATTCCGGCCGGGAAAAAACATGAATAAAATCTTGGAGGAAAATGAAAATGAAAAATGTTAAACTTAGCCTGGTCCTGATCGTTGTTGCCCTGATGGTCGCCGCTGTTGGATCAGCTGCTTTGGCCTCGATCTCCCTTGACCGTACAGTTGAAGCCGGACAAGTCTTGACGGATATCGATCCAAACGCTGCCATTGTCTTCACCGCTGACGCTGCCTATTCCACCGTGATTGACTCGGCCACCAAAGCAAACGGCGAAGTGATCCTCGACCTGAATGGTGCAATCAGCAACACCCTGACTGAAGGCTACAACACTGAGGCAACTTTTGCCATTGGTACTTCAGCTGCTCCGGTCTTCTACATCACCAACAACTCGGATGCTCCCGTTGCTGTCAATCTGTCTGGTGCAAACGGTGGTCTATCCCTGGTCAACCCAGGCACTGTCCCGGCAGGTGGTAAGGTCGGCTTCTATTTCGCAATTGATACCCATGGTGTTGCTGCCGGGTCGTCTATCGGCGGTACCCTCACCGTCAGATAATTGAACCGGACCATTAAGATCGAACTTTTCGATCATCAAACGATTGTCAACCAAATCATATTCAAGGATTAGGCCGCAATTGGGAAAGAGAGCTGACCAGTATGAAAAATAGGATTTCACTCCTGTTGATCTTACTCGGCCTGGCTCTCTTTCTTTTCCAGGCCACAGGCAGTTTTGCACTCGAATCAGTTGCAGCCAATCGGTCCATCCATGCCGGTAAGGTCGTTGATGACCAGCAGGGTTTACTGGCCCTCAGTGGGTTTAACAACACGATCTGGCCAATCAGCAACAACTTGACTTACAAACCAACCGGATCAATCACAAATAACACCAGTAAACCGCTCCGCCTGACGATCAATGCCAAGCTGATCGCCCCATTGCCATTGAAGAAATTCACGCTCAATATCCGTTTCGGTAGCTTGAGCACAGATCCAACCTTGTATTTTTCAGAGGCAGATACAAGCGCCAAATCCATCCAGAGTATCTTGATTCAACCTGGACAGACTTTCACCATTCCGGTCCAGTCCTTGTTCAAAACGGTCAGTGAACAGGCCACGGTGTCCTATTCATTCAGGATTGTCAGTACAGATGGCAAGATCGATACAACCCTGCAAGATTCTGCTGCCGCCCCACGCAGGCAGATATTCCGATGAAGAAGATTGTTTATGGTGTGCTCATCGTCGCAGTGACCCTTCTTGTTCTAGTCAACCTGGGGGCGATGGCTACAGGCACGCCATTTTTGACTTATGTCTATTCGCAGAGCATGGAACCGCTGGTCCATGTCAATGATGCATTTTTTGTCTTGCCGGCCAAGTCGAGGTCAGTTGGCGACATCATTGTCTACCGGCCGCTGTATCTTGATGCCGAACTGGTCACGCACCGGATCCATGCAATCGAGGGCAAAGGTTTCATCACCAAAGGTGACAATAATCCCTATACAGACCAGTCAAGTGGTGAACCAGCTGTGACGCCATACCGTATTGCCGGAAAGGTTTTCACGATTGCCGGCCGGCCGCTGATTATTCCTCAGCTGGGCCGGTTAACCAGTCTGGTTAAAAAGGGCTTAGGTTCGAACATCCGCCTCGTCGCTAGTGCCATGATTGTCCTTGGCGTCCTGAATCTGCTCTGGAGCATGTTGTACCCGAAACGTAGCCGTAAATCGAGAAGACGGTTCCGGCTTCGCCATATCTACCGGATCGTCACAATCATTTCGATCGGCATCCTGATGGTCACCCTGCTGATTGGTTCACGGGTGACCCAGGTTCGTTACCTGGTCAGCGAAAATCCTGGTACAGCCAGCAATCGCGTGATGGTCAATGAAAATGGCCAACTGTCTGTGACCCTTCGCAATTCAAGCTTGATCCCGGTCTGGCATTTTTCTTCCGGTCTCGGCGAATTAGGAATCGCTTCAGCACCATCTATGTTGTTGCCGCTATCAGAAACCAGAATCCTTGTCTCAGTCAAGCCGCAACGCGAAACCGGCTGGCAGCAGGGATATATCCACACTTACCAGTATCCTGCAGTCTTACCCCACTTCATCATCGCAGCACTGCACCGGCAGAGCCATTGGCTTGCCCTGGCTGCAATCGGTCTGGTAGTCTATCTTTATCTTTCGCTCTTTTTCCGGCTGATAAATATTATCCCGGGACTTGAAGGCTGGATCCCGCTCAAGGCGATCAAGGATAAGCTCCTTGATCGCCGCTGGCGCCGGGCTAAGAGAAAATATCTGCTCAGAAAGCGAGTTCGCTTATGAAAATAAACAAACAAGCCATCCGTAAAGTTGCTTTGTTCCTATCCCTCATGCTCTTGATTGCTTCACTGGCGTGGACTTGGATCAGTTGGATCCCGCAGACGACAAACCTGCCGTCTGCCCCCGAAAGCAGTCTGACTCTGACCCCTGAGTATGAAATCGTCAGCCGTCAAGACTCGATTGTCTGGCCTTCAGGGACCGTCCTGCCCCAGGGTAGTGCAGCCTATTTTTATTCGACACTGCCACTCATCAAATTGATGCCGGCCATCAAAATCAGCACAGTCAATGAAAGCCAATTAGACGGGATTCTCCACACCTCAATCATCCTGCAGGCTATCAATGACAAAGGCCAATCCTATTGGAGCTACCCGCTCCAGGAACCGACGGATACAACCTTTTCCTTGAAAAAGCAAGCCAGCGATCCGCCAGGCGACCTGGCCTATGAAGCTCCGATGGTCCCTGTCGATGCTGTATCAGCGTACAGCCGCGCCACCCAGATCGGCCAGGAAATTGGCTTTGAGAATGTAGCGATCCAGCTCGTTGTCCAGACCTCGGTTCAACTGAAAGGCACCTTGAACAACCAGCCCTGCAACAATTCGCTGACCAATTCGTTGCCCATTGACCTTAACCAGGTGAGTTTCAGCTTGCCGAAAGCAGTCGATCAAACGAACAGTATCCAGTTGAATGGGCAATCCAATACATCGGCCAATGTCAACCAGGATATGCTCCAGCAATGGATCGATCTTGGCCGGAAAAATGGTCTGGCGCTTTCCATCAATGCAGCGATCCTGCTCTTTGTCCTGATTCTGCTCCTGGCCAACAGCCGCGGCAAACGGGCCCGCGGCCAGGCGATGATCGACCACCGCCGCTTCAGGGAATGGATTACTGAAGGTAGTTTCCAGGTCAGGGACGCTGTCGCCATCCAGATCAATTCACTTGAGGGACTTGTGGATCTGGCAATTGACATCGACAAACGGGTGATCTTTGATCCGGTGCAGAAAAAATACTATGTTCCGGATGAAAAAATTGTCTATGTCCATGACCCTTTCAAGGATAGTCTGGCGATGGGCGCTAAACCGCAGTTAGGCAGACTACTGCTCGATATTGGCGTGTTGAACCCTCAACAGTTGGAAACTGCTTTATATTATCAGCAACGGACAGGCACCCAACTTGGCGAAAGCCTGATCGCCCTCGGTTTTATCGACGAAGAAATACTCTATAGCACCCTGGCCAGCCAGCTCAATCTGAGTTTCGTCGATATGAAACCGGAAGAATTGACTGCCTCCCCGGATGACCTGGCTAAACTGACTCTGCAACAAGCTCGTGTGCTGCTTGCACTGCCCTTGGGCAAGCGGTCGGACGGGAAAATGGTCGTCGCTTGTGGAGATCCATCCCGCAAAGCAATCAGATCGCTCCTGGCTGAAATTTTCCAGTGTGAAATCGCCTTGGTCATTGTCCGTCCATCGGTTGTCCGTGAAGTCATCGAATCCCTTGCCGGACTGAAACGGCAGAATATGTCCGTGGCCACGGATGTGGCCATGGACACGGTTGCTGGCGACAACAACCAGGAACAGCCTTCATCAGGTCTTTCAGCAACTGAATGGAAACAGTTCATCAGCAGCTATATCCGTGGTTCACTCCCGATCGACCTGTTCCAGAAGACTTTGCACCAGAAAACCCTCGAAAGCAGCCAGGTCAGCCTTCTGCACGGATTAAGCCGAGCCATCGGATCTATGGACTGGAAAGACCGTCAGGAAAAGAAAACGCCGGAACTGATCACCGTTCTGCAGCACGCCAATTACCTGACCCCGGATGATGTTGTCTGGGCGAATCGTGAAGCTGGCCTGCAGAAAGTGTCGATCGAACAGCAATTGGTCGATAGCTGCCTGGTATCTGCGGCTTCGCTGCAACATGCGGCTTGGCTCCTGAAAAAACTGGAAAATGTTCTGAGCCAGAATGTGTAAATTTCGACAGCGGCGTCAGAAAACCGAAAAATGAAAAAATGACCCTGGAAGACTTTTGGACGAACACCGTTCATTCAGCCTCCAGGGTCTTTTCTATAGGTGATCTTTCGATGAATCAACTTTGGATCTTGATCACTCAGGTCATTTCCTTTTCCGGCTGATCGTTTTTTGCCGGTTCTCCTCCGCTCTGAAAGCTGTGATCCTGGCGATGAGATCGAGGGGCATTGGCTGGCTGATCGGAAACTGGATGGCCCCTTTTGAAGATTTATATGGCGTCAATTCTGACTTGAAAGCTTCGATCCCGCTTGGGGCCGGATAAAACCCGATATGATTCGGATAGGCTGCGAAATGAACCAGATTGCCATTGAGGACAAATGTCGGCATCCGGTAGCTGATCGTTTCCTGGACATCCGGGACCACGGATCGAATCGCCTGCCTGATCTCCTGCAGCATTTGCTGGATGTTTTCCGGAAAACTCTTTATATAAGCGTCGATTGAATCCAGGGCAGGTGAAATCATCGCCATCTCTTTGACCTCCTGATATGATCTGTCCCTAAATCATATCAAATATTGCATTTATTTTGGATTATAATGACATTCATATGGCTATCAACTTGGAGGATTCTTATGGACGTTTATCGATTGCTCATCACCTATCTCGCCAGTATCATCGGTGGCATTTTCGTTTTGTACCTGCTGATTTTCAAGATTTTCGGCCTCCGCGTCATCCGCTCGGACGAAATGGCAGTCGTCGAAAAATGGTGGAGCCTTCGGGGTTCGCTGAAGGACGCCATCATCGCTTTGAATGGCGAAGCAGGCTATGCTCCGGACCTCTTGCGTGGTGGCATCCATTTCAGGTCCGTCCTGATGTACAAAATCCACAAATATCCACTGATCACAATACCGCAAGGCCAGATCGCCTATGTTTTTGCCAAGGACGGCACTCCGCTGGAACCGACCCAAACCCTGGGCCGGATCATCCCGGACGCCAATAATTTCCAGAACGTGCAGGGCTTCCTGAAAAATGGCGGCCAGCGCGGCCCGCAGCGCGGCATCCTCAGGGAAGGGACCTATGCCATCAACCTGGCCCAGTTCATTGTCATCACCCCCAATGACATCAAGGCCATTTTCACCAGTGCCAAAGACCGGGCTGAAATCATCAGCATGCAACAGACATTGGCAGCCCGGAATGGCTTCAGCCCGGTCGTCATCATGGGCACCGGCAGTGACGGCAGCGACATGATGGGCATCGTGACCGTACATGACGGCACTCCGCTGGAACAAGGCGAAATTATCGCGCCCAATGTCGGCGAAGGGCACGCGAGCTTCCAGGATCCGGAAAAATTCCTGCAACTGGGCGGCCGGCGCGGCAAGCAGATCCAGGTCCTGACAGACGGCACCTATTACATCAACCGCCTGTTCGCGACCGTTGAATACCGGCCGAAAACCGTCATCCCGATCGGTTTCGTCGGCGTCGTCGTCACCTTCTACGGCACCGAAGGCGCGGACACGACCGGGTCCGATTACAAACATGGCGAGCTGGTCCAGGCTGGCAGCAAGGGCGTCATGGAAAAGCCGCTGATGCCAGGCAAATATGCTTTCAATACCGATGCCGGCAAGGTTGTCCAGGTTCCGACCACCAATATCATCCTGAAATGGAGCAAATATGAGGCTGGGGCTCATAAATATGACGAGAACCTGACCGAGGTCGACATCATCACCAAGGACGCGTTCGAACCCTCACTGCCGCTGTCGGTGGTCATGCACATCGACTACAAACAGGCGCCCTGGGTCATCCAGCGCTTCGGCGACATCGGCATGCTGGTCAACCAGTCGCTCGATCCGCTGGTCAGCGCCTACTTCAAGGACGTCGCCCAGACCAAGACCCTGATCGAATTGATCCAGGAACGCAGTGCGATCCGCGAACGTGCCGTGATGGAAATGAAAGAAAAATTCCAGCATTACAATCTTGAGCTGCAGGAAGTCCTGATCGGCACACCCAAGTCCATGACGAACGATGTCCAGATCGAAAACATCCTGACGCAGCTGCGCGAACGGCAGATCGCCGAGGAAAAGAAAGTCACCTACCAGAAACAGCAGCAAGCCGCAGAAAGCGAGAAATCCTTGCGTGAAGCCCAGGCCACCGCTGAACAGCAGGGCGTCCTGACCAAGTCGAAAATCCAGATTGACGTCGAGCGGAACAGCGGTGCGGCCATGGCCAGCAAGGCCGAACAGGAAGCCAACCAGATCATCGCCCTGGCCCGGGCCAATGCCTCAAAAGTGCGCATGGAAGGTGAAGCCGAGGCATCCAGGGAATCGAATGTCGGTTTGGCCAAGGCCCAGGCGATCGATGCCCAGGTCAAAGCCTACGGCGGTGCTGAATACCGGATCGTCCAGGAAATCGCCGACAAATTATCAGATGCGATCAAGAACGCCAGCGTCGATATCGTGCCCAGGACGGTTGTCAACATGGGCGGCCAAACGAGTGATGGTGGAGCAAATAACAGCACGATCATGGATACGCTGCTCAAGTTCATCACCATCGAGAAGCTTGGCGTATCCTTGCAGCAGCCCAGGGAAACGGTTGAACAGGCGATGAGTGACCCGGAAATCTGATACAATTGAGGGTGTAAAGCCATTTCAAGTCATTCATTTTAACCTGTCTCATTTCCTTGAACAGGTTTGTAAGCGAAAGGGATAAGCTTATGGAAAAGCCCGTCATCGCCGGAAAAGCACCCATAATCGTCGAAGTCAAAGCAGGACAAACCTACTCCTGGTGTGCCTGCGGCCGAAGTGCCAAACAGCCTTTCTGCGATGGATCCCACCAGGGGACCTCGATGGAGCCCCTGGAATTTACCGCCACAAAAGATGAAGCTGTCTTCCTGTGCACCTGTAAAATGACCAGGACACCACCCTTCTGCGATGGCACCCACCGGGAACTCTGATGCTCATTCTCCGAGCAGGATCGAGTGGATGACGACCCCGTAGCGGCGGATCAGGTCCTGTTTGACTTGCCGGTAGGCATCCGGGTCACCCTGGCGGGTTGTGCGGTCAACTGTGTGACGGGCTAGCACTTCAGTGATGACATCGAGCAGGAGTTCCGCGAGCAGAAGCCGGGCGCCATCCTTGAAATGTCCCTGGCCGCTGACGTAGAGCCGTACCGTCGGAGCTTCCGTGTTGATCAGGATCAGCCGTTCTTCGGCACTGTAGATTGCCCGGTCCATATCGTTGTCGAGATTCCTCAGTTCGTAGCCACGGAAAAGATCGACGGCATTGTCCATATTCCAGGGCCTGCCGGGTTTTCCGGATGGATGTCCATACCCTTTCCCGGAGGCATTTTCGGCAATGACAACCTCACAGAAGGCGCTGTAAGGCCCCGTCGTCATGCCGATCCTGGCGCTCGCATCGATCTCTGATCCCGTGACCGTCAAGATCAGCCGGCCATCTTCCGGCAGATCGGCGACTGGCAAGGCCTCCGGCTGAGGTTCAATCTGAATGCTCCTTGCCCCCTCGTAGATGAAGCTGAGGATTTCCTGATCCAGTAACTGCAGACGGTCGACAATTGCGGTCACATGGAAGGGGTGGCCAACTTTTCGGTAATAAAACGGCGTGCTGAAACGCAAAACGGCTGGCCGCCCTGTGTCATATGGCCCATATTGGCCAGATCCAGGACCGGGTGGCAAGATAATCCCCAGCTCCTCGACTGCGATATTGTTCATCCGCTGCAGGACATGGTCGATCCGTTCTTTCGTCCGCCCGGATATGATCGCATGATCGATATGGCTGAGCCTCAGCTGCTCGCTTTTGATAATGTTTTCCAGCATCTGGCTGACTGCGTCGGCAAAGGCAGCCACAAACGGTTCTTTCAGGTTGAGGCCCTCTCGCTCGTCGCTGATGACCGGATGGCCTTTGGCAAGCATAGCCGCCAATCCGTCGCAGACAACTGTGCCGAAAAGAAACTCAGTTCCGAGCTGATTCTCGAAGCGCAGGAACTGGCAGTCCAGCACAGCCTTTCCGGATATAATCAGCAGGCCATTCGTGCGTTCATCACCCTTGATGACCAATTCCACATCCTGAGCTTTCTTGAGCGTCAATGTGAAGGAGAATTCCTGGCCCTGGTATTTGAACTCGCCTTCCGCATCTGGCCCGATCAACACCGTGGCGTCTGGTTCAATGTAGGAGAGCTGCAGTGATGTGCGGACTTTTCTGGCAATATTGAGGTTGAGAATCTCTACTTTGCGGCGCTCCAGGATATCGCGCAGATAGATATTATTGGCGATCGTGGTGACAAGCGAACTATAGTAGGGGATGTTCGTCTCTGGATTGTCGATCACAATCGTGACTTGCGACCCGTTGACGCCTGGCGGAATGGACATCCGAAGGTAATCCTTGTTCACTGCGGCCCGGTCGCCATCCCCATCATCGAAAAGGTATTCACCCGTTTCCGAACGATAGAGGTCGACCCGGCTGTAACGACCACCGGCGATCGATTCGACCCAGCCATGGCCGAGCCCATAAACAGCCTGTTTCATGCCGCGGCCGAAATAGCCCCGTCCACCCGCTTCGCCCTGGGCGAGATTGCTGTGGGCTCCACCGTAGGACAGGATAGCCAGAATGCGCTCGAATGACATGCCTTCAGCCCGGTCCGCGACAGAGATAATCGCGCCGCTCAAGTGACGCTCGTAACTGATCAGGATCGTTCCCTCAACGGCCAGGCCAGCACTTTCGAGGCGTGAATAGCTGTCGTCACTATTGGTGACCAGCTCGACCAAGGCCTTTTCAACTGAAGCAAAGCGGCGGGAATCGATATCGATGACCCGCTGGTTGACCGGCAAAATTCCGACTGCCATGATAACCATCTCCTCTGTTTTCATTGTAACGCAATCGTCTGTCTCGCAGGTCCGGAACCATGTTAAAATCAAGGCAAAACAACGAAAGAAGGCGGAACTTGGCTGCACAAACGATCCGAAGAGGTTTCGACCAGCAGGATCAGGACTGGTTTTCAGAAGCCGCGATCGCCCGGCTTGGCGTAGCCCAGGCCGAAATCCAGTGGTTGCTGGATCGCGGTTATCAACCTGGCCCAGTTATTGATTTCGTCGGCAGCCACCACCAGCTGACTGCAAGACAGCGCAACGCCCTGCAGAGGTCAACTTCATCACAACGTCAGTATGACCGGCGAAAGTCGAGCCAGCTCCCGCTTGAAGCAGCCCGGGAAGGTTGGCTGTTCATCGATGGTTTCAACCTGGTCATCACACTCGAGGTGGCTCTATCTCGAAGCCTGGTCATCCTCGGCAAGGATGGCGTTTACAGGGACTTGGCCGGCCTCCGCGGGACCTATCGCCTGATCGCGCAGACCGACCAGGCTTTGCACCTGATCGGCAAGGCACTGAACAGTCTTGCCGTGCCCGGAGTCAAATTTTTCCTCGACCAGCCGGTGTCCAATTCAGGCCGGCTGCGCCAGAAAATCCTGTCCTTTGCCGAGCAATGGCAGATCCCGGTCGAAGTTGAGCTGGTACCCAATACGGACACCATCCTTGCAACCATGGCCCGGATTGTGACCGGTGACTCGGTCATTCTCGACCAGTGCCAAAGCTGGTTCAATTTATTGGGAAAAATTATCTCAGACGATGTCCCGGAAGCCTGGGTTGTCCGATTCAGTCAGGATACACATAAGGCAGAACCATGAAGCGAACTGTTTTCCTTGTCGATATGAACGCTTTTTTCATTTCCTGCGAAATGACCCGGAATCCCGCCTTGCGTGGTTTGCCTGCCGCAGTTGCCGGCGACCCGGTCAAACGGACCGGGATCATTCTGGCGGCCAATTATGATGCCCGTGCCCTGGGGGTTCGCACAGCCATGACGCTCCATGAAGCATTGAAATACTGCCCGGGTCTCGCCCTGGTGCCGCCTGACCATTCGTTTTACGCCGAAAAGTCACGCGAAGTGATGGCGATCCTTGACCAGTTCAGCCCGGTCGTCGAACAGAACAGCATCGACGAGGCATGGCTGGACATGACCGGTTGTGAAGGCTTGTTTGGTCCGCCGCTGGAATCTGCCAGGCTGATCATGCAGGCCATCGAGACCAAGCTTGGCTTGTGGTGCTCGATCGGGATCGCCGAAAACAAGTTCCTGGCTAAAATGGCGTCGGAAATGAAGAAACCCCGGGGCATCACTGAATTATGGACAGCCGATGTTCCCCGGAAACTATGGCCGTTACCGGTCCAGTCGATGCATGGTGTGGGTGGCAAGACGGCTGCGAAACTTGAGCGGCTAGGCATCCGGACGATCGGCGACCTGGCTCGGCTCGACAGCCGTTTCCTTGTCCAGCTGTTCGGCAAGGCAGGGGACGACCTGCACCGCCATGCCAACGGCATCGATGAGTCGCCGGTCCAGTCCCATCGCCATGACGATGCCAAATCGATCGGCCGTTCAACAACCCTGGCCGAAGACGTCAGTGACCTGGCAGATGCCAAACGCATCATCCTGGAATTGGCTGGCGAGGTCGGCCTGCGCGCCCGCCGCCAGGGCGGCAAAGGCCAGACCGTCCAGATCACCCTCAAGTACACGGATTTCAAGGTAGTCACCCGCCAGGCCACGGTCGAGTCGACCTGGTCGACCGATGATATCTATCTGGCCGGTTGTGCCCTGCTCGAGCAAAACTGGGATCCCAGGCGGCCGGTGCGTCTGCTGGGCATTACTTTGACTGGTTTTAGCAAGGGTGATTCGGTTCAGGACAATGCTGAACAGGCTGGCTTGCCCCGCCAGCTATCTATTTTCGATATGCCAGAAACTTTGCCGCCTGGAGACAAACCCGAAGGCCGTCCTGTGGGCCAACCTGGCCAGGGCCAAGCCAGCCAGGGTAAAGATGGCTTGTCGCAAGTTCCTGCCGCATCATCCGGCCAGCAGTCGGCCACCAGGCGTGATCAGCTGGAAAAAGCAATGGACGGCATCCTGGCTAAACATGGATCCGGGATGATCACCCGCGCTGCCCTGATCCGGGAAGACAAGGCCTTTCCGGATAAAAAACATAAACCCAAACCAGATTGAAATCCTGCTGTCTATATAATTAACCGTCCAGTTGGCACATAGTTGTCGAGCGGATCATCCGTCTTGCGATGTATAATTTAAGTATGTACAACTGACGCTAGACACCGCGTGCTTGCGGCTTGTCGGATTTGCTCAAGGCAGCTGGGAGTTGATCAAATGTCATTTATTCAGATGGTTGATTGCCATAAACGATACAAGATGGGCAGTACGACGATCGTCGCCAACAATGGCATCGATTTTGAAATCGAAAAGGGCGAATTCGTTGTCATCGTCGGGCCGTCGGGCGCCGGCAAGTCGACGGTGCTCAATATTCTCGGCGGCATGGACACCTGTGATGAAGGTCAGGTGATCATTGACGGCAAGGATATCGCCCGCTATTCCAGCCGAGAACTGACCACCTACCGACGGCTGGACATTGGCTTTGTCTTCCAGTTTTACAACTTGATGCCCAATTTGACGACCCTTGAGAATGTCGAACTATCCGCACAGATTGTACCGGGAGCCAAGGATCCCCAGAAGGTCCTGGAGAGCGTCGGCCTCGGCGAACGCCTCGACAATTTCCCGGCTCAGCTCTCCGGCGGTGAGCAACAGCGGGTGGCGATTGCCAGAGCCCTGGCCAAAAACCCGAAGCTTCTGCTGGCCGATGAACCGACAGGCGCACTGGATTACCACACTGGCAAATCCATCTTGAAACTGCTGCAGAACACCTGCAAGGAAACCGGGACAACAGTCATTGTCATCACCCACAACCAGGCGATTACGCCCATTGCCGATCGGGTGATCGAAATCAACGATGCCAAAGTCCGCAGGATGAAAATCAACGAACATCCGGTTTCCATCGATGTGATCGAATGGTAGGCGAGAACTGTGCGTAAAAAAGCGCTCCACAAGGATGTCCTCAAGGAATATTCCAGATCGATCACACGTTTCCTGTCGATCATGCTGATGATCGCCCTGGGTTCGTTTATTTTTGTCGGCCTTTACGTGACCGGGCCGACGATGCGCAGGACAATCCTGACCTATACCGACACCTATCACCTGGAAGATATGATTGTGACCACGCCGTTTGGCCTCGAGCATGAAGACAAGGTCCTGCTGGAATCGTTGACCGGGGTTGAGCTGCTCGACTACAGCTATCGCGCCGACTTGATGCTGGCCGATTCGGATATTGTTGTCCGCACGGAATCACTGGCCAGGCTGCCGAGCTATGAAATCATCGCTGGCCGGCTTCCTGAAGCGGCCGACGAAATCGCGCTAGACGCCTTGATGCAGCAAAAAGGCTTTGCAATCGGCGGCCATATATCTTTCATCCCCCGGAAATTCAAAGACAATTATATTCTGAACCATTTTGACTATGTCATCGTCGGTTTTGTCAATTCACCTGAATACCTGATGCCGACAGCCAAAGGATCAGCCACGATTGGCGATGGGACGATCGATGCTTTCGGGCTGATCACAGCCTCCAACTTCGATTTGACCGATGTCAGCCTTGCCCGCCTGACTTTCAAGGATGTCCTGGGCCTGAACACCTATTCGAGTCAATACAAGACCTTGATGAAAGCCCATGTTGAAGAATTGGACAGCGTTTTTGCCGCCCGCCCTGAAATCCGCCTCCTGCGCTTCCAGAAGGAAGGCATTGAAGAAATCACGACCGCCGAAGGCGATATTTCCGAAGCCGAACAAGAGCTGCTCGACGCACGGAAGAAGCTGGACGACGCCAAAGCCGAGTTGGAACAGGGCTGGCTCGACTACCAGGATGGTAAAGCAGAATTTGCGCAGAAGATCAAAGATGCTGAAAAGAAAATCACATCCGGCCAGGAAGATCTGTGGGCCGCGAAGGTCACTTTGGACGATGGCTATGCCAAGTTCTCGACAGGTGAACAGGAAATGGCCCAAGCCCGAGCAGATTATGCTGATGCAAAGGCCAGGCTCGATAGCGCTGCGGTCCAGATTGCCGATGGCCAGAATCAGCTTGATGCAGCCCAGGAAATAATTGATGACAACCGGGCTGCCCTCGAGCAACAGACTTTGACCGTCAACGCCAGCCTGGCAGCCATCAATGCTGGCCTGGTCCAGAGCGGACTCGACCCGGCGGATGCCGCAGTTGATCCTCAGCTTGCTGCTGTCACGGACCAGATCAGCCAAGCTCAGGCTGGCCTGGCTGCAGTCGACAGCCAGATCAGTCAGTTTGACCCATCAGTTTCTGTGACAGACCTCAATCTGGCCGACCTGCCTGGTCAGATCAACACCCTGACCATGCAGCGAGCGACCTTGTCAGATCGGCAAGCAGAGCTTGAGGGCCTGGCCACCCTGACTCTGGACGAACAGGCTGAATTGGCCGCCATCCCGGAGCAGATTTCGCTGATCGATTTGAAAATCGCACTGGCCCAACTGTACATCCAGAAGCAGACCTTGACGACCAACATTGCGAATCTGGGTACTGTGCAGGGCCTTTTAACCAACAAACAGACACTCCTCAGTTCGATCCCTCAGCTGACGGCAGCCAAAGCCCAGCTTGATGAAGGACAAAAAACACTCGATGTCCAATGGGCCACATTCAACGCCAGGAAGGCTGAGTATGAAGCGGGCCGCAGCCAGCTGGCGGCCGGCGGGACGAAAATCGCCGAGGGGCTGGCCAAACTTGAGGCGTCAAGGGCCGAGCTCGCTGACGGACAAGCCAAGTATGACCAGGGTGTCGCCGATCTCGAAGCGGCGCGCAAGAAGCTGGCCAGTGAAAAAGCCAAAGGCCAGGCTGAACTGGAAAAAGCTTACCGGAAGATCCTCGACGGTGAGGCGGAATACGAAGAAGGTCTGAAAACCTATCAGGAAAAGCTGCCCGGCGCCCAGGAGGATATCGCCCAGGGCAAGACCGATATCAAGGCAGCTAAAAGCGATCTGGCTCGTTTGAAAGTGCCCGATTATACCATCTATGATCGGTACAAGGATCCTGGCTTTTTCCAGTATATCGAGAATTCGGAGAGCATGGATTTTTTGTCCTATGTGTTCCCGGTCTTTTTCTTCCTGATCGCCCTGCTGGTCTCCCTGACCACCATGACACGCATGGTCGATGAGCAGCGCCTTCAGATCGGCACCCTCAAAGCGCTGAGTTACTCCAATTGGGACATCATCTGGAAGTACCTGTCCTATGGCAGCCTGGCCAGTCTCCTGGGCAGCCTGATCGGGATTTATGCGGGCCAGAAAATCCTGATGCCGGTTGTTTTTGCGGCCTATTCCTCAAATTTCCTGTTTACCCAGGAACTGCCCGAGCTTTCGCCTGTTTTCAGCATCCTGGCCATTATCATCAGTTTGCTCTGCACAGGCTTTGTCGCACTTTTGACGACTCGGGCCTCGCTGAAAGAAAATGTTGCTTCGCTGCTCCGGCCTAAGGCACCGAAGACAGGGAACCGGATCCTGATCGAACGCATGACTCCCTTGTGGCGACGTCTGTCGTTCCACAACAAGGTGACAGCGCGCAATATCTTCCGGTTTAAAAAGCGGATGATGATGACAATCCTCGGGGTTTCCGGCTGCGCGGCCCTGATCTTCATGGGCTTTGGCATCCGGGATTCGATCGGTTCGATCCTCGGCAAGCAGTACGGTGACCTGTTCCGCTATGATTCAATCGTGATCTTCGACGAAAACGCCGCCGCAGAAGACCTGCAAGCTTTCCATGCCGAACTGGCCGCTGACAGCCGGATTGCCAAGATCTACCCGGCCAGGCTGGAACAAGGGCGAATCCAGATCCCGGGGAAGCTAGACCAGGATATCAATATCGTTGTCCCGCAGGATGAGAAGACATTCCTCGAGGTCAATCAGCTGCGCGGCCGGATCAGCAGAAAACCGATCACGTTGAACGATGGCGCGGTGATTTCGGAAAAGATCGCGATGCTGCTCGGCCTGGGAGCCGGGGATGCGCTGGAATTCGAAGACGTCGACGGCATGCTGAAAAAAATCAGGATTTCCGGTGTCACCGAAAATTACACCGCCCATTATATGTATCTGCCGGTTGCCTATTATGAGGAAGTGTTTGCCAAGCCGTACCATCCGAACAGTGATTACATCATCCTTCAAGATGCCAATCCGGATGCCGCCAGCCTTTTCTCTCGGGAAATGCTGGACAAAGACATCGTGCTGAGCGCCATCAACACGTACTCGACCAGCGACACGATCGATAAACTGGTTGGCGCAATGAACATTATTGTCGTGGTCATCCTGCTCGCTTCATCGATGCTGGCGATTGTCGTGCTATACAACCTGACGAATATCAATGTTTCGGAACGAATCCGGGAATTGTCGACGATCATGGTGCTTGGTTTCTACCCGGGCGAGGTGACAGCCTATGTCTATCGAGAAACGATGACATTGACCGGCCTTGGGATTCTGGCCGGTTTCGTGTTCGGACGGCTGCTGCATTATTATGTCATCAGTTCGCTGGCACCTTCAAACGTTCTGCTTGATCCTTATGTCAACTTGAGCACTTATATTCTGTCTGCTGTCTTTACAGTCGCCTTTTCCCTGATTGTCATGGCGATCATGCACCGGAGGCTGAAAGGCATCGATATGGTTCAAGCCTTGAAAGCCGTCGAATAATCACGAAAAATCCGAAGTGGACGAACGCTAACCTAGCTTGAAGGGACAAACTGCTATGATCAGTCTCTACGTCGTCATTGTCTTCCTGATCGGCATCGCCTGCTCGATTCTCTTTCTGTATGCGATGTTCAAGCAAAATAACCGGTTAGCCGCATTGTTCTCGGTCATGTGCCTGGCTTTGACCATCTATGTCCTGGGTTATGGATTTGAATTACTTGCAAAAACCCTGGAACAGATCTGGTTCATCATCAAAATCGAGTACTTTGGCGCTTCCTTCATGACGGTATTCTGGCTGATGTTTGCCTTCAAATTCCGATTTAACCGGCTGCCCTCCTTTAAACTGAATTTGGCTATCCTGGTCATTCCGATTTTGACCTTGCTATTTTGCGTCACCAACGAATATCACCACCTGCTCTACACTGATGTTTCAGCCCAGGAGACAGGAGGATTCCTGATCGCGCAAATTACGCGGGGGCCCTGGTATTATGTCCACAGTATTTACTCGTATTGCCTGATTCTGACTGGCATCTATTTTTTCTTCCTGACCTGGCGGAAATCCAAATCCCAGCTGAAACTGCAGGCTTTCTGGATGTTTTCCGGTACGCTTTTTCCAGTCGTCATCAACTTGACCTACCTGTCCGGGATTGATCCCTATGGCCTCGACCTGACACCGCTTGGCCTGATCGTACTGGTCATTGCCTACTTCATCGCCCTGTTTCGCTATGATTTCCTCGAGTTGAAAGAAATCGTCCGCGGCGTAGCTTTTTCGGAAATCAAGGAAGGCATTATCGTGGTCGATGCCCAGAACCGGCTGATTGACTTCAATAAGAGTGCGCAGAACATTTTCCGCTGGCTGAGTGCGGACCAGATCAGCATGCCGATGGCGACCTGGCCAGAGGGCCAGGCGATTGTCCGGCCCCAATCCAGTCCTTTTGACTTGCAAGTTGTCAACGACGGTGAAACGCAGCTCTATGAATTCCGGATCACACCACTCGAAGAAAACCACAAACATATGGGCAACATTTACTTTTTCAGTGATGTGACAACTCAGCGGCAATTGCTGCAGGACTTGAATTTCATGGCCAGCTTTGATTCGATGACGCAGATCTACAACCGAAGGCGACTACTCGAGGAAGCCCAGCTCGAAACCCAGCGTCTGTTGCGCTATGGCGGCAATATGTCCGTGCTGATGATCGATATCGACCACTTCAAACAGGTGAACGACCGGTACGGCCACAAAGCCGGCGACGAGGTGATCAGGATGGTCGTTCGAGTCTGTCAGAACAGGTGCCGCGAGACCGATATTTTCGGCCGTTATGGCGGCGAGGAATTTGTCCTCGTCCTCAAGGAAGCAGATTCGAAAAAGGCGATGCAGATTGCCGAGTTCATCCGTAAACAAGTGGAAGATACAGTCGTCCGATATGAAGGCGAAGAGATCAGGATCACGGTCAGCATCGGCATTGCTTCCGTATCCGGTACAATGGGCGTAAGCAACATCGATGTCATCATCAATGAAGCTGATATTGCCCTCTACAAAGTCAAAAACAGCGGCCGAAACGGCTCATTTGTCTATACTGATGAAATGCGCAGCGCACATGCGGCGCACAGTTCTGTAGGCTGAATTGACATGCGACAAGCTAGGGCAGCAGGTCGAGAAGCTTGGGCCAGAAGATCTGGACCCCGAGGACCAACGAACCAATGGCTGTGATGAGCACCGCCCCGGCTGCCAAATCCTTGATTTGTTTGGCCAGGGGGTGAAAGCCCGGGCTGACGAGATCGACGACACGTTCCAGGGCACTGTTGAGACATTCGGCACTGAGGACCAGCGTGCAGCAAATTGCAATCACGGCCGCCTCTGTCCGGGTGATTCTGAATACAAAGCCAGCGACTGTCACAGCAGCGGCAAACAAGAGTTCGATCCTGAATACTTTTTCATGCCGGACAGCGGTGCTGATACCGACCACGGCATTCCGGACACTACTCATTAAGGTGGTGTTTTTCATCTGTGACTTCATCGACGGACCTCCCTTTTTTGACTGTAGTGTTCCGGATCAGTCTTCATTGGCGTATCGAAAAACTGGTGTTTAAGGATCAGGATAAGAGACACCCCCAGGAGTGCACCAGCGGTGACATCGGAAGGGAAATGGGCGCCGAGGCCGACTCGGCTGGTTGCGACAAGGATCATCCAGAATGAGGCGAAAATGACTAATGTCCTGACCTTCACCGTGATATCAGGAAAGACACGGGGAAGCAGGGGGAGCAGCAGGACTGCTGCTGCATTAAGTGCATGACCGGACGGAAAAGAATAATTTCCGGTAATTCCCTGCGGATGATACCAGGCTGAAAATTCGGCAAAAGTCTGGCTCAAGTCACGGAAGCGGACTCTGCCCCAGAAAATTTTCACACTGTGAGCGACAAACTGGGCAGCCCAGAAGTAAAAGACTGCTACGAATGCGAAAGATCTCGCGAGCTGGCCATTGATTCGATTGACAGATCGACTGAGTTGGCGAACCAGGGCGACAGAGACTGCGAAGGCTATCGGGGCACCCAGGATGACCCAGAGTGGAAAATTCCCCGAACTGTCGCGGGTCAGGAAATATAGCGGCAATGAACCGGCCAGCGTCGTGCAGACGATAGTGGTCAGACCCCAGCCCCAATAGGCGACAAATCGCTGGAGCAGTGTGACACGCGGCTCAGTTTGCCAGAGGAAAAGCGCCGAAATCGCGGCGAGGGCATTCAGCGGCCATTCGCCGAATGCTTCAAAAAACCGCCAGACTGCGTTCTGCGGACGATACAACGCCATGCTGATCTGCATATCCGTGAAAGAGAACACAAACAGCAGCAAAAGGGTCGTTCCGTAAAACAATCTGATGGTCGTTTTTTCATTCATTGATTGCGGACCAGACGTTTTGCGGCAGCATCGGCAGCTGGCGCAGCCGGACTCCACAGGCATTGTAGATCGCGTCGGCGATCGCCGGAGCCGGTGTATTGATGACCACTTCACCGATCGACTTGGCGCCGAAAGGACCGGTTGGCTCATGGCTCTCCTCAAAGGCGACCTGCAGCTGGCCGATGTCCCCACGGGTCGGGATCTTGTATTGCAGGAACGAGTTGGTTGCGATCTCGCCACGTTCGCCATAGCGGACATCTTCATAAAGGGCCAGGCCGATGCCCTGGACGATGCCGCCTTCTGCCTGCAGCCTTGCCAGGTTGGGATTGATGACGCGTCCGCAGTCGACCACACCGACATAATCGATGACTTTGACTTGACCTGTCGCCTGGTCCAGTTCGATTTCAGCAAAGCCGGCCATATAGGGTGGGGGGCTTGTTTCGCCGCCGAAACTGCCGACCCCGATCAGTGTCCTGGCTTTCGGTCCCGAGGAGAGCTTTTCGGCAAAATCATGCAAGGAAATATCATGCTGTGGCTCTTCGGCCTGGTTCAGATCATCACCGGCTGTGGTGTCCAATTGCACGATCAGCCCATCGTGGAGATCGATCGAATCTCGCTTGAGCTGATAACGTTCGGCCGCTTCGTCGAGGATCTGCTTTTTCAGGTCTTCACAGGCCGCCACAACCGCACGGCCTGTGACATAGGTGCCGCTGGAGGCATAGGATCCCGGATCGTATGGGGTGATATCCGTGTCGGCGACAATCGTGATGATATTGCCGATCTGTGTCTGCAGGATCTCGGCGGCCATTTGGGTCAGGATGGTATCGGCGCCGGTTCCCACGTCGGTCGGACTCATGAACAGCGAGAAATCGCCGCTCTCATTGAGCTGGATTTTGGCAGTTGAAGTATCGATATGGGCAATACCGGAACCTTGCATGGTGATTGCCATGCCGACTGACCGCACACGGCCGTCCGGGAGTTCGTGCCGAGGGTATTTCCGGTCCCAGCCGATCAGTTCCTTCCCTTTCAGGATACAGCGGTCAAGTGCGCTGCTGAGAATGGTTTTTTTGTAGGCAACGGTTGTTTCGCCTTCGTGGACGATATTGCGGAGCCGAAGCTCGATCGGGTCGATCTTCAGTTCGGCAGCCAATTCATTGACAATCGATTCGACGAAATAGGTTCCTTGGGTCGCGCCATAGCCGCGAAATGCTCCACCCGGCATCTTGTGCGTGTAAACGACTCTCGACTGGAAACGGGCGTATTCAAGTTTGTTGTAGAGCGGCAGGGACTTTTCGCCGACTAGCCCGACCGTGGTCCAGCCATGCAGGCTGTATGCGCCCTGGTCCGAGATGGTGTCGATTGTCAGCGCCCGGATCATGCCGTCTCGGTTGGCGCCGATTCGAACCTTTGCGCGCATCGCATGCCGGCTATTGGAAGCCATGTAGGTTTCCTGCCTGGTGTAGACGATTTTGGCCGCCTTGCCGGTTTTCATGGTGACGATCGCCGGAAAAATTTCAGTGACCGAGGACTGCTTGGCGCCAAAACCGCCGCCGACACGGGGCTTGATGACCCGGATGCGACTGGAGGGAAGCCCAAGGGCCAAGGCCAGCTGGCGCTTGATGTGGAAAGGAACCTGGGTCGAGGATATGACGACCAGGCGGCCCCACTGGTCGAGTGAGGTGAACGTCCGGAAAGTCTCCATCATCGACTGAGCCTGAGCCTGCACCTGGTAGGTCCGTTCGAGGGCAACATCGCAGCTGGCAAAAGTAGATTCGTCGCCGGGCCCGAATTTCTGGTCATGGGCACCCATGATGTTGTGGGCGATATCATGCCCGCCGACTGACTGCGGCAGGTTGAAGACCATTTCGTGTTCTTCATGGACCAGGGTTTCCCCCTTGAGCGCTTCATCGACAGTCAGGACCGCGGGCCTGACCTCGTAATCGACCTTGATCAGGCGCATCGCCTTGAGGGCATTTCGCTCGGTATCGGCAGCGATGATTGCCACTTCATCTCCGACATAGCGCACTTCGCGGTCGAGGATCAGCCGGTCGTAGGGTGACGGTTCAGGATAACTTTGCCCGGCCAGGGTGAAGCGGGTTTTAGGGACATCGGCCCAGGTCAGGATCAGCTCGACCCCTGGCACCAGGCTGGCTTTCGTCGTGTCGATGCTGCGAATCCAGGCATGGGCGTGCGGTGAGCGGAGAATTTTGACCACCAGGGCGTCGGAAGAAGCGAGGTCGTCCGTGTAGACGGCTCTGCCATGGAGATTGGCGCGACTATCCAGTTTCTCGACCGGCAGTCCGACCGACTGCAGCCGCGGTCTTGCAACCTTGCTGCTATTGGACGTGTCTTTCGTAGTGCTTATGGAACTGCCATCGGTGCTTATCGCCCTGTTGATGGCAACAGCGTCGATCGCAGCCTGCGGCAGTCCGGCAGCCAGGCCGTCAGGATCCTCGGTAAAGTATTTGCGGATCGCTCGGAGCTGTCCGACATAACCGGTACAGCGACAGAGATTTCCCAACAGGAAAGCATTGATCGTTTCATCGCTGACTGTATTGGCCGTCCACTCGGTCCGAGGTGGCAAAGAGCGCTTCAGCGCGATGACACTCAGGATCAGCCCAGGGCTGCAGAAGCCGCATTGGTCAGCGCCTTCGCGCGCCAGATAACCGGCAACCTGTTCAACATCTGCGTTAAGTCCTTCGATCGTCTCCAGCTTCAGGCCTTGCGCCCGGATCGCCAAAGTTGAACAGGAAAGAACAGGTTTGCCGTCGGCCAGGACCGAACACAAGCCGCAATTACTGGTGTCGCAGCCTCTTTTCACCGATTTGAAGCCGAGCAGTCGCAGGACATCCAGCAGCATGTCCGCAGGATTGACATCAATTTCATAATCACGACCATTGACGGTCAGTATGATCATCATAAACGTACCTCTTTCAGAGCTCTTTCCAGTAAAACGCCGGCCATGGCCTGGCGGTAAGCGTCGCTGGCCCGGGCATTGGTCCCGAAGGGCAGGCTATCCCTGGCAATGTCGACCACTTCGGCTATGACTTCATCCGACAGGCCATTCGTTACCTGTTCTTTGGCAGACAGTACATCAGCGGCAGCAGGTACCAACCGTGCCCGCGATGGCAAAGCACCGACGGCGACCCGCCAAACTCCGGTCTCGATATCTTTGGCCACGACGCAGTTGACGACCGGCAGATCACTAGCTGTAATACGCAAGCTCTGGTATGCAGCGGTAAAAGGATGGTCAGGCAGATGCACGGCGACGAGAATGTCGCGGCTGAGTGGACGGACCAGAAAATCTGCAATCGGCATCCGTCCGTCATGAAACAGGGTCACTTCTGCACCGACAGCCAACAGTGCCGGAATAAAATCTGAAAAACCGTATTTGCTGAAAACTGATGCCCCAACTTGGACGCCGTTGCGCATCTGGATACCGACAATATGGCTGAGCGCTTTGGTGATCAGGCCACCGGCATAGGTTTGCAGGAGATCGTTGTTCGAGAGATCGCCATACGTGCAGGTCGCACCGACATCAATCCAGCCAGCCGACTGTCGGACGGTATCAAGTCCCAGTGAGCGCAGGTCAATTCCCTGGTTGATCAGTTTGTGCCCAATTTTCAGAAACATGCAGCCACCGAGCAGGCGGTTGTTCGGGTTGGCGACCAAGGCTGAATAGGCTTCGTCGAGTGTTTTCGGTTCGATCAACTGGCGGATTTCAAACATATACTTGTACCTCTTCAGAAGGGTGCCTGTCGGTGTTTTGTTGAATGGGTCATATGACTCAACTTTATCACAGGATGGATTCCAAATGAATCGTCTGCATTCAAAGCGATAATCTTGAAGATCCCTTCATTTGCTGATAATCTGGCAGGGGCAATGAATTGCTATCATCATTGTAAATATATTGCATCTGCCTGACGGCAGCCAGGGACTTGGGACTCAGGCCGCCAGAGGCAGTGATTTGCCAAGTGATTTGTCAGAGGAATGAATAGGAGATACAGATATGGAAAAAGAAGTCATCCACACCGAGAAAGCCCCTGCCGCCATCGGACCTTATGTCCAGGCTGTCAAAGCCAATGGACTGCTGTTTGTATCTGGCCAGCTCGGAATTGACATGACGACAGGTGAGATTCCGGGAGATGTTGTTGCCCAGGCGCAATGCTCACTGAAAAACTTGGGCGCGATCCTGAGCGCAGCCGGACTCGACACTGCATCTGTCGTTAAAACAACGATCTTCTTGACGGATATGGCAGATTTCGCTGTCGTCAACAAGGTCTATGGTGACTTTTTCCAGGGCAACTACCCAGCAAGGTCCACTGTAGCTGTCGCGGCGCTGCCCAAGGGTGCCCAGGTCGAAATCGAGTGTGTTGCTGTGCTCGGTTAAACGCCAGCATGAATCGATACCTGAACCTGATTCTCATGGCCGCCGGTAACAGCGAGCGATATGGTGCCAACAAGCTGCTGGCGTTCATTCAAGGCAAACCGATGTATCGTCACATCTTTGACCATCTGGTCCGCTATCAGGATGAACATGCCGAAAACTGCCGGGTCACCGTTGTTTCCCAATATGATGAGATTCTGGAAGCTGCCGTCGAGGCCGGACTCGAAGCCGTGCGCAACCCCAGGCCGGAGGACGGCATCTCCCTGACGATCCGCCTGGGAATCGAAGCTGGCCAAAAGAAACTGCATAAGCTAACGGCCGGCGACAAAATTCCGGATGACCCGGACCGGGAAGGTGCTGTCTTTTTCACGGCTGATCAACCTTTCATACGCTATGAGACCCTCGAGTCCTACCTGCAATCTGCACACCGTATTGAGACTGGCATTCTTGCAGCCGCCCACGACGGGATTTCCGGCAATCCTGTTTCCTTTGACCAGGCCTACTACCCTGAGTTGCTGGAACTATCAGGCGATGTTGGCGGTAAACGAGTGATGAATCGCCATCCTGACGATGTGTCTTTTTTTGAAATGGAACCACTGGAACTTGTTGATATTGATCGCCCGATGGAGGAAAACAAAGTTTGGAAGACAAAAAGAACCTGATTTACAGCCTCGACGGAAGACCGCCGCTTGGCACGGCAATCCCCTTGGGCTTGCAGCACGTCCTGGCTATGTTCGTGGGAAATATTACGCCAATCATCATTCTTTCCAATGCCCTGAAGCTGGAAGTCAGCGACAAGACCTTCCTGATCCAGTGTGCCATGATCGTTGCAGGACTTGTGTCCCTCTTGCAGCTGTATCCGATCGGTCCGATCGGTGCGAGACTGCCGATCATCATGGGAACCAGTTTTGGTTTCCTGGCAGCCTGCCTTGCCATCGCAGCGAAGTATGGACTGCCCGGCGTGATGGGGGCGGCCCTGGTCGGCGGTATTTTCCAGGTCGTTGTCGGTTTATTCATCAAGAATATCCGTAAATATTTCCCGCCACTAGTCACCGGGATCGTCCTTCTCGTCATTGGCTTGTCTCTGGTCAAGACCGGTATGAATTATTTCGCAGGCGGAGTTGGCGCGAAGGATTTCGGCTCGCCCCGGAATATGCTGCTAGGTGCGGTTGTTCTTGTCACCATCATCGTGCTGAAGCAGTTTACCAAGGGTGTCACCAGCACGGCTGCAATCCTGATCGGTCTGGTCGTCGGATACCTCGTGGCCATTCCCATGGGCAAGGTCAATTTCGATTCTGTCGGTACGGCAAGCTTCTTTTCATTACCGGTTCCGATGAGGTGGGGCTTTGAATTCCATCTCGATGCCATCATTTCCCTCTGTGTCATGTACTTGATTTCCACAGTCGAAACAGTCGGCAATGTCTCGGGCATCTGTTCTGGCGGTATCGGCAGACCGGCGACAGAGAAAGAGTTCTCGGGCGCTGTCATTGCCGACGGTGTCGGATCCGTGTTTGCCTCCATTTTCGGCGTACCGCCGAGCACATCCTATGGGCAGAATGTTGGCATCATTACCATGACCAAGGTCGTCAACCGATTTGCTGTTGCGACCGGGGCGATCTTCCTGGTCATTGCCGGCCTGTTCCCCAAGATCGGCGCAATCATCGCCGTGATGCCTCCTAGTGTGCTGGGCGGAGCGGCTGTCCTGATGTTCAGCATGATGATTGTCAGCGGCGTCAACCAGGTGACGGAGAAGCCGCTCGCCGGCAGAAACGGACTGATCCTTGCCGTTGCCCTCGCCATCGGCGTCGGGTTTGCCAATGTACCGGCGGCTTCCGAATCCTTTCCGCACCTGCTCAAGATGCTCTTTGAAGGCTCGGCCGTCGCTGCAGCGACAATTATCGCCGTCGTGCTGAATATCATCGTTCCCGAAGATCAACCTACTGTGAAATAATGCGCTTCAAGCAGTTGGCAACAACTCGAAGCGGTCGTATAATTATACGGTATTGACGCGTGCAATCCGTCTATCGATCTCATAATTATGCAGATATGATGCATAAAAATATTGGAGGTACAATCATGGCTAAAGAAAAAATCCTGCTGGCTTATTCCGGCGGCCTCGACACATCGATTATCATCCCGTGGTTGCTTGAACATTATGACTGCGAAGTCATCGCCATGGCTGGTGAAGTTGGTATCGGCCTCGATCATGAAGCACTCAAGGCCAAGGCGCTCAAATGCGGTGCGTCTGCTTGCTTCATCGAAGATATCGCTGAAGAATTCATCACCGATTACGTTTATCCGACCATGAAAGCCGGCGCGATCTACGAAGGCAAATACCTGCTGGGCACCTCGTTTGCCCGTCCGGCCATCGCCAAGCGGATGGTCGAGATCGCCAAGCGCGAAGGCTGCACCGCCGTCGCCCATGGCGCAACCGGCAAAGGCAACGACCAGGTCCGCTTTGAGCTTTCTGTCAAGGCCCTCGCGCCTGAACTCAAGATCATCGCACCCTGGCGCCTGTGGGACATCACGTCCCGCGACCAGGAAATCGATTATGCCAACGCCCGGAACATCCCGGTTCCGGTCACCAAAGCGGACAACTACTCGATGGACCAGAACCTCTGGCACCTCAGCCACGAGGGCATGGACCTCGAGGATCCGAACAACGAACCACTCTATGACAAAATTCTCCAGATGACCGTCACCCCTGAAAAAGCACCGGACAAAGCCACCTATGTCACACTTGATTTCGAACAGGGTATCCCTGTCCGCGTCGATGGCCAGGCCCTCAGCCCGGTCGAAATGCTCAAGTACCTGAACAAAGTCGGTGGAGAAAACGGGATCGGCATTGTCGACATGGTCGAGAACCGCCTCGTCGGCATGAAGTGCCGCGGCGTCTATGAAACACCGGGCGGCACCCTGATGTACCTGGCCCACCGCGAGCTTGAACTGCTCTGCCTTGACCGTGACACGATGCATTACAAAGATGTCCTGGCCCAGCGCTACGCTGAGCTCGTCTACTTCGGCCAGTGGTTCCACCCGCTGCGCGAAGCCCTGGATGCCTTCGTCAACGAAACCCAGAAAACTGTCACCGGCACCGTCAAGCTCAAACTCTACAAAGGCAACGCCACCTCGGCCGGCGCGACCTCGCCGTTCTCCCTCTATGACGAAGCGCTTTCGACATTCGCCGAAGACACCGTGTATAATCATGCAGAAGCTGGCGGTTTTATCAATTGCTTCGGGCTGCCGCTGAAAGTTGTCGCGGGCATGAAGAAACGCAACAATCTGCTCTGATTCCCACTCGAATCCCACTTCCAGGATCACAGAAAGTAACTTCACAAAACAAAAAAGAAACACTGAGGTTTTATACCTTAAGTGTTTCTTTTTTCGCTTAGTGTGTTCGTGTGGCCAGGACAACGCCTGACCTGACCCAGGTTAGTGTTTTCCGCGGATCTTTAACTGTTGTTACTCACTTTGGGGATCCACAGTGCCTGCAGGTTTGGCACGTGTTCCGGATTTTCTTCGACCTCGCCGTCGCGAAAGGCTTGCAGCAGCGCTTTGAGTTCACTGATGCGCTGGTTGACGATCTCGCCTTCGTCGGTGTCGGCGATCAGCATCCGCCGCGGCATGTTTTCGACAATCCGGACTTTCGGCGTCAAGTCAAGCGGGCGCAGCTTTTCATCGACATGGTAGGGCAAGTGTTCAGCCAAAGCCAGATAGCGTGAATTGTAGATCAGTGTGTAACCACCGATGCCTGTGTGGCTCTGGTAAGCTTTGGAAATCCCGCCATCGATGACGTAAAGCAGGCCGCCGCCTTTGACCGGGCTTTCCCCCGCCTTGATCTTGACCGGGACATGGCCATTGATGATGTGCGACCGTGCTGGGTCGAGTCCGAATTCGCGCAGGATGTTTTCGCACATGCTGCGCTCCTCCAGCATCTGGTAGTAGGGACTCATGACTTCCTTGTGAGTCGCCTTGTCGGCAACGAAATACCGTTCGAAAGTGGCCATTTTGTTCTTGCCGAACAGCGGTGATTTTGGACCGCACCAGAGGTACCAGAGAAAATCGCGGGCATCGTATTTTTCCTGCGAATGCGGGGGCGCGAAATGCGCGAGGCGGACGATCTTGTCAATGTGATCGAGATAGGATTTGCCGGAATAGACCTGCCCATTAAAAGTGACCTTGTCAAAGCTGCCATCGGCGGTCATCGGGATGCAGCCGTGGTACAGCAGGTTGTTATTGGCACAGAGGTACATGCTGCCCTGGGCATAGAGAAAACGGATGTGCTTCTGCAGTTTCTCGCTGTGCCTGAACGATGCGGCGATCGAGTTCATCAGATCTTCTTCACCCGGGGTGAGCTTTAAGGGGTCGTTCGGGTCAACCGTTGGGAAAAGCTTGTCCTTAAGCTCGTGGACATGTCCATTCAGCGTGATCGTGCCATCTTCGAAATTGATCTTCTCGAGCAGGCGGCGGTCGTCCATACCGTATTCCGGATGTCGTTTGAGCAACTGCCCTTCGACCTTGAACTGGATGATGGCGATTGCCTTGTGCATTTTGGCAGCCAGGACGGAATCGACCGGATCGTATATGTTCTCATCGAGAATGTGCGGGGCAAAAAGGGCGCAGGGGTCATCGTGGTAAACCTGGGCGGCAAACACCGACAAAGCTCGCAGGTTGATCCCGTAGCCGTCTTCCATCGAATCGAAATTGTTATAGCTGATGCCTAGCCGGATTACACTGGCGATGCAGACCCAGTTGCCGGCTTGCGCTCCCATCCAGGAAATATCATGGTTACCCCATTGGAAATCGACCTGTTTGAAGTCGATCAACGCACTGATAATGGCATCGGCCCGCGGCCCGCGGTCGAAAATGTCGCCAATGACGTGGATTTTGTCGATGGCCAGACGCTGGATCAGCAGGCACAGGCTGGTGATGAATTCCTCCGTCATCCCGGAGTCGACAATCGACTGGACACTGGCAGCGAAATACTGGGCTTTGCTGTCGGAATCGACATGGAGAAGTTCGTCGATGATATTGGCGAAATGGGGTGGCAGTTTGCGCCTGACCTTGAACCGGGTGTATTTGGCCGAAACGATTTTGCAGACTTCAAGCAACCGGTAAATCGTGATCTTGCACCAGTCGAACGTCAACTGTTCAGATGCACTCATGAGTTCCAGTTCCCGTTCGGGATAGGCGATCAAATTGGCCAGCGCGATGCGGTCGGCCTGGGAAACCGATTTTTCGAAAAGGTCATCGATTTTGGTGCGGATGAACCCCGATGCGCTGCGCAGCAAATGAATAAATGCCTCATGCTCGCCATGCAAATCACTGAAGAAAAACTCAGTGCCCTTGGGGAGTCCCAGGAAAGCTTCCAGACGGATGATTTCCGCTGCGGCCGCCTGGGTTGTGGGATATTCACGGGATAATAACTTGAGATAATGCTGATCGACCATAATCAGGCTTTTTTCAGCAAGTCGCGGATCTCTTCGAGCAAAGCGATGTCGGCAGGCTTGGCTGGGGGTGCAACGGCCTCGGCCTCCTTGACCTTGCGGGCATCGGCGCGTTCACGCATATGGTTGATGCCTTTGACGATCAGGAAAACAAAGAGGGCGATAATCAGGAACTGGATGGTCACCTGGATCAGCTTGCCATAGGTGATGGCGACTTCAGGTTTGGTCACTTCACCATTGGTCATCACCGCATTGGCGAGGACATATTTGAGATCGGAAAAACTTATTCCTGCAGTGATGAAGCCGATGATCGGCATAATGATGTCATTGACAACGCTGCTCACGATCGCTCCGAAAGCAGCGCCGATCACAACACCAATGGCCAGGTCCATGACATTGCCACGCAGGATGAATTTCTTGAATTCTTGCAACATGATTGATAGCCTCCTTTTTTGCCGTGACAGATCAGCCGGTGTCCGGCTGGCCGTCCTGGCATGCATGATGAAAATGATGTCATTGGTTAGATTGTACTAATTATAAGTCTAGTTAGAAATAAATGACAATGTCCGGACAGATCTAAGCCGTTCTGTGCTAACATGATGATAGAGAGCGCCCTCAATCCCTTGCTATATGAGGGCGAAGCAATCGCACAAAAAGGAGCGTGATGTCAATGCCAGACAGTGTCTACAAAGTGATCGAACTGGTTGGAACCAGCACAGAATCCTGGGAAAAGGCGGCAGCCAATGCCATTGAAGTTGCTTCGAAAAAAATCAAAGACCTGAGGATCGCCGAAGTGATCCTGATGGACGCCCAAATTGAGGATGGCAAGATCCACCTGTACCGCACGAAAATGAAACTTTCATTCAAATACCACGCGGATGACTGATCTTTACTAGCTCAACAGAACCAGTCAAACATATAACTATAATCAACAGAAGCCATCAGCCTTGATGCTATGTATCGCCGAAATTCTTGCATTATTTATCCGGATTTTGGGGCGCATAATAAAGCGAACAAATCGCATCGAGGCTGGTGGTTGTTTTCTGATTTTCATCGGTTCCTACAGTAGGACAGCGTGACTGGAGGAGATATCATGGATTTTGGAAAGACCAGGGACCGCAGTGATGCACTCCACCAGCCGTCTCAACAGCACCAGAAATCAGCGCATGATCCCGGAAAATCTCCTCATCAAACCGGACAGCCCGGTGAAAACCCCAAACTTCCGGAAACAACATTCGGGCTGCTAAAGCTCGTTTTTACCAGTGCTTTCAAGCATCTGCCGAAAATGATTGCCAGCATGGCCATCAAGGGCATACTGTCTTTCACCTTGGCTTTTGTGATCAATTTTTATGTCATTGCAGTCAAAAACAACGGCCTGGGCATGTCGCTGCCAAAAGAAAGTCCCTGGTATCCACTGTTAAATATCGGTGAAAACCAGGCTGCCTTCTCGGCGCTCTGCTTCCTGGCTTTTTTCATTCTGACGTCCTTGTTTGACCGGATCCGGGACCGCGGACTCAAACGGTTCCTGCTGGATCTGGTTGGAATCCCATCCTGGACGGCTCAAGCCGTGCGCGAAACCGGCCGGCTCTCGGTTCCGGTCCTGGCGATAGCCGCCGGGATGAGCCTTTTCCTGAGTCTCGTCGTCGAAAACAGGTATCTGTTTATTTCGCTGGCCTTCGGCATATTGATGGGCTATTCAGCCCGCCATGCTGACTTCAGCCTGATTTTTGCCCAAACGATCTGGTCCGATACCCGGAAATTGTTCGGCCGTCAAAAACAGAAAAAGGAAGCCCCGGTCGGTGCGATGGCCCTCTTCATGCTGGGCCTGGCGATCGGCCTCGTGCTTCTGGTATTCATCCCGAAACAGCCGGTGCTGCCGGTCCTTGCCGGCATTGTCCTGATAGCCCTGGGCATTCTGGCCGCCAAACGGAAAGTAGCCCCCAGGGCTGCTATTTTCATTTTTGGCCTGGTGATCACCAGTTCAATCCTGTCGGGAATATCGAGCAGTGTCTATGCCGATGACGGAGGCTGGTGGGAAGGCGGTGCTGACTGGTGGACCTGGATCAGGAGCCCCGGCGCCTGGGCGGTGATCCGGAACGGCTTCAGGACAGGTCTTCTGGCCACAGCCGGCAGTATCATCGGCAGCCTGTTCAACGTAGGATGCCGGGTAATTTCGAGCGCCGTGACTGGAGCGTACAACGTCGCCTCCCGTGGCGCTTCGGCAGTCTATGACACGTTGAAAAACGCCAGTGACCGAGTGGCGGAGGGTGTTTCACAGGCCAGCGATGCTGTCGCGGAAGGCCTCCGCACAGTCAGCAGCGGCCTTGGCTATACCTATGATGTGGTGACCGGAACAATAGCCGGCACAGTTGGCCAAGTCATCGACACAGCAGGATATGTGCTCGACCGCGGTTGGGAAGAAATCAAAGAGACCGCGTCAGGTTTCAAGGATGGAGTCTTCCAGCTTCTCGCCGATCCAGAGTTGTGGGACAGCTGGTTTGATAACATGTATGCCGATGTAACCCAGATGGAAAGTTCGCTCGGCGATTTCGCCGGCTCAGTCTGGGAAACCGCCTCAGGGTACGCGGACTGGCAAATCGTTAAAGACGGCCTGGGTGGAACACTGGACGACATCGGCTATGGCTTGTCCACTTCGGCCGGATGGATCAGGGACGAAGCCGTCAGCTACTGGAACACTCCGGATGCTTTCTGGGACCGGGCCTATGAAAACGTGACAACAGGCGTTGAAACAGCCGGCAATGTCCTCGCCAATACCTGGAATGCGGTGTCCAATACGGTCAATGATCCGGAAAAGGTCTACCAGACCGTCAAAGACATGATCGGGGCGGACAATTTCAGCAACAGCTGGGATCCGAACCGCTCCGGCTGGGATCGGATCGGTCAATCATTGTGGGGAACATTTGAATTGGGTGGTACCCTATCCACCATCAAAGAAGCCGGTATGGGGCTGACCCGTTATGCGGACGACCTGGTCGGACAGGCTGCCGATGACGCCGCCAGGGAACTTGCCGAGTTGAATGCCCGAGGTTTGGCCGACGATGGCGCCAGAGCCCTTGGCGACAAGGGATTGTTCATCCACGTCCAGAATGTCGATCCAAATTTCATCCCGGGCAATACCAAGAGGACACTTAGCGATCTCGCAAGGGAACTCAATGTCCAGATTCAAGTCCGAATCGGCAATGCGGATTCGGTCAAATGGTTTGATGAAGGTCTTGGTGTGCCCAAACCACTTGACCTGAAATTCAAGACAATCAACAAGTGGGATGAAATGCTCGGCTGTCCGACCGGCTCACGCGGCGTGGTCGGCTGTTACAATCCCAGTCTGCCGGCGAACTTCAAATCATTGCCGATTTCCGATCAGACAAAACTCCTGGCCAGATTCGATGACCGGGTCAAGGAAATGGCAAGGTATAGCTCGGATATGAACCGGATGATGCAGGAAGGTCGCTACAGCATCGTCAACAACATGGTCTATGACGTCAAAGCCCAGAAATTTGTCGCAGGCGATGTCGATTTGTACCATATCACCCAGGCTGATGGAACACCCTTGCCGGACAGCATGATCAGGCAGATTGAAAACCGGCTGATGGGCAACCCGGATACCACGGTCCTGCACCGAAGCTGTTCACAGCAGGGACTTTCCGCGGACGTATTTGATCCGCACTTGCAGGATAAATATATCCGCGGCGGCACGACCACGGGCGAAGGCGTGATCAGTATCAATGCGGATGGCAGTATCACCCAAGCTTATTCCCGACATGATTTCTACCAGCGGCCCGCCCCCAGGAATCCCTGGGCCGAAGCCTATGGAACGACCCAGACTGTCAAAACCGGGCTTTCGGCAGACGCAGTGCAGCAATAACCGGTGGACATCGAGCGAGGAGGGATACCGTTGGAAAATACTGTCAGCAAGAGGAATCAGATCCTGCAGGATTATTTCGAGGCTCAAGCCAGCCGGAACCGCTTGCTTGCGGAATTGTCCAGATCAGGCCAGGACTCGGAAAATATCCGTGCCAAACTGGATCTTGTGAGCAATCTGATTTTCGACCTTTCCGAATCGTACCTGTCCAACCTTCCGGTACTTTCAATCTCCAGATGCCCATACACCGGGCAACTGGTCCATTACACCGTTGACACATACGGCCTGGGTGGGCCTTGGTGGGATTACCTGGATCCAGTGCGGAAATCAATCCAGGCGCCAGCCACCTTCTTTGCTGTCGACGGTGCGATGAAAATCACTGCCAGTCCGGAAACTGCACCGTTCCTGGTGATTCCAGGACCGGATCAGCCGTTTGTGATTCCAGGATTGCTGCAAAGGCGGGAAATCAAAGCCGTCATTTCCTCGATGAAAATCGCCGGCAACCTGACTTGGTGGATCGTCTATTATGCTTTCCCGATGATCAACGATGTCCAGTCTATCAATGATTACGGGACCAACCAATATTCTTTCGTCAATCTCTATGGCCACCGGCTTTATGAATCTGCCTTCAATCCGGAATCAGCCTATGACTATTCCCTGGAGAAATGGATCCGTCAAGGCAAACTGCTGTGGATCGCGCCAGACGACGAAACGTTCAAACTCCAGGCGGTTGCTGCTGAATGTCCATACCTCGGCATTGCCGGCAGTGGCCATGTTCAGATTATCCGCAGCGGCAAGATCTCTTATCTCCGAGATGTGAAAATGGAAATCCCGGAAGCAGACGATGCGATGAAACAGGTGGCTAAGGCAGCGATCCAGCAGATCAATAGCAGGGGTGATCATCATGAATGAAGGTGTTCGGAATATCCAGTTGTCGTTTGAAGACCTCGCGTTTGTCATCAGGGATTCCGCTTTAGTGATCGACGATTTTAGCCCGTTAGCCCAGGACGCGGTGATGCAGCTGATCGACCCGTATGGCAAATCGGCCGATCAGCGAGCAGGCCAGAGCAGCGGTCCGGATCAACAGGAAATCGCCGAGCCTGGTCAGGAAAATCACCCATCCGCAGATGAAAATGATCTGCCGTTTTGGTGGCGGCAAGATGCCGGCAGCTGAACAGACCCTCTGCTTCGATGCAGCCAATGGTGAAAATCCGGTTGGCATTTCATTCTTGAATGATCGCGTCAAGCTTTTTGCGTACGACGGTTTGAAGTCGATTCTTGACGGCTTCATAGCCAAATATGCGAGCAAAAACGAGGGTGTTACGCCTAATTTGATCCCGCCAATGATTTCGCTGGAATCATTTGTTGCGGTCCTTCATAGTATCGACATGTACCGGCGTTCACTCTACGCCAGTCTACTCCGGTACGAGCCGCAAAGTGAACCCGGTTTTACGCTCGACGCTTACTCGGCCGAGTTGGTCAAGGCTCTTAAATCCAGGGATATCCGCTGGCTGACCCCTTGTTTTGTCAACATTGTGCCCAACCTGCCGGCTGATCAGTTCAAATTCGATCCGGACAGCCTGAAATTCCTTGTTGACAGCGGGCTCTGCAAAATGATGAAACATAAGGAAACGAACCAGTTGGGCATGGCTTTCACAGAAGAAGGCAAAGCTCTTGGGGTTGAATTTGAGCGAACCTGGCAGACCAGCACCGGGTTCGAACTGAGTTTGAAAACCAGCACCGGCAGCAAGGTCCTGGAAAAAGGATTTCTGGCCCCAACTGCAGCGGCCAATCATCTTGTTTTGTTGAAAGAAAGCGAGGCGGGTATCCAAGTCAACCACCAGGCATTCCAGTCAGACCAATTGCGGGCCTGGCTGAACGGTCTTTTCGCAGCACCAAGTCCAGCACCAATACCAGCACCAAGTCCAGCATCAATACCAGCACCAAGTCCAGCACCAATAGCAGATCCAGGGCCAGTGCCAAGTCCAGCACCAGCATCTGAGCCCAAACTGAGGATCTGTGTCAATTGCGGCAACAAATTGGATGCAACTGTAAAATTCTGCACCAGATGCGGCGCGAAAAATTGAAATGAATCGGTCGAATGCTTTGAAATCCTGGAAATCAAAAACCTTTGCCCTTGCCCTGGGACTATTGTCCATGCTCCTTTTATCCGCATGTCGTGCATCAGGTGATACCGTGATCATCTACACGTCAGTCGACCGGAATTTCTCCGAGCAGGTTTTCCAGGATTTTGAAAAGAAGACAGGGATCAGGGTCATCGCCGGCTATGACACCGAAGCCAGCAAAACCACCGGCATGGTCAACAAACTCGTCGAGGAAGCATCAAACCCGAGGGCCGATGTGTTCTGGAGCAGTGAATTTTCCCAGACGATTTTACTCAAAGACAAGGGCATTCTGGCTCCCTACCAGTCGAAAAGTGCAGCCAGTATCCCGAACAAATTCAAGGACCCCGCTGGTTATTGGACTGCATTTGGTGGACGGGCCAGATGTATCCTGGTCAACACAAAACTCCTGAACAAGGAAGACTATCCCAGCAAGTTTGAAGATTTCCTGTCTGACCGTTATCCGGCGGACAAAATCGGTATGGCCTACCCGCTTTTCGGAACCACGGCTACACACGCTGCCGCACTTTATGCTGTGGAAGGCAGCCAGGTCGCCGAGGCGTTTTTCAAAAAACTCCAGTCACGTGGCATCCGGATTGTCGATGGCAATGGCGTTGTCAGGGATCTTGTCGTCGATGGTCAACTGCTATTTGGCATGACCGATACCGATGATGCCCTAGGCGCCATCGAGAAGGGTGCTTCGGTCGATATCGTCTTCCCTGACCAGGGCGAAGGCGAAATCGGAACCCTGATCATACCCAACAGTGTCGCCTTGATTAAAAAACCTGAACAGAATGAGAAGGCCAGGATTTTCATCGACTATTTGCTCAGTGAAGCGACGGAACAATACCTGTTTGATCTTGGCTGGATCCAGGCCCCGGTGCGGACAATCGAAGCCACTACATCGGGTATCAACTTGAACCAGATCAAGATGATCGACATTTCACTCGATGAGATTTATGTGAAGCTTGCAGGCTCGCAGGATTCACTCAAGCAGATTTTTATCCGATGAAAATCCCCTCGCGTTTGTTCCAGCTCCTGGCCACCTGGCCCTTTTTCCTGATCGGCGTTATGCCTGTCCTGCTGCTGCTATTTCGCAGTCTTGTCGATTGGCTGGCACAGGAAAATGGCCGTGCTTTTCCTTTCGACCTGCAGCGGGAGACCCTGTTGCTGGCGAAAACGATTGCCTATTCCGGCACAGTGGCGATGACGGTGACTGCAGTGGGCGTCCTGGCTGCGGTTTTCACCTGCGGCAGCGGCAAGAAGATTTTCCAGCGTTATGCATGGCTGTTGTTCATGACGCTGCCTGTTCCGGCCTGCGTCCATTCCCTGGCCTGGCTGAGATGGAACGGAGTATTGAACAACACAGGATGGCTCGTGGTATCTTCACGAGGCTGGCTGATGGCCTGGTTTGTCCAGAGTTTGGCGCTGTTGCCGGTTGCGGTGCTGATCATCGCTGGCGGTGTCCTTGCCATCAACAAAGAACAGATTTTTGCCGCGCAGCTGCTAGGCAATGACACCCGGTTTTTAGTGAGTCTGCTGCCCAGATACCTGAAACCGCAGATTCTGGCAACGTTGGCCATTGTTTTCATGCTGACGATCAACGACTATGCCATTCCTTCGGTATTTTCAGTCAATGTCTATGCTCTGGACATTTTTGTGGAGTACAGCAGCAGTTTGAGCGTGTTGCGGACAATACTCAAGAGCCTGCCATTGACATTGATCCAGGCTGCGGTTCTGCTGGCAATCCTCGGACTGATCTCTGAAGTGTTCTTGTCCGGCCGAAAGCAAGACGCTAATGATGTGGCGTTGACATTTCCCAAATCAGTCCAGGTCATTTCATCCCTGGCGTTGATCCTGGTCCTGGTCCAGATGCTTGGCCTAGTCAGCGTTATTCTGCTTGACCGGAACATGTGGCAGGAACTTGGCAGCACTTTGATCAGCACTTCTGCCGATTTGGCGACAAGCCTGTCAATCTCTGCAATAACCCTGATCCTCGGCATTCCAGTTATCTACACCACGGCAAGCTGGCTCAACCAAACCCGGTTCAGGAAAGCCGGTCTTTTCCTGGTCATTTTACCTACTGTACTGCCGGCTTCCCTGATCGGAGCAGCCTATATCAATCTGTTCAATCATCCTGCAACGAACTGGATCTACAACAGTGCCCTAATGCCAGGTCTGGCTGTTTTGGCGAGGTTCATGCCTTTTGGTGTGCTTGTCACCCTGGCCTGGATCAAGCGGATGGATCAGAATCTGGTCAACGCAGCCTTGCTGGTGGAAGGTCGTGAGTGGCGGAATGCTTTACGGATCAAGCTGCCGATGATTTCGGCCGGGCTGCTGATTGGCTCGGCCTTGATCGTCCTGTTCGGCATCGGCGAGTTGGGGGCTACTATCCTTGTTTTGCCGCCAGGGATGTCGACTGTTACCGTGAGGCTGTACAATTATCTGCATTATGGTGCTACCGAAATGGTTCTCGGACTGTCGTTCATGATCCTCGCCGTCATTGTTATCCTGGCTGGTCTTGCCAAAATCCTGACAAGGGGAAGATTCAATGATTGAACTGAACAGTGTCGTCAAGAGTTTCGGCTCTTTAGCCATACTGGAGCAATTCTCGCATACCTTTGCTTCAGGCAGCAAAACAGCAGTGACCGGGCCTTCCGGGATCGGCAAGACAACCTTGCTGAATGTCATTGCAGGACTTGTGCCAATCAGTGCCGGCCTGATCAAGATCGATGGTACAGTCACAGACACACCTACGGCCAGGGTGCATCCGTCAAGAAGGAATCTTGGATTCGCCTTCCAGTTCCCTTCTCTCTGGCCACACATGTCCGTTCGGGACAATATCCTGTATGGTCTGGCTGGATTCAATCCCCAGGAAAGAGAAAAACGCTTCGATACGATCATTGAATCTCTTGTCATAAAAGACTTGATCAGGAAATACCCGGGAGAGCTTTCAGGTGGCCAGGCCAAACGGGTAGCCCTGGCCCGGACGATGGTTGTCAAACCCAGGCACCTCCTGCTCGATGAGCCGCTGAACAATCTCGACTGTGAATTGAAGGACAGGATCCTCGAAGCCGTCATGGATTATGCGAAGGAGAACACCAGTACGGTCATTTTCGTCACCCATGACCCGGCTGAGGCCGAAGATGTGTGTGATGTTGTCTGCCGTTTTTCAAGTCATGGAATGACACGGGTCTGAAGCGATGCTGCGGAAAATCAACCTGGCCATCCTGATCCTGGTCATCGCGGCTGGTCTGTATTTACTGATCAACGATCAGCCGAAAGCCGCAACCAGCGAAACAAAGCCGCAAAACCATCCGGGCTACACAAGCCTCCTCAATGGAAAGGAATTCTCTGCAATCACTGTGCTGGACGGCATAGTCTATGCCGGAGGGCTGCAAGGCCTTTTCCGGATCGATCCGGCAACGCTGGAACAGATTGAAATCAAGAACTCTGACCGATCCTTTCAATCCGTCAGAGTTCTCCTTTCCGATCTGTCTACCTTGTGGGTCGGGCATGATGAAGGCCTCAGCCACATCGCCTCTGGTGTGATGATCGAAAACATCAGTAAACAAGACGGTCTGACCGACCCACGGATCATCGATCTGATCAGAGTCGACAACAGAACCCTGTATGCTGCGACGTTCAGCGGGGTTGCGGTCGTTCGGGATGGGGACATATCCTACCTGACGAAAAATGACGGCCTGCCTGGTGATTCAATCAAAGCCCTGTTGAAAGACAGCTTCGGCGGCATATGGTTCGGCGCCTATGATGCGGTCGGAGGTGGTATCGTCATCAAGAATGGCGAATCGAGCCAGGTTTTCGATATTAAAAATGGCCTGGTTCACAATTGCATCACCGCGATTGTTGAAACCCCTGAGCATCAAGTCCTGGTTGGAGGTGGCCTATATACAGAAGGCGGTGCGAATCTGTTCGAATACACCCGGGAAAAGACCGCAGGACAATCAGGTGGCCTGCCCGGGGGTCAATGGATAATTATTGAAACGCTGCGAAAAGAGAATGGCTTGGCTGGCGACAAGGTCCGGAACATCTTCGTCGATCAACAGGACCGGATCTGGTTCTGTTCGGAGTATGACGGCATCACAATTTTTGAGCCCGGCGGACGTGTTTTAATCCTGACTGAGGCTGACGGCCTTTCGGACAATGAGGTGAAAAAAATTGTCCAGGACAACAATCATGATTACTGGCTGGCGACACGAAACGGTGTCACCAGGATCAGTCAGGAGGCGATTGTCGATCACGAACCTGTCGCCTGATCAAGTAAAATATGAATTCGGGATGGAGCCAAACTGATCATTTTAATCAGGATCTGGTAAAATATAATTATAAATCAGTGTAGGGGGTGTTCTTTATGGCGTTTTTCAAAGAAATGAAAGAGAAGATTACCGAAGGCGTTCAGGATGCAACCAAAAAGACGACAGATCTGCTGGAAATCAGCAAACTCAATTCGTCTATTTCAACCGAGAAAGATCTGATCAATGCCGCGAAAATCCAGATCGGCGACAAGGTTTTTGCCATGTATAAAGCAGGTGAATCACTGCCAGATGGTGTTGCCGACGATTTGAGAAATATCGAAACCCGGTTGGAGACGATCACCGGACTCGAACAGAAAATCAATGACATCAAGTCAGCCGCAGAGGCGGGGAAGGCCGAACGAGCCGCGGCAGCACCACAGGCGGGTGAGAAGCCGGCGACCGGCCGCTTCTGCTCCGGCTGTGGCAATCCACTCACTGAAGGCGTCATGTTCTGCGGCAGCTGCGGCAAGAAAGTTGAATAAACTGACTGAAAACCAGATTCCAAACCAGTCTTGATCTGGTCAGGCCGTCTGCTTCTGGACCTGCTGGTCAGACTGACTGGACAGAAGGTCCTTTTGCCTTCTGGCGGTAAGCCGCTTCGGCTGAAGCATAGCCCTCTTTCAATGAGTCGATCAGGGCCTTGACGGTCACGATCTTGTCAGCCCGGTAGGCATTCGCGCCAGCAAAAGCGAAGCCATTCTTGAGATAGCCTTTTTTGGCATTCATCAACGCGACAACGATGCAATAGGGGCTTGTCTTGTAATCGCAGGTGCTGATGCAGTGGTAGGGGCATTTGAACGGTTTCTTTTCACCTGCTTCCACTTCCTTGAGGAACTGGTTGGCGATCGCCCGGCCAGGCATGCCGACAGGGCTCTTGATGATGACAATATCTTCTTCTTTGGCATCCAGGTAGGACTGTTTGAATTCCCTTGATGCATCGCATTCTTCAGTTGTGACAAAGCGTGTCGCCATCTGGACGCCGGAGGCGCCCTGCTGCATGATGTTGAAGATATCCTCGCCGGTATAGATGCCGCCGCCAGCGATGACCGGGATCGGCTTCTGGTATTTTTCTTCAAACGGCTTCATTTCGCGGACGACGTCGACGACCAGGTGCTCCAGCGAAAAGTCAGGGTCTTCGATCTGTTCGGCTTTGAAACCAAGATGACCGCCAGCTTTCGGACCTTCAACGACAATGGCATCCGGGACATAGGAAAATTTCTCAATCCATCGTTTGGCAATGATGCTGGCCGCCCGGCCCGAGGATACGATCGGGACCAACTTGGTCCTGGTCGTGCCGTTCAGGAACTTGGGCAGGTTCAGTGGCAGCCCGGCGCCGGAAAAAATGATGTCAATACCTTCTTCGATTGCTGTCTCGACCATCTCGGCGAAATTGGTCATCGCGACCATGATATTGACGCCGATGATGCCTTTTGTCTTTTCGCGGGCTTTCTGGATTTCTTTGCGGAGGGCTCTTGTATTGGCTTCGACGGTATTCGTGTTGTAATCCGGCTCATACATGCCAATACCCGGAGTGGCGATCACCCCGATGCCGCCTTCTTCAGCCACTGCTGAAGCCAGGCCGGACAAAGAAATGCCGATGCCCATGCCACCTTGGACAATCGGCACTTTAGCTGTGAAGGGTCCTATTTTAAGTTCTCTCATGTTTATATATCTCCATTTGTGTTCGGTTCCAATTAAGTTCGGATCCAATGAACGATAGATTGATCCGGCTGGTTTGGATAAAACAAGCGACGGATCGCTCTATTATATCATGATTTCACTTGACATTCTGCAAAACCGCGGAAGAATCCATGAAATACCTCTCCATTTGTAAAATATTCGTCGGTATCAAAGGTCGGGAAGCAATCAGGCCAGTCCAATATCGCCACGTGATTGGAACTTCTGGCAAATCGCGGTATGATTTGATCATCTGAGCACAAGCGCAGATTCTATCGATTCCATTATTGAGGAGTATCCATGAACGTGGTCCAAACGTTCAATGTCCTGGCCTCGCTGGCAAGTGTGGTTTGCATGCTCTATTCGAGCTATTTTGCCTTTATTGCGCTTTACTCGTTCCGCAAACTGAAACCACTGCCGGCGACCCGCCATTTTAACCGTTTCAAGATCCTGATTGCTGCCCGCAACGAAGAGCAAGTTATCGGTCATCTGGTTGACAGTCTGCAGCAGCAAAATTATCCACAGGAGAATTTCGAAATCCTGGTGATTTCAAACAACTGTACAGACAACACCCAGGATGTTGCTCTCGCCCACGGCGCCCGGGTTTTTAACTGTCAACGGTCGATCCGGTCTAAAGGTGATGCCCTTGCTGAAGTGATTGACAGCCTGGTTTCTGACGAGACCTTTGACGCTTATTGCATTTTCGACGCCGACAACCTGGTTCATCCAGACTTCCTGGCCGAAATGAACAAAGCACTGGAAGCGGGCAAACAGGTTGCCCAAGGTTACCGTGACAGTAAGAATCCTGTGGATTCGGCAATTGCCTCCAGCTACTCCATTTACTACTGGATGATCGACCGGTTTTACAACCGGGCCCGCGAGGCATTCGGATTTTCAGCGATGATTGGTGGCTCTGGTTTCATGGTCAGCCGGCACCTGATGAACCAATTCGGTGGCTGGAACACAAAAACAATCACCGAAGATTTGGAAATGACGATTGCATGTGCTATGGTCGGAGCAAAAGTCGCCTATGTCCAGGATGCCGTTTTTTTCGATGAACAGCCGCTCAATTTCCACCAGTCCTGGTCTCAACGCAAACGATGGTCGACCGGCATCTGGCATTGCTTGAGCATTTTCGCCGCAGATCTGTTCCGACAGGTTGTCAGCAAGAAAGACCGCATCGCCCTGGACCTGCTGCTGCTTCTGCTCAATCCGGTTATTTCAATCATCTACCTGATGTCTTTCACCCTGTTCATCATCCTGCAAACGGTCAATGTGCACCTGGATATATTTTTGTACCGCCGATTTTACCTGCTGATTTTCGAGTCCTTCGACTTCTCCTATTTCCTCACGACCGGGCTGGCGTTGCTGACTGTCGTCCTTGAGCACAAAAAGCAGCGGGGCATCTTCAAGGGAATTGCCTATTTCTGGGTCTTCCTGATCAGCTGGATGGTCATCCAGCTGATCAGCCTGGTTAAACCGTCGAAAAAATGGCAGATGACTGTTCATAGCCGGGCGGTGAGTTTGAAATGAGCGCCATTTCGCAGCATGTTCGGGGCACTCGCATTTCCCGGCTCAAGCTTGCCGGGCATTGGGTTGAATGGCTGGCCAGCTTATCACTTCTGGGTACAGGTGTTTTCATGTTCGCTGCTGGACACCTGTATGAAGGCCTGGCTTCGCTATCCAGCCTGGCGATCCTCTGGCTGCTCCATTTCCTGACCAGGCGGATATTCCCTGGCCGTCTGAGGCATGTCGTGCAGATCGTGACTGTCTTGTATCTGCTTGAAGCAACCATTTTCGGCACGGTTCTGCATCTGTACGATAAGGTTCCTTACTACGATAAGGTCAACCACGGCGTAGTCGGGACCATCGTGGCAATGATCGGACTCCTTGTCTTTTACTGGCTCAATCCGGGCCAGCGACAACAGCTGAATGTCAGGCCGGGCTTCGTCGCAACCTTCTGCATTGGTTTCACCGCGATGTTCAAGGTCCTCTGGGAATTCTATGAATTTTCAGCAGACAGGCTTTTCAACACCAACATGCAAGGCTGGCAACATGGCGGGATCGTTGGCCTGATCGATACGATGACGGACCTTGCAGCCGGCCTGGCCTGTGCCCTGCTGGTCAGCTTGATTGCCAGCCATCAATTGAAAAAAGATGCACAGCTCTTTTATAGCAAATTTATCCGCTGTTTTTTCGATCCTGATTCCAAACCTTGACTGTAAACAGGACAAAACCTGCCGCATAGGCTGTTATTCGCTGAAATTGATCAATAAAAGATGTTAAAATGATAAAAATGACATGAATCAGCGCGTTGTGATCGTGAGGCTCATACTATGGAATGGAAAGTCATGCCGCAGTTCCTCGCGCTGACTTGCATCATCATCATCCATCTCTATGCCCGGGACAAGAGCATCAAGCAGACATTGAAAGCCAAATTCTTCAATCTGCTTGTCTATTCAACGGCTTTTTCGATTGTCATTTACCTCATCTGCTATTTTACACGCAGCCATTACACCATACTGCCCGAATCTTTTTTACAGATCACCAATCTGCTCGATTATGTCGGGCGGACCTTTGTTGCTGTTGTCATGACCTGCTACTTGATGACTGTGATTCTCGAAGATCAATCTCGACTTAAACGCCTGATTTTGCTGGCTCTCACCCCGTTCATCCTTTTTGCCCTGCTGGCTCTGACCAATCCTGTCACTCGTTGGTTCTTTCAGTTTCAGGCGCCTGAAGGCTTCCAGACCGGCAAGTTTTTCAACCTCGCCTATGCAGTGGGACTTTTCTATATTATTTTGATGATCTCGGTCACGTGGACGAATCGGAAAAAAGTAAACCGGTCGCTGCGCTGGGTTTTCTATGTTTTTCCAGTCGTCAGCATCATGGCCGTGGTCATCGGTTTGTTTTTCCCCGATATCATTCTTCATGGGGTCCCCTCGACGATCGTGATTCTGATCGTGTACCTCTACCTTCAGAACAAGAAAATGGTGCTGGACGACCTGACTGGCCTGCAGAACCGCAAAGCCTTCCGGCTCCAGCTGATCCAGCATATCCGGCAGCAGCACGACATTGGCATTGTCCTGGTCAGTATCGACAATTTCAAAGGCTTTAATCAGCAATATGGTCAAGACAAGGGTGACAACATCTTGAAGGAGATCAGCAGATTCCTGACTGAGTTGGTGCCCAAATACAATGTCTATCGGTATGCCGGCGATGAGTTTGCCATTTTTCTCGAGACTGGCGATCAATTGACCTTGCCCACTGCAGTCAATCTGAAGTTCCAGCACCCCTGGGTCATGAACCAGATTCACTATCCAGTCAAAGCCAGTATCGCCATGGCCAGGATCAGCTACCCGACTGATGCGAATCAAGTTATCGAATTGCTGGAATATTGCATCGACCAGTCCAAACAAAACGGGGGCGAGAAAGTCACGCTCGCGAACGAAGAGGTCAGCAGGCAACTGACACGAAAAAACCAGATTGTCAGATGCTTGAAACAGGCTTTGGCCGAGCAAGGCTTTGCCGTCTATCTCCAGCCCATTTACTCGCTGAAAAGCGGCAAATTCGTATCAGCCGAAGCTTTGCTGCGGCTGCATGACAAAGACCTGGGTCAGATTCCGCCGTTCGAATTCATCCCATTGGCTGAAAAAAACAACCTGATCATCGAAATCGGTTACCAGGTATTGGACCTGGTCTGCCAGCATCTCCGAAAACTGGAGGAGAGCCAGGTTGAAATCGATTTTATCTCGGTCAACTTCTCGGCCTTGCAAATGCAGGACCCGGCAATTGTTGACCGGGTGATGGCGATCATCAGCCAGAACCAGGTGGATACGAAGAAAATCAGGATCGAAATCACTGAAAGTGCGTTTATCGAAAACTACGACGATGTCATGAATGTCATCGGCCAACTCCGTAAAAACGGCGTCAAATTCTGCCTCGATGACTTTGGCACGGGATACTCCAACCTGGAGACGGTCCTGAAACTTGACCTTGAATATATCAAAATCGACAAGAGCATTCTTTACAATTCCGTCACCAGCGAAAAATATTTTGAATTGATGAAAGGCCTGGTCAGGATTTTCACCGAATTGGGCATCAAGGTCATCATCGAAGGTGTTGAAAATCAGATCCACAATGATATTGTCAACCGAATCGATGCCCATTTGATCCAAGGCTACCTTTATGCCAGACCCGTCCCTGCTGCAGAAACATCAGCCTATTTCGGAAAAGGCGCCGAAGTCGCGGAGGCAAAGCGATGATTATCAAAGTGACAGACCTGGTCAAGCGTTACGGTACATTGACGGCCTTGGACCACCTTAACCTGGAAATCCAGGAGGGTGAAATCTTCGGGTTGCTCGGTCCGAACGGCTCGGGCAAAACGACAGCCATCAACTGTATCCTGTCGCTTTTAAAGTTCGACAATGGCCGCATCGAGGTCTTTGACCGCGAAATGACACCCGACGCCTATGACCTCAAACGGGACATCGGGGTTGTGATGCAGAATGTGGCCGTATTTGAAGAACTGACAGTGCAGGACAACATCGATTATTTTTGCGGACTCTACATTGAGGACCGGGCGAAGCGCAAGCAACTTGTCGAAGAAGCGATCGATTTTGTCGGCTTGAACGATTTTCGCAAATTCTACCCGAAAAAGCTCAGCGGTGGTTTACTGCGGCGTTTGAATATCGCCTGTGGGATCGCTCACAAACCCCGGCTGATCATCCTCGATGAACCAACCGTGGCGGTTGACCCCCAGAGCCGCAACAACATCCTGGAGGGCATCAAGAAGCTCAACCAGGATGGGGCGACGGTCTTGTACACGTCGCACTACATGGAGGAGGTCGAACAGATCTGCAGCCGGATCACCATCCTCGACAAAGGCCAGGTGGTTGCCATGGGGACCAAAGAAGAACTCAAGGACCGGATCGGCCTGGGCGAAAAAATCACCCTTGAGGTCTCAGATCTGGACGAGCAGGTGCTGGCTGCAATCAACAGCATGCATCAGGTCACTTCGGTAGAATACGATAAAAACGTGCTGGTGGTCTGGTTCGCCAAAGGCGAGAATGGCATGGTCGACCTGCTGGATTTACTCAAGGCAAAATCGGTCGTCCCGGGCAGGATCTATTCTGAATTGCCCACCTTGAACGATGTTTTCCTCGAATTGACCGGCAAGGAATTGAGAGATTAAGGGGGATCACCATGGTTGCCCATATCCTGAAATACCGGCTAAAATGCTTTTTCCGCGACCGCCAGATGTTGTTCTGGACGCTGGTGTTCCCGCTGTTGCTGGCTACCTTGTTCAACCTGGCATTTTCGAACTTGTCCGAAATCGACCAGTTTATCCGGATCAACATCGCAGTCGTAGACAGCGCGGAATACCAGGGCAACAGTGCGTTCCAGTCCGCTATCGCAGCCGTTTCAGCGGCTGGGCCGGACCAGGGCAGCGGCATGTTTGACGTCAGGCTGACCGACCGGGCCGGAGCCGAAAAAATGCTCGAAGACAAGCAGATTGATGGCTATGTCGATCTCGACGGCGGCATCAGACTGGTCGTCCGGCAGTCCGGGTTCAACCAGACCATCATCCGGAGCTTTCTCGATGATTTCAGCCAGACTTACTCGGCTGTGACGGATATCGCTAAGACCAATCCGGCTGCTTTGCAGACTGGGTTGCTGGACCTTGTCCAGAGCCGCACAGACTATCTTGCCGAAAGTCCAGCCGGGCGTGCCACCGCTGATCCGGCTGTGCTTTACTTCTATTCGCTGATCGCGATGACCGCGCTGTATGGTGGCTTCTGGGGCATGCGTGTGGTGAGCGAAGCCCAGGCGGATCTGTCGCCCCAGGGTGCCAGGCTCAGCGTTGCCCCGGTCCACAAGCTTCAACTGCTGCTCGTCGATATCTTCGCCGCTTTCACGATTCAGTTCCTGATCGTCCTGATTGTCATCGCCTATATCAGCTTAGGGTTGGGCCACTCCTTTGGCAACCAGTGGGGATTGGTCATCCTGACCACTTTGGTTGGGTGTTTCATGGGGGTCTCTTATGGCGCCTGCATCGCTGCTTTGGTCAAAAAAGGGGAAGGCATCAAGACCGGGGTTCTGATCGGTTCGACGATGCTGATGTCTTTTTTCGCCGGCATGATGTATCACGGCATCAAATATATGATTGCCCAGGCCTTCCCGCCAATCGCCTGGCTGAATCCGGCCAATCTGATGACTGATGCCTTCTATGCCTTGTATTACTATGACAACAATCAACGCTACTACCTGAACCTGCTTTGCATGCTGGCTTTCAGCGCAGTCTTCTGCCTGCTGACTTACCGAGTGCTCAGGAGGCAGAAATATGCAAGTCTTTAAGGCCTATCTGCAGATCATCCGGAAAAACTCCGGTCAGCTGATCATGTATCTGGGGATTGTGGTTGGACTGGCGATCATGATGAGTGTCTTCAATGCCCAAGGGACAGATACCGGTTTTACGGCTACGAGGGTGAGCCTTGCTTACTTCAATAACGACACGACTGCCGATAGTGGCATTGCCGGTGGCTTGAAAGCATACCTGGAAAAAATTGCTGACATCAAAGCGGTCAAGGATGAACCGGAGGCGATCACCGACGCGATGTTTTTCGGCAAGATATCCTATGTGGTCAGGGTTCCCAGTGGCTTTGCCGAGAGTTTCAACCGCGATGGCAATGGCCAGATCGAGACACAGGCCGCCCCTGATTCCACCACCTCGATTTACATGGACATGCTGATCAACAAGTATTTGAATACCGCCAGGCTTTACCGGCAGGGTTTGCCAGCCGCCTCTGAATCGGAAATCGTCCGGCTGACTGCGGCAAATCTCGCGATCAGCACGCCGGTGGAATTGAAGACCGAACAGGTCCGGAAAGGCTCATACGACAACATCGTCTATTACTATAACTACCTGGCCTATGCGCTGCTGTCGATCCTGATCCTTGGGGTCAGTACGTGCATGATGACCTTCAACAACATCGACCTTAAAAGGCGAAACCTCTGTTCGCCGATGACCCAACGGAGCATGAACCTGCAATTGATCGCCGGCAACCTGGTGTTCAGCCTGTTCAGCTGGTTTATCCTGGTTCTTGTCAGCTTTATTCTCTACACCAGAGCCATGTTCACACCAACCGGCCTGCTGCTGGGTCTGAATTCGCTGGTATTCATGATGGTCGGCTTATCCATGAGTTTCCTGATTGGCCACACACTCAGGAGCAGGAACGCGCAGGCGGCTGTTGCCAATGTCCTGACTCTCGGGACAAGCTTCATATCCGGCGTTTTCGTCCCGCAAGCCTTCCTGGGGAAAACGGTGCTGGCCATCGCCAGGTTTACCCCAACTTACTGGTTTGTCAAAGCCAACATCGCGATCGGATCCCTGACCAATTTCAGTCTCCATAACCAAAGCGAGATTTTCATGGCTATAATGGTCCAGATGTTCATTGCGATTGTCCTGCTGCTGATCTCATTCATCATCATCCGGAAAAAGCGCCAGAGTGTCTGATCGTTTGAAAAACAATCGAGTCGGGAGTATGTCAATGGCCGATAAACCTGAGGTGTCCAAATTTGAAAGCTTTAAAGTACGCTTGCTGCAGTCTGTGAAAAAAATATTAGACTCAGATAGTAACAAGCCCAGAATCCATGCCCTGAGGATTACGCTCGTCTACTTTGTGATTGGCTTTTTATGGATATTCTGGTCGGACAGGCTGGTTGACGTCATCTTTGCGAATCGCTCGAGCGCGGTACTGGTCAGCATGATCAAAGGCTGGTTCTATGTCCTGGCCACGTCGGTGCTGATTTACGGGCTGATCTATCCGGAATTTAAAAAGAATAAGATTGCCAATGATAAACTTTTGGCTTCTAATGCCGAACTCGAGCAGTCAAACAATCAATACAGGCATCTGAATCAGGAATTTGACGAAAGGCAAGCCCTTTTAAAGTCGCTGATTGACTCGATTCCCGACCTGGTATTCTACAAGAATCCGGACAGTGTCTACCTCGGCTGCAACAAGGCCTTTGAGGTGCTGACCGGTAAACCTGAAAACGAAATCATCGGTCTAATGGACTCGGACTTGTTTGACCCGGATAAGGCTGAGTTCTTCAGGGGCATGGATGTCGAAATGCTCAAAGGTCAGAAGACAACAAGCAACGAGGAAATCGTTACTTATCCTGATGGCCGCGAGATTTTCCTGGAAACAGTGAAAACGCCTTACTTTGACCTGAATGGAAGGACCATCGGCCTGATCGGCATCAGCCGGGATATCACCGAACGCAAAAAGCGCGAAGATGAAATCCGCTATCTGAATTATCATGACGCATTGACCGGCATCTACAACCGTTCCTATTTTCAGACTGAATTGGCTCGCCTGGATACAAAACGACAGCTGCCGATGTCCGTGATCGTGGGTGACATCAATGGGCTCAAGCTGATTAATGACGCTTTGGGACATGCAGAAGGCGACAAACTGCTCGTCAAAATGGCTCAGATCCTGAAAAACAGCTGCAGGACAGAAGACCTGGTCGCCAGGACCGGTGGCGATGAGTTCTGGATTTTATTGCCTAAAACAGATGGTGAAGGCGCTCAGCGGATCATTGAACGAATCAAGAAAGCCTGTGCTGAATTGGCCGAACACCCCGGTGAGGAATCCTATTATACGGATATTGCGCTGGGCTATGCGACCAAGACGAGCCCGGATGAATCCTTTGCCAAGATCCAGAAAATTGCGGAAGACTATATGTACAAGCGCAAGTTGCTGGAAAGTAAAAGCTTGCATAGTTCGATCATTTCATCGATCAAAACCACAATGTTTGAAAAAAGCAATGAAACCGAGGCCCATGCTGAGCGTCTGACCCAGATGTCCAAGCGTCTTGGCCATGTGCTGGGCCTTTCCGAAGATGAGCTGGTCGCCCTCGAGTTGCTGTCGACTTTGCACGATATCGGCAAGATCAGTGTCGACCGTGACATCCTGACCAAAGTCGCTCCGTTGAATGAGGACGAATGGAACGAAATCAAGACCCATCCTGAAGTCGGCTATCGAATAACCCAGGCTTCTCCAGAACTCCGGCACATATCCGAATACATCCTCAACCACCATGAACGCTGGGATGGCAAAGGATATCCGCAAGGTCTGGCAGGTGAGGAAATCCCCCTGCTGTCCCGGATCCTTTCAGTCGTTGACGCCTACGATGCCATGACACAGGACCGCGGCTACCGAAAAGCCATGCCTGTCCAGGACGCGGTGGCAGAGATTGAAAAGAATAGCGGGACCCAGTTCGATCCGCGGATTGCCAGATATTTCATCGAGTTGGTGATGAATTCAGAAACGGGTCGTTTCGCGGACAATCAGTTCGACGGGTAAAATCGTATCTTTCTGCGGCTGTGCTTTACCCTCGACCGAGTCGATGACCCTGCTGGCTGCCAGCGTGCCGATTTGGGTGATGGGCTGGCCGATTGTCGTCAGAGCCGGTGTCATCAGGCTGCTCAGGTAGATGTTGTCAAACCCGATGACCTGGATCTGGCCGGGCACTTCGATGCCTTTAGCCGACAGGATTTTAAAGACCGATAAGGCGACAACATCATTTGCTGCAATGATCCCATCAACATCCGGATAGATCCCAAGCAATTCCCTTGTTTGTTTCAAGCCATCTGCAAAATCGAAGCCACAGTCGATGGTCATCGGTAATCGTCCCTGCTCCTGGCAGACATCAAGATAGCCCTGCAGTCGCAAAGCAGCACTTGTGTATTTCTGGGGTCCTTTCATCATCACGATCTTCCGGCAGCCGCAGTCGATCAGGTGCCTGGTCGCCAGGCGCCCGCCCTGGTAATGATCGGCGCGGATACTTGCTGTCGAATGGAGATGGCTTGATCCGCGATCGAGGACGATGACTGGAATCGAGCTGTTATTGATCGTCAGTTCTGCATCGGACTGTGTCGTCGTAATGATAATGCCATCGGCGTTCATCCGGATCAGCATATCGATGTATTCGATCTCTTTCTGCGGATCCTCATCGGAATTGCAGAGGATCAGGCGATAGCCTTGCCGATAGGCTTCATCTTCGATGGCCCGGGATATTTCAGTAAAGAAGGGGTTTGCGATATTGGGCACGATGCAACCGATGATTCGGGAGGATCGTTTGCTAAGTGAACGGGCAACCTCATTTGGCCGGTACCCTGTCTCCCGGATCACCTGGAGCACTCGATCCTGCGTCTGCGGATCGACCACTGCAGTGCCGTTCAGGACGCGAGACACCGTAGCCGGGGACACACCTGCCAGTTTTGCAATTTCACGTATACCTAACATGCGCGATTCCTCCAATAAGATATCTTAGCATATTTAAAGGAACCTCCTAAGCATTGCACTTATGAAGAGCACCCCAAATGTTGGGTTGTTGTCCAACAATAGAGGTGCACTTCATTAGGAGATTCCTTTATCAGCCTGTTATGATGTCAATTTTCTGATCATTTTTTGATCAGTTCAACCGGGACCGGAACGGTCTTGGCTACCGTTTCGCCCTTCAGGATCTTGATCGCGTATTCGATGGCCATTTCGCCCATCAGGCCGGGTTTCTGGGCAACAGTTGCCGCCAGGGTACCGTCCTTGACAGCTTGGAGTGCATCATCCGTCGCATCGAAACCGATGACAACGATGTCCTTCTTGCTGTCTTTGACAGCAACGACGGCACCGAGCGCCATTTCGTCATTGTGGGCGAAAACGCCTTTGATATCCGGATTAGCCTGCAGCATGTTTTCCATAACGGTAAGGCCTTCGGCACGATTGAAATTGGCGGTCTGTTTGGCGACGATGTCGAGCTTGCCATCGGCTGCCTGGTGGAAACCTTCACCGCGATCACGGGTCGCAGAAGCACCGGAAACACCTTCGAGTTCAGCCACTTTGGCACCTTCGCCAACCAGGCTGAGCAGATATTCGCCAGCCATTTTGGCACCCATGACATTGTCGGAGGCTATATGGCAGTCAACTTCGGCGCCATCAACACTACGGTCAACAGAAATCACCGGGATGCCAGCTTTCTTGGCTGTGTCTACTGAAGACGCAGCAGCTTTTGAATCGACAGGATTGATGATGATCAGGTCGACTTTCTGGACAACAAAGTTCTCAATCGTGGCGGCCTGCTTGGCGGTGTCGTCACCGGCTTCAACAACCAGAAGCTCAACCCCGAGCTCCTTGGCCTTGGCGGAGGCCTGCTCGGTCATCGTGACAAAGAAGGGGTTGTTGAGTGTCGAGACGGAGAAGCCGATTTTGAATGTCTTGCCAGCAGAAGCAGCTGCGGTGGTTGTTTCACCGGCGACGGTGGTGGCTGCGGCGGTGGTGGCCGCGGTTGTCGGGGTTGTTCCGCAGGCGGTCATCATCAGGGTGAGACTGAGCAGCAAGAGGATCGCGAGTACTTTTTTCATGTGGTTCTCTCCTTTTTTTCGTTTGGGGTGGGTGGATATCAGGGTTCTGGTTCATGTCGAAGCAGGCCATCCCTGACTGGCGCCAATCAGGGAAACATGACTCGTTGTCAGAAAATACAGGCTGCCTGGAGGATGATGTTGGCGTATGGGCTGGCTTCGCCGGTCCGGATCATGGCGCGGCAGGTTTGCGTTTGTCGTTTGAACTGTGTATGCGGGATGAATTCGATCGGGGTGCCGGGGAGAAGGCTTTGGATTTGCGCAAGAACCAGCGGGTTTTGGATCTTGATTTCCTCAGCCAGGATGACTCTTTCCAAGCCAATGTCAGGGGCGATTGTCTGGAGAGTTTCGATAAACGAAGGCGTTCCGAGCTTCAGGCTGATGTCGATCGATTCGACTGCTGGCGGACAAGGCAAGCCACAGTCAGCGATGCAAAGCGTATCGGTGTGCCGCAGATCAGACATGGCCCGGGCGATCAGACTGTTGAGGGGACCGGATTTTTTCACGCTTGATGCTCCTTTTGCTTGGTTATGACTTCTTCGAGGGTCGGCATCCCGCCCTGGGCGCCGAATTTCTCTGTACTGAGTCCGGCAGCGGTGTTGGCGAAGTACAGGGCTTCGGCGACAGGATATTGTCTGGAAAGTGCAAAAGCGAATGCGCCGTTGAACGTGTCACCTGCTCCTGTTGTGTCGATGACTTTGGCTGGACTCGCCGGAATGGTCCTGACATTCCCATTGTGATCGGCAATACTGACACCGGCAGCGCCCTGTGTGATGATCAATTGGTCAGGATAACGGCGAAGCAGGTCTCGATAGTTTTCCTCGGAGGCAAAGACAATCGCCGCTTCATGTTCATTGGGTGTGATGTAGCGGACCTTGGCGATCATTTTTTCTGACAGGCGTTGTGCCGGGGCGGGATTGAGGATGACATCGATTCCGTCTTCGTGGCAAAGTTCAATCACATACGAGACCGTATCGAGGGGGATTTCCAGCTGGAGAATCACGAGTCCGGCTTGCAGCAGCTCATCCTTGATCGAATCGATGTAGGACCGGTCGACTGCACCATTTGCCCCGGGTACGACAACGATCGAATTATCGTTGTCACCGACCGTGATCATCGCGACCCCTGTCGTGAAGCCCGGCAGTACCTTGACCGGCCTGGCCTTGACGGACTGGGCCTCGAGATTGGCAACGACCTGGCGACCGAAATCATCATCGCCGACACAACCAAACATGGTGACGTCTGCACCGAGGCGGCCCAAAGCGACGGCCTGGTTGGCACCTTTGCCGCCCGGGATGAAGTGGAGCTCATAGCCCATGATGGTTTCGCCTTTGGCCGGGATACGTGGAGCCGTGACAGTCATGTCGATGTTCAGGCTGCCGACAACTGCGATTTTCATGATTTGCCTCCTGTAGTGGTTGTGCGATTTGTCGCGGATGACGAATGGTGTTTACTTGTGATGAAACCGGTTTCAGACCGGTCAAAAAAATATTCGACTTAATATGCTCGATTGGAATGATGAATGGATCAGTTAAGGGTCAGGGTGTGACGATCAGGAGAAGTGGACTGGATTGAAACTCGGTAGTGGCAAAGCTGCTTGCGTTGATGAAACCGGTTTCATATCTCCAATTTACACGGTGTACAAGGGATTGTCAAGCATGATTTATGACAAGTTACCTAAAATGTCGAACAGTTTTGAAATGGCTTGCCATGCCATGGATATTTTGCACGACCTTGGACTAAGAAGTGATAATCAAAGCCCGGCGGTTTTTTTAATTGATATTTATATTCAAGCTATAAAGTTATAGAATCTTATGCATTATTATATTTACACAGCAGAGTCATATTTTCACAGCTGATCAATAATTACGATAGCCCTCGAAGCTTCTGTTCTTTACTTTTTAAATGATTATGATCAACAGGTTAAAGTTGCCCTGGACATCGGAGGATTCAAGAATTTTCATCATGAAGAAATTTAACAATCAATTTTTCATCTGGGTTTTTCCGATCGTATTGTTTCTTTTCAACATCTGGTTGCCAGGTTTTGCCACTTCAATTGTGGCCGACATTGTTACCCCATTGACAATATTCTTCCTTTGCACTTTTTATATCTATCCTGTGGTCAAAGCCAGAACTGCAAATTTCTGGACTGCCCTGTTTATTTTTATTGGAATTTTGACTTTTGGAGTCGCCGAATCCTTTTGGGTGGTCGAAGCGACTTTTCTTGGCATTGATCCTTCTGAAGATGTTTTTCTAACTTCGTTTTACGTCATCCCCAATCTGTTCTTTTTGCTAGCTGCATTCGTCTTTCTGTTTTTCAACTTGAAAAACTGGCATCCGAAACAATTCGTTCTCGATTTACTGGCCATGGCTGTCTTGACTTTCGGGACGATCTATATCCTGTTCTTCAACGCCATGGTATTTGGGCAACCCAGTATTGACGCGAAAACGTTCACTGCGTTTCTCTATATTCTCTTGGACGCTATAGCAATTTCAATCGTATCTGCCATTGGCATTTCGTCGAGATCCGTGAGATTTGAAACCGGATATGCTGTCATCATTATCGGATTTATATTTTATTCAGCGGGTGATACGGTTTATGTTGTCGAAGTCCTGAAAAATACATATATGCCATACGATCTTGCGGACAAGCTCTATTTGTTGTCTTTTCTCCTCTTTGCGATTGGCATGAGGATCCTTTATCAAAAAATTCTAATTGAATCAGTTCAACCCAGAGAGATCAAGTATGTCAACAAAGGGCCGATCTGGATGTCGCTCTGGATGCTGATTTTCCCGGCCATTGTTTTCATCGTCAATGGCATAACGCTTAGATACGTCTTGTTTTTCTCGCTGGTTTTCATCATCTATTTCATGTTCAGTTTATTGATCCAAAGCAATATTTCAAATGAAATGATGATTGAAGAGCGTTCCAATCTGAACGCTACACTTCAGGCCAGAGTCGATGAGCGGACGAAAGAACTTCAGGAAACCAATAAAAACCTGGAGTATGCGTATAAACATGACATCGTCACCAATCTATATAACAGGGGCTATTTTTTCGAGCTGATCGCGAAACATATCGAGAGCCTGGAACCTGATCAGAAATTCAATCTGATCCTGGTTGATATTGGCCGAATCAAAATGATCAATGATCTGTACGGGCAAGTTATTGGCGACAAAGTGCTTAAAAACACTGCAGAAAGGCTGCAATCCTTGTACCCCGACACGGCGCTATGTTCTCGACTTGGCGGAGACGAATTTGCACTGATCGATCAGGATGCGAGTCATCCGGAATTGTTCAAACAAAAACTGGATCTATTGAAAACAGCTATTGAAAAGCCCTTTGAGATTTTCCCGTTCAGCATTCGGGCGAATTTCTGCGCCGGTATAGCCAATTTCCCTGAAAATGCAGAAAATGCAGAAGACTTGTATCGATGCGCAAAAATGGCTTTGACTCATGCAAAAAAGCGAATGAAGATCGGCTATGCGGAGTACAACAAGTACTTTCATGACCATGCCCGGCGCAGAAATCTGATCGAACAAGAATTGTTGAATTCGGAGCTGGATCAGGAATTCGAATTGCATTATCAACCACAGTACAGTATTAATACCGGTACTTTAATTGGCATGGAGGCACTGATTCGCTGGAATTCCAGCAAGCTCGGGATGGTCTCGCCAAAAGAGTTCATTCCAGTTGCTGAAGATTCCGGATTCATCCTGAAGCTTGGGGTCTGGATCATCCAGCATGCGGCTGAACAGATCAAAGTATGGAATCATTCCCTGAAAATGAACTTGACTATCGGGATAAACATATCACCTTTACAGATTGAAGATAATAATTTTTTAAGCACAGTCAAGAACATTATTTCGCAAACCCAAGTCGATCCCCAATGGATTAATTTCGAAATCACGGAAAGTTCTGCGATGGCCTTCGAAGAGAATGTACTCAACAAAATTGAAGCTTTCGAGAAAATCGGTGTATCGTTTTCAATCGACGATTTCGGAACAGGATACTCCTCATTCAATTATCTCAAGCAAATGTCTGTAGCTTTCCTGAAAATCGACAAACAATTCATCGATTCAATTACCACAAACGTTGAAGACCTGCAAATTGTCCAGGCTATCATCGAGATGTCGAAAGTATTGAAAATCCAGACGGTTGCAGAAGGTGTCGAAACCAAAGCGCAAGCTGACCTGCTAACTCAGATGGGCTGCAATATTTTGCAAGGATATTATTTCGGCCGGCCCGTCAATGCAGAAGCGTTTTCCGAGGCGTACCTTCAGCATGGTTGATCAGACAGTAAACAGTGGCGACAAATTGACAGTAGCGGCAATCAGGAATGAATGAAGGGGTGAAACCATGAAGAAATGGCTGAAAATCACACTGATCAGTTTAATGTCATTGATCATAGTCCTCGCCAGTGGATTTTTATTGTATGTATCTGATTATTACCGGGCAGATGAAGCTGTTGCCGCTCATTTATCTGATGACAGGCTTCGAAAAGATGGAGATATCATCATCCTGTCTCCACCTGCTGATAGTGGCACCACGATCAATGGCATTCCTGCAGGCGAGACCGCGCTGATCTTTTACCCGGGTGGCAAAGTTGAATATACAGCCTATATTCCAATACTGGAAAAATTGAGTCAGAGCGGCATTACCTGTGTGTTGGTCAAGATGCCCTTTAACCTTGCAGTATTTGATACGAACGCCGCAGATCGCATGATTGCAAAATTGCCTGAAATCAAAAACTGGTACATTGGCGGGCACTCGCTGGGCGGTGCAATGGCCAGTGCGTATGCCGCCAAACATCAGGACAAGATAAAGGGCCTTGTCTTACTGGGTGCCTACATTTATGGCGATATAGATCCGGATCGTTCGATCACACTTTATGGGTCAGAAGACGGGGTGCTTGATCGAACAAAGATTACCTATGTTGAAAATGTAGTAGTCATTCAAGGCGGAAATCACGCTCAATTTGGCAATTACGGCGAACAAAAGGGTGATGGTACCGCCACCATTTCAAGGGAAGATCAGCAGTCGATCGCGGTCAATGAAATTCTGGAATTTCTTGACCGATAGGGTCAAAGACATTTTGCATGGTGTGTAAGTGCTGGGAAAACATTCTATCCATATATCTGTATATTGCTGTGAAAACCTTAGTGACTCGCGTTCCAAAACCACCCTGATTTTCGGAAAAATTATCAATATTGACGGAATATTTCATTATTATGAACAAGTTCAACAAAAAGAAAACGAATAATTCTCCCGGTAACGTTTGTGAATAGACCTCACTATCTGAATAGGGTGCTATAATAATATCGTAATGTTATTGTAACGCAGTTGAAATATGTAAATAGCAGCCGGAAACATGCCGAACGGACTGACAGCCGATAGCTACACCGGATGTCCAGAATTGTCATCTTTAGTCCATCTGCTTATTGGTGCTTGATCATTTTGTCGTTTTGCAGAGGATCTGACTCCGCCGTGCTGCCCTTATCTGCCTACGCCCCTGAGCGGCCAGCCTTGCCAGCATCACCCCAAGACCCAATGACGGGTTTTATTGAAGGATGGGGATGCCGCAATGAACGAGGTACTAGTAACAAGACCTCATCATTACCGCTCATGGCTCCGGCCGACAGCCTTTGTTCTGTTATGCTCCATGCTGGTATGGATCCTGTCCAGTAATTTGAACTGGGCCTCAGACAACCAGCAGGATATTTCAGCGCTCTCGGACAAAGCAGCCATGAATGCCCTGCTTACCCGTGACCAATCAACCGAAGAATCCGCGCCGCAGCCGTCCAGCCAGACCGCTGCGGCTTTTGCTGTTTCCGAGAATATGCAGAAGCTGGCCGACACCTATGCTATCGCCCGGACGGAAATCGACAATGGCCGCTATGCCGCAGCCTTGGTCCAGATTGATACATGCCTTGCACTCGACGATGCTTCGGACAAGGCGCTGAGCGTGGATCTCTGGCTGAAGAAGGGTGCACTCCATGCCATGCTGGGCGATAATGAACAGGCAATTGCCGGTTTAGACAAGGCTCTGGCAATCGAGCCGGAAACCGCCGAAGCCTGGCTTGCAAAAAGCCAGATCCAGTCGGACAGTGCCCGGTTGGCTGACGCGATCACAAGCCTGAATGAATACATCCGGCTCAAACCAGAGGAATCCCATGTTTTTGCGAATCTGGCGCAGCTCCGCTTCAATATCGGACAATATGCAGCAGCAGTCCAGGACTGCACGACCTATCTGGAACGCAGCAATGGTACGGATGCTGCTGTCTATTTCCTGCGCGGTACGAGTCAGATCCAGTTGGCGTCATTCCAGCTGGCATGTGACGATTTTCTTGTGGCGCTTGACTTTGGCCATGATGCAGCTGAATGCTATGCCCAGGCTGCCTACTGTCAATTGATGCTGAAAAACTACCTTGCTGCTGTCGAGTATTGCAATAACTATCTGGAAAAATATGATCCCGATAATGCCGCCATCCATGTCATGCGCGGCAGTTGCCTGATCCAGCTGGAGGACTACAAGTCTGCAGCCGACGATTATCTGGCTGCTGTCAGCCTGGGCTACCAGCAGGCTGAATGCGCCGAGCAGGCGGCTTACTGCCATCTGATGTTGAAAGACTACGCCGCTGCGCTGCAGTACGGCGAGCAAGCCCTGCAATTCGGCCGTATCCAGGATACCCTGTACCAGCAGATGGGCGTGGCCGCCCTGGGTCTGCAGCAGTCGGAGAAAGCAGCTGCCTATTTCACGAAATCGATCGAACTGAATCCGGATCTGGCGATGAACCATTACTACCGGGGGGTCTGCCGGATGTCACTCAAAGCTTACAAGACGGCAGTGTCGGACTTCAGTATTTCCCTGAAAAAGGGCGATATGACTCAAGTGAGCTTATACAACCGCGGTCTCTGTCGCATTTACCTGGAAGACTACAATGACGCCAGAAATGATCTGGAGCTGGCCATCAGCGCCGGTTCCGATGAAGACATTGTCAAGAACGCCAAAGAATTACTCAGGCAGCTCAATCAGACGTGAAAGTGATCGTTTAGCCTGGCTGGATCTTCCGGCCAGTTATGCCGAGAGGAATGTGATTGACATGACAGGAATGAACGTCAAGTCGATGAAGCAACACCAGCACTGCAAATGGTTGTTCTTTTTCCTTGTGATCATGGCAGTGTTTGCCCTGCAACCTCTTATCACACATTCGTCTGACATTGTATTTGCTACATCCGACCTGACGCCGACGCCGACGGAAACGACAGCGCCTGACTTGACGACCCCAACAGAGCTCACCGATCCTGACGTGACCGAGCCGACGACTGAGCCGACGACGCTACCGAGCGAACCAGCCGTGACTGAGCCGACGACGCTACCGACCGAACCAGCCGTGACCGAACCGACGAGCGAGCCGACCGAACCTGACGTGACCGAGCCGACGACCGAACCGACCGAACCAGTCGTGACCGAACCGACGACCGAACCGACCGAACCAGTCGTGACCGAACTGACGACCGAACCGACCGAACCAGTCGTGACCGAACCGACCGAACCAGTCGTGACCGAACTGACGACCGAGCCAGAGGACCCATCAGTCTTCAGAGAACTGAGTACGATCACACCTGACTTGCTGCAGAACCCGCCACCCAGTGACGGCACTGATCCGGAAGAACCTGAAGGCCAACCGGAAGACATGATGATGGCCGCATTCGAAGCACCAGCGCCGATCGACGGAACGGCTGACAATGTCGTCCTGTTCGTCGAAGGAAATCAGCTTTTCACAAATATTGACAATGATAATGCCATCCAGCAAGCTGTCGATGCCGCGCTGCAGTATGCTTTTGACCATGCTTCTACATCCCTGACCATTACCGTCAACAACGGCACATATAAAGGCGGCCTGGTCATTGAACCGGCCACCACACCCAGCGGCCTGACACTTTACATCAAGGCCCATGATGCAGGCGCGACGTACCTGACTTCGGCCGGCGGCGTAGGACTCGCAGGCGATATTTTCATCGACTATGACAATATTCAGCTGATCCTGGCGGGCTTGTACCTGTCGCTGGATGCGAAAATCAAGGCATCAAGTGCCCAGTCCGTCACCTACTATGGCACAACCGGGGACGATACTGCCTCGCTGAATATAAATGGCCAGACAACGACCGAGCTGTATGGTGGCGAAGGTGAGGACAAACTCACGATCACCAGCAGTGGGGATTACTATGCCACCGGATCGGACGCGGGGAGTTCTTCTGCCATCACGTTGGATGGCGGTGGGGGAGTCGATCGCCTGACCGTCCATTCAAATACGGCGTTCGCCAATGGGAACGTGACTGTAACAGCGATGGGTGGCATCGGTGACGACCGACTGCACTTGAGCGGAATGCTCGACGACTCATACTTGGCAGAAGACCGCATGACAGGTGATGCGTCCTCATTCGTACTTAACGCGATGGCCGAAAGTGTCCTGTTCGGGGAGTGGCAAGTCGATGAGTACCGTAACAGCTTGACCATCATCCCGAGCGGATTCGAAAGTTTCACCGATGATCTTGAACACAAGCAGACGGTCGAACTTCCGGCGACTGGTGACTATGGTCCGACAGCCGGTGCTTCGTTCACCGACTACAAGATAAATCCGGCTGGCACAACCGTGAACAAGAGGATCGACATAAACAATGCTGTTGACCTCTTCCTGTCCAAGGTCTGGGTCAAGGGCGACATCATCGATGTGCAGAAACTTGACGCTCCCGATATGGACGTCTTCCTGCAGGGCCGATTGGTTACTGCACTCGCCGGTAGTACGATCTCCGGTCGCAGTGTGAGGATCGAGGCGTACGATGACGACAGTCATACGATCAGCAGTCCTTATGAGAACACACTGCAGGATGACAGCCCGCTCAACAACGTCGAGGTCAGCGCCTTCGACATCAGGAGCGAGTCCAAAGTGACGATCGGGGCAGGTGCCTCGGTCACGTCCAGCCACTCGATCGATATTACGGCCCAGAGCATCCAGACTAAGCCGTTATTGCCGACATTCGAAGGCGTGACGGGGAGCAACCTGCTCAATTTCAATTTCCTGGCCCTGAAGAACGGCAAAGCGCGTATTTTGATTGACGGCCTGCTCCAGGCAGCCGAGGCCATCCGCGCGACCGCCCTGGCCCGTATCCTGGTATCTGCAGCCAGCGACAACATATCGCTGCTGATGCCGCTGTCGATCGGTGTGGTCAGCGCCCTGGCCGAAATCGTGACAAGCGGATCCGCTCAACTCGACGCGGGCACCGATGTGACCTTGCGCGCCTCGACCGACGTCGACCTGACAGCGGCCGCCCGCACCGGTGTGATCCCGCTCGCCATCGCGGTCTCCGTGGCCAAAGGTGATGCAATAGTCAAGGTCGGCGGCAACACCCAGATCAGCGCCGGACATGACGTGACGCTTTCAGCCTGTGGCCGAATGAAAGTATTGACAGAAGCCTCCCAGCCGGTTGCAACGCCTGCAAGCAGTAATCCCAGTATCGTTCCAGGTTCTGGCGGCTTTTTCGCGATCAGCGTGGTCAAACAGAACGTTTTGGCGACACTGACTGAAAATGCCAAGGCCATGACCAATAAAGCCTTGGCCGGTGGCAACCTGTCCATCCTGGCCGACGCCCACGAGAGTGTGACGAATACCGCTCAATCGAGTCCGAAGCAAACTGATCAGAACGGAGATCAGGACTGGTCACTTTCCACCATCATCGGTATGGTTATGAACCTTAAGAGCTTGAAGACCAGTGAAAGCGGCGATAGTGCGATCGGCACAGACGCGGATGCATTGGCAGCAGCTCCAGACGGCCAAGGCGCAGGTGGCGGCGGCGTTAACGATGTCGTCGACAAGGGCACCGGCGGTGCCAAGGATACGACAGCTGAAGGTGGCGGCAGCAATACTAGCAGCTTCCAGATCGTCGGTGCTTTGGGCGTGCTCTATGCAAGCAACGTCTGTCAGGCGATTCTCAATACGACGCAGCCGATCACGGTCACGGGTAATACCCGGATCTCCGCATTAGCCGAGACCAGCGTAGCCAACATCGGCGACGGTTCGCCGGTCGGCAGCGATCCGGCCAGCAGTTTTGGCATCGGTGTCGGCGTCGCAGTCAGCGTCGTCCACCACATGGCGCAGGCCATCGTCGATAGCAACCTGACCACAGGTGGTTTGCAGCTCGAGGCGATCACAAGCAATCTTGCCTCCTCCGCAATAGCGAAGGCTGGCGCCAGCTCCGGCAGCATCGGCTTGGCCGGTGCGATCGCTGTCCATATTCTCGATGCACTCACTGAAGCGCTGGTCAAGAGCACGGCCATCGTCTCCTTGGGCAATGGCAGCCTTGAGGCAACCGCCAAAATCTTGAAAAGTACCCTCGTGACCTCGGCCGAAGGCAGCGCCGAAGCCAGTGAAGGTAGCGTCGGTATAGGCGCCGGCATCGCCGTCGCAGTGACCGGCATCAAAGTGAACGCGGCGATTGCAGACGGTGCAGCACTTTTGAACCAGACCGATACGCGGCTCGCAAAGGGCAGCATTACGGCACAGTTTACCGGCACCGAAGACGTCAAGGGCAAAGCCGGCGGCAGCGGTGGCACGATCGCGCTGATGCCCGCTCTAGCTTTGACCATTTCGAAAGTCAAGACCACAGCGACCATCGGGTCGGCTCCAGCTAATGCCATACCACTTGATGTGGTTGGTGATTTTGATATCAATGCCAATGGCAGCATGACCCGCACTTCTGCTGCGGATGGTTCTTGCACCGGCGGTTCCGCTGCAGTCGGCATGGCGCTGGCGATCAACATCCTGAACGACAGTGCAACGAGCCGCGTTGGCCGCAGCATCCGGGCGCGCAACATTCGGGTCGGCGCCTCTTCAGTCAGCCGCATCAAAGCAACGGTCAAGTCCAGCGCTGCTGGCACCGAACCGAGCGAATCAAGCGGCGGAACCGAAGAAGGTACCGGTGAGGGCACAGAGGAGCCACCCGCAGATCCTCCCGCGGATCCTCCCCCAACACCCGATGAGGAGATCGATGACACTTTCGACGGTGAGATCGAACAGACAGTAACCGAAGAACCGGACGGTGAGGCTGACGCACAGGCCGACAATGTCGCGACGACAGGCAGCGGCCTTGCCTCGCTCCTCGGCAACAGTGAGGGCAACACAACCGAAAGCAAGCAAGAGACCCAGGATTCAGTCAACAATCGCAAGAAAGCATCCACCAGCGAGGGCACGGTAGCCGTATCGGCTTCCTTCATCCTCAACCTCCTGAAAAACAAATCGCTGGCGATCATCGATGATGGCATCAGCATCACGGCTGTTGCAGTTGATGGTATTGGTGGGGCCGTCGCGGTCACCAGCGAGAACGATACGGATGGTAAGGCCGTTGCCGATTCCAGCGCCACCAAGGGCAGCATCGGCGTCGGCGTCTCGATCGCCATCCAGGACATCGACTATGAGAACATCGCCAAGGTCGGCGATGCCCGGATCTCGGCCGCCAGTCTCTCGGTGATCGCCAAGACGGTCGGCGCCGAACTGCGGGAATCGATCGAGGACCTGACGCAGACGCTTCGCGAATCGATTGACGATGACCGCAGAAATGACCGCGCTCGCCCAAGTGGGCAGCCGGCCAGGCTGGCGTCGATTTCGACGGCAAGTCCACGGAAGTCAAGGATGCTGTCATCGAGGAACTGCGCTACCAGGCATTCGACATCGACACATCCTATGACGTGACCGGCGCAGACGACGCCGCCAAGCAGGCGAAGCAGGACGAGATCAACGCCCTGCGCGACAAGCTGGTCGAGGTCATCAAAGACCGTGAACAGTCAAAGTTGGCTTTACTTCGCCGACCAGCTCGCCGACGTAACGAACCAGACGGTGAAGGACGAGGCCGTCAAGGCCGTCGCCGCCCTCTTCGGCAGCAACGACGAGCCGGATGGCATCGGCTACTGCTTCTCGACCCAGAGCATCGCTGGCGCCGGCGGCTCCAAGGTCGGTATCGCCGGCTCAGTCGCGATCGCGATCATCAACGGCAAGACCCAGGCCATCATCGCCAGCCGTACGGCCCGCCGCCGAAGTGGCGTCAATGACATCATCATCACCGGCAACACAACAATCGTTGCCTGGGGCGTCCAGGTCATCAACACGACGGCTGGCTCCACCGCTGACAAGGAAGGCGCCGCGGACAAAGGCAAGGACAAGGGCGCCGCATCCACAGCCGGCACCGAAACCCCGCCAGCCCCTGAGCCTCCACCCGGTGAAGGCACAGGTTCCAGCTCGTCCGTCGGCATTGGCGCTTCGTTCGCTTTCAGCCTGCCGGACTTCACGGTTGACGCCAGCATCGGCGAAAACCGCAAAGTGTCTAGCGGCAGCCTGGCGCTCAAGGCCATGGGCTGGGATGATGTCGATACGATCGCCGTCGCCGGCGGTGACCCGCTGGCCCGCAAGGACGAGGTCCTCGGCGCGCTTGACACGGATGAAGATGGAGAGATTTCCGAAACCGAAGACCCCGGCGGCAAGACCCAAGCTGCTAACAACACAACAAGCGACAAAATTTCGGTCGATGCGGCGGTCGCCCTCGGCCTGATCAGCCATACCGTCACCGCCACGATCGGCACCGGCGTAATCGTCACCACGACGGGCACAGACGATATCCTGACTGCAGATGACAAGTTGGTCAACTTCCAGATGCTGGCCCGCCTTGATGGCCGCACGCTGACTGACGGCAAGGGCAACGCGAGCGGTTCAATCGCCGTGGGCGCCGCGGTCGCGATCAACATCGTCGATTCAACAGTTCAGACCGACTTCCTCGGCACCGGCACCATCGCCGGGTCCGCCTTGATCGAAGCCCTGACCGCAACCGCTGACGATTCCCACGCCCTGGCTACGGCCATGGGCGCGGATACAAAGCGTTATGCCGACAAGTTCAAGAAGCTGGGCACTGCGACGCAAAATGACTCGTCCAGCACAATGAACACCAAACTGAATGCGAACGCCAATAGCGAGGACAGCAAGACCGACAGCACCAACCAGCCAACCGGTGCCCTCGCCGGCGCTCCAGCGTCGACCAATGCCCTGCATACCCAGGACGTCAGCACGGACAACGCGCCGCCTGCAAACGACGCCCAGAAAGAAGTCAACGAGAATGTCGATCCGCAGCCGACGGAAGCCGACAAGGGCGATGGCACCGCACCTGCGACAACGCAGCCACAGGTGCCCGGCCAGACCAGCCAGTCCGGCAAAATGAAACTGCACATCGCGGCGGCCGTCGCCGTCAACATCACCAACCACAAAGCCCTCGTGAACATCAGCGGCACGCTCAGTGCCGCCCGCATCACGGTCCGGGCCGACAGCGCCGGCAACTTCCAGACGCTCGGCAGCGGTATCACCGCCAGCATGCCGAAGGCTACAGAGGAAGATACCGCCAACATCGGTCTCGGTGTTGCCGTCTCCGTCAACAAGAGCCAGGCGATCGTCACCCTGGGCGGTTCGATTACAGCAACTGGCATCTCTGAAACGCCAGCTGAAGACCGCGTCATCTCTGTGACGGCCGAACTGACCCAGAACCTGGACGGCCAATATCGCGGGCTCCTCGGAGCCCAGGCCCTGGCCGGCAGCATCTCCGGCAAGACCAAAGTCGGCCTGGCCGGCGCAGTGGCGGTCCTCGTCGCGATGGCCAAATCCGGCGTCGTGATCTCGGATGGTGCTACGATCACCGGCGGTGCCCTTTCCTTCGATGCGACAGACAAGAGCAAGCTGGCCGTCCGGGCCGGCGCCATCACGTTCGCCAAGGGCGCCAAGGTTGCCGCCGGCGCCAGCTTCGCGGTGATCTATGGACGCAACCAGGTCTATGTCCTGGTCGGCGACGCCACCATTACAGCCGTTTCGCTGCGCCTGAACGCAGCCCGCCTGGCCGTGACCCTGGCCGACTATGACTGCGCCAGCGACCTGGCCGATATCACCGGCAGCGACCTGCTGCCGATCAGCCTGACGGATGACAGCGAGAATAAGGATGGCAAGTCATTCTCCCTTAATCTGGATAATATCAGTGTCGATGACATCATCGACAACCTGAGCTTGCTCAACTTCCTGTCTTCGGCCAACTACTATGCCGAGGCGATCGCCGGCACCGTCGTCACAGGCAATGACACCCAAGTCGCCTTGGCCGGCTCCTTCGCCATGATCTTCGCTTATGGCACCGTTATGACTACCATCGCCGATGGTGCAAAGGTCACGCTGACCGGCGCACTCGATGCCGATGCCAGCAGTGCCACCAACGCCCGCATCATCTCTGGCGCCCTCTCCGGTAGCAAGGCCCAGGTAGGCGTCGGCCTCACGGTCGGCTTCCTGCTCGACAACCAGAATGTTCTCCTCCAGTTGGGTGGCTGCTCCAATGTCAACGGTTACATCACAGCTGGTTCACTCACGGCCGACGCCAAAGCCACCGACTCGGCCCAGGTGATCACAGTCGCCGCCGCAGTCTCCACGACTGGCAACGGCATTGGCGGTTCGATCAACCTGATCCTCAACGAGTGTGTAGTGACCGCAGAGGTCCTGCCACACGCTGCCATCACGGCTGACAAGGGCATCCATATCCATGCCGCAAGCGACAACAGCCTGCTGCTGATCGCTCTGTCCATCACCTATGGCGGCGGTACAGTCGCCGCCGGTGGCACGGGTGCGATCATCATCGATACCAGCGCGATCAAAGCGATAACCGGTGACGACGTGACACTGACCAGTACCTATGGCGACATTGAACTCCTCAGCGAAAGCAAGGCCCGCCTGATCGCGATCCTGGCATCAGCTTCCGGCGCCAGGGGCACCGTAGGCGTGGCCGGCACCTTGTCGGTGCTTGTCTCCCGCTCTACAACTGAGGCCAGTGTCGGCGCCGACAGTCACTTGACGGCCGGCACCCCGTTCGATCCTGATCATCCCGACGCCCCCAAGGATCCAGACGATCTCGGCTTCAATATCCGGATCATGGCATCCTCCGATGTCTGGATGCTGGCTGTCCTCGCCGCGGTTGTCGGCGGCACCAGCACCGTGACGGTCGGCGCGACGATCAACGTCTTTGTCTTCAAGCGCACTGTAACGGCAGCGGTTGGTGACAGATCAGTGCTCGCCGCCAGTGGCGACATCCTGGTCCAAGCCCTGGCGAAGGACTGGGACTGCCTCGTTTCTGCAGCCGGCAGCTTTACCAGCGGCACAGCTGGCATTTCCGGCGTCATCGTCGTTGTAGCCGGCAAGAGCATTGTCAAGGCTAACACCGGCATCAGCAGCAATTTATCTGCGAACGGCTCGATCGGCCTGATCGCCCACCAGGACAGCACATTCTACAACGCGGCCCTCAGCGTCGGCGTTGGCAGCACAGCTGGCGTCGGTGTGACCCTCATTGCGGTCTTCCTCGACAATGACGTGGAAGCCGAGACCGGAACTGATTCTGTCCTGACGGCATGGGCGACCCTGCCGACGACCACCCACGGCATCACGCGACCGAACCGCGCCGATAAACGTCGTGGTATTGTTATCAGTGCAACAGCTACCGAGAATTACATCCTGGTCGCCGTCAGTGGCGCGGGTGGCGGCACTGGCGCCGGCGCAGGCGTCATCCAGGCTCTTGTGATCCGCAACCGCACCAAAGCCATCGTCGGCGACCGTTCGACCATCAAGGTCGGGGACACCGATAATGCCGCAGCCATCGCGGCTGATGATACGGGCATCCTGGTCGAGGCAGACGACGAAACACACTTATGGAACTGTGCAGGATCCCTGGCAGTCGGCGGTACCGCCGGAGTCGGCGCGACCGCGGTCATCCTCATCTTCAATAAAACTGTCCTGGCTTCGATCGGCTCCGAACGCGAGCCTGACGATACCAGCGCGGCCAACAGCGGCGAGAGCAAATCCACTGGCGACATCCATGTGACAGCCAACGCTCATGACGACCTGCAGCTGCTCGCAATCACCTTCGCGGCAGCTGGCACCGTTGCGGTCGGCATCGGCGGCAACATGATCTACTTTAAAAATACCGTTGGTGCACGGGTCAGTGGCACACTCGACGCGCATCGCGATGTCCTCGTCCAGGCGACCAGCGACAGCCTTCTGGTCAATGTCGCCGTCTCCGCGATGGGCGCAGGCGCTGTAGCCGTCGGTGGCGCTGTCGTGATCACCTATTTCAGCGCCCAGACCACTGCTTCCGCCGCGGCGGAATCCGAGATCACCGCCAAAGGCGCCGTGGTCCTGAAAGCAGCTTCCGCTGAGACCGTCAGCGGCGACGCGGCTGGCTTTGCGGTCAGCGGCACGGTTTCCGTTTCGGGCACAGTCGTTGTGAACCTGACCAATATCGTGACCAGGGCTTACACCGAAGACGATGTCACAATCACCGGTGAAAAGCTCGATATCCTGGCAGATGACATCTACCGGGTGGTTTGTGTCGTCGGTTCCGTGGCTGTGAGTGGCACAGTCGGCGTTGGCGTCACCGCCATGGTCTGCGTCGCTGCCAACACCGTGTCCGCCGAAATCGGTGAGAATAATATCATCGAAACCACTGGCACTGCTTCCTATTCGGACGAAGCACCCGCCGGCATCACCGTGCGAGCCCAGTCGGACCGCCAGATCCTGGCCTACGCGATCAACGAGGCTGGTGGCCAGGTTGGCGTCGGCGTCACCCTGATGACTGTTGTCATCGGCGGCAAACTGACCCAGGATTCGGCCGACAACCTCAGGAACGAAGACAGCGATGGCAACAGCCATGGCTTTGATTCCGATGGTTTCGGCAGCGAGATGGCTGCATCTGCACCATCCGGTGCTCGCGATGACATCAATGAGCAGAAGTCCGGTATGGGCAGCATGCTGGCTGGCGACGGCAGCTTGCAGTCCGATACCAGCGCAGGTACGACGAAGGATGGTAAAACAAATTTCGACGGCACGACCGGCTACCGCGACAGCGAGGAAGATCCGGCTCCGGATGACCTGTCCGGAGACGATTCCAGCAATGCCGACCTGACGGCCGCCAGTGGCAAATACAACAACTTGCCTTCCTATGAATCCAAAGACACGACGATGGCCAAGATTGGTACAGGCTCGGTCCTCACCTCAGCCAGCGACATCACGGTCAAGGCCATGGACAACCTGACTGCCGACTTGCTGACCGGCACAGTTGCCGTCGGCGTCTACGCCGGCGTCGGTGTTGGCATAGCCGTGGCCGTCTTGTACTCGAACGTGCTCGCCCTGGTCGAGGACGGTGCAACGCTGTCCGCCGACGGTAACATTGTGATCCAGGCTGCGGCCGGATCCACACCGGTGCCTTTCGACGCCGATCAGGCAGATATTAACGCTGAACTTGAGGACAGCCTTGAAATGGATGACGGCTCGATCCTCGACCTGACCATCCGGGCCATTTCGATCACAGGCAGTGGCGCGATCGCCGCTATTTCTGCAGCGATTGCCTCAGTCACCGTGACCTCCAGGATCATTGCCCGCCTGGCCGGCGACGTCATCAAAGCCGACAGCCTGACTGTCAAAGCGATCAGTTCCTATCCCGATATCATGACAGTCACCCTGGCTGCCGGTACCGGTGGTGTGGCGGTCAATATTTCACTTGCCCTCGTCGTCGTCAACAGCCAGATCGAATCCTCGATCTGCGGTGACGCGGCGATCAGTGGTGTTGTCAACGGCGAAAATGCCGGCACGATCAATGTCCTCTCCGACATCACGGTCGGCGCCCAGTCTGCAGCGACCGCTTTTGCCGCCGGTGCGGCGGCAATCAACGGGGCCCTCGCCCTGGCGGTCAACCGCCTGCGGGCCGATACTTTCATCGGCCAGGGTGTCCAGATCACAGGCACCAACACCGATATCAACCTCGACACCAGTGCCAGCGTCTCTGCCGATGCCCTGATTATCAGCGTCGCGCTCAGCCAGGGCATTTCTGTCAACATTGCCCCGGCTATTGTTGTACTCAAACCGATCGTCCTCACCTATATCGGTGCCACACCCGGCGCCGGCGTCAGCACATACGCAGCCCTGACCCATGCGGCATCACTGAACCCGTCCGACTATGCTACCGGCCTCATCCAGGCCCGCGATATCACTGTTCAAAATGCCCTGGCCGATGACGCCAGTGCGACCGCCATCGGTCTTGCTTACGGCTCCGTTTCGCTGAATGGCCTGATTCTGCTCGTTTTCGACCAGTCGATCGCCAGCGCGGCGATCAGCCGCGCCAATATCGAAGCGGTCAACATCACGATCAATGCTGGCCAGGACGCCATGGCCCGTGCGTTTGCCGCCTCCGCGGCAATTGGCACCGCCGCGATCGGCATCAATATCACCTATGTTCAGCTGCGTGCTGACAACCGGGCGTTACTCGACGCCACCCAGTGCTCCATCGCAGCCACGGGTGATATCGCTGTCCACGCCGGCCAGGCTGATTTGACCCCAGTGACCAATACCACCGATGCACCTGACCCGGCGGATCAAACCAACAACAACACGTTCATCGCCCTGGCGGATGCCATCTCCGGCAACGCCGGCATAGTTGCGGTCGGATTTAATGTCGCCATCGCCGATCTCAAGGCCGCCAACCGGTCCCAAGTCATCGTTGCATCGCTCGTCAGCGCGCTGCCTGCACTCAAAGTGGATGGCGGACTGACTGTTGACGCCTGGAGCCAGGTACAAGCCAGAGCAACCGTCACCGGACTCGGTGCCGGTGTCGCCAGCATCATGGCTTCATTCACAGTCGCCCTGCTGCGCAATACACAGGAAACTTCAGTTTCCGGCAGCGGCTGCCTTGAAGCCGGAACCCTGACCGTGGCAGCCCACCTGAACGAAAACAACAAGACTGCTGCCCTTTCCATGATCACCGCTGGCTCGGGCGGCCTCGTCACCATCACCGCCCTCGTAGCGGCTGCCTATGGTCGCTCCACGAACAAGGCGCTTGTCACCATCAAACACTTCTTCATTTATGGCGCAGTCGACCTGCTCAGCAGCGGCAGCGCCATCGTCGGGGCTAAGACCGATAATGTGGCATCCGTTTCTGTCGTGACTGCGGCCGTGATGGTCGGCCTGACCTATGGCCAGAGTGAATTCGAGGCCAGCCTTGACTTGCCTGACAGCAGCGACCATTGGCGTGACAACCTTGACTGGCTTGATGCTTATGCTGGATCTGTCAGCATCAGCACCGATGCCAATTTCCAGGCATGGACCAATGTCAAACCGTCATCGGGCGGCGTCTCGGCTGGTTATTACAATATCAAGGTCAATACGGCGACAGCGATCCTGACGGCCGAAAACAACGCTCTTCTTAAGGGTGCTGGCACGCTTTACATCGCGAACAACCTCTTGGTTGACGCGACCGGCATTGCCTTGGCACAGGCGACCATCACCGCGCCGGTCCTGACAGTTTCCGGCCTCTCAGTCGCTGCCAATGTTGGCACTGCTACGCAGAGTGCCTCCCAGACTGCTTCAATCAGCGGCCTGGTTATCTGGCATGCGGCCAATGTCACGGTCCAGTCCATCCTGAACCAAGGTCAGTCTGAAGGCGCAACGGTTGTGCTAGGAGGCAATAACGCCGGTGTCGGCATCAGCGTGGCGTTGATCAGTGCCGACGCAAACGCAGCCACCGCCCTGGTCTCAGCCACCAATACGGCCGCCGTCGACAAAGCTGTGATCACAGCCAGCGGCCTGCTCAAAGTTGAAAGTATCGGCACATCATATGCCCTCTCCACGGTAAAACCGCCGAGTGCTGCCTTGAGCTTTGCCGGTGTCGGTATCACCAACATGTACGCCCAGGCTAACGGCAGCTTCACGTCTTATATTGACACCAACACCAGCGGGGTGATCTCGGCCCGCGATATCATCATCCGCACCACTTATACGGCCAAGGCTGATGCCCTGGCTGTGCAACCGAACGGCGGCAGCGGCGGTGTCGACCTGAGCGTCCTCAGCGTCAAGGTCAACCTGGCCGAAGCGATCGTCGGCGTCATTGCTCAAGCCTACGGCATGGGCACCGGGGAGCTCCGCTCCAGCAACGACATCCTCGTTGCTGTGCAGGGTACGGCCAACGCATTAGCCGATATCCCGGGCACCTCATTCAGCCTGTCGGGGATCACAATCGGCGCCAATAATACACTCGCCACGATCAGCGCCAGCCAAAGCGCAACGATCAGCGATGCGACTGTGAAGGCCGGCCGCGATGTCAAGCTCCTCTCCTTGCTCAACCGCACCGAGAGCGTCGCCAGCTCGACCGATTCCGCTACCGCCAGTGTGGGCGGCAATGGCGTGTCGGGCGAAGGTGTCAGTCTTTCGTTCGTGGGTGTCACCGAAAATTCGGCGACAGCCCTGATGAGCGCGACAACCAGCGCATTCACCAACAATGCCCATATCACAGCCGGCGGGGCCGTGCAGATCCTGTCCCTGACCCATGCCCGTGCCAACGCTGTGGTCAGGAGCGATGCCGCATTTGGCTTTGTTGCCATCGGCGCAGCCATCACCACCGCCAGTGTCACGGAGTCAACCAAGGCTTACGCCACCGGCGAAGCTTACATCCGGGGCGATAGCTTGCGAATCGAGGCAACCGCCCTCGACGAGGCGACAGCCACGACCAGCGCCTTGAGCGGTGGTGCCCTCAACATCAGCGGCAACTTCGCCACGGCAATCATCACCTCGACCGTCGAGGCTTATGCCGGCAGTAGCTCGGATATCCTGACAGCAGGCGATATCGCAATCCTGGCATCAGTCACGCCAGATGCAGATGCAAGCGTCTCGGGTACGAACGTCGGACTGTTCAACGCCGGTGTATCGTCTTCGATCATCACCATTCAGCCGACTGTGAATGCCTACATCGGTGATTCCAGCACCGTGGTCGCCGGCGCCCAGCTGCTCACCGGCAGTCCGCTGCTTACCTTCAGCTCGGCCGCGATCCTCTCGGGCACACCGACCATCACCTTCATCAAAAACAGCACTATGATGACTGGTGGGCCAACCTTGAGTTTCGCGCCGGATGCAACAAACGGTGACAAGATCACTCGCAGCAGCGGCAGCTGGCTGACGGATGGCTTCAAAGCCAATGATTACATTTATGTCGCCGGCACAACCAATATGCTAAACGACAATGCCTACCAGATTGCCAGCCTGACCGACACGGTCCTGACCCTGACCGATAAGGCTGTTTTGATCGCAGAGACTAACGTCAGCGATGTGACCGTCAGCACTGGCTCGCCAAACGAAATCCGGCGCAGCAGTGGCAACTGGCTGTCCGATGGTTTCGAACCTGGCCAGGTTATCACGGTCAGCGGCGCGGCCAACAGCACCAACAACGGCTCTTTCGAAATCCTGGCAATCAGTGCGGACGGCCTGACGATGCAACTGAGCTTCGGTACGGTTAACGTCAATGAAACGGCACCGGCTACCATCGTGATCCGGGCTGAAACAGCCGACCGTATTTACCGCGACAGCGGCAGCTGGCACAAGGACGGTTTTACCACCGGCCAGATCATCCGCATCTTCGATACCAGCACCAATGACGGCATCTATGAGATCGCCGCGATCTCAGCCGACGGCCGCTGGCTCACACTCACCAGCGCCAGCAAGTTCACCAGCGCGGTCGATTCCGATGTCGCCCTCAGCATCATCAGCCAGCCAGACGGCACCAGCCTCCTGACCGATCCGTCAATGGGTTCGGGCATCCAGGGCGTCTTGAGCCATGCGCCTGACCGCCAGATTGTCTTTACGGACAAGGGCGTCGGCAACCGCGACGAGATCAGCCGCAACAGTGGCAGTTGGCTGACGGATGGTTTTGCGGCCGGACAGTATATTACGATCTGCGGCACAGTCAACAACGACTTGACTTACCAGGTCGACACGATCAGCAGCGATGGGCTTATCCTCTATCTGGCCATGTTCTGCGAGGTCGCGAACGAGACCATCAATGCATATGATGTGGCTGACGAATTCCAGCTTGTCACCGAAACAGCCGCCTCCAGCTACCAATTCAGCAGCCAGGCAGCTCTGAACGAATTGCCGGATCAGACGATCATCTTCACGGACAAGGGTGGCAGCCTCCGCGACGAAATCAGCCGCAGCATTGGCAGCTGGCTGCTCGACGGTTTCCTCCCCGGCCAGTCGATCGTAATCACCGGCACGCAATATAACACCAAGACCTACCAGATCGACGCGATCAGCAGGGATGGTCTCGTCCTCTACCTGAACTCGGCCAATGCTGTCACGAATGAAACGGTCGTTGTCGAGACGGCAAGCGCCGCTTTCCAGATTGTCAGTGACACCGCCGACCGCATCTACCGCAGCGGCGGTTCGTGGAGCGACGACGGTTTCAAGCCCGGCCAGGACATCCGCGTCTTCGGCAGTGAAAACAACGATGGCACCTATTCGATCGACAAAATCTCGGCCGACGGCCGCTGGTTGACCCTCGTCAGCCTCGCCAGCCTGCAGCCCGAATACACCACCAGCGTCGCGATCACGATTCCGCTCCGCGACGCCTGCCTGACCGTCATGGCCATGCAGTTCCTGCCGGAGAAAGGCAGCGGCTTTGGCGAGACTGCCTTTGCAACAGCTACAGCCAGCGCGAGTGCAGAAGACAGTCCTTATCAGTTGATCGGTGTCAACGCCACCATCGTCACGATCACCGACACCAGCACCGTTAAGGCCTGGGTCGGCAACGCCAGCATCCTCAACGTTGCCGCGGTCGCCGAAATCAGCGCCTACCAGCTCGGCAGCCTGAAAGCGGTCGGCAAGTCGGAGAACTTTGGCCTGATCCTGGCTCTTGGTGCCAATATCGTCAATGTCACGGCTACCGACACCATAGAGGCGACTATTGGCAACAATATCGATGTCTTCGCCGGCCTGTTCAAGCTGACCGCCTATGGCAGCAACAACAGCTATGCCGAAGCAACTTGCAGTGCCAGTGGCATCGCCGCCGGCAGCGCCGCTGCTGCCAGCACGGACAGCACAAGTACCACCCTGGCCAAAGTCGGAACGGATACTGACATCCAGGCTGACGACGTGCAAATCGTCGCCGAACATACGGCGGACTACAACAGTAAGGTCGACAGTTCCAGCTCGAACCTGGTTGGCGCCAGCGGCGCTTTCGCCAGGAACGACGTTACCGCGACAGTCGTGGCTGAAATCGGCGCCAGAACGACCATCAAGGCTTATGACATCCTGGTTAGTGCAGTCAACATGAGCCGTAAGGAAGCACTCGACAGCGCGGTCAACGCCAAGGCCGGTGCTGGCGGTATCGCCGACTTCGCCGCCGCCCGCAGCCATACGGACATCGCCCAGATCACCGGCGTGACCATCGGTGACAATGCTGATCTGACCCTGATTGGCGACAAGTATTATCCTGGTACATTCAGGCTGCAAGCCTTGAATGATATCTTCGCTCGCGACAAAGCCAGCCTGGACGCTCGCGCCGCGATCTCGGTCGCCCGCGCCGAATCACTGGTCCACGCTCGTATCGATGATCCTGATCATCCGGAAGACCCGGCATATTCCACGCCGATCATGGCTGCCGTGACGATTGGCAACGGCGTGCACCTGACCAGTGTCGGCGACATCAATCTCTCGGCCCGCACCATTGCCGACATCCTGACCGATGCTTACGCATACTGTTCCGGCGGCGCGGGATACGCCCAAGGTAAGGCCGAATCGCTTATCCTTTGCCAGAACGAAGTAACGGTGGGCGGCAATGCGCATCTCTTCGCTGAGGGCAATATCAATCTACTGGCTGGTCGCAACAGCGCGGCTCAGGTCAATGCCTATACCTTGACGGCCAATGCCCTCATCGACAACTATACGGCCTTCCCGGTCGGCAACAAGCCCACGGGCAACGCGATCCTGAACCAGACCAACAACATCACGGTCGCCGGCGGCGCGCTGCTTGAATCGGTCAAGGATGCCAACCTGCTGGCCGATCCTGGCATCCGTATCCTGACCGGCTGGGGTGTCGGCCACGACTTCTATCGCAGCCTTGTCGGCGCTGAAATCCGCAATGAACAGACCGCCATGACGGACAATTCGACGGTCACGGTCAACGGCACCATCAAGGTCGGCATCCGCAACATCCAGCACCTCGAAATCGATAGCAATGGCGATGTGACCCACCAGAGTGACGGTGTGACCTTCACCAAGACCCAAGAGACGCTCGGCAACGCCCTGACTGCGGAGCTGGCTCGCCTCAAGAACTTGGCAGCGCAGTACTGTGGCACCCAGGCGGAGGCCGGCTTCAACGCCCAGATCCAGTTTGTCCTGGCCGACCTCAGAGCCAAGGGTTATGTCGTGACGCTAGTTGACGGTGTCTATGTTGTCTCGGCCGATATCATCATCGATGTCATCATCGTCGATGACATCTGGGCACAGTCAGCGAACATCAACGTCACCGGCAAATCATTCATCGGCACGGGTATCCTTTCAGCCCCCGGCAACGCCGAAATCCTGGTCACCAACGCCAGTCTGGCTTATCTGCGGCTTAATCGCCTGACGATCCCCGGCAGCGAAGGTGGCAACCTGAACTTCAACGGTAACGCTATGTCGGGCACCACGACAACCGCAATCAACGCTGCGATCAACCTGGTCAACGTGAACAAGTCGGCTGCTTTCAGCTCGATAACGACCAGCGCGACCTCGGCGGAACCGCAGATCACGGTCAGAAGCACGCATAGTCAGCCAGGCGCGCCGGATATCACCCTGGCGGGCGCGATCAGCAACGTCGGCACCGTGGCGCGGCCCGGTACCGTGACCATCACTTCGACCGGCGGCATCAACAGCCTGGCGGACATCAATGCCGGCACCCTGAGTATCAATGCCAGTGGCAATTTTGTGCAGAGCTATATCGACACTTTCTACAGCATCGGTGGCGAGACGCGGATCCAATGGAGTTCAGTCGGCCGGCGCCGTGAGCAGGACACCAAGTCGCGCCTGGCACGCCAACTTCTGGCCCTGAATTACCCGTCCCAATATGGTTCAGCGGAAATCGCGTTCGTGGATGGCCTCATCAACGGCATCGTCAATGGGACGAGCAAGCAGGATGCGAACCGCAGCGAATTGCGGGCAGCCAACATCTTCATCGCAGCCCGTTACCTCAACATCAACGGCCTGATCGAAGCCGGCCATGCCACCCAGGAAATCACCCTGGGGACGGATATTGCCACGAAGATCGCCAACTTCAAAAAGCAAGTGCTGTCACGCAACTACCTGGATTATCTCCTCGTGCAAAAGTCGGACATGAAGTTCTACTATGATCCGGTCAACAACCGCATCCTGCTCGATGATGTTTCCGTTTACGGCGGCTATATCGAACTGTTCGGCCAGATCATCAGCACCAGCACCGGCAAGATCTCGGCTCTTGACGGCTTCGGCACGATCAAGGTGGTCAACAACTACCGACTACAACCTCGCGGTCATGTCGATTGATACCGGCCGGGGCGGCAGCGGCACGATCAAAATCACCGACACGTCCAAGACGACAAGTGTCGACAGCAAGACCTACTACCTGTCAACCAAGTACGAACGGATCTACGATACCGAAAAGCAGGCATACAGTATCAAGGTCAAGACTTGGTACACCAATCAATCCGAGCCTAGTGCGTATACAACAGTAGACGGCAGCAGTACGACATATACGCCGACTAGCGGCTATCGCTACGTTTATGTCACCGGCCAAGTCGCCGTCAACCGTGAGACCTTCATTTATGGCACATCCTCCTGGGCCGGCATCGACTGGCTGGCCAAGGATCCCGGTTCACTGCGCTACTACCAGCGCATCACGATCGGCGATCCGGTCCCGCTCGACAATGGCGAGTACCTCGAATATCAAGCCCGGAGATATTGCCATACCATATATGTACTGGTACCAGTCTGTGTCGTTGAGCACCAAGACCCTTGTCTACAAGGACAGCTGGACGACCCGGGGCGGCTTCCTCAACCTGAAAAAGACCTACTGGACGAAATTGATTTATGAATGGGGCACCAAGGACGTCCATTACCACAGCGTCAGGGCTGACTACCCGATCGCGATCGAATTCAGCGGCAGCCTGGAAGGTAGCATCTATTTGGAGTCGAAGAAGGACCTCATCCTGCTGGGCCCGATCAACAATGAAACAGGTACAACAACCCTGAAGACGGGGATTGGCGGCAAGATCGAGCAGGCGACAAACCTGACGATCAAGTCCAAATCGATCATCCTGGATGCGGGTACCGGCATTGGCACCAGCCTGCAATTCCAGATCGACCTGAAGGGCGGTCAGCTGGATGCTTCGACGGATAGCGGTCTGATCAATATCCGTGAAATCTCTGGCGACCTCAAGGTCGGCACTATCCAGAGCGACAACGGCAACGTGATATTGACAGCCCAGACCAGCATCACACCGGCATCGGGCAGTGCCCTGGTCAAGGGCAATCTGGTCACCCTGATTGCCGAACTGGGTTCAATCGCCGCCGGCACAGTGCTCCGGATTGACACCGGCGCCAACAGCCTGATTGCAAGCGCTGTCGGTGACATCAACCTGCAGGAAACCTCGGGCAGCGTGGCTGTCATCAGCGTTGTCTCGACCGATGGTAACGTCAGTATCAGCGTCTTGTCTGGCAGTTTGACGGATGGCGATGGCAACCAGATGACCGACGACGATGGTCACGATATATCCGACGGCATCACCCGAGCCGCCCTGCTTGGGCTCTGGACGGATAACGGTATCACCGGCAGCGGCGATGATCACGATCAGTATTCAGCTGACCAGATCAAGAACCTGCTGCAGATCAGTCACTTCAAGAAGCTGACCGATACCGATTACCAGATCGAAACACTCAACATCAAGGCCAAGCGCGTCACATTGAGCGCTTCCGGCGGCATCGGCGACATTCGCCAGTACCGCGTCAACTTCAGTGGCGGCCTGGCTACATTGTCAGACGAAACCCGCCTGCTGCTGGCTGCGGCCGAACCCGGCGACATCGTCTTCTACGACAGCGACAATGTCGTGGTTGATCCGGCCAGCGGCACGGCAGCCTATTTCATCATCAGTGTACACGAGGATGTCGATATCCTCGCCACCACCGATGTGACCATCACCGCAACCGGGGATATCTACCTGAGCAGTGAAGAGGACCTCAAGCTGATCACTGTCAGCGGTGCCGACACACGTCTGCGCAGCGGCAAGTCGATCCTCAGCGTCCTGAGTTCCGAGGGCCTCAACATCACCTGCGGCAGCCTGCTGCTGGAGGCAGCACGTCCGGCACCGTCGGCGAAACGGCCAAGAAGCTCGGCGTGACGGTCAAGTCACCCGCCAGCGAACTCCTGATGGTCCGAACCCCAGGCGATATCAACCTCAAAGGCATCGCTGGTTCCGGCCAGGCTGGTGCGTTCAACCTCGACTTCATCTATACACCGGTTGATGTCTTCATCACGGCAGCTGGGTTTGTCCAGGATGGCCGTAACGACGGTCTGGTCAACATCGACTGCGACGACCTCGTCTTGACAACGGCTTCAATTGGCAGTCTCACGAATCCGGTCGAAATTGAACTGAAAGCGGTCAGCCTGCTGACGGCAAGCGCCACCGCAGGCGGCATCTGGCTTAAAGAGCTGACTGGCGACGTCAATGTCCTGACCATCACCACCAATATGGGCGACACCTGGCTGAGCACTCCAGGCTCGATTCTCGACGCCCAGGATGAGACGGGCGGAGCCCTGCTCAACATCTCCGGCCGCGGTATCTTCCTGACTGCGACAGGTGGTACGATCGGCGTCCTCAGCAACCCGCTGGAAATCAACTCAGCTAACGGAGGCGCCGGCAATGTCTCGGCGACGAGCCTCGGTGACATCTTCCTGACCGAAACAATCGGCGACCTCAGCCTCGGTAACGTGCATAATACAAACGCCCGCGTGTTCCTGGTCAGCCCGGCCAGCATCCTCAACGGTATCGGTCTGGCAAGCGGTTTCAATATCGATGCGGCCTCGCTGAAATTCACAGCAGGGACGTCAGCCGGCTCGAACATTGGCTCAGCCAGTGCGCCGATCCTGACCCGGATCAGCCGTCTGGTCGGTACAGCGGGTGGATCGATGTGGCTGGAGAATACCGGCACCTTGACGGTCGGTCCGATCGCCGATGGCGGCACAAATCTCACAGCCGGAGGGTCGGCGAACCTGAAGAGCAGCACGCTCATTGAACAGGCCGACAATGCTCTGATCACAGCAACGTCAATCAAACTGCAGGCTGCGACCGGCATCGGCACAACCTTGCAGCTGCGGATCGATTTGCAGGGTGGCCAACTGGACGCCTCTACCAACAGCGGTGTCATCAACATTCGCGAGGTCTCTGGCGATATCAAAGTCGGCCAGATTATCGATCTTGACGGCAATGTCACCCTCGTCGCCCAGGGCAGTCTCGTTCCGGCGACAGCTGAAGCACTGGTCCAGGGCAACCTGCTCGACCTGACGGCCGAAACAGGTGCAATCGCCGCCGGCACGAATGTCACTTTGCGAATCAACAGTAGTTCGGCAGGCGTCCGCGCAGTTGCAATCAGCGACATCCACCTGACTGAGACCAATGGGAACCTGACAGCGATCAGCATCGTCTCCAGCAGCGGTCATATCATCGTGGATGTCCTGTCTGGAAGCCTGATCGACGGCAATGCCAGCGAAACAACTGACACCACCACCCAGGGCGAACTGCTCGGCGTGTGGACCGGTGCCGGCATCACGGGCGGCGGCAGCGGCAGCCAGTATACGGCGGCCCAGATCAAGAGCCTGCTCCAGGCCAGCCATTTCAAGCAACTGACCGATACTGACTATCGCTTCGAGAACCTCAATATCAGCGGCAGCCATGTCATCCTGAACACTTCCGGCGGCATCGGCGACATCCGCGAGTTTACAGTCAATTTCAGCGATGGCCTGGCCACGCTGACGGACGAAACCCGCCTGATGCTGGCTGCGGCCGAACCTGGTGACATCGTCTTCTACAACAGCGCAAATGCGCCGGTTGATCCGGCCAGCGGCAGTGTCGCCTATCTCAAGATCTTTGTTCACGAGGATGTCGATATCCTTGCCAGCACCGATGTGACAATCACAGCGACCGGGGATATCTACCTGAGCAGTGAAGAGGACCTCAAGCTGATCACCGTCAGCGGCGCCGACACACGGCTGCGCAGCGGTAAATTGATCCGCAGCGCCCTCGGTGCAGAAGGCCTCAACATCACCTGCGGCAGCCTGTTGCTGGAGGCAGCAGCTGGTACAATCGGCACTGTGGCGATGAAGCTTGGGGTGACAGTCAAGAGTCCGGCCAGTGAGTTCCTGATGGTCCGCAGTTCCGGCGACATCAACCTCCTCGGCATTGCAGGGTCTGGTCAGACCGGCGCGTTTAACCTCGACTTCATCTACACGCCGGTTGATGTCCGTATCACGGCGGCCGACTTTATCCAGGACGGACGAAATGACGGCCTGGTCAACATCAACAGCGATGATCTGTACCTGACAGCGGCCTCGATCGGCAGCCTTGCGAACCCAGTTGAGATTGAGCTCGCGAAGCAGCAGCCTGCTGACGGCAAGCGCCACTGCGGGCGGCATCTGGCTCGAGGAATTGACCGGCGACATCAATGCCATGACCATCACCACCAGCACGGGTGACACCTGGCTGAAGACGCCGGGCTCGATTCTCGACGCCCAGGATGAGACGGGCGGCGCCCTGCTCAACATCTCTGGCCGCGGTATCATCCTGACGGCCATCGGCGGCACAATCGGTGTTCTCGGCAACGCCCTGGAGATCGATTCGGCCAACGGCGGCACCGGCAACGTCTATGCGACGAGCCTCAGTGACATCTTCCTGACAGAAACCAATGGCGACCTTAGCCTTGGTAACGTGCAGAACACGAATGCCCGGGTCTTCCTGGTCGGCCCGGGAAGTATCCTCAACGGGATCGGCCGGTCATCCGGCTTCAACATCGATGCTGCTTCGCTGGCATTCACCGCCGGAACATCGACCACTTCAAATGTCGGTTCTGCCAGCGCACCGATCCTGACCCGGATCAGCCGTCTGGCTGGCACGGCCGGAGGATCGGTCTGGCTGGAAAACACTGGTGCACTGACGGTCGGACAGATTACAGGCGATGGCAGTGAAATCAATGTTGGCATCGACATCAACCTGACAGCCCATAGCCCGATCACCATTGAAGGCCATCTCCACAGCGGCGGCGGCCAGATTATCCGGGCCATGGACAAGGCGGCCGCGGGTGATGACATCACGATCTGTTCAACAGCCGTCATCACGGCGGGTGTCGACATCATCCTGCTGGCTGGCGACCGAATCGACCTCCAGGTGGATAGCAGCATTACAGCCGGCAATGAACTGGTCCTCTTCGGTGACTACAGCGGCGGTGGAACCGGCAACGGCGACTACAATAACGCCTTGGATCCAGATATCGGCACCGGCACGGCCATTATCATCCGTGACACCATCCTGGCCAAGTCGATCCGTATCTACGGCGGCAATGATAGCGACACATTCGAAATCACCGTCACCACCCTGTCCAGCACTGTAAACCTGTATGGCAAGGCCGGTAACGATAGCATCACGATCAACCAGCTGCCGTCGTTGACCTCGGAGCACAACAGCATCCGCGACACCGTGACCCTGGATGGACAGGATGGCGAGGACACTTACACAATCAACATCAACGGTGCATCCGACTGCTCGCACATCATCAACATCTTTGATTCCGGCGCAGACGTGCATGACGAAGAACTGACCACTGGCGTCGACCGCCTGAACATCAACGGCACGACAAGCGACGACACCCTCTTGCTGCGCCAGAAATTCATCGCCGTACTGCATGCCCTGAGTGCAGAGGATATGCTGACTATGCTGACGAATTTGAGCGCTTCAATTATGACGACCGCATCGAGCTGCTGAACATCAGCACGAGCGACGGCGACGACAGCATCTTCAGCGACGATAACAGCGCCCAGACGACCATTAGCACTGGAACCGGCAACGACAATTTCCAGATCGGCCAGATGTTCGAAACACTACGCAACTCAGGCGCTATGATTCTGCCCGGCGACGAGTTCGGTCTGGAACCTGATTACGGCACAGTACACACCACCAAGGGCTACCTGAGTGCAGGCAACCACTATTACATGCGTCTCTCCGGCGACGATGGCAACGACTTCTTCTCCATCTACTCGAACCTGGCGGAACTGAGGCTCGAAGGCGGCAACGACAACGATCGGTTCATCATCCGCGCTTTCGCGCTAGCCGACCCGCTCGATCCGCATCAAGCTCAGACGCACCTCGACGCTGGCACGGGCGAGGACTACATAGAGTACAACATCAACGCCCTCTTGACCATAAGCGGTGGTGACGGATTCGACACGGTTATCGCCGTCGGTACGGAATTTGCCGATGTCTTTATCGTCACTCAGAATGGCATCACTGGCGCCGGCCTCAACATTGTGATCGAGCCAGACACGGAAAGCATCGAAGCCTACGGTATGGAAGGTGATGATACCTTCTATATCCAGAGCACTCGCGCCGACTCAGTCACCCGCCTGGTTGGCGGGATCGGCAGCGACCGATTCATCCTGATGGGCGACATCATGGAACACATCGCCACGTCAGCAACGATTACGCAAATCGTCCCGCACAGGCTGGCGGCTATCGCCGGACCGTTGCTCATCGAGGGCTTCACCTACGCAGGTGCACCAGACTTCACGATCCGTCCCGGCATTTGCCTGCCGTACGAGGATAGTCCGGCTCTGAGCTATACGGTATTGCCAGATGTTGAGACAGCAAACCAGGACGAACTGCGGGTCTACAATGACGACGTCACTGCTGGCCAGACTGGTGATATGAGCGCCATCAAGGACGCAGAAGACAGCGTGATCGGCCACCGGATCACCGGATTCGGTTTAGCTGGTGAGCTGGAAGTGAATGAAGGTACGGTCGAAGACCCGATCCTGAGAACTTATGAAGGCATTGCCTTTAACAACTTGGAAGTCATTGAAATCCTGCTTGGCAGCGGCAATGACACCTTCACCATCAGTGACACGACGACCGGCGATGCCTCTGTCGGGGCTATCACACTGGTGCACGGCGGCGGTGGCGACGACACGATTACCGTCACTGGCCGAACCGGTCTGCTGGTTGTCTTTGGTGACACGTCAGAGGACGGCAGCCGCTACGCCAGCACCGACATAACAATACCTCAGGACACCGGCCACCCGTTCAGCAACCCGGGCAATGACACGATCAACGCACTCGGCTCGGCCGGCAGCCTCGTTATCTACGGCGGCCCAGGCAACGACGACATTGACGGCAGTGGCGGTGACGACCTGATCGCAGGTGGCGCCGGCAATGACAACATCCATGGCTGGGCAGGAGACGACGTCATCTACGGCGACTCCGACTTCAATGTCAGCGTCCCTGATGTGACCAGCGAGACCGCGATACTGCTTGTCTGGACATTGGCGGTTCCAACGTCCAGTGTGGCTGGCAGTGACAAGCTCTATGGCGATGACGGCAATGACCTGATATTTGGTGACCACGGCACGATCGAATGGACCAGCAAGGTCCTCACGGCAGCAAACTTGTCTGATTTCAGCACCGCCGAGACGACGCAATGGAGCAATGGTGCTATGGATGAAATCTTCGGCGGCAACGGCGACGATATCCTGCTGGGTGGCTTTGGCGGCGACATCATCGATGGCGGCGCGGGCAGTGAGCTGATCATTGGCGATCATGGACAGGTGACTTGGAATGAAGCGACAGCCATTGCCAACCTGTGGACTTACCTGCTGAGTGTCATATCGACCAATGAGACCTATGGCGGCGACGACACCATCTATGGCCGATCTGGCGATGAAATCATCATCGGCGGTAGCGGCGCTGACACCATTGATGCCGATAGCGGCAGCGACCTGGTGTTCGGTGACCATGCCCATATCATCTGGTCGACAGTCACTGAATACACAAACATCGTCGACGGCATGGCCTCGGCCAGATCGATTATCGTCGGTAATGGCGGCGTGGATACTATCCATGGCGGCGACGGCGACGACATCCTGATCGGCGGCAGTTTTGGCGACACGATCACCAGCGGCAATGGCAACGAACTCATCTTCGGCGACAATGGCCGCCTGACCTGGGTCGCCAGCGTCAGCAGCACCAGCCGTCTGACCGGCATCCGCACAGCCGAGTCGATCGAACAAGCCTTCGGCGGCGCCGACAAGATCAATTTCGTAGACAACGTGGCTGTAGCCGATCCCGGCGATGAAGTGATCATCGGCGGACTCGACAGCGACAATATCGATTCTGGTATTGGCCGGACAGTGATCTTCGGCGACCATGGCCAGCTTGCCTGGACACCGGACAACCTGATTGCCGACTTCCTCAACCGGATCATCTCTGCTGAAACCATCTTCACCGATTATGGTGCAGGTGACACAATCAACGCTGGTGACGGTGACGACGTCATCTTTGGTGGCAAAGGTAACGATGCCATCGATGGCTACGCAGGCAGTGAGCTGATCTTCGGCGACAATGGCCGTGTCAACTGGCGGACAACACCAGACCTGAACAGCTTGCTGGCTGGCCTGGAAATCGCCATTTCAATCGCAGAACTTGATGGCGGCGATGACACCATCTATGGCCGTGCGGGCAATGAACTGATCATCGGCGGTAGCGGCGCTGACACCATCGACGCGGACAACGGCAGCGACCTGGTGTTCGGTGATCATGCCGAGATCCACTGGTCAACCGAAACATCTTGGACAACCATCGTCGATGGCATGGCCTCGGCCAGATCGATCATCGTCGGTAATGGCGGCGTGGATACGATCCATGGCGGCGATGACGACGACATCCTGATCGGCGGCAGTTTTGGCGACACGATCACCAGCGGCAATGGCAACGAACTCATCTTCGGCGATAACGGTTACCTGACCTGGGTCGCCAGCATCAACAGTGCCAGCCGCCTGACCGGCATCCGCACAGCCGAGTCGATCGAACAAGCCTTCGGCGGCGCCGACTGGATCAACTACAACCTGACAGTCGCCGATACCGGTGATGAAGTGATCATCGGCGGACTCGACAGCGACAATATCGATTCTGGTATTGGCCGGACAGTGATCTTCGGCGACCATGGCCAGCTTGCCTGGACACCGGACAACCTGATTGCCGACTTCCTCAACCGGATCATCTCTGCTGAAACCATCTTCACCGATTATGGTGCAGGTGACACAATCAACGCCGGTGACGGTGACAACGTCATCTTCGGTGGCAAAGGTAACGATGCCATCGATGGCTACGCAGGCAGTGAGCTGATCTTCGGCGACAATGGCCGTGTCAACTGGCGGACAACACCAGACCTGAACAGCTTGCTGGCTGGACTGGAAATCGCCATCTCAATCGCAGAACTTGATGGCGGCGACGACACCATCTATGGCCGATCTGGCGATGAAATCATCATCGGCGGTAGCGGCGCTGACACCATTGATGCCGATAGCGGCAGCGACCTGGTGTTCGGTGACCATGCCCATATCATCTGGTCGACAGTCACTGAATACACAAACATCGTCGACGGCATGGCCTCGGCCAGATCGATCATCGTCGGTAATGGCGGCGTGGATACGATCCATGGCGGCGACGGCGACGACATCCTGATCGGCGGCAGTTTTGGCGACACGATCACCAGCGGCAATGGCAACGAACTCATCTTCGGCGATAACGGTTACCTGACCTGGGTCGCCAGCATCAACAGTGCCAGCCGCCTGACCGGCATCCGCACAGCCGAGTCGATCGAACAAGCCTTCGGCGGCGCCGACAAGATCAATTTCGTAGACAACGTGGCTGTAGCCGATCCCGGCGATGAAGTGATCATCGGTGGACTCGACAGCGACAATATCGATTCTGGTATTGGCCGGACAGTGATCTTCGGCGACCATGGCCAGCTTGCCTGGACACCGGACAACCTGATTGCCGACTTCCTCAACCGGATCATCTCTGCTGAAACCATCTTCACCGATTATGGTGCAGGTGACACAATCAACGCTGGTGACGGTGACGACGTCATCTTTGGTGGCAAAGGTAACGATGCCATCGATGGCTACGCAGGCAGTGAGCTGATCTTCGGCGACAATGGCCGTGTCAACTGGCGGACAACACCAGACCTGAACAGCTTGCTGGCTGGACTGGAAATCGCCATCTCAATCGCAGAACTTGATGGCGGCGACGACACCATCTATGGCCGTGCGGGCAATGAACTGATCATCGGCGGTAGCGGCGATGATACCATTGATGCCGATAGCGGCAGCGACCTCGTATTCGGTGACCATGCCGAGATCCACTGGTCAACCGAAACATCTTGGACAACCATCGTCGATGGCATGGCCTCGGCCAGATCGATCATCGTCGGTAATGGCGGCGTGGATACGATCCATGGCGGCGATGACGACGACATCCTGATCGGCGGCAGTTTTGGCGACACGATCACCAGCGGCAATGGCAACGAACTCATCTTCGGCGATAACGGTTACCTGACCTGGGTCGCCAGCATCAACAGTGCCAGCCGCCTGACCGGCATCCGCACAGCCGAGTCGATCGAACAAGCCTTCGGCGGCGCCGACAAGATCAATTTCGTAGACAACGTGGCTGTAGCCGATCCCGGCGATGAAGTGATCATCGGCGGACTCGACAGCGACAATATCGATTCTGGTATTGGCCGGACAGTGATCTTCGGCGACCATGGCCAGCTTGCCTGGACACCGGACAACCTGATTGCCGACTTCCTCAACCGGATCATATCTGCTGAAACCATCTTCACCGATTATGGTGCAGGTGACACAATCAACGCTGGTGATGGAGACGACGTCATCTTTGGTGGCAAAGGTAACGATGCCATCGATGGCTACGCAGGCAGTGAGCTGATCTTCGGCGACAATGGACGGATAAACTGGCGCTCAACGATAGCCCTAATCGACTTGAACGGGCTACTGAATGGACTGGAAATCGCCATCTCAATCGCAGAACTTGATGGCGGCGACGACACCATCTATGGCCGATCTGGCGATGAAATCATCATCGGCGGTAGCGGCGCTGACACCATTGATGCCGATAGCGGCAGCGACCTGGTGTTCGGTGACCATGCCCATATCATCTGGTCGACAGTCACTGAATACACAAACATCGTCGACGGCATGGCCTCGGCCAGATCGATCATCGTCGGTAATGGCGGCGTGGATACGATCCATGGCGGCGACGGCGACGACATCCTGATCGGCGGCAGTTTTGGCGACACGATCACCAGCGGCAATGGCAACGAACTCATCTTCGGCGATAACGGTTACCTGACTTGGGTCGCCAGCATCAACAGTGCCAGCCGCCTGACCGGCATCCGCACAGCCGAGTCGATCGAACAAGCCTTCGGCGGCGCCGACAAGATCAATTTCGTAGACAACGTGGCTGTAGCCGATCCCGGCGATGAAGTGATCATCGGCGGACTCGACAGCGACAATATCGATTCTGGTATTGGCCGGACAGTGATCTTCGGCGACCATGGCCAGCTTGCCTGGACACCGGACAACCTGATTGCCGACTTCCTCAACCGGATCATATCTGCTGAAACCATCTTCACCGATTATGGTGCAGGTGACACAATCAACGCTGGTGACGGAGACGACGTCATCTTTGGTGGCAAAGGTAACGATGCCATCGATGGCTACGCAGGCAGTGAGCTGATCTTCGGCGACAATGGACGGATAAACTGGCGCTCAACGATAGCCCTAATCGACTTGAACGGGCTACTGAATGGACTGGAAATCGCCATCTCAATCGCAGAACTTGATGGCGGCGACGACACCATCTATGGCCGATCTGGCGATGAAATCATCATCGGCGGTAGCGGCGCTGACACCATTGATGCCGATAGCGGCAGCGACCTGGTGTTCGGTGACCATGCCCATATCATCTGGTCGACAGTCACTGAATACACAAACATCGTCGACGGCATGGCCTCGGCCAGATCGATCATCGTCGGTAATGGCGGCGTGGATACGATCCATGGCGGCGACGGCGACGACATCCTGATCGGCGGCAGTTTTGGCGACACGATCACCAGCGGCAATGGCAACGAACTCATCTTCGGCGATAACGGTTACCTGACCTGGGTCGCCAGCATCAACAGTGCCAGCCGCCTGACCGGCATCCGCACAGCCGAGTCGATCGAACAAGCCTTCGGCGGCGCCGACAAGATCAATTTCGTAGACAACGTGGCTGTAGCCGATACCGGTGATGAAGTGATCATCGGTGGACTCGACAGCGACAATATCGATGCCGGAACCGGCAGGGAAGTGCTCTTCGGTGATAATGGCAGCGTCATCTGGTCCGAGGTCAACCTTGTGGCCACCTTCCTCGAACGCATCCTCAACGCAGAGACAACTTACGAAGAATTCGGCGCCACAGATATCATTCGCGCTGGCGACGACGACGACATCATCTTCGGTGGCATCGGTGATGACAGACTTGACGGACGCGCAGGAAAAGACCTGATCCTGGGCGACAATGGCCGTATCAACCGCACTTCACTGGAGGCTCCGTGGAAGAATCCGCGCTTTGCCACTTTGATTGGCTCCCAGATCTATGACCAGGATGGCTTGCCTGCAGTCGATCCAACTGAAGCTTTCTGGCCCGTCGGCACAGCTCCGGCCTGGGGCAACTTCACGATCAACCTGACAGATGACGAAATTTATGGTAACGACTACATCGCAGGCGGCGCCGATGATGACATGATCTTCGGCCAATACGGAAACGACACCATCCAGGGTGACAGCTCAATTGACAGGAATGTCGCGGCCACTTTGAACGCCGACGGCAGTGTCACCCTGACTGGCTCGATCAGCAATCCGGCCACCGATGGCGACGATTACATCGAAGGCAACAAAGGCACCGACCTGATCTTCGGCAACCTCGGCCAGGACGACATCATCGGCGGCAGCTCGGACAAATTCGGACTGAGCGCAGCAACACAACGGGACGATGGTTCGGACATCATCTATGGTGGCTCAGGTGATGCGATCGGTCGTGACAACATCGGAGACACGAGTACAGGTGATCAACATGCCGCCGACGCGGACACGATCCTCGGCGACAACGGTTGCATCCTGCGGCTGGTCAGCAGCGACACCGACGAGACAAACACGCAGAATCTGACCTTTACCTATGACAACTACGACCCGACCAACAAACTTATCGTACGTGCCATCATCCTGCTTGACTACACCCTGGGCGGCTCCTTCTTCGGCGGCACAACAACCGGAAGCGACATCGGCGCAGCAGACTACATCCACGGCGAAGCCGGTGACGACACAATCTACGGCATGAAGGGCAATGACATCATCTATGGCGATGGCCAGGACGATGACCTGATCGGGGGCTACGGCCACGACTGGATCAGCGGTGGTAGCGGCCAGGACGGCATCCTCGGCGACGATGGTTACTTCCGCACCAGCCGCAATGGTTTCGACGAAACGCTGTACGGCGTTCTTACGACCGCAGCAACGAACCTTGTCGCCGGCGAACTGATCGCCACGATCAACGTGATCGGCACACTGCAGAAAACAGCGGAGATCCTGCCCCTCAACATCTTCCTGAGCACCAACATCCTGAAAGATGCAACTGACGCCGACGATATCCTCTACGGCGGTCTGGGTAGCGACTTCATCCACGGCGGACCTGGTGACGACGCCATCTCTGGCGCCGAAGCCCCGGCCACATACTTTAATACACCGGCCAACAGCGGCAATGTCCTCGCGTACAACCCGACCTCCCGCCGCTTTGCCGACTACAACAACCGCAAACCAATGGAGAAAATTGCAAACTTCCTGCTCAATTTCACCTATACAGAAGGAAGCGGTAACGACGGCGACGACATCATCTTCGGCGACACCGGCAACGACTGGCTGGTCGGCGGTACCGCTCAAGATCATCTCTACGGTGGCTGGGGCGACGACTTGATGAACATCGACGATAACCTGGATGATGTCTATACGACGATTGAGAACACCCTGGGTGACATCGCCTTTGGCGGCGCTGGCTGCGACGTCATGATCGCGAGCTCAACCAATGACCGCATGGTCGACTGGCTTGGTGAGTTCAACGCCTACATCGTACCGAGCACCCAGTTCGGTCGCAACGCTATCATCCGCAACACGACTGATGCGATCAACCAGTTCCTCTATCTGCTCGGCCAGGGCGATGGTTCCGACACGACCCCGGTTGGCAGCCCGTATGGAGCCACGATCGACGTCCGGTTCGGCGAACCCTATGGTGAGCTCGGCCTGATCCTGAACAGCGATCCTGAATGGGGTAATCAGACCGGTGGACCGATCGACCCGCAACCTGGCAACAAGGGCGGCGGCAAGACTAAGTGAGCAGCCGGTGGTATCTTCAGCCCTGCATCAATACTGCATGATCAAACACAGCGCGATCCCTGTCAAACAGCCAAAGGACCCTCGAAGGCCAAGCCACGAGGGTCCTTTTCCATCTCCAAGGATGGTTCACGTACTGATGTGTCAAACTGGAATTTTCTCCATGATGAAGGGCACGACCTGATCCGGCTTAAGATCGAGAACCTGGGCGAATCGATGTAAAGCAGTTTTTTCAGTTGTGAGATAGCAAACAAGACATTGAAATCAATAAAAGTTTGCTTATATAGTTATTTATTACAAATAGTTGCAATCAATGAAAAAATATGATATTATAATTGTAAATATTGACCGCGTACCGTTCTTGACATCGGGTTATTTTATTGTACAGTTTTTATCTTAAGAAAATCATATGGGGAGGGGATTGCAATGAAAATTTTAAAAGACTTAATGAGGGATGAAGAAGGTCAGGGCATGGTCGAGTATGGATTGCTAATCGGCTTGATCGCCATTGTTGTTGTTGTGGCTCTGGTCATTCTTGGCCCGAAGATCGCTGGCATGTTCAACAAAGTCTCAGATCAGCTGAGCTAATCCATTTCAACTGCCGAATCTTTTCAAGATAAATCTGAAAAAGGATTGAGTCCCGCTCTTTGAGCCGGGACCCAATCCTTTTAATTTGCCATAAAACTAGTTTTATCATACGAGCAAGCCAATCAACTGTATCAATCGACAACTGCTTTGCGGATGACACGGACCAGTGTGGTGATCGTGTCGACGACAAATCCGAAAATGGTCACACCGATCACAACCCGACCGATAAAGAGCGGCATGGGCAAACCCATGACCATCGGATCTGAACTTTGGGTCAACGCAAATGCTCGGGTGAAGAATTCACTGTTAAACAGATCTGGATTACGAAACATGATGACTGTCAGGATCAGGCCAGGGATGCCGATCAACAGATGGAGGATCGACAGTGGAATTGTCCATCGGCCAGCCACCAGCTTGGCGATCTCACGAAACAGCCCGATTGCCAGGATGACGAGGATGAATGGCAGGTACATCCGGTAGACTGTTTCATTGAAAAGCGGAATCATGTCGCTTGCAGCCATGCCAGTCCAGTAGACGCCGACAAAACGTGGTACATAGGCAGCTAAACCCATGGCAATCAGAATGAAAACCATCGAGGCGATCGGATCCGCCGGATGGATGCGGTCTTTCTTCACTGGAATCTGCGGCAGATCGTGCGGATCAAAGGCTTCGGTTTTAGCCACATCAATCTGTTCCGGGCTGTAACGCTCGATGGCAGCAAAAATCAGTGTGACCCAGCCGAATGCGCCGATCAGGCCGGTCAGGAGACTCCCGATTGTCTCCAGGATCGTCTGCAGCGGATTTGCGCTTCCATTGGTCAAGAGGCTGACAATCATGGCAATCAGCAGGCCACCACCAGTGGCAAGCAGGACGATCTTGAGAACCAGTTCATACAAATAATATATGCCCGGGCCGATCAGGCGCTGCTCAACACCTCTGTAACGAGCTGCCAGCAAAGCTGGGTGTCCCATTTTTCTGAGGATCGCTTCGACAGCGGCATCTTCATTGAGACCGGCCGCAGTCTCTTCGGGCAGCATATCCTCGATCAGTCCGCGCAGTTCCTTTTCGATGTCTGCCCGCTGCTCGGTTGGTAAACGTTTGGTGACAGCATAGACATAACGATCAATCATTTCCATGGGGCTCCTCCTCCAGATAGATCACAGTCTGGTACAAGCGTTTTGACGTGGGTGGGTTTTCCAGATTCTTTTAACGGTTCATGATTCAAAAAATGCGGTTCAGGATTCTTTGATCAGATCATTGATCGCGGTTGTCATCTGCCGCCATTCGCCAGAGAGTCTGGCCAACATCTCAATACCCGCTTCGTTCAGGATGTAGTAGCGGCGTGGCCGTGTCTGGTCGACGTCCCATTCGCTGCTGAGCAGCCCCTGTTTCTCGAGTCGCCGAAGCAGGGGATACAATGTGCCGGCCTCGATTGAGATACCATGTTCCTCCAGCCCGGAAACGAGTGAGTAACCATATTGTGGCTTGCGCAGCAAGGCGAGGACACTGAGGATGAGTGTGCCGCGGCGGAGCTCCGAGACCAGGTTTTCGAACAGCAATTTCTGAACTTCCATGCGATCACCTCCTATGATTTGATTATACTGTGTGACGCACAATAATGTCAATACAGTAACAATAAATTATAGAAAGTAATTTCTAAATGATATTAATATGCTTTCGCAATTGACGTGAAAAAAGGCTGGCACTTTTATGTGAGCAATAAGTGCCAGCCCTGATGCATCTGCATTTATAAGATCGTTGGAAAGTACGGTTATAACAGCCAGGTCAAGAGCTCATATTGTGCTGCCTGTCTCCATCTGATTGCATTACAGATTCTTGCCGCAGAATTCCTCCAGACCTTGAGTCGCAAGCTCTTCATCATCACCTTCAATGGAGAAAACTATCCTTTCTCCACACTTGACCCCCAAGGCCATGATGCTAATAATACTTTTAACATCTGCCTTTTTCCCGGTTTTATCAATGGTGATTTTACTTTTATATAGTTTTGCCGTTGTGACCAACTGGCTGGCAGGCCTCGCGTGAATACCAACTGCTTCTTTAACAACATACTCAAAATTTTTCAAAGTCTTACCCTCTCTTTAATGAAAACATTCAATGACCGCTTCGATAAACTCGATATAGGAATTGCTTCTGAGCACTTTTACCGCGTTTGGTTTTTCCAGTAACAATACGATCAAGTTATCGAATACATCATGGAAAATGGCTCGGTCATCCTTGTTGACGGCAAAAAGCAATACGATATTGACCGAATGTTCTCCCCATTCAATCGGTTCTTTTTCATTCAGCAGGATGAACATGCCAGTTTTGCAAGCATCCATTTTCATCGAATGTGGCACGGCAATATGCTCAAATGCAGTCAAAGAACGTCTTTCCCGGTCTAGGACCTCATCATAAAATGAGCTATTTACGTACCCGGCTTTTTCAAGGATGTCTGTCATGTATTTAATGGCTTGCTCTTTGTTTTGGAAATCGACATTCTTGCAATACAAATCTGGATTTGATATCTGCATCAAGTGTTTTTTTAATCGCGATTTTGTTTTTCTCTGATTTATTTTCAGGATTTTATCGTCAATTGCTTCATAATCCTTATCATTCAAGAACGGCGTAACCATAACCCATTCCATTGGAATGACTTTACGGACCGGTACTGTAGATATCATCAGATCAACTTTATCCACCCTTTCGAACTGATCAATCGAGGTAATAACGGTGGTGATTTCCATTCTTTCACCATAGTGTTTTTTTAATTCTTCAATCATAATGGTTGAAAAATCATAGTATTGGGGAAACAGAATGATGCATTTCAGGACTTTTTTCCTTGATTTCTGGTTTTCAAGGTTGCCGCCAATATGAAGGGCTATATAAGCGATTTCATCTTCGCTCAGTTCGAATCCTGTCATTTCCTTGAGCCTTTCAGCAGCTCCGACAGCACATTCAAAAATGAGTGGACATGTATTCTTGATATGATCCCTTAACGGGTTTTTGATGAAATAACCACTTTCCAGTCTCGAAAGCACATTTTTCATATGAAGTGTAAATTTAATAATGAAATCAGGATCATCGGTATTGATAAAATACGTGTTTTTTAACAAATACCGGATCTCATTCACGATCTCGATGCATTTTTCCCCGACAAACATCTTCAAATTGTGACTATCGATTTTGGTAAAATCCATCTTCATGAGATGACTCAACAAAATGATCGTCAATTCTCCCAGTTCTACGGGGCTATAGCAGATTGCAAAATGGTTCTCGATTTCCGTTGCGATATTTCTCGCCAATTCCTGTTCCCTGATACCAAAATGTTTATCTTCCGCAACCGGTTTGCCATAAGTCCTATCATTCTTAATCCGATATATTCCAATGATAATATCCAGTACAAGATTCAAAAGGGCATATTCATTGACAAAATAATGGAATTTCTTGCATTGTTCATGAATGATTGTCTGCAACAGCTCGACATCATAGCCAGGAAATGCTTTTTCAATGATTTCAAGACTCATCACATTGTTGCTATATTCATCATACAGGATGCTGCTGAGCAACTTTCTTTTATCGGATTCCCTTCCTTCCACAGAAACGCAGGAATTGACCGATGAGAGATACAAATCGTATTCCAGCATTTTTTTCCTGACTTTGGTCATGTCTTTCTTTATGGTCTCATAACTGACAAAAATGTCATTTCCGATTTCATATAGATCAGTCTTTTTGTCGCCGGAAGCATCATCAGTGAATATTCGCGCAATGATATAATTGATTCGTTCTTTGGCAGTCTGCGGCAGATTTGAACTAGCGTCCTTCAGGAATGCTTTGGCTTTATCGCTATCGATGCAGTAGCCAAGCCTTGAGGAGGCAATCAAACCGTTTTCACTTTGATTGATATCTGCGATATAGGTTTTAATGCTTCTTTCGGACACATTCAATTTCCCAGCCAGATAACTGGCTGTTACCCAGTCATCACAGCTCAACATCACTCTTATGAGTCTGATACAGATATCTTTCATATCAAGTGCCTTTCCAGAAGCATTTCTGACTGTTCCGAAGCTGCATCTTCAGTGATCCTATTCGATTGAATACCCACGAAAGAATTGCAGAAAGTGAATCTGCAATTCTTTCGTGCGTGGTGCAATTATTCAAAATTGACCTGACAGATTAAAGTGAATTTCCATTGGTTTCGACAACCATCTTGTACCAATTATAACTGTCTTTCGGGATTCTTTTCCCGGTGCCTTGGCCATAGTCATCCCGGTCGACATAGATGAATCCGTACCGCTTGCTCATTTCAGATGACGAACAGCTGATGATATCAATTGGACCCCACGGATAATAGCCAAATACATCAACACCATCCAAAACAGCTTCTCTGATCTGCTCGACATGTGCTTTCAGATACTCGATTCGATAATCGTCATGGATGCTGCCATCTTCCTCCAGCTTATCGACGCATCCGATTCCATTCTCGGCAATGACGATGGGCAATTGATATCTGTCCCAGTACATATTGAGCGTTGTCCTGAGTCCGATCGGATCGATGCCCCAGCCCCAGGCGCTGGCCTGGATATGTGGATTGTTGTAGGAAGTCTTTTTCTTCTTAACGCTTTCTGCATCAGCGATACGGGTATAGTAGAATGAAATAGCCATGAAGTCCGCTGTGTTTTTCAAGACTTCCGCATCGCCTTCGCCAAACTCAATGTGAATCTGATGTTCATCAAAGTATCTGAAAGCATATCCAGGATATTTTCCGCGCAGCAGAACATCTCCGTAAAAGTATTCCATCTGGTTTCTTCGGTAATTGGCCAGGACATCCTCGGGTTTTGAGGTTGCTGCATAGCTGATGCTGTCGCAAAACATCATCCCGATGTGAACATCCTTGTCATTCTCCCTGGCATATTTGGATGCCATAGCACAGGCGACCATTTCGTTGTGAACACCCTGATACTTAGCTTCCAGCAGATTACTGACCTTGTCTTCTGCAATGCCCAGATGATTGAAAGATTCATGTACGATCAAATTAATCTGATTGACAATAATCCAATATTTGACTTTGCCCTTGTATCGGTCGAATAATGTTTGGCAGTATTTGACAAAAAAACCGATGACTTCTCTTGAATACCATCCCGTATACTTTAGGGTCAGATTGAGGGGCATTTCATAATGGGAAATGGTCAGCATCGGTTCCATTCCATTGGCAATAATTTCATCAATTAATGCATCATAAAACCGAAGTCCAGCTTCATTTGGTTCAGCATCATCGCCGTTTGGATAAATCCTGGCCCAATTGATCGAAGTTCTGAAGGAGGTTAAACCAAGGCCTTTCAGTAACCTCAAATCTTTCCTGAAGGTGTGGTAGAAATCAATTCCCCACCGTTTCGGGTAGATTCCGGTTCGATCCTCCATTGCTTCCAGAATGTCTTTTGTTGATATTTCTTCGTTGTATCTTTTGCTCAATGGAATGTCATCGCGAAAACTGTTGATATCTGCCAGGCACCACCCTTTTCCATCTTCCTGCCAGGCCCCTTCACATTGATTTGCAGCCACTGCTCCGCCCCAAAGGAAACCTTCTTTAAATCCATACACTTGACTCATTGCCATGGATTCTCATTCTCCTTTTTCAAGCTTGGCGATTCTCCCCTCAAGAGACTCGAACACTTTAAACAAATGTTTTGTCAGGAGCAATTCACTGTTGATTGTCATCAAGGTATCCTGAGCATGTGAGAAAAGGAGGGAATATTCCGTTTTATCTCCTTGCGCCTCACCTTGAATCATATCTGTCTGAATTTTATGAGCTTCAGTCATCTTTTTCTGCGCATCTTTGATTTTCAAGGTTGCAAGTTCATAGTCGCCTTTGGCGATTTCATTCAATGCCTCAGTAATCAGTAGCCTTGCATCACCCGCATGAATAATGATGTTCATCGAAGCTGTTGCAATTTTCTCGTCCATTTTTTGAGTCTCCCCGATATTCTTGATTCAATTATTCATTAGTGGCGACTTTTGCATTTTCCAACTCAAGCTGCTGTTTTTCATAGGTCTTAAAGAAAGGGTACCAGATTAGTGAAGAAGCTGCGCCAATGATTGCGAACAGAATCAAACCAGTAAAGCCTTTGGTTGTGATCCAGGTCGAAATAGGGAAGGGACAGTACCACATATCAAATACTATCGATGGGATTGGTGCAATCGGAATGACCTTGGTGAAAATCCAGACCAAAGTCGGCAGAATAATTCCTTGCAGCCACATGGGGACCATCATGATCGGATTCCATGCGATTGCTCCGAAAACAACAGGTTCATTGATGTTGAAAATTCCAGGAACCAGGCAAGCTTTGCCCAGTGCATTGATCCCCTTGCATTTTGATGCCATCATCATAAAGACTAGCGGAAGCGTGCAGCCAATGCCACCAATCCAAAGATAGGCAGAATAAATGACCTCCGAAGTTACAACATTCAAGTTAGCAGCTGTAACTGCTGCTCCGGATGCGACCAATGCAACGTTGGCCGTAATTGCTGCAAGCAGGACTGGTTTTGCAACCGGAGTCAAAACCCAGCTTGAAATACCCATGGAATACAGGAAGCAGTAGATGAACATGACAATAACAAAACCATACGATGTCTGCATGAAGCTGGAAAGCGGCATGAAAATTGAAAGAATCATGTTATAGATATCAACATTCATGATTTTGACAACAATCCATCCCGTACAGACAACAATGCCAATCGGAAGCATCGAATCAAACCAGGCCCTGACAAAATCCGGAATGACAGAAGTCTCTTTGAAAAATGAAAATTTGCCAAAGGCACTCATGATGATGCCTGTAAACAATCCACAGAAAATGGCGATAAACATGCCGCCCGCACCAAATGCGCTATGGCCAAAACCAATGGCCTTATCGGCGATCAACTGAGGCGTGATGACAATGAAAAACAGGACAAGCCCCGCCATGCCTGCAACCAGACGCTGTTTGCGAAGCTTTTTCTTTTCCATCAGGTTAAACGGTATCAAGAATGAAACAAAGATCGAAAGCATGCCCATCGTCCAGCCAAAAGGCGTCCAAAATGAAGGCAGAGACGGAATGTAATCGTTCAGAATAGCCAGCAGGCAAAAGACAGAGCCCAACAGAATGAAGGGCAAGATCTGCATGATCGAATCTTTCAAGGTTAAAACCCAGACATTGTTGTTGATTTTAGACATTTTTGGCGCGAAACTATTTTCCAACCATTTAACTAAGGCGTTCATTACTTGTTTTCTCCTCCCATACTAAACAAAGATAAAATATGATCCAGAGCTTTTTCTCCACTTAAGGTCGCATAGTATTCAGGTTTCATTAACGCTACTTTGACATCGGCATCCCCGATCAGGTCTTTTGTTTCATCCAGTAGATAGGCTAAATGCGGTCCGACCATCAGGCAGTCTATTTCGTCGATGTAATTCTCGATTTCCGATTCGCTTCTGGCGTTTACGGAAATTTTCAGTCCCCTTGAAGCGGCGGCTTTGCGAATGTTGGCTGCCATGAATCCGCTGGAAGCACCTGAACCGCAGACAAGCAAGACTCTCAGATCTTTCATTTTCTCACCCTTTCTTTTTATTGATGGTTTATAGCTCAATAATAGATAGAGGCGAAAAACGAATCAAATAAGCATTTTCACTCAGTCGGTGCAAACACTTACTTCAACCTGAATAATGAAAATTGTTAGATAGGATTTTTTTGCAGGTTAAGTTGTCTGGCGTTCGATAAAATTGACGGGGTAACAGTTCTCAATTTGAATGGGCTCTTTGTTGAGCTGTCTTATGATTAAATCGACAGCTAACTCGCTCATCTGGTCAATCGGTTGCCTGATCGTTGTAATGTGTGGGAGAAACATCGCAGCAACACGAATGTCGTCATAGCCAACAACTTTTATATCTTTGGGAATAGTTATATTGCGTTCAAGGCAGGCTTTGATAAAATATGCAGCTTTTGCATAGCTGGTGGCGAAGACACCATCAACGTCCTGATGCTCTTTGAAGAAGTTATTCATTAGATCAGCATATCCATCGTTATCAAAAATATTCAGGTCAGTCTGAATGTGAACATGTTCGATGGAATTTTCTTTGACCACATCAAAAAAGGCTTCAGTTCTCTTATTAGCTAAGAGATTGAGGGATAGATCACCCGATATATGCGCAATTTTTCTGCAGCCTTTTTCAATCAGATGTTTTGTAGCCAGTCGACCACCCTCATAATTATCTGAGGTGACAAAAGGGATATTCTTTCCGATAACACGATCAAATGTGACAATAGGCAGGTCAAGATTGAGATATTCATCGACTTCAGTTGTATGGCTTCCCATGATAACGCCATCAACTTTATTCCTTTTTAACATATCCAAATATTCTTTTTCTTTTTGACGGTTCATTTGTGAATTGCAGAGCAGAATCTTATAACCTCTTTTATGGGCATAGTATTCAATGCTGTAGGCCATTTCACCCAAATGAGGATGCGACACCATCGGAATGATCAAGCCAATAATGTTCGACTTTTTACGAAATAATGAACGAGCAATTTCATTTGGATGGTAATCCAATTCCTTCATCACTTCATTCACTTTATCTCGTGTCTTTTTACTTATTTTTCCGCGGTTATTTAAAACGCGTGATACAGTCGTCACCGTAACACCCGAACGCTCAGCTACATCTTTGATGGTTGTCATAATAAGCCGCCTTCTGTTACGAGCAGAGCAGTTGCTCGAAATCAAATGAATCTGTTCTTAAAAATAATATGATTGATAATAAACCAAATTTCAATCGCTCAATCATTATATCAGTATATGAGCATGACAAAAATGACAAAGAAAAGCAGTAACAATTAGGCGGAACAGAGAAAATGTCAACCGCTTGACAATGATTAATGTCAAGCGGTTGACATTTTGTTCGTCGCGAAATAGACTGACATTAGAGGGCTGAGTTAGCAAGCCAATATAACGCCTATAATCGCGAAAAATGCTGTTTTGCTAACCGATCGGATAATATGCGCAGATTATCCGATTGACTCGAAAAATCTAAGGGGGATAGAAAGATGAAGTTGTGGTTCAAAAGAGGAATAGCTATTCTGGCAAGCCTATTTGTTTTAACATCGCTTGTAGCATGCGCTGGCACCAGTGCAGAGACAATAGGCACAAACGAAACAACTGCAAGTGAAGGAAATGCAACAGCGTCAAGTGAAACAACAGGCGCCCCTGGCGTTGAAGGCCAGGCAATCAGAGTATGGGTGAGTTCAGGTGCAGAAGATGAAATCTACAAGGAAATGTTTTCCGAAATGGAAACACGTTTGAAAGTAGACATTGCTGACGAGTATTTTCCAAAAGATGAACTGGACAGCAAACTTCAAGTTGCGCCGGTTGTTGGTGATGCTCCTGATATGCTGATTCTGGACTATCTGAACGTCCCAAGCCTGAGAGAAGCGGGCCTTATCGAGAATATCACAGAACGTCTTCCCAAAGAAATAAAGGCAGATCTGCTTCAGTCCGTAATAGACGAAGCGACATATGATGGTCAGATGCTAGCTGTTGCACAATTTGATGCAGGTATGGCAATGTGGGCTAACAAGTCGATGCTTGAAGCAGCAGGCGTTCGGATTCCAGTAAGCTACAAAGATGCCTGGAATAAAACGGAATTTGAAGAAGTTCTTGGCAAGCTGAAAGCAAACGGTGTTAAGTATCCTTTATATTTGCGGCAAAACAAACCATCCTCGATGTACTTTACATACATGCCGGTTCTGGCGAGCTTTGGCGGCGATTATGTGAATCGCAAAACCATGCAGGCTAGCGGAACACTTGATAGCGAAGAATCAATCGCAGCCTATTCATATATCAGCTGGCTCGGTGAGCAAGGCTATATCAATCCAAATTGTGATTATGAAGACGGATTCTTTGGCCGGAAAGAAAGTGCATTGGCACTGCTTGGTCACTGGAAATACAAAGATCATGTGACAAACCTGGGTGATGATGCAATTCTTGTCCCGATCCCTGATTTTGGTCATGGCGTATTTACCTGTTCCGGATCCACTGTATGGGCAATGACAACAACGGCTACAAAGAGCGGCACATCAGATGCTGTGTGGGCCGTCATGGAAGATGCACTTTCGCCAGACAATATCAGTAAGGTGACAGGATTTAATGGCGCTATACCTTCCAGAAAATCCGTAATGGATTCAAACAAAGAGCTTCAACCAGGCGGACGGCTTTACCTTTATCGTGAACAGCTGGAAGCAGGAATATCAGTTTTGAGACCACTTACTCCGGCGCATATGACAATATTTAAAGCAATGGAGAGTGCAACAAGCGACATTATTCACGGCGCGCCAGCAAAAGATGCACTTGCTGATACCGCAAAGAATATTGACGAAATCATCATCGAAAATAAATGGAACCTTGGCTGATGGCAGAAAATAACTGAATAAAACAGGCGTGCCTTAACAGGTGCGCCTGTTTTGAAAAGGAACTGATTATGAATAAGCAAATAGAGGTGAAGAAAAGTAATCGTATCAAGGACGGTCAGACAAAAACCGCGTGGTTGTTTTGTTCGCCGGCGCTTGTATTGATTTTCGTATTTATTGCCATTCCTTTTATTATGGCGATTGTGTATTCGTTTACAAACAAAATGTTAATCCCAAAAACAGGCAGAGAAACAATATTTGTTGGTGCCCAGAACTATATCAAATTATTTGGCAGTTCTTCCGCCATGTCAGCCTTTGGCAACACCTTTTTCTATGCGCTTCTGGTTGTACCTGCCATAATTATCCTTTCGACACTTCTGGCTATTCTTGTTAATAAACAGCTCAAAGGTGTACGTATATTCAGAATTATCTATTTCAGCCCGCAAGTTGTAACGATGACCGCGGTCGCGGTTGTCTGGAGTTTTCTCCTTTCACCTTCATCAGACGGTCTTTTGAATTCATTTTTGAAAATTTTCGGTATTGAGCCGCAACGTTGGCTTCAAGATCCTAAGCTCGCAATGTTTTGTATTGCACTGATGTATATCTGGCAGGCAGTAGGTCTGCAGATGATCATTGTGCTTGGCGGTCTGCAGTATATACCGGAAGAGCTGTATGAGGCTGCATACATGGACGGCTGCAATACATTCCAGAAATTTACTTATATAACAGTGCCTTCACTGAAGCACACATTGGTTTATGTTTTGATTTCAAATACAATCGGGTCCCTGAAACTTTTTACACAGGTGTATGTCCTGACAAATGGCGGACCTCGCGGTTCTACAACTTCAGTCGTTTACTGGTTGTATCAATCAGGCTTTGTCAACCAGCAGGTAGGTTATTCATCTGCAATAGCAGTTGTATTCTTTGTCCTGGTGTTTATGATATCGCAGGTGCAAAACAAAGTTTTCGAGAGGGATTGATCATGGCAATCGTTATGAATAAGAAGGACAAATATATTAACAGAACATTGCTGTATTTGGGTTATATTCTAATTTCCTTGATATTTGTCTTCCCGATGTGGTTTATGTTCATATCTTCTATTAAGCCAGATGCACAGATCGTGCGTGATATGTCAACTTTGCGTGCATTCATTCCGTCATCTAAATTCGCTTTCGAGAATTACGTCGATATTGTCAATAAAGTAAAGTTTTTCAAGTTTTTCAAAAACTCAGCAGTGGTTGCAGTTATTAGTATAGCCGGAGCGACGATCATTAATGCAATGGTTGGATATTCGCTTGGACTGCTGAATTTCAAGGGCAAGAAGATTATTGTATCGCTGATGCTGGCGTTAGCTATTGTGCCAACAGAAGCTGTGATTATCAACAGGTTTCTTGTGGTTAACCAGCTGGGGATTCTGAACAGCTATGCAGGACTGGCTTTACCATTGATTGGTTATCCCATGTACATATTTCTCTACTACAAACATTTTCAGGGAATGCCAAAGGAACTGATGGAAGCGGCGAATGTGGATGGTGTAAATTACTCGGGCATATTCTGGTATATTATGCTGCCACTGTCCAAACCTATCTGTACAACAGTTGCGATCATGGCGTTTATCAGGTCCTGGGGAGATCTGCTGTGGCCGTCACTTGTGACCAGAGATGAGACATTCAGGACGCTGCCATTGGCTCTAAGAGCGTTGTCAACAGATGTTTACGTCTATTGGGGCCAAATATTCGCCTTTGCCAGTCTTATGACCCTCCCGGTGCTGTTTGTGTTTTTGCTTTTCCAAAAACAGTTTATCCAATCACTGGCAATGTCTGGTATCAAGGGTTGAGAACTGGCTGATAAGACACAGAGACAGGTGCATAACATGAAAATATTAGTCATAAGTGATGTCCACAGTAATATATATGCGTTAAACACCATATTAAGTTTTGAAAAAGATGTCGACATTCTTTGTTGTGCCGGGGACTTGCTGGATTACGGAACGACGCCGGTAGAAGTTATTGAATGCATAAAAAGCATAGAAATTCCAACTTATATGGTAAAAGGCAACCATGATCTGAATGTAATTGAAACATGGTGGAATGGTAGCTACAGATTTGTTACAGGTCAAGACTATAAGTGGATCCATCACAACTGCAAACAAATTAATGAAAACCATGTTGATTATCTGATGCAATTACCAGAGACAATTTACTTTGAGGCCGATGGATATGAATATCTAATCAGACACCAGTACAAAGAATCATATGAGACAATTGAGAATTGCCATCAGTTTAATGAGTTCTGGTCTGAGCATTCTCCCCAAAAAGACTCGAATTTCAAAAATAGACGTATTATTTTTGGCCATACACATCAACAGTGTATTCATATACTGAGAGATGATCAGGTTTGGCTTAATCCAGGGAGCACATCTTACAGAAGGCCCGGTGACACTGACAAGACAGCTCAATATCTGGTCATACAAAATGGGTCTGTTGAGCTGAAAGGTATTCCCTATGACAGAGGAGCCCTGCTTGCGGCAGCGCTCGTTCATAAAAAGAATAATACGATGATGCCCTCAGAAATTGCAGATTTTGAATTCTTTTTTGGATGAATTGCACGTAATCATGCTACAGAGCAAATAGGCATGTCATGCGAATGACTCAAATGACCATCCCGGTGTTATTGGTGTTTTTGCTTTTCAACACAGTCTAGCCAATGGACCTGGCGATGTCCGGAATAAAGGTAAGTGAATATGAAAGTGCATTATCTTGGAACAGGCGGAGCAGAAGGATTTCCAGGACTTTTCTGTGAATGTCATGCATGTAGAAAAGCTCGGCTGCTTGGCTTGAAAAACATCAAATCAAGGAGCTGTACACTTATTAATGATACTGTGATATTGGATGTTTCCCCTGACTTATACTTTCAGGCGATAACAAATAAAATTATTCTAAGCAAGGTAAAATCGGCAATATTTACTCATTCGCATTTGGATCATCTGGATTTGTTTTCACTTTGCCTGAGAGCTCGAGATTGCGCCAGTGTTATTCCGGATTTAATCGATCAAGACAATTTTATGACAATTTACGGTAGCAACAAGGTCATTCTTGATGTTCAGGAAATGATCCAAAAAGGAAAACGCGAAAATAAAAGTCGATTGAAAATTGAATCGATTGAAAGTCTTAATGAAATCGATTGTGAAGGGGTTAAGATCTACCCGATAAAAACAGTTCATGACCCGTCAGAAGAATGCTACATATTTGCAATAAACGATGGCGAATCGTGGTTCTTGTATGCCAATGACTCCGGGCTGTTTTCAGAGCATGTTTATCAGCGGATTGAAGAAATATCTCCTAGCTTTGATGCAGTAAGTTTTGATTGTGCACGTGGCATTTTGCCTGGCGATGGACACATGGGTCTTGATGATAATATAGCTGTTCGAAATGAGCTTATGATCAGAGGACTAGTAAAACAGAACACAAAATATTATTTAAATCATTTTTCGCATATGTGCGGACTGATACATGATGAAATGCAAGTAATCGTTGAGAAATATGGTTTTCAAATGGCATATGATGGCATGAAATTAGAAATATAATCTCGGATCAACTTGAAAATATCCATTTTAGATATTTGCCAAGCGTCCTGCTGCTCTCAACTTGAAATTCGGTCCATCATTCAATCAGCTTCATTCGCGAAGTCTGAACTCCTTTTCGTACTGGTTTTGGGCGAATTTCAAAGCGTCTTCGTGTGACATGACGCCCATGGATGCACTTCGGACAGCCAGTCCGAGAATTTGTTCGAACCGGAACGAGTCGAAGTCTGTGTATTCAGGATGAAGGGTTATACGGCTGCCTGCCTGGAAATGCTGACTGATGTCTCGAAACCAGGGGTAGAGCGACAGAATCTCCTCGTTTGTGTAAACCGAAGCGACAGGGGAATGTCCACCTAGCAGGGCGATCAGATTGGCAATTGAATCGCTGTAAACCCAGTGCAGAAATTCCAGACAGAAATCAATATTGTTGCTTTGGTTTGAAATGCCAATACAACCGCCACCCAGCAAAGGCGATCCGCCGGGAATCATTGCCGTTCCAACTTTGTCGAAAATAACAGAATTGCGGCTGTTGATAATTCTTGATGCATGATTGGCGAAAACGATCGTCATCGCTGTTGAACCATTGGCGAATGATTCCATCGAATCATTCCACCAGAAATGGACGTCCGGGCAGGCGTAATTTTTCAAATCGGTATAAGTTCGCAATACATCCACAATTTCTGGTGTATTGATCACGATTCTGCCGTTTGGATTGAAAAATTCTCTTCCCTGGTTTCTCATTCTCGGCAGGAAATCACATGCGGCGACCATAGCTGATCCAAAGGTCATGGTCGTACCATATTGAGTTGGTGAACTAGGATTGACCTTTCGAGTAAAAAAAGCAGCCACTTGATTATATTCTTTAAAGCTTTTCGGAACTTCAAGCTGTTGATGGTATGACTCGTAATACATTCGTCGGATTTTTGCATCTTCAAACAGGTCTTTGCGATAGAATAGCAACTGTATGCTCGGGTCAAATGGCAAGAGGTAATTTTCGTCACCAGGTTTGATATATGCGGAAAATATTGAAGGAAGAATCGACTTTTTTATATCAGCCAGTTGTGATTCGACGCTGTTCAAGGGGAGACAAAGTTTTTTCTCCAATACGGATTTCCAGGCAATATCCATCCTGATCAGGTCGAACGGCAGGCTTGATGAAGAGGCCATGTCAAACAGTTCATTATAGGGCAATGCAATAATTTTCAACTTAATGCCTGTGCAGTTATAGAAATGGGGTGCTAACACTTGAAGCACATCGGAAGATGGGCTTGTTAGTGTTGCTAGTGTGATTTCTCCCTTTTGCTTGATGTGCTTTTGAATGTTCAATTGACTAAAACCATACACAGGGACGATCTGGACGGGATTGTCGAGGATCGTTTCTATTGTGATACGTTCAAATACACAACGGGCCAGCAGTGAGAAATCCATTTCGAATTTGATCGGTTCATATGAAGGCATGACTCTCTTGCTGGCCAAGGTGATCATGGTTGGACAGCTCTTGTCAATCAGCGTTCCGGTATCTTCAAGAATTTCTGCACGATGGGGATCAAGTGTCAAGATCGCATCAAATCCCGGCTCTGAGGTCAGAATATCCACTGCACCATTATGGGCCAGGCGTGTATCATAACTGAAAACAGTGAAATTGATATCCTTTGTGGTATTTGAAATATTTAGAGCATCTATGAAGAATCGATCTGCGGGAGTGTTGACCGGGTCGGCGAAAACAGCAACAGCGTCGTGTTTCAAGCTGCGAAGCTTCGCCACGATCGCATCGGCTGCTGATTTGTAGTCGAATGAAAACACATATTGTTGCTTGTGTGGCTTAACCTGCGGCTGGTTGACGAGTATGACTTGAGTATTGACGTCGTAAAATTCAGCTGCATCGGCGAGGCTGCTGATCGCAACGATAAATTCCGGCCGGCCTTGAAGCGCATCCTGGATGCATTCCTTTTCCTTGGCTGGAATATTGTCAGTTAATAACAGTTCAGTACTGTATCCCTCGCCAGTCAGTAATCTATTCAAAGTGATGTAAAAATCATGATAACCGTCAAGTAACACGTTTGGCAGGATGATTGCCACTTGTTGAAGATGCTCTTTTCGAAGTTGCTGGGCTTGTGCGTTCAAATTATATCCAAGCTGTGCAGCCGCTTCCTCGACCAGACGAATTTTGTCGATGCTGACATTACCCTTTTTATTAATAACATTGGATACGGTTCCATGCGAAACACCGGCCAAACGTGCAATATCCTTCATGTTGACCATAAATCAAGTCTCCTTTGATTGGTGATTCAATTTTAACACAACGCAAATCGAGTGACAAAGCAAAGAAATTTGATCGTACCAATAAAATTAAAACTAATTAGTGGACCATATGCACGCATAATCGTGGCAATGCTGCAAATATTTAGACTAAATGTCATAAATAACAAGAAATGGCAATTGACACGTTCAAATCCAAGCTCTACAATGAGGTCATAAGAAACAGATTCTTGAGCGTAATGATGAATGAAGAGGGAATAATGAAATGGAACAGGCATTTCAAGATATCAAAGAAGGTATTTGGAAACAGAAAACTGAAGCGATGATTCTCATTGCAGCCCATCGCGGAACCAGTGGTGGCAATATCATCCCGAACACAATTCCTGCTTTTGAAAATGCACTCCGGCATGGTTCGGATATTCTGGAAGTTGATGCAGCACGGACCAGTGACGGCGTATTCTATGCGTTTCATGATGGCCAGGAACCGGCGTTGCTTGGGACATCGAGAAACATCAGAACGATGACATCAGACGAAGTCAATCGATTGCACCAGCGAAATACAGTATTTGAAGCCGTCGGTGAGAAAGTCAATCGTCTGGATGACGTGCTGGAACATTTCAAGGGACGTTGCCTGATCAATGTTGACCGGTCCTGGTTTTACTGGCCGGAAATCATCAATCTGATCAATCGCCATGGCATGAGAGACCAGATCATTTTAAAGTCACCGGCCAACACAGAACTCCTGGACTTTCTGGAAGAAAATGGAAAATCGATTCTATATATGCCCATCGTCTATAAGCCTGAAGATCTGAAATTGGCTCAAAATCGGAAAATCAGGATGATAGCAGCAGAAATCATTTTTGATTCCAAGGAGAATCTACTCGTTACGCCGGAGATGATTGACCAATACCACAGGGATGGCTTGCTGGTCTGGGCCAATGCAATTACCCTGAATGATTGGACCAATCTTTGTGCTCACTGCGATGACAACAATTCTGTGATGTTCGGACCTGACGAATATTGGGGTTGGTTGATTCGAAGGGGGTTCGATATTTTGCAGACCGACTGGCCTTTGCTCTTGAAGACTTATGTACAGAGTCAAAAAGTAATGGGTTCGGTTTGAATATTGGTTAGCGTGAAATAAGAAATGAGGGGGAGAACAATGAAAAAATTCTTAAGAATGTCCACGCTGGTACTGAGCCTCATCATGGTTGCAAGTCTGATGCTGGCCTGTGCTGCTCCAGCATCATCCGCTGCAGCATCGGAAACGACAGCAACGACAGCAAAGAGCGCATCGGAAACAGTATCCGGCGCTTCCAAAGGATCACTTGTCGTTTACACGAACTCTGGCTCGGACGGCCGCGGTGAGTGGCTGACCGAAAAAGCCAAGGAAAAAGGATTTGACATTCAAGTCGTCCAGATCGCTGGCGGTGATCTGACCAATCGTATTATCGCTGAAAAGAACACCCAGCTGGCGGATGTGGTTTTTGGTCTTAATACCATGGAGTTCACAAAACTGAAAAAGGAAGACATCCTTCTTCAATACAAACCAACCTGGGCTGAAAAAACGGACGCGATCCTTGGCGATCAGGATGGATTCTACAGTCCAATCGTTGTCCAGCCGCTTGTGCTGGCCTATAACACAGATTACATCAAAAGTGATGCCGCTCCGAAAGACTGGGCTGATCTTGCGACAAAGTCTCAATTCAAAGGCAAATATACAATTCTAGCTCTTGGCGGCGGCACCCAAAAAACAATCATTGCCAGTATCCTGACGAGATACCTTGATGCCAATGGGGTTGATGGTGTCTCTCAGGAAGGCTGGGACATTATGAAGGGGTATATCCAGAATGGCCAGGTTCCTGCTGAGGGTGAAGACTGGTTCGCCAAGTTCCTGGATGGCAGCCGACCGATGACCTCCATTTGGGGCAGTGGCATTCTGCAGCGCGTCAAAGAAAAGAGCCTGACGAACCTTGACTATATGGTGCCTGAAATCGGCGTGCCCTATGTTGTTGAACAATCTGCAATTTTCAAGAACAGCAAGAATATTGAATTGGCCAAAGAATTTGTCGAATGGTTTGGTTCAGCAGAATTGCAGGCGGAATGGTCAACGAAATTCAGCACGATCCCCTGCAACAGCGATGCACTCGCAAAAGCTGGTGCTGATGTCCAGGAGATGATGAGCAAGGTCCATCCCCAGACCATTGATTGGTCCATCATCGTGACCAACATCGATAAATGGATGGAAAAAATCCAGCTCGAATTCGTTAAGTAATAGGACTGATAGCTGACAGGCGATAGCGGCGTTGTGGGATCAAGTAGTGGGATCAATATGACGTCGCTATCGCATTTCGGATGATTAAGTTAAGGCAAGGTGTTTCCTGATGATTGAATTTAAAAATATTCAGATTAAATACAATGACTTTGTTGCAATCGACCAATTGAACCTGACCATCAACAAAGGTGAATTTTTCACCTTCCTTGGCCCTTCCGGATGTGGCAAAACCACAACGCTGCGCAGCCTGGTGGGATTCATTAATCCCACCAGCGGGTCAATTCTGGTCAATGACAAAGACATCACAAACACGCCGATTGAAAAACGGAAAATCGGGATTGTTTTCCAAAGTTATGCGCTCTTTCCGACCATGAATGTTTTCGACAATATCGCCTTTGGCTTGAAAGTCCAGAAATTATCGAAAGAAAAAGTTCATGAACTAGTCCTTGCGGTCGCTGAAAAAGTTGACTTGAGCAAAGCTCAGTTAGGGCGAAATGTTTCCGAATTGTCCGGCGGCCAGCAGCAGCGCGTCGCCCTCGCCAGGGCGATCGTCCTTCAGCCTCAGATTCTATGTCTCGATGAGCCGCTCTCCAATCTTGATGCCAAACTACGCGTCGGTCTGAGAGGCGAACTCAAGAGGCTTCAGCGCGACCTTGGCATCACGACCTTGTACGTCACCCATGACCAGGAAGAAGCCTTGACACTATCTGACCGAATTGCAGTCTTTAATAAGGGTAGAATTGAACAAGTTGGCACACCCTATGAAATCTACAACAGATCTTCATCTGAATTCGTGTGCGACTTCATCGGCGATATCAACCGGCTGAAATCCGGTTTGCTACAAATGATCAATCAGCAGACCGGGAAAAAATTCCGGACAGATCGGGAAGGATTTATCCGAATCGAACGAATCAACGCACATCAGATGGTTACGCATGATGTGGTTTTCAATGGCCAAATCATTGAACGTGAATATAACGGGATTTATTCAAAATATTCTGTTGATGTGAATGGTGAACGCGTGAAATGTATCGAGAAGAATGATGGAAGCCGTTACTTTGAAGAGGGAGAGACGATTGCACTTTACCTGAATTCAAATGACATGATGCAATTCTGATCGAGGGAGGTTGCTATGAAACAATCAATTTTGAAAGAATTGCGAAAAATCGGACCGGGCGGAATCATCATCAGAGCTGTTCTGATCTGGTTTGCCCTTGCCTTTCTCATTGTTCCGAACGTCGCCATGATCATCAGCATCTTTTTTAAAGATGGCAGTTTTACCATCAATGTATTCAGAAGGCTGCTGTCTTCTGAGAGAGCGATCAAGGCCTTGCTCAATAGTTTCATACTGGCCTTTTCGCTGGTTGTCTCCGTTAATGTCGTTGGCGTCACCCTGGTTCTGTTTACCGAATACCTTAACATCAGGGGCGCAAGAATTTTGAAGCTGGCTTACTTAAGCACGCTGGTCTACAGCGGGGTTGTTTTAGCTACCGGCTATAAATTCATCTATGGGAGTACAGGATTAGTCACGCAACTCCTGCTTGCAATTTTCCCGAACATGAATCCAAACTGGTTCACGGGTTATTTTGCGGTCATGTTCATTATGACGTTTGCCTGCACGTCAAACCACATCATCTTTTTGTCCAATGCAATTCGCAGCATTGATTACCAGACCGTTGAGGCTGCAAAAAACATGGGTGCCTCATTTGGGAAAATTCTGTTTAAAGTCGTTCTGCCAGTTCTGAAACCATCAATGTTTGCCTTGACTATCCTGACTTTTCTGACCGGCCTTAGCGCAATGTCTGCTCCGCTCATCGTCGGCGGCCCGAATTTCCAGACCATCAATCCGATTATCATCACATTTGCCAAAACCACTTATTCCCGTGATATTGCTGCCTTGCTAGCTGTTATTCTCGGCGTTGCGACGATCGGGCTTCTGGTCATCATGAACAAAGTTGAAAAGGGTGGCAATTACATCTCGATATCAAAGGTCAAGTCAAAAATAGCCAAGCAGGAAATCAGCAGTCCGGTCATTCGTGTATTGATGCATATTCTTGCGTATGGATTGTTTGTCATCTATACAGGCCCGATTCTGCTCGTCATTCTTTATTCTTTCAGCAACGCCGATGCCATTTCTTCTGGCCGTCTTACCCTCAAGGATTTGACGCTCAATAACTACTTGCGGTTGTTTACCATAAGTGATGCTTATAAGCCTTATGTCATCAGCTTGACCTATTCCATACTGTCGGCGGTTGCCGTCGCGCTGATCGCAGTTGTCGTGTCGAGAATCATTCAGAAATACAAGACCAGATTCTCCGCAGCTTTGGAATATTCGATGCTGATCCCCTGGCTCCTGCCGAGTACACTCATTGCGCTTGGGTTAATGACAACGTATAACAGTCCTCATGTGATCGTTTTTAACAAGGTTCTGATCGGAACGAGCTACATCCTGCTGATCGCCTACATTGTTGTCAAGATTCCGTTTTCGCTGCGCATGATTAAAGCCAGTTTCTACAGTGTTGAGGGCTCGCTGGAAGAAGCTGCCACCAGTATGGGCTCATCTGCTTTGAATACGATGATGAAGGTCATTCTGCCGATCATATTCCCGGCTGTTATTTCAGTCATCGCCCTCAATTTCAACAGTCTGATTGCTGAATATGATATGACTGTTTTCCTCTACCACCCGCTATTGACTCCACTCGGTCCCGTCATCAAAGCTGCCAGTGATGAAGAGGCATCCATGGATGCCAGGACCATGTCGTTTGTCTATTCAGTCATCCTGATGCTGATTTCCAGCGTCGCCCTGTATCTGGTCTACGGCAAAAAACCTCGTTTCCTGAGACGTCGTAACAAAATGGCGGATTAAATCAATGCATTCAATTGGTGAAATGAATCTTGCTACCATATGTTTAAGAATCGGCCTGGCGCTCATCATGGGCGGACTTATCGGTATCGAGCGGGGTCGAAAGAACCGTCCGGCTGGCTTCAGGACATACATGTTAGTCTGCCTCGGCTCAGCATTGATCATGATGATCAACCAGTTCGTGTACCAGATTGATGGCAACGCTGATCCGGTCCGCATGGGCGCTCAAGTCGTTAGCGGCATCGGTTTTCTGGGGGCGGGGACCATTATGGTGACTGGCCGGAATCAAGTCAAAGGCATAACAACAGCCGCAGGCTTGTGGACCGCAGCTGCACTGGGCCTTGCCATCGGCATCGGTTTCTATGAGGGTGCCATTGTGGGCGGCGTTGCCATTATTCTCGTCATGGCCACGATGCATACAATTGACCGATATATCCATAACCGGACAAAACTGATCGAACTCTATATCGAGTTCAACAACAAATCTCCATTCAGTGACTTCCTGCAGTATGCAAGGAAAAAGGAATTCGATATATCGAATCTTCAATTCAGCAAGGAATCGGATGAGTGTACGATATGCGCGCTGCTGACTGCAAAAAGCATCATCAAGCGGACTCACACTGAAATGATTGAAGTGCTCGGTCACGCTCCGGGCGTCGGATTCATCGACGAAATATAAGGACGATTGGCGGAAAAATACCTGTTTTCATACATTTACCTATCCATTGGAACACTAAAACCGAGCAACCACTCTTCGCTGACGCTTAAGGCCATGGCCATATCATGGACGGCCTGAGACTTGGGTATGCAGATCTCGTTCAGATACTGTTTAAGCCTGGATTTCCGAATGCCTGTCATGTATGAAATGTCGGCTAATTCCATTCCTCGCAATGACATTGCATATCTTAATCGATTTGGGAAACTTTCATCCATCAATGTCCAACCCCTTTCCAAAACGAAAGAAAAGGCGCTCGAATCATTTAGATTTGAACGCCTTTGTCAATGCAGTCGGGACAGCTTTAGCGTACCATTGATATAGTCATAATGCAAGATGAACGCACGGAATATTCAAAAGCAAAGTTCGACAAAAGTCATAATTTGTCAGCATGAAAACAGAAGGCGCAAAATACCTGCAAAAAAGCCTATGATACAGGGTTGCAGTCGTGCGATAAGATGCGTTGGATATTTGTGGCTAATAAAATGCAATTACATAGCATATATCTTGCAAAAACTGGTTGACGCACAGCTAGATAAATAACATGAATACATCGATGGTTGGTGTCAGGCTACTTTCTCGGAGGCGACAGTTGGTGTCTGACACCGTTTTCGGAAGTTTCCTGGCCCCCTCACCCTAATCCTCAACCTCACCCTTATCCCGATTGCATAAAATGGGCCTGCGTCCGATGATGTCATCGGACGCAGGCCTTATTTCCCCCCGTCTCTTTGCCTTGCTTCGACGGAGCCGATATATCTGGTCAGCCGAACCGGCCGGTGATGTAATCGCTCGTTCGCTGATCGATTGGATTGGTGAAAATATCTTCGGCGCGACCTTGCTCGATGAGGCTACCCATGAGCATGAAACCAGCCCGGTCTGCAATGCGAACCGCTTGCTGAATATTGTGGGGGACAATGATAATGGTGAAACGCTCCTTGAGTTGCTGTAAGGAATCCTCAATTTTAGCTGTTGAAATCGGGTCAAGGGCGGCACAGGGGCGGTCGAGCAGAATCACCTCAGGACCGAGAGACAGAATCCGGGCAATGCACAGTCGCTGTTGCTGGCCGCCGGAGAGCCTCAAGGCAGGTAAATGAAGCCTGTCTTTCACTTCTTCCCAGAGTGCGGCCATTCGCAATGCATCTTCAACCCGCTCTTCAAGTAAAGCCATATTTTTAATGCCGCGCAGTCGAGGCCCATAGGCGATGTTATCAAAAATAGACATGGGAAGCGGTACCGGCTCTTCAAAGACCATGCCAACCCGACGCCGCAAGTCGGTTACTGCGACTTCTTCTGAACGGATATCGATCCCGTCAAGCAGGATCTGCCCGTCCGTTCGGGTTCCTGGTATCAGGTCGCTCAGACGGTTCATGGCTCTCAGCAACGTGGTTGTTCCACTGTTGGCCGGACCAAAGAGCGAAAAAATTTCATTAGCCTGGATATCCAGGCTGACATCCTTCAGAGCCTGATGGTTATGAAAGAAGAAATTAAAGTTCTTGATGATGATCTTGGCCTGTTCAGTCATAATCCACCCATCAGCGGCCCTTGGCCACGAATCTGTTCACAAGTATGTTAGCTCCGACGTTAATTGCGAGAACGAGGATGATCAACGATGCAGCCGTGCCGTATGCCCGCTCCATCGATATTCCTTCACGGACAAGTATATAAAAATGCACCGCCATCGTTCGGGTTGGCGAGAAAAGAGATTCTGGCACACGCAGGGAGGAACCAGCTGTCAGGATCACTGCAGCGGTCTCCGCGACGCAACGCCCTATCCCCAGGATAACGCCTGTAGCGATGCCTGGCAGTGCTGAGGGCAAGACCGTTCCGGAAATTGTCTGCCACTTCGTCCCGCCCAGGGAGAAACCGACCTCGCGATACAACGGATGTACTGAGCGGATGGCCTCTTCCGACGTTCGGATAATTGTGGGCAGGATCATCATGGCCATCGTGAGTCCACCTGAAATCACAGACCATCCCATCTTCAAGTTGATCACAAAGAAAATAAAGCCGAAAAGCCCAAAAATAATTGAGGGAATCGCTGCCAGGGTCTCTGCACTGAAGCGAATGATCCGTGTCGCAATCCCTTCACGCGTATATTCTGTCAGGTATATGGCCGTCCCGATCCCGAATGGAGTCGCGACAATGACCGCAACTGCTGTGACCAGGATCGTGCCGACTATGGTCGAGAGAATGCCGCCGGATCGGCCCATATCCCGTGGGCTTTCCGACAGAAACTGCCAGCTGAGCGTTGGCAACCCCTTGATTAGAATATAGAGCAAGATGAAAAGGAGGAGAATAATCACAAGCAGGGCAGCCGACCAGATGACAGTCTTGGCGATCCATTGCGTATACTTGGGGTTGACTCTCATGCTACCTTTGCCTCCTTTGCAGCGTGACTTGGGCAATCGAGTTCAAGATCATGACGATCACAAGAAGGACAATGCCCGTGGCAAAAAGTGCCTGCTGATGCTCGCCTGACGCATAGCCCATTTCAATACCAATGTTCGTGGTCAGTGTCCGGGCCGGATCAAGAATTGACTCAGGCAAGGCTACCGCATTGCCCAGGACCATGATCACCGCCATGGTTTCACCAACTGCCCGGCCAATACCCAGGACAACTGCCGCCACGATTCCCGATTTGGCGGCTGGCAACATGACAGAATGCACCATCTGCCATTGTGTCGCACCGAGGGCCAGCGCTCCCTCTTTATATTGACGAGGCAAGGCGAGAATCGATACTTCGGAGATACTGATGATGGTTGGCAAAATCATGATCGCTAGAATAACCGAACCAGCCAGAATGCTAAGTCCAGGTCCTCCCAGATAATTCCTGATCGCTGGCACAATGAATGTCAGCCCCCAGAATCCATAGACGACGGAGGGGATTCCGGCCAGGATTTGAATGGCTGGCCTGACGATATTGCCGACAATGCGGGGGGCAAATTCTGTCAGGAAAATACTGCAGCATATTGCAATGGGGACACCGATCAATGCCGCCCCGAGTGTGACTGAGACTGTCCCGACAATCATCGGGAAAATGCCATATAAGCCCTGGCTTGGCGCCCATTTCATGCCGAAAACGAAGTTGAAGACACCGACCTTGGCGATCAGCGGAATGCCTTCAATGAAAATGAACAAGACGATCAGCGCGAGTGCCGAGAGGGCCGAAAGGGCAATCAGGAGAAACCCGAGCTCAGGCAGTTTTTCTTTGAAATGATTCACTTCACGCCTCCATTCCCTTCGGTGACAAGACCTTCAGCCGTCAATATCCGCATTCCTTCCGCAGAAAGAACGAAGTCGATGAATTTCCTGGTTTCTCCTGTGGGCTCAGAACGCGTGATAAACACGAATGGCCGGGAGAGCCCATAGCTGCCATTCAAGATGTTTTCGTGTGTCGCGCTGACTCCCTCCAGCTCAAGGGCCTTGACCTTTTCATTAACCAGTCCCAGAGAAATGTAGCCAATCGCCGCCGGGTCATCTGCGACCAATTGCCGGACTGCGCCGTTGGAGTCCTGGACCATAGCTTTCGGGGTTATTTCAGCTTCACCCATCACCAGGTTACTAAAGGCATCCCTTGTTCCTGAACCTTCTTCACGCGTAAAAACATGAATTTTTGAATTCGAACCTCCTAGCTGACTCCAACTACCGGTTGCAGTCGCATAGATATCACGGACTTGATTCAAAGTGAGGTTTCTGATTGGACTAGTGGGGTGCACGATGACTGCCAGTCCATCTTTGGCGATTTTCACAGACCAAAGATCCTTCTCCTCATCTTTAAGCTCGCGGGAAGACATGCCGATATCTGCTGTGTTTGACTGGGCCGCCTTGATACCGGCTGAAGACCCTCCGCCCTGGATGTCAATCGAGACATCAGGGTTCAGGCGCATGTACTCTTCGGCTAGAATTTCAGCGAACGGCTGCACAGAAGTAGAGCCCGCGATGATCATGCTGTTCTTTGGTTTGCTACCGCAGGCAGATAGCAGACTTGTGAGCATTATTGAAAGACAGATACATAAAACCGCGGCCATAGTCCCGTGCCAGGCACCCCTGCGGATTATCTTTGACATGACATCCTCCTAAAAGACAGGTTAAATCATCGCATACACTAACATTAAGTATCCAATTGCTGAAAATAACAAGCCCCATCAATATATCACTATGAAGCTTTACAATCATCACGGTACATCTCGAAAAATAGTTTTAGCTCATTTACGCAATATTTATACCTGTTGAATGATCTTCACATCATGTTTATATCTGTTCAGCTATGATTTTCAGATAGACAGAATCAGTTGATGGTGATGTTTGATCTTGATAGTCAGCTAAGGGGGCACATATTGTGTACATAATTATTGCCGGCTGCCGAAAAGTTGGATCTAATCTGGCTATTTCGCTTTCTCAAAGCAAACATGATGTGGTTGTCATTGATAGCGATCCATCAAATTTCGAATTGCTGGGCTCAGGATTCAATGGTTTGACGATCACCGGAATGCCGATCGATGAAGACGTTCTGCGAAGTGCAGGCATTGAAAAAGCAGATGCACTGGCCGCTGTATCTAATGATGACAACATCAATTTCATGATTTCCCAGGTCGCAAGCAAGATTTTTCACGTTCCGAGAGTGATTACCCGTGTATACGATCCTGAACGCAAGGTCGTCTTAAGCAAGATGGGTATGCTGACCATTTGCCCAACAGTTCTTGCTGTTGAAATCATCAGAAGTTGCCTTGTTTCTTCTGAGCCACAGGAGAGCCATGTCATCCAGGGCACAAAAATCGCATTCAGCACGGTAAGAGCCGGCAAAAACCTGATAGGCAAGAATATCTGCGAACTTAAAGCGAACACAATCATGGGACTTGTTCGTGATCAAAAATTGCTTCTGGCTCGCCCAGGATTGATGGTGCAGGAAAATGACCTCATCATGACGGCAGATTATGTAGAATAGGACGGTAACGATAATGAACATTCTCATTGTCGGAGGCGGCAAGCTCGGCTACTATCTGGCAAAGACCCTGACTTCTGAAAAGCATCGTATGATCTTGATCGAAGAAGATTTTGACCTCTGTAAAAAGATTGCTGATGAGCTTGGTGAAATGCACGTCAAGGTTATCCATGGTGATGGCACAGATATCAACTATCTGAAAGATGCCGAAATCAATCGCATGGACATCCTGATTGCAACAACGGGTTATGATGAAAACAATCTTTTTGCCTGCCAGTTGGCAAAGAATTATTTCGATGTTCCCAGAACGATTGCCCGGGTCAACAATCCGAAAAATATAAATGTCTTCAAGCGGCTTGGTGTTGATTCAGTCGTAAGCAGTACAGCGCTGATCGCCGATATCATTGAATTGGAAGTAGACTGGGCGAGTTTGAACAATTTGTTCGCTCGCAGGATCGGTGATGTTCGGATTCGGGAAATCCCGGTCAGCCAGCATTCACGCTCGGTCGGCAAAAAACTGTCGGAGCTTAAACTTCCGGAAGAAACGATCATCATTTCCATGATCCGCGAGAACCAGATCATCATTCCTGATGGACAGACAGAGATTAAAACCGGTGATCACGTTGTCGTTTTGACTCAAGCTGAAAAAATGACCACTCTGGCCGAGTTTTTCCACTAGGTGAATGTATGCTTAAAAGATTCTTATCTGCTGCTCTTGGAATCTCCACTGAACTGCTTTTTGCATTGGGATTTGTTCTCCTTGGCTTTGTGCTTGCATGGATCTGCTGGTTGATGCGCATATGATGATCGAAAAACCAGTCAACCGCATCATCCCCATTGGCTATTATGTCGGCCTGGTCATCATAGGTTTGGGTGTGCTTCACCTGATCCCTATTCTGACATCCCTGCTATCCCGAGAGTGGAATATTGTCCTCGATTTTATCATCAGTTTTTCCTTGTCGATCTTGATTGGCTCGGTTCTGGCACTGATCTGTGCCAAGTCAGCTCAGTCCCAGAAATTGGGCTGGAGCGAGGGCATGATCGTGACAGCCATATCATGGTTTGCGGGCATGGCTCTCTGTGCGATTCCCTATCAACTGAGTGGTCAATACAGATCCTTCCTGGATGCTTGTTTTGATGTCATGAGCGGATTCACGACGACTGGCTTGGTCATGATCCAGGATCTGGATCACACCTCGAATGGTATCAACATGTGGCGACATGTTCTGACTTTTGTTGGCGGACAGGGCATGATCGTTCTTGCACTGACATTTCTGGTCAAGGGGACAAGTGGTGCATATAAAATGTATGTCGGCGAGGGGAAGGACGAGCGACTGTTGCCCAATGTGATCTCAACGGCGCGCTTCATTTGGGGAATCAGTTTGATCTACTTGCTGCTTGGCACAGTAACCTTCATGATTATAGGCTTGTATGAAGGATTGCAGCCTGTCCGAGCTTTGCTCCATGGGATGTGGCTGTTCATGTCAACTTGGAGCACGGGTGGATTTGCTCCGATGTCACAAAACATTTTGTATTATCATAGTTTTTATTTTGAAATCGGTTCGCTGGTGTTTTTCATTATCGGTTCATTTAACTTCGCTTTGCATTATGCCGTTATTTCGGGAAAAAGAAGTGAATTGCTCAAGAACATCGAAATTTTGTCAATGACTGCGACTGTTACGGTATTGACGTTGATCACGATGATTGGCCTGATTCGCCAGAACATCTATGCCAATCTCTTTTCATTTTTCCGCAAAGTTTTCTATCAATTGATATCAGGCCACACGACGACCGGGACGATGACGATCTATGCTCGCCAATTCCGTTTGGAATGGGGCGATTTAGCATTGGCCGCAATGATTGTTGCCATGTTGATCGGTGGAAGCGCCTGTTCGACAGCCGGTGGTTTTAAAGGCCTGCGAATAGGGATCATCTGGCATGCATTCAGACGAGATATTCAGCGGCTGGGTCAACCTGAATCGTTCGTGACAACACAAAAAATCCACCATATCAGGGACATCGCACTCGATGACAATACGGCTCGAAGTGCCATGCTGATTGTAACAGCCTATATGGTGACATTCACGATCACAATGATGACAGGATTGTTTTGTGGGTACCCTCTTGTTGATGCAGCGTTCGAGTCAGCTTCTGTAACAGGTAATGTGGGCTTGAGCATTGGGGTGACGACTGCGACAATGCCGGTGATTTTGAAACTGAATTACATCCTGACCATGTGGCTGGCCAGGCTGGAATTCATGTCGATCCTTGCTCTGTTTGCATACATGTCAAATAAGGTGAGAAATGTATGGCGCAAATGAAGTTTTTGCAGAAAATCAATAAGCTGCTGACTGGGCTAAGTTGCAGCTTGATCATCCTGACAATTCCGCAAACCGTCTGGGCTGAATCACCGGTATTGGTGAATGGAAATGATCTTATCGAGCATGCCCGATTTTATAATGGGAAAGAAGTCATTTACCAAGGTGAAGCAATCGGTGACAAAATGGTCAGGGGCGACCACTGCTGGATTAATGAATTGGGTGAAGATGGAATTGCGGTAGGAATATGGTTGACCGATGACCAGCAAAGAAAGATCAATTTTCTTGGCAGATATGAAACTCGGGGTGATCTGATCAAAATTACCGGCCAATTCAACCAGGCTTGTCCAGAGCATGGTGGTGACATGGATATTCATGCTTCGAATGTGACCCTGCTCGAATCAGGGTATCCGATCAACCATGAATTAAGTGTAGACAGGCTGATTGGAGCCGCGATTCTAACATTATTTGCCGGCTTGTTTGCCGGTTTACTGATCAGAAAGCAATTTGCCAAAAGACATCCGTTTATTCAGTAGGCGAAGACAGGCGGTATCCGACGCCAACTTCAGTCTGAATGTATTCCGGATCTGCTGGATTTCGTTCGATTTTTCGACGGATATTAGAAACAAAAACGCGCAATGTCTGAGCGTCAGATTCCAGATGGGCTGCCCCCCGGATTTTCTCCAGGATCTGTTTGTGGGTAAGGACACGTCCCGCATGTTTTGACATCAGACTTAGGATTTCAAATTCGATGGGCGTCAAGTGGATCGTTTCATTCCGAATAGTGACCGATCGATGGGGAAAGTCGATGACAAGGTCTTTGTTCTGGTAAATATCTGAGGTCGAATCTACCTGATTTTCCTTTTCACTATGCCGCAAAGCAACACGGATTCGTGCCAGCAGTTCCGGGACACTGAAAGGCTTGGAAACATAATCGTCAGCTCCGCTATCGAGTGCCTCAACCTTTTCCTGGTCCTGATGCCTGGCAGATACGATGATAATCGGGGTGCTGCTTATTGCGCGGATGCGGCTGATCACAGCCAGGCCATCCAGGTCGGGAAGTCCAAGGTCCAGAAGGATGATGTCAGGATTCCAGCTGATTGCGAGGGAAACACCGGCCTCTCCTGTTCGGGCTGAAATCGTCCGATATCCCTGGGAATTCAGAGCTGTTGAAAGAAAGTTCACGATAGGTGGATCATCTTCGATGATCAGGATCATATTCCTGCCACTCATTTTCTTAATGTGCCTCCATTGATTGGAATTGAAAATGCGAAAACGACACCACCATCCGGGTGGTTTTCCGCAGTCAGTTCCCCCTGGTGTGCCCGGATGATAGACTGGCAGATTGTCAATCCCAGACCCATGCCTCGTCGGGAATCGAATCGTTCCTCATTTCCGACATAGTATCGATCAAATATTTTCTCCATGACGTCAGATGCAATTTCGGGCCCGTTATTCCAGACCTGAAACGATGCTTTTCCAACCTCGCAGGTTACGTTGATCGAAATTTGGCCTTCCTCCTGGGTATGGGCAATGGCGTTGTCCAGCAGGTTGATCAGCACTTGCTCGATCAAGGCAGAATCCATCCAGACCAGGACTGGATCAGATGGGATATTGACCTGGATTGTGCGATTTCCCAGGCGACGACGGATGATGACTAATGTTTCACCAACAACTTCTTCGATTAATTCAGGCTGAATTTTCAGTTTCATCAGATTATCATCAATTCGAGTCAGGCTTAACAGGTTTTCAACAAATCTGTTCAGCCAGACTGATTCATTGTAGATATCTTCCAACAGCCTTTTTTGTTCGTCGCTTGTCAATTTTTCATCGTTGTCCAGCAGCATACTGACCGAGCCGGTAATACTGGTTAGTGGCGTACGTAAATCGTGGGAAATCGATCTTAGAATTGTCCCGCGCAATTTTTCGTTCTCGATAATCTGATTGTTTTTCTCCTGAATCTTAGCCTGCTGGATCTTTTCCTCGGCCGCCTGACGGATACGGACAGTCGTAGCACTTGTTATTAGCGATACGACAAGCATGATCAGGAAAATCAGCGGATAATTTGGATCGTAGACATGAAGACTGAAGTAAGGCTCAGTAAAAAAGAAATTAAATAAAAAAACGGAAAACAGCGAACTGACAATCCCATACCAATAACCAGTGGTAAAACGAGAGATCAGAAACACTGTCAACAGATATACCATGATGACGATCGACTCGCTAAACACATGGGGAAACAAAAGCCGGCAGATGATTGTGGTTACAGCCAGCAGCGAAGCTGAAAAAAACAAGTATCGGGCTTTTGTTGACATTTTCAGATGACTCAACTTTTTCAAGCAATAACCTCTTACTCCTTCAATTATAGGTCGATTCGCAAGTTATATGCTATATATTCGAAATTGGAGAAACATCCTGTGTCAAGCCAGGCTAAGCGTGGACAACGATTGCGCTTTCAATCTGGTTCGTGCAGATTGCCGTCGTACAGATAACGGAATCTATTCCCAGTCGATAGAAAACAACATCATTGACCGGATTAGCCACAGTCGCGATCGTCCTTTTAATGCCGAATATTTTCTTGGCCATCATGCAGATCACAAGATTGTCCGCGTCTTTATTCAACATAGAGATTAGAAGGTCACAATGGTCAGCACCAGCTATCGCCAGGATTTCCGGCTGACTTGCATCACCAACAATGATGGAGGATTCAAGCTGGTTTGCGATCTTTTCACAATAATCAGGATCCTGACTGATTAAAGTAATGACATTCCTGGTTGAACTTAAATGCATAGCCAGGGATTCGGTTTGCAGGTCGTCACCGACAATCAAAATATTCAAATTGTTAGCCTTCTTTCGATTCCAGTTGAACTAAAACTGTCTGGGTGACCACTTGTGATGGGCACAAAATGGAAAATTTGAATTCGTTTTGAATGGACAACAACTTTGAATTCCTGATAAGGACAATGACATTCGGGACTTCATAGATTTGACAGCCGATTTCACCGATCATCAAATTGATGTTGTCATTGTCAGTTGCTGCAATCAGCGTCCTGGCTCGATTGATACCTGCAGCCTTAAGCACTTCAATATTGCTTGCATCTCCTTCAATAACCGAACAGGATAAAACCGGAGACAGGCTGTTCAATGTCTCCTCGTTTAAATCAATAACCGTGATGTCATGATTTGCATCATTTAACTGTATTGCCAAATAGCTTCCAAATCGACCACAGCCTGCTATGATCGTCCTGTTTTCTTCTTCATTGGAAAACATTCTTATGCCTCCCCGGATCAAAAACTTCCGATATTAGTAAAGCTTATCAATCCATTTATAAATACAGTGTTATGATCTGGTGGATTCGTGTTAATTTTATATAAAGAAGGTCATTATTTTGCATCTGGATATTCTTGTCATGTGCCAAGTTTAACCATATTCTCAAGTCAGATAATTCCGCTTGTGCTAAAATAAAAGCAAAGTCTGTATTCGTTTCATAAGAGATCAGCAAACGCAGTTGAATATGACCAGTACTTGAATAAGCCAACAGACATTTGTTTTTTGTCGTCCGTTAACGTTTTCGGAGGGTTGGTTATGGTTGAGACATGTGATTGTGCGGAAATGCAAGTCGACAAGCAGGCTCAGTTTGATTTGCTTCGCCAAGTGATTCAGGATTATGAAAAAAAAGACATTAACCTGATCCAGATCCTGCATATGGCCCAGGCGATTTTCCCCTGCCTTTCCGAGGATGTCCTCCATTTCATTGGTGAAGAAATGGATCTGCCAATGTCGAAAATCAATGGAGTAGTGTCGTTTTACTCATATTTCGAGACCCGGCCGCACGGCCGTCACACCATCCAGGTCTGCCTCGGGACTGCCTGCTACGTCAGGGGCGGAACAAAAGTGCTGGACAATCTGAAACAGATGCTGAACATCGACGTCGGTGAAACAACGAATGACGGAAGATTCACACTGGAAGTCAAACGCTGTTTTGGTTCCTGTGGTCTGGCTCCGGCTGTCGCTGTTGATCATGTCGTTCATAAACGAGTCAATGCCAATAAATTGCAGGAAATTCTGAACCAATATCCATAAAGATAGGGGTGATTTGGCGTGTTTGACCAGTCAATTGGATTAATCCGGTCCGCTGATGATCTCAAGCGTATCCGGGAATCATTTTTCAAGAACCAGAATAAGTATACCCAGACAATCCTGATCTGTGGTGGTGCAGGTTGCATTTCCTGTGGCAGCAAGTCTATTCACGAAACCTTGGTCGATGAGCTGGCCAAAGCAGGCATCGGTGACAGTGTTCTGGTTAAGATGACCGGATGCATGGGCATCTGTGATGTCGGCCCAGCCATGATCATCAACCCTGGCAATGTCTTTTACTGCAAACTGACGACCGAGGCTGTTCATGAAATTGTCCAGTCCCATTTGCTCGCAGGCAAAGTGGCGGAACAGTATTGCTATTTCGACCGTCAATCGGGTAAACGGATTGTTCGGATCGATGACATCGACTTTTTTAGTCGCCAGTTGAAAATTGTTTTGGCCAACTGCGGGAAAATTGACTTCGACAGTCTGGATGAATACATCGCCAATGACGGGATCGCCACACTGTACAAAGTTCTGCATGAGATGACACCCGAGCAAGTCATTGAAACGGTCCGATTGTCCGGCTTGCGCGGCCGTGGCGGTGGTGGTTTCCCGACCGGCCAGAAATGGACCCTGGGTCGAAAATCGTCCGGCGATCAAAAATACATCGTCTGCAATGCAGATGAAGGCGATCCGGGCGCGTTCATGGATCGCAGCCTGCTTGAAGGGGATCCCTATGTTGTGCTCGAGGGCATGGCAATTGGCGGCTATGCCATTGGCGCCAGTATGGGCTACGTTTACATCCGGGCTGAATACCCACTTGCAGTGGAACGCCTGGCCAATGCAATCAAAAAGTTGCAAGCGGTTGGTTTGCTCGGAGAACGACTGTTCGACACGGATTTTTCATTCGATGTCAAAATCCGGATCGGCGCTGGGGCCTTTGTGTGCGGGGAGGAAACGGCACTGATGAACTCGGTTCAGGGCCTGCGGGGTGAGCCCCGCCAAAAGCCGCCGTTCCCGACAGAAAACGGCTTGTTCGGAAAACCCACAGTCATCAATAATGTCGAAACACTGGGCAATATCCCTGCTATCCTCCGCCACGGCAGCGACTGGTTTGCAAGCATAGGTACGGAAAAGAGCAAAGGGACAAAGGTCTTCGCATTGGCTGGCGATGTCAAGAACACAGGGATCGTTGAAGTGCCTATGGGCATTTCACTTGGGGATATTCTCTTTGATATCGGCGGTGGCATACTCAATGGCAAAAAATTCAAGGCCGCCCAGACTGGCGGACCTTCCGGTGGTTGCCTGACCAAGGCGCACCTCAATACGCCAATCGATTACCAGTCTCTGGTTGAACTGGGTGCAATCATGGGATCGGGTGGCCTGATCTGCATGGATGAAGATACTTGCATGGTCGATGTGGCCCGCTTTTTCATGGACTTTGTCCAGGACGAGTCATGCGGCAAATGTGTGGCCTGCCGTCTTGGCACTCGCCGGATGCTGGATATTCTCGAACGAATCACCCACGGCGAAGGCCAGGCTGGAGATGTCGAGCGGTTGACCTTGCTGGGTGAGACCATCAAGGCTACCGCCTTGTGCGGATTGGGGCAGACTGCGCCAAATCCAGTTCTAAGTACGATCAAGTATTTTCGGGAAGAATATGAGGAGCATATTCATGCCAGGCAATGCCGGGCAGGCGTCTGCTCATCACTCTTCCTTTCCCCTTGCTCGAATGCGTGCCCTGCTGGTGTCAATGTGCCAGGTTACATTGCCTTGATCGCGGCTGGCAGACCCGTTGAAGCATACGACCTGATCATGCAGGAAAATCCTTTTCCTTCGGTTTGCGGAAGAGTCTGCACCCATCCGTGTGAAAGTCGCTGCCGTCGGGCCCAAGTGGATGAACCCCTGGCGATCCGCGACTTGAAGCGGTACGCAGCTGACGAAGCATTCAAGAATGATACGCCAAAGACCGATCTGGTTTTTCCCAGGAAGGGCCGTAGAGTATCCATCATTGGTGGTGGACCGTCCGGATTGACTTGCGGATATTATCTGGGCCGATTGGGCTATGATGTGACAATCTATGAATCCCAGCCTGAAGCAGGCGGGATGCTGGCCTATGGAATTCCCGAGTATCGGCTGCCCAAGAAAATGCTGTCCAAGGAAATCGATGCTATCCGGCGTATCGGTATACAAATCAGGACCGGTGTGGAAGTTGGCAAAGACATTGACTTCAAGACGTTACGTGAACAATCCGATGCAGTTTATATTGCCACGGGCACTCAACGTTCACGGAAAATCGGCTTGCCAGGTGAAAACCTGCCAAACGTTTATCACGGTTTGGACTTTCTGCGCGACATCAATCTGGGTCTTCCGGTTGGTGTCAATGGCGTGGTTGCTGTGATTGGCGGAGGCAGCACGGCATTCGATGCAGCCCGGTCAGCGTTGCGCCTGGGAGCATCTGAAGTTCACGTCCTCTATCGCCGATGCATTGCGGACATGCCTGCTGAACGGCGGGAGATCAGTGAAGCAGAGGAAGAGGGGGTCATCATCCATGAACTGGTTGAACCGCTGGCCCTGACTGGTAACCAGATGGTTGAAAAAGTTGTCTGCCGGCAAATGAAACTCAAGGGATTTGATTCAGAGGGACGTCGTCAGCCGGTCGAAATTTCAGGGGCGCAAGTCGAGTTTCAGGTTGATCTTGTGATTCCAGCCGTCAGCCAGTATTCGGATCTGCCCTTCGTCCGCCCGGATGAAATCGAGATGACCAGCTGGGGAACCTTTGTGGTTGAGGGCGACACTTTTAAAACCACTTTGCCTGGCGTTTTCGCTGGTGGCGATGTTGTCCGGGGATCTGACATCGTCATCACAGCCATAGCTGATGGCAAGAAAGCAGCTCAATCGATTGACCAGTATCTAGGTGGCAATGGGGTGCTGAATAAAGGTGAGCCAATTAAAATCCCTCCTGCAGTCGACGATGACGAGTTGATCGAACATGGCAGATTTACGATGAAATATCTGGATTCAAAGGTCCGAAAGCAGGGCTTTGCTGAAGTCAGTCAAGGCTTCCATAGACTGGATGCGATTGCCGAAGCAATGCGTTGCCTGCGATGCGACCGTCGTTGACGGAATGGAGATGATGACATGATTCATCTGACAATCAATGAGCAGCTTGTCGAAGCCCATGAAGGCCAGACGATTTTGGAAGTGGCCTCAGCCCACAACATCCTGATCCCGACCTTGTGCCATTTCAACCAGATGCATGCAATCGGTTCCTGCCGGATCTGTTCGGTTGAGGTTGTTGGGGCCAAAAGCCTGATGGCCGCCTGTGTCACGCCTGTTGCAGAAGGAATGGTTGTCCGGTCTCATACGGCCAAAGTCAGGCAGATGAGAAAAATTCTCTATGAGCTGATGCTCTCTGACCATCCGGCAGACTGTCTGCATTGCGACCGCAATGGGTGTTGTGAATTCCAGGATTTGGGTGAAGTGCTCCAAGTCAAACAGTCCCGCTTTGATGGAATCCGGTCCAAAACTGTCATTGATGATAGCAGTCCGGCGATCGTCCGGGATACGACCAAATGCATTCTTTGCCGGCGCTGTGTAACCATGTGTAATGAAGTCCAGGGTGTCGGTACCTTGAACGCCCAGAACAGAGGTTTCGCTACAGAAATTGGACCTGGTGGCAAGGATCGTCTGGGAACAGCTGTCTGTACTTTTTGCGGCCAGTGCACAACAGTTTGCCCTGTTGATGCCCTTCATGAGAAAGATTCGATCGCTTCTGTCTGGCAAGCATTGAGTGATCCGGCCAGAAAAACTGTCGTTCAGACCGCTCCAGCTGTCCGTGCAGCGCTCGGAGAGGAATTCGGGCTGGCACCGGGTACCCTGGTCACCGGGAAAATGGCAAGCGCATTGCGTCAATTGGGTTTTCAGGTTGTTTTTGACACCAATTTCTCGGCGGACCTGACTATTCTGGAAGAAGGGTATGAGCTGCTCGCCCGTCTGGCGGCCCAGGCCAAGAAGCAAGGTCAGATCGACGATCAGCAACTGGCCACACTGAATCTGGCACACCATCTGCCGGATCCGGTCCTTCCGATGATCACAAGCTGCAGTCCTGGCTGGATCAAGTACGCTGAACATTTTTATGGCGATCTACTGTCGCATCTTTCGACATGCAAATCTCCACATATGATGCTGGGTGCTCTGGCAAAAACCTGGTATGCCCAGAACATCGGGTTGGATCCTTCAAGCCTGTATGTTGTCTCAATTATGCCTTGTACCGCCAAGAAATTTGAGATCACACGACCGGATTTGAAAATAAATGGCATTGCGTCTGTTGATGCGGTCTTGACCACACGCGAATTGGCAAGGATGATCCGGGAAGCCGGGATCGACTTTGTCAATCTGCCGGATTCTCCTTTCGATTCGCCTCTGGGGGAATCCACCGGAGCAGCGGCAATTTTCGGCACAACAGGCGGCGTCATGGAAGCTGCGCTTCGTACAGTCTATGAAGTTGTCACCGGCCGGACTTTGCCGTTTGAAAACCTCCATGTCCAGCCCATCGTTGGGCTGAACCAGATCAAGACAGTCACCATCCGGTTTGAAGATGTCCTACCAGCCTGGTCATTTCTCGAAGGCATCGAGGTGCCAATCGCAGTGACGAGCGGCTTGTCCGGCGCTAGCCAACTGATGGACGAAATCAAAGCTGGGACGAGTAAATACATATTTATCGAGGTCATGGGCTGTCCCGGTGGCTGCTTGTCAGGCGGAGGGCAACCCCGTCCGACGACCCCGGAAATCCGCCAGCTGAGAATACAGGCAATCTACCGCGAAGATGAAGGGAAGCCCCTGCGCAAGTCTCACGAAAATCCTGATATCCAGAAACTCTACCAGGTGTTTCTTGGCCAGCCAGGTTCACACCTGGCCCATGAGCTTCTCCATACGACCTACCAGCGGCGGAACAGGATATGAAATGGTGAACAAGGTTTTTTAATTATCGATGACCAGACGAGGGCAATATGCTATCTGGCAATCAACACCAGGGATTGGCTGCCAGATGACAAGAGGAGCCGTTTCCATGCAGGTTCTGCAGGAAACGGCTCCTCTGTGTTTACTGTCTGATCAATAAAAAATCCAGTTCTCCAGGCAGAATCTCAATAATGGAGAACCCTTGGCAAATTCTTTGCTTGCTCGATCCAGTCCTCCAGTTGTTTTTCAGTTGGTAGTTTTTTGACAAATTTATATTCCGTGTTAACCTCAGTCAGTTTGACTAAAAGATTCTCAGCTTTCCGCTGTGCAAGTTCTGGTACAGTATCAACGCCTGCAGCCTCCAGCAAATCGGCATATTCCGTGCCAATTCCTTTAACGCGTGCCAAATCAGCCCGGTTGGCCCATTTGAGGATGACTTTTTCAGCGACGTCGATCTTCCTGGATAATTCTGTGCGGTCTTTGCTCGTCGCAGAGGCTGCCACTAACTCTTCCTCAGTTGTAATACCTGCGGATTTCAGCTTTTGCTCCATTGATTCATCGAGGCCTTCAATTTCACTCAGTTTAGTCATAAACAAGTCTCCTTCCCAATATCAATTGATACCAGACGATGGTTGTAATAGACCCTGACTCAATTTCAGACTAGCGATTTCATATTTCAAAGTCAATCAGTGATTGTTAATCTAACTGTTTCCAAAAATTAATTGAAAGCCACGGTGTATAATTAAAGTAAGAAGTGAAGTCAGTCTGACCTGATATGGACACTTTGATCAGACAAGAGACAGAAGCATAACCAGCCAGAACGGCGGTTTTATTTGTTGGAGGTCGATCATTATGGGTAAATCAGTTGGTATTGATCTGGGAACGACTAACTCTGTTGTGTCTGTCATGGAGGGTGGCAAACCTGTTGTTATTGTGAATGCAGAAGGCGGCCGAACGACACCGTCAGTCGTTGCATTTACGAACAAAGGAGAACGGCTCGTCGGCCAGGTTGCTCGCCGCCAGGCTGCATTGAATCCCGAAAGAACCCTGTATTCTGTCAAACGTTTTATCGGACGCCGTTTTTCTGAAGTCGTCGACGAAAGAAAACTTGTCCCCTACAAGGTTGTCCAAGGACCGAATGATTCGGTCAGGTTTGACATCGGCGACAAACAATATGCTCCGGAAGAAATCTCTTCGGCGATCCTGAAAAGACTGGTTGAGGATGCTTCGAAATATCTGGGCGAAAAAATCACGGATGCTATCATCACGGTACCGGCCTATTTCAATGATGCCCAGCGCCAGGCAACCAAAGACGCCGGCAAGATCGCCGGACTCAATGTCCTGCGCATCATCAATGAGCCTACGGCTGCTGCCCTGGCCTATGGTCTGGACAAGAAAAAGAACGAAACCATTCTGGTCTTTGACTTGGGCGGCGGAACATTTGATGTATCCATTCTGGATGTCGGCGACGGTGTTTTTGAGGTCAAGGCAACCAACGGCGATACCCATCTGGGCGGCGACAATTTTGATAAAGCAATCGTTGACTGGCTGGCTGAGGAATTCAAAAAAGACTACGGCATCGATCTGCGCCAGGACAGGCAGGCACTGCAGCGCCTGACCGAGGCCGCCGAAAAAGCCAAGATCGATCTGTCCGGCGTTATGGAAACCCAGATCAACCTGCCTTTTATCACGGCTGATGCCAACGGCCCCAAGCATCTGGACATGAAGCTGACCCGGGCAAAGTTCGACGACCTGACACATGATCTCGTCGAACGGTGCCGCCAACCGGTACTCTCAGCGCTCGCAGACGCCAAATATACTGACAAAGATATTGACGAAGTGATTCTGGTCGGCGGTTCAACCCGCACTCCGGCGGTCCAGAAACTGGTTCGCGAGCTGATGGGCGGACGTGAACCGAATCAAAGCGTCAATCCCGACGAAGTGGTCGCCATCGGCGCTGCCATTCAGGCCGGCGTGCTGGCCGGCGAAGTCAAGGATGTGCTGCTGCTGGATGTTACACCGCTTTCCATGGGTGTGGAAACCCTGGGCGGAATCGTGGCCAAAATCATCGAACGCAATACGACCATCCCCGTTCGCCACAGCCAGGTTTTTTCAACGGCTGAAGACAATCAGCCGGCGGTTGATATCCATGTGCTGCAGGGTGAGCGGGAATTGGCCAAGGACAACCGTTCCCTCGGACAGTTCAAACTGGACGGCATACCGCCGGCAGCCCGAGGAACAGTGCAGATCGAAGTGACTTTTGATATCGATGCCAACGGTATCCTGAAAGTCAGTGCGAAGGACCAGGCGACCGGCAGGGAGCAGACTGTGACGATTTCCGGATCCACCAGCCTGGACAAAACGGAAATCGACCGGATGGTCTGCGACGCGGAAGCTCATGCAGCAGAAGACAAAGTGCGTCGTCAGGAAGTGGAAATTCGCAACGCCGCGGACTCAACGGTCTATCAGGTCCAGCGCCAATTGAATGAAGCTGGAAGCAGACTCCAGGTCCATGAAAAAAGCCGCATCGAACAGCTCTTGTCCGAGACAAGGCAAGCGTTGAAGGACAATGCTCCGATTGAACGTATCCGCTCGCTCACCAGTGATCTGACCCAGGCGGCCAACGCGTTCTCATCCAGCCCCGGTTCAGACTCACAGCCAACCGATGGCAAAACTGACACAAAACCAGAAGGCCCGGATGATGTTGTCGATGCAGAATTTACCGAGAAATAGAGCCGGTTTAAGCGTGCTGATTTTGGATGCCAAATGGTGAATATCGTCATCCGGCATCTCGGGTTCGAGATGAGGGTCGATGAAAATGAATGCAGACTTTAAAGACTACTATGAAATTCTGGGCGTTGACCGCAAAGCGACAGAACCGGAAATAAAAACAGCTTATCGGAAAGCTGCCCGGAAGTACCACCCTGACCTGCATGCCAAGATGGATAAGACAGCCGCCGAAGAGAAATTCAAGGAAATCAATGAGGCGTATGCTGTCTTGAGCGACGCCGAAAAGCGAGCCAAATACGACGAACTTGGTGAAAACTTCCGCAATGGACAGGCGTGGCAGACAAATCCCAATCCGGAAAGATCCAGGAGCCGCGCCTGGAGTCAAGGCGACGCAGATGGCTTCAGTGATTTTTTCGAAAGCTTGTTTGGCAGGTCGATGGCTGGTGACTCGCGTGGGGAATTCAGGCAATCCAGAAGTGTGCGCGGTCAAAACCTGGAAAGTGAGATCGAGCTGAGCTTGGAAGAGGCCTATCACGGAGGCCAGAAAACACTTCAATTCACTTTCAATGGCCTATGCCCAGCCTGCGGCGGAACAGGAGCCGTCAATCGGCGTATCTGCCAAAGTTGTGCTGGTACTGGGAATAAATCGACCGTCAGGACACTTGAGGTCAAAATTCCATCATTTATCAGAGAGGGCAGCATCATCCGACTGAAGGGCCTGGGGAGCGAGGGGTCAGCTCATGGCGGGCCGGGTGATCTGCTGCTGGCCGTCAAAATACTGCCCCATGCTCGTTTTACCCTCAACGGTGACAATCTGGAAACATCGATCAAAATCAGACCCGAACAGGCTGTTTTAGGCTGTCAGGTGGCGACACCGACAATGGATGGTGAAGTGTTGATCACTGTGCCACCGATGTTTCACAACGGCCGAAAACTTCGCTTGCGATCAAAAGGATGGCTGGGGAAAAACGGAAAGCGCGGTGACGAGTACGTCATCGTCACCATCGATATCCCCGATTCGTTGAATCCTGCAGAACAGGAAATCTACAGGCGTCTGGCGGAGGCAGCAGAGGGATCACATCAATTTTAACGGCCAGATTTAGCGGCCAGACAAGCTATGGACGGAGGGCTCATCATGGATCTCAACAGCAGTGATGGGAAGGCTTTGCAACTGAATTGGGGCGAAAGTGCGCCGGATCGAAGGGTTTAGCATGGTGGATAGTATCGAGGACCTCTTTAGTAAGTTTTTGCGGAAGATCGAGGAAGAGGAGGAGAAGATGCACACGGCTAACCTGATGGTTGTCGGCAAAACCGGTGTCGGCAAAAGCACCCTGATCAACAGTGTCTTCCGAGAAGACCTGGCGGACACGGGGATCGGCACACCGGTCACTCAGCACCTGCGGAAAATCACGAAGTCCGGGGTGCCCCTGACGATATACGATTCCAAAGGACTGGAACTGGATCAGGACGTTCAAAAAGCGATTAAAAAAGAGATCATCGATGAGATCGACCTGCTGATCCGCCAGAACAACAAGGACCATTTCATCCACATGATCTGGTATTGCATCAACAGCCAGTCACGGCGGATCGAAGACTTTGAAATCGATTGGATCAGCTCTTTTGCCGAGAAAATCCCGGTTATCGTTGTTCTGACACAATCCTTCGGCAAAGATTACAAGGCTCTCGAGAAGCATATCCTGGACTTGAATCTGCCAGTCAAAGACGTGCGGTCTGTGCTGGCCCACGAGCTGGAGATCAGTGAAGCGTATACACTGCCTGCGTTTGGCCTGAAGGAACTTGTCGATATTACATTCGACTGTCTCCCGGAGGCAGCTCACGCTGCTTTCCTCAATGCCCAGAAAATAAATATCGAACGAAAGCTGGAAGCGGCCAATCGGGCGGTTTTTCCTTTTGTCACAGCCGCATTCGCCGAGGGATTCAATCCACTGCCGTTTGCCGACGCCGCGCTGCTTGTCCCCACCCAGTTGGCGATGCTGGCCCGGCTGACTGTCATTTTCGGTGTGCCCCTCAGGAAATCACTCCTGACCGCGATAGTCACGGGGGTGCTCGGGACTGGCGGTGCCACGGCCATCGGCAGGACGATCGTCGCCAATGTCTTCAAATTCCTGCCAGGCATCGGGACAGCGGCAGGCGGTATGATCAGCGGCACCACCGCGGCGATCATCACAGCTGCATTCGGCCTGGCCTATAACCAGGCCATGGTAACAGTCGTCAAACGGCTATATGCAGGTGAAAGCATATCCGAAAAAGAAATGGTCGCCATAATGAAAAAGACTTTCTCTGACCAGATGAAGAAAGGCAAGGAAATTCTCAAAAGCGACAATCCCGATCAAAACGACAATTCTGGTGGTCACTGAGCCAAATCAACCAGGTTCATTATTGTTTTGAAAATGAAGGGTGTATGACACGAATGTCATACACCCTGAAGCATTTCAGTTGTCAATGGGAATTAGAACCATGAGGGCGAGTATGGCAGCGTTCTTTGTATAGATGCAACAGATAACAAGGAGATTATGCCTCAATTTTTAGACAGTCTATTGACAGTGGTTGGCATGCATGCTACGATGAAAGCGCTTCCATTAAATAAGGCATAAATAGCCCTAAACAGTGGAAGCGGTTTCAATCATCGTTTCAGTTTATGGAGGAGGGAAGACCATGCGCAGATCCAATTTACCTGTTATTGTCATTTTGACCCTGATTGTTGCCATGCTGCTCAGTGCCTGTGGGGGCGCGGCCACGACGACCACGACAGCAGCCGCTGCCACGCAGCCCGGCGACACGACTGCGGCAGCTGAGGACACCAAAGCGACCCTGAAGGTGCTTGTGCACCAGAATCCGCCGATGGTGGAATTCATGACCAAATACAATGAGGCTTTCACGGCCAAGCATCCGAATATCACCATCGACATGGCCGTGGTCAATGCCAATGATCTCAGCACAGTCACCCAGACCCGCCTGACGGCCAACGATGTCGATGTCATCGATATTTTCGGCTTCGCCAATGCCGCTCAGCCGTACATGAAAAATGCGACACCACCCAACTGGCAGACCCTGATTGAAGCGGGTTACCTGATGGACATCTCCGACCAGCCGTTCATCAAGAACTATGACGAACCGACGATCAAGGATGCCGGCACCTACAACGGCAAAGTCTATTCGATCAACCTCGGCCGTGTTTCGTACAGCGGCATCTATGTCAACAAAGACCTCTTTACCGCCAACAACGTCAAGATCCCGACAACCTGGAGCGAACTGGTTGCGGCCAGTGAAGCCTTCAAGAAGGCCGGCATTCCCTGCATGACCGCAGGCGGCAAAGATGGCTGGCCGATTTTCGTCGGTGCTTACGGCCTGCTTGGTGCGGAATATCCGGATCAGTCGGCACTGGTCGAAGGCCTGTGGACCGGCAAGATCAAATGGAACGACACCAAGTCCCTGGCCATGTGGGAAAAGATGAAAATCTATGCCGGCGATATGATGGAAGCTGGCGCCAGCGGGATTGCCGGTGATGCAGCTCCGGGACGTTTTGCATCCGGCGCAGTCGCCATGTTCCCCGGCGGCACCTGGTATGCCAGTGCGATCGAAGCGGCTCAGCCGGCCTTTGACTGGGGCTATATTCCATTCCCCGGCAGCGACAACGCCGATGACAACAAATACCTCTTTGGCAAGTATGACCAGGGCTGGGCGATCGCCGACAAGACCCCCAACAAGGCTGCGGCACTCCTGTACCTGAGCGAATTCTCCGACCCGGCCAATTACTCGGCCTTTGCCAATGCCGTCGGCTTCATCCCGACCCAGCCCAATGTCACCCTCGACACCAAGATCGGCAAGGAAGTCACACCCTTCCTGGGCAATTTCCGGGTCGGCTATGAACAGTACTGGGTCGCTCCGAAGGGCGCCGGCCAGTATGCCAACCCTTATGCATCCTATTTCGCCCCGTTCGGCACCTATACCGACGCCAAGACCCTCGCCGACAAGGTCCAGCAAGACCTCCAGTCCGGCCTGGATGCCCAATAGTCAACTGTTGTCCTGACCTGGCTTCGCTTAAGACTCCGAAGCTTGCCCGTCATCTCGCCGATATGTTCTATTAAACAAAACCTTTCCAGTAATTTCTTTCAGTAGTACCTGCACCGGCAGGCTTCCTGCTTCACCGCTGGAAGCCTGCCCGCTCCGGATTGACTAGGAGGCGGAATTCAATGAACTATCATTTTGGCCGTGGCCGTGGGAAATTGGTTCCTTATCTGTTTCTGTTCCCAGGCATTTTCATTTACCTGCTGATTGCCCTGGGGCCTTCCCTGGCGACTAGCGTCTTTTCATTTACGGATGCAACAGGTATCAAGGGGGCTCCGGTTCACTGGATCGGTCTGGAAAACTACCGGGAATTCCTGATGATGGGCCAGGCTTCACTGGACAATTATGCAGCGCTGGGCCGGACACTTTTGTTCTGTCTGTTTGTTACGACCGTCCAGTTTGGGCTGGGCTTGCTGATCGCCATCATTCTGAACCAGAAGGTGGTCAAAGGCAGTAACTTCTTCCGCACGCTTTTCTTCATGCCGGTCATCCTGGGTGCAGTCATCCAGGGGTTGATCTGGTCCCTTTTCCTGTACCCGATGGGTGGACCGGTCGCCAAGATCATGGAGTTTCTGGGAGCTCATTCCGAGTTCCTCGGGGGCAAGCCATCAGAAGCTTTTGCCTGGGTTATCGTGATCCAGATCTGGGCTAATATGGGGACAACGATGGTGATCTTCATCGCTGGCCTCCAGACGGTGCCAAGCGAGCTTTACGAAGCTGCCTGTATCGATGGTGCATCCAGCTGGCAGGTGTTCCAGAATGTCACCTGGCCATTGCTGACACCGAGTGTCAACACCAATTTGTTACTGAACATTATCGGCTCATTGCAAGCCTGGCAATTATTCCTCGTCCTACTGGGCTACCGAAATGGTACACAAGTCCTTGGTTACTTGATTTATGCGACTGGTTTCGGCCAGACATCCGGAAGTGTGACCAGTTCGTTCCGCCAAGGATACGCTGCAGCGGCTTCAATGATCCTTTTCCTTCTTGTACTGGTACTCGGCATGACGACGCAAGCAATCCTGCAACGCCGTGAAAGGAGGATACTGGGATGAACAAGGCATCAAATAATCAAACAGCCGTTATCAGCCAAGTGAAAGCTGGAAAACAGATGGACTCAGACAAAAGATTTCAATGGGGCTTGATCGCATCGTATGCCATCCTGATCCTGTTCACGGTCATCTATGCCGGACCGCTCCTGATGCTGCTCAATACTTCGCTCAAGACGATGCCGGAGTTCATGAAGAATGCTGTCGCCGTCACCCAGTCCTTCCGGTTCCAGAATTTTGCAGATGCCTGGTCCAAGGCGAATTTTCCCCGCTATATGAGCAACACCCTGCTTTACACTTTCTTTGCAACTGCTGTGTATATCCTGACAGCCGTGTTTGTCGCCTTCCCGATCGCCCGCCAATATGTCCGCTGGTCGGGCGCAATCCTGACAATGTTCGTCATTGCCTTGTTCCTGCCGCCGGCCCTGGTCCCACAGTTTCAGCTGATGCTTCGCCTTGGCCTCTATAATAATCCAGTGGGTTATATCATGCTGTTCCTGAGTAATCCCATCGGCATTGTGATCCTGGTTAACTACATCAAGACTGTTCCCAAAGAAATGGATGAAGTTGCGGCCCTTGATGGCTGCGGATATTTCCGCTTTGTCCTGTCGATCATCACCCCTCTGATCCAGCCAGCCATCGCAACTGTCGCGGTCCTGCATGCTATTGGCATTTGGAATGAACTGATTCTGCCGACCATTTACCTGACAAATCAGAAATTCTATCCGATAACCCGCGGCATGATTGTTTTCCAGGGCGTTTATGGCAGCAACTGGCCGACCTTGGCTGCAGCCGTTCTGATCATGACACTGCCGATGCTCGCGCTGTTCCTGCTCCTTCAGCGATATATCATCTCTGGCCTCACCCAGGGCGCTGTCAAGGGTTAACCAGAACATTCAGATCGCCTGAATACAATGAATAAACCTGCCCGGCGCAGTAGTTCCGGGCAGGTTTAGATCATCATACCGTCTGACTGAGGTCTGAATGAATATACCTTCGAAACTGAGGTGTATGGCGGGCCTGGATATTGATGCGAGGGAGAACCGGGTTTACCTATGAAAGAATCAATCGAAATATTTGATTTTCCCGCCGAAGGATACGAACCGCTTGTCGATTTTCAGCACTGGCGAGTGGCTGTCCTGAAATATTGTGAAGAACTTGAAATCTCCAAGCTGAGAACGATGCAAAAACATGATCAGACCGACGAGGTTTTTGTTCTTCTCACAGGACGCTGCATATTATTTTCCGCTGGCGACAATTATACCCCAATGGCTGTCAAGGCAATCGATATGGAACCGCAGAAAATCTACAACGTCAAGCGTGGTGTATGGCACACGCATACCTTGGACCAGCAAACAGCGGTACTGATTGTCGAAAATCGCAACACAAGTGAAGATAATTCACCAACAATGAACCTGACTAGAGAACAGATAACGGAAATGCAGGCTCACTTTGAGGCTGCTGTCCATCAAAGAGGAATATAGTATGGAGAACTTTAAACTCGATGAGTTTAATCGATTCATTATCACTGATTATCAGCAAAAATGCCCGTTTTCGAATATGATGCCTGGGATCGCGGGGCCTATGGGTATTCCCATGTGGGTCTTCTATGTCAATCGTGGACAAGCCATTACAAGTTTCGGTATTGCCAACAAAGATCATCCGATCATGGAGTTCCAACCGGCCAACAAGGCTTACCAAGTAACAAATTTGACGGGCTTTAGAACGTTTATCAAGAGATTGGAGCAAGGCAGGCAATCGTTTTTCGAACCTTTTGCCAATGGTACAGAGACAAGCCGGCAAAAAATGCTGATCAGTCTTAATGAACTGGCAATCCAGGATGAAAGTCCTGAACAGAACCTGCGCGTTGAAGTGCTCTATTATAATCTGCCTCAGGAACCGGTTGCTGGATTGATCCGCCAGGTTAAGATTACAAACACGGCTGATCATCCTGCTGATCTTGAAATCCTCGACGGCATGCCAGTTGTCATTTCCTATGGCTTATCCAACCAGGCTTTAAAAGAAACCAGCCGAACTTTGGAAGCCTGGATTGATGTCAAGAACCAGGATCAGAACCTGCCCTTTTTCCAGTTGCGGTCATCTCTGGGTGACACTGCTGAGGTTCATCCTATTCATGAGGGCAATTTTGCCTTCGCCATGGCCGTCAAGAATGGGCAGACCCTGCCGGTCAAGACGATTGTGAATCCCGAGACAATCTTTGGACAAGACACTTCATTTCAGTCTGCCGCAGAATTCAGAAAAAAAAGTTTGTCTATTCTGGCAGGTCAGACGACATATACCGGCGGCAAAACACCCTGTGCGTTCTTCGGGATCCCTGTGCTGCTGCCCCCGGGTGATTCCGTCACCCTGTACAGCATGTATGGATTCGCAAACAATTTTGCATTGCTCAATCAAGTATCGCCCTTGTTCGCGACTGCCGCATATTTCGACCAGAAACGGCAGGACGCACAACAACTGATCGATGATTTGACAAGGCCTATCACGACAAAGACCAGTTCACAAGTCTTTGATGCCTATTGCCGGCAGACTTTCCTGGATAATATTCTCCGGGGTGGCTGGCCTGTGCAATTCGGTCAAAACGAAAATCCAGTGACATACCACATCTATTCGCGAAAGCACGGCGACCCGGAGCGCGATTATAACGCGTTCAATCTTGCACCCGAATTTTACTCGCAGGGTAACGGCAACTATCGCGATGTCAATCAGAATCGTCGCAATGATGTCTGGTTTGAACCGCGTGTCAATGACACCAATGTACGATCGTTTATGGGTTTGATCCAGACTGACGGTTACAATCCTCTGATTGTGAAGGGCAGTAAGTTCCGGATCCCGCAAGACAAATTGAAACAGATTCTCAACCTGGCTGTACAGCCGAGGTTACTCGTACCGTTCCTGAAAAAACCTTTCACACCAGGCGGTTTGCTGACTTGGCTGGAAGAACAGAAAATCGAACTCCACATGACCCACTTTGAATTCCTGGAACAAACCCTGCAGGTTGCCGAACAATTCTTTGATGCCGAATTTGGTGAAGGCTACTGGACGGACCATTGGACTTATAATCTCGATCTGATTGACAGCTTCCTGGCAATATTCCCTGATCAGGTCGAAAAGCTGCTTTTTACCGAGGATAGCTTGGCGTTCTTTGAAAGCCCGGTCTTTGTCCAGCCTCGCAGCCGCAAATATGTCCTGGCTGGAGATCAGCCGCGGCAATATCATGCCATCAGCCATGACCCTGAAAAAGCAGCCATGATCGAAAGCCGTAGGGAAAACCAGAACCTGATGCGGTCAAATCATGGTCTAGGTCCGGTGTTCCGAACCAATTTGTTCAACAAATTATCCCTGTTAGCAGTCATCAAGTTTGCGACTCTGGACCCCTGTGGCATGGGCATTGAGATGGAAGCCGACCGCCCCAGCTGGTGTGATGCTTTGAATGGTCTCCCGGGACTATTTGGGTCTTCTTTTTCGGAAACCCTGGATTTATCGCGCTTGTTGAATTTCCTCCTTGAGAACATGCCTCATCAGGATGCCATCGAGTTACCTGTCGAGGTCATCGAGCTTTGCCAGCAGATCGACACAAGCTTGCAGGAATATTTAATCAACGATACCAGTGCCCGTGATTTTATCTACTGGGATACGGTTGCCACGGCTAGAGAAGAATATCGGAAAAAAACCCGTTGTGGCTTTGATGGCGCCTGTGAACCAATGCCATGTCGGAAGTTGGCAGACTATCTCATCAGTTTCCTGAAAAAAGTAGAGGATGGGATTGATCGGGCGGTTCAACAGAATGAAGGCATTCCACCGACCTATTTCACATACACCGTTGAGCGCTTTGAAGTTATTCATGATCCGGATGGCAAGCCCATGATCGATGAGAAAAATCACGCTTACATCAAAGTGACTGGCTTCCGGCAAAATGTACTGCCCCTCTTCCTGGAAGCACCAGTGCGCCAGTTCAAAATTCTCAAAGATCGTGCTGCAGCCCGGCATCTGTATAACCAGATCAAGCAGAGCGAACTCTATGACAAGTCTTTGAGCATGTACAAAACGAATGCTTCACTAAATCAACAGCCTCTTGAAATCGGGCGACTGAGAGTCTTTACACCCGGCTGGCTGGAGAATGAATCTGTCTTCCTGCATATGGAATATAAATATCTGCTGGCAACTTTGAGGGCAGGCTTGTACAACGAATTTTTCGACGATTTCAAACTAGCTCTGACCGCTTTCCAGGATCCGTCCAGATATGGACGCAGTCCTCTCGAGAACTCATCCTTTATCGTCAGCAGTGCCCATCCAGATCCGGAACTGCATGGCCGCGGATTTGTCGCTCGTCTGACCGGTTCAACCGCTGAGTTCCTGAGCATGTGGAATCAGATGATGATCGGAGAGAAACCATTCTCCTGCAAGGACGGGAACTTGTCCCTGCATTTGCGGCCTGCGCTGCCAGGATGGTTGTTTGATGCTGAAGGCAACTTGAGCTTCAATTTCCTGGGCCAGTGTCTAGTAACCTATATCAACCCCTCACGGGAAAATACTTTCGATGAAAAGATACGGCTCGCCAAGATACAGCTGTTTATGGAAGACGACACCGTCGAAATTGAGGGCCCAGTCATCCCTTCTCCATATGCGTCCTGGTTGAGGGATGGCCGGATTCAGCGGATCAACGCATTTTTAATCCGTTCATAACGATCGGTATTGAGGTGAAGAAAGATGAGAGAACAGAAGAACAATTGGCATTTCATCGACAACAAGGGGACATTTGAATTAACTGATCCCGAGCATACCAGCTACTTGTATTTTCCGCTCATGAATGAAGCTGGTCTGATGTCCTCGGTGACTCCCGGCTTGCATGGCGATATTAAAACTGGCCATCATTCCTGGCTGACACAGCCAACCTCTATTGAGGATCTTCATAATACCAGTTCCATTCGCAATTTCTGGATTAACATTCCCGGAAAAACCACCTGGTCGGCGACTGGAAGCTCGGCTGAGCAACGGGCCAAGTCATTCATGGCAGACGACGGTGACCAAGTCAGTCTCTGTGCGGGCTTTTTGTGGCACCAGGTCATTCGCCTCAACGAGGCAGTCGGCTTGAAATCTGAGGTCACCAATTTTATTCCAACATCAAAAGATCAGGTAGAACTCATGCAGGTGCGCCTGACAAACCTTTCTGTCAGCCCCATTTCATTCACACCGACAGCTGCGATTCCCATTTATGGTCGGTCGGCTGACAATATGCGTGATCATCGCCATGTCACTGCTTTGCTCAATCGGATCACCTGTACCGATAACGGTGTGCAGGTTTGTCCAACATTGTCATTTGACGAGCGTGGCCATTTCCCTAATCGGATCATCTATGAAGTATCAGGTGCAGAAGCGGATGGTACTCGGCCACAGGGATTCTTCCCGATTCTCGAAGACTTTATTGGCGAAGGTGGAAGTCTTGCCTGGCCCGAAGCTGTTGTCCAGAATTCTCAGAACTTTGCCAAGGCTGGTGACACCTTCGACGGTTATGAAGCTCTTGGTGGCCTTCGATTCGCCGACAAGAGCTTGCTGCCTGGGGAATCCTGCAGCTACATTCTTGTCCTCGGCATAATTCCGGATAAGCAGCAGCCTGGAAAACTGATTGACGATTATGGCAATCAGGAAAAATTCGAATATTGGCTGGACAGAACCAAGGCTTATTGGCTGGATCGTCTGGACAATCTGCTTATCCATACGAATGACAATCGTTTCGACCAGTGGTTCAAATGGGTCAGCATCCAGCCTGTTTTCAGGCGTCAATTTGGAAATTCATTCCTGCCATTCCATGATTATGGAAAAGGCGGCCGGGGCTGGCGTGACCTCTGGCAGGATATTCTGGCTCTGCTGACCATGGAGACTGGTTCGGTCGATCACCTGCTGCTAGACAACTTTGCCGGGATTCGAGTTGATGGCAGCAATGCAACCATCATTGGCAACCGCCCAGGTGAATTCAAAGCCGACCGCAACAATATTCCCAGAGTCTGGATGGACCATGGCGCATGGCCGTTCTTGACGACGCAGCTCTACATTAACCAGAGCGGTGATCTTGGCTTTCTCCTGAAAGAACAGACCTATTTCAAGGATCGCCTGATCAAGCGAGCCCAGGAGAGGGATGCTGACTGGACGCCTGACTTGGGCACGATGCAACGCACAGCAACGGGTCAAGTCTATCAGGGAACGATTCTGGAGCACTTGCTTGTCCAGCATCTCACCGCGTTTTTCCATGTCGGTGAACACAATCAGATCAGGCTTGAAGGCGCGGACTGGAATGACGGTCTGGATATGGCTGAAAAGCGCGGCGAAAGTGTCGCATTTACCGCCATGTACGCCAACAACCTCCTGCAGTTGGGAAAACTCGTCTTGTCCTTGCGAGACCTGGGAATCGATCAGGTGGAGCTCGGTTCTGAGCTCCTGTTGCTTCTGGATTCTTTTGGCGATCAGGTTGAGTACGATTCGATCGAAGCAAAGCTGCAGCGGCTCGACGACTATTTCGATCAGGTCAGCCATGTGATGTCCGGCCAGAAAGTCGCTGTCCGTCTTGATGAACTGGCAGCCGATCTGACTGGTAAGTCAGAGTGGCTTTCCGGTCAGATCCGGTCGAGGGAGTGGATTACGAATCAGGCAGGTTTTGGCTGGTTCAATGGCTACTATGACAATGACGGACAGCGGCTGGAAGGAGATCACCCGAACGGCGTGAGGATGACCCTGACTGGCCAGGTGTTCACCCTGATGGGTGGCGTAGCGACTCAGGAACAGGCCAGGGAAATTGTCCGGGCAGTCGATCATTATTTGCTCGACGAACATGTGGGTGGTCACCGGCTGAATACTGATTTCAAAGAGGTGCTCTTCAATATGGGCCGCTGCTTTGGATTTGCATTTGGTCACAAAGAGAATGGCGCCGTATTCAACCATATGGTTGTCATGTATGCATACGCTTTGTATGAGAGAGGATTTGGACGAGAGGCCTTCCAGGTCCTGGACCGCATCTATCGGCACAGTGTCGATTTCCCGGCCAGCCATATGTACCCGGGAATACCGGAATATTTCGATGCCCGTGGACGCGGTGTCTATCCATTCCTCACAGGTTCTGCCAGCTGGTATCTGCTGACTGTTTTAACCCAGGCATTTGGTGTGCGGGGGCAAATCGGAGACCTGGTCTTGTGTCCCAAACTGGTTAAAGAACAGTTTGATTCAGCAGGGCAGGCCAACATTCGCTTCTGGTTTGCTGGCCGCCAACTTGAGGTTCAATACCTTAATCCTCGACAGCTGGATTTTTCAGCCTATGCTTTGGGCAGTGCCGAACTGGACGGCGAGAAGATCGCCAGTGAGCACATTCCAGAGGGACTCAAGATACAGCGCTCGATCATCGAACAGCTCGACCCTGCACAGCTGCACATCATCCGTGTGGATCTCACTAAATAGATTTTTGAGATTGATTAGCCTGCACAATTCAGCAGACAAAAACAGCATCCGGTTTGTTCATACTTAGATGAATGCCGGATGCTGTTTTAAAATGCTGGATTGTCCGGGTTTGCTGGCGGTCTTTCAGCCGGCTGTGTCTTAACTCCGTCTGTTGACCGACTCCCGGATCATCAGCGTAGATTCAAACTGCGGCAATTCAGTGAAATGCCCCTGAATCAATTGGATCAGAGCTCTGCCTGCCGTTTCGCCGATTTCAAGTGGCGGGCGGCGAATGGAGGTCATGGGGGGAATCATATAGGCCGATGGAGCCTGGTCATCAAAGCCGACGATCGAGACATCCTCGGGCACTCGCAGACCTCGCCGGTATAAAGCGAGTCGGGCTCCGTAAGCCATCTGATCATTAGCTGCGAAAATCGCGCTGAAAACATGGCCTCTCATCAGCAGCATTTCTATCGCCATCATGCCGGAGGGTTCAGTGAAATCACCTTCGATAATCAATTCAGGAATGGGAGTGATGCCAGCATCCTTTAGGGCTGCGAGATAGCCTTCGCGCCGTTCGATCGCATCCTGGTGATTTTGAAGCCCTGTAATGTGGGCGATCCGGCGATGTCCTGCCTCAATGAGATATTGTGTTGCTTTGCGGGATGCTTCAAAATCGTCGAACGACAGGCATTGGCTTTCAAGGCCAGGAATTTTGCGGCCAATGATGATCAGTGGAATTTGCCGTGAAATTTCCAGCAGGAAATCATGTGATGAACTCCCATTTAAGATGATCAGGCCGTCAATCTGACGCTGCATGAACATATTGATCGCAGCCTCGTCTTTGGTTGAATCCCAGCCACCGTCCGCAAACAATGGAGAATAGCCGCTGCCATCGATCCCTTTCAGGATACCGCGCAGCATCACGTCAAAAACCGGGCTGCCGATCAATTGAGTCAGGACACCAATTGTCCGTGACTGGCCACCCGCCAAACCTTGGGCGAAAAGATTGGGTTTGTAGCCAAGCTCGGCAATGATATCCAGGATTCTCTGTCGAGTCGACTCAGCGACAGAGGCATTCCTGTTCAATGCTCGTGATACAGTGCTGATGGAAACGCTTGCTCTTTCGGCGATATCTTTTATGGTTATAGCTCTATCAGGTTCCATATATACCTCAAATCGATTTTATTATATAACAAACATTTTAAGATTAAAAGCGGCCGATTTTCGACATTTGCAACAGATAACCTGGGGAATATGCCTCAATTTTTAGACAGTCTATTGACAGTGGTTGGCATGCATGCTACGATGAAAGCGCTTCCATTAAATAAGGCATAAATAGCCCTAAACAGTGGAAGCGGTTTCAATCATCGTTTCAGTTTATGGAGGAGGGAAGACCATGCGCAGATCCAATTTACCTGTTATTGTCATTTTGACCCTGATTGTTGCCATGCTGCTCAGTGCCTGTGGGGGCGCGGCCACGACGACCACGACAGCAGCCGCTGCCACGCAGCCCGGCGACACGACTGCGGCAGCGCAGGACACCAAAGCGACCCTGAAGGTGCTTGTGCACCAGAATCCGCCGATGGTGGAATTCATGACCAAATACAATGAGGCTTTCACGGCCAAGCATCCGAATATCACCATCGACATGGCCGTGGTCAATGCCAATGATCTCAGCACAGTCACCCAGACCCGCCTGACGGCCAACGATGTCGATGTCATCGATATTTTCGGCTTCGCCAATGCCGCTCAGCCGTACATGAAAAATGCGACACCACCCAACTGGCAGACCCTGATTGAAGCGGGTTACCTGATGGACATCTCCGACCAGCCGTTCATCAAGAACTATGACGAACCGACGATCAAGGATGCCGGCACCTACAACGGCAAAGTCTATTCGATCAACCTCGGCCGTGTTTCGTACAGCGGCATCTATGTCAACAAAGACCTCTTTACCGCCAACAACGTCAAGATCCCGACAACCTGGAGCGAACTGGTTGCGGCCAGTGAAGCCTTCAAGAAGGCCGGCATTCCCTGCATGACCGCAGGCGGCAAAGATGGCTGGCCGATTTTCGTCGGTGCTTACGGCCTGCTCGGTGCGGAATATCCGGATCAGTCGGCACTGGTCGAAGGCCTGTGGACCGGCAAGATCAAATGGAACGATACCAAGTCCCTGGCCATGTGGGAAAAGATGAAAATCTATGCCGGCGATATGATGGAAGCTGGCGCCAGCGGTATTGCCGGTGATGCAGCTCCGGGACGTTTTGCATCCGGCGCAGTCGCCATGTTCCCCGGCGGCACCTGGTATGCCAGTGCGATCGAAGCGGCTCAGCCGGCCTTTGACTGGGGCTATATTCCATTCCCCGGCAGCGACAACGCCGATGACAACAAATACCTCTTTGGCAAGTATGACCAGGGCTGGGCGATCGCCGACAAGACCCCCAACAAGGCTGCGGCACTCCTGTACCTGAGCGAATTCTCCGACCCGGCCAATTACTCGGCCTTTGCCAATGCCGTCGGCTTCATCCCGACTCAGCCCAATGTCACCCTCGATACCAAGATCGGCAAGGAAGTCACACCCTTCCTGGGCAATTTCCGGGTCGGCTATGAACAGTACTGGGTCGCTCCGAAGGGCGCCGGCCAGTATGCCAACCCTTATGCATCCTATTTCGCCCCGTTCGGCACCTATACCGACGCCAAGACCCTCGCCGACAAGGTCCAGCAAGACCTCCAGTCCGGCCTGGATGCCCAATAGTCGATTGCCGGCCTGACCTGGCTTCGCTTAAGACTCCGAAGCTTGCCCGTCATCTCGCCGATAGGTTCTTTCAGACAAACCTTTCCAGTAATTTCTTTCAGTAGTACCTGCACCGGCAGGCTTCCTGCTTCACCGCCGGAAGCCTGCCCGCTCTGCGCAGAATCCGGCAACCTGACAATTGCCAACAACGTGACTGCATAACAAGAAGGGAAGAAACTGATGAATATCAAGACAATATCCTGCACCATTCTGATAGCCTTGCTTCTCATGAGCAGTGCATCGTGCAGTCTTTGGCGCTCAAAGGAGAAAGAGCCTGCAATTGAAATTCCTGAAGGATGGCAACTCAGTTGGCATGATGAATTCAACGGCAAGAAAATTGATCCGGACATCTGGACCTATGACCTGGGAGCAGGTGGATGGGGCAATGGAGAGGCTGAATACTACACAGACCGTCCAGAAAATGCCCGTCTGGAGAATGGCATGCTGCTGATTGAGGCTAGACAGGAAAAATACGAAGGTGCCTACTATACATCGGCAAGGCTTAAGACACAGGGGTTACGTGAGATCCAGTACGGCCGGATCGAAGCTCGCATCAAAGTGCCCGCAGGCCTTGGTACTTGGCCGGCTTTCTGGATGCTTGGTTCGGATTTCAATGGGACAAACTGGCCGGACTGCGGCGAAATCGACATCATGGAGCATGTCGGCAAGGAACCTGATCTGATCATGGGTACTATTCATGGCCCGGGCTATTCGGGTGCTTTGGGAAAAAGCCAGTGGAACAGGCAGAAATATAATATTGCGGATGATTTCCATACCTATGCCATCGAGTGGGAAATGGACCAGATTCGCTGGTACTTTGACGGAACTGAATATTTCAAGGTCAGCCGTTCAGATCTCAATGGGCAAAAATGGGTGTTTGACCATTCGTTCTTTGTCATCCTGAACTTGGCTATGGGCGGAACTTTGCCTGGTCCAATCGGACTTGAAACGAAATTTCCTGTCCAGATGTACGTTGATTATGTCCGAGTCTATCAGAAATAATTGTGGCCACAAAGGAGTCTGGAACATGTCACATTCGATGAACAGCAAGAGCCATCTCGATATCCCGTTGTCTGCGTTATCCAGAATTGATGATCATTTAAATCGTGATGAACTCTTTTCTACAATGAAAGGCATGCTTGAAAACAAAATCCATGGCTTGTGCTTCAGTGTTTATCTGGAAGGGCAGGACCCAAGTCAGAAATCACAAATCACCGAAGAGCAGATCAGGTCCAGACTGGCGATTATCCAGCCCTATACAAAATGGATCCGAGTCTTTTCATGTACCTGCGGGCATGAAAATATTCCCAGGATTGCCCACGAAATGGGTTTGAAAACGCTGGTAGGGGCTTGGCTGGACCACGATCTGGCTGCAAATGAAAAAGAAATAGCCGGTCTGCTCAAAATAGCATCTGAGGGTTATGCGGATATCGTCGCGGTCGGAAATGAAGTGCTTTTACGGGAAGATTTGACCGAGCAGGCATTGATCAACTACATCAATCGCGTCAAAGAAAATCTGCCAGGCACTCCTGTCGGTTATGTGGATGCGTATTACTTGTTCCGGGAACATCCCAATGTTGTGGATGCCTGTGATTTGATTCTATCGAATTGTTACCCCTTCTGGGAATACTGCGGTCTCGATCAAGCCGTCGACTATATGAAACAGATGTACAGGATCGCGCAAGAGGCTGGCCGAGGTAAGAAAGTGATTATCACCGAAACCGGCTGGCCAAGCCAGGGCAGTGAACTGGGCGGCGCAGTGCCATCACTTGACAATGCGGCGAGGTATTTTGTCAACACCTATCAGTGGGCTAATGAAGAAAATATTGACATTTTCTTTTTTGCGTCTTTCGACGAAGACTGGAAAGCTGGGCCTGAGGGCGACTGTGGGGCTTACTGGGGGATTTGGGATAAGAAAGGCCACTATAAATATGCAATTTGAGTTTGGACCGGCAATTTGCTATTCAGGTTACCGGGCAGGACAGAGTCCTGCAACTCAATATCCAACCTATAATCAGGTTATGGAAGACTTGGTACTGATTAGCAAGCACTGGAAGTATATTCGACTTTATGATGCGGATCGGCATGCACAGACAGTCCTGGATGTCATCCGACGTGAGAAAATTGATCTGAAAGTCATGATTGGCACTTGCTTGAATGCGGAGCAGAACAATGATGCATGTCCCTGGCACCGCAGTAATTACTCACAGGCGCAACTAAAAGCCAACAAGAAACTGAATAGAAAGCAGATCAGGCAACTGATTGATTTGGCAAACAAGTATGCGGATCTTGTCTTTGCTGTCTCTGCCGGGAATGAGGCAACGGTAGACTGGACAGATCACCTTGTTCCTGTCGAAACTGTGATCGATTATGTCAGGATGATCAAGAAGGGCACAGATAAACCGGTCACTTTCTGCGAAAACTATGTACCCTGGCAGGAAAAACTTAAGGAACTTGCAGTTGAAGTCGACTTTATCTCCCTGCACACCTATCCGATATGGGAGTATAAAAGGATCGATGAGGCTTTGCTTTATACGATCGAAAATTATGAATGTGTGAATTGTAAATACCCTGATAAAACAATCGTCATTACAGAGGCCGGATGGGCCACCAATTCCAATGGACGGGGAATTCCGTCAGATCATGCCAATGAAAAATTTCAAAAGGTCTATTATGATAGCCTTTCACGATGGAGCCTTGAAAACAACGTTCTGACCTTTGTCTTCGAAGCGTTTGATGAAGATTGGAAAGGCTCTGATGAACCACTGGAGCCAGAAAAACACTGGGGACTCTTTACAATCGACAGAAAACCAAAGACAGTCCTGTCCGCTTACTACTCCGACTGCCCGATCGTATGATTCATACGATCGGCGTATTTTTTTATTAAGAACCGTTGAATGACTTCTTCAAAAAAGATGAAGAAAACGGTTCTTGATTTTTCGTAAGGCAATAGTTTGTCAGACTGTGGGTACTTGCACAGCCAGAAAATTCGGTCGCACTGGCTGAAAAGCTCAGTATTGTACTCTTCAGCGATCATGGCTACCTCACAGTCTCTTTTTTTCGACTCGGTATAGACGTTTTCAAAGGAATGAAAAGTGCCGGTGACTGTCAGCAGGATCAGCAAAGTGTCTTTATCGGTCATCGAAGACACAGAGATTTCATCAGCAACAGCAATAACTGTCTTGTTGGTGAAAATTCGCAGGCGATATTCGAAGTACTGAGCGCAGAGGAATGATGGCCCGTATCCGAAGAATACAATCTTATTGTGATTGTCAATGAGCTCGAGCAGTTCGTCGACCATGGCCTCGTTGAAATCATCAATATACTGACGGACTCGTGTCAGTTCGTTGGAAAAGTTTACCTGTTGAATATCCCGCCCCTGGAGAAAATCAAGATACTGCCTGAAGTTTGAAAAGCCGAGCTTCTGGGCAAATTTGGAAATTTTCGAAACCGAGCATCCGCATAGCTCGGCCGCTTTGTTGATGCGGATGGTGTCGTTCGTTTTGGCGAACTCATCGAGTTTATTGTGGATCTGTATTTCCAGTGGATTCAATTTGCTGAAGTCAATATTGAGCATATTCAGTCCTTCCTTGATCGGATTGCTGTCTAATTAATTGTAGCATTTGCCCCCTGCCCTGTAAATCATTCGAATAGAAAAACAGGAAAGTTTTCCATAATAGACAAAAATAAATATAAATAATAGAAATATTTCCACATTTTCTATTGACGTGGCTAGATCGTGACCCTACAATGAATCTAGTTACATAACACGTGCGTGGAGAACTGGTTTTTAAAATGAGGAGGATATGAGGTAGGTTATATGAATGTTGTTGATAAAATGACGGAGCTTTTGACCGCAGCGCAAGTAAACACCAATGCAGATGATCTTTATGACGCGTCTGCAGACAGATATAAAAAATACGCCAAGGCTAAAAAGGTGCTCGATGTACCGGCACCGAAGGCCATCGTCTATCCGAAGTCGACCGAGGAAGTCAGCACGATCCTCAAATTCTGCAACGAGAACGGAATCAATGTCATTGCCAGAGGTGGAAAGACTGCGACAGAAGGCGGCCTGGAAAACTGGAAAGAAACCACCATTGTCCTCGATGCCCTGCACTTGGACAAGATTGTCAAGATTGATCCCTATAACAGCCAGGCAACCGTACAGGCCGGCGTGGCGCTTCAGGTGCTGGAAGATGAACTGAGAAAAATTGGCTATACCACCGGCCACTCTCCGCAATCCAAGCCAGTCGCCAAATACGGCGGTCTTGTTTCAACCAGAAGCATCGGCCAGTTCTCGACCCTTTATGGCGGCATCGAGGACATGGTTGTCGGTCTTGAATGTGTTTTCCCTGACGGCCACATTTCCAGGATCAAGAATGTGCCCAGAAGATCAGGCGGCCCGGATATCCGCCACATCGTCATCGGCAACGAAGGCACCCTCTGCTATATCACCGAAGTCACGATCAGGATTTTCCGCTATTTCCCCGAAAACAACCGTTTCTACGGCTATCTGGTCAAAGATGTCGAGACAGGCATCAAGGTCCTGCGCGAAGTCATGGTCAATGGCTACAGACCTTCCGTGGCCAGAACCTATTCCGAAGAAGATGCAGCCCAGCATTTCTATCATTTCCACAAGAACAAGTGTGTCTTGATCTTCATGGCCGAGGGTAACAAGGGCATCGTGGAGGCTACTTGCGCTGGGATCGAGGAAGCTGTCGAAAAGCACAAGGATGGTATCGTTGAACAAGTCGACAGCAAGCTGATCGAAGCTTGGTTCAATCACCTGAACTGGTCGCAGAAAGATATCGATGACGAGATCCAGGGCATGATCGAAAACAGTTCCCATGCTGGATTCACGACTGAAATTTCAGCAGACTGGGAGACGATTCCGAAGATTTACAACAACGTGATCAAGCACATTAGAGAAGAGTTCCCGAGAAAGCATGATATCACGATGCTGGGCGGTCACTCCTCACACAGTTATCTCAACGGGACCAACATGTACTTCGTCTACAACTACAACATCAACTGCGCGCCGGAAGATGAAATGATGGTTTACCACCATCCGCTGCAGAAGATCATTGTTGAAGAGACGCTGAAAGCAGGCGGCTCGATGTGCCACCATCATGGCATTGGCAAGTACAGAAGCGAATGGGCGCTTGAAGAGCATGGATCCGCTTTCTACATGCTCGAGAAGCTCAAAGAAGCTTTCGACCCGAACGGCATTATGAACTACGGAACAATCTATCCAAAGGCTGATGGAATTCAAAAGTACATCAAGTAAGCCGCCGGTTCATAATCGGGCATGATCCTGGTTTTGCTCTCTGGCTTGGACATCCAAATGGCAGGTGGTGTCCGGCCATTGTGCGAATATAAAAAATTTTATGGAGGAGTTATGAAATCAGGGAATCTCAGACGGTATCTACAATTTGCACTCATCGTTTTAGCTGCCGGCGCCATCTACCCGGTCATCTATCTGAGAACGAACTATCAAGTGACCTTGCTTGAAGTCTTCAATCTTTCTCAGGCTCAGCTAAACAACTTCTACTCCATGCTCGGCCTGGCCTATGTTATCGGCTATATCCCAAGCGGATTACTGGCTGACAAAGTGCCAGCCAAATGGCTGATCGGCATTTCGTTGCTCGGCGTTTCGCTGTGCGGCTTCTGGTTTGCCCAGGTCCCCGGTGCCGGTGCTGTCAACGCAATTTTCTTCCTGTGGGGTATTTTCTCCGTCTTCACATTCTGGAGCTCCCATATGAAGATCGTCAAGCTGCTTTCCACAGAAAAGGATGAAGGCCGTTTCTTCGGTATCCTTGACGGCGGCCGTGGTGTCGTCGAAGCTCTGATGGCCAGCGTCGGCTTGGCAATTTTCGCCAGCGTCCTGGGTGGCAGCGAAGCCATCGCTGACAAAAAGTCTGCCATGATTTCCGTTATTTACCTCTATTCCGCAATCGTCTTTGCCGCAGCCGTCTTGATCCTCATCTTCGTTGACAGCGACAAGAAGCTGATGGCCATGTCCGGTCAGACCGGAGAAAGGGCCGAGAGCGAAAAATTCCATATCAAAGATGTCGGCCTGCTGCTCAAGAACAAATATATCTATCTGATGGGCGGCATCATTTTCATGGGTTATGCTGTGTTCTGGACGGTGTATTACATCGGCGGCTTCCTGCAGGAAGTTAAAATGATGGATGCAGTTACTGTTGCTTCGATCACCGTCGTCATTCTCTGGATGCGTCCTGTCGGCGGATTCATCGGTGGATACTTTGCAGACAAGATCGGCCGGCCGAAAACTAACGGTATAGCACTCGCCGGTGCAGCCTTGTTCCTGGTCGCAGCAGCCCTGCTGCCATTGACAGGCCTCGGCATCAATGCTTCTGTCATCGTACTGGGTATCTTCCTTTATGCAATCCGCGGTACCTACTGGTCGTTCCTGGGCATGTCCAAGATTCCTACAGCCATGATGGGAACAGCCATTGGTCTGATCTCCTTCATCGGTTACCTGCCTGACATCATCCTGCCACAGATGAACACATTCCTTTGGGACAGATTTGGCGGTCAGGGTGGCTATATCGCATATTTCATCGTCAGTGCCGTGTTCGGTGTCCTCGGGATCGCAATCATCGCCGTATATGCCAGCCTGAATAAAAAAGAAAAGGCTGCAGAACTGGCCTCAGTCAAAGGCGCAGTTCGGGAAGCATAAGGAAATCGAAAGCAGAGCCATGAAACTGATCTGTCTGGTGAAATTTGTTCCGGATGTCGACAGCTTCAAGTATGATTATGAGAATAGTGTTCTCATTCGGGAAAATGTTCGCCTGCAATTGAATCCCGATGATGTTTGTGCGGTGGCCTTTGCTTTGAAAGTAAAGGCCGCGCATCCGGAAACTTCCATTGAGGTGGTGACAATGGCTCCGGCCACTGTCACCCCTCATATGGAAGACCTGCTTCGGATTGGTGTCGATCGTGGCACAATCATTTCCGATCGGCTTTTCGCAGGCAGCGATACTTTTGCCACGGCCACAGTGTTGGCCAGGTATCTCATGCATCGTGATTACGATGCAATTCTGACAGGCACTCATGCCATAGACGGGGACACTTCCCACATTCCGCCGCAGCTGGGGGCTTGTCTTGACCTTAATCAGATGTCCGGTATCGTTCACATCGACGAACACCGGTTCAGTCAGGCTTCGGCCGTGTTCGATGTTGAGACAGAAGACGAAGTAACCACCTACGAGATGGCACTGCCGGCGATTTTGAGCCTGACCCGGGACAGCAAGTACAAGTTGCCCTACGCCAGTCGAAAAGACTTGGAACGTCATGTTTCAGATCAGTTGAGTATGATCACCAATCGTGAACTTGCGTTTGGAGATGACGAAGTCGGGTTGAACGGATCGAGGACAAAAGTGGTTCAGACATTTACAAAGGAATTTGATACAAAGGGCCGAATTGTCGTCAAGGCTGACGATGAGGGTGTAGATTTCGTATGCAAATTCCTGAAAGAAAAAGGTTTCATTTGATATGAAACGTTGCCTGGTTTATCTGGACGAAAAAGAGCTGAAGGATTCCATTGACCTTCTTGAGGTGGCTCGTCAGATTTATGCCGGTGAAGCATACGAGACGACAGGTGTCACGTTCAGCTGCAATTCTGTATCCGTCTGCGGTGCTTTTGACAAGGTCATCCAGATCAAATCTGCTGAAATAAGAAATTATGATCAGCTGGCAGTCACGGATGCCATGGTTGAATTACAGCATGCTCCGTGGCTTTGACTGCATCCTGGTCCCTGCAACCCCATTCGGCCGCATGATCGCGCCAAGAATAGCCATGCGTCTGAAAACTGGTCTGGTGGCGGATGTGACGGCCATCAGCCGAAACGGCGATGAATTGAAAGTCATCCGGCCAGCTTACAGTGGCAGGATCATGGCCGGCATCCAGTATACCGGCGATGGCCCGGTCATGATGAGTATCCGGCAAGGCGTTTTTCAATACGATAACCGTTTCGAGAAGACGACCCGGACCGAGAACTTCACACCGAGTTTCGTGCGAGATGGAAAAATACGACGCCTTGCTGTGAAACATAAGGAACAGATTTATGATATCCGGGAGAGTAATGTGCTGGTTTCCGGCGGCGGTGGTGTGAGCGGAGATTTCCATCTGCTGGAGCAGCTCGCCCGGAAGCTGGGCGGCCAGGTATCGGCCAGCCGGAAAATTGTTGACCGGGGTATCGCACCAAGAAGCATACAGGTCGGACAGTCTGGCAGGAATGTCAGCCCGAAGCTCTATATTGCACTGGGCATCAATGGTGCGATCCAGCATGTTGAGGGATTGAAACAGGTGGAAAACATCATCGCCGTCAACATCAACCGGGATGCACCGATCTGCAGCCTCTCAGACATCGTTGTCGAAGGCGATGCGGTCACATTCATCAGGAAGCTGGTCAGCCAGATGGAAATGCAGACTGGATCTTAAAAGTATTGAGTTGGGTTCTATATCAATGTGTAGCATTAATAGAAAATATTTACTTTTGGAGGTAAATGGCATGAAGGTATCAGATTTCACGATGGATTTCTTTTCGTTGAAAGGGAAAAATGCAATCGTTACGGGTGGTAACGGTGGCCTCGGACAGGCTTTCACAACTGCGCTGGCAAAAGCTGGTGCGAATGTCATGGTGCCCAGTCTGGTAGACGATGATGGTTCGACCAGGAAGCTGGTTGAAGATTGTGGTGCTGAATACAAGTTTGTCGTAGCGGATATAACAGCTGACGGCGAGTGCAGAAGAGTCGTCGAGGACTGCGTCAACACCTGGGGAAGCGTTGATATCCTGATCAACTGCGCCGGTATCAGCATCAACGTGAAGGATGTCACCCAATTTACCCGCACTGAATGGGACAAAATGATTTCTATCAATCTGACGGCGGCTTTTGAAATGACCCATGAAGCCTTGAAATATTTCAACAAGCAAGAGAGCGGCAAAGTGATCAACATTGCATCTCTATATTCTTACCTGGGCGGCCAGTGGTCGCCAGCATATGCTGCAACCAAACACGGCATTGTCGGCCTGACAAAAGCGATGTGCGATGAACTGGGCTCAATGGAATATCCAGGTCAATGCCATCGCTCCAGGCTACTTCGCCACACCGCTGACAGAAATGACAAGAAAAGATGAAAAGCGCAACGCGGAAATCCTTTCACACATTCCTGCCAATCGCTGGGGCTTTACTGCAGACCTGATGGGAGCCACCATCTTTCTGGCGAGTCGTGCATCCGATTATGTCAATGGTGCGACACTCGTTGTCGATGGCGGATACCTGATGCGCTAAAGGAACGTCAAAGGCTTTCACAAAGAAGGGAAGTATATGGACACGAAATATATTGTTGCCATAGATGGTGGTACTCAGAGTACCAAAGTCAGCATATTCGATACCGTGGGAACGGAAATCTGTTCCCAGTCCGTCAAGCTCAGGCCGATGCATCTGTATGGTGATAGCCGGGCCGAGCATCCGGATGATGATCTGTGGGACAGCCTCAAAGAGGCCTGCCAGGGCGTGTTCAAGAAATTTACCGGTAACAAAGAGGATATCATCGGAGTCGGCCTCGGCTCCATCCGCTGCTGTCGCGCACTCCTGAAGGCTGACGGCAACCTGGCAGCACCCGTGCAAAGCTGGATGGATCTGCGGCTGTCAAAGCCCTATGAACACGAATTTGACAGCGTCCGGTATGTGACCACAACCACTGGTTACCTGACGCATCGACTGACCGGTGAGACCAAAGACACCCGCTCCAATTATGTGGGTCCGTGGCCGATCGACTGGAACACCCTGGACTGGATCGCAGACAAGGCAGCTTTTGACGCTTATCACACACCACGAGAGATGCTCTTTGAACTCGTCGATCCCTCGACTGTCCTAGGGACAATCAATGAATTTGCCAGTGAAGCTACGGGGATTCCTGTCGGTACGCCTGTCGTCGCCACCTCGAACGACAAGGCTGTTGAAGGCCTTGGCGCCGGGCTCGTGAGCGACGGTACGGTTCTGGTGTCCTTGGGAACGTACATCACCTCGATGATGGTCGGGAACAACAACAATACAAATACCGTTGACTACTGGGTGAATCCCGGAGCGACACCTGGTGAATATCTGTATGAAAGCAGCGGGATCCGCCGCGGTATGTCGACCATCACCTGGGTGCTGGACCTGCTGGGCAGCGATATCGTTGAAGCTGCTAAAGACTTGGGTCTGTCGACAGAGAACTACATGGAGATTCTGGGCAAAGAAGTGCCAGTCGGTTGTGATGGCCTTTACACGGTGCTTCACTGGCTGGCCAGACCGGACCACCCGCACGAACGAGGGATGATCGTCGGTTTCAACGGTACCCACAAGGGCCCCCATTTGTTCCGTTCCGTGATGGAAGGCATTGCCATGACGATGAAGAACAATGCCCAGGCCATGTGCGATGAGTTGGGTGTTGAACTGAGCAAAATCGTCGTCAGCGGCGGTGGTTCCAACGGCAACCTGTTCATGCAGATCTTTGCCGATGTTTTTGGGGTACCGGCCCATCGCAACAAGGTCAATGGTTCCGCCAGCATGGGCGCTGCGATTTGCGCGGCGCTTGCATTGGGCGTCTATAAGGATCGACAGGAAGCCATCGAAAACATGGTGAGAATCAGGGACACCTTCACGCCAGTTGCCGAGAATGTACAGCTGTACAAAGAGATCAATGAAAATGTGTACAGACATCTGGCGAGTCAGAATGACGAACTGCTCAGAAAGTCCCATGAGATTTTTGCCAGCAGAAAGTAAGAGGCTTGGTATGTTGGGTATTTGTAAAAAACTGTTGCTCGTGCTTCTATCAGTTGCGCTGTTATTGATGGGGCTTGCCGGGTGTTCCGGCCAGTCAAAAGTTGTCCGCATCGGTTCCAAGGAATTTACGGAGCAGCTTCTGCTCGGACAGATTACCCTGGTCGCCCTGGAAAACGCCGGATACAAGGTTGAAGACAAAACCGGGGTCGCCGGGTCAAACAAGGTGCGCACAGCTTTGCTGAGCAAAGAGATTGATATTTACTGGGAATACACCGGGACAGCCTGGCTTTCCCACCTTCAGCATGACCAGCCTCTGACGGACTCCCAGGATTGCTACAACCAGGTCAAGGCGGAAGATCAGAAAAACGGGATTGACTGGCTAAACTATGCTCCCTTTAATAACACATACACCATCATGATGCGCAAGGCCCAGGCTGAAGAACTGGGTATCAGGACGCTGAGTGAACTGGGCGCCTATCTTGCAGCTAATCCCGGGAAACTGGCTTTCGCTGTCGACCACGAGTTTACAGCCCGGGCGGATGGTTTGCCAGGTCTTGAAACAACATACCAGTTCAAGTTGCCCGAAGACAAGATTATCGTCATGGATAATGCCATTGTGTACAAGTCGCTGAAGGAAAATCAGGCTGATATTGGCATGGGATTCTCAACTGATGGCCGGATCAAGGCGTTCGATCTTGTCAGCCTCGAAGACGACAAGGCGTTTTTCCCGGCTTACAACCCTGCACCTAATGTTCGGACCGAGTTTGCCCAGTCCAACCCGGAAATTGTCGCGCTCCTGGAAAAAATTTCGGCCAAGCTGGATAATGAAACGATCATGCGCCTTAATTATCAGGTTGATATTGAGCAGAAGGACCCAAGGGATGTAGCTGAAACCTGGATGAAAGAGGTTGGCCTGATCACCTGATCCCGGTCATGTGACCAGGTTTCAATTGATTATGATCTGGATCAATTGTTCATCGGAAATAAATCGTGCGCTGAAGCTTTCGAGCTTCAGTGCACTGTTTGTTTTCGTAGCTGGTCTGACAATTCATAGCTGGTCAGACAATCAGATGCAAAAATCCAACTGAATGGCCAATCAACAGGCCAATCATGCCAGGAAGGTACAGGAAATGAAGAAGCAGGGCTCACCAGGACTGGATGTTATGACAGATCATTGGGATGAGGAAACAGATATCATCGTCGTTGGCAGTGGATTTGCCGGATTGACCGCAGCAATCGAAGCCCGCATTGCTGGTGCATCAGTCATCATTCTGGAAAAAATGAATGCTGTCGGTGGAAATTCTGTGATCAGTGATGGCGGAATCGCTGCCGCAGGCACTTCGCTCCAGGCAAAATCTGGTATTTCGGACACGCCGGACAGCATGTATGCCGATATGCTCAAGGCAGGTCTCGGGATCAATTACCCGGAGCTGGTTCGAATTGTCGTGGACCAGGCGGTTGAAGCTTTTGAATGGTCGCAACAATATCTGGGCGTCGAATACTTGGATCGAGTCGATATCTTCGGTGGCCATTCAGTACCTCGCTGCTATACGGCAAAAGACGTATCCGGAGCCACGATCATCAAAAGAATGGTCGAAAAACTGAATCAACTGGATATCGAGGTCAGGCTGCAGACTTGCATGAAAGAGATGGTCCAGGATTGTGACGGCCGAGTCTGTGGCGTTAGCGTCCGGAGAGGACACCCTGGCCAGGCTTTCAACCCGGGCGAGGATCTTCTGATCAAGGCTCGACGTGGTGTTATCCTGGCAACTGGCGGATTCAGCAGTGATATCAAGTTCAGGACTGCACAGGACCCTCGTTTGACTGGTATAATTGATTCAACCAACAAACCATACGCGACGGCTGAAACCTTGATTGCCGCCCTTAAAATCGGCGCAGCACCGGTTCAACTGTCCCGGATCCAGCTCGGTCCCTGGGCTTCCCCCGATGAAAAGGGTTATGGAGTCGGACCACGTTTTTCGGAATATGTTGTTTTCCAGTACGGAATCATTGTGGATCCTGCAACTGGTAGCCGTTTCGTCAACGAACTGGCCGACCGCCGAAGCCTTGCCGACCAGATCCTGGCCATAGGACATCCCTGCATCGGTCTCGCCGACTCGGCCGCAGTTGCAGCCTCGGGCTGGAATATCGAGAAATGCCTGCAGAAAGGTGTCGTCAATTCTTTCGACACGCTGCAGGAATTAGCTGCCTTTTACAAGGTTCCTGGTGCACAGCTCGCGGCAACCGTTGATCGGTTCAACGCCGGGGTCACAGAAAGGGCCGATCCGGACTTTGACAAGCCTTTGCTGGAATCAGCCGGACCAATCAGGCAGCCGCCTTATTATGGGATCCGCCTGTGGCCTAAAGTCCATTACACGATGGGTGGCCTCAGAATCGACACAACTGGCGCAGTGATCGATCTGGAAGGTCAACCGATCAAGGGGCTTTTTGCCGCTGGTGAAATCACCGGAGGTATACATGGCGCCAGCCGCCTGGGAAGCTGTTCGATTACCGAGTGCCTGGTTTTCGGTCGGATAGCCGGTCGTCAGGCAGCCAGCCAGGCAGCCAGCCACGAACCTGTCGATTCTGGCGATAATAGATGACATTGGAGTGCACATGGATCTGATTGAATTTTTCCTGGCCAGAAAACAGACCATCCTGCAATTGACCATCGAGCATATCGGAATGGTATTGATTGCCATGGCTATTTCGATTGTCCTGGGAATCTCGGTTGGTATCCTGATCACCCGCAATAAGAGAGCCGCCAAGCTTGTCCTCAATTTCACCAGCATCATGATGACGATTCCCAGCCTGGCGTTGTTCTCCTTGCTGATTCCAATCCTCGGCATCGGGACGGCTCCCGCGATTGTCGGCATGGTCGCCTATACTCAGCTGCCGATTGTCCGCAATGTCTATACCGGCATCACCACCATCGATCCTGCAATCATTGAAGCCGCGCGCGGAATGGGCCTGACGGAAAGAAAGATCATGCTCCGCATCAAGCTGCCACTGGCCATCCCTGCCATGATGGCCGGTATCCGGACTGCAGTCGTCATGGGGATTGGTATCGGCGCGATAGCCAGCTACATCGGGGCTGGCGGTCTGGGGGAATATATTTTCCAGGGCATCAGCAGGACCAATGACCGGATGGTCTTGATCGGCGCGATTCTGATTTCATTGATTGCGATCCTCTCCGACAAAGGCTTGGGCAAACTACAGCAAAGGCTAGTCAGTAACAGTCAATCGAATGGGGCCAAGACAAATGATAAGATTTGAAAACGTATCGAAACGGTACTCCGAATCGGCTCTGGACGCAGTCAACAACCTGAACCTGCAAATCAATGCAGGTGAAATCTGCATGCTTGTAGGCCCGTCCGGTTGTGGCAAGACGACCACCATGAAAATGATCAACAAATTGATTCAGCCAAGCTCGGGGAAGATCCTGATCGATGGGCAAGACATCAATGCGACCGACACCATCGAACTGCGGTTGAATATCGGCTATATCATCCAGGATATCGGTCTGTTTCCACATATGACAGTTGCTGAAAACATTGCCACAGTTCCGGTTGAACTGGGGTGGAAAAGGGAAAAAATCAACGCTCGTGTCGATGAGCTGCTGGCGCTAGTCGATCTTGAACCGAGCATCTACCGCCAGAAAAAACCACGGGAACTGAGCGGTGGCCAGAAACAAAGGGTCGGTGTTGCCCGGGCCTTGGCTGCCAATCCTCGCATCATGCTGATGGATGAACCTTTTGGGGCACTTGATCCGATCACGCGGGCCAAGCTGCAGGATGAGTTTCTAAGTATTCAGGAAAAGATCAGGAAGACCATCGTTTTTGTGACCCATGACATTGACGAGGCCATCAAGATGGGCGATAAGATCGCTGTATTGAAAGCCGGCAAAATCATTCAACTGGGTACGCCGATGGAAATCCTGTCCAAACCAGCTGACCCGTTTGTATCGGAATTGATTGGCAGCCGGAATACGCTGAAAATGATGAACCTCATTCCCTGTGAAGATTTGATGCGGCCCTTGACTGAGTTGCCGATAACGGCACGGACGCAAGTCCAGGACAATGACACCGGAACAAAAAGCGGCAATCTGCAGAAGAGCACACGGGCCACTGTGTCGTTGCAAGCATCCGCCCAGGATGTGCTGTCTGAAATGCTGAAGACTGGTGAATCGACAATCGATGTCATCGATGATTCGAAAATGGTTTTAGGGGTTATCACACTTGAGAATCTTCTCAAGAAGGTAAGTTATTATGGCCAAGATCATGAATGATTTACGGACCTACTTGGGCAAGGCTGGGAAAATCCTTGTTTTCCTGTTGATCGGCGTCCTGATGAGCATCTATGTTGTTGAGAATCCGCAGGACAGTCTGGTCGAAAGACTTGTGTCCTATCCGAAAATATCAGCCTTGCTGGCCCAGCACCTTTATATCGTCGGCATATCCGCTGGTTTGGCGATACTCACGGCTGTGCCCGGTGGGATTCTTTTAACCAGATCGAAACTGAAAGCCTGGGCACCACGCGTCGTTGGTGTCGTCAATATTGGTCAGACGGTGCCCAGCCTGGCTGTCGTGGCCTTGTCTGTCGGTTTCCTGGGTATCGGCGCCAAGACTGCGATTCTTGCCCTGTGGATTTATTCATTGCTGCCCATCTTGAACAATACCTTGACTGGCCTCAGTGAAGTCGATCGCTCGGTTATTGAAGCTGCCAAAGGCATGGGTATGAAACAAAGCCATATTCTATTCAAAATCGAAATTCCATTGGCCACCCCGATGATCCTGGCCGGAATCAGAACTGCGGTCACCGTCAATATTGGCTCTGCGATTCTTGCCGCATTTGTCGGTGGCGGAGGGTTGGGCAACTTGATCATTGCAGGGAACAATATCAGCAGATGGCAGGTGCTGGTCCTGGGTGCGACTTTACCGGTTCTTATGGCACTGACTGCCGATACATTCTTTGAAATCATCGAAGACCGAATCCAATATTGATCGCTGATCATCAATCTGCACCACTGATCAAAAAAGACTGACTATAAAACCGACGAGAAGAAAAACAGCGGTCAGTTTTAAAAATCAGCGATGATGAGTTTTTTCATTTGCATCAAATGAGCAAACGCGTCAGGTTTTTCCATGAGTTCGCCGATGTTTTCAGGCACGATCTGCCAACTCAGGCCGAACTGGTCCTTGCACCAGCCGCATTGTTCAAACGCCGGTGCGTTGGATAGTTTCCCCCAGAAGTAGTCGATTTCGGCCTGATCCTTGCAGCTGACGGAGAAGGAGATGGCTTCATTGAACATGAAATCCTGCTCGACACCTGAGTCCATCGCCGCAAACCACTGGTCGGCGAGCAAGAAGTCGCCAAACATGAGCGCGCCCGCCTTGGCAGGTCCAGTGTCTTCAGTGTAGTGGGCTATGGTGCCCAATTGTACATCCTTGAAAACGGATAAGTAAAATTTGATGGCTTCTTCGGCTTGGTTGACTTTTCCCCCGGCAAATAACAGCGAGGGGATGATGAACGGGCGTGGCTCGCCAGCCGGATTTGTCAGGATCAACTGCCATGTCAAGCCGTAACGGTCTTTGACCCAGCCATACCGTTTACTGAATGGATAAGCGTCGAGCGGCATGAGTTCCTGACCGCCATCCACGAGTTTTTGCCAAAGTTCATCCAGGTGCTCACTCGCCTTTTCATCGCGTGAAGGGTCGAAGTTGACCATGAAAGAAATGGACGGATTAAATTCGAATTCCGGACCGGCATTGATGGCGACAAACTGTTGCTGCCTCAGCTCGAATTCGATCGTCAGCTCCTGGCCAGCGAGATCCAACTGAAAATCAGCCAGACCTTCTTCGATACTTTTGGGGTAGTAGGATGTCGAAATTATCCGGCTGTCCGGAAACACTGAGACGTAGAAATCCGCAGCCTCTTTGGCATTGCCGTTGAACCATAGATTGGGTGTGATTTTCTGTGCCATAACACAACCTCTTATTTCCTCGAATCATTGCGATCATTCTGGTTTGTGCTAAACCTGTTAATTCCATCATATTCCGATTCTTTGGCCGATAATGACGCAAAGTCACTTGATTTTTCAAAATACATATATGCTGGGGAATTTTATTGACGGATGTGCTTTGACAATGCCAAGGTGTGATCAGTCATTAGTGTTTTCAAGTTGTATATTTGAATCAGAATTCAGGCCTTTGACAGATGAAATCGGAAAACATTCAACCTGTTCTTGTGAAATACCACAAGAACACACGGCCATGTTTGCCGTTTTGACAATGCCGGATTCGTTGACAGTATATTGCCCCCGTGATATGATTTGTATATCGTGAATACGCTTTCACAAAGCAAGAATCGTTTCCGAAGGAGAAGCCGAGATGATCAGCATGAAAGAAATCGCCAAAGAAGCCGGCGTCTCCCAGGCAACAGTATCTCGAGTGATCAATGGCAATAACCGGGTTAATCCGGATATCCGTCAGCGCGTACTCGATGTGATCCGGAAAAATGACTACCAGCCGAATATCATTGCCAAGAGTCTGGTCTCCAACACGTCCAAGCTGATCGGTGTTATCGTGACTGACATTGCCAATCCATTTTTCGTGGACATCATCAAGGCTGTTGAAGAAGAAGCCTCTCGCATTGGCTACAGCATTATCCTCTGCAATACCGATCTGGATCCGGCCAAAGAAAAGAAGTACATCAATATGCTGAAGAGCTACAATGTCGATGGGATTCTGCTTGCGCCGTGCGATGATGACGCCGAGTATCTGGAAAACCTGCAGAGTCACAATCTGCCGATTGTCCTGATCACCAACGATTACAAAGGTTATACCTGCGTTTCAATCTCCCACAGTCTGGCTGGCAAAGAAGTGGCCAACCACCTCGTCAACCTCGGATACGGTCGATTTGTCTTCGTTGGACCAGGCGGTGACGAAAAGGAAAAAGGGTTCAAGAATGGACTCCTGCAGCGTGACATCGATCTTGATCGAAAATATTTCAGCGTGAAGAACAAACCCTACGATACACTCAAAGCCAACTTGTCAACCCTGCTCAAGGACCAGCCGAATACGGATGGAACAGGGATTTTTGTTTTCAACGATATCAACGCGCTGATCGTCCTGCACATCCTCAAGGACCTCGATGTCAAGGTTCCGGAGGACGTTGCGATCGTCGGCTTTGACAACACTTTTATCAGCCGGGAAATCAGTCCGTCCCTCAGCACAATCGCCCAGCCGATCGACCAGATCGGTATCCGTTCGATCGAGCTTTTACTGGAAAAGATTGCCACACACAACACCGCACCGGAGCGTCACATCCAGCTCGACTCCCGTCTCGTCGTCCGTGAATCAAGTCTCAAGATCACCCGAAGCCAAAGTTGATTCTCATTCCGACCATTTTTTTACAAAGATGAGAATACGCTTTCACGATTCACGAATAATAAGAAATACACTCTGACAATATTCACGATAGCATTCATCGCACGATTTATAACGAAATGAGATGGACATTATGAACTTACTGGAGCAAGCCAATCAAGCCGTCTGGAAAAACTTCGAAACTGTTTCGAAACAGCCATTCCGGTTGCAATATCACCTGATGCCACCGACCAACTGGATGAATGATCCGAACGGGATGGCTTATTTCAAAGGCCAATACCACGTCTTTTACCAGCACTACCCGTACAACACGATTCAGGGACCGATGTATTGGGGTCATGCGAGCAGCAATGACCTGGTCCATTGGCAGCATGACCCGATCGCATTGGCACCTGACACCGAATATGACGCCAGTTGTTTTTCCGGTAGTGCAGTCATTTCTGACGATCTGCTCACGTTCATCTATACCTCGCACGATGATCATCGGACGCCGAAGGAAATGCAGAGTGTCGCAACTAGCCAGGACGGCATACACTTTGAAAAAGACGCCGCGAACCCGGTGCTCCGCCAGCCGCCGAAGGGCACAAGTTCTGACTTCCGTGACCCGAAAGTCTGGTCGCATGACGGCAAGTGGTATATGGTGCTCGGCAGCAGCTGCGACGGTAAAGGACAAGCCTTGTTATACCGCTCAGGAAATTTGCGCAGCTGGCAGGAAGTCGGCGTTGTATTGGCCAGCAATGGATCCTATGGCCATATGTGGGAATGTCCCGATATTTACCAATTGGATGGACGCGATGTACTCGGTTTTTCACCGATCGAATCGCCGATTTCCCGCAATACACTGGTCGTCGGCAATCTCGATTATTCTACCGGTCAGTTTAATCCGATCCAGTACCAGGAAGCGGACTATGGCGAGGATTTCTATGCGATGCAGAGCATGCTGGCCCCGGATGGCCGACGCATCATGCTGGCCTGGATGGAAAAATGGCGCGATACCTATGTCACCGCCAGAGAAGGCTGGGTTGGTGCGATGACCATCATGCGTGAACTAAGTCTTGAGAACGACCGGGTTCTGGTCCAGCCGGTACGCGAGATGAAAGAACTACGGGATGTACTTTTATCTGACAGTTCTTATCATGTCGAACAACAAACACATGGGCATTTGCAGCATGTCAGCGGCAGTACCTTGGAAATCTACGTCGAACTCGATTTCTACAATGAGCAATGTCAGCAAGGAGGGCTTCGCCTGAGGACTTCAGCAGACGGCAGCCAGGAAACGTTGGTCTATTTTGATCGCCAGCGCCAGGCCGTGATCTGTGACCGGTCCCATTCCGGCATCGGGAGTACCGTGGAAACAGCTGCACCGGTTGTCCTCGGCCTGGATAACAAAATCTTCCTGCAGATCTTTGTCGATCGATCATCGATCGAAATATTCATCAACAAGGGTGAAGCTGTCATCACTAATCGTATCTATCCGGATCTGGACAGCACAGGATATGACCTGTTCTCTGTCGGCGGATCCATGGGCGTGCCCTCGTTGAAAGCGTGGACACTCCGGTCTATCTGGCCAGATTCAGCGAACTGATCACTCGCTATGTTCTGGAATATATCTCTTTTCTCTGTCCCTGCCCCTAGCCTTTAACTTACCCTCGCTACAGACAGCCTGGCACGACTCACAAGAACCATCTTTCGAACAGAATGAAAGGAATTTTTTCTACGGAATCAATTCCACAGAAAAGAGGAGGAAGAAAAATGAACACGTCCTATCTGCTTAAGAAACTTGCCCTGCTTGGCTTGGCTGTGACCCTTGTTGTCTCAACCCTCAGCGGGTGCGGACTCACTGCATCAACCACCGCTGCAGCATCAGGTGAGGCGACAACTGCCGGATCAACTGCTGCTGCAGGTGAAAAAGTTGAAATCGAATTTTATCAGATGAAGCCGGAAGCCGTTGGCATCTACGATGAAATCATCAAGCGATTTGAAGCCGAAAATCCGGATATCAAGGTCGTCCAGAACAATGTTCCGGACGCGAAGACCGTTCTGCAAACCCGCCTCGCCAGCAATGATGCACCCGATGTCATGCTCGCCTACCCGAATGAAACTGAATTCAAAGTGTACGTTCAGGAAGGCTATATGATGGATCTGTCAGGCACAGACGCGCTGAAAAATGTCAATCCAGCGATCCTCGACACCATCAAGATCGAGGGTAAAGACTATTCGCTGCCGCTCTCAGTCAACACGACCGGTGTTTTCTACAACAAGAAGATCTTTACCGAACAGGGTATTGCAATCCCTACCACCTATGCTGAACTGATTGCTGTGTGCGACAAACTCCAGGCTGCCGGCATTGTCCCGTTTGCCTTGTCTGACAAAGACGCCTGGACTGCTGGAATTCTCGCCAATCTGCTGCTTGGCATGGAAATGGGTAAAGAAAACGCCGATTCATTCTTCCAGGATGTCATCGCTGGCAGTAAAACCCTGAAAGACAGTGCAGAAATCAGCACGATCGCGGACCGTCTCGTTGAACTGAGAAAATACGGTTCCGAAGATGCAGCCGGCATGGGCGTCGACCAGGCCGTCTCGATGTTCGCCAACGGTGAAGCTGCAATGTTCTTCAACGGTATCTGGGAAAATCCGGTTCTCGTCAAAGCCAACCCGAACCTGGACTACAGCATGTTCCCTTTCCCTGGCACAACCGCAGACAAAACCGTCGTTATTTATGGAATCGACTCGGCCTTCTCAGTCTCCGCGAACACAAAATACAAAGATGCTTCCCTGAAATTCATGGAATTCCTCTCGCGCACTGAAACTGCCCAGTATTTTGCTGACAATGACAAATCCCCATCCTGCATCAATGGTGTTGTCATCAATATGCCGGCAATCGAATCCCTCGCCAAATTGCTGAACGAAGGCAAATCCTTCCAATGGATGCACTTCAAATGGCCGGCTGGCATGGAAGGCACTTTCAATTCTGACATTCAGATGCTCGTGACCAACAAGGATAAGGCAGGATTCCTCGATCTGCTGAACCAGGACTTCGTATCTGCAGGCCAGAAATAATTCTCTGCAAAATTGAATGAACTGAACCGATTTTATGCCCGGGATGGGAATCTTGTCGATTCCCATCCCGGGACGCTCCGGAAGGGTGGAGGTACCTGACCATGTCCAGATTCAAACAGAAACTCAATCACTCAACCCATTTCCTGTTCACACTGCCGGTAGTGATTGCTTATACCCTATTCTTCATCTACCCCATGCTCAGCGGGATTTACTACAGTTTCACCAATTGGGATGGATTTCGTCGGACCTATCAATTGGTCGGCCTGAAAAACTTCTTCAAAGTCCTCGGCGATCAGCGGATCGGTCGGAGCATGTCCTTCACGCTGCGCTATACCGTGATGCTTGTCGTCCTGACCCTGGTGATGTCTCTGTTTCTGGCCCTGCTGCTCAATTCGAAATTGAAACTCCAGGGATTCTTCCGATCAATGTACTTTTTTCCGGCCGTTCTAAGCTTGATTACGGTTGGATTGATCTTCAACCAGTTGTTTTACCAGGTTGTTCCAGCGATTGGGAAAACCTTGGGGATCGATTTCCTTTCGAAAAACATCCTGGCCAGCAGTGATTTAGCGCCTTATGGCATCCTGTTCGTCAATCTCTGGCAAGGGGTAGCCATTCCCACGGTCCTGCTCCTGGCGGCCCTGCAAAGTGTCCCACATGAATTGATCGAAGCGGCTGTCATCGATGGCGCATCCCCGTTTCGCCGTTTCCTCAATGTGCAAATTCCTTATCTGATCCCGGTCATCAATATCATCCTGATCCTGTCCCTCAAGAGTGGCTTGACGCTCTTTGACTATGTACAGGCAATGACCGGCGGCGGACCTGCCCGTTCGACCGAATCGATCGGCTTTCTCATCTACAGTTATGCTTTCAGGGAAATGAACTTCAGTTACGGAATCACTGTTGCAGTCATGCTGTTCCTGATCATCAGTGTCATATCGGCCTTCCAGATGAAAATTCTGAATCGTTTCGAGGTGGATTAACATGAAACTGAAACGACTCATCTTTAGAATCCTTCAATATGTTGTCCTGATCGCTGGCTTGATCAGCATCGCCATTCCGCTTTACGTGACCGTGATCACTGCGATGAAAACCCAGGCTGAATCAACCGCCAATTTCTTCGCCCTGCCCAAAAGCCTCTACCTCGACAACTTCAAGCAAATCCTCAGTAACTCCGGCTTTTTCACCTATGTCTTGAACTCGGTTATCATCACGGTTGTTGCAGTCATCGGCATTTCGATTCTGCTGCCGATGGTATCCTATGCGATTTCGCGAAACATGCATAAAAAATACTATCGGTTTTTATTCTTCTACTTCACGATCGGCATTTTCATCCCGTTCCAAGTCATCATGATCCCCGTCTCAAAACTGATGACCCAGTTCAACCTCTTGAACCAGAGTGGACTGATCCTGCTGTATATCACCTTTTCAGCCATCCAGGGCGTATTTCTCTACGTTGGCTACATGAAGACAATTCCGTACGAACTCGAGGAAGCAGCATACATCGACGGGTGTACAGTTTTACAATCCTACATCAAAATCTTTCTGCCGATGTTGAAACCCATGACGGCAACAGTCCTGATCACCAACAGCCTATGGATCTGGAATGACTTTCTCCTGCCGCTCCTGATCCTCAACCGGTCTGACAAATACTGGACACTTCAGTTGTTCCAGTACAATTTCAAATCCCAGTATGCGTTCGACTATAACCTGGCATTTGCTTCCTTTACCCTGTCCATGATCCCGATCGTCATCGTCTATTTCTTCAGCCAGAAATCGATGATCGCCGGTTTGACTTCTGGTGCAGTCAAAGGGTGATCAAATGCTGGGCGCTGCCTTCAAAGGCTTTGATGTACAATCCCTTGAGCTCGCTGATCAACGGATACCGGGGATTTGCGCCTGTGCACTGGTCATCAAAGGCCTGCTCGCTCATTTCATCCAGGGAAGCAAAGAACGAATTTTCGGAAATACCGGCCTCCCGGATCGATTTCGGAATGCCAACCTTGGCTTTGAGGTCTTCGATCGCCTGGATCAGCAATTCCACTTTTTCATCTTCAGTCGTTCCACCCAATTCCAGGTAATCTGCAATCCTGGCATAGCGCCATTTGGCGTTCGGATACTTGTATTGGGAGAACGCAGCCTGCTTCCTGGGATTCTCAACCGCGTTGAAGCGAATAACCTCGCCGATCAGCAGGGCATTGGCGACACCATGGGCAATGTGGTGTTTTGCCCCCAGCTTGTGCGCCATCGAATGGCAGATCCCCAGGAATGCGTTGGCAAAGGCCATACCCGCCATCGCTGAGGCGTGAGCCATTTTTTCCCTGGCCTTAACATGGGTCGAGCCTTCATTGTAGGCATCCGGAAGATATTTGAAAATCAGACGGATCGACTCCAGGGCCTGGCCATTGGTGAATTCAGAAGCCAGGACGGAAACATATGCCTCCAGGGCATGGGTCAATGCGTCGATGCCGGAGGCCGCAGTCAATCCCTTGGGCATATTCATCATCAGTTCGGTATCGATGATGGCCATGCTGGGTGTCAGTTCATAGTCGGCCAAGGGATACTTGATGCCCGTCTGTTCGTCAGTGATGACGGCAAAAGGTGTCACTTCAGAGCCTGTTCCAGCTGTTGTCGGAATCGCCACAAATGAAGCCTTGCCACCCATTTTTGGGAAAGCGAAAACGCGTTTGCGAATATCCATGAATCGCATGGCCAAATCTTCGAATTCGATTTCCGGATGCTCGTACATGACCCACATGATTTTCGCGGCATCAATTGGCGAACCACCGCCCAGTGCGACGATCACATCGGGTTGGAAGCTGCGCATTTCAGAAGCACCTTTCCGGGCAATCGCCAGGGTTGGATCGGGTTCCACATCAAAGAAGACCTTGACGTCGATACCTAAGTCCTTTAGTTGGTTAACTACCGTTTCCGTATAACCAAGGTTATAAAGTACCTTGTCGGTGACAATGAACGCCCGCTTGTTGCCCAGGTCTTTCAATTCCTTGATGGCAATACCCAGGCAGCCTGATTTGAAATAAACACGGTTGGGGACACGATACCACAGCATGTTTTCTCTCCTTTCAGCGACCGTTTTGACATTCATCAAATGCTTGACGCCGACATTTTCCGAAATTGAGTTGCCGCCCCAACTGCCGCAACCCAGGGTCAGCGAAGGCGCCAGCTTGAAATTGAACAGATCGCCGATCGCACCATGTGAAGACGGCATATTGATGATGGTGCGGCCGGTCTTCATTCGGGCGCCAAAAGCCGCGATCCGGTCTTTGGACTTGATCTGATCGGTGTAAAGGACCGAGGTGTGGCCCATTCCTCCCAGTTCGACCAACCGGGCCGCTTTGTCCAAAGCCTCGGCAAAGTTGTGAACCCGGTACATGGCCAGGACCGGCGAGAGTTTTTCATGGCTGAATGGCTCTGCCAACTCAACCGATTCGATCTCGCCAATCAGGACTTTCGTTTCTTCAGGTACAATGAGGCCGGCCATGGCCGCGATTTTAAATGCCGGCTGGCCGACGATCCTGGCATTGATGTTGCCATTGACCAGGATGATTTTCCGGACTGCATCGATTTCATCAGCAGACAACAAATAGGCGCCGCGATCAGCAAATTCTTGTTTGACATCATCATAGATCTCATCCATGACCAGGACTGACTGTTCGGATGCGCAAATGACGCCGTTGTCGAAGCTTTTGGACAGAAGGATCGAGCTGACCGCCATTTTGAGATGGGCCGTCTCGTCGATGATGGCCGGTGTATTGCCGGCCCCAACGCCGATCGCCGGTTTGCCGGAAGAATAGGCTGCCTTGACCATGCCGGGACCCCCGGTTGCCAGCGTCAAATCGGCAAGCTGCATGACCGTATTCGACAGTTCAACGCTCGGCTGATCGATCCAGCCGATAATACCTTCAGGTGCACCGGCTTTCACTGCGGCTTCGAGGACGATGCGGGCGGCCTCAATCGTGCAGTTCTTGGCGCGGGGATGCGGCGAGAAGATGATGCCGTTTCTGGTTTTGAGCGCAATCAGCGATTTGAAAATTGCCGTCGACGTTGGATTGGTCGTCGGAATGATCGCCGCGACAATGCCTACCGGCTCAGCGATTTTTGTCATTCCAAAAGCAAGATCCCGCTCAATGACACCACAGGTTTTATCATCTTTGTACTGGTTGTAGATGTATTCCGAGGCAAAATGGTTCTTGATGACTTTGTCTTCAACAATGCCCATGCCGGTTTCTTCAACAGCCTGCTTGGCCAGGGCGATCCGGGCATTGTTGGCGGCCTTTGAAGCCTGGCGGAAGATCTCATCAACTTGAGCCTGGGAGTATGTCGCAAATTTCTGCTGGGCTTCCCTGATCTGGGCCATCCGGATATGCAATTCTTCAAGATTTGTTACCTTCATAAAACTCCTCTTTCTTCGATCTGGTTTACCGACTTTATACTTTTTAAAGTTCCTGCTTCGCGACGGACAGAAACTTTTAGAGCCCAGGCAGTGGCTTGGCTTTTAAAAAATAAAAAACAAGCACGTGAAGCACTGGCAGCACGCGCTTGTCAATAAGACAAACAAGTTACCAGGTTCTTCTCAAACACGGAAAGCTTGCTGATTTCTCAAGCAAACTCAATGGTCTTCAACACATAGGCTGATTGCCTTTGCCCTTAGCGTTGAAGACTTGAACCCAATATTCAATTGTTGATTTCGGGCGCAGAAAAAGACTGCAAAAAGGTTGATTCTGCGCTGGAACCGGGGGGGTTATTTCATTTGTCCAACGTCCGAAAACGTTTACGAGATTGATGTTATCATCGCGGATTTCGATTGTCAATCACGGAGAAATATATGCAAATTATTCGAATAGACAATCATTTGTTGTGCAATTAGTACAAATGCAAACGTGTACGATCATAGAAAGAATTTAAAGCAAGAAATGATGCACGATAATAAAAAGATCTGGTTGCCAGGCCGCTGCTATCCTCTTTAGTGAGGATGCTTGTGATGCAGGTCTGGCGTATGCGTATGGACATGCTCCTGCTCACCATGGGTGTGAACATGGCTATGTTCACTTTCATTGCTGCCAATATGTTGATGGGTATGATGTCCATCTAAATGGTTATGTCGATGTTCGTGCGTCATGACTTCGTGATAGTGAGCGTGCTTGTGATGCTCAACAGCAGCAAAATATGCACCGATAATCATAATGGTGAGTGCGATGATAAACGACCAGGTCATTTTCTGCCCGAAAATGATGATTGAAAGCAGCACACCGATAAAAGGTGCAACCGCATAATAGGCGCTTGTTCTTGCTGCTCCCAATGTTCTTTGCGCAGAAATATAGAAATAGATGCTGAGTCCATAGGCTACAAAGCCCAGAAGCAAAGCCATCAGAATATAAAATATATTCATGCTGTACTGCCTCATCGCCACGGCAATCATCAGTGAACCTGCACCAGAGCCGAATCCCTTGATCACGACGATTTGCAGAGGGTCTTTCAGTGAAAGCATCCGGGTAAAGTTGTTTTCGAATCCCCAGCATATGCATGCCAGGATGACAAACAGTGATCCAAGTGAAAACGAAAAACTGCTGTTGGCATCTTCAACTGACAGGATGATGCTGGCCAATGTGATCAGTGCAATTGCGAACCACATCCGCCGTCCGATTGCCTCCTTGAAAATGAAGAGGGCAACGATTGCAGTTGCGACAATTTCAAAGTTGTTGAGCAGTGAAGTATTGGCTGCTGTCGTTAATGTCAGCGCGATCATCAGGAAGACAGGCGCCGCGATATCCAGGACCACCATGCCAACAACAAAAGGCAATTCTTTCCTGGTCAGCCTCGCTTCATGCGACACGCTGTTCCTGATGCTGCGGTAAATATTAATCAACAACATGCCAATCCCTGCGCCGAGATAGAGCAGCGCAGCCATTAACGTGGGTGGGATTTTGACTAGAAGCAATTTTGATACTGGAGAACTTATGCCATAAAGTGCAGCGGCTAAAATTGCCAATAATATAGCTGAAGTTTTCTTGTTCATAACTAAAGTATATCAGAGCAAATTTCGATTTTCCGATTGATCGTTTTGACTTCGTGGGCATACTGGATACCCAGTGGTATCAAAGCGCCGAACCAGGCCAGGGGATTAGCCAATGCAACGCCCGCAAAGCCAAAGGCAGCACCCAGGATGACCCCGGCGAATGACCGCATCAACAGTTCGAAAACACCGCCCAATGTTGGGGCTAGTGTTTGGCCAATGCCCTGCAACGTATAGCGCAGGACGAACAGAATCGCCACCGCCCAGTACAGCGTTCCATTGACCCAGAAAAAGATCATGGCATTGTTGACGATTGGCACAGATTCAAGACCTGTGCCAACGAATACCTGAGTCAAATAACGTCCGGCAGCAATCATCACAAAGCCGATGGCGAAACTGTAAGCTATCGCCATAGCCAGACTTTTTTTCACGCCCTCTTTGATGCGCTGGTATTCACCAGCCCCCAGATTCTGTGCGGCATAGGTGGCCATCGCAACACCGAAAGATTCCAGCGGCATGATGGCGATACCATCGATCTTGGTCGTGATCGTGTAAGCAGCAACGGCAGAGGTCCCCAAATTGTTCAAGGCAAACTGGAGGACAATGAAGCCAATGCCAGTAATGGATTTCTGGAAACCCATCGGCAAAGCCAGCAATAAGTGTTCCCGCAAAACGTGTGAAGCTTCCCGGAAATGGTGAAGTTGCAAATTCAAATCAGGAATTTTGCGTCGAATATACCAGTAACATAGGAGTGCCGAAACCAGCTGGCTGATGACCGTAGCAACACCGGCGCCGATGACGCCCATGTCAAAATTGATGATAAAAACCAGATCGAGGACAATATTCAGGACACAGACAATGGCCAGGAAATATAAGGGTGTTCGGCTGTTGCCAAGGGCCCTGATAACACTAGAAAAGAAATTGAAATACATCGAGGCGAAGATGCCAATCAAGATGACCATCAGGTAACTGTAAGCATCCGCCATGATTTCAGCCGGTGTGTGCAGAATCCGGAGCAAGGTTCGGGCAAAGAGGATACTCGGGATCGTCAGGAAAACAGTCGTCACGGCACTGACCAGGATGCCGGCGGCATAGCTGCGCCGCATCCCTTCCCAATCTTTGGCACCATAGCGTTGCGCTGTAATAATCGTCAGGCCCGACGTGAAGCCGAAAATGAAACCCAGGATCAGAAAGAGAATGTTGCCAGTTGAACCGACCGCTGCCAGCGCATTAATGCTGACATTCCGGCCAACAATATAGGTGTCTACGACATTGTAAAGTTGCTGAAACAGGTTCCCGATGATCAATGGAATCGTGAACAGGAAAATGAGCTTCGCCGGACTACCCTGGGTCATCGATTTGATCATCTTGGCACTCTCCAAGGTTAGAGTGTAACACAACTTATAGGTCTTTCAACTTTTCACTAGACTCATTTTCATTGAGAACGAAGACCGTTCCAGCTGATCGTGAAAGAGCTGGGTAACCTGCAACGGCTAGCTGATTGTGCTGAGGACATTCCACCTTGGACAGTGAGTTAATAGAGTTTAAAAAAATCTGGTAGTCGGCTTTCGTGTAGTAATCTGACAAACCCTCGCTCATTGTCGATTGCTGGAGATTTATTTCAGGAACTTGCCTAAGAGATTCTGGACATCATCGATGACGTCCCCATCCTTGTCAGAATCGAGCATATGTGTCACTTTGCTCAAGATGCCTTTATCGCCAGCTAATGCTGCTGCACCATCAGCGAGCTGGCATTGCGGGTCAAGGCTTTTAACAGGGTCGGCAACCCTAGTTTGATTAACTGCTGAACTTGCGTTGGATTTGAACCTGATGATTTGCCTAATTGGTTTAGGATGTATTGATTATCAAGTTGACCTGAGATCAAATCCATAATATCCATGCAATTATCACTTCTTCTTCAAAATCAGTAGATATAATTCAATTTTACTGGGCTACTTAATATGTTCAATGTTGATTCAGTGATTATGGAAAAATGATGGGAATTGTGTTGACAATCATCAGGTCAGTTATTAACTCCGGCTGCCTGTCTATTTCTTCGTTAACTGGAGTAAAGCTATTTGCAATTAAACATGTGATTCCAGATGATCTCAAGTAAAATCAAACATCAAACAAACATCAAACATATGGTTTAAAGGTTTGTTTATACAGGCTGACATATACATGAAATTCAATTAAGTTAGCCAAACATGCTTGCGATGCACTCATACAGTATTATTAGACAGAAATTGTATGATCGATAACAGCGGCTGATTATCAGGACAGACAATTGGACTCTTTCTACAATCATCGAATTCACAAGTATCTGCTCCGACCTCAATCTCAAGCATGGACAAATATCACAAACTGTATTTGGATGGTCAACTGCCGCAAAATGAGATACATTAATAGCAAATACAAAATAAAAAATCAAGTTGATTTTAGGACCTTTTCCGTCTACTTCTTGGCAAAGAGAAACTTGCACTCAATCGTGTGACGACACTTCTGAAAAAACCAGGAAAGTCACCATCCATGTGACTTTCCTGGTGATGAATCTGGAGAAACAGCTCCGGGTCATTATTTTATTCATTTAGCGCTGACTGTCAGCTGAACAAACTGTATTCATGGAAGAGAAAATCGGGGTTTGTTTTGAAACTCCAATTATTCAATTTTGGAGGCTAACTGTATGTTAGTGAAATTTCCCAAAATTTCGAGAAATTCAATTCGATTCAAATTGGTTATAGGCATTCTGGTTATTATGCTGCCTTTGATTTTTGTTTTAGTTTTTAATAATTTCTATGCAATCAGTGTTGTGCACAATCAGGTAGCTGAATCCTATAACAATACAATAGCCTTATATATGAAACAAGTTGACAATAATCTGGGAGATGTAGACAGATATTTGTCAAATATTGCAGCATTGAATTATAATCTACAGATTATGAATTTTTCAACAGATCAAAGTGATTATACTTTGGCTAAGATGAGATTATGGACAAAAATTTTCGATGAAGTAGCAATTTATGAAGTAGTAAGCTCGATGTTTGTATATGTTGAATCTCGGAATGATTTTTTAGAGATTGCCAATATGGGTACATATAGTGGTAAACAGCAGGAAGTAGTTGATTATATAATAAGCACTTGTGATGAAACTGCAAATTATAGTAAAACCCATAATGAAAAATGGTATGTCGATAAAATCGACCAGGATTATTATCTCTTCCGTATCCTCAAAATGAATGATTGTTATATTGGTGCATGGATAAATATTAAAAATCTTATAATTCCATTGAATACAATTAATCGTGGACAAAAAGACCGGCTAATATTCGTAACGGATGACGGACAAGCTATGATGAACCAGATAGTTATTGAAAGCAACAATATAAAGTTAAATATCGATCTGGACAAATATTATATTTCAGGTGGGAAAGACAAGTATTTGATTGTTGGTGAAAAATCTGAAAGAGGTAATTTTGGCCTTATGGCACTGATACCAGAAAAAGAAATGCTGGAGAATCTGCCGTATTTGAGTAAGGCGATCACTTTTATTTCCATTGGCCTAATTGCGCTTTTACCCCTTTGCCTAATATTTATAAGAAATGTGGTACTGGTCCCGTTAATGAGGATGATGGCAACTATGAAAAGAATTCAGCAGGGAAATCTGGAGGTGCGTATTGAACCATACCGGACTTCCGAGGAGTTTCAGATTGTCAATGAAACGTTCAACAATATGATGACTCAGATTAACGATCTGAAAATCAACGTATATGAGGAAAAAATAAATAGACAGAAAGTTGAGCTTCAGCATTTACAACTACAATTAAAACCTCATTTCTTCATGAATGCTTTGAACATAATTCATATTCTGGCTAAATCAAAGAATTTTGAACTCATCCAGGAAATGTCCCAGTGCCTTATACAATATTTAAGGTTTATATTTAAAAGCAATTTAAGCTTTGTGCCAATGAACGATGAGCTAAAGCATGTTAAAAACTATATTCGAATTCAGGAGCTGCGATTGGACAAGAAATTATCCTGTGCTTTTTATGTGCCGGAATTCTTATTGGATTTGCCTATTCCACCCCTTATTATTCACACTTTTGTGGAAAACGCCATAAAGTATGCAATAACATTGGATAATAGTACAACTTTATCCATTAGGGCCGAATTTGTCGATATGGGTGAGCTTGAACCCTATCTTAAAATAATTATCAGCGATACAGGAAAGGGGTTCAGCCCAGAAGTGCTTTCGGAACTGCGTAAAGGACACCGTATAGTTAATCAGGAGGGAGAGCATATAGGTATTTGGAATGTAGTTCAAAGGCTAATGCTTTTATATGAGGGCCGGGCGAATATCCATTTTAAAAATGGAGAAAGTGGTGGAGCCATTGTTGAAATAGTCTTGCCTATTACTGAAAGTAAATTAAACTCAGAGGCATCATATGGTTAACATATTAATTGTCGATGATGAGAATTATGTGATTGAAGACATAAAGGCATCGGTAGATTGGAAGAAACTCGGTATTTCGAATGTATTTGCGGCTTTTAATTACAGCCAAGCCAAGGAAGTTTTTGAACAGAATGAAATTGCTGTAGTGCTTAGTGATATTGAAATGCCTGGCGGCAATGGCCTTGAACTTCTTTCCTGGATACGGGAGAAATATCCGAAAACAAAGACGATATTTATATCCTGCCATGCTGATTTCAATTATGCAAAAGAGGCAATACATCTGGGCAGTTTTGAGTATATTTTAAAGCCAGTACATTATGATGAACTGGAGTCAATAATAAAAAATGCAATTGACAAAATCAAGAAAGAAAATGCATCAGAGGAATATAGCCGGTACGGCAATTTCTGGTTGAAACATCAGCCTCTGCTAATTGAAAGGTTTTGGCTGGATATAATAAATCACAAGATCCCCTCAAAAGCTGAAAGAATAATAAAAGAAGCAGATAACCGGAATATTCCATTCACCTTTGAAATGAAAATTCTACCCCTGTTGATAAGTGTACAACGCTGGCATGAGGAACATAACCTTGAGGATGAGAAAATCATGGAATTCGGATTAAAAAACATTGCTGAAGAAATGTTTTTGACTGAAGGCAATAGTGGAATTTTCTTTCAGATTCGAAGAGGAGGAATTCTTGGAATCTTATCATCAGATAAAAACTTGAACCATACCGGAAGCGCACTTAAAGAGAAATGTGAAAGGTACATATCAGAATGCAATAAACAAATGCACTGTGACCTGTCCTGCTATTTAGGGGAGAATGTGTATGCAAATGAACTTCCTTTGGTGGTAGAAACGCTGTTAAATATGGAAAAAAATAATGTTGCCTTCTACAACAGGTCATTTCTGCTAGGGAAACAAGCAACAAATGATTTTTATATTGATGCAGTCGATATGAGTAACTGGTTGAAAATGCTTGATGAGGGAGCTAAAGACACAGTTGTAACTGAGGCAGAAAGCTATCTAGTGAATCACTCAAGGAATTCAGGACTAAACTTCCAGATACTATACCAGTTTCAACAGGATTTCAGCCAGATGATTTATACGCATTTGGAGGGAAAAGGAATAAAGGCCCACCAACTATTGAGTGACGACGTATCTATAGACCTGCATATGAAGGCTGCACAATCAGTGAAACAAATGGTGGAGTGGATCAGACATGTCGTAGCCAAAGATATCGAATACAGTACTGAGATTATGAAGTCCCAATCTGTTGTAAACAAGGTGCTGAAATATTTACAGAACAATCTTGACGGAAAACTGACACGAGAAGAAATTGCAAATCAGGTTTATTTGAATCCTGACTACCTTGACAGAATATTTAAAATAGAAACCGGGGTATCAGTAACAAGGTATATTAATCAGGAACGTATTTCAGCTGCTAAGAAACTGCTGGCTAATACGGATATTCCGATAAGTGATATTGCAAAATCAGTGGGATATTCAAAAATGTCGAATTTCTCTGCGTTTTTTAAAAAAGCATGTGGATTAAATCCTACAGACTACAGGCGGAGATCATTAAAAAAGTGATTATTAAAATATATCGGTTTTTATGCTGCTTTAAACGTTGGTCGAATTTTCAGAAATACAGGTCGAGTTTTGGGTTTGATATTATGGTAAACAGATAATAAAATTAAATTGCAGTTTGGGTTTTGCATGACAACCATGAAATATAGCAATTGCAGGCGTCTCGAGGTGATGGAAGATGTTATTGATGCGATTAAAAACATAAAAGAGACCCAAAGCCTTGTATGTAAAGCGTTGAATATACCGTAAATCTTCAGTGCAAATCAGGACGCGCGAGAATCGAATCAGTTTCACTTGAACACAAATAGATCTTGAAAATTGCTGGATCAAACTTAATTTAGTCATGCCATGGCGGAAGATCGAAAAAAGTAATGTCTGACCTTTCTCTTTTGCTCGTCACATAATTGCCATTTCACCAGATGACTCTCTTTCACACACTATCAAATTGCCATAAGCTTTTATATCTTCATAAATCAGGGTGCCGATAGGATTCACCATCTCCAATTCAAGAATCCTATTCGACTGCTACCCAGCTTGCTGATGAATTTCGGCTTGTTGAACAAGTCCTAAATATTATTTGAAAATAAATGTAAATAATATTTGCAAAATAAGTGTAATACTTCGTTCGAATAATTAAATAATTACACGATTCTTTTGAGGAAATATGAGTTGATCATGTTTTCTTAATAATGTTAATCCAACCATCTAATTGCATTGGTTTTGATCTAGGCAAACGATGAAGAAATATTGCGATATTAAAAGAAAAAGGTGATAAAAAATGAGTAAAAATGCGGTTATTTTTGACCTGGACGGAGTTGTTGTGACCACTGATGAGTACCATTACCAGGCATGGAAGAGGATGGCAAATGAAGAAGGTATTCATTTCGACCGGGATATCAACGAAAACCTTCGGGGTGTCAGCCGGATGGAATGCCTGGAAATAATATTGAATAAGTCTTCAAAAACGTATGATGATAAAGAAAAAACGGATTTGGCCGCAAGGAAAAATGATTACTACATGGAATACTTAAACAATCTGTCACCGGCGGATATCCTGCCGGGTGTCATGAATGTTCTGAAGTCACTAAAGGGACGGGGTGTTAGTGTTGCTATTGGTTCTTCCAGCAAAAATGCGCCTTTCATTCTACACAAAATTGGAATGAAAGATACCTTTGATGCAGTTGCTGATGGAAACGGAATCAAGAATAGCAAGCCTGATCCAGAAGTGTTTCTGCTGGCAGCGAAAATGCTTGGACTTAAAGCAGAAGAATGCGTTGTAGTTGAAGACGCCGATGCGGGAATCGAAGCTGCTCTGGCCGGGGGAATGAAAGCAGTAGGCGTAGGGGCGGCGGAAAATAACCCCAAGGCACACTATACTGTTAAGGATTTATCCAGTATTTCGGTAGATGAAATGCTGAAGGACTGAAAGAGACAATAACTGAACAATAGCAAGGTGAAAGGAATAATAGGGTAAATGATAGATTTGAAAGGAAATCCTTTTCACTTAAAATGCGAAGATATTCATTGGGTGGAAAGCACTTTGACTGCAATGACGGAGGAAGAAAAGGTAAGCCAGCTGTTTTGCCTGGTACACCAGAAAGACGAAGTTTGGAAAGAAGAAGCAGACATGATCTTGAAATTCCAACCCGGTGGAATTATGTTTCGTCCCTTGAAAAGTGAAGTAGCCGGGACTTTGTCAAGATACTACCAAAACAACAGCCAGGTACCTATGTTCATTTCTTCCAACTTGGAGCGAGGTGGCTCGGGTATTGTCAAAGAAGGAACCAACTATGCCTGCAACATGCAGGTGGCCGCCACGGGTGATCCGGAAATGGCAGCAAGACAAGGCCGAATCTGTGCCAGGGAAGCTCTTGCAGTTGGTGGAAACTGGGCATTTGCCCCCGTCATTGATATTGATTATAACTTCCGTAATCCTATTACCAACACCCGTACATATGGATCCAATCCGGCTTGTGTTGCCCAAATGGGTAAAGCTTATGTGGAAGCTGTTCAGGGTTTGGGTGTAGCCACAGCCATCAAGCACTTCCCGGGAGATGGTGTGGATGAGCGGGATCAGCACCTGGTTACTTCAATTAACAGCATGTCCTGTGAAGACTGGAACGATACCTACGGTGAGGTTTATAAAACTTGTATTGACGCTGGGGCATTAACAGTTATGGTAGGGCACATCGCGCATCCTGAATACTCAAAAAAACTATGTCCCGGAATCAAGGACGAGGACATCATGCCGGCTACCTTAGCGCCCGAACTTCTTAATGGGCTGCTTCGTGAGAAGCTGAGATTCAATGGTATGATCACCACTGATGCAACAACCATGGCGGGTATGATGATTCCCATGGGGAGGGACATGGCATTGCCTTATTCTATTGCAGCAGGCTGTGATATGCTCCTGTTTACACGGAATATGGATGAGGATTTTAGTTGCTTGTTAAAGGGAGTTCGTGAGGGAATTATTACACCACAGCGTCTTGAGGAAGCAGTAACCCGAATATTGGCTACGAAAGCCGCTATCGGATTACATAAAAAGCAAAAGGAAGGATATATGATGTCTTCCTCTGACGGCTTTTCCATTATTGGCTGTGAGGAGCATAAAAACTGGATGAGGGAATGTGCAGACAAAGCCATCACGCTGGTAAAAAGTGATGGAATGTTGCCCATAAAACCTGAGTATGGAAAGCGGATACTGCTGTATATTATTGGTGATGAGGATGGTTATGGTAGTATTGCTGGAAATAAAGGCGCATATTTTAAGAAAAAACTCGAGAAGGAGGGCTTTGCAATTTCGGTTTTTTATCCCATTGCCGCAATGGAAGGAATGACACACCGGTATGATGAAGTAGTCAACAGCTATGACAAGATAATCTATTTCTGTGCGCTGGCTACCAGGAGTAACCAGACGACTGTACGAATCGAATGGTCACAGCCCATGGCTGCCAACTGCCCAATTTATGTGCAGTCGGTCCCTACCTTGTTTATCTCTATGGAAAATCCCTACCATCTGCTGGATACTCCTAGGGTGAAAAACTTCATCAATGCCTATACCAATTCTGAGGAAATGATTGACATCCTTATTGAAAAGCTCATGGGTAGATCGGATTTTAAAGGGGTAAGTCCGGTGGATGCTTTTTGTGGACGTTGGGATACCCGGCTATAAATTCTACCATTACTTTTGTCGGACAGTGGAATGGTTAACCTAAACTCGACAGAATTTAGACTTTTTCGTGAAGACTCACACTCATAATCGCACGGGCTTATGTAACCAAGCGACGAGTGGAGTCTTTTTGAATTGTAGTAGCGTTCGATGTATTTGAATATTTCCTGACTTGCCTCCGCCAGGTCAGTATAGTTACTTCCTTATTTTCTGAAAGCACGGATTTTGTTGAAATGACATTTGTTTTTTTAAAACACTTAAAAAATATCAGTTATGAAAATCATATAAACGTTGGTCGATTTTGCATAAATACAGGTCGAGTTCTGGGTTTGATGTTGTGGTATTCGGCAAATAAAATGAAATTGTAGTCAAAACAATTCTAAGGAGGGGAAAAATGAAAAAGGCCACAGCTCTAATCTCACTATTTTTATCAGTAGCACTTTTATTGTCGGCATGCAGTTCCGAAAAAAGTGTAGATAGCGGAACAACTGCACCAGGCACAGATTCAACAACTGCAAATGAAGAGACCTATACAGTTAGGTATGCATTCCGAACACTGGGCACCACACCAAGGGATATGCTTGCAGTTCAGGAAGAAATGAGCAAAATAACCGAGGAAAAGTTTAATGTTAAGTTGGAATTACTACCAATTGGGGTGAGTTCCTATCTTCAGCAGTTAACATTGATGATTTCCAGCGGTGAAAAGCTGGACATGATGACTGAACAGGGAGGTTGGTATAGTAATGATGTGGCTAATAACAAATTATTGCAGCTTGACGACCTATTACAGAAATATGGACAAGGTGCAGTAACTGCAACAGGGGATTTCCTTAAAGCAGCATCCATTAATGGAAAGACGTTTGCTGTACCGGTTATTAATGACAAGGCTCAGAGTTTTGGAATAGTCATGAGAAAAGATATCCTCGACAAATATAATATTGATCCATCAAACATCAAAACGTATGATGACATAACTGAAATGTTCAAAACTGTTCAAGCGGGAGAACCCAATCTTGTAATGGTAAGTTCTCAATCTCAAGCAAGGTCCATATATCAAGGACTCTGCCAGAAAAGTGACATTCTCGGAGATGAATTTGGAGTGCTCGAGAATTGGGGACAGGATCTGAAGGTTGTAAACCTTTTTGAAACGAAAGAGTATGCTGATAATTTAAAAACTATCAGGGACTGGTACAACAACGGATATGTCTTGAAAGACAATCCAACCAATTCGCAAGCTGGGCAATTGTTAGTGAAATCAGGAAAACTCTTTTCCTTTGTGACCAACTTGAAGCCCGGATATGATCAGCAGTCTTCAAATCAGACTGGTTTTAAGATGGTCTCCACTGTAATAAGTCCAGCCTTTTCACATACAGGGTCAGTTACAGGAATAATGATGGCACTACCTATTACTTGCAAGAACCCGGAAAAGACAATGCAGGTACTTGACCTTATGTATACAAATTCAGATTTGGTGAACCTAATTGACTGGGGCATTGAAGGAAAGCATTACGTAAAGACCGATGAGACAAACGTAATTGATTTCCCTCAAGGCGTGGATGCTTCAAGTACGGGATATGGGCTGAACCTTGGCTGGCAGTTTGGAAACCAGTTGATCTCACATGTATGGAAAGGTGATTCCCCGGATCTCTACGTTCAACTTGATAATTTCAACAAGACTGCAAAAAAATCAAAAGCAACCGGTTTTTCATTTAACGGCACTACTGTTAAGTCAGAAACTGCAGCCCTTGCAAACGTCTGTAACCAATACAGAGCAGCATTGGAAGACGGTTTGCTGGACCCTGATACAGATTTGCCAAAATTTATTGCTGCGTTGAAAGATGCGGGAATCGATAAAGTAATCGCTGAAAAGCAGAAACAACTGGATGAATGGGCAAAGGCTCAAGGTATTCAATAAATCTTAAAGAGGTAACGAGCAAGCTCAATTAATTATATATTAGTTGAGCTTGCTTCATTACTTACGAAAATATTAAAGAAAAGGGTGAAAATTATGATCCAGGAGACAAAATACCGTAAAGCAAAGAAGCTTTTAAGGTATTTACCGCTTTTCTTAATGACTTTGCCGGGAATGGCATACTTATTAATAAACAACTATCTGCCTATGGCCGGAATTACAATTGCATTCAGAAATATAGATTATAAAAAGGGAATTTTCCACAGCGACTGGATAGGATTGCAAAACTTTACCTATTTGTTTAAAACAGCAGATGCATTTATTATCACAAGAAATACAATATTATATAATTCAGTGTTTATAATTACCAGTACGATCGTTGCGATTACAGTTGCCATAATGCTTAATGAGATCAAAAGCAAGCTGATGCTTCGTTTCCATCAGACTGTAATTTTGCTCCCGTATCTAATTTCAATGGTAATTATTTCATACCTTGTTTATGCAGTATTAAGTGTTGACAACGGTTTTATGAACAAATCCATACTTCCCGCGCTGGGATTGAAGCCCATATCATGGTATACGGAGCCCAAGTTTTGGCCTTTTATTTTACCAATTATGAATATTTGGAAAGGTTTTGGATTCCTTTCAATCATCTATTTGGCATCAATAATTGGCATTGACAAGGAATACTATGAAGCAGCTGAATTAGATGGGGCGGGCAAATGGCAGCAGATTAGAACAATTACCATTCCTCTACTGCAGCCGATAATCATTGTAATGGTGCTTTTAGCAATCGGGAGAATTTTTTATTCGGATTTCGGCTTGTTTTATCAGGTGCCGATGAATTCAGGTCCTCTCTACAGTACTACAAATGTAATTGACACTTATGTTTACAGAGGCCTGCTGTTATTGGGTGACGTAGGTATGTCTTCAGCAGCGGGAGTGTACCAATCAATAGTGGGCTTCATACTTGTCTTGTTATCCAATGTGGTTGTAAACAAAATCAACTCAGAAAACGCACTGTTCTGATGGGGGGGAATAATAATGATACATAGAAAAATAGACACTTTTGAATTTGGATGCAATATTGTACTTTCTATTCTTTCAATATCCTGCATAGTACCTATAATTTTACTTATTGTCTCCTCTTTTACTGACAATGCAACAATTGATTTGTATGGATATTCATTTTTCCCTAGGAAATTCAGCTTTGCTGCATATCAGTACTTGTATGAAAAAAGTTCGATTATTACACGTTCATATGGAATTACACTAATAATCACTTTTGTAGGCACAACAGTAAACCTTATCATGACGGCAATGCTTGCGTATCCATTATCACGTAAGGATTATCCATTGAGGAAGGTGCAAATGTTTATAGTTTTTTTCACAATGCTTTTCAATGGAGGTCTTGTACCGACGTATCTAATTTATACTACTTTTTTTAATTTAAAAAACACGATTTTGGGCTTGATTATTCCGGGGCTCTTAATGAATGGCTTTAATGTAATACTTATGAGGACATTTTTTTCCTCAAACATACCACCTGCCATAATTGAGTCCGCAAGTATTGATGGAGCAGGTGAAATGAGAATTTTTCTTCGGATAATTGCTCCCTTATCATTACCCATTCTTGCTACGGTAGGGCTTCTGGCAGGTGTTAACTACTGGAATGACTGGTACAACGGACTTATTTATATAACAGATCCAAAGCTGTACAGCCTCCAGAATCTACTTAACAGAATGCTGCAGGAAATACAATTTTTAGCCACAAGTACAACTGGGGCGGACCAGGCAGCAGAAAATATCTCAAAAATACCCAGCACTACTGTCAGAATGGCAATTGCAGTAGTTGGTGCTCTTCCTATTCTGATGATATACCCATTTTTTCAAAAGTATTTTGCAAAAGGCATAGTTATGGGTGCAGTGAAGGGTTGATGAAATAATTACATAAACGGCTCCGTCTCCAAAATATATATTGATGCTTATTTCGTGATTGTGACTAAGCAGCCCATTTGAAAATCAAACCGGCCGAGCTTTGGTCCGTACTTCTCGATGCCATTCTTCTTGCAGAAGGCGAGATTCGTGCGGTTCCGGTAGATCTTGTCCGCCCAGGATCCGCTTGGTCAGAACCCGTTTCGTTCCCGGTAGCGCTTGCAGCTTTCGATCAACGTCTGTGTATGATCAATGTCTGTATTTACAGTGTCGAATATTTTCTTTTCGAGGCAACTAGCAAAGGTTCATCAGCACTAAACACAATTTTAATAAATAGTATTGCTAAATTTTTTCGCTGTTGCAATTTCGACTATTGAACTAAAATTCAACAGCCTGATTGCTGATTAAATTATGTTAATTTTTCCTCTAACGCTCGCTATTGTCTCCACTCGGCCCTGTCATCAAAGTTGTCAGCGACAAAAAGGCATTCATAAATGCCAGAACCATGACATTTGTCTATTCTGTGAACTTGATGTTGATTTCGGGTTTGGCAAATCATTCTGCCTATGGAAAAAAGTATCGAATTAGCAGAATTATGATAATTTACGGAGGGCCCAAAGATGAACACATTTGGTGAAATTGATTTTGTAACAATATGTCTAAGGATTGGATTGGCTCTGGTCATGGGCGGACTTATCGGTATAGAGCGTGGTCGAAAGAACCGTCCTGCTGGCTTCAGGACATACATGCTGGTTTGCCTCGGGTCAGCACTAATCATGATGATCAATCAGTTCGTGTACCAGATCGATGGCAGTGCTGATCCAGTCCGAATGGGTGCTCAAGTTGTGAGTGGTATAGGATTTCTAGGTGCTGGAACCATTATGGTGACAGGCCGTAACCAAGTAAAGGGTATAACAACAGCTGCAGGTTTATGGACTGCCGCAGCTCTAGGTCTTGCCATTGGGATTGGGTTCTATGAGGGCGCAATTATCGGTGGTATTGCAATTATACTAGTTATGGCTGCATTGAGTACAATCGATCGATTCATCCAAAACCGAACGAAAGTCATGGAATTATATATAGAAATCAACAACAACTCACCATTTAGTACGTTTATACAATTCGCACGGAAGAATGAGTTTGACATTTCAAATCTTCAATTTAGCAAGGAAGCAGATGAAAATACGAACTGCATACTGCTAACTGCAAAGAGTCTCGTCAAGAGAAGTCATTCGGAAATGCTTGCAGTTCTTGGCCAAGGTCCTGGGGTTGGCTTTATTTCCGAAATCTGACTGCGGAAGAGATAAACTACTATAATACTCTGGTTCTGTGCGTGTATTGCAGCGGGCGCTCCTTTTCGGCTTCAGATGGTCCCTTCTTGAACACGCCTACTGCTCGTTCCAGTATTTCCTTATTGTAGCGGCCAAGCAAAAACGCTTTGCTCACATACTGGCGTCGATTTCGATCACAATACAATTCGTGAAGGTCCTCGATAGGGAGCATTATTCACGGTGTATTTTTGATGCCCTAATCAACATATTCTAAAGGTATTTGATATGGAAATTGAAATGCTGTTATTGAAACCAATCCATAAAGAAATAATATGGGGTGGGCAAAAGCTCAATAATATATTCAACGAAAATTCACTTGAAAATATTGGAGAATCCTGGGTCGTTAGTGCTCTGGATGAGGATGATAATATAATAATGAATTCGGAATATTCCGGGCAAACACTGTCTCAAGTCTATTCAAGTCACCCAGAATTATTTGGCCATTTCAAATCATCTGAATTTCCAATTCTTGTGAAATTTATCGATGCAAAACAGGATCTGAGTATTCAAGTTCATCCAGATGATGAATATGCAAAACTTAACGAAAATTCAAATGGAAAGACAGAGTGCTGGCTCGTACTTGAAGCAGATGATGACGCAGAAATTATCATCGGACACCGCTTTGCAGATAAGATGATGCTAAAAAAGGCTATTGATGAAAGCAGTTTGCTGCCAAACTTGAATCGGTTCAAAATCAAAAATGGTGATTTATTCTATATTCCAGCTGGAACCATTCATGCAATCTGTCGAGGGGCACTCATCTATGAAATCCAGCAAAGTTCAAAAATCACCTATAGAATATTTGACTATAATCGTACTGACGCTAATGAAAAGCACCGAGAATTGCATATACAAAAGGCTTTGGATGTGATCGAAATTCCGGATCGATTCTATCAAAATACTGAAATCCATAACATAGATAAAGACATTTCTGGACTGATCGAGTCTTCTTACTTTAAAGTGAGATCACTTTGGATTGACTCACCACAGATTTATTGTACGCAGGGTTCATTCAATATCTTGGGTTGTGTGCAAGGTGCAGGGAGCGTGAATGGAATCAAATTCAAAGCTGGAGACCACGCAATCCTTCCAAACGGCCTTCATGATCTTCATCTCGAAGGACATATGAAGCTTGTTTTGATAACTCCAAAAAACATGGACTTCTCGTGAAAATAAACATCAAATAAATATCATGTCGCTTGTTGTTCGTCCGCACCCCCGGATGAGAACGTAAAAGCCGCTGAGACCTTAAAGTTTCAGCGGCTATGTTTTGGTGATCGCGAAAAGATTTAAATCTCCGGCCTGTAGCTTAGGAAGCAAGCCAATTAACTGTTGATGTGTACGTTATCGATGGCAATTGCGGGTTTCGACCGTTATGTTAATAATGATTTTGAGTGGGTTTTGCTGCTTTGAATTGCCATAAACAGCAAACATACATCAGAACATGAGTATGTCTATTTATACAGCTTCTATTCAGGTGACTAAGGCAACTTCTGATTGAGTTTAAAGAGGCAGAGTATAATCAAATATATTTTCCCGCAGCTTTACCGCTTAATTTTATGACTAAATTACCGGCATCTAATGATAATAAAGCCAAAATTCTTGATGCGATTATTCTGGATTGTGTCCAGTTGATTGCCGTAGAATCAAGGTCGTGAGTATTGAGAAAATTCATAAGGGATTTTTGGATTATCAATTTTTGAAATTATTTTCTTTGCAGCCACTTCGCCAATGTATTATCTCTTTCCTATTCCCGTATATCAGTCGGTGGGATATTCGCAGATCCAGCATTCTCTGGACGAACTGATTTTCCAAAATAGAAACTTTGTTTCTGATCCAGTTGTATTTTCCCGCGCTTGAAAACTCTTCAGACAATCAGGGAGCATACCCCCTTATTCAGGCGCTCTAATAAAGCCGTTTCCATCTTAAAATGAATTTGCATGATTTTGGGCACTCTGCACAGATCAGAGACTACTTATAGCTTTTAGATCATGCAAATTTTATCGGCAATCAGCCATGTTTCCTGTTTGATGAAAAAGTGTTGAAAGATGGAGTAAGACAAAATGAACTTGGATCAAAAGCGTCCCTATATTGTGTTAGCAGCAGCAACGGGTGTCAATTTCCTGGCAGGTTTGCTCTATATATGGAGCATTGTCAGCAAGGGTCTTTCAGAACAATTCGGTTGGACCAGCAAACAAGCGTCACTGCCCTACACGATTGCGACGATCTCTTTTGTGATTTCGATGGCTGCAGCTGGACGGTTGCAAGATAAAAAGGGACCGAGGATTTGTGCCGTGCTATCGGCCATCCTGATCGGGACCGGTTTGATTCTCTCAAGTCTTACAACAGATCCAGTTTTATTACTTGTGACGTTCGGTGTAATCACTGGCTCAGGTATTGGATTCTCCAGCATTGCCACGATGCCGCCAGCCTTGAAATGGTTTTCCCCTCAGCGCAAGGGTTTGATCACAGGTGTTGTTGTCGGTGGAATCGCCATTGCATCCGTATTCTATTCTCCTCTAATGGAATTTTTAATCCAAAAATACGGCGTTTCCCGATCGTTTTTATTCATCGGAATCGGGGTGCTTTGTCTGATACTTATTCTTTCCCGATTCTTGACCAATCCGCCTGAAGAATTTGTGGCGCAGCCTGTCGCAGAGAAAAAGAAAAAACACCAGGAAGTCATCCAACCGGCTTTAGAAGCAACCTGGCAACAAACCATTCGAATACCCAAGTTTTATGTGTTATGGCTCATGTTGGGACTTTCTTCTGCTGCTGGACTTATGCTGATCGGTCATGCTGCAGGTATTGCCAAGACTCAAGTTGGCTGGAAAGGCGGATTTGTCCTCGTCATCCTGATTGCCGTTTTCAATGCTTCGGGCAGACTTGCTGGTGGGCATATTTCCGATATTGTGGGTCGGATTCCATATCTTCGCTGCGTGTTTCTTGCTCTGGCCGCCAACATGCTCATTTTTCCGTATTACACTTCAATCCCATTGCTTTGCCTGGGATCAGCGATCACGGGGTTCTGCTATGGCAGCATCTTTGCTGTGTTTCCAGCAACCACAGCGGATTACTTTGGTTTGAAACATTTCGGTGCCAATTATGGGCTCGTTTTCACGGCCTGGGGGTTTGGCGGATTCTTAGGTCCGATGACGGCTGCGACCATACTGGATGCAACTGGTTCATATAATTTGGCTTACACCATATTCAGCGCCATCCTGGCAGTTGCTTTCCTGCTGTCTTTGACCATCAAGAATAACTCAAGAGTGACAAGCGTGACAGAGCCCGCATGAAAGTAACTGGATTGTCCTGAAAGTGGTTTTATGGCGGACCTATTAAGCGGACCTATTTAAAAGTATTTAAAAGAATTGAAAGGATGATTCGAAATGGTTTTGGATTTTCAATACGATGAGTTGCTGCTTCCTGACCAGGAACTGGTAAACAAGGCTGTCGAAGACATTTGTTATGGCTATTCAGTTGCAATACGCTATCCATCTTACCGCGGGACATTCATCAGTTGTATCGAGTCCCTGGAACTTGAAGTGGACGGCATGAAAATTCCAGCTGATGATATCCGATTCAAACTGAACAACAAGGAATATTTGCTGTCTCAGCTCAAGGAGCTCTTCAAAGAGCATTGGTTTGTCCTGGACACTGCCCACCTGATTGTCATGAATAATAATGGACTGGCCGTTGGTGAACATGATGTCAAAGTCAAACTGGTACACCGAATCCCCTACACCGGTTACTTTGGACAATACCTGGTCCTGGAGAGTGTTGCAGCCAAACGGCTGTACTGCCAGGCCTGATGATTAAGTGAAAGGATGGAAGAGGAGATGCCAGAACATAACATTCAACTCAGCGCGTCGATGTATAGTTTGTCTAGTTACTATGTCAAAGAAAAGTTCAGTTTTGAGGACTGCCTGAAAAACCTGAAAGACAATGGTTTCAAGGGTATCGAGCTAGTGGCTGCCCAGATGGTGCCGGAATACCCATATCCTTCTGATCGCTGGCTCGGTGAACTCCGGGACCTGTTAGCCAAGTATGAACTGGAACCTGTCTGTTACAGCGCCTACATCGATTACGGGATTCGCTCGGACCGTGACCTGACTGAAAAAGAAATCATCCAGTTCACGGTTAACGATATGATTTACGCCAAAAAGGCTGGATTCCCGCTGGTGCGCACGCAGCATTCGATCTCACCTGAAATTTATGAAAAGATGATTCCCTATTGCGAAAAGCTGGATATTCAGCTCGCCATTGAAATGCATCACCCGCATCATCCGCATGTGCCGGTCTGGGAAAAATATCTGGACCTGATGCACAACAAGGGTAAAGGGTACCTGGGCGTCGTCCCGGATTTTGGCATTTTCCAGCTTCGACCGCACAAATTGCTTGTTGAACGTTTGAAACGGGCGGGATTCCGCGCAGACAAGCTCGGGGAAGTGCTCGACATCCATTCTGCCAGAGAACCCATCAGCGAAGCGTTTGCTGTGGGGTTGACAGACCTTGAGAAGGAATTCACTGAATCCATTTACGAGAAATTCAATCCGATTCCAGTGGAAGAGATCAAAGACTTGATTCCTGTGTCCCCCTACATGCATGGCAAGTTCTACTATCTGGAAAATGACGAATATGATCCCTGTGTCCCATACCACAAGATCTTGCCCAAGCTGAAAGAATATGGATATCAGGGGCACATTGCAGCAGAGTACGAAGGCCATCATTTCGACATGACCGTCGATGTTCCTGAACAACTCAACCGATTTGTCAGACTATGCAACCGCCACCTCGCATGAGGCAGGGAGGAAAATCACGGCATGAATAAGGAAATCAGCAAGGGACAGGCCTTGGAGCATATCAAAAGCGGCATGACCATCATGTGCAATGGTTTCATGGGTATAAAAAGTCCGGAAACAATCATCGACGGTCTGCTTGAATCTCATGTGACAGACTTGACTTTAATTTCCACTGACACAGCGATCCCGGGAAAAGCATCTGGCAAATTGATTTCTGCCCGTCGTGTCCGGAAACTTTTTGCGTCTCATATTGGCTTGAATCCGGAAACTGGAGCTCAGATGAACGCAGGTGAACTGGATGTTGAATTGGTCCCCCAAGGTACGCTGGCCGAACGTATTCGTTGTGGAGGTGCCGGGATTGGCGGATTTTTAACGCCGACAGGCATAGGGACCGAGGTCGAATCTGGCAAGCAGAAAATGACAGTCAATGGCAAAGACTATCTGTTGGAATTGCCGTTGCATGCAGATGTTGCCATTCTGAAAGGTACAGTATGTGACCGGGCTGGTAATGTTTTCTACCGCGGCACGACCAAGAATTTCAGTTTGGTCATGGCTATGGCCGCCGATTATGTCATCGTCGAGGTCGACAAAATCGTCGAAACCGGAGAATTATCGCCTGAGACAATCATGACACCGGGAATATTTGTCGATGCAATTGTGCTTTCTGATCCCAAGTATCGTACGGAGGTTGATGTCAATGGCTGAAATGTCGGACAAAGAAATCATCGCTAACCGAGTCGCGCGAGAGCTCCATGATGGTGACGTTGTCAACCTGGGCATCGGATTGCCGACATTGGTCTCCAATTATCTGCCAGAGGGTGTGCATATTACACTGCATGCTGAAAATGGCATTCTCGGCATGGGTCCCCTGTGCAAACCAGGTGATGAAGACTGTGATGTCATCAATGCCGGCAACCAGTTCGTGCATATTCTCGATGGTGCCAGCTTTTTTGACAGTGCCACATCTTTTGCAATTATCCGCGGCGGCCACGTTGATGTGACGGTACTCGGCGCCCTGCAGGTCGACCAGTCCGGCAACATCGCCAGCCATGTCGTGCCTGGCAAAATGGTTCCAGGGATGGGTGGGGCCATGGACCTGGTGGCAGGAGCCCGCAAAGTCATTGTGGCTATGCAACATACGGCCAAAGGTGCCCCGAAAATCATGAAGCAATGCACCTTGCCATTGACTGGCGTGAATTGTGTAGACCTGATTGTCACAGAAAAGGCTGTGCTGGAAGTGTGTCCCGAAGGATTGCTCCTCAAGGAACTCATGCCAGGCACAACCTTGGCTGACTTGAAAGCGACGACCGATGCTGAACTGATCGTCCCCGAAATCTGGGGCACTTATTCGGGCTGAACCTGCAAATACAGGATTAAATATTGCTAAGGGAGGAATCGAAAATGATCAAACGGACACAAGAGGAGCTCAAGGCTTACACAGCGCCAGGCCATTTTGGCATGACCGCCATGCGTATACATGGCAAGGAAGAAACCGGAGCAGAAAAATTCTGGATGGGACTTTCAACTTTCTTGCCGGGTGGCGGGGCTGAATATGCATACGAGGACAACCCGCTGGAGAAAGTCTATTACATGTTGGATGGTGAAATGACCATCACCGACAAGACTGGCACGAAATTTGTCATTCGCAAAGGCGACTCCCTTTCATTCAAGCCATTTGAAGGCAGGTCCCTGGTCAATGAAAGCAATGCACCGGCTGTCATGCTGGTGATCATCAATTATCAGAATTAAACAAGAGGAGGCCAATATGGTAACTTCAGATTTTGTTCAGAACTTGTTCAATATCAAGGACAAAGTGGCTATTGTCACAGGAGCCACAGGTGCGCTTGGGCACGCCATTGCCCTGGGTTACGGCCATGCCGGCGCCAAAGTCCTGTGCACAGCACGCAACGAAGCAAAGCTTAAGGATCTTGTGGATGACATGGTTAAGGCGGGGATGACCGCCGCATACTGCACAGGCGATCCAGCGTCAGAAACTGATGTCCAGCGAATCGTCAACGCAGCGGTTGAGCAATTCGGTGAAATCAACATCCTTTGCACCTGTCATGGCTATTCCAAGCCCAAATCAATCCTGGAACAGGATACAGCTGAATGGCAGGAAATGATGGATGCCAATGTCAAAGGCGTTTATCTGTTTGCCAAATATGTCGGCAAACAGATGGTTGCGCAGGGCAAAAAAGGGAAAATTGTCATCACCTCATCCGCCCGCAGCAAGCGTGGCATGAAGGGCTATACTGGCTACAGCACTTCCAAGGGGGCCGTGGATCTGCTCGCTCAATCCTTGGCTTGTGACTTTGGTGAATACGGCATTAATGTCAATACCTTCAATCCGACTGTCTTCCGCAGCGAACTGACCGAGTGGATGTTCCACAATGACCAGGTTTACCAGAATTTCCTCAAGCGGATCCCGATCGGACGATTGGGTGAACCAGAGGATTTTGTCGGAGCCTGCATTTTCCTGTCCAGTGAAGCATCCAATTTCATCACGGCAGCAAACGTCCCAGTGGACGGCGGCTACTGGGGCAACTAAAGATGCCTGCGATCAGGAACCTGGTGGTCTATGGCGCTGGACTGATGGGCAAAGGCATTGCCTTGGCCCTGTCGGTCCTGGACTGTGAGATTACGCTGTATGATGTGGTCCAGACAGATGTGTCAGGCTGGCTCTGCGAAAATTTCCGTCCATTCCTGGAACACAACATCCTCACTGAGCATGAAGTTGCGACGCGAATCGGAAAAATCCGTTTTACAACCGATCCTCAAGATGACAGCATCCGAAACGCTGACTTGGTCATCGAATGTGTTTTTGAGGACTTGGCGTTGAAACAGAAGACATTCCGTGATCTTGAAACAATTTGCCGACCAGACACATTGCTATGCACCAACACCTCAGTTATGAGTCCGACTGAAATTGGCAGGGATCTCAAGCATCCCGAAAGGTTCGTCGGTACCCATTTCTGGAATCCACCTTACCTCATCCCGTTGGTCGAAGTGGTTAAAACCGAGCGTTCATCATCGGAAACCGCACAAGCGGTCATTGATGTGCTCAATCAAGCTGGCAAGAAAGCAGTGCTTTGCAAGAAGGATGTACCTGGCTTTATTGCCAACCGGATGCAGCACGCACTCTGGCGGGAAGCAATATCAATCGTCGAGAACGATATTGCAGATGCCAAGACCGTCGACATGGCTGTGAAAAACAGCTTTGGACTTAGACTGCCACAGTTACCACCACTCGAAAACGCCGATATGGTCGGATTGGACTTGACCTACAATATCCATCAGTATTTGCTGCCACATCTCGAAAATTCTGGACAACCCTCATTGTTGCTGGAGAAAGCACTGCAAAATGGCCAGCTTGGCTATAAAACAGGCGCTGGATTCCATATCCGTTCAACAGAAGAAATCGCAAGACAAAAACAGGAACTTAATGAATACCTGATCCAGATGCTTTACAAGCTATCCAAATAGCAAAAATACCAGGAGGAAAAAAATGGGAAAGAAAGTACTCGTAGACCTGAGCCATCCCTTCAGCGCCGACATGCCAGTCTGGCCCTATTTCGCTAAACCGAAAATCGATACGATGCACAATTTATCCAAGGGCGGTGTTCTGACCCAGAAAATTGAAGTTGTCATGCATTGTGGTACCCACGCCGACTCGCCGCGTCATGTCATGGAACGTGAATTCAACGGCAAACGCGCCCGTTATACACATGAACTGCCATTGGATGCTTACTATGGCGATGCAGTTTGCCTGGATGTGCGAGTTGGTGATTGGCAGTTGATCACTGTAAAAGATCTGGAAGATGCCTGTGAACGCGCCTCGATCAAACCAGAGGAACTCAAAGGTATGGTTTTGGTCCTCCGCACGGGTATGCACCTGAAATGGGATGACAGCAAAGACTATTACCACTACTCCTGTGGTTGTGGCCGCGAAGCCGGCGAATGGTTTGCCAAGTACCAGCCCAAATGTGTGGCAATGGATCAGCAGGCACTTGATCATCCGCTGCATACATCAATCGGCCAGAATGGAACCAATATGAATCTTCTGGGTAATTCTGCACGGCCGGTTTCCGAGGAGTTCATCGAGAAGTATGGCATCGAAGCTTATGCTGAATTCCACAAGCCCACATTCATCCAGGTGCACGGTCAGGAGAAATACGACGAAGCATACGGCATGCTCGAAGCGATCGGCCAACCGGGAACTTGGGAACCCTGCCACAAACTGATGATGGGCAATGGCATCGTCGGTGTCGAAAACATCGGCGGTGATCTGGAGAAAGTTGTCAACAAGCGATTCAAATTCATGGCTTTCCCGATCCGCTGGTACCTTGGTGACGGTTCGATGGTTCGTTGTGTTGCCGAGATCGATGAAGATGATCTGAACCCTGTTCCAGATCGGACTTATCCATACGGCGGTTTCTGATACGGCGGATTCTGATAAAAGGTCCGACGCGAATGTCGGCAGCTTTGGAGTTGAAATATGAAAGAAGTCGTGATAGTCAGTGCAGTTCGAACCCCGATCGGCAGTTTTGGAGGCGCCTTGGCCAGCCTTTCAGCAGTCGAGTTGGGCCGAATCGCAACAGAAGAAGCAATACGCAGAGCCGGAATTGAATCTGGAATAGTCGATGAAGTCATCATCGGCAATGTCCTGTCGGCTGGTCTGGGGCAGAATGTCGCCAGACAAGTGTCGGTTAAATCCGGCCTTCCAGTTGAATCACCGGCGCTGACCATTAACATGGTCTGTGGCTCTGGGCTTAAAGCCATCTCTTTAGCGGCTCAAAGTATCCAGAATGGCGAATCCGAAATAGTGCTTTGCGGTGGTGCTGAAAGCATGAGTAATTCCCCGTATGTGCTCAATAAGGCGCGGTGGGGTTTGAAGATGGGTCATGAAACCATCGTCGACACCATGATCCAGGATGGACTTTGGGATGCCTTCAATGACTATCATATGGGTGTGACGGCTGAGAACATTGCCCGGCAATGGGCGATCAATCGTCAGGAACAAGACCAATATTCTGTCCAAAGTCAGAACCGGGCTGAACAGGCTGTCAAGAGCGGCAGGTTCGCCGATGAAATCGTTCCTGTACGGATTCCCCAGCGCAAGGGTGACCCTGTTTGCTTCCAGACAGATGAATTTCCCAAGTTTGGTACGACTGCAGACACTTTGGCCAAGCTCAAGCCTGCATTCAAACCGGACGGTTCAGTGACTGCCGGAAACTCCTCTGGCATCAATGATGGAGCGGCCATGCTGGTCTTGATGTCAGCAGAAAAAGCCAAATCGCTTGGCCTTTCGCCGTTAGCCAGGATCGTTTCATCTGCGTCTGCTGGTGTGGATCCATCCATCATGGGCTATGGTCCTGTGCCAGCCAGCCAGAAAGCCCTTGCGAAGGCTGGCCTGACCATCGACCAAATCGACCTGGTGGAAGCCAATGAAGCCTTTGCTGTGCAAAGCCTCGCTGTGTGCAAAGACTTGGGACTTGACCCGAATAAGGTCAATGTCAACGGCGGTGCGATTGCACTCGGTCATCCTATCGGTGCATCTGGCGCCCGAATTACAGTCAGCCTGCTATATGAGATGAAAAAACGCCAGGCGAAGTACGGTTTGGCAACATTATGCATCGGCGGCGGAATGGGCACAGCGCTAATCATCGAAAATATTTAATCATGACTGCTTCGGCAGGCTACCTGAGTAGAGGAAAATTGATATGTCAGATTTAAAGAATAAAGTCATCCTGACCGTAGCGACGACCGGTGCTTGGCCATCTAAAAAGGACTGCCCGAATATCCCTTTGCAACCAGATGAAATCGCCCGTGAAGTATACGCCTGCTGGCAAGCGGGTGCTTCAGTCGCTCATATCCATGTCCGGGATGATGAAGGAAAATCCTCCATGAATACTGAGAAGTTCAAGGAAACGGTTTCCCGGATCCGGGCGACTGACAGTGACATCGTATTGAACTTGACCACATCGGGACAGCTTGGGTTATCGGATGAAGAACGCATGAAACACATCATCGCCCTGAAGCCGGATATGGCTTCTTACGATTGTGGTTCCATGAACTGGATGCACAGCACTGTCTTTGAAAACAGTCCAGTTTTCCTGGAAAAGCTCGGTATCTGCATGCAGGACAACAGCGTCAAGCCAGAGATTGAAATCTTTGACGCCGGCATGGTCTACAATGCGCTCTACTACCTGAAAAAGGGCGTTTTAAAAGCCCCGCTCCACTTCCAGTTTGTCCTCGGAGCACCTGGTGGCATGGACGCCACGGTGGAAAATCTGGTCTTTCTGAAAAGCTTGATTCCGGCTGATTCCACCTGGGGCGCTTTGGGCATCGGTAAGGGTCACCTGCCAATCCTCTATACAACATTGGCTCTTGGGGGTCATGTACGGGTTGGTATGGAAGACAACATTTACTATTCCAAGGGGTTGTTGGCGAATTCCAATGTCGAGTTTGTCGAACGCGTCAAACGGATCGTCAAGGAATTCGGCAAGGAAATCGCCACTCCGGCTGAGGCCCGCGAAATTCTCGGGATCACCAGGTAACCGGATATTCCTGAAAATCGACTTTTCGAATAAATCCATGATTGCTGTCAGCAGAAGTAAACGACTCTGTTTCAGATTGAGAAACAAGAAGTCTGAAACTGGCACAGATGGCTGTCGTGAGAAAGCATCAAGCCCGAACAGGGTTTGATTTCGATTTGCGGAAGCACGAATTGAGAACCGCGATTTTATAATGATAAGTAAGCCGTACAATGGCATGCGGCGACTGGTACTTCACTGATAAGGAGAAGCAAATGTCTGAACTGCAGAGAAAAATCAAGCAGGTGGAAATGTGTGGAGAGCTTGTGGACGTCGTGTTCACAGAGATGATCCGGCCTACTTCCAAAGAAGCCCTGGAACAACTGGATCCCGAAACCCGGATGAATCATAAATATCTGTCTCCATTCAATCCTACGACTTATATTGCTGAAGACGGCATTGAATGTATGCAGGACGTCGCAGTAACGATGCGTGATGGCATCAAGATCTATGCCGATATCTACAAACCGGTCGGAGCAGGCCCGGTTCCGCTGATTATCTCCTGGAGCTTCTACGGCAAGCGACCTTTTGACGGCCAGAGTGAATGGCAGATCATGGGTGTTCCACCCGGAACGGTCTCCAATATGTCGAAATTTGAAAGTGCCGATCCGGGATATTGGTGCCGGCGTGGCTTTGCAGTCGCTAATGTCGATCCGCGTGGCATCGGTCATTCAGAAGGTGATTACATTCTCTTTGGCACTCAGGACGGCCGAGATGGTTATGATTTCATCGAATGGGCGGCAGAACAACCCTGGTGTAATAGTCGCGTTGCCCTCTCTGGAAATTCCTGTGTGGCTATGACTCAGTGGCGTATAGCATCGCAATGTCCGCCCCACTTGGCCTGCATCGCTCCCTGGGAGGGGACCAGCGATATGTATCGCGAATCTCTCTATGAGGGTGGCATCCCCGCACACGCTTTTGTTTCCATGGTATTGCGTGATGCAGTTGGCCCAAATTATGTTGACAATATGGTTCTCAATGCCCAAAAGCATCCTTTCATCGATTCACCCTACTGGAAAGACAAAGATCCGGATTGGAATGCGATCAAGATTCCGGTGTATGTTACAGCCTGCTGGAACCATTTCCACTTGCGCGGTTCAATCAATGGTTTCAGAAAAATCAAGACATCCAAGAAATGGCTGCGCGCTCACCGCGACTTCGAATGGCCAGATGCTTACGGTAACAAGTACTTGTCCGAGCTGGAGCTGTTTTTCAACCGTTACCTCAAGCTTGAACGCAACGGATGGGAATTGACTCCCCGAGTCCGAGTCGAAGTGCAGGATGCCTTCGATTACGATTACCAGACGGACCGGCCTGAGGACAGTTTCCCGCTGAAGCGGACCCGGTACGAAAAGCTCTATTTGAATGCTGCCAATATGACCATGTTGACCGGGCCGGTTGAAGATGAAAGTCAAGTAGCCTATGAAGGTGCCACTGAAGAAGTCTGCTTTGATTATCGCTTCGCTGAAGAAACCGAGTTGACAGGTTTCCTGAAACTTCGCTTGTGGGTGGAAGCGGATGGCCACGATGACATGGACCTATTCATCAATGTTCAGAAATTGAGCACCACAAGTGAATGGCTGCCGATCACAATCTTCGGTGAACCTCATCCGGGAGCCTGGGGCAAAATGCGCGTCTCCCGCCGCAGACTCGATCCGAAACTTTCAACGGACTTCCAGCCTGTCCAGGCTCATACCTGTGACGAAAAACTTGAGCCTGGCGAAGTTGTGCCAGTTGACATTGAAATCTGGCCGACCAGCCGGATTTGGCACAAAGGTCAACAGATCCGGGTTCAGATTGCCGGTCGATACATTCGTGAAGACTGGTTCGAGCCACTGCAGTGGGAAGCCAACAACAAAGGCAGACATATCATCCATACCGGAGGCAAGTATGACTCCTTCCTGCAAGTTCCAGTCATCCCGCCCAGGTATCAGGATGGCGACTACATCTACCGCTGACCGATAAATTGAATGAAAGTGGGTACAGGATATGAAAAATTTTGAATCCGGAATTGTCGTCATCGCAGCTGGACCTTCTGGCCTTTGTGCGGCTGTCCAGGCTGCTGAAAATGGCGCTACCGTCATGGTGCTGGAAAAGGCCGCCACCGTTGGTGGCGCAGCCAACATGGGCATGGGTCCGCTGGGAATCGGCACCAAACATCAAAAACGCCAGATGATTGATATCAGTGTCGAAAAAGCTTTCAACATGTTCATGGAATATACGCATTACATGGTTGATGCCAGGCTGGTCAAACGCTATTTTTCCCAGTCCGCTGATACGATTGAATGGCTTGAGGACTTGGGAGTCGAGTTCGAAGGCGCTTACAAGTATTTCCCGAAGTCCGAAGCAACGTGGCATATCGTCAAGACTGACCAGGCCATCGGTCCCCGTGCTGCGTCATTCATGATCAAAGCCCTTTATGCGCGGGCACTTGAACTGGGTGTCACATTCATGATGGAAACTCCGGCTAAGCAAATCATCATGGATGATGGCAAAGTCTCTGGGGTGCTTGCGGTTGACAAAGACGGCAATGACATTCAGATCACGTGTAAGGCCGTGATCGTCTGCACCGGTGGTGCTGGGGCCAACAAGGAACTGATCAAGCAGGAGACGGGATTCACCCAGGGTGTTGATATGTTCAATTTCGCCATTCCTGGTTTGCTTGGCGATGGCATGAAGATGGCCTGGGCGGCAGGTGCAGGCAAAACACCTGTCCGTATTGAAATGGCAGCTTCTGTATCCGGTGCTGATGAATTGCCACAGGGCATTTCCAACGTGTTTTCCCAACCGAACTTATTGGTTAACAAACTGGGCAAGCGTGTGATGAACGAAGACCATATGCAGAATGCAACCTATTTGTCCAATGTAATCACCCACCAAAAAGATCGAGTCTGCTTTAGCATCGTGGACACTTCCATCGTCAAAAACTATATTCGCAATGGTGTCGACAATGTGAGCCTGGTTAGAACGAACACGGATGTCTCTGATTTCTATGAGGGAATCCGGATCGCCCAGGAGAATGGGTCAACTGACTTCATTGTCGCTGACTCGATTGAAGATCTTGCTAAACAAGCGGGGATCCCGGTGGATAACCTGGTTGACACCGTCGATTCCTACAATGACTGCTGTGACAGCGTCGATGACGAGTTTTTCAAGGAAAAGAGATACCTGCGTCCGCTGCTCAAAGCTCCCTTTTACGCTGCCAAGATTCGTCCGGGCGGCTATGGCACAGTCGGTGGTGTCAAGATCAATGAAAATTGCGAAGCGGTCACAGATAATTTTGATACAGTTCCTGGCCTCTACTGTGCAGGTACTGACGCATGCAATATCTACGATGACAGCTACATGTTCCTCTTGCCTGGCAACTCGATGGGATTTGCCGTCAATACTGGACGTATCGCCGGCATGAGTGCAGCCGAATACATCGAAGCTTGAAAACGGCAATTATGACCGTCCAAAACCGGAAGTTGGGATAAATTCATGGTAAATATCACAATCAATGGGGTTGCCTTACAGGTTCCCGAAACCAAAAACGTATTGGATTGTGCACTGGATGCAGGCATTTATGTGCCTCACCTCTGTCACCATCCGAATCTTTCAGCCGTGGGATCGTGCCGGATGTGCATCGTTGAAGTGGCGGGAGAAGAAGAAGTTGTCACATCCTGTACGCTCAATCCATCTGAAGGGCTCGTTGTTAAAACCGACAGCGAACGGATTCGCAGCCTTAGGAATCTGGCCTTGGAACTCATATTGGCCGGACATCCGGAAGAGTGCTCGACTTGCCCCAAATATGGTAATTGTGAGCTGCAGTCCCTGATCCAGTACGTTGGAGCCAATCCGACGCGACTCAAACACCGCTCCAAAGGGATGAAAGTCGAAGAGCAAAACCCATTGATTGAACATGACATGAATCGCTGCGTCTTGTGTGGCCGCTGTGTCCGCGCCTGTAATGAATTGCGCGGTGTGAATGTGCTTCACTTCAAGAAAAAAAACCAGGAAAGCTACATTGGCACCCTGCATGCCAAACTGCTGCAAGATTCAGATTGCCGTTTCTGCACGGCCTGTGTTGAGGTTTGCCCGACAGGCGCAATCCGCGATAAACATCCGATGATTGAGGCAACCAAAAAACGAGAAGATGTCATTGTTCCTTGTCGATACGCTTGTCCGGCGCACACGAACATCCCCAAATATCTTCGCTATGTCGCGGACGAAAAGTATGATGAGGCGGTCGCTGTCATCCGGGAAAAAATCCCATTTCCCAAGATTCTCGGTTATATCTGCAATCATGCCTGTGAGCTGGACTGCAAACGCAACGAAATCGGGACGCCTTTGGCCATCCGCAATTTGAAGCGATATGCGACAGAACATGAAACGGGCAAATATTGGCGCAAAAAAGGCAAGCAACTGCCGGAAAGCAGTAAAAAGGTGTGTGTTGTCGGGGGTGGACCAGCAGGAATGACCGCTGCCTATTACCTGCGTAAACAGGGACACGATGTCACAATCAGGGAAGCTTTGCCTGAACTTGGCGGCATGACTCGCTTCGGAATTCCCGAATATCGACTGCCGCGTGAGATCATTGCTGAAGAAGCCGCCATACTCTGTGATGCTCGGTGTACTGGTTGAGACCAACACGCGGGTGGAAAATCCGATAGACTTACTGGGATCATTTGATGCTGTCCTGATGGCGATCGGTACCCATCGTGGCGTTCGACTGTCCAATCGAAGGCAATAGTCTACCAGGAGTTCTCTTGAATGTTGATTTCCTGCGCCAGTCGAGACTCGGACAAAAGACAGGCATGGGAGAACATGTCATAGTCCTGGGGGGCGGCAATGTCGCATTTGACTGTGCCAGGACAGCCAGACGTCTGGGTGCGAAATCTGTCCATCTGGCCTGCCTGGAAGACCGGAAAACAATGCCCGCTGATGAAGAAGAGATCCATCAGGCTTCCGAAGAAGGGATTATCATCCACCCTGGTATGACATTTGAATGCATCACAGGTGAAAATACCGTGACAGGTGCTCGGTTTATGGAAGTTGAGTCATTCACTTTCGACGAAAACCGGAGAGCCATCATCCAAAAGCGCGAAGGCTCAGAACTCCAGCTTGAGGCAGATACAGTGATTTTTTCGGTTGGCCAGATTCCTGAAATCAGCGAATCTGCCGGACTCGCCTTAGGGCGCGGCAATCGAATCCTGGTGACTGGCACAACAACAGCCACGGATGTCAAAGGCATATTTGCTGCAGGCGATGCCATTTATGGTACTCAGTCTGTGATCCAGGCAGTTGCCTCAGGCCGGACTGCCGCGTCAGAAATAGATCTTTTCCTCGGCGGAGACGGCGATATCAGCGAAGTCCTGGCCCCCGACGAAACTGCCAACCCATACATAGGGTGCATTAAAGGATTTGCCTATCAGAAGCGAGCCGGTGAAGACTTGCTGACTGCCGACTTGCGGGCTGACAATTTCAAATTGGTCAATCATGGTGTCTGCCCATCCGACGCGTCTGCTGAAGCAGGCCGCTGCCTGCAATGTGATTTGCGGCTGCAGATTGGCAGGCCAAAGCTTTGGAGCGATTTTCATCAAGAAATCGGAGGTGTTGCAGCATCAAACCCATAAATGATTTAGAAAAATTCGATACAGCATCTTTTTTGGAACAAGTTGAAAAATTTGGTATCCGGGAATATGGCGTCAACCACGATTTGATTGCAGCGCGCTGGAAATGCCTGATGAAATCCGCTATGACTCAGAACAAACCTTTACGGCTGGTGGTTGCGCTCGACAACAATGATACGGACCGCATATTATTGCAACTCCTGCAAACAAACACCTTGGATGTACTGACCGGAATGCAGGCAACTGCATTAGCCATTGGCGCCTTTGAATCCATCCTCTTCTTACCCCATGATTCTGAAAGCCTGGCCGCTCAATTGACACCAGCTGCTGAAAAAATGGGAATCCGCCTGATCAGAGATGATTTCTGCGACCGGTTTCTGTTTTCCAGGTGCTGCCTTCCATCATATTGAGACCATGGCCATCCTGGCTTCGCTGATTTCTGGCGACTATCAAGCTGGCACCTATGTCGCTACCAGGTCAAATGGCACCACGAGTCCGCTAGCATGGGTCGCATTTGGAACGAAAATTGCCGATCTTCCCGGACTGTCTGTTGATGACTGCAAAATCCTGGTGATCGGCTCCGGGATTTATGGAAAGAACGGATTCGACAGGGTCATAGACCAGGATCTCCCCGTCGGTAATGGCATGATCACCCAGTTCGGACCTGCCACCTGTGTTGTGGATGAAGCTGATAAACACCTGGCAGCATCACTGGAACTAAGTTGTGGAAAGTGCACTTTCTGCCGTGAGGGATTGCTTCAGTTACACGGATTTGTCCACGATATTGTCAAAGGAAAAGGCAAGGCGGATCTTCTGCCGCTCTTGAATGAAATCAGTGATGCGATTCCCGCGGGTAGCCTTTGCAGTGTTGGTCAGACCGGCGCAGCGTTCCTCAAGGGGACCTTGTCCTTGTTCCCTCAAGAGTACGAGGATCATCTGCGCAAAAAGCGGTGCCCAGCTGGTGTTTGCACGGCCTTCATCCCGATTTACATCGACCCGGAAACGTGCACGGGTTGTGGTGACTGCATAGATGTCTGCCCTGTGGACTGTATTGAAGGCAAATCCGGCTATATCCACATGATCGACGACTATGAATGCACCAAGTGCGGTAAATGCATTGAGGCCTGTGAAAGCAAGGCGATCATCCGTGGCGCTGGCCGCATGCCACCTTTGCCAGACCGCCTGACTCGAGTAGGCAAATTCAGAAAACGTTGATTCGTATGGAAAACCTTTGAATCAGGAAATGAAAAAACATTTAAACAGTAGCTGTACCTGGCTACATCAGGAGGAAACATGAGAGAAGAAATCTTGGCTAAAATCATCGAAAGGGCAGCGCCGATTTTCGGAATGGATCCGTCTTCAATCAATGAAGACACAACTTTTGCATCCTGCAATGCAAAGTCTGTCCACATTTCGCAGATCACAACATTCCTTGAAAATGAATATGATATCGAAGTTCCATTCATGGGCTTCAGACGGCAAAAGACGTTTGGTGAAGCCGCCGATTTTGTCCTTGAACAGATAGAAGACTGAAAACAGCTCCAGAACTTCCAGTGCTGGCTGTTGATCACAAGTCACTGAGGTAATTATGGTCATTGGCATAGGTGTCGACATTGTCAAGCTTGAGCATCTGGCGAAAGCATATTTGGATCCGGACGACCCTTTTTGCCAGCGAACTTATTCGCAAAGAGAACTGGTTCAAGCCGGATTGCGGGATGATTCGCTTAGCTACTATGCAACTCGGTTTGCAGGAAAAGAGGCTGTTTTCAAGGCGCTGAACTGGCACAAAGAGCCCATTTCCTTGTGTGACATCGAAATCCTCAATGATGAAACGGGACAGCCACAGGTGAATTTGTCTGGTGCGGTGAAAGTCCATGCTGATCGGCAAGGCATCACCTGTGTCAAGCTATCCTTGTCCTATGACACAGACTACGCCATTGCATTTGCAATCACCAACTCTGATGGCGGCTAAATCCAATAAAAATAATCGAGAACAGGAGCTACGGCATGAACAACTTGATCCAAGAATTGATGGAACGCGCCAAACTCAATCCCAAGACCATTGCGTTCCCTGAATCCGGTAACCTTGACATCCTGAAATGCGCAGAACAGGCAGTGATTCAGAATATCGCAAAACCCCTCCTGATCGGCAATCCTGATACGATTCATGAACAGGCAGCCCTGCATGGGATCAGTACAAACGGTTTTATCTTCGTTGATAACACGGATGAAGCTGTTCGTACCGAACTGGCTGAAACATACGCCGGTCAGTTTGACGATATGACTGTGAAAAGTGTCATTCGCAAGGCGAAGGATCCTGTCAATTGTGCCATGTTTCTCCTCAAAATTGGTCGGGCAGATGGTGTGGCAGCAGGTAAAGATTACTCAACTGGTGACGTGCTGATCGCAGCCCAGTCGATTGTCGGCCTACAACCAGGCGTCGAAAGTGTCTCATCGATTGGGATTGCGGATATTCCTGGCTTTGATGGTCCGCAAGGACCTTTCCTGGGGCTGGCTGACTGTGCCATCAACGCCTGGCCTGACGCGAAAGAATTGGCCGGCATCGCGATTGCCTCGGCTGACACTGTCAAAACCCTGCTGAATTGGGACCCCCGAGTGGCTATGCTTGCCTTTTCGACCTGTGGTAGTGCCGAGCATGAAACCATTGATACCATCCGGCAAGCCATCGAACTGGTCAGGCAATCCCGGCCAGATATCTCAATCGATGGCGAATTTCAACTGGACTCAGCCATTTTGCCCAAAGTTGCTGCCAAGAAAGTCAACCGGGAGAGTCAAGTGGCAGGTCAAGCCAATGTCCTGGTTTTCCCCAATTTGCATGCTGGCAACATCGGGGTCAAGTTGATCCAGATTTTTGGCAAAGCCAATGCCTATGGTCCTGTCCTGCAAGGATTTGCCAAACCGGTTTGCGATTTCTCCAGGGGCGCTCCAGTGCAGGAAATGCTTGGCAATGTGGCCATGCTGGTGATCCGGGCAGTTGCCGGGAAATAAGTGCTGCGTCAAGCTTGTTGGAGGAATCATGAAAATATTTACGATCAATCCCGGATCGACATCGACCAAAATCGCGCTGTTTGAAAACAATCAGACGGTCTTGATCAAGAATGTCGCTCACGATGCATCTCACCTGGCTCAGTTTGGAACAATTTCCGCTCAGCTGCCCTATCGACAGGAGACGATCCAGCAGTTGCTGGCTGAAAATGAAATCAACCTTGCGGGAACGGATGCGTTCGTTGGCCGAGGTGGTGGGCTGTTGCCTTTGGAAGGCGGAACCTATGAAATTGATGATTTGCTGCTTTCCCACGCCACAATAGGGGCCAACGGTATTGCCCACCCAGCCCAACTTGGCCCGCAACTGGCCAGCGAATTCCAGAAAACTTATGGTGGCCGAGCGTTCGTCGTCAATCCGCCAGATGTCGATGAGTTGCAGGATCTGGCTAGAATGACTGGAATCAGGGGCGTTTTCAGAACGGTACATCTGCATGCGTTAAATCTTAAGGAAACCGCGATCCGCCATGCGGACAGCATGGGACGAAAGTATGAAGACTGCAATTTTGTGGTTTGCCACATTGGTGGCGGCATCTCTGTTTCTGCTCATTGCCAAGGTCGGATGATTGATGGCAATGACATTGTCGGCGGAGAAGGCCCGATGGCTCCCACTCGCTGTGGAGCAGTCCCGGTTGCTGCTTTACTGAAATATAGCGAAGGGAAAGCCCTCAAGGAAGTCAAATCGCTGTGTACGAGTACGGGCGGCTTTGTCAGTCATCTGGGAACTTCGGATGCTCTTGAAGTGTTCAATCGAGCCAAAGCCGGTGACAAACAGGCCGAACGAGTCTGGGACACCATGATCTACCAGATCACCAAAGAAATAGGCGCGATGGCTGCTGTGCTTAAGGGTCAAATCGATGGAATCCTGCTCGGCGGCGGAATGGTCAAAAACGACGATCTCGTTTCCAGCATCACAGCTGCCTGTGGCTGGATCGCCCCTGTGACAGCATATCCAGGGGAGTTCGAGATGGAAGCAATGGCATCCGGTGCTGAACGTGTGCTCAAGGGACAAGAAGACATCAAGCGATATTCTGGTGAACCTATCTGGATGGGTTTTAACTTCTAAGTAACAAAAGATCTATTAACAAACATATGACTCAAGTCATTCCAAAACGACGGTATTATGGAGGATTTCATGAAGGTTCTGGGTATTTCTTTTGGTCGGCCGATGAAAAATGGCGAGCTCCTGGTCAAGCATGCCTTGATGGCAGCACAAGCAGCAGGCGCCGAAGTCAAGTACATCAATACGCTTAAGATGAACATTGGTCATTGTACGGGGTGTGGTGCCTGCAGCCGTGGGAGAGAAAACGGCAAGCAGATCCGCTGCATCATCAAAGACGATTATTCGATTCTGGAAGAAGCAGTGCTGGATGCTGACGCGATCATCGTCGCAGCACCCGTCTACGTTCTTGGCCCGGTGGGTCAGTTCAAGAATTTTGTCGACCGATATGGTCCGGCACACGACAGGGCTGCCTGTATCGCCGAACAACAACGCAGAATCGATAATGGCCTTGAGCGCCTGGATCCGCGTGTCCTGAGCGACAAATATGTCGCGTACATCTCGGTGGGCGGAGCATTCACACCTAACTGGGTTTCCATGGGTCTGCCTGGGATGTATCTGTTTGGGGTATCGACCGTCATGAAAGCAGTCGGTCAGATTGATGCCTTCAATATGGGTCGCATCGGCTCTCCGCTTCTAAACCGGGAGTTGATGGACCAGACAGCAGCTTTGGGCAAGCATCTCGTGGCTTCTGTCGGTAAACCTTTTGATGAAATCGAGTGGCTGGGCGATGAGGGCGCTTGTCCGGTCTGCCATAACAAACTGATCAGCATCACGGGGAAATCCACTGAAGTGGAATGCCCGATGTGCGGCATTCTTGGACAGTTAACCGTTGCTGATCGCGAGATCCGAGTGACTTTCAGTGAGGAAGAAAAGCAGCGGGCCAGAGGTACGTACAAGGGTCTACTGGAGCACTATCTGGAAATTCGCAGCATGAAAGATCATGCTATGCCCAGAATCCTGGCTTATAAGGACTATCTGGACCTGGAAACCAGGAAATACGAACTATTTCAATCCACGTATTGAACCAATCCCAGGTACGCCTGATCTCCTTGGAAAAAGATCTGCCATGTGCACGGCAGGTCTTTTTCGCGATTGGCAGGGCTCAAGTGAATTTCTGGATGTTTGCATTCATGGTGGCGGCTGTACTATTATTAGGATGAAGTTTTCCATCTTGAAATTTGCAGAACCAATATCCGGGAGGATTGCCGAGTGAATGCACTGATCAACATCTTGATTTATTACAATAATAGTCGGCAAGACGACCTGTACCGTGAAGTGACCGGTAATATCCTGAAAAATCTTAAGCGTGTTGAAAAAGCCAGCATTTATGATCTTGCAGAGATGTGTTTTGTCTCGACTACAACCATCAGCAGGTTGTGCAAGCGCCTCGGCTACAAGAATTTTATGGACTTTAAACTGGAATTGTCCGGAGCGGTTAAAAAATATGCTTATTTGAACCGCCATATTCCGATCAATGCCCTGGAAAAAGGTGAGGATGAGTATGAGGCTTATTTCCGGATCCTCGATCAGCAGATTCGGAAATTCCAGAGTGATTTGGATAAATCCTATCTGGCAAAAATAGCTGAAGCGATGCACACAAGCCGGAAAGTCAGTATATACACCTATGGTACCAGTGCCGCTGAAATTTCCATGCAAACCGACCTGGTGATGGATGGCATTGAAACTGTCATGCTGCTGGACTCAGGTGACCAGATTGCTGATGCTGCTTCGCTCGACGAAGACTGTTTTGTATTTGTTTCTGTGCCCTCGTTGATCGACAGTTCACCGATTGAGGAAATCATCCGGGTAGCCAAGAGCCAAAAAGCGAAAATCTTTGTACTGACCACGTCAAGGTATGCCAATTTCCTGAAAAGTGCGGATTACAGTTTTTGTTTTGACGGCATGCTTCATATCATTGACATGCATTGTATTTCGATCTACATTCATTTCCTGACAATGACCTACCGAAAAAAATATTTTGACTAATCCTCATATTTAACCAGATCAAACAATTTTAGAAACAAACCGCCTGTTTGATAGAAAAGATTCCAGTTTCGACTTTGTGGATTCCAATTCTGCGAAGTTCGTTTTTTTGTGGCTGTGGAACGTATTATGCTTACTGGTAAAATGAAATTGTTCATAGTGTTGTTAAAACTGAGGTAAATGACAATGGAAGAAATCCTGCAAATAGGAGTTGCCTTAAGCATTAAAACTTCAAGCACGCCAGGTGATTCCGTTGATTTGCGTCTGCTTATGAATCGGGCGGCCGAGTTGGGCTTTGAGGGAATTGAACTCGATTCCAGGATGCTGCCCCCCCTGACGGACACGGTGGCAGAACGTTTTCGTTCCCTGTCCGAAGAGTTCCGGTTGGATCCCCTCTGCTATGTGATTCAGTTGCAACATTTAAATTCCGGACATCTGCAGCCAGATCAGATCAATGATCAGATGGCAATTATCCAGCATTTCCATATGGCCAGAGCCCTTGGTTTCCCTTGCGTCTTGCTTCAACCAGGATTAGCCAGCCAGACAATTTGTAAATTGGTTCCATATGCACAGCAATGCGGCATATGGTTGGGAATGGAAATCTGTCTGGAACAGGATATAAGTATCCAGATGATCCAGGAATCGATCGACCTGATCGAACGTCTTGGCAACAAACACACAGGGTTCATCTTGTCATGCCATTCTTGGAATCCAGGCAGTGAACTGGCCACTGGACTTGGCGAGAATTTCAATTTATCCCATGAGTTGCTTCGTCGGGTGTTACCGAATACCCGGATTATCCGAGTAGACCTGGAACCGTCAGGAACGAATATAGTTGATCATTTATCGTTCAAGATCAAAAACGCGGAGTTCCTCAGGAAAAGTGGATTTAATGGCTGGATTGTTTATGATATGGAACGACAATTGCATTCGTAATTTCTGATCAGGATCATCCAGATCATCCCCAACTATTTCTCGCAGGCGCGAGAGGCGATATTTCAAAGTGTTTCTGTGAATATGCAGATGATCAGCCGTCAAGGTCTGATTACCTGAAAAAGATAGAAAGACTTTTAAGGTCTGTAAAAAATCGGTGCTGTTCTGACTGTCATAATCTCGAAGAAGCAGAATAGCCGGGTGCATGACTGCTCGCTCAAAGTGCAAGTCATTCAATTGCTCATCATGAGATTAACCGCATGATTCTATTAGCGGGTAAACATCTTTATTGTGAGAAGTCAATGTCGCTTTCCCTCGAGAAAGCCAACGAGATTGTAAAATTGGCTAACGAGCGAAATTTGATCGCCGGTAGCGCTCCGGACACCTTCCTTGGTGCCGGACATCAGACTGCACGGAAATTACTTGATGAGGAAAAAATGGAAAACATCATTCAAAACGAAGTGACTCAGGCGATTATCTCTCGTCGAAGCATACGTGATTTCAAACCGGACCAATTAAGCGAATTGCAGCTGAAATCGATTATCAACTGTGGATTTCTTGCGCCCAGTGGCATGAATTGTCAGGGTTGGTATCTTTCGGTCATTCAAAACAAGCAACTTCTGGATGAAATTCATCAGGAACACATCCGATCTTTGCCGCCAGCAGAAAAATTACCCCCTGTCATGCAGGAGCGTCTGAAGAATCCTGATTACAATGTCTTTTTTCATGCTCCGACCGTGATTATGGTATCCCATGTGGAAAAAATGGGACCTTTAAACTGCGGATTTCTGGGTCAGAACATGGTGTTGACCGCACAGTCACTTGGGTTAGGCACATGTTATCTTGGTGGCATACTCCAGCTGTTGATGGCACCAGAAGGCAAACCGTTCCTGGATCAAATGAGAATACCGGAGGGATATTCACCCTGTTTCCTGATTGCTGTGGGTCATCCGAACGAGCAACCAGCCATGCGAGAACGGGATTTCACCCGTTATGTGATCATCTAAAGAGAAGGCCACGGTGGTCAAACCAGGTTAAGGCAACTATCTGGTGATCTGAAACAGGTTGACAAGCGTTGCAAGAAACAATATGGATGCTACCTTGCGGCATACAAACATTACCTTTCTGATATTCCTTCATCTGAATATTATGTAAAATAAAATTACTAAGCATTAGGGGTGAGGGAATAAAGATGAACAGTAGAAAAAAGAAAGGTATTATGATGGCTTCAATCGGCGGAATCATCTTGCTTGTGACCGCATTATCCATGGTCTTTAACTGGGACATCATTCACCCGGCCTTTGCCGTAATTGGCATCACATTTCTGGGAGCAGGCATGGCATTTATTCGAAAAAGCTGAAATCGAGTCAGTCAGATGAAAGCGGTCGATGGCGGTTTCGCTGGCAGACGATCATGGCTTTGGCCGCTCAAGTCGTATGTCGGCTTGGTGTCGGAATCAGCATATTTCCTGGCAGTTCTTGGATAGTGCTCACCAATGAGTCGAGCTTATCTCAATAAACCAGCACTTCCTGCCAGACAATGGCCTACCTGACCCAATCGTAGATGAAGAAATGTGATACGTCGAGAGAATGGCTGAATCGACATTGACTTTGAAATCTTGTAGTGGCATTTACGCTTCCTTTTTTGAATCTGTGCTCATCACTGCTCATTGCAGGTGGTTTCTCGTGAAAACAAACATCAAATAAACATCATGTCTCTTGTTGTCGTTCCCGGATGAGATAGTAAAAGCCGCTGAAACCTTACAGCCTCAGCGGCTTTGATTGGTGATCGTGAGAGGATTCGAACCTCCGGCCTGTGGTTTGCGAAGTAAGCCGGTTAACTAATACAGTGTACGTTAACAATGGTAATTGCCGGTAATTGCGGGTTTCAGGTGTTGTGTTAAAAGCGATATCCAGTGGTTTTTGCTGCTAAAAATGGCGATAAACATCAATTAAACATCAAATCATGAATTTGAGTGTTTACTTGTACAAACAGTTAGCAAATCTTGTGATATTTCCAAGCTATATATACTTCTAAATACTCCGAGATTAGTACAATATTAACCGGAATCATTGATGTTCTATCGTTTTTCAGCTCTCTATTATTATTTCAACTATTAAATTGGAATTTCGATATTGGTTTGGCGATACACCGACAATTTTCTTGAATAATGCACAGAAATATTTGGCGTCAGGATATCCTACTTCTTTGCAAATAATATTGATATTTCGCTCAGAGAGAATGAGTAGTGTCTTAGCTTGTTCGATTCTGCAGTTGGTCAAATATTCGTTGAAACTCAACGTTCTGAAGCACATTATTTGGAAGAACACCAGGTCAAAGAAGTGCTTGCTGTTCTGGAAAAGGAACCGATCAAGTACCGGACGATGATCAAGTTGTTTCTTTACTCAAGAATGAGGCGAGGTGAACTAGCTGGATTGGAGTGGGGAGATATTAACTGGGACAAGAACATGATCACAATCCAACGATCTTCACAATATATTCCGAAACAGGGAATAATAACAAAAGAAACAAAAACGACCACCTCAGACCGGACGATCCGGTTGCCAAGAGTCGTTTTTGATTTGCTGAAAGAATACCAGGGATGGCAAGAGAAGCAGAAGGATAGGATTGGTGATACCTGGTTCAAATCTGATCGGCTGTTCACAACCTATGATGGGCATCCGATTCATCCGGACAGCATCACCGGTAGGTTCAGCGATTTCATTAAGCAAAACAACCTGCCAAAGGTTACTATTCATTCGCTGCGGCATACTAACATTACTTTGCTGATCATGGCCGGGGTTCCGCTGAGGACAGTGGCACGACGGGCTGGGCATGCGAGCACTGCGACAACGAGTGTTATCTATTCACATGCGATCCAGACATCTGATGAGATGGCGAGTGAAGTGATGGAGGGATTGCTGGGATGAGGCAATGTGATAAGTTCGCAAAAGGCGCCAATTGCGAAGTTACATTTCCGGCTCAAACAGGAGACTTGCCAGATGTCTGACATTTACTCCATCAAGTTCCAAGCCTTCCTGACAATAATGGCAATACGTCACGACATCGTTTGTTTTGTACCTTTTGCTATATTCTTCCATGATTTGTTTCTGCTCTTCTAAATTATGCGGTACAAATTTCCCCTCTGCGTTTTCAATAAACCGTTTCGGAGCCAACTTCAAATTGCGGGCTGGTGACGGACGAAATAGCGAAATTCCACAGAACTCAGTTTTTTCGTAGTTGTTCTCAAGTTCTATGACATTAATATTCATTCGATTCAGCAGCTGTCGGACTGCATTCTGTTCCGCTCTCCGGTCTTTTGCCCGCCAACAGTCCTGAACCGTCATATTTTTCCCGTGATAGTCTGGATAAGGAAATTCGTTATCCTCCAAAATCAACTCCCAGAGTGACCGAGTCTCGGCCCCTGGCTTCCACTCATCAATAATGGCGGAACAGTTGTGGCAAAGTGAATATACGACGTCTGCAGCCTTGAAATCACCACTGTCTGGAAGCTCACTCCATTCCTTCTGTAGTGATGCAGGCATTTTATCAGTGAACTCCTGCAACTTATACTTCGGGACACAGCATCTGACAATCTGCAATCCTTTATGCTTCCGTATATAGGCTTGGATTAGGAAACTCAGTTCCGGAAATCGTGAGGTAAAAATGCAGCTTGCAATGTAATAGTTCATATTAACCAACTCCAAACTTACCATCGCCAAATATTTTCTATTTCAATTTATTTTATTTCTTATAAAAATGGCTACGCAAGCCATTGCAAAAGAAAAGGTGCCTGCAGCACAAGACGCTATCCCGATTATGGGAGATATTTTCCCGCCTAGCAAGGCTTGCCCCATTGTATAGAAGGTAACTGGAATCGTCAGTAGACCTTTGATAAATAAGATCCATATTGCCAGATTGAGCATGGTTTTGTAAGTTTGGTTCATGCGCTTGTCCTCCTAACGAGACCTCCCCAAGTACTAGAACAGCACTTTAGACCTTCATTAAGCTTCGATTCTATTTTGATGATACAATTGCCCATCTATCTTTGAAGGCACCCCCCTCATCAATAGTAAATTTTTCAAGGATATTTTCCCACTCAATCTGATCAACATAACCATAAGGAGGGGTAGCACCTAAACTCAGATAGGCGTGACCAAAAGGTTTCAGAATCCGTTTGATTTCGTCTATCGCAAATGGTCTGTCTTTCGCCATCGAACACAGCAAACCATTAGCAAAAACCAAGTCAATAGATCTATCCTCAATAAAATGCAAGTCAGAAGCCGAGGCAACAAAAGCTTCGATATTATTGATACCGTTTCTTGCCGATTTGCTCTTGATCATTTGAATACACTTTGATGCGAGATCAACTGCATATACTTTCCCCTTGGACCCAACGATTTCAGAAAGTGCGAATGAATAATGGCCCCAACCACAACCAAGGTCCACAGCTACCTGATCTTGTTTAAGATAAGGACCTATGCGATTAATTGACTTGTCGCCTATCCTGAAAATTGGATCAAGAAATAGGGGGCCTCTCCTTGAAAACAGCCAATGTGAAGTTCGTTTCACTTCTTTTTCATCTGCTGCCTGAATATCTGCCTTGGCTTGAGACTTTTCAACTTTTGAGCGCATTGTAAAAACTCCCTTTATGCGTTGGATAATCATTCTTTTAGCTTGCCAAATATTGCAGATTTTATGTTTCAACAAGAATGTTATCGAAGAATAAAAAAACCGACCATAGCTGGCCGGTTACGCTGTTTGCTCTTGTCTGATCAAAGCGTCCACTTAAAGGTCAGACTGTCTTCGCATCCACAAAATTTATCTGGTTATATTATATCACGCAGAAAGACCTGGTGTTTTCTAACGGCTTCGCAATCGCGGTCAATTGCGAACATATGCTTATCATACAATTTGAGTGATATTGGATTGTTGAACAGCCCTTTTTACTATTCGCGACTTTCGCAGGAATATGATATAAGCGGCCAAGCCGAATAAGAGCATGCCAAACTCAATGGACGTAGCAATGATGGTTCCAGAATTGAACTTCAAACCAGTCAAGGAGAATCCAATTTTATTATATAAGCCAAAGCCTACTCGATGTGTTTTGTCGAAGAAAAGTGGCAAATTGTCCCAGACAATAAAATCAAGAATCCAATGGCTGAAAACAACAAGTCCGATCGCTAAACCACTTCGGAACTTTTTATCTATCAGTATTGTAAGCAGACCAGCTGAAACAGACCAGATGATGGCCATCATTAAACTATGTGACCAGGGATCATAATCGATTGTATCAAGACCAAAGGCCAGGAATACGAAATAGAGCAGATCGATAGCATAAGCAGCAATCAAAAATATAATCACAGGGATTTGGGGCGCATATTTTTTAGCAGCAAAACCGATTGCGAGATGTCCAGTCGGCGACATAAGAAAACCTCCCGAATATTCTGCATAAGAACTTATGATAGTCAGTCAGAAAGTAAGTATGTAAATAAATTTCATACTTTGACAACTATTTCTTTTCTTCAATAACCCGCAATTTAAAGAGTCTTATGGCAAATAGAATCATCCAGACGATAGACAGAATTCCGCCGGGAATGGCAAGGGCCATCGCAACACTTTCGCCATTTGGAATAAAAGTCACGATGACAAAATAGAAAATGAATAAAACAGATCCTGCTATCCCGAAATAAGCGGTGATCTTACTGAATACGCCGCTTTTCTGCATAACAATGGACATCACGAGGTTGGCAATGATAGGCAATAAAAAGCCTGGAAAAACTCCGGGGCTTCCATGCGCGCCTCTTGCGAGCATGGCTTCACCGGCCGCAGCCAAGAGATTTTTCTGGGCTTCTGATGTCGCAAGCGCATATTTGCTACTCAGGGACAGCATCGGCAATGCTGTATTATTCGATACAAAAACAGCTGTACCGATGGAAAAAATGATCAGAGCAAGCACAGTATAAACCTTATCGACTCGCCGAAGAGCCACATAAAGTGCAAAAATAGCTGGAATCATGATGATTGCAGTTGTCATGTTGAGAAGATCGAGATAATAGAGCCCTAACCATCCGTTGCTTTGAAATTGGGTGATCCGGCCGATAGCGGTCTGAGGAATGGACGTGGGATCTCCACCCAGCAGCATGCTGATAACAATGTCAAGCAGACTTGCGAAAACCACAATCAATGCCGCAACGCCGCCCAATAAATAGATGCTCTTCCGTTGATTTTCGGTTCTTTCTATTTCAGTCAGATGAGTATTTCCGAGTGCGACCATTGGATTTCCCTCCTGGTGCTCATTTCGATCAGTGACATGTTTCAATATGTTTGACTATTTTGAATATTATGAAAAAATCCGATCAATACAAAAGTCGACAAAGTGATCCCGTTGTTCGGAGTCATTGAAATCAATTCCGAAGGAATCATTCATCACATTTTTTCGCAAAAAAGCGGCTTCGATGGAAGAAACAAGAATATGCAGCAGCAGATGCAATTCCTGATCTGACTTGTCATTCCCGCATATTTTCCTGGCGATGGGGGAAAATAGTTTGACGACCTGGGTAGTGTTATCTGCAGTATCCGCGGTGACATAATCCTTGATGATTGAAATTCTCGAAACCCCCGGATTCATCGCCATGAAAGCAGCTATGCCTCGGCTAAGAGATTTCAATTGATCAATCGGCTTCATTTCAATCGGAAGGCTAATGGTCACAAGTTGTTCGACCGAATGACGAATCAATTCCAGGGCGCACAAATTGATGAGATTGTCTTTGGTCTGAAAATGGTAATTGATCAATCCGATACCCACGCCTGCGCTCGCCGCGATATCCCGGACCGTTATCTTTGTCGTGTCACCATGCTCTTTGATTAATTCAATCGTTGCCTGTATGATTTTTCCCCTAATATTTTTATCTTGTTTGACCATCCCTACCTCCTTTTCAATGAACGCTAAGATTTCTATAGGGTAACCATTGCGTCTCTTGAGTTATTTGATTTGAACAATGATTTGAACGGCGTTCAATATCATCGTACATCCACTCGATCGACATGTCAATAGATAAATAATAGGTTCAGTTGCCGGTTCCGATTTGATGGAGATCTGGGATATTTCGAATGGCAGGAAGAGTGGCGCTTGAGGTCTTTGTCCGCACCCCCAAAACCTTATATGTTTTCACGCTCGAGTATGGTTGAAAGCCATACTTGAGGTTTTTGAATAGGGTTAGATTAGTCGAATAGTGAAGAAAAATGGAAATGGATTCCCATTGAGGAAATTAACAAAATTCCAGAAAATCCTCAGCAAAACAAATATCAAATGTAACGTCAATTCCGCAATCTGGCGGTGTTAATACAACAAAATCAAGCCGATCAGCAAAGCAAAACCGCCAGGATTTGTCGTCCTGACGGTTTGGATTAAATATTCACGAAAGGAATGATCTTATCTCAATAAACCAACACTTCGTGCCAGACAATGGCCTGCCTGACCCAATCGTAGATCTGGTTGAGTGATGGCAATTTGTCGATGATCTTTTGCTTGAGATTGATATCGAGAAAATTCGACAACAAGTGTTCCGGCGAGAACCGGGCCAGGTCATCGACAGACTCGATGCCGGCCGCATTGAGCAGGGAGAGGTAGCTCAGGTTTTTCTGGTTCAAGTCGGAGCGTTCAGACGCTTTTGCTGAATCTATCAACTTGATTTTTGTGTATTTAAACGGCCCGGTCTTTTTGGCGAGGCTTTTCTTGAACGAGCAGATTTTGAGGATATCCTCGAGAGAAGAAATGTGATAGGACGAGAGAATGGCTGAATCGACATTGACTTTGAAATCTTGTAGTGGCATTTACGCTTCCTTTTTTAAATCTGTGCTCATCACTGCTCATCGCAGGTGATTTCTTGTGAAAACAAACATCAAATAAACATCATGACCCTTGTTGTCGTTCCCGGATGGGAAAGTAAAAGCCGCTGAAACCTTACAGCCTCAGCGGCTTTGAATGGTGATCGTGAGAGGATTCGAACCTCCGGCCTGCGGTTTAGGAAACCGACGCTCTATCCTGCTGAGCTACACGATCGTGCACTCGACATTTTAGAGCATACGATGGCTTCTAGTCAATCAAACAATACGCCGTAGAGGTATCTCATTTCGCGACGGCGCAGTTCGGTTGTCTTGCGGTCGATCATGAAATGGCATGGCTCGTTTGCTTCGATGATGAAATCGCCTTCGCGAGCTTCAGAGGGCAATTCCTTGCGTGCGACATTGGCCGTTGACCGGTCTGCTCTGGTGATAATTGCAAAATCTCTGTCAAAGTGATCAATGTAGCCTTCAAGTCTGGTCATGGGTCATACCCCCCGCCCATCAATTGCCCCAGACAGGGCTGACATCCTGAATAGCTTGATTGACAACATCCAGCTATTCGACGTCTGTTAATTCCGTACAAAAATTATAACACGGTTAATTGTCGTGTTCAAAGCAAAAATGCTCATAAAACATACGTTATGAACGAAATGGATGTCATGCGTTTGACAGTTGGCCGTCAACGCATTTTTCTCGTATAATGGGGGATGCCAGTCACTTAAGCTTCTTGTCAGCTCATAGGATTGGCTAGCAATGAGGAGGCTCGGCTTTGGTTCCTGCACGTCAATCGACCCCTTGGTATCGCTGGCTCAAATGGGGCGATTACCTGATCTATTTACTGATTTCCATTGCAGCCGTTGTGCTGTTTTTCCAGGGACCTGCGTTTCTGAGCCCTGTTATCGGCGGATTAGCTCAAGTCAGTGTTGACGGTCAGATCGTGAAAACGATCCAGGCTGCAGAACTGGCGAAGTCTGGCCAATTCACAATGGAAGCCAATGGTTTTCACTACACGGTCGAATTTGCCAATGGCCAGGTGCGGATCAAGACGGCTGACTGCCCCGACCAGGTCTGTGTCCAGACCGGCTGGGTTTCCCGGTTGGGCCAGGTCGCGGCTTGTGTCCCCGGCCACCTGATCCTGAGTGTTGACAATGCTGCGACGCCTGGTGATGCGCAAATAGGGGAGACGACTGCGGAAGTCGATGTGATTGTACGATGACCACAAGAGAGAAAACTCGCCGTTTGACGACCAATGCAATCCTGCTTTCCCTGGCTTTGATCCTGGCCATTGTCGAGCGCTGGATTCCACTGGAATTGATCGTCCCCGTTCCCGGGATCAAACTCGGTCTGGCCAACATTGTCTCGCTCTTTGCCCTTGTCCGGCTGCGTCCCTCGGATGCTTTGGCCATTCTGGTCATGCGCTGCCTGATTATCGGCACTTTCACGGGTCTGACAGCTTTTCTGTTTTCGATTACGGGTGGACTGCTGGCCCTGGCCATCATGGCAATCCTGGTCCACTGGGAAGGCAGGGCTTTTTCCCTGATCGGGATCAGTCTGGCCGGTGCAGCCGCCCATAACATTGGCCAGATTTCTGTCGCTGTCCTGTTGCTTGGCGAATGGCGCCTGCTCGTCACCTACCTGCCGCCCCTGCTCCTGACCAGCCTTGGTACCGGCACCCTCACCGGCATTGCCGCCATCCCCCTGATTTCCCGTTTTCCGCAGCGAGGTACATATGCAACTAAATGAAAAAATCCTTCTCGGCGTTCTGATCGTGGTTTATATCACGCTGGCGGTTGTCAATTCGCGCCTTGAGCCGTTGAACATCCGTTTTCGCAAACTGATCGAACGGACTCGCTGGATGAAGCTGCGACCGGTCATGGTATTTACCCACAAATACAACGATGTAGTTTCACTGTCCCTGCAGGTCTTGCTGGTTTCATTGTTCATCGGCCTTTACTGGCACAACTGGCGCCGGGCGATGGTCCTGACTTCTGCGATGTTCATCCAGACCACGGCCGTGACCGCGACCAAACAGCTGGCTGCAGTCAACCGGCCGCCGCAGGATCATTCGCACGTCATCATGAAATCAGGTTCGTACCCGAGCGGCCATACAGCAGCCAGCATGACATTTGCCCTGTTGGCCCCCCTGGTGCTGGCACCCTTTTTACCGCCCGTAATTGTCACGCTGGTTGCGGTTTACCTCATGGGTGTTGCCTTGATCACTGCCTACGGCCGGCTTTTCCTGGATGTACATTGGCTGACTGATATCGTCGGTGCCTGGCTGATTTCTTCGATGACGTTCCTTTTTGGCCGGATCTATCTGATATGATGATGGGAATGACGACGAAGCTACAAGCCCCGGGAATGCAGAGAAAAGGATTCAGATTCAGAAAAGGATAATGACATGAATGTTGTGATGACCACTTTGTTCGGACTGGAAGCTTTGGTCTCGGAGGAACTGCAGGAGCTCGGATATGAGAAATCGCAGATTGTCGTGACCGATGGCCAGGTCGTTCTCGACGCCGGTCCAGGAGCGGCCCTGGCCGTCGCCCGCCTGAATGTCCAGCTGCGCACGGCTGAACGTGTCCTGATCCAGCTGGGCCAGTATGTCGCCAGGGATTTCGACAGTTTCTTCGACCTGGCCAGGGAACTACCCTGGGAGGACTGGATCGACAGGGGCAGTGTGATCATTGTCAACGGCTATTCGCGCAAATCCGCCTTGTTTGGCATCCCAGCTTGCCAGAGCCTGCTCAAGAAGGCGATCGTCACACGCTTGTCGGCTGCCTATGGCTTATCCTCGGGCAGCCGGATTATGGAAGATCCGTCACGCGGCCAGATTCGCATCCAGTTCGGCATTGTCAATGACCGGGTGACGATCATGGTCGACACTTCCGGCGATGGCCTGCACAAGCGCGGTTACCGGCCGCTGCGCCATGAAGCGCCGCTGAAGGAGACCCTCGCGGCAGCGCTCGTCCGACTTTCGATGTTCAGGCCCCGGTCGCCGGAAGCCTTGTTTGATCCGTTCTGTGGATCTGGCACGATTCCGATCGAGGCGGCCCTGATGGCCTATTGCATCGCGCCGGGGCTCAACCGGCCTTTCGCCGGCGAGCGGTGGTCGCTGATTGGCCAGGCCGCTTTTAACGAAGCTCGCCAGGAAGCTCGCGACCAGATTCTGCAAAGCGCCAGGCAGGAGGTTTTCATTTTCGGCTCGGACCTCTCACCACAAGCCGCTGCTTTGTCAGCCGAAAATGCACGTGTCGCCGGGGTCGGTGACGCCATTCGGTTCCGTGCGGCAGACATCACCACACTGCGGCTCGATGAGTTAAAACAATGGACAGGGCATGAATCCCTCCTGGTGATCGGTAATCCACCCTATGGCGAACGGCTGCTCGACCAGGAAGCTGCGCACGATATTTACGAGGCGACTTGCGATTTGCTGATCCCCCGCGGCCAGCTGGCCGACGGGATTCGACTGTCGCTCCTGACGCCGGATACCGAATTTGAACAGATTGCCGGACGACCTGCTGACAAAAGACGCAAACTTTACAATGGCATGATCCGCTGCATGATGTATCATTATTTTAAGCATCATCATTGAATGAACAACTATTTAACTTGAACGAAGACATTTTGACTGCCAGGATGTTGAATCAGTAAAGGAGATCTTACGATGAAAGGCATTGTTCTAGCCGCTGGCTACGCCACCCGTCTCTATCCCTTGACGAAGGATCGTCCCAAGGCTTTGCTTCCGGTCGCTGGGCGGCCAATCCTCGACTATATTGCTGATGAAATGGATACGGTCGATGCCCTTGACCAGATCATCATCATCAGCAATCACCTGTTTGCCGCCCAGTTCCAGGCTTGGGCAGATGTCCGCAACGCCATCGGCAAAGGCCATCCGGTCGTCGTCCTCGACGACAATTCAACGGACGACACGAACAAGCTTGGCGCCATCGGCGATATCCAGTTTGTTGTCGACCAGATGGAGATCGATGACGAATTGCTGGTCATTGCCGGTGACAACCTGTTCACCTATAGCCTGCGTGCGGCCTGGCAAGCCTATGCGGCGCATTACCAGGATATGATCCTGGCCCAGAAAATGCCGCCGGAGGAAGACTTGCGGCGTTATGCGATTGCAACGGTCAATGCTGACGGCATCGTGACCGACCTTGTCGAAAAACCTGCCCACCCGAAATCTGACCTTGCCGTCTTTGCGACGTACTTTTACCGGCGCGAGACTGTGCCGATGATCCGCGACTATCTCAAGGAAGGCAATAGTCCCGACGCCCCCGGTAATTTCCCGGCGTGGCTCTATACGAGAAAGCCTGTCCGTGTATATCAGTTTGATGGGATCTGTATCGATATTGGCACACCGGAATCTTATGCCGATGTCATGACAACCTTTCCCCCTGTCCGTGAATGACGGACAGTTCGCTGGATGATAATTGGCGCAAAGGCGGAAAAAGCTTGAAAACAATGGCTTTGTGACAGTCTGAAATTCGCGCCCATGTTTTGGCCTTGATTCGGAAAAACAATGTGAAAGCAGTCATTTCAGCCGTTTGCAGGTTCAAAAGTCTGAAAAGCATTGTCCCGGAGTTATCAACAGACTTATCCACATTATCCACATATTTGTGGAGCAAGGCACATTTTTGATAGGAGTCCGGGCAACTCAAAAAGCACTGTATAAATTGTGAGAAAGGGTCAAATCATGATTGCACAGGAGATGGCTGTAGCCGCAAGGCGAGCTGCACACCAGATGATGGCGCTCGACACGGCGACCAAGGAGCGGGCTTTATCAAATATTGCCGCCGCGCTCCTGGAGAATGAAGCGACGATTACCGCGGCCAACCAGATCGACATCGAACGCAGCACGCGCGAAGGTCTAGCCTCGCCGTTGCTTAAACGCCTCAAGTTCGACATTGCCAAAATCAAGGATGTCGTCGCTGGGATCAACAGCCTGATCGACCTGCCGGAGCCGGTTGGCCAGACCCTGATGATGACTGAACTTGACGATGGGCTCGACCTTTACCGCGTTTCCAGCCCGATCGGCGTGATCGGCGTGATTTTTGAATCACGGCCCGATGCCCTGGTCCAGATTTCCGCACTCTGCCTCAAATCCGGCAACGCGGTCCTGCTGAAAGGCGGTTCTGAAGCGCTGGAAACGAACCGGATTCTTGCCGAGATCATCCATGGTGCCGGTGTTGCTGCCGGCATGCCTGTGGGCTGGCTCAACCTGCTCGAAACTCGGGCGGATGTCAACACCTTGCTAGCGATGGATCAGCAAGTTGATCTTTTAATCCCGCGCGGTTCAAATGAATTTGTCCGCTATATCATGGACCACACACGCATTCCGGTGCTCGGCCATGCCGATGGGGTTTGCCACTTGTACCTGGCTGAGGACGCTCTGCCTGAAATGGCTCTGGAGCTCGCGGTGGACAGCAAGACACAATACGTGGCGGTCTGCAATGCGGTCGAAACAATCCTGGTCGCATGCCAAAGCGGTCGACTCCCTGTTGCTGCCGCTGGCCGCCGCCCTGCGGTCGCGGGATGTCGAAATTTTCGGTTGCCCGGAAACCTGCAGGATCCTCGGCTGTCCGCCTGTCAAAGACTGGCATACGGAATATCTCGACTATAAAGTCTCGGTCAGGATCGTCGCCGATCTCGACGAGGCTATCGAACATATCAACCGGCATGGCTCCGGTCACACCGAATCGATCGTCACGACGGATCCTGAAAACGGCCCGCCGCTTCATGCTGATGGTCGATGCCGGCAATGTCTTCTGGAATGCATCGACACGGTTTTCAGCGATGGTTTCCGCTATGGCTTTGGCGCCGAGGTCGGCATCAGCACGAGCAAGATCCATGCCCGCGGTCCGGTCGGGGTCGAAGGTCTCCTGACCTACAAGTACCGGCTGTTTGGACACGGCCAGCGCGTCGCCGATTTTTCATCTGGTGAAAAAACTTTCAAGCATCGTCATATTAACCGCCGCAAGTCCCGTTCTGATTCTGCTTGTCGCTTAAAGGACTGCAATGGTACAATAGACCAAAATATGCCAATCAGTTGATAATAAATTGACATTTTTGGCCATCGTTCAGGAGGGTTTCCCATGAAAATTGCACTCGGCAGTGACCATGCCGGCTACCAGCTCAAACGTCTAAGTCATGGATCATCTGCATAAGCAGGGCATCGAATGTGAAGATTTCGGCGCGCCCAATGGTGTCGACGCGGCCAGTTATGTCCCCGCTATCGGCCAGGCAGTCGCCCAGGCAGTGCTCGACAAGCAGGTCGATTTCGGCATCGTCATCTGCGGCACCGGCTTCGGCATTTCGATCACAGCCAACAAATTCAAGGGCATCCGCGCCGCTCTGTGCACCAATGAGTACATGGCCCGCATGTCCCGCCAGCACAACAACGCCAATATCCTGGCCTTGGGCGGCCCGGGTGGTCGGCTCAGCGCTGGCCTTTGCAATTGTCGATGCTTTCCTCGCCGAAGCCTTTGAAGCTGGCGGCCGCCATCAGGTCCGGGTCGACGAAATCATCGCAACCGAAGAAAAGAATTTCAAATAAAAGTCCATCAAGGCGAATAGACATTAAATTAAGGCAAATAATGGGAGGACATTCATGGATAACGTATTTGTCTTTGACCATCCGCTGATCCAGCACAAAATTTCCCTGATGCGGGACAAGCGGACAACCACCAAGGAATTCCGCGAACTCGTCTCCGAAGTCGCGATGCTGATGGCTTATGAAGTCACCCGCGATCTGCCGCTCAAGGAAGTCGAGATCGAAACCCCGATCGCGATTGCCCGGACCAAAGTGCTGGCCGGCAAAAAACTCGCGCTTGTGCCGATCCTGCGCGCCGGCCTCGGCATGGTCGACGGCATGCTCAACCTGCTGCCGATGGCCAAGGTCGGCCATATCGGTCTGTACCGCGATCCCAAGACACTCGAACCGGTCGAATACTACTGCAAACTGCCGGACGACATCCAGGAACGTGAAATCGTCGTGCTCGACCCGATGCTCGCAACCGGCGGTTCAGCATCTGCTGCAGTTTCTTTCCTGAAGCAGAAGGGCATCACCAACATCAAGTTCATGTGCCTGATCGCAGCACCTGAAGGGATTGACCGCCTGCATCGCGACCATCCGGATGTGCCGATCTTCTGCGCAGCCCAGGATCTGAAGCTCAATGACCATGCCTACATCGTTCCTGGCCTCGGCGACGCAGGTGACCGCCTGTTCGGTACGAAATAAAATTTGACAGAACTTGCAGAAATGCGCGATTCCAACTTGTTTCAGCCTGCCTGGCGTTGTAGTATTTGTAGACGTACGGGCATAGTATTTGATTGTGCTCGACGGCACAGATATGAAGGCAGGTGGTTGTTGGCTTGCGTGAGCAGCCTGACCTATGAGTTATGTAAGTGAATTTTTCCAGGATCTTTTGAACAATTTCAAACCCAAGCTCGACCTTAGCAATATTGGCGAAGACATCACCCATGCGATCATCCCACGCAACCTGGCTTCGGTGGATATATTCGGGTTCAACCTGATTATCAGCGATGCCACTGTTGCGGCCTGGTTTGTGATGGTGATCTTCGCCTTCATTGCGTTTTACCTGGGCCACAAACCCCAGCGCATTCCGGAGAAGAAACGCCAGCAACTTGCGGAGACCCTGGTTGATCTTCTGCTCAATACCTGCCGGTCATCCAATATGACTTACGACCAGGCCGAGCGGATCATCCCCTATGTCGGTACGATCGCCGTTTTTATCTCGATGACCAACCTGGTTGTCTTGCTGAAAATTCCACCGCCTGCCAAAAACCCGGCTTTCCCGATCGCCCTGGCGATCATCACTATCATCTATGTGATCGTGATGTCGATCAAGTTTGTCGGCCTCAAGGGTTTCTGGGCTTCGCTCACTTATCCGAGCTCGGCACTGCTGCCCTTTAAAATCCTCGATTTCTTCATCAAGCCAATCTCCCTTTCCCTGCGACTTTTCGGCAATGTCTTCGGTGCTTTCATTCTGATGGAATTCATCTATATTGTTGCCCCGATGATCCTCCCTGGCCTGATCGGCCTTTGGTTCGACCTTGCGGACGGCATTTTGCAGGGTATCATCTTCACTTACTTGAGTATCACTTATATCGGCGAAGTCATCGAGAGCGCCCATGCTTCTGCACACGATAAAGAAGTGCAACAAGCTGGCTTGAAGTCAGCAGCACATCGAGGCGCAAGTCATTGATTCTCGCCGCGATCCGGGATTGCCCTTGATCAAAAATCAATGATTATTATCAGACACCAATAGATAAGTATAACCCGCAAAACTTTCCCCTAGATATTAAGGAGGATCATTAAAATGGATCATGGACTAATTGCTATCAGTGCGGCTATCGCCATCGGCCTCGCATCACTAGGTGCCGCGCTCGCTATCGGTATGGCTTCAGGCAAGGCTTTTGAAGCTGCAGCCCGCCAGCCCGAAATTGCCGGTCGTCTCCAGGCGATGCTGATGACCTCAATCATTTTCATGGAAGCCACTGCGATCTACGCCCTGGTCGTCAGTCTCTTGCTGATCTTCGCATTCTGATCCGACCGTTCCTGACGTTTCGAATCAACGTCAAAGAAGGAGTTATCGCATGTCGACCGTCATGATGTTTACTGCGGAAGCTATGGCCAATTATGCTTCTTCAGCTATTTTTACGATCATCAACCTACTCGTTTCATTTTTCATCTTGAACAAATTCCTGTTCAAGCCAATTACCCGAATCCTCCGCGAACGTCGTGAGTATGTGGCTAAAGAACTTGCTGATGCTGATCAGAAGTTGAAAGACGCTTCTGAACGTGTTGCGGAAGCTGAACTTCGGCTGGATCGGTCGCAACGCGAGGCCTCTGAAATCATATCCACTGCTCGCAGCCAGGCTGAAATTCAAGGAGAAAGCATCCTTTCCGATGCCAAGCGCGAATCAGCAACCCTGTTGTCGCGGGCTGACAGTGAGATTGGCCGGATGCGTGTGACGATGCTGAATGGTATCCGCGATGAAGTTGCCGATCTTTCGGTCGCGATCGCGTCCAAAGTCATTGGCAAAGTGATGGATGAAAAACGCCAGCGTGAACTGGTCGACCAGTTCATCGAAGTCGAGATGGCTGACAAGCTGCCCGATCAAGCCGCTGCTGGCCCGACAACGGCCCAAAGCGGGGTGAGTGTGGATGGCTGATACCAGTTTCCGCGTTATTCGAATCGTCACGTCTGTCTCGCTTGATCCGGAAAAGGCGAATCGGATTGCAGCCCGTTTTGCCGAGCATTTCAAGATCAATGATTACGACGTTCGCCAGGAAGTTGATGAGTCAATGATTGGCGGCATGATCATCTTTGCCGGCGGATATCGGTACGATTACAGTATCAAGGGCCAGCTCGGCCGGATTACAGCCCAGCTGAAGACCCAGAAGTCTCTCGCTGGTGAAGAAGAAGCCACGGATGAAAACCTCAATGCCCTGATCAAGGGCAATCTCACCGATGCACTGAGTCTGTTCGATGAATTGCCGGTTGCTCCTGGCGGCCAGGACATTTTCTTTGACACTGAACCTGTTCCGATTGAAAGTGAAGATACAGGAACCAATCTCCTGGTCGACCGGCTGCGTGAATCACTCGCCGATGTCAGTGTCAATTCAGCAATCGATGAGGTCGGCCAGGTCATCAGTGTCAGTGACGGCGTTGCCTATGTCGAAGGCATGCAGAATTGCCGCAACAGTGAACTGATCATGTTCACCCGAACCACGTTCGGTATTGCCATGAATCTCGAGGAAGACCGGGTCGGTGTTGTTTTACTGCAACAGGACGACGCAGTCCACGAGGGAATGATCTGCAAACGTACCGGGGCGACAATCACCGTCCCCACCGGTCTGGCGATGCTTGGCCGAGTGGTTGATCCGCTCGGTAATCCGATCGATGGCCAAGGTCTGATCCAGACGGATACGCGTCGTCCGATCGAAGCCCAAGCCCCCGGGATTATCGATCGTCAGCCAGTCAACGAACCTTTGCACACCGGGATCACAGCCATCGATGCCATGACCCCGATCGGCCGTGGTCAGCGAGAATTGATCATTGGTGACCGGCAGACCGGTAAGACAGCGATCGCGATCGACACGATCCTCAACCAGAAGGGCAAAGGCGTTTACTGTATCTACGTCTCGATCGGCCAGAAGATGTCGACAATGGCTTCTGTTGTCAAGACTTTGACTGACCGCGGCGCAATGGCTTACACAACCGTCGTGGTTGCCAGCGCCAGTGCATCGGCGTCGATGCAATATATCGCACCCTATGCAGGATGCGCCATGGCCGAAGAGCTGATGTACAACGATAAGGCCGATGTCCTGATCGTTTATGATGACCTTTCGAAACATGCCCAGGCTTATCGCGCCATTTCGCTGCTGCTGCGCCGTCCACCGGGCCGCGAAGCTTATCCGGGCGATGTTTTCTATCTGCATTCGCGCCTGCTGGAACGCGCTGCGCGTTTAAACAACACACTCGGTGGCGGCTCGATTACTGCCCTGCCGATCGTCGAAACCCAGAGCGGCGATATCTCGGCCTACATACCGACCAATGTCATTTCGATCACGGATGGCCAGATCTATCTCGAAACCGAGTTGTTCTTCAGTGGTATGCGGCCGGCTATCAACGTCGGTTTGTCGGTTTCCCGTGTTGGCGGTGCCGCGCAATCGAAAGCGATGAAGAAGGTTGCCGGTCCGATGCGCATCAACCTGGCACAGTACCGCGAACTGGAAGCTTTCTCGCAGTTCGGTTCGGAACTTGACGAAGACACCCGCCGCCAGCTGAACACCGGTGAGCGGCTGATCGAAGTTCTCAAACAGCCGCAGTATGCGCCGCTCAATGGAGGACCAGGTCGTCATGCTTTACCTGGCTACCCGCAGCTTCCTCGTCGACCTCGATAAGGAAGATGTCAAAGACTTCCTGAAAGACTTTATCCGCTATCTGAATGACAACCACCCGGCCCTGATCGATGAGTTGCGTGAGAAAACGGTCTTTACTGATGCAACGGCATCGACGCTCAATGCTGCGGTCGAAGAATTCCGGAAGACCTGGAAGCCGGAGGACGAGGATTATGGAACAGCTTTCTGAGATCAAAAAGCGCATCAACAGCGTCAAAGATATCAAGCAGATGACGCGTGCCATGCAGCTGATCAGCGCGGTCAAAATGCGCCGCGCCCGTCAGCAGCTGGAACGTACGATGCCGTTTTTCACGCTGTGCGCCGAAACGATGGTCGAACTCGATGAAATGGGTGCGAACATCGACAATCGATTTTTCACACTGCGCCAGAAGAAAAAAGGCGAGACTTGGAAGATCGGCTATTTCGTTCTGACCGGTGATCAAGGCCTGGCTGGTGCGTACAACTTGAACGTGCTGAGTACAACAGAACACCATATCCGGGCCAAGACTGTCGACAATATCCAGAAGGGCCTGAATACGACTGTCCAGCTATATGTCGCCGGCAGAATCGGCAAAGAGCGTCTGATGCGCGATGGATTCGATGTCGTTGAGGACTTCCAGTATCCGATCAATGCGCCAACATACAGTCGTGCTCGTGATATAGCGGATTACATTCATGACCTTTATGTCAACGAAGAACTCGACCTGGTCTATTTCATCTACACCAAGATGGAATCGGCGATCACCATGAAACCGATTGTCACGCGTGTCTTGCCGGTCAATCCGAAAGCCCTGGCTGAACTTGTACCGCCTGAGCTTCGCCAGGTCAACCGAGGCATCAAGGCGACAAGTGAAGTTGAATTTGCCCCGTCTGTCGGAGCCGTCGTGAACTATCTGATCAACACTTATCTAAATGGCATGGTCTATGGTGTTCTGACCGAAGCATATGCCAGTGAGCAAACTGCACGCATGACCGCGATGGACAATGCGACCGATAACGCGGAAGAGATGCTGGACAAATTGACCCTGATGAACAACCAGGCTCGGCAGGCTAAAATCACCAATGAACTGTCCGAAATCGTTGGTGGCGCCGAGGTACTGGCCCACAATGCCAGCAGCAGGAAATTCAAACGTCCCGAGTTTCCAAATCCTTCGTCTTCGCCGGCAGATGCGAGTTCCATACCTGTGGATGATTCAATCGCTGATGCCTCAAATGCGGACAACTCAACAACGGACGACTCAATAACGGACGACTCAACAATGGAAGGTGAATAAACAAGATGGCAACAGGCTATGTAACACAGATCATCGGGCCTGTGGTTGACATTCGTTTTAACGAGAATGAGATGCCTGCGATCAATGAAGCCATCCGGGTCAGACTCGGACAGGAAATCGTGACGGTGGAAGTCATGCAGCAGCGCGGCGAAGGTATCGTCCGTTGTGTTTCTTTCGATCCAACCGAGGGCATGATCCGTGGTGCGGAATCTTTCTCAACTGGTTCACCGGTCAAAGTGCCTGTTGGCGAAGGGGTCATTGGTCGGATGTTCAACGTTCTCGGCGAGCCAATCGATCAGGGCGGTCCTGTTCATGCAACCGAATACTGGCCAATCCATCGTCCGGCACCCTCCTACACGGACCAGTTCCCTGAGGAGACGATGCTCGAAACCGGGATCAAGGTCATCGACTTGCTAGTGCCTTACAGCCGCGGCGGTAAAATCGGACTGTTCGGTGGCGCCGGTGTCGGCAAAACCGTCCTGATTCTTGAACTGATCCGCAACATTGCCAAGGAACATGGCGGCTACTCCGTTTTTGCCGGTGTCGGTGAACGTTCTCGTGAAGGCAACGATCTCTGGCATGAAATGACCGAGTCTGGTGTTATCGACAAGACGGTCCTTTTGTTCGGCCAGATGAATGAAAGCGCCGGCGTGCGTATGCGTGTGCCGCTGACCGGTCTGACCATGGCGGAATATTTCCGCGATGTCATGAACAAAGATGTGCTGCTGTTTATCGACAATATCTTCCGCTTTATTCAGGCCGGGTCTGAAGTTTCAGCTTTGCTTGGCCGCATCCCTTCAGCCGTCGGTTACCAGCCGACCCTGGCCAATGAAGTCGGTGCACTTCAGGAACGTATCACGTCGACCCGCAAAGGTTCGATTACTTCCATCCAGGCTGTCTATGTGCCAGCTGATGACTTGACCGATCCAGCACCGGCGACGACGTTTGCCCATCTCGATGCGATCACCGTCCTTTCCCGTTCTGTTGTTGAACTGGGCATTTACCCTGCTGTCGACCCGCTCCAGTCATCCTCGCGAATCCTTACCGAGTCTGTTGTCGGCACCAGCCATTACCGCGTTGTCCGCCGTGTCCAGGAGACTTTGCAGCGCTACAAAGAACTGCAGGACATCATCGCCATCCTCGGCATGGAAGAACTCAGCGACGCCGATAAAGTAACTGTCAACCGGGCCCGCAAGATCCAGAAATTCCTCTCCCAGCCGTTCTTTGTTGCCCAGGACATGACAGGTATCGAAGGCCGTTATGTCCCGATTGAAAAGACGGTCAAGGGTTTTGGCGAAATCGTCACGGGTGGCGTTGACCATATTCCGGAGCAGTATTTCTTCAATAAGGGCTCGATCGATGATGTCTACGACGCGTTCAAAGCGTCACGCTGAAAAAGCACCCTGAATAGCATACGTAAATGATGCACCCTGAAAAATGGATAAATTCGGAAGGGACCTTGAGTCATGCCGGAATTTGATCAGATCCGTGTCGAAGTTGTCACACCGTATGAGCTTTTTTTCGACGAAAAGGCTGATATGGTGGTTTTGACCGCCACCGATGGTGAAATCGGTGTTCTTCCTGGCCATACCGCCATGTTCGCCGCCTTGAAGTCTGGCGAACTGCGCATCAAGACAGGTGATCAGTGGCGCGTTGCAGTGACGACGAATGGTTATGCTGAAATTGCTGCCGATATGGTCATTGTTGTCGTCAACGCGGCCGAATGGGCTGATAGTATCAACGTGATCCGGGCCCAGAAATCCCTTGAACGGGCTGAGGCACGATTTGTAGATCCACAAACCAGTGCCATTGAAAAAACCCATGCCCGACATGCGATCGAAAGGGCCAAGGCTCGCCTGAAGGTCGCAGAACAGCATGGCGGCCATAAGTGAAATACTAAAGGACTTTCATTAATTGAGAATGAGTCAATAGAGAATGAGTCAATAGAAATGAATGAGCTGAGAATTTAGTCAGCTGAGAAATAGAAAGCCTGGTCAGCAAATTCGAGCCGGCAGCGGTCCGGCAGTAAATATTCCTCCAGCTTATTCAGGCGCCGACCGTCCAGGTTGGTGCCGTTTTTTGATCCAAGGTCCGTAATGAAAAATGAACCTTCACGGCGCGTGATCCGAGCATGCCGACGCCCGATTGAAGCGATCGGCAACGGCAGGTCGCAGTATGTTTCATCGCGGCCGATCAGGAATTCATCGACCAGGATATAGGCCCTGAGCCCTTCAGATTCTTCCGGTGAGCCCGGCAGCCCGACGGATAGAAGTCCTAGGCGATAGGCTTCGTGTGCCGGTGCCAGCAGGATCGTTTGGCCTGACGGATCAATATCGGATCTTTGATGCAATTGAACCGGTGTTTTTGGCGGTCGAACAGGCAGCAGACTGGTCGAATCAGCTGAATGTCCGGGTTGAGTCCTGCCTGAAAGCATACCCGAGATGATAGCGGCTGATTTGCTCCAGCCAGCCGCAATCAGATGGGCACAGTAATGAAATAACCCGGCAATCGTCAGATCGAAAACCAGCAGGAGAGTCGCCAGAATAGCCAGCGTTGGATAATAGGAAATATTCCTGAAAATAGCTAAGTCACGTAAATGGTTTACGAATGCCGGTCCCGCGAAATTCTCGATCATACTTGAACCGGATAGGGGAGAGGCGGCTGGGACTAAAAGCTTTAACTCCAAGGGGATGAGCAAGCTGAGCGTGACCACCAGGTGGATTGCAGCCAGCCCATAAAGGACAAGTCTTGAATGTTTTACCGTGTCAGTTGCCGAAATGGCCTGGTTGGCTGAGCCCGGCTTCGCTTGAGGGTTGATTTCAGCGTCGGTTGACGGATTGGACTCATTTCCGGACCCCGTGTCAGTGGTTTTGCCAGATTCTTCTGCGGACGCCTGGCCTGGCTGCGGTCCTTGAACAATGGCAGTCAATGTTGATTCGATGGCAGTCAGGTTGTTCCAGTCCGCCTGCCGGCTTAAGACTTCGACCAGTTCGGAATTGATTGTGTAGGCCTTCTGCACGGACTTAAGCAAGGAACGGAATGAACATTCAAAAGGCTGACTGGGATCGCCATTTGGCAATACCGGAATCACCGCCAACCTGACATCGTCTGTGTCCGGGTCAAAGAAAATGGATTCGGGGGTCAATAAAATCTGCTCCGGCTCGATCAACTCGTCCTGGGCGGACAGCACGGCCTTGACAATGGCCAGCAAGCGTAAGCAACCCCTGGAATGGCTGTATAAGTCGGGATAGTCGATTGTTTCCAGGCTGGCCAGCCCCGCCAGTTGCAGGACCAGTTGCGGCTGGCTGCCCTTCAGGCGGATCGCAGCTTCCAGGGCCCAGGCCGGTTGACGGCGCACCAGTAAATCGACCTGGAAATCGATCAGATCTTCACCGTTTTCAATTGGCCTGACCAGCACCGGGGATTCCGGTCCGTTTTCGACAATCAACATGGCTGTAGGCCTCCAGAAATATTGCTTCATGACTTCAACCAGGAAAATCATCGACCTCTTCGATGATTGAATCCTTGAACACCGTCTGCATCAGGTCGTCGGCATAATTGCTGAGGGTGGTGCGGAAAAGCATGGCGACAGTCAAGAGCACCGCGATGATGATCACCACCTCGAGTGTGCCAAAACCGTGACGGGACTGGATCGAGAGTGTTTTCGGAGGATTAGGGTTGATCATTGTGGTTTACCTTCCTTTCTTAAGAAACAGATCATTAGGGCCAGATCTTTTGACTTTGCCGTTATCCGATCAGGATCATTGCAGATGGCCAGATGGATATAAGCAGGACAACCAGCAAGTCGATCATCATCGGCAGCAGCACCATAAGACTGCGTTCTTCCAGCTCCCGCCTGCGTCCATAACTCAACAGCTGGTATCCCGTTCGAGCTTGAAGTGCAAGCAAATCAAGCAATTCAAGACCGCCTTCCCGTTCATAACGGGCGATATTGTGCCAGAAAACTTGTAGTTCAGGCACGGGATTTCGATCGGCCAGTTGCTCGATGATCCAGTCGCAGGTGCGAACCCCGCGACTTTGTTGCTGGAAGTAGCGCAAGTCATCGCCAACGACGGATGTTGGATCGTGATCTGACCAGGCAGTCAGCCCTGTCTGCATCACATTGGCAACCGTAAAACCCGTGCGCAGCAAATTGACCTGCCAGTTGAGGAAAAGCGGGTATTCGATCCGGTAGCGGTTGATCCGGCTGCGCTGTCGGCGCAGTAACAGTGCATCCTGCAAGAGGCAAGCGGCAAACGGACCGACCGGGAAAATATAGTTGGGAACAACACCAAACGAAATCCAGAGTCCAATCAGGATTGCACCGAGCGCCATCAGCCGCAATTTGCTTTGGAAGTATCGTTCGCGGTCAGGTTGCTTTTCCGCCAGTGCGTCAAGGATGGAGCGAGTGTAACGGACCAGGAATGGACGTTCATAAAAGGAAGAAAAAATTCTGGCCAGCTGTCGTTCAATGCCGATTACCAGTTGCAGGTGTCTATCATGTGCTGCAGCTGGCTTCTTCTGGTCAATTTGCCCCGTTTGACGTGCTGCCCAGGTCAAAGTCAAAGCCAGGCAAGCCAGCAGGTATGATCCGCCATAAACCAGTTGGCTGAGCCAGGAAGTCATTAGCGTTACATAGTCTTTGCTGTTGAACATTTGCTGGAGCCCGGCACTCAGGACAAAGGGCATCAGGGCCAGGATCAAGGCTTCAGCCTGCTTTTGACTTTGTTCCGCCTTGATTTCCTGCTCAAGGGCTGACATTTCGGCGAGCATCCGGTGACTGTCGCGGACAAACTGATCGAGACGGCCGCCCATTTTCTGCAATACGGGCAGGACAAGCAGAACTGGCTGGACCGGCGCGCAGGGCTGGCTGTCGACGAAGTTCTGGATCGCCTTACCCAAGTCACTGTGCAGATCGATTTGCCTGGCGATTTGTTTCAAACCTTTGGCGAACGGGCTTTCTCGGCCGATTTGTCCCCGGAGGCCTGATTCACTGGTCCAGAATGCCCGCTCCAGTGTTTCGCCGACCGAAAGACGGGACGACAGGTAAGCCATCAGGGCCTGATAGTCGTGCAGTACGTTGCGGGCTCTGGCCTGGCGGCGTTGCCTGTTCAAGACCAGGCTCAGCATCACCACTGCAGGAAGCAGGAAAGAAAGCCGCCATGTTATGGTCAGTGGAAAAGGCAAACTGGCAGCTAAGGCAATGATACCGGCAAATAAAAGATCAGCTGCAGTCATCGTGATCACCTTTCTGGCAACGACAGCCATCGCTATCACCAACTTGAACCCTCAGGTCAGGCGTCTTTTTTGCACCCGAAGAAACTGCATCTTTGAACATCGATTCCAGTTGGAACTGCTGGCCATCAGCCGGTCGAATGCGACTGATTTCAACGATCCGGCGCTGGCCATCGCCTGTGCGTTCGATATGGACAATCAACTGCAGCGCTGTTGAGATCAGGCGGACAATGGCATCCCAAGGCAGGCTGACCTCCATCAAGACCATCAGGCCGAGCCGGTTGAGCATTTCCAGCGCTGAATTGGCATGTCCGGTTGACATTGATCCTGGATGCCCGGTATTCATCGCCTGGAGCATCGAAAAAACTTCGCGGCCGCGGACTTCGCCAACGATGATCCGGTCCGGCCGCATGCGCAAGGCGGAACGGATCAATTCACTGAGTCCGACCTCCCCCTGGCCGTCCGGTCCAGCTTGCCGCGTTTCCAGACGAACATGGTTCTGCAAGCCCTGAAGGTTGAGTTCCGCGGCATCTTCGATCGTGATGACCCGTTCATCTGGCAGGATAAAGGACGACAAAGCGTTGAGGAATGTGGTTTTGCCTGTGCCGGTGCCCCCGGAGATAAAAATGTTCTGTCGTTCCAGGACGGCTGATTTCAGGAAGCCTGCCATTTCAACCGACAGGAAATCGGCTGCCAGCAAAGCTGCGATATCTGGCCGAATGCCTGTGAATTTGCGGATCGAAATCACCGGACCTTCAGGAGCGACCGGGGGCAACACCGCATGGACTCGGCAACCATCAGCCAGGCGCATATCACCGACGGGATTTTTTTCATTGATCGGGCGATTGGCTTGGCCGAAATAGCGGCTGATCATCCCGGACAAATGCTCAATACCGTCGAATTTCAAGTCGCTCGGGCTGATTCGTCCGGCAACTTCGATGAAAACAGAATCCGGACCATTGACCATGATTTCGGTCACCCGCGGGTCATCCATCAGAGGCTGCAGCAAATCCAGACCCCGCATCGCGGCATACAGCCGGTCAACGATCGTCTGCAATTCAACCAGCCCCAGGCGAGATCTCGCATAATAGTCCAGGACAACATTGAGAATCAATTTTCGCAACTCTTTTTCATTATCCAGGGCGCCCCGGTTGCCCTGCAATTGAAGCACGCGATCGATCAGGTTCTGACGGGTCGGGAAATCCGGCATCATCAGGCACGCCCTCCTGCAAAATCATGTTTCTTCTTATAATCTGTTTTCCCCATGGAGATTCATTTCGACGATTTTGCAGGTTGAAGGCAGCTTGGCCAGAATGGCTCCCAGTTCACGTTGACCGACTGAACCTGCCCAGTTCTTGCTTGTCTCGAATCTGACGGCCAGGGTGTCAGCCATGACCGCCAAAGCCGTCACCGTGCGCAGCGGCAATCCTGAACAATCCACAAGAACGAGCTCTGGTGATGCCAGAAGGTTTTGCCAGACTTTTCTGCGCAGTAGACTGATCAGTTCATGCAAGGCTGGCAGATTGGCCTGGATCAGATCATCGGCGCGGTCCGGCGGACGAAATTGCCAGAAACCGTTCGGGTGCGGTTCCTGATAGATACCCAGGTCGTCCGGACTTAATTCTTCACCATTGGCCAGCCGCAGGATCAGAGCTGTCAGATTGGGTCCGCGCCCGGGCTGCTGCAGAAGTTCCATCCGGTAGGTCGGCATCAGTGGCAGGTATATTACCCGACACCCCGCGGCAACATTTGTCTTGATTTGCCGGCTGATCCATTCGTGATGCTGAGGCCATCCCAAATCGAGAGTGACCATCAAGCTATTGCGGGCAGAGTCTTCCGGGCTTGTCACATCCTTCTGTCCCGAAGCCTGGATCTCATGGCCTGGAGGGGAGGGACAGGATGAATCTGCCGCTGGTTCAGGCAGCAATGATTTCAGCCATGTGGCGAGCTGGTTCATCGGCATGAGCCGAAAAGGCAGATCAGATCCTTGTTGCGGATGCTCGAGCCATTCGACGAGCTGCAATCGGCCGGATACCTGGGGATCAGATTCGAGAAACCTGCAAGAAACCGGGTCAGCGAGCACCAGCACACGATCCCGGTCAGGAACATTTTCCAGACCTTGGCCGTCCGTTTGACCTGCAGTACAAACCGTGTTCGGTGAGCCGAGGCAATTTTCAAGCTCGGTGAGCAAATTTCCCTGCGGGTCCAAGCCGATGACAGGCACGTGAAGGATTGACGTTAAGCGCCTGGCGACCCGGGATCGGTAAATCTCATCGCGATCGACCAGGATGATGAGCGGCCGGACAGGCTTTTGACAGTCGATTACTTGTTTTACCATGTCTGCTTCCATCCTTGGTGATCGGCGGTCACCCTGCCAGTGTTCCGGCATGGACCCGCCGGACACCTCAGATTTTATCTTGCTGGGCTGGGCAATATCGGGCTTATTGCACGACACAAATCGACGCAATGCGACAAAACGCGGCGCAAAAAAACGCCGGCCCCCTGATTTACAGGGGTACCGGCGTCGTTTGGGTTCGACAATGATCGATCCAGGATTCAGGTTTTGGCTGCGGCGAATTCTTTTAGCAGTCTGAGGAAAGTGTCCAGATCTTCCGGGGTCACCCAGTAATGGCAGACAAACCGGAAAACGCCATCGTCGGGTGAATTGACGAGAATGCCATTTTGCCGGAGTTGCTCGACGAGTTCTCCGTCACTCAAAGGGTAATTCTGAGCCCGGGCAAAGACCATGTTGATCTTAGGTTCGCGTTCGACCGCAAACCATTCAACACCCATGGCCGCCAGGCTTTTGGCCAGCCGGGCTGCGTTGGCATGGTCTTCGCCGAGCCGGCCGGACATGTCGCGCAAGGCGATCAGACCGGCTGCGGCCATGATCCCGGACTGCCGCAAACCACCACCGAGGATTTTTCGTTTCCGGCGCGCCAGGTCGATGGTCTTTTTTGGACCGGCGAGGATCGAACCGAATGGCGCGCACAGGCCTTTCGAGAGGCAGAAAGTCACGGTGTCGGCTTCGGCTGCGAGTTCGGCTGCGTTGATGCCCAGTGCTGTTGAGGCGTTGAACATACGGGCGCCATCGAGATGGACTGCGATATTGTACCGGTTTGCGATCGCCCGCACCGCGCGCATATAGGCCAGATCATGGACGAATCCATCCGAATCCGCATTTTCCAGGCAAATCAGCCGGGTCGTCGGGCTGTGGATATCTTCCGGTGTCTTGCGGATCGTTTCTTCGATCTTAAGCAGGGCCATCTTGCCAGCTTCAACCGGCAGACAGCGCAGCTGCACATTGGAGATCAGGGCGGCTGCACCGGCCTCATGCCAGACGATATGGCAACGGTCGGAAAGGATGATCTCGTCCCCGGGACTGGTCTGGGACATGATCGCCAATTGGTTGCCCATCGTGCCACTTGAGACAAAAAGGGCTGCTTCTTTGCCCAGCATCCGGGCTGCCAGCTGTTCGAGCTCGAGGACGGTCGGATCATCGCCGTAGACATCGTCGCCGACGACGGCATTGGCCATGGCTTGTCGCATTTCATCGGTTGGCCATGTCACTGTATCACTGCGCAAGTCGATCATTTTTCCCATCATGTTATAAATGTCCTCCATGAAGTCCACCGGATTGCCCAGCTTGCAAACCCCATCCGGCTGCTGTGCCGATCGCTTTGCCAAATCTGGCTCCAGTTGTTTTCCAGTTCAATTATACTGGAAAAAGCGGGCTTGCCAAAAAAAAGTCTCTGGTGTATGATGGGCACGTCGTTGCTATGCAGCGTTTAATTGAATATAGAATCATCTTTATCAAGAGTGGTGGAGGGACTGGCCCTTTGAAGCCCAGCAACCGCGGTCATGCAGCGGTGCTAATTCCAGCAGGTGGAAGCCTGGCAGATGGGGGAGTTCTTCTTTGTTCGCCAAGCCTCTTCGCCGAAGAGGTTTTTTGTTATTTAAAGCAGCAGTTTTGCGGTCACAGTGATTTGCCTGTGATGACATGCCATAGGGCATAGAAAGGTTTGAAAAATGAAAAGACAAGGACACTGGCTATTTTCGTCTGAATCCGTGACCGAAGGTCACCCGGATAAATTATGCGACCAGATATCGGATGCAGTGCTCGATGCCATCCTCGAGCAGGACCCGATGGCCCGCGTCGCCTGCGAAACCGCCACGACAACCGGCATGGTCCTGGTCATGGGCGAAATCACGACTTCCGCCTATGTCGATATCCCGGGCATTGTCCGCAATACAGTCCGTGAGATTGGCTACACCGGCCACGAAGCTGGCTTCGATGCCGATGCCTGTTCTGTGCTGACGTCGATCCACGAGCAGTCGCCTGACATAGCCCAAGGCGTCAACCACTCCCTGGAAAACCGGAGCGGTGAAGATACGGATGACATGGGTACCGGAGCCGGCGACCAGGGGATGATGTTTGGTTTTGCCAACACCGATACCCCAGAACTGATGCCGCTGCCGATTTCCCTGGCTCACACGCTGACCCGCCGCCTGGCCGAAGTGCGCAAGAATGGCGAAGCCGATTTCCTGCGCCCGGACGGCAAAACCCAGGTCACCGTGGCTTATGATGGCAAGACGCCGGTCCATATCGATACCGTCGTTGTCTCAACCCAGCACAGTGAACGCATTGCTTCAGAGGCACTGGCTGAAGCTGTCCGCGACCTCGTGATCCTGCCTGTCCTGCCGGAACATCTGGTTGATGACAAGACCCGCATCCTGATCAATCCAACCGGACGTTTTGTCGTCGGTGGACCGCAGGGCGACTCCGGATTGACCGGCCGCAAAATCATTGTCGACACGTATGGCGGCTATGCTCGACATGGTGGCGGCGCTTTCTCCGGCAAAGACCCGACCAAAGTCGACCGCTCTGCCGCTTATGCTGCCCGCCATGTGGCGAAGAATATCGTCGCCGCCGGGCTTGCCGAGTCCTGCGAAATCCAGCTCGCCTACGCGATCGGTGTCGCGCACCCGGTTTCGATCATGGTCGACACCTTTGACACCGGCGTGATCTCGGATACCGCGATCAGCGAGCTGGTCAGCCGCCATTTCGACTTGCGCCCGGCCGCGATCATCCGCGACCTCGACCTGCGCCGCCCGATCTACAGGCAGACCGCAGCCTACGGCCACTTTGGCCGCCCGGACCTCGACCTGCCCTGGGAACGCACCGACAAAGCTGCAGCCCTGCGCGCCGATGCCGGGATCTGAGGTCACCCTCAAGGGCCAGATCGAAGATATCATTTTTGAGAACGAAGCCAACGGCTACAAAGTCCTGGCTGTCAGCGGCGATGAAGATTTCATCGCCGTTGGCGGTTTGCCGGGGCTTGTCCTTGGCGAAATGGTCGAGCTGACCGGCGAATGGGTCGAACATCCGACCTATGGCCAACAGCTCAAAGTCAGCCGCTTCCGGCCGATCCTGCCGGATAGCGAGGATGCGATCTACCATTACCTCTGCTCCGGTTTGATCAAAGGGATCGGACCGCGCACGGCTGCCCGCCTGATCGGCCTTTTCGGGCCGCGGACACTCGATGTCCTGCACCACGAGCCGGAGCGAGTCGCCAAGGTCAAGGGCATCGGCACCCGCAAGGCCGCACGGATTTCAGCGCAATTGGCCGAAAAACTCGAATACCAGGACTTGGTCCTGCTGCTTTCCCCACACGGGATCGGCACCGGCCTGGTTTTCCGCATCTACCGCCAATGGGGGGCCGGGGCGGCCGAACGTATCCGCACAAATCCCTACGATCTGGCTGATGAAATCGATGGCATCGGTTTCCTGACAGCTGATCGTGTCGCCCGGGCGCTTGGCCTTTCCGAGGATGCGCCTGCTCGACTGGCCAGTGCACTCAGGTTTCAGCTGACCCAGGCTGTTTACCAGGGCCATACCTGGCAGCCCCGCGCTGAATTGCTCGCATCTGCGGCCGTGCTCGTCGACCAACCGGCCAGGCGACTCGAACCGGCCCTGGATGATCTGATTGCCAGCGGTCAATTGATCGCCTTTGCAGCGTTGTCATCTCCGGACGACCTGCCCGACCGGGTCGCTTTGCCAATCTATTTCCAGATGGAAAAATCAGCAGCCCGAAGGCTGCGCCAGCTGATGGACACCGCCCCGACCCGGCTGTCTCTATGGCAGTCTGAACCGGAGGCCCGCCGTGTGCTGGCCGAAAGCAGTCGTCATCTGAACCTGGACTTGGCTGAAGAACAGGAAAAGGCCCTGATGATGACCTTGCGCGAGTCTTTCTGTGTGCTGACCGGCGGTCCAGGCACCGGCAAGACGACCATCATCCGGGTCCTGACCGACTGCTTTAAAAAGCACGGCGGCCGGGTTTTGCTGGCTGCACCGACTGGCCGTGCCGCCCGTCGTCTCACGGAACTGACCGATTGCCCGGCCCAGACCCTGCATCGTCTGCTGGCGCTGCCATTCGGCGGCCAGACGCAGTCGGATAGTACCACAGCCTGGCTGGGGATGTCGGGCGATGTCACGCTCAATTGCGACCTGCTCGTTGTCGATGAAGTCTCGATGCTCGACATTGTGTTGTTCCGCAGCCTGCTCGATGCCATCGTCCCCGGTACGCGCGTCCTCCTTGTCGGTGACGCTGACCAGCTGCCGGCAATCGGCCCTGGACAGGTGCTCCAGGATCTGCTGGACTGCGGCACCGTACCGGCCGTGCGCCTGACCCGGATCTTCCGCCAGTCCGCGGAGAGCCTGATCGTCCGCAACGCCCATCACATTCTGCAAGGCCAACGGCTTGAAACGGACCAGAGCTTTGCCAGCACATTCATTTTTGTCGTCAAAGACCAGGCTGAAGCGATGGGACAGGCCGCGATCAAGCTCTGCAACGAAATCCTGCCAGGCCAGTATGGATTCGATCCCCACCGCGACATCCAGCTGCTGACACCATCGCACAAAGGACCAGCCGGCACAGCGGCCCTGAACCAGGCGCTGCAAGGCATGGTCGATGAAGAACAGGCAATCTCGGCGCATGGCGTTTCATTCTCTGTCGGGGACAAAGTCATGCAAATGCGCAACCAGTACGAACTTGGCTGGACGATCGATCAGGCCAGCAACAGCGGCAAAGGCGTCTTCAATGGCGAAGTCGGTGTTGTCACTGCGCTTGACACGGAAGAGGACGAGTTGACGGTGCTTTTCGACGATGGCCGGCGGGTGGTGTACGACCGCGGTGCACTCGAAGATCTCGACCTGGCCTATGCCATCACCATCCACAAGAGTCAGGGCAGTGAATACCCGGTGGTCGTCCTGGTCATTCCACCGACCACGCCTCGCCTGCTTACCCGCAACCTGCTCTACACGGCAGTGACCCGGGCGAAACAGAAGCTGCTACTGGTCACTTCGCGGCCGCTGCTGCATAGCATGCTGATGAACCAGCAGACTAGCCGTCGCTATACACTGCTGCGCGAATGGCTGACACCTGACAAAAGCCTGTCTAAACTGTGATGTGGCGGCAGAAATTGTCAGACCTTCTTTTTGCCAATCCTTGCCTGGTCTGCAAGCGAGTGACTGGACCGGCTGCGCCATTTCCCGGACTTTGCCGCAGCTGCCTCAGCCAGCTGCCCTGGCGACATGGCGACAACGTCCAGCGCTGGCCGCCGGAGGCTGTGGAAAACCTGAGCAGACTATCGGGTGATTCACGGGCGGACGAACACCTGGCACAACTTCGCGATAGCCGGATCATCATCGCCTGCAACTATGAATCGCCCATCCGTGAAGGCTTGCTCGCACTCAAATTCGCTGACGCAACCGAATGGCACCGGCTTTTTGCCGCCTTGCTCGCCCAGGTCGTCTGCCGTCAGCCCCACCGATATTCGGCCGTACTGGCAGTGCCGCTCCACCGTCATCGCCTGGCAGAACGAGGTTATAACCAGGCCGGCCTGATCGCGGCCGCCGTGGCGCGCCTGCTGAAATTGCCCGACTGGTCCGACTGGCTCGTTCGCAACCGGCAGACTGACCGCCAGAGCGAACAGACTGTCCGGGCTGCCCGTTTTGCCAATCTGGCCGGGGCTTTTTCCTGGGTTGGCCCACAAGATCTACGTGCAGCCCATATCCTGCTGGTTGACGATGTCCTGACAACAGGCGCGACGCTCGGCGCAGCGGCTGCGCCACTTTTCGCAGCCGGTGCGGCAGTCACCGGACTGGTTGTGGCCTCGAACCACCACGACCCGGCAAAACCGGCACTTCTGACCCCGCCAAATAGCCCGACAAAATACCCCCGTAAAGTACGCCTGTAAAGTGCTCCTGCCTGAACCTGATAGCGGTCTGGCATCCCCGCAAAACCCGGCCATTCACAAAAGCGCGCAAAAGCTCTATACTGAAGATGCCTGGAATGTTCGTTTCCTTTCTATTTTTGAACCAACATGACATTAACGGGAGCCTGGAGTTAGTGCGGAATCGTGTCAGGTCTCGAAGTCGCAAGATTTCCGAGAAAGACCAAAGGCCGCCGCAGGGCACCCACCTGGCGGATGCTAGGTGTCAAAAGGAAAGGGACGGCATCCCGGGTCTTTTCGCGTTTTTTGGCTAAACTGTAGCCGGTAATACCCGACGATCACCGGATCTGTGCTATAATCTACGCAAAATTGATGATAAACGTGGCTGGCCGGCTAAAAATAACGGCAAAATGGCGCAGAAAATACGCTGCACAGCCGCTGAAAGGGACTTCCATGGGACTTATCGCGGACGCGAAATCGATCGCCAAGCGTGATCCGGCAGCCAAGAATATCATGACGGTCATCTTGCTGTATCCGGGCTTTCATATCCTGATTTACCATCGCCTGGCCCATTGGCTTTACAGCCACAAGCGCTTTTTCCTGGCTCGCTGGGTTTCCCAGACCGGGCGCATGTGGACTGGCATCGAGATTCATCCCGGCGCAAAAATCGGCAAAGGCTTGTTTATCGACCATGGCATGGGTGTTGTCATCGGTGAGACCGCAGAGATCGGCGACAACTGCACCATTTACCATAATACAACCCTCGGGGGCACCGGCAAGCACAAAGGCAAGCGCCATCCGACACTTGGCGACAACGTCCTGGTCGGTGCAGGCGCCAAACTGCTCGGCCCCTTCAGGGTAGGCGACAACTCGATGATCGGGGCTAATGCGGTCGTCCTCCATGAGGTGCCCGAAGGCGGCACCGTTGTTGGTGTCCCTGGCAAACTGGTCAGGCACATGGGCAAACCGGTCGATCATGGCCTGATGCTCGACCATGACAACGTTCCGGATCCGATGGAACAGGAAATCTGCCAGTTGCTGCATCGTGTCTCCACAATGGAAAAAGCGATGGCAGCTGCAACCGGTGTCAAAGTCGCCAATCCTTTTTCCGACCAGCCAACCAACCTGGCCTGTCCCGTCCTGCCGCGGGAGCCGCAAGGTCCGGAAGACCAGGATAACTGACAAGACAGCATGCTCAAATCATCCAGAACACGGGAGGCACAAGCGCTGTGATCCGCATTTTCAATACCCAGACCCGCACGAAGGAAACCCTGCAGACGATTGAAACCGGCAAGGTCAAAATGTACGTCTGCGGCCCGACCGTCTACAATTATTTCCATCTCGGCAACGCCCGGCCCTTTATCACCTATGACACTTTCCGCAGGCTTCTCGAATATCGTGGTTATGATGTCGCCTATGTCCAGAACTTTACAGACATCGATGACAAAATGATCAACAAAGCCCGTGATGAAGGCATCACCGTCCGTGAGCTGGCTGACCGCTACATCGCTGAATATTTCCATGATGCCGATGGCTTGAATATCCGCCGGGCAACATTCCACCCGCGGGCAACTGAGTCGATTGATGAAATGCTCGCGATCATCGCTACCCTGTTCGAAAAAGGCTACGCCTACATGGGCGAGGATGGCGTCTATTTCGACACTGCGAAATTCGAAGACTACGGGAAACTGTCCCACCATAAACTCGACGAGCTCGAAGCGGGTGCCAGCGAACGCCTCAGCGGCGACCAGGGCAAACGCAATGCCATGGACTTTGCACTGTGGAAACTGAAAAAACCAGGCGAACCATCCTGGCCGAGTCCCTGGGGTGAAGGCCGGCCGGGCTGGCATATCGAATGCTCGGCTATGATCCGTCAGTACCTGGGTGAAACGATCGATATCCATGGCGGTGGCCAGGATCTGGTCTTCCCGCATCACGAGAATGAAATCGCGCAGAGTGAAGCAGCCAATGGCAAGCCTTTTGTCCATTACTGGATGCACAATGGATTCATCAACGTCGACCAGGAAAAAATGTCCAAGTCAGCCGGCAACTTTTTTACCGTCCGTGACCTGGTCAACAACTTTGACTACGATGTCCTGCGGTTTTTCATGTTGACCGGTCATTACCGGATGCCGATCAATTTCTCGGCTGAATTGCTCTCTGCTGCCCAGAATGGCTGGAACCGCATCCGTACCTGTGTTGAGAATCTCGATTTCGTTGCAGGCAATGCAGGATCCGCAGCCAAGGACACCCAACCTGATCCTGCAGCCATCACTGCCGCTGCAAGCCTGGAATCCGATTGCAGCCGTGCCCGGGCCGATTTTATCGCTGCGATGGAAGATGACCTCAATACCTCCGACGCGCTGGCCGCGATCTTTGAACTGGTCCGATCGGCCAATACAGCAGCCACTGTCCCTGGCGTCAAAGCAGATTCCCTGCAGAAGGCAGCCGCGACATTGCGTGAATTGCTTGACGTCCTCGGTCTTGTCCCGACTAAGAAAGAGCTGATTCCGGCTGACGTCCTGGCCCTCGTTGAGGAACGGACGACCGCCAAGAAAAACCGCGATTTCGCCCGGGCCGACCAGCTGCGCAGCCAAGTCCTCGAACTTGGCTTTGAAATCAAAGACACTCCCCAAGGCCCGAAAGTCAGCCCGCGATGATCCGTCCGGATTTCAAGGGCGACTGGCGTGAATTGCCGATCTCGACACTAGCCTATATTGGTGATGCCGTTTATGAATTATATGTCCGATTGTCGCTATGCCAGGCCGGCTGCGGCAATTCCGGCGAATTGCACCGCCGTACCGTTCGACTGGTCAAAGCTTCAGCGCAGGCTGAGGCTGCCCGTACTATATTACCCCTGTTGACCGAGACGGAGGAGGCCGTATATCGGCGCGGTCGCAATAACCAGCCATCCAGCCAATCCAAAAGTGCAGATCCGGTAGACTATCGGGTCGCCACCGGCCTTGAAGCCTTGGTCGGCTATCTCTATCTCAATCGTGATGATGAACGGCTTGTGGAACTTATGCGAGCCATTGTGGAAGGAAAACAAAATGGATAAACCGAATCGACCTGATTTTGGCAACAAAGACCGCCGCTCTGGCGGCCCACGTCAGCCTAAGCGCCCGTTTGGCAACTCGCGCCCGAGCGGTGACCGCCCGTCTTACGGCGACCGTGGCCCGCGTCCTAGCGGTGACCGTCCGTCCTACGGCGACCGTGGCCCGCGTCCGAGCGGCGACCGCCCGTCCTACGGCGACCGTGGCCCGCGCCCGAGCGGTGACCGCCCGTCTTATGGCGACCGTGGCCCGCGTCCGAGCAGCGACCGCCCGTCCTACGGCGACCGTGGCCCGCGTCCTAGCGGTGACCGTCCGTCCTATGGCGACCGTGGCCCGCGTCCGAGCGGCGACCGCCCGTCCTATGGCGACCGTGGCCCGCGTCCTAGCGGCGACCGCCCGTCCTACGGCGACCGCGGCCCGCGTCCGAGCGGCGACCGCCCGTCCTACGGCGATCGTGGCCCGCGTCCGAGCGGTGACCGTCCGTCCTATGGCGACCGTGGCCCGCGTCCGAGCGGCGACCGCCCGTCCTACGGCGACCGTGGCCCGCGTCCGAGCGGCGACCGCCCGTCCTATGGCGACCGTGGCCCGCGTCCGAGCGGCGACCGCCCGTCCTATGGCGACCGTGGCCCGCGTCCGAGCGGTGACCGTCCGTCCTACAGCGACCGCGGCCCGCGTCCGAGCGGCGACCGCCCGTCCTATGGCGACCGTGGCCCGCGTCCGAGCGGCGACCGCCCGTCCTATGGCGATCGTGGCCCGCGTCCGAGCGGTGATCGCCCGTCCTACGGCGACCGTGGCCCGCGTCCGAGCGGTGATCGCCCGTCCTATGGCGACCGTGGACCGCGTCCGAGCGGCGACCGCCCGTCCTATGGCGACCGTCCCTCATTCAAGTCCCGCCGCCCGGTAGATGAAATACCGGAAATCGTACCGTCCAATTCCTATCGTTCGCCGCGGCCAACACCGACTTTCGTGCGCAAACTCGAATCGGTCAAGCCAATAAAGCCAGTCAAACCCCGCGAAGTCATCGCACCGGTCGAAGATATCGAAGATATCGATGAAATTGAATCGATCGATATGATCGAAGCGATCGAAACCGCTGCATCTGAAAACCAGGCCGCCCTGGCCGTATCGGCTGAATCGGCCGAGACCCAGTCGGGTTCACCTGACCGGCTCGAAGGACGCAATCCGATCCAGGAAGCCATCAAAGCTGGACGCACGATCAATAAGATCTGGGTCGCCAAGCGTGAAGGCAAGCCCGAACCGCTGCTGGCCAAACTGGTCAACCAGGCTCGCGAAGCTGGTGCTGTCGTGCTCGAGGTTGATCGCCGCGTACTCGACCAGATGTCTGAAACCAAAGCCCATCAGGGGATCATTGCCCAAGTCGCGTCGCATGACTATGTCGATCTCGACGAGTTGATCGCAACCGTTCGTGAGCGTGGCGAAGTTCCGCTTCTGGTGCTTCTGGACGAACTCCAGGAAAGCTATAACCTCGGCTCGATCCTGCGAATCGCGGATGCAGCTGGCGTCCATGCCGTGATCATCCCGGAACGCCGTTCCGTTGGGCTCGATAGTGCTGTCGCCAAAGCTTCGGCTGGCGCGATCGAACATGTCCCGGTCGCCCGAGTCGGTAATCTGACCCAGACCGTGCTCAACCTCAAAGAACAAGGATTCTGGGTTGCCGGCACCGACAGCGAGGGCACTGTGGATTACCATGCCGCGGACTGGAAAGGACCGCTGGTCATTGTCGTCGGCAGTGAAGGCGAGGGCATCGGCCAGCAAATGCGCAAACATTGCGACTTCCTGGTTTCCATTCCCATGCATGGCCAGGTGAACTCACTCAACGCTGCTGTGGCTGCAGGTATTGTCATCTTTGAAGCTGCCGCCCAACGCGCCGTAAAATGAAACCGTCTGCCCAGCCAGATGACCTCACCTTGGCGATGAAAGCCAAGGCTGGGGATAATCTGGCCATGGAGCAGCTGATCGACCGTTACAAAGCCCTTGTCCGTCAGAAGGCTTCAGCCATGTTCATGCTCGGCGCTGACACGGATGATGTCATCCAGGAGGGGATGATCGGATTGTTCAAAGCCATCCGCGATTTCCAACCAGATCAAGGGGCTTCCTTTGCGACCTTCGCCAACCGTTGTGTCGCGGCCCAGATCACGGATGCTGTCCGCCAAGCCTCGCGCCAGAAACATCGTCCCTTGAACGAATCGATTTCGCTGCAGCACTTGTTGTCGCCTGACGATTCCGAACAGAACCGCAGCGATCGGGAAATTCCTGCGACATTGGACAATCCGGAGCAAACCCTGTTGTCCAAGGAAGAATCTGACCTGTTGCTGGGTTACCTCAAGCAACAACTCAGCGACCTTGAACAGCAGGTGCTCCAGTTATACCTCAAAGGCAGAAGTTACCGGGAAATAGCCACCGAACTCCATTGCACACCCAAACGGGTTGACAATGCCCTGGCCCGAACCCGGCGGAAGCTGGAACAGTTTTACGTGAACCGAAGCAGAGGGGAGGGTCGCACAGGCTTATGAAACAGCGACTATTGAGAGCAGCCGGAGCCGTCGTTCTTGCGTTGGCTGTGGGACTGATGACGACCGCCTGTTTAGCCCCGGTCAAAACAACCGGCGAATCGTCCGCGGCGCCTGCCACGGAATCCCGCAAATACTTGAGCGAATCCGCCCTGATCCAGCAGATTGCCCTGGCCGTCAATGGCAGCATCGATGCCGAAACTGTTTTTGACACGATTCCCGAACGTCAGCGCAATAAACTGACCGTTGACCAATTCCAGCGCTATATTAGCCTGCTGCGCCGTGGTGTCATCGGCAAGGTCGTTTCATTCGCGGCCATGACCGATAGTGACCTGGCTGTCATGCGAGAACAAGTCACCTCGCGCATGCCGGCCCAAAAAGCACTCATCACGCTGACCCAGGGCTATTGGCTGAATATCGGTGATAATGGCATCGCTGTCGACCAACTGGCCATCTATTACCAGCGCAACGATGAGGGTAATGCCTACCTCGACAATACCTGGATCGAGCAGATCCTGAAAATCGGCGACTTTTACAATCTGTATTTTGATGCCATCGACCAGCGAGATACAGATGCCCTCGCTGAATTGCTTCGTGCGACTGTCCCCGAGAATGTGGCCAGAACAGCGATTGCCCGCAGCTTGAGCTGGTTCTACCGTTACCAGGTGGAATCGGAGACTTCCGAATTCAGGATGATTTCAGCCAGGATCGATGGCATCAGCTTTGTCGAGCAGCTTGTCAACGGATTAGGCCTCAATAACACTTTGAGCCGGACGATTGATTTCGCGCCACAAATGGATGGAACGATCACCGTCAATGATTTCCTGCCCAGCGAACTGGATGTCCAAGACACTGAAATCAATCAGGGCGAAGATTTTCTGTTCCGGGTAGGCGGCGAACTCGGATCGACACAATTCATGGTCTACAGCACGGCATTGGAAAACAAAATCGGCAAACCAGCTGTCCATAATGATACAAACTGCATCTTGCAGGACAGCGGCAAATCCCTGATTCAACTTAACTATGCCGGTCTGGATCTGACGATCGAGGGGACCTGCTACAGCGACCACACACGCTGGTCCGGCCGAATTCTCTCAGTGACCTTGAAAAGCACTGACATCGCCCTGGGCTCTGGCCTGAAAGTCGGCGATACAGCGGAAGCCCTCTACCGGAAATACCCCTTCATCAGCGTCGGCAACCACTCCGCGACAGGCATCATGAGTGGCGGCGAGGTCGAATTGAAAGCCTCCGTCACCGATGGCTATATCACGGCCTTACGGTTGTCTCTCAACAATAAGTAAGACAAAGCAAGAAAAATCGAACTAAATGCCCGCCGATTTCCTTGCCAGTTTTGCTGTCCAATTCCTCTGAATATCTCTTAAAAAACATCAAATCCAAGCTTGACAAGAACCCACCCAGCTAGTAAAATAACTCTGCTGCCAAAAACAGCGACCTGCGCCCGTAGCTCAACTGGATAGAGCGTCTGACTACGGATCAGAAGGTTGTGGATTCGATCTCTGCCGGGCGCGCCAAATGAAAAGCCTAGAAACTGTAAGGTTTCTGGGCTTTTTCTATGCCTAAAAATGATGCCGGATGAAGGAATTATGGGGACTATTAGTCACCTTTGGAAACCTATGATTCGAAACGTGAGAAAAAGATACTTCAGGATCCACAAGATAGTGCCAATGCTAATCGTTATTCGATGTAAAAAATGGGCATCACTCTGTTGAAAACTGCTTTATCACAAATAAGATGTGTTTGGTGTACACACCATCACCGCAATGAAATAATGGAAGAGTCTTTTATTGTCTTGGCAGTTAGTTCGCAAGATGAGCTTCCCCCTCAAATCACCGGAAAGCAAATATTCAGGATGGTATACCAACGAGGATCAGGTCGAGGTTATGAAACTGATAAATAGATTGTGAGATCTCTTTGACCATATTTCCCATCTGCTTGATTGTTACTCCTCGACTTAGACAATTCGAAATTTGGCGATTGAGCAGTAGTCTATAATATCATTGCATGAGCGTTTCAATATTCGACAACCTGTATCTCATGGCTGATGAGGATTCTGGTCAATTCATTCATGAGTGTGCTTTGCGGCGGCTCCAAATCATAGACCTCGCAGGTGCGATCATACTGATGATATTTGCCACGGCCCAGTTTATGATAGGACAGCAGCTCAACTTTAACAGTTGTGGCGCAATGCATTGCAATGAACTGGCTCATTGTTTCGATGCTGGCCACGTTGTCATTGAAGCCACTCACGACCGGGATCCGGATGCAGAATGTTGTGCCGGAATTCTGCGCGGCTTGGGACACTTGGGCGAGGTTGTCGAGGATTTGCTTGTTATCGGCTTTGGTCCATTCGCGATGCAGGGTCGGATCAGCCGATTTCAAATCCATGAATATCGTGTCGAGATAGGGAAGCATGGCCAGGTAGTCCGTAGTCTTGCCAATTCCGCATGTTTCAATTGCCGTGTCGAGCCAATTGCGTTTGGCATCGCGCAGCAAGGCGAAGACAAAGCCCGCTTGAGCCAAGGGCTCGCCACCAGATAGGGTTATCCCGCCGCCTGTACTTTGATAAAACTGACTATCCCGACTGATTTCGGCCATAACTTCGGCAACTGACATTTCCTGCCCCATTTTGATTCTGGCTTCAGGAAAGCAAGCATGGACACAGTTGAAGTCACTTTTGCTCTGATAACAGGTTTTTTCGCAGATCGAGCGGTCTGTGACCAATGTAAGATCTTGTACTGAGATAGCCTGATGCGGACAACTCTTGACGCAAGCTAGACAAAATATGCAACGATCGGCAATAAAGGCCATTTCCGGATGGTAGGATTGTGTCTCGGGATTGCTACACCACCGGCAACGAAGGGGGCAGCCTTTGAGAAAGACCGTCGTGCGAATACCTGTCCCATCATGTAGCGAGTATCGCTCAATTTCTGTTAGTGAGCCCAGAACGGCATATTGTTCAGCATCCGGCAAATGGCGCACGGCTTCCAGATTCTGGTACAGCTTCATAATCAACCACCCTTTTAATTCTTGCTGCGGTTGATCAAGACAGCCATCAGGATAATGACGCCCTTGATGATCATCTGCGGATAGGGCGGGACGCCCAGCAAATTCATCAAGTTGGCCAGATAGGCGATGATCAGGGCGCCAACCAATGCTTTGACTGCAGACCCCTTGCCACCATTCAAGGAGGCGCCGCCGACCACGACTGCAGCGATCGCATCCATTTCAGCGCCTGTCCCGACGATGGCCGTACCCATGCTGAGGCGGCCGGCGGTGACGGTACCAGCCAGTCCAGCCAGGAACGCAGACATGGTATAGACCACGATGATGCTCCGGCTGACATTGATACCCGCCAGGCGGGCAGTTTCATTGTTCCCGCCAATGGCATAAACTGATCGGCCAAAGGTAGTCATGCGCAACAGGAACCAGATGGTGGCAAAGACGATCAGCATGATGATGACCGGGGTCGGGATAAAGGCTACATAGGAGTTGATAAAATCTACAAAGGGAGTTCCGTCGATCCGACGGTCGGCACCGACTTGGTAAACATAGGCCATGCCGCGGACTATGGTTTGCATTGACAAGGTGACAATGAAGGCGGGGATTTTGCCGTAGCTGATAAACAGGCCGCTGGCTGTACCGATCAGGGACATCAGGAGCAGGGTGATCGAGACGGCCACAATCATACTGGCGCCATTCTGGATCTGACCAGAGACCAGGCAACCGCTCAAGGCGATGATTGATCCGACTGTCAGGTCAATCCCCCCCGTAATGATGGCCAACAGCATCCCCATGGTGATACAGATCATGGAGGTATTCTGAAGCAAAACGTTCATTAAATTATTGATGCGCAAGAATTTATCCGATTGGATGACACCAAGGATAAAAATCGCAGCAAGGACAAAGTAAAGATAATTTTCACTTAAAAAACCGAGGATCTTTCGACGATTAATCGGTGAATATTTTGGGCGCGCAGGAGTTATCTGGGCGGATGTGGTCTGGGACATATTAATTTCCTCCAGTTCTAGATAGCATCAAACATTGAGCATTCCATGCCAGTGGCATGTTGCATCACAAGTTCTTCACTCAATTCGCTTCTTGGGATTTCCGTGACAATACTGCCTTCGTGCATCACATACACGCGGTCACTCATGCCAAGGATCTCCGGCAAGTCTGACGAAATCATCAGAATTCCCAAACCCTGGTTGGCTAGTTCACGGATGATCTGATAGATCTCAGACCGGGCGCCGATATCGACACCTCGCGTGGGTTCGTCCAGAATCAGGATTTTGGGGTTGGTGGCAAGCCATTTGCCGAGGACCGCCTTCTGCTGGTTTCCCCCGGAAAGGCTTGATACAAGCATGTTGATGTCAGCAGCCTTGAGCCTCAGGTCTTTCACCTGCTCATCCACCAGCTCCTTTTCAACCGGTGTCCGAATGACCCCCAGATGGGAGATTGTTTTGTTCGATGCCATCGAGATATTTGTGCTGACTGAGCCTTTCAGGTTCAGACCAGTAAGTTTCCGGTCTTCTGTGAGCATGGAGATGCCTTCGCGGATCGCCTGGCGCGGGGTGCACAAATGACGCTTTCGGCCAAACAAGAGGACTTCGCCGGTTGACCGGCCCTTATAAGCCCCGGCAACAGCCATCAGCAGCTCACTCCGTCCTGAGCCCAGCAAACCAGACATGCCGACGACCTCTCCAGCTTTCAGATAGAAGGAGGCGTCCTTGACTTGTAGTTTGCCATCTGTTCCGGGTTTGTAAACATTGAAATTGCGAACCTCAAGCAGGATCTCGCCGGTCTTTTGGCCGCCGGAGGGTAGAGTTCAGATATTTCGCGGCCAACCATCATCGAGACAATCCGATCATGGGTTGCCATCGCGCGATCGAGCGTGCCAACATGGGTGCCATCGCGCAAGACCGTGACCCGATCAGCCAGTTCAAAGACCTCGGCCATGCGATGGGTAATGTAGATCAGCGTCAATCCCTGAGCGCGTAAATCCTTGAGAACTTTAAAGAGTATTTCCGTTTCGCAGTCCGACAAAGCTGCGGTCGGTTCATCAAGAACCAGGATCTTGCTGCGATGGGTGAGCGCCTTGGCGATTTCCACCAACTGTTTCTGGCCTACACCCAAATTGCAAATCAGTTCATTTACATTCAAATTCAGGTTTAAAGTAGCTAAAGCCCGACGGGCTTCACTGCGAATTATTTTCCAATTGACAATGCCAGCCCGGTTGTTCAAGTGGCCCAGGTAGATGTTCTCGGCAATGCTGAGATCTTCGATCAGCATCAATTCCTGATGGATAATGGAGATGCCGGCCTTTTCTGCATCCCTGGGTTTGTTGAAGTGACAGTTCTGGCCAAAAATTTGCATCTGGCCTTGAAAGGATGAATCGGGGTAGACACCGCTGAGAATTTTCATCAGTGTCGACTTGCCGGCACCGTTTTCGCCGACCAGGGCCAGAATTTCGCCTGTTCTTGCTTCAAAATCAACCCCGTCCAGCGCCCGAACTCCGGAGAATTCCTTGATGATTCCCTGCATTGACAGGGCTACAGTTTGTTCCATGAATACCCTCCTGGACAAGGTTTCAAAAGCAAAGGGGTTTGTTGCCAAACCCCTTTGCCTTACTATCGTTGCTGATTAGTAGTTCGAGTCTGGGAAGTAGTATTTTTCAAAATTTTCAGTGTTTACAGCCGGATTTGGGACATAGAATGTAGAGGGAGTACTGGTTTTCTTCGCCTCATTTGCGGCGAAATACACGCCCCATTTGCCCATCAGGCGAGGATCGTTCAAAACGGAGGCGACAACACCTTTGTCACCATCTTTAATCCAGCCGATCACCGTTTTGCGGCCATCGATCGAAGTCACCAGAACGTCACCAAGTTTACCAGCAGCCTGCAGAGCCGGGACGATACCTTGGGCACCGCCATCGCAGGCACTGAAAATCACGTCGATGTCAGAATTAGCCTGGAGCATATCGGTCATAACATTCAAGGCTTTATCCGGTAACCAGTTGTAGTAATCAAAAGCAACGATCTGAAGATTGGACTTGCCGTAAGTCTGCAGCATGTAATCCTGGTAACCACTTAGCTGGCCATAACGGCGCTGATCGGATTCCAGCTCCTGCGGGTTGGCAGACAGGACAGCAGCTTTGACAACATCCTTCCAGCCATACTTTTTGTCGACGGCCTTAGCGAGTTCAAGACCCGATTTGTAACCCGTGTCAAAAGCATTGGTCGAAACGAAGGAGAACGGCGCGCCCGCTTCATCCAGGGCACTATTGACGACAACCAGCGGGATATTCGCAGCGTGGATCTTCTTGACGGCAGGCAAGACACCGGACGAATCCTGCGGATTCAAAATAATCGCATCGACATTCTGTGAAATAAGATTCTCAATGTCGGAAATCTGCTTGGAGATGTCATTCTGGGCATCGAGGACTATCAACTTGATACCCAGGTGTTCAGCTTCAAGTTTGGCAACGCGGATCAGGTTTTCATACCACTCCGAACCCGCGATATTGCGCTGGGAAAATCCAATCGTGAGGCCTTTGTAGGAGTCCTTGTCACCGATTGCCTGTTCAACAGGCGCATCTTTCATTTCCTGGGTGATGACAGCTTGCTGGTCACTTTGGGCTGAAGCATTCACATTGTTCGAGGCTGGTCCTGACTGGCAACCAGCCAACAGGGTCAATGAAAGTGCGAGTACCAGACATAGGGTCAAGAAACGTTTCATTATCTTTCCTCCTTTATTTTTGTGCTTTTGCACTTGGACAACAATGTAGTGGGTATGGTTTCAGATCAAACTGTTGACGAATCACCTTGGGGAAATACAGGTGTAATCGCTTCAGAGCCGTTCTTCAGTCCGTTCAAGAATATCCATCTGTACATCCCTGGACAGGGCGGTGAAGTAGGCGCTGTAGCCAGCTACCCGGACCACGAGGTCTGAATAATTTTCCGGGTGATCCATCGCATCCAGCAAGGTCTCGCGATTAACGATATTGAACTGCATCTGCGATCCGCCCATGGCAAAGTACTGGTCGATTAGCGAAACAAAACGCCGCAGGCCGTCGGATTGCTTTTTCACTTTGATATCCATTGCATCTCCTCCTCGATCTGGTTTTAGCGCAAGTCTTCCGGAACCATCTTCAGGTTGTAAAGTGAACCACAAGAAAGCAGGATATTGTTCAGTTTGGAAACCGATGAAATCGATGCAGTCGGACCTTTTTTGTCGGTTCCCCGCATCGGCGACTGTCCATCGGCCACTGGCGTACCGGCTGACCGGCCATCGGGCATGGCTCCGACCACTTTGCCGAAAGGCGTATTGCTTGATACTGTGCTGGTAGAGCAGTGTAAAGTGCAGATCTTGGGGCCGCGGCCATACCGTGTATTGCGGAAGGTCGTCAGTTTATTGGCGACATAGGTCAGCATGTCACGGGCCAGCGCGTCGACTTCATCCAAGTCATTGCCATATTTCGGCTGGCGCAGACAGAGAGACTGGATCTGCGGACCGGTTGGCGAAGTTGTTGTATCGGAAAAATTGGTCCGCAGGGCGTGGAGCAGCTGGGACCCAGTCAAAATTTTATCGTCAAAAACGATCTTCTTGATGGCCATCAAGCTGTTGGCAATATTGGCTGTGCCAATCGTCTGCTGGCCGGTTATGTCATACTTGGCGCCGCCCTTCTTCAGAGGAAGGCCACGTTCCAAGGTTGTGGTTGGACACCCGAAAATTGCGGCCATAGGTTCTTCCAAGTGTTCTTCCCACAACTGGTCGATCGTGTTTTCAAGGATTGCTTCCATTTTGACATAGTAATCAAGTTGACGGATATAGGCATCTTTAACTGCGTCAAAGCTTTGGAAGCTGCTGAGATCTTCGCCTTTTTCATTCGGGTTCAGACAGAGGCCAGTCGCCGGATCTTGGCCGCCATAGAGTGCAATCTCAAGAATCTTGGTCAGGTTCAGCCAGGCGCCGCCTGTGCGGCCACCGAGCAGCCCGGAAGTTCCCGGTTCAACACATCCGATGATGCAATAATCGTAGGCATCGTCGATCTCATAGCCGCGATTGATCATGGCCGGAATGTAGACTTCGTCGTTGAAAATCGAAGGCAGTCCCAAGCCCAGTCTGACCACTTCAGCCACTTTGATTTTGAAAGCCATCGGCGACTTGCGATGGAAGCGAACGGTCAGGGAGGGCTGGGGCACCCGCGTATTCGCTGTCGCCTCCAAGGCCAGGTAGCTCAGTTCATTGGTTGCATCGCTTTTGGTCTGGGGATCCTGGCCGCCGACGGTCAGGTTCTGGAACATCGGAACACCGCGGAAAAAGTCGGTGTCGCTCCAGCTGCGGACCTTGTTGATCGCATAAATCTGCAGGTAGAAATTCTCAATCAATTCCAGAGCTTGTTCGCGATCTAGCAAACCAGCCTGGCAATCACTGTTGTAGTTATCCCACATGATCTGGTCAAATCGGCCGATTGAAATACCGGCTCCATTGTCCTCGATCTGGACGCAGATGTGGATGAAGGTGATGAACTGCAAGGCGTCATGGAAGCTCTGGGCCGGATAGCGGGGGACTCGACGGCATCGCTCGGCCATTTCCAGCAGTTCGGTTTGGCGCTGCAGGTCTTTTTCCGCGGCCGCCATCTGGTCCAGCAATGTGGCATAGCGCTCGGCAAAGTGAATGACCGCTTCGCAGCTAAGTTTGGTCGAGGTGTAGAAATCCTTACGGTTCAGGGCCTCCGGGACCGTCCAATCGATGGCTGCCAGCTCGTGGTCACAGGTGTCAATGACATATCGCAGACCGTGTTCGAAAAGCCAGCGATGGTGCGGGCTGAAGTGGCCATCGCCACCTTGGAAGTAAGCGCCGATATCGGCAGCTTTGATCCGGGCATGGGTGACTAGTGCTTCATAAGGGAGTGTCTTAACCAGACGATCCGAATGGGTGCGGCCACGCCAGTAGCCAATGACTTGATCCAGGCGAGGTTGGTCTTCCGACCGGAAAATATAGTCATCGGCTGGCCTCTGCCAAGGAAAGAAGGGTTGGCCCTGATTGATTTCCTGGTCGATCCATTCGACGTCAAATTCCGGAAAGAGCGGTGCCCAGCGCGGTTGCGATGCATGATTACCGGCCAGCAGACTGCCTGGCAGAATATAGATCGTCATCTTGTCCAGGACATTGGCGATCGCCTTGGCGCGACGTTCCATGATCATGGCCGCTTCATGCTGCTGGTAAGATTCAGTCAGGAAATAAGCTCTTTCCAGACAAATCCCAGGCTTGAATGACAGGATGTATTGATACAGGGATTCGATCCGCTCAGATCGCTCTGGCTTGATCTGCATCTGGTACGGCTTAACTGTAGTGGTCATCTGGTACCTCCAGGCAAACGTCGAATAAATGATCTGTCATCATTGTATCGGGGAGCCTGAGACAAATGAATTCTACAATCTTCCAATAAGGGGAGGATCTTACGCTCCTTGAATTATTGCTGCTCGTTAATCTTGGATGGTCTGATTGAGACGTCTGTATTCCGAAGGCGTCATACCGATATTGCTTTTAAAGACTTTGGTAAAATATTTGGGATCAGGATAGCCAACCTTTTCGCCGATCAGATAAGCCGGCATATCACTCTCGCGAAGCATTCTGCAGCCGATTTCCAGACGTTTCCGGGTAATGAATTCAAACAAGCTCTCGGCCATTTCCTGCTTGAATCGAGTGCAGAGATAATTGGGTGAACTATAGGCATACTCTGAAATATCGCGCAGTGTAAGTTCTTCGGAGATATGCTGGCTAATGTAGTCACGCGCCCTTTCGACCGGATCCGGTTTGCTTTTGCTGACACTACGAATATTTTGCACCAGCAAGGCACAATATTCGAGGATCATCTGGCCAAGCTTCTCGGGATGAACCGACTGGTTGATCTGCTCAAACAAACGGTTTTCAGCGGCGACCAGTTCAGGCCAGTGGATGCCATGATCATATGACACCTGCATCAGAATCGAAAAGATCTTGTAATAAGTGACACGGACCAGATCGAGGCTGGCGGATGCTTGTTGCAGCCGCTGGTTGACCTGGTTAATCTGCTGGCGGATACCTCTTTCATCCAGGCGTTTGGCTGTCTGCAGCATTGCCATTTCTTCCGTTCGGGACAACATCGGGATGCTGGGGACTGACAAGGCATAGTGGACCTGGTCGCTGCCAAACAAGCTGTACATGGCCAGTGACCGTTCAGCGATCTTAAAGGACTCAGCGATACAGCACAGGTCTTCGACCTTGCTCCCCACCCCAATGGTCATGTGACAGGCGATGACCTGGTTTGCCGATTGGATGACCGAACGGCATGCATCCAGCAAGCCTTCCATCGTCGAGGATTCCTGCAAATTGACCAGCACCGTGATCAATTTCCCATCGTCGATAAAATAGGTACGGAATCCAGCTTCAAGCAGAATCTCAGCGGTGATGTTGCGAATGATGAAATGGAAAAGCTCCCAACCAGTCTCACTGGCAGCTTTGCAGGTATCATCAGCCGAGAGCTGCAGAACCACAAAGGACACCGTATCAGCAAGATCGAATTCCAGCCGTTTCAGCTCCTGATCGAGATCCTCGAGGGCTGGGCTAAAATCCTTGAACAGGCTGTTCAGGAAACGCTCGCGTTTCAGGGCCAGAGATTCACGCTTGGCCAGATTGGCGTCGTCAGCTGTCCGGCGTGCTTCTTGTAAAGCCTGGCGAGCCGTCAGCAAAGCATTGAGCAAAGCATCAGGGTCTATCGGTTTGAGCAGGTAGTCAATCGCCCCATTGCGAACAGCCCCGCGAACGTAGGCGAAATCGTCATAACCACTGAGCACGATAAACCGGATAGCGGGATGACGACGCCGGACGGATTCCAGCAGCTCCAACCCGGTCGCATCCGGCATGACCATGTCAGTAATCACCAGGTCCGGGGATAATTCATCAATCAGCTCAAGGGCAGAATCAACCCCATCGGCCTCACCGCAGACTGCAAATCCCGCATCTTCCCAATTCACACTATTGCGAATCGAAATCCGCACATAGCGTTCGTCGTCAACCAGCAAAACCCGATACATCTATCTTTTCACCTTTTTTCTACTTCATCTTGCATGTTCTGAATGAATGGAATGACCAAGCGAACGATAGTGCCAACCCCGATCTGACTGCTGACCGACATTTGGCTTGTCCAGTCGTAATAGCGCTTGATCCGCGCATTGACATTAAATAACCCAATCGAACCTTTATGCCGGTAACCGACCGTACTTTCTCCTGACTGCAAGCGCTGGTTCAATTCCGCAACATATTGCTCGGACATACCCATGCCATTGTCGGCAATTTCAATTTCCAGCTTGTCCTCATGGCACTTAATCCTGAGCTGGATCTGGCAATTGTGGCGTTGCTTGCGAAAACCGTGAATGACGGCGTTTTCCACGATCGGCTCAATCGTAAACCGGAGAATATACGAAGAACGGAGCGTTTCATCCAGCTTCAGATCCAGTGATATCTTGTTTTCAAATCGTGTATTCTGGATCAGGATGTAATCCTGAAGATGCTTGAGCTCCTCAGATAGTCGCACTAGATAAGTTTGATCCAGGTTGTAACGTAACATGCTGGACATGGCTTGGGTCACCTTGATGATTTGCCCTGGTTCATTGGCGTAAGCCAAGCCTTTAATTGTCTCCAGCGTGTTGTTGAGGAAATGCGGATTTATCTGGGACTGGAGTGCCCCCAGTTCCGTTTCGCGCATGACCAATTGAAGCTGGAGAGACTCTTCAATCAGCTTCTGCTCGTTCTGGTAATATTTTTCGGTCTCAGCCATCAAATCGTTGACGCGAAAAGCCATCAGTTCAAAGCTGCGAGCCAACTGGCCGATTTCATCCTGACCTTTGACATTAACCTCCAAAGGTACTGTGTCCTTGCCAAAATGGCTGATAATATCACGGAGTCGGACGATACGCCGTGTCAACGATTTGGAAAAAACAAAGGCGCTGGCAATCGCCAGACCACAGACGATCGCCGCGATCAGCAAGAGAAATCCGACCAGTTCATTAGCTTTGCTGGCCACTTCAGTCTGGGAGATGTTGCCGATAACATACCAGCCCAATTTATTATCATTATTGAAAACCTGATAGATATTTTGGCCATTCACATTGTTGAGAATCGCCCCCTTTTTTTGCTTTTGGGCGATAACATTGGCGATCAGTGCCCTAATGCCCCCGTCGGGCGTTTGGGTTGTATCATGATAGATCAGTGTACCATTCTGATTGGCGACGACCAGCGAACCGGAATCGCCAAATTGGGTGGATTGGACGATAGAAAAGATTTTCTCGGCACTGTAGTCGACCCGGATCACAGCCGAAAGCATATTGTCGGCCGCACTGTAGACTGGCCGATAGCAATAGATTGTCGGGTAGTAGCCGAACTTGTTCCAGGATGAATCCCCCGCACTCGTCCAGAAATAATCGACCTTCTCGTTAGTCTGCAGCGTATTCTTGAATAAACCGGAGTTCTCCAGAGGCAAGAAATTATAGATCGAGGTGTTGTCAAGCGATTGGCCTGGCTTGATTAGAAAGGCTCTCAGGTCGATCACATACGGATCAGCACATTTGAAAGCATAGATATCCTTCTTGAAGTCATTGCTCAGGTCTGGCGTGTTGCGGTTGGACAGCAGCCGGGATTCCAGTTGACTGCTATAGTAAAAAACATGAATCGATTGTTCCGCCTGACGGATGTTGTTGTCGATAGTGCTGTTCACCTGCTCCAGTACCAGGCGAATCGCGTTGCAGGATTCTTCGGTGACAATCCTGCGCACCTGCCAAACACTGATCCCCGCCAGCAGGGCAACCGTCACAAGGATCGTCGAGATCAGCAGCAGCAGAGTTTTCTTTCGAATACTCAGATGAGTAAAGGAGAGTCGCTGCAATAACATGAGATACTTCATGGACGATTCACCCGCGTGAGGATAGCTCTCTGCAACATTGGAACCTTCTGTCCAGCAGAAATGGCGCGGACAGACTGCAGGGTCATATCGCTGATCCAAACTGTGTCGACCGTTATGCAGCCTATAATTGTCTGATTTTCCCAAAATGAAACCGCAGGCGAAGGTAATTCCATCGTGATCACTTCAAAATCAAAGGTTTCACGCTGCTTGCGAGCAAACATGAAGGCCTGCTTGGCCCGGTTATCAGCCAGAAAAACACCCCGGACAGTCTGGCTTTCGAGAATCAGATCAACTTTATTAGACAATTCCAGATCCGGATCCAGATCTAACATTAATTCGGTTTTAGGATACATCAATTCAGAGAGCTTATCCGAAAAATAGCTCTGACTCAAATTTTCTGGCGCTGTGGGCGACCGTTGGTCAGCTTCACGAATGGTATCTTTCAGATAGCAGTACTGTGTCCTTTCTAAATCCTGCCGAGTTGGCCGTTCATCGAACATGATGGCTGCCAGTTCGGTTTCATCTCCTGGCTCAAAGCCAATGAATGTGTCGATCAGGTCAATGCAAGGCCAATCCACACGATGCAGCATATTGATAATCGGACAATTGCGCCGTTTCACTTGCTTCAGAGACTCGACCAGATCTGCCCCTTCAACCGGTACCAGCAACAAAAAATCAATATCTGCCTGATTCAATTTGTTGATCTGCGTGACCTGGAGACTAGCACTCCCTTTAGCATCAAAGGTGATCAGCTCAATCGCTTGATCATTAGCCAAAAGATTCATGTTATACAAGAGATCGACGATAATCGGGTCCGCTTGGTCAGCCAGTGAAACGCCAATGACAAGGTCTTCCTGCAAATGAATCGGACCGTTCTTCTGGTAAAAAATACTAAACAGAGGATCTGTCGAATCGGTCTGTGTCACTGAATCATTAATCTTGTTTATCAACGGTTTAGCGGTGCAGGCCGTCAGGAAGAAGAACTGGCACAACATAGCTATGATGGCTAGAATTCTCAATAAAATCAATTTACCGCAAAGAAGCATGATTAATATCACCTCAACTCATAATATCATTCTCCAATCCTCCGAAGAACTTAATATCTTATGGATTTCGGAATGGATTCGACCTCTGCCGGGCGCGCCAAATGGAAAAGCCTAGAAACTGTAAGGTTTCTGGGCTTTTTCTTTGCCCAAATTCAATTGCCACTTCGGTAGTTTGACACCCATAACCTATGCTGTACCCAGGATCTGAGGCTGGATTTGCAGACCTGGCAAGGATTGGCGTCTGGATCCAATCAATTCAGACAATCATCAAAGTGAAACATTGCTCCAAAAAATATATTTTGCCGAGCTATTGAAATATAATTCCAAGCTTAGTACAATGATGAAAAATAGTGGAATATTACTCCAACACTCTGCTGTCCCATCTTGCTTGATCTGACATGAATTTCGAATGAGCAAAGCATCATTGCCTCAACTGCCGCCAAAACCAACGTATGGTCGAGCGACAGATTATTACGCATGTTTTTTAAACCGGTCTTGTCATTGGGTAAGAACGGGCTATTCCCGCTTACATAAAAAACACTAACAGGAGGAGATCACATGAAAAGACTCGTCTCACTAGGCCTTGCAGTTATCCTGGCAATTGGTTTGCTGGCTGGCTGTGCAACAAATGCCTCCGGATCCCAGGCTGCGACGACCACTGCACAGGGGCAATCATCTGCAGCAACGACTGCCGCAGGGTCAGGCAAAGTCGAAATTACCGCCTGGTTTTTCCCGGATTTTGCCACACAGGATGGGGAAGTCGGCAAATATGAACGCGCTGCCATTGCCGCCTTCAATGCCAAGTACCCGGATATCACCGTCAAACTGGATATGATTGACTTTACTTCCGGGCCTGAGAAAATCACGACCGCCATCGCCAGCAAGACCGCACCTGATGTGATCTTTGACGCGCCTGGCCGCATTATCGCCTGGGGCCGCCAAAGTGTCCTGGCTCCGCTCGATGATTTGTTTACCGATGACTTCAAAAAAGATGTCAACAATGCCAACATCATCAATTCCTGCAGTAGCGGCGATCATTTCTACATGTATCCGATGTCCGTCGCGCCGTTTGTCATGGCATACAACAAGACCTTACTGGAAAAAGAAGGCCTGTTGGACATGCTCAATACCAAAGGGGATCGCACCTGGACCACCGAACAATTTGACGCTTTGAACAAAGCGTTGGCCGCCAAAGGCTACAAGAATGCGATCGCTTTCTGCAAGGACCAGGGTGGCGATCAGGGCACAAGAGCATTCATTGCCAACCTGTATTCATCGACCGTCTCTGCCCCGGATCTATCCAAGTACACCATCAATGATGCCAACGGCGTCAAAGCTTTGCAGTACACCCTGGATGCCATCAAGGCCAAAACCCTTGAAGCCGGCTTGGCTTACAATGGTGGCGATTCAATTCAGCAATTCATCAAAGGTACCGTATCCTCATCCTTGTTGTGGTCACCCGTCCAGGACAAGGCGTTTGCCAAGAATCTGACCGAAGCCAACATCGAAGTGATCCAGGTTCCCCTGCCCTCTGACGACGGCAAGCCCACGGCAACTGAATTCCTGGTCAACGGCCTGTGCGTGTTCAACAATGGCAATGACGAGAAAATTGCTGCGGCGAAGAAATTCATCACCTTCCTCTGCGATGACAAGATTGAAGGACCCAAGAACGTCAAGCAGACCAACGCATTCCCCGTCCGGACCAGCTTTGGCAATCTCTACGGCGATGATGCGACGATGAACTTCTACGCCTCGATGACCCCGTATTTTGGCACCTACTACAACACCATCGCGGGTTATACCAAGGCCCGTCCGGCCTGGTGGCAAAACCTGCAAGCCGCAGAAACTGGCGAAAAGACAGCCCAGGCTGCCTTGGATGCCTATGTGGCAGCCGGTAACGATGCCATTGCCAATCCCAAATAACTAACCTGACCAACCTGGCAACAGGTGCAGATCTTCATAGCCCCGTGATGATCTGCACCTTGTTGCAAGCAATGGATGTGCGTCCAAGCATATTCCAAACAGCGATGGAGTGAAAGTTAATGGAAGCTGAAGCCAGAACCATAGGCATCCCCAAAAAGCGGCCGTTCAGTGGACGGTCAATCGATAAAAGAGAAACCCTCACATCGTATTTGTTCATGTTGCCCGCGATCCTCTTCTTTGCCATGTTTGTCGTCTATCCGATCCTGACCGGGATATTCACCAGCTTTTTCGACTACTCCATCGATGTCTTTAAATTTGTAGGTCTCCAAAACTATTTTGATCTTTTTAAAGACGAATTTTTCGTCAAATCCTTGCGCAACACAGTTTTCCTGGTTATCGCGGCTGTCCCGATCATCGTCCTGTTCAGCCTGTTTGTTTCTGTGATCATTTACCAGCGCAATTCCTTCGTCCGCAGCCTGTTCCGCGGGATTTTCTACTTGCCGGTCGTGACCGGCACCGTTTCAGTGGTTGTGGTCTGGAAATGGATCTTTGACCCCCTGAGCGGTGTCTTGAATTTTGTACTCATGAAAATGGGTGTCATTGAAACGGAAATCATGTGGCTTGCCGACAAGCGCTATGCGATCTGGGCGATTATCCTGGTCCTGGTCACCACATCAGTCGGGCAACCCATTGTGCTCTATATTGCGTCCCTGGGTAATCTGGACCAATCCAACATCGAAGCCGCCCAAATTGACGGAGCCAACAGCTGGCAAGTCTTCCGTCATATCAAGTGGCCAGGAATCATGCCCACCACCCTCTATGTCGTGGTGATCACCACCATCAATTCCTTCCAGTGCTTCTCCCTGATCCAGCTTTTGACGAGCGGTGGCCCCAATTACAATACCAGCACGATCATGTTCCTGGTGTATGACACCGCGTTCAGATTCTTCCGCTTCGGATACGCCAATGCCATGGGTGTGATCCTGGCCATCATCATTGGCCTCTTCAGCTTGATCCAGTTCAAGTTCTTCTCGAACAATGTCGAGTATTGAGTATACGGAGTAAACAGATGCACAAGAACAAGCCCCTGGGACTTTTCGAAATTTCAACGATGACGCTACTCACGTTGATCACCTTGATTTTCATATTCCCCTTCTATTGGGTCATCACTGGCAGCTTCAAAACCGATTTACAGTCGCAGCAGCTTCCGCCGCTCTGGTGGCCTTTGCATCCGACAGTCGAAAGCTACGTCGCATTGTTCAAGAATCCGGTTTTAGCCTGGCTGAACAACAGCTTTATCATCTCGCTGGTGACCATGACCCTGGTCTGCATCGTCAGCAGTATGGCCGGCTACGTCCTCGCGAAAAAAAGGTTCTACGGAAAAGCGATCGTCTTCACGATTTTGATCTCAGCCATGGCCCTGCCCAAGCAAGTTGTCCTGGTGCCGCTGGTCCAGCTCGTCGGCAACCTGGGCTTCAAGGATACGCTCTGGGCCTGTATCCTGCCGGCTGTCGGCTGGCCGTTCGGCGTCTTCTTGATGAAGCAGTTCAGCGAAACGCTGCCCGGCGAGTTGCTCGAAGCCGCGAAAATAGACGGGTGTACTGAAATGATGACTTTCCTCAAGATTGTCTTGCCCATCGTCAAGCCGGGTCTGGCCGCTTTGGCCATCTTCACTTTCATCAGTTCCTGGAATGATTACTTTCTCCAGTTGATCATGCTGACCACCCGGAGCAACTTGACGCTGCAGCTGGGTATTGCAACCATGCAGGCTGAATTCTCGGCCAATTATGGCCAGCTCATGGCTGGTGCGACTATTGCCGCAATCCCGATCGTCGTGATCTTCTTTTTGTTCCAGAAATCATTCACCCAAGGCATCACGATGGGTGCTGTCAAAGGGTAAATAATCCTCAGGATATCATTTGCGAACCATGGAGATAAAATTGAATGCCATTGCATGTTGTGAACGAGGCGCGACGTTGCCTCAAATGCATAAAACCTGCCTGCAAGAATGGATGTCCGATTGGGACGGATATCCCGGAAATGATTGATTTGTTCATGAATAGTCGTCTTGAACAGGCAGGAACAAAACTGTTTGACAACAATCCGCTCTCGATCGTCTGTTCTCTAGTCTGTGATCACGAAAAGCAATGCGAGGGGCATTGTGTCTTGAATAAAAAAGGTATGCCTGTGCATATCAGCAGCATCGAGCACTATATTTCCGATGCTTTTATTGAACGCTATCAGGCGAAAAGAGTTCCAGGTAATGGTATGAAAGTGGCAATCATCGGCTCTGGCCCTGCAGGAATTACCATCGCTGTTTGCCTGGCGCAGCGAGGATACGATATCACGATTTTTGATAGTCGAGATCGAATCGGCGGTGTCATGCAGTATGGCATTCCAGATTTTCGTTTACCCAAAACGATCCTTGAACGGTATCGGCGGCTGCTCAAAGCGCTAGGCGTTCAAATCCGTCTGAATACCACCATTGGCGGCGCTTTATGTGTTGACGATTTGTTTCGCGATGATTATCAGTCCGTGTTTATCGGTACCGGTGTATGGCGCCCCAAAACGCTTCGGATCAAGGGTGAGAGCCTTGGCAACGTCCACTACGCCATTGATTATCTGACCAACCCTGATTCCTATGACCTTGGCGATGAGGTTGCGATCATCGGCGCCGGTAATTCAGCTATCGATGCAGCCCGCACTGCGATCCGCAAAGGCAGCCAACATGTCACCATCTATGGGCGAAGCCAGAATTCGGCGGCTAGCCAACGCGAAATCGAATATGCCCTGATCGATGGGGTTGACTTCAAATATGGGCGGATTCCAGTGGAACTGACAGATCATGGCCCCGTTCTCATGACAATCAGGCAAGACGAAAATGGTGAACTTCAGCAAGTTGCTGATTCTGCCAAACTTTATCCAGCTGACTCGACGATCATTGCGATCAGCCAGGGACCGAAGGACAAAATAGTCAACAGCACAAAAGGTATCGAAGTCAATGACCGTGGCCTGGTTGTGACAAATGAGTCAGGATCGACCTCTCGTCCAGGTGTTTTTGCCTCTGGCGATGTTGTTAAAGGTGCAAAAACGGTTGTTGAAGCAGTTAACTATTCGAAGAGGGTGGCTGCTAATATGGATCAATATATGCAGGGCTTATATTATACGAAATAACAAATATAGTAGCATGCATCCCGATTGTGAAGTTGTTAACGATGTGACTTGAGACGGATTTTGATCAGAAGGTTGTGGATTCGACCTCTGTCGGGCGCGCCAAATGAAAAGCATAGAAACTGAAGGTTTCTGGGCTTTTTCTTTGTCCTGGGAAAGAAGCCGGATCAAGGAAATTCGGGGACTTTTAGTCACCTATGGGGCGCCTAAGCTCTTTTGAAGTACAAAAAGATGTCTCGGAGAAGATTCCATTTTTCGTAGTGTGAAGAGCGGGTTGCAGTCCACTCATCCGGGATCATCTAGCTTCCCCCGCGTCCCCAAATGCCTGATTCTCGCCAAGGTTCACAGTACGAGACCGTTTTTGCATTCTGCTATACTTTATTCAGGCGGTGAGGCAGAGGTGAGGCAGATGAATAGTGTCGACAAAATCGAAGAACTGCAGAGGATGGTCAACGACTCGCGACGGATTGTGTTTTTTGGCGGCGCCGGCGTGTCGACCGAGAGCGGGCTGCCCGACTTCCGCAGTGTGGACGGCCTTTATTCCCTGAAATACAAATACCCACCGGAGATGATGCTGAGCCGCACCTTTTTCGATGAGCATCCCGAAGAGTTCTTCAATTTCTACCGTGACAAAATCCTTTTTCCGGACGCAAAACCGAATGCCGCACATCGCAAACTGGCCGAGCTGGAAGCTGCCGGGCGCCTGATTGCGGTCATCACTCAGAATATCGATGGTCTGCACCAGGCCGCAGGCAGCCGGCGGGTCCTCGAACTGCACGGCAGTGTGCATCGCAATTTCTGCATGCGATGCCACAGCCCCTTTGGACTGGCGGCGATCCTCGAATCGTCGGGCATCCCGCATTGTGCATGCGGCGGCATCATCAAGCCTGACGTGGTGCTGTATGAGGAAGGCCTGGACTCGGAAACGATGCGACAGTCGGCCAAGGCGATTTCGCAGGCCGACCTGCTGATCATCGGCGGCACCTCACTCGTGGTCTATCCGGCTGCGGGTCTTGTGAGTGAATACAACGGACACCGGCTGGTACTGATCAACAAGGAAGCGAGTCCGCTCGATACACAGGCAGATCTGGTCATTCATGGACCGATCGGCCAGGTGCTGGGCCAGATCACCGTCCATGAGGCCTGAGTTTTTACGGGTGGTACGAACGTTAAGCTAAATGGATATGTGCCAACCATAACCGTGTGGAGTAGTGTTGTTAAAGAGAATCAGATCACTCGTGCTATTACCACATTTTCCGACTCGGTACCCAATACCTGACTTAACACATCAATTGTTACAATTGCCGACCTGGTGTCTGGTATCAAAAAAAATAGGGGTTATTTGATGGCGACAATAAAAGAAAAAACCTTTGATATCCTGGATAAATCAGAGCAAAACGGTATCGTAGAAAAGATATTTGATGTAATAATTCTTTCATTGATTGTTACCAATGTCTTAGCTGTAATTATTGAACCTTCAATCGCTGATCCTGATTTCATCAAGGCTTTAAGAGTCTTCGAAAATATTTCTATCATCGCCTTTACTATAGAATATCTTTTGCGCATCTGGGTCGCAGACCTGTGGCGAAAAGATAAAGGCAAGATAGTATCCAGGATACTGTTTATCATATCGCCAATGGCTTTAATCGACTTGGCCGCGATCCTTCCGTTTTATATTCCATTTCTGATCCCAGTTGATTTGCGTGTGTTGAGAATATTGAGGGTTTTCCGTTTGTTCCGAATCCTTAAAGTCAATCGCTATACGAATGCTTTGACATCATTGATTAAAGTCATCAAGGCCAAAGCGGATCAACTAATTTCAGCAGTCTTCGTTATTTTTATCCTGATGATCATGGCTTCAGTCTTAATGTATAACGTTGAAAATGTTGCTCAACCAGATAAATTTAATACAGTTTTCGATGGTATGTGGTGGTCAATCTCCACGTTAACAACAGTTGGTTATGGTGATATATATCCCATAACCGCATTCGGAAAAATTCTGGCTGCGGTGATTGCTTTGTTAGGAATTGGGATTGCAGCCATACCAACAGGCATCATTGCATCAGGATTTACAGAATTGGTTCAAGAAGCAAAAAATACTGATGTTAAAAAACACTTCTGCCCCTATTGTGGTCATGAGATTGATAAATGAAATCGCAACTTCATGGATTGCAGTTCTTACACGGCAAAAATCTTTGAGCGATGATCGCGTCCCGGGTTGAGACAACATCTTGCCGATTTTCAGGCTTGATTGTTGCCGCTGATCCACACGATGGGTAATGAAACTTCATTGTGTTAGTGTTCAAGACATAGGCCTGTTCTGCCCCACCAGTGGCTGGCGGAATAGTTGTTGCTACTATCGAGGTTGAACGAGTAGAGGGAGAGTTTGTAGTGGCCATTGTTGTCGTACCTGGTGTGAAGTCATTGCAAGGATCTTTGTCCCAACTGATTAATGAACCGTCTGAAGTGCAGATGATTGTGCCTTGCTTGTCGGTTCGAAAGAGTAATGAACCGGTGTTCTTGATACGGGCCAACGTATTATCACCTGGATGTCCGTAGGAATTATCGGCACCGCAGGAGATCACGACAAAAGCTGGACTGACATTGGTTAGCAATGTTTTGGAATTGCTTCCATTGCTGCCATGATGGGAAGCGTAAAAAACATCAGAATCCAGGTTCTGGCCGAGGATCTGCTGCTCAGCATCTGCCGACGGATCACCCATAATCACGAAGCTGGTCTCGCCAAACTGGACACGAACGCAGATTGAGTCATCGTTGGCAGTGCTGTGTCCATACAGCCGTGGTGCAATAAACGTCACTGCCGCTTCACCGACCTGGATAGACTGCCTCATACCAGGGACGGCCTCGGGGATGTTATGGTCTTTGATATATGTCTTAAAAGAGTTGAAAACACGCGTGTCAGTTGCGTAGTTCGCGTCAAAAACTTGTTTTACGGAGAAAACATTGAGTACACCGACTAGGCCGTTGAGATGGTCTGCGTCGTAGTGCGTGGCGATCATTACATCAACCTGCTTGATCCCCTGTTTCTTGAGGTAAGCCACAACAAATTGCGATTTATCCCGATCACCGCCATCAATCAGCAAGGTCTTGTCGCCAATCTCGAATAGTGTAGATGCGCCTTGGCTAACATCAAGAAAGTGAACTTTAAGCTCGGATGAAGTTGTAGCAGCTTTGGTTGTTGCTATTGTAGTCTGCTGGGTGGTTGATTTTATGGTTGCAGCAGGCTTTTTTGATTCAGTCGTTGTGAGTGCGAATGTCGTTGGTTTGGTCGTTGTTTCGACCATTGCAGTTTCAAGAGTCGTTGCTGAAGTTGTCGATAAAAGAATCTCATGAGTAGATTTTATCACTGCTCCAGAGCTCGGTGGGCTGATTACAGCACTAAGAAAGACGACACACGCCAGCCCTGTAGCCAATACCTTCGGAACAATGTGCCAACTCCGTTTTTGCCACCACATCAGTCCAATGCCAGCCGGGGCAAAAAATAGGAGCAATAGCAGGATGAACCAGGTTTTCTTGTAAAATTTCACGGATCACAGATTCCGCATGGATCAAAACCATTAGATATGATTTCTTCTCTCGTTAGTGTTACATCTTGGCGATTTTCAGGGAGAATCTTCTTCGCTGCATAGCAATTTGGATAATGAAATTTCATAGAGTTAATATTAAGAACATATGTGGTACCTGCTGGAGATGTCGCTGTCATAGTGACTACTGGCGGTGTATTAGTTGTCGCAACAGTCGTTGTCTTTGTCGTCGCTATAGTTGTGGGTTTAGCTGTTGTGGCAGCGGTAGTCGCCTTGGTTGTTATTTTCGTGGTCGTAGCTGCTGTTGTGGGTTTTGCCGTAGTCGTCGTCACTTGGGTCTTGGTTGTTACCTCTGCAGTTGAGGCTGTCGTCGTCTGCTCTGCTGTTGTTGGTGTGGGAGACTCTGTTGTTGGAGCATCGTTTTTGGCTACCAGAGGTTGGATCAAAGCTGTCGTTTCGGATGATGAACCGCAACCGACCAGCGAAAACAGGCTGAGGCTGAGCAAGACGATGGCGAAAACATACATTTTTCTTTTCATCGAAGTATCCTCTTGTTGGTTGATTATGTTGATATTTTATCATTAATATCTATCGAAAATGACATCGATTCATCAATTAATATTCTTTGAATTCGATATGGTGGGGCACAGATCAGCCATTTGTGGATTCGACATCTTCTGGGAGAGCCAACGCAAAGTGCCCTTTTGCATAAAGGCGAAAGGGCACTTGCATTTTGCCGATCATTCTGTGATTACAATTTAGAAATTGAAAAAGATCATTTTCAATGGATCTCTATTTCGAGAGTTCTTTTTCCAACTACCTAAATCTCAGCCAATATCTTGAACAGGCTCCCATAATCGACGGGTTTGGCCAGGTGTCTGTCAAAACCGGCAGCCTTGGCTCGTTCGATATCTGATGTCTGGGCATAGCCGGAGAAAGCGATTAGATAGGTATCCTTTGTCTGGCTATCGCTGCGAATGGCCTTGGCAACTTCATAGCCATTCAGTCCGGGCAGGCCGATATCGCAGATGACGGCATCTGGTTTGAATGCTCTGGCTTTGGCCAGGCCATCAGGACCGTCGGTCGCCTGCTCGATCTGGTGTCCCGCAGACATCAGCATTTCGCTGAGAATAGCGTTCAGATCCGCATTGTCTTCAATAATGAGAATCTGCAGAGCACGTTGGTTGGCGGCTGTCTTTGCTGCCATTTTCCCCTGTGGTGCATCGTCCAGTTGCTGCAAAGGGAGCCGGACCGTGAAACACGCGCCCTGGCCAAGCCCTGCACTGGCAGCCTCAATCTGACCGCCATGCAGATCGATGATGGATTTGGCTATGGCCAGGCCGAGTCCCAGTCCGCCGTACCCGCGATTGAGGGATTGGTCGACCTGCTTGAATTGTTCAAAGAGTGTCGGCAGAACAGAGGCCTCGATGCCGATTCCACTGTCCCGGACTTTGACCACTGCTTCCTTTGTCTGCGCGATTTTTACCAGTGAGAAAACGACTTCCCCGCTTCTTTCAGTGAATTTGACTGCATTGTGGAGCAGGTTGCCCACCACTTGGGTCAGGCGTACGGGATCGGCGTCAAGGATGATTGGCTCGTTTTCCAGATAGACCTTCAAGTTGACTTCTTTGGTCGCAAATTGGCACTTGTAGTCATCAACAATTTGACGCAGCAGTCGGTTCAGGTGGATTCGTTCCTTTTTCAGGATGATTCGATGCTGATTGATGCGGGTGATGTCGAGCAGATCATCGACTAAATGGGTGAGGTGTGAGATCTGGCGGTCCATCAAGTCCGTGGTGTCATGTGCCTTGAGGCCCGTTTCACCAGTTGGGATTTGCTTGTTGAGAAGGGACAGACCCATACTGATCGAAGCCAGTGGATTTCTCAGTTCATGGGAAAGAATGCTGAGGAAAGTCGACTTGTTATTATCGCTCTCCCGCAATTTCTCAACCATTGCCAGGGCATGTTCATTCTTTGCTTGCATGATTGAAAGGATCTGCTGGTTTTCGACGATGGTGGCGATTGCTGCATAGACACCGCAACTGAGCATCATGAAGACCAGGGTGATGGTTGATTCCAGCGAATTGTCAGTCAGGAATTTTTCCGGGGCATTGCTTTGGATGACAACGACCAGGCGAGTCAGGATATAGAGCGGATACCCGAAAACAAAAATTCTTGTGACCAGGCGGACGCCCTTGGACATCCTGGCTTGCACGTGGATCGTCGACACGAAGGCATCAGAATAGATCAGGACAATCATGATGGACACAGCGGTGACCCGAAGACTGTAAATGGGGAACATGGTCGCGATCAGAAGCTGACCGAACAGGCTGGCTGAAAAGTAAGACCAAAAGCGTCTTGGCCAGATCGGCAGGCCGGCATAATGGCGAATCCCAGCGTAATACAGCAAATAGAACGTGACGAGCAGATGGTTGAAGAAAAAGGCAGCTATATCATGGCCCCTGCTTTCGAGGGACACAACAAGTGCGTATGCCAGTGAGAGGCTCATGAATGAGCCGCTTAAAAAATAGAGGGCTTTTGATTTCCTCTGGATTGAGGTGATGAAAACATTGTTGGCAAAAAGCAGACTGAGGATTGCAACGGCAATCGCCAAAGTCTTATTGTCCATAGGCCCCCGTGATGCTGTTTCTCATATTTGTGTAATAAAAAACAAAAAAATAGTCATCTTTACTATCATATCCGGTTTGCCTTGCATGCTCAATTATAGTTTAAGTGTTGACACACATTTGCCGTTTCATCATTTGCATTGTCATCATTTACCGACTCATAGATGATCTCGAAGATGGAAATCAAAGAACGAGTATTATATAATTCATGCAGTATCTAATGTTTCATCCAGACCGCTGTAAGTATGAAAATGCTGATCACAAGCAAAATGTCATAATTACCATAAAGTACCCCTTGACTTCCTCTGCAATTAGACATAAAGTAAAAGAGGGCTCGGGCCCGTAAAGTGAGAACTAGACAAATGCGAGTGACGATTAAACAAATTGCCGAGATTGCCGGCGTTGCACGTTCGACTGTCGATAAAGTATTGAATGACCGGCCTGGCGTCGGTGATGAAGTGCGCGATCGAGTCCGTCGAATTGCAGACGAGTTGGGATATGAGGCAAATATCATTGGCAAAGCATTAGCATTTCAGAACAAGCAGTTGACACTCGCGGTTGTCATGCCGGACATCGAATTCACCGAATCTGCAAAGCACGGCATCGAGAACGCGTTGCAGGAAGTCAAAGCCTTTGGCATCAATGTCGAATACTATTTGACGAAAGATTTCGACACAGCACAGCAGATCAGTACCCTGGACTATTTGATCGGCAAGAAAGTGGCAGGCATCATCATCCGCCCGGTTGATGATCTGGAGCTTCGTGATGCAGTTCGAGAGGTGGTTAAAAGCGGTATTCCGGTTGTGACGTTCAACTCTGACCTCGTTGACAGCGGCCGCCTTTGCTTTGTCGGCCAGGATCTTAGGAAAGCTGGCCGCGTCGCCGGCAATCTGATGGCCAAACTGGTCAATAATCGCGGTAAAGTTGCGATTGTCACCGGATCCAAGACATTGGCTGCCTTGGAATTGCGAATCGAAGGGTTCACAGCTTTCCTCAAAGCCAATTTCCCGATGATCGAGATCGTCGAAGTGATCGAGACCCAGGAAAACAAAATCGTGACTTTTCAGAAGACCCTTGAATTGCTACAGCGCCACAGAGATTTGGCCGGCTTATATATAACTGGCGGTCCAATTGCTGAAGTCGGTAAAGCGATCAAGATGATGGGCATGACTGGAAAAATCAAAGTTGTCTGCTTTGACCTTTACCCCGAAGTCATCGAATTGCTGAATGAAGGCATTGTTGATTTCACCATTGGTCAGGATCCAGTATCACAAGGCTATATCCCGGTCAAAATCCTCTTTGAATACCTTTTCAACAACAAGAAGCCGGAGCAGGACTTCATTCCGACAACAGTTGAAATTCGCGAGAAGGAAAGCCTGTAATTTTTTACCCGCGACGGGCTCGGGCCCTCAAACAATCTCGAAAGACTTGCAGAACCGTAGCGGCCGAAAGTAAAGTTAAAGAATAAACAGTAAGATTGAACACCAGAACGATCGGTTAAGACCAAACAAATCAAAAAAGATAAGGTCAAAAAAATTTAGCTTAAACGGGCTCGGGCCCGTTAAGAAATAAGGAAATTATGAGGTGGTTAAAATGATTAATGGTGAAAGAAAGTTCAATCGTCCTTTGCGCTGGGCTATGATTGGTGGCGGTCGTCTTGGTCAAGTTGGTTACAAGCACCGTACCGGTGCTTTGCGCGACAACACAGCTTATCAGCTTGTCGCCAACGCTTTTGATATCGATCCGGCCCGCGGCAAAGATTTCGGCGTGAATCTCGGTGTCGACGAATCCCGTTGCTATCCTGACTACAAAACCATGATCGCCGAAGAAGCCAAGCGTGAAGATGGCATCGAAGTTGTCTCGATCGCGACGCCAAACGGAACCCATTACCAGATCACGAAGGACTGCCTGAATGCCGGTCTCCACGTCATCTGCGAAAAGCCTTTCGTTTTCACTGTCGCAGAAGCTGAAGAACTGCGCGACCTGGCCAAGGCCAAGGGCAAAGTCATCGGAATCACCTATGGTTTCTCCGGCCATCCGCTGCTGCTCCAGATGCGTCAAATGGTTGCCAATGGTGACATCGGCGATGTCCGCATGGTCGACCTGAGCTATGCCCATGGTTTCAACGCCACTGACAGCGCTGACAAAACAAGTGATGCCCAGAAATGGCGCGTTGATCCCAAAATCGCCGGCCCGAGCTTCGTCCTCGGCGATCTGTCGACCCATACCTATTACATGTCGGAACTGATCCTGCCCCACATGAAAATCAAGAAACTGCTTTGCGACCGTCAGAGCTTTATCCCCAGCCGCGCTCCGCTGGAAGACAACGCCTATGTCCTGTTCCATTACGACAATGGCGCCGTCGGCCGTCTCTGGGCCTCTTCGGTCAATGCCGGCAGCATGGACTCCCAGTGGATCCGTATCGTTGGCTCCAAAGCCAGCCTGGTCTGGACTGACAACTACCCGAACGAACTGAGAGTCGAAGTCCAGGGTGAACCGATCAAGACCCTTTCCCACGGCATGCCCTATCTTTATCCGGAAGCCCTTGCTGACGAGCGTTTCGGCGCCCTGCATACCGAAGGCCTCGGCGACTCATGGGCTAATATCTACCTTAAATTTGCCGTTGCGATCGATGCCAAGAACCGTGGCGACGAAGAAGCCCTGGCCAAGATGATTTATCCGGATATCGAAGCCGGTATCGAAGGTGTCCGCTGGATCACCAACTGTGTCAAATCCGCTGACGCCGGTTCTGTCTGGGTCGATTTCGAATAATTGAAAATTGAATAGGAAACCCTATTAGGAGGCGTTTATGAAGTTAGCAATCTGTACTGATGTCTATGGCAACCTGCCATTTCCGGAAATGCTCGACAAGGTCAAATCCCTCGGTATCGATGCCGTTGAGATGACTGCTGGCGGATGGGGCGGCTGCCCCCACGTCAACCGTCTGGAACTGCTGGCCGATCCGACCAAACTGGATGCTTTCAAGGCCGAGCTGGACAAGCGTGGCATGGAAATCGCCGCCCTCAACTGCTCCGGCAACCCGCTCTGCCCCGGTGAAATGGGCGAAAAGCACACGAAAAACACCTACGAGACCGTTGAGTTGGCCGGTAAACTTGGCGTCAAGAAGATCGTCATGATGTCTGGCTGCCCGGCTGGCGCACCCGGTGACAAGACTCCGAACTGGATCACTTCGACTGTTTCCTGGCCGGATTACATGGCCCCTGCGCTGGAATACCAGTGGAATGAAGTCGCGATCCCGTGGTGGAAAGAATTCGTCAAGCATTGCAAAGCCCATGGCGTTGAACAGATCGCCATTGAAGAATTCCCCTGCATGCTGGTCTACAATCCGGAAACCCTCTGGAAACTTCGTAATGCCGTCGATCCGATCGTCGGGATCAACCTCGATCCGTCACACCTGATGGTCATGGGCGCCGATCCGATTGCTTCGGCCCGGGCGCTGAAGGGTGCAATCTTCCACATCCATGGCAAGGATGCCCGTATTGAGCGCGGCCTCAGCGATGTCAACGGACTTCTGGAGACCAAACCGGTCACAGACAGCGAAAACCGCACCTGGAATTACGTCGCAGTTGGCTGTGGCAAAGACCTGCAGTGGTGGAAAGAATTCTTCTCAGTCTGCCATATGGTCGGATACGATGGTATTGTCTCGCTGGAAATGGAAGATCTGACGATGTCAGTCGAAGCAGGTGTTAAAACCTCAATCGATGCCCTCAAACAGACGATCAGCCAGTAAAGACAAACTGACTCATTCAGACTTCCGATTTGCAGTAGACTTAAGCCCGAATGAGCGAACTTTGATATGCCTTCTTGATAAACTCTCATCCTTCAAAAGGGGATGGGGTAATTGGTGGATTACCTCATCCCTGATATTTTACCTAAGGCACGACAAAGTGCACAAAATATTCTGAAATACAAGGTGCATATTGGCGAAAGTAACAATATAGCATTGACAGCAGCCGAGCAAACGCTATATATTTGACTTAAGGGCTCGGGCCCGTAAAACAAACAGACAAAATCTTGAGTTTCTGGTACACCCCATTAGCTGGTTGGCTATCAAGTTATTAACCTTAAGTACAGAGTTTTTCTTTTCAAGAAAGCAGCATCAATTTTACAAAGATCTTCTAATGATCAATTCTCTAACAACTTCCCCCCCATTTAAATTGTACAACACCGGATCATGAAACAAACCAGAATGGAATTTTCACGCCCCGAACGGGCACGGGCCCGTAAATGTGTTTAGAGTTCATCGCAGCATCTATTTGGAACATCTGAATTTGCCAGTGATGAATTTTAATAAAAATAAGAGGAGGAACTACAATGTCGACGAAAAAGCTCTTTACCTTGATCATGGTGCTGGCCCTCAGCATCACAATGCTCGCTGGCTGCGCCCAGACAGCCACCACCGCCGCTCCTGCTGCGACCACTGCTGCTGGTGCTGAAGCAACAACCGCTGCTGCCACAACAGCTGCCGGTGAGAAGAAAGTTGTCGGCGTCATGATCGCTGACATGTCCGCACAATTCCAGGCATACATCATGGACGGAATGAAAGCACAAGCTGAGAAGTATCCGAACGTTGAATTTGTCTTCGTTGATGGTAAGTTTGACTCTGCGGTCCAGATGGGCCAGGCTGAAAACTTCATCGCTGAAGGCGTCGACGCCCTGATCTACATCCCGGGCGATGCCGAAGCCTCCAAGAACCTCGTTGACAAAGTTGTCGCTGCCAATATCCCGATCATCGGCGTCAATACCGCTGTCAAAGAAATGGACAAACTGACCACCTATGCAGGCTCCGACACAGTCGAATCCGGCAAGATCCTGATGGAAGGCCTCGCCCAAGCCATGGGCGGCAAAGGTGACATGATCGAACTGCAGGGCTTCTACGGCCATGAACCGCAGATCATGCGTCACGAAGGCATCATGGAAGTTCTCAAAAACTACCCGGACATCAAGATCATCAAGGAAGATTCCGGCGAATGGAACCGTGACAAGGCGATGCAGAAGATGGAAAACATCCTGCAGTCCGACCTCAAAGGCAAATTCACCGCAGTTGTCTGCCACAATGACGAAATGGCGATCGGCGCCATGAAAGCTCTCGATGCCGCTGGTGTCACAGGTGTTCTGGTTGCTGGTATCGATGCCAACCCCGAAGCCCTCCAGCTGGTCAAAGATGGCAAACTCGCCCTGACCGTCTTCCAGGATGCCAAAGGCCAAGGCGCCATGGGTATCGACCTGGCCGTCAAAATCCTCAATGGCGAAACCGTTGAGAAACAGGTCATGATCCCGTACGTCCTGGTCACAAAAGCTGACGTCGACAAATATCTTTCGAAATAAGATAATCACGTCAACGAGAAGCGTTTCAGACTAATTTGATTTAAACATGAACAGGGGTGCCAGCCAACTGGCTGGCACCCTAATCAAAGAAACAGGTGAGACCATGCAAGAACAATACATCTTAGAAATGGTTGATATTTCTAAAGCCTTTCCAGGTGTCCAGGCCTTGAATCATGCGGGGATCAAAGTACAAAAAGGGTCTGTCCATGCATTGATGGGTGAAAACGGCGCCGGAAAGTCAACCCTGATGAAAATCTTGGGTGGTTTGCATCAGGCTGATTCGGGGAAAATCATCCTGAAAGGCCAGGAGATCTCGATCACCAGCCCCCGCCATTCACTGGACCACAAGATTGCGATGATCCATCAGGAATTGACCTCCATCCCCCATATGACAGTCGCCGAGAACATCTATCTCGGGCGCGAACCAGTGGCTGGCAAGCTCCTGGTCAAAGGCAAGGAATTGAATGACCGGACTGCCCAGCTCCTGAAAGACCTGGAAATTCCGATCAGCCCCAAAACAAGAATGGTCGATCTGTCGATTGCCCAGATGCAGTTGATTGAAATCGCCAAGGCCATTTCGTATGATTCGGAAATCATCATCATGGATGAGCCGACCTCGGCCATCACTGAACGAGAAGTAGAACATTTATATAAGATGATTCGCTCCTTGACCAAAAAAGGCGTCTCAATCATCTATATTTCGCATAAGCTGAACGAAATCTTCGATATCGCAAATGAAGTCACCGTCATGCGCGATGGCGAATTCGTCGGACACAAAATGATCGAGGATTTGACCCGCAAAGACATCGTGACGATGATGGTCGGTCGTGAGCTGACCCATCTGTTCCCGAAAATTGATGTCGAAATCGGTGAAACGATCCTGGAAATCAAGAACCTGAGCCGGGCCGGCAAATTCCGCAATGTCTCGTTTGCCCTGCACAGGGGTGAAATCCTCGGGCTGTCCGGCCTGATGGGCGCAGGACGAACGGAAGTCATGGAGACATTGTTTGGCCTGGCGCCTGCCGATGAAGGTGAAATCTTCATTCGCGGCCAGAAGGTCAACATCAGGAACCCTGCCGAAGCCAAAAAGAACGGACTGGCCTTCATAACGGAAGACCGCAAACTGACTGGACTTTTCCTGCCGCACTCCGTCAAAGACAATACGATCGCAGCGAGCCTTGACCAGTTTAAGGTATTCGGCATTTTCATGAAAGAAAAATCGATCAACGGGATCTGCGAAGACTATAAGACAAAGCTGCGGATCAAGACGCCATCGATCGAACAGAAAGTCAAGAACCTCAGTGGTGGCAACCAGCAGAAAGTCCTCCTGGCCAAATGGCTGCTGACTGATGCGGACATCATCATCCTCGATGAACCGACCCGCGGTATCGATGTCGGCGCCAAGTCGGAAATCCACGCCTTGATGGGCGAACTGGTCAAATCAGGCAAATCGGTCATCATGATCTCGTCCGAACTGCCGGAAGTCATGGGCATGAGTGACCGGATCATCGTCATGCACGAAGGCCACATCACCGGCGAAGTCGCCCGCAAGGACGCAACCCAGGACGTGATCATGAGCTTCGCAACCGGTATTACAGGAAACTGATCGAGAACACGATATTCCATGGATTAATGAATGATGAGGTAAAAACAAATGACTGAGGCAATAGCAAAACCAGCCAAAAACATGGGCAAAACAATAATGAGTCTGCTGTCGAAGTACAGTATCTATTTTATCCTGGCCCTGCTCGTAATCATTTTGACGTTCCTGTCGAAATCATTCCTGAGACCGCAGAACCTGATCAACATCGTCCGCCAGATCTCGTTGATCGGGATTGTCGGCTTCGGTGTCACCATGATCATCATCACGACCGGTATCGACCTGTCATCGGGTGCCGTCATTGCCGTGGCCGGGATTGTGGCCAGCAAGTTCGCTCATCCTGATACGTATCCGCTGATCGTCCCGATTGCGCTGGCGCTCCTGGTTGGCCTGGCTGCCGGTATGGTCAATGGCCTCCTGGTTGCCTTTGTCAAACTCCCTGCCTTCATCGCGACGCTGGGCATGATGTTGTCTTTCCGCGGTATCGCTTATATCATCAGCGGTGGTCACCCGGTTATCGGTTTCAGCAAGTCCTTTGAATTCATCGGTTCAGGCAGCTTGTTCGGTATCCCGATTATCATCTACACCTTCCTCGGCGCAGGCCTATTGTCCTACATCATTCTCCGGCACACGAAAACCGGTAAATGCATTTATGCGATCGGCGGCAATCAGCAGGCGGCAGTCGTTTCCGGTATCAATGTCAAGAAGAACCTGATGTTCGTCTATGCCTATGCCGGCATGATGTCTGCAATCTCCGGTATCCTGCTCGCTTCACGCCTCAGCTCCGGCCAGCCGACCGCAGGCCTGACTTATGAAATGGACGCCATCTCCGGTGCTGTCATCGGCGGTACCAGCCTCTCCGGCGGTGTCGGTTCCATCCAGGGCACGATCATCGGCGCACTGATCATCGGTGTTCTCAACAACGGAATGGACCTCATGCACATCTCGGCTTACTACCAGCAGGTCACCAAAGGTGTCATCATCGTCCTGGCCGTCATCCTCGACAAAGCCCGCAATAAATAACTCCATATGAGGTATAACCTATGAAAATCGCATTTGACGTTGACGTCTTGTCCAAACAAATGAGCATCAATGACCTGGTGCACCAGGTTTCTGACTGGGGCTACAAGTACATCGAACAGTCCCCGCATCCGCGGATCAATCCCTTTTACAAACACCCGCTGTTCTCGAAAGAGACCGAAAACGAGTACCGCAAGGCCCTCAAGGAAACCGGCGTCGAGATCTCATCCTTCATCGTGGTCTACCGCTGGTCCGGTCCGACCGAAGAGCAGCGCCTGCACGCCGTTGCCAACTGGAAGAAGATCGTCGAAATCGCCGTCAACATGGGCGTTTCGGTCATCAACACCGAGTTGTCCGGCGACCCTAATCAACCCGAAATCTGCAATGGCATGTGGTTCCGTTCGATGGACGAACTGCTGCCGCTGTTCGAAAAAGAAGGCATCCGCGTCGAAGTCCAGTCGCATCCTTATGATTTCTGCGAACTGAATGACGAGACCTGTGACTACGTCAAGTCCTACCGCAGCGACGCCCTCAAGTATTGCTACTCCGCCTCCCACGGTTTCTTCTACGACAAGGGCAAAGGCGATGTCCGCCATATGCTCAACTACGCCGGCGACGACCTGTCCCACATCCTTTTAGCCGATACGATGAACCAGACGATGGACTGCCGCTACATCGTCAATCCGCCGGGTGTCAGCATGGCGATCCACCAGCACACCCCGATGGGCGATGGCGAAGTTGACTTCCCGGGCATCTTCGAAACCCTGCGCGACATGAAATTTGCCGACCGCAAGTTCAAAGTCGGCGGCGAATCGATTGCCTGTGTCTCCTACTTCGGCTACCCGGAACGGATGAATGTCGAAGCCCCGAAAGCCCTCGAACGCATCAAACGCGAACTGGGCGTCAAGTAAATCTTTTTATTGACCATTTTCGCTATTCACATATCTGGACAATATGGATGAATAGACTCTTCCTCAATAAGAACCAGGGGGACGGTTGGTGGACCGCCCCCTTTGTTCTTTTTCAAATTCCTGCAAAGCCAACAGGACGACATATGTCAATCCGTTTACCAGCCAGCTTCATCCGAAGCCCGGACAGATCAAATTGAATGACATGTGGGGCCTCTGTGAAGCTCAGGAAGCTACTGGAATTTCCCCGGATATGTATAGAGAGTTCATTTTCCCTTACCACAGTGAAGTTGCAAAAATGTTCGGGCTGAACTGCTACGCCTGTTGTGAACCGGCCGATCCATACTGGAACTCGGTCAAACAACTCCATAACCTGCGCCGGGTTTCGGTTTCCCAATGGGCAAGCGTGGAAAAAATGAGTGAGTTTCTCGGTAAAGACTATGTCTATTCATATAAGGCAAGTTCAAGCGATGTCGCGATCGAGAATATGGATGAAGATCACGTTCGCATGTCCCTGCGCAAAATGCTGGAATATACACAGAATAATCGTGTTGAAATTATTTTAAAAGACCTTCACACACTGGGTAAAAAGCCGAATCAAGTTTTCCGTTGGACGGAAATCATCCGTGAAGAAATTGCCAGGATCTACGGTTAATCAAAAAACCAGTCATTGCTAATATTTCCCCTTGAACGTGCGCGCATGCAAAAACTGGACTATGAAAATGCATAGACCGGTAACTTGATTTATTAATCTGAAAGGAACTTATCAAATGGAACTCAAAATTGGACTCGTAGGTACAGGCGCAATCGGCCGGACCCACATCGAACGCATCAACAACACCCTGCAAGGTGCACGTGTCATCGCTTGCTCGGACGTCAATGTCGAATTCGGCAAATCTGTCGCAGCCAAGTTCGGCTGCACTTTCTTTGCAGATGGCGAAGCGATGATCGCAGACCCGAGTGTCGAGGCTGTCGTTGTCACAACCGCAGATCCTTTCCATGAACAACTCGTTTTGGCTGCGATCAAAGCTGGCAAATATGTCTTCGTTGAAAAACCGCTCGCCCCGGAAGCTGAAGCATGCAAACGGATCGTCGAAGCTGAAATCGCCGGCGGCAAGCAGCTGGTCCAGGTCGGCTTCATGCGACGTTATGATCCAGGCTATCGCCAGCTCAAGATGCTGATCGACAACAAAACCTATGGCGAACCGCTGCTGCTGCATTGCGCACACCGCAATGCTGCGGTCGATGATGGTTTCACGACCCCGATGTCAGTTGAAAACTCGATGATCCACGAGATTGATGTCCTCAGATGGCTGCTCGGCGAAGACTACGCTACCGCGGAAGTCCAGTTCGGGAAGAAGACCCGCAATGCCGCCGGACACCTCCAGGATCCCCAGGTCATGATCCTGACCACTAAATCCGGCGTCCGCATCGACGTTGAATCTTTCGTCAACTGCAAATACGGCTATGATATCAAGTGTGAAGTTGTCTGCGAAGAAGGCACACTCAACCTGCCGGAACCGGCCAACGCGATGATCCGGACGAATGCCGCCCGTGTCACACCGATCTGCTCCGACTGGTCACAGCGTTTCGTCGAAGCTTACAACGTTGAATTCCAGGAATGGATCAATGCCTGTAATGCAGGGCGCGTTGATGGCCCGACTTCCTGGGACGGCTATGTCGGCCAGGTCACAGCGAAAGCCGCATCCAAAGCCCGCGACACCCAGACCATCGCCAAAGTCGAAATTGAAGAATGCCCAGTGTTCTACACAGCTCACAGTTGAGCGCAATCTCAGCGCTGTCAATGGCCTGCTGAAAACCAAACCAGTCACCGATACTCGACAACAAACAAAAAAACAAAGGGAGCGGTCCACCACCGCCCCCTTTGTTTTTTTTTGAGAAAGAGTTCTACCCTGCTGTCCAGGCAGGAGAACACGAAATTAGCAGGACATGATCGCCTTGACGGCTTCAACCGTCGTTGTTTTCGGGAAGAGCTCAAAGCCGATCCGGTTTTGGTAACCGAGCTGTTCGAGACACGCGAAAACGTTGGTGTAATTGATTTCGCCGGTGCCGGGTTCGTGGCGGCCGGGAGCATCAGCAACATGGACATGGCCGATCTGGTCGATATACTTCGTCAGCGTATCGCAGATGCTGCCTTCATTGAGTTGCATGTGATAGGCATCGTAGAGTAGTTTCAGCTTGTCGCAATTGATTAGCCGAGTCATTTCTGCGCCCATCTGGGTCGTTTTCAGGAAGTTCCCAGCGTGGTCAGTCGTGATATTGAGTGCTTCGAGGTTCATCCGGATGCCGCTCTGCTCAGCGATTTTCGCACATTCGAGCAACATGTCGTACATGGAACAGATCTTGACCGTATCAGACAACTCGTCGTAATGGTTGACCACGATACCGCCGTCGCCGAGGGCGTTGGAATGGATCGTGACACTGGCAGCTCCGACTTCCTGAGCAAAAGCTACCGAACCCCTCAAGTATTCCAGGTATTTTTCCTTATGTGTCGGATCGATGAGGGAGAAAGCTGCGTCGCCGTTGAATCCGGAAATATTGATCCCGGCCTTCTGGGCTGCTTCTTTGATTTTGGCCGGATCCTTGTCGTCGCGGTTCCAGAACTCGATCGATTCAAAACCCGCATCTTTAGCGGCCTGGAAACGGTCATAAAAAGGTACTTCGGTAAAAAGTGTATCGATGCAGGCACAAAATTTCATGCAAGGATCCTCACTTTCTGGCGATTTCGGAAATTTTGACCGGGCGGCCTTCGTGCAGTGATTTTGTTGCCGCAGCTGCCATCAGGACCGGATAAAGACCATCGAGGCCAGTGACCGGCGTTTCGGTATCGTTGACGATCGCATCAGCGAATGCCTTCATCTCGGCGACGAATGCACCCGTGTAACGGTCCCACATCACTTTGTAGGCTGTACCGTAGGTGGTGCCTTCCGCGGTCGAAAGAACAGCTGTGTTCGGGATGTCATTTTCGTTCTGGGCGCAGCCTTCTGAGCCAAAGACTTCGACGCGCTGGTCATAGCCGTAGACGGCTTTGCGCGAATTGTCAATGACAGCGATCGCGCCGGATTCAAAGCGGAGGGTGACGACCGCAGTGTCAACGTCGCCGGCTTCACCAATCTGCGGATCGACCAGGACAGAACCCTGGGCATAAACTTCAGTCACTTCACTGCCAGCCAGGAAGCGAGCCATGTCAAAATCGTGGATCATCATGTCATAGAAGATACCGCCTGATACTTTGACATAGGAAATCGGCGGTGGTTCCGGGTCGCGGGAGCTGATCTTGATGATATGGGGCGTGCCTACCTTGCCAGCCTGAACCAGGTCGTACACTGCGCGATGGTTGTGGTCGAAACGGCGGCCGAATCCGATTTGCAGCTTGACGCCGGCATCCTTAGCTGACTGGATCGCGCCATAGACTTTGTCGAGATCATAATCAATTGGCTTCTCACAGAAGATATGTTTGCCAGCTTTTGCGCTTTCGACGATGTATTTGGAATGAGTGTCAGTTGATGAACAGATCAGGACAGCTTCGATTTCCTGATCATTCAGGATGTCATTGGCGTCCCTGGAAACGTTGGCGATGCCAAACTTTTTAGCGAATGCCTCTGTGTCTGCGTTGGCGAAGGGATCTGCGATCGTTTTGATCTCGAGTTCAGGAACGAACAGCGAGATGTTCTGGGCATGGACTTTGCCAATGCGTCCGGCTCCGATAATACCAATTTTCATAATTACCTCCAAAAATCCGACGATGCCTGCGGGCACGTTTGTTGTTGAGCCTATCAGGGTCAATCTGCAAACTGTGCGCGTGCACACTTCTTACAAGCCTTAGATTATATGGTGGCAAGTCTGTTGTCAATACTCTCAAAAGAAATATGCAATATTTATAAAGAAATATGTAAAAACATAAAATCAGCTATTGACTATGCACAAGACGGATGTTATAAAGTAATTGTGCAGGGGCACAGTTCTGACAGGTGGAGTGACACAAATGACAAAGCTGACGATCGTTGATTTAGCAGAAATGGCTGGTGTATCTCGTGGAACAGTCGACCGAGTCCTCAACAATCGTCCCAATGTCAAACCGGAAATCCGCGAACGCGTCCTGAAAGTCATTGAAGAAACCGGCTATATCCCCAATAAGGCTGCCCGCTTGCTGGCGGCCAACATGAAGGATAAGAAAATTGCCATCCTGATGCCGACATCCTATGGCCAGCATTTCCGGACTGAAGTGATGCGTGGCATTAATCAGGCTCGCGAAGAAAACGAAGACTTCGGCTTGGAAATCCTGGTCGAAATGTGTGAAACCGGATCGCCCAACGAGTACCTTGAAAAAATTGATACCCTGATCGAGCAGGAAGTAGCCGGATTTGCAATCTGTGCCCGCAATACGATTACCATGCAGGAAAAAATCAATGAATTAGCCGAACGGAATATTCCGGTGATCACGTTCAACTCCGATATCCCTGAGAGTAAACGGATTTGCTTTGTCGGCCAGAGTCATGTCAAGAGCGGCCGGATCGCTGCGGAAATCATGTCCAAATTGCTGAACGACCAGGACAAAATCCTGATTGTAACGGGAAACCTTGAATACTTCGCGCACAAGAGCCGCGTCAGTGGTTTTTGCGAACGATTTAAGGAGATCGGATTTGATTCGACCCGGTACCAGATCATCGAATGTTACCAGGAATATGCGATCACTTTTGACAAAATCACCCAAATCATTGCCAACGACAACCAGGTTCGGGCGATCTATATGGCGACTGAAAGTGTCCCGGCCTGTGCTGAAGCGATCAGACGAGCCCACAAACCTTATAAGATCAAAGTCATCTGCCACGATATTCCCACTGCGACAGCAACACTGCTCAAGGAAAATTATGTCGATTTCGCTATTGATCAAAATATGTTCATCCAGGGCTATAAACCCATCATGTTACTCAGGGATATCCTGTTTATGAAACTGCAGCATGAAAATGAACTGGAATACACACCGATCAATATTGTCAACGCTGAAAGTCTGGACACATTGGAATAATCATCATTCAATGCAAACCACTTAAACCCAAGACTGATTTTTTTACCCAAAACTGTGCGCGGGCACAATAAGTATGATTAATGTTTATCACGGTGGATTTTTGGAACATCTGAATTTGCCAGTGATGAATTTTAATAAAAATAAGAGGAGGAACTACAATGTCGACGAAAAAGCTCTTTACCTTGATCATGGTGCTGACCCTCAGCATCACAATGCTCGCTGGCTGCGCCCAGACAGCCACCACCGCCGCTCCTGCTGCGACCACTGCTGCTGGTGCTGAAGCAACAACCGCTGCTGCCACAACAGCTGCTGGAGAAAAGAAAGTTGTCGGCGTCATGATCGCTGACATGTCCGCACAATTCCAGGCATACATCATGGACGGAATGAAAGCACAAGCAGAGAAGTATCCGAACGTTGAATTTGTCTTCGTTGACGGTAAATTCGACTCTGCGGTCCAGATGGGCCAGGCTGAAAACTTCATCGCTGAAGGCGTCGACGCCCTGATCTACATCCCGGGCGATGCTGAAGCCTCCAAGAACCTCGTTGACAAAGTTGTCGCCGCCAACATCCCGATCATCGGCGTCAATACCGCTGTCAAAGAAATGGACAAACTGACCACCTATGCAGGTTCTGATTCCGTCGAATCCGGCAGGATCCTGATGGAAGGCCTCGCCACTGCCATGGGCGGCAAAGGCGACATGATCGAACTGCAGGGCTTCTACGGCCATGAACCGCAGATCAAGCGCCATGAAGGCATCCTTCTTGCTCTCAAAAACTACCCGGATATCAAGATCATCAAGGAAGATTCCGGCGAATGGAACCGTGACAAGGCGATGCAGAAGATGGAAAACATCCTGCAGTCCGACCTCAAAGGCAAATTCACCGCAGTTGTCTGCCACAATGACGAAATGGCGATCGGCGCCATGAAAGCTCTCGATGCCGCTGGTGTCACAGGTGTTCTGGTTGCTGGTATCGATGCCAACCCCGAAGCCCTCCAGCTGGTCAAAGATGGCAAACTCGCCCTGACCGTCTTCCAGGATGCCAAAGGCCAAGGCGCCATGGGTATCGACCTGGCTGTCAAAATCCTCAATGGCGAAACCGTTGAGAAACAGGTCATGATCCCGTACGTCCTGGTCACGAAAGCTGACGTCGACAAGTACCTGACCAAGTAAGTTTCCTAAACACACATAGAATCGCTACAGACTAATTTGATTTGAACATGAAAAGGGGTGCCAGCCAACTGGCTGGCACCCTAATCAAAGAAACAGGTGAGACCATGCAAGAACAATACATCTTAGAAATGGTTGATATTTCTAAAGCCTTTCCAGGTGTCCAGGCCTTGAATCATGCGGGGATCAAAGTACAAAAAGGGTCTGTCCATGCATTGATGGGTGAAAACGGCGCCGGAAAGTCAACCCTGATGAAAATCTTGGGTGGTTTGCATCAGGCTGATTCGGGGAAAATCATCCTGAAAGGCCAGGAGATCTCGATCACCAGCCCCCGCCATTCACTGGACCACAAGATTGCGATGATCCATCAGGAATTGACCTCCATCCCCCATATGACAGTCGCCGAGAACATCTATCTCGGGCGCGAACCAGTGGCTGGCAAGCTCCTGGTCAAAGGCAAGGAATTGAATGACCGGACTGCCCAGCTCCTGAAAGACCTGGAAATTCCGATCAGCCCCAAAACAAGAATGGTCGATCTGTCGATTGCCCAGATGCAATTGATTGAAATTGCCAAGGCCATTTCATATGATTCGGAAATCATCATCATGGATGAGCCGACCTCGGCCATCACTGAACGAGAAGTAGAACATTTATATAAGATGATTCGCTCCTTGACCAAAAAAGGCGTCTCAATCATCTATATTTCGCATAAGCTGAACGAAATCTTCGATATCGCGAATGAAGTCACCGTCATGCGCGATGGCGAATTCGTCGGACACAAAATGATCGAGGACTTGACCCGCAAAGACATCGTGACGATGATGGTCGGCCGTGAGCTGACCCATCTGTTTCCGAAAATCGATGTCGAAATCGGTGAAACGATCCTGGAAATCAAGAACCTGAGCCGGGCTGGCAAATTCCGCAATGTCTCGTTTGCCCTGCACAAGGGTGAAATCCTCGGGCTTTCCGGCCTGATGGGCGCAGGACGAACGGAAGTCATGGAGACTTTGTTTGGTCTGGCACCTGCCGATGAAGGTGAAATCTTCATTCGCGGCCAGAAGGTCAACATCAGGAATCCTGCCGAAGCCAAAAAGAACGGACTGGCATTTATTACGGAAGACCGCAAACTGACTGGACTTTTCCTGCCGCACTCCGTCAAAGACAATACGATCGCGGCGAGCCTTGACCAGTTTAAGGTATTCGGCATTTTCATGAAAGAAAAATCGATCAACGGGATCTGCGAAGACTATAAGACAAAGCTGCGGATCAAGACGCCATCGATCGAACAGAAAGTCAAGAACCTCAGTGGTGGCAACCAGCAGAAAGTCCTCCTGGCCAAATGGCTGCTGACTGATGCGGACATCATCATCCTCGATGAACCGACCCGCGGTATCGATGTCGGCGCCAAGTCGGAAATCCACGCCTTGATGGGCGAACTGGTCAAATCAGGCAAATCGGTCATCATGATCTCGTCCGAACTGCCGGAAGTCATGGGCATGAGTGACCGGATCATCGTCATGCACGAAGGCCACATCACCGGCGAAGTCGCCCGCAAGGACGCAACCCAGGACGTGATCATGAGCTTCGCAACCGGCATTACAGGAAACTGATCGAGAACACGATATTCCATGGATTAATGAATGATGAGGTAAAAACAAATGACTGAGGCAATAGCAAAACCAGCCAAAAACATGGGCAAAACAATAATGAGTCTGCTGTCGAAGTACAGTATCTATTTTATCCTGGCCCTGCTCGTAATCATTTTGACCTTCCTGTCGAAATCATTCCTGAGACCGCAGAACTTGATCAACATCGTCCGCCAGATCTCGTTGATCGGGATTGTCGGCTTCGGTGTCACCATGATCATCATCACGACCGGTATCGACCTGTCATCGGGTGCAGTCATCGCCGTGGCCGGGATTGTGGCCAGCAAGTTCGCTCATCCTGATACGTATCCGCTGATCGTCCCGATCGCGTTGGCGCTCCTGGTTGGCCTGGCTGCCGGTATGGTCAATGGCCTCCTGGTTGCCTTTGTCAAACTCCCGGCCTTCATCGCGACGCTGGGCATGATGTTGTCCTTCCGCGGTATCGCTTACATCATCAGCGGTGGTCACCCGGTTATCGGCTTCAGCAAGTCCTTTGAGTATCATCGGTTCAGGCAGCTTGTTCGGTATCCCGATTATCATCTACACCTTCCTCGGCGCAGGCCTGTTGTCCTACATCATTCTCCGGCATACGAAAACAGGTAAATGCATTTATGCGATCGGTGGCAATCAGCAGGCGGCAGTCGTTTCCGGTATCAATGTCAAGAAGAACCTGATGTTCGTCTATGCCTATGCCGGCATGATGTCTGCAATCTCCGGTATCCTGCTCGCTTCACGCCTCAGCTCCGGCCAGCCGACCGCAGGCCTGACTTATGAAATGGACGCCATCTCCGGTGCTGTCATCGGCGGTACCAGCCTCTCCGGCGGTGTCGGTTCCATCCAGGGCACGATCATCGGCGCACTGATCATCGGTGTTCTCAACAACGGAATGGACCTCATGCACATCTCGGCTTACTACCAGCAGGTCACCAAAGGTGTCATCATCGTCCTCGCCGTCATCCTCGACAAAGCCCGCAATAAATAACGCCTGGCAAACATAAAGTTCAATAATAAATATGGGATGTGGCTGATGGCTTTTTGTTATCAACCGCATCCCATATATGAACCATTAATGTATTTCACAAGACGGATAATAATAAAAGCCAAACACGATAGATCCTGATGGATCGATTAAAACAACTATTTGATTAAGCGCAAAAGTATTGATGATAAAAAGAGAGAGAGGGCGGTGGCCGTCTCTTTTTTTATCATCCATTATCCTGTCCGCGCCATTATTTACATTCAGAAGAATCAATTGCCTGTTTTGCAAAAGTCCTCCGGTGGTACAATATGAAAAGATCCAGGCAGTCCCGAACTGCCTTAGTCAGTGGATGATCGGCAGCAGCAATTCGCTTCATGAGTAACAACACAAGGTGGTGCACGATGGCAAATTCTCAGACGATGAAGGCTTTGGTGAAAAAGTACGCAAAGCCGGGACTATGGCTTGAAGAGGTTCCCGTACCTGAAATCGGCATCAATGATGTCCTGATCAAAATCCACAAGACCTCGATCTGCGGCACGGATGTCCATATCTACAAATGGGATGAATGGTCCCAGAAAACCATTCCCGTGCCGATGACGATCGGCCACGAATTTGTCGGGACTATCGCCGAAATCGGCAGCAATGTCCATGACTTCAAGATCGGGGACATCGTATCCGGCGAAGGCCATGTTGTCTGCGGACAATGCCGGAATTGCCTGGCTGGTCGACGGCATCTCTGCAATAAAACCAGCGGCGTCGGGGTCAATCGGCCCGGCGCTTTCGCCGAGTATATTTCCATTCCGGTGACCAATGTCTGGCACTGCGATCCCAATATCCCGATGGATATCATCAGCTGTTTCGATCCGCTGGGCAATGCCGTGCACTCGGCCCTCGCATTCAATGTGCTGGGCGAAGATGTCCTGATCACCGGCGCAGGTCCGATCGGCATCATGGCTGTGGCTGTGGCCAAACATGCCGGCGCCAGGTATGTCGTCATTTCGGACGTCAACACATATCGTCTGGAATTGGCGAAAAGGATGGGGGCGACCGTGACCGTGGACGTCAGCAAAGAGAGTATCGCCGATGCCATGGTCAAGCTGAACATGAAGGAAGGCTTTGATGTCGGTCTTGAAATGTCAGGTAACGCGACGGCCTTCAGCACGATGGTCGATGTCATGTGCCACGGTGGTAAAATTGCGATGCTGGGCATCCAGAAACCGGGGACCCTGATCGACTGGGACAAGGTCGTTTTCAATGGCCTGACCATTCATGGTATCTATGGCCGTGAAATGTATGAAACCTGGTACAAAATGACAGCGATGATCCAGACCGGACTCGACATCACACCGGTCATCACGCATCACTTCCATTACACCGAATATGAAAAGGGTTTTGCGGCCATGATTTCAGGCGATTCCGGCAAAGTCGTTCTGAACTGGATTTGAATGCATTAATAAATGTATTAATAAAGGAGATCACTGGGCATGTTCGAGAAGGCACTTGAAATTTTCAGCTCCGACGCTGACAAGATTAAAGCCAGCGGATTATGGAAGGAAGAACGGATCATCACCAGCCCGCAAAGCGCCAGAATCAGCCTGGCGGGGCGAAACAATATTCTCAATCTCTGTGCCAATAATTACCTTGGCCTGGCAAATCATCCAGATGTGGTCCAAGCGGCGAAAGAAGGCCTTGAAAAATGGGGCTATGGCCTTTCATCTGTGCGGTTTATCTGTGGCACACAGGAAATCCATAAACAGCTGGAAGCCAAGTTGTCGGCATTCCTCGGCATGGAAGACACGATCCTCTATTCCTCCTGCTTTGATGCCAATGGCGGTGTGTTCGAAGCCTTGCTTGGCGACCAGGATGCTGTCATCAGTGACGAACTCAACCACGCGAGCCTGATCGACGGGATCAGGTTGTGCAAAGCCCAGCGATTCAGGTACAAGAACAACGATATGGCTGATCTTGAAGCCCGGCTGATCGAAGCTCAGGAAGCCCGGATCCGCGTCATTGTCACCGATGGGGTCTTCTCAATGGATGGCGTCGTCGCCGATCTAAAAGCCATCTGCGACTTGGCTGACCGCTACCAGGCCCTGGTCCTGGTCGATGACAGCCACGCAGTCGGCTTCATGGGCAAGACCGGCCGTGGCACGCATGAACAGGCCGGAGTCATGGGCCGAGTCGACATCATCACCGGCACTTTGGGTAAAGCTCTTGGCGGCGCCAGCGGCGGGTATATCAGTGCCAGGAAAGAAATCGTCGCACTGCTGCGCCAAAAATCCCGCCCTTATCTTTTTTCCAATACGCTGGCGCCATCGATCGCCGCGGCCACGCTAAAAGTCCTGGACCTGCTATCGGAATCGACAGCTTTGCGCGACCGGCTTTTTGAGCATACAGCCTATTACCGGGAGCAGATGTCGAAAGCCGGTTTTAATGTGAGCAAAGGCTATCATCCCATTGTTCCAATCATGCTTGGCGATGCTGCCCTGGCCCAGGAGATGTCGAGACGGATGATTGAGCGCGGCGTTTATGTGGTCGGCTTCTTCTATCCCGTCGTCCCCCAGGGGAAGGCTCGGATCAGGACCCAGATCTCGGCAGCCCACACTCGGGAAGACTTGGATCTGGCCATCCAAACCTTTATTGAAGTCAAGAAAGAAATGGGACTATAACCTTAGCATCACCACTTCGGTTTGAGGTGGTGTTGTTATTTTGAACCGTATAGTGGACCCAAACGCAAGAGAAAGAAGGCCCATGTGAACAGACCAGGCAGTCCGACCCGCCAGGAATTTGAACAAAGGATCGAAAAGCTGTTCGAGAAACTAAACCACTCGGGACATCCTTTTGACACCGCCCTGATTATCAACCGGATCAACCAGTACTATTTCACCGGTACGATGCAGGATGGCGTGCTCGTCCTGCGCAAAGACGGCACCATCCTGTTTTTTGTCCGCAAAAGTGCCGAGCGGGCGCGTCTGGAATCACCACTCGACATCATTGTCCCGATGACTTCTTACAAGGACATGCTCACCGATCTACCCGCCAATCTTGGCAATGTATTCATCGAAATGAATTCATTGCCGATCGCGACCCTCGAACGTTTGAAGAAATATTTCGAACTGGGCGCCTTGCACCCACTGGACGGAGTGATTTCGCAAATTCGCATGGTCAAGAGTCCCTATGAACTCGACCTGATCAGGGAATCCGGCCGGCAGCATCAGTATCTGATGGAGCAGGTCGTCCCCTCACTGCTCAAGCCCGGCATCAGTGAATCCGAATTGCTGGCTGATATCTATGCCAGCATGATCAAGCTTGGCCATCACGGGGTTTCCCGATTTTCCATGCCCCAACTGGAGATGGTTGTCGGTCAGATCGGTTTCGGCGAGTCTTCGATCTACCCGACCAATTTTGATGGCCCGGGCGGGATGCTGGGCATGTCGCCAGCCGTGCCGCTGGTTGGCAATCCCAACCGCCACCTGCGGAAGGGCGACCTGGTCTTTGTCGACGTTGGCTATGGCGTCCAGGGCTACCACAGCGACAAGACCCAGATCTACTCGTTTGGCGCGCCACCGTCTGATCGGGCGGCAGAGGTGCATCAGGTTTGCATCGATGTCCTTGACCGGACGTCACGACAATTGACTGTCGGCGCAATCCCTGCCGAAATCTACCGTTCAATCATGAGTGATCTGCCGGCCGCTTTGGCGGACAACTTCATGGGCTTTGGCCAGGATCGCGTCCAGTTCCTCGGGCATGGTGTCGGGCTTCATATCGATGAACCGCCTGTCATCGCCCGGGGATTCAACACACCACTCCGGGAAAACATGGTGATCGCGCTCGAACCCAAGTGCGGCATCGCCGGCATGGGTATGGTCGGCGTTGAAGAAACTTATGTCATTACAGCTGATGGGCCGGTCTGTGTGACTGGGGGATCTGGGCCAATCCGGATGGTATAACCATCCGGATTGGCCCTTGGAAGAACTGGCTGCTGCCAGTTCTTCTTATTATTGGAGGGTTGGTGTAGACCAACCTGATTGACCGTCGGAAGAACTGGCTGTTGCCAGTTCTTCTCCATATAGAGCGGATGGTATAACCATCCGGATTGACCCAAACCATCCGGATTGACCCAACGTGTGATGGTTTAAATCGATCTCGTGTCTTTGGGTTGGAATGATATAATATCTGGAAAGTCATGGTTCGCTTGAGCTGTGCTATAAATAATCCGGCTACGTGAAAGTCAAGGGGGACTTAAGCAACATGCCAAAACGTACTGATATCCACAAGATCCTGATTATTGGTTCAGGTCCGATTGTGATCGGACAGGCCTGCGAGTTTGACTACTCCGGCACCCAGGCCTGCAAGGCCTTGCGCAAGCTGGGCTACTCAGATCGTTCTGGTCAATTCCAATCCGGCCACGATCATGACCGACCCGGGCATTGCCGATGTCACCTATATCGAACCGCTGAATCTGAAACGCCTGACCGAGATCATCGCCAAAGAGCGGCCGGACGCGGTGCTGCCCAACCTGGGCGGCCAGTCGGCGCTGAACTTGTGTTCGGAACTGGACAAAGCCGGCATCCTGGACCAATATGGCGTCAAGGTCATCGGGGTGCAGATCGATGCGATCGAACGCGGCGAAGACCGGATCGCCTTCAAAGAGACGATGACACGCCTGGGGATCGAGATGCCCCGCAGCAAGCCGGCCTACACTGTCGAAGAAGCCGAGCAGATCGCCGGCTGAACTGGGTTACCCGGTCGTCATCCGGCCGGCTTACACGATGGGCGGCACCGGCGGCGGCCTGGTCTACAATGTCGAAGAACTGCGCGTCATTGCCCAGCGTGGCATCGCTGCCAGCCTGGTCGGCCAGATCCTGGTCGAGGAATCGGTGCTGGGTTGGGAAGAGCTGGAGCTCGAGGTCGTCCGTGACGCCAAGAACCAGATGATCACGGTCTGCTTCATCGAGAATATCGATGCCATGGGCGTCCATACCGGCGATTCATTCTGCGCGGCGCCAATGCTGACGATCAGCCCGGAACTGCAGGAGCGGCTGCAGAAATATTCTTATGCCGTCGTCGAAGCGATCGAAGTCATCGGCGGCACCAATGTCCAGTTCGCCCATGACCCGAAAACCGGCCGGGTTGTCATCATCGAAATCAATCCGCGCACGTCCCGTTCTTCGGCCCTCGCTTCCAAGGCGACGGGTTTCCCGATCGCCCTGATCTCGGCCATGCTCGCGGCCGGCCTGACTCTGGACGAAATCCCCTACTGGCGGGATGGGACACTCGACCAATACACACCCTCCGGCGACTATGTCGTCATCAAGTTCGCCCGCTGGGCTTTCGAAAAATTCAAGGGTGTCGCAGGACAAGCTGGGCACCCAGATGCGCGCCGTCGGCGAAGTCATGAGCATCGGCAAGAATTACAAAGAAGCGCTGCAGAAAGCGATCCGTTCGCTGGAAATCAGCCGTTACGGCCTCGGCTTTGCCAAGCGATTTCAACAGCCGCTCACTCGAGGAACTGATGGCCATGCTGGCTGATGCCGACCAGCGAACGCCAGTTCATCCTCTATGAAGCACTGCGCAAAGGCGCCGATATCGACCAGCTGTACCACCTGACCTACATCAAGCCCTGGTTCCTCCAACAGATGCAGGAACTGGTCGAGCTCGAGGAAAGAGATCTTGCGCTACAAGGGCCGACGCTGCCGAATGACCTGCTGGCCACGGCCAAACAGGATGGTTTTGCCGACCGCTACCTGGCCATGCTGCTCGATCTGCCGGAAGCCGAACATCCGCCATCAACGCACCGCACTGGGCGTTGTCGAAGGCTGGGAAGCCGTCCCGGTCAGCGGTGTCGAGAATGCCGCCTATTATTTTTCGACCTACAATGCGCCCGATCTGACCAACGGTCAGCGACCGTCCGAAAGTGATGATCCTGGGCGGCGGCCCCAACCGGATCGGCCAGGGCATCGAGTTCGACTACTGCTGTGTGCACACGGCTTTCACCCTGCGCGACCTCGGTTACGAGACGGTCATCGTCAACTGCAATCCGGAAACGGTTTCCACCGATTACGACACCTCGGACAAACTTTACTTCGAACCGCTGACGGTCGAGGATGTGCTCAGCATCTATGAAAAAGAAAAGCCGCTCGGCGTGATCGTCCAGTTCGGCGGCCAGACCCCGCTGAACATTGCCGGCGAGCTGGCCAAAGCGGGCGTCAAGATCCTCGGCACGACGCCGGAGACGATCGACCTGGCTGAAGACCGCGACCGTTTCCGCCCGATCATGGAAAAACTGGACATCCCGATGCCGGAATCCGGCATGGCGGTCAATGTCGATGAAGCCCTGGCGATTGCCGCCCGGATCGGCTACCCGCTGATGGTCCGTCCCTCCTATGTCCTGGGCGGCCGCGGCATGGAGGTCGTCTACGACGAAGACATGCTGCGCCAGTATATGGCCGCTGCCGTCGGCGTCACGCCCGGACCGGCCGATCCTGATCGACCGATTCCTCAGCAATGCCCTCGAGTGCGAGGCCGATGCCATCGCGGACGGCCATGATGCTTTTGTGCCGACCGTCATGGAGCATATCGAGCTGGCCGGCATCCATTCCGGCGACTCGGCCTGCGTCATCCCGCCGATCAGCATCCCGGACCAGCATGATCGCGACCATCATCGACTATACCAAGAAGATCGCCAGGGAATTGAACGTCATCGGCCTGATGAACATGCAGTATGCGATCTGCGACGATAAAGTCTACTGTCCTGGAGGCCAATCCCCGCGCATCGCGGACCGTGCCGCTGGTCTCCAAGGTCTGCAACATCTCGATGGCCAGGATCGCCACCGAACTGATCATGGCCGCCGCAAGCGGCAAACCTTCGACGCTTTGCCAGCCTGAAACACCGGCAAATTCCGCCATTTCGGCGTCAAGGAAGCGGTTTTCCCGTTCAACATGTTCCCGGAAGTCGATCCGGTGCTCGGGCCGGAGATGCGGTCCACCGGCGAAGTCCTCGGCCTGGCCGATTCCTTCGACCTGGCTTACTTCAAAGCCCAGGAAGCGACGCAGGCGACGCTGCCGATATCCGGAACCGTCCTGATCAGCGTCAACGATCCCGGACAAGGCCGAGGCCCTGGAAGTCGCCCGCCTGTTTGCCGGAAATCGGCTTCAAGATCAAGGCGACAGCCGGCACCTGCCGTTTCTTCGCGGACAATGGCATCACAGCCGAACAGATCAACAAGCTGCATGAAGGCCGGCCCGAACATTGTCGACGGGATCACCAACAAGGAGATCAAGCTGGTGATCAACACCGCAGCCGGCAAACGCAGCCAGTTTGACGACTCCTACATCCGCAAGACGGCGATCAGTCACAAAATCCCCTACATCACCACCATGACGGCGGCTCTGGCCAGTGCCCGGGGGATCGCTGCGTTCAACCGGAATGGCGATCTGGGATCGGCGGTCAAATCCTTGCAGGAGTACCACGCCGGCATTATCTGACCCGGCGCCATGTCAATCCACGATGACGATGCAAGAGCCTTGGAATCTATCGATTTCAGGGCTCTTGCCCTTGTGCCGGCCAAGCCAGGACACGTTTGAAGAAATACTTCATCGGTTGCAGATTGGCTTTTAACCGGGTTTCCAGAGCAGCGCGCAATTCGGCCAGTTTCGACAGGTCCTTCGGTGAAGGCTGCTTGTCCCCATAGTGCAGGCACGACACTGGCCAAAGCACCTCAGGCAGCGAATGGCCGTCAACCTGAACATAAGATTCGGCTCGCCTGGCAAATTGTGGCAAGGTTTCGCCGGTTTCCGGCGCCAGGTCAAGGCAGGCCAGTTGTCGGAGCACGTCCTGGTAATAAAATTCCAGGCAGTGTCCTGGGTCGGCATAGCGCCGGCTGATTCGAGTCGGCTCAAAGGTCAGCCGATGCCGGTAAAGGGCCAGACGATAGGCGAGCTGGCCTGCCAGGATTGGCAAGACAAGCAACAGAAGTCCATAGAGCAGGACCTTTGCACTCATTGGGCCTTTTTCTTCGGGTGTGAGTGTATCGGTTGCTGATTCGGCGGCAGGAATGGCCGGGGTTGGTTCCGGCTCGTCCGGCAGGGCTGCACCGCGGACGGGTGCGGCAGGTGTCGGATCGAAAACCAGCCAGCCCAATCCCTTGAAATATAGTTCAGCCCAGGCGTGGGCATTTTTACCGGTCACCCGGTATTCACCCGCCTTAGAGCCATCGTCCATGGTAAAACCTTCGACATATCGGGCAGGAATACCCAATGTCCGCGCCATGACTGCCATCGCCGTTGCGTAGTAGACACAATGTCCTTCCCGGGTATCCAGGAAATAGGCGACAAAATCGACATCCTGTGGCGGCATGGCTGGCTGGAGGGTGTAGGTTCCGCGATCCTTGAGGAATTGTTCCAGCAGCAAAGCCTTGGCATAAGGATTTTTCGCTTGAGCTGTGACCTCGACGGCTGTCGAACGTACAATATCCGGCAGCTCCGCGGGCAGTTGCAGGTTGCCGGCCAGCGCATTGCGCCAGTTCGCATCATCCTTAGCCTCGTCCGCCAAGTCTTGTTCGGCAGCCAGAGCAGCCTGGTCGAAACCTGCCTGGCGGCGGTTGATCAGGCTGGTTTTGACGGTGTAGGCAAATAACTCTGGCTGGACGGCGTACGTGAACAAATCACCATCCGGCGTGAAATAGGGTGCAAAGACCAGCCGGTTGGTGACTTCAAGATCCTGGACCTTACCCGCGCTGAACAGGGTCGTCTGCCTCTGCAGGTCGGTGATACTTAGTGTTTCAGCTTGTGACCAGGTTTGGCTGAATCGGCGGCCTGCAGGACTTTGCGACAAAGGATCGGCAAAAACCCGACGTCGCTGGCTGCGCCAGAGCGGTGAGGCCAGGCGATAGGAGGGCATGGCTGCTCTTTGCCAGCTGTGGCCGGTGTAGATGGTCCGAGTGCTGCCTTTCAGGATTCCCCGGCGGTCAGCTGTCACATGCAGGATATTTGCCTCGTTCTGGATCACGGGACCGCCTAGCCTGGCACTGGTGTTGCCATAACCATAATAAGCCAGGTTGAATGGCGCCTGGCTTCGGCCAGGTCCCATTGTATTCTGCCAGAGGTCTTCCCAGTCCTGGACCCAATTGGCCAAGGGTGCGAAGCGCCAGGACAGCGTCTGTTCGGGGACGAGCCAGTTTGCCATCAACAGACAGGTTACAACCACCGGCACGGCCAGCCATTGCATGGCAAAACGCGGCATCCCTGCGTCCCGAGGGCGTTTCCGGCGGATTTCCCGGGCGACGAACCGCGGGACTTGGATGAAAAAAGCGGCCAGGACAACCAGGTACAACGGCATGCTGCCGGAATTGACGAGGAGGATCGGCCCAAGCAGTGCAACACTAAGACCGAGATAGATCCAGATGCTGTCAACCATCGAGACAATTGCATACAGGATGATGGCCACGGGCAGGATCAGCCCGGCCGTCACGGCTAGATGGGGTTCAGGCATCAGTTGAGTCAAATCGAAAAATTCCTGGTACCAGGAAACGATCATTTGCCAGCCTTTGATGATCTGTTCTTCATTGCCGAGTCGCCAGATGATCAGAAGTGCGGCCAGAAAGAGGCCCGCCAAAATCACCGGCGCGAGCCACCAGCGGCGTCTGAGCAAGGCAATCAGACTGACCATGGTGATGGCAAGGACGGCCACTTGCCAGAACGGCACTTCATAGGACCTGAAGTCAAACAGCAGGGCACTGATGCCCGCTGTCCAGACAGCAGCCCCCAGAACGTCGATCAGCTGTTCATGCCTGGTTGAAAAGTGGCTGGGCTGAATGGTTGACCCGGTTTCCATCAGGTGCCCCGCTTCGCTGCCGTGGTGTCAGGCCCGGGGCCTGCTGGCGGTTCATCAGATCACCGAGGCTTTCCCCGTAATGGACTAACCAGGACGACAGATGCAGCTGGTTCAGCTGGTGCTGGAGTTCTGCCGCCTGTCTGGCCAGTTGCAGGTGCTCCGCCGAGCCGGCCATTGTACCCTGGCTGGGTTCGGCAACGATGATGATCGCTGTCCGGTTGCGTTGGCGCAGTCGGACTAAAGCGGGAACCAGTGCCAGATCGACTTGCGTGGTCAAAATCAGGATCGCCATACTTTCGGCAGGATCGCCTGCCAGGGCAGAAAGTTTTGACATCAGCAGGACAGACTTCGTCGCATCCTCATCTGGAAGAACGGCTGGTTTCGCAAAGGGGACTGCGGCCAGCCATTTGTAGAAACGCTGGAAATCCTTCAGCCCATGGCTGCCCAGATCACCAGATTCCGCCTGCAGGGAAGCGGTGCTTTGCGGGCCGGGATCGCCGAGACTGGACAATTGCAACGGCAATCCCTGGCGCAACAGGTATTCGAGCAGGGCAGCTGCGCTTTCACACAAGGCATCCTGTGCCTGGCAGGCCGCCTCACCTGTCCAGGGGGGCTGCTGGAAATCGATGACCAGTTGGACCCGCGGTTCGGCAGACTGTTCAAATTGGCGGGTCAGCAGGGTTTGATGCCGGCTCGATGCCTTCCAGTGGATCAGCTTGCCGGCATCACCCGGCCGGTAGTTGCGGACGGTTGAAAAGGGCTCGGAAAAATCCTCTGTGGCGGTATGATGCCGGGAAACTGCCTTGTGCAGAAGGACAGGTAGAGGCGCGTGACCGAGACGGCTCATCAACGGATAAACAAGCAGCTCCGGCACCCGGTAATAAGGCAGGCGCACCATGTTGAAAGGAAACCGGACGAGATTGAAAATATCGATGAAATCGATCACCGTCATGCCGACCCGATACTCACCCCGATAGGGGCAGTCCAGGACGAGGTCGAAATCGATCTGGCTGCCGGCTGCCAGGTTGAACTGAAGCACTTTTCTTTCGTTGAACACCGGTGTAGCCACCTGGATGTTCATCAGCGGATACGGGAGGATTTTCTCGTTATAGATATGCAGCTGCAGATGGACCGGCTGGCCATGGACGGTCTGACTGGCTGACAGGGTCTGCTGGAACCGGAAGGAATGGGCAGCCCAGACATTCATCCCCAGGGCTGACAAAGCCAGCAGCAGCTGGCTGAAAAACAGCAGGAAAAATTGGCGCTGGCCCGTGCCGAGACCGGCGATCAGCCAGAAAGCCAACAGGCCATAATAGACCGGTCGCCAGTATTTCATGGCCGCTTCAGGAGAGGCACCTGGCCGTGCCGGTCAAAACGGCGAGCGTCGTTCATTGGACGGCTGGCACTATGATGCCGCGCAAGATGCCATTGAGCATGCGCGGGATCGATTCACTGTCCAGGGCAGCTTCCGGCCGCAGGACAAGACGGTGGACCAGGACCGGCTGGAGCATCCGCTGGACATCATCGGGGATGACAAAATCCCGGCCTTGCAGGCAAGCCCAGGCACGGGCTGCCCGCATCAGGGCGATGCTGCCGCGCGGACTGATGCCCAGGGCGATGGATTCATGCTGGCGCGTGCGCTCGACGATCCGGGCAATGTATTCCAAAACAGGTTCACTGACCCGGACGGCATCGCACTGGGCTTGCAGGGCTTCGATCCCGGCCTGGCTGGCAACGACGGCCAGATCACCGACCTGCGGCGGATCGAGATGCTGCTTAAGAATCTGGACTTCCTCTTCATGATCGGGGTAGCCCAATTGGATGCGCATCAGGAAACGGTCGAGCTGGGCTTCGGGAAGGGGGAATGTGCCCGCATATTCAATCGGGTTCTGAGTCGCCAGCACCATGAACGGCTGTGGCACCGGATAGGTCACCCCTTCAACCGTCACCTGGTTTTCCTGCATGACCTCCAGCAGGCTGGACTGCGTCTTGGGGCTGCTGCGATTGATCTCATCGGCCAGGATGATCTGGCTCATGATCGCGCCAGGGTGGAAATCCATGGTCCCGCGCTTGAGATCGTAGAGATTGAAGCCCGTGATATCCGATGGCAGGACATCGGGCGTGAACTGGATGCGCTGGAAACTAAGGCCCAGCGAATGGGCGAAAGCCTGGGCCAGGGTTGTCTTGCCCACGCCCGGCACATCTTCGATCAGGACATGGCCCTGGCAGAGCAACGCGGTCAGCAGCAGGTCAATCGGGCCTTGCTTGCCGATCAGGACTTTGGCGATGTTTTCATGGATGGCCTGCAGGATAGATTGTGATTCCACGGTTTGTGATTCCACGGTGGCCCCCTTTTACTCAAGGACGTTCCAGCCTTTGTCTTATTGATTCCAGGCCGGCATGACAAGTCCGCAAAACACTGGGTTTTCAGGGTGCGAATTCAATTTTTATTTTACCATATTCGCCTGTGGAACATTTTTCGCCTCGAAGGCGTCAAAAGAGTAAAATAGAACTGCAAGCATTAAGGTCCGGAGGTGAATATTATGTTCCATCCCAAGAAGATCCTGTCACTTGTCCTAGCCCTGGTTTTAATGATCGGCTTGCTGACGAGTTGTGCTTCGCAAAGTACTTCCAAAAGCAGCGTCAACGACATGGGCATCATGGAGACGACCGCGGCTGCTGCTGAAAGGGCGGATGCGTCTTTTGGGAAATCGGCAGATCAAAGTGCCGGCCAAGGCGCCGGGAACACACAGGACACCGTGCGCAAAATCGTCCGCAACGCCAGCCTGGGTCTGGAGGTCGTCGATGTCAGGGCTGCTTATGACCAGCTGCTGGCCTATGCCAAGGCGCGCAAAGGCTATGAAACGATGCGCAATGAGTATAAGACTGAGGATTACCTGTCGCTCAACGCAGTGATCCGGCTTGATCCGGCTGAGCTCGACAATTTCATCGCCTTTGCCGGTACAGTCGGGACCTTGATCAATACCCAGATCAGTACCGATGACATCACGGAAAGTTACTATGATGCGACAACCCGCCTGGAGACCATGGAAAAATCACTGGCCAAATACGATGCTTTCCTCCTGCGCGCCCAGACCATCGAGGAAGTCCTGCAAGTCCAGAACCAGATCAACCAGATCACGGTGGAGATCGAGTCCCTGAAAGGCCGGCTGCGCCTGTGGGACAGCATGCTGAGCGAATCGACGATCTCGATCGAGATCCGCCAGGTCAATGATCCGGTCAAAATCAAGAAAGACATCACCTGGTCAGCTTTGAGCTGGGCCGATATGGTTTACCTGATGCGTTCCGGCCTGACCCGCTTTGCCAACGGGTTTGTCACCGTCGTCCAGTGGCTGTTCATTGCTCTGGTCGCCTCGTCACCGGTTTGGATCATTCTCCTGATCGTGTTCTTTGTCTGGCGCCGCCGCCGCAACGCGAAAAAATCGCAGACCCCAAAACAGGAACCGCCTAAACCAGGTCCACAAAAGCTGGATTGAGCCGATAGGCAAACACTTGGATAAGATCCAAATGGATTCATCCCAACAAAGCTAAAACCTGAATGGCCGATTCTAATATGTGATGAGACCCTTTAAGAGATGAGATCCTTGACGACTTCGCCGGCTATAATCAGGCCGACGACTGAGGGGACAAAGGCCACACTGCCGGGGATACGCCGTTTAGTCGGTGACCTCGGCAGTGTTTTTTCGGCATCCGGCAGCAATTTCAATACCGCTTCCTGCGCCAGCGGCCCCTCCAGCACCAGGGGTTCTTCTGCAGCCGGGTCTTCATCTGGCATAACCGGCTCTTCGGGTGTCAGCGGTTCTTCAGGTGAGTAGACGACCTTGAGGTTGTCGATCCCGCGTTTTTTCAGCTCACGGCGCATGACTTTGCTCAGGGGGCAGACCGATGTCTTATAGAGGTCGACGACGGCAAACCGTGTCGGATCGAGCTTGTTGCCTGCACCCATGCTGCTGATGATCGGGATGCCCATCGCCCTGGCCCGGACGACCAGCTCGATTTTCGCGCTGACCGTATCAATGGCATCGACGATGTAGTCCCAGTCCGGCTGCAGCAGGCTATCTGCATTTTCCGGCAGGACAAAAAGCTGCTTTGTCTCGACTGTCGCCTGCGGGTTGATGTCGAGGATCCGCTCCCGCATGACTTCGACTTTGGGCCGGCCGATGGTACTGTGCAACGCCAACAGCTGGCGATTGATATTCGACGCGTTGACAATGTCACTGTCAATCAGGATGAAATGGCCGATTCCCGAGCGCGCCAATGCTTCCGTGACGTAGGAACCGACACCGCCGATCCCGAAAACGGCGACTTTGCAATTCGAAAGACGTTCGATAGCTGCAGATCCGAGCAGCAACTCGGTCCGGGTAAATTCTTCACGCTTCATTTTGATGCCCTTCGGTCAGCGGACCGGGACGATTTCGATCCAGTAGCCGTCTGGATCGTTGATGAAATAGAGACCCATAGCGGTGTTCTCATAGCAGATGCAGCCCATCTGCTCGTGCAGGGCATGGGCTGCCGCGTAATCATCGGTGCGGAAACAGATATGGGTCTCATTGTCACCGAGATTGTAGGCCTGGGGGTGACCTTGCAGCCAAGTCAGTTCGATCTGGCAGCCAGAGCGTTCATCGGCCATGAAGACGATGATGAAACTGCCGTCGCCGGCCGGCTTGCGGCGTTTTTCGACAAGCCCGAGGGCCTCTTGGTAAAACTTGATCGATGCATCAAGATCGCGGACGGCAAAATTGGTGTGAACGTAAGTGAATTGCATGAAAACCTCCAAAAATAAGCTTGAATGAGATGAGCCTAAATGAAGTAAAGGCAGATGAGTTTAGCCCAATATGATCCAGAACAAGGCTAAATGAATGATATCGGCGAGGAAAAAGATGATGACCGGCCGCCACAGGCTGGGCTTTGCATTGGCCGGGACCCTGCGGTCGTTGGCAATCAGCAGCCTGACCCAGACGAAGGAGAGCACCAGGGTGTCGAGGAAGGGGGTCAGCAGAAGAATCCAGGACGGGTAGCCCCGCTGCAAGCCAAGTGTGCCGAGGACAAAGCCGCTGACCATGAAAATCAGGGCAGTCAGCAGTTCGACTTTCGCATAGCGCGAGGAGATCGGCTTTTGGCAGTAACGGCAGCGCCGGCCCAGCAGCAGGTAACTGAAGACCGGGACCAGGTCAGCCGGGGCGAGCGTGTGGCCGCAATCCGGACAGTGGGAGCGTCCGACGACGACCGATTCGCGGCGGGGAAGGCGGTAGACGACGACATTCAGGAAACTGCCGATCAGCAAACCGAAAAGTCCCAGGAAAATAGCGAGTCCGGCTGATAATTCAAAAATCATCGTCAAGTCGTCTCCTTCTTTGCTCACAACTGATTTTACGGCAATTTCTTTACAATAATAAGGGCTTGTGATAATATTTTTTAGCATTTGTTTAACAGGAAAACCGGCTCGAAAATCGGCCGTTTTGCCTTATTTTAGGAGGATCTACATATGGCTTCTGTGATGGAAAAGAAGGACAACAATTTGGTCGTGCTGACCATCGATGTTTCGCCAGAGACATTTGCCAACGCGCTGCAGCGTTCATTCAAGAAAAATGCCGGCAAGTTCAACGTTCCGGGATTCCGCAAAGGCAAAGCGCCACTGCACATCGTCACCAAATATTACGGTGAAGGCGTCCTGTACGATGATGCCATCGATTTTGCAGCCAACCCGGCTTACCTCGAAGCAATCAAAGAACATGGCCTCGACGTCGTTTCCCGTCCTGAGCTCGACATCCAGTCGATCAGCCGCGAAGAGGGCCTCAAATTTACCGTCCAGGTCACTGTCAAACCGGAAGTCGTCCTCGGCGACTATATCGGTGTCGAAGCTGAAGCCCCGGAATTCCCGGTCAGCGATGAAGACGTCGAACGCGACCTGGTCCGTGTCCAGGAACGCAATGCCCGTCTCCTGCCGGTCGAAGGCCGCGCGATCGAAACTGGCGACACTGCCAACATCGACTACGAAGGCTTCAATGACGGCGTGCCGTTCGAAGGTGGCAAAGGTGCTTCCTACGACCTCAAAATCGGCTCCAACACCTTCATCCCTGGCTTTGAAGATGCGCTGATCGGCAAATCCGCCGGTGAATCCTTTGACCTGCCGATCACTTTCCCGGCTGACTATGGCAGTGCTGAACTCGCCGGCAAAGATGTCATTTTCAAGGTCACAGTCAACGAAGTCAAGTTCCGCGAACTGCCGAAGCTTGACGATGATTTCGCCAAGGATGTCAGTGAATTTGATACCCTCGATGAATACAAAGCCAGCCTGCGGGCCAAGCTTGAAGAGAGCGCCGCCAACCGCGCCAATGGCGTCTTTGAAGACAACGTGATCAAAGCTGTTGTCGCCAATGCAACGATCGACGTTCCGAAAGTCATGGTCGACAGCGAACTCGACCAGATGGTCAACGAACAGAGCCAGCAGATGCGCTACCAGGGCTTTGAGCTCGAACAGTACCTCAGCTATATCGGCCAGACTGTCGATACCTTCAAGGAACAGCTCCGTGACTCCGCCGATGCCCGCGTCCGCACCAATCTCGTCCTGGAAGCGATCGCTGCCAAAGAAGCCATCACCGCCAGCGAAGAAGAAGTCGACGCTGAAATCGCCCGGATGGCCGGCCATGTACAATATGACACCTGAAGACCTCAAGAGCCGCATCGCCCCTGGCGAAAGCAGCTTCGTCAGCGACAGTGTCGTCCGCAACAAGACCGTCGCCCTGCTGACCGGCAGCGCGGTCAAAGCCGCGGCCAAGGCGGATGAAGAATCCGAAGACGAAGCCGGCAAGAAGTCAGCCAAGGCCAAGGCCAAGACAGCTGCGAAGAAAAAAGCCGACAAGACAGAGGACGCAGAGGCTTCTGAAGAAGCCTGACTGACCGGGCCGTCGCGATGATCTCGACCTTGAGTTCGTCGATAAAAGGTTCCCCAATTGGTAACAAGGAATACTTTGACCATCCTTGACATTAGTTTTATAATAGGCATAAACAGATACAGAAGGGAGCTTTCAATCTGAAAGTTTCCTTCTCGTCTATCTGGCGAACATTCATCAGAATTTTCATGATAAGGAGAAAAGATTATGAGCTTAGTACCAATCGTTGTCGAACAGACCAATCGCGGTGAGCGATCCTACGATATTTTTTCCCGCCTGCTGAAGGAGCGGATCATCATCCTCAGCGACGAGGTCAATTCCGTCACCGCCAGCCTGATCACGGCCCAGCTCCTGTTCCTCGAAGCCGAGGACCCGGACAAGGACATCCAGCTGTACATCAACAGCCCAGGTGGTGAAGTCACCTCCGGCCTGATGATCTACGACACCATGCAGTACATCAAGGCTGACGTCCAGACCATCTGCATGGGCATGGCTGCCAGCATGGGCGCTTTCCTGCTCGCCGCCGGTGCTCCGGGCAAACGTTTTGCCCTGCCGAACGCCGAAATCATGATCCATCAGCCCTCCGGCGGCGCCCAGGGCCAGGCGACCGATATCCGGATCGCCGCGGAACACATCCTCAAGATGAAAGACCGCTTGAACCGCATCCTCTCGGAACGCCGCAAACAGCCTCTGGAAAAAATCGCCGCAGATACCGAGCGCGATAACTGGATGACTGCACAAGATGCCATGGCCTATGGCCTGATCGACCACATCATGGAAAAGAGGGCTTAATTCATGGAAAACAACGGCAAAGGCAAAGGTGGCTCGTCTGGAGGAACAGGCAGCCGCGGCAAGCGTGGTGCTGGTACCGGTGCCGCTAGTGGCGGATCCGACCAATACACACCTGTTGCCTGCTCGTTCTGCGGCAAGTCCGAAGGCCAGGTCAGCCGCCTGATCGCCGGACCGGGCGTCTTTATCTGCAACGAGTGCGTCAGCCTCTGCGAAGACATCCTGAGCGAAGAACAATTGGACATCGGCGGTGCAATTTCCGCCCCCGCAATCGACGAACTGATGTCGCCGGCCCGGATCAAGGAAGCGCTCGACCAGTACGTCATCGGTCAGGACAAGGCCAAGAAAGCCCTCGCCGTTGCTGTTTACAACCACTACAAGCGGGTTTATGCCAGAATCGGCAGATTCGCGCAAGGACGATGTCGAGCTGGCAAAAAGCAATATCCTGCTGATCGGCCCGACCGGCAGCGGCAAGACGTTGCTGGCCCAGACCCTGGCCCGCATCCTCGATGTGCCGTTTGCCATTGCTGACGCCACCGCACTGACCGAAGCCGGCTATGTCGGTGAGGATGTCGAAAATATCCTGTTGAAGCTGATTCAGAACGCCGATTTCGATATCGAACGGGCCCAGCGCGGGATCATCTACATCGATGAGATCGACAAAATCGCCCGCAAGTCGGACAATCCGTCGATCACTCGCGATGTCAGCGGCGAAGGCGTCCAGCAGGCTTTGCTGAAAATCCTCGAGAGCACGATTGCCAATGTGCCGCCGCAGGGTGGCCGCAAGCATCCGCACCAGGAATTCATCCAGATCGATACAACCAACATCCTGTTCATCTGCGGCGGCGCTTTTGACGGCCTCGAGAAAGTGATCCGCAGCGGATCGGCCAGAAGTCGATCGGCTTTGGCGCGATCGTGGAAAGCAAGCAGGAGAAGGATATCGGCGAACTGCTGACCCAGCTCATGCCGCAGGATTTGCTCAAGTTTGGCCTGATCCCTGAGTTTGTCGGCCGCGTCCCGGTCGTCGTCTCCCTGGAGGGCCTCAATGAAGAATCCCTCGATCCGGATTCTGCAGGAACCGCGCAACGCCCTGCTCAAGCAATACAAGAAGCTTTTCAACTACGATGGTGTCGAGCTTGAGTTTGAACCGGACGCGGTGCAGGAGATTGCCCGCCAGGCACTCGCCCGCAATACCGGCGCCCGCGGCCTGCGCGCGATCCTGGAGGAAATCATGCTCGATATGATGTTCGACATCCCATCCCGCGACGATGTCAGCCGCTGCATCATCACCCGCGACAATGTCATCAATAAGACCTCGCCGGAGATCATCCTCAAAGCCGAGCTGTCCGCTTAAGGCCTGAAGCTGATCGGTCATCGACAGCCAAAAGGCCGATAGTCAGGCCGATAGGCCGACAGTCAAGCCGAAAAGGCTGCAATCAGGCAATCCGGTTGATGGCGGATGAATGGCATTTGTCGAATCAGAACTGCGCCAGGATCCCGATGATTGGCCGATCGAGCTGATCAGACTGTCGAATCTTGTCTAATCTTGTCGAATGAGAGGCACCCGCAAGGGTGCCTTTTTTCGTTAAGCTGGTCCTGTCCTTGATCCCCAACCCTGGCACACAGCCAATGGAGTGAAAGCAGGCCATGATGAAGCATTTGCCGATCCTGAAAAATTACCAGCAGCCAGTTCTCTCGGAGAACCAGATGTTGATCAAGCCGGTCGATTCAGCGGTGTGTCCGGAAGCCGTCTACTTGCTGCAGCAAATTCGCCATCCTGTATTGCCCGCCTTGCGCGGGATTGAAAACATTGCTCTTGCGGGCCAGGAACCTCAGCCCTGTTTCCTGTTCGATTTTCTGCCTGGCACGAGCCTCGACTGCCTATCCGGCGATGAACGTGCCGATTGGCCGCTTGCAGCACAGCTTCAATATTTTGCCGATCTCGCCCGGGCAATTGATTTTTTGCACCATCAGGGCGAACACGGCCTGATGCATCTCGACATCAAACCCGGCAACCTGCTGCTTGGTCCAAACTTTCGTCCTTACCTGATCGACTTTGACGCCATGCGCTTTGTTGAAATGCCTCTTATGTCCGAACCGCCTGCCAGTTCGGGCGAGATCAATCAGCAGGGCGCCGACAGCCGGAAGGAAGGACATCCTGCCGGACAACCACGGACAATCGCCTGCACGCCCAGTTATGCGGCCCCGGAATTGCTGCAGGGACGGCCCTGTCCAGCATCAGACATCTACGCGCTGGGCCTGACGCTGCTCCATGTCCTGACAGGTTTTGAACCCCAGCCTGGCTATCAGGTGGAAGTACCGCATTATTTGCAGAAAATCCCACCGGCCATCGCGGCAATTATCAGCCAGTGCCTGATGAGCCTGCCAGAACAGCGCTGCCAGAGTGCCAGCGAAGTTGCCCGGCAACTCGAGCGAGCATCAAGCCTTCCTGAGACTGACCCTGCTCTCAACAACCACCGTTCAGGAAGCGCTACCATTTGCCAAGACCGCTTCAAATCCCGTCCTGGAACATTCACCGGAACCTGCGCCGGAATCAGCGCCTGAATCAGCGCCGGAACCCGCCCCGGAACATTCCCCGGAATATTTCAGGCAAGGTGCCTCGGAACCGGCCAAGTCAACTGCCCCGGAACCTGCGCCGGAACCGGTCAGACAGCCTGCGCCGGAACCCGCCCAAGATGTCAACGATCCGTCGCGTGACATGGCCCGGCTGCTCTGCATCTGGGATGGTGCCGAATTTGGCTGTGAACTGGCGGTTCAACTGCGCAAATATTACTCCAGTGTCCTCGTGATCGATGGGGATTTGATCAGCCCCCAGGCTGATTTGCTGCTCGGCAAGCGGCCTCGCAAAAGCCAGCAGCTGCCGATCGCCAGCTTCGACAACCTGAATCTGGCCATGGCCGAAATTGAACGAGGAACCCTGACGAGCAGCCGCTTGAAAGATCTGGTCTGGCCGTCCCTGGCGCCGCAGGTCGATTTGCTGGTCTTCGGGGCCAATCTTGATGAATATGACCACATCCCTCCAGAAAGTCTCTTGCACTTGCTGGATGTCGCCCGACTGAGCTACCCGGTGATAGTGCTGCTTTTAAACCGGTTTATCTATGATGCCTTCACTTGCCTTGGCCTGATGACCGCCGATCAAATCCTGATCCCGACTGGCTGGCAACGCAGCCGCCTTTCGAACCTTCAACCGGTCGATCGATTTCCTCGCCCTGCGTCATCAGCTTGATCCGGAACGCACCAGCTTTATAGCCTTCCCCTATGACGAGCGCAACGACCTGAGTCTGGGCACACTTGATGTGCTCAGTGGCGGCAGGCTGATTGGCAGTGTCCAGACCTGCTTTGCGCGTCAGCGCCAACGAGGCTCCGCCAAACCCTATGCATGTTCGGTCAGCTCAGTCAATGAAAAGGAATACGATGGCATAATTGCCCGCCTCAACCATTTGAATCGAAAGGAGCACCCCGATGCCGATCATCACGTCACACGCCCTTTTCGCCGAACAATACGCCTCCTATCGCGCCAAACCGCTGCGGCTCAGTGATTCCCCGCACCCTGCATTCAACTCCCCCTCGCTGACCGATCTGGTCGCCCAGGTTTCCAGCAAGGTTCTGGCCACGGAACCTGGCCTGGTTGCTGATGTCGCTGCCGGCCGGGTCGACCGGGTCGTTCTGGAGAATCTGATCCAGAAGACTGCAGACCAGGAAAGTCTGCGTGCTGGTTACTATTCAGCTGACCTGAGGCAACAGGCGATGGACTTTCTTTTTGGATATGGTCCGCTGCAGGAGTATGTCGATGACCCGGAGATCACAGATATCGATGGCACAGGACCGGCAGAATTCACCATCAAACGCCACGGGAAACGCCAGGCGATTGCGGTCAGTTTTGGCAATGAACGGACCTATGACACCTTTTGTCGTCTGCTCATCATCCGCCAGGGCGGCCAGATCAATGAAAATGACAGCCATAGTCGAGTGACGGATGAACGATTCCGGCTACGGATCAACGTCACGGTACCCCCGCGCAGCGCGACGGTGCCGACCGTCTGCATCCGAAAACACCGCACCGTGGCTTTGACCTTGCAACAACTGGCCGGCTCGGGCATGTTTCCGGCCGACCTGGTTCCGACGCTCGAAGCGATCTGCCAATCCGACAAGTCCATCCTGATTTGCGGCAAAGGTGCTTCCGGCAAGACGACCTTGCTGCGGTCAATGATCAAGGCGATGCCGACCCTCGAGCGGATCCTGATTGCTGAAAGTGACAGTGAAATCTATCCGGAAAAGCCATACTGCCTGGTCCAGCGGATCCGTAAACCATTCGAAGGCGGTCGGCCGGTCTCCCTGCGCGACTTGGTCGCCGATGGTTTGACCATGTCCCTGGACACGTATTGTATCGGTGAAATTGTAGGCGATGAGGCTCTCGAGTTCATCCGGGCCGCTTACTCCGGGCATCGTTGCCTGGCAACAACCCACGCTGAAAGCGGTCAGGATGCCCTCGCGCGGATGCTTTCGCTGGCCAGGCCGGCCACCCGGGGGGAAAGTGAAAACAGCCTCAAATCGATGCTCGCCAAGGGTGTCGACATCGTGATTTACCTCAAGAATTTCCAGCTGCAGTCTTTGCTTGCCATAGAATCCGGTTTGAATCAGGAGGGAGAATATGAAATGGTTGAACTTTGGACAAACCCGGCGGCAAAGGATGGAAACCTTGCAGTTGACCAGCCTGCTGAGCCGCTGGTGCCAAGTGCGGGAAAACCTGATGTTTGCGTTCGAACGATGCGTGGACAGTAACCTGAGTCCACAGTTGAAACAGGCCATCCGCGACCTGCTGACAAGAATCCGCGGCGGTATGCTGCCAGATGAAGCACTGGCCTATTTTCAGAAATATTCGACACATGAACATTTCCAGGATCTGGTCTTTGCCTTGCGCTTCAATTTTCGCCACCGGGGCAATTTGCCAATCCTGCTTGAATTGCTGGAAATCCAGCAGAACAAGCTCGAAGAGGCTTATAACGAACGCAGCATCAGCAATCGCTCGGACCTGATGATTGCCTCTGCTCTGCTGATCGCTGTACCGATCCTGTTTGCCTGGCGAATAACTGCAAATCCGGCTGTGCGGAAATTATTCTTCAATTCGCCTTTGGGTCTTTCGATTCTGGCTTTTGGCGCATTTGTCTATGGCATCGCGGTGATCTGGTTTATTCACCTGTTTCGCCTGATTCGCGACTGAAAAAACTGCGAGGGCCGCCATGATCATACAAGCTGCACAGGTCGTTATCTGGCCACTTCTCGGTGCTGTCATCTTTTATCTGGTCAACCAGCTGCTGCCCTATGCAGCTTGCCATCTCAACTCCAGGCTGGCTGCTGCCCTTAAGCCAAGCCGCTCGGAAATCAACTATGAATGGCATAAATGGATTCCACAGCAAGCATTGGCTGTATTCCGGAAAAATCTGCTCCAGGCCGGTTTCAGAACCCCGCGTCATCTCAATATCTATTTGCTCACCCTGCTTTTGCCGGTGCCGGTTTTACCTGTGATCGCGGCAGTGTTCAACGGTTCACCCGGCCGGGCAGCCCTGACAGGTCTGCTGGCTGTGATCCTGGCCAACAGCTGGCTTGGCCAGAAGGCCAGGCAGCGTAAACGTGCCTTCCAGATCTGTCTCTATAAAATCTACCGTTTCCTTGATTTACAACTTTCGGCAGGGGTCAAGGCACTGGATGTGATCAAGGGTTTAGCAGCTGCCGTCGATCAACCCCTGATCAAACCTGATTTCATCCGTTTTTGTGCCCAGCTCGAACTGACACTCGATCTCGACCGGGCATTGCAGGAATTGGAAGCCGTATTCGCCGGACCGGATATGTATCTGCTGGCTTCCCAACTGCGCAACAGTCTGCAGACGGGTATTGTCGGCCATGCCTTCCTCAGAATGGAAAACCTGATGTTCAACCGCCATCTCGCCTTGATTCAGGCTCGCAGCAAACAATTAAGGACTTGGCTGCTTCTGGTCGGATTACTGGCACTGGTCCCGATTGAAATCCTTTTTGCCTACCCGCTGATCGCCCAGGCCATCGAAGCCATCGGGCAAATCTACGCACCGTAGCACAAGCAATTGTGCCGGAAATAAATATTTTGGAGGAAAAGAACCATGAAATTCCGCAAACACGAGAAACAGCAGCAGAACCAGATCATCGCTACCCGCAACAATGCCCGAATGCTGTCCCGCCGGCTAAACCTGAAACGCCGGGCCGGATTCGGCTTGAACGAAGTCATCGGCGCCTCGATAGCAGTCATGATCGCAGGCCTGGTGGTCTTTCCAGGCTTGAAAACGTTCTCCCAGAATGTCATGGCTGAATTCTCGAATTGGTGGGATGGGATGGGCGGCATGATTTTCATGTCCACCATTTCCTGAAACGAAATGAACTGACCACATCCGGTGGTTGCTTCTTCGTGTTGCAACCACCGGATATTTGTCCGGATGAGCTTGAAAGGGGTGTGTTTCGATTTGGATAAGGCCATCATCCTGGCGTTTTCCTTCGTCCTGCTGCTGGTGCTCGGGATGCAGATCATCCTGTTCAGCCTGCCGTATTTCCAGCGGATCGGATTTGATGCGACTTGTCACCGGGCCTTGCTGAAGATGGAACAGGCTGGCGGACTGACAAGTGATATCAAGCGGAGCCTGGAGTCGGACCTCAAGGCCCAGAACTTCACAGGCATCGATATCCATGGCAGCTATAATGTCGCCTATGGACAGGAAATGCTGCTCAACGTCCATGTACATTTGACTACCCGCAGGATTAGTCCCTTACTGATGATGGAAGTGACCAACCGCGTCTTTACCTACGAGAACATCATCCTTTCCCGCTACTTGTCGGCCACAGAAGGTGGAGCATGAATCGCAGGCGTTATCGTCGGGGTGCTTTGGGTCTGCTGCTGATCACTGCAGCACTGACCACCTTTGTCATCCTGCCCCTGGGTGTGCTGCTCATCAATGTCGTCGACAGTGAAATGACATTGTTCCGGGCAGGCGAATTCATCGACGAAATACTGCCCCAGACCTATCTGTGCCTTGATCCAGTCGCCCTGGCCAACGGAGAATGGCCAGCTGAACAGGCCGTTGTCGACCAATTCGTCCGCAACCGGGCCGACGTCACACTGCCGGCTGTCCTGAAAGGGAAGTTCAGCATCGAAAATGTTCAATTCGACTACCAGCCAGGAGCTTTACCAGTTGTCCACTGCACAGCACGCGTCAGCCCGATTTTCGGCAGTCCGGTCGTTCTGACCCGATCAGCTGAATTGTTCAAAAAGCCAGCTTGCCAGCTTGACTGGCAAAAAGCCAGCTTGACTGGCAAAAAGCCAGCTTGACTGGCAAAAAGCCAGCTTGACTGGCACTGTTGCCGACTGATCATCATTCTCTGGAGGTCGCCATGCGAAAATATCGCCAGTCCCTGCTTGCCGGACTGCTTGCCCTGCTTCTTCTCGGCCTCACATACTGGGCCGGACAAGGCCAGCAAGTGATCCGCAAGGTTTCTGTTGTTGCATTAAAACAGGATATCCCGACTGGAACCTGTCTGCTGCCCGAACATCTCACTGCCGTAGAAATTGCCGATCACCCTGCATTGGCCGGCTATGTCAAAGATCCGGAACAGGCTGTCGGTTTGTGGTCGTCCACTGAACTTAAGGCCGGCGAATTGTTGCTGGCCTCGCGTATTGCAAGCACATCCGGCGGCGTCAGTTACCCCAATCCTCAACCTGGCCATCGACTGATGACCCTCGAGCTTCGGGCGGGTGATGCCAATGGCTTCTATCTGGCTGCTGGAAATCTGATTGATCTGCATCTCGTGCCCAAACAGACCACGGGCGACTTGACGGACACGATCCGCAATGTACCGATCGTTGCGCTCCTGGGCACAGATGGACAGCCACTGGAAGTGCCACTTGATAATACGAACGGTACGGCACTGCTCTGCCTGGATCTCGACAAGACCCAGGCCGGTAAGCTGGCCGAAGCCATGAGTCGCGCCTATATCCGTGTTTCTGCCGTTAACGAACCTGAATAATAGCAGACACAGGCAAAAGCTGTGAAAATTGGAGGCGATCTGATATATTGAGTCTCAGGTGATGTGAATGTTTGAAGATTTGTTGCCAGCAGTCGAACGAGGAATCCTGGAAGCCGCAGGTGCAATACCAGTTGTTTTCAAAGGGATAGAACGGACCTTCGAGAAAGGGACGTCTTTTTCCACGCCCAGCCGTCACGACTACCACGAATTGATCTATATGCGCAGCGGCAAGGCCGAGTTTGAAATCGAAGGCCGCAAGGTGACCTTGGACAAAGGCGGATCACTCGTGTTCCGGCCCCGTATGTCCCATGCTTTTCGGAGTGTGGAAGGGTACGCCGACATGGTCGTCCTCTATTTCGGGTTTGCCCAGTCCCATGAGCAAAGCACACACTTCGATGCAGTGGCCAGTCATGGACAACAGCATCTCCGGACCACGGATATCGAACCGCGAAGCCTCGAGAAATTTTTAAGCTTTGCGAGTGGTAATGACCGTTCGCTCGATGACAAGAACCACGATCCGTTCATTCTGATCCGCGGCAAAAGCCGGCAGGATATCGCCAGCCTGGTCGAACGGATCCTGCGGGAAAATCGCCTGGAATCCTATGGCCAGGAACTCATGATGCAATTGCTGGCCATGGAGCTGCTGGTTGCCCTGGCCCGCGGTTTGCGCGAAGAATGGGAAGAAAGTCTTAGAGTGCGCACGGGCAAAGCTCGCGAACTGGTCAAGATAGCCCGCGACTACATCGTCGAAAACCACGACCATGATATTTCGGTCGCTGAAGTGGCCAGTTATGTTTTCCTGAGCCAAGGCTATTTCACCCGCGCCTTCCGGGATGAAACAGGCATGAGCCCAATGGCGTTCCTGATGCAGATCCGGGTCGAACATGCCTGCAAGTTACTCGAACAAAAAGATATCAAAGTCAGCGGCGTCGCCGACCAGGTTGGATTTTCCAGCCCGCAGCGGTTCAATGCCGCATTCCGAAAACATATCGGCATGACGCCGATGGAATTCCGTCGCCAAGTCCTGCGCCGAAAATCCGGCGATGAATCAGCAGGTGAATTATGACAAAAGAACCGATGGATCTGCCACGCATCGAGCGTGCGGTCCGTGAAATCCTTCTGGCCATCGGGGAAGACCCGGATCGTGAAGGCCTGATCGAAACACCTCACCGCGTTGCCCGGATGTATGGTGAGATCTTTGCCGGCCTGCACTTGCCGATCGAGGATTCGATCAAAGTATTTCATGAGAAAGACCATGACGAGATGATCCTTGTCAGGGACATCCCGTTTTATTCCATGTGCGAACATCATTTACTGCCGTTTATCGGCAAAGCCCATGTCGTGTACATTCCCAATGAAGGCCGGATCCTGGGCCTTTCCAAAATCGCCAGGATTGTCGACGTGATGTCGAAGAAGCCACAGTTGCAGGAACGGCTGACATCGCAGATTGCGGATACGATCATGTCGGCCGTTTCACCGCTCGGTGTGGCGGTTGTTGTCGAGGCGGAGCATCTCTGCATGACCATGCGCGGGATCAAAAAGCCCGGTTCGGTCACTGTGACGTCTGCTTTGCGGGGCATCTGCAAGCGTGATGCCAGGAGCAGGGCAGAGGCCCTGTCCCTGATCCACCGGACATGACTGGCGGACATGCGTTGTTCAAAGCGGGCCATTTTCGATTGCCGCTTGGCCGGAAAACCTATATTGCCGGCATCCTCAATGTCACACCGGACTCCTTTTCGGATGGCGGCAAGTATTTCAAGATCGATCAAGCACTCCGGCAAGCCGAACGGCTGATTGCCGAAGGGGCCGATATCCTCGACATCGGCGGCGAATCAACCAGGCCCGGTTCACAGAAAGTCGCAGTTGATGATGAAATCAACCGCATCCGGCCGGTGATTGCCCAGCTGGCCAGCAGGTTTAACGTGCCGATTTCGGTCGACACATTCAAGTCCGAAGTTGCCGAAGCCGCACTTTCGGCCGGGGCGACAATTGTCAACGATGTGACCGGCTTCCTGGCTGATGGCCGGATGGCCGAAGTTGCCGCGAGGATGAATGCGGGCGTCATCCTGATGCACAACGCAGTCCTTTACCGCCAAGGTCATCCGTCGGCAACTGTTTTCACCAATATGCCACTCCTGCCGGAAGCTTTGGCTGAGCCACTTCGCCAGCTCGACCTGTTCGCCGCGACCCGCCGCTACCTGGCGATGGGCTGCCAGCGCGCCATCGATGCCGGCATCACGACCGAACAGATCATTCTCGACCCGGGGGTCGGATTTGGCCTGATGACCGACGAGTCGATCGCTCTGATGGCCGAACTCGAGCAGATCCAGTGCCTGCCAGGATTGCATCTGCCGATGCTTGTCGGCCCCTCCCGCAAACGGTTTATCGGCGATTTGCTGGACCGGCCGCTGAATGACCGTGCAATCGGCACAGCAGCCGCTGTCGCTGCTTCCATTGCCCGTGGTGCCGATTTCGTCCGTGTCCATGATGTCGAAACTGTAGCCCAGACGGTCCGGCTGTGCGATGCGATTCTCCGTAGACCTGCCAGGGGGGCTAAAGGATGATGATGTTGCCTGAAACACCATTTGACCGAATCTTTCTCAGAGGTTTGCGGTTTTCCACCGTGATCGGTGTTTTCACAGAGGAAAGACAACAGCCACAACCGGTCGAACTTGACGTCATCCTCCAGACTTTGCCGCTTCTGGCCTGCAGGACAGATGATCTTGACCAGACGATCAGCTATGCCGATGTTTTTGAACAGATCCGTGACATCGTGGAAACGAGCAAGTTTCTACTTGTCGAACGCCTGGCTGGCCAAGTCGCTGAAACCCTGCTGAGGAGCCATGCCGCTTTGATGGCAGTCGATATTGAAGTACGTAAACCAGAGGCCCCGCTTCCGGGCGTTTTCAAAGCTGCGGGGGTCGCTATCAGCCGCCGCCGCGCCGACTACAGCCTCTTTTCGACTGTGGACCTGTCGCTTGGCTCGAATCTCGGCGACCGTCTGGAAACGCTGAAGACTGCTGTCCAATTACTGAGCAACCATCCACAGGTCAGGATGCAGCAAGTCTCGTCCGTATACGAGACGACACCCGTCGGCTTAAGAGAACAACCTGACTTTCTCAACCTGGTCTTGAGGGTCCAGACCAGTCTTGATCCGTTTCAGTTACTCTTATTCTGCCAGCAGATCGAATCACGCTTCCAGCGTGAACGTCTGGTCCACTGGGGCCCGCGCACCCTCGACATCGACCTTTTGACTTATGGTCAACTGGCTGTCGATACACCGAACCTGACCTTGCCGCACCCGCGCATGGCCGAGCGGGATTTTGTCCGGATCCCCTTGCAGGAACTGGCATCCGGCGAGGTGCAACCGACACCGGAAGTCCGCTTCACTTGTAAGCTGGGGTGAAAAAGACTAAAATAATGAGCGACTTCAAACACACAATGCAACCATGGGATCTCGGAGGATATCAAATTCATGAATAATCCTGTAGCCGGCTCTGGCGGATCGGGCAACCGCAAACGCAACTTCCGCCACTTTGGTCCCGCCAATGCGCCAAGACCCGGCCAACCAGGCCAGGGCCAATCTGGCCAAGGCCAATATGGCCCAAATCAACCGGCATCTGGTCCGGTGCAACGCCTCGATCGCCCGGACCAACGTCCGCCCCGGCCTGACCAGCGCGATAATCGTGATAACCGCGACAACCGTGATGGTCGCCGCGAACCGCCGCGTGAAGGCCGTGATATGCCCCGTGAAGGCCGCGAGACCAATCGCGATGGCCGTGATAACCGTGAACCCCGCCGTGAGGGTGAACCCCGCCGTGAGGGCCAGCAGCGTCCAGGCGGCAACCGGAACCCGCGCCGCCAGCCCGGCGGACCTCGTGAAAGTGGCCCGGTCCAGGCCGGACCCAGAGAGGGCGCCGGTCCTCAGCAAGCAGGCGGCGGACAACCGCGTCAACCGCAACAACAGCAGCGCCGGCCGAACCGCGAACGACAGGACCAGCGTCCTGACCAGCGCGCTGAGCAGCGTGTAGCCAGCGAGGCTGCTACAGTCACACGGGCAGTACCTGTTGAGCCCGTTGCAGCGCGTGAGCGTGTCGAACAGCCACACATGAAAGAACGCCAGTTGCGTCAGGAACGTCCGGAGAGAGCCGAACGCACAGAACGCCCGGAAAAAGTTGAACGAACTGAACGTCCGGAGCGTGCGGAACGTCCCGAACGCACTGACCGTCCGGAACGCCAGGAACGCCAGGAACGGGAACGTCAAGAACGTCCGGAGCGCCAGGAACGGTCGATTGCAGCAGCCGCTTCGGAGCGCATCAACCGCTGGGACAAGAGAGTCAAAACTGAAGAGACCCTCGAAGACGTTCACCGCGACAATGAACGCATTGAAAAGGAAATCTGGCTGGAAATTGCGTCGATCCACAACATCAAACTTGATTTCTGAATCCACAACGCCTTTGCTGGCCGCCCTCGAACATCAGTTGAAAACGGGGCGGCTTTCTTTTCATATGCCCGGCCACCGGAGCGGCCAAAGCTGGCCGTCAAGTGTGCGCAACCAACTGGCGAGTCTTGACACAACCGAGCTTCTGGCGACTGATGATCTCCATCAGCCGACCGGCCCGGCCAGAGAGGCGATGCAACTTGCGGCCGCCTGTTTCGGCGCCGGCCAGACCTTGTTCTTGACCAACGGGGCAACTGGCGGGATCCTGGCGATGCTGGCCGGACTCGTTGGCCGCGGCCGAAAACTCATCTTGCCTCGGACTTGCCATCTTTCGATCACCCATGCGATCGCTTTGCTCGATTTGCAGCCGGTCTGGCTCGAGTTTCCACCGACGGCCACTAAACCTGAACCGCTGGCCTTGCTGCCCGAAATCACACCGGCTTCGGTAGCCGCGGCGATCGCATCCCAGCCCGACAGTGCCGCGATCTTCCTCACCTATCCGGATTATTACGGCCGCTGCTCCGACCTGGCTGCGATCGCGCAGCTGGCCCACGCGGCCGGCATGCTCCTGTTGATTGATGAAGCCCATGGCGCCCATTTTGCTGCTGCGCCCGATCTGCTTCCAAAAGCAGCACTTACAGCTGGAGCCGACGCCTGTGTCCAGAGCGCACACAAAACGTTGCCGGCTTTGACCCAGGGGGCTTATCTGCATTTGTCAGACCGGCTGATTGCCAGGCAAGAAGATGCCTCTGCCCGGGTTCGCGCTGCCTTGCGGATTTTCCAGACGTCAAGTCCATCGTTTGCGATTGCCGCGAGCCTCGATTTTGCCCGCGCATACCTCGAGCAGCAAGGCCACAGCCGGATCGAAACCTTGCTTGGCGAAATAGGTGAGCTGGCGAGCCTCCTTCGGGTCGACTGGCTGGTTTCGCCACCCCGCCGGCAAGCCGCTGACGGTCTAGTGCGCGATCCTGCCAGGCTAGTCCTGAGTTGTCGTGAATCGACTGCCTCAGCGGCTGCCTTGGCAGTGAGCTTGACTGAAATTGGCATCGATGTCGAGATGGCTGACCTGACCCGCCTGGTCCTGATTCCCGCTCTCGATCAGCCGCATCGTGATTTCGTCCGCCTGGCCAAAGGCTTGCGCGGAGTTTTGCATGATGTTCCGGACAGAATTTCAAATACACTTCAGCAGAAAAAACACGGACCAGATTTGGCCAAACTCGAATCGGAATGGCTGAATCTGCTGCTGACACCGGCAAAGCCGGTTATCGCACCGGGCGATGTGCTGTTCGGGTCTCATCAGACAAAGTCCGTTACGCTCCAAATGTCAGCCGGTTGTATCGCCGCTACCCCCTTGTCCCCTTACCCGCCCGGGATCCCACTAGTGCTGCCTGGCGAACAAATCGACGTCGTTCGGCTTGATTTGCTCATGCGATTGAGAGAAAATAAAATCACTATTGCAGGCGTCGACCATGAATGCGTCAGAGTCGTCGTATAAAGTTTTATCTGGAGTACAGTTGATGTATAATGACGACAAGCAACTTGACAACCTTTCACAGTCTGCTGCCCGACCCGGCTTGCTGATCACTTTCGAAGGCATAGACGGCTCAGGCAAGTCGACGCAGGCGCTTCTGGTGGCAGCGTGGCTGAAGGAACAGGGTATTCCTGTCCTGACCCTGCGTGAGCCTGGCGGTACTGCAATCGGTGAATCGATCCGATCGATCCTGCTGGCCAAGGCCAACACAGCGATGTGCATGGAGACCGAGCTGCTGCTGTTTTCCGCAGCGCGTGCCCAGCTCATCCGCGAAGTCATCGAGCCAGCCCTGGCCGACGGTATGTGGGTCGTGTGTGATCGCTTCTATGATTCGACGACCGCTTACCAGGGCTTTGGCCGTGGGATTGACCGGGCCATGATCCACCAATTACAAGTCATTGCGACCGGAGGATTGCGGCCGGACAAGACTTTCCTGCTCGATGTGTCGATCCCGATCGCCCTGGAGCGACTGGCTGGACGACCGGGCAAGGCTGACCGGCTGGATGAAGAGGACACGAGTTTCATGGTGCGGACACGTCATGGTTATCTGGAAATCCTGAAGGAAGAACCAGATCGTATGATCCGGATCGATGCCGACCAGACTGAGACAGTAATCAAAGACCAAATAATCAGACAATTGAAGGGGGACCTGAAATTATGAAACTGATCTATGCGATTGTCCACGACGAGGATAGCCCAAGGTTGATGGCCGAATTAAACCGCGCCGGATATCGGGTGACCAAGCTCAACTCTTCCGGCGGATTTCTTCGGTCGGGCAATACAACCCTGATGATTGTTGTCGAGGAAGACCAACTTGAAGAAGTCCTCGGGATCATCCGCAAATTCTCGAGCAGCCGCCAGGCCGCGATCAATACCAATGTCACCCCTTCATCGATGGGCGGCTCCTATATCCCTTACCCGGTCGAAGTAATGGTGGGCGGTGCGACCGTCTTCGTGCTTAACGTCGAATATTTCGAGAAAATGTAACAATGGCTTTTTCGACCCTCATCGGACAGCAAGAACTTAAATCACGCCTCGGTTTAATCCTCGGGAGCGAACCGGGGCATGCTTATGTTCTGACCGGTCCGGAGGGGATCGGCAAATCGACATTCGCAGCAGCATTCGCCCAGGCGCTGCTCTGCCAGGAACCCAATGCCGATGGCGCCTGCGGCCATTGCCCGTCTTGCCATCATTTTGAAAACCAGGCCCACCCTGACTTCAGGAAGTTGCTGCTCGACAACAAAGACAAAATCATCAAAGTCGAGCGGGTGCGCCAGACGATCCAGGCTGACCTTGCACTCCGCCCCCAATTCGGCAAACGCAAGGTCTACCTGATCGACGCTGACCATCTGAATGAACAGGGACAGAATACATTGCTTAAATCACTCGAAGAGCCACCGGATTTTGTCAGTTTCATCCTGATGGCGGCCGGCCCCGAGCGATTGTTGCCGACGATCCTGTCCCGCCTGACGGTTCTGCCCTTGAGACGCTATCCTGCCGAGCTGGTGGTCGAGATCCTGCATCGGGAACTATCCCGCCAGAACAGCAGCATCCCTGACGACACGACTTTGGCATTTTACGCCCGTTATGCCAATGGCATACCTGGCGCTGCCCTTAATCTGCTGACCAGTTCCTGGTTCCAGGATTTGCGGTCGGAAACGATCGATTTTTACCACCAGCTGGGCCGGCTCAGCCGCGCCCAGGTCCTGACAACGGGATATGGCTTCCTGGATAACAACCGGGCAAGGGCGGATGTCCTGCTCGATATCCTCGCCAGCCTGACCCGTGATCAGCTCGTTTTGGCCATGACCCAGGACAAACGCCACCTGACCAACCCTGACCAGGCTGGTCAACTCAAAATCCGCAGTGAAGCCTTGCGCAGCAAATCGATCCCAGGTTTGTTTCGCGCTTCGAATGCGATCTATGCCGCCCGCCGCGGACTGGCTTTGAATGCCAGCTTTGAAGGGCTGGTCTGCCAATTGTTGCTCACGCTCAGAAAGGAGCTCGTCCATGCCTAAAGTTGTCGGAGTCCGTTTTCACGGCGCCGGTAAAGCCTACCATTTTGATCCGGCCGGATACGATGTCCAGCCGGGGGATGCTGTCATCGTCGAAACCTCGCAAGGAATTGAACTGGGCATCGTTGCTGACCGCATCGCTGATCTGCCTGAAGAACGATTGGCAGCCGAACTCAAACCCCTGCTCCGGGTCGCCAACGCCGAAGATATAGCCCATTACGAAGCCAATTGCCTGAAAGAACGCGAGGCCTTTCGCGTCGCTGCTGAAAAGATTTTATCTCGCGGTCTGGACATGCGGCTGGTCAGTGCTGAATATACCTTTGACAACCGCAAGATCGTTTTTTATTTCACTGCGGATGGCCGGGTCGATTTTCGCGAACTGGTCAAAGATCTCGCAGCAATTTTCCGCATCCGGATCGAATTGCGCCAGATCGGGGTGCGCGATGAAGCCCGGATGATCGGCGGCCTGGGGATTTGCGGCCGCGAATTATGCTGTTGTTCATTCCTGACGGACTTTGTTCCGGTGTCGATCAAAATGGCCAAAGAGCAGAGTCTGTCGATGAATCCGGCCAAAATATCCGGTGCTGCGGCCGCCTGATGTGCTGCCTGAAATACGAACAGGACGCCTATGAGGATGCACATGCCCGGATGCCGCGACCCGGCCATCAGGTCATGACGCCAGAAGGTCCGGGCACGGTCGAGGCTGTCAACCTGCTCAAAGAGACCGTGACGGTGCGGCTTGAGCGCGGCGGTGAAGCCGACCTGATCGTTGTGCCGAACGACGACGTTGAAATCATCGGCGGCAAACCAAACAAAAAATGCGGCGGCTGTGGTGGCGGAAGAGCCAAGTCGCAACCCGCGCAAGCAGCCCAGCCAGCCCAATCAGCAGGGCATGAAGACAAATCCGAATGATTATCTGTGCCTAATGCTTGCCCAAACCAAGCTCCGGTGCTAAAATCAACTGCGAACGGGAGGTGTTTAACCATGGCTTATAAAATTTCTGACGCTTGTATTTCTTGTGGTGCTTGCGAAGGCGAGTGCCCGACCGGTGCGATTTCAGCTGGCGCCAGCCAGTACGTGATCGATGCAGACGTTTGTATCGATTGCGGCGCTTGCGAATCAGCTTGCCCGGTTTCGGCCATCTCTGCCGGCTGATCTTCTCAACAGATATGTCCAGCAAAAGAGGGAAGGCGTTAAGCTTTCCCTTTTTGTTTGGCCGACAGCTCTTTATCTGGCCGGCTGTTAGATCATTTGGCTGGACCGACTGACCTTTAAACGGCATCTCTCATGAGACCGTTCTGACGAAAATATGATCGGGGACCTATGAACACCCTACCGATTGAAGCTGATGAAACCCTCGAGGACCTCCAACGCGGCAACTTGCGACTGATCCAGAAAAAGGATGGGTTTCGCTTTGGCGAAGACTCTGTCTTGCTTGCTGCATTTGCAGCCAATCTCATCCAGTCTAAAAAGCCCATCCGCGCGGCTGATCTCGGTGCCGGCTGCGGCGCTGTCAGCATCTTGCTGGCCGGGCGCCTGCCACTGGCTTCGATCACAGGTGTCGAGCTTTGTCCGCGGCCGTGTGCAGTCTTTGCCCGCAACATCGAATTGAATCAACTGAACAATCGGCTCGCCGCTATTTGTGGCGATGTCCGTGACTTGCAGGTGTTCGAGCGCGCCAGCCTTGACCTGGTTGTCAGCAACCCGCCCTATCGGGATCCTGGCCGTCACCTGTCAACAGCTGCCGTTGATGGCGGATCACTTGATTTTGAACGACGCGCTGCGCTTGAATCGACAACGATGCCGATCGATGCATTACTTGCGGCTGCCGCCCGCTGGCTCAAACCTGGCGGATACCTGGCGCTGGTTCATCGCCCGTCCAGTCTGCCCGATGTGCTGGCCACCATGCGGTCGTACCGGATCGAGCCGGTCCTGTTGCGGGCGATTGTGCCGCTTCCGGGTAGAGCGCCAACCAGCATGCTGGTCGCCGGTCGCCTGCACGGTAAACCCGGCTCGTTCCGCTGGTTGCCTGACCTGGTGGTTTGTGACCAGCCCGGCCATTACAGTGCCGAGACGCAAGCGATATACTATCACTAGATACAGTCGTGACTGAATGCAGCCGTTCTGAAATCAGGCAGGTCTGAATGTCATAGTTTCTGGTCATGCAGGTGAGATGAGGGGAAACCATGGATGAATTGATTGAACAAGAGCCGATCAGCGAAGAACAACCGGCCGGTAGCGACTTTCTTGCGGGCAATGCCGGCAAAGCGGGTCAAGATCTGCCGCGGGGAACCTTGATCCTGGTCGGCACACCGATTGGCAACTTGAGTGACCTTTCCCGTCGGGTGATCGAAGTGTTGTCGAAAGTCGACCTGATTGCTGCCGAGGACACTCGCCGGACTCGCCAGTTGCTGTCCTATCTCGGCTTGCATCAGCCGTTGACCAGCTACCATGAGCACAACCAGGCGACAAAGGGCGACCAGCTGATCGAAAAACTGCGGGCTGGCCAGACAATTGCCCTGGTTTCCGACGCCGGTATGCCTTGCGTCAGTGATCCAGGTGCAGTCCTGGTTGCCCAGTGTGTTGCAGCCGACCTGCCAATCCTGGTCATTCCCGGTCCCTCGGCGGCGATCACCGCGCTGGCTGGTTCAGGTCTCGACACTGACCGCTTCACTTTTGAAGGCTTCCTGCCCTCGGATCGCAAGGAACGCCGGATCCGCCTGGCCGAATTGCTGCGCGAACCGCGGACCATGGTTCTTTATGAGGCGCCTCATCGATTGAAAAAGATGCTTAATGAGCTGATTGCTGCCGGATTCGCCGAACACCAGATGGCGCTCGGCCGCGAACTGACAAAAAAGCATGAGGAATTCCTCCGTGGCACGGTGCAGGGCCTTTGCGATTATTATGCAGTCAATGACCCGCGTGGCGAGTATGTCATTGTCCTCGAAGGCGCCCGCGCTTTTGCCCGCCGCCGCCCCGACCTGGCAAAAACACCAATTCGCCCGGAAACCGCCGGAGGATCATCTGAATCAGGCAGCGGTGTCAGCTTTGATGACCTGCCACCAGCCCAGCAAGCTGAAAAGCTCCTCAAAGACCTGCTGGATCAGGGGCAGTCCGTCAAAGAAGCGGCACGCGAAGTTGCCGCACTCACCGGTTTCAAAAAGAACGAGCTCTATGCCCAGGCGCTTAAATTGCAGGAGTAAGGCTGAGCCCGACACCGCAGCTGAAAATTCACAAAACGGATAAAATTCGCTATAATACCTCAATTAGCATTCAGCCTGACAGGGAGGCACCATGGACAAGACCTATTACATCACGACACCGATTTACTACCCGAGCGACAAGCTGCATATCGGGCATTCCTATACAACGGTCGCCGCCGACGCAATGGCCCGCTACAAGCGTCTGCAGGGCTATGACGTGATGTTCCTGACCGGAACGGACGAGCACGGCCAGAAGATCCAGCGCAAAGCCGAAGCCCAGCAGGTGACTCGCCCAGGCTTATGTCGACGATGTCGTGGCCGGCATCAAGGAACTCTGGCAACTGCTGGACATTTCCTATGACCGGTTCATCCGCACGACCGATCAGGCACATGACGAAGCGATCCAGTATATTTTCCAGAAACTCTACGACAAGGGCGACATTTACAAAAGCGAATACGAAGGCTGGTACTGCACACCTTGCGAATCGTTCTGGACCGAAACCCAGCTGGTCGACAGCAATTGCCCGGATTGCGGCCGCCCGGTCGAGAAAGCGACGCGAAGAAAGCTATTTTTTCCGGCTTTCCAAATACCAGCATGCCCTGATCGATTTATTCGAAGAAAATCCCGACTTTATCCAGCCGGCCAGCCGCGCCAACGAAATGCTCAACAATTTCCTGCGGCCCGGGTCTCGAAGACCTGTGCGTCTCCCGCACGACCTTCAACTGGGGCGTCCCGGTGCCATTCGACCCGAAACATGTCGTCTATGTCTGGATCGACGCCCTGTCCAACTACATCACGGCGCTGGGCTACCCCGGATCAGACGGCGACTTCGCCCGCTACTGGCCGGCCGATGTCCATCTGGTCGGCAAGGAGATCGTCCGCTTCCACACGATCATCTGGCCGGCCATGCTGATGGCGCTGGAGTCTGCCGCTGCCGAAACAGGTTTTCGGCCATGGCTGGCTGCTGTTCAAGGACGGCAAGATGTCGAAGTCGAAAGGCAATGTCATCGATCCGGTCGTCCTCTGCGAAAAATACGGCGTCGATGCCATCCGCTATTTCCTGCTGCGCGAAGTGCCTTTCGGCTCTGACGGCATCTTTTCCAACGAAGCGCTGATCAACCGGATCAATTCCGACCTGGCCAATGACCTGGGCAACCTGGTCAGCCGGACCGTCGCGATGATCGAGAAATATTTCCCGGCAGGGCCTGCCGGCCGAGCGCACGCACCGGTACGCCGGACGATGAGCTGATCGCGATGGTGCCTGGCTCTGCCGGACACAGGTCGAAGCGGCCATGGACAAGCTGCAGTTCAGCCAGGCGCTGAGCGAGATCTGGAAAGTCGTCGGCCGCAGCAACAAGTACATCGACGACACTGCGCCCTGGATCCTGGCCCGCACGCCGGCAAACGCGGCCCCGTCTGGCAGCCGTCCTGTTCAACCTGGCGGAAACGATCCGGATCGTCTCGATCCTGATCCAGCCGTTCATGCCGGCACACCTCGGCGAAAATCTGGCAGGCGCTCGGTATCGACGATCCGGCCTTCAGACGAGCTGGGAATCCGCCCGCGACTTATGGCTTGTACCAGGCACCCGATGGGCGTCAGCAAGACCGATCCGATTTTCCCGCGCATCGACATCGCCAAGGAAATTGCCGCCCTGGACGCCATGCTGTCAGCTCAGGCTGAAGCCGCTGCCGCTGCGAATACAGAAGCAGACTCAAAGGCCACTGTCCGGAATGATGCCGCAAGCGCAGCCAATACCCTTGCGACTGCAGCATCGACGGCTGCCACAGCGCCATCAGCGCAGGCACCGGCGTCGCCTGCCTCTGCTGCACCCGAGGGCGTCGCTCTGATCGAATTCGACGATTTCCTCAAGGTAGCGATGCAGGTCGGCACGGTGCTGCTCCTGCGCGAAGGTCAAAGGCTCGGACAAGCTGCTCTGCTCCCAGATCGACCTGGGCAGTGAAGTCCGCCAGATCGTTTCCGGAATCGCCCAGTCCTATCAGCCCGGATGAAATGCCCGGCAAGCAGGTCATCGTCGTGACCAACCTCAAACCGCGCAAAATCCGCGGTGTGAGTCCAATGGCATGCTGCTCTGCGCGACCACCCCGGAGGGCTACAGGCTCCTGACCGTCGATCGCCCGGTGCCGTCCGGCGCTGAAGTCGGCTGAGCATGGTCTGGATCGATACCCACGCCCACCTGCAGGACGAAACCTCTGCATGACTGACTTCGAGGCCGTCCTGGCGAAATCCAGGGCGGCCGGCGTCAGCTGGATTCTGCTGCCCGGCTACTGATCTGGATGATTCACGGGATGCGGTCGATGCTGGTCAGCCGTCATCAAGGCTTGGGACTGATTTCGGCTGTGGCTGTCCATCCCCATGAGGCAACAATCCTATAACGATAACGTCGCCGAACAGTTGCGTGCTCTGGCCCGGGTCAACCGCGGCAACCGTCGTGGCGATCGGCGAGATCGGCCTGGATTACCATTATGATTTTTCGCCCCGTGACATCCAGCGTGAGGTGTTCATGGCCCAGATCAGGCTTGCCCATGAGCTCGACCTGCCGGTGATTGTCCACGACCGCGAAGCGACAGCCGATTGCCTGCGAAATCCTGCGATCAGGCTGACAAAGCCCGGCTGCTTCGTCCGGTCGCCCGGCGTTTTCCATTGCTTTTCCGGCAGTGTCGAAACGGCTGCAAATCTGCTCAAGCATGGGTTTCTACCTTGGCTTTGACGGCCCGATCACCTTCAAGAACGCGCGGAAGTCTCTCGACGTCATCGCGGCCTGCCCCCACGACCGACTGCTACTCGAGACGGACAGCCCCTACCTGACCCCGGAACCCCACCGCGGTCAGCGCAACGAGCCGGCCTACCTCCCGCTGATCGGCGCCAAAGTCGCTGAAATCTGGGGCTGCACGGTCGAGGAAGTCGCCGATCAGACCACACAAAATGCCCGGAAATTGTTTGGTCTGGAACTTTAGATTTTTTCAGGATTTTTTCAGGATTTTTATTCCGCCTTATTGTTGACAAAGCCATTTATGTCCGCTATACTTCATCTTGCGCTCGAAACAGTGCACCGCTCGGGAGCTTAGCTCAGCTGGGAGAGCATCTGCCTTACAAGCAGAGGGTCACAGGTTCGAGCCCTGTAGTTCCCACCAGTACTTTCATACGGCGCAGTAGTTCAGTTGGTTAGAATGCCAGCCTGTCACGCTGGAGGTCGAGGGTTCGAGCCCCTTCTGCGTCGCCAAATTGCCCAGATAGCTCAGTTGGTAGAGCAGGGGACTGAAAATCCCCGTGTCGCTGGTTCAATTCCGGCTCTGGGCACCACGAAGACCGTTGCAGCAGCAAGCTGCGGCGGTTTTTGTTTTTCCCGGGAATTCGCCCGGCCTCAATTGCAAAAAATCCGGCGAGATGGTCGGATGTCTAGTTAATAATTTAGTAAGTTAGTTTACAAATAATCGATAAACAAAAGCAAAGTTGTTAAAATTCGAGTACAATATAAATATAGTTGCTTGTGTTTCAGATTTTTTGCATAGGAGGCCATCCAATGCATGATCGGCGGGATGTCACAGCAAAAAGCGAATGGGAAAAGGAACTCAGAGAACTGGATATATTTTTTGACATCACGCCGGATCTGCTCTGCATCACCCGGACCGACGGTCTCTTCCTCAAAGTGAACAAAGCCTGGAAAGATATCCTCGGTTATGAATGTGATGAAATCGAAGGATCATATGCCGTGCAATTCGTCCATCCGGAAGATGCTGCGAAACTGGAACAGACGATCAAAGAGATCCAGGAAGAAGCGAGCCACCCGGAATTTCTTCAATACATCAACCGTTACCGGCATAAAGATGGTTCCTATCGGTACATTGAGTGGAACACCCGTCTCTTTGAAAACAAATATTACTGCATTGCCAGGGAAGTTACGGACAGGATATTGCGTCAGCAGCAGATCGAGCACTTGAGTTATCATGACCCGCTGACGGGCTTGTACAACCGGCGTTTTTGCGAAGAAGAAATCAAACGCATTGATACTGACAGGAACTTGCCGGTTACGATCATCATGGGCGACATGAATCGCCTGAAATTGATGAATGATACCTTCGGCCACGATCAAGGTGATGAATATATCCGGGAGACTGCTGACGCGATTAAAACAGGCTGCCGGCCGGACGACATCATTGCCCGCTGGGGCGGCGACGAATTCATCATCCTTCTGCCCAGGACCAGTGAGGCGGATGCCCGGAAAATTGTCGACCGGATTCTCAAGTTTTGTGAAAACCGGCAAGTCAATGGCATCCAGGTGAGCACAGCATTTGGACTTGCCTCAAAAACATCGCCAAGTGAAAGCTTGGCTGATATCATGAAAGAAGCTGAAAAAGACATGTATCATTCAAAAGCTATGATGCGATGACCCTGGAAAGCAGTTTTCGGGAAAAACTGTCTAAGGTTCAAGCCAATTGAGAACCTTCAGCGCTTTTTGCGTGATCCATTTTGAGGGTTCGCCTTTCTGCTCGATGCGGACATTCATCCGGCCGTTGAATGTATTTTCAAGATTCCAGCGGCCATCCGGCAGGCGTTTCTTTTGCAGCTTGTCGATCGCATCACCGAGCCGGGGATCGCGCAGGTTGAGATCCGCGAAAATTTCCAGCAATTCAAGAATGTCGGTCTGGTACATCAGGGGAAAACCGAGTCTTAGCCAGCCCGGGCGTGATATCTCAGAGAGGTTATGGCTTTTCTTATACAAATGGTGGATCAGGAAATATTCAGCAAGCTCACTGATTTTCGCCTGGATCTCGGGCGTGCGGTGGTCGGCAGGGATCGCTGCGAGGGCCTTCAGCGCTTTGGCGACGCCCATATGGCAGCTGTGGGCACCCCAGCATGTATAAAAGCGCTGATAGATCTCGCCTGCTGGCTTGCCGCTATCGCCATCGTCAGCCCGCTGGACAGACACGATCCAGTTGATGGCCCGCTGCACACGCAGGTCGTCCAGATAGCCGAGTTTGATCAGGCTGTAAGTCATATTGCCGGTCAGGCAGGGGATAACCCCGCTAGCCAGGCCGCCGCCGTTCCTGGCACTTTCGGCAAACGAAAATCCGCCCGAATCCGGATTCTGTGAGTGGCCCAGGATAAACTCGCAGGCTTTTTGAACCTGCACGTGATCCGGATCTGCACCCAGCTCGGCTAGCAGAAGCAAGGTCCAGACGGTGCCGGTGTATTTCTGGGTGTAGAAATTCTCCGGGATTGCCCATGATCCGTCAGGGTTCTGCTTCTCCAGGATGCGCGGCACCAGACCCTGGCTCATGATCGCTTCCCGGGCTGATTGAAGACCAGGCGCCCTCAAATCCAGCGAATGACCTGGTTGGGGCTGCAAATCGCGCAGGGTATAGTAGCGGACGGATGGATTCTCCGGTTCAAGGAGCCAGTCCAGCACTGGAACAGGTGAAAGCGGTTCCGACTTTTTAACCATCTGGCAATACCTCGGATCAGGTCAGCAGGATGCCAAAAAACACAGTTCTTCACCAATATTTTAACACGCATGGAAAGGGGTAGCGATTATCAGGGCAACTTCATAAAATCAGGCCGTCCTGGACCGGCCACGGCCTTATAGTGTTGCCTGAAAGCTGCAATTTGTGATAGAGTGTTCAAGGAATCAGGGAGTAGCAGCCGCTTTTTGAGCGGAGATCAAGTCAACAACAGCAAGACGACTCCGTCTGGCTTGATCGTGAAGTGCGAGACTATTCAGTTGTGTGAGACGCGATTGGATGGTTTTTTTTATTTGAAAAGGAGATCAATTATGAATCAGGAACCTTATCAGGAGTTGCTGGACGATCTGATCGTTCGCCTGGGGGCTGATCCGAAACAAGGATTGACCACCGAGCAGGCGACCAGGCTGCTGGCGCAATACGGGCCGAATGCACTGACCGAAAAGAAAAAGCAGACCATGCTGCAGAAGTTGCTTGCCCAGTTCAAGGACGTCATGGTCCTGATCCTGATCGCGGCCAGTGTTGTATCGGCATTTCTCGGCGAATATATCGATGCCGGTGTCATCATCGCGATCGTCGTGATCAATGCCGTCCTCGGTGTGATCCAGGAAGGCCGTGCCGAAAAGGCCATCGAAGCCTTGAAAAAGATGACCTCACCCCAGGCGCGCGTCTTGCGCGATGGTCAGTTGCGGATGGTCGCGTCGGCAGAACTTGTCCCGGGCGATGTGGTCTTCCTCGAAGCCGGCGATATCGTTCCAGCCGACTTGCGTCTTCTGGAAAGCCAGTCCCTCAAGGCTGAAGAAGCTTCGCTGACCGGCGAATCGGTCCCGGTCGAAAAGGACGCTAGCGCCGTCCTCCCGGAAAAAACCGCTCTCGGTGACCGGGACAACATGGTCTTCATGAGCACTCCGGTCACTTATGGCAAAGGCCGCGGTGTCGTTATCGGCACAGGCTCATCCACTGAAATCGGCCGTATCGCCGACAAACTGCAGGAAATCACCGAAGAAGTCACACCTTTGCAAAGAAACCTCAACCAGCTGGGCAAATGGCTCGGCATCATCTGCCTGTCTGTCAGCGCAGTCGTCTTCCTTCAGGGCGTCCTGATGGGCGGTGACATCCTCGATATGTTCATGACAGCCGTCAGCCTGGCTGTCGCGGCTATTCCGGAAGGTCTGCCGGCCGTTGTCACCATCGTCCTGGCCTTGGGCATGAAACGAATGGCTGACCACAATGCGATCGTCAAGAAACTGCTGGCCGTCGAAACCCTCGGCTGTGTCGATGTCATCTGCTCGGACAAGACCGGGACCCTGACCCAGAACGAAATGACGGTCACCCGGCTTTTTGCGGCGGACCAGCTGATCGATGTCACCGGCACAGGCTACAGCCCGGTCGGGCGAATTGCTTGACCATGAAAACGGTCAGAAACAAACGATCTCCCAGGAAATTCGCCGTTTGCTCGAGATTGGCATGCTCTGCAATGATGCCACCATGATTGTCAAGGATGATGGCACAGCCGGGATTATCGGCGACCCGACCGAAGGCGCGATGGTTGTCGCAGCCGCCAAAGCTGGCTTTGTCCGTAACGAACTGAAGAAGCAATACCCCAAAGTGGGCGATCTTCCGTTTGACTCCGAACGTAAAATGATGTCGACTATTCACAATGGCTTCCAGGATGCCGCGATTGTTTCCCTGACCAAGGGTGCGCCGGACATTATCCTCGATCGCTGCACCTCGATCATGACCATTGAAGGCATAGTACCGCTCAACGAAATGCTGCGCCAGGAAGTCCTGGAGATCAACAGCGAGATGGCCCAGTCCGCCCTGCGCGTCCTGGCCTTTGCTTTCCGCACCCATGACAGCCATAACCAGGCCGAAGCTGAAATCAACATGACTTTTGTCGGTTTGATGGGCATGATCGACCCGGCCCGCCCGGAGGCCCGCGATGCGATCGCCCTTTGCAAGAATGCCGGCATCCGTGCTGTCATGATCACCGGCGACTACCGGGACACTGCCGTGGCGATCGCCAATGACCTCGGCCTGACGCAAACCTGAAGATGAAGTCCTCGCCGGGCACGAAATCGACGAGATGGACGATGCCAAGCTGCGCGAGGCTGTCGAGCATACCTCGGTCTATGCCCGCGTTTCACCGGACCACAAGGTGCGCATCGTCTCGGCATTGCGTGCCAACCAGCATATCGCCTCGATGACCGGTGACGGTGTCAATGACGCGATGGCTCTGAAAAGCGCCGATATCGGCGTAGCTATGGGTATCACCGGCACCGATGTCGCCAAAGGCACTGCCGACATGATCCTGACTGATGACAATTTTGCGACGATCGTCCGCGCCGTCCATGAAGGCCGCATCATCTACAGCAATATCCGCAAGTTCGTCGGCTTCCTGCTCTCCTGCAATGTCGGCGAAATCCTGGTCATCTTCCTGAGCACCATGATCCTCGGGCCGCTCAATGTCCCGCTGCTGCCGATCCAGCTGCTCTGGCTCAACCTGATCACGGACAGTTTCCCGGCGCTGGCCCTTGGCCAGGAAGCTGGTGAACCTGACGTCATGGAACAACCACCGCGCAGCCAGAACGAAGCGATCCTCAACAAACCGATGATCTTCACGATCGCCACCCAGAGCCTGGCTATTTTCGCCGCCGTGTTCGCCGCCTTCCTGATCGGCCGCAATGTCTATCCTTCGATGGGCCTCGAACCGACCGATGGCGCCCGGACCTACGCCTTTGTCACCCTGATCCTGGCTGAACTCTTCCGCTCCTACAGCGCCCGTTCCGAGCACTCCCCGGTCCTGCGCCTCGGCCTCTTCGGAAATGCCACCCTCAACAAGGCGATCATCCTGTCCCTGGCCTTGCTGCTGGTCGTCATCTATGTGCCGTTCCTGGATCCGATCTTCCACACCATCATGCTGGGTTGGATGGACTGGGCCTATATCCTGCCGTTGTCGCTGATTCCGTTTGTGGTGGCTGAAACAATCAAGTTCATCACATCCCGCAAACGCAAGGCCTGAACCGCAAAACCAAAACCTTCATCAAGTCAAAACCCGATTCACTGCCGAAACATGAAACTTCGGTTGCACGATTTCGGGTGATGTGCTAGAATTACCGTTGCTGTGCCGACAACAAGCTCTCGCCCGAGGCGACCGACTGTTGGATTCGGCATAAAATCCGGAGGTGGACCATGGACGTTCTCGCCATTATCATTGCAGTGATCGACATCCTGATCAGCATTGCGCTGGTCGCGTTGGTTATTTTCCAGGAAGGCAATTCCCAGGGCCTCGGCGCAATCGGCGGCGGTGCGGAGACATTTTTTGGCAAAAGCAAGGGCCGTTCGATGGACGTTGTCCTCAAACGCTTGACCTCAGTGCTCGCCATCGTCTTCGCGGTCCTGACAGTTGTCCTCTACCTGATGACCGGCCGCGGCGCTTAATCAGCCGCCAGCCTTCCAAACGATCAAAAAAAGAGGGCAAATGCCCTCTTTTTGATTTCTTGATCAACGATGGTTTCGGAGGTGCTGATGGTTTCGGAATTTGTCGATTAAATCAACGAATTGAAAATTCCGGCCCAGACAGGCAGCCTAGTCGGCTGGGTTGATAAAAGGCGCCAGGCGCTGGATCAATTCATCCGCTGAGTCGCTGTGGATCTCGAGGGCGATCGGCCGCGAAAGGTCGAGGCTGAAAATACCCATGATCGACTTGGCGTCAACAATGTAGCGGCCTGAGATCAGGTCGACATTGAACGCATAATCATTGACGATGCGGACAAACTCTTTGACTTCGGTGATGGACTTCAAGTTTACTGTAAATATTCGCATGCCCTTATTTTGAAGCAACTGGGATAGCCTGTCAAACCTATTCTTGCTCATGGGAGAGATTTTTAGTTGAAAGCAGCATTTCACACCCTCGGGTGCAAGACAAACCACTATGAAACGGACGCGATTGCCCGCCGTTTTGCCGATGCCGGCTTTGAACGAGTCGATTTTGACGATCTTGCCGATGTGTACATCATCAATACCTGCACGGTGACGGGCGAGGCTGACCGCAAATCCCGCCAGATGCTGCGCCGGGCCAAACGCCTGGCTCCGCAAGCTGTCGTCGTCGCGATGGGTTGCCATGCTGAACTCAGCGATGCGAAATCGTATGCCGACATTGTCATCGGAACCCATGGCAAAGCACGAGCCCTGGAGCTGGTGCAGGATTATCTCCACCTCGAAAACCCGAACCAGGGCAATATGGCCAGAACCCCAGGCGCAAATCCTGAAACCGAAGCGGATGATGACCTGTTTGAAGAGCTCGGCATCGTCGACCAACAATCCGAGTGCAGGGCGCATATCAAAATCGAAGATGGCTGCAATTCCTTCTGTTCATACTGTGCGATCCCGCTGGCCCGCGGCCGGATCCGCAGCCGCTCGGAAGCGGCAATACTGGCAGAGGGTCGTGCTTTGGCCGCAGCCGGTTACCGTGAAGTCGTCCTGACCGGTATCCATGTCTGCTCTTATGGTGCTGACCGCGGTGAGGAAAGCCATGCGGTCATGGTCTTGGCCAACCGCCTGGCCGAGATCGACGGGATCGACAGAATTCGCCTGGGGTCGCTCGAGCCGCAATCGATCACGGCTGAATTCATCGCCCTGGCTCGCGAAAACAGAAAACTTTGCCCCCATTTCCATCTTTCCCTGCAAAGTGGCTCGGACACGGTGCTGCGGCGGATGAACCGGCGTTATACGACTGAAGAGTTTCGCACTGTCGCCCGCAACTTGCGAGAAGCCTTTCCGGAAGCCAGCCTGACCACCGATGTGATTGTCGGATTCCCGGGCGAAACAGCTGACGAATTTGCCGAAACCCTGGCTTTCTGTGCCGAAATCGGCTTCACCCGGATGCATATTTTCCGCTATTCGCCGCGCCAGGGGACAAAAGCCGCAGCAATGAAGGATCAGGTCGCCGCGCCGCTCAGTGCCCGGCGCAGCCAGAGCTTGCAGGACCTGGCGGACAAACTCGCATTTGAATTTCACATCAGCCAGCTCGGGAAAATCCAGCAGGTCCTAGTCGAAACCCATACCGAGTCCGGTGCTGCCGAAGGCTATACCGCCGCTTATGTTCCGGTCCGGATCGAACCTGTTGAAAGCCAGCTGCTCATCCCGGGCCAGGTTTATGAGGTGACACCGGTGCGCGCTGACAGCCATTTTTTACATTGCACGGGTGCAAAGCCCTGCTGATCATGATAAGATAAAAACGTTCCATCCAAGTTTTGTCTGAACAACGACATTTAGCTGTGACCGAAAGAAGAGGTGTTGAGCAATTGGAAAAAGGTGAGACAACCCGTTTTGAAATGGGTGCGGACCATTCGCTCGAAGTGCGCGAAATCATGACCCAAGTTCTGCAGGCGCTGCATCAAAAGGGCTACAATCCAGTCAACCAGCTGGTGGGCTACTTTTTATCCGGCGACCCGACCTACATCACTAATCACAACGGCGCCCGTGCCGTTATTCGCCGCATGGAACGCGATGAAATGCTGGAAGTGATCCTGCGCGACTATCTCAAGACGCTCGAATGACGCTTCCGCGACAGATGCTGGGGCAAACCGGGATCGAAGTGTCCCGCCTCTGCTACGGATCGCTGACATTAGGACCGGCCCAAGCCAACTTAAGCCCCGACAGAGGCGGCGAGCTTCTCGCTTATGCCTTTGGCCGGGGCGTTAATTTTGTCGATACAGCTGAACTTTACGAGACTTATCCGCATATTCGTGTGGCGTTGCGCCGGGTCAGCGAGCGCCCGGTCATCGCATCCAAATGCTATGCCTATGACCGGGAAACGGCTCGCCGGAGCTTTGAACAAGCCCGCCTGGCCCTGGACGTCGAGATGATCGACCTTTTCCTGCTTCATGAGCAAGAGACGACGCTGACGCTCGCCGGCCATGCTGAAGCATTCAAGTTTTTTCTGGAGATGAAGGAAAAGGGACTGATCCGGGCGATCGGCATTTCAACCCATGCAGTCGAACCGGTCCGCTCGCTGACCCAGGCTCGCACCGGACAGCTCGATGGCCTCTGGCAGGGTGTTACTTTCAATCAAGGACTCGATGCCGGGCTATACCGTGAGGCTGATGTGATTCACCCCCTGCTCAACCTGCGCGGCCTCGGTTTGCTGGACGGCACCGCAACCGATATGGTCGAAGCGACGCAGGCTGCTGCTGCTGCCGGCCTCGGCCTGTACGGGATGAAAATGCTGGGTGGCGGCCATTTCCTCCAGTCCTTCGACGATGCAGTCAACTTTGCACTAGCCCAGACGCACGTCGCATCCTACGCGGTCGGTATGCAGAGCGAAGCCGAAATCGAGATGAACCTCGCGCTTTTTTCCGGTGAACCTGTTAAACCAGATGACCTCGCGACGACAAAAGCCCGCCGCCGCCGGCTGATCGTCGCCGACTGGTGCACTGGCTGCGGCGCCTGTGTGGCACGCTGCGCAGGCCAGGCTCTCGAGCTGGTCGATGGCAAAGTCCAAGTCGACGAAACCCGCTGCCTGCTCTGCGGCTACTGTGCTTACGGCTGCCGTGATTTCGTCCTGAAAGTGATCTGACCTGTGAGAAGGAGATGATATCGATGACCGCACAATTAACCGAAAGACTGCTGGGGATCGACTATGGCGATGCCCGGATCGGGACGGCCATCAGCGACCCGCTGGGGATCACCGCGCGGGGTCTCGAAACGATCAACTGGAATGGCCGGGACAACACTTGGGCTGTAGACCGTCTGGTGGCGATCATCACCGACTTCAAGATCACGACCGTGGTGATGGGCCTGCCCCGCCGTACCGATGGCAAAGCCAGTGAATCGGCGGCCAAAGCGCAGGCCTTGGCAGAAGAATTGATTGAGCGGACGGGCTGTCCGGTCGTTTATCGCGATGAGCGCTACACGACCGTCCTGGCCAGCCGTGTCCTGCGTGAAACGGGAGTGCGCGGGGCTCGCCGCAAAGCGGTTGTCGACCAGGTCGCGGCAGAAATTATCCTCCAGGAATACCTCGAGAGCCGTCGAAAACTTTAAGAAGGTTATGCTATAATACTCAAATCATGCTCAGTCGTAACATCGAGCATAGATAATCCAGATCCTGATCTGTAAAATAGTAAAAGCCATGATTGAGCTAAAAGCTCCATGGCAGCCAATTCCCCAAGGAGGAAATAAAATGTTGTTTGAAGAAGTGAATTTTGCCGAAATCGGCGCCGATTGCGGATGCACCGACGGTGGATGTGATTGCGGTTCTGATTGTGGCACGGACTGCGCTGATGAAGCTTGCGGCTGTGGCCATGACCATGACCACGATCATGGCAATGGGATCATCACCATGGTCGACGGTGAAACCGGCCAGGAATACACCTTCATCCTCGCGGATGATTTCGCCTTTGAAGATGAACACTATTGCGTCCTGATCACAACTGATGAGCAGGAACCGGAGATGGTGATCACCAAAGTCGTTGAACTCGAAGATGGCACCGAAGGACTGGTCAGCTTGACGGACGACGAATACGACCGCGTCTTTGCTGAATACGAACGCCTCTGTGAGGAAGAAGACTATGAAGACGAGGACGACGAAGCGAACGACTGATTCCGGCAGGTCGGCCCGCAAAGAGCGGGCAGCCAAGGATGATGTGCTGGCTGTCATCGTGGATGTCGATAACGACCATGAGTATTACATGGCCTTTATCGATAATTTCACGATGAAGGGCCACGACTATGTCGTCATGTACAATTATGAACCCGATGATGGCGACCATGCGGAGCCGGAAATCGCGATCATGCGCTCGGTCCGTCATGTGACGGGCGAGCAGTACTTCAAGTCGATCAAAAACAAAACTGAACTTGCAGACGCTTTTGACTTGTTCTACCGGCGTTTTGAAGAGTCCGGCGGATAGGTGAGGCCAAGGTAAAATGTTTAAAGACAGCTACCCGCTGTTCTCCATTGCCGATCGCGATCGATATCTCGATCGCCTTCTTTTGTCTAAAACCGAGTTGGCCGACGCGAGTTTCGACGCGCGCCTGTCCTGGCACCCCGGTTTCAATTACCGGGTTGCCAGTCTTGCCGATTGCCTGCTTCTTCTGAGTGATGGCGGAGTCTTTACGACCCCGCATTTCACGCTGCCTTTAGGCCCGCTCGACCAGGATCGCCTTCAGGCAATCGTCGATGCCCTTGCACCGGAATTCTCAAGCCACGGCTGGCCGATTCGCTGCCTGTATATTGATGCCTGCTATGTGCCGCTGTTCGAAAACCTGAAAGGCTACCGGGCTCGCGTCGCCTATGACCGTACGTTCTCGGATTACCTTTACAGCGCCGACAGCCTGCGCCAGTTATCCGGCAAAGACCTGCACCCGAAACGCAACCATTTCAACCGCTTCCTGCGCACTTACCCGGATTACGAGTTCCGTTCCTTGACGTCTGGCGATGCATCGGAAGCCTTGCGCCTGGTGCAAAGCTGGTGTCAGGAAAAAGGCGTCAATTGCCAGGATATGCAGATCAGTGACTACCGGCCGATCAAGACCTTGCTCGACAATTACGATGAACTGGGCCTGCGTGGAGGGGTGATCCGGATCGATGGCCAATTGGCAGCGTTCGCGATTTCATCCGAACCTCGGAACAGCACGGGCATCATCCATGTCGAAAAGGCCAAAGCTGACTATCCGGGTCTGTACGCCGCGATCAACAAGCTGATGCTCGATCAGATCCTGCCCGACATCGAATGGGTCAACCGCGAAGAGGACCTCGGGATCAGCGGCTTGCGCAAGGCGAAGCTGTCGTATTATCCGACCCGGCTGATCCACAAATACGAAGTCGTCCTGAACCATGCAGACTAATCAGCTGTCAAGCCCGCTGCCTGGCCAGATACAGCTCCGGACGGTTGCTGTTCCGATCATGCTGATGATGGTGCACGCACTGGTCATCAACTTTGTCTCCAACCTCTATGCCTACAGCTATCAGCTGCTCAGCCATTCACCGCTGTTTGCGGGTTCGTCTGCCTGGACCACTTATGCGTCAAATGATGCGCTGGTCCTGCAGGAGTACCCGCGAATCGCGGTTTTTTATTCGCTGGCTTTAGTGCCGCTTTATGCCATCATCCTGATCCTGCGCCGCGCCCATGACCCGAACGCCGTCTGGACTCGCAGGCCAACCTGGACGGACATCTGGCCAGCCCTGACGATCATCGTCGGCACGCTCGGTGTGACCAACCTGATCTTTGCGTTGTTGACCGAGCTCAGCAAGTCAAATCCGCAGGTCGAGGCGATGATGTCCGACTACATGGAGCAGTCTGGCGCGTTTGAACCGAGCATCGGCTACGGCTGGCTGATCCTTGGCATTACCATCCTCGCGCCGCTTGGCGAAGAGCTCCTATTCCGCGGTATCATCCAGGGCGAATTGCGCCGGGTACTCCCTGAATGGCTGGCTGTGATCATCCAGGCTGTTTTGTTTGCACTTTTCCATATGCAGCCGGTCCAGATTATCTATGTCTTGCTGCCTGCTTTGATGCTGGGCACCCTGTACGCACTGACACGCTCGATCTGGGTGCCGATCCTGATGCACATTGCCTTCAACTTTCTTGGCAGTGTGTTGCCTTCATTGATCGGTTCAGATGAAACGCTCAATACGATTGTCGCCCTGACGGAATTTGCCTTCATCGGGGTCAGTCTTGTCGCCGGGACTGCCCTGTACCTGCGCCGCCGGGAGGTTTGAGCATGCTGCGATTCATTCGCCGCCAACTCCGGTACCGGATCAAGAAAAGAACATTTGTTGTCCTGGCGATCTCGCTGACTGTCACCATGGCCGTAGCAGCCCTTCTGGCGGTAACGGCTGTCTGGCTGGTTGGCCCGGCCAATGAGCTGCAGATTGAAATTGCAGAGTCTGACCGCCGCAACCCGGTCCTTGGTGCCGGTGTCGACTGCGCGTCTGCCCCTTCAGGCAACTTCCTGGTCGACGCCTCCTTTGAACCGGTATCTTTCCGCGAGATGCTGACGGTCTACGAGGGCGACACCCAGACCATGACGGTTTCAGACCACCTGACAACGCAGGATCTCTATGGTGACGGTTTCTTTGACGGCGCATCAGCCCGTGTCCTGTCACCAGCACCCGAAGGATTGGTCCTGAAAAAGACCGCCAAAGTGGCTGACTACCGGATCAACCGGGTCGGCCAATTCCAGGCGATCCAGCTGCCTGCAGATTTGCCGGCTGGCCGGCAGATCCTCGATTTCGCCGACCGGGGGAATGACGCCTTGGCGATCGGTGAACAGGGTCTGATCCTCAAAGACCTGGCCTCGGCCCACCCGGCTGTTGTCGCGACCAGCCTGACCAGCAATCTGACTGGGATTTGCGCTTCCAGCGCCGGTTATCTGGCTTGCAGCGACCAGGGCGACCTGATTTATTCAACCGACGGCTCCCTCTGGACCTCCTGGCCGCTGGTCGACCCCAAACCCCTGCGTGCTGTCGCGGTGTCCGACCGCGACCTTTACGTCGCCGTCGGCGACACAGGCCTCATCCTGACCGGAAAAAGCGGCCAGCTGGTCGAGGTCCATTCGCCGACTTCTGCCAATCTGACCGATGTTGTCTATGGTCAGGGCGCGTTCCTGGCACTGGCTGAGGACGGGACTGTCCTGCGCTCGACGACGGGCACCCTCTGGGAAATCATCCTGCGGCCTGAATCCACGACAAACTTCTGGCGCACGATCGATTACCGCAACGGTACATTTGCTTTGGCCGGAGATTCAGGGCTCGTTGCAACCAGCCAGGATGGCCGGAATTTCGCGTTGACAGCAGCCACGTCGAAGCTGGATATCCGTGACCTGGTGCTGCTGACCTCGCGCCAGATCATTGTCCTCGGGGCAGACAACCAGTTCCAGTACACCAATGACGGTGGCCAGACCTGGACGGATTCATCGATCAAGACGGGTCTTGCCAGTCAGCGCATCGCACTCCTCGGCGACAACCATATCGTCAGCACCGGCATTTCCGGGCAGCTCGGCCTCGCCCCGCTGGTGATCGAAATCAAATTGGACAATCCGCTTGTTTCCGGCAGCTTTTCAGCTGGCGATCTGTTATTCCTGGAAAAGTCGTTCGACGAATTGCCGGATTCGGCAGTCAATGCCAAATCCAAGGTTTCGATACCCGGTCTGACCACAGTTGCTGGATCCCTCGCGGAAGCCAAGGCTTTCACCTCGAGCGGCTGGGAAGTCTTCGGTGCCGACGCAGAACGTACCCACTTGTCCTCGCCGGACGAGGGCGGCCAATCATCCCTGCATCTATCCGCCCCTGCGGCAGATTCTACTGTGATCCTGTCCCAGCGGATTGACCCGGCCTTGTTCGCCCGCGGCAATGGCCGCGAAATTTATCAGGTCGAGCTCTGGATGCGCCAGCAGGGGATTGAAGACCAGAATGTCAAGATCTGGCTTTCAGGTGATTTCACAGCAATCGGCACGACGATCGACCATGTCGGTGCAACCTGGAAAAAGTACACCCACACCTTTGTCCTGCCGACTGCAATCATCCATCAATCCGGGGAAGTCCGCCTCAACATCAGTTATTCCGGCAAAGGCGAACTCTGGCTTGACCGCGTTTTCCTGGGTCTTTCAGAACAGCTGCCTTTTGGCCTGGACCTTGACCTGATCAATGAAATCCGCACGATCCAACCTTCCGTCCTGCGCCTTTCCTATCTGCCGCTCGGCCGGTCGCAACTCGCATCCGGACAGTGGGCTATGCCGTCTGGCAATGATGCACCGGTCTATCGTGACGGCCAATGGCAATATCCATCCGGACAGGCTCTATCCTCAGCGATGAAGCTGGCAGAGGAAGGCCATAGTGATCCCTGGCTGGTGATCGATTCGAATATGAGCGAGGATGAACTGCTGAGTTTGCTTGAATACATGGTTGGGCCGATATCTTCACCGATCGGGCAACTGCGGATGAACCAAGGTCGGATTCTGCCATGGACCGAACAATTCAACCGGATCTACCTGGAGATCTGCGACACTGAGCAGCGATTCAATGCGGATTTCCTGCGGGCTGACTACGTCGACTGGCTCATTGAAACGATCAGCCAGTCACCTTATTTCAACGAACTCAAGAACCAGCTTGTTCTGGTTGACGGTATGGATTATTCCGATGGTGTCTGGCGATCCACCGCGGACTACCATGTTTCAGCCCTCGAAGGTCAATACCTGGATGCAACACGCAACGGGATCGATGAGGCCATCCTCGATTACTATGACCAGATGCCACGCAACCCGAGTCAGTCGCGCCAAGGCTGGTACGAATTGATTTCGCCGGTTACTTACCAATCCTCGGGACAACTGCAACCCACACTAGCCGACATCCTCACCTTGCAGCTGAAGGAATTGGGGACCAGCGCCGGCGTGGCCAACCTGAGCATCACCATGCCAACAGCGAGCGACTACCGAGCGCAAGATGCTGTTGCCGCCCAAATCGCAGCCCTCACCCGGGACAGTGTGGTCCTGAACGCAACATCACCGGAAAATACACTCAAAGCCTTTGCCTTCCGGACAGACACAGACGAAATGGTTGTCCTGGCCAACATTGGCCAGCAGCCGCAAACCGCTCGGATCAGCGGCATTGTCGACCCCAAAGACAAAGTCATGACTAGCTTCGACCAGGACGGGACCATCCTGCGCGAACGGCGGCTGCGCGCGTCGCGCGACCCTCTGACGATCCTGCCCGGTGGGGTCGTGATTTTGCGAAAAACACCTTGACACCCCAAAGTATTGCCGATATAATGATCAAGCACTTGGGTGGTTAGCTCAGCTGGTTAGAGTACTTGCTTGACATGCAAGGGGTCGTAGGTTCGAGTCCTATACTACCCACCAAGAAGAAAAAGCCCCGCAGCTGTAAGGCTGCGGGGCTTTTTTTGCTTCTCTGCCAGTCTTCTACCAGCCTTGATTCATGATGAGTTCCGAAAGATCAGTGGCCATTTGCGCCCTGCTGATGCCGAATCCGCCTGGCATGCTTTCATGACTCTGGATTTTGTCGGCCAACACTGCCGAGGTAAAGGGCAGGCCTAAGAGCTCACGTTCGATGTGGGCGATCCAGTCGCAGTCGAGGGCGTCGGAGAAGATCCGAACCGCAGCGACATGGCCGTGTTCAACTTTGAAACCGAGGCTGAGATGCCCCCAGGGCAGGTGTTCGTTCAGTTCGGCGTCAAAGTTCAGCGACTCGCCAAAGCGCCAGTCCCAGGAGGCAAAATGTGCTTCGAGCTCGGCTAGCAAAGGATAGCTTTTGAAATCGTCGCTACTGGAGCGCTCAATCGTGCAGCCTGGGCCGAAAGTATTGACAAAGACCGTTTCGAGTTCGTCCATCCAGACATCGACCGACAAGTCCGGCCGGAAGGTGCTGAGGTTGGTGATCCGCGAGCGGACTGAAGCGATCCCTTTGGCGGCCAGTTTGGTCGGCGCGACGGTCAAATAGCGGCCGACCCGTTCGAAGGCTGATGAGACCAGCAAAGTGCCGTGATGCAGACCGACACCGCGGTCGATCCGGAACGCATTGCCGGAGAATTTAAGGCCATCAGCGAGGATATCATTGCGGCCCGACCGCTCAGCGGGGATCCCGGCGCGGCGCACGGTATCGACGATCATCTGGAAGTTGTTGCCGATATCGAAGTCTTTCTGCGGCAGCAAAAGCGAGAAGTTCAGGTTGCCCAGATCGTGGAAAACCGCGCCACCACCGGTGGTCCGGCGGGCGAGCCGGCCGCCTTCCGCCTCGAGCAGCGCCGTGTGGCATTCCGCCCAGGCGTTCTGGTTGCGGCCGATCACGACGGTGTTCTGGTTTTGCCAGAGATAGAGGATGGCCTTGGGTTTGGCCTCAAGACTTTCATTTGACTGGGCTTCGGTACTGGTATATTGCAGGACTTCGGGTTCCGGGTGTGCTGTGGCCATCGATCGCAGCAGGTAATCCTCGAGGGCGAGATTGAAGTAGGGGTCGTGGGAGTTGCTGCGGATGATCTGGATTTTAGATTGAATTGGCGTCATTTTTGCACCTCGAGTTCTGATGGCAGTTGTCTGGCGACAAGGCATCAGGTGTTTGCAGGATTGTATTATAATCAATCGTAATCGTATTGAGTCAAAAATCAATATCATCAGGTGGAAAGGATAGGCCAGGTGTTGCTGTGGATATTCAAAACTGTCATACCTTGCTATTTGACATGGACGGGGTTCTGATCGATTCCAGGCAGGCCGTGGAGAGCTTTTGGCGGGGAATAGCCGAACCATATCACATCACATTGTCAACGGAAGACATTGAGAGCCATATCATCGGCTGCAAGGCTGATCTGACGATCGATCGATTGTTTGCTTTTCTCGATAGCAGCGCTCGTGATGATGTTATGGCACAACTCAAGATTTCGGAGTTGAACCAGACTTATACTGAAGTACCAGGGGCCGTCGAATTGATCCGAAAAGTCAAGGAGCATGGCTATCAGCTCGGTCTGGTTACCAGTGCCGAGTCGTTCAAAGTCAGGGAAGTCATCAGGCAACTGAACCTCGAGGGGATTTTTGACCAGATTGTTTCTTCCCGGGATGTACTCCAGGGCAAGCCTGCACCGGATTGCTATCTTTTGGCAGCCAGATGTTTTCAGCAGGACAGCCGATATTGTATCGTTTTTGAGGATTCTATCAGCGGTGTCCAGAGTGCCGTGAGGGCCGGCGCAATTTGCATCGGGATAAACCATGATCGCGATCTGCTATTAAAGCATGGCGCTGCAATGGTTTATCCCGATTTTAAAGACTCAAAATTGCTTGAATTATTAATTGGAAATTCGCTGTGACTGGTTTGTTTGACTCCTAATCATCAAACCGATGAAAATTAATGCATATCAATGCAGGTATTTCTCCATTGACGTCAGATTCAGGCTGCTGACCCCGGAAAGGATGGCATACAGGCGCGAACCGATTGTTTTCACGCCGCCAACCTGCCGGGACTCGATATTGAGTGGCATCAGCGGGTCATGGAGGGAGAGGCGCAGCAAGAACCAGCCATCGCCATGCTCAGGCGATACGGAAATCCGGATGCCCTCGAAATTATCCGGGGCCAGCGTCCAGCCTGGCTCTTGTTGAGCGGCCAGCGTCAACTGCTCGATAATCTTGAGGCCGCATGATTTGAAATCCTCATCCAGAATGCCCAGGCGGAATTCCTTAGCTTCAACCGGTTCGGCCAGATCAGACAAGAGCCTGTCGACCGTTTTCTTGTCGCGTTTCAACCGGGCGACTTGGATCAGGATCTTGGCGATCAGGTAAGCTCCATCATCGAGGAAATAATTTTCTTTCAACGCGCCATGGCCGGACGTTTCGATGGCCAGATGGGTTTCCTGGCCAATGCGATTCAAACGAATCGCTTCGTTGATCACGTTTTTGTAGCCGCGTTTGAAACGGTGATGCTGGCCACCCAGGCTGTCTTCGATAAACAATTTCAGCTCATCGGATGTAATCGAGTCCGTGACAATCGTTGTGCCGGGATGTTCGCTGAGCACGATTGCCGACATCAAGGCGATGATTCGATTGCGATTGATTTCCTTGCCGTTTTTATCAACTGCACCGGCCCGGTCGACATCAGTATCGAAGATGATGCCAAGATCCGCGTTGTTTTTCAATACTGCTTGCTGGATGCTGGCCATGGCTTTGGCATCTTCCGGATTGGGGATATGGTTGGGAAACGATCCATCGGGTTCCAGGAATTGACTGCCATCCGTGTTTGCGCCGAGTGGTTTTAACACCTGGTCAGCGAAGAATCCACCTGCCCCATTGCCGGCGTCGACAAGGATGCGAAGCCCTTGCAGCGGATGTTCAAAGTCGACTGGATCGTTGGCACCCTGGCGGATGACATCGACCAGATGCTGGGCATAGACAGCAATGAAATCCAGTGATGAGACGTTCCCTGTGGCACTGGAAACTGTAAAGTCGCCAGTAGACGCCAGCTCAAGGATGGCCGTGATGTCCTGCTTTTCCAGACCGCCTGCTGATGTGAAAAATTTCAGCCCGTTGCGATTGTAGGGCAGGTGACTTGCCGTCAGCATGATTGCACCATCAAAACCATAACCCGGCAGGACGGTCGACATGAACATGGCCGGCGTTGAAGCGATGCCGACTTCGATAACCTTGCAGCCCATTTCGACAAGGCCTGCTATGACCGCTGCCTGGAGTGCTGGCCCAGACAAGCGTGAATCCCGGCCAATCGAAATCGTGAGGTTCTGGGCCGATTTGCCAGTCCTTGTGGACAACCAGGCTGCAAAAGCCATCGCGATGGTCCTGGCGACTTCTGGTGTCAGGTTGACTGCTTCGCCTTCGATGCCTTCCAGGGCAACGCCGCGAATATCACTGCCGTTCTGTAATTTTTTCCATGAATCAGTCATGAGTCCCTCCAAATTCGTTTGTTAGCCTGGCTAAATGGACCAGTTGTTCAAATAGTCCTGGAATAACTGGACAAAAAATGAAGCAGATGCCGGAGAAGCGCGAGCGCCTCTTTGAACGGCATCTGCCTCAAATCGTCAAACAATTGTCACAGATGATTTCACTTGATTGCTTCTGAATTCAGCTCAGAAGCCTTTGGATCAGACGCCGAATTTGCTTCTGCGGATCATCTCGACATCGGTGAAAGACTTCTCGGCGACATAGCCTGGCAGCGGCAGGATGCGTTCATGGAAGATGTCGATGAACCAGCTGGCCTGCGGGAAGAAGTCGTTTTCCAGCTCGTAGGCCGGGGTGATCCAGTTGCGTGAGCCGAGGACCGCCACCGGGGCATCGAGGTCATCGAAGCAGAGGTCGCCGATGTTGCGGGCCAGTTCGCTGAGGAAGGAGCCGCGTTCGCAGGCGTCGCCGGCGACGATGATCTTGCCGGTCTTCTTGACCGATTCGATGACCTTTTCATAATTGAACGGGACCATCGAGCGGGCGTCGATGACTTCGACGCTGAAATGCCGAATTTCTTTTCGAAACGTTCGGCGGCTTCAAGGGCGCGGTAGAGGGTCGCGCCGATCGTCAGGATGGTCAGGTCTTTGCCGGCACGCTTGACATCCGGTTCGCCGATCGCGATCTCATAGCTTTCTACCGGGACACCGCCCTGGTGGAACTGCTCGGCGATAGTCGTAGATACGCTGGCTTTCAAAGAAGATGACCGGATCGGTGCCGTTGAGGGCGCTGGCCATCAGGCCCTTGGCATCATACGGGGTGACCGGGAAGACGACCTTGAGACCGGGGATCTGGGCGCACAGCGCGGTCCAGTCCTGGGAATGCTGGGCGCCGTACTTGGAACCGACCGAGACACGCAGGACAACCGGCATTTTGAGGATGCCGGCGGACATGGCCTGCCATTTCGGCAGCTGGTTGAAGACTTCGTCACCGGCGCGGCCGAGGAAGTCGCAGTACATCAGTTCGACCAGGGCGCGGCCGCCGCTCATGGCATAACCGACAGCCGAACCGACGATCGCGCCTTCGGCGATCGGCGAATTGAACAGGCGGTGGTAAGGGACAGCTTCGGTCAGGCCGCGGTAGACAGCGAAGGCGCCGCCCCAGTCACGGTTCTCTTCACCATAGGCGACCAGGGTCGGATCTTCGTAGAACTTGTCGAGGATTGCTTCGAAAAGCCGTCGCGGTAGCTGGTAGACCTTGTTTTTGGAAACCGGCTTGCCGCTGGCGTCGAAAGCGAAACGCTCTTTCTTGGCGATCTGCTGGACGCGGAGATTGTCTTCGCGTTTCTGCAGCATGTCGCGGGGCGGTCTTCCATTTTCGGCATTCGTTTGTTGGAGAACATGAGTTTCTCGATCGCGTCCGGTGTCTTCTGCAGGTCTCATGCGCGGGGAGAGGACCGGATCGATCGCCAGGCGGACCGCATCGGTGATCGTCTTGACGACGAATTCGTCGATCGCGGCGAATGTCGGCTTCGCCGACAGATGCCGGCCAGGATCAGGTCAGCTTTGAAGGCTGCGATCGAATCCTGCTGCGATGCCAGGCGTCTTTTTCTTCCTGGGTGCGGTAGGAATCGGCGTCGGACGGCGAATGGCCGGAATAGCGGTAGGTGATGGTATCCAGCAGGACCGGGCCGCGCTTGTTCTTGAGGATGTCGAGCTTGCGGCTCATCGCTTCGATCACGGCCAGCGGATTGTAGCCGTCGATGCGCTCGGCATGCATCTGCTCCGGATTGACGCCGGCGCCGATGCGGGCGACAAAGTCATAGCCCATGGTTTCGCCGCGGGTCTGGCCGCCCATCGCGTACTGGTTGTTCATGATATTGAAGATGAGCGGCAGGCCGCCCTTCATGTCGCCTTCCCAGAGCTTGCTGTACTGGTCCATGGCGGCCAGCATCAGGCCTTCCCAGACCGGGCCGCAGGCCATCGAACCGTCGCCGATGTTGCAGATGACGATACCCGGCTTGCGGTTGATTTTCTTGTAACAGGGCCGCACCGACGGAGATATCGCCGGAACCGCCGACGATGGCGTTGTTCGGATAGATGCCGAAGGGCAGGAAGAAGGCGTGCATCGAGCCGCCGAGGCCTTTGTGGAAGCCGGTTTCCTTGGCGAAAATTTCCGCCAGGGCACCGTAGACCAGGAAGTCGATGGCCAGGTCGCGGACCGATTTGCCCTTGCCCTTGTTGGCCTCTTCGACGACCTTCCAGGCTGCGCCGCCGAGGAAATTCTCCATGATCGGCCAGCAGGTCGGCTTCGCTCAGCTTGTGGATCGCGGACAGGCCCTTGGCCAGGATTTCGCCGTGGCTGCGGTGGAACCGAAGATGAAATCTTCGTGGTCAGCAGGTAGGCCTGGCCGACCGAGGAAGCTTCCTGACCCATCGACAGATGTGCCGGGCCGGGATTGTTGTATTCGAGGCCGTTATAGGCATTGGTCGTCTTGATCGAGTAGAGCATGGTTTCGAATTCGCGGATCATCCGCATGTCGCGGTAGATGCGCAGGAAATCTTCCTTGCTGAAAGTTGGCTTTCTCCTCGGCCGCGTTCTTCTGGTACTGGTTGACCGGGATATCCTGGAACTTGATCCAGCCGGGCTTGCGGATTTCTTCGGGATTGACGAACAGTTGCTTGGTCATGCTATTGGTACCTCCGGTTTGTTTGCTATACGGTCGGACTTGCTTCAATCCTGCTTGAGAGCGAATTCGAATGTGTGTTTTTCAGGCGTGGAAAATCGCTTCGCGGATGATTTCGCTGACGGTCGGGTGCGGGAAGATCAGTTCCTTGATGTCGTCGAGGCGCATTTCGGTTTCGACCAGGATGCCGGCGGACATGATGATTTCGGAGGCATAACTGCCGAGCAGGTGGCAGCCGAGCAGGCGCTGGCGGACCGGGTCGATCAGCAGCTTGATCTATACCGTCGCCGCCTTCGTTCTCTGCCATGTAGCGGCCGCTGAAATTCATCGGCAGGTCAACTTTCTTGATAGTTCGATACCCTTGGCCGTGGCAGGTCTCTTCGGTTTCGCCGACAAAGGCCATTTCCGGGTTGGTGTAGAGGACTGACGGCATCGCCTGGTAGCGCATCTTGTCTTTCTTGCCGAGAATCGTGTTGACAGCCACTTCTGCTTCGCGATAGGCCGCATGGGCCAGCATCCAGACACCGTTGACATCGCCGACCGCATAGACGCCGGGCACATTGGTCCGGCCCTGGGCGTCGGTGACGATCCGGCCGCGTTCGACATAGACACCGAGGTTCTCCAGGCCGAAGCCCTGGGTGACCGGCGCGACGGCCGACACTGACAGCAGCGTCTTGGCGGCGGCGGCGGTCTTCGTTTCGCCGCTGCTCGGTGAAGTTCGACCTGGCCGTTGCCGACGCGCGGTGACCTGGCTGTTCAGGTGGAAGACGATGCCCTTTTTCTCGAAAGTTCTTCTGCAGGATCGCAGCCATTTCGCGGTCTGCGTTGCCGGCGATGTGGTCGAGCATCTCGATGACGGTCACCTGGCTAGCCGCAGGTCTGGAAATAGCTGGCCATTTCCAGGCCGATCACGCCGCCGCCGACGACGACCAGGGATTCGGGGATTTCCGGCAGGTCGAGGATCTCGCGGTTGGTCAGGACCGTGCCGTCGGCCAGACCTTCTCGGACGCCGGGAATCGGCGGCACGATGGCTTCGGATCCGGTGGCGATGACCAGCCGGCGGCCTTCGAAGGTTTCCTCGCCGACCTGGACCCGGATGATGCCGTTTTCGCGGCCAAGGATCGAGCCAAAACCATCCTTGATCGTGACATGGTTGTGCTTGAGCGTCGATTTGACACCGGCGACCAGGTTGCGGACGACCTTGTTCTTGCGGGCGATGACAGCCGCCTGGTCGATTCTGGCATTCTCAGTTGTCACGCCATATTTCTGGCCATGGGTGGCATAGTCATAGATCTTGGCGCTGTTCAGCAGGGTTTTCGACGGGACGCAGCCTTCGTTGAGGCAGACGCCGCCGATCTTGTTCTTTTCGATCAGCAGGACGTTGAGACCGGCCGCGCCGGCCCGTTCGGCAGCCATGTAACCGCCGGGGCCGCCACCAAGGACAATCAGGTCAAACATCTTGATTTCCTCCTTAGCCGTGCATCAACGCGATTGAGAAATTTTCGAGGCGTCTTGACCAGATCCTTCAGGAAGCGGGCAGCCGGTGCGCCATCGAGGGCGCGGTGGTCAAAGGTCAGGGACAGGCCCATCGACGGGTAGGTCTTGAGCTCGCCATCGACTTCGCGGACTTTGGTGACGATGGTGTTGACGCCGAGGATGCAGGTCTGCGGCGGATTGATGACCGGGGTGAAGGATCTCAATGCCGAGCGAACCGAGGTTGGTCACTGTGAATGTGCCGCCTTTCAGGTCGTCCGGGCTGATCGTGCCGCCTGGCAGGCAGCCGACGGCTGCCTTGACTTCACGGCCGAGATGTCGACAGGTCCATCTGGTCGGCGGCGAAAATCGTCGGGACCATCAGGCCGCGCGGCGTGTCGACTGCAACGCCGAGGTGGACACGCTTGAAGTAGGTCATCTTCTCGTCGTCATAATGGGCGTTGCAGGCCGGATGGCGGGACAGGACACGCGAAACAGCGAACAGGATCAGGTCGTTGATCGTCGGCACTTTTTCAGCCAGGGCAAAGCCCATTTCGGCGGTCAGCCCTTTTTCGCCGGCTTTCTTGAGCTTGGCTGCGCAGGGCGAGGATATCGGTCGCATCGAAACTGGTGTTGAGCGTCAGCTGAGCCATCTGGGACAGTGAAGCCTGCATCGAGCGGGCGATCACCTTGCGGATATTGCTGTGCTTCTCAGTGCGGACTTCGTCGCTGGTGACTGCGGGTGCGGCCGGTGCTGCGGTCTGGGCAGCAACAGGTGCGGCAGCTGGAGCGCTGGCCGTGGCAGGGGCAGCAGTCAGGTCGCTGACGCCGACGCGGCCGCCGAGGCTGGTGCCGGTGACACCGAGGTCAAAGCCGGCGCCGACAGCGCCGGTGGAAAGCTTGCCCTGGGCGATCAAGGTTTCGACATCGCGGCTGATCACACGGCCGCTAGGACCGGTCGCTGTAGCCTGGCGCAGGTCAGCACCGCTTTTTTCAGCCATCACCCGGGCCCTGGGGCTGATTTTTTCGGCTAGAACGCCTGCTGGAACAGAAGCAACCGGTGCGGAAGAGGAGGCAACCGCAGCCGGTGCTGTTCCTGCTGAAGCCGAAGCAGACGGAGCAGCAACCACCGGAGTGGCGCTGCCATTTGGGTCGAATTCGGCGAAAGAGTCACCGGCAGCGCCGATGACACAGACATTGGTCAGGCAAGGGACATCGTCGCCTTCGTTGAAGAAGATAGCAAGCAGGGTGCCGGCGACTTTCGCTGTTTCGTCGAAGGTTGCCTTATCGGTTTCGTAGGTGAACAGGACATCGCCGACAGCAACTGTGTCGCCCGCTTTCTTGTGCCATTTGCCGATCAGGCAGCTTTCGACCGACTGGCCCTGGCGCGGCATGATGACCGGTGTAGCATTGGAACCGGTGGCTGCCGGACGGGCAACCGGAGCGACCGCTGCAGGTGCTGCGGCTGGGGCAGCTGTGGGAGCAGGGGCCGCTGTGGGAGCTGGGGCGGCGCTGGTAGCAGTCGATGAAGCACCGCTGCCTTTCGGGTCGAATTCGGCGAAGGATTCGCCTGCGGTGCCGATGACGCAGACGTTCATCAGGCAGGGGACATCGTCGCCTTCGGCAAAGAATGTCGCAAGCAGGGTGCCATCAACTTTGGCAGCCTCATCAAATGTTGCTTTATCGGTCTCGTAAGTAAAGAGCAGATCGCCGGTGGCGACCTTATCACCGACCTGTTTGTGCCATTTGCCGATCAGGCAGCTTTCGACAGATTGGCCTTGGCGGGGCATGATGACAGGAGTTGCCATACAGTTAGTCCTCCTTGCAGACGTGTGTTTTCATTTGGATGGTTTCAACATGTTTGATTATATCACCATAATGTTATATTTGAACATACAAAGTGTTTGAAATTATCATATTATTTTTTACATTTCAGTCGTGTTTGTTGGACAACGATGGGGTCCTTTACTTGGGCCGAATCCGTAAAACCGCCTGATATCAGTGCTTTTATCGTGTTTGTAGTGCTTTTAAATTTGATCTGAACACTCAATCCCGTCATTGCTGTCAAGCTTGATCATATTGATTTTTGCACCGAATATGATTACGATTGATTTCATGAACAATTTTCCTGGACAGAATCTCTGTTTCAGCTGGCACGGAGGCCAATTATGTCGATCGACCGGCGTGAAGCCATTAACCAGACGATCCAATCGCGGGGGGAAATCCACCTTAACGAACTGATCGCACTTTTCCCGGGTGTCTCCAGCATGACCCTGCGTCGCGATCTCGAAGCGCTTGAGCAGCAAGGACAGATTGTCCGCACGCGCGGCGGGGCGAAATCGCTGGCACATCTTTCGATGATCAAAGAAGCGGCATACACCCAACGGCAGGTGGCAAATATCAGTGCCAAAATCACGATCGCCGAAAAAGCGGTTGCCCTGGTCAGGGAAGGCAGTTCCATTTATATCGACTCCGGGACAACGTGTATGTTTTTTGCCCAGCGTCTGATGGACCAGAACCTTTTTGTCTTGACACCGGCGCCGAACATTGCCCTGGAATTGATCAAGAATCCGAGCATCAAGGTCAATCTGACCGGTGGTCAGCTGAATCGCGAGAACCTGACGTTGTCGGGGTTTAGTGCAACAGAATACGTCAAATCACTGAACATCGACTTAGCTTTCATGGCCGCCGGCGCCTTTTCGGTTAAGAACGGCTTCAGCTGCGGCGATTACTATGAAGCTGAACTCAAACGCCAGATCATCCGCAAAGCGAAAACCACCATCATGCTGATCGACTCCAGTAAAATAAACTGCAACCTCCCCTACACCTTTGCCAAAATGAATAACATCCAGATTCTGGTCACTGAAGGATTGTTACCTGACGAACTTCAGAAGCAGCTCCAGCAGGCCGGTGTGACGGTCCGGTAAACGTGCGGCTTTCCTGAAGATCAGAAAAACAAGCAAAACGCCCGTGACGATGTCCTGTATCGCCCACGATTGAACATTGTTTCAATCATGAGGATGCACTACATTTGCCAACACGGGCGTTTTGCCTTTTCATCGCGATTTCAGCGAGTGAACCGTTTATGCGTTCCATCGCAATAGGGCGGTGTTTTGGTCTCGCCGCAATTGCAGATGTAGAAACGGTCGCACAATTTGATGGTTTCATCTTTTTCTGGCGTGTAGAAGGTAGGTTCAAAATCAGAGCAATTATGGGCCTCGTCGCAGAAGGGTGGGGTAGAGCTTTTGCCACAGGAGCACCAGCGATAAGTTACGCCAGCCTTGAGTTCGACTGTCTTTGGACCTTTGCCTGTACCTTGGGATTTTTCCATGATTTTCCTCTCCTTTTACTCATTCCTGAAAATATCGGACCTTATTTCTTGCCTTGAACATAATTGATCATGGCTTCTTCCATCACGGCGAAGGGTGCATCGATTCCGGTATACAGTTCAAATTGGCCACAGGCTTGGTAAAGCAGCATTTTATAGCCTTCAATTGCAGTGCATCCGGCCGCCCGGGCTTCCTTGACAAAGGTGGTTTCGATCGGAATGAAAACGGCATCCAGGACGATGCTGCCGGGTTTGAAGCGATCGCGGGTCAGGATTGTTTCCGTGCTTTTAAACCCGACCGATGTGCAGTTGATCAGGATCTCGTAGTCTGATTCAGCTGTGAGCAGGTCGGGCTTGCCGCCGAATTTAACACCGAAGCTATCCGCAACTTTCTGGCCTTCATCTTCAAAGATGTTATAGATGGTGATATCTGACGTGTATTTCTTCAAGCCCCAGGCCACGGCCTTTCCAGCGCCGCCGGCCCCGATGATGGCGACTTTGCGGTCGGCAAGATCTGTCACTTTCTTCAGTGCCACGATGGCACCCATGTAATCGGTGTTGTATCCGGTCAAGATGCCATCGTCATTGACGATGGTATTGACGGCGCCGATTTCCCTGGCGGAGTCGTCCAGTTTGTCGAGGTACTGGATGACATCCTGTTTGAACGGCATGGTGACGCCCATGCCGCGAAAACCAAGGTTGCGGACCGATTGCACAGCCTGCTGCAAATCATCCGGCTCGAACGATACATAAACATAGTTCATGCCGAGATGCTTGAAAGCAGCATTGTGCATGGCGACGCCCATTCCACCGATCGAACCGGCGATGGAACAGCAAACAACAGGAAAACTTTTGGACATGAAAAGACCCCCCTCATTTTGGTCGATCATAGATCGATCGGAATCAACCGCCTATGATCGAACCTGCTTATCAGATTGTGATGCTTCGGATGTTCTTACTTGAATGTTCTTGGTCAAAGATGCTTGGAAGATGCTTATTTGAATGATTCAAATAAAAGCTGCTCGGCGCCGATGATGCCGAAGTCATTGCCGAGCTCGGCGAACTTGAAATATACTGGCAAGTTAGACTGCGCCACATTCAGGCGGTCAAATTGGGCCCGGACGCGGTCGAAGAGAAAATCGCCCATCTTGACCAGGCCGCCGCCAAAGACATAGCAATTGATGTTGAAAGCCTGATAGAGGTTGAACGTCCAGACGCCCAGGTAATAGGCCATCTGGTCGATGGCGCGAACGGCAAGAGCGTCGCCCTCCTTGGCAGCAGTCTCAAGGATCAAACCATTAATGGCGTTGGGATCGCCGCCTGCCATGTCGAGCATCTTGCTCGTTTCGCCATCGGCCAGCCATTGCTGGATGTGCTTGATGATCATCGAACCGGAAGTCATCGACATGAAACAGCCTTGATTGCCGCAGCCGCAGAAAATGCCCTGGTCCGGCGTAATCAGCATATGGCCGGTTTCGCCAGCCGCACCATAACTGCCGCGGAAAATCTGGTTGTTGATGATGATTCCGTTAGCGATACCCGTACTGACAGCACAGTACAACATGTGTTCAAAACCACGGCCGGCACCGAAGCGATGCTCGGCGATTGCAGCGACATGCGAATCGTTATCAAGTGCGACACGGACGCCCAACCTGGCTTCGAAAAAATCACGTGCGTTAAATTCTTTCAAGTTGCAGATATTTGATGTGCATTGGATCCGCCCGGCTTTGTAATCAATAAAAGAAGGGAAGGCCAGGCCAACACCTTCTATATCGGCAATTGTGAGTTGTTGCTGCTCAAGCAGTTTGAAGATTCCCTCGGCAACTGCACCGCAGATTTCTTCGCAGTCGCCACAGACGACAGTCGGCTGCTGATAGCGGGAAACCAGATGATGATCAGCGTCAAACAGGCCATAGGCCGTCTTGGTACCACCGACGTCTACACCAATAGCATATTTCATTTTCTTTACCTCAAAAGCGGGTTGATGAAATCAATTAAAACGGATCGATACGATTAAAACGGATCGAAACGATCAGCAAGATGGATCAAAAAAATCAACTGAATGGGATGTTTCCCGGATTGAACGGATTTCCTGGCGGAGCAGCTGGTGATAATCGCTGGTGTCGTATGCTGTGAGACCATCCAGATCGTCAAATTCCACGATGAAACAGAAATCAAGCGAACTGGCTGTTGTCACGACATTCGATCCCCATGAAATCGAGCGGACCGCTGGAACATGCTGCATCAGGCCTTCGAGCAGGGCGCAGCAGTTAGCTGCATTGCTGCCCTCTTTGATCTTGATCAACACAACATGTTTCAGCATGGTTCCACTCAACTTCCCAAAGGATTAGCTATTCATAGAATAATTGTTCAAGGCATTCATTGGCTCAGGTCTCGATTGGATTGGTCCTTCATTGGCTAAGACTTTAAATCGTGTGTTCCGTTCTTTCGATGATGTCATTTTGTGTTTCGGGCGAAAGCACATTGAAGAAGGCGCTGTATCCAGCGACGCGGACGATCAGGTTGCGGTATTTTTGCGGTTCCTGCTGGGCGGCCAGCAAGGTGTCGCGCGAAACGATGTTGTACTGGACATGGTAACCATGCAGATCATTGAAGAAAGTCCGGATCATCGCCATCAATTTAGTCATGCCAGACTCGTTCGAAAGGCTGGATGGTGATAATTTCTGGTTGAGCAGGACGCCGCCGGTGATCTTGTCTGTCGGCAGCTTGGCGACTGATTTGTAAACGGCTGTCGGGCCATTGACGTCAGTGCCATGTGAAGGGGAGCAACCTTCGGCGAGGGGTTCGCGGGCTTTGCGACCGTCCGGCATGGCGCCGACCGCGCTGCCCTGCGGCACGTTGGCCGAGATCGATGATGTGCCGGCATAGTAACCGCCACCGATCGGGCCGCGGCCGAAGCGCGTGTTTTTGAACTTGGAATATTCGTCGATGAATTCGTTGTAGGCGTCGGTCAGCAGCAGGTCGACATAATCGATGTCATTGCCGAATTTCGGTGCCCGGTTGATCAGGATCTGGCGGATCCGTTCGCCGTCAGGACCTTCGAAATTATTCATCAGGGCGTCCCAGACCTGCTTTTTAGTCAGGACTTTGTCCTCGAAGACCAGCTTCTTTAGTGCGGCGAGTGAGTTGCCAAGATTGGCGATACCGACCTGCAGGCCGCTGATGAAATCATAGACAGCACCGCCCTCCTTGATCGAAAGGCCGCGTTCGATGCAGTCATCGGTCAGGGCTGAGCACAGGACATCCGGGACTTCCTTTTCCAGGGCATAGTCGGCGACGGTATCCATGATCACAGCCTGGCGGGCAAAATAGCGCGTGGTCTTGGCCCAGGCGGCGAAGACCTCGTCGAAGCTCTCCATTTCCAGGAAGTGCTTGCCTGTGCCGGGATGGATGCGGTTGCCGCTCAGCGGTTCGATGCCGTTGTTCAGGGACGACATCAGCACCTTGCCGAAATTGAGGAAGCTCATACCCGTGCAGCGATAGCCCCACTTGCCGGGTACGGCAGTTTCGACGCAGCCAATAGCGCTGTAGTTGAACGCATCTTCCTTTTTCACGCCCAGGTTGATAAACGAAGGGATGATGATTTCGTCGTTGTTAAAGGCGGGCATGCCAAAGCCGAGCTTGACGACTTCCATGGCGCTTAGCAGGAATTCATCCGGTGTGCCTTTGTGATAGCGGCAGGTCAGGTTGGGCTGGGTGAATTTGATCCGGCCGACGCTGCGCATGACCAGGGTGCTGAGCGGATTGGTTGCATCCTGGCCATCCGGGGTCTGGCCGCCGATGGTGACGTTCTGATAGAGCGGACCACCTGCCGAGAAACGGGTATGGGCATAGCTGCGGATTTTATTGATCGTGTAGGCTTTGATCCAGAGGTATTCAAGCAGCTCGGTCGCTTCTTCGTCCGTGATCCTGCCGGCCTGGATGTCCTTGGCATAGTATGGATAAAGGTACTGGTCCAGGCGACCAAACGAGGTTGAGTGACCGTTCGATTCGATCTGCAGGATCAGCTGGATGAACCAGACGCTCTGGACAGCTTCGTAGAAATTGGCTGCCGGATTTTCCGGGACGCGGCGGCAATTGTAGGCGATCCGCAGCAATTCCTCTTTGCGCTTGGCATTGGCTTCCGTCCCGGCCATGGATTCGGCGAGATCGGCAAACCGGTGGGCGAAAGCGACAACCGCATCGCACATGATCAGCACGGATTGCAGGAAAAACTGTTTCTTGAAATCTTCGAACTGGGCGATGTCCAGGCGGGCGAGTCGTTCCTGGGCGCGTTTCCTGACGCCGGCGATGCCTTCTTTCAGGACGACACTGAAGTCGACAGCGATATGGCCGTCGCCAGATGTGATATTGCCTTCGGCCTTGATCATGCCGATATCGTACAGGAAACGGCTCTCGGGTGTCATCGTAGAAAGGGCTTTGTCCTTGAGGGTCTTGCCTTTCCACCACTCACAGATTTCCAGCAGTTCCGGTTTCTGGTCTTCGTCGATGTAGAAACGGTCGCCCGGACGCTTGTCAAACTCGTTGATTTCGTTGACGATCCAGTCGACTGCATATTCGGGGAAGATCGGCGCGGCCCGATGTTTCGAAGCCTGGTTACCGACGATAAGTTCACAAGGGTCGATGAAAATCGGCATTTTTTCGAGAATGGCCTGCATGGCCAAAGCCCGTTTGATGATGACCTGCTTGTCTTCGTTGGCTTTGTAGACTTCGGTAATGATCCGGGCTCTGTCGATACAGACGGTGGATGGTGTATCCAGCACACGATTGCGCATATCTTGCACATTTGCACTGGATTGACCAAAGAATTCAGACATGTTTAACCTCCATAAATAAAACTGCGTATTTAACTATTTAATCAGTTCTAGCGTGGAACTGTTATCAGCTCGACATTGTATTTGGCCATCGCCTTCCGGGCACTGTCCGGAATACCCTCGTCCGTGACGACAATACTTAATTCAGCGAGCGATAATTGCTTGGCGACACCACGAGTGAAAAATTTGCTGGAGTCTGTCAAGACAATGGATTTGTTGGCCCGCTGCGACATGGCTGCGGCGATTTCGGCTCGCTGCAAGTTCAGGCAGGTGAAACCATCTTCCTCAGAATAACCGTCAGATCCGATGAACATTTTGTCCACAAAGAAAGATTGGAGCGCCTGCCTGGCCAGGGGCCCGACGCAGATTTCGGCATCCGGCTGGTAGTCGCCACCGAGCAGGACGATTTTGACTCTCGGCAGGTCGCGGACATAGCTGGCGATGAAACAGGAGTTGGTGACAATTGTGACGTCTTTGGTTTCGCCAAGTTTCCTGGCGAGCAGGGCGTTGGTCGATCCGGACTCGATGATGATCGTCTCACCCGGTTCGACCATCTGAGCGGCTTTTTCAGCGATGCGCAATTTGAGCTCATAGTTCGAGTGCAGTCGATTCGATATCCTTTCGTCGGACATGTTCGATGCACCGCCGTGGATTCGCTTGATCAGGCCCTGGGTCTGCAGGGCTTTCAAGTCGGTGCGGATTGTGACTTGCGAAACCTGGTATTTGTCTGCCAGCTCCGAAACGGTTATTTTTTCATTCGACGAAATATCCTTCAATATCTGCATCCTGCGCTCGTTCATGCTGAATACCTCTCTCGATAAAATCGGCGAATTACACAACTATATTATTTCATCAATTTCATATAGTCAACAAATATATTTCGTTCGAAAGTTAATAAAAAACAAATCGAAAGTTGAAAATTTCCCGAAAATGCTCAAATATAAGTATAAATGACAATTAAGCCCGAGATGACGGCAAACTATTTTGTGCAATGTGTCAAAATCACTACAAAAAGTTTGTTGAAAAAGACTTATTTTCAATTTTTGTTCGAAATATACAAATTTTCTATTGAAAGTACAATGACTTTCGCATAGAATGCAAACTGTAACAGGCGAAACGCTTTCGACTGAAACTCACAATCAAGCCGAAGCGTTTCCCGTAGCAAAATCTAAGGATCAAAGAAGGAGAATCGGAAATGAACATCAAAAGAATGTTGACCCTGGTCTTAGCTGTTCTGATGATTGCCAGTGTAGCAGGATGCGCTGCCCAGGCGACCACCACAGCTGCTCCGGCCGCAACCACAGCTGCTCCGGCCGCCACCACCGCTGCAGGGGGCACCACCGCCGCTGCAGGTGCAACTGCAAAAGTCGCGTTCATCTGTGCTGACATGTCCAACCCCTCGCAGGCCTACTCGCAGAAACAATTCACAGCTTTTGGCAAGGACTACAACCTTGACGTGACAGTCCTCGATGCGAAGGGCGACGCCCAGACCGAATCCCAGCTGGTCACCAACTGTATCGCCCAGGGCATGAAGGCGATCTTCCTCAACCCGAACGATATCAAGGCGATCATCCCTGCGATCAAGCAGGCCAAGGATGCTGGCATCATCGTCGGCATGTTCTCCTCGGATCTCCCGGCTGATGCTCAGCAGTATCGCGATTTCTTCTGTGGCGTCAACGACACCCAGGCAGGTGAAGCTGCGGCCAAATCCTTCATCGACAAATTCCCGGATGGTGCAACGATCGTCGAAATCGGCGGCCAGGCTGGCCACGACGCGGCAATCAAACGCCATGACGGCTTTACCAAAGGCCTCACAGGCTCCAAGATCCAGGTCCTCGACTACAAGAACCCGCAGCAGTGGGATACCGCCCAGGCTCAGGCCATCGCGGAAGACATGATCACCAAGTATGGTGACGAAATCAAAGGCATCTTCTGCCATTGGGATAACGGCGCAACCGGTATTATCCAGGCTCTCAAAGCTTCCGGCATGAAAGATGTTTACCTTGTAGCTGTTGACGGCTGCAAAAACGGTTTCAACCAGGTCAAGTCTGGTGAACAGCAAGTTTCGATCTCCCAGAACTTCACCAACATGTCCAAGAAGTCCATGGAACTGGCCCGTGCAGTCCTCGATGGCAAGACTGTTGAAAAGATCAACTACATCCCGCTTGATGTTGTCACCAAAGAAAATGTCGACACCTTCCCCTTCCCGGAATGGTAATGAAAATTGAATCTTGGAAGCGTAAAATAAAATAATAGTGGAGCTCGTTTCGGCGACCTGCCGAGGCGAGCTCCACGACTGTAAACTGGGAAAAGGGGAGATAAAAATGTCGCAAACAACTTCTGCAGAAATTCTTACAGTCAAGGATATCAGCAAGTCGTTTCCCGGCGTCAAGGCGCTTGACGAGGTCTCATTCAGTGTCAAGCGTGGAACAGTCCATGGTCTTGTGGGTGAAAACGGTGCAGGGAAGTCCACCCTCATGAAAATTCTCTCAGGCGTCTATACGAAAGATGCCGGGACCGTCATTTTCGATGGTGAAGAAGTGCCCAACACGACCCCGGTCAAGTCCATGAACATGGGACTTGCAATCATCTACCAGGAACTCAACCTGGTCAACCAGCTGAGTGTCGGCGAAAATATCTTCCTGGGCCGCTTCAGCGAAATGGGCGGCATGCACGGTGTCCACGCCAAGGGCCGGGAACTGCTCGACAGCATCGCCAGCAAGATCGACACCCACACCCTGGTCAACGATCTCAGCGTCTCCGAGAAGCAGATGGTCGAGATCGCCAAGGCCCTCTCATTTAAATCAAAACTGATCATCATGGACGAGCCCAGCAGCAGCTTGACCAGTGACGAATTGAAAGAGCTGTATGTCATCATTCGCCAGCTGAAGAGCCAAGGCATCTCGATGATCTATATCAGCCACAAACTTGATGAAATCTTTGATTTGTGCGACACCGTCACGATCATGCGCGACGGTCATGTCATTGACACCAAGTTAACATCGGAACTGACACGTGGCGAAATGATTGCCAAGATGGTCGGCCGTACCATCGAAAACGAGTATCCAGCGCGGGCCAATAATGTTGGTGATACGTTGCTGGAAGTTAAATCGATAAACACAAGAAAGCTCCATAATATTTCGTTCAAAGTCAACAAAGGTGAGATCCTGGGCCTGGTTGGCCTTGTCGGCGCCGGAAGAACCGAGATTGTCCGGGCGATTTTCGGAGCCGATAAAGCCAAAGGGCATGAAATCCTGATTGAAGGCAAACCGGTCAAAATCCGCAAGCCCAGTGATGCAATCAAGGAGGGCTTCGGGTTTATTTCTGAAGACCGCAAACAGCAGGGCCTGGTCCTGCCATTCTCCGTTGAACAGAACATCTCCATGGCCAGCCTGGATAAAATCACCAAATTCGGTGTGATGAGCAAGTCCATGGAAAAAGCGATTGCAGAAAAGCATGTCAAGGCTCTTGCGGTCAAAACCCCGACAATTAAAACCAAAGTCGTCAGTCTTTCCGGCGGTAACCAGCAGAAATGCATCATCGGCCGCTGGCTGGAAACCAATCCGCGAATCTTGATCATGGACGAGCCGACCCGCGGTATCGATGTCGGCGCCAAATATGAAATCTATCTCCTGATGAAAGAAATTGCCGAAAGGGGCGGCGCCGTCATCATGATCTCGTCGGAATTGCCAGAAGTCCTGAATATGAGCAACCGCGTCCTGACGATTTTCGAAGGCAGGATCACCGGCGAATTCAACCCTGAGGTATTCACGGCTGACCAAGTCATGGAAAGCGCTCTTGGCTTGAACGGAGGGACGAACGCATGAATATGAAAGTTGATTTGAAAAAGTTTGGCGCGGCAATCTTAAGGGATTACCTGGTTCTGCTCGCGATCATATTGCTTGTCGTAGTCACGATGATTGTCGAGCCCAGGTTCAGTTCAATACAAAACATGACCAATATCATGCGTCAGTTCGGCCCCTTGAGCCTGGTTTCCCTGGGTATGACTTTTGTCATCATCGGTGGCTTCATCGACCTTTCTGTCGCCGGCACCTTCTCACTGGTCTGTGTCGTCACGGTTTCCCTGATTGATCCGATCGGCCAGTTTCCGGCGATGCTGGTCGGCCTGCTGGTGGGTGCGCTCTGTGGCCTGATGAACAGCTTCCTGATCCTGACCGCTGGTGCCCTGACCCAGGCTGAAGCCTTGTTCATCACGTTCGGCATGAGCATGATCACCGGTGCTTTCGCCTTGTTCATCACAGGCGGCATGGTCCTGAACTTCAGCGACCTTCAATCGAGTTTTTCCCTTTTCACAGCCATCGGTTCAGGTACGGTGGGCATGTTCCCCATATCGTTGCTTATCTTTGCGGTGGCACTTGTCGTCCTCTATTTCTTCCAGTCAAAAACCATCATGGGCCGGACAATCAGCTTGACCGGCGGCAACAAGACTGCTGCTCAGCTGACCGGCTTGTCCGTCAAGGGCAGTATCATGGTCATTTACGCTTTGTGTGGTTTCCTGACAGCCTTAGGTGCAATGAACCAGTTCTCCCGTACCACAACATCTTCGCCAGTCATGGGCAAGGGTTTCGAAACCAACGCCATCCTGGCCGTTGTCGTCGGTGGTACGACATTGAAAGGCGGCAAAGGCAGTGTCCTGCGCACCCTCATGGGAACGATGCTGATCATTCTGATGTCGAACTGCCTGAATCTTCTGGGTGTCAGTTCGTTCATGCAGAACGTGACCAAAGGCGCGATCCTGGTTGTCGCCATCTGGCTTGACAACCGGAAGCCGCTGTAGGAGGAAACTGAGATGAATTTCAACAGAATAAGTAAAATCGTTTCAAAACAGAAAGCCTTGTTCGCGGTCATCGCCATGCTGATCCTGATGGCGTTCTTTCCCACAAATTTCTATTCGACCTACAACCTGGTCGATCTGCTCAACTCATCGTCCATCCTGCTGATCCTGGCTTTCGGTGTCACGATGACCGTCATCAGCGGCGGCTGTGACCTGTCGATTGGCGGAATCATGGTCGTATCCGGCATTATCGCCATCAAGCTGATGAATGCGAATCTGAACATGTGGCTGGCTATTCTGGTTTCCCTGCTCTTTGGTGTAGTGATCGGTTTCATCAATGGTTTCCTGGTTGTGCAACAGAAGACGGAGCCGTTCATCATCACGCTGGGCGTGGGTATGACCCTGACCGGCTTAGCCCAGCTGCTGACCAATGCGAGACCGATGACCTGCGACAATGAAGCCTTCACCTTGCTCTCCAACGGCAAGCTGATCCCGAATGTCAACAACCTGGTCATCATCATGCTGGTTTGCCTCGGCGTCATGCACTGGATCATGCGCTACACCCAGTTCGGCCGCAGCTGCTATGCGATCGGCGGTGACTATGACGTCGCACGTTATTCAGGCATCAATGTCATTTTCGTCAAATGGGCGACTTTCGTCATCTGTGGCTTCCTGGCTGCACTGGCCGGTGTCCTCCTTTCATCCAAGCTCAACTCGGGTTCATCGATCTATGGCGAAACGACTGCCCTGGTCGTCAACTGCGCGGTTGTTGTCGGGGGTGTTTCATTCGCCGGCGGTGTCGGTGGCATCCCTCAGGCGGCGCTGGGCCTGCTCGTGTTCGGTGTCCTGCAGAATGCCATGAACATGCTCAATATCCAGAGCTTTGCCCAGATCCTGACCCAGGGTATCGTCATCGTGGGCATCATCTGGCTCGACTCTTATTCCAGAAAAGTCAAGCGCGAAAGAGTCTGAGTCGGCCCCCAACAATCCAAACAGAATTAAGGACCGTAGGATTTCTGCTGCATGGCCAAGCTGCCCTGCAGCAGAAACCAGTTTATAGGCAGTCAAAGGTGTAGAACATGCTCGAACGAATCGCATCACTCCGGCAATACGTCATGGACAGTCCGCGCAAAGTTTCGCTGGAACGGGCTCTTCTCTATAAAGAATCTTCGGAAACCGCAGCAGGACTGCCAGAAATCATCCGGAGAGCGCGAGCTTTCGCCCATATGATTTCGAAGTTTGAAATCGCGATTTATCCCGGGGAAATGATTGTCGGTGGGCGCAATGCCGAGCCGCGGACTGGTGTTGTCTCAGCCCGGTTAGGTGTCGACTGGCTGATGGCTGAACTGGATACGATTTCAACGCGCGAACACGATCCGTTCCTGATGACTGAAGAACAGAAAAAGATCTATAGGGAAGTCCTTTATCCGTACTATCATGGCAAGGACATGCGTTCCTATCTCGAATCTTCACTGAGCAGTGAATTGAAAGAGGTCAAAGATGCCAATGTCTTCAGACTGAACCAGGCTGACAAGGGCCAGGGGCATGTCCTGCCGGACTATTCGATCATTCTCACCCGAGGCATCGGGGCCATGATCGATGAGTTGGACTCGCTGTCCAGATCCCACCCCGACAATGACTACTACAGGGCCGCATTTATCTGCTATAAAGCTTTGCAGCATCTGACTGACCGTTATGCAAAATTGGCAATTGAAAAAGCAAGTCGGGAGAAAGAAAGTGGTCGTCGGCTGGAACTCGAAAAAATTTCGGCAAACTTGAAAGCAATCCGGGAAAATCCACCTTCGACATTCTATGAAGCTTTGCAATTGTTCTGGCTGACTTGTGTAGCCTTGCAGATTGAATCCAATGCCAGTTCGATTTCGATTGGCCGTTTTGACCAGTTCATGCTGCCGTTTTTCAAGAAAGATATTGAAGAAGAACGAATCGGGTTTGATGAAGCCCATTTGCTGCTGTCCTGCCTCTGGATCAAGATGAACGAAGTCGTTTTGATCCGCAGTGAAAACAGCGCCCGATACTTTGGGGGATTCCCGACTGGTTATAACCTGGTCCTGGGTGGAATCACCAGTGATGGGTGGGATGGCACAAACCAGCTCAGCTATCTCTGCCTCGAAATCACCAACTCCCTGCGGCTGCCCCAGCCGAATCTTTCGGTCCGGGTCCACCAGAGCACGCCGACCTCATTCCTGCGCAAGTCATCCGAACTCGTCGCCCAGGGATTCGGCCTGCCACAGATTTTCAACGATGACACAATTATCCAATCGCTTGTCCGGAAAGGTGTCAGTCTCGAAGACGCAAAATCCTATGGCATCGTCGGTTGCGTTCAATTGTCGATCCCTGGCAAGATGTACGGCATGCCGGATGTGGCCCTGTTCAATTTGCTGAAATGCCTGGAATTGGTGATCCATGCCGGATTTGACCCGATCAGCCTGTCGAACTACCCTGTTACCCTGGTCGGTGATTACACCCGCAATTTCACTGATTTTGAACAATCGGTCCTGGCAACCATCCGCCAATATGTCGACCTGGCCTGCGAAGGCGCGAATCGAGTCGATCTGGCCCAGCGCCAATTCGCGCCAGTCCCTTTCCTGTCGAGCCTGATGACCGGATGTGTTGAATCCGGCCGGGATATGACAGAGGGTGGAACGCGATACAATTTCACCGGCATGCAGCAGATCGGGATAGCCAATCTCGCGGATTCCATGCTGGTCATTCGCAAAGCCGTGTTTGAAGCGGGCAAAATGACGCTGCCCGAGTTAAGGCAAATTCTGCTGGATGATTATCTGAATTGTGAAAATGTCCGCCAGGACTTCATCCACGGCTATTCGAAATATGGCAATAACATCGATGAAGTGGACAGCGTCGCGAGCTACTACCTGCGACTGTTCTGCGACTTTGTCGAGCACAATACCAACCCGCGCGGTGGTCGGTTCTCTCCTGGCGGCTACACCGTGTCAGCCCATATTCCGATGGGCTTGACAGTCGGCGCGACACCAGATGGTCGGAAAAAAGGCATGAAACTGGCCGATGGCGGATTAGCCTCGGAATCTGGCCTGGACAAGCTCGGTCCTGTTTCCCTGCTGAAAACCGTCAGCCGGCTCGACCCGGAGCTCCTGTCCAATGGTAGTCTGCTGAATATGCGGTTCAGCTCATCTTCATTCAGCCAGACCGATACTTTTGAACGCTTTTTCAGTCTGATCAAATTATTCATCAAGTTGAAGTTGATCCATATCCAGTTCAGTGTCATCGATGGTGATCTTTTGAAAAAAGCCCAGGAAAATCCGGAACTCTATCCGGAGCTGCTGGTCCGGGTCGCCGGATATTCAGCTTATTTCAAGGATCTTGGGCGAGAAGTGCAGGATGATATTATTGACCGCTGCAAACATAATATGGAGCTCAGCACCCATGAATGATTTGACGACTGAACAACGCCAGGAATATTTATCGACTCGAGGGATTGTCTTCAACATCCAGCGTTTCAGTATCCATGATGGACCGGGGATCCGGACGATCGTATTTCTCAAGGGTTGCCCGTTGCGCTGCGCCTGGTGTTCCAATCCCGAATCCCAAGACCCCAAGCCTGTGCTTTTATTCTCGCAGAAAAAATGCATCAGCTGTGGGACCTGTGAAAAAGTCTGTCCGCTCAAAGCGATTACATTCAATTCGAGTCCTTATCCGATCATTGACCGCTCAATCTGTGATAGTTGCGGTCGTTGTGTCGAGGAATGCTGTACGGAAGCTTTGTATTTCGAAGGGAAAAGCAGAACGGTCGAAGAGGTGATCGCCGAGGTCGAAAAAGACCGGGCATTTTACACGAACTCCGGCGGCGGTTTGACTTTGTCCGGCGGGGAAGTCCTCGCCCAACCAAGATTCGCCTATGCATTGCTGGCAATAGCCCAGGACCGGGGCTTGCACACAGCCATCGAAACAACCGGATTTGCCCAGCCGGAAGTGTTGCAGAAAGTCGTCTCGAAAGTCGACCTCGTCCTGTACGACTTCAAACATTACGATGCAGTCAGGCATCTGGCTAAAACCGGGGTCGACAATGCCTTGATTATCAGCAATCTCCAGATGCTTTGTGAAAAGAAACAGCCGCTGGTTGTCCGGATACCGGTTATTCCGGGTTTCAATGATTCTCTTGAAGATGCAGCTGAATTTGGCCGTATTCTCAGTGCGTTCAAGGTCGAAGAAGTTAATCTCCTGCCATTCCACCAGATGGGCGAGCATAAATACACCCTGCTGGACAAGGAATATCAATATCACGGGACGAAAAGCATTCGCGAAGAAAACCTGGCCGAATACCGCCAGATCATGGCTGACTTTGACCTGGATGTCAAAATCGGCGGCTGAACACAAGTGCCGATAATGTGCAAGCAGAACCCGTGTAAACAGAACACCGGAGATGGGAATGATTGCCATGCAGAATTATTACCCTGAATCAACGCCATTGTATATCAACCGGGTTCAGCAAGTGTTTGAAACCTTGCCGCCCGATCAAACCAGCACCATCCAGCTCCACTTGCTGCTGGACCAGTCGGGGCTGTGCAAATGCATTTCGTTCAAAGTGCCGAACCAAGATCTTGAGGTTGACAGCTGCCCGGATGTGCTCGGCAAATACCTGCTGGCCCGGATCAACAATCTTCTCGTCACATTTGGCGGAATCCGTCTGACTGTCTATCTGGATACTGCTAATCTTCTGCTCGTGGGACTGATCCAGCAAGCCCTTGCATTATTTGATATCGACAATCCGAGAAACAACCGCAAAGGTCCTGGTTCATTCATCAATTATATCAACCGCATGAACCTGGTGGCGGGATTCCCGCCATTCAGCGTGACGCTGCGAGATCAGTCCGAATATCGGCCTTCAACTGCGGTGAATGGATTCCGTCTGCCAGCCGTCCCGGATCAGCCAGTGGCCGGAGAGCCATTTGGACCAGCCAGGATGTCCTTGCGAAAGGCAGCTTCAGATCTGGAAAACAAGATCTACTGCGGATTTGATATCGGCGGCAATTCGATCAAGGCCGCCGCCGTGGTCGATGGCAAAGTGTTCCTGCTGAAGACGTATCCCTGGAATCCATCCCAATTGAAAACAGCCGATGAATTGCTGCAGCCGATCACCTTGCTGGCACGTCTGTTTGCTGTGGTGATCAGGTACTGGCAGGTCAACCACCATCGGCCGCCGGAAGGCTGTCCGGCAGTCCTGGTGGAAGCTGCTACCTATAACCAGATCCTGGACTTCACAATGACAGTCGAAAATGAGCTGGCAAAGATGCTATCCAGCACCGGTCAAACCTCAGGCGAAATCCAACCTGTTTTTGATGGGATAGCCGTCGGATTCCCGGACATCGTCGTCAACAACAAAATTGCCGGTGGCGAAACTTACAAACAGCGTGGCATCCGGCAGCATAACCCGGACACGTATGAATTCGAGATGGAAAAAATGAGCCGTCTGGACGATCAGCTCAGCGTGTTCCTGAAACCTGACGGGGTATTCCGGATGGTCAACGATGGCAATCTGGCGTCATTCGTCTTTTCAGTGGAACAAGCGTTTATCCAGGATTCCTGCATCGATGAAACCGGGATGTTCAACTTCACCATTGGCACCGAAATGGGCACGGGGTACATTTCCAGGGATGGCTCCGTTCTCAGGCTGCCGCTGGAATGCTACAACTACATTATCGACTTGGGCAACGCCGCATCGAGTATTTACCATTCCAATGACATCCGCAGTATCAACAATTTCAACACGGGGATTCCCGGGACTATCCAGAAATACATCAGCCAGACCGGGCTCATCCGGATGGCTTGTCAAGAATTGTCCTGGACCGACAGGGAACGTTTCGCTGAACTTCTGACCGAAGGCTATCTGCAATACAATGCAGCCAGTGATGAACTGACCATCGTGACCCAGCCTGCTGACCAGCGTGGACCGTTGACCCACCTGCTGATCCAGTGGATGAAGGAAGGCAATAAGGCCGTCCAATCGGCCTATCAGCAGATCGGCTACTGCATCGGGGTCGTCATCGATGAAGTCCGTTTCCTGTTGCCGGAACTTGTGCCTCATAAATTTGTCAGCGGCGGACTCGTCAACGAAGATGCCTGCTTTGATCGTCTGCGCGAAGGTTTGACGGCATACACCCCGGACTATTGCGTCAGGCGGCTGGAAATGGATCGGCTCGAATCACCGCTGCTGAATGACCTGAACAAAAAGCAGGCCAATTATTCTGTGGCCCTGGGCGCAGCCTACCTGTGCAATCTGGTGTGGATCAAGGCCCATGGCTAACCCTAGATTGAAAGGCCGACTGATGAAAAACCAGGGAATGAAAAACCATGCGTAACCAGCAAAGTGCGATCCAGGACGAAGACAAAATGCTCTTCTCGTACTTGGCGTCGATCCAGGCCGATACTTGTAAAATCCGGTTTTGCGAACAATTCGATGAAAAAAGCAAAATCTGGAATTATGAAAAGCATTCACATCATTTTGTCGAGCTGATCTATTTCCTGGAGGGCAAGGCCGACATCATCGATTCCGACCGCACGATGGCGACGTCGCTTTTTGAACTGGTTGTCTATCCTGCCGGCGTTTCCCATCAGGAATATCTGGACACTCGATACCACCAGTCGATTATCTGCCTGCAACTGGAATGCCACACCACCCTGACTTACCCCCATCTCTTCAAATTGAAAGACCAGAACGGCATCCTGCGCTGGATCATCAAGCAGATCCACTCCGAAAACGAAGCACCGGGTGAGCATCATGAAGGACTGATCACGGATTTACTCAGGCTCTTGCTCGACTACATGAAAAAGATCGCAAAGGAGTATCAACAACCAGCAGTCAGCACACCGGACAAGTGTCTGCAGTTCATTCAGGAACACTTTGCAGAACACATTGATACCAGAAGACTGGCCGAGGAAACCTTTGTCAGCACATCCTATCTGAACCGAGTTTTCCGGCGGAAATTCAACATGACGCCGATCCAGTACCTCAATCGCTACCGAATGGAAATCGCCCGGGAGATGCTGGTCCAGACCGACAACAAAATCACGGAAGTCGCCAAATACGCCGGTTTTGAAGACCCCAAGCACTTTTCGAAATTGTTCAGGAAAACGACCGGGTCATCACCCGCAAAGTACCGATCAGCTATCACCGCAATAAGATGACCCCGTCATCACCCGCAGCGTATCGAAAAGCCATCACCGCAAAAAGATGACCCCGGTTCAGAAATTGACACCTGAAAGATCAACCTGTCGGTTGCTGCAGTGAAACGGCCGACCTAAAATGGAGTTAGTATCAATCGTATCAGCTGAAGTTCGTGAATGAACTGGAAATGGGGCGTTGAATATGGATATCAATCAGATTTCGAATTTGCCGATGAATCTCAGGATTTCGATCCTGAAAGATAAAATGCTGGCCGAACCACGCTTTGTGTCGTTCGAACAAGCTTTGATCATCACTGAGGTCTACAAAACCAATCCGGACAAACCGGTGATCCTGAAGCGGGCCCTGGCTTTGCGTGCGGCACTTGACCGACTCGAGATCGCGATCGAACCTGGCGAACTGATCGTCGGAAACCGGACCAAGGGTGTCAGAGGCGGGGTAATTTTCCCGGAATCCGGCATTTCATGGGTGGACCGTGAGCTCGAGACCCTGCCGACTCGCCCGCAGGATAAATTCAACGTCCGGCCGGAGGATATCGTCAAATTCCGCACTGAAATCCTGCCCTTCTGGAAAGGGCATTCACTGGAAGACCAGATTGTCGAGGCCATCGGCCCCGAAGTCGACCGGATCGCCAAAGTTGCCAAAATCAACCAGAAAGACCATGCCCAGGGGCATATCTGCCCTGATACGGAAAAATGGCTGCAGATGGGCCCGGCCGGTATTCGCCGGCAGATTGAAGCGTTGATCGAATCAAGCTCGGGCGAAGCAAGGGACTTTTACCAGAGCACCATTGAAGTCCTGACCGGAGCCAGCAATTTCATCAACCGCTACAGCCAATTGGCTGAAACCTTGGCGGCCCAGCCAGATCAAGAGACCTGGCGTCATGATCTGCTCGAAGTTGCCCGCATTTGCCGAAAACTTGCGGTCCAGGCGCCCGAAACCTTCCATGAAGCGGTCCAGGCGGTCTGGTTCCTCAATGTCATCCTGCATCTCGAATCCAATGCCTCATCATTCTCGCCTGGTCGAATGGACCAGTATTTGTACCGCTTTTATGAAGCAGATATCCGCAGCGGCAGGCTGACGAATGAGCGGGCCCTGGAAATCCTCGAATGCCTCTGGCTGAAATTCAACCAGATCGTCTACCTGCGCAACTCGCACAGCGCCAAGTATTTTGCCGGTTTCCCGATCGGCTTCAATATTGCGATCGGCGGGCAGCACGTCAACGGATCTGATGCATCCAATGAGCTGTCCTACCTGTTCCTGCGGGCTCAGGAGCATCTCGGCCTGCCCCAGCCCAATCTCTCAGCCCGGTTGTACCGCAATTCGCCGGAGGCGTTCCTGCGCCAGTGCGTCAAGGTCATCTCCAAGGGCAGCGGCATGCCCCAATGCTTCAATGATGAAGCGATCGTCCCGGCTCTCGAAAACCAGGGGATCTCGCATGAAGATGCCATGGACTACGCGATTGTCGGCTGCGTCGAACTGACGACCCATGGCAATAACCTTGGCTGGAGCGACGCGGCCATGTTCAATCTGCTCAAGGCGCTGGAGCTGACCCTGAACAATGGTGTCTGCCTGCTGACTGGCGACCCGATCGGTTTGCCGCTTGGCGATCTGACGACTTACCAGACATATGAAGAGCTGGAAGTGGCGTTGCGCAAACAAGTCGAACATTTCATCGACCGGATGGTCCGCTGTTGCGCAGTTGTCGAGCGTCTACACATCGAAGTCCTGCCTTCGCCATTCCTCTCCACGGTGATCGATGACTGCATAGCCAGTGCCAAAGATGTCACCGCCGGCGGCGCAAAATACAACCTTTCGGGCATCCAGATCATCCAGGGCGCGAATATCGCCGACAGCCTGGCCGCACTCAAGAAATTGGTGTTCGATGAAAAAAAATATACTAAGGAGCAGATCCTGCAAGCTCTGCGCGCCAATTATGCCAATGCCGAGCCGATGCGGTTGACTCTTCTTAACCATGCGCCCAAGTATGGCAATGATATTCCCTGGGTCGATGAGATTGCCAACACATGGATCCGCCATTTCAGCACTTACCTCAGACAATACACGAATTACCGTGGCGGACCTTTCCACACGGGATTGTACACCGTCTCGGCGCATGTGCCGATGGGGCAGAATGTCGGGGCGACACCGGATGGCCGCTTTGCCCGTGAGCCGCTGGCCGATGGCGGGATGTCCCCGGTTTATGGCCGTGACCTGAAAGGTCCGACGGCCGTCCTGAATTCCGTTTCCAAGACGGACTCGATGATGGGAAGCAATGGGACGCTGCTGAACATGAAATTCCTCCCGGAATTTTTCAACGAAAATGGGATTCGCAAATTTGTCCTGCTGCTCAAGACTTTTGTCGAACTGAAAATCCCGCATATCCAGTTCAACGTGCTGCATCAGGAAGACCTTCTCGCCGCTCAGCAGGACCCGGAAAAATATCGCAACCTGACTGTCCGCGTCGCAGGGTATACGGCTTATTTCACCGAACTGGCTGGTGATCTCCAGAATGAAATCATCGCCCGCACGAGTTTTGGAGACATTTGATGGAACCGTATGCAGTCGACTGGACTGCAAGCAGCCTCGTCTTCGATATCCGTCGGTTTTCTACCCACGATGGCCCGGGCATCCGGACAACAGTCTTTACGAAAGGTTGTCCGCTTCGCTGCCTGTGGTGCCAGAATCCCGAGGGACTCGTGACTGAAAGGCGTCTGTTTTACTTCCGCGACAAATGCATCGGTTGCGGCAGTTGCATCGTCGCCTGCCCGGTCAAGGCAATCACTAGAACAGGCGAGAAGATCTCTGGCGTAAAAGTCGCTGGTGCAAAATTCAACACCGAGAAGTCCACAGGCGAAAAAGTCGCCGGTGAAAAAATCGCCGGTGAATATATCACCATCGATCGCCTGAAGTGCAACCTCTGCGGCGCTTGTGTCGAGGTCTGCCCGCCGCAAGCCTTGAGTTTTGATTCAAAAGCCATGACGGTCCGGGAAGTTGTCGATGAAATCAGCAAGGACCTCAACTTTTACCGCGAGTCCGGCGGGGTGACCCTGTCCGGAGGCGATCCTCTGAACCAAGTCCACTTTACGGAAAACCTGCTGAAAGCCTGCCGGAACCTCGGCATCCATACGGCGATTGAGACCAGCCTGTATGCCAGTCCGGCTGTTCTTGCGCGAATCTTACCCCTGCTCAAGCTCCTGATTGCCGATTTCAAAGTTTTTGATCCGGGAAATCATCGCGCCTGGACGAATGTCGACCAGCGTGTGATCCTTGAAAATTTCGACGAAGTTTTCAAGAACTGGTTCAATCCTGGTCAACTCGACCTGCTGGTTCGCATTCCACTGATTCCGGGATACACAGCCACGACAGAGAATATCCGGGCGATCGGCGAGTATTGCGTCCAGCGTGCACCCAAAGTCCGAATGGAGCTGCTCAACTACAATCCGCTGGCCAGGAATAAATACACATTGCTGGACCAGCCATTCCTGTATGAACAGAATCCCCGGATGTATAATTCAGAGGAGATGGCAGCTTTCAACCAGATCTTGCTGGATCTGGGCATCGATGTCATACCCTATGACCATCAGTGAGGATTCGCTTGATTGGCCAGGAAATTGTCAGAGGAAGTAATGCAAGATGACTTCAACGCCTGATGCGCCCGCCCTTGTTTTTTTTGATATCGATGGAACTTTGCTCAATGAGAAAAACCAGGTTCCGGCTTCAGCAGTCGCGGCTATCCGCCAGCTACGGCAGAATGGCCATCTGGCTTTCCTCAATACGGGCCGTTCCAAAGCCGGCATCCACCCCTATATCCTCAACGTCCAGTTTGACGGCATCATTGCCGCGTGTGGCACTTATATCGAATTCAAAGGCCAGTCGCTTCTGTGCCAGACCATCGATCCTCGCATCCTGGACAGCCTGCTGCCACTTGTCGAGGCAAATCATATCGATGCGCTCTTCGAAGGTCCGGAACATGTCTATTTTGAACAGCTGGACCAGCAGGGCAACCTCAGACATTATGTGCGGATTTTTTCCGAGCTGCCCGGGGTGATCCAGCTCTGGGGCCAATATCCGGTCGTTGCCAACAAGATGTGCTATCTGCTCCGGCCAGATAGCCATATCGAACCCGTCCTCGACTTTTTGCAGCAGCATTTCAACGTCATCAACCACCATCCTGATCCACTTTTTGAAGTCCTCCAGACAGGCTATTCGAAGGCTACCGGCATGCAGTTCATACTGGAACACCTGGGCTTGCCCCAGGAGCGGACCTTTGCCTTCGGTGACAGCCTGAATGATATCGAGATGCTGAAATTTGCCCAGTATGGCATTGCCATGGGCGGCAGCAGGAATCGAGTCCTGCTGGCCAGCGACCATGTCACGAGCTCGGCTTCGGAAGATGGTATCGCCGAGGCTTTGCGTCATTTTGGCCTGATCTGATGATAACCAGGGAAGTATTCCAGTTTGGGAGGTACAAGCGATGAAACGGTCTGAAATCAACCAGTTGCTTAGCGAGACGATCCAGTTCTGCAATGAAATGAAATTCAACTTGCCGCCTTTTGCGTTCTGGTCACCGCAGGAATGGCAGTCCAGGAATGCGGAATACGATGAAATTCGTGACAATATGCTGGGCTGGGATATCACCGATTATGGCCACGGCGAATTCCGCAAGCTGGGGCTGATTCTTTTTACGATCCGCAATGGCAATCTGAAAAACAGGCAGTCGCTGAAAACGTATGCCGAGAAAATCCTGGTCAGTGACGAGGACCAGATCTCCCCGATGCATTTTCACTGGGCCAAGATGGAAGACATCATCAACCGCGGCGGCGGCAACCTGATGGTCGAACTCTACAACGCTGATGACCAGGAGCAGCTGGCGGACACCCCGGTGACGGCCAATATCGATGGCCGCTGTTTTACAGTGCCGGCCGGCACTGTCGTCCGCCTCAAGCCAGGCGAGAGCATCACCCTGCCCCCTCGCCAGTATCACAAATTCTGGGCGGAAAAAGGATTCGGCAAAGTGCTGATCGGGGAAGTCTCGATGGTCAATGACGATGTCAACGACAACCGATTTTTCGAACCGATGGGGCGATTCCCTGAAATCGAAGAAGATGAACAGCCGCTGCACCTGCTTTGTAATGAATATCCGCGATGCTAGTCAAAAACCAGCTGACAATCCGGTATGCTTTCATCCAGGCCTTTTACTTTGTGGCATTCAGCTGCATCTTTGCGTTCGCTGCTGTTTACCTGCGCGATTGCGGCTTTGACAGTCAGCAGGTCGGGATCACCCTGGCGCTGGGATACCTCACCGCCATGCTGGTTCAACCCACTGTGGCGGCATACGCAGACCGGTCCCGGACGATCAGGCTGAACCAGTTCTGTGCCTTGCTTGCGGCGGCCCTTTTGCTTTCGGTGGTCCTGCTGGTTTTACTGCCGAAAAATCTGCCGGTTGTCATGCTGTTTTTTGTCCTCGCGGAAATGCTGATTCTGGTGCTGCAGCCGTTTATCAACTCGCTCAGTCTGAATTATATCAACCAGGGAATACCCATCAATTTCGGCTTGGCCCGTGGCCTAGGCTCAGGCGCTTTCGCGTTGACGTCACTGGCACTTGGGGCTGTCATCTATACCCAGGGCAGTTCGATCCTGATTGTGATTTGTGCGATAACCTCGCTGCTGCTGACCGTTTTCATCCTGACCTTCAAAATGCCGCCAGCTGTGAAAGCGACGGAGTTTCCCCAAGGAGGTCAGCAGGCTAAGAAGGCGACCCTCTCGGGAAATCCCTTGGGTGTTATCTCGAAATATCCGGGATTCATGATCATGCTGGCTGGACTTGTGCTTTTGATGACGAATCAGCATCTCTTTTCGAATTACCAGATCCTTTTCGTGGAACGTATCGGCGGTACAAGCAAAATCCTGGGAATCGCCATGTTCATGGCTGCAATGATGGAAATTCCTGTGATGGGATTTTTCTCGCTATTTGTGCGCAAAATAACTGCCCGCAAACTACTTCGCGTCTCTGCGGTATTTTTCGTCGTCAAGGCATTGGCTACCCTGCTCGCGGCAACCGTCGGCCAGTTCCTGCTGTCGCAGGTCTTTCAGGCTGGCGCTTACGCCCTGTATCTGCCCGCTTCAGTGTTTTATGTCAACAGCATCATGGAACGGGAAGATGTGGTCAAGGGTCAGGCGTTCCTGGGTGTGGTTTTCACCATGGGCGGTATTTTCGGAAGTCTTTTGGGCGGTGTGTTGCTGGATTTCTCGAGTGTACCGGCTACTTTGATAACGAGTCTGGGAATCACGGCGGTCGGCGCTTTGCTTCTGTTCAGAGGAACGCGAGTCATGAGTTCGGTCAGATAGATTGGGAGGGGATTTGAATGGCAATTTACTTTCCTGAAGGATTTTTATGGGGTGGGGCTGTTGCGGCCAACCAATGCGAGGGCGCCTATAACGAAGACGGCAAAGGTCTGAGTGTCCAGGACCTCGCGCCAAAGGGATTCAAGGGTGGATTCACGACGGAACCCACGCCGGATAATCTGAAACTGGTCGGCATCGATTTCTATCATCGGTACAAGGACGATATCAAGCTGTTTGCTGAAATGGGCTTCAAGGTGTTCAGGACCTCAATTGCCTGGGCCAGGATTTTCCCGCAAGGAGATGAAGACCAGCCGAATGAAGCCGGGCTTCGGTTTTACGATGATTTGTTTGCCGAATGCCTGAGATATGGCATCCAGCCGCTGGTGACGTTGTCGCATTATGAGACGCCGCTCCATCTGGCCGATGCCTATAACGGCTGGACCAATCGCCAGCTGATCCGGTTTTTCGAAAAGTATGCAGCGACTGTTTTCAACCGTTATAAAGACAAGGTCAAGTATTGGCTGACGTTTAACGAAATCAATTCCATCACCCATGCGCCCTTTTTAAACGGCGCGATCAGGACACCACTGGAAAAATTGTCCAGACAGGATTTATATCAAGCTATTCACCATGAGCTGGTGGCCAGTGCCTCAGCCGTAAGGCTTTGCCATGAAATCATCCCCGATGCCAAAATCGGCTGCATGATCCTGGGCATGCCGGTCTATCCCCTGACGCCGAAACCAGACGATGTGCTGGCTTCGCTGGAAATGGAACGAGAGAACTTTTTCTTCTCGGACATCCAGGCCAGAGGCTATTATCCCACGTATTCAAAGCGGTTCTTCAAAGAAAACAACATTGAACTTCAGATCACAGATGAAGACCGGAAGATCCTGAAAAATACAGTCGATTTCATCGGCTTCAGCTACTACATGAGTGTCTGCCAGTCTTACGATCGCAATCTGGAAACCGGGGAAGGCAATATCATCGGTGGAATACCCAACCCCTATCTCCAGGCCAGCGAATGGGGTTGGCAAATCGATCCTGTGGGCATTCGCTATTACATGAATACGTTGTTTGACCGCTACCAGAAACCGCTCTTTATTGTCGAAAATGGCCTGGGAGCGATCGATGAGCTGATCATCGATGATCATGGTGAAAAGACAGTCAACGATGACTACCGGATTTCCTACCTGAATGACCATCTGGTTCAAGTATCTGAGGCGATCCAGGATGGCGTTAATGTCCTGGGCTATACGGTCTGGGGCTGCATCGACCTGGTCAGCTTCACGACAGCTCAGATCAAGAAACGCTACGGCTTTATCTACGTCGACCGCAATGAAGATGGCACTGGTACACTGGCCCGGTTCAAGAAAAAGAGTTTTCATTGGTATAGGAAAATTATCGAAACCAATGGACAATCGCTCGTCGAGAAGTAAATCAGAAGACCAGGAGGCTGCCGATGAAAAAATATCTGACGTTTGATATCGGTGGAACTGCGATCAAATACGCAGTCATGGATTCAGCTCTGAAGACTGGCTTCAGAGGTCATGTGCCAACACCATTGGACTCGATTGAAAACTTGAAATCGGTCATTTCCGATATTTGCGATCAGTGCAGGTTTTCCTTGGCTGGTGAAGAAATCGCTGGCATAGCCATGAGTATGCCAGGTGTCATCGATAGCAATCGCGGATTCGCACATTCCGGAGGTAGCCTCCGGTACAATGACAACCGGGATATCGCCTGGCTCTTGCGGGACATAAGCCAAATATCACAGGTAGTCATCGAGAATGATGCCAAATGTGCGGCATTCGCTGAGCTGCGTTTCGGAAACCTGAAAGGGATAAAAAATGCGATCGTGATCCTTCTTGGTACCGGTATTGGCGGTGCGGTTGTGATCAATGGCGAAGTCTTCAAGGGTACGCATCTTTCAGCTGGCGAATTTTCCTATGTCCGGACCGATGACCGGGACAAGGATCTGCTCAATACCTGGTGGTTCAAGACGAATGGGGCATTTGCCTTGAATAGCGCAGCAGCCGAAGCTCTGCAGCTGAATCTGGAGGCTGTCGACGGTAGGCTTGTCTTTCGAAAATTGCATGAGGGCAGTCCTGAAATCCAGCAGGTTTTGCGAAAATTCACCGATGACTTGGCCATCCAGATGTGGAACCTGCAATCCATTCTCGATCCGGAGCTGTTCCTGATCGGGGGCGGCATCAGTGTCCAGGATGTACTGTTTGACTATTTGAACAAGAGTCTCACTGAACTATTTGACAAAGCCCCGCAAATCAGCCCGATCCACCGGATCCAAGTCAAAAGATGCCACTTCCATAACGATTCCAATCTGATTGGCGCCTTGAGCCGCTTCCTCGATTTCTATCCGGAGAATGAATAGATTGTCGTAATCAAGATCATGATGAATTATTGAATGCTATTATATTCAGGAGGAAATGATATGGATGACAAGCAATTGGTTAAAATTCTCAGAGGTCGGATCAATTTTGCTGTTAATCAATTTTCGAATATCATTGAGCGTTCAACCGATCTTAAAATCAAAAAAATAGCAGAGGATGCAGTGGCCAATTTGCTACAAGTGGAAGGTGCAGAAATCGCCAGTATCAGTCCGGAAGAATGATTGCTCACAACTAGAATCGCGACTGCCTACCCAAGTTTTTACAGCATTGCCAAAACCGATAGAGGTTTGTTTTGGTTTGCACTTGATTGAAATTTCATTCTTTATATTAGAGGTCATTATGGAAACAGATGAGTTTTATCAGAAGCTGGATTCACTCTATGAGACCGGCAATATCGCTGCAGTCGAAGCTTTTCTGGCTAAAGTCGCCGATGAAAGTGCACTTTGTTGTGGTAAAAGTTCCGAGCTCAACATCGTCTGCCTGAATGAACAGGGCAGCCTGTATCGTGCGCTAAGCAATTTCGCGAGATCCATCGACTGCTTTGAAGTTGCACTTGATCTGATCACCGTTCAATTTGGGGATCGATCGCCGGAGTATGCGACAACTTTGAACAACCTCGCGGGCACATATCGCCAGACTGGAAATTTCTCGAAAGCAAAAGAGAATTTCACAAGAAGCAAGGATATTTTGTGCGAACGGAACATGACGGATTCATATCTTTATGCCAGTACGCTCAACAACCTGGCGCTGCTGCAAATCGATACCAAAGAATTCGAATCCGCCTATGAAAACATGAAAGAATCTGTCGCCATCCTGGAGCATATACCTGGGACCGAAATTGAAATTGCGACTTCATTCGCGAACATTTCCGCCTTGCTCGAACTGATGGGTGACAATAAACTGGCCATTCAATACATCGGCAAATCCCTGGAGATATTGGTCAATCATCCGGCGAATCCGCACTATGTCACAGCCTTGAATCAGCAGGCCAATCTGAACTATCAGGAAAAGAACCTGAAGGAAGCGCTGGCTGGGTTTCAAAGCGTCAAGGATCATATTGCCAATACATTTGGCAAGAACCTCGAGTATGCGATGGTCTGCAACAACTTGTCCAGGACATACGATCGGCTAGCCGACCAGCAAAACGCCATTGCAGCGGCTTCTGAAGCTTATGCAACCTATAAGGCCGTGCTGGGCGAAGGAAATCCGAAAACAGCCCAGGCTTTGGCCTGGCTGGACAAGGTCGGGTCATAACATGGATGGGTTAACCTTAGCTGCCCAGTACTATGAGACCTTCGGCAAACCGATGATCGAAAAGCATTTCCCGGCTTACGCGGCTCGAATGGCCTGTGGTCTGGTTGGTGAAGGCTCCGAATGCCTTGGCTTTGATGATGCATATTCAAGGGATCACGACTGGGGCGCTGGATTCTGCATCTGGCTGACGGATGAAGACGATGAAAAAATCGGCGCCCAGCTTCAGGAACAGTATGATTTGCTGCCCGACAGTCTCAACGGGTATCCCAAGAAAACGGCCGGAGACATGGCCCAAGGCCGGTCGGGCGTCCTGAAGATTTCCGAATTCTATCGTCGCTACACCGGCAGTCCCACCGGACCGCAAACCATCAATGAATGGCTGCGGGTTCCGGAGCACTTCCTGGCGACCGCGACGAACGGAGCGGTTTTTGTCGACCAGCTGGGCGAATTTACACGAATCAGGAATAATCTACTGGCATTTTATCCTGAAGATATCCGCCTGAAAAAGATCGCCAATCGTGCTGCGACGATGGCCCAGTCCGGACAGTACAACTATCCACGCTCTGTCAATCGTGGCGAACTGGTCGCTGCAGAACTGGCCCTGGCCGAATGGATCAAAGCGACCTGCTCGATGGTTTACTTGTTGAATCGGAAATATGCCCCGTTTTACAAATGGATGCACCGGGGAATGAAAGAATTGCCAATCCTAAGCCCCGTCTATGGTCTGCTCAACCATCTAGTCGCCAATCCAATTGAATCCGGCGTGCAAAATATCGAGATCATCGAGGAAATTTGCGCATGGGTCATCCAGGAACTCAAAGTCCAGGGCCTGACCGATTGCGACGATGATTTCCTCAACGCTCATTGGCCGATCATCCTGCAGCACATCAAGAACCCTTCGATCAGAAGCATGCACGTTTTTGAAGCGTGAATTTTGAGGAGTGAATTTTGTTGGAGCAACAAATTGAAAAGATCATTTCACAAGAATATGAGATGTTCGACGAGGTTCAGAATGTCAATGGGCGAGCATCCTGCCAGGATGACTTCAAGACATTCCGGATCATGCGGGCGAGCCAGTTCAGCGCCTGGGATGAAGCAACGCTTGACCTGTATGATCAAGATCTGGTTGACGCCAAGGCAGCCAATATCAACTTGATGACTGAAAAATACGGCTATATGATGATGGAAACAGACCCGGCTGGCTTCTCAGATATCTGTGATCGCCTGAGTCCGGTCAGTCCGGAAAAATTGGCCATCATCGAACCGCTCATTCAGATTCATCACCAGTGGCTGATCGAATTTGCCAGCGAATTTCCCCATCTGGCCAGGAATGGACGCGCGATATCTCAAGATGAAGTCGAATCTGCCGGCGAAACATCGACCTTGACCTATCTCAAGGGTGAGCTGCTCACTTACTCAATGCCAACATTGCTCAGTTACAGCAGACTGGTCTATGACTACATTCAAGCCAATAAGAATATGCATCATGAAATCCTCAAGGCTACCGTTCGCTACTACGGCTATGCCTCACTCAAAGCGGCTGAAGCATCACTTTTATAATCAATATACATGGAGGTATCACTATGTCCAAGCGCATCACAGCCAAAGTGACCTGGGTTGGCAAAATCGACTGGCAGCTGAACAAGTTCCATGGTGACGAGTATTCGACCCATCACGGCTCGTCCTACAATGCGTACCTGGTCCGGGACAAAAAGACTGTCCTGATCGACACGGTCTGGCAACCGTTCGATACGGAGTTCGTCCAGGCTTTGAAGCAGGAAGTTGACCTCAAGACGATCGATGCGATCATCTGCAACCACAACGAAATCGATCACAGCGGCGCATTGGTCGAGCTGCTGCGCGAGATACCGGACACACCGCTCTACTGCACAGCCAATGGGGTCAAGATCCTGAAAGGACATTACCACCAGGACTGGAATTACAAGATTGTCAAAACCGGGGATACCCTCGATATCGGCGAGAGCAAGCTGGTTTTCATTGAAGCGCCGATGCTCCACTGGCCGGACACCATGTTCACCTATATGACTGGCGAAAATATCCTGTTCAGCAATGACGGCTTCGGCCAGCATTTTGCCACCGAATCGCTTTTCAACGACCGCGCCGACCCGTGTGATCTTTTCGCTGAAGCGCTCAAATACTATGCCAATATCCTGACGCCGTTCAGCAGCCAGGTCACGCGCAAAATCAATGAAATCCTGGCGCTGAAATTGCCAGTCGACCTGATCTGCCCTAGCCATGGGGTCATCTGGCGCGACAATCCGGTCCAGATCGTCGAAAAATACTTGAAATGGGCTGACAACTACCAGGAAAACCAGATCACCTTGATCTACGACAGCATGTGGGACTCCACCCGCAAAATGGCTGAGGCGATTGCCCGCGGGATCACCCTGGCCGATCCTTCGGTCACGGTCAAACTCTTCAACGCGGCCCGGGTCGACAAGAATGATATTGTCAGTGAAGTCTTCAAGTCCAAGGCTATCCTGGTCGGGTCATCAACGATCAACAACGGCATGCTGTACTCGATCGCCGGTATTCTGGAAATGATCCACGGCATGAAATTCAAGCAGAAAAAGGCCGCTGCGTTCGGCAGTTTCGGCTGGGGCGGCGAAGCGGTCAAGGAAATCAGCCAAGGCCTCGAGCGGGCCGGTTTGACGCTGGTCAACGAGGGTATTCGTACCCTGTGGGTGCCCGACGAAACCGCCACGGCAGCCTGTGAAGATTTCGGCAAGTCGTTCGTCGCTGCCTTGTAAGGATCATTCAACTAATACAGACAACTGAACGGCGGAATACCTTGCCTTCGCATCGGCAGCATGATAAAATCCTATTCAATGAAACGTTTCAAATAGCGGTTGTTAAAAAGCAACCGCTATTTGATCATTGTGGAGGATCGTCCTATGCCTGAAGTGAAATTGCCAGCCCGTCCATCGATGCATTTTACGCCACAGCGTGGCTGGATCAATGATCCGAATGGTTTGGTTTACTTCCAGGGTCAGTACCACCTGTTCGCCCAGCATTATCCGGATGACACGAGATGGGGTCCGATGCACTGGCTACATGCCGTCAGCGATGACCTGGTCAGCTGGCAGGAACTGCCGATTGCGCTTTACCCAGACCAGGATGGCATGATCTTCTCCGGATCGGCCTGGTTCGATGCTGACAATCTGTCCGGCCTGGGAACTGCCGGGAAACCGCCTTTGCTTCTGCTTTATACGCGGGCTGGCGATCATAAGACTCAAGACCAGCGCCTGGCCTGGTCGACCGACGGGGTGCATTTCGAGAAATACGCCAACAATCCGGTCATCGCCAATCCTGGCCAAGTCGATTTTCGTGACCCGAAAATTTTCCGCAGCCCGCTGCATTCTGGTTTTTTTGTGGCGATTGCAGCCGGGGACCGCATCGAATTCTATCATTCGGCCAACTTCCTGGATTGGCAGATGACCGGTTCTTTTGGCCCGATTGACGGACCTGAACCAGGCGTCTGGGAATGCCCGGATCTCCTGCCATTTAAAAGTGAAGATGGCAGCTGGAGCTGGGTGTTGATCATCAGCATCTTCCGCCCGAAAGAAATCGGCGGTCCCCGCACAACATATTTTGTCGGTGATTTCGACGGCGCGACCTTCACGTGTACCGAACCCGCAACTGAGCCGGTCTGGCTTGATCCGGGTTTCGACAATTATGCCTCGGTCGGATTCAATCAGCTCGAAGCGGCAGGACAAGATAGCCCGCTGGTGATCGGCTGGGGCAATAACTGGAGCTATGCGACACAGAATCCTTCAGCAGGGTATTGCGGCCAGATGACTTACCCGCGCCGCCTGACCCTGCGCACGACGACCAAAGGCCCGCGTCTGGCTGCGACACTATGGCCACCGATTGAGAACCAGCTGAAGAATGAAATCAGGGTCATGGGGAAGCAAGTCCAGCTGGCCAGCGATGTAGGCTGCCTGACCTTGAAGGCTGACGGCCCCTTTGCAGCTGCCATCCGGAATGAAGCTGGCGAAACCTTCCGGTTTGGACTGACCGTTACGAACCACATTTTTCTCGACCGTTCGCAAGCGACGCAAAACCCATTCTGGCCACCCGAAAATGCGGCGGTTCTGACCTCGCTGGAGATCCCTCGCCTCGTCGCTGGTCCTTGCCAGTTGACGGTGTTCATCGATCGGACCTGCCTGGAGATGATTGCCGACGACGGCTTGATCGCCTGCCATCAGCTGGTTTTCCCGCAGCAGCCCTATACAGAGTGCCTGGTGGAGGGAGAAGCTGTCATCTTGTCTTTCTTTGGCTTTCTGCCTTGAAATCGGCACAAAACGTTGTGCAATCTATCATAATAATTGCTGTTGTAACGTTTCCAAACATCTGATATAGTGGATTCATACCAAATGAAACGTTTCCAATAAAATGGAATACTGTCCTGCCAAGCTGTGGAACCGGCGGCAAGTCCCTATTGATCAGAGAAGGGTTATAAAGCAATGGCGATTCATTATGATGAGAAAACAAGAATCTTTCACCTCCAGGGTGGTCAAGTCAGCTACCTGTTCCAGATCATCGAGGGCTTTCCAGTCCATATCTATTGGGGGCAAAACCTTCGCTACCAGGCGTTTTCAGAAACTGACCTGGACTGCTGGGACTGGTCTAGCAGACAAGACCAGAATCCCAATCGCCTCGGCCTGGTCCAGTTAAGGGAGCGCAGTTCATTTAACCCGCAAACGACAGAAGACATCAAATTCATGTCGCTGGATACACTGGCACAGGAATTCCCCCAATATGGTACAAGTGATCTGCGCCATCCAGCCTATCAAGTGCAACTCGAAGATGGCACACGGATCACCGAGTTGAAATATGAAAGCCATCTCGTCATTCCCGGGAAACCTGCTCTGACCGGATTGCCAGCAGTATATACTGAGTCCGAAGGTGAAGCCGAGACCCTGGTCTTGACACTTGCCGATGAATATTCGGGACTGAAAGCCCATCTATCTTATACCGTATTTGCACATTCCAACGCGATTGCACGATCGGTTCGCTACGAGAATACGGGCGACCGGGCCATGACACTCGAAAAGGCTGGCAGTGCAGCGATCGATTTCGCCGACAACGATTTTGAACTGATTTCTTTGTGGGGCGCCCACGAGCGCGAACGGCATATCCAGCGCCAGAAACTGATGCGCGGCAATGTCCGCCTCGAGAGCCGCCGCGGCGCGAGTTCGCACCAGATGAATCCATTTGCGGCCCTGGTCCGCCCGACAACGACTGAACAACAGGGCGACGCCTATGGTTTCAGCCTGGTCTACTCCGGCAACTTCTGCATCGAAACCGAAGTTGAACAATACAATATGACCCGCGTGACCGTGGGGATCAATGATTTTGAATTTGCCTGGATACTTGAACCTCAAGCGTCGTTCCAGGCGCCTGAAGTGATCATGGTCTATTCGGCTGCAGGCCTCGGTGGCATGACCCGGACCTTTCATGACTTATATCGTACGCGGCTCTGCCGGGGTCAGCATCGCGACGCGGTGCGGCCGATTCTCGTCAACAATTGGGAAGCGACCTATTTTGATTTCAATGCGGAGAAAATCGAGGCAATTGCCCAGGCGGGCTCTGAACTCGGGATCGAGCTGTTTGTCCTCGATGACGGCTGGTTCGGCCACCGTGACGATGATTCAAGTTCGCTTGGCGACTGGTTTACCCACAGTCGGAAACTCCCCCATGGGTTGAAAGACGTGGCCGACCGAGTCAACCGGTTGGGGATGCAGTTCGGCTTATGGTTTGAACCGGAGATGATCTCGCCGGACAGCGAGTTGTACCTTGCGCATCCGGACTGGTGCCTGCATGTATCAGGCCGCCGCCGCACCGAAGCCCGCAATCAGCTGGTGCTCGACCTGTCCCGCCAGGATGTCGTGGACTATTTGTTCGTCACGTTGAGCAATGTCTTGAAATCAGCGCCGATCACTTACGTGAAATGGGATATGAACCGCAATTTCAGCGAGGCGGGCTCGGCCTTGCTGCCGCCCAGGCAACAAAGGGAAGTCGCACATCGATATATGCTGGGTCTCTATCAACTGCTGGACCGGATTGTCACGGCGTTCCCGGCGATCTTGTTTGAAAGCTGTTCCGGGGGTGGCGGACGATTTGATCCTGGCATGCTGTTTTACATGCCGCAGACCTGGACGAGTGATGATTCCGATGCCGTTGAACGTCTGAAAATCCAGTATGGGACAAGTCTTGTCTATCCGGTCAGTACAATGGGCGCCCATGTTTCTGCGGTCCCGAACCACCAGGTCCAGCGCCTGACTTCGCTTAAAATGCGTGGCGATGTCGCGATGAGCGGCAATTTCGGCTATGAACTCGATCTGACGACCTTCACGGATAATGAACGCGAGCTCGTCAAGCTTCAGACAAGCCAGTACAAGGAAATCCGCCAGCTGTTGCAGCAAGGTGATCTCTATCGGTTGCTCAGTCCCTTTGAAGGCAACTATACGTCCTGGATGGTTGTGGCCAAAGACCAGCGGAAAGCGGTTGTGTTCTATTTCCGCACCTTGGCCGAACCGAATCCGGCTCTCAGGCGTCTGAAACTGCAAGGCCTCAATCCGGAACTTGATTATTGCTTCGATGGGAACGACACCTGTTATGGCGGCGATCTGCTGATGAAGTTCGGCTGGGCGGTGCCTCATCTGCACGGCGACTTCACCAGCACCTGGTTCAGGTTGACTGCCAAATAAATGATAAAATCATTGTGCAATCTGTCAGATAGAAATCTGTTGTAACGTTTCCAAATCTCTGATATATTATAAACATAGCAAATGAAACGTTTCCAAAGCAAACGGAGGAAACAGGGATGGCTGGTTTGAAAAAGGTTGCCGAACTGGCCGGCGTGGCGGTTGGAACCGTATCCCGAGTGATCAACAACCATCCTTCGGTCCGGCCTCTGACCCGCCAGAAGGTGCTCGACGCGATCGAACAACTTCATTATGTCCCGAACGAAGTAGCCCGAAACTTCAAAATGCAGAAATCCATGACGGTGGCGCTCCTGCTGCCAGCCATCACCCATCCGTTCTTCGCCGAACTGGCCTACTACATCGAAGATGAACTGGACCGGAAGAATTACAAACTGATTTTGTGTAATAGTAAAGGTAAACCGCAGAAGGAGCATGACTACTTTGATGTCATGGACCAGAACAAGGTCGCCGGCATCATCGCCATCACATTCAATGTGATCGAACACGAAGCCCTGAAGAAAATTCCGGTCATCACCATCGACCGCCACATACCCGGTGAAATTGCCTGTGTCACTTCCGACAATGATGCAGGCGGGCGGATGGCCCTCGATGAACTTGTCAAGACAGGCGCAAAGAAACTAGCCTACTTTGGCTATATCGCGAGTGACTACATCACCACAACAACCAGCGAAGTCCAAAATAGAAAGCAAGGCTTCTTAGTCGCAGCTGAAGCGCGCGGCATCCCCTATCAAGTCTTTGAGATCGACGACGATGACGAACACCTGGACGAGAATCTGGACAAAGTTCTTGCCACCGCAGAAATCAGGACAGTGGACGGCATGTTCGTCAATGGCGATTTCCTGGCCTCCCGATTCATCAATCGAGCACGGACCCATCGAATCCGAGTTCCTGAAGATATCAAAATCATCGGTTATGACGGCGTTCGCAATTTCAACTGGAGCTACCCCGTGTTGTCGACCATCCGGCAACCGATCGAAGAAATGGCCCGAACAGCGGTGCGGCTGCTCATCCGGAGTATGGAGGGGGAGGATGATGAGCCTTGCACGCACAGTCTACCGGTTGAGTTTGTCCAGGGTGAGACAACTTGAGGAATCAGCTGCACAAACAAAAGACAGTCGACGCTTTGTTCCAATGAATGGAATCATCAATAATTGGAACGACAAGGATTAAGAGGAGGAACTTCAATGGCGTTTGCTCGTACGAAAAACGGAAATCCGGACATCAAACCGAATCAGATGATGCCCAAGGTCAAGTTTGACCTGAAAAACCACTCGGATATCAAGCACTACTGGCTCATGTTGATTCCAGCGATGCTATGGTTGGTCCTGTTCCAGCTGGTGCCGATGTTTGGTGTCGTGATGGCCTTCCAGGATTTCAATCCTGGCGCAGGATTTTTCAAATCCGAGTTCATCGGCCTTGAGAATTTCCAGTACATGTTCGAATTGAGTGATGTCAGGCTGGTTCTGTGGAACACAATCGTCATCGCCTTCGGCAAGATCATCGGCAACTTGTCCATCCCGCTCGTTTTCGCCCTGCTGCTCAATGAGCTGAAGCAAGTGCGCCTGGTCAAGACGATCCAGACCAGTGTCTACCTGCCGCACTTCCTGTCCTGGGTTATTTTGTCGAGCATCATGCTGCAGCTGTTTGGCTTCAACGGCCCGGTCAATCACTTGCTCACCTATATCGGATTGGAACCGATCCAGTTCTTCCAGCGGGCTGACTTGTTCAGAGGCTTCATCATCATTTCAGATGTCTGGAAAAACTTTGGCTTCAACTCGATCATCTATCTGGCCGCGCTGGCCGGCATTGACGAAACCCAATATGAAGCCTCGGATATCGACGGCGCCAGCCGCTGGGGCAAACTCTGGCACATCACCCTGCCCGGGATCACCACCACGATCATCCTGCTCGCCATTCTGTCCCTGGGCAGCATCCTCGATGCCGGTTTCGACCAAGTCTTCAACATGTACAACCCCCTGGTTTACAGCACAGGCGATATCGTCGACACCTATGTCTACCGCGCCGGCTTGCAGCAACTGGACTTCAGCTTTGGTACAGCCGTCGGCCTCCTGAAATCGGTCGTCAGCTTCATCCTGATCACCACCGGTTATTGGCTGGCCAAGAAGACCATCGGCTACAAAATCTTTTAATCATGGAGGTGCAAAATGGCATTTAAAAAATCAGTCGGATCCCAAGTTTTTGATTCATTCAATGTTGTCTTTCTCGTCATCCTGACGCTGTTATGCTTACTGCCGATCTGGTACACCTTGATGATTGCCCTGAGCGAAAAAGCTGCAGTGCAAGCCGGAATGGTTTCCATATTCCCGATTGGCTTCAACCTGTATTCCTTTCAGACGATCCTTGGCGACCCCAAGTTCTTCCGGGCCATCTTCGTTTCGATCCAGCGTGTCATCCTGGGCGCTGGAATCACGATGCTGATCCTGGGCATGGCGGCCTACCCGCTGTCCAAGTCGAAAAAGCAGTTTCCCGGCCGTGACATCCTGATGTGGGTTTTCGTCTTCGCCATGCTGTTCAACGGCGGCCTGATTCCATGGTTTATCACGATGAAGACCTACCACATGATGGACAACATCCTAGGTCTGGCGCTCTGCGGCGGTGTGCCGATCTTCAACCTGATCCTGATGATCAACTTTGTGCGCAATCTGCCGGAAGAACTGGAGGAAGCTGCAAAAATCGATGGCGCAGGCCCCTGGCGATTCCTGTTCAACATCCTGCTGCCACTATTGAAACCGGTCCTGGCTACCGTCCTGTTGTTCACCCTGGTTGGCCATTGGAACGATTTCTTCCAGGGCATGATCCTTTCAACCAAGGAACAGAGCTACCCGCTGCAGACGTACATCCAGCAACTGGTCGTTTCAACCAACCTGCAGAACATGGCCACGATGTCAGTCGAGCAGCTGAACCGCCTGTCCAAGATGAACAATGACTCACTCAATGCAGCCAAAGTCTTTGTCGCGATGATCCCCGTGCTGCTGATCTATCCCTTCATGCAGCGCTATTTCGTCAAAGGCATCACCCTTGGGTCAGTCAAGGGATAACAGAATCACAGCATTCAGCCGACCCTACGCATTCAATCGTTTGACAACAATCTTTTGTTTTAATGTATGAGGACCTGATCCTTTTACATAGATAAAAACCATGAGGAGGAGAACACATGAAGAATTTGAGAAAAGTGCTCGCTTTGACCTTGACACTGGCCATTGCAATCTCCATCCTGGCCGGCTGTGCCGGAACAGGAACCACCACCGCTGCCACCACTGCCGCCGGCGAAACCACAGCAGAAACCACCCCGGCGCCGACCATGGATCCGCTCGGCAAACAAGCCGAACTGACCGTCCTGACCCGTGGTGTGCCGTTGGATCCGAACCAGAAGTATCCTGAGGGTCAGTCCCTTGAGGACAACGCCTACACCCGGATGCTGAAGGATAAATTCAACATCGAAATCCAGAACTCCTTCGCCGCTTCGAATACAACAACCGATTACGCGCAAAAAGTCGACCTGGCGATCGCCAGTGGCTCAATCCCGGATTACCTGACCAACCTGACCTACACTCAGTATAAAGCAATTGTCAAAGCCGGCATGGCTATGGATATTACCCAAGTCTGGGAACAGTATGCCAGCACCAAGAGCAAAGAAGTTTACAAATCCAATGCCGCCCTCTTTGACAGCCTGGTCAAAAAAGATGGCAAAATGTATGGTATCCCTGCCTCCAATCCGTTGCCGGACTTCCTGTCTGTCATGTGGATCCGCCAGGACTGGCTTGACAAAGTCGGCCTGAAAGCCCCGACCAGCGTTGAAGAACTCAAAGCTGTTGCCAAAGCCTTCAAAGACCAGGATCCTGATGGTAACGGCAAAGCTGATACCGAAGGCCTCGCTGGCCCCTCCAAAGAAGGCCGCCTGTACCAGGACCTGAAATACACCAACATGGCCTACCATTTCGACCAGATCTTTGCCGCATCCAACGCCTTCCCGGGCATCTGGGTCAAAGACGCTGCCGGCAAAGCCGTCTACGGTTCGACCACGCCTGAAACCAAAGCCGCCCTCGTTGAACTAGCTTCCATGTACAAAGACGGCCTGATCTCCCAGAACATGCTGACTGGCAAAACTGAAGAAGCCGTCGCCAGCAACAAAATCGGCCTCTTCTTTGGTCCCTGGTGGTTCGGCTTCGGCGACGTTGGCGCCAGCTGGAAAAACGACAACAATGCCAACTGGCAGCCCTACCTCCTGCCCTCCGGCACCGACGGTATCTACCAGGCCAAAGGTGGCAACGCCGCACAATCCTTCGTCGTCATCAGCAAGAACTGCAAGAACCCTGAAGCTGTCATCAAAATGCTCAACATCTTCAAAGACGGTCTGAAAAACTACGTGGCCGAAGCCGACCAGACCACCATGGGCGACGGCGCTTACCCGATGTACCTCACCTTCTCCCTGGCTGACGGCCCAGGCATGGTCCTCCAGGAAGCCAACAAGTACTTCGAAGGCAAGACCACCGTTGACGAAGTCCACACCCTCTTCAACAACTACGATGCCTACCAGAACCAGGCTTTTGACAAGATCGTCGCCAGCAAGAAAGAACCTTTCGCCGACCGCAACATCGCAGCTTGGGACTTCTCCGGTGAAAAAGCCAATGAATTTGGCTGGGTCTGGTCCTTCGGCGTCGGCCTGACCCCTTATGTCCAGGGCAAATTCAACTGGGTCAACTCCCTCAGCTATGAATCAACCAGGACCATGGACAAGAAGTGGGCCAACCTGACGAAGCTTGAATATGAAACCTTCTCCAAGATCATCGTCGGCCAGGCTCCGATCGAAGACTTCGACAAATTCGTGACCCAGTGGAACAGCGAAGGCGGTTCCCAGGTTACCGAAGAAATCAACGCAGCTATCGCTGGCTAAGACAAGCTTAGCCAAGCTAAACAGAGTTTAGCCAGATAAACAGAGTTTAGCCAGATAAACAGAGTTTAGCCAGATAAATAAAGTTTAGTCGCGAAATAACCGCCCAACAACTGATTAAAAATCACAAGCTGCTGAATGCTTTCCACCAAAAGCAGTGCAGGATAAGACCCCAAAAAGCAAAAAGGATGGCTTCGGCCGTCCTTTTTGTTTTGATCTGCAACTTAATGTCGCCAGCTTGTATTTTTGTAATTTGAGTAAAACATGTTGAATGATTTTAGAGTTTGATCATTCCGGGGCGGTCCATTGCGGCCCCGGCGCAAAAACCAGCACGTCCATGACGCCGCCGCAGACCATGCCGTCATCTTCGGCGACCTGGCCGGTCATGTCGACATGGACGACTTGACAGCCGCCGGAGTGGATCAGGCTTCGTGCCGCGGTGATCACTTCACCTTCGCTGCAGCCGCCACCGATACTGCCGAGTGTCCGGCCGTCGGCAAAGACCAGCATTTTGGCGCCGGTTTTGCGGGGCACAGAGCCTTTGGTTTCGATGATCGTGACGATCGCCAGATCGTCTGCCGGGTGACCAGCCAAGTGTTCGATGACTTGCCGGTCGAATTCCGGCCAGGTGTCCTGTTTCGCTGACTTGGCCCCTGGCGCTGGCGTAGATTGCGCAGTCTGCCGGGCCTGGCGCCGGAAACTGATCAGCTGGGCCAGGATGGAGATGGCAATCTCGGTCGGGGTGACCGCGCCGATCGGCAGGCCAATAGGGGACTGGACCTGGTCGAGCTTTGCTTTGTCGTAGCCGTCGACCAGCAGCTGGTCCCGGACGATCTGGACCCGCCGGCGTGAACCGATCATCCCGACATAGGCGGTTTCGTGCTTGAGCGCTTCGACCAGGCAAAGCGTGTCATGGCGATGGCCGCGGGTGATGATCACGACAAAGGTCGCGGGCGTCAGTTCAATCCGGGCGAAACTGCTGGGGAAGCTGTCGCAGATCACCCGGTGTGCAGCCGGGAAACGGATTGTGTTGGCGAATGAAGGACGATCGTCAATGACCGTGACTTTGAAGCCGGCCTGGGCGGCGAACGATACCAGCGGCACAGCGATATGACCGCCACCAAAAACGATGAGTTGCGGTTCAGGATAGAAAGGCTCGACCAGCACAAGATTGCCGGCCGGGTCTATTGACTTATTCAGCCGGCCATCGATGAGTGCCGACTTTGCCAGGTCGACGATGACGAAGTCCTGCCCTGTGATTTCGCTGTTTTTGATAGCAATCCTAACTGTCTGATTCAGGTCATCTTCTTGCAGGACGATCGTTTCGGACCGGCCAGGCTGGCCGTCGGTCGTGTTGATGCGCGTGACCTGGACTGCTTTGTGCCCGCTGTCCAGACTTTGCAGCAACTGCTGAAAACAATTTTCCATTTTATGTCTTACCGAGCATCGAATTGAAGAAATTGGCGGGTAAGATCTCACCCAACTTATAAAAGGAAGTCAAATGATCGACGATCAGGGCTAGAGCCTCCTGTTCGTTGTGCGCGAGCAACGCATCGGCCAGCTGCACATGCTGGTTGATGTGTTGTTTTTCGTTATTCACTGAATCGGAGTAGTGCAGAATGATGAACTGCACGCGCAGATTGAGTTCCTTCTGGAATTTGATCAGCAAGGAATTGCCGCTGATCTGTGCCAGTTCCATATGGAAGTCCGTGTCGAGTTTGGTTCGCAGGACGAAATCATTGGATTGCAGGGCCTCATCACAGGCGGCGGCCAATTTGCGCAGGTTCAGGAAATCCGCCTGGCTGCCGAACAAGAGGGCCAGTTTGACCGCGAGGGTATCCATCGAGATGCGCAGCGTGCCGATTTCGCGGATCTCTTCAGCGGTGAACTCAGTGACCTGGGCAAAACGATTGGGAAAGATGGTGATCAAACCTTCATTGGCCAGTTGGCGCATGGCATCCCGGACTGGTGTCCGGCTAATCCCAAAAAGTTCAGCGATCTTGTTCTCCGGGATCTTTTCGCCAGGCAAGAGCTGATTGGTCATGATCAAGTTCAGCAGATAGTCATAGGCGGGTTGGCTCAGGGCCGAGCTGCTTTTAGACATTTAATTGCTCCTCTCAAATAATATTCAACACCTTTATTATACATAGATAAAAAATTGTATACAATAAAAAGGATAAGAAAACAATAATCACTTTATTTGGAACAATCTAAGCGTGATTAATGATAATAAAAGCTATATAATATTATATAAGAGAAATTGCATACAATTTAAGTGATGCCCGGATGTACTGATCCAGAAGAATAAATGGAGGGGTCGACATGTTGAATCGAGAAAAAGTGCGCATCGGTATTGCGCCAATTGCCTGGACTGAGGACGATATGCCCGAAATGGGCGCCGGGAACAGTTTTCTCCAGACGATCAGCGAAATTGCCTTGAGTGGCTATGTCGGTACGGAAATCGGCTGCCAGTATCCACGCAACCCCGCGATCCTGAATAAGGAATTCGCCCGGCGTGGGCTGTCGGCGATCACGGCCTGGTACAGTTCGTACCTGAACACCAGACCGCTGGAGGACAATGTCCGCGGCTTCATCGACCACATGAACTTCCTCAAGGCGATCGGTGCCCGCCATGTTGTTGTCTCTGACCAGAGCCACTCGATCCAGCACTGCTTCAACATCCCCTTCGCCGAAAAATATGTCATCACGAATGAGTCTGAATGGCTGCAGTTGGTTGACGGCCTCAACAAACTGGGTAAAATCGCCGTCGACAATGACATGGTCCTGATCTATCACCACCATATGACGACCACTGTCCAGACCACAGCCGAAATCGACAAACTGATGGCCCTGACCGACCCGCGCTATGTCAATTTGCTCTTTGATACCGGCCATCTGACCTTCTCGGGTGAGAATCCCATTGATATCCTCAACAAGCATTTCAGCCGCATCAAGCATGTCCACCTGAAGAATGTGCGCGGTGAAGTGCTGAAAAAAGTCCAGGCCGAGCGCAAGAGCTTCCTGCGTTCAATTCCGGATGGTATATTCACCGTGCCGGGCGATGATGACGGGATTGTCGATTTTCCCGCGATCTTCAAGATCCTTGATGAAAAGGGATACGAAGGCTGGCTGGTTGTCGAGGCTGAACAGGATCCCGATATTGCCAACCCGCTGGAATATGCCCTACTGGCCAGGGACTATGTCCGCAAACAAACCGGTCTTTGATCGATGCTGCCGGTACCAGGCCAATCTTTGTTCCGCAAGCTGGTCTGATATCCAGACAAATGAATGGAGTACACGATGAAATACACAAATAAGGAACCTTTTGCCAAAGGTTATAACGAAATGGTCTCAGCCCTGGCTCATCCGGAGATGATGGGCATGGAATTTGGCGTCGTCGCCATGACCGCTGGTGATGTGATGAATTTCACCTATGTCCAGGAAGTTGTCTATACCTTGCTCTCAGGCCACGTCACATTTACCTGGAATGGGCAGGAGGCATCCGCAGATCGTGCCGATTGTTTTCACGAAGGTGCCACGCTCCTCCATGTCCCGCAGAATACCACTGTCATGATCGAATGCCTGTCGGACACGGCTGAAATAGCGGTCAGTAAAACCGAAAATTCAAAGGACTTTGTCCCGTGCCTGCTCCGTCCGGACGATTGCCTTTGCTCCAATGAATTGCGTGGAGCAGGGCTGATGAATGAATGTTCCACCCGCCTGGTCCGGACCTTCTTTGACCGCTCAAGCTGTCCGGAGACGAATTTCTTCATCGGCGAAGTGGTCCATCATCCGGGGAAATGGTCCTCCTATCCGCCCCATACCCACATCGAGCCAGAATTGTACTACTACAAATTCCTGCCGGAAAATGGTTTCGGCCTGGCCGAATACGGCGATGAAGCTTACAAGGTCCGCAATAACGATTTGACTGGCATGCCCGCCCATGTGACCCATTCGCAGGTTGCAGCCCCGGGGTACGCGGAGTATTATCTCTGGTGTATCCGCCTGCAGGAAGACAGGAATATCGAGACGATTTTCGTGCCCGAATATCTCTGGGTCACCGCAGCCGATGCCCAATATTTCCCGGATATTTAATCAGCGGCCACTTGTTGTGTCATATGTGATTAAAATTGATGCTGCTGCGGCCTGAATGGATTCTGCTGCGGCCAAAATGAAGGAATGATTATGTCTTTTACAAACCTGTCCATTTTTGAAGTCATCATGCTGATCTGCTTTGGCCTGGCCTGGCCATTGTCGATTGTCAAATCCTACCAGTCACGAACGACCAAAGGCAAAAGCCTGTTTTTCCTGCTCGTGATCCTGGTAGGCTATGTCTCGGGCATCCTGCACAAGTTCTACTTTAAAAGGGATTTGGTCATGATCCTCTATTTTGTCAACCTGATCATGGTCTCAATCGATGTCGGCCTGTATTTCCGCAATCTTCATCTTGAGAAATCCGAAAACAAGAAAATTGAGTAAAAACCGCCTGCCAGGAAAACCGAGAGCGTCAGCGCGTTTTTTGCTATAATGGCATTCTATTGTATTCTCTCAGCATCGTTCCCACACGGAGGTATCGCACCATGACCGAGATCAAGCTCGTCTGCCCGTCCTGCGGCCAGACTTTTCAGGCCAATGCTTTACAGAAGCAGGCTTTTTGTGTCAATTGCGGGACGATGATCGACCGCTCGGCCGAAGCGGCCGTGGCCGAAGCGGCCGTCGCTGGTAGAGCCCCTGTCAAGACAGCCGCCGAACTCGAACTCGAGAATGCCAGGGCTGCTTTTGCTGCTGTGCGCTTTCCGGTGCTCAATCGCAAGACGGGCCAGAAAGGCGATCGCCTCGTCGGGTTGTGGGCGACTTTGCTTTTCCATGGCCGCAACAGCCGCTCGAGATGGAACCTGAGCAATGCCAAAAAGGAAATCAGCCAGTTTTTCGAAGACAAAAACTGGCGCCCGGCCCTGGATCTTGCCGGAACGCAGCGTGATCTGCTGCTCGCCGAGCAGCTGTTGGATTCCGCCGTGGTTTTCCTGACGACCTGCCGCGAAGATTCGCGTTATGGCAGCAAATTGCTCGGCATCGTGCGGATGAATGCCGAAGACATCGCACGCAAATCAGCCGAAGACCTCTGCCAGACGATCATCAGCTTCCTGCTCCATCTCGACCGACCAGGGGAATCAGACAAGATCATCTATGCCGCCGTGATGGCTTATCCGCGTGTGTTTAGCGGACAGCAGCAGATTTTTGCCGATACGATGGAGAAAGTGCTGACCCCGGCTGAACGCCAGACCGCACTGTCCATTGTCGCGAGGCTCGCTGAGCAAAACCGTCGCTAAAGTGTCGTTATAGTTTTGAATAACCGTAGCTGTTGACGAGGGCGTCGATTTTTTGCCCTGCCTTGCATGCTGCGCAGTCCGGTGGCGAGCTCGTCTGATAGCCGCTGATATCGGCCAGGCTGAACACTTTGTGGATCGGCAGGCCGTTGATTGACTCAATGGCTGAAAAGAGTGCAGCAACACCCACCACCCGGCCCTGGTAATACTGGACACAGTCGATGGCCTGCTGCATCGTCTGGCCGGTTGTGGCGGAGGCGACCAGCAGCAGGACATTTTTCTGACCAATCAGATGCTGGACATTGTCGCGGAAAATGTATTGCCCACTGGGATTTGACTCCGGGGTGACAATTGCAATATCGGCCCCCGCATTGATCGACCTTTGCTGAGGCTGATCGAGCGCGTCCGCAAGGAAGGCCCCGATGACCTCGGTGTCGTCGAGGCAGGCAATCGTATCGATGGGCAGTGCTGGACCAATCTGGCGAGCCAGTTCCAAGGCGGTCTTCTGGGCCTGACCATGGCGGTTTTTCAAATCGGTCAGGTTGATATAGAAATTGATGTGCGAGTGACGGGTCGCAAAATGACCTGGGATGAGTTCAAGCTTGAGATCTTTGTTGATCCGGGCTGAAACATAGACAGCACGCTGTTCCATTGTCCAATCCTCCGCAGCATTCTTTTAATTCAAGTATAAACTTCTCAAATATCTTGGCAATGGCGGACCTTGGCGAATATCGCCAAGTGATGGCCGGACTGAAGTTGACCTGCAGTGAATCCCAAGCTTTCCTGCCGTGAATCTACAAGCTCTTCCAATAGGAGGCCGCTGACTCACCGGCCAGGTAGCCAGTCGAAAACGCGGCCTGGAGATTGTAGCCACCGGTATCGCCGTCCAGATCCAGGACCTCGCCGGCCAGAAAGAGTCCGGGAACCAGCTTGGAACCCAGGGTTGCCGGATTGATTTCACGCAGGGCAATGCCGCCAGCTGTGACCATCGCCAGATGCAAGCCCTGCGTACCCGTCACGGTCAGGCGCCAGCGCTGCAACACTTCGGCGACGCGCTCGGCCAGTTCGTGGCCGGCCTGGCCGGCGACCCGGTCGGCTGGCAGCCCGGCTGCGGTGAGCAGAGGTTCAACCAACCGGTGCGGGATAAGGGCGTCGAGGCAATTCTTGATTTGCTGCCGGTTGCCCTGTTCGAACAGCTGCTGTATCTTTGCCGTTAATTCACTGCGACTGAAAGCCGGCAGCAGGTTGATCTCAAGCTGGCCGGACTTGGCCAGATCACGCGACAGCCGCAAAATAACCGGTCCGGAAACACCTTTATGCGTCAGCAACAGATCGCCCCGGCGGCGAACGGTCTTGCGCTCAGCCTGGACCAGGCTGACTTCCACATCATCGACTGATAATCCTGCCAGTGAATGGACATATTTTTCAGCAACCAGCAGTGGCGCCAGGGCTGGCCGCGGCGGGACGACCGTATGCCCCAGATCTTGAGCAAAACGATAGCCGTCGCCGGTCGAACCGGTCGACGGATAAGTGTAGCCGCCGGTCGCCAGAATGACCGCCGATGCCTTGAGCATTTCATTTGCTGTCACCAGCTGGAAGCCTGTTTCATCCTGCCGGATTGCCTGGACATCCGCCTGGGTCAATAAACGGACCCCCTGGGCACTCGCATAACGTTTAAGTGCTGCGAGGACATCCTTGGCCTGGTTGGAGACCGGGAAATATTTGCCCTGATGGTCGACCTGGCAGGGGGTGCCATAGCTTGCGAGCAATTCGAGCAATTCCGGCCGGAAAAAATGGCTGAAAGCAGGGTAGAGAAATCTTCCCTGGCCGAAATACTGGTCAATGAATGTTTTCAAGTCAGCATCACTGGTGACATTGCAGCGCCCGGCGCCGGCAATCAGCAGTTTCTTCCCGGGCTGGCTGTTTTTTTCGAGCAGCCAGACCATGGCCCCGCATTCGGCCGCACGCGCGGCGGCGATCAAACCAGCCGCTCCGCCACCCACGACAATTATCGGTAAGATCGTTCATCACCCCCGCGCTTTTTGGCCCATTATAGCACGTCAGTTGTCTGCAGATATTCCCTGAGCCAGTATTGCGCAGTCAGCGGGTTGAACGTATCATAACCGTTCTGACGGGCGATATCAGACTCGAGATAGTTCTTCTCGAGCATTTCGGCCTCAAAATAAAGCCAGTTGGCTGAAACAGCCAGCGCTTTGCAGAGGCGGTCGAAAGTCTTTATACTTAAATCAGCCCGGCCGTTCTCGATCGTGCTCAGATAGGACACATGGCAGCCGGCTCGTTCGGCAACCGCCTCCTGAGTCAAACGGCTGGTTTCCCGGTAGTGCCGGATGACCAGGCCCAGGAGGATATTGATCAGGCATCGGGATGAAGCTGGCCGCACCGGCTGATCAGCAGGTGTTCGGCTGATATTGGCAGGTTTCGGTTTGGTGGCTGTCGAGGAAAAAAAGTCAGGTTCCATAAGGTTGCTCCTTTGTCTCGTTTTTGTCGCTCATTTGATGCAGCAAAGCGAAAAAATTGTAAGAGACATCAGCCGCATTACCATCATACGCCGGATCGAAATTTTCCCGAGATTTATTTTGAACATTTAACGCATTAATTATTTATACTGTTCCAAATCGCAACAGAAGAGGCGGAGAAAACATGACACTCTATGATAATCAACCGGACCAGGATCGGGAAAAGGCCATCATTCTCGGCCTGGTGACTGAATCTGGCAGTGCAGCGATGGAGATCGCCGAACGTTCACTTGATGAGCTGGCTGAGCTGGCGGATGCCGCCGGGGCGGATGTCGTCAGCAGAGCCTTGCAGCATCGCTCGTCCCCGGATTCGGCAACTTATCTTGGCAAAGGAAAGTTGGAAGAGGTTGCCCAGGCCGCCCAGGATCTAGCCGCGACGCTGCTGATTTTCGATGATGAATTGTCGGGCTCGCAGATCCGCAACATCGAGCAACTCACCCAGATGAAAGTCGTCGACCGGACTTTCCTGATTCTCGATATCTTTGCCCAGCGTGCCAAGTCCGCTGAAGGCAAACTGCAGGTTGAATTAGCCCAGCAGCAATACCGGCTCAGCCGGCTGGTCGGCCTCGGCCAATCCCTGTCCCGGCTCGGTGGCGGTATCGGCACGCGAGGTCCTGGCGAATCGCAACTTGAATCAGACCGGCGCCACATCAACCGCCGCGTCAATACGCTCAAGCAGGCCCTCGCCGAAGTTGCCGTGCGCCGCCAGCAGACCCGCCAGCAGCGGCAGAACCAGGACATCCTGACGATCGCCGTTGTCGGTTACACCAACGCCGGCAAGTCGACCTTGCTCAATACGCTCTGCCATGCCGAACTCCTGACGATGGACCAGCTTTTTGCCACCCTCGATCCGGCTGCCCGGCGACTCGAGCTGCCGGACCAGCAGCCCGTGATCCTGATCGACACGGTAGGTTTCATTCGCAAGCTGCCTCACCACCTGGTCGATGCTTTTCGCTCGACGCTCGAGGAAGTGACCCAGGCGGACGCGATCCTGCATGTGATTGATTGTTCCGACCCGCAGGCCCAAACCCAGCGCGAAGTGGTCGAACAGCTGTTGAATGATCTCGGGGCAGCCGGCAAACCGCGCTTGACGGTCTTGAACAAAATTGATCTGATCGGTCCATTTGAACGGTCCGGGATCGCACTGCTCGCGGGCAAAGACAAATTCATCCCGATCAGTGCCCGCACAGAGGAAGGGGTACCAGAACTGATCGCTGCGATCGGCCAGCTGGCAGCCGAACAGTTTGTCCCGCTGCAGCTGGTTTTACCCTATAACAAAGCCGGCTGGGTCGACCGGATTGGACAACAGGGCAAGATTGAACAGCTGGATTACCTCGAGGACGGTATTCATGTTTCCGCCCGGGTGAGGATTGCCACATTCAACCTGTTGAAACGTGAGCTGGGTCCAGCTGCTGCTTCGGATCCCAGGACTTGACCGGATTTCCAGTTGACGTTTAAAGTTGCACAATCAGGACACTAGCGTTAAAATGAAGGCCAATTTAAACGGAGGTGAAGGGCATCAGGCCAGTCATATGAATGAATTTGACCAGAAAATCAATGACCTGTTGCTGGACATCTTTGACAAGATTTTGGTAACTGAAGAAAAGGCTCTGCGCCGCGGCACTTTCAGCGACATTTCGGTTGCCGAAATGCACACCCTCGAAAGCATCGGTCCTTACGACCGCCGCACCATGAGTGAGACTGCTGCAACGCTTGGGGTCACGACTGGCACACTGACGGTCGCGATCGACAGGCTCGTCCGCAAGGGTTATGTCGAACGCCACCGTGATCCGGCTGACCGCCGCGTTGTCCGAGTCGCCCTGACCCGCAAGGGGAAGCTGGCCTTCCGGATGCACAACAAATTCCACAAGTTGCTCGTCGATCGGCTCGTGACACCGCTGGATACGTCCGGCCGAGAGATGCTGATGAAGACTTTGCTGGAAATTGACGTCATCGTCGGTGAACAATACGAACGGTATGTCCTTGACGAAACGCCTGTGGAGGGTGATACATGACCCAGGACCGCCTTGAATCCGTCTTTGATAAAGTCATTTCGACGATCGCTGATATTGCCGGTGTCACGATCCATGAACTTCATGGTTCAACCGACCTGATTGACGATCTCAGCCTCGATTCGCTGGCGATGTACGAAATCGTCATTGACCTCGAAGAGACCTTCGACCTCCAGATTTCCGACAATGACATCGACCGGATCCGCACGGTTGACGATGCAGTGCAATATATCCTGTCAGCCCAGGCTGGCAAAAATCCGAGCGGCGGTTTTTAATGACCGCCGTTTTCCATTTCCTGTTCATCATCAATCCAGTGGCAGGCAAGCGCAATACAGCCGACCTGCCAGCCCGGATCAAAGCTGCTGCCCTTATTCCCGGCAGCCAGCACACCTGTGAGATTGTCAGTACTGAAAAGGCCGGCCATGCCAGCGAGCTGGCTTCGGCGTTTGCCCATCAGTACGGCGAAAAGGCCATCGTGGTCGCCTGCGGCGGCGATGGCACAGCCCATGAAGTCGCTAATGGCCTGCGCGGCACTCCGGCAGCAATGACGATCCTGCCCCTCGGCACTGGCAACGATTTTGCAAGGGCTGTACTTTCAAGCCAGTCGATCGACCTGCTCCTGACCCGGCTGACCCAATTGACGATTCGCCCGATCGACCTGATCCAGGTCAATGAGCGAACATGCCTGAATGTCACCTCGTTCGGCTTCGATACCCGTGTCCAGCGCCTGATGATGATGATCAACCGGAAATTCCGCTGGCTGGGCCTCGTCAGTTATCCGATCGCAATCGTGATCGGCTTGCTCGGTTCGCGCAAGTTTACGATGAGTTACCTTTTGGATGGCCCCGGTGAGCACGAAACCCAAGTTGACTACATTCTCGCCGCGCTTTGCAACGGTCGATACTATGGCGGTGGCTTCAATCCGGCACCCAAGGCGGAAGTGGACGACGGCCGGATCGACCTGATCCTCGTCGATCCACTGTCGCTGCCACGGATCCTCGGCCTGATTCCGCGTTACAAAAAAGGCCAGCACCTGGATGATCCGGCGGTCCATATGTTGCCGGTCACTTCAGGCCATCTGTCCGCGCCGGCAGGTGCAAAACTGCTCGGCAATGTCGATGGGGAACTATTTGAAGCAGCAGAGATTAATTTCGCAATCCTGCCGCAGGCAGTCCGTTTTGCTTTTTATTAAGACGACGGATGAATCCGCCGGGCCAGGTCAGGCGGTCGCCTGGTTTTTCCTGGCGCGATAGGCTTTGGCCTGTGCTTCCATCCATTCCACCAGCGCATTGGTCATCTCTTTGGCATTGGCATAGTCTTTCGGATCGATCGGTTTGCCAAAGACGACGGTGACCAGGCGGCGTTTGCCGGTCGCCGGGTCAATCGGCTGCGGCCATTTCAGATGGCGGTTGAACACTTCGTAGGCGCCTTCGATAAACACCGGCAGCAGGGGCACTTTGCCTTTGTGGGCAATGTAGGCCGCGCCGTCTTTCATTTCGCCGAGTTCACCGTCCGGGGAACGGGTTCCTTCCGGATGGACCAGTAGAATATTGCCTTCTTCGACTTTTTTCTTGGCGATGATCAGGCCGCGGATCGGATTGCCGAAGCGGTCGACCGCGATGCCGCGTCCGACGCGGACGATCAGTTTGCCAAACAAGCCGTGGGTTTCTTCGAGGTCTTTGGCCGTCAGGCTGGCCATATGATTGAAATGCTCACGGGGCAGGAAGGCTCCGATCAGCATGCCGTCGACATAGGTCTGGTGATTGGCCGCGATGACATAGGGGATGGTCGTGGGAATATTTTCCTGGCCGCGGGCGCGCAGGCGCACAGCAGTCCGGGCTATGGCCAGGCCGATCCAAAAGGCGATGTTGCCGACGATTCCGCGTGAGAGCGGATAACGGCCTTCTTCGCTGTCCGGTGTTGCAACCGGTGCTTTTGCAGGTTCTTGCTGACTTGTATTTTTTGCGTTCAAAGATCTGTTCCTCCAACTGGAATCGGGTCTGGACACGACTGTTTCAGATTGCAGGATACCACAAATATTGTTAAAATCATACAATTGAGCGCTTTACAATTGGATGGCAGACATCCTGATCGACCCTGAGAGGAATGACACCATGGACAATCCGGAACCCTCGTCAAAACCTGGCCACACCATTTCCCTGCGGGTCCGCTATTACGAAACGGATGCCATGGGCATCGTCCACCACTCCAATTACATCCGCTGGTTTGAAGTCGCCCGCACCGATTACCTGCGTGCGGTTGGCCTGCCGTATCGCGAACTTGAAGCCAGCGGGACCGGCAGTCCGGTCATCGGGATTCGCTGCGATTACCAGCAGAGCGCCCGGTACGATGATCCGATCGAGATCCGGGCCTGGGTGGCCGGTTACGATGGTGTCCGCCTGACGATCGGGTATGAAGTCACCCGCGAGGGCAAGGTTTTGTGTAAAGGCCAGTCTGTCCATGCTTTCGTCCACAACGGCCGCGTGGTGGCACCCAAACGCAGCCTGCCGCACGTGCACAGGGTCCTCAGTGAGTGCCTGGTCCGGGATCAGGCGTCTGACGGGGGCCAACTTGTTGGCCGGGGTCAACTTGTTGACCCAGAATGGTCTGAAGGATAAATACCATGGCTGTGCGCCTCTTGTATGGCATTCAAGCCGCTGCCCTGCGGGAAAAATGCCTGCGGGAGGTATTCGACTGGACGGACCGCTGGCCCGACAAACGGGCGATCATCATTGTCCCCGAACAAGCCAAACTTGATTTCGAGCAGGCTTATCTGCGCCAGTCAGGACAAGCCGGCCTGTTGATGGCTGAGATCCTGAGTTTCCGCCGCCTGGCCACCCGCCTGTCTGGCGAGGTCGGCCGGACATCGGGCAACCTGCTCCTGTCGTCCGGTCAGGCGATGGTCCTGTACCGTCTGCTTCAGGACAACCGCAACAGTCTCAAGGCCTTTGCCAACCTGGCCGACAAACCGGGATTTATCCGCCAGATTGCTGCCGTGCTCGGCGATTTGCGGCGCTGCGGGATCGATGCCCAGACCTTGCACGGACTTGAAGGTCAGGTCAGCGACATCGCCCTGGCCCACAAAGTCGGCGACCTCGCGACGCTGCTCGACGCATATGGCCAGACCCTACGCGAATTGGGCCTGTCCGATCCGGAGGATGACCTCGACAATCTGGCAACACTCCTGGCCCAGTTGCAAACTAAAAGCCCGTCAGCATCCCGGGGCCAGCAAAGCTGGCCCAGCCAGCAAAGCTGGCCCAGCCAGCAAAGCTGGCCCAGCCAGCATGGATTGCTCAATCGTCTGAACTGGCTTGGCCAGACGTCTGTCTGGATCGTCGGCTTTGGCGAACTGCGCAATTTCACCCCGCAGGAATATGCGGTGATCGATCAACTCGGGCAGCATTGTGAAAGCCTGACCCTCACGGTGATGGCCGAATCCTTGCCTGGCGATGAGCTGGCTGTCGAACTCGGTCCGGATATTTTCCTGCCCGGACGCCGCACCGCATACCAGCTGATCCGGCGTTATAAACCTGGAGAACGACTGCTGGTCAAACCGACTTGGCAAAAACCAAACGCCGTCCTGGCAGAACTGCTCGGTTCCGGACCAGACACGGAGCGAGCTGTGGTTGCTCGTCCCTCGCCAGGTGTCCAGCAAATGAATGAATCAGTATCGGCTGGTCCAGTCCCGCGTTCGGACCCGGCCGCGCTGAGTTCAGCTCAAGACACGCTGGGGTCTTTTGTCCAACTTGTCCTCACGACGAATCCGGAGGACCAGACAGCCTGGCTCGCTGGTGAGATCCGCCGCCTTGTTGTCGAGGAGCACTATCGCTACCGCGACATTGGCGTTGCGGTCTGCAACCCTTCTGACGACTTGCCGCGTTTGCAGACGACCTTTGCCCAGTTCAATATCCCGCTGTTTCTCGACCAGGTCCGCAGTGTGAGTGGAACCGCCTTGCTGCGGACGGTTCTTGGGGTGCTGGATATCGCTGAAAAGGGCTGGACTCGCCTGCCGGTCATGCGAGTTTTGCGGGCCGGATTGCTGACAGATGATCAAGACACGGTCGATCGGCTTGAGAATGAAATCCTGGCCAGCGGCTTGTTTCGCATTGGCCAGTTGCTGGCTGCCGCTCCGGAACAGCCTGTCCAGCAGGATCCGAACAGCCACCCGGAACAATCCGGCCAACTGGAACAACCCGGCCAGCCGGAAAGCCGCCTGGCATCTGCGCGCCGCGATATCTTCGAACCGATCCGCGAGCTTGCGGTCCAGCTGAAGCAGGCTGCAACGTGCCAGGATAAAGTCACTGCACTAGTCGACTATCTGCGCGTCAGCTCCCTGCAGCAGCGCTGCAGCCTGCAGATAGACATGCTGACAAGGCAGCAGGACAGCGAGAGTGCTCTGGCGCTGGCAAAATCCTGGAATGTCCTGGTCGATCTGCTCGCGCAGCTCGAACAACTCGCCGGCCCGGCACCGATGTCCCTGGCGACTTTCCGCGATTTGATCGCAGCCGGCATGGATAATGCCGACAGCGGCGTTCTGCCGTCAGCCCTCGACCAGGTCGCTGTCGGCAACCTGTCCCGCTCGCGGCAGCGTGCCGTCAAGATCCTGTTTGTCCTGGGCGCCCAGAGTGCCCACCTGCCGCCTGCCGCACCGCCGGAGGGCCTGCTCAAAGAGCATGACCGCGACAGCTTGTCATCGCTGCTCGACCAGAATCTGCCCAATAATGCCCGTGACCAGGTGTATGCCGATGCGGCGATGATTTACAGCCTGCTGACCCAGCCGCAGGAAAGACTGGTCATGATCGCTGACGCCAATGATCCATCGCCTTACATCAAGCGACTTGCGGAGGCCTCGGGCCAGCCGCCGCTTATCCTGGCAGACCCGCCGTCTTTTGACGATGTCCGCCTCTATGCACCCTCTGCCGCGCTCAACCGCCTCCTGCAGTTCTGCCGCCACAAAGTTCCCCTCACGCCAGCTGATACTGCAGGGTTTCGCGCCTTGGCTGTTGCGCTCGACCGGCAGGGCCTGCCATTGCGGACAGCGCTCGGCTGGCTGGCCCGCGGCGACCAGCTGACCGTCCAGCTCAACCCCGCGGCGGTTCAGGCCCGTTTTGGGAAATCCCTGAAAATGAGCATTTCGCAGCTGGAGAAATATGCGGCCTGTCCATTCAGCCATTTGGCCGCCTATGGCCTCAGCCTGCGCGAGCGGGATGTCTTTGAACCGGAATTGTCAGACAGCGGCACTTTGCTGCACACCCTTGCCGAGCGCAGCCTCGCTGTTTTGCGCGACCGTCTCGAAGGCGAACTGGATCCAGCAGAAGTGGCGCGGCTGGTGGAATCGTGGCTCCAGGGCGAGCTCGACCTGATCCTGCAGCAGACAATGCAGGATTTGCAGGGTGACCAGCGCCTCCGCGCTTTCTTCGCTCCGGGGCTCCGTGCCTCGGCCGGGCGGCGGCTCGAACGGGTCGCCCGGACGTCAATTGCCGCAATGCTGCGCCAGCTCCTGACGGACACCTTCCGGCCGGCCCTGTTCGAATGGGCTTTCAGCCAGACCGACGGCAATGCCCTGGCGATCCAGCTCGATCAAGACCATGATGTGCTGCTGGGTGGGGTCATCGACCGGGTCGACCAGCGGCAACGCGACGGCAAGCCGGAATTCAGAGTGATCGATTACAAATCCGGTAATGTCAAAATCAACTTCGACACTTTATACCACGGCTTGGCATTGCAGCTGCCTGCCTATCTGGCCGCCTATCAGGCGAGCCACCCGGGCCAGCAGGCAGCGGATGCCTGCTATTTCCATTTCGATCAGCCCATCCTGGCAGAGCCAGCTGACAGCGATCTCGACCCGGCCGCTCTGGGGAAAAAGCTCGACAAGCATTTTGAGCTGCGCAGCCTCGATCTTGAACCTGATCAGCTCGAACTGCTGCAAACCCACACCCGGACCAAAATCCGCCAATGGGCCGGCCAGATTGTGGCTGGCCAGTTCTCCGCCCGACCCCGCCAGGTCACCGGCAGCCAGCTGCCGTGCACGTATTGTGATTACGCGGCGATCTGTGGTTTTGATGCGCGAAAAGACCCGTGCGAGCGTTTCGAGCCGTTGGGCCGCAAGGATAAACCAGCCAGCCGCAAGAAAAAAGACGATCTGATCGACCGACTCGCCCAGGAGGATATTCGATGCAGCTGACTCTAGAACAATCTGCTGTTGTCAAAGCACCCGTGACCGATCTCCTGGTTTCGGCCGCGGCCGGTTCCGGCAAAACGGCTGTCATGACCGAACGTATTGTCAGCCGGATTGTCGCAAACCAGCTGGAGATCACCGACGTCCTGGTCATGACCTTTACCGAGGCAGCTGCCCGCCAGATGAAGGAAAAAATCGCTGGCAAGCTGGACGATGCGCGCAAAGCTTCACATGTGCCTCAAGATCGCCAGCGCCTGTCACACCAGCAGACGTTGTTGCCCGGCTGCGCGATTTCCACGATCCACGCCTTCTGCCTGACCGTGATCCGCAATTTCTGCCATCTGGCCACCGATGGCGAGGGCCAGCTGCTGATCGAGCCCGGGTTCTCCGTTTCCGATCCGCTGGTCGCCGATCTGTTACTGCGCGAATCGCTCGATGAAGTGCTTTCGTCCCGCTATGAACGGATCGACCGGGAGCAAGGGGAGACCCCCGCCCCGTGGATTGCTGACTTTTACCGGCTGGTCGATAGCTTCAGTACCAGCCGCAGCGACGACAAACTGCGCCAGCAGATCATCCAGCTGTTCCATTACTTGCGCAGCATGCCGGATTACCGGGATCAGACTGAAATCTACCACCGGAATCTGGCAAAGGCCGCGAGTTTCTTTTCCCAAAGCCGCCATGCGGAGGTCCTGCGCGACCAGCTGCGGGTCGTGCTCGGCCAGGCCGTGGCAGCGATTCCGGAACTTCTGGAACTGCTCGACAACGGTGTCATCCTGATCAAAGATCCCGTGCGCAACCAGGGCTTTCACGCCCAATTCCGCCGGATCGCAGATGTTCTGACGGAGCTTGCTGCAAAACTCGAGCAAGGCCAGGTTGACTGGAATGCCATCGTGGGCCTCGCCGGATCGCTCGGCCGGCTTGATTTGCCAAGCCTCAGCGGTCGCGGCCATTCGCCGGAAAAGATCAGCCTGATCCGGCTTTTCCGTGAAAATATGGCTGAAACGATCCACTGCCTGACCGGGCAATGTCAGACCAAGACCTATCGCGACTATTTCCTGTTTGACACCCGCTGCCTGTTCATGCGGACCGCCGAAACCATCGAACAGGAAATCCAGGACATGCTGCCGGTCATCGACCAGCTGTTTCTCCTCGTGCTGGAACTCGATGACCATTACCGAGATCGCAAACGCGAGCAGAGCCTGGTCGATTTCAGCGATTTCGAACATCTTGCGCTGCAGATCCTCCGCCAGCCGGAAGCTGCCGAATACTACCAGACGCGTTTCAGGGAAATCTATATCGATGAATACCAGGACACCAGCAGTATCCAGGAAGCGATCCTGCAAGCTGTCGGCCAGAACAACGTGTTCATGGTTGGCGATGTCAAGCAGAGCATCTATCGCTTCCGCCATGCCCGGCCGCGGATTTTCATTGATCGCGCCGGCCTTTACAAAGCGGCCGGCACGGACCAGCTGCGCACGCTCAACAAGAATTTCCGCAGTGTCGGCGGCATCCTCGAGGCGGTCAACGAAGTCTTCAGCCAGCTGATGTCGGTTGAAGCCGGGGAGATCGCCTACGACGACAGCCAGGCACTGGTCAAGCACCGGGAGGCGGCGTCGGCTGAGCCGCCGGTCGAGCTGATCCTGATCGATCCGAACCTGGCAGCAGGCGCCTTGGCCGATGGCGATGCTGCCGGTGATGGCAATGAGGATGCCAGCGGCTCGGATGCCGCAGCCGATCCGGAAGTGTCTGGAGATGGCAATGGCGATCCAGCTGACCTGGCGATAACCACCAGCGACGAGTCCGGTGATCTGCCGTTCGATGCCGCCGAACTCAGCCAGTATGAGCGCGAAGCCATCGTGGTCCGGCTGAAAATCCAGCAGCTGCTGGCGAAAGGCCATCAGCCGAAGGATGTGGTCATCCTCGCACGCAGCCGCGCCATCGTCCGCGTCTTTGCGACCGAGCTGAATACCGCCAGAATCGCCACGATTGAAGACTCCGGCAAAGCGTTGCTCGATAGCCCGGAGATGCGACTGATGCAAGCCCTACTGCAGGTCATGGACAACCCGCTCCAGGATGTCCCGCTGGCCGCCGTGATGCGTTCGACCTTGTGGGCCGGTGGCCTTTCACCGCAGGATCTGTTTGCGATCCGTCTTGCCGCCAGCCAGGGATCAGTCGAGTGCCGCTATTTCCATGAAGCAGTTGACTGGTATGCCTTGAATGGCCCGGATCCGGACTTGAAAAGCCAGGTGTCCGGTTTCAAGACCTGGCTAGGCGACTGGAGGGCCAGGGAGAAGACCCTGAAAATCGGTGAATGGCTGAATCTGCTGCTGGAAACAAGCGGCTATTTTGGCCAGGTCGCTGCCTCGTTCAATGGTTCGGCCAAACAGAAGGAGCTGCGTGCTTTCATCGACTGGATCCATGCCTTCGAGAAGAACCGCCGGCGCGGCCTGTTTGACCTCGTCCGCCACCTCGAAAACCTCGAACGCAATGGCATTGCCGATGCTCCATTTGATTTTGAACGCAGTGAACAGGACGCCGTCCGGGTGATGACCATCCACCGCAGCAAAGGCCTTGAATACCCGGTTGTTTTTGTCGTAGGCCTGGCCGCGTCGATTGCACCGAAAGACCAGCAGGATCCCCTGATGATCAGTGAAACCCTTGGCATCGGTTTCGACTGGATCAATCCGGCGAAAAATCTGCGCCGGACGACGTATCTCAAGCTGGCGATGCTGGCGGAAAACAAGGCAGCAGCCTTGGCGGAGGAGCTGCGCCTGCTCTATGTGGCGATGACCCGGGCTCGCGACCAGCTGTTCTTGACCGCCATGCTGCCCAAAAAGGGCAACCGGGCGCTCGGTCTCCGCCTGGAGCAGGCCGGCAGCTGGCCGGACCAGAACCTGCCGCCTCACCTGGTCCTGAGCAGCCGCAGCTACCTGGACTGGCTCGTTCTGGCCCTGGCTCGCCATCCGTCACTCGACTGGTCAGTGCTCGACGCGGAACAGGGGCAGAAACCGGCGCCGATTCTGTCCGGTCGCGAATCCGCCCCGATCCCTGATCCTGAGTCAGCTTTATCAGGATTCAAACTGACTCAGCCGACAGAGCTGGCCTGGTCGCTGCAGATCACAAACTTCACAGATTGGCTTTTGCAAAAACCTTGGCAATCGGAACAGCCCAGTGAACCCGGGATTGCCGGGCAAGCCGAATCCAGCGGGCCGGTCGATTCTTACCAGGCCGCCCAGCAATTGTGCATGCTCCTCCATCCGATGCCAGTTGAGGATGAGGCTTTGGCCTTGCAGGCTGAACGCCGGATCAATGGTGCCTATGACTATGCGGCTGCAGCCAGAAGCCCGATCAAATTGTCCGTCAGTGAACTGAAACGGCTCGAACAGGATGAGACCCGTTTTGGTGACGAACAGACCCTGGGCCTGCCAACCACGGCGCGCGGCATCAACCTCGACTTGCGCCCGCTCCAGGCATCGTTGCCCGATCAGGCCTTGCAAGGCAGCGAACAACAGGAAGAACCGCTCCAGGGTGCACCTTTGGGCACGTTAGTGCACAGCTTCCTGCGTTATCTCGATTTGCCTGCCGCGCGGTTTGCCGGCACACTGGCCGAACTTGACCGTCAATTGGTGCAGATGGCCGGAGCTGGCATTTTCAGCAGCAGGGAAGCCGATGCGATCCGTCCCCGACTGGCCGATGCGCGGTTTTTTATCCGTTCAGATCTGGCCGGGCGGATGGTTGCAGCTGAGCAGGAACGAAGCCAGCTCTACAGGGAAATGCCATTCACCCTGGCCATCGCAGCCTGTGATGTCTGGCCGGAGGAAACCGGTTTTGCCGACGATGACCGGGCTTTGATCCAGGGCATCATTGACTGCTGGTTCCAGGAAGCAGGAGCAGCCGTGCTGATCGACTACAAAACAGACCGGATCGGCAGTGACCCGCTAATTTGCCGGGCTGCCCTGGCCGCCCGTTACAGCCGCCAACTGCATTATTATGCCCAGGCGATTGAAGTCGCGACCCGCTTGCCGGTTCGTGAGCGAATCATCGTCCATCTGCCGAGCCGTCAGATCTATACCTGGACAGCCGATGAGATAAGCGATGAAATTGAACGGGTGGAGGGTGAGCCATGAGCCGTGGTCAAGGTCTGGTCAAGAATGCATTAGGACTTTCCCACGATTATGCCCGCGCCCTGGTCAGGCCAGGCGACCGGGTCGTTGATGCGACCTGCGGCAATGGTGGTGACACCGCATTCCTGGCTCTGCTGGTCGGGCCGGAAGGTCAGGTCGACGGATTCGATATCCAGGCCGCGGCGATTGAGCGGACGAAAGATCGTCTGGCCCAGGCCGGTTTGGCAGACCGGTGCCGGCTCCACCTGGCCAGCCATGATCGGCTTGCCGAATGGGTCGAACCCGGGGTCAGCTGCATCATGTTCAATCTCGGCTATTTGCCCGGAGGCGACCATGCGATCGGCACCCGGCCGGCGACGACGCTCCCGGCGATCAGCCAGGCGCTGGACTTGGTCCGGATCGGCGGAGCTGTCCTGATCAGCCTCTACTATGGCGGTGACAGTGGATTTGATGAACATGCAGCCGTGCTGGACTATATCCGGACGATCCCGGTCCGCACGTTTGCCGTGCAGAAAATCGAGCTGGCCAACGCGACCAACTGCCCGCCGATTTTCATCTGTTGTGAAAAATTGAGCTGAAAAAACGTCAATTCTGCTGTTTTCTTTCTTCCAGCTCTGCGATGGCCGCACTGCGCCGGGTGGCCCGGCTGCCGGCAGCTTTATCAAGAGCCCGGCGGTGGGCAAAAAACTGGCGCAGGATATTGCTGCAGTCGTCTTTGAGCAATCCGGCCTGCCACTGGACCTGGTGGTTCTGCTTTAGCGTGAAAATATTCGTTATCGAGCCGACTGCCCCGGCTTTCGGGTCATCGGCGCCAAAATAGACGCTGGCGAGCCGGGCCTGGACAATCGCCCCGGCGCACATCACGCAAGGCTCAAGGGTGACATAGAGTTCACAATCGTCGAGCCGCCAGGATTTCATTTTGCGGCAAGCTTTGCGGATCGCGACGATTTCGGCGTGCAAGGTGACATCCTGGAGCGTTTCGCGCCGGTTATGGCCGCGGGCAATGATCTGGCCAGCATGGACAATGACTGCTCCGATCGGCACCTCGCCGAGCAGCTCTGCTTTATGGGCTTCGCGCAAGGCTGCCCGCATATAGGTTTCAGCCGTTTCCGGCCGAATCGGCTGGTTATTGGTAGCCATGGCTGTTCTTGCACCTTTCCCGGTTTGTCCCTATAATAACATAATGTCAATTCAACGAACGGTACGCCAGCCTGATCGCTGCCTTACCGGCTGAAAGAGGATTCCCATGGCTCTCAAAGAAGGACAATGCCCCAACTGCGGCTCACTGCTGCAACTCGATGATAAGAATAACCAAGGCCACTGCCTGTTCTGCGACGCTGTTTTCGCCAGCAGTGAAGCGTATGCGATCGCTGCCAATCCGGCCGGTGTGACTTTCCCGAATCTGCCGCAGCCTAAATATGAAGGTCCCAATCTCAATCCTCAATTGACCAATGCCCAGCTGAGTGCCCGCGCGGCCCAGATGGAATTGACCAGGAAAAAGGAAAGCAAGGCAGCTGTTGCCAAGCCTGCTGCCCCGGTTTATGTTCCGCGCGAAAACATCAAGATCCCCAATCTCAAGCTGTCGGTCAAAACGCGCATCCAGCTGTCGCTCGTCGCCGTTTTGATCATTGCCGTTGTTGCCGGCATCAGCACCCCGCTGATCAACCGCCGCAACACCACCCGGACCGGCCTTTTTGCTGCGATGGCCAAAATCACGCCGGTAGCGGTCAACAATGACCAGGCCATTGTCATTCATGGCATGAACAACCAGCGTCTGCTGATCGCCCTGCCTGAAGCCATCACGGCAGACCAGGCGAAAGCGATTTTCACCGCCTATTCAGCCGAACGTGCGGCGCTCACGGGCAAGGATGCGACAGATTTTGCCGCTGCCAGCGATGATTTGATCATCACAATTGTCACGCCGACCGGTGGATATTTCATTAACCGGCCGGACAGCCAGGCCGTGCTGGATGATGGAACTGCGATCAAAACCCTGCCGTAAAACTGCCATTCTGCTATTTTTTACGCAAATTACAAAAAATGAGGCGTTTGTTCACACTTGTTCACACTTGGGATTTAGATTGGTAAAAATTAATTGCTAAACTAACTATAGAGCAAGAGCAAGAGCAAGAGCAACGAACCTCCTTCTTTCATACTTTCTCCTCCAAACAGAACAGTCCCGGGTGTGGTGTCCCGAGACTGTTTTGCTGTTTTTAGCGTATTCACTGGTGTTGGGCAGATCGCAGCCGCCTTTAGTTTTCGCTGTAATGGCGCAGGAACTGGCGCGTCCGTTCATGCGTCGAATTGAAGACCTGCTCCGGTGACCCTTCTTCGATGATCACACCCTGGTCCATGAAGATGATCCGGTCAGCCAGTTCGCGCGCAAATCCCATCTCATGCGTCACGACGACCATGGTCATGTGTTCGACTGCCAGCTGGCGGATGACTTTGAGCACTTCGCCGGTCAGTTCCGGATCGAGGGCCGACGTCGGTTCATCGAAAAACAGCATCATCGGTTCCAGGGCCAGGGCTCTGGCGATCGCTGCCCGTTGCTGCTGGCCGCCGGAAAGCTGGAACGGGAAGTTGTCAGCCTTATCAGAAAGCCCCAGTTTTTTGAGCAGCGCGTCGGCTTTTTCCCGTGCCTGCTTTTCGTTCTGGCCGAGGACATGGATGGGCGCCTCGGTGATATTGCGCAAGATCGAAAAGTGCGGGAAGAGGTTGAAACTCTGGAAAACCAGCCCGATTTTCAGCTGGATTTCCTTGAGGATATTTTTGGCGCCATAGACCGCCTGGCCTGACGCGTCATTTTCACATAGAATTTGCCCGCCAACCGTGATCCGGCCGCTGTTGGCCCGCTCAAGCTGGTTGATCAGGCGCAGGAGCGTTGATTTGCCTGAACCGGAAGGCCCGATCACCACCACGACTTCACCGCGGTGGACGGTCAGGTTGATCGATTTGAGGACTTCGAGGGTCCCGAATTTTTTGGCGAGGTTTTCAACTTGCAAGACAATTTCAGCAGGCATAACTCTTACTCCTCAATGGCGGTAATAGCTCAGACGCTTTTCGAAGCGCGAGAAGGCGAAAGCGACGAGGCTGTTGAGGATCAGGTAGATGACGCCAGCGGCGATGATCGGTTCGATCGAGACCAGGCGCGAGGTCGAATTCTGCGCGGCGCGGAAGAGTTCGGCGACACCGATAATCTGGGCCAGGGCGGTGTCCTTGACGAGGGTCATCGCTTCGTTGGCGCTCGGTGGCAGGATCCGCTTGATGACTTGGGGCAGGATGATCCGGGTAAAGGTCTGGCCGCTGGTGAACCCTAGCACGTGGCCGGCTTCAAACTGGCCGCGCGGAATGGATTCCAGGCCGCCACGGAAGATCTCCGCGAAATAGGCGGCGTAATTGAGGCTGAAGGCCAGGATCACGGCGATGAAACGGTCGATCGGGAACTTGAGGACAAAGGGTGGGAAATACATGAAGAAAATCAGCTGCAGCAGCAAAGGTGTGCCGCGCATGATCATCAGGTAGAAACGGATCGGCAGCTGGATCAGGCGATTCGGAGACTGGCGCAGCCTGGCCACGATGATACCCAGCGGCACCGCGAAAATCAAAGTCAGGACAAAGACTTCGACCGCTTTGACTGTTCCCTGGAGCAAATAGGGCAGAATCTGGAAGGTGAGCATGCAGAAGTCTCCTTTGGTGGCAAAAGGGCGGACAGTCGAACTGCCCGCCCTTTGCAATCATAGACCGGGTCGCAAGGGTGTTTTGATTTGATTATTTGCCGATCGTGGTGATGTCTTTGCTGAACCAGTCGGTCGAGATCTTGGCCAGGGTGCCGTCTTTAGCCATCGCTTCGAGCTGTTTCTGCACTTCGTCACGCAGGGTCTGGTCAGCTTTGCGGAAACCAACGCCGAATTCTTCTTCAGCGAGTGCTTCGTCAAGAATGCGGTAGGCTTTGTTTTCGCGGGCGATGTAGTAGCCGGCGACGATTTCGTCGACGAGCAGGGCATCCGTGCCGGATGCTTTGAGGTCCATCAGGGCGGTCACGTTGTCTTTGAGTTCAACGACTTCTTTGAGGGAAGCCTTGAAGTCAGCAGCTTTGTTGAGCGCTTCGACGGCGCTGGATTCGGCCTGGACAGCCAGTTTCTTGCCCTTGAGGTCGGCGAGGGATTTGACCGGTGAGTCGGCGAGGACAATGACGACCTGGCGGTTCTTCATGTAAGGGGCTGTGAAGTTCATCGCCGCAAGACGTTCGTCCGTGATGGAAAAACCATTCCAGATGCAGTCGATGTTGCCGGAATTGAGTTCATTTTCTTTCTGGGACCAGTCGATCGGCTGGAGCTTGAGCTCGACGCCCATCCGTTTGGTGACTTCCTTGGCCAGATCGATGTCGAAACCGACATGCTGGTTGTTGGCATCGAGGTAGCCCATCGGGGGGAAAGCTTCATCAAAGCCCAGGACAAAAGCCTTGGCGTCCATGACTTTTTGCAGGGACGGGTCGGCCGCGGCAGCAGCGGTGGTCTCAGCGGCAGTTGTTGCGGCAGCTGTGGTGGTTTCAGCAGCCGTGGTGGCGGCGGTTGTAGCGGCCTGGGCGCAGCCGGTGGTGAGCATGGCGGCAGCCAGGATCAGGGTGATCATCGTCAAGACAATACGGTTTTTCACTTTTCATCCTCCTAATTTCATCACTTTATCATAATAAAGTTGACCCTTAGCATTTTAGTTGAATCGCGTAGTTCCGGCAAGTGCTTTCAACTTTGCCGCTGATGAGATGTTGAAGTGAACAGTTGATGCTAAGGATTGCTGTGGACAAAAAAATACAATATCGCAAGATAGTACAAAAAATCAGCGCCCTGTCACCTTGCCCCTGTCTTAGCCAGGGACTAAACTGTAAGCCATCAAGTCGACCTTTGTGGAGGAATATGACCATGTCAAACCACCGTTCCCTGACTCGCATGACCGGATTGATTATGCTGATTTTAATCAGCTTGCTTGTTATGCCAATGGCTGGCTGCCAGGCCACCGCACCGACAGCCGCTGCCTCAGCCGCGACAACCGCATCGCCTGAAACAACTGCTGCCGTTGCCGAGACAACCGCTGCCGCTGCAACTTTCCCGGTTGAAATCGTCGATGCGACCGGGGCCAAAGTCACAATCAAATCGGCTCCGCAGTCCATCATCGCGACCAATGTCTGGGCTGGCGAAATGCTGCTCGATCTGGTCGATGCCAGCCGCATCAAGGCCTTGTCGGCCTGGGGCGATGACCCGGTTCTGTCGGCCACCGCTGATAAAGCTGCCGCAGTCAAAGACCGGGTGGATATTTCGTCCCCGGAAACACTTGTCGCCCTGCAGCCCGACCTGGTGATCATTGACACCTTCTCTGACCCGGATGGCGCTTTAACCAAGACTTTGAGCGAGGCAGGCATCCCGGTTGTCCAGCTCGCTTCGCCGACTGATTTCACGATGATCGCCGACGCGATTACGACCCTGGCCCAGGTCACAGGTGAAACTGCCAAGGGCGAAGAGCTCGTCAACTCGATGGAAACGACGCTCAAGACAGTCGCCGATGCCATCCAGACCGTGCCGGAAAAAGACCGAGTCAAGGTCATGTATTACGAGGATTATTACGATGCCTCGGGCAATAGCGCCAACATGCTCTGTGCGTATGGTGTGGGTTCACCCTTTGACGCCATTGCCAAGGCGGCCGGCGTGGTCAATGTCTGCAACGCTGCGAATTATTCACCGGTCGCCAAAGAAAAAGTCGTCGGCGAGTGGCAGCCTGACCTGCTGGTTATCCCGGCCATGCAGTTTGATGACCAGTTCAAAGCCATCGACGACAAGGGCGAGACCTTGAGCGCGGCGATCAAGCTCGATCCGGTCCTGGTCACCCTGCCGGCTGTCAAGAACGGAAAGATCCTGGCCATCGCAGACAAATACAGGGGTTCGACCTCCCAGTACATGGCCGTGGCTGTCGCCGAGCTTGCCAAAGCCGCCTACCCTGACCTTATCGCCTGAAAACAGGCAGATCAGCTGAATGAAACTACGCGGAATGAAAACTCAGAGTTTGAAGCCAATAGAACTGAAGCTCGGCCGGATTGCCCTGGCCGGGCTTCTTGCCCTGCTCGGCGCGACGTTGCTGGCGATAGCCCTGGGGACAGTCTATATCCCCCCGATGGTCATCATCAAAAGCATCTTGCGTGCGACCGGACTGATCAGGCAGACTGAAGCGGACCAGACGAACATCATCCTGGTCATGCTGATTCGGCTGCCTCGCGTTTTTGCCGCGATTTTTGCCGGTGCCGGCCTGGCCATCGCCGGAACGGCCATGCAAGGGCTGTTCCGCAATCCGCTCGCCGAACCGGGCATTCTCGGTGTCTCTGCCGGGGCAAGCCTCGGCGCGCTGGTCTCGATCGCCTTTGGCGCATTCAGCTTCCTGACCTTGCCCCTGTTTGCCTTCGCCGGTGCACTTGCAGCGGTTGTGATCATCCTGGTGCTGTCGACATTGTCCGGCGGCACGGGTAAAACGACGATCCTGATCCTCGCCGGCATGGCTGTCAGTGCCTTTTTCAGCGCCCTGACCTCGCTGCTTTTAGTCCTGGCCAGCGAATACCAGGTTTCCAGCTATATTTTCTGGACCCTCGGCGGCTTGTCCAACCGCCGTTGGGAACATGTCGCACTGATGGCTGTCCCCGTCATTTTAGCCAGTGTGATCCTGCTGTACAAAGGCAAAGATCTCGATATCCTGCTGCTCGGCGACGACGAAGCCCGCTCACTCGGGGTCTCGCCCCAGGCCACCCGGCTGTTGACCGTGACCCTGGCCTCCGTCCTGACGGCGACGATCGTCTCGGTGACCGGGCCGATCGGTTTTGTCGGCTTGATCGTGCCGCACATCATGCGCCTGATCGTCGGCCCATCACACCGGCGCCTTCTGCTCGCGTCAGCTTTTGGCGGCGCCATCTTCCTGTTGCTGTGTGACCTGGTTACCCGGCTGGTGGCGATGCCCCGCGGCATTGAATTATCGGTCGGTGTTGTGACAGCCTTGGTTGGCGCCCCCTATTTCATGTTCTTGCTGATTCGTTCGCTGCGTGTGCGCTAGGAGGGTGAATTCGATGCCAGTTACTGACCAGAAGAAGAGCCGCGCCATCCTATGCCAGGGCGTCACCTACCGGGTTGGCGGCAAGGACGGGAAGCGGATCCTGACCCATCTGGATTTTCATGCTGATTATGGTGAAATCATCGGCATCTGCGGCCCCAATGGCGCCGGTAAATCGACCTTCCTGCGGGCCTTGGGCGGTCTGCTCAAACCACAGGAGGGATCGATCCTGATCAATAGCCAGGCCATCAGCCAGATCAAACCGCGCAGCCTGGCCCGCCAGCTTTCTTTCCTGCCGCAGGATACGACTGTGCCCTTTGACTTCCGGGCCAGGGAAATTGTCATGATGGGCCGCCATCCCTACTCGTCGAGCCTGGCCGCCTGGTCCGAAGAAGACGCAGCGATTGTCGAGCGGGCCATGGTGGCCGCTGAGTGCGAACGTGAAGCAGACCAGCTGGTGACGACTTTGTCCGGTGGTGAACGCCAGCGTGTGATGATTGCCCGATTGCTTGCCCAGGACACGCCGATCGTCCTACTCGATGAAATGACCGCCAACCAGGATATCCGCCATGCCAGCCAATTGCTGGAACTGGCTGGCAAGCTGGCTGCAGCCGGCAAGCTCGTGATCATGGTCCTGCATGACTTGCGTGCGGCTGCCCGGATCTGTTCCCGTGTCTGCCTGATGCATGAGGGAAAGATCGTCGCCGATGGTGATCCGGCCGATGTCCTCCATGAGGGGCATATCGCCTATGTCTATGGGATCAAGGTCATGACTTTCACCAATCCCTTCGGACAGTGGGACTATGACACGCAAAACTGATCCCGTAACAGACGCGTAACCTTCAGCTCAGCTTTCATATCGTCAAAGCTGTATAATATTGACAGAAGATCCACCAGCAATCAGGGTCAAAGATTGGTTGGCCGGATCTTTTTTCAATCAGGAGGTGCGGACTATGAACGCTTTTACCCGTTCGATTGCGCAGATTTTCAAAGGTGCAATGAAAGCTTTCCAGACCTTCCCGGTCACGATCGCCTGTGCGCTGGCCTTTTCCATTGTCACCATGGTCAGGATCCAGATTGACTGGCCCCAGCAGGAAGCCAACAATCTCCTGTTCAACAGCCTGCACTGGTCTTTCGCCTTAGGGGGCCTGTTTGGCCTGGCAGCGATTACAGGCGTCCAGACGCGGATCAACACCAGAACATCATTCCTGGCCGCGAATCTGCTCGGTGCTGCGGCTGCTGTCGTGACCTTCCTGTCCCTTTATCTTCCCGGTGGTGTTGCCCAGGCCGGCTCGCGTTATGCCACGGTATCCGCTGTTGCGGCTTCTCGTGTCGGTGTCGGCCTGCTGGTCAGTTTCCTGGTTTTCATTGTCCTGGCAGCCTATCCGAAAGACCAGTCAGATTTCGCCAGATCTTTCTTCATGACCCACAAAGCCTTCTTTATCGCGTTGATCTATGGTGGTGTGATCATGGCCGGTGCCTCGGGTGTTGCCGGTGCAATCAAGGCTCTGATCTACCGGCAGATGAGCATGAAAGTTTTCGAATACATCGGCACCCTGGTTGGTTTCCTGGCCTTCACCATGTTCATCGGCTATTTCCCGGATTTCCGCAAAGGACAGATTGATGAAAAGCGCGAGGCGGCCCAGAAACAGCCGCGTTTCATTGAAATCCTGTTCGGATATATCATGATTCCGATTGTCCTCGCGTTGACAGCCGTCCTGCTGGCCTGGACCGGCAAAACCTTGATCTCCGGATTGAGCTCGTCCTTCACACAACTGGCCGGCATTGCCTCATCCTACACCGTAGGCGGGATTTGGCTCCATGTGATGGTGACCCATTACGAAACAGGACTCGCCAGATTCTATCGCCGGGTTTATCCGATCGCCGCCCTGGTGATCCTTGCTTTTGAAGCCTGGGCCTTGCTGCGAGAGTTGAATCGCGTCGGCCTCAAGATGGATATTTATTCCTTCACCATCATCTGGATCATCGCCCTGTCAGCAGCTATCCTGCTCCTGATCCTGAAAGCAAATGCTCACCAGCCGATCGTCGGCATTATTTGCGCCCTGGCGATTGTCTCAGTCCTGCCGCTCGTCGGTTACCAGGCTTTGCCTGTCACGGCTCAGGTCAACCGCCTCGAAAAGCTATTGATCAGCCAGAATATGCTGACTGGCGGTCAGCTGATCCCCGCGGCGACCGAACCTGATCAGCAAATCCGGGAATCGATCACCGATGCTGTGAATTACCTCACCGGAGCCAATGAGGCGAAACTGCCAGCCTGGTTCGACAAGGATCTCAATGACGGCGCAACCTTCCGCGCCAGACTCGGATTCGACCAGACCTGGCCGACTATAGAAGCAGAGCCAGTCAACCAGCCGCAAGGCTACCTGGCGACATCGCTGTACTTGCCAAATGGCGCGATTGACATCAGCAATTATCGCTGGGCGGTCAAATTGCAGTCCTTTGGTGGCGAGTTCAAGGCCGAATCTGAGTCTACAGCGACTATCAAGGGAGACAAAGGCACCTATAAGATCTACTGGCAGACTAACCAGAACATTCCCCGCGGTATTCCACAACTGATAATCACGCTGGACGACCGCGTGATTATCGAGCAGGATATGAACGACTATCTTGACCAGGTCAGCAAGGCCTACCCGCCGGGCGATATGAAACAGCGTGCGGCAACTTTCCAGGATATGAGCATGCAGCTGGAAAGCCCTGAGGTGAACGTCCTGCTCGTCTTTGGCAACGTCGACATCAATGTCGATACCCAGCAGGACACGATCAACTACTATATCAACCTGCAGGATTTGTACCTGAACGAAAAATGAGGAGCAGTTCATGAATGTTTTCAGCCGGTCGATCTCGTCCATTTTCAAAGGTGCTGTCAAATCATTCCAGGCTTTCCCGACAACAATCGCTTGTGCGCTGGCCCTGACGGTCTTGTTCCTGGTCCGGGTCCAACTGGACTGGCCTCGAGTGCAAACATCACAGCTCCTGTTCAACAGCCTCGGCTGGGCCCTTGTCTTGGGCGCGTTATCCAGCCTGGCCTTGATCACCGCTGTGCAAAGCCGGCTGAACCAGCCTAAAGCCTTCCTGGCCGCGAATCTGCTGGGCGCTGGCATTGTGCTGGCGACCTTCCTGGCCTTGTTCCTGCCAGGCGGGACAGTATCCGGACTGGCAGCTTCGCGGATCGGTGTCCTGCTGCTCGTCAGTTTCCTGGCTTTCATCGTCCTGGCCGCTTATCCCAAAGACCAGTCCGACTTTGCCCGTTCTTTCTTCATGACCCACAAGGCCTTCCTGATCGCCCTGATCTACGGTCTCGTGATCATGGGCGGCCTTGATGGGGTGACTTTTGCGATCAAGGCGCTGATCTTTCCGGGCATGAGCGAGAAGGTCAATCTCTACATCCTGATTTTGACCGGATTTCTGGCTTTCACCCTGTTTGTTGGCTACTTTCCAGACTTCAGGAAGGGCCAGGTCGATGCGCACCGTGAAGTCGCCCAGAAACAGCCGCGTTTCATCGAGATTCTCCTCGGGTATATCCTGATCCCGATTGTCATGGCGCTGACCGTCGTCCTGCTCGCCTGGGCCGGCCGAACAGTGCTGTCCGGCATCGAAACTTCCTTTGTCCAGCTGGCTGGCATCGCCACAGCCTATACAGTCGGTGGGATCTGGCTGCATGTCCTGGTCACCCATTACGAAACAGGACTGGCGAAGTTCTACCGACGCGCATATCCGTATGCAGCGCTCGTCATCCTCGCTTTCGAAGCCTGGGCCCTGCTCAACCAGCTCAACAAGTCCGGCCTTAAAATGACAGAATATTCGTTCATCATCATCTGGATCATCGCCCTGTTCAGCGCAGTCACGCTGATTTTCCTGAAGGCCAGGGCCCAGCCGCTGATTGTGGCCTTGGCCAGTGCGATGGCGATCATTTCCGTATTGCCTGCCGTCGGCTACCAGGCCTTGCCCTTCACCGCCCAGGCCAGCCGCCTGGAAAAACTCCTGCTCAGCCAGGATATCCTCCAGGGTGATCAGCTCGTTCCAGCCGTCAAAGAACCGGAACAGACTGTCCGCGAGCAGATCACGGATGCGGTCACCTACTTGAGCATGGCCGAGGACTTAAGGCTGCCGGCGTGGTATGATCAGCACCTCAACGAACCGGACACTTTCAAGGCCAAACTCGGGTTTGCCCAGCAATGGCCTGGATTATCCGGTGATTCCAGCTACGCCTCGTCCAATCTTGTCCTGCCGCACGAGGCTGTGGAGATCAGCGACTATCGCTGGGTGATCATCAATCCCGGTGAATCCTATGATATGACGGGACAGAACCAGCCGTACTCATTCACAGGCGATCGCGGGACCTACCAGGTCAGTTGGATCAGTGGCGACCAGACGGGAAATCCTTCACTCCTGATCACCCTGGACGGGCGCCAGATCATCAAGCAGGACTTTGCCGACTACCTTGCCAAGCTGGCCGAAAATTATCCGCCGACTCAGGCGGCCGGCAAATTTGGCAGTCCGGTATCGCTCCAGGCCATGTCTGTCAAACTATCGACCGCAGAAATCGAAGCCCTGGTCATTTTTTCGCGAATTGAAATCTACACCAACCCCGGACAGGGCTTAAGCTACTACGCCAGCCCGTCGGCAGTCTATTTCAAAGAAAATTGAAATGAGGATAGAATTTGACTAGTGGCGCATTGAACATGACGACCGGCAGCCCCTATCAGCTGATGCTGCGCTTTTCCATTCCGTTGCTGCTGGGGAATCTCTTGCAGCAGCTCTACAACATGGTTGACAGCGCTGTTGTCGGACGGTTTGTCGGCACCGAAGCGCTGGCGGCCGTAGGTACAACTTTCCCGATTGTCTTCATGATTATTTCACTGTTCATGGGTATCGGCATGGGGGCCAGTGTCCTGATTTCCCAGTATTTTGGCGCCAGCGACCTGAACGGTGTCAAGCGCACTGTGGACACCCTTTATATCACAATGTTCGGCTTCTCCATGGTCATCGCAGTCGTCGGCCTGCTGGTCAGCCGTCCGATCCTGTTGCTGATCCATACCCCGCCGAATACGATCGACCTGGCGACGACGTACATGCAGATCACGTTCGTCGGGACGCTGGCAATTTTCGGTTTCAATGTCAATGGTGGTATCCTCCAGGGCCTGGGGGACAGCCGTTCGCCGCTGATCTATGTCGGCATCGCGACAGTGCTCAATATCATCCTCGACTTGATCTTTGTCCTGGCTTTCGGCTGGGGCGTAGCCGGTGTCGCCTGGGCTACGGTGATCGCCCAGTTTTTTTCATTCATCTACGGCGTGATCCACATCAACCGGGCCAATATCCATGTGTCGATTGATTTCCGGAAAATGGCCTTTGACCGCAAAATTCTCCGCCAGAGCCTCAGGATCGGTCTGCCGGTCAGTTTGCAGAACATGTCTTTCGCGATTGGCGCTATCATCCTGCAAGCTTTGATCAACAGCTTCCAGTCTGATTTCATGGCAGGATTCAACGCCGCCAACAAGATCGATGCGTTCGCCTTCCTGCCGATGTTGTCCTTTTCCAATGCGATTACGACTTATGTGGGCCAGAATGTTGGTGCTGGACGCTGGGATCGGGTCAAGGCCGGGGTCAAGGCCACCCTCCAGCTGTCCATCGGGATCAGCACCGTTGTCTGCATCCTGCTGCTGGTCCTGGTAACGCCGTTGATGCGATTGTTCACGACCGAACCTGCTGTTATCGCGGCCGGCCGGGTTTACCTCGTCACGGTCGTTCCGTTCTATCTCCTGCTGGCAATTACTTTTGTCCTCAATGGTGCCATGCGCGGCGCAGGCAGCACCCTGGTCCCCCTGATCGTGACGCTGACGTCACTCTGGGTGGTCCGTGTGCCAAGTGCGTATCTGTTTGTCCACTGGTTCGGGCGCGATTTTCTATTCTTGAGTTATGGCGCCGGCTGGCTGGCCGGGCTGCTGATTATTTTGCCGTATTATCTGCGCGGCCGCTGGAAAAAATCAGCGCTGGTCGACGCTTTGCCGGCTGAAACTGTCTGATAATAGGCCAGCGCTTCACGCGGCTGGTTGGTGATCACGGCGTCGACACCCAGTTGGGCACAGCGCTGCCACTGTGCGGCGCCATCGACGGTCCAGACATCGACGCGGAGGCCCTTTTCATGGGCTTCATCGACAAGTTTGGGAATCGCCAGGTTCAAATCCGATGGATGCAAGGCAAAAGCACCTGCGCGCCGGGCCGAAGCCCAGGGCTTGGCGCGCTGGTTGCTGTAGAGCAGACCGGTCGATGCATCCGGATCAAGCCTGTGGATGCGCTGCATACTGGCGTGATTGAATGAGGAATAGAGGACCTGCCCGCGAAGGCCAGACGCATCGACAAGCTCGATGACCTGCTGTTCCATTCCCGGATACAGGACTTCACTGTTTTTCAGCTCGATATTGATGATCATGGCCGTCTTGCGGAAAAGCTCGAGCACCTCGGCCAGACGGGGAAGCTTAGTATCGGGCCAGCCAGCCCAGCTGTAGGCAAAGTTGCGTTTTTGCAATTCAGCAAACTTGAGGTCCGCGATCTTGCCCTTCAGGCCGGTCAGCCGTTCGCAGGTTTCGTCGTGGGTCACCACAAGGATGCCATCAGCCGTGCGCTGGACATCGAGCTCAACACCGTCAGCGCCGATTTCGATCGCTTTCTCAAATGCGGCCAGCGTGTTTTCCGGCGCTTCACGGCACGCGCCACGGTGCGCCCAGACTTGCGGCCTCATCGTACCCCAGGGTGGCAGGCACAGCTCACCAGGTGGTCGACGACAAGACCGGCAGACTGCAGATAGGCGTAGCAGATTGTCGATCCGACAAAGTTGAAGCCGCGTTTTTTCAAGTCGCGGCTCAGGCGATCGGATAAATCGGTTTTGGCCGGGACATCGCTCATGACGATCGGCTGGTTGATGACCGGCTGGCCATCGACAAAAGCCCACAAATAGCGGTCAAAGCTGCCGAATTCGGCCTGGATTGCCATAAATGCTGCCGCATTGGCGACAGCTGCCCGCACTTTGGCCCGATTGCGGATGATCCCCGGATTCTCGAGCAGGGCTATGATTTTCGCCTCGTCATAGGCTGCGACAACAGCCGGTTCGAAACCGTCGAAAGCCTGGCGGAAGTTCTCGCGTTTCCTGAGAACGGTCAGCCAGCTTAACCCCGACTGCATGCCTTCGAGAATCAGCAATTCGAAAAGGGCGCGGTCGTCATGCAACGGCCGGCCCCATTCCGTGTCGTGATAGTGGCGATAGAGTGGGTCGGAACCGGCCCACGGGCAGATGGACTGTTGATCGCTGTTCATCTTTGGTCCCCTGGAATCAGCTATTGTGCCGCATTTTTCAGCTGAAATGCCGCAATCTTCAGTTGCGGTCGAGGATGCGGTCCAGGAAGATCCGGGTCCGCTCCTGGCGTGGATTGTTGAAAACGACTTCCGGCACGTCTTCTTCAACGATGACACCCTGGTCCATGAAGACGACGCGGTTTGACACTTCACGGGCGAACTGCATCTCATGGGTGACAACAATCATCGTCAGGCCAGAGGTCGCGAGGTCGCGCATGACTTTGAGGACTTCACCGACCATTTCCGGGTCAAGTGCCGAAGTCGGCTCGTCAAAGAGCAGGACTTCCGGCTCCATGGCCAAGGCCCGGGCGATCGCGGCCCGCTGCTTCTGGCCGCCTGACAGCTGGCGCGGCTTGGCTTTGATGTATTGGGCCATGCCGACCTTTTCGAGATAGGCCAGCGCCTTCTTTTCGGCGACCTCGCGGGATCGGCCGAGGACCCGGATCTGGCCGACCATGCAGTTGCCCAGGACATTCATGTTATTGAACAGATTGAACTGCTGAAAGACCATGCCGACATGGGTCCTGTATTCTGCTACACGGTGGGCCCCATGGAGAATGCTCTGGCCGTGGTGGAGGATATCACCGGTGGTCGGGGTTTCCAGCAGGTTGATGCAGCGCAGCAAGGTCGATTTGCCGGACCCCGAGGAACCGATGATCGAGACGACCTCGCCCGTGCGCACATCGAAATCGATGTCACGCAGGACCTGGTTGGATCCGAACGACTTGCCGAGATGGACGACTTCAATGATTTTGCTGGCGTCGCCGGCAATGGGCGATGCACTGGTTGCCTTGCTCATGGCTGGCTTACCTCCCGCTCAGATTGTTGCCGGTCAAACCACCGCCGACACTGCCGTGGTGGACATGGATCATGGCAGACGGTGTGGTCTGCGAACCGATGATCGTGTAATTGTCCGGTCCATCGAGACGGCGTTCGAGCAGGCGCAGCAGGCGGGTGACGGTGAAGGTCATGACCAGGTAGATCACACTGGTGACGAAGAAGACTTCGAAATAGCGGAAATAGGTCCCGGCCGCCGATTTGCTCATGAAAAAGAGCTCAGTGACCGAAATGACGTTGAGCACTGAGGTGTCCTTGATGTTGACGACCAGTTCGTTGCCGGTGGCCGGCAGGATGTTGCGGATCGCCTGGGGCAGGATGACATGCACCATCGTCTTGACGTGGTTCATGCCGATCGCCTGGGCGGCTTCTGCCTGGCCGCGGTCGATCGAGTCGATGCCGCCGCGGATGATTTCAGCCATATAGGCGCCGGTATTGATCGAGACGATCAGGATCCCGGCGGTGATCGCCGAGAGATTGAGGCCGAACATCTGCAGTGAACCATAGTAGACGACGACGGCCTGGACGATCATTGGTGTACCGCGGAAAACCTCAATATAGATGCTAAGCAGCAGCTGGCTGAAACGGACGATCAGCCGGACCGGCAGAGGGGTGCTCGCCTTGAGGGGGATCGTCCGGACGACCGCCACCAGCAGCCCGATCGCGAAACCGGCAGCTGTGCCTGTGATCGCGATGAACAGGGTGTTGCGGGCGCCGACGAGAAACAGCGAACCATAATTCTGGATGATATAGAGTACCCAGCCCCAGAAGGTATCCGGCATGACCGCAAGTGCGAACTGCATGGTGGATTACTGGGAAACAGGCTGGGTCTTGATGGCCGTGGTCATCATTTCATCGCGCTTGTCCTGCGGGATACCGGCCAGGGCTTCGTTGATCTGCTTGAGCACATCGTCGCTGCCTTTGCGGACGGCAACCGAAATGGCGACATTCTCATCGGCATAGGAGAAGCCTTTGCCGGTTTCAAAGCTGACAAAAGTCAAATCCGGGTTGGAGGCGACTGCGGAAATGGCACCCGGCTTTTCCGAGACATAACCATCGATCTTGCCGGACTCAACAGCTACAACCATCGCCGGGAATGTGTCCATCGCAGTTTCCTTGCTGACGCCGGTGATCTGGTCGATGACCTGGTAGTGGAAGGTATTCAGCTGGCCGGTGATCTTGGCGCCGGAAAAATCAGCGATTGATTTGGCTGCTGCAAAGGGGCTGTCTTTCTTGACGACGATGACGAGGTCAGAGCGGTAGTAGAAATCGGAGAAGTCGACGGTGACTTTGCGGTCGGCAGTCGGCGACATGCCTGCGATGATCGCGTCGATTTTGCCGGAGGTCAGGGCCGGGATCAGGCCATCCCATTCGGTCTTGACGATGACCAGCTCTTTGCCCAGCTTGGCCGCAATCTGCTTGGCGATTTCGACGTCGTAGCCACCTGCGAACTCTTTGGAGCTGTTGCTGATCGCGACAGCGCCATTGCTGTTATCCGTCTGGGTCCAGTTGAACGGTGCATAGTTGCATTCAAGGCCGACTTTGAGCTGGTTACTGCCTGTTTTCTGGCCGCAACCGGCGAGCAGGCTGGCCATCAGGGCGACGATCAGGACGAGGGCGGTCAATTTCCAAAGTCTACGCATACAATCTCTCCTCAGGAAAATACATAATTGATTATTTTGACAACGATGCCTGATAAAGTCAACTCAAAATGGCCAGATTGCACGAGCAATTGCAAACAGGACTGGGACAAAGACTGCCGGCAGCAGATTGCCGATCGCAATCTTCTTTTCAAGCAGGAAATTCAGGCCGATGCCGGCAATCAGCACGGAGCCGACCAGGGACATCTGGCTGACCAGGGTGTCACTCAAATAGGGCTGGAGAGTGCCGGCCAGCAGGGTGATTGCACCCTGGTAAATCCCGACCGAAATTGCGGAAAGGAAGACGCCGCTGCCCAGGGTGGCGGTAAAGAAGATGGCTACCGTACCGTCGAGGATCGACTTCGCGTAGAGCGTCGTGGCATTGCCGGTCAGGCCGTCTTCGATCGAGCCGAGAATGGCCATGGCACCGACACAATAGAGGATCGTCGCGGATACGAAGCCTTCGACAAAGGTCGAATTCTCGCCGTCAGCGCGAAACAAGCGCTGCAGGATGCCGCCGACATTCTCGAGCCGCTGTTCCAGGTTGAGGGCCGAGCCAACCAGGCTGCCGATGACCAGTGACATGATCATCAGCATGCCATTCGTGCTGTTGATCGCGCCGCCATCGATCTTGAACATCTGGACCAGCGCCCCGCTGATACCGACAAAAAGAACTGCCAGGCCGGTGCCTTGCAGGGTCGTCCGGCGGATGCGGTCGGGGAGGCCGCCCCGGGCCAGCGTACCAAGACCTGCTCCGGCAATGATCGCAGCCATATTGACTAGGGTTCCAGATCCTATCATTTGAGTTGTCTCCTCATATCCGTCATATTGATCGTCAAGTCGCTGAAAAAGATGATAACATAGGATCAACTTGTTTTCTTGCCCAGGGCCCCGAACGGGGCGAATTCTTTACGCTCAAGGCAGGTGATTTCACTCATGGCCCAACTCAACCAGATGACTGTCCTCAGCATCGAAGACCTTGAAGAAGCTCTCGGTGTCCATAAATTCAAACAATACGTTGAGCAGTGCGAGGCCAATTTTGAACGCCAGCTGAAGGATGTCGTCAAGGCTGCTGCCGAAGATTTCCTGATCAAAGCTGTTTTCGTCTCAGGGCCCACCTCCTCTGGTAAAACGACTTTCTCCCGCCGCCTGGCGGCAGCGGTCGAGCAGTCAGGACGCCGGGCGATCGTTGTTTCCCTCGACGATTATTACAATGTCAAAAGTATTCGCTATGACGCCTGGGGCCGGCCCGATTTCGAGAGCCTCGATACTTTGGATGTCGATTTGATGGCCAGTCAGTTCACCGATCTCCTGGCTGGCAGCACGGTTTCCCTGCCTGTGTTTGATTTTGTCAAGCGCAGCCGCTCCTTTCCGCCCGAACGCCAGCTGACCCTCGCAGACAATGATCTGCTGATCGTCGAAGGCCTGCATGGTCTGCATGAGAGCATTTCCGGCCGTCTGCCCCGCACAGCCTACCTCGGTGTCTTCATCATGCCCTGGTGTTCACTCCTCGATGGCCGCCAGTTGCTGGGGAGCCGCGACTTGCGGATGCTCCGCCGGATCAGCCGGGATGTCGTCCACCGCGGTTCGACAGCCTTGTCGACCATTGACTACTGGCCCATGATCGACCGCACCGAACAGGAGTTTTTCCCGACTTATCTCAAGCGTGCCGATATTTATATCAATTCCTGCCTGAGTTACGAATTTTGTGTGATTGCCCCCAAAGCCTTCCAGGAGATCCAGATTTCACTCCAGCAATACGAAGATGACACCTTGCCGGGTTCGATCTACCTGAATGGGAGAGACGGCTATGCTGACCTTGACTCGGCACTGGCTGAAGCTCACGCACTGGCCGAGGCCTGCCGGCATATCCCGATGGTCGACCATCTCGAAATTCCGGCGGATTCGATCCTGTGTGAATTTGTCTGAAACCATTGGCTTGACAAGTCGGTGGAGTCTGATAATACTCATTGAAAAGTACATTTAAGAAATACAGGAGGTGCGCAAATGCCGATCAAAATTCCCAATCAATTACCGGCTGCAGAGATTCTCGAGCAGGAGAATGTCTTTGTCATGCGTATCGACCGTGCCTACAGCCAGGATATCCGCCCCCTCAAAATCCTGATCCTCAACCTGATGCCGACTAAAGTCGTCACGGAAACCCAGCTTCTGCGCTTGCTCAGTAACTCGCCGCTGCAGATTGATGTCGATTTCATCTACACCGCCACTTACAATCCAAACAACACCTCGACCGACCACCTGATCAAGTTTTACGAAACATTCGACCAGGTGCGCGACCGCCGTTACGATGGCATGATCATCACCGGGGCCCCGGTTGAGCAGATGCCTTTCGAGGAAGTCGCGTATTGGCCGGAACTCTGTGAAATCATGGAGTGGAGCCGATCCCACGTTTATTCGACACTGCACATCTGCTGGGGGGCACAGGCCGGCCTCTATTACCATTACGGCGTGCCCAAGTACGATTTGCCGGCCAAGATGTTCGGGATCTTCGCCCACAGCCGCAGCTGGACCCGTCCGGTCAAGCTGTTCCGCGGCCTTGACGATGTCTTCTATGTGCCGCATTCGCGCCACACCGAAGTCCGCCGCGAAGACATCGAAAAAGTGGACAACCTGCGGATCCTTTCCGAATCAGAGGAATCGGGCGTCTATGCCGTTTCTGATCACAGCGGCCGCCAGATTTTCCTGACCGGCCATGTCGAATATGACCCGTTGACGCTGAAATCCGAATATGAACGTGACCTGTCGCGCGGCCTGCCGATTGATGTGCCGCGCAACTATTTCCATGACGACGACCCGGCCAAACCGCCGATCGTGCGCTGGCGCAGCTCCGCCTACCTGCTGTTTGCCAACTGGCTCAACTATTATGTCTACCAGGTGACACCGTTCGACCTCGAATCGATCCGACTCGAGACAGAGAAGACCGATCCGGGTGAATGGTCGAACTGGACGATCTGACGACTGTCAGCATTTCTTGACCGGCTTCCGGAATCATGCGGTAACTTCAGTTACTGTGTAAAATCGGCATATGCACTACTATCGATACAACAAAGCAACGCCGGTTTGCTTGCCAGTTAATAATCATGGCCCGGCGCACAGGAGGATATTTTCATGGCAGTAACCGTACAGGCAGATAATTTTGATGAAATCGTGATGAAAAGTGACAAACCAGTCCTGCTCGACTTCTGGGCAGTCTGGTGCGGACCTTGCCGCATGGTCGCCCCGACAGTCGACAAACTTGCTGAAGAATATGCTGGCCGCGCCGTTGTTGGCAAAATCAATGTTGATGAGCAGACCGAGCTCGCGGAGAAGTTCCGTGTCATGAGCATCCCGACGCTCTATATTCTCAAGGGCGGCCAGGTTGTTGAACGCATGATCGGTGCCCGCCCCTATGCCGAACTTGCCGCAGCCCTCGATAAGCATCTTTAATTTGCAGCGCCAGCTCAGCATCATTCATCTGCAGCGTTTGTCTCGGCGATCCTGATCGCGGGTCAGAGCAGTCTAACAAGTTGAACCAGCCAGTCGATCGTTTCGGTCGGCTGGCTTTTTGCTGGAAGCGGCGAAGCCTGAATCGTTTTGGCCGGTCAATTTTTACGTGTATAATAGAACCAGCAAACCGGAGGGCTGACTGAATATGTTGACTTTACAGCGTGCCCATCAACAACTTCTCGACCAAGCCTGGACCGAACGCACAGGGCTGCCCTTGCTGCTCCTGATGGAGCAGGCGGCCACGGCTGTCAGCCGCTATTGCCTGGGCCAGGTCTCGCCCGAAAATCGCCAGGGCACAACCGTCCTGGTGTTGGCCGGCAAGGGCCAGAACGGCGGCGATGCCTATGCCTGTGCCCGCTTGCTGGCTGCCGAAGGCTTCCCGGTCTCTTGCATCGAACTTTTCCCGGGCGATCCTTTGCCGCCGGAAGCCCAGCTCAACCGGGCTGCCTGGCTCAATCTCGGCTACACGCTCGATCCACCGGAACTTGCCGGACAGACCGGTCAAAAACGCCCGGACCTGGTCATCGATGGGATATTCGGCACTGGCTTTCGAGCCGACCGCGCATTACCTGAACTTGTCATCGCCTGGTCAGCCCAGATCCAGACTTGGCGCCAGCTTGGCACCCGGGTGATCGCCATCGACTTGCCCAGCGGCGTCGATGCGAATACCGGCAAGATCGCAGCCGGCACCCTGGCTGCTGATACCACGATCACCATGATCCGGCCCAAGACCGGCATTTGCGCGACGCCTGGCCGCTTTTACGCTGGTGAAGTCATCGTCGACCATCTTGGCGTCAGTGATGCTTTCGTTGCAGATACTTTAGCCGGCCAGCTTGTGCCGGTCCTGATCGACGCGGAGATGATCCAGACCATGCGGATCGAACGCCACCCCAACAGTCACAAGGGCACCTTCGGCCGTGTGCTTGTCCTGGGCGGCTCGCCCGGGCTGCCCGGCGCAGTTGCCCTGGCTGCCGAAGCCACCAGCCGGGCTGGCGCCGGTCTCGTCTACCTCGGAATCAGCGAATCGATTGCGCCCCAGACGCTGGCAGCTGTATCCGAAGCTCTCGTGACGGCTTTGCCGGATTCCGATCCCGAACGGCTCGCCAGCTTGATTGATAACTTGATTGCCGGCAAACAAGTCGTCGCCATCGGACCTGGAGCCGGCAGATCCCCCTGGCTGGAGCAAGCCTTGACCCAGGCGCTGGAGCAGAGTCCTGCTGTGGTGATCGATGCCGATGGCCTGAATGCAATAGCCCGCGATCTCGACATATACCTGCCTCGCTTGCATCAGCGCCGGGCTCAAGGTCTCGACTTGCCTGTCCTGACCCCGCATTCAGGCGAATTTTCAAGGCTTGCTCCGGATCTCGACTGGTCCGACCGTCAATTGGCTGCCTCGACCCTCGCGGCCCGGCTCGATGCGGTCGTTTTGCTCAAAGGAGCGTCAACCGTGATCGCTCACCCGGATGGAACCATCTGGATCAATCCGACCGGAAACCCGGGCCTGGCCAAAGGCGGCAGCGGCGATGTCCTCTGTGGCCTGATTGCCGGCCTGCTGGCCCAGGGCTTGGGATCATTCGAAGCAGCCGCTGCAGGTGCCTATCTGCATGGGCTGGCCGCCGATCTCGCTGCAGACCTTGCCAGCGGCGGAACAGGGACGAGAGCCCTCCTGCCCAGCGATGTCCTGAAGGCTTTCGGCCGGGCTTTTGCCGCAGCTGGCTGGGATGCATGACAGCCAGTAAGTTATGGCCGGCTGGGCGACAAAATTTGTTGTAAGACTCGACTGATCTCTAAAATTCCAGTGGAGGGAAGATGATACAGGAATATTTGCCGAACCGGAGCTGGGCCGAAGTCGATCTCGACGCCATCGCCCGCAATGTCAAACTGATTCGCAGCCATGTGCGCCGCAGTGCCGAGGTCATGGGTGTGGTCAAGGCTGACAGTTATGGCCACGGTGTCGAACGCGTCGTACCGATCCTGATCAAGTCCGGTGTCAGCCGCCTGGCTGTTTCGATGCTCGATGAAGGCATTCAGCTGCGAGCCAGCGGTATTGAAGTCCCGATCCTGATCCTCGGCTATACCGATCCACGCCGGGCTGCTGAAATCATCGCCCACCGGCTGACCCAGACTGTCTACAGCCTTGACCTGGCGCAGGCCTTGTCGGGCGCCGCAGTCAATCTCGGACAGGACGCCCGGATCCATATCAAAGTTGACACGGGCATGGGCCGAGTCGGCTTCATGGCCGGTTACGAAGCGATCAAGGCGATCACCGAGATTTCCCATCTGCCGCGGATCGTCGTCGAGGGTCTTTACACGCACTTCGCCACGGCCGATGAACCCGATGATCATTACACCTGGCAGCAGTTCGAGCAATTCATGGGTATCAGCCGCGAACTCGACCGCATCGGCCTGGCGATCCCGCTCAAACATGTCTGCAACAGCGCGGCAACGATGCGCTTTCCCTCGATGCATCTCGACATGGTCCGCCCGGGACTGATCCTCTATGGCATGACCCCGCCGGGCTGCCCGGATGCCTGGCCGGATCTCGAACCTGCAATGACCCTCAAGTCGAATCTGGTATTGATCAAACAAGTCCCGGCCCATACGAGCATCAGCTATGGCCGCCTGTTCACGACCAGCCGCCCCAGTGCCATCGGCACGGTGCCGATTGGCTATGCCGATGGTTATTCCCGTCGCTTGACTGGCCGGGCCAGCCTGCTGATCCATGGCCAGCGCGCACCCGTCATCGGCCGTATCTGCATGGACACCTGCATGGCTGACCTGACTGACCTGCCGGATGTTTCGGCGATCAGGACCGGCACCGAGGCGGTCCTGTTTGGCCGCCAGCACTATGCTGGCCAGACAGCCGCCATAACCGTCGATGAAATGGCTGAATGGCTCGACACGATCAATTACGAGGTCACCTGCCTGATCGGCAAACGTGTCCCGCGCGCCTATCTCAAGGATGGTGCCTTGGAGCATGTCAGCAACTACTTGATCTGAATCACCACAACTTGTTTTTGAACTGTCACAAACTTGTTCAGGAATGACACAACTTATTCACGATGTCATCACAGGGACTTCATAGTTCGGCTTTAGAATGAGAAAAGAGCCTTGAGAACATGAACAGCTCTGGAGGATGACCCTGATGGTTCTGGTTTGTGCCACAAATCCCAATACCTACAGTCGTTTGATATATGCCGGTTTCGAACTCGCCAAGCTCCAGCACCTGCCGCTGAAAGTCATCTGCGTCAGGCCCAGAAACGATACCGAATGGCTGGCCGGCAAAGAATCGGAGTCACTTTTCAATCTTTCCGCCAACCTCGGTGCCGAATTGATCGTCCTGTTCCATGATTCGGCCAGTGAAGCAGTCGATCACTATATCCAGCACCAGGATGTCAGTTTCATCCTTGTCGGCCTGCCGCCCGAAGTCGGACAGAGTGTCTTCATTTCCCAGCTGGAAGACCATTTTCCGGAGCTGCCGATCATCACCATCGATGACCACGGTTTACTGCAACCCGTCCCGGCCACCTGCGACGAGTCTTCGGAATGTTTTTCCCACATACTTCACTGAACCGTAACATGGTCGATTTTTTCACCCTCGTTTTTCCTGTAAGATGAAACCAATTCATAACCCGCTTTTGATTTGGTTACTCGTCACGGTGAAGAGAATCGAGGTGATCCCAATGACGAATCGACTATATCCCCCGGAATTCTGGGAAATCTACTTGGAGGCAAAAGAGCAGGCTGAAAAAAACCAGGCCGGGGCGACCCGGCTTTTTTTGTTTTGCTTTGTTTGTTTCGGGTTGTACACTCCGGATTGACTGAACAGAATATTGTGTTATCATATTACCGAACAAGCAGTTTTCCGGGGCAGGGTGAAATTCCCTACCGGCGGTGATGCAGCCTCGTGCTGATTAGCCCGCGACCCTCCGATGCGGAGGTTGACAAGGTGAGATGCCTTGGCCGACAGTAAAGTCTGGATGAGAGGAAAAACTGGCTCCGCCTCTTTTTTGATGAGGCTGCCGGATGCCCCCTTGCGATGCGCATGGGGGTTTTTTGTTTTTCCGAACACGCTGACAACAGACTGGACACCCTATCCCGAAAACCTGTTTGAAGCAGGAATTTGATCAAGCAAAAAGTGAAGAGAGGTCGTCAACATGTCAGTCACAAATCAAACCGCCAAGCCAATCCACGATAAAAACCGTCAAACCACCCGCTGGATCGCCAAAACCGGTGTCCTGGCTGCAGTGGCCATCGTCCTGATGTATATCGAAATGGTCCTGCCCCTGATGCCGAGCTTCCTGAAGCTCGATTTCAGCGAAGTAGCAGTCCTGCTGGCATCCTTCACCCTCGGCCCGGCGACGGCGATCCTGATTGAACTGATCAAGAATGTCGCTCATCTGCCGGCTTCACAGACCCTGTATGTCGGCGAACTCGCCAACTTTGTGATCGGCTCTTTGTTTGTCGGTACCGCCGGCCTGATCTACAAACACCGCAAAACCAGGACCAATGCCATCGTCGCACTGACCATCGGCACCTTGACGATGACCGTCGGTGCGAGCTTGATCAATTACTTCTTCATGCTGCCGTTCTATATTAAAGTGATGGAATTCCCGCTTGAAGCGATCATCGGCATGACCCAGGCTGTCGGCAACAAAGCCGTCACCAACCTGGAAACTTTGATCCTGTTCGTCTTTGTGCCATTCAATTTGTTCAAAGGTCTTGTCGTTTCAGTCATTGTAGGGTTACTCTATAAACGTCTAAGCCCTCTGCTTCATCGCTGATCGACTGCTCCCCCTGGTTGATGTTGTTGACATCCTGCCACTGGAATCTTTGCAGATCGTATCCTGGACCGCAGTGGGTTGACTTTTGAAAAGTGACTTGCACGGAGGTATGCCTATGTATTGCAGTCGTTGTGGCCAACAGCTTGAAGCACGTGATGCCTTTTGCTCCAGATGCGGGGCGATGAACCCGGCCAATGAAACCGTTACCCGTGCGGATACGCCGGGATCATCTGAAAAAATGCCGCCTGTGGAACAACAACCTGGCCAACCGGCTGATCAGACGGGTACTCAAAATGCCAATCCGGCCTATACCCGTGCGGATTACAATCCGGGCCAGCCATCTGGCCAGTATTCGACAGGATCAGGCATTGCCCAAAAGCCGGGCATCACTGGCTCGATCGTTTTCTCTATCGTCAACATCGTGACTTTTGGTTTCGGGATCAGCTTCATCCTCGGGATCATTGCGCTCATTTTCACTTTGGTCGCCAGCAACAGCTCGAATGAACATGAAGCCAGAGCCAAACTCCAGGCCGCTAAAACACTGAACATTGTCGGCCTGGCGATTGCCATCCTGCAGTTCATCACCATTATTGCAATCATCATCGGTCTGACAACAGCAGTATTCAGTGGTATCTCCCGCTAAAAGCTGTTTCATCGGATCCGATCAAACGAACAAAAACCGAGACAAAAAACTGTGCGAGCCGCTTGACTCGCACAGTTTTCAATGTTCCAGAATTTTCCGATCAATATCCAGTTATTGTTGCAGGTCTTTGCGGAACAGGCCGCGCGGGTAGCCACGGCTATGGTCGGTTTCGACCAGGCTGAAACCTCGGGCGCGATAAAAACTGACGAGTGGCTCGTTGGTCAGCGCCGTGTGCAGTTCGACTGACTGGAAGTGTTGCGCGAGTAGCCAGTCTTCCGCGGCCTGGTAGATCATCTTGCCGACACCAGTCTGCTGCAGATGGGGATGGACGGCGAAGCGGCTGAAATAGGCATGCCCGTTGCCGCGATCGATCAGGCGGACCGTGCCGATCAGCTCGCCTTTGTGTTCTGCGACCAGGACGTGGTTCTGGATGATATGGCGTCTCAGGTCATCTTCAGTTTCCAGCATAGCATCGAGGGACGCAGTGATCCCCGAGTTGGCTGCATAGACTTGCATCGCCCACTGAATCAGGCGAAGCAGGGCAGGGCTTTCAACCGGGACAGCCGGCCGGATCGTGATCTGTGCGTGCATCTTGCCGGCTCAGCCTTGGTACTCGGGCGCCAGCAGGCGCACGAGTACCGCCTTTTGGGCATGCAGACGGTTTTCAGCTTCGTCGAAAATGACCGATTGCGGACCGTCGATGACCTCGGCAGTCACTTCGTAGCCACGATAAGCCGGCAGGCAATGCATGAAAATCGCATCTGGATTCGCCAGCGCCATCAATTCGCGGTTGACCTGGTAACTGCCAAACTGCGCGACTTTTATTGCTTTTTCGGATTCCTGGCCCATGCTGACCCAAGTGTCCGTGTAGATCACATCAGCACCCTGGACGGCCAGCTTTGCATCCTCCGTGATCAAGACCTTGGAACCGGACAGCGCTGCAGCTGCCCGGGCTTCTGCAACACAGCCCGGATCGCAGGCGTAACTGGCCGGCGTGGCCACCGCGATATCCATGCCGACTTTCGCCGCGCCATGTAGCAGGGAGTTGGCCATGTTGTTGCCATCGCCGAGGTAAGCCATTTTAAGACCTTTGAGGCGGCCTTTGTGTTCGCGGATGGTCTGCAGGTCGGCGAGGACCTGGCAGGGGTGCATCAGGTCGGTCAGCCCATTGATGATCGGGATTGTGCCGAACCGGGCCAGGTCGAGCACGTCCTGGTGGGCGAAGGTGCGGATCATGATTCCGTCAAGATACCGCGACATGACTCTGGCCGTGTCTTCGATCGATTCGCCGCGGCCAAGCTGGATATCGTTGCTGGACAGGAAGAGGGCATGCCCGCCGAGCTGGACCATGCCGACTTCAAAAGAGACGCGGGTCCGGGTCGAGGATTTGGCGAAAATCATCCCCAGGGTCTTGCCGGCCAGGATCGGCAGCTTGCAGTCTGCTTTGGTGTCGGCTTTGAGCCGGTCAGCCAGATCGAGCAGGTCGAGGATTTCTTCACTGGTTGGGTCATTGAGGCTGATCAGGTGCTTCATGCGGATTTAACCTCCTCGAGGATCGCCGCCAGGACGGCGACAAATTCATCAATCATTGGTTTTTCGATAATCAGTGGCGGCAGCAGGCGCAGAACGTGGGTGCCGACCGAGCCGACCAGGTAGCCATGATCGAGGCACTTGCCCTTGATCTCGGCCGCGATGGGCTGGTTGAATTCGACACCGAGCATCAGGCCGGCACCGCGGACCTCACGGATCATGCCGGTCGCTCGGCCGAGATCTTCGAGTGCTTCCCGGAAATGGTCGCCCAAACCGGCAGCTTTCTGGATCAAGTGGCCCTCTTCCAGCGTATTGAGAACAGCTATGGATGCCGCGCAGGCCAGTGGATTGCCGCCAAATGTGCTGCCATGGTCGCCGGGTGTAAAACCGGACGCTGTATCCTGGTTGGCGATTGCTACTCCGATCGGGACACCACCGGCCAAGCCTTTGGCCGTGGTGTCCCTATTCGGAGTAGCAATCGCCAACCAGGATACAGCGTCCGGTTTTACACCCGGCGACCATGGCAGCACATTTGGCGGCAATCCACTGGCCTGCGCGGCATCCATAGCTGTTCTCAATACGCTGGGAAGAGGGCCAACTTGATCCAGAAAGCTGCCGGTTTGGGCTACTATTTCCGGGAAGCACTCGAAGATCTCGGCGAGCGACCGGCAAATGATCCGTGAGGTCCGCGGTGCCGGCCTGATGCTCGGTGTCGAATTCAACCAGCCCATCGCGGCCGAGATCAAGGGCAAGTGCCTCGATCATGGCTACCTGGTCGGCTCGGTCGGCACCCACGTTCTGCGCCTGCTGCCGCCACTGATTATTCGAAAAACCAATGGATTGATGAATTTGTTGCTGTCCTGGCGGCGATCCTCGAGGAGGTTAAATCCGCATGAAGCACCTGATCAGCCTCAATGACCCAACCAGTGAAGAAATCCTCGACCTGCTCGATCTGGCGACCGGCTCAAAGCCGACACCAAAGCAGACTGCAAGCTGCCGATCCTGGGCCGGCAAGACCCTGGGGATGATTTTCGCCAATCCTCGACCCGGACCCGCGTCTCTTTTGAAGTCGGCATGGTCCAGCTCGGCGGGCATGCCCTCTTCCTGTCCAGCAACGATATCCAGCTTGGCCGCGGCGAATCCATCGAAGACACGGCCAGAGTCATGTCGCGGTATCTTGACGGAATCATGATCCGCACCTTCGCCCACCAGGACGTGCTCGACCTGGCCCGGTTCGGCACAATCCCGATCATCAATGGGCTGACCGACCTGATGCACCCCTGCCAGGTCCTCGCCGACCTGCAGACCATCCGCGAACACAAAGGCCGCCTCAAAGGTCTTGAAACTGGCTTACCTCGGCGATGGCAACAACATGGCCAACTCCCTGCTACATGGCGCGGCGAAAGTCGGCATGGATATCGCGGTGGCCACGCCGGCCAGTTACGCCTGCGATCCGGGCTGTGTTGCAGAAGCCCGGGCAGCTGCAGCGCTGTCCGGTTCCAAGGTCTTGATCACGGAGGATGCAAAGCTGGCCGTCCAGGGTGCTGATGTGATCTACACGGACACTTGGGTCAGCATGGGCCAGGAATCCGAAAAAGCAATAAAAGTCGCGCAGTTTGGCAGTTACCAGGTCAACCGCGAATTGATGGCGCTGGCGAATCCAGATGCGATTTTCATGCATTGCCTGCCGGCTTATCGTGGCTACGAAGTGACTGCCGAGGTCATCGACGGTCCGCAATCGGTCATTTTCGACGAAGCTGAAAACCGTCTGCATGCCCAAAAGGCGGTACTCGTGCGCCTGCTGGCGCCCGAGTACCAAGGCTGAGCCGGCAAGATGCACGCACAGATCACGATCCGGCCGGCTGTCCCGGTTGAAAGCCCTGCCCTGCTTCGCCTGATTCAGTGGGCGATGCAAGTCTATGCAGCCAACTCGGGGATCACTGCGTCCCTCGATGCTATGCTGGAAACTGAAGATGACCTGAGACGCCATATCATCCAGAACCACGTCCTGGTCGCAGAACACAAAGGCGAGCTGATCGGCACGGTCCGCCTGATCGATCGCGGCAACGGGCATGCCTATTTCAGCCGCTTCGCCGTCCATCCCCATCTGCAGCAGACTGGTGTCGGCAAGATGATCTACCAGGCCGCGGAAGACTGGCTACTCGCGCAACACTTCCAGTCAGTCGAACTGCACACGGCGCTGACCAACGAGCCACTCGTCAGTTTTTATCGCGCCCGAGGTTTCAGCCTGGTCGAAACCGACCATAGCCGTGGCTACCCGCGCGGCCTGTTCCGCAAAGACCTGCAACAATAACTGGATATTGATCGGAAAATTCTGGAACATTGAAAAACTGTGCGAGTCAAGCGGCTCGCACAGTTTTTTGTCTCGGTTTTTGTTCGTTTGATCGGATCCGATGAAACAGCTTTTAGCGGGAGATACCACTGAATACTGCTGTTGTCAGACCGATGATGATTGCAATAATGGTGATGAACTGCAGGATGGCAATCGCCAGGCCGACAATGTTCAGTGTTTTAGCGGCCTGGAGTTTGGCTCTGGCTTCATGTTCATTCGAGCTGTTGCTGGCGACCAAAGTGAAAATGAGCGCAATGATCCCGAGGATGAAGCTGATCCCGAAACCAAAAGTCACGATGTTGACGATAGAGAAAACGATCGAGCCAGTGATGCCCGGCTTTTGGGCAATGCCTGATCCTGTCGAATACTGGCCAGATGGCTGGCCCGGATTGTAATCCGCACGGGTATAGGCCGGATTGGCATTTTGAGTACCCGTCTGATCAGCCGGTTGGCCAGGTTGTTGTTCCACAGGCGGCATTTTTTCAGATGATCCCGGCGTATCCGCACGGGTAACGGTTTCATTGGCCGGGTTCATCGCCCCGCATCTGGAGCAAAAGGCATCACGTGCTTCAAGCTGTTGGCCACAACGACTGCAATACATAGGCATACCTCCGTGCAAGTCACTTTTCAAAAGTCAACCCACTGCGGTCCAGGATACGATCTGCAAAGATTCCAGTGGCAGGATGTCAACAACATCAACCAGGGGGAGCAGTCGATCAGCGATGAAGCAGAGGGCTTAGACGTTTATAGAGTAACCCTACAATGACTGAAACGACAAGACCTTTGAACAAATTGAATGGCACAAAGACGAACAGGATCAAAGTTTCCAGGTTGGTGACGGCTTTGTTGCCGACAGCCTGGGTCATGCCGATGATCGCTTCAAGCGGGAATTCCATCACTTTAATATAGAACGGCAGCATGAAGAAGTAATTGATCAAGCTCGCACCGACGGTCATCGTCAAGGTGCCTGATGGTCAGTGCGACGATGGCATTGGTCCTGGTTTTGCGGTGTTTGTAGATCAGGCCGGCGGTACCGACAAACAAAGAGCCGATCACAAAGTTGGCGAGTTCGCCGACATACAGGGTCTGTGAAGCCGGCAGATGAGCGACATTCTTGATCAGTTCAATCAGGATCGCCGTCGCCGGGCCGAGGGTGAAGGATGCCAGCAGGACTGCTACTTCGCTGAAATCGAGCTTCAGGAAGCTCGGCATCAGGGGCAGGACCATTTCGATATACATCAGGACGATGGCCATGCAGCGAGGACACCGGTTTTGGCGATCCAGCGGGTGGTTTGACGGTTT
>CAWHBQ010000007.1:0-86539 GCA_963827665.1 uncultured Oscillospiraceae bacterium
CCCTGCCACTTTACCTGTGGCTGTGCGTATCCTGGCTGAAGCGACTCATCGCCAAGGCGGTCTCGGCGGTCCGGCCTATTCATCCGTCAGCGGGCCGGAAGGCACTCGGCTGCACCAGAAGCTGGTCCAGCGTTTCAAGCGGCTTTATGGTGCTGAAGCGGTCGAACCGGAACTGAAACTGCAAGGTAATATGGTCTTTGACCAGGTGAACCTGATGGTCAGCGGTCGATGTGACTTGGTCCTCAAGCTGCTGGAAGGCCCGGTGCTGATCGAAGCCAAGAGTTTTGCCGGGTCGCCCCGGCATCTGCCTGAATCAGGCGATCCTTTGCATTGGGCCCAAGCCTATATCTACGGACACCTCTACTTGCAAAGCCATCATGAATCAGCTCTGACAGTTGGCTTGACTTATGTCAGCCTTGAAACAGACGAAATTTTCGAACATCGCCAGGTCAAGACCCGTGAAGAACTGGCTGATTTTTTCACATCCACTGCCCGATCGTTTGCCGATTTGGCCGGCCGGTTGCTCAGTGGCCAGCGGATTCGCGATGCAAGCGCCAGAACGTGTGAATTCCCCTTCCCTGCACTGCGGCCAGGACAGAAACGCCTGATGAATGAAGTGATCGGGATAGCCCGCCAGAAGGGCATCCTGTTCGCCCAGGCGCCAACCGGAACCGGCAAGACACTCTCGGTCCTCTTCCCGGCTGTACGTCTTTTATCCCGACACATGATTGATCGTGTCTTCTATCTGACAGCGATGACGTCGACGCGAAAAGTTGCAGAACAAGCGCTCGCTGACTTGAGGGCCAATGGTCTGGTATTGCGCAGCCTGACCCTGCAGGCCAAGGAAAAAAGCTGCCTGAAACCGGAAATCTATTGCGATTTGCGGTCCTGTCCTTTTGCAACAGCTTATTATCACAATTTGCCATCTGCCCTGGATGAACTGTTTCGCCTCGGTGGGCACTGCCGGCCGTCAGATATCCGCAGTGTCGCCCTGGCAAGGCAAGTCTGCCCGTTTGAACTCTCCCTCGACTACGCCTTGTATTGCGATGTCATCATCGGCGACTATAACTATGTCTTTGATCCGCGTGTCCAGCTGGAACGTTTTTTTGCGCCGGCTGACCAGACCAATCTGCTGCTGGTCGATGAAGCTCACAATTTACCGGATCGTTCACGGGAAATGTACAGCGCCACACTAGATTTTGCCAAGGTCAAAGAGGCTCTGGCAGCGATCAAGGATCAGCATCCGCTCCTGGAACGCATGATCGGTCAGCTCGCGAGCTACGGCGACCTGCTGCTCCCCCAGCTAAGACCACAGGTTGCCGGAATTGAAACAGCCGGCTTTGCCGTTGTCGAGTCCGACCAGACCGGGCGGCTGATGAACAGCGAGAATTTCTGCGCGCAAACCGGAAAGCCGGCACAACTTTTGAAAATACTTGGCCGCATCATTCACTTCGCGCGTCAGTTCCTGGATGACCATCAGGATTTCCCCGAGCAGAAAAAAATCCTGGAATTATTCCTGACTGCCTATTTTTTCAACCGGGTGGCTGACGAGTTCTTCGGGCCGTCCTATATCACAACGGCAACAAGCGAAAAAGAGATCCTGCAGATCCGCCTGATGTGCCTCGACGCTTCAACGTTCCTGACGGATGTTTATCGGGACCGCCATCCGGTTGTCTTTTTCTCAGCCACAATGACGCCACTCAACTACTACATCGGCCTGCTGGACAGCGACAGTGCCAGCCAGATGCCTGAACAACTGAGCCTCTCTTCACCCTTCCCGCGCGACCATCTGCTGGTGCTGACGGAATCCCGCTGGTCAACGCGCTATGCCGACCGTCAGGCAACGGTCATGCCGATCCTTGATCAGATCCTGGCCGCAGTCCGTTGCAGGATTGGCAACTATCTGGTTTTCCTGCCTTCCTACGGCTACCTCAATCAAATCCGTCATTTACTGCGTGCGCGCCAGGACCGTGCTGACCTTGATTTCATTGTCCAGGTGCCCAACATGGACGAACAGCAGAAACAGAAATACCTCCAGCGTTTTGAACAATACGGCCAGAAAACACTGGTTGGCCTGGCGGTCATGGGCAGCCTTTTCAACGAAGGGATCGACCTCGCAGGCGAGCGTCTCAGCGGCGTCATTATTGTTGGGGTCGGATTGCCACAGGTCAGCCCGGAACGGGAAATCATGAGCCAATATTTTGCCAGCCGGCTGGGCCGCGGTTTTGAATATGCCTACCAGTTCCCTGGTTTCAACAAGGTCCAGCAAGCCGCCGGCCGAGTGATCCGCAGCGAACAGGACACAGGATTTGTCCTGTTGATCGATGATCGCTATGAAAAACCTGAGTACCAGGCTTTGTTTCCTGATGAATGGCAGCCGGTGCGAATCACAGAGCAGGATCCACTGGAACAGCTCTTGAGCGAGTTCTGGTCAGATCACAGGTCCTGAAGCATGGCCAATCGCAGGTACTTCTTTTCCATCGTTACGGCAAGATAGTGCTCTGAAAAATAGCATATTTCATCCCGCACCTTCTGATCAAGCCGAAAAGCAAACAGTTTTTCGACTGGGCTTGACTGGCAGAATGTCAAACATGCCATGGCTGATGGTGAAAGCTGGATGATGTCGCGGTCGCGGTCAAAACGATAGTCTTTGAGGCAAAGCAGGCCGCGAGCTTCAAAATCAAACCAGCCATTCTGCAGAACTGGCATGCCACAAACCAGGCAACTGGTCAGCCGCGGTGCAAAACCGGACAGTACCAGAGCCCTGAACTGGGCTACATGTGCGACCAGGTAAGGATCCGCATGCGTCTGCAGGGTATGGCAGGCATAAGCCCACAGGGTGTAGATATCCGGACCAGTCAGGTCATCGCGGACCAAATCGTGAAAGACCTCTGATAAATGGGCTGCACAAACCAGGCGGTCGAGATCTTCATGTAAACGCATGAATGGCTCGATCAGCTCGGCACTGTCGACGGTCAGTCGGCCCTTATAGGCAAACAATGTGAAATCGGCCAGCGAAAATATCTGTGTTGAAGCGATCAAAGGGCTTTTGGACCGCCTTGCCCCGCGGGCCAAGGCGGTGACCAGGCCGCGGTCTGCCGTCAGGATCTCGATCAGCCGGTCAGACTCACCGATATTGACTTCGCGCAGGACAAAACCGCGGACCTGTTCATGTGCCATCCGTGATCAGCCGTGATAGCCCAGGTCATTCAAGATCGACTGGCGATTGCGCCAGTCTTCGCGGACGCGGACAAACAAGTCAAGATAAACCGGACAGTCGAGCATGGCTTCGATCTCCTGGCGGGCACCTGAACCGATAGCCGTCAACATGCTGCCCTTATTGCCGATCAGGATGCCTTTGTGGGTATCCCGTTCACAGACAATCGACGCTTCAATGGTGACATGGGTTCTTTCGCCCGACTCATCAAAAGTTTCCGTGAAAGCTTCGATCGCGACGGCCGTTCCGTGCGGAATTTCTTCATGCGTTTTTCGCAGGATCTGTTCACGGATCAACTCCGCGGCAATCATGCGCTCAGTCTGGTCCGTCAGGCTGTCTTCAGGGAAATAGCGCGGTCCTTCCGGCAGGCGTTTGCGGATTTCTGCCAGCAGGACATCGATGCCATCGCCAGTTTTGGCGCTGACCGGGATAATTGCGTCAAAGTCAAAGGCCGTGCTGAAAGCTGCAATCAACGGCAGGAGGACTTCTTTTTCATTGACATCCACTTTGTTGATCACCAGGATGACCGGTTTGCCGCGGCCACGCAGCTGCGACAGGACTTTGCTTTCGATATCGAGTACACGGGGTGAAAAGCCGGCTTCGATCAACAAGAGGACAATATCGGTTTCCGCGAGCGCGAGGCGCGCGGCATCCGCCATCCACTGGCCGAGTTTGCTTTTTGGCTGATGCAGACCGGGTGTATCGACGAAGACAATTTGGGAATCGGCATCGTCAACGACTGCCCGGATGACCTGGCGGGTCGTCTGGGGCTTGGGTGAGGTGATCGCCAGACGCTGTCCAGCCAGTTGATTGAGCAGGGTTGACTTGCCGACGTTGGGCCGGCCGATCAGGGAAACAAAACCTGAGTGAAACACTTTTTCTGTCGTCATGTTGAATTCCTTTTCTTCTTGCTGGAACTATCCGTCCATTCATTTTGATGGACGTGTCAGTCCGAGTGCGCCAAGGGCGCGGCGTTGGCGTTTTTGCATCAGCTGCTCACGCAGCGGGGTGTCATGGTCATAACCGAGCAGGTGAAACAAGCCATGGGCTGCGAGGAAACCGACTTCGCGGTCAAATGAATGGCCGTATTCCTGTGCTTGCTGTTGCGCCCGTTCCAGGCAGATCAGCAGGTCGCCCAGGAAGACATTTGGTTTTTCTGTCGTCCTGTCGATATCGGCAGCGGTCAGCGGATTTTCCAGACGACCGTCCACGAGGCTTTGCATCGGAAAAGAAAGGACATCTGTCACACGGTCAATCGAGCGGGTGGCAGCGTTCATTCGCCTGATTGCTGCCGGGCCGACAAAGGTGACGTGGATCGCCGGTTCAAATCCTTTACGCTGGCTGACTCTGCCGAAAGGTTCGGTATCCAGGATCTGCTTGAAGACCTGTTCAATCAAATGGGTGGCCTCGGCGACCGGAAACTTACGCTGGCGGTTTTCAAACTGGATTTGCATCAGGATACTTGATCCTTTCGTGGAAATGGCCTGCGTACACTTGCATGAAGGCCGCTATGATCGTTTCGATATCTTTGAAAGTCAAACCGGAAGTTGCCAGCTGATCCTGGTCATTCTTGATTTTGATGATATGCCGGATCAAGGTTTCTGCTTTTTCAAGCTGGTGGGTGCTGGTCGATTTCATCGCCGCTTCTACGGAGTCAGAAAGCATGACGACAGCTGATTCGCGACTTGACGGGATCGGGCACTGGTAGCGGAATAAATTCAAGTCCGGTTTTACACTGTCGGTCTCTTCAGCTTTTTTCAATGCTTTCTGGTAAAAATAAGTCTGCAAGGTCGATCCATGGTGTTCCTGGATAATGTTGATCAGGGGCATTGGCAGCCGGTAACGCCGACCGATCCGTACACCTGCATCCGGATGGCCAAGGATGATCCTGGCACTCTGTTCAGGCTCCATTTCATCATGCGGGTTTTCTCCGGACTGGTTTTCAGTGAACATCAAAGGATTCTCCAGCTTGCCGATATCATGGTAATAGGCACCAACACGGGCCAGGAGCGGATTGGCCCCGATGGCTTCAGCAGCTGCGTCAGCGAGGTTGGCGACCATCATGCTGTGCTGGGAACTGCCCGGGGCTTCAATAAACAAACGGCGCAGCAAGGGGTGGCCGGGCTGGGACAGTTCAATCAGGCGCAATGGCGAAACGGCGTTGAAAATCATCTCAAACAATGGCATGATCCCGATCGCGGCAATAACGGAAATCGTTCCACTTAGCGCAGTGATCGCACAATTGACTGAAACCGTCTGCCATTCTTCCTTGAGCAGGATGCCAAATGCCAGCGTCGCCACGAGATTCGTGCTGGCTGTCGCAATGATGATGTAGGCATAGTTGTCTCTCCGTGTAATGCCCTTGGTGAAAAGCGCCGCAACGATACTGCCGCTCAGCGCGACGATCAGGAAAATCGGATCAAATCCAGCCATCGGCAGGACCGCGACCGTCAGCAGGAACGACATCAGGTTGGCGGTTCGAAAACCGAAATACGCAGCAATCAGGACCGAGGCAAAATAAACCGGCGAAGCCAACGGCTCAAGTCTGGCCATCCCGGCTGAAGCCAGCAAGGGAATCAGGACGGCGACCACCAGGGCAACGCGATTGTTGCGCAGATTGATCGACTCTTTTTCGTACTTTTTAAGATAGAATCCAGCGATGAAAAAAAGCAGCAGGATCAAGAGCAGGATGCCGACGAGGTAGCGGAAATCAAAACCGGAGACTTCGATCAGGTCGAGTTCCTTGAGCAAATCATACATTTCAGTGGTGATGACATCGCCATCGGACACGATACGCGCTCCACGGTTGATCAGGACGGGGTTGTTCTGGACCTTGTCAAAAGCTGCCTGTCGTGCGTTTTCAGTCGCTATGGAATCGTAGGCGATGTTTGGCACCAGGATTGCACTCAAGACATTGGCGACTAATGTTGCATCTTCCTGGTTGAAGGCAATTGTGGTCTTCAAGGCCTCGATCCTGCTGTTGAGGGCGGAGTTGAGGGCAAAGGCATCGACCGGCTCGCTCATGATCAGTGTTGCGATCGATCGGGCGTGGCCGCGGAGGCTGCTGAACCGCTCGGGTTCCATTGTCAGAAAAGCCTTGATATCGTCATCAGAAAGGACAAGATTCAAATCTTTGTCAATCTGTCGGATCAGCTGATTGGTCTTCTCCCGGATCACGGTGTTGGAAACCGCTGGCTCTGTGGTATCGGTTCCCGATCCCTGGTCAGGAAAGATTTCATAACGTTGGGTCGTGATCAGGTTGAATAGATTATCGAAACGATTCATGGTGTCGGTAACGATCGATTCGGACCGGATGACGACGATTTCGACATCGGCTGCGGCTTTGTTGGCGCGCAGGTCTGTCGCTGCTTTGTCCCGGATGCTGCGCGGTGCTGTGATGTCGTAGGGGCTGCTGTCCCCAACCGCCAGCGGGTATTTTTCCGGGATCGAACCATAATAAATCGCCGCAACAGCGCTGATCAGCAGGGCTGGCATCAGCAGGACGGTGATCGCACGACGGATGGCGAGCGGAATTTTCATCGGCATCTCAGACTCCCTTCTGCGAATCTCGTTCATAAGCTTTTATGATTCGCTGGACGAGCGCATTGCGGACAACATCGCGCTGGGTCAATTCAACAAAAGCCAGGCCTTCGACACCTTGCAGGATATTCCGGGCTTCCTTGAGGCCTGATTTGCGGTCGCCTGGCAAATCAATCTGGGTGATATCGCCTGTGATCACGGCCCGGGAGTTGAAACCCAGACGAGTCAAAAACATTTTCATCTGTTCCGGTGTGGTGTTTTGGGCTTCATCCAGGATGATGAAGGCTTCGTCGAGTGTTCGTCCGCGCATATAGGCCAAGGGCGACACTTCAATCAGGCCTTTTTCAAGGTTTTTCAGGTATTGTTCGGCTCCCATCAGCTCCTGGAGTGCATCATAGAGCGGGCGCATATAGGGATCGACTTTGTTTTGCAGATCACCTGGCAGGAAACCGAGCTTCTCGCCAGCTTCCACGGCCGGCCGGGTCAGGATGATCCGGGAAACTTCGTGGGAACGAAAGGCATTGACAGCCATCGCAACCGCCAGGAAAGTCTTGCCGGTGCCAGCTGGTCCGATGGCAAACGTGATCTCATGTTTCAGGATGGCCTGGACATATTGGCGCTGTCCATAGGTTTTGCTCTTGATCGGACGGCCCTTGGCGGTCACAGCGACAGAGTCTGGCGCATAGTTGGCCACCTGGTCCAGGTTACCGTCACGGGCTGTATCACTCAGATAAGTCACAAGCTGGAGATTGATCGGATGGCCCTGGCGGTCGATCTCGATCAAACGTTCGCAAACGGTGACGGCTTTCTCCAGGTCGTGGCCGTCGCCGATGATGATAATGCCGCCGAGGATCAGGTCAATCCGGACGCCAAGCATTTTTTCGATTGTTTCCAAGTGGACATTGAAACTGCCGGCGATATTCTGCGCAGATTCAGGTTTTTCGATCATGATCTGTTTTTCCATGTTACTGCCGCCTCTGCATCTGGTGACGCACTAATTTCCCGTCGGTTTTGGAGTCAACAGGTCGATTTTGAAGGCCATGCTATCCTCGCTCAGGGCTGGAATCGTAAGCTCTTTCACGGCTTGGAACTGGATCGCATACTGGTCATTGCGTAACGTCGCATCAGACAGGACTGATTTCTTCAGCGTTTCCAGATAGGACAGGATATAAGCCTCCTTGGCCGGATCCGTAATCGCCTTGATCACAAATTTGTCCTGGCGATTATAACCCTTGCCATTGATGATGATCGATGAAGCTGTGGCGCGGATTTCCGAAGTCGCAACCAATCTTTCATCGTTGACGGCCAGGGCCTGGGCACCGAGGGCGCGCAGATCATTGACAAATGTCCTTATCACACTGTCCCGGATCAGGCTCTCGGGCGAGCAACTGATTTCAATTGTCACACCATAGTTTTTGACTTCCCTGAGGCCTGCGAAAATAGCAATGCGCTCTTTTTCATTGATGATTGATTCAATATAGGCATTGCCCTCGGCGTAGTTGTTTTCCAGTTGCGAAATATATTGGTAAAGCTCCGCATTGCGGGTGTTCAAGTCCGCATTCTTATTCGCGTAGTCAATCAGCTTGTATTGCAGTTCTTCCAGCTTGTTCTCGGTCACATTGTCTTCGTTGACATTTTTCATCTGCAGTGAAATCAATATACCCAGGACGATACAGATGATCGTCATCGCGATGGCTTGGATCACTTTCGGTTTCATGCGGCGGGGACCTCCAGTCGGTCGATATATTTACCAAGATCATCGGCCTCGGCAAAAGCCGGACAGGTCAGCTCGCCCTGCTGGTCAACCTGTACGATCAGTCCAATTTCCGGGGTTTGGCGGAGGCTGAGCATCGGATCTTTCCGGATTGCATCCGCCATCTGCTGAGGATCGCCAATCGCCCGGATCACATAGGGGGGTGTCAATCGCTGCATATTGCACAGGATCGTCGGGCCGATACAGAAAACATATGAAGCGTTGACGATGCGCTGGTCATTGACACTGAGCGCTGCAGCGCCACTGGCCCGCAACAGGTCGAGGACATGGCGGACATCGCTGTCATGGACCAGTGCGTCAGCAGAATCGCGCACCACATCAAAACCTGGCTTATCGTTCAAGGTTACCTCAACCCCCGGTCCGGTGACAACCGTTAATCCGGCCAGAGCCTTGACCCGGTTGAGTTCGTCGAGCAGGTTGGAATATCCTTGCTGATTCAGCATCTGCGTGATTGCCTCTTCCTTGGCTTTCAACAACCGTTCATTTTCGGCGACGAGGCTGTCGTTTTTGGCGATTGCTTGTTCGAGTTCGCTCTGCCGGCTCTTGTACAGACCAGAAAGGTCGCTGCTGTCACGATTCAGGTTGACTTGTGTGATATGGTTGGTCACGATGACACCAAACAGGAACAGCAAAATGAACAGGAAAATATTCTGGCGCATCTGATGCTGTCTTGGTTTACTCGTTTGCTGATTTGACACTGCGTTCATTTGCACAGCGCAAGCACATGCTTGAAATAGTCGGGCAGTGGACTTTCGATGATCATCGGTTCGCCAGTGACCGGGTGGGTAAATGATAGCCGCGAGGCATGGAGGACTTGCCCGGATTGTCCGAAAGCTGGCCGATTCCCGGCATAGACTGGGTCACCGACAATCGGATGGCCGATGTATTGGCAATGAACCCGGATTTGATGGGTTCTGCCAGTCTCCAGATCGATTTCGAGATGGGACGTCTTTTCAAACCGCTCGAGAACCTTGAAATGCGTGACGGCGCGCTTGCCATCGGCAACAATCGCCATCCGCTGGCGATTCTTGGGATCGCGGCCGATTGGTGCGTCAATGGTCCCCTCATCCGTGGCAACTCGGCCATGGACAATCGCCTGGTAGGTCCGGCGAACTTCATGGTGGCGGATTTTTTCGGCAATTTCACGGTGGACTGTATTGTCTTTGACCACCAGCAAAAGACCGGAAGTATCTTTATCAATCCGGTGGACAATGCCTGGACGACGGACTCCATTCAAGTCAGATAGCGAATCACGGCAGTAATCGAGCAACGCATTGACCAGCGTACCACCGGCATGGCCTGGCGCTGGATGGACAACCATACCCTGCGGTTTGTCGATCACCAGCAACCAGTCATCCTCATAGCGGATGACCAGCGGAATCGCCTCCGGTTCAATCGATGAATCAACAGGATCTGGCAAGTCAACCTCGATCGCCTGGCCTAACTTTGTCTTTTGTGATGCTTTGGCTGCTTTGCCATCCACGCGGACCTGGCGGTCATCGATAAGCTGGCGCAGGAAAGCTCGCGAATGGGTCGCGATCTGGCTGGCCAGGTACGAATCAAGTCGAACGTCTTGCTGATCACACGATATGTGTATTGTATTCATGTTTGAGATATCCTCTCGGGATGAGTGGATCTGTCCGGACTTGCCATGATCTGTTTCAATTGACCTGTTTGACAGGTTTGATCTGATCCGGGTCGCGCAGGACATACCAGCTGAGCAGGATTGTGCCTATCACCAGGCACATATCCGCCACATTGAAGGTCGGAAAAATGTAAGAGCCAAAATGAAAATCCAGGAAGTCAGTCACACTGCCGAATCGGACGCGGTCGATCAGGTTGCCGACTGCACCGGCTGTCATCAAAGCCAAGGTTGCTTTGTATCGGGCTTTTTTCAGCCGCAATGTCAAAATCAGCAAAACCAGTGAAGCGACTCCCGACAATACTGAAAGCACGATGATGCCCCAGGATGCTTCAGCCAGGAAGCTCCAGGCAGCGCCCGTATTGCGGCGATGGACAATGTAGAAGAAATTCTCGATGATTGTGATTGAAGCGGGTCCTGACAGCGTATTCATGACCAGCTGCTTCAGGAGCTGGTCAGCACCGACCAGCAAAATTATGATGATAATCCAGACCATATCCATAAATCCTCAATTCCACGATAAGGTTGATTCAACGAAGGTAAACATTGTCCTTGCACACGATCGCCATAAGCCACAGCTGACTCTCGCAGCATGATGCCGATATAGGGTGAACGCATGGCTGCATCCGTCAAGGTTTTCCGGTATTCTGCTGCCAGGGTGGCAGCAGCCTCTGGATCCTCGACCCGGACTGTACCGAGCAATCCAAAAAAAGGCCAACCTATTGCTAAATCACTTTGATCACCATCATAACCGTTCGGGTGATCAACCGGCAATCCCTTGTCCTGCTGTCCTGTGGCATCCGCGTCGTTTGTGGCAACCGTGCTGCCTGAGGCAGCGGAGTTGCTGATGGCAACATTACTGCCCGTGGCAACACTGTTGCCTAAGAGTAGCCAGCCAGGTTCCGCCGATGGTGGTATGACAGATTCGCAGACTGCCAGATCGTAGTTCTGACTGGCCAGGGCTTCCCGGTAAAGATCAGGGGCCAGGTTTTCAGTTTCAGCCGCCTGGCCGGCCTCCGCCAGCCACAGTTTGGCCTGTCCGGCAATTTTCACGAGTAATGGTTGATCTGCTGGTGCAATGATACGCAAGCTGCGATTGTTAACCTTGGCAGATAGTATGCCAGCTGGCTCCTGGTCGGGTGATGTTGCAGGTGTTATTGCCTGGCTATCGACAAGACCTGGCCATAAGGTCTCAAAATCAAGCGGGTGCAGGTTGAAACAGGCATGGAATGCAGGGATCGGCAGATCGGCAGACTGCCCGGACCATGGCTTTGCCATTGCAAACCAGCGCGCAGAGCGCAACTGGTATTTCAAGCTGGCATAGCGCTGCGCGGGTTCGGTTGAAGTGCCAAGCCGGTCATTGATGGCCATATAGACATAATGTCTGCCGATGAATCGGTCAAGCCGCAAACTGCTGCGGACATCATAGTTGGAAAGGTCGTTTTCTGCCAGAAAAACCAGGTCCAGCTGGTCGTCTTCCAATGCTCGCATCGCTTCGATTGCAGATGCATAGGGTTTGAGCTGTATATGCTGCAAACTGGCATCCTTTTCGCCAGTGTTGCCAGCCCAAGTCAAATTCAGCTCACCAGTCGGTGAAATTTCGGCCATCTGGTAGCGACCTGAACCGGCGATCAGGCTGCCTGCTGGCAGATTGAGCTGCCCGGCTGGCAGAACGGGGAACGACAGCGCATACAGAAAATCAGGATCAGGGGCACTCAGCTGCAGGACAAGCGTGGTGTCGCTCATCAGCCGGCCACTCGAATAGGCTGACAGGTCCGCCGCGTAGGGAGACAGCGAACCGGCCTGCTTGATGAAATCGAGGCAAGCCAGGACATCTGAAGCCGACAGGCTCCCGCCATTGTGGAAAGTGACACCGGAATTCAGGACTATGGTGAGTTGAAGCCGATCTGCACTGAAACTGTAGTTTTTGACGAGTACAGGCTGCAGATTCCAGGACGTGTCTCGTTCAAACAGACTCTGGAAAATCAGTGTTTGGGCAGACTGTCCGCTCAGTGACAAGTCGAGCAGTGGATTCAGGTCCTGATGCAGACTCCACCAGAGTCGCAACGTTCCTGATTCACCCCTGGCCGGTTCCGATTCGAATATAGCCGTCGATACGGTTTCTGTTTCCGTGGCTGAAGTTATTGCGCCGGTCGTTGATGTCGCACCGGCTGGCTTGCAGCCAAACAGAGGCACGAGGATAAGCAAAGCCATGAAAAACAACAATGTCTTTCGCAAGGCAAACCGGCCACGTTGATTGGATATATATTCGATTTTAGAATGCTTACTTCTGATCAAGGCTGCCTCAGTTATTCTTTGAGTAATATGCGTTCAATGCTTGTCGATCGGCCGGTTCTGGCATCGGCAGAAATGACGATGGCAGATAGCTGGCCTTTGCCGTTCGCTGCCTCATAGGGAGCGGGTAAATGTCCGACCAGTCGCCTTAAGGACGAAGCCGGATCCATGCCGATGATACCATCGATCGGGCCAGTCATGCCGACATCGGTGATATAGGCAGTACCTCGTTCCAGAATCCGCTCGTCAGCAGTCTGCACATGGGTATGTGTCCCGACGACCAAGGTTGCACGACCGTCCAGATAATAGCCCATGGCCATTTTTTCGGCAGTCGCCTCGGCATGGAAGTCGACAATAGCCAACGCAGTATTATACTCTGCTTTGAATTGGCTGAGCAACTGATCCGCTGTCAGGAATGGATCATTCATCGGTTCCATGAAAATCCGGCCCAGCAGATTGGTCACCAAGACTCTGCCGGCTGGCGATTCGAACAATCGCACACCGACGCCCGGCCAGCTGGCCGGGCCATTGGCTGGCCTGATCACGTTCTTGAGCGAATCGATCCGATCGACCAGTTCCCGTTTCGACCAGGTATGGTTACCTAAGGTGATCAAATCGACCCCGAGTTCCTGAAGCTCGTTAGCCAGCCGTGGCGTCAAGCCTAAGCCTGCTGCGGCATTTTCCCCATTGGCAATGCACAAGTCAATCTGATAGCGTTTCTTGAGTGCCGGTAATTTTTCTTTCAGCATCCGCCGTCCGGTTGAACCGACGACGTCACCGATCATCATAATCTGCAAATTGTGTGTCCCCCAGTCATCCTTACATTATACCGGATATCTGCAGCCGAATAAATCAAAAAAGCGCCCGCGATGGGCGCTTTTTTGCTAGTTGCCGGATTGTTTCGAGTGGCCGTTGCTGTAGTCTATTTTGCGAAATCTGTCACTCTGGACTCGCGGATAATATGGACTTTGATCTGACCAGGATAGTCGAGCTCTTCTTCGATCTTTTTACAGATTTCACGAGCTGTCAGGATCATTTCGTCATCTTTGACATTATCCGGACTGACCAGGACCCGGATTTCACGGCCGGCCTGGATGGCAAACGATTTCTCGACACCATCGAAGGAATTGGCGATCTCTTCCAGTTTCTGAATCCGTTTGATATAGTTTTCCAGGTTTTCACGACGAGCACCGGGACGGGCGGCCGATATGGCATCGGCTGCCGCAACCAGGACTGAAATCATCGAGTCCGGTTCAACTTCACCGTGATGGGACAGAATGGCGTTGATGACTTCCGGGCCTTCCTTGTACTTCTTGGCGATTTCAGCACCCAACGTGATATGGGAACCTTCCATCTCGAAGTCTGCAGCCTTGCCGATATCGTGCAGCAAACCGGCCCTTTTGGCCATCATGACGTCGAGGCCGAGTTCGGCAGCCATCATGCCGGCCAGCCAGCACACTTCAATGGAGTGCTGCAGGACATTCTGGCCGTAGCTGGTGCGGTAGCGCAACCGGCCAAGCAGTTTGATAATTTCCGGATGAATGCCGATGATGCCGGTTTCGAACACCGTGCGTTCGCCTTCTGCTTTGATTGTCGCATCGACTTCTTTGCGGGCTTTCTCCACCATTTCCTCAATCCGGGCCGGATGGATTCGGCCATCAATGATCAATTTCTCGATTGTGATCCGCGCAATTTCGCGGCGAATCGGATCAAAGCTGGAAAGGATGACAGCTTCAGGCGTGTCGTCGATGATCAGGTCAACACCGGTCATGGTTTCGATCGTCCGGATATTGCGGCCTTCACGACCGATAATCCGGCCTTTCATTTCGTCACTCGGCAGAGTGACAACGGAGACTGTTGATTCTGAAACATAGTCCGCTGCATAGCGCTGGATCGAGGTCACGATGATCTCTTTGGCTTTGCGGTCGGCATCTTCGCTGGTAGCTTCTTCCATCTGCCGCAGCATGACCGCCATGTCATGACGATACTCCTGACGGGCTTCATCAAGGACGAGGTTTTTGGCGTCTTCAACGGTCAGGTTGGAGATTCGTTCCAGTTCGATGATCTTCTGCCGTTCCATCTCGCGGGCCTTTTCTTCCAGGGCCAGGACATCACTGACACGGTTATCCAGTGCCTCTTCCTTCTGTTCCAGGATTTCGATCTTGCGGTCGAGAGACTCTTCCTTCTGGTCCAGGCGGTTGCGCTCACGCTGCAGTTCCGTTTTCTTCTCACGAACATCTTTTTCGAATTCAAGTCGAGTCTTGTGGATTTCTTCTTTTGCTTGCAGTAATAATTCTCTTTTTCGATTTTCACCGGCCTTTTGAGCTTCACCGAGCAGTTTGGTCGCTTCTGCTTCAGCCTGTTCAGCTGCGGTTTTCAGGGCGACGGATTTTTGGGAAAATCCCTTTCGGTAATACGTAACGGTAGCAGCAGTGGCCATGACACCGCCGACAACCAGGCCAATGATTAAAAATAGCCAATCTATGGCAATCACCTCCAATATTTATTTTTCAAGTTTCAGAATATGGTTGACGCAAATGCGATATAAGCATCTGGTTTATTTTATTCAAAACGAACGAATGTTGTCAACAAAAAGGGCAGTTTATTCGTCAGGTTTGAATTTTTCATGGATGTTTTTGTCGAAAATCACGACGGGAGCCTTGCCACAGCGGCCAAGACAGGAGCATGTCCTGATCTTGTACTCTTTTTGGCCGTCTTTTGCCGAGCCATGATCGACCATCATTTGTTGAAAATGTTCGAGGATTGCGGAAGCACCTTTGGCTCGGCAGGCTTTACCCATACAGATCTCAATTTTTATCGGCCGCTGTTTGCTGGGCCTCCCTATCGTGCCAGTTGGCATTGATTCGCCCGGCTGCTCTGATTTGCCGCTGAATGATTGTTACCCTCTGATTTGCCAGGAAGCTTCGATTCTGAAGTTTCCCCTTTGCCAAATCGCACATACAGTGACATCAGCATGGCTGGTGATAATTTTTCGCGGTGGGCCATGGTCAAAATTGCCCTGCCCAGTGCAACCTGGTCGGCAGTGTCGGCTTGACAGGCGATTTCCTGGCAGAGAAAACGGATTCGATCAGCTTTCATGCAAAATCCCTCATCAATGGACGGTGATGGGCCGCCCTTGTTATAATGCTTCTGCTTTGATTCTAGTCCACAAGGACAGGACTTGGAAAGCCTGCTGGCAACGCCGCAAAAGGAATTCATGGAAATCATTTATCTTGTCACTTCTGCTGATCATGGTCTTAGAGCAGTCGATGTGCTGATTGCCAAAACCGGCATGTCCCGCTTACAGACGAAACGAATCCGCCTGTACGGTGAATTGCTCAACAATGGAAAACCCTGGCGGATGATCGATCCGGTTCAGGCTGGTGATTGCCTGGTTGCACGGACGGCCGATGAGCAGCATCCGAAAGAACCACTGCGCCAGCCACCGAACATCGGTTTTCTCTATCAGGATGAATGGCTTGTCGTCCTCAATAAACCCGCCGGCCTTGTGGTCCATCCCACTTATCTGCACGAGCGCGGCACACTGACTGATTTACTCTCAGACCAGCCCTTGCACCCTGTAACGCGATTGGATCGCGACACCTCCGGGCTGGTCTTGATCGGCCTTAATGGGCATGCCCACTATGTCATCACTCAACATCCGATGCAGAAGATCTATTGGGGGCTGGTCCATGGCCGCATGGCCGAACGGGAGGGTATGATCGATGCCCCGATCGGGCGGGCACCCGGGAGTATCATGCTCCGCCAGGTCACACCCGACGGGGCCCCAGCCAGGACACTGTTCCGGGAACTCCACTATTTCCCGCAGTCTGACATATCGGTCATGAGGTTTGAATTGTTAACCGGACGGACCCATCAAATCCGGGTCCACTGCCAGTCAACCGGTCATCCGCTGGTCGGCGACAGCCTTTACGGCCGGATCGGCGAAAATGCGACTGAACTCGATCTCCAACTGGGGCGGCAGGCTTTGCACGCCCAGAGTCTTCAGTTTTACCATCCACATAGATGTGTGACAATCACCGTCAAAGCACCGCTGCCGCAGGACCTGCGCCAGATACTGCACCATTTAGCTTGAAGTTTGCGGCGGCTTCCAGAAGATGTTCGGCCAGCTGTCTTGCCTTTTCATCACCGCTGCCGCCGGATAGAAGTCGCATCAGCTCGTGAATCCGGTCCTCGCGTGTCAATTCATTCAATTCAGTCTGGGTCCGTTCACCGACAATTTTCTTTTCGATCAGGATATGCTGGTCAGCCATCGCCGCGATCTGGGCCATGTGGGTGATGCAGAACACCTGATGGTGGCGTGAGATCTGGTATAGCTTTTCAGCGACCCTGCTCGCAGTCACACCACTGACGCCAGTATCAATTTCATCGAAGATCAGGACAGGCGTCTCGTCCGCCCGAGCCAGGATCGTCTTGATTGCCAAGAGCACGCGCGACGCTTCACCGCCGGAAGCGATCCGGGCCAACGGTTTTAGCGGTTCACCGGGATTGGCTGAAATCATGAACGCGATCTTGTCGAGCCCATGCTGCGGGATGGGTCCGGTCGTCCAGGCAATCGGTTCGATCTGGACAGCAAAACGCACCCCTTTCATACCGAGATCTTCGAGCTGCATCGCAATCTGACGCTCCAGCAATACCGCAAACCGGCGACGGATTTCACGGATCTTATCGGCTTGATCGATCAGCTTTGCGCTTTCCTTTTCTTTTTGCCGGGTCAGGCGCGCAAACCGAGCTTCCCCATCGGATAATTCATCGCGACGTTGCTGTGCCAGGGCAAGGAAATCAAGAACCGCCGGAAGATCGCCGCCATATTTCTTTTTCAACCGGTAAAACAGGTCGAGGCGTTCATCCAGCCGCTGCAATTCACCAGGATCGTCCAATTCATCTTCTATCAGGCCATGCAGCACATCAGAGGCTTCCTGCAAGACGTCACAGGCCTGGCTGATCAAATCACGGGCTGATGCGACTGCGGTACTTGAACGTGCTGCTGATTCAAGCAGATACAGCAGCCGGGACAAGCGTGCATCAAGCGACTCGTCCTCCTGGCCATTCAAATCAGTCAGAACTTGGGCGACAGCCTGCATAATTTTTTCACGATTGGCCAGCAACCGGTGGCGCTCGGCCAGATGCGGCTCTTCCTCCACTTTGATCTCGGCAGCTTCGATTTCGGCAATCTGATAATTCAGCAGATCAAGCTGCCGATCACGTTCCGCCGGATCCGTACCGAGTTCATTCAATTTGCCCTGGATAGCCTGGATCATCTGGAGGGTCGCAGTGTATTGATGCATCGGCTCGGTTAACTCAGAACCAGCAAATCGATCGAGCAGACGGCGATGATTTTGCGGTTCAAAAATACCCTGCTGGTCATTCTGACCATGGATATCGATCAAATGACCGAATAGCTGACGCAGGACTGAAAGCGGCACCAGCCGGCCATTCACCCGGCAACTTGATTTTCCTGCCGCATTCACTTCGCGGGAAACGATCAATTCAGTCAGATCAGCGGCATCTGCTTCGGCTTCAAAACCAATCAGCTCCATCAGCTCAGCCGGCAGACGCATGCCTATCGATTCGAAAACTGCATCCACACGAAAACGCGGTGCATCACGGCGCACAAAGTCTTTGCCGATCCGCTCACCTGATAAAGAGCTTATCGCATCGATCAGGATCGATTTGCCGGCCCCCGTCTCACCGCTGATGACGAAAAGACCCGGTTCGGGCTGCAAGACTGCTTGTTCGATGAGTGCAAAATCATGAATTTCGACACGATTAAGCATGCTGTTTACCTGTTCAGTCCAAGGCCGGGTAACTGCTGAAACCTGGCGCAATCATCCGGGTCAGGACTTCTGCCATCAGTTCGGCCTGTTCACTGGAACGAGTGGCGATAAAAACGGTGTCATCGCCAGCAATCGTACCGACAATATCCGACAAACGCATGGAATCCAATGCCGAAGCACAGGCCTGTGCCATTCCCGGCATGGTCCTGATCACGATCAGATTCATCGCCGGTTCTACAGACATGACCGATTCAGCATAGATTTTCATCAGGCGTCCGGAAATGGCTTCGCCGGTTCTTTCCATGGAAACATACCTTTGAGTTCCTGACCCGGTCATCACCTTGACAATACCCAGCTCCTTGATATCGCGGGAAATGGTTGCCTGGGTGACATCAAGTCCTGCTGATTTCATGCCAAGGACCAGGTCATCCTGTGTTGAAACATCGCGTTCACGAATCAGTTGGAGAATTCGCGCCTGTCGTTCGATCTTGTCTGTTCTCATCGCGCTTTACCTCTCAAATGGATCTTTTCGGGCAAGTCGGCAAAGAAATTATCGGCGCCAAGCCGGATGAGCTGCAGGTATCTGTCGGCCTTGTGGATGACCACCCGGCTGCCACTGTTGAGGTAAATATCACGCCGGCCATCGATCGCCAGGAGGGCCTGATAGGGATAGTCAATGATTTCGATGACGACTTCACTGGTGCTGGCGGTCAAATAGCTGCGGTTGTGCAGTGTATGCGGGCAAATCGGGGTGATGATGATCAGCTCCAATTGCGGATGGACAATCGGACCGCCGGAAGACAGCGAATAAGCTGTTGAGCCAGTCGGTGTCGACATGATCATGCCGTCGCCGGGTATCCTCTCCAGTACGACACCATCAATCGTCAAATCGAGGGTCAGGATTCTTGATTTTCCTCCGCGGGAAACAACAGCGTCATTCATCGACAAGCCGGATTCGATCAGCACCCCTGACTGGTCGTAGCAGTTGACTGACAGCATCATGCGCCGCTCGATATAGTAATCGCCGGCAATCAGGCGCTTGACATCTGCTTCGATATTTTCCGGCTTGATTTCCAGTAAAAAACCGACACTGCCCAGGTTGACCCCGATGATCGGGATATCCTGGCAACCCGCCAGATGGACAGTGCTGAGGAATGTTCCGTCTCCGCCGATGCAGACCAGGATGTCACTGGTTGAATAATCAGCGATTTCAACACCGGGAATATCCGAAAATATTACACCCAGTGTGTTTTCTTCAACAACAGGAATAGCCCCGTTCTGACTGATGATCGTGGCTAGTTTCCTCGATAATTCGCAGCCGATATCTCGGCTCGGGTTAGTATAGATGCCGATACGCATGAGGCCTCCACACAAAGTTCTGAACGTCAAATCAATGGACTTGACTTCATTTTACTTTGACTTGTTGAATATTATAGCTGTTACTCGCCGACAAAAACACAGAAAAATCGACAGGATTGAATAAATATTCAATGCATATTCATATTTGTGTGCGGTTCAGGATCGAAGCATCAGGCTGATCTTTTCTGCCAGACCTGCAGCATCAAGAGCCTGATCGTGAAGCAATTGGGCACGAGTCCCCTGGTTGAGCGGACGATCCATGATTGCCACGAGCTGGAACTGGCAATCTGGAATTGCCTTAAGGACCTGTGGCAGGACGGTCCGGCCAAGGCTTCCAGCTTCGACCGTCTCTTCTGCAAAAAGCAGCTTCCTGGTCATCCGGACAGAGCGGATCAAGCCGTCATAATCAAATGGTTTGGCTTGCTGGATAACCAGTACCTCGCATTCAATCAGGTCGGCAGCCAGAATTCTGGCGGCTTCCAACGCGGTATTCAACAAAGTGCCAAGCACCGCGAGCGTACACTGCGTACCCGGGCGGACAGTCTGGATCGCAAGCGACTGTGGCTGGAAGAGCGGAGTCTTTGCTTTCTGGGCAGCGCCTCGCGGATAGCGGATGGCCGTCGGGTGATTGTTATGCAGCGCAACTTCGACAGCGTGGCGCAATGCTTCGCCATCGGCCGGGCACAGAATTTCTATATTCGGCAAAGTCAACAGCAAGTTCAGGTCATAGATACCTTGATGGGTTTCGCCATCTTCGCCGACAATCCCGGCCCGGTCGATGCCCAGTGTAACCGGCAGGTTCTGCAGGCAGATATCATGCAGCAACTGGTCATATGCGCGCTGGAGGAATGTTGAATAGAGTGCAAACACCGGCCTGACACCACCCGCGGCCAGTCCTGCCGCCAGTGTCATGGCATGTTGTTCAGCGATGCCGACATCGAAAAAGCGGGCAGGATACAACTCGGCGAAGTTCTTCAAACCCGTACCACTGGTCATCGCTGCCGAGATCGCACAGATTTTCGGATCCTGGCCGGCTGCGGTAACCAGCGCCTGGCCGAAAATGTCGGAATAGTTGGAGCAGTCGGCGTCGCCAACTGCGCAGACGCCGTGTTCAATTTCAAACGGTGCGACACCGTGGTAAATATCCGGAGCACTTTCCGCGAATGTATAGCCCCGCCCCTTCTGGGTCACGACATGGAGCAGGACCGGGCCATTGATCTCCTTGGTACTTTCGAGATGCCGGCGCAGGGCATTCAAATCGTGTCCATCGACTGGTCCGTAATAGTGGAAACCAAGTTGTTCGAACAGGACACCGGACCGTCTCATCATGGCCCGGTCGAGCTGCTTGATCCGCTGGAGGAATCTCAGCAGATGCGTTCCGATCAGGGGGATATTGGTTATGATGTCTTCCAGAACTGTTTTCAAACGGATATAGCGTCGCGAGATGCGCAGGTTTTCAAGGTGTCTTGCCAGACCGCCAACGTTTTTCCCGATCGACATCTGGTTGTCATTCAAGATGACCAAAATGCGAGCACTCGAATTTCCAGCGTCATTCATCGCTTCGAAGGCCATGCCGCCGGTCATGGCGCCATCGCCGATCAAAGCCATCACCCGGCCGCCCTGCCCCAGGTTTTCCATCGCCCTGACCATGCCGAGCGCAGCTGAGATCGAGGTACTGCTATGCCCGGTGTCGAAAAAATCGTATTCGCTTTCCGACCGCTTGGGAAAACCGGCAAGGCCATTTTTCTTGCGCAAGGTCGCAAACTGATCCAGTCTTCCGGTCAGGATTTTCCAGGCATAACTCTGATGTCCAACGTCAAAAACAATCCGGTCGCGGCGAAAATCAAAAGTCGCCAGCAATGAGATTGTCAATTCGACGACTCCGAGATTGGATGACAAATGGCCGCCATTGATGGCGACCTGATTAATAATCACTTCCCGCACTTCCTGAGCTAACCTGGCCTGGTCAGCAAGGCTCAGCTGCTGGATCTGTTCCGGGTTCTGCAGCGAATCAAGAATCCTATCCATTTTCAATAGTCCCGTGTCAGTAAAAATTCGGTCAGGCTGTAGAGGAAACTGACATCAATGTTTCGCCTGGCGAGCTGGTCCAGGGCCCTTCTCGCCTGGCCGGTCACCTCCAGCAGCATCGTCCTGGCATTGGTCAAGCCAAACAATGTCACATAGGTTGATTTTGAATCCCGGGAATCCTTGCCGGTCGATTTGCCAAGTTTTTCACTCGATGCAGTGACATCGAGGATATCGTCCTGGATCTGGAAAGCCAAACCGAGATTTTCAGCGAAGCGGCCATAATCCTGTGTGGTCTGGCTATCGGCGCCAGCCAGTGAGCAAGCGGCCAGGACAGGAGCAATGATCAGCTGGCCGGTTTTCAAACTGTGCAGCTTGCGTAATGCATCGGGTGCGATCATTTGTCCCTCCGCCGCCAGGTCAAGGGCCTGGCCGCCGATCATGCCCCGGGAGCCTGACGATCGGGCGATGATCTGACCCGCTTTTACGCCTTCTAGACATCCTGACATCTTGTTGTCTAGAACGATTTCAAAGGCTCGGTTCAGTAATGTATCACCGGCCAGGACAGCGATCGCTTCGCCGAATTGCTTGTGGCAGGTCGGCCGACCGCGGCGAAAATCATCGTTGTCCATGCAGGGCAGGTCGTCGTGGATCAAGGAATAGGTATGGATCATTTCAATCGCCAGCGCATAGGGCAATCCGAGATCCAGTGGTAAATTCAGGCTGTCTGCTGTCGCCAGCAGCAACACCGGCCTAATTCGTTTGCCACCGCCGAGCAGGCTGTATCGGGCGGCTGCAACGACAGATCCGCCATCTTCAATGGCTTGTTCGGGAAGAGCCATATCCAGGCCTGTTTCAATTGTCGTGACATAACCTTGGTACTGTTCTTCAAACATCAGGTTCACCAAAGGGGGTTTCGGTTACTGTGCCATCCGCAGCGATAATCAGCTGGCTGATCTGGCGTTCAATCGACGCAAGCTGGGTTGAGCAGTATTTAGCCAGTTCCATACCCTGCTGATAAAGCGCGACCGAATCATCAAGACTGACATCACCGCTTTCCAGCCGATTCACAATCGATTCGAGCTGGCTGTAAGCCTGTTCATAGGTCATCTCCGTGGCGGGATTGGGTGAGGTTGCCGGTTTATTGTCATTCATGGTTTGAGACTCCTCTCGCGGATCTGATTGACAGTGCAGTCCAGGATGCCATCGCTGAGCCAGACATCAACCGGATCACCAGGCTGGACAAACGCGGTTGAAACCAGACTCCTGCCGCTCCGGTCACGCGCCACGGCATACCCCCGGGCAAGGACTTTCAAGGGGCTCAGCATGTCAAGTTTTCCAGCCATTACAGCAAAATTTCGCTCGGCACGCTGCAAGTAACCTGCGGCCGCGGCCTGCAGATTGGCTGTCAACTGGTTCAAGTTCCGCCGTTCTGTTTCAAGCCGCTTCAAGGGCTGCGCCAGGACGGGCCTGCTGAGCAAACTATCCAGTCTTTGGCCTTCGAGCTGACTCTTGCGCAGCAATGCCTGGCGGATCCTCTGGTTCATTCGTTCGATCTTGTCTTCTTCTTCTGATTTGACTGGCATGGCCAGCTCAGCGGCCGCCGACGGGGTTGCGGCCCTGAGGTCAGCGACAAAATCGCAAATCGTGAAATCTGTCTCATGGCCAACAGCAGAAATAACCGGGATTTGCGATCGATACACACTGCGGGCGACAATTTCTTCATTGAAAGCCCAAAGATCTTCAAGTGATCCGCCGCCGCGGCCAACGATCAGGACGTCCACTGACTTCAACACGTTGAAACGATCGATGGCCGCTGCGATACTCGCAGCGGCTCCTTCACCCTGGACCTGGACCGGAATCAGCTGCAAGTGGAAATTGGGGAATCGCCGGCCAAGGACATGGATGATGTCACGAATGACAGCTCCGGACGGTGATGTCACTACCCCGATCGCCTTAGGCAGTCTCGGCAGTTTCCGCTTATGCTGCGGATCAAAAAGACCTTCGGCTTGAAGCCGCTGCTTCATCTGCTCAAAGGCCAGATAGAGGTCGCCGATGCCGTCCGCCTGCATCGCTGAAACATAGAGCTGGAATTTCCCGTCGCGATCATACAAGGTTGCCCGCGCGGTCACAACGACAGCATTACCGTCCGTCGGACGGAAACGCAAACGGGCGGCCTGGGCTTTGAACATGACACAGCTGACTGCAGCCCCGGCATCTTTCAACGTAAAGTAGATATGCCCGGAAGCATATGATTTCAGGCCGGAAATCTCGCCCTTGACCTGGACATTGTTCAGGTTGTCATTTTTATCGAGATAGGCGGCAACATATCGGTTGAGTTCGGTGACACTAATCGGCGAGCTCATCGCCAACGTCCGTCACCGACTTGCTGAGTTTACCGAGAACCGCGTTAATGTATCCTTTGGATTCTTCGCTGCTGTATTTCTTCGCCAGTAAAACCGCCTCGGAAATGGCAACATTGGCTGGAATATCCGGCCGGAAAAATATCTCAAAGACAGCGATCCGCAAGATGGTCAGATCAACCTTCGGCAGGCGATCAATCGTCCAGCGTTTGAGGAGCGGAGCAAATTTTTCGTCAAGTTCGAGCTTATGTTCTGTGACACCATCAACCAGGACGAGCAGGTAATCCTTCTCGTTTTCGGCGACTTCTCTTTCTGTCAGGAACTCAGCGAGCTGGCTATCTTCATCGCCCTTCTGAATTTCGAGCTGGTAAAGCAGCATAAAAGCTTTTTCGCGGGAATCGCGACGACTCATGTCTAGATCCTTCTACCGGAACTTGCCCGGTGGCAATATTTTGTCGAGAAGATTGCGGAATTCTTCCGGACTTGCAAAAATAACGATGACCCAGGTAATAACCCGTGCCTGTCAGAGTCAGGATGAACAAGGTTTTCCAGAAACCGAATATGACCAGCAGCAAGGCCAGGATCAAGCCGATCAAGGCGCCAGTCTGGGCCGGATTCTTGCCTTTCAGGGCTGTACTCAGGTTTTGCCAGATATTCTTCATCTTTATCGCTCGACGCGGGCGGCAACCGGTTCAACCCGGGTGACCTTGATCAGAACTTGAGCCACGCTGATGCCGGTATATCGCTCGATATCCTTCTTGATCCGGTCCTGGACTTTGGCCATCATCGCCGGCACTTCAACATCGGAATAAAGTACAGCTGATCAACTGGATGCTGATTTTTTCACCTTTGAACGGGGCAACCCGGGCCTTGGCTGTCTTGATGCCGCATTGGGCTGACTTGGCCGAATTCAGGGCGATGCTCTCGATCGCATCGACACCGATATCGATTTCCGCCGATGTCAGTGCTGCGGATCCGGGTCTTGCGCAGGCGCCCGCTCATGATCGCGTAGACCAGCGAGGTCATCGATACGATAATCACCAGCGCAGCCAGGAACAATCCTGCAACTCTGGAAGAAGCCTGCTCGGTCATTCGCGTCAGCACCAGGATCATGGCACCTAGCACATCTGCGCTGAGCACCATCAGCAAAAACACAAAAGCAAAAACAGTCAGGATAAAGGAAAACAGTATCAGCGCAGTGCGAACCAGGGGATTCATTTGCGTAGCTTCCTCTCGCGTGATCACGCCTTTGACGTGAACATGGACAGCATCAACAATCAACCCGGTATATTTTTCAACATCAGCTTTGACTCGCTCCTGGATCGACCAGGCGACCTCGGGTATGATATTGCCGAAATAGATGACCGGATAGACGGTGATCGTCACCAGTTCGTCATGATCAGGCTGGAATACAACCTTGACACCCTTACCTTCATGTTCGACACCGATCGACTCTTTCAGCGCAACAAAACCACTCGGTTCAAGCGCAGCAACGCCCGACGTCTGCATGGCCGCTTCAGCCGCATACTGAGCGACAAAGCCTTTGGACATCGTCCGTTCGCCATTGATCGCGCTTGCGCGCGATGATTCTGTCATCGTTGATCAGGCTTTGACGCGTTCCATGTACTCGCCAGTCCGGGTGTCGATTTTAACCATGTCACCCTGGTTGACGAACAACGGGACTTTAATCATTGCACCGGTTTCAACAACCGCATTCTTCGTTGCATTCTGGGCCGTGTCACCTTTGACGCCCGGATCACATTCAGTGATTTCCAGTTCGACAAAGATCGGCGGTTCAATGCCGAACACTTCGCCTTTGTACGACACAACTTTGCAGACCATGTCTTCCTTGAGGAATTTCAGGGCATCGCCGACTGATGCGGCAGAAAACGGCACCTGCTCATAGGTGTTGACATCCATGAAGAAATAGAGGTCGCCATCGCTGTAGAGGTAGGTCATGTCGCGCGCGCTCAAGCTGGGCCGTTCGAATTTTTCGATAGGGTTGAAGCTGCGTTCGACGACACCGCCAGTCTTGACATTGCGATATTTGGTCCGGACAAAAGCTGACCCTTTACCTGGTTTGACATGCTGGAATTCGACGACCTGGAAAACCTGGCTGTCCATTTCAAAAGTCATGCCGTTGCGAAAATCACCTGCATAATCATAAATACCTCCCGATCGGTCAATCATCTTTGTCTATTTACAGTTTTTCGAAAATTCTTAACTATTCTAGTCGAAAGGCTGCCGGCTTTGCAAGGGGCACAATGCTATTGGTGTGGCCAAAGATCGTCATTGCGGCGAAACCTGGCCAAAAACGGGGCTTCGGGGATGCGTTTGAGTGCGACATTCCAGGCTTCACGGCGGTCCAGCGGCAAAACCAGGATCGCTGTGACTTTTGCCCGTCGGGCTGCCAGGATATCCGTGAACAACTGATCGCCGATCATCACCGTCTGGTCTGCCGCACAACCGGTTTCGCGGCAGGCCTTCAGCAGACCATGCGGCGATGGTTTGCCGGCCAGACCGACAAAGGGCACTTCCAGGCTGTCGGCAAATTTTCTCGCCCGCGAGGGTTTGGCATTGGATACAATATAAGGTATAAGACCGGCCGACCTGATCCGGGCAACGATCGTCTGTGCAAAGTCATCGGCTCGCTCGGAGCCATGGGGCACAAGGGTGTTGTCGATATCGAGCAGCACCAGACGTTTGCCTTCGGCATAGAGCAGTTTGAAATCAATGCGGTCGATCGACTGGTATATACGGGCAGGTTCAAATAATCTGAACAACGAAAACCGCATCTTAGCCTCCTCAATCCTGCAAATTTGCGCTGCCAGCAGCAGGTTTACAGCCATTTCTGCTTCAAGTATCCGGCATTCGCTTCACCATATCAAGACTTTGCTTGAAATAACGATACGCCTTCTCTATAATTAGCGTGATCAAATAAGGAGTACACACGCATGAAAGTCTGCAAATTCGGTGGATCATCACTGGCCAACGCCGAACAGATCCGCAAAGTCTGCGATATTATGCTCAGTGACCCGGATCGCCGGGTCATGGTCGTTTCCGCACCCGGCAAGCGCTCGCGTGAAGATATCAAGGTCACCGACCTGCTGATTGCCCTGGCCAACGCGCGAATCAGCGGTTACGACGGCCAGGCCGAGCTGCAGGCTGTTGTCCGGCGTTTTGCGGACATTGCCGATGATCTCGAACTGAATCATGACGATCATCACTGACAATCGAAGCTCGATCTTGCAAACCCGCATCGCGGCCGATTGCACCAATTCGCTGCAAATTCATGGATTCCCTCAAAGCAGCCGGCGAGGACAATTGCGCCCGACTGGTTGCCGACTATCTGAACAGCATCGGCCGGCAGGCCCGTTATGTCGATCCGCGCAAGGCCGGCCTGCTGCTGACCGAAGAGTTCGGCAATGCCCAGGTCCTGCCTGAATCCTACGACAAGCTGGCCCATGCTGAAAGACTATCCCGGCATCGTCGTCTTCCCCGGCTTTTTCGGTTACACCACAGCACGGTGAGGTTGTCGACCTTCTCCCGCGGCGGATCCGACATCACCGGTTCGATCCTGGCTGCAGCTCTCGATGCGAAGGTCTATGAAAACTGGACCGACGTCGATTCGGTTTATGCCGTCAATCCCAACCTGGTCAGCAATCCGCACCCTATTTCCGAAATCACCTACGATGAAATGCGCGAGCTGGCCTATGCCGGTTTTACCGTCCTGCACGAAGAAGCGCTGACCCCGGCCTATCGCAAGGGTATCCCGGTCAACATCCGCAACACCAACAATCCGACGGCCCGCGGCACCCTGATCGTCAGGCAGCCGCATCAATTTCGAAGGTGTTGTGACCGGCATTGCCGGGGCAAAGGGTTTCTGCACCCTCAACATGAGCAAGTACCTGATGAACCGCGAAATCGGCTTCGCGCTGAAGGTGCTGCAGATCCTGGCTGACGAGCAGATTCCATTCGAACACATGCCTTCCGGCATCGATTCTCTGTCGATTGTCATGCGCCAGGATGTCTTCCCGCGTCGAAAAGGAAAAGCGTCATTGTCCGCCGTCTGGTCGATGAACTGGGTATCGAGAAAATATCGGTCGACCGCAACCTGGCCATTGTCATGATCGTCGGCGAAGCCATGGCCCGCACCGTCGGCGTCACGGCCCGCGCAGCCAATGCGCTGAGCAAGGCCGGCGTCAACCTCGAAATCATCAACCAGGGCGTCTTCCGAAATCAGCGTCATGTTCGGCGTACGCGAAGAATACTGCAATTATGCGGTCAAGGAACTCTACAAGGAATTTTTCCTGCGCTAAAGCTAATCAAGTGTTTTTCTTCCTGCCCTGCGCCAAATCAGACCTGGATAGCGGCTGGCCGAATCAAATCGGCCGGCTGTTTTTGATTTATGGCATTTTCCTCGCCTGCCGGTCGAGCACGGCGTCGGCATCGAACAAGCGGCTCAGGCGGTACATATCGGGGTGGGTCAGGCTATAACCGCTGATCTGAACTTTGTCGACATAGACATTTTCGCCGCTGCGCGTGATATAGGGGGTTGCCCCCAGTCCGCCAAAGATACGGATCCCCTGTTCCTGATAATAAAGACTGCGGGCATCGCTCATCTGCAGCAAGGCTCCATTCGGAAACTCGAGGACATTGACCGGTCCGGTCAGCTGACCAACCTGACTTAGCCATTTAGCCCAGTCATCAGCAACCAGTTCGGGGCTGGCTGTCGCAACATTGATGAATCCATAGGTCGAGCTGCCGAACTGCCAGCCAGTCCGTCTGAGGGCCTGGATAATTGCCGCGACCTGTTCGCGGTTGGCTGCGAAATCTTCAGCTGCCATCTGCAGCGCCGGGAATCCATAATTCTGCAGGGCCTGGTTTCGATCGTCGAGCTGATCCTGGTCGGTCACATAACCAAAAATACCCTCATACCCGGTCAACGTGATCAAACCCTTTGCGCCGTCGAAAGAAAAATCCGGGTGGGCTTCGACAAAGGCATCGAGGATGCCGATCGCTTCAGCATCTCTGCTGACTGTTAAATTTCCGTTTGTATCGGGGTATTGCCCACAAACTTGCTGCCGGTCATTGAGGGCCAAGTTCCAGCAATTTCCGGTTAATCGCCGCGTGACATAATAATTAAGGCCTTCAAGAACCAGCACGACAGGTTTCTTGCCCTCCGGCAAATCAATTCCAAAGTAGTCCCCTTCAACCTGGAGCTGCCTTGACTGGTCGACCAGAATAAAATTGTTGGCATAAAGTTGTTCGAGCACACTTTTGAATTCAGCGGTGGTCAGCATGGTGTCCTGCGCAGCCTGCGCGAAATTGTCCCCGTCAAAAGCGACCCCCGGATCAACGATCAAAGGTTTGAGGGTCAGATGCTCCACAGCTCCCCTATAAGTGACTAATTTTGCAGGGATCAGGCTTTTGCAGGTCGCTAAAGCAGCCTTGATCTTGCTGTCATTGGGGAAAATCGGCTCAAGTTCCAGCAAGAGCGACTCTGCAGTCACGGCCCGATGCTGCTCCAGATAATCAAGCGCAATCGTCAGCAAGGGTTCATACATCGCTGACTTGCAATCATCAAGTCGCTGGCGCGCATAATCCTGGACAAACGTGCCCGAATCGTCTTGCTCTGCCAGGGTCAGCCAGGCTGCATGGGCAGGATACCACTGTTTATCGGCCAGCAGCTGTTCTGTTGACATGATCGCCGGTCGCAGCGCCTGCATCTGAGGCAGCTGGGCATCGAGAGACCGGATGCTGTCTTTCAAGTTGTCGAGGTCTTTTAGCTGGTTGATCGCGCTTTCGAGCGTTGCCAGGTCTACCCCGCCGTTCAAGTATTGGGAGCATAACTCCCGGGTGAAGCGGGACAGGCGAAGACCCGTGACTTCACCCATACCTGCTGCGAAACCCTTCGCTTCAGCGTCCAGTGGCCTGCCCTCATTCAAATTCTTTTCAATTGCCTGCAAGTGCAGGTCAATCGAGCCTTCCATGTCGTCAAGGACCTCCCGGTACAAGTTGACCTGGTCGTTTTCATCGGCTGGCTGGATTGCACGGGCCTGGACTTCCCTGTACAGCTCGATTGCCTCACTGAATGACTGTCTGGCAATCGCGGCGTTGAAGGCTTTGAGTTTGGCCTCAGCTGCGTGCTGACGCTGTGAAATCAGCACCAGCGCAATGGATGCAATGACAAGCGCAGCCATCAGGCTGATCAACAGCAAGCGCTTGTATCTGAAATGCGACTCGCGACGATTCCGGACGTACAAATCCTGCGCCACGGTCAGATGCCTTCAAGTCCGACCTGCCGATTTTCGAGCGTACTTTCTTTCAGATAGGACCCGATGGCTGGCAAAACCTTGCTGCGGTAATAATTCGGTTCTATGATCGCGGTCTCAGAAAGACGCTTGAGCGTGACCATCGTGCTGCCCTTTTTGGAAAGCAGGATCTGGACACCCTGGGTCGAGCGGGTTGCCTTGACCGGTACCATCTCACTGTTGAAGACCAGCGCTTTGCGGATGTTGCTCAGGGCGACAAAATCTTCCGGCGCCGTCAGATGGTACATCGCGACCAGCGGCGAGTGGGTGCTGTATGCATTGACCAGCTTTCGCCGGTTGGTCTTGGTTTCATAGACATCGCAGCGGCATTTGGCACAATTTGCCGCTGGCAAAGCCGAACAGGAACTGTCCGGCATAATCTTCGGTCAGGTGGATAAAGACGATCCGCTCGCCTTCTTCCAGACTGAGCAGGTTGGGCGTAAATTCGCCCAGGTCGGACGGCTTGTGGTCCTTGATTTCGAAGCATTTCAGCTTGTAGACATTGCCCTGGTCGGAAAACAGCAGCAGGTCGGATTTGTTCTTGCCTTCGAGTTCCTGGATGATCTGGTCGTCTTCCTTGGTTTTCAGCTCGCCGGCGCTGCGCAGCGAGGTCAGCGGCGATTTTCTTCAGATAGCCGTGTCCGGTCAGGAACAAGGCGCAGGCGGAAATCGTCGATCAGCTGATGGTCGTCCAGTTCATCGACATCGTCTTCATGAACCAGGCGGGTCCGGCGGTCGCACCATATTTTTTCGCGACAGCCTCCAAGTGTCCGGATGATCATGGCGTCGATCTTCTCCTTGCTCTCCAGCGTCGCCTGCAAGTTCGGCAATTTCATCTTCCAGGGTCTCGATATCCGCGGTCCGCTGCAGGATGTACTGGCGGTTCAGCTGGCGCAGGCGGATTTCAGCGACAAATTCGGCCTGGACGGCATCGATGCCAAAACCCTGCATCAGGTTGGGCGATGACATCCGCTTCCTTTTCGGTTTCCCGGACGATGCGGATCGCCTTGTCGATATCGAGCAGGATTTTCTCCAGGCCCGCAGCAAGATGCAGTCGGTCCTGTTTGCGCTCCAGGTCAAAGACGATTTCGCGCCGGACGCAGGATGCGCCGCCAGGACAGCCATTCGCCCAGAATTGCCTTGATGCCGAGGACGCGCGGCGTGCCGTTGACCAGGATGTTGAAATTGCAGGGGAATGTCGTCTGCAAGTGACGTGAGGCGGAACAGCTTCTGCATCAGGGCATCCGGATCGGCCGATTTTTTGTAGTCGATCGTCAGCTTGCAGACCTTCCAGGTCGGTCTCATCGCGGACATCGTTGATTTCCTTGATTTTGCCCTGTTTGACCAGATTCGGTGATCTCGTCGATGATCGCTTCAACGGTCGTGGTATAGGGGATTTCGATGATCTCGATGATAGCCGTTTTTCTTGTCGACCTGGTAGATCGCCCGCAGCTTGATGCTGCCGCGGCCGGTCTGGTAGATCTGCTCCATCTCCTGCGGGTTGTAGATGATCTCCGCGCCGGTCGAAAAATCGGGTGCCGGCATCAGGCTCGATCAGGTTGACGCCGGGATCGCGGATATAGGCGATGGTGGCCAGGCAGACTTCGTGCAGGTTGAACGAACAGATATTGCTGGCCATGCCGACGGCGATGCCCTGGTTGCTGTTGACCAGGATTGACGGGAAATGTGGCCGGCAGCAGCATCGGTTCCTGCATGGTGCCGTCATAGTTGTCGATAAAATCGACGCTGTTCTTGTCCAGTCCGCGGAAAATCTCCTCGCAGATGCTTGTCCAGCCGGACTTCCGTATAGCGGGCGGCGGCATACTGCATGTCGCGCGAATACTGCCGGCCGAAATTACCCTTGGAATCGATGTAGGGATGCAGCAGGGCGCCGTTGCCGCGGGTCAGGCGGACCAGGGTCTCATAGATCGCCTGGTCGCCGTGCGGGATTGAGCTTCATGGTCTGGCCGACGACATTGGCCGACTTGGTCCGGCTGCCGGTCAGCAGGCCCATTTTGTACATGGTATACAGCAGTTTGCGGTGCGATGGCTTGAACCCGTCGATCTCCGGGATCGCCCGGGAAACGATGACGCTCATCGCATAGGGCATGTAGTTCTTTTCCAGCGTTTCGGTGATCGGCTGCTTCTGCATGGCAGCCGTTGCGTCATCGTGATTCTTGTTCAATGGCGTGGCCTCCATGTTGCGAGTCATAGTCTGCGGTCATAGTATGCGAGTCATCAGCCGATGATCCAGCATATCGAGATACGAGGTGGCCGTTCTGCTCGATGTGCTGTTTGCGACCGGCCAGGTTGTCGCCGAGCAGCAGGTCGAACGTGTCCAGCATGTCAGCTGGGCTTCTGCCGGCAGCACCTGGATCAGGCGGCGGGTTTCCGGATTCATCGTCGTCAGCCACATCATTTCCGGCTCGTTTTCGCCCAGCCCTTTGGAACGCTGGATCGAGCACTTGTCCGCGCCGAGCCTGGCCAGCAGTGTCGCTCTTTTCTTTTTCAGTATAGGCAAAATAGGTGTTTTCTTCTTTCTTGGTCCGCTGCGTGATTTCAAACAGCGGCGATTCGGCGATAAAGACTCTTGCCTTTCTCGATCAGGGTCGGCGTCAGCCGGTAGAGCATGGCCAGGATCAGGGTCCGGATCTGGAAGCCGTCGACATCGGCATCGGTGCAGATGATGATCTTGTTCCAGCGCAGGCCGTTCAAGTCAAAGGCTGACAGATCCTTGTTGTGGCGGGTCTGGATCTCGACGCCGCAGCCGAGGACCTTGATCAGGTCGACGATGATCTCATTCTTGAAAATTGCTTCATAATCGGCTTTCAGGCAGTTGAGGATCTTGCCGCGGACCGGGATGATCGCCTGGAATTCGGCATCGCGGCCCATTTTGCAGGAACCGAGCGCCGAATCGCCTTCGACGATGTAGAGCTCGCGCCGTTCGAGATCCGTGGTCCGGCAGTCGACAAATTTTTTGACCCGGTTGATCATGTCGACGCTGCCCATCAGCTTCTTCTTGATGTTCAGGCGCTGCTTCTCGGCGCTTTCGCGGCTGCGCTTGTTGACCAGGATCTGTTCGACGACCCGGTCGCCTTCGGCCTTGTTCTCGATGAACCAGATTTCCAGCTGGCTGCGGAGCATCTCGGTCATGAATTCCTGGATGAACTTGTTGTTGATCGCCTTTTTGGTCTGGTTTTCATAGCTGGTCTGGGTCGAAAACGAACTGGCGACCAGGATCAGGCTGTCCTGGATGTCGGCGAAGGTGATCTTTGGCTTCATTGCCCTTGTATTTGTCCCGCAGGCTTGATCTGGCGGTCCAACTCGGCGACCAGTGCGTTGCGCACAGCCTTGTCCGGCGAGCCGCCATATTCCAGCCAGCTGGAGTTGTGATAGTACTCGAGCAGGTTGATTTCATTGTTGAAGCAAAAGGCAATCGCCGCCTTGACCTTGTATTCCGGCTTGTCGGCGCGGTCGCGGCCCTTGCCGCTGCCTTCGAACAGAACCGGCGTGCTGATGCCGCTGCCTGTGTCGAGTTCACGGACATAGCCGAGGATGCCTTCCGGATAATAGAAAGTGTCGTTCCTCGCTTGACTCTTCGTCAAACAGTATGAAGGTGATACCGGCGTTGACAACCGCCTGGCGCTTGAGGGTCGCCTGAAAATACTCGAGCGGGATATGGATGTCGGTGAAAACATCGCGGTCCGGCCGCCATTTCTGGATCGTCCCGGTCTTTTTCTGGCGGACCGGCTCCTTGGTCAGTCCGCCGATATTCTCGCCCTTTTCAAAATGCAGCTGATAGCGGAAGCCGTCGCGGACGACCGTGACATCGAAATATTCGGATGCATATTGCGTCGCGCAGGCGCCCAGGCCGTTCAGGCCCAGGCTGTATTCATAGGAGTCGCCGCTGTTGTTGTTGTATTTGCCGCCGGCATAGAGTTCGCAGTAGACCAGTTCCCAGTTGTAGCGCTCTTCCTTGCTGATTGAAGTCGAGCGGAATGCCGCGGCCGTAGTCGCGGACCTCGATCGAACCGTCCTTGAAACGGCGTGACTTCGATCTGGTTGCCGTAGCCTTCGCGGGCTTCGTCGATCGAGTTGGACAGGATTTCAAAAAAAGAATGCTGGCAGCCTTCCAGGTCGTCGGAGCCGAAGATGACGCCGGGACGCAGGCGAACCCGGTCGGCGCCTTTCAGCGAGGAAATGCTTTCGTTGTCGTAGGCTTTGGTTTTGGCCATGCCGTACTCCCTCCTGTCAGAATCTGGCATCGATTATATCACAGCATTAGCTGAGCAAGATCGGTTCGCGGCTACTCCATATGACCTGCGAAATTCGTATCAGCGAATAAGAAAACCGTCTCATGTACGAACGGTTTTCTGGCGAGCCTAGGAGGACTCGAACCTCCGACCCACAGCTTAGAAGGCTGTTGCTCTATCCAACTGAGCTATAGACCCATGCGATGACCGGTGACTTGATTATACTCCGAACAGTGCCGTCTGGCAATAAAAAGGCGGCCTGACAGCCGCCGCAGTATCTGTGGAGCGGGTGATGGGAATCGAACCCACGCGATCAGCTTGGAAGGCTGAGGTTCTACCATTGAACTACACCCGCAAATTGGTTCAAGCCGTCTGCCTGCTGATTTTACCGCATCATTTTGTATTTGTCCACCCCGAAATCTTTTGACAGTTCGATACATTCTGATAGAATATTGACCATGAAAAACGCTAAAATCCTCCTGGCCGAAAATTCCCGGTTGATCGCCGATGGCGCGATGGGCACCTTCTTTCTGGAACTTTCCGGTACGAGCCTGTCAACTTGTGAAAGTGCCAATCTCGAACAACCAGAACTGATTCGCCAGATCCACCAAGCTTACCTCGATGCCGGCGCCCAATTGTTGCGCACAAACACCTTTGCAGCGATCAATCCAGCCGATGCGCCTGAATTCAAATCGCTTCCGGACGTGATCCATGCCGGCTACCGCCTGGCTCGCGATGTTGCCGGCGACAAAGCCCTGGTTGCGGCTGATATTGGTCCGGCTTACGGTCTCGAACCTGATGTCGCCTGGCACGCCTACGAAAAAGTCATCGATGCATTTTGTGCCGAGCAAGCAGACCTGTTCATTCTCGAAACCTTTGCCGATCCTGACGAGGCGATTGCCCTGAGCAAATCCATCCGGCGCAAAGTGCCGGATGCCTTGATCATAGCCTCCTTTGCTCTTTCAGCTGACGGGCTGACTCGAAAAGGCATGGGCATCCGTGCCCTGGCAGAAAAGATCGACAACTGTCCGACGATTGATTTGTTTGGATTAAACTGCGGGATCGGTCCGACGCATCTGCGCCAGATCCTGACCCAATTGCCTCTGATGCATAAACCGCTGTCCCTGATGCCCAATAGTGGTTATCCCCGCCGCGATCAGGAGCGGACAATTTTCAGTGCTTCGCCGGTCATTTTTGCCCAGGCTACAGGAGAATTGATCAGTGAAAATGTCCATTTGATTGGCGGTTGCTGCGGTACGACACCTGACCATATCCGGGCACTCCGGGATCAGTTGGCCGGACAAACTGGCCTCGATCACCCGGCAACACCGGCCGTCAAGACTGCCAACTTGCCATTTGTCCGGCCCAACAATGCCGATTTTCGATTGGCAGACAAAATCAAATCCGACCAGTTTGTGACGATTTGTGAACTTGATCCTCCCCGCCACAGCGATCTTCATGATTTACTGGCCGCAGCCAGAGTGCTGGCGGCCGCCCGGATCGATGCGATCACCCTTGCAGACTCGCCCTTGGCGCGCGTCAAAGTCGATCCTGTGATCGCTGCAGCCCGAATCCAGCGTGAAGTCCACATTCCGGTGATGCCCCACCTGACCTGCCGAGACCGGAATATCAATGCCTTGCGAAGCTTGTTGCTGGGAGCCCACGCAGAAGGGATTCGTCAAATCCTGGCAATCACTGGCGATGGGATTGCCGAAGCCGAACGCGGATTCATCAAGCCGGTGTTCAATATCAACAGTATTGGCCTGGTTGAGCAGATCAGCCTCATGAACAGCGATGTATTTGTCAATGAACCGATGCTGACTGGCGTGGCACTTGACCTGAACGTTGCCAATCCCGCAGCAGAATTGAAGCGGCTGCAGAAAAAACAGGCTGCCGGGGCATCTTTTGTCCTGACTCAGCCACTATTTGCAGCTGTCGATGCCAAAGTATTATTGACACCCGTCCGCGAGGCGGGGCTCAAGGTTCTGCTTGGCCTGATGCCGCTCGTCAGTTACCGCAATGCCCGCTACTTGTTTGCTGAAGTTCCCGGCATCCGTATCCCGGAGGCACTGCTGGACCGGTTTGATCCGGAAATGTCCAAAGATGCAGCCAGTGAACAAGGACTTCGCATTTGCCTTGAAGTAGCCCGTCAGATGCGGCCATTCATCGATGGCTTCTATCTGATCGCCCCGTTCAACCGGGCTGATCTGATCGCCGAACTTGTCCGCCGACTCAAACTGGAAAAATTGCTGTGATCATGATGTGAACATTAGCTGTGAGTAGGCTGTCAATATTATGGATTAGTCCAAGTCCAGCCAGGGCTTTCGACGCAGCAGATCGGCTTTGAAAACATCAGCGTTGCGGTTCATGATCAGTTCTTCGGGAAAGTCGATTGAGCGGACCAGTGCTTCGGCCAGATCAACTTGGCCAACCTGGTCAGCCGTGTGTGCATCACTATTGATCACGATCGGCACTTGCAGATCACGACAGGCGAGCGCTATCTCTAGGCAAACATCACCGTCCTGCCTGCGCTTCTTGATGGTCCAGCGATTGATTTCGACCATTGTCCCCGTGGCTTTGCAAGCTTCAAGAACAGCCGGAATGTCATAGCGGTAATTGCCCCGTCCGGTATGGCCGAGGATATCGATCAATGGATTCTGGGCAGCCGCGATCAAGGCACGTGTATGATCTTCCCTGTTCGTCGGTTCAATGATGATTTCATGAAAACTCGCGATGACAACATCCAGTCGTCTTAACAACTCGACAGGCAAATCCAATTCGCCGTCGAAATCCATCAGGTTTGCTTCAACGCCACGAAGAACTTGTACACCGTCAAGCCAGTGAGGGACCATTTTGAGCGAATTGAAATACAGGCTGTTGGCTGAGCCCGGAATGGCAGGGCCATGGTCGGTCAGAACGAAGCCGTCCAACCCGCGCCTGCGGCAGTAACCGGCAATTTCTTCAAGGGTGCCGAACGCGTGACCGCTGGCAATTGAGTGGACATGGCAGTCGAATTTAATCATGGAAGCCTCCGTCAAGGTGTCAGGACATCTGTGAATTCACCGAAAATGATTGTCGTGTCATCCTGGCGGTAGGAGCGCACCTTGTAAAAGTATTCTAAATCAGGAATGAGTGATTCATCCAGATAATTTGTTGTCGCGTTGTCGGCAATTTTTGCAAAACTGCCCTTTCGTGAAGTCGCACGGTATATTTCATAACCATCAGCACTGTCCACGGGCGACCAGATGGCTTGTACGATGCTCGGGCTGATCCGGGAAACGATGAAATTTTCCGGCCTGGCAGGAATGGGCGTGGCTGAAACGATTTCAGAAAAACCATTGTGGATGGCCGTCATACCGCAAATTGAATAGCCTCTGATTTTATAGAAGTAAGTGATGCCGGTTTTCACACCCAGATCATTATAGGATGCTCCGACAGCGTTGATTTTATCGATTATTTCGAAGGATCCGGCAAGACTGGTGTCCCGGCTGATTTCGTAATAATCACAGCCTGGATCATCCAGCCAACTTAAGACGACGCTGTTGGAATCGACCGATTTGGCACTCGGCTCTTCAATTGCTTCATCCATCCAGCGCGCATAAAGTGTGATGTCCGATTCAAGTAAATCTGTCTCGAAATTCCAGGCCTTGAGGTAGTTCGGATCCTGATACCAACCGACAAACAAGTGTCCTTCCAGATTCGGCATGTCAGGCTCGGGGATCAGGTTGCCACCAGCCACCGAGACTTCTGTCAAATCGCGATCATTCTGGGCGTCGAATGTGACGGAATAGACTGGTGAAAAAGAATCGGTGCGATAACCATATAAAGTTGGCGGGGCGAACCCGTTTTTCTCCAAAATATAATAGATTTTAAAGTCTTCCGCACTGCCATGAAAGGCCTCATAACCGATTGCAGGGGCATCGCCGTAGATATAAGCCGCTTTCAACTGACAGCCACTGAAAGCATGCTCACCGATATGATAGATACTGGCCGGAAACTCAATGCTGGTGAGCCCTGTACAGCCGGCAAATGCCTGCATACCGATCCTGGCCAGATTCTTGCCCAGTGACACAGCCTTAAGCCCCGTACAATCCTTGAAAGAACGCCAGTTGACGGTGATCACACTGTCTGGAATCGTCATATCTGTCAGATATCGGCAGGAATTGAATGCATTTTCGCCAATGATGCTGACACTTTCCGGGATATTGAACACCGGTGCGGTCTGACCAGCAGGATAGCATAATAGAGACGAGATTTTCTTGTCGAACAAGACGCCGCCAATACTCACGAAATTGCGATTTTCACTGGCGACATCGATTGTTTTCAAATTCTGGCAAAGTACAAAGGCTTGGCCACCAATGCTGGCGACTTCTTTTGAAATGGTTACTGCAGTCAGGCTGGCACAATCCCAGAAAGCACAGTCGCCCACAGTTTTCACTTGATCCGTTAAAGTCATACGCGTCAGCGCTGTGCAATTTGAAAACGCACTTTCCTCAATTGTCGTCACATTGGCTGAAAGGGATAAACTCGTCAAGCCTGAACAGCCACTGAACGATCCCGCACCAACCGTAATGACAGTATCCGGGATCGTGTAGGCCTGATCCGGCTTGCCTTTCGGGTAACAGATCAAGGCCGTTTGCAGATAGTTGAACAAGACACCGCCATTACTGGAAAACGATGTGTTTTCTGGCGCAACGTTAATTGTCGCCAGGCTATCACAGCCAAAAAAGGCACCCTTGCCGATACTGGCAACATTTTGTGGAATCGCGAACGCTGTCAGCATGGTGCAAAAAGAAAATGCATATTCGCCGATCGTAACCACACTGTCTGGAATTGCCAGGCTCTTGATCCCTGTAGTGCCCCAGAACGCGCCATCGCCGATACTCGTCACCGGATATCCGCCCAATGACCCAGGGATTGCGACATCGCCGCCTGGGCCGGTGTACTTTTCGACCGTGGCTGAATTCTCCGAAATCGTGTATTGATAGTCACCGGATGATTCAGCAATGATGGTCTGGGGGATCGGAACCAGGCAAATCAAGAGAACGACAAGAATAGCCACAGATTTCTGAAGCATTTTTTTCATATGAACACCATCTCTTCCCGGAGGTGGGCAAATTGACTGAACATGACAAGACCGGGACAGTGGCCGGATTTGCAATTTGCTCTTGTCAGATCAAATCGACCCGATCAGACCTGACAGTCTAAGCATCGATGAACATCTGCTCATAGCAATTTAATTATTGATGTTTCGACTTATTATCTATTTTAGCACTGATCAAAGTATGGGGCTGAAACATGTCAAAAATAACAGGTTCGAATTATTTCTTCTTCCCCATCATGCCATTGATCTTCATGACGATGACCACACCGATAACCAGTGCGATGAGCAGGGCAAAAGTACTCGCACCGCTTCCTGAAAAGCCTAAAAGTCCAAGTATTGCCTTAGTTGCAGAACTCAGAATCCCCGCCAGGATTGTAAAGACGATCAATGACCCTAACCATTTTAAAAATCCCACAGATGCCTCCTGAAATCGAATGAAAAAACCTCACAACCGCACTGGCTGCAAGGTTTTATCTGGTGATCCACCGGAGGCTCGAACTCCGGACCCCCTGATTAAAAGTCAGGTGCTCTACCAACTGAGCTAGTGGATCATATGGCTGGGGTGGCAGGATTTGAACCTACGAGTGCGGGAGTCAAAGTCCCGTGCCTTACCGCTTGGCGACACCCCAATGCTGCCTGATCTGCAGGTGACGATGGCGCCGGCATGGGCATCCGCGGGCGTTTTTGGGGTGGGATATGGGAATCGAACCCACGACCTCCAGAGCCACAATCTGGCACTCTAACCAACTGAGCTAATCCCACCATGTTTACTGCCGTTCGCCGCCGGCACGAAGTGATTATACGGATCGCCCAAACAGGTTGTCAAGTCATCAAATTGACATCTTTTGTCACCTGGATTCCTCGATATACTGTTTCTGGAGTGTCATGGCGCTCCGGGATGGTAATCTTTCATGTCTAACCTGCATTCGTCCCGATCCGCTGAACGTGTCTGACAAGCTGCCGCTGCATCGGCGAACGGCTTTGATCTGACTGCCACTGCGAAGAACGACTGATCTGAGCTTGCTGCCTTTTTTCCAGGATATGCTCAACCTTGACTTATTATCTGCCGACGACTGCCCGTCCGTTCAATGCGCCGCAGCTTAAAGTCTTGCTCACGGACTGGAATGATGGGATCGAGAATTTTGTTTTTGCCATTCGCCTCGACGGCCAGATCTGATCGGCTTGGTCAACCTCGATGGCCTGGATTGGCCCAACAGCCATGCCGAGATCGGCATCGCCCTGACCGACCGGCTGCAGCGCGGCCAAGGCCTGGCGGCTGAAGCGCTGCGCTGTCTGATCGATTATGCTTTCGGCGAATTGGGTCTGCATCGGATCTGGGCCAGGATCATCGAAGATAACGCACCGTCCATCCGCCTGTTCTCACAAGCTCGGATTCCAGCCGGAAGGTCGTCCTGCGCCGCCATGTCCGACGCCGCGGCCAGTTCCGCGACATGCTGGTGTTCGGGCTTTGCTAGCGCCGGATGAGATACTTGCAAGTACAGGCACGTTCTTTGAGGCTTTCACTCGATTCTGCCTCCCATGTTAAGATAATGTCGGTATTGCAATGGCTCCGGACTTAATCGCAGAGTTAACAGGAGGAATTGTAACATGAGCAAATTGATTGGTAATGCGATTTTCGGCCAGTCCGGCGGACCGACATCGGTCATCAACGCCAGCGCGGCCGGTGTCTTTACCGAAGCTTTGCGGCAGACCGGCGTCATTGAAAAAGTCTATGGCGCCGCCAATGGCATCGTCGGCATCCTGAACGAAAAATTCTATGATATCGGCCAGGAAGATCCGGCCGAGATCGAACTGCTGAAAACCACCCCGTCTTCTGCGCTCGGTTCCTGCCGTTACAAGCTGGCCAAAGCCGAAGTCGACGATACAGACTACAAGCGCCTGCTCGAAGTTTTCAAAAAATACAATATCCGCTATTTCTTCTACAATGGCGGCAATGATTCCATGGATACCTGCAACAAGATTTCCAAATACATGCAGAAGTCCGGCTACGAGTGCCGCGTCATGGGCGTTCCGAAGACCATCGACAACGATCTGTTCGGCACCGACCATTGCCCTGGATTTCGCTTCGGCAGCCAAATACATCGCCACGACCTTCATGGAAGTCTACCTGGACGCCCGTGTCTATGACACCGGCATGGTCACCGTCATCGAGATCATGGGCCGCAATGCCGGCTGGCTGACCGCCTCTGCTGCCCTGGCCGCCTACAAGGGCCTGCGGTCCGGACCTGATCTACCTGCCGGAAGTCGATTTCGACCTCGACAAGATGCTGGTCGATGTCCAGCGAATCTATGAAAAAGAAAAGAAAGTCATCATTGCTGTTTCTGAAGGCGTCAAAACCAAGGATGGCAAATATATTCCGGAACTGGTCGGCGAAGTATCTGTCGATGCCTTCGGCCACAAGCAGATGGGCGGCACGGCGACCGTTCTGGCCAACTACATCAAGGAACAGATCGGCTGCAAGGTCCGCGGCATCGAACTGTCCCTGATGCAGCGCTGCGCGGCACACCTGGCTTCCAAGACGCGATGTCGATGAATCCTTCCTGGCCGGCCAGACCGCTGTCCGCTGTCGCGGTCGATGGCATGACCGATTTCATGGTCGGTTTCCAGCGTCCGGAAAGCGGGCCATATACAAGTGCGAGATCAAGCTGATCCCGCTCAGCGATGTTGCCAATACCGAGAAAAAACGGTACCGCGCGAATGGATCAACGCCGAAGGCAATTTCGTCAATGCAGCAGTTCATCGACTATGCTCTGCCGCTGATCCAAGGCGAATCCAGAGATCGCCATCGAAGACGGCCTGCCGCGTTTTGCCAAGCTGAAAAAAGTCCTCGTGGCAAAATAATTCCGGACTAGTTCGGCGATTGTCCTTTGCACTATTATCAAATGTGAGCAAAAGCCCCGGCACCTGATTGGCTGCCGGGGCTTTTTCATGACCTGTCGCTTTTCAATTTATGTTTTGGACTTTTTATGTTTCGGACTATTTTTTGATTTTTTGTGATGGCTACTGTCTGGCGATTTTGAATCTGATTTGCCCGACTTCAACCGTTTCTTCAATACCTCTGGCCGGGCTACCGAATAGCCGAAAAATCCCAGTGGTTTGCCGAGGCCGTAGTATTCACCATGGACATAGGCAACGAGGTCGGCCTTGTCCAGGCAAAGCCGGTTGTTGGCGTCGAACAGATCGCGGCGGACCTGGACAGCATCAACCCGGGCAATAAACACATCGTGGGATTCGAGGGAAATAATCTGGGTAACCGAACAGGATAGTGTCAGGGGGCTTTCTGCGACAGCGGGGGCGTATTCCATGTGTTCAGCTGCAACTGCAGTCAGCTGGCAGGCTGCGAATTTATCAATATCTGCGCCTGACCGCACGCCGCAAAAATCAGTTGCTTTCAACAATTTCTGGTCAACCAGGTTGATGACGAATTCCCGGCTCTGGCAAATCTGATCATAGGAGTATCGCGATTTGCGGACAGATATCGAGACCATGGGCGGTTCGGAATTGATTGTACCAGCCCAGGCTACTGTCAACAGGTTTGGTTTGTCTTTCCCTCCTCCGGGTGTTCCCTGGCAGGAAATCAGGACGACTGGGACCGGAGCCAGCAAAGTGGAAGGTTTCATGCTGATTTTGCTAAGATGCACATTGTCTTCTATCATTGTCTTTTCCATCAACTTCCTCTATCGTTAAATCGTTATTACACACCGAGCATCTCATGGTTCAGTAAAAAGGCTTTCAATTCGACTCCACCGGCAAAACCAACCAACCGCCCGTTCTTACCGATCACCCGATGACAAGGGATGACGATCGGCAAGGGATTTGCGGCACATGCTGCTCCTACTGCCCGGGCCAGGGTCCGCGGAGTCTGTTCCGGTCGGGCGATTTTTTCAGCCAATTCTTCGTATGACCAGGTTGCGCCAAAAGGAATTCGGCGCAAATTCTCCCACACACGCCGCTGGAATTCACTGCCCTCGAGGATCTCGAGTGGCAGTTCAAAGGCACGCCTTTTACCGTCAAAATATTCGCGCAATTGGCGACAGGCATCCTGCAGGACCGGCGGCGCATCATCCACGATCATCAGCCGTCCTGGTCTTGCCGCACCTGGAAAATCACGGTTCAGGAATTCGACAGCCACGATCGCCTGATCGTTCGAACGGATATGGACGGCTCCGCCGCTGAAGGTGAGAAAAGCGTCGTACAAATCTGGAAATTTCTGAGCCTGGATGGTTTTCCGCTTGACCATACGTTCACTCCGTCAGCTGGTCTGCCAGCAATTGCATTTGCTTGATTTCACGCTGAGGATTTGTACTCGTCAGCAGTTTGTCCGAGAAAGCGTCAATCGTTTGAGCGAGCAAGCTGTCCCAGTTCGGGTGCTCATATTGCCCGCCGGTATAAACATACGGCAATATAGTGGGCAGCTCTGAAAGGCCTTTACCGCCTTTCTGCTGTTCAAGTAATGTTTCCCATACCCTGGAATCACTGACAGCCGGGAAAAGCCCTTCCTGCGACATCAGACGGGACTGGATCTGCAGTGCATCCGAATCGAACGATAAGAATGCCGCAAACTGGGCTGCCATCGCTCGGTATGGGCTGGCCTGGCTGACGGACAAGGTTAATAACCGGGCGGGCAATCGGACGATCCGTTCGGTCTGGCCAAAGGGCAGCAAGGTATAACCAACTGACGAAACTCGATCATCCGGAACACTGTACATTTCACTTGAATCGCCTATCCAGAAAACAACCTGTCCGTTGTCGATCATTTTTTTGATCGAACCGAACTGATCACTGAATGCCTGGTCCAGCGGATTTATCCAGGCACCTTTCTGGACCAGTTCACGCACTTGATCGACGCCAGCGGCGAAAGATGGATGTTCGAAGTTGAAATGGCGGCCATCCCAAGTCGACCAACCCAGGTTGGTGGTTTCTGCAGCCGGTATATAATCAATGAGCGCCTGTGGATTGGCAAACAGCAAGACAGCCTGCTCGCTGATCTGCAGTCGGTTATTTGCCTTTGAGATCTGGCCCAGAAGTGAGGCGTTCAGGAGTCGTCCATCCTGCCTGTATTTTTGGACCAGTTGGTCGATCAGGTTATTGAAGGATGTCCAGCTCATACTGCCGGCTGGTTCATCGACCGACGCTGCCTTCAGTAAATTGCGATTGTAATACAGGACGGGCAAGGTGACCCGCCAAGGCAGATGATAAAACCCCTTCCCGCTCTGGCAAAGTTTGATCAAATTGGCGTTGGCCTTGTCTGATGAAAGGTCGGGATTATCGATCAACAGGGGGGTCAGATCAGAAAAATGCGACATAGCCTGTTCCTGATCGATCGAACGAGTCATGACAATATCGGGCCAATTCGAGGTAGCTGTCCAGCGCCTGGCCAGATCGTCGGTAAGACCTTCCTGGATCGATATGGGTATGGACGAAAAATTGATCAATGGCTCGGTGTCGGCAATTGCAGCAAAGCTGATCTGGTCGCCGCCAGGCCAAGCACCGTCAGTCGATTTTGAATCTTCCTGCAGCATGGCATAGTATTTGCCGAGCAGGTCCAAGTCCGAGGCGGACCAGGGGCCAGCGACTTTCAAGGTGATTTTCGATGCAGGACTGGTTTCGATTGTCGGTTCCGGATTTACAGGCAACTTAGTCGGTATAATGGACACGCCAAATCGACTCTCTGCAGCTGCCTCCGGTATGACCGGGTATTCCGGGTTGGCATTCAACCTGCAGCTGGCTGAGAATATCAGCGTCAGGCACAATACAAGTGCCAAACCGTAGCGCAGCCTGGAAAAATCAGACCTGTTCATCAGTTCTTACACGCTCATAGGTCAGATACGAAAAGGACAGTCCGTCCTCCTCCTGGAGGGGTTCTTCGCTCATGAGATGCCACTCCGGCAATTGATCGAGATTGGGGAAAAAACGATCCGCCGGCCGGCTGGAATGGATTCGGGTGACATAGACCCGTTGACAGAAAGGCAGCAAGGCATCGTAGATGCTTGCACCACCGATCACGAAAAGGTCATCCGGATGATAATCACCACAGCGGCTGAGCAGCTCGTCGATGGAACGGCAGATGATCGCACCTTCGACAGTATAGAACGGGTTCCTGGACAAGATCAGATTGGTGCGGCCTGACAATGGCCGTCCTTGCGGGAACGTCTGCAGGGTTTTCCGGCCCAGGATGACAACTTTGCCAATGGTCAAAGACCTGAATCGCCGCAGGTCCGCTTTGATCCGGAAAAGGAGCTCACCATCCTGGCCGATTCCCCAGTTCTGGTCGACAGCAACGATCACATTCATATGGCAACCGGGATCTTCGTCATCTTCTCCCCTGTTTCGTAATTTTCGAGGGAGAAACTGTCAACGGTAAACTGGTAATAATCCATGATCGCCGGGTCGATCCGCAAGGTGGGCGCGGCAAAAGATGTACGGGAAATCAAGTCACGGACCAGCGGAACATGCCGGTCATAAATATGGGCGTCGGCAATGACGTGGACAAATTCACCGACTTGCAGGTTGCTGACCTGGGCAAACATATGGACGAGAATTGCGTACTGCGTGACATTCCAGCTGTTAGCCACCAGCATATCCTGTGAGCGCTGGTTGAGGATGGCATTCAACCGGTTGCCTGAGACATTGAGCGTCAGGCTATAGGCACAAGGGTAAAGCTGCATTGCATGCAGATCCGGATGGTTGAACATATTGGTCAGCATTCGCCGACTGGTCGGATTGTTTTTCAAGTCATAGAGCAGGCGGTCGACCTGATCGAATTCGCCCTCTTTGTAACTGGCTTTTTGGGCCAGCTGATAACCATAAGCTTTGCCGATGGTGCCCTGATCATCCGCCCAACTGTCCCAGATATGGCTGCCCAGGTCAGCAATTCGGTTCGACTTCTTTTGCCAGATCCAGAGCAGCTCATCGATAGCGGCTTTGAAGTTGATGGGCCGCAGCGTCAGGATGGGAAATTCTTCTGCCAGATTGTATCGATTGACGATGCCAAACTGCTTGATCGTGTAAGCAGGCGGGCCGTCTTCCCAGCGCGGCCGGACATCCGTGCCGGTTTCATCATATCCGCATTCAAGAATCTGCAGGCAATTATCAATAAAAATCTGGTCTGCTTTGCTCATTGAATCCAAAGTCCTCCGCCATCCATGGTTCCAGCCGATCGGCATGTCCTCCCGGCTGGATTTATTGAGTATAGTATAATCGATTTTTCATTCGGCTTGCAGGTTTTCGAACAGCAGGAAAATAATAAAAAAGACCGGCTCCAGCTTGTTGCTGAAACCGATTCTTATCGACTGGTCGGAGTGAGAGGACTTGAACCTCCGGCCTCTTGGTCCCGAACCAAGCGCTCTACCACCTGAGCCACACCCCGTCAGCCTTGCTATTTTACTGGTATAACCTTTGAGTGTCAAGGGTGACAAAGGAAAAAGCCGCCCGATTCCGGACAGCTTTTGGATCAGCTTTTGGATTGACTTGGAAAGGATCACTGAGGTGATCCGGTTGATCTGATCGGATCAGCCGGATCGGGGGATCATTTGATTATTGAGCGATGTACCGGGTTGCAACTTCCTGCTGCAAACGGGCGATCAACGCGTCAACCGGCATCACACCGAGGTCACCCTCCCGGCGCGAACGGACGGCCACGGTTCCTGTTCGATTTCCTGGATCGCCGAGCACCAGCATGTACTGGATCTTGTCCATCTGGGCTTCGCGGATTTTCTTGCCGATTTTCTCATCGCGGCTGTCGATATCGACGCGCAAACCGGCAGCCCGCAAGCGGTCGGCCACCTTGGCCAGCAGCTTCAGGTATGGCTGCTCGGAAATCGGCAGGATCCGGGCTTGCTCCGGCGCGATCCAGAGCGGCAGGGCACCGGCGTATTTTTCGATCAGCAGGGCCAGTGTCCGTTCGTAGCAGCCGATCGATGTGCGGTGAATGATGTACGGGATGCTGTTTCTGGCCATCGCGGTCGGTATATTCCATGCCAAACCGCTCAGCCAGCTGGAAGTCGATCTGGATGGTGATCAGCGTGTCTTCCTTGCCAAAGACGTTCTTGATCTGGATATCCAGCTTGGGTCCGTAGAAAGCCGCTTCACCGATGCCGATCTGATACTTCAGCCCGATGTGGTCGAGGATCTGGCCTGCATGGTGTCCTGGACGTCGTCCCATTGCTCGGCTGAGCCGATGAATTTCTCGCTGGTCGTTCGGATCCCACTTGCGAAAAACGATAGCTGACATCATCGTCAAAGCCGACAGCTTTCAGCATGAATTGGGCCAGGTCGAGGCAGCCGCGGAATTCCTGTTCAAGCTGTTCTGGCGTGCACACCAGATGGCCTTCGGAAATGGTGAACTGGCGGACGCGGATCAGGCCGTGCATTTCGCCGGACGACTCATTGCGGAACAGGGTCGAAGTCTCGTTGTAGCGGATCGGCAGGTCACGGTAGCTGCGGGTCTTGGTCAGGTAAGCCTGGAACTGGAACGGGCAGGTCATCGGCCGCAGGGCCAGGACCTCTTCCGTATCGGCTTTGTCCGGATCACCGATGATGAACATGCCCGTCACGGTAGTGCTGCCAGTGGCCGGAAATCTTGTACAGATCGGATTTGGCCATGAAGGGTGTCTTGGTCAGCAGGTAGCCGCGCTTTTCTTCTTCATCCTCGACAAAACGCTGCAGCAGCTGGATGATCCGCGCACCTTTCGGCAGCAGGATCGGCAAGCCCTGGCCGATATAATCGACCGTCGTGAAAAAGCCCAGCTCGCGGCCCAGTTTGTTGTGGTCACGCTTGCGTGCTTCCTCCTGCTGTTCAAGATATTCCTTGAGCTGCTGCTTGTCCGGGAAGCTCGTGCCATAGATTCGCTGCAGCATTTTGTTCTTTTCGCTGCCGCGCCAGTAGGCTCCGGCGACCTGGGTCAGCTTGAAAGCCTTGACTTCACCAGTTTGACCAGGTGCGGACCGGCACAGAGATCAACGAAATCACCCTGCCGGTAAAAAGAGATCACCGCATCAGCCGGCAGATCATCGATCAGCTCGACCTTGTAGGTCTCGCCGGCTCGCTGCATCAGATCACGGGCCTCGTCTCGCGGCAGTTCGAAGCGTTCGATCGGGTAGTTGCTTTGACGATCCGGCTCATTTCATCTTCGATTTGACCGAGTTCTTCCGGAGAGAAGGGCTGTTCCCGGTCAAAATCGTAATAATAACCCGATTTCGATTGCCGGACCGATCGCCAGAAGCGTTTCCGGATACAGTTTCTTGACTGCCTGGGCGAGGATGTGGGACGAAGTATGGCGAAATGCGTGCCGATAAGCCGCATCGCTGAAATCAGACATAAAAAACCTCCACTAAATACGGTTCAAAGGGGTAAATGCTTTTATCAAGCTCTTCCATGATAATCAATCAGCTCGGTTTTGTAAATTCAAGTGACTATTCACTGGTATTATTGGATCTATGTCTGATCTTTCGCCTTCAGGATATTACATTTTGCCTAAATTTCGGCCAATCGTTTGCAGATTTTCCGGCGAATTGCTAGAATTGAAACAATTGAACCAATCGTCCGATCGAATTTCTGGAGGTACAGCGCACATGGTCAAATACCGATCCCTTTTATCAAGATTTGTCCTTGTCAGTGTCATGCTGGTCTTGGTGCTGGGCCTTGTTGCCGCAACGCCTGCGGCTCCGCAAACAAAAACCGTTACCTTGGATTGGAATCGACCGGTGAGCCAAGTGCAGTCCTCAGCTGCCTTTCCATCGGTCAAAGAGGTTGCCAATTACAATCCACTGACCGGTCTGGCGCTCAGGGACGTTTCAACTGCCAATCTGCGGCCAGTCGCGATTATGATCAACAACATCAAGATCGCAACCCCACAGGCGGGAATCGGTTCAGCGGACTTGATCTATGAATTGGAAGTCGAAGGCTCAATCACGCGCATGATGGCTGTGTTCGCCAATCCTGCGAGTGTCCCGGAAATCGGGTCGATTCGCAGCCTGCGTCATGATTTCATTGATCTTGCCGGAGCGTTCGACGCGATTGTTGTCCATTTCGGTGGATCAACCGTCGCTTACAGCCAAGTCGCAGCCCAGGGTACATCCCATGTCGACAGCTCGAATGCCGGTTCTGCTTACTGGCGGGACAGCAAGTGGCGCAAGACAAGAGGTTATGAGCACAGTGTGAAAACAAATGGCGCAAAGCTGGTCAAGGCAATCAACCAGTTGAAATTGCGGGCTGCCAATAGCAATAGCAACCGGGCCTGGTTCCTCTTCCAGCCAGGTATCGATGTGGTCCCGGCATCCGGAGCCAGTGCGATATCCGTCCAGGCACCTTTTTCCAACTACAACAATGCAACTTTCTCCTATGATGCTGCAACAAAATCCTATAAAAAGGGACAATTCAAAGCTCTACAGATCGATGTGTCAACCGGAAAGGCGCTGCGCTTCACCAATGTCCTGCTCCTTAAGGCTTCTGTGACCAGTTATGGCGGCAGTAAATTGCGAGAGTACGATTTGACGTCCGGTACCGGCTACTATCTCTCCGGGGGAAAATACGAAACCATTAACTGGAGCAAAGGTGGTACCAATGACCCCTGGTTCTTTACTCGCGCGGACGGTTCTGAACTGGTGCTCAACCGTGGCAAAACATATATCGGTGTTTCAAGCAAGACAAAATCGGTCTCATTCAAGTAGAAACAACGCAGGGAAATTAACAGCCCCTCTGTACTATAGGTCAAACATCTGATCAATATTTCAAACCACAGGTCTAGCGGATATCGATCAAGTCGGCGATTACATCGTAGCGGCTTTGTTTGATACCCGCTACTTTCATGAGATCCTCTTTGGCCGTAAATGGACCATTGCGCTCCCGGTAATCAACAATCGCCTTGGCCGTAGCCGGTCCAATCCCAGGCAGAGTGTCAAGTTCATCGATCGTTGCCAGGTTCAGATTGACAATAGTCGAAGTTGACTCCGAAACACTGTCGGTCCAGGCGTACGCTGGGTGTTCGGCAAACTCACCTGTTGTCGGTATCCGGATATGGATATTCTCCGTAATTTTCTGGGCCAGGTTGATTTCTGTGGCTGCAGCATCCGGACGCAGTCCGCCAGCCTGGTCGATCAGCTGATAGAGGTAGCTGCCGCGGACAATCTGGTAGATGCCAGGCTGATTGACCGCACCGACCAGATAGACTGGAACTAGATCCGGTTCTCTTGTGGCCTGGCTATTGTTCAGTCCTGTAGCCGTACCGGGGCTTGCAGAACTGCCGGATGAGTTCAACTGAACATTATCCGCTGTTTCCGCCTGGGCCGGCATCGCTGAAACCGCAGCTGGATCACTGCTGGATAGAGCTGAAGACGAATCAAGTATAAAGCCTGTGGGCTTAACACGCTGATATTCAATCACCGCGGCAGCCAACGAAAAAATGCACAATCCGATCATCATGCCAAGCCATTTTTTGGGAATTTCAACTTTTTTCATGATTTAACCTCGCGAACTCCTACGATCAAATTCAGCGTAACAAAAAAGGGAAGGTTTTCCCTCCCCTCTTCTAACGACATATTTCGCGATATTTCGACAAATAATCAGGTGTGGCTGGGTTCTTCCCGGTGGCGGCTGGCACGCCAGAGTTTTTCCAGGCTGTAGAAATCGCGCTCTTCAGGGTGGAAAACATGGACGACAACGTCGCCATAGTCGAGCAGGATCCAGCGTGAGGTTTCCTGGCCTTCAGTATGATCAGCCATCCGGCGTTCTTGTTCTTTCAGGACAAATTCCACTTCGCCGGCTAAAGCCTTGACATGGGTCGTCGAGGTGCCGGTGGCGAGAACAAAATAGTCAGCCAGGATGGTTTTGTTGGAAACATCGATGACTTCAACGTCCATCGCTTTTTTATCTTCAAGGATAGTGCGGATCTTATTGGCAAGTACTTCTGCAGTCAATGGTTTAATCTCCTTCGTTATTCGGCGTAATCATGGCTGAAATGATCAATTTTGTCAACACCACTCAATATGCCAAGCTTTTCGATCGCAGCTTGGGCATACGGGTGTGATGGTTTCTGCTCGCGTTCGAGGAAGGCTTCAACCTCAACCAGGCAAAGTCTCATGGCTTGTTCAAGGTCGACTTCGGCGGCTTTCCGGATGCCGGCAAGATTGTTGTAAGTCCGGGCCGGTTCTACTTTGTCAGCCACGTAGATTAAGAGATCAAGTGGTGACATATCGCCACTGCCGGTCGTGTGGTAGTGGATGGCCTGGAGAATGACCGGATCGTTGATCCCAAATTCGATGCGAGCCAGATAGGCTCCGGCAGGCCCATGGGCCAGTGCAGGTTCAAGCAAGGCAGGATCGCCAGCCAGACGTGCATAGTGAAGCACCGTATGAGCTTCAAGGCATTTGGCACAATCATGCATCAAACCGGCAATACCAGCCTGTTCTATGGAAATCTGATGTTTTCTGGCCAGATGCATCGCGTAGCGCATGACATTGAGCGAATGGAGCAGTCGTTTGGTATTCAGCAAGGGCCGGACTTGACGTTCATAATCTGCCAGCCGGTGCCAGATCTCCGGTTCGATCCTGGCTAATTCATCGTCGTAACCATAGATATCATGTTTTTCGATCAGCGCGGCGACCCTTTCGGGCACCAGATGAACATGGCTTTCACCGTTCACGATCATTTCACGAACCTGTGTCGCCGACAATTCCGGCATCGGTGCGTCGAGAAACGCAATCCTGGCCTGGTAGATCTGGCGCAAATAATCGGCCTGCTGTTCGGCTTGAAACCGGTCAATCCCGCCACGACAGGCTATCAATAACGGGCAGCGCGCCAGGATCAATTCTGGTGAACGCCAGGAGGGCAAGTCGAACAAAACATCTGACCCATAGATCAGGACGAGTTCATCTGAAGGTGGTGTCATATCCTGCAGGGCTGCCACCGTGTCAATCGTAAAGGAACGACCGCTGCGATTGATTTCGAGATCGGAAACTTCGACGGTTTCCAGGTCTGTGACGCCGCGAAGGGCCATTTCATAGCGATAGCCGGCAGCCGAGACTTTGATTCTGGTCTTGTGCGGCTGCTGGCCAGCGACCATCAGGATAATCCGGTCGACCAGCCGGGATTCGAGCACAGCTTCGACCAACTGGCGATGTCCATTATGGAAGGGATCGAATGAGCCTCCGATCAGGCCGATGCGTGTCACGTCCGGCCAATGTCCCTGCGATAGTGGGCATCCTGAAAAGAAATCCGCTCGACATCCTGGTAAGCCAGGTCAATTGCTTCATCGAGGTTGGCGGCCAGGGCTGTCACACCCAATACGCGGCCACCGGCCGTGACAACCGCTTGATTTTCGCGGCGTGTCCCGGCATGGAATACGATGCTGTTCTCAACCGTGTCAAGTCCGTGGATCGGGTAACCAGTCTGGTATTTTCCCGGGTAACCACCGGAAGCCATGACGACACAACAGGCACACCCTGTTTTCCATTTCAGTTCGATCTGGTCCAGACAGCCATCGATTACGGCATCGCATATTTCGGTCAAGTCTGTTTCCAGAAGCGGCAGGACAACCTGTGCTTCCGGGTCGCCAAAACGGGCATTGTATTCAATGACTTTTGGCCCTTGCGGGGTCAGCATCAAGCCATAATAGATGACGCCTTTGAATGGGCAGCCTTCTGCCGCCATCGCCTGGATTGTCGGTTTGAAGATCGTTTCAAGCATTTCTTCCTGCTGCGCAATCGTCAGGTCTGCGCCGGGGGCAATCGTTCCCATGCCGCCGGTATTGGGGCCCTGGTCATGGTCGAAGGCCCGTTTATGGTCACGCGAGGAAACCATCGGCAAGACCGTCTTGCCGTCGGCAAATGCGAGGACAGTCAGTTCCGGCCCGGTCAGGAAAGATTCAATGACAACCCGGCTGCCAGCCTGGCCGAAAGCATTGCCTTCGAGCATATCGCGGATTGCAGCTTCAGCTTCCTGGCTGGTCTGGGCAATGATCACACCTTTGCCAAGTGCCAGGCCATCCGCTTTGATGACGATCGGCAAATCGCAGTTGGCGAGGTGGGCCAAAGCCGGTTCAACTAAATCGAAGACCGCATAGTCAGCGGTCGGGATCCGGTATCGCCGCATCAGATCCTTGGCGAAAGATTTGCTCGCTTCGAGGCGAGCTGCAGCTTTGGTCGGTCCGAAAGCCCGCAGACCGGCAGCGGTCAAAGCATCGACAAGACCCATGGCCAGCGGATCGTCCGGAGCGACAAAGATCAAGTCGAACTTCTCGCGGCTGGCAAACTCAACCAGGGCGTCGATCTCAGTCGCCTTGATCGGGACGCAGGTTGCAAGTTCTGCTATGCCGGCATTGCCCGGGGTGCAGAACAGTTGGCTGACTCTGGGACTCTGCTTGAATTTCCAGGCGATGGCGTGTTCGCGCCCACCGCCGCCGACAATCATGACTTTCATGAAATCTCAATACCTCTTCACTGGTTCTTTGACTCTGGTTCTTTGACTCTGGTTCTTTGATGCTGGAAGTTTTATATGGTTCCTGCTTAATGGCGGAAATGGCGCATGCCGGTGAAAACCATCGGTATTTTCGCTTTGTTGCAGGCATCGATTGATTCCTGGTCACGCATTGAACCACCGGGCTGGATGATCGCTGCAATGCCTGCTTCGGCCGCGGCATCAACTGTATCGGCAAATGGGAAAAACGCATCTGAGCCAAGGATGGCCCCCTGGGCTTTGGCCCCGGCATTTTTGATCGCAATGCCAGCAGAAGTGATCCGGTTGGGCTGTCCAGGACCGATCCCGACCGTCTGGAGATTTTTAACCAGCACAATCGCATTGGACTTGACGTGTTTGACGACTTTCATTGCAAAGACCAGGTCAGCCTGGTCAGCATCAGAAGGTACTGCTTCGGTGACCACTTTCCAGCCATCGTCAGCCAGGACCTGGGTGTCCTGATCCTGGATCAGGATACCACCATAGACCTGTTTGACCATCTGTTCGCCGGCATGAATCGGCGAGGCCACAGCCGGCAACCGCAGCAGGCGCAGGTTTTTCTTTTTGGTCAGGACTTCGAGTGCGTCCTGGTCATAATCCGGAGCAATGATGACCTCCAGGAAGACATCTTTCATCGCAAGGGCAACTTCTTCTGTGACCGGGCGGTTCAGGGCAACAATGCCACCGTAAATCGAAACCTGGTCAGCCTCAAAGGCTTTGGTCCAGGCATCGAGCAGCTGATCGGCACTGCCGACACCGCATGGATTGGCATGCTTGACTGCAACGACAGTCGGTTCAGTGAACTCCTTGAGCAGCGCGATCGCAGCATCGGTGTCGGCGATATTGTTGTAGGAAAGCTCTTTACCGCCAAGTTGCTCTGCCTCAGTCAGCGAACCGGCTTTGGGCAATGCATCGCGGTAGAAAGCCGCTTGCTGGTGTGGATTTTCACCATAACGCAGTCCACTGACCCGTTCATAGGTCAAGGTCAGCAGCTCAGGCAACTCGGCATCTTCAGACTGGCCAAGAAAATACTGGGCGATCAGGGCGTCGTAGGCTGCTGTGTGTTCAAACACTTTCCTGGCCAAGGCGAAGCGCGTCGAAAGTTTCGTCTGGCCTTCCGCTTTGATTTCCGCCAGCACCTGGGCATAATCAGCCGGATCAACCAGGACAGTCACGTCGTGATGGTTCTTGGCAGCCGCCCGCAGCATGCTAGGACCACCGATATCGATGTTTTCGATACATTCCTCGACTGAAACACCGGGTTTCTGGATGGTCTGCTTGAACGGATAGAGGTTGATAATCACCAGGTCGATCGGTGTGATCTCCAGCTGGGAAATGGTTTTCATATGGTCCTGATTGCCGCGGATAGCCAGGATTCCGCCATGGATCTTGGGATGCAATGTCTTCACCCGACCATCCAGGCATTCCGGGAAGCCGGTGATTTCCGAGACATTGACAACCGGTATGCCGGCCCGGACCAGCGCGTTGGCTGTCCCGCCAGTTGAAACCAGCTCAATCCCGAGCTGATGCAGTTCTGTGGCCAATTCCAAAAGGCCTGCCTTGTCCGATACGCTGATCAGTGCACGTTTCATCATTTTAGTAACCTCCAAATGATTGAACCTATTGATTGAACAATGTGATTGTGTTTTCTTGGATTGACGTTTATTGATGCTGTCCGCTGTCTGGAGCAGCTGGTTCTGTGATGATTGTCCGCCGGCCTTCAATCCTGACCTGTCCTGCTGCAATCAGGCTGATCGCCCGTGGCAGGATGATTTGCTCTGCTTCCCGCATGACCCGCTGCTGGAGAATTTCCGGTGTATCATCCGGCATAATGTCGACAGCCTTCTGCAGCAGCACAGGACCCTCATCGTAATGCTCATCGACAAAATGGACTGTCGCACCGGTGACTTTGACCCCGTATTCCAGGGCCGCAATGTGGGGCTTGAGGCCATAAAGACCAGGCCCGCAAAAAGACGGGACAAGTGATGGATGAACATTGATGATCCGGTGTCTGTAAGCTGCGACCAAACCCGGGCCGAGCAGGCTCAGGAAACCCGCCAGGACAATGAGCTGGACATCATAGGGTGACAGCGCGGACAGCATGGCATTGTCATATGCTGCAAGATCGGGATATTCAGCTCGGCGGATGACAACGCAGGGTATACCAGCCTTCTCAGCACGAACTTGGGCGAAGGCACCTGGCTTGGAAGCGATGACACAGGCGATTTTTATTCTGGCAAGCTGACCTGACTCGATCTGGTCGATGATCGCCTGCAGGTTGGTCCCGCCGCCGGATACGAAAACTGCGATTCTGAACATGTCCTGTTTACCGCTGTCCCGGCCGGCCAAAAAACCAGTCCGGATCGATTTTGCGGATGCTGGACTGAAGGACCGGTGACAGGGCCACCGGATAATTCCCGTCAAAGCAAGCCGTGCAATGGATTTTCCGGTCGGCGCAAGCCCGCTGTAATCCAGGCAGGCTCAGGTAGCCAAGGCTGTCTGCACCGATATGTTCTGCAAGTTCAGACAACGTCAGTTCACAGGCAGTCAAATCATGTTGTCCTGGTGTCTCAACACCGTAAAGGCATGGATACTGTAGAGGCGGTGAGGCAATCCGCATATGGACTTCCCGGGCGCCAGCCTTGCGCAGCAAGCTGATCACATGGCGGGTGGTCGTGCCACGGACAATCGAATCGTCGACCAAGACAATCGAACGGTCTTTGACAGCTTCTGCCAGAGCTGTAAATTTCAAGCTGACCAGCAGTTCACGGTGCAGCTGGTCCGGCTGCAGGAAGGTGCGGCCGACATAGCGGTTTTTCAGCAGGCCGCTGCCGTGCTGGATCCCTGTTTCCTGGGCATAACCGATTGAAGCAGCCAGACCTGAATCCGGTGCACCGATCACAAGGTCGGCCGAACAGGGATGTTCCTTGGCCAGTTGAACGCCGGCAGCGACGCGGGTGGCAAACACATTGGCCTCGTCGATGACACTGTCGGGACGGGCAAAATAGACATATTCAAAGAGGCAGGTATGGCAAGGCTTATCTTCCGCCATGGTTGAGGTGTGCAAGCCATCGGCGGTCAGGCTGACGATTTCACCTGGTTTGACGTCACGCAGGAATTGGCCATCGACTGCATCAATCGCACAACTCTCGGAGGACAGCAGATACGTATCCTGGGTTTTACCGATACAAAGCGGGCGAATGCCATGAGGGTCTCGCATGCCGACGACACGGTCCCTGGTCATCAAGACCATGGCATACGCCCCTTGTAATTCGGCCATCATGGCGCGAAGTGCAGTTTCAAGATTGTCATTGAGCACTTGGTGGCGGGCCAGCAGGGCAAGTATGATTTCGGAGTCTGCCCTGGACTGGAAAATGGCTCCTTGTTCCTGGAGTTGGCTGCGCAGTTCGGCAGCATTGGTCAAGGCGCCGTTGAAAGCCAGGGCAATCTGGCCGCGTCGTGATTTGATCAGCATCGGCTGGGCACTTTCCAGGCTCGAATCCTGGGCTGATGGATACCGGACATGTCCGATCGCCGCATGACCCTTGAGGACCTGGATGGCGACTTCATCAAAGCCCTCGGTCACCAGGCCTTTCCGGCGTTGGCAGAGCAAGGCGCCCTGCTGGTTGACCGCAATGCCAGCGCTGTCTTCGCCACGGTGCTGCAAGGCAAAAAGACCGAGAAAGAGTATGCGGGCAGCATCATTGCGTTGGGCTGACGGGTCAAGCGCGGCAAAAACGCCACATTCATCATGTATCACGACGATTCCTCCGTCAGGTTATAGTTTAGCCAGTTTGTCCTGGAGTTTCAGATCGCGGGCGGCAACAGCTTCAGCTAAAGCGACTTTATGGGCATCAAGCCGGGTGACCAGCGCGGGATCGCCAAGGCTTAAGATCTGGACAGCAAGGATCGCCGCGTTCGCCGCACCGTCGATCGCGACGGTCGCGACCGGAATGCCGGCAGGCATCTGGACAATTGCATACAAGGCATCCTGTCCATTGAGAGCACCGCCTTTGATCGGCACACCGATGACAGGCAATGTTGTAAATGCAGCGAGCACTCCCGGCAGATGGGCCGCAAGTCCGGCTGCTGCGATGATCACGCCGTATCCCTGCGCGGTAGCACCCTTGGCCAGTTCAGCAGCTCGCTCCGGTGTGCGGTGGGCCGAACAGACTGTCGCGTCGAAGCTCACGCCAAAATCCCTTAAAGTTTTGAAGCAGGCTTCCATGACTGGAAAATCCGAATCTGAACCCATGACCACGAGAACTCGTTTTGGCATTGACAATCTCCTTTGACGGAACAATCAAGTGATGAAAAATGTTCGCTGTTCTGATCGAAACTCCATCACCGAACTTTTGGCGAAAAGTTGTTACAAGTGTAGCAAGGGTCCTGAGGTTCGTCAATTCAAAGCATCGACAATTGCAGCCACAATTCAGGCGCTATGGAACGGCCGTCTCTGTTTCGGGCTGGTCCGGAACGGCTTTGATGATCTGTGGATCGTAGGATGGTTCCAGATGTTGTCCGGGAAGGACCAGCTGGAACCGGGCAGGATCCCAGGGTGAATGGACAAGTTCCCTGAACAAGCGCAGGGTCCCCTTCTGTTCGTCGCTTGTCCAGCCCAGATCACTTGCACTTTCCACAGTGAATTGCTTTAACTCATCCCATCGTCCGGCTGCCCATTCAAGTTCTGGTTCCAGGATCAGGCAGGCCTGCTGATATTCATGAATCCAGCGCCATTCTTCTTCAATCAGATAGTCGGCTGTATCGGGGTCTTCATAGGTGTCCAGGAATTGGCTGCGTTTTTCTGCCAATCGCTGCACACTCGGCAAACTGCCAGTTTCGTACCAGCCTTGGCTGAACCAGTATGTTCCGGGATGATCATCAAAATATTGCTGATAGTGTTCTTTTGACCCCAGTAATAAAGTGATGCAATCATGGGCCCGTGGCACAACCAGCACAGCGTGACGGGTTTTCAAGCCGACAATGCCATTTGAACACAGACCATAACCCAGCAGAATAAAGTCGTACTGGTTATCCAGTTCATCGATTTTAGCCTGGAGAAGCTGCTGGAGTCGGCTGGGTTGATCATGCAGGCCCTGTTCCAGGTAGATGGGCATGATTTTCAGGTTGGAATCAACCATGGCGGCTGCCAGTTCACGCCAGATGAGGTGGCAGGCGATCAAAACAGCTGTCTTTTGCCCCCCGAAATTGCCCATCTTCAGTCGGCCTGTCCGGCCAATTGCATAACCATCTGCTTTGCCTCTTCGAGACTGATGTTGCGATGCCTGGCCAGATCAGCCAGATCATCATATTCGGGATAGGTGCGGCTGATATCTTGCCAGCGTACTGTTTTCAGCCGGATTGATCCATCCGGGAGTTCAACCGATGAAAATGATCGCTGCATGACATGGCGGTCAATCTGCTCGCGGCGTATACCGATTGTCCCAGTCTGGGCAAACAGGATTGTGACAATTGTTTTTTCGAGCTCAGAAACTGCCACGACGGTCAATAATTGACCGGGACGATTCTTCTTCATCAGGATTGGACTATAAGTGACGTCTGCAACACCTGCCTCAAGTAACAACTGGGCCACATAGCCGAGCTGTTCTGGGGTCGTGTTGTCAATATGACAGGACAAAAGGACAATTTGGTCCATTTCAGCAGGATCGAAATCCTGATGACCTGAAGATCTTTTTGCAGTTGAAGCTGAAACGTATTCTTCCGTTTGGCTGGCGATATTGGCGGAAACTTCACCCAGGATCACCCGTAGCGCATTCAGGCGGCCAATTTCACGCTGGCCAAAGCCATAACCGACTTTCAGGCGCTTCATAGCCGGTAAAGGCCCGAAGCTTGTGGCAAAAGTCTTGGCCAGGCCAAGCCCGGTAGGCGTGACCAATTCGGTGTTACTGGTGCCAGTCACATAGGGGATATCCGTGTTTTCGAGCATTTTCATCACGGCTGGAACAGGAACAGGCATCATGCCGTGCTGGCATTTGATCGTCCCGGAGCCGTCAGCGATCGGCGATACGACGACTTGGCCGACTTGGAGATAATCCAGCGCCAGGGCAGCACCGACAATGTCGATGATCGAATCGATTGCGCCGACTTCATGGAAATGAACTTGATCTAGATGAACACCATGTACAGCAGCTTCGGCAACACCAATTTCGCGAAAAACTGCCTGTGCCTGCCGTTTGACAGACTGACTCAAGGGCGCTGAATCAATCAGGACTTTGATATCGGCGTAAGTCCGGCCATGGACATGCAAATACTCATGGCGGCTGTCGAGGTAATGTTTGTGTTCATGGACCTGGCTGTGGTGATGCTCATGGTCGTGGCCGTGATTGTGATTGTGATTATGATTATGGTCATGATCGTGTTCATGGTCGTGGTCATGGTCGTGTTCATGGTCGTGGTCGTGTTTATGGCTATGGCCTGGGCCAAGCGGTGATTGGCTATGATGGTTATCCAGATGTACCTGGAAAGAGGTGCCAAGGATGCCGCTGCGGGTGATCTTTTCAACGTGGAGGTGGTATTCGCTGGACAAGCCGAGTTTGGCCAAACCTTGCTCGATCAGGTCGAGTGGAACACCGAGGTCCAGGAGGGCGCCCAGAAACATGTCGCCACTGATGCCAGAAAAGCAATCCAGGTAGAGGATTTTATCATTCATTGTCTTTCCATCGCTTCCCTGACCCGCTGGTCAATCTGGCGGCAGATGGTCGCGGCCATATAGCCAGCGCCAAAACCATTGCCGATATTGTGGACGGCGACACCGCTGGCACACGAGTTGATCATCGCCAGCAGGGTCGTGACACCGCCAAAGTTTGCGCCATAACCAACACCAGACGGAACAGCCAGGACAGGCTTGTCAACAAGGCCGCCCAGGACACTGACCAATGCGCCCTCCATACCGGCAACAGCGATGATGACGTCAGCCTGGCGAATATCGTCAATAACGGCCAACAGGCGATGCAGACCTGCAACACCAACATCGGAGAATCGACTGACTTTTGTGCCCAGTGCTTCAGCTGTCAACGCAGCTTCTTCGGCAACTGGCTGGTCTGCAGTTCCAGCCGAAACAACCGCAACATGACCAATTGTCCGGGTGTGGAAACGCCGGACTGTGATCACGCGAGCCCGAGCCGTATAAACGGCATCGGGCGCGATCGCCTGGATGGCTTCAAAATGCTCGAGATCGGCGCGTGTGGCAAGCAGGTTGTCCTGGTGGTTCAGGATGCTGGTTGTGATCTGGGCGACCTGTTCGGGGGTCTTCCCTTCACAGAATACAACTTCGGCAAAACCATTGCGCACTTTGCGCGAATGGTCTACTTTGGCAAAACCGAGATCTTCATACTGGTCAAGATCACTCATCGGTCATCGTCCTTTTCAATCAAGCTGGTTCATGCTGCCTGAGTGATAGCCGTAAAGGTCAAGTGTACAATACTTGAAGCCTGCGGACTTCAGGCACTCTCTCAATGTTTCGATCATAGCGGCGTCAAGACCTTTTGCCAGTTGGCCGGGGTCGAGTTCAACCCTGGCCAGATCGCCGTGGTCGCGGACCCGGACCTGGACCAGTCCCCGACGGCGCAGCAATGACTCTGCACGGTCAATCCGATCCATCGCTTCCCGCGTAATGGCCGTATATGTGGGAATGCGGGTTGCCAGACAGGCCATGGCCGGTTTGGCAGCATAGTCCGGACACAAGGTCCTGGCCAGCTCGCGGATATCGGCTTTGGTCAGTCCTGCCTGGGCCAGCGGGCTGATGATCTTCATTTCACGAAGTGCCTGCAGGCCAGGCCGATAATCGCCGAGGTCATCGACGTTGGTGCCATCGCAAAGCACTGTGAAGCCAGCCTGGCTGGCTTCAGCCAGAAGGGTGTTGAAAATGATCTTTTTGCAGTGATAGCATCGGTCTGGCGGATTGTCGCTGAAGGGCGGCAAGTCCAGGATGCTGTCAGGCAAATGGATCACCCGGTGACTGATTCCGGCAATTCTTGCGACATCGTCGGCATCCTGCCGGTCATCTTCGGGCACCATCGGGGCGGCTGCGATTACGGCTAGAACATTGTCTGCACCAAGGATCCGGGCCGCAGCGACAGCCAGTACCGTGCTGTCGACTCCGCCCGAGCAGGCAATGGCGATTCGCTGCAAGGGTTCAAGGACCGACGTCAAGGCTTGCATCAGCTGGTTATAGTCCCTTTGTCCTGCAGTCATTATTTTTCTGCTTTCTGACCTGAAAGGAAGGCGTTGATGAAACCATCGAGATTGCCGTCCATTACACTATCGACATCAACAACTTCATAGCCGGTGCGCTGGTCCTTGACCATGGTATACGGGCAAAAGACGTAGGAACGGATCTGGCTGCCCCAGGCGATGTCCATCTGGTTACCCTTGAGGTCTTCAATCCGGTCCATCTGGGCCGCCCGGGCCAAAGCGAAAAGTTTGGCCTTCAGCATGCCCATTGCGGTTTCCCGGTTCTGCACCTGAGATCGTTCAGTCTGGCAGGACACAACACAGCCTGTCGGCAAATGGGTGAGGCGGATGGCCGATTCGGTCTTGTTGACATGCTGGCCGCCAGCGCCAGATGACCGGTAGGTGTCGACCCGGAGATCTTCCGAGCGGATTTCGATCTTGATCGAATCATCGAGTTCCGGCATGACTTCCAGCGAGGCGAAAGAGGTATGGCGGCGTCCGGACGAGTCAAATGGCGAAATCCGCACCAGGCGATGCACGCCCATTTCCGATCTCAGGTAGCCATAGGCATTGTCGCCGATGACCATGAATGAAACACTTTTCAGGCCGGCTTCATCGCCATCCAGGATATCGAGCAGCTTTACCTCGAAACCGTGCGCCTCAGCCCAGCGGGTGTACATCCGGTAAAGCATTTCGGTCCAGTCCTGGGCTTCGGTGCCGCCGGCACCGGCGTGCAGGGTCAGGATGGCATTGCTGTCGTCGTATTCACCAGTGAATAGGGTTTCCAGACGCATGTTCTCGTATTCTTGCTTCAAAGTGGCCAGGTTGGTTCCAACTTCGATGGCAATTTCGGCGTCTTCGGCCTCCTGTCCCAGTTCGCACAACACCTGCAGGTCTTCATATTCCTGCTTCAACCGCTGGAAACGGTCGACTTTTTTCTGCAGATGCTTGACTTTGGTCTGGATTTTCTGGGCGCGTTCGACATCATCCCAAAAACCGGGTTCCTGGGCGCGGGCTTCGAGTTCGGCGATTTCATCACGGACATGGCCAATATGCAAGGCCAGCCGCAATTGTTCGAGTTGCTCATCGAACTGTCCCAGCTCCTGACGGTACTGGTCAAATTCAATCATTTCAGACGGTTCCTTTCCACAAATCGTTTCAGACGCAGCATGGCTTCACGGATATTGTCCATTGATGCCGCATAGCTGATCCGGACAAAGCCTTCGCCGCACTCACCGAAGGCATTGCCTGGGACTATCGCCACTTTTTCCTCCCGCAGGAATGTTTCACAAAATTCGTTTGAGGTCATCCCGGTGCTGCGGATATCCGGGAAGACATAGAATGCGCCGAGTGGTTCAAAGCAGGCCAATCCCATCTCCCGGCAGGCATGGACGACAAAGCGACGGCGGCGGTTGTATTCGTCGCGCATCGGCGCAATATGGTCGTCGCTGTTGTGCAGCGCTTCGATGGCCGCTTCCTGGGCTGTCGTCGGCGAACTCATGATCGCATATTGATGGATCTTGTTCATTGCAGCCAGGATCGTCTCCGGACCGCAGGCAAAACCGATGCGCCAGCCGGTCATGGCAAAAGCTTTGGAGAAGCCGCCGATCACGATCGTCCGCTCAAGCATGCCCGGAAGTTCAGCGATCGAGCAATGCTGGGCCGGTTCATAGGTCAGTTCAGCATAAAGCTCGTCGGAAAGGACCAGAATCGGCTGATCGGCAATCACATCGACACAAGCCTGCAATTCTTCCCGGCTCATGACAGCCCCGGTCGGATTGTTTGGATAGCCGATCATGACCAGCTTGGTTTTCGGCGTGATGGCGGCCTGCAGCTGGTCAGGGCGCAGGACGAAATCGTCTTCCGCGTTCAGCGGAATGAGCACCGGAACACCGCCAGCCAGCAGGACACAGCTCTTGTAGGCAACAAAGCAAGGTTCAGGGATGATGACTTCATCACCGGGATTGATCACCGCGCGAACAGCAAGATCGATCGCTTCGCTGCCGCCAACGGTGACAATGACTTCTGATTTCGGCTGGTAAACCAACTTGAAGCGTTGCTTCATATAGTCACTGATTGCTTCGCGCAACTCGATGAAGCCCTGGTTCGGCGAATAATGGGTATTGCCCTGTTCCAGCGAATAGATGCCGGCTTCGCGAATTGCCCACGGGGTGACAAAGTCAGGTTCGCCGATGGACAGCGAAATGACCTGGCCCTTTAATTCGTTGGCCATGTCGAAAAAGCGGCGGATCGCTGAAGGCGGGATCGCTTTGGCTGTTTCAGAGAGAAATGAATCAAGGTTCATAAGACAATCGCCTCCCGATGGTCCTCGTCCTTGGTCAGGAATTCGGTCCCGTTCATCTTGTATTTTTTCAGGATAAAATGGGTCTGGGTCGAGACAACAGACTCCAGCGGCGCGATTTTTTCGGAAACAAACATGGCCACTTCTTTAAGGCTCTTGTCTTCGATAATCACCATCAGATCGAATCCACCCGACATCAGGTAGCAGGACTGCACCTGGGGATAGCGGTAGATCCGCTGGGCGATATGGTCAAAGCCCTGGTCGCGCTGCGGCGTGACCCGGACTTCGATCAGGGCGGTCACCGGTGCAGCGGCTGTTTTTTCCCAGTTGACCAGGGCGCCGTAGCCGAGAATCATCTTGTTTTCTTCAAGTGCCGCGATGGTCTTTTCGACCTCTTCGACTGGCCGGCCGATCATCACGGCAATTTCGGCAGCCGTCAGTTTGGCGTTTTTCTCCAGCAAGCTGAGAATTTCTTCTTTTTTATTCATGGTCTACCTCCTGAAAGTGCTCGATAATCGGGCTAAAGGGCTTAAAGTTGTGGCTTCGATGGTATCATAACCGGAACTTTCTTTACAAGATAAAGATAGAGCATCGCCATAAGGCGGCCTTGGGCAAAGGTCTGCAGGACGATGAAAAATTGCGGGACCAGGAATGAGGTCATGAATGTGGCTGGCAGCAGACTAAGCACTATCGATTCCGGTAAAGAGAGCAGGATGGAGAGAAAAAACATCTGCAGCAAGACCATTATCCGGAATCCTTTGGTCAACTGGACGCTGGCTTGCAGGCCGTCGACCAGTTTCCGGCGGTCAGCGAGCAACAGCAAGGGTAAAAGGTATAGGTTGGCAACGGCAAAAAATACCGGAATCATGAACAGGAGTGCCGAAAGCATTATGGGCACAACCATCAGGGCCAGGATCAGGATCAATCTTGGCAGACCGGTGAAAAAGCCCTTGGCAATTTCCTGCCCCGACCGTGAATCGTGTTCACCGACCATCATGGTTGCATAGGCGAAGATGACAAACAAATTGATGATGCTGACTATCATAGTCATGCCGATGACAACCATGTTTCCGGTCGTGAAACTTGGAATGCCCTTGGCCGGGTCAGCCATATATGCTTCCACTCCGGACAGGAAGGCTGAAAAATCAGGATCGCCAAAGGGAACGACGTATGGTGCAATATTGATCAGATAGAGGACAATAAAACCGATCTGGACAAGACGTTCGTGTTTGACTTTGTAAAATTTCAGTGCTTCCAGGGTCAGTAGCAAATTCATGGGTTCTCCTTTGAAAAAACCTTACGGATCTTGAACTGGTCCGTAAGGCCGATAAGCAGTGCCGGAAATACCGTTCAGTATTTTCAAGCCAGCGGAAACATTATCCTGTCAGGATGTGATTTCGTCCAGATAGCCAGAGAATACGGCTTGTTGCTGCTCTCTGACATAGTCGCGCAGCCAGACTAGAACGGACGGTTCATCAAGCGGCAAGTCCTCAAGTTCAGTCCGGACGTCCGCCAGATTCAATTCAAACAATCGATCCGGGGCACTGAAGGTCAGTGAATAATTCAGCAGCGGATCTGCGGAAACCAGCACGAAAAGGGTATCTCCGATTTCACCGAGCGGCAGGCGGTCAATGCTCGACAGCCCCAGACAGGCGACAAGCCTGGTCCCCTTTCCTTCAACTGAGCTCAATTCGAGATGTCCGCCGGTCAATTCACAGAGTTCTTTGAGCAATGGAATCCCCAGGCCTACTGAACGCGTCGTCCTTGATGTGACAAAAGGGTCTTTCACCCTTTCGACCATTTCGGCCGGCATGCCGCTCCCATTGTCGGTAATCGACAGGACAAGCTGATCCGAGTCCGGGCGAACTTCAATGGCAATTGAAATTTCATTGGCTTTCGCTTTGACTGAATTCTGGACGATATCCATCAAATGCAGGGATAAATCGCGCATTAAACTTTACTCCAATTCTGGCTGGGAAATATTATATCATTCGTTCAAACGCGGTCGCAAGGCAGCGATCAAATTCAGGCGGCCCTGGCTTGGCTGTTCCCAGGCAATAACGTCCAGTGGCCAGCCTGGTTCTTCAATCGAAACCAGGTGGTGCGAATCTGAACTGACCAGGTAGTCAAACCGTAGAAGTTCAGGATGATCGTGGAAAAATCGTACAGGTTCCGCTCTTTTTGACAATTCGATCCAGGAGGCCGGAAAATCATCCGGTACAGCGCCAAGGTTCGTCAACATGCTGTTGGCCTCCCGGTCAAGATGGGCGGGGATGCAGACACCACCAAGTTCCAATGTGATTTGTGCAATTTCATCACAGGATAGCTGGCAAGACTGTAGCAACAGGCGATCTTCGTGGCCGATACACTCATCATCCTCATTGAAAACCAGCTGCTCACCAAAAATCTCCGGGCGGTTCTTGAGTGGCAGCATCGCGTCCTGGACTTTCCCTTCCATGACTTTGGCGGAATCGAGATCCGGGAACAGGCAAACCAGGTGAATTTCTTCACTCGATTCAATTTCCATGCCCGGTATGACCAGGGGGCCATCCATCGCTTCAGCGATTGCGATCGCCGCTTCGCAGTTGCGGCAGCTCTGGTGATCGGTGACCGCGATGATCTCAAGGCCAGCCAGCATCGCCATGCCGACGATATTGCCAGGCGTCATATCTGCATCCGAGCAGGGCGAAAGAGCCGAGTGGATGTGCAGATCACACTGGAAAACCATGATCAGGCAAGAAAGGCAGCCAGGCGCACGCTGGCCTCGTAAGTGGACAATGGGGTCCGCAAGACGATAACGTCCTTGGCCCGGGCCCGGGCGGCAACATCTTCCGGCAGTTCGACATTTTCAGTCAACAGGACACAGGCGCACTCCGTCAGGACAGCGACGGCTATCACATTGATGCTATTGAGAATCGTCATCCAGATATCCGTTCGCTGGGCATGGGCCATAACCCAGCTGAGCATATCGCAGGCATAGCCACTGTTGACTTCACGGTCGGAAAGGTCCTCCCCCACTAGTACTTCAAAATTCAGGGCCTCTACAATCTGGTCAAGCGTCTTCATGGCTTCCATTCCCTCCTACCTTGGCATGACGGTTCAATTCGGATTCAAGTTCGCTCATCTGCGATACAACCGTGCGGATCCGTTCCTTGAGTTTGAAAATGCAATCTGTTTCAACAGCCAGGCCACGGACGATGTCTTCGGCCAGTGCGGCGCAATTTGGGGCGCCACAGGCACCGCAATCGAGACTGGGCAAGTTGTGGGTGATCTTCTCCATCTGCTCATATTTTTCGAGCGCTTTGAAAATATCCGGATCAAGTTTGAGCGCGTTGTTTGCTTCCGGCGGTTCAGGCCAAGATTCGATGGACACGGTATCGGCCTTGAAAATAGCCTCCGGATGGTCACGCTCAAAATCCTCTGCTTCACGGACATAACGGTTCAGGCGTGACTTCGCTGAATAGCGGTTGGCAACAGTCAGTGGACCGCCGATGCAACCGCCCATGCAGGAGTTGGCTTCGATGAAATCAATATCCCTGAGCCGCTCGTTTTCAATCTCTTCGAGGATGCCGACGACATTGAGAATGCCGTCGACAGCAAGGTATTTTTCAATCTGCAGACCGATCGCTTCACCGCCGGAGTAGCCCCAGCGAACACCGTAAGAGTCAGCCAGCATCCGGGCTTCGACAGCTTTGATCTGTGTTTCGTCCAATTTTTCAAGCTTGGCCAGGATTTGCGGATAAACCTCAGCAAATGAAATGACACCATCGATCAGAGTCGGCCGATGGCCGATCGGATTGGTCACTGCTGTCCGTTTTGCCGCGCAAGGACTGATGAAAAACAAACCAATTTCTTCAGTCTTGAAAGATGTCCTGGCCTGGGCATCACGGCGCGCGATCTCTGCAGTGACTTCCATCGGTGAGTCAAATGGCACCAGATTGTCGATCAAGCCTGGATATTTCTCCTGGATCACCCGGACAACTGCCGGACAAGCTGATGAGATCAAAGGCAGTTTGTGTTCGAGCCGAGCTTTCGGCAAATAATCAGCGGTCCCCTTCGTGACGATTTCGGCACCAAGGGCAACCTCGTAAACATCATCAAAACCGATATTGCGCAGAGCGGCGAGCACCATGACGCGAGTCGCAGGTGTACCGAACTGGGCATACAGTGAAGGTGCTGCCAATGCAATTTTATATTTAAATGAGTCAAGCATCTCAAGCGTGTCCATCTGGGCGCTCTTGGCGTGATGCGGGCAGGCTTTGATGCACTCGCCGCAGTCGATACAGCGCTCCTCGGCGATGCGCGCCTTGCCATCACGGACGCGGATCGCCTCAGTCGGACATTTTTTGATGCAATTTGTACAGCCGACACATTTTTCTTCGTTCAATCGGACAGAGTGGAGCTTTGACATGATATAACCTCTTGATTTAAAAGCGCACCGTGATCGTCAATGTTGTCCCCTTGCCGATTTCGGTCTCAATGGACATTTCGTCCGAGTGTTTCTTGATATTCGGCAAGCCCATGCCAGCGCCAAAGCCCATCTCGCGCGCAATGTCCGGCGCAGTCGACCAGCCCTCTTGCATCGCGAGGTTGACATCAGGGATGCCTGGGCCATTGTCGATGATTCGGATGACGATGTGGTCCGGATAAATGACGGCTTCAGCCCGGCCGCCGCCGGCGTGGATCACGGCATTGATTTCAGCCTCGTACATCGCAATTGCGGCACGTTTGACTGCAGAAGGCGACACACCGAGTCGATTCAATGCCTTCTTGGTGCCACTTGATGCTTCGCCGGCATTGATGAAATCTGAACCTTGGATGGTGTATTCAAGCTTTAGCGGTTCGATAAGTCATTCCCCCTTGCCTTTGACGCCATGCTGGTACAGGATGCCGCACGCAGAAAACATGGGCAAAGGTGTGGTGAGAATGCAAATATCCTTCTCCCTGGCTAAATCCAGCATGCCCTGGCCCGGGATCTTGCCCCGCACAAAAACAATGACTTTGACATCCATCATCTCGGCTGTGCGGATCGTCTGCGGATTGACCAGCCCGGTCAACATCATTTGATTCGTTGAGCAGGAGAATGCCATGACATCGCTCATCAAATCAGCACCGCAGGCAACACTGATCTCGAAATCCATTTCATCACTTGGTACCAGCATAGAAGCATGCAGTGCATCAACACACGCGCTCAATTTCATAGGTGACTCCTTGTTGTTTTTGTGAAAAAAGCTATTTTTGCACAGGATCTGGTTTATAAAACGCTGAATACTCAGACATTTTGACTAAACACACTTGTAATAATTATACCATGTATGATATCATTCGAACAACGGATTTAGTTTGTAAACAGCCTGTGCCCCGACTGATATGGTAGGTCTACACCTCCAGATATTCATGGAAAGCCACTGTCTCTTTCTTGATCCGAGAAAAATTTGGAGGTTCCAACAATGCCGGACAAAATGATCACCTGTAAAGATTGTGGAGTAGAATTTGCGTTCACCGAAGGTGAACAGGCTTTCTACAAAGAGAAGGGTTTCGAGAACGAACCAGTTCGCTGCCCCGACTGCCGTAAAGCCCGTAAGAACACAAGACGTCAATCAGGTGGTTTCGACAACAGATTCTAAGATCCGTTCAACGAAACACCAACAAAAGCGACCCCTCGCGGAGGGGTCGCTTTTTTGATGGCAAAAAAACCACCCGTAAAAATTCGTTGCGGGTGGTCATCTTGATTGGAATCAATTCTTCTGATCGAATATGCGCAGCCAACTGATCACATAATCGCCCAGCCTGGACAGCTTGTCTGCCAAAAGCCCTTCAGTCAGCTGATGTTCGGGATTCATCCCGACTCTGCACACGGTTTCCTCCGGGAGCACTGGTTCGAGCCATTCGATACCCGTGTCTTCAAAAAGTCTCTCTACTTCTATCTGGGACACTGCCGGATTGAGTCGTAGCAACGCTGAAACCGGACTTTGTTCGTGGGACAGGATATTGTCACGTCCACTATCCGTCCATAAAGCCATATGGGATCGTTTGCCAATATGCATTGCACAATCGATGACATCTGCGATGACTGCACTGGCGGTCGGCAGCTTGCCGGCACCGCGGCCATAAAACATCGCCGTCCCGAGCGCATTACCTTTGACCAGGATTGCGTTGAAGACATCATCGGCAACCGCGATCGGATATTCTTTGGTTACGAGCATCGGCGCAACAATGAGATTGAAAGACAGACCGTCGTTGCGGCGGAAAGAACCCAGCAGCTTGATTTTGCAATCCATGGCCCGGGCATAGGCCATATCTTCTTTCGTGATCGCACTGATGCCCTCGGTATGGATCTGGCGGCTGTCGATGAATTCACCGGTTGCGATGCTGGCCAGGATCGCAATCTTACGGCAGGCATCAATCCCGGCGATGTCCGCAGTCGGATTTTGTTCGGCATAGCCGCGGGCCTGGGCTTCGGCAAGTGCGGTCTCAAAATCGATCCCGGCTTTGTCCATTCGGGTCAGGATGTAATTCGTTGTGCCATTGAGAATGCCGGTGATTTCTTCAATCACATTTGCAGCAAGGCATTTGTGCAGGGGGCGAATGATCGGAATCCCTCCACCGACACTGGCTTCAAACATGTAGCTGACATGGTTTTCGACAGCCAAGGCCATCAGCTCGGGGCCATGGGTCGCCACAAGTTCTTTGTTGGAGGTGACGACATGTTTGCCAGCAGCTAAAGCGCGCTTAGTCAACTCGTAGGCGATCTTGGCGCCGCCGATGGTCTCGACAACAACCGAAATGCTGGGATCGTCCATGATTTCGTCAGCTGAGTGTGTCAGGCGATCGGCAAAAGGATCACCGGGGAAATCGCGCAAGTCGAGAATCTTTTTAACCTCGATGCCACTCCCAGTCTGTTTTTCAATTGAAGCCTGGTTCATGCGGATGACTTCTGCGACACCGCTGCCGACTATTCCATAGCCCAAGATGGCAATATTGATCATGATACCCCTCCGATTTAGTCTCTTGCCAGGATCTGATATGAACGAACACCTGGAATCTTGCCTAGCTCATCCAGCAATTTCTCCAGCGAACCAGTCAATCGATCCGTTTCAATGGAGATCGACACATCGGCCAAACCATTGATCGGGATGTTCTGGTTGATGGTCAGGACATTCGCCTTGGCCTTGGCCAGGACATTGATGATGCCGGATAGAATGCCAGGAAAATTCTCCACCGCAAAAATCAGCGTGACCATCCGGCCACGTGACGTTTCAAAAAACGGCAGAACAGCATCCTTGTACTTGTAATAGGCACTGCGGGAAAGGCCGATCTTGGCGCAGGCAACATTGACTGACTCAGCTTTACCGCCGTTCAGCAGTCGCTTGACCGCCATGACCTTGTTGAATACTTCCGGTAGAACATCTGACTTGACTAGAAAAAATTCGCTGTCCGCCACTTTTCCTACCTTTCCACTGTCCGCAAAGCGTATACAATCGTCCGCGTAGGATACTATATCATGGGGCTGGTTATTCAGGCAAGGTCTTGATTGTGATTTGGTCGCCAACAATATTCACCAGAAGGCCCTTTGGCCCTCGGTGATCCGGATAGCAGGATCCCGGATTCATTAACCGGACATGGCGGCTGCCGACTTTCTTTTCCTGAACGACTGCGTGATGGGTGTGGCCAAAACAGATCAGGTCAGCTGTAAAAGGCGGTCTTGCTGCCGTCCTGGCTAACAAATCCAGGCCTTGTTTGACCTGGTAATGATGGCCGTGTGTCATGAAAATACGGTAGCCCGAGACGTTGATCAGCCGCTCCAATGGCAACCTGCTGGCTGTGTGTTCATGGTCGCAATTGCCAGCGACACCAAGAACCGGGCAGTCAAGTTCGAGTTCTATTTCAGTGACAGCATCCTGATGGTCGCCCAGGTGCAGGATCAGGTCCGGGCGTTCGATCTCTGCGAACAGGCGGACAATTCCATCCGTCCGGCCATGCGAGTCTGAAACGATCAGCAAGCGGGCTTGCTGACTGTGGGCCAACCGGGCCAGCGTCATTTCCATGGTTTCATGCATTGGCTGGACCATTAGATGGCACAACTGGCTTACGGGTTTCAGGCGGCATCGCTTCCTCTACTGTCCTTGCAGCTGGAAGATGTGGCAGGAGATGGGCAGCGAGAGCCAGAGCACGTGCACGATGGCTGATCCTGTTTTTTAGCACAGGCTCGATTTCAGCCATGGTTTGACCATATTCCGGCACATAGAAAATCGGGTCATAGCCAAAGCCGTTCCGACCTGCAGGGCGTTTGGCTATCATGCCTCGGCACTCGCCCCGGACAGTCTGTTCTTCACCGTCGGGGTTGATCACGGCTATCGCACAGATAAATGAGGCATGCCAGGTTTCGGGCGGATAGGGTTTCAGCCAGGCATGGAGTTGGGCGATCTTGTCCGGATAGGTGGCATTTTCGCCGGCAAAGCGGGCAGAATAGATACCCGGAGCGCCTTCCAGGACATCAACAGACAAACCGGAATCGTCAGCAAGTACCCAGCCACCCAGCTGCTGGTGCACCGCCCGGGCTTTGATTAAAGCATTCGCCTCATAAGTCAGGCCGTTTTCTTCGATGACGCCAGCAAATCCTGCTTCGCGCATCCCGACCAGACGAAAGGCAGTCCCCTCGACGAGGTCAAGGAACTCCTTGATTTTATCCAGGTTGTCGGTCGCCAGAATCAGGTCCATATCGACAGTTCTCCTCACACTTTGCATTTCAGGTCAATTCATTTTGCGCCAGCCGGGCGGATAAAGGTTTTTCAATTGGCCTGGCGACGTTGCTCGAGCCCAGCCCAGCGGATAATCCTCGAGACAGACAGCAACCCAGGCGCCAGATGGCCATTCCCCGGACGGGTGGCTGTCCTCGGGCCATGTGATCGTCTCCCCTCGCAAATAGCGCAGCAATGTCGGATCGTCAGCTTTCAATTTCAAGGCCATCCGCAAATCTTTCGCGCGCAAGGTCAGCAACAAGGCATGTGCAGGTTCAAACGTGAATGACTGCGACGAAACCTGTGTCGACTGCCGGTTTTTGGCCTTTGGCCGCTCATCGCCAGAACGTTTGCTGGTTGACCGGAAATGGCCGAGGTAGAGACCTGTTTTGACGAAGTGCAACCCCTGGCACGTGCTGGCCAGGTCTGGCACCAAATGCAGATGATCCTGATGCAGCCGATAGTATGCAAGTTCTTCCCTGGCCTTGAGCCGTTCAAGTCCTTCCGCTGAAAATACACTTTGCGACCATTGTTTGAAAAGGTCACAAGCAAGGTTTTCGGACAATTGCGCAGGGTGGCCAAAGGTTTGACGGTCAGATACCCGATGCAGAACACGGTCTGTTACTCGATGCTCACCAGGGATTGGCGTTGCCTCGGCTGGGTTTTCAGAAGGTTTGCCATCCTGTACGTTTTTTTGCAGCAATGCGCAAAAATGACCGTCGCCGCGTGTAAGGTGCGGCCAGATCCGGGCCGTACCCTGCAGGAGCGGCTTAACTGCCAGACCCGGGCTGATCCCATCCGATTGCCTGATCGGGACGATCTCGTAATCCGGATGATTCGCAATAAACTGGGCAACCATCTGCTCATCTTCAAGCAGCGAAAAAGAGCAAGTCGAATAGACAAGATACCCCCCTGGTTTGAGCATTCGGTCAGCTGATTCGAGTATTTCCTGTTGAAGGCTGGCACAGGCAGCGGGGCCATATTTTTCCCAGCTGCCGGTCGCCGATGGATCGCGCCGAAACATCCCTGAACCAGAACATGGGGCATCCACCAGAATCCGGTCAAAATACTCCGGCAACCGTGCGGCCAGTCGCTCTGGCGTTTCCTGAGTGATCACCGCCCGGTCGACCCCCATCAATTCCAGATTGCGCAAAAGAGCTTTAGCCCGTTCACCATTGATTTCATTGGACCACAACAGGCCCTGTTCACCGACCATCGCCGCTATTCGTGATGATTTGCCGCCAGGGGCCGCACAAAGATCAAGGACTTTTTCCCCGGGAATTGCGGCAAGGATCTCGGCCGGAAACATGGCGCTGGGCTCCTGGATGTAGTACAAGCCGGCATGGTAAAATGGCAGTTTTCCCGGATTGAGGTCTTCAGCAGTATAAAATCCGGTCGATGACCACGGTACCGGTTCAAGCGTTGCCGCAGGCAACAGCTGACTCATTTTTGCCGCTGTCAGCTTCAGTGGATTGACCCGGAGGCCAGCTGATGGTTTCTCCTGATGGGCAGCAAGAAAATCAGCCAGGGTGCCGCCCGGCTGGAATTGTTGCCATAATTCAGCCATTTCCGTGACGAATGCTTCAGGTAATCGCATACTTGTCAGAGGTTTAATGCAGCACTGACCTTGTAGGCGAGCTGCTTGAATAGATTTTCATCCCAGGGCGGTAGCTGGTCCAGATCTTTTAACAGTTGAAAATAGGGTTTCCGATTGTCCTGGATTACCACTTTCCGCCAAAGGTTATCCAGCCGGTTTTGTGTTTTCTGATTCCGGGACCAGACGGCCAGGGCTGAAATCAAGCCGAAAGCATCTGCAAGGGCTGTGTACGGCTTGTTGATGTTCTCAGTCGCCAGATACATCAATCCACCCTTGGCCAGGAAAGGCATATTGTCATGCAGGATATCTGGACAATAGACCCTTTCGAGCGACAACCATAAATTGTATCGGTTGTCAGGATCGGTAATTGACTGGTCAAAGACCTGGCAGGTAAAATCATCGATCATGGTTTTCCAGACAATGGTTTCCACCATCTGGGTCAGGCGCAGCAATGAATAGAGCTCCTGATCGTTGATGATCGTCCCGATACGGCCAATAGTGGCGAATTCAGTCAGATAGCCTTGCCAGCTGGTGCGCGCCAGATCACGCAGCCGTGGATGACAGACAGGCGTATTGGTTGCTTCAGGCGCTGGCCAGTCCATGGATCCCAACAATTGGCCAGCCATGCGGAAGAGATGGGCGATATCAGCCATTGTGCCATGTTGAATCAACCGCCAGTAGGTTTCACCTGAATCATTCAAGTGAATAGCCAGGTCTTCGCCATACATATCCGGTTTCAGGATGAAATCAGCTGCCAGCGGCGAAAAAAGCGAACGAAAATCGACAGACTCTCTTTTCGGGTCACCGGTTCCGTTCATCTGTCCGAGCAGAGCGCCTGCAGTCGTCAGCAAGGACTCCCGGTGGAATGCAGGAACCGGGTGTCCCTGGGGCAGAAAACAGTTGACGTCATAGTCCTGAATCAGGTCGTATCCAAAGCGTTTACGCTGCAATCGGCGAATCTCGATGGCCATGGGCACGAAATATTGAACCACCAGGTTCTTGAACTGCTGGCGGTTATCAATAAGCATTCCATCGAGGCCAACTTGCCGGCAAGCCCGCAGATGAATGCTTTCCTGTCGCTGTTTATGGGCGATTTGCTGGCGCAGACTGATTGTCTGGCCGATCAGCTGGTCAAGAAAGCCGGCATGAGTCTGTAAAAAATCATCGAGTCCATGCATGGCTGCCCGCCGGATTGAACGCTGCGGTGATTCGAGCAAGGATGGTAAAGCAAACAGTGACCAGGTTTGGCCCAGGCAAAAGAACCGGGCTTGCGCGATCCAGTCGCGCAATTGCAAGGTCAGCATATTCTCGGCAAACAGGTCATCCCTCAGCCGCTCGGAAATCTGGTCCATCAACCGCGGGGCAACCATCAAGAGGTCAGGATCAAAACAGGCAATCAGATCATCGCGAAAACGGCAGGCATTCAAAGCCTGGAAAACGCCCGTCAAACTGATCAGGACCGACCCTTCGGCTGCGGCAAAAAACTCGGCCTCGGCTAAAAAAACAGAGTCAGCAGTGTTCTGTTCATGGAAAAGCATCGCAATATCATGCGCCTGCTGGTAGGCGGACCAGTTGACAAGGAATTCTTCGAGCGCCCGGCGGGCTGAATCAATACTCATAGCAAGACGCAAACGCAAACGCGAACGACGCAGTTGCTCAAGGATCAGTTTCAAATCCGGGCGCTGGTAACTCTGCAGATTCATCTTCTCAGCACGTTTCCCGCTTGTCCGGTCTGGCGAAGCTGTATCCATCGGATCACATCCGTTCGACAGCTTCGATCCCCAGAAGATTCAGTCCGGCGCGGATTCCCGTGCTGCATGCAGCAACCAAGGCTAGCCTGGCCGTCCGCAAATCCGGATCCGCTGTTTTGAGAATCGGCTCGTGGTGGTAATACTTGTTGAAAGTGCGCGCCAGGTTGATGATCAAGCGGACGAGCATGAACGGTTCGTGGACACTGACAGATTTTTCGACCGTCGAACCGAAACTTTCCAATAGTTTGGCGAGAGCAAATTCATCGTCTGAGCCAAGCATCCTGAGCGATGCCTCCGGGCAATTCAGGAAATCGACGCCTTCCTGCTCAGCTTTGCGCAGGATACTGCGGGCACGCGCATAAGTATAAAGCACATAAGGTGCTGAATCACCTTCAAAATCCAGCATTTCTTCCCAGGAAAAAATGATATCCCGCTCACGGCCGTTTTTCAGGAACGTAAAGACCACCGCGCCGATGCCGATTTTCTCGGCAATTTCCCGCATGTCCTGTTCAGTCATGTCCGGGTGGCGAATCGCTGCATTGGATTTGATGATTTCCAGCGTTTTATCGACACTTTCTGACAGCAAATCTTCAAGCAGGATGACATCGCCGCTGCGGGTTGACAATTTCCGGTCAGCAAATTTGACCAGACCGAATCCGACATGGCAGCAGTCTTTGGCTTTTTCGAATCCCGCTTTGGCAAGAACGGCGAAAACCTGTTTGAAATGGAGTGCTTGTGGTGTGCCGACAACGTAAATGTTCTTGGCAAAATGGTATGTTTTTTCCCGGTACAGTACGGCGGCGATATCACGCGAGGCATAGATGGTCGTCCCATCTGACTTCAGGATGATGCACGGCGGGAGGTTTTCCTCCTCAAGCCGGACAACCTGGGCGCCTTCACTCGTTTCAAGCAAATCCTTGGATTTGAGCCAGTCGACAACTGCCGGGATCTGGTCCGAGTAGAAGCTTTCCCCGTTATAATCATCAAATGTTACGCCCAGGCGGTTGTAGACAACGGCGAACTCCTGCAGGCTGAGGTCGCGGAATCGCTGCCAGAGGGCAACTTGCTCCGGCTGGCCGGCTTCAAGGAGACGGAAATTTTCACGGGCTTCGGTCTCCAGTTCAGGATGTGTCTTGGCCTCATCATGGAATCGGACGTAAATCCTGAGCAGTTCCTGGATCGGATGTGCCGCCAATGCTGCTTCATCGCCCCATAATTTGTAAGCCACAATCAATTTGCCAAACTGGGTTCCATAATCGCCGAGATGGTTGAGACGAACCGTGTGATAGCCGAGGTGCTGGTAGCATTTGGCCAGGGCATTGCCCAGGATGGTTGTGAATGCATGGCCGACATGGAACGGCTTGGCGATATTGGGCGATGAAAACTCAACCAGGATCGTCTGGCCTTCACCCATCGTCGAAGCTCCCAGGCGATCCTGGAGTGCATTGGTGTCGGCGATGGTCTGGCTGACCAGGATCGAACGGTCGATGAAAAAATTGAGGTAACCACCGACGGTTTCAATCCGGTCGATAAATTCCAGGGACTGGCCAAGCTGAACCGCCAGATCTGCGGCAATAACTGCCGGGGCCTTACGCAAGGTTTTGGCGAGCTGAAAGCAAGGAAATGCATAATCGCCGAGCTGGCTCTGCGGTGGAATTTCAAGCAGGCTTCCGACTGTTTCAGCGGTGAAATTTGTCAATGGTACAAGGCCATCGATGATGGCTTGGCGAAATTTCATGGTTCCTCCTAATTTGAGCTGCTCAATTTGTCAAATAAAACGCCTTCTCGCAAACCGGTTTCGCAGAAGTAAACCATTTTGCTTTCCAGCAGACGGATGGTCTGGATCATCGGTGACAGACCAGCCGAGATAATATCGGCACGTTCTTTGTTTTTCCCCAGCATGATCTGGCGACGGCTGCTGTCAGCGTCAAGCAGATCGATATACAAACTGTTCATGCTCTCACGGGAGATCGCATAACCATGAAGTGGGGCATCATCATCCTGGTTGTTCTTCCAGATTTTCCCGGCAGCGCGGTGATTGCCGCCCAGAGCGATGACCGGAAGGCCTTTCGCAGCGGAAAGCCACCCGACTTGGCTAAGACGGGCATGGACATGGTTGAACAGGCGGAAAATCGCCGCAGCGTTCATGTCGCCGCGATTGGTAAACTTCTCGGAAAGCACCACCGAACCGATCGGCAAGCTGATTTTTTCGAGGCATTCTTTGTTGCGCATAAGGATCAGTTCACAACTGCCGCCGCCTGTATCAATGATCAAAGCGTCTTCGATATCCAGTGTGTTGCGGACGGCGAGATAATCGAAATAAGCCTCTTCATCGCCAGTGATGATCCGGATCGGGATCCCCGTCGTCTCTTCCAGCAGCGTCGCGAGCGTTGCACCGTTGCGGGCCCGGCGCATCGCCTCAGTTGCAACCGCAAGCACGGTGGCTTCAGGGTACGACTTGAGGACCTTGGCGAATTCAGCCATCGCATCCATCGCTCGAGCCGTCGCTGCCGGGTTGATCAAAACTTTGCCATCACCCATATCTTCGCTCAGACGTACTTTTCGCTTGGCTTCAGCCAGCAGCTCCGGTTTTTGACCTGATCGAATGGCGTAGACATTAAGTCGTGTCGTATTTGAACCGAGATCGATCACAGCAATTGTATCGGGCATATCCGGCCTCCTGCAGCAGTATGATGGTCAACCAGGGTCAGTGGATTTCGAAAAAAGATTTTGATCAATAGATCAGAATCGAATGGGTGTCAGCGTATTTTCAATCATCGGGTTGGCTGCTTGTTGGCTAGCCGCAATCGCCTGATCACAGAAATATTGCTGGCAATCCAGATGCATTTTACCACGGCGGTCAACTCGCGTATACTGGCCATCCTCACCCATCAACCACGATCGTTCCGTGTCGGCCAGCTGGATTTCGAGCACCGCCATGACCTTTTCCCAGACTTGCTTATCCTCGATCGGAAACATCAGTTCGACTCGTCGATCAAGATTCCGCTGCATCCAGTCGGCGCTGGACAGGAAGAGGTCTTCTTGTCCGTCGTTGTAAAAATAGAAAATCCGGCTGTGTTCAAGATAGCGGCCGATAATGCTGCGGACCGTGATGTTTTCTGACAATCCCGCCACACCAGGTCTCAGGCAGCAGATACCACGCACGATCAAGTCGATTTTCACACCAGCCTGTGAAGCCTGGTACAGGGATGCGATCAAATCCGGATCAACGAGGGAATTGATCTTGGCGATGATTCGCGCCGGTTTGCCGGACTGGGCATTGCGCTTTTCCCTGTCGATCCGCCGGCTGATCCCGGCCCTGAGCCACAGCGGTGCCATGATCAGTTTATGCCAGGTCAACGGGGCTGAATAGCCGGAAAGCATGTTGAAGAATTCAGATGCATCGACACCGATGCTTTCAGAGCAGGTCATCAGGCCAAGGTCGGAATAGACACCCGCCGTGATGTCGTTGTAATTCCCGGTACCCAGATGGACATATCGACGAATCCCGTCTTCATCCCGGCGGACAATCAGTGTGATTTTACTGTGCGTTTTCAGGCCGACCAGGCCATAGATGACATGACAGCCGGCCTGTTCGAGTTTGCGCGCCCACTGGATATTGTTTTCCTCATCGAACCGAGCTTTCAGTTCGACCAGGACCAGGACTTGTTTGCCCCGCTCAGCAGCCTCTGCCAGATGGCGGACGATCGGTGATTCGCCGCTGACTCGGTAGAGCGTTTGTTTGATGGCCAGGACATCAGGGTCTTCCGAAGCACTGCGGACCAGTTCGATGACCGGGTCAAAGCTTTCGTAAGGATGGTGCAGCAATAGATCGCGCTGGCGGATCGATGCAAATATATCGTTGGACTGCAGGTCAGGATTAAGCTGCGGTTCGTATGGAATGAATCGCAGCGATTCCGGCAAGGACAGTTTGTAAAGCCGGAAAAGCAAGGTCAGGTCGAGCGGCCCGTTAATCATGAAAATATCTTGTTTGCCGATCGACAACGACCGTGTCAAAACGCTAAGCAGTTCTTCATCAAAGCCGTCTTCTGCTTCAAGCCGGATAACCTGGCCCCATTGGCGCATTTTCAGTTGTTTTTCAATCTCCTTGAGCAAGTCAGCTGCATCTTCTTCCTCAAGATCAAAATCAGCGTTGCGCATGATCCGGAAACAGAATGCCTTGCCATGGGATACCCCACTGAACAGCTGGTTCAAGTGCATCCGCACGACATCTTCGAGCAAGATCAGCGCAAAGCCGGTGGTCGCCGGCAATTCAACCAGACGGGGAATGACGGTCGGAACCTGAATCAAGGCAAAATCAAAATGCCGCTCTTCTGCCTCCGGATCGTCATGCACTGATTCGGTTTCGGCCGTGTGTTCTACACGGACGATGAGGTTGATCGAACGGTTGGCCAAAAGTGGAAAGGGCCGGGATGCGTCAACAGCCATCGGCGTTAAAATCGGGAACACGGTCGACTTGAAGTAATCACGAACAAAATTAACCTGATCGGCATTCAATTCATCGGGTTTCAGCAACCGGACTTGCTGCTGTTCCAGTGCTGGCAACAGGGAGCGGTTGAAAGTCGTATACTGTTTGGCGACCATTTTGTGAGTGCGCTCACTGATTGCTTCAAGTTGGGCGGCCGGCGGCAAGCCGGCCGGATCAGGACGGTCAAAATGAGCATTGACCAAATCCTTGAGCGAAGCGACTCGGATCATGAAAAACTCATCCAGATTGGAAGCTGTGATGGCCAGGAATTTGAATCGTTCAAGCAACGGATTCTTTTTATCCCTTGCCTCCTCCAGGACACGTTCATTAAATTCCAGCCAACTGAGTTCGCGGTTGATGTAATTGGAGCCAAGAATCTGCACCGGATTCTCTTTCTTCATGGCAATCACTTTCTCCTGATTTTTAAAATCGGCTCAAGGCCGAAAACAGCTTTGAACAGCTGTGATTTCTGTTCAAGTCCCCACTGGGCCAAGGTCATGTCTTCAAGGGAGAAAACCTGCAAGACCAGATCATCACCATCAACATGGACATCATCGAGCTGGACGGATTGATGGTGGCTGGCATCGAGAGCATCCGCGAGGCGCAGAATAGCGGCTAACTTGATCACTTTCAGCCGGTTTGCATCGGTCAGCTCCTTCAATTCCGGGATATTGTAATCAACTGGCCCGGTATAGAACCTGGCGATCCAGGCAACCTGCTGTTGTTCCGTCTGGCTGAGGCCGATGATTTCAGTCGACAAGATGATATTGAATGAACGGACATTGTGATGGCTCATGTTGACGAATTTGCCGGTGTCATGCAGCAGGGAAGCGATTTGCAGCATCAGCCGGTCACGTGGATGAAGCCGGTGCAGGCGCCTGGTTTCATCAAATATCAGCATGGCCATTTTTTCGACATGCATGACGTGCTTTTTGTCAGACTTATAACGGCGGACGATCTGGCGTGCAGCGGATAGAATGTACTGTTCAGGATCATGGCCGAGCGTGATCTGGCCTTGTTGCCGGGCCAAATCAATCAGGATGCCATCAGCAAGTGTCGCTACTGGCATATAAATTGATTTGACACCGGTGAAACTGAGAAATTTACGGACCATGATGGCATCTGGCAACAATAAGGAGGCATGTTCGGTCGGAATATCTCGTTCCATCGCCAGATCCGATGGTTTTGTCGACAGCAACTGGCGGTAGATGACTTCAAATGCTGAATCACTCAGCTTGGCATGATCCAGCGGATTTAGATTCGCGAGCTTTTTCAAGTAAAGTGTATCCGATCCGAGCACAATCAAATGCTTGTAGGATGTCCCTTTGGGTTCAAGCATGCGGTAGTTTTCGAGGTCAGTCGAAATATATTCTTCCATCAGGCGGCCGAAGTCAGCAGTTCGCCGTTCAAGATCGGCCAGCAATTCACGAATCCGCAGGGCACCGAGACGCATATTCTGGCTGAAAACATATTCACCTTTGTCAAAGACAGTCACCTGAACCGAACCGGAGCCAAGATCAAGAACCAGAGTCCCTTCCTGGATCAGGGTTGAAAATTGCGGCCAGCGGCCTGCAGTCGCCAGCATGTGGTAGAACCGTTCTTCCCCATTGCTGAGGATCCGGATCGGATATTTGCAGACCCGGTCGATCTGGTCGAGGACCAGCTGGCAATTGCCGGCCTCGCGCACTGCACTCGTTGCCACGGCATTCATTTGGGACACTTTGTATTCTTTGAGTTTGACCATCATGTTTTCAAGTACGCGGACAATCTCAGCAACAGTATCGTTACTGATTTTACCGGTCTTGTAGGTGTCTGTCCCAATCGCCAACGTTTTCTTGATCGTCTCCAATCCAAGTGGCAGGCCATCGCGTTCGAGCTGGGCAATTTTGAGTGTGATCTCATGTGAACCGACATCCAGTGCTGCTATTGTCCTCTTCTTGGCCATTGTCGTCTCCTGACCCCTTGTTGTCGATTACTTCGTTTTTGATTCTGTGGTGGATCAAACAGTCATTGATCAAGAATTTCGAGCGTTGACCTTCAATCCTGATCAGTCATCACCGAAGCAAGTTCCCAGAGCTTTGGCCGAACGGACATACATCGAATCAACTGGCACCTGTTTGAGCCGGCCGGCAACATCGGCCAGGGGAATCGGGACTGCCAGGTTATTCTGCATACCGACCATGAAACCAAATTGACGCTTCAAGATCAATTCGGCCGCAGCAGTACCGAGAACTGTCGCCAAAACACGGTCGTAAGCTACAGGCTTGCCGCCGCGCTGGAAATGACCGGGCACAGTGACCCGAATTTCCTGTCCGGTCTTTGCGCCGAGATTATGGGCGAGGCGATACGCAACTGATGGGAATGTTTCCTGTTCCCGGATTTTGCGCAGTTCTTTCTTTGACATAGCCATTTCTTCGGTCGAGACAGCGCCCTCGGCGACTGCTATGATCGAGAATCGTTTTTTCTGTTCATTGCGATGCTGCAGGGAACGGACAATCGAATCCAGATTGTAAGGAATTTCAGGGATCAGAACGACATCGGCACCGCCGGCAATGCCCGCAAACAACGTCAGCCATCCAGCGCGATGCCCCATGATCTCAATGATAAAGACTCGGCCATGCGAGGTAGCTGTGGTATGGATGCTGTCAATAACCAGGGTGGCAATGTCAACTGCGCTCTGGAAACCAAACGTCACGTCGGTTCCCCAAAGATCATTATCGATCGTCTTGGGCAGCGTGATGATATTGAGGCCTGATTCCGCTAATTTGTTTGCTGTCTTGTGTGTCCCATTTCCGCCCAGGATGACCAGCGAATCCAATTTGAGGGCTTTGTAGGTTGCAATCATGGCTTCAAGGCGCGTTGGTCCATCTGGTTTTTCCGGATCGACAGGGTCATTGATCTGCTTGAATGGCTGCCGCGATGTGCCAAGGATTGTCCCGCCAATCGTCAAAATCCCTGAAAAGTCGATCGGGTTCATTTTTTTGAAATCACGTTGCATCAATCCGAGGTATCCATCATGAAAGCCGATCAGCTCCACGTCGTCGAGATGCTCATAGAGTGATTTTGCGACACCGCGCAAGGCTGTGTTTAAGCCTTGGCAATCCCCACCACTGGTCAACAAGCCGATTTTCCTGCCCATTTCTGTCGCCTCCATATCACCGAATTTCAATAAACATTCTGATTATTGATGTATTGAATGGTAATTACAATTATACCAATGTTAAACCAAGGCGAAACTTAAAGATTGCAAACTTAACACTGATTTGCTATAGTGTGTTGGCAGTCGAATGATTGACCGAGGTGTAGCGCAGCTGGCTAGCGCGCCTGCTTTGGGAGCAGGATGTCGGGGGTTCAAGTCCCTTCACCTCGACCATAAGAATAGTCCCGGGAACCAGATTGGTTCCCGGGACTATCTTCATTTTGCGCCAACTTTATTCTCGACTGGATTTCTGATAAAATTGATTAGGTTTTACCTTGTTAGCAAGATGATGGAGGATCACTGAAGTGGTGTTTTCCGATTTATATGTTGAATCGCTCCTCGACCTGAATCAGACCCTGGCCGCCAAATGGCTGAAGAATGTCCGGTATCCCTGGGAAATCCTGGCCCAGATCAAAGCCATCATCCTGGAAATCGGTCCGACCCTGCCCAAAACGGAATTCGAGCAGATTGCCGAACAGATCTGGGTCGCCCGGGACGCTTTGATTGCGCCATCTGCTGCTTTGAACGGGCCATTGATCATTGGTCATGACACGGAAGTCCGTCACTGTGCCTATCTCAGGGGGAACGCCCTGGTCGGCAACAACTGTGTCGTCGGCAATTCCACCGAACTCAAAAATGTCATCCTGATGAATCAAGTCCAGGTCCCGCATTATAACTATGTCGGCGATTCGGTACTTGGTTTTAAATCGCATATGGGTGCTGGTTCAATCACTTCCAATGTCAAATCGGACCGCTCTTTGGTCACCGTGCGGTTTGATCATGAAAAAATTGAAACCGGCTTGAAGAAATTCGGCGCAATTCTCGGCGACCACGTCGAAATTGGCTGCAACAGCGTCCTCAATCCCGGTTCGATCGTCGGCCGTAATAGTCAAGTCTATCCGTTATCCATGGTGCGTGGTGTCGTTCCGGGAAATAGCATCTACAAGAAAGCGGGCGAGGTCGTCAACATCATCGCCCCCTGAACTCTATCAAATCATCGCAGGTTAAAAAACAACCAGGGTTCAACAGCAGGCGGCTCGATCGAAAAATCGAGCCGTTCTTCTCGTGTCGGATGTTTGAAGTCAAGCCGGTAAGCCAGCAATGCAAGTTGGTTATCGGCGTTGTTGGCGGCTGATAAACCAGCTCTGACGGTGCTGCCTGAATTAACCGTCTGACCAGGTCTGCCGGGATTAACGGCTCTGCCAGAACGGTCAGCTCCGCCATATCGACGATCGCCAACCAGTGGCCAGCCACGGGACGAGAATTGAACCCGGATCTGATGACTGCGGCCAGTGCCAAGCTGTATCCTGACCATTGAACAGTCATGCTCCGCATCATAGGCTAGCACCTGATAGTCCAGGAAAGCTAATTGGCCCTCACCGCAGCCGCACACATGAACCTGGTTCGCCTCGCGATTTTTGATCAGATTATCCTCGAGGTGTCCGTTCTCCGGTTCCGGCCGGCCGCGGACAACAGCAAGATAATATTTTCCAAACTGATGCAGCCGGACTTGCTGAGACAGGCGTGACGCAGCTTTGGAAGTCCGTGCAAACACCATCAAGCCGGAAACAGGCTGGTCGAGCCGGTGGACAAGGCCAATGAAAACGTCTCCAGGCTTGTTGTAGCGGACTTTGATGTCGGCTTTGAGCCACGACAGCATATCCGGTTTTCCCGACTGGTCTGCCTGGGACAGATAACCAGCCGGTTTGAACGCGACAACGACATGGTTATCTTCAAAAACGATTTCCGGCTGACTGGCTGCCAGCGCCAATTTGACCGGTGTCAAATTGACCCCGGTCGAATCAACTCCAGTCGAATCGATCCCGGTCAAGGTTGCCAGCGGCCGGTTGCCCCGCATGGCAGGATCAACTCACGCTGGGTGGCCGGTATGCCCAGCTCTTGCGCTTCAACGCGGCCGCCGGACCTGGGCTTGATCACCAGGCCGAGAATGTCGGATAGGACCAAAGGTGCAAGTCCGGTCGTATATGAATTAACCAGGAAAAATAGCGGCTGCTCGCTGAGCAAAAGACTGGTGCGATCTATCAAGCCATAGAGTGCGTCTTCCAGCTTCCAGAGTTCACCGGCAGGACCACGGCCATACGAAGGTGG